>NZ_VOEJ01000003.1 GCF_007846085.1 Mucilaginibacter pallidiroseus
ATTATTTTATTTTCTAATCTCTTTAAGAACTTCTTCGCTTCATCTCTCGAATCTGCTTTTATATCTTCAGCCGTTGCGGCTTCAAATCTTCAATCTTTTCGCTCCTGAGAATTGCTCTCAGGCCTAACGTTTTAAAGTCCGTCGTTTCCGATTTCCTCTCCCCCGTTTCGGGTTGCAAAGGTAATAACCTTTTCTATTATTTCCAAACTTTATTTTTTTAAATTTTAAAGCTTGTTTTCTTTGTTTTTCCGCTTCCGAGTTACCTCATTTGCGGGTTGCAAAGATGCAAATTTTAAAGCTTTCTGTCAAGTAAAATTTTCATTTTATTTTAACGTCTTCTTAACCTGCTATCTCTTCAAAAAACAACCTCTCTACGTTCTTGAGCGGGATACAAATGTACGGCTGTAAGTCCATTTGGCAAAAAGAATTTTAAAATAATTAAAACAATCTGTAACTATCTGTACTATAGCTCAAAATAGGTTGCTGATATTATCAAAGCGTCTAACTACGGCACCTATTCTTGCTCTTCAAATATCAAAAACTATCCAAAAAACGCGTAAAACGCCTAAAAAATCGCATTTGCTAAAATTGAGACTCCTCGAAAATCCACAGTTTTATTTTGTGTAAATTTGAAAAACATATGGATAACACTGCTTTTCCGCCTCATTTTTTAGACTCATTGGCCAACGAACCCGGGTTTGACCGTCAAAATTTTGTTGATGCACACCATACATCTGAGCAAATAACATCAATAAGGCTTAATCCTTTTAAAATATCAGCTACTAAAACCGATCAACAAGTGCCATGGTGCACAAATGGATTCTATTTAACTGCACGGCCTTCCTTTACATTTGACCCGCTTTTCCACGCGGGCGCTTACTATGTACAGGAAGCGTCATCTATGTTTATTGATCACGTGATGAAAACTATCCGCACAGATATGGCCGAACCAGTTAAGGTGCTCGATCTGTGTGCCGCACCAGGCGGCAAAAGCACCCTGCTTAATTCGGCGCTACAAAGCAGTGATTTGCTGGTAGCAAACGAGATCATTAAAACGCGTGTACCTATATTAACAGATAACCTTAATAGGTGGGGAACTTCAAATGTTATTGTAACTAATAACGATCCCCGAGATTTTAAGAGCATCAACAGCTTTTTTGATATTGTTTTGGTTGATGCACCATGCTCCGGTTCGGGTATGTTCCGTAAAGATCCGGCTGCGATGAATGAGTGGAGCGAAGGCAACGTAAACCTTTGCCACCAACGACAGGAACGGATCCTTGCCGATGTGTACCCTGCCTTAAAAGAAAACGGACACCTTATATATAGTACGTGCTCTTACTCGCACCAGGAGAATGAAGACATATTGGATTGGCTATGCAGCGAATTTGATCTTGAGAGCGTACGCATACCTATAAATAACGACTGGGGCATTGTTGAAAGCCAGTCGGACCAGCAAAAAGCGTGGGGTTACAGGTTCTATCCGGGTAAAGTTAAGGGTGAAGGTTTATTTGCGGCTTGCCTGCGCAAAAAGGTAAGCAGCGGCGGAATATCAAACTACAAAAACAATGGTCAGCAAAAACTACCTGCCAAAGAGATAGATATTATAAAGACATATATTAACAATGCCGATGACTTTTACCTGTTTAAAGTGAATGATGACTGGTTGGCTATAAACCGTGAACATAAGGAAAGCCTGAATATGCTACACCGGCATCTATACATCAAGAAATCTGGTGTGCGGATTGGCAAACTTGCAGGGAAAGATTTGATACCCGATCATGAACTGGCGCAAAGCCTAATTGTTAATAAGGATGCTGTTTTATCAACGCCGTTAAACCATGAGCAGGCCATACAATATTTAAGGCGGGATGACATAGATATAAATATTGCCGGAAAAGGCTGGAGCCTGATGACTTTTGAGGGGCTTGCGCTTGGCTGGGCAAAACTGTTACCAAACCGTATTAACAATTACTACCCCAAGGAGATAAGGATAGTATCTAAACCACCGGCAAACTAATTGCCATAGTAGTAAAGCCGCCTACATTTATTATATAGGCGGCTTTCTATTTCTATTTATTGTGAAGCATTGTCAGCACATCAGCTTCGTTACCCTCAAACGGACCCGAGGCGCCAATTTTAATGCCAGCCATTGCAGCAGCATATTCCCCGGCTTCCTGGATACCCGCGCCTTTTACCCGTTTATATAAATACCCCGCCATATAGGTATCGCCGCAACCAGTTGCATCAACAATTGCTTCCGGCTTATATGCAGGTATAGTGTAAAATACATCATCGGCATAAATAATCGACCCTTCACTACCAAGAGTGGCAACAACTTCTTTCACACCCCAATCGGCCAATACTTTTGCCCCTTCCCTGATATCAGCGATACCGGTAAGTACCTCAAGTTCGTGCTCGTTTACTTTTAAAATATCTATGTACTGCAACACCTCACGTTTATCGGCCCAGTCAATGGCATTCACTTTTTGATTAACTACCTCACGCAGGTAACCCTGTGCATCAACAGCAACATTACCTTTTCCAAAAAGATATTTAATAAGTTCGGTAGATACGTCATCGGCAAGAAGCGCACCTATATGATATATTGTGGCTTCGATATCTTGCAGATCATTTACGGTAAAAGCATCTGCCTTTTGCAAAACACGTTGCGTGCGATGATTTTGGTCTTCGGCATAAATGTTCTCGAAATATACCGAATGCTGGCTCGGCAACACTTTTACATCAATGCCTTTATCCTGCAAGTTGGTAACGCTTTGCATCTCGCTTTCCGCAAGTGCAGTAACCAGTTTATATTTTACCGGCAAATGCTGTATCGCGTTAGAAAAATAATAAGCCGTGCCGCCGGCCATATGTTTTTCTGCCCGGGATGTTACTACCTTATCTAACGTAACGTGACCAATGCAACAAATATCGTACATGCAAAAAGTGTTTTAAAACCAAAGGTTGCTAAGGTAATAAACCTGCAGAAATTGTTTATTAAAACTTAATGTAACGATAATAAAAATGACAAAATGCAAGAAAGCTTTTACGGCTGGCAATAAAGGATTGAGGACGCGAACTAATCCTTTTTAAAAGTGATGGTGAAAGTGGTGCCCTTGTTTACTTCGCTATGCGCTGATATTTGCCCGCCCAGATTAGTCACGTAGCTATGCACAAGATACAGGCCTATGCCTTTACTATCATCATGATCATGAAAGGTTTGCTGTAGCCCGAAAAGTTTGTCGTGCACCTTGTCCATATCAAAGCCTATCCCGTTATCGCTAAAAGTAAGCTGGCAAACACCATCCTGGCAAACGGATGAGATATTTATTACCGGCGGATGGCCGGGCCGGGCATATTTAATAGAGTTGGATATCATATTTAAAAAAATACTATCCATATATACTTTATTGAAGGCAACACCGGGCGCACATTTAAAATTGGCATTTATCTGCGTACCCGAGTTTATAATTAGCGCACTTAAAGATCGCTTTACAGTTTCCAGGCTTTCTGCAAAACTTACTTGCATGGGGTTGTTATGGCTTGTACGCGCAGAGGCCATATCATCGAGGTAATTGTTAAGGGTATCTTTTAAATCTTCGGTTGCCTGGCGCAGTACGTTAATAAACTCAACAGTATTCTTGTCTTCTATTTTGTTAACGTTTAGCATACCAAATATCATAAGCAAATTATTTACCGGCGATCGCATATCATGAGATGCCCCGTAAGTAAGTTGCTTCAGTTCCCTGTTGATAACCGTAAGTTCTTTGATCAGGAGATTACGATCATGATCCTGCTTCTTTTTATGCGTTACATCTTTTGCAATAGCGTAAACTACTTTCTCCTCCTTAACAGGCATAGATGTCCAGGATAGCCAAACAATTTCCCCGTTTTTTTTAACGTACCTGTTTTCATAGTTAATAAGCGGTACATCATTAACTAATAACTGCCTGTTCACAGCAGTAAGCATTTTGTCTTCGCAGTAAATAAAGTCGCTTATGGGCCGGGCAAACAGCTCTTCTTCAGAATAGCCAAGTAACTTTGATACAGCCGGGTTTATACGACGGAAATAACCATCGTAACCGGCAATACACATCAAATCGGCTGTTACCTCAAAGAAGCGCTCCAGGCTGAACAAGTCCTTATCAAAATACTCTTGTAATACTGCAGACATGCGATTTATTTGCAAACGCCCTTGAAATTTTGCAACAGTGGTAATACTGCAAACGAGCGCTTTGATGTTTATACGGCGCGTATACAACAAATGTTCAGCTATTTATGACGATTTTTCATCATAACAGTTGCGTTGTTACAAAAACATTAACGAAAAGCGCCTTTAAACGTCAATTGGCAAATTGCGTGCTAAAATGTGAGTGGACGCCCATAGTATAAACGTAACACCATGTCCGAAAAAGAAAGCCTGAAGCCTTTTGGAAGTAATTTTTCGGCTTTTAATGCTATGTAGGCAGTATAGCGAATGCGCCATTTGGGATTGATTAGCTTATTTTGCAGCTCGCGTATCATTGCTTTTTGATTATCAACGAGCGGGTTTTTCAAATACCGGGGCAATATGGATATCGCGGCGCTTTTAGTTACGATATTGTCAGAGAATAGCTCTTTGTACAAGCGGTCAACTATTTTCTTTACAAATGGAAGCGTGTCCCGCTCTATCTGTGCATACTCTATCAAATGGTCAACCACGAACTGCGGATTGGTTGATGATTTTGCCCTTTCAAAAATATGGTCCATTTGTTCCACAAAGTAGTCGCCCCACCTGTCTGTACCCTTTGCGAGTGCCTCAACCACTATAGGGAATGGCTGCAATTGTTTGTTAAACTGTACTTCGGCTACTTCCCGTTTAAAAGTTTCGGGATGGGTGTTTGCATATACTAACACATCTGCAAAAAGCTTCTGCATGTCTTTTTCCGGCATTTTATCCCAAAAGGCCTTTATCCTATCTGCAAACAAAACCATGAAACCGTTCATAAGCTTATCAAATAACTTGTCAATCAAAAAACAATAGTAAACAAAACAGGACTGTTATTTTCATAAAGTCCTGCTGTGTTTAACCTAAAAATATTGCTTTTGTTTAGTAATGCGCCATGATGTATGGCTGATTACTTTACTTTACGTATCAAATTATTGCCAGCATCAGCAACGTAAACGTTTCCTTGTGCGTCAGCAGCAATGCCGCTTGGGTTGTTGAACAATGCTGTGCTGCCACTGCCATTTGTTGAACCATTAGTGCCTGATGTACCCGCCAATACCGTAAGTTGTTTTTGCGTATTTATTTTTAGGATGCGGCCATTTTTGTCTGTTATGTACAAGTTGCCTGCAGCGTCAAAAGATAATGAGGTTGGGGCCGCCACTACTGTTGTAGCACCAGGGCCACCTACGTAAACGTTTACCAAAAAGTCTGAAGTTATTTTACGTATCACGTTTGATCCGGCTTCGGCCACGTAGATATTACCGGCGGCATCAAGCGCAATGCCGCTTGGTTTATTAAAGTTGGCTTCGGTGCTAATACCATTTTTAAAACCTTGCGTGCGGCTCCCGGCAATAGTGCTAACAGCTCCGGTAGCAGTGGTTACCTTGCGGATAAGATTGTTACCCAAATCGGCCACATAAAGGTTAGCTCCGGAAGCATCTAAAGCTACAGCAGTAGGTGTATTAAAACTTGCTCCGGCACCGGTGCCATCATTGTAATTAACGCTGCCGCTACCTGCAAGCGTACTTACAACGCCCGTTGCAGTTATCTTACGTATCAGATGGTTGCCCCTATCAGCTACATAAACATTGCCGGCTGCATCAACAGCAAGGCCTGATGGTGAATAGAATTGTGCAGTTGCACCCGGACCATCCTGATAGCCCAAAACGCCGGTTCCTGCCAGGGTAGTTACAACACCTGCAGGGGTAATTTTACGAATACTCGAGTTTGAGGCATCCGCTACGTAAATATTGCCAGAAGCATCTGTAGCTACACCGGTTGGTGCGTTGAATGATGCTGCAGTACCTGTACCATTTGCAAAGCCGGCAGCTCCGTTTCCGGCAAAAGTACTTACCTGTGCAAAAACGCCTGATACATCCCCGCCGGTGGTGAATTTAATTGTATTGCCATAACCTGTACCGGCACTATTGGTGGCATAAGCACGCAAATAATAAACAGTATTGGGGCTTAGACCGGTTAAGGTATTGCTGAATATGTAAGAAACTACATTCTCAGTAGCCTTGGTATCCGCAATTGTTGGTTCCTGGTTGGTAGTGCTGTAGCAAACGCCATACGCCGAGTAGTTGGATACGCCAGAGGTAACAAAGCCGCCGGTGTAAGCCGTTGTGCCTTTATTATCGGTCACTACATCAACTGTTACCAGCGTGGGTATGGTTGTGGCCGTGTTTGTACCTTTTGTGCAGGCAGATATGCCCGCAACTACAATAAGCAATAGTAAATTAACGAGAGTAGAAATTTTTTTCATCTATTAGGGTATGGGCTTTACAGTTGTTACGCGTAAAAAACGCGATTTGAAACAACAAAGTATTACAAGTATCGGCAAAAAGTATGGTTGTGCCGATAAAGAGGATTCTTTTTAACAATCCAGCAAAATTATTCACTTATTTCTATCCAAACAGGTCCGTGGTCGCTGGTTTTTTCCCATCCGCGTACTTCCCGGTTTACGCCAGCTGCAACGAGGCGTGCATCTAAAGCAGGGCTCAGCAAAAAGTGGTCAATCCGTAGGCCGGCATCGCGGCTGTACGCATTGCGAAAATAATCCCAGAATGTATAAATAGTTTGACCCGGGTATAGTTTGCGAAGTGCATCTGTCCAACCCTGGCTTACAAGCTCTTCAAAAGCAACGCGTGTTTCGGGCCGAAAAAGCGCATCATCAACCCAGCGCTCGGGGCGGTATACATCTAATTCGGTGGGTATTACATTGTAATCTCCGGCCAACACAACAGGCTTGCCAGATGCCAGCAATTTCGCTGCATATTTATTAAAGCGCTTAAACCAACTCAATTTATAATCGAATTTTGGACCCGGAGCAGGGTTGCCGTTTGGCAGGTAAAGGCAAACAACTGTAATACCATCTATCTCAGCAGCTATCATGCGGCTTTGCAGATCCTCATCGTCGCCGGGTAAAATGCGATCAAGCTCGGTTATTTTCTTATTTCGGGCTAATATTGCAACACCATTCCAGCTTTTTTGCCCGTGCCATATAGCATTGTAACCCGCGTCGATGATAGCCTGCTCAGGAAACTTTTCCTGGGGCGCTTTTAGCTCCTGTAGGCAAACAATATCCGGAGTGGTTTCGGCAAGCCAGCGTAACAATACCGGCAGTCGGCCATTTACGCCATTAACGTTGTAGGTTGCAATTTTCATAAGCTTAAATATACAACTCCGAAGGTATTAAAATTTTAGCCTGCGATAAACAAGGAGTGCATAAATAACAAATGGCCGCACGTTAATGGTGCAGCCATTTACTTTAACATTTATATTGATCACGGTTGCCCTGCACCACCACCAGCGCCGTAAACCTGCCCAGTAGAAAAACTTGCATCATTGGCAGCAAGCTGTACATAGATAGATGCCAGTTCCACCGGTTGCCCCGGCCTGCCAAGCGGCGTTTGTCCGCCAAACTCCTTCAATTTTTCGGGCGTGGAACCACCGCTTACCTGCAGGGGTGTCCAAACAGGTCCGGGAGCTACGGCATTTACCCTGATACCTTTAGGGCCAAGTTGTTTGGCTAATGATTTTACATAGTTTGCCGTTGCTGCTTTAGTTATTGCGTAATCGAACAAATCCGGAGATGGGTCATAAGCTTGTACTGATGTTGTGCCGATGATTGAAGAACCAGCCGGCATATGCGGAAGCGCCGCCTTGATAGTCCAAAACGGTGCGTAAATATTTGTTTTTATGGTAGCGTCAAAATCTTCGCTTGTAATGTCCATAACTGATGGCTTGGTTTGCTGCCTGGCAGCATTATTCACCAATATATCCAAACCACCCAATTGCTTTACAGCTTCATCAACCATGCGCTTGCAAAAGGCTTCGTCGCGCAAATCACCGGGAATAGCAACAGCCTTACGGCCTTCAGCCTTTATCAAAGCCACTACTTCGCGTGCGTCCGGCTCTTCTGTTGGGTAATAGTTTATGGCTACGTCGGCACCTTCCCGGGCGTAAGCAATAGCAGCTGCCCTGCCAATGCCCGAGTCGCCGCCTGTAATTAAAGCTTTACGACCAGCTAACCTGCCTGATCCTTTATAACTTTTCTCTCCATGATCAGGCCGCGGGTTCATCTGGCTCACCAAGCCGGGCCACGCCTGTTTTTGATCTTTAAACGGCGGCTGCGGATATTTGGTAGTAGGGTTAGTAAGATCAGCCGACGCAAGAGGTGCCGGTCGGAGTGAATTGGTGTTACCCGCCAGTGCCGGAGATACTGCCGCTGCTGCTATCGTTGCACCCAAGCCGCCAATAATTTGCCGGCGTGTTAGTTTATGTTCTTCATTCATGATATATGTGCATTTGTTTACATAGACAACTAATTGCACATACCACAAGTTTTAATTTATTTCTTTTTAAGAAAACTAATTGTTATTTAAAGTCAATTGTTTTTTGGCACGACTTTAGTAAAGGTGATAGTATGAAAGTAGCATACAAAAATCCAAAAGCATCAGTAAAGGTTTGCCCTGTAATAAACATTGTTACCAGGAAGGTTTTAGACTTGAAAGCCATTCATTTTGCTCTTACGCACATTCCAGGCATGATTGCCTGATCAACATATATACATCATCTACCTATTAAGAAGCTCCTGTTTGGGGCTTTTTTTTGTTTAAGCAGATTATAGTTGAAATAGTAATAACATTTACTTGCGCGTGGGCATAAATTACTAATTTAAAGCATGTTCCGACATAACAGATGCTCGTCTACGTCGCTTTGTGGGCTTTTTGTTTCGCTTTCCCCACCAAATTAAAAAGCCTGTGATTGGCAAACTTGCGCATATAAAACTTGCAAAAAATGCAAGTAACTGTGTGGGCAAACCGTATATGCGACCTGTGTGGATGTCCTTATTGGAGTTGCGCCATTTTAATCCAAGCGGCTTTTTAGCGTGTTCCATTTTATCGAACAGTTTACCGGTGCGGGCGTCGTAATAATAATAACTCATGTTGCGCCAGCCATCCGTGCGGTTTTTTAAGTACACATAGGTCATTATTACGTTCTCTTTTTTATCAGGCAGGTTAAAACCAATCACCCGGTAATTATTAAAAACATTGGCCTGCATGCTATCAAATATCCGGTCGATATTATTACCGGTAGTGTCAGCCGTACTTATAATCGGCGCCTTGCGTGTAAGTTCAACCTTTTTAGACGAACCAAAGGCCTGGTACAATCCTTTTTCCCACCATTTAAATGACCATGTTAAACCGGTTATAGCTATAATAATGGCTATCGGCAATACATAAAAACCCAGGCTGTTGTGTAAATCATAGTTTACGCGTTTATACCTGGCGCTCCACTTTACAGTAATGTTCTGCTTAAACTGGCGATAGTTTTTTGGAAGCCAAAGCAAAAACCCGGTAATCATCATCAGCAAAAACAGTAGGATACAGCCGCCAACTACTACGCTACCTACAGGCTTTATTAATAACAACTGCCTGTGCAATTGCTCAACCACGTTGAAAAATTCATAACGGCTGTCAATAACGCCCAACACCTGCCCGGTGTACTGGTTTATGTAAACATCGTTTTTGTACTTAAACTGGCTAAAGTAACTTAAGGTGAGATGTTTCTTGTCGTTTACTTTGAAGTTCGAAAACACATAACTGTCTTCCTTTCCCCCAATTTTAAATGAATTTATAGGCTGACTCTCTCCTACGGCATTTTGCGCAATTCTTAATAATTCAGAAACCGGCCTTGCAGGGCCGGTTCTTTTTACTTCAACCAAATCTTTATGAACAAGGTCAAAAAGTTCTTCGTCAAATACCTGTATGCAGCCTGTTATTGATACAATTACTACAATAATACCTGTTACAAGGCCAACCCATAGGTGCAGCCAGGCGGCAACTTTTTTGACATTTTTCCAGATCATCATTAAAACGAATAATTCATGGTTAGCAAATAGTTGCGCGGCGTACCCGGAAACAAACGGATATAGTCGTAGCCACCTACCCAGTATTTTTTGCCTGTGAGGTTGTTAGCGTTAAACTGCAACTGCATGCGGCCCACTGTGTAAAACATGGCGGCATCAAGCAATGTATAGTTCGGGATACTTTGTGCAAGATTAATAGACAGCGTGCGCCTGTCTACATAGTTGGCGCCTAAACCAATACCCAAACCTGACAAAGGCCCTTGAGCCAGGTTATACCTTGTCCATATGTTGGCCATGTTGCGCGGTGCATTTGGTTTTTGCGCGCCAATTTCGGCAGGTATTGTGCTCTCGGTAATTTTAGCATCATTGTATGCATAAGAGGCCAATATGCTCCAATTTGCAGATAGGCGACCGGTAATATCAAACTCGACACCTCGTGAACGTTCTTTACCTACAGGCCTTAACAAATCGGGCTGGCCGGCAACGTTGGCGTTATAGAGCGTATTACTTTGCTCTATTTGGTAAACCGATGTAGTAATTAAAAGCCTGTCGTTAAACCAGCTGCTTTTGGCGCCTGCCTCAACCATATTGCTTTTAACGGGATCAAAAGGGCCACCTGCATTTGGGTTTGACAATGTAGCGGCCGTTTGCGGGTTGTAACCCATTACATAAGTACCGTAGACATTGATATTGTTTGTGGCCGAATAAACCAGGCCAAACCTGGGCAGCCACGCGCTTGAATGTGTTTTTACCTGGGTAGATGTAGCGTAATTGGCAAAATCTGTATAGTATTCATAACGTACGCCAATTAGTGCCTGCAATTTACCCAGCTTAAGCTGATCCTGTATATAACCGGCATTTAAGTAGTAATAAGCCGGCGACAGGTTAGTAGGCGCAAAGAAGGCTTTGCTATCATCCTGCATGCGCTGCGAGTTGATGGAATTGTTTAAATCAAACGACGGCACGTTGGGTACCGGGTTGCCTTTTGAATCGCGCAGGTATTTAAGGCTGTCTTTGGCAACGTAATTTGCAATTGTACCCGTATTGGTTGCGTTGCGGTAGCCCGATGCCGTTAGCTGCGATGCACCAACAGGTGTTTTTTCGCTGCCGTAATCGTAACCGGCAACTATTTTATGTTCGATGGGCCCGGTGTTGCCTTTGTAATTAAAGTATCCGCTAAAATTGTCAATATAGCGTTTACGAGTACGTGCAAATATTTGCATAGCAACCAGGTTTGGTATATCGTTACCTAATTTATCTTTAGCGTACACATTTGCCCCGCGATGCTCATACAAACTTTCCTGGTAGCCGGTTTTTGAGTACGCAGCGTTGAAACTGAAATGATCGTTAAAATTATGATTTAAAGACAGGGTAACAATGTAGGTCTGCTCGTTCAGGTAATCGTTGCCCGTACTTAGTGATAGCGATTGCGGGGTTGAATAAAGATTGTTACCAATAACAGACTGCCCCCTATCCAACCGGCTTTTTGAGCTATTATAAACCATATCAAAGTTGATATGCGTTTTAGGCGATGCAATAAAGGTTAATGAAGGTGCAACAATCACGTTTTTATCAAACTGCAAATCGCGGAAAGAGTTAGCGTCTTCGTAACCAAGGTTTAACCTGTAAAGCAATGTGCTGTCTTTATTGGCGGGGCCCGTGAAATCTGCAAGGCCCCTGAAAGTATTGAAGCTGCCCAGCGAAACACTTATCGACTTGCGATTTTCATTCAAAGGTTTTTTAGTTACCCTGTTAACTACACCACCCGGGCTTGCATTGCCGTAAAGAGCCGATGACGGGCCTTTTAAGACCTCCACCCGCTCCAGGTAATTGGTAAGCGGCTGTTTCCAGAAACCTGTGCTGCTGCGTAATCCGTTTACCAACTGGGTATTGCTCTGGCCATTCACCCTGAAACCGCGTATAGTGAGGTCATCATAAAAAGAGAACTGCGATACCCCGCTGAAGTTTTTTACCACGTCGCCTAAGCGCACGGCACCCTGATCGGCCATTAGTTCTTTACTGGCATAAGATACCGACTGTGGCAAGTCCTTGATATCTGTTTCAGTTTTATTACCTATAAAGGTTGATTTGGTTTTGTAGGTTTTGGCTTTGCGACCGGTGATTTCTACCATCTGCAACGAATTATCATTGATTGATAATATAAGGTTTACATTTGTTTTGCGCCCAGCCTCAACAGTGATTTTCTTACTTACTTTTTTGTAGCCAACATAGGTAGCATTGATGATATATTGCCCAGGCTCAATTTGCGACATGGCAAAGTTTCCGGCGCCATCAACAACAATACTTTTGCCTGCAGGCTCTAATAACAAAGTGGCATTAGCCAAAGGTTCGTTACCATCGCCTTTGATTGAGCCTTTGATGCCCCCGGCAGGCGACTGACCGAATGATAAATGGGAAAGGAATAAAAAGGTAATAAGTAAGTATCTGCTCATACAACGAATTTTGCGCAAATTTAGAATTAATCTAAATAAATACAAGTCTTATTTAAAATCCTTCTAAATAAGAAAATAAAAAGCCTTGGCAGTCATACCAAGGCTTTCATATCAAATAATTTTGCGCTAATCTTTAAGCTTAAGTGCTTTCCCCGCTATGTCTTCCCATCTATAATAATGGAAAGTGCGATCGGTACTCATTACCACAAAAAGGCCGTGCTTGAACGTATCATTCAATGGTACGTTAACCACGTCCGATCCATCGCTCTCGCGGGCCGCAACGGGCACAATTTCAAGCAGTTTATGTTCAAATGGATTTGCCTTTGTACCCTCCCGGCTAAACAACTGGAAGCGGTTTGCACCTTGGTCAGACACCAAAATATATCCTGTACTATCTGTCAGTTTGTAAATGGAAATTCCTTCGTGGTCAACCTTAAAGCCTGTCGTACCAAATAAGGCTAATTGCTTATTTCCTTTTGACGGATCGGCGTAATACTGGCGCACGCCAAACTGCTCGTCCGAGTAATAGATGTAGCCTAATTCGTTGTCTACAGCAATAGATTCAATTTCCTTTTTGCCGCTATACTCGCCAAATTTACGCACCAGCGTAGCTTTTACATGGCCGGTGCCGTCATCCTCAAGCAGATACTGCCACAGGTAGCCGCCTGTTTTAGGGCCGTTTTTGCGACCTGCAATTGCATACATTTTGCCATCTTTTGCTGTGTATATCGAAATGCCCATGAGGTCGCGGTACTCAGGGCCTGTTTCGCCAACAAAAATCTCAATGCCGCCATTGTCCACAGGTTTCATGTCGGGCACCGAAAATATGCGCAGCTTATGCGTCATCCGTTCGCTGGCTACGGCAATATCTGTAGGTTTGCCATTCAACATTAAACCATACGCCAGGTCAACATTATTCGGGCGCTTTAGGTTATGCACCACCTTGTCCTGCACAATTTTACCGTTCAAATCAAAAACATAAAGCGCGCCGTCGGCATCCTTGTCAGTTCCAATCACTAAACTTTTTGCAGGGTCGGTTTTGTTTACCCAAATGGCGGGGTCATCACTATCATGTGCAACAGGCTCGGTAATTACGGCGGGTTTTACATCAGTAGGTAACGGCCCTTGCTGGCCGCAAGCCGTGCTCAATAAAACGATTGCAACTACTGGCAGCGTATATAAAAGGTTACGTTTTTTCATGCAATTACAGTTTTGTACCATATGCACCAACGTATGTAGCCGGCTCGGGCGATACGTAAGTTAAACCATTGCTAAGCGTAATACCGGCTTTATGGTGGCGGGTAAAGCTTGTTGTACCTTTGCCTAATGCAGGCGAATTACCTTGCAAGTGAAAATCCCATGCGATATTAAAATCAGCGCTGGCAACAGGGTTGTTAAGCGGGAAGTTAACAAATTTAGGGTCGTTTTCTCCTGCTTTTGTGCCCCTTACATCATGACCGCCACCTTCTACAACATCATTTTTACCAACCTGAAACTGATCAACCGTTGCCTGGTCAAAACCGTAGTACCAGTTGTAATCATTTTTTGAACGGTTATCTTCCAATTTCTTAGGGTCGTGCTTTATGCCAAAGCGCGTGTTTGTAAATAAGTTATTGTAAGTATCGGCACGCACGGTAGCTTCCAACCAAACAGAACCGCCTTTTGCAGTTGGCCTTCTCCAGCCCGTATTGATCATTGTATTGTTGTACGAAATGATGTAAGCCTGCGGCGTACGGTCGCCCGCATTTGATAGCTTAAGCGCGTTGGTGTTGGTAGCGTAAATAAGATTGTAGGCAACATCAGCCAAACAACCCGATTTAAAGTTCATGGCCTCGCCGCCGCTAACGCCGGTTGTGTAAAATAGGTTGTTGGCAAAAATAATCTTGCCACCTTCAATATAAGTACAATCCTCCTGGAAGTTACGGATGGTACTGTGCTGAACTATCAGTTTACCATTTACGTTTGAAAACCAAAGTGCCGGCAGGTTTTCGCCAGCGGTAGCCTTATACAAGCCCATTTTTACCGATGTAGATGCATCCGATGTGGTTGCACCTCCGTATTCAAGTACTGTATAATCAAGTACAAGTTCGGCGCAGGTTGGTGCGGCTAATATGCCGCCCCAAAGCTTACCAAATTTATTTTCGGCAGTGCGGTAGGCATCACTCACAGTAAACTTAACGGGGTTGTCAATAGTACCTAACGAATACAGGTTGCCTTTAACCACAATCTCGGGTTTGGCAGTGACATCCATTAATACTGTAACACCTTCTTCGATGGTAAGTGATTTACCTTCAGGAATAATAATGTCGCCCTTTATTTCATGCACGCTGCCCTTGGTCCACACACCGGAAACCTCGCCAATGGCAGATCCGCTTGTGGGTGTTGTATCAACATCAATGTTTGCTTTTTCGCAGCCGGCAAAAACTGTTGCCGATAGTATTATTGCTGCTATAGTTTGCTTAAACTTCATTTTGTTATGTTGTAATGTTGTTTGTATGTCTTAGTTAAATTTATATCGCAGGCCTATCAGATAGCTTTGGCCATAATAATCGCTGCGGATAAGGGTTTGTCCGTTTGATACCAATTGCTCTTTAATGTCATCGTTAGCGCTGTTGGTGCCTTTTATGTATAACTTCGATGGCGTGTTAAGGATGTTGTTAGCCTTTACAAATACACTTATGCCGTTTTTAAATCTTTTCTCGGCAGATGCGTCCATCTGCACAAAACCTTTTTGCCACAGATCGTTATTAAGGAATTGTGATACAGTATTGATACGTTCGCCAGTGTATGCACCAGCAACCTGTGCATCCCAGCCATGCTTGGTATCCTTATAAAGCAAGGAAATATTACCGATGTGAGCCGACTGGCCATACAATGGGCGGCTTTGGTTAACTAAATAAGCTTCCTGATCGCCGGTGGTTGCATTGATTCGTCTGGCAGTTTTAGGCGTTGTAATGCGCGAGTGTGTATAGGTATAATTTGCCTTCACGCCTATTTTACTAAAGAACTTGATATAATCTATCTCGGCACCATAGTTATGCGCCGTACCAAAATTGCCCGGTGTATAATAAATATCCTGGCCACGCACTGCATCCGGCTGGAAGGTGTATTCGATAGGGTTTTTGATTCGTTTATAAAAACCGCCTACCAATAGTTGCTCTGATGCACCCGGGAAAAGCTCGTAACGCAAATCGTAATTGTCGGCTAAGGCGCGTTTCAAATCGGGGTTACCACGCTCTTCATATTCCTCGTTAACTATTTTGCTTGGTACTATCTCGTAAAAGCCTGGTCGGTTAACCGCTTTGTAATATGATGCATGTAATTGTGCCTTATCAGTTAGGTGGTACTTTAAAGTTGCGCTTGGTAATACATCGGTATATACCTGGCTGCCTGTTGGTCTTGATTCGCCCTGCGGAAACAACAGGTTATAACCCTGGTTGGTATGCTCAACCCTGGCACCACCAATCAACTCCAACTTATCTGCAGTAAATTTAAACATACCGTAACCGGCACCTATTTTCTCAGATGCATCGTACGTTAACGAGTTGGCTACCCCACCTTGCGGGTTACTCACAGTAAGGTTTAAATCGCTGTAGCTTTGAAAATCCACACCGTAGCGTGGTGCTGTTCCGTCGGCCTTAAGTGGTGCAAAAAGGTTGTACTTGTTAAAGAAACCGGCTCGTTCTTTATCGCGGTATAAACCACCGGCCATAAAATCAATTTTGTTAGCACCTGATTTAATTGAGTATGTTAAATCTAAATAACCTGCCTTGTCCTCATCAGTGTTACGCTCCCAACGGCGTTCAACCGGGTTGGTATTAACTAACGACAAGCGGGTATCCTGCCCGTTTGTGCGCAACCCGTTAACGCTTATGTTGGTATTATCCGGCACTTCGTTACGTGCCGATGAATACACGCCAGACCATTGCACCTTAAATTTATCATCAAAAAATTTGTGATCGCCATGCAACGTGGTATTGTATATCTGCTGTTCGGTTAAGCGGGCACGGGTGCTGTAAACCAATTCGGCATTGTTGCCGCCGCTTGCTGTATAAATATTGTTGTAAGTGGTAGTTACCTGGTCGCGCAGTTGCTGATTCTTCAGGTCAACATACACATTGTACAAGCTTATCTTGTTGTTCTTGTCAAACACATAATCAATTTTTCCATGTAAGCCCAGGCGCTTTTGCTGCTCAGAATATTCGCGATAGCTTTTGCTGGTGATTTTGGCGAAGGCATCCGTACCGTCTACAGCTGAATTATAAAATGTGCTATTGCTACCGCGGTAAGTGTTTTGATAGCTACCGGCTACTATAACGCCTAATTTGCTGTCAAAAAAACGCTGACCAATTGATATGCTTCCGATAGCGTTAGGAGCAGGTTTTTTGGATGTGTATTGTAGGGTTCCTTTGGCAAAGTCGGCCTGCGTTGCATTATAGTTACGGCCATTGATCTCATAGGGCGACTTATGACTTATGCCTGATGCGTCGTAACTGGTAAAGTTACGGTCGAAAAATAATTGGCTGTAACCGGTAGCGATATTGGCATTGATCTGGAAATGATCTGGTGCGTTTTTCATTACCATATTTACCGCACCGCCAATAGCATCGCCCTCAAGGTTTGGCGTAAGTGTTTTATAAACCTCAAGCCTGTCCAATAGGTCAGACGGGAACAGATCTAATGGTACATAACGGTATTTATTATCAGGACTGGGAATTTTCACACCGTTCACAAGCGTGTAATTATAGCGTTTATCCATACCGCGCAGAATGGCGTACTGGCCATCACCGTTGCTGTTACGCTCGATAGAAACGCCGGAAACACGTTGCATTACGTTAGCCACAGTTAAGTCCGGAGATACTTCTATGGATTTGCCTGATACGATATTCATCACCTGTGTAGCATTTTGTTCGATACGGCGTGCATCGCGGTCATTTGAGCCTGATGCGGTTGCCCTGACAGTTACTTCACCTAAATCTTTCCCGGCCGATTCCATGTAGAATTTAACATGTGGGTTATCTTCTTTTAAAACAGTCACATCCCGAGTGATGGTTTTATAAGTGATATAAGATACGCGAAGTGTTACCTGCCCTACCTTAAGGCCTTTTAATTCGAATGATCCGTCTAAACCGGTGCTGGTTGCCTGGCCTGTGTTTGAAGAGATGGTGGCACCAACCAGGGGCTCGCCGCTTTGTTTATCATATACGTGCCCCTTGATATGTGCAGCACTTAGGGTTGCTGCAGTTAACATGAGGGGTATTAATACTTGTAAAAGTTTTTTCATTGCTTTTAATGGGTTGCGTTGTGTCAATAGTTTTTGTTCGACACTGCAAAGGTGTAACGCCCCGTGTAACGAATGAAATTTTAACAGTTACATAAAAGCAACAGCGTTACGTACAGCATATACACAAAAGCAACATTAATACACAATACACTTATTTACAGATATTTAATGAGTTAAAAAAGCGCCGTTATGCTTTTATTATCGTTACATTAAGATAATGTTAAGGACTGTTTTAAGCGCCTATCGTTAACTAAAAAACATTGTCAGTAACGTTATAACGACTGTATAAACGCGGTGAGATTGTCGCCTTGAGCGATGTTTAGTTTTTTACGAAGCCTGTATCGCGACACCCGAAGGCTGTCTGTAGAGATACCTAACAGGGTTGCAATGTCTGAAGAATCAAGGTTGATGCGCAACAAAGCAATCAATCGCATATCAGCCGAAGTAAGTTCATTGCTATATTGCCTGATGTTCTCGTAGAATTTCTGGTGTACCTGCTCAAACGCTGTTGTAAATTCTTTCCAGTTTTGTTCATGGTTAAAGCTCTCGTTTATCTGCATGATGATTTGCTGCATCTGCTTTTTTTGGTCACGCTTGTCTTCTTTAACCATGGCTTGCAATGTACTGCGCAGGTTCTCGAGTAACTGGTTATTACGGATCAGGTTGAGCGTATGGGTAGATAGTTCGCTGCTTTTCACCTCAAGCTGCCTGCGCAGGTTATCTTCTTCCAGGTGCTTGTTTTTCAGCTCGAGCTGGGTAAACTCATGCTCGGCGGCTTGCTGCCTGGCCAGGGCCTGCTGATCTTTAATTTTCAAACGCTGCCTGCTAAATATTACTATCACTAATACGGCAAGCAAAATAGCCACCACAAATACAGCAATACCAACAATTCTGTTGACCTTTCGTATGTTGTTAAGGTGTGTTATCTCATCACTTTTCTTATCCATATCATACAGCACTTGTAAAAAGGCTGTTTGCTCCATCCCTTCCTTAGAATATACCTCTAATGAAAAACGACGGCTTAGCTCTGCATAATGATAGGCACTGTCCATGCGCTCCATTAGCGCAAAAGCCTGGCCCATATCTTTGGTGCATGATGCCATTTGATATGTGTTATCAGTTTGCTTAGCCATTGCCATTGCCCGCCTGGTGTAAACAAGGCTGCTATCATAGCGTTGGGTTTTGCGATAGATATCGCCAAGATTATTTATCACCTCTATGCTGGCAACCTTATCACCAGCATCATTATAAAGTTTAAGTGCGTTTGTGAAGTTTACCCCTGCCGAGTCGTACTTTGCCAAATCCTCATACACGCTGCCCAAGTTCTCGTAAATTTTAGCTGCCCCTTTAATGTGCCCGGCCTTCCGGTAGTTTCCTAACGCAGCATTCTGGTAATACAAGGCGCTGTCGTAACGTTTTGCCTTTTCATACAAATGGCCGATGTTGCCCATTATTTCTGCACGGCCTTCCAGGTTACCGGTTTCATTGTAAATGGAAAGTGCTTTAAGGTAAAGCCCCATTGACTTTTGGGTTTGCTTGTTATAATAATAAAGTACGCCAAGCTCGCCCATGTTCGCAGCAATTAAATTTTTATTGGGCTGCGCTGCCAATTGCTTTTCTGCACGGAGATAAAATTCAAGTGCCTGCGCATAGTGCCCCTGATTATAACATACTTTGCCCATTTGCTGCAAGCACAAGCCCTGTGTAAGCACATCATTCTTATCTAAAGCTACATTATATAACTTACGCAAAGCAGTAAGTGCCGAATCGGGGTGTTGCTGTGTAAGCTTACGAAGATCGTTTGACAGTTTTGGTTGGGCATAACAGGTCATAAACGCCTGCGCAGTAAATATCAGAGAAAATAAAAGGGTAACTTTTTTACGCATTAACTGCCATTGCTTGTATAGCAATTCAAATTAACGATTACAATGTTAAGTATATGTTAAGCAATGGTCTACAGCTAAGTTTGCTTTCTGCTATTGCTGATACTTGTATTAGCTTAACGCTTCATCGAACCTTAAGCGCTGCCCGAAACGCACGCCCGGCGTAATATGACTGTGCGCCGTTATGATAAACAAAAACGGTATTGTAACGCCTGTCGGCAAATATGGCACCGCCAAGTTTCCGTATTTCAACCGCGGTGGCCAGCCAGCTCGATGTTTTTAAATCAAACTTTCCTAATTGCTGCAGGTATCGGTACTGTTCCTCATTTAAAAGCTGCACCCCCATTTCTTCAGCCATATCAACGGCAGTATTTTCAGGGCGGTTGTCCTTTCTTGACTCCCACCCTTCCCTGTCATAGCAAGTGCTGCGGCGGCCTGCGGGAGTTTCGGCCGAGCAATCGAAAAATGTGTATTCGTCTGTTTTATCATCAAAAGCAACCACATCAGGTTCGCCGCCGGTAATTTCCATTTCGTTGAGCGACCATTGCTTCTCTTCATTGTCTTTTAGCCTCGTTTCAACATCTGCCCAATCCAAGCCGGGATGCCTGTCCATATTTTTAAGGAAACGGTTTTTTAAAATCTCCAACAGATCCTGACTTTGAGTTGCTGATAATTTCATACTGATGTTAATGTAAGATTGATATTTATTTGCCTTGCCACTGCGACGATCCATTTGTAATAACAGCATTATTGCTGTAAAAAGTGCAGCACCAATTGTTCCCACTCTTCATCTAATGACACAGCCGGGCGCGCTTTACTTGCCCGCCTGTACCAATAATCGGCGTTCCAGGTATCACCTTCCTTTCGGTGCAGGTAGGCGTGTACCCATGCAGATGGTTGGTCGGTTAGCTGATCTATCAGATCATGTGCCTGTTGCCAGTTGCCTTTACCATCATACCAAAGGCTTTTCAATTGAACCGAAAAGGCACTATCTGGTTGTGCTGACTGCATGGTTGCTTTAAAATCGGGTAATGTTTTCATAGCCTCGGTTGTGTTTGTGCAAAATACAAAAAGCCGCTTTACTTTCGTAAAACGGCTTCAGTAAGGCCTTTAAAATTTTGCCATTACTTAGCAACTGTTACGGTACTTATAGCACTGCCTACTTCATGGCCTGCTGATTTTTTGAAATCAAAGCCAAATAATTGGGCAATGGTTTGTGCCAGTTGCTTATGGTAGGTTACGGTTGCTGTTTTTACTTCGCCGGTTGGCGGGGTATCCGGGCCGATAACGGCAAACCAGGTTTGCTCAGCACCCTTTACATCGGCACCATGGTTGCGCCAGCCATCGCTTTCGCCGCGGCCATGGTCGCAGGTAATTAAGAGGGTTGTTTTATCTTTATAAAATGGATCGGCCTGTACCATGTTCCATAAGTTCATTATAAAGCCATCTTCCTGTTTTGCGCGTGCCAGGTAATCTTTATAGTTGCCCTCGTGAGCCATATCATCCGTTTCATCAAAGGCCATATACAGCACGCGTGGTTTGTATTGCTTTATATATTCCTTGCTAAACTCGTAAGTAATAAAGTCTGACCGGGTAGAGTCGCCTATATATTTGGGCGTGCTGTGCTGCAACTCGTTCAGGTACTTCAATCGAGGGTTTGCATCTGCATTTTTAAGCTCGGCATAACCCGAATATACCGGCAAGCCTGATCTACCAACATTTAAAATCTGAGGAAACCTTTCCCATGATGAAAAGGCAATCACCTTACCTTCAAAACCTTTTTGCTTGTTTATAAACTCCAGCACATTCATGTTTGGGTTAACAATAGGGTCATTGGTATTCATCCGCACATCGGGGAAGCCGGTAAATATTTCGTTATAGCCAGGGTACGAAAAGCGGTATTGATTGGCCAGCTCATCTTTATTCCCTAAATCGCGGTTACCGTAAAGCTGCCCTTTTTTGGCTACTACATTCCATAAAAACGGGAACAGCATTTCGCGTCGTGCTGTTGCCGTAGCGGCCCAGTACTTCTTCCTCACATCATCTTTATCGCTGGTATATTTTGAATTTACCAGGCCCGAGTCGGCCCCTCTGAAAACTTCCTGCCAGCGCATACCGTCAAGCGTTACAATGATGAGGTTTTTGGTTTGGCGGTTTTGGGCGGTAACTGTTAAAGCACTTGCAGCCAAAACCAGTACAGCAAATAATTTTTTCATAAAAAGTATATTAAAAAAGCATGGCCGTTATTGCTAACGGCCATGCTTGTAAAACAGGTGAATTATTTTAGTATCCACATGATACCATTAATATCGTCGTTACCACCAAACTGGCTATCGAGCGCTTTTTGATAGTTTGCCGAATTGGCCGTACGCTCTGATGATGGATACTGGAAACGTGTTGCTATACGTGTACCGTTACCTGTGCCGGGGCCGGTAGTAAACGTTGGCACACCGGTACGGCGATAAGTAAAGTAAGATTCCAGACCAGAGTGGCGGAACAGCGCCAGGTATCTTTGCTGCAAAATTTTGGTTAAACCAGCGCCATCCGCAGTGTATTTTACTGTGGCCTGGTTGTAATACGTTGCAAAGTTAGCCGCAATGCTGTAGGTATCGTAATTACCTGCAACAGATACGCTTGTTGAACCAGGGCGGTAGAAGTAGGCCGTAAATGAGCCTGTTTCTGGGATACCGTATGATTGCATTGACGCTTTTATACCGTTTTGGTAATAGGTCTCGGCACTTGCGCCGCTTGCCCAGCCGCGGTTTAAGCCTTCGGCGATGTTAAACATCATTTCAGGAAAACCAATTTGTATAGCAGGCTCGCCTGTGTAGGTCGAGTAGAAATGCTTGCGGTTAAGGAACGAGTAACGCTGTAAACCGGCATTGTTATACATTACGCTCAAATCCAAACCCGGGTCGGCGCCTACAAATGATGCAAAATCAGTAGGGCTTTGCTTTTGCTCATCAACCAGATAACGCGAAGGCTCAGCAGTTACAAACACGCGCGGGTCCTTTAAGCTGGTAAGCAAACCAACATAAGTTGCAGACATGTTTTTACGTGACCCGCTCTGGCCAAAGTTATTCGGGTTTTGCGGGTAGTAATTATTTGGCTCACGGAAAACGTATTGCAGGTTATCGGCGTTGCTACTCATCAATGGATACTTTGATGGAGATGCCAGGATGGCCGCAAAGCGCGAAACTACTTTAAGGTCGGTATCAGCAGTTTTTTTGCTTAAGGCAACTAATAAACGCAGTTGCAAAGCATTAACTGCCTTTTGCCATTTGGTAAGGTCGTTAGCAAAATAGATATCGTTTTTAAGGGTAGCGCCTTCGCCGCTTCCAAAGTTGCCTGGGTTAGCTATTAACTGCCCTAAATCATCATTAGCGCTATCCAGCCATTGTAGTGATTGCAGCATTACGGCCTTTTGCGAATCATAAGCTGGGTTTAACTTGTCCAGCCCCTGCAACGCCTCGGTCATCGGGATGTCGCCCATTTCAAGGCTCATCTTGCTAAATAAGTACGCCTTAAAAAACTTACCGAGCGCCTCGTACGGGTTTATGGCAGCACCACCTGTAGCGGCAGCTTGCTTTTCCATCTCCTGCACGTTTTTTAATATGGTATAATAGTTATCGCCGGCACCCAGGTCATAACGGTTGTTACCGTAATAATCGTAGTTATAAAGGTAGTATTGTGCGTATATCTCCTTTTGGCCATCGGGTGTTTCGGCAATGCTGTTTAGCACACCATTAAAAAGCAATGAGGCCGGTACCGAGTTCGGCACGTTTTGGTTTTGGGTAAGCTCGTCAAAGCTCTTTTTACAACCCGTTACTGATAACAGCAACGCTGCAGGCAGTATATATTTTTTTAATATCGTTTTCATTTTTTACTGATGATCAGTGTTTTGCTTAGAATGATACATTAAGGTTTAAACCGTAGCTACGTACCGTTGGCGATTGCAGGCCTGTTGAGCCGGATGCATAGTTGTACTGGTCAAGGTCAACATCCTTAAAGCGTTTGTCTTTATAGAAGTAAAGCAGGTTACGGCCATATAACGATACCGATGCTTTTTGGATAAAGGTTCTGGCTAACATGGTTTTAGGAAAATCGAAACCAATGGTAACCTCACGCAACTTCGAGTATGTTTTGCTCATTAAGTTGGCTTCGTCCACATTGTAATATGAGCTTACGTAACCCTGTACAAATGATGTAGCCGTATTTGGCGCATATTGCAATTGGTTGTAGTTAAGCACTGCACCTGTTTTTGAATCGTAGTTGATAGACTGCCCGTTTGAAATAACAACACCTTCGCCTACGTAGCTGCCATTGTAACCTGTTTTGCCAAAGTTTGACCAATCCTGGAAACGTGCTGCACCAAGTGCGCCTTCGGCAGTTTCTGCATTAGCGCCGCCACGCATGGTTTTGTTGTGCATGTAATCAACAATAACACCACCAACCGAGCCATCAAACTGGAACGAGAAGCTTAGGTTTTTATACCTGAATTTGTTATAGATACTCCATGAATAGTTTGAGTTCATGTTACCCAGGAACTGGGCTACCGGGCTCGAAAGCGGTTTACCGGCCGCATCATTTATGATCTGGCCATCAGGTGTGCGTACAAATGCCGATCCGTATAATTTGTCTGTACGATCGCCTGCTTTAAAGAAGGTTTGGTAAGTATCCTGGCCTGCAGGCAACTCTTTATAAATCTCTTTGAAAGTTGATATGTTTGCCAACACATCCCAGCTAAAGCCGCCCATGTTTTTGATAGGCGTACCCATGATAGAGCCTTCGTAACCTGTCTTTTTGGTTTTTAAAGCGTTTAGGTACTCAACAGTGTAACCTGTAGCACTTGATATAACGTTGGGCAAAATGCGCGGACCATCGATATATTGGAACGCGGTACCTGAGAAGCCCAAACGGTTCGCCAGGAATTTAATATCAAAACCTTCCTCGTAGTTTACGCGGGTTGATGTTTTAATACCGTTTTGGTACAAATAATCTGTAGCGTAACCTGCCGTTTGGCTGTTATAAGGTTTACTTGTAGAGAATGAAGTATTTAAAGAATAATCAGGGCCGTTGTACGGAGATGTGTAGGTAGAGCCATAACCCAGCGGATTATTAAATAATGATGCACCTGTGCCGCCACCGTAAACAGTGATTGAGCTAAACGGAGCCGGGCCGATAGTTGTTGATGTAGCATCAGAACGAATGTTTGAGTATGATGCCCTGCCTTTTAAGAAAGTAATAAACTCAGGCATTTTTATATAATCAGACACTACGGTAGCTACCGATACGCTTGGATAGAAATAGGTTGTAGGCACCTGAAAAGCGGACGATTTATCGATACGGCCGGTGCTTGAGATGGTTGCATATTTACCAAAGCTGGCGTCTAATGAATAATACGCACTTAATACGCGCATATCCGAGCTGAAGCTGGTTGCCTGCACCGGGTTCATCGAGTTACTGAATGAGTACACACCCGGTACGTTCAAATAATCTGTCGATGCCCAGTTTGAGTTGTAGCTTAAGTTACGCATGTTTCCACCTACGGTACCCGATAAGTTCAGAAACTTTTTAACGGTATAATCGTAGTTGATCATCAACTCCGTATTGTTGTCAAAAAGGTTGCGGCGGTCTTCGCGGTAGTCGCCAAGGTTACCTTCACGTCCGTAAGGGTGTGCCGAATAAGGCATTTTTTCGGTGCGAAGGATATTGTAGGTATTGATAGCCGAACGCAAAGTAGCATTTAGGTTATTATTGATTTTGTAGTTAGCAGAAAGATAGCCGTATGTATCATTTTTGTAATGACCGCGGGTCCACTCTTTTACCATAAACCATGGGTTGTGGTAACGGGTATACTCTGCAAATTGCTGTTGTATACCTACTTTACCTGGCTGCCAAATGGCTTTAATATCCGGTGCGTTAACATCCCAATCGGCACCTGTCCATATAGCCAGGTTGTATATTAAGCTGTTAGGGCCGTAGCTTACATCCGGGAAATTATCTGTTGTTTGGCGGTTAAAGCTCACGTTACCTTCAAACTTCCAGCGCGGGTTAGGGCTAAATGCAGCGTAGATATTAGCATTGGCAATATCAAGGTACTGCTCAGGTATGTAGCTATTTTGGTGCTGCTGCGATGCCGAGAAGCGTACGTTGTAGTTATCGCCATTGGCACTTAATGCAACGTTATTGTTGGTTTGGTAACCCGTGCGCAAAAAGTTGTTAAGGTTATTTGCGCCACGAGCGGTGTAAGGAGTAGCCTGACGAACGCCGTTGATAATAGGGCTATCGTATTGCTCAATTAGCTGGCCATTAAAATATGGACCCCAAACGTCATAATCGGCATCCACACCACCCGGTGCACCACCTTTACCGTCAACAAATTTATAGTAGGTATTCTCGCCTGCGCCGTATGATTTTTGCACACGCGGGAAAGCAAGGAAACCGCTATTAATAACGGTACTGCTGTTAATATCAACCGTTAAACCTTTTTTGTTCTTGTTGCCTTTTTTAGTGGTTATTAATATAGCGCCATATGATGCACGGTTACCATAAAGTGCCGCAGCGGCAGGGCCCTTTAATACTGTGTAAGTTTCAATATCATCCGGGCTGATGTTGTAGGTGTCCGTATTGATAGGGAAACCATCTACCACGTATAAAGATATCTGGTTACCACGTATCCTTACGCTTGGCGCACCCAGCAACTCTGCAGAGGGGCCAACTGATAAACCGGCTACTTTACCGATAAGGCCTGTAACCGGGTTAGGGTCGCGGGCTACGGTAAGGTCTTCGCCGGTTACGGTTGATACTGCGTAACCTACGCGGCGGGTTTCTTTCTTAACACCCAAGGCAGTCACTACCACTTCGTTAAGTGTTTTGCTGTCGCCTTTTAAATTAACCACCATGGTATTGCCGGTACCAACAGTTGCTTCTTGCTGGGCAAAACCTAAAAATTTAAACGTCAAAACCTGGCCGGGGCTGGCATTGATAATAAACCTTCCGTACACATCTGTAGTTGTGCCCTGGTTAGTTCCCTTAACCATAACACTTACGCCTGGCAGCGGCTGTCTGGTTTCATCATTTACTGTACCCGTAATTTTTGTTTGAGCAAACAAAAAGAGGGGCGTAAGGCTACACACGAGTAAAAGTGCAAGCTTCTTTAAATTAGGGTAAAAGTGTTTCATCTGCTTTTAAATCTTGTTTGTTTAGTTTGATTTTATCAGCAGCAAAAGTAAATTGTGTTTATTATTACTAAACTAAGTTTATATTAATTAAACTTTAAAACAGATAGGGAGAAAGGTTAAGCACCACGAGCACTAATAACACTAACAACACAAAGCCGTTAAATTAAATTAACAATGCTTACAGTGTAGTTTTTTGTGACTGCAAATGGCTTATAGACTTTTGCTTAAGTTCCTGGATATTGATAACCGGGATGTTTTCAAGCTTTGCTTCGTCATCCCAATGCCTAAAACGAATTATCAGATCTTTATCGGGATTAGCCTCAAATGTGGCAGCCTCTACTACAGACATTACGCCACCCTGAAAGTTGAGCGTAGCCCTGCTTGCAGGAGACAGCTTAGCAAAGTAATCGGGATATTTAAAGGTAAGGTAACGCTTGGCTACTACGTGGCTTTGTACAAGGCTTGCAACACGAGCCGAATAACCAAGGTTAAGGAGATAGTCGGCGCCCAGTTTTTCATGCTCAACATTACCCATACCATCCATGCTTTCGGCTTCGCCCTGTGCGGCGCATAAATGGCCTATATCGTGGAAAAAGGCAGCAAGTACTACTTCGTCGTCATAGCCCTCAGCCTGGGCTAAAGCAGCGGCCTGCGCCATGTGCTCAAGCTGAGACACGGGCTCGCCAATGTAATCTTCATCTCCGTGCAGCTCATATAAAGCAAACACCTTTTCGGTAATTTCCTGCGGGCTTAGTTTGGGGGGCATAACAAACTTTTCAGCAAAAGAAGGGGCACAACATTAAGTTATCATTAAGCCTCTATCATATAATTTATCGCGGCGTTTTTTGTGAGCGTATTTGTGATAGTTTGATTTAATGTATAATTTTCGGCCATACAACCAGTTATAATGATTGATGGAAGACGATATACTTATACAGATAAGCAACCGTATTAAAGAGCGACGTCGCGAAAAAAACATTACTGTACAGGAACTTGCCAGCCAGGCAAATGTAAGTAAAGGCCTTATTTCGCAGATCGAAAACAGCCGTACTATCCCCTCTCTGATTGTATTGATCGATATTATTCGCGCACTCGACATAGACCTGAATGTATTTTTTCAGGATATTAAAAGCCGTGAACGCAACTTCCCGCTTATTATTAAACGGAAAGATGAGTACGAACGCTTTGAAAAAGAAGACACTGAAGGATTTCATTATAGCCGTATTTTTACCCAGCTTATTAAAAATTCCACTATTGACATCGTAATCCTTGAGCTTGAACCAAATGCCAGGCGCCCGCTTGTGCAAACAGAGGCCTATGAGTATAAGTACATCATTAGCGGAGAGATTGAATATTTATTTGGCGATGATAGCACCCACACGCTTTACCAGGGCGACAGCATGCTTTTTGATGGGCGCATTTCCCACACTCCCCGCAATGTAGGCAAAGGGAATGCAACTATGCTGGTCATCTATTTCTTTGAAGAGAAGCAGAACAATTAAACATAAGTTAACATACCCTTAGTTTATAATTAATAAACATAGTTTATAATTGCTAAACATCTTTCAGATGATTGCATACTATGTGTATTATTTTTAAGCGCGATAATCATGTTGCTGTTAAATAGGCTAAGGCCTTTTGCAGCCAAGCTGCCCTATCCTGTTATATCTGTATTAGCAGGGCTAGCAGCTTTCGGAGCTTATACCTCTATGTATGCCTTTCGCAGGGCTTTTGCCGCCGGTACTTTTGCCGGGCAGCAATATCTGCATGTAGATTATAAAGCATGGTTGGTTATAGCCCAGGTGTTGGGCTATATGTTAAGCAAATTTTACGGCATCCGTTTTATTGCAGAGGTTAAGGCCCAAAACCGCGGGCGATATGTTTTAATGCTGGTTGGCATATCCTGGCTTGCCTTACTGGCTTTCGCTTTTATTCCGGCTCCTTATAATATTGTTTGCCTGTTTGTAAACGGCTTTCCGCTTGGCATGATCTGGGGATTGGTGTTCGGCTACCTTGAAGGCCGCCGGGCTACAGAGTTTATGGCTGCTGTGTTGTCTATAAGTCTTATTTTCGCTTCGGGCTTTGTAAAAACTGTAGGCCGTACCCTGCTTACCAGCTTTCATGTAAACGAGTTTTTGATGCCATTTGCAACGGGGGCAATATTTGTTTTGCCCTTGATATTATTTGTACTATGCCTTGAAGCCCTGCCTCCACCAACAGCGCAAGACAAGCAGCAGCGTACCGAACGCCGTAGCATGCCCCCGCATGAGCGCCGGGCATTTATAATACGGTTTTTACCGGGCATTATACTTACCGTAATAGTATACCTGATGCTAACCATTATGCGCGACGTAAGGGACAACTTCGAGGTGGAAATTTGGCACGGGCTGGGCATAAAGAACAATGCAATTTTTACCAGCATAGATAGTATTATTTCTTTAATTGTATTGGCTGGCATGGGCCTACTTATCCTTGTAAAAAACAACTTAAAAGCTTTCGGTATCATTCACCTTTTTATCATAGGCGGATGTATTTTGGCCGGCGTTGCAACATTGCTCTTTAATGCCAAAACCATTGAACCAATTACGTGGATGACACTTGCGGGCCTTGGCTTATATGCCGGTTATGTACCTTACAATGCTATATTTTTTGAAAGGATGATAGCTTCTTTCCAATGCAAAAGCAATGTCGGCTTTATTATGTATGTAGCAGATGCCATTGGCTACCTTGGCAGCATAAGCGTATTATTGGTTAAAGAGTTAGGCAACCCAGGCGTTAGCTGGGATGTATTTTTTAAAGACGGCTTATTAATTCTGTCCGTTGTGGGCAGCATAAGCGCTACATTTTCATTAATATACTTTTGGCAAAGCGCACGCCGTAGCCGCGTGCAGGCCAAACCTTTAAAGTTTTCAGCAATATGAGTAACAGATCTGCCATAGTGATTGGCGCAGGTATAGTTGGCCTTGCAACGGCACGAGCATTGGCTACACGCGGCGTTAAAGTAACCGTTTTTGAACGTAACGAGCGCGCGGTAGGTGCATCCATTCGTAACTTTGGTATGGTATGGCCGATAGGGCAACCAACCGGGCCTTTGTTCGACAGGGCGATGCTATCAAGAAGTATTTGGAAACAAATTTGCACCGAAGCAAACATCTGGCATGATGAGGTTGGCTCATTACACCTAGCGTATCAGGATGACGAAGTGGAGGTGATGCAGCAATATGCTGATGTTAATAGCAGCCTGCGCGACTGTTCATTACTTACTCCGCAACAGGCATTGTTAAAATCTGAGGCGGTTAACCCCAATGGCTTAAAAGGCGCTTTGTGGAGTGGTACCGAAATGATTGTTGAGGCGCGCGAGGCCATAGGCCATGTGGCCGCCTACTTAGTCGAAAAACACGGCGTAACGTTTAATTGGAACACGGCCATAAGCGAAGTGAAAGGCAATACGGTAACCTCCGGACAACGCAGCTGGCAGGCCGATGAAGTATTTGTTTGCAGCGGCACCGAGTTTGAAACTTTATACCCGGAGCTTTTTGCAGCCGCCCCCCTCACAAAATGCAAATTGCAAATGATGCGCATGGCCGCCCAGCCCAATAACTGGCGCATTGGCCCTTCGCTTTGTGGTAGCTTATCAATGGTGCACTACCCCGGCTTTCAATCGGCAGCATCATTACCCGCACTACGTAAACGGTACGAAGAACAATACGCCGAGTATTTAAAATGGGGGATCCATGTGATGGTTTCGCAAAACCATTTGGGAGAATTAACCGTGGGCGACTCGCACGAGTATGGCCTGGTGCATGACCCATTTGATAAGGAGTTTATCAATACCATGATTGTAGATTACTTAAAAACTTTCACCGCACTTAAGGATACCCGGATCATACAAACCTGGAACGGCATCTACCCAAAGCTAACTAACGGCAAAACGGAGTTGATTTTGGAACCCGAACCCGGCGTTACCATCATTAACGGGCTTGGCGGTAACGGCATGACTCTATCGTTTGGGCTCTGCGAGGAACTGATAGCAGCAAAATATTAAGCCAAAAAAACGGCGGAACCATTTTTATAGTTCCGCCGTTTTGTATTTATGCAGAGCAATTAAATAAGCTCCAACAGTTCCTGCAAATTATTGATTATGTGATCTGGGTTTGCTGCCTGTAATTGGTCAAACGTGTGGGCGCCTGTGGTGATACCTATGCTCATGGCACAGCCCGCGTTTTTACCTTCTTCAATATCTATTACCGAGTCGCCAACTTTAACAATTTGAATTGGCTCGACATTAAACTTATTGGCAGCCATCAAAATCATATCAGGCGCGGGGCGGCCGTTGCTTACATCGCTTGCAGTAATCAATTCATCATACTCCCGGCCTTTTTGCCAGCCCAGTTTATCAACTATAGTTTTGGCAACACGCCCGCTGTAGCCGGTGTTTAACACAACTGCGATGCCTTTCTGCTTAAGTGCAGTAAATGTCGCCAAAGCACCTGGTTGAGGTGCTATCTCGCTATTGCTATAAGCATGATCTAATCCTGTAGCAAAATCGGCAAAGATGGTTAAAGCAACCTGCTCATCCGTAACATCGGCTTTTTTTAATAATATACTTTTTATGGCCTGAAGCTTTTCCATACCTGCACCAACTTCAAGTACATCGTTAAGTGAAACGCTATACCCGGCGTTTAATATTGCCTTATGCAACGTTTTATAAACTATGTTCTGCTCATCTATTGTTGTTCCCGCCATATCGAAAACAACCATCTTTATTAAAATAGCCATTGTAAAATTTGTTTAGCAAAACTAAACATAATTTAATTATCGAGCCATTAACTGAGTGTTATGAAAACTTTATAAAGCATTTATTTTGAAAAAATAGTACCTGTTCATCGAACTATCAAAGGTCTTTTGACAAACTGTAAACAAGTCAGTTAACTGCAACCAAATAATTTGATTTAGTTTTACAGCACTACATTATGGCAAAGAAACCTATCGGCAAATACGTTATCTATATTCTTGGCTTATTGGCAGCCCTTGGGCCGTTTTCAATTGACATGTATTTGCCTGGTTTTAAAGTTATAGCGGCTGATCTTAAAACCTCTCCGTCCGAAGTTTCGCTAACACTGTCCAGCTATTTTATTGGTATATCGGCAGGGCAACTTTTATACGGGCCTTTGCTTGACAAATTTGGGCGGAAGAAGCCATTGTACTTTGGTGTGTTTATTTACCTGGCAGCCTGTGTTGGATGTTATTTTTCTACCGATATTAACCAACTTATAATTTTCCGCTTTATACAGGCAATTGGCAGCTGCGCAACTGCAGTGGCATCAGTAGCTTTGGTTAGAGATTTGTTTGAGGCTGATGAACGCGCAAAAGGTTTTGCTTCCATCATGTTGGTTATAGCCCTTTCGCCTATGTTGGCGCCAACAATCGGCGGCTATCTCATAACTATAGCCGGCTGGCACACCGTATTCATATTTCTGGCAGTAATGGCCGTGCTCATACTTACCCTGTCGTACTTTTTTATACCCGAAGTTTACGTACCCGACCCGCAATATTCACTTAAACCCGGCCCAATCTTAAGCAACTTTTTATTGGTATTAAAAGAGCCGCAGTTTGTTATTTATGCATCGGTATCGGCTTTGATATTTTCCGGGCTATTTGTTTATGTGGCATCGTCGCCTATTATTTTTATGGAGTTGTACGGCGTTAGCGAAACCACCTACGGATGGATATTTGCAGGCTTATCTGTCGCCTTTATAGGATCAAGCCAGGTTAATTCTTATATATTAAGATGGTACTCCAGTCAAAAAATCATCAACTACGCCATGGGGCTTTGCCTTTTAAGCAGCCTGATATTTTTGGTTTTTGCCTTAATGGGGATGCTGAACCTGACAAACACCCTTGTTTTCCTGGCTTTGTTCCTTGCAGGGCTTGGCTTTATTAACCCAAATGCTTCTGCCCTTTCACTCGAGCCTTTTAGCAAAAATGCAGGTAGCGCTTCTGCATTAATGGGGGCTTTACAAATGGGTTTGGGGGCTTTGGTTTCGGCCGTTGCAAGCTCCTTTCCGGCCGGCTCAGTATTGCCTATGCCGCTGGCAATGGCCGTAGCATCGGTAATTGCAGCTGTTATATTGGCTGCAACTAAACAGCCAAACAAAAGAACCAGCAATTTATAAGGCCTTGGCCATTCGTACTTTATCATAATCCAATTACAATGTGCTTTTTATTGCATTACGTTCGTCCAACGGCATTCCTTATCATATAATGATGTAAATTTGATAAGCTCAAAATTGTGATACCTGATGAAGAAGTGTTTGTTGCTGGCTTTAACTTGTGTTTTACTATCCGTTGTTACCGTTGCATCGCCTTCACCAGATAGCCTGCTAAATGTACTTAAAAGCGAGATAGCTAAAAAAGCGGCATATGACTCTAAAAAAGAAAATCATATTACAACGCTTATACAGCAATTAAACAAGCAGCCATCATCCAATTTAAGGCAGCGTTACGATATCACCTTATCACTCTTTGAAAGCTACAAGGACTACCGTTTTGAGCCTACATATAAATATGCTAAACAGCTTGTTTACCTGAGCACCCGCCTTAACGATAAAAAATTAATTGCTGCAAACAAGCTACGCATGGGTATGACCATGATTGCATCAGGCATGTTTAAGGAGACGTTTGATTGCCTGCGTGAGATAAACCCCGCCTTGCTGGATAACGACTTAAAGAAAAACTATTACATCCTGAGTTCATGGGCGTGGTCAGACTTGTCAAAATACAACGCCGATAGATACTATACGCCCGAAAACCTTGATCGGAAATACCAATATCTTGATTCGGCGATAGCGCTGACTGAAAAAAACTCATTTGAACAACTGATTTTGTTAGCGCAGCAAAATCCAAGATCAGGGTCGCAACCTGTACAATATTATCTGGAGCTGCAAAAACGGCTGCTTACAAGGCACGAGGAAGCTATGGTTGTTACCGGCCTAAGCCGCTATAAAACAGGTGCCGAAAAAATTAAGTTGCTTGCCACAGCTGCAATAGATGATGTTCAATCGTCTACTTATCGTGCACAGGCCATGCTGGATCTCGGCAATACCCTTTATGAACAAGGCAATGTTGACGATGCTTACTACTTTCTACAACAGGCCATGATCCAGGCCGATAAGTTTGGAAGCCGTATGCAGCGCTACCAGGTAGCCAGGCTGTTGCCAATGGTTGCTCAAAAACGCGATCAGGTTATAAAGCAAGGCAGGCAACGCTTTATAGTTGTTATCGGCGTCATATCAATTGTAGCAATTATTGCCGGGCTTGTAGGCTTTATCATATTTGTACAATTAAAAAAGGTACGCGCTGCCGATGTGATTATACGTGAAAAGAACGACTTGCTGGCTAAGCAAAATATCCAGCTTTTTGAGGATGGCAAAATCAAGGAAGAATACATAGGTTTCTTTTTCAGCGAATTATCCAGGCACATCTTAAAGCTTGACCGCCTTAAGAATAACGCGCACAGGAAGATAAAGTCGGGCAGTATAGAAGAGGCATTGCAGCAATTAGAAAAGGTTGATGTACAAGGCGAACGCAGGCAGCTATTTGCCACATTTGATAAAGTGTTTCTTAAACTTTTTCCTGATTTTATAAGCGTGGTAAACTCCATGCTGCAGCCCGAAAACCAATTAAAACCCAAAGCGGATGGTACCCTTACCACGCAACTGCGCATTTTGGCCCTCATGCGTCTTGGTATCAATAATAACGAGACCATAGCGCTTATCCTCGAGTCGACCGTCAATACCGTTTACACCTACCGCATTCGCCTTAAATCTAAGGCAAACGTACCGCCCGACAGCTTTGAGCAGCGTATTATGGGCATCCAAATTGCCCAAAACCTGTTGGCTTAAGCAAGATTTTTGCTGAACATATTTTTGTAAACACCTCTTTTACAACGTCTTGATTTTATAAATGTCAAGATTTTTGACACGGGCATTGCTTGTACGTGTATTTAAAAAGTCTTAGGGTGTAACTTCGTCATACACCATTTATAAAGCGGGCTCCGCCCCGTACATTACCTAACTTCCGAATGAAAAAAATTGTTGCCTGCGATGCAGCGCCTCCGTGAGCGTGTGCATTATGCTGCCCGGTAAATTAATCCCGGAGAAACTACTTTTTAACCAATTAACCAATTTTATGGAAAGAAAACTTTTACTTTTTACAAGCATCTTTGTGCTTTTAATTGCCTTTGCCATACCGGCAAGCGCACAAAACCGGACAATTACCGGTAAAGTTACCGAGGAGGGCGGCACCACGCCCATGGCCGCTGTTAGCGTTGTTGTTACAGGATCTGCCATAGGCACTACTACAGATGCCGATGGTAAATACACTTTGAGCGTGCCTGCAAGTGCAAAGAGCCTCACTTTTAGCTTCATTGGATATTCTTCTAAGGAAGTCAACATCAACGGTGCCTCCACCATCAACACCAGCCTTACCACATCCAGCAACTCGTTGCAAGAGGTTGTGGTTGTGAGCGTTGGTTACGGCACGCTTGACAAACGTGAAGTATCAAGTGCTATAACCCACGTATCAGGCAAGGATCTTTTGCCGGTATCGGCTAACAATCCGCTAATGTCTTTACAAGGCAAAGTGGCCGGGTTAAGTATCACGAATACGGCCAGCGGCGATCCAAACTCATCACCAAGTATACAGTTACGCGGCGCATCATCGCGTAATGCAGGGCTTGGTCCGCTATACGTGGTAAACGGTGTTCCTGGTGGTAACATTGATAACATTAACCAAAATGATATAGAAAGTATAGACGTGCTTAAAGGCGGCGCTGCATCAGCTATATACGGTACACGCGGCAGCAACGGTGTTATCATCATCACTACCAAAAAAGGAACCTCACAATCGCGCCTGTTTTATGATGGCTACGCCAGCTGGGACTATGTAACCAACAGATTGCAAAGCCTGTCGCCGGAGGAATTTGTTGAAAAACGCGTTCAAAACAAACAGGGACAGGATTACGGTGCGCGCACAAACTGGCTTAAAGAGGTAACACGTTCCCCGGCTTTTAGTCAGAAACATACTTTGCAACTTTCAGGCGGCTCGGGCAAAACCAACTATTTTGCCTCTGCAGATTACCGTAACGCCGATGGTATCGACCTGCGTGCACATAAAAAAGAATACGGTACCAGGATAAGCATCAACCACACTACAGATGATAATTTCCTGGTAGCTACGCTTAACGTTGCGCCGCGTTATATGTACGCCAACAATTCCGATCAGGGCAATTTTAACAACGCCCTTACCCTAAACCCAACCTACCCTATTTACAACGAAACGGGGGCTTTCAACTACCTTAACACAGGCTTTTTCTCAAACAACCCGGTGGAGAATGCTACAGTGATCAAATCTGAAGCTGAGATCAAAGAGCTCGACATCAGCGGATCATTAAAGGCCAACATCCTTAAAAATTTCAGCACAACCATCACCGTGTCTGAAATTAGCCGTTCGGCACGTAATATGGATTTCAGGCCATCAACCCTATCATCAATCGTACAATCAAACAGGGTTACACAAACCAACTATGCAAGGCAGGAACAGCAGGAAAATGATCAGAAAAACGTGGAATGGATAGGCAACTATTCATTAGACCTGAATAAAAACCATTTCAAAGTATTGGGTGGCTATTCATACTCGCTGTATAACTACAAACAGTTTGCGGCTCAAAACTACGACTTCCCTTTTGACACCTACCTGTGGAACAATCTTGGCTCGGGCCTTTACAATGGTGGCGCTGCCGGCCAGGGCCAATCTGCCGTTGGTTCAACCCAAAACGGATCGACATTAATCGCATTCTTTGGCAGAGTTAACTATGACTTTGATAACAAGTACATCCTTACAGGTAGCTTGCGCCATGAGGGATCATCAAAGTTTGGTGCCAATAACAAGTGGGGTAACTTCCCGGCGGTATCAGGTGCCTGGAGAGTATCAGAAGAAAACTTCATCAAAAACAGCGCGCCATGGATCAACGATCTGAAATTAAGGGCTGATTACGGTATAACAGGTAACCAGGACTTTGGTAACTACCTGTCGTTATTGCTTTACGGCGGTGCCGGGTACTTTCCATTCAATGGCGTTCAGTACCAGGTTTACGGGCCATCATCTAACGTTAACCCTGACCTTAGCTGGGAACGTGCATACAACTTCAACGCCGGTGTTGATTTCAGCTTGTTCAATAGCCGCTTAAGTGGCTCGGTGGATTACTACATCCGTACCAACAAGGATTTACTTGGTTACTATAATGTACCGTTACCGCCAAACCCGCAGTCGCAAACGTTTACTAACGTGGGTACAATGCGCAATCAGGGCGTGGAAGTAACTCTGTCAGGCGTTGTAGTTAAAGGTGCTAATTTCAGCTACAATGTAAGCACGGCCCTTTCGTACAACCGTAATAAGTTTATTTCATTCTCTAATGACCTGTACCAGGGCGCTACCTTTCAGGACGTAGCAGGATTATCAGCTCCGGGGTCCCCAGGTAACGTACAACGTATTGAAGAAGGTCACAGTATTGGCGAATTTTATACGCTTAAATCGGCCGGTGTTAATGATGCTGGCGCGTTGTTGGTGTATAAAAAAGACGGCACAGTGGTACCTGCAAACCAGGCATCGAATGATGATAAACAATACGTTGGCAACGGCTTACCAAAACTGAATGTTTCATTAACTAATAGCATCCGATACAAACGCTTCGACTTGAATATATACCTGCGCGGTGCATTCGGATATAAACTATTCAATACCCCGGCATTTTATATTGGTACGCCATCGAGCCAGGCAGATGCAAACGTGCTTAAATCGGCCTTTGATAGCAAAAGCAAATACTCGAAGCTAACCAGCAACTCAACTACATCTATCGCGTCAGATTATTTCCTGGAGAACGGCTCATTTGTAAAAATCGACAACGTATCTATGGGCTATTCACTGCCGCTTAAAACAAAGTATTTGAAACAGGTTCGTTTTTATGCAGCCGGCAGAAACCTGCACACGTTTACAAGCTATACAGGCGGCGACCCCGATCTGGTACAGGTTAACGGCCTTACGCCGGGTGTAAACACCTCATTAAATTATTATCCGTCAACCCTGCAAGTTATAGTGGGCCTGCAAGCAACATTTTAATTTATAAAACATGAAAAGATATAAACTATATATAAGCACCTTATTCTTTACTGCAACACTTGCAGGCAGCTGCACCAAGCTTGATGAGAAGGTGTACGACCAGGTGGATGCATCGGGTTTCCTTACCCGCCGCGATGATGTGATAAGGGATTTTTTACGCCCATTTGAACATGGCTACTGGAGCATACAAGGCAATGATTATTATGCAGCCGGCGAAGATTGCACAGATGAGTTTGGTACCTATAACCGCCAGGGCGACTGGCAGGACGGCGGATACTACCAACGTATGCACTACCATACCTGGACACCGCAGGATGGATTTACCAGCGGCGTATGGACCAATCTGTACCAGGGTATTGTGCTATCTACAAACTCGCTGCAGGATATGGAAAGCATACAGGATCCTGCCAAACTAAATGTTACGCCGGAAGAGCTGGCTGATTTTAAATCGGAGCTGCGGACCTTAAGGGCATGGTTTTACCTAAGAGCGCTTGATTTTTACCGCAATATTGAGATTATTACCGATGTAAAGAACTCCACGCAAGGTAAACCACAATCTACACCGCAAGAGACCTTCGCATTTATAGAGAAAGAGCTTACCGATGCCATACCAGGATTGCCAACGCGCGACCAGTTAGGCGCTAAAGGTATAGGCCGCTGGACAAAAGCCGGTGCGGCAGCATTGCTGGCAAGGCTTTATTTAAATGCCAAGGTTTACACCGGCGTTGAAAAATTTACCGAGGCCGAAGCTGTTTGTCGTGATATCATCAGCGGTAAATATGGTGGCTACGCACTTGACACGCGCTGGGACGCACCGTTTGACTATACCAACACGTCATTAAACTCTGAGGTGATATACGGTTTCCCGGGAACGCTTGCGCGTACGCACTGGCAGTATGATGGCGGTATGTTTTTCAATGGGATGACTTATGATGCCGCACCGCTTTACATGGGCTTTACAGATTTTGGCCAGGCAAACCCACGCTTTGCATTACAGCCCGGCCGTGATGTTGACAGCGTAGAATACACGCACCAATTAGGTAAACCGTTTGTGAAATTTCAGCGATACCCCGACGATCTGAGATTGAAAAAGTATCGTAACCTTGGCAATAGCCAGCGCGAGGGTATGTTCTTATATGGTTATCTGCCATTTACACGCACCGTTAATGGCCAGCCGCGTGCAGATACCGTTAGGGGCAACAAGGGCCCATACGCGCTGTTTATACGTGACCAGGTTGGCCAGTTCCTGGGTGCGAAGCCGGGAACAAGAATTGCAGACAAGGAATCGAACATGAATCATGCAGATCATAACTCGGGCGTGTTCCTGATTAAGTACCCAATTTATCCAACTCCCGATGCTAATCGCATCACATCAGCCTATGCAGAGGTGCGCTTATCTGAAATTTACTACACCCTTGCCGAGTGCCAATACCGCAAAGGCGACAAAGCCGGCGCAGCATCAACACTAAACCAGGTACGCAGGCGCAACTACCCTGACGGATCTGCAAGTTTGTACAGAACCGATGGCAGCCAGCTAACAGATCAGGAAATGCTTGATGAGTGGGGACGTGAATTTATTGGCGAGAACCGCCGCAGAACGGATCTTATACGCTGGGGCGTTTTTAATACCGGCACCTGGTGGGATAAAAAACCTGATGGCGATAGCCACACCGAGATTTTCCCTATAGGCAGGGACATTTTAAACGTTAACCCGCAGCTAAAGCAAAACCCGGGTTATTAATAATAACCATAAAACAAGAGCGGCGTTCTATTTGAACGCCGCTTCTTTTTTTGTACAAATTGTTACCAAATCACTCTAATTATCGTGCTAAAAGGAAACTCAAATTTAATTGCCCGGCTTATTAATTAAGCTAAGGCGCGCATACAGCTCGGCAATACAAGCCTCATCTAAGAGCCATTTAGGCTTACTTATTTCATCAGGCTTGGTAGTCCAGCTATGGGTGGTGTAACCATATTTATCGCGGGTATTTTGCCACGCGTAGTTCAGGTCTTTTTCAATAGCTGCAAGGTATTTGTAGTTGCCATCTACTTTATATAAAGCCTCGTAACCTCTAAATAGTACGGTTACAAACCAAGGTAAATCAATGTGCAGTGTCAAATTTTTATCATGCGCTACGCTGCTAAAGTGTTTGTAGCTATCGGCAGCCAATTGCTGTGCCTGCTGCAGGTATTGTTTATCGTTGGTAAACTTGTACAGCAATACGGCGGCCTCTATAAGCGAGCCTGTGTTATACGTCCAAAAAGTGCGGTTTAGTTTACCGCCTGGCTTTACGTCGTTAGCAATAACACCTGTCGAATCGCGCAGGGTTGTGTACATCCAGTTGTAAAACTTTTTACCCTGGTTTAAGTAGTAAACGTCTTTACTGCCCTCATAAATTTTAAGCGCTGTAAGCGTAGCCATGCCGTTTGTACAGGCAGGTTTTTGATCGTTATGGCCCTCTAACCACATTACGCCGCCGCCCATATCTTCGTTCCAGCCGCTTTCAATAAACTTAAAAACCTCCTTTGAGCGCAGCAGGTAAAGCGGGTTTTTGGTATTGAAATATGATTCCATGTAATCGATACCAACCAAGCCGTTGTCATCGTAATAGCGGTCAGATTTTTCTAGCTTTACGGGGTATGCCTGGTAGCCTGCCGGTTTACGTACCTCATCCCTATACTGTTCAACGCCCGTTACCAGGCTATCCTGAAACTTTTTGTATTTGCCTTTTAAAGCAGGCACCTTCATCAACACATTGGTTGCCGAAAACATACCTGAAAAGGGCCACAAAAAACTTACAGGTTTTTCGCCAACGTTGCCGCCCTGCATATAGGTAAGGCTATCCTTTTTGTTGGATGGAAAATTTTCTGAGAACAAACCTTTGTATGCCGGCACCCGGTAATTTTTCCAGATGCTGCTGTACATAGTTTCGGCACGTTTTAAGTATTCGGTCGACTGAACTTTTTGGGCATTTGCATTTGTTGTTGCTGCAAACACGGCAGCCAGCACAAATGCCGAAATAGTTTCCGTTTTAAATAACTTCATAGCTTTTATATAAATGCTTATTGGGCCGATGGCGGAGGCACTTTTGTACCCCAATTGGTATTTGGCTTATTGCCCATTGTAAACGATAGCTTGCCGCCTTTCATCAACTCATCGCGGTAAAGCCAGCAGTTGTTTAGCGGTTGGCCTTTAAAAGTTGCCGATTGTACATAGATATTCTCACCGCCGTTGTTTCTAGTTTCGATGGTTAATGTTTTACCATCGCCAAGCGTAATAGTTGCCTTATCAAACAAAGGGCTTCCCAGCTGAATAATTGGTCTTAAATCGGTAAATCCTTTAACATCAAACAAGCCCAATGCGTTTATGACATACCACGAGCCAAGCTGCCCCTGGTCCTCGTCCTGCCCATATCCATATCCATGAATAGGATCGGTACCGTAAAAGTCGCGCCCTATCAGCCTTGTCCATTTTTGTGTAAGCCAAGGCTTACCCGAAAAGTTGAACATCCAGCTAATGTGCAGGTTGGGTTGGTTACCATGATTGTAAATAGAGTTGATGCCGGCAAAAGCGTCGATAGTTTTACCGCCACCAAAGCCAAGCTTTTCTGACACAGTGAAAATACTGTCGAGCCTTTTGTTAAAATTATCTCGCCCAATAGCATTTACTAAACCTGCCGGGTTTTGTGGCACGTAGAAAGTGTATTGAATAGCATTACCTTCCTGAAAACCGCGCCATGGCTGGTATGGGTCAAACTTATCTATAAAGCTGCCGTTGGCACGCTTTGGCTGCATCAGTTTATTCTTCGGGTTGAAGATGTAGCGCCATCCGTTTGACAGTTTTATCAACTGCTGATAATCGGCCGTTTTGCCCATTGCTTTTGCCATTTGCGCAGCTGCAAATGCGCTGTAGCTATACTCCAAAGTGTGCGAACCAGCAAAGTTTGAGCCTGTCGAGTCGGTTACAAAGTCGCGGCCTGTTTGGTCAAAAAATGGCACATAGCCGTAATCAACAAATGCTTTTGTATCTAACTTACCTGCACCTACCGGCCTGTTTTTATAATTAAGCTCGTTTGCTTTAACAGCCTGGTAAGCCAAGTCGATATCATAATTGCGGATGCCCGTATTGTATGCACCGGCAATTGAGAGGCCCACAAAGTTGGTACCCACCCCAGATACGTATTCGCTATTGGCAACGCCATCGCTAAACCAGCCTTTGTCTTTATAAATTTGTAATTGCGTATTCACAAAACTGCCGTACCATTCCGGGTACGATAGTGCCCATAGCTGGGTTAAGTTCCAAAACCCACCCCAAATGGCATCTGTGTTAATAAATTCTGCCTTTAGCTTGCTATCCGTTTGCGAAGGCAGCCGGCCTGTTTGCCCGCCATGCTTAGGGTAATCGCCATTTACATCGCTTGCAATACCCCTGCCCAAAAGCGCGTGGAAAAGCCCTGTGTAAAACTTGGTTTTATCTTGTTCATTAGTGCCTTCTACAGATATTTTAGCCAGCTGCTGTTCCCAAACCTGTTGCGCATTGGCTTTGGCCTCATCAAAAGATAAGCCGGTAGCCTCGGCCATATAGTTTGCCTTTGCATTGGCTGTTGATGTATACGACAAGCCTGTTTTAACTTCTACTACCTCGTTATTTGTTGTTTGATAATTTAGTACCAGGCCGGCTCCTTTGCCTGTTGCCTGGCTCATGTTTTGTTTTACATTGCCAGCGTTAAAAGCATCAACATTTGCGGGTTTTTTACTCAGCTCACCGTAGAAATACATGTTAACTTTACCCTGCGGATCATAAATGTTCACGTATTTTGGATAGGTACTTACAAAGCCTTCAAAGTGCGTATCATCAATCATCTTTATTGATGCATCGGTTACATCGCTACTTTCGCCTTGTTTATTGCCGATATCAAGAATAATATGCGACGATGCATTTGCCGGGAACGTATAACGCTGAAAGCCCACGCGCTTAGTTGCCGTAAGCTCGGCCGTAATACCGTAATCATCAAGCAAAACCTTGTAGTAACCTGGTTGTGCAACCTGGTTCTTCCTGTCGAATTTTGAGCGGTAGCCATTATTCGGGCCTTCCAATTCGCCCGGAATAACTTTTAACGGACCGTTGGTGGGCATGTAGCTTACGCCCCCCACCTGCCATTCGTGGAAATGCACAAAGCCTTCTATCGAGTTTTGGCGGGTATCATAACCAACGGCTTCCCAGCCCGATGCGTTGCCAAAGTGCCCGTTTGTTGACGGTGCAAGCTTAGCCATACCGTAAGGCACTGCAGCCGGCGTATAAAAAAACCAACGACTATGTGCCGTGCCAATATTAGGGTCGACATATTTTGAAACCTGCCCGCGTTTAACACTGCAGCCGGCCAGCGTGGCAGCCAGTACTACAGCGCTTAAACTTAAATTAATTTTCATGTAGATGTTATATAACGGCGGCCATGCGGCCGCCGGTTAATTTATTTTTCGTATTTGGCCATCATAGCCTGTACGCGCTGCATCCAGGCCTGGTCAACACCCTCAATTTCGGGTGCACGGTTTGAACCATTAAAGGCGGCAAAAAAGTAATAAGCATGTGAGTCGGCGTTACGGGTTGCCTTATTCAGCGCATCAATATTATTGCGTGCATAGGTAAGCCATTTTTCATCCTTATCCTGCTCATAAAGCCTTATCATGCCCTGCGATCCCCAACCGCACCATGCAGGGTTAATACGTGTCTGGGTTGGGTCGGTATTAAATATATAGCCTTTGTATTGCGCGTTCCATAATACTGCATTCATGGCGTTGCCAATTGCCTGCGCCTTGGCCAGGTATGATGCATCATTCATAGCTTTTCCTAAAAGGATATCTGCTTCTAGCATTACGGCATTATCGTATGTGAATTTTTCATAATGCTTTGTGCCTGCACCGGGGCCGTCAATTTTCCAGATGTACAAGCCGCTTGCCGAGTCATACATTACCGCGCGTAACCAATCATTAGTTTTAACAGCCCAGTCACGGTAAATGGTTTCGCCGGTTATGATATACAGCTTAGCAAATAATTGCATGGCAACTCCGTTGGATTGTGTTGGCTTATCGGGTTTAGCAGTATTCCACCAAAAGCCGCCGCCGTATGTGCCATCCCACATGCCGCTGTTTATCAACCAATCGGCGCAAGCCCTGGCTTTCGCCAAATATGCGGCTTTATCTGCACCTGTAGTAATCTCATACGCTTCCAGGTAAACCATACCTGTTAAGCCGTTATCATCTATATATTTATCGCCCCCGGCACCCGTGCCGTTCAGGTTTACAGATGCAAAGTAACCACCACGTGGGTCGGCTTTGTCCCAAAAGCCTTCCATAAATTTAAACGTGTTGTTCATGTACGGTAAAACAGATGCATCACCGGCTGCTGCCAAAGCAGCATCCGCGTATATCTGGCTTACGTTATACCATTCAAAACACGAGTTTGACAGGGTTGTGGTGTTAGCCCTGTAGCTAAAGCTCGATGTTAAAAGGTTACTTGTAACAAAGCTGCGGGTTTCTTTAGCCAGTTCAAGGTAGCTTTTGGCGTTTACCGGTGGTACTACAGGAGGCGTTGTGCCACCGCTGCCACCGCCGCCGGGCGTAACGCCGTTATCTTTACTGCACGACGCTGTAATTACCATTGCAGCAGCCATTAACCCAAATATTGCTTTTTTCATGATGATGATTATTTAAATAGTACCCGCAGCAAAAGCCGCGGGTGCCTGTACAACTGTTTTATAAAACAGTTACTTTATGTGTATAAGCATTAGGCTGTAACATTACATCAACCTTCACATTTTTCCTGTCGGCAGATGGGTCAAACTTGTAAGTGTTATCCCATTGCGAGTTTACCACCGGCACCAGGTAAAAGTATGATGCAGGCTTACCTGCAGGCTGATCGTTATTTTGATTAACGCTGCCCACATACTCGTTACCCGCCACAGTGTGGATGATGAACTTGTAACGCTCATCACGTCCCCATGAAAACTGGTAAAACTCAACCGCCACTTTTGGTGCCTCAAATACCCCATTACCAATGTAGCTTAGCGTACCTATCTCGGTACCATAAGCAGACATGTACAAACCAATTGAACGGATCTCAACAGATTTTGCGGTAGCTGATGTAAAGTCGAAGTTTAAACGATATGGTTTCTCGCTACCGCTTACCGTAGTTGGTGCAGTACCTTCTTTAATTATACCGTTGTCGATGTAGTATTTTTTACCACCTTCGGTATTTTTATCGGTAAGGATATAATCGCCGGTTTTTAAAGCGGTGTAAATTTCAAAAACACCTTCTTCGGTTTTCTTTAACTTGATAGCCTTGCTCAGGTCGGTACCGCCCTCGGTAGCAGAGCCTGTTAAGTAAAGCTCGGCAGGGTTTTCTGCGAAACCGGCCGGGCGCTCCAACTGCATGGCGTGCGATGTTGTAGACGTTTTGGCATTGGTACCCTTAGAAGCAATTACGGTCCATTTTAATTTACCGGTGCTTGATGCCGCAATCCCAGCTGCATTACCAATTTTGTTAAGATCCTTGTGTGATATGGTCACCTGGGTTTGCGTACCGGCCCCGTCTGACAATACTTTGTAAACAGGTTTGCTAAAGTCGCCGCCCTCTTTGTCAAAGGCTACTTCATAAAGTATCAAGCCACCATCTGCCGTGGTTGCTGCATCCCATTTAAACAGCACATTGGCATTGGTTGTAGGCTCAAGCTTTACAGCTACGTTATCGTTAGGCGTAGCCAAAGTGCCTACAGGCGTAAGGTTAAGGTCTAACGGGTGCTCATCTTTTTTGCAGGATACTGCTGCAATTGCAGCCAGCAGCATTACACCTGTCAGCTTCATTATCTTTCTCATATTTTTAATGGTTATTATGGTTTAATTGGTGTAGCCCGGGTTTTGAGTCAGGTTTTTATTCAAATCAACATCACGAGCAGGTATAGCCCACAGGTAATCTCTTGACGGATTAAACTTGCGTTGCTGCACCCTGATGTAACCATTATCTGTGTTCTGATCTGTAGAGAACTTGGCACCGTGGATAAATCCGTTCATGGTTACCTCGGCTATTCTCCATCTCCTGATGTCATCTACACGCAGGCCTTCCATAGCAAGTTCCACGCGGCGCTCACGACGGATAATGTTTGTCATATCGCCGTTACCCGGGTAGTTTAAAGCACCTGCTTCGTTGAAACCGGCACGTGAACGCAGTGCGCCAATGGTTTTAGCCCAAACGGTTGCATCCATCTGGCCAAGGCTTTGTTTAGCTTCCGCGTAATCCAATAACACTTCGGCATAGCGTATCAGATGCAGGTTATTGCCTGATACAAAATTTGCCAGTGCACTTGGGTCATAATACTTTCTCCAGTAATATGCTGTTGCAGATGCTGCCTGCGAGCCTGCACTGTACTCATCCAAACCCGGCTGAACAGGGTCTGAACCTGGCCTGATATAGATAGTTTTGGTTGAGTTATTTGCATTAACCCAGGTATATCGGTCATACACTATAGTTGCAGTTAAACGCGGGTCGCGGTTTACATAAGGGTTAGCCTCGTTATAACCTGAGCCCGACTCCCTGATGCCTTTACCGTTAAGCATAATGTAATCATCAACAAGCTCCTGAGTTGGTGCCATATTGCTTACGCGGCCACCTACGGTGCGTGGTGCAAAATCCCAGAAGTTTTGCCATGTGCGCAAGGTTGGTACATATTGCAATGACAGGATGCTTTCTTTGGTGTTTTTATTAACGTTAGGATCGCTGAACAATGCGCTGTAGCTTGTTTCCAAACCATAGCTGCCATTAGCACCCTGGTCGTTCATCAGTTTTTCGCAAATCGTTGCCACATCGGCCATACGGTCGCCCTGGTAAAGGAGTACCCTCGCCTCAAGCGCCAATGCAGCACCTTTGGTAATACGCCCATTCTCTGAAGCAGGGATAGCATCTTTGGAAGGCAATACGGCAGCAATAGCTTCCAGTTCGCTCACAACAAATTTTATTACATCGGCCTTTGGTGAACGTGCAATAACTTGTGCGTCTTCAGGCGACAAATCGCGGTCAACAAGTGGTACGTCGCCATACCATTTGGCTAAATTGAAGTGTTCAAACGCACGTATAAAACGGGTTTCGGCAACAAGGCGAGCTTTTACTTCAGCTGGCAACGTCGTGTTTTTGTCAATGTTAGCCAAGAAGATGTTGCACGATTTAATGGCCGAGTAATAGTTGCTCCAGTCGCCGCCAAATTTGCCTGTTTGCGAATTTGCATTACCGCTGGCAATAATGTTAAGGTCGCCCGATGGTGAGTAAGCATTATCGGATATCGCTTCGGCATCAAAGTACAAACCGCTGTTGTAAATTAAGCTGTAGTTATTGTATAGGGCATTGTAAACGTTTGCGTCTACCTGCCAAAAGGTAAGATCAGAGAACCGGTCTGTTGGTGCAATATCAAGTTTTTTACAACCCGATGCCGCTACAACCGCAACAGATACGATTAAAAGCTTTTTTATAAATTTCATTTTATTATTTTTAAGATGATCTGTTTATTAGAATGTTATGTCGAGGCCTGCTCCATAAAATACCGGCAGCGGGTATTGCCTTGCGCTGTTTGATGCCGAACCCGGGTTAAGGTTGTTGCCAAACTCGGTAGTTTCCGGATCGATAAATTTCAGTTTGCTTAATGTTGCTAAGTTTTGGCCGATAAGCGATAATCTTAACCTTTGGATACCCAGTTTTTGAGTTACTGCTTTACTGAAGCTGTAACCAATGTTTACGTTTTTAAGGCGTATGTAGGCAGCATTGTACTTGTAAAGGTCAGACCCGGTGCGCCAGTTGTTGGTATTTGACGGCGAACCGATGTTAGCCAATATTGGGTAACGGGCATCCGGATTGGTTGGCGACCAGATATCACTTTGATGATCATAAACAGTAGCACCATAACCATAGTGGAAAGGCTCAACCAACTCACCGCGTAAAAACGCGTCACGCTTGCCAACACCCTGTACGAAGAGCGATAAATCAAACCCTTTGTATGATGCACGGTAGGTAAAACCAAATGTGTAGCGTGGGAAAGGATTACCTAAAATGGTTTTATCTTTCTCATCTAAGATACCATCGCCGTTGCGGTCTTTAAATTTAAGGTCGCCCGGCTGTACGCCGCTATTGGCGAATTTTGGTGAGCTATCAATATCCTGCTGGTTCTGGAAAAAACCATTGGTTTCGTAACCGTAGTATTGCGTAATTGGCTGGCCAACTCTTCTTATCAACTGAAATACATCCTGGTTATAAATGTTTTCTGTTGCGTCGCCGGTAAGCTTTAATAGTTTATTTTGGTTATCAGCAACGTTTACACTAAAGCTTTGGCTCAGGTTTTCGCCGCGTAGGTTGTATGTTAATGAAACTTCCCAACCGGTGTTACGCACTTTTGCTACGTTATAATCTGGCGAGCCTGCGCCAAAAATCAAAGGTACATCGGCGCGCGCTGCAAGGATATCGCTTCTTGTTTCGCGGAAGTAATCTAAAGTAGCAACCAATTTGTCGCCAAATAAACCGGCATCTAAACCAACATTTAGTTTTGCAGCCTTTTCCCATGTAATATCGCGATTAGCAATATTGGTACCTGCACCACCTACTATGTTGTTACCAAAGCCATAAGCATTGGCATAGTTAAAGTAAGTAGTTTGATACTGGTAATTACCTACGTTTTGGTTACCCACAACACCGTATGATGCTCTTAGCTTTAACGTGCTCAAAGAGTTACGCAAAGACTCCATAAATGATTCCTGGGTAACGATCCAACCTGCACTTACTGACGGGAAGAAGCTGCCCCTGTTACCTGCTGCAAATTTTGACGATGCATCCTGGCGGAACAAAGCTTCCAACAGGTACCTGTCTTTGTATGAATAATTTACACGACCGAACAATGATAACAAGCTGGTAGAGTTAACAGCTATACTGTTGTTGGAGTTTTGGGTGTCAACAATAGTACCTGTAGTGGGCGTACCCAACAACGGGTCTGTTAACGTCTTCTGCAACTGGAAACCACGCTGATTGTAGGTTTCGCTCGACCCGCCTATTTGTACCTTAAAGGTGTGATCGTTGATCTTTTTGTTATATTCTGCAGAAAGCTTTGTATTTGTCAGGAACGATTTGCTGTTACCATCTAATACGGTAAGGTCGTTACCGTAAACACCTGCCGGCAAATAATTTACCTGCGTACGGCGGAAAAAGGTACCGTTATTTTGTATGGTACCGCCAAACTCGCCAACCAATTTTAAATCTTTGGTTACGCTAAGCTGGCCGTTAAATGCACCAAATATCTCGTCGTTATCTGCTTGGTTAAAGCCACCTTTTTCAAGCACGCCGTACTCGTTGTATTGCGATGCAACAGGATTGGTAAGGTAGTTGCCATCAGCATCTTTCCAGTTGTAGTTATGCGGCACGCGGTTGGCATCGGCAAAAATGTTATTGTCGCCAACGCTGTTTGTTTTGTTGCGTGTTTTGGTGTAGTTTAAAATAACGTTAGTTCTGAACTTACCTATTACCGATGTTTGGTTTAACCTCAGGTTATATTTCTGATAACCGAAATCTGCACCCGAGCCACCATTACCAATTAAGTTGCTGCCCTGGTTTTGGTAACCTGCAGAAATGTAATAAGAGTTGGTTTCGCCACCACCTGTAATGCTCAGGTTATGTGATTGCAAAGGAGCTGTTTTAAGCAGGTGCTCGATATCCCAGGTACCGTTACCGGCATCTTTCAACGCCTGGATCTGATCCGGAGAATAAGCTGCAGGCAGGCCCGAATTTACTAGCGATTGATTTTTGTAGTAAGCATTATCCCATGCGTCAACTTTGTGCACCAACACTTTTGCATCTTGTATGCCGTAGCTGCCGTTGTAGTTAACCGTCGGCTTGGCATTAAACCTGCCACCTTTAGTAGTAACCAAAATAACGCCGTTTGCCGCACGCGAACCGTAAATAGCTGCCGAACCGGCATCTTTTAGTACAGAAACGCTTGCAATATCATTAGGGTTAATAGTGTTTAAGTTACCACCTACTATACCATCAATAACCACAAGCGGCGTATTGTCGCCCAGTGTACCTACACCACGAATGTTAACGGTAACGTCGCTACCCGGGTTTAGGTTAGATTGCTGGATAATTAAGTTTGGCGACTCGCCCTGTAAAGCCTGGTAAGTGTTTAGTACAGGTTTGTTCTCAATGTTTTTTGAACTGATTGTACCTACAGCACCCGTAACGTTTATACGTTTTTGCGTGCCGTAACCTACTACCACAACTTCGCTTAGGCTGGTGTTGTTGGCTTTAAGGCTTACGTTGATCTCGGTTTTGCCGGCAACAGGAATTTCCTGTTTTGCATAGCCAATGAACGAGAACGTTAAACTGCGGCCGGTGTAAGCATCGGGCACATTTAATTTGTAGCGGCCGTTAACGTCGGTAATAGTACCAATTGTGGTACCTGCAATGCTCACGTTTACGCCTGGTAATGGCTGATTGTTTTCATCAAGTACCCTACCGCTAATGCTGATGTCTAAAGCGTTTTTAATGTACAGGCGGTTACCAGTAACTGTTGCATGTGCAGCAGTATTAAATACAGCTACGCCAAGCATGCCAGCTACCAGCGATCTGCTGTAGAGCCACTTTAGTTTTCTTAGTTTGTGTAATAGTTTTAATCTCATAACTACGGTTTTGTTGGTTTATATGTATTGGTTTTATTGTTTGCCTAAGCGCTCTTCACTACGCTTTGGCTTTGTAATTTTCTTTCCAGTAATTTTCAATGTTCTCGAGCGACATGCCCTTGGTTTCGGGTATCAGTTTCCAGGTGAGCCACAAGGCCGGCGAACAGCAAATGGCAAACAGCCAAAACGTCCATGATGAGCCAAGCCCTTCCAGCATAACGGGCGTAAGCTGGCCAACTAAAAAGTTGCCTATCCATAATGAAAGGGTTGCAAGCGCCATGGCCTTGCCGCGCACAGCGTTAGGAAATATTTCGCCCACTATTACCCAGCAAACCGGGCCAAATGAGAAGGCAAAGCAGGCTATGAAGGCTAATATGAAAATGAGGATCCACGGGCCGGATGTAATGCCAAGTGCAAACAATGCGCCTATGATAACCAGCGAAATTACTGCCCCGCCTACGCCGGCAAACAACAGTGGCTTACGCCCCCATTTATCAATAGTAAAAATGGCTACGAACGTAAACACCACGTTTACCAAGCCAATGGTTACCTGCCCGCCAAGCGCACTGTTTAGTGTAAAACCGGCTTGCTCCAATATCCTGGGGCCATAATAAATCACGGCATTTATACCACATACCTGCGACAGGAACGGCAGCAGCAAACCTATCCACAACGCTTTGCGGTAAGCGGGTTTAAACAATTCGTTTATCGATGCATCTTCACTTTCATCCTGTGCTTTAAAGGCGGTTATCTCACTTTCGGCCGCTGTTGCGCCGTCAATCTTTGTGAGGATGGCTTTGGCTTTTTGCTCATCACCTTTAAGTAAGAGCCACCTTGGCGACTCGGGCACTAAAAATAAACTTACCAAGAACACAGCGGCCGGGATTGCACCAAGGCCAAGCATGGCACGCCATACCTGTGCCGAAAATATGGTGTTCATGGTGCCGCTGCCATAACTATCGGCAGCATGATTTGCCAGGTACGCGTTCGAAAAATAAGCCAGTACAATACCAATGGTTAATGCCAGTTGGTACAATGACACCATCATGCCGCGGTAGCGCGATGGCGAAAACTCTGATATGTACAGCGGCGATACCATTGATGCAACGCCGATACCAAGCCCGCCAACAAGACGAAAAACAATAAGCACCGTGAACGACTCCGACAACATACAGCCAAGCGCCGATGCAAGGAACAGCACGGCCGAAAGAATCAATACTATCTTGCGGCCATATTTATCGCTAAGCTTGCCGGATATACTTACGCCTATAATGCACCCCAAAAGTGCGCAGCTTACAAACCAGCCCTCGCTAACGGCATCCAGCTTAAAATCATTTTTCACAAGGCTTACTGTGCCGGAAATTACGGCGGTATCAAAGCCGAATAAAAAGCCACCCAGTGCCGCTACTATGCACACCAAGTACAGGTAAGTGGCGCTCTGTTTAGTTTGATTTTGGGTTATCGTATCAATCATTTCGCTTATTTTAAAAATGCTTTAATAACCCGGGCACGGCTTTTTCCAAGATTGGTGAGTGTGTACGAACCTGCAGCGGCAGGTATCACAAAGGTTTCGGCATAGGCGTATTTATTTACTGTGCCGTCGGCTGTTTCAAGGCTTACGGCCTGTCCTTCAACCAGCATCATTACGTGGCAGCAATTGTTGGTATCTAAACTGATCTGCTTATCAAACTCTAAGCGGTGTACATCATAAAAGTGATCGGCATGGGTGGGCACATGTATAATTTGCCAATCATCTCCCTGCTCAATTACCGATTGTTTAGAGATCAGCTCAGTCTGCACCTTTTCGCCTTTGCGGTTAAAGTCGAGGTTTTTAAAGGCGTGCTCAATATTTATGGGGCGGGGTTTACCGTCAAGGTCGAGCCTTACCCAATCGTACATTTTAAATGTGAATATGTAGGGCGTAGCACTTATTTCAAGTACCAGGTTGCCCGCACCTGCGCTGTGTACGGTACCGTTAGGAATTAAAAACAGGTCGTGCTTTTGCGCGGCATGCGCCTGTACAAATCGCTCAATATCAATTTCCTTGCTATTCTCTTGGCTGTCTTCAAGTGTTGATTTAAATACGGCAGGCTCTATACTTTCTTGGAAACCGAGGTACACTTTTGCATCCTGTTCGGAATCCAATATGTAATAGGTTTCATCCTGGGTTATGTTCTCGCCGAAATTCTCCTGGATATAATTTAAGCGGGGATGACATTGTATAGATAAGTTTCCACCATCGTAAGTGTCCAAAAAGTCGAAGCGGATCGGGAACTCGTCGCCAAACGTGGCAGCATGCTTACCAAGCACCTGCTCACTATTATGAAACATCAGGGTATCAAATGAAACCTCGAGCAGGTTGCTGTCACTTTCGAACACCAAGCCGTTCTCCGGTACGATCAATTCAAAGGACCATGCGTAGTTAACTACGTCGGTATTTAAGTTTTTAATACGTTCCTTAATCCATTGGCCACCCCATGCACCCGGCTCAAACCATGGCCTTACGCGTATAACCGACTGGCTTATTTTATTTAAACCATCAGCCAAATCGCTTTTGTACATCCAGTTAATGGTATCAGGCCATTGGCCGTCTGCTACAGCAGTTATGCTGTCAAGAATTGCCTTTTTATGCTCGTTTAACAGCGCCCAGTCAACAAAATAAAAGCGCTTGTACATTTTAAAATGCTCAGTCAGTTCGGCAGCACCCAGGTTGTTGATAGACCCTGCCCTCAATCTAAACTGTAATTCGTTTTTAGGCAGGTCGATGTATAATATAGCTGCGTCCCAATTTGCAAGGGCAGCACCCGTACCAATTAAAATATTAACACGCTTCGCGTTGTCCGGCGATGTAGCCTTAAGCTCTGCTTCGCAATAAAGGTCGGCCAGTTTTAAAGTACACTTGGTTCCCCAAACAGCTTCCTCTTCACCCAAAAAAGGCGCAATCAACGTGTCAATATCTGCCGATGATTTTAAAAAATCTTCTGTATCTATCCAGTTGGCTTCAATACCTTCTTCAGCAAGGCAATTGTTAATACCAGCTTTAATTCTATCCCAAAACACACCAACATATCCATCAATAACCACCGTTTTTTGCCCAATGATCCATCTGGTAAGCGACTCGTAGCCGTTGAATATCTTACCATCACCGAGCTGGCAAACCGGGTAAATGTTGTAGCCCCCGTCAACATCAGGATGTTGCGGCAGCTGAGCCGGCATTAAATATTGTGCGGTTTTACGTAAAGCTTTTTGCGTATCTGTAGGGTTGATTTTTAAATCAGAATTCATCTTTTTAAATAATGCGTATACATATAGTTAATGCAATCGGCCTAGGGCCAAAAAACATCAGGAAAAGCAAAAATTATAACTGGTTTATTATGAAGTAATGTACAAACATATAAAATAAATTAAATATGCAAATAAGTTTGAAAAACTATTTTATGCGATGATATGTGTGTAAGTAACACTAAGTAGCGCGCAAAACAATCTGTTTATGTACATACATATTTGATTTTTATACAAAATTGTTATAATTGCATATGAGTTTGAAGATGCGCTACAATATCGACCATAAGAGCCCCGTACCACTCCATGCCCAGGCAGAACAAATGCTAAGGGAGTTAATCACCGAAGAAGAGTACCAAAACGGGAAGAACATCCCCAATGAGGTTGATTTAGCTAAGATGCTGGCCATATCACGCACAACCCTGCGCATGGCTATCAATAAGCTGGTATTTGAGGGGTTATTGGTTCGAAAGAAAAGAGCGGGCACCAAGGTTGCTACCGGCGCGGTAAGTTCAAAGTCGAACAACTGGCTGAGCTTTTCGCAGGAGATGAAACTGCGCGGTATTCCCATCAAAAACTTTGAACTGCACGTGAGCTGGGAAACACCAGACATAAGCCTTGCCCATTTTTTTGATATAAAGCAAGATAAGCCTGTTTTGAAAATGAAAAGGGTACGCGGACGCCCGGAAGAACCTTTCGTGGTGTTTGAGTCTTATTTCCACCCGAGGGTAGGCCTTACGCTTGATGACGACTTTAAAAGGCCGCTTTACGAATTACTTGAGCAGGAACATTCGGTTATTGCTACGCTATCTAAAGAAGAGATAAGCGCCATTTCGGCAAGCAAGGAAATTGCGGAAAAGCTGCGTGTACCTGTAGGCAGCCCAATTCTGTTTCGTAAACGCTTTGTATTTGATCAGGGTGAGCGCCCTATAGAATTTAACGTAGGCTATTACAAAGCTGATAGCTTTGTGTACACTGTTGAAAGCCGCAGGTAATAACGGCCAACATAACCATCTCTCCCTTACATAAACATACCACCGGCAAATGCGTCAAACACGACTAACCGGTGGTATGTATAACGTTTGAAGCAGGCATTAGCGCCGCAACTGCTTATTCGCTATTTACTTTTATTGGGTATAGTAAGTTTCTTTAACACCTTGCCATTCCTGTCAATCGCTTGCATGAGTAATTTATCGGGCGTTAATGAGAAAGTTAAGAAGCCTTGTATCGGTGCAAAAAAATCAACAGGGCCGCGTGGCTTCAATTGTTCATTGGCCTCCGAACCGGCACCAGATATAAAATGATAGGTAAACTTGCCCGGCGGATGGTAGTACTGCAAATGATGCTCATGCCCGGAGATGTACACGTTAACCTTATATTTCTCCAAAACACTCTCCAGCGCATAGCGCATTTCCGGTTTGTTTAAGGCCCGGTTACCTGCCGTGTAAAGCGGATGATGGCCAATTACAATTTTCCATTTGATGCTTGAGCTGGTATCGCTCAAAACTTTTTCCAGCCATTGCTTTTGTTTGGTACTGTCCTGCTTAATCAATTCATCGCGGTAGCTGCTGTTGTATGAGCTTGGCTCAAGCGGGTTGGTATCAATAAATACCAGCAGCGCTTCGGCGTTGGGGCCTACCTTTTGCTTCATGGAATAATAGCGGGAGGGCATATTCCACCTGCCGCTTACCTGCGAATAGTCGACTTCGGCTTGTGGGTTTTGGTGGTAGTCATGATTACCCAACACCACATACCAGGGGCGGTGCAGCGGGTACTGGTAAAACACATTTTCGAAAGATAAGTTCCAAAGCGGATCGTGAACGCTTGCCACGCCGTCGGGGTAAATGTTATCTCCTGTGGATACGATAAACGATGCGTTGATGCCTGTTACCGCCTTGGCAAGGGTAGCAGCCATATCTTTTTGAAAATACTCGCCGCCACGGCCAAAATCACCAACTACGGCAAACTCCAAAGCGCCGTCTATCGACTCCTGGTCTTTTATAAACCCGCCTCGATAGCCTTTAATATATTCGGCCTGGTAATCTTTGGTTTGGGCAAATGTGCACATTACAAACAACTGCGCCAGCAGCAAAAGGGTGTACTTCATCTTCATAGCATCTAAAATAGGCAATGCCCGGCTTGCGGCCGGGCAATTGCAAATAACTCAATAATTTATTAATAACCGGGGTTTTGTACCAGGCTTGGGTTTAAAGCACGTTCGCTGGTTGGTACCGGGTAAATACGCTTGTTTGTTTCGGCGTTGGTTTTAAAGCCCCATGCGCTTTCAAACTTACCAAAACGTATCAAGTCGTTACGTCTCCAGCCTTCCCAGGCAAACTCACGGCCACGCTCATCAAGTAATTGGTCAAGCGTTACGCCTGACACAAGCGGTGCTTTTGCGCGGGCGCGTATCTTGTTAACCAAAACATCGGCAGTTTGCAGTTCGCCATTAACAGCGGTTGGTGCGGCACCGCGTAAAATAGCTTCGGCCTTCATCATCATAACATCGGCAAGCCTTAATACCGGCATATCATTACCCTGGTAACGGGTGCTTGGGTTGGAGTTTTTATCCGGGTAAAATTTAATTGAACGCACGCCTTTTGCTTTGCCCAACTCATCATTACCCACATCCATGGTTGCTGGTTTTACCAGTGTCATTTCGGGCGTAAAGTCCAATTGATAATCAACCGCTGCACTACCGTCTGCTCCTGTGTATGATGCGTCAACACCCTTTTTGGTTGACTTGATGATAATTGGAGAACCGTTGTTTTCAAACTGTTTACCTGCCAACCATTGGGTATTACGCACATCATTTGTAAGCGTAAATTTTGCATAAAAGTCTTTTATGGTACTTAATGCTATACTCGGACGAAACGGAATGGCATATTTATTTTGCACCGCGGTATGTAAACCAAAACGGGTAAAATGGTTACCCTCCGCCACGTTAGGATCATAAGGTACGGCAAATATGGTTTCTTTTATTTGCGGGCCGTTCTCGGGTGCAAACAAGGTCATGTAATCGGCGTCTAACGAGTAAATGGTGCGGGCCCTGGTTAACACACTATCTGCCATGGCAACAGTTTCGGTAAACTTAGCCGAACCTGTGTAGTACTGCGCGTTCAGATAAAGTTTTTCCAACAGTGCAAACGCCATCCATTTGGTTGGGCGGCCGTAAGTAATTTGCCCTGCCGACGCACTTAGGTTTGGAATAGCCTCTTTCAACTCTTTCTCTATAAAAGCAAAAACCTCGGCCCTTGGCGCGGTGGCCGGCTGGCCAACAACCGGGAAACTTGATATGATAGGGATATTGCCATACAGATCCATCATGAAGTAATAGTAAAGGGCACGCATGGCCCGCATTTCGGCAATGGTGGTTTTGGCCGTTGCGTTGCTTGCATTTGCCTCAAAAAGGCTTATTAAGCGGTTACAAGTATTGATGCCACCAAAACCCCACTCCCAGTTTGATTTAACGTTGGGATGATCTGGCCCCCAAGTGTGCATGTGCAGAAAGCGGTACTGACCGCCATCGTCATAATTACCATCACGCGCCGGGATGATGGCCTCATCTGTCGACAGCTCCTGCATGCGCCAGTAATCAACTGCGTAAATAGAGCGTAGCTGCGTGTAAACGGGGCCGGTTGCGGCAATGTAACTATCCGGGTTGTTAGGGAAATTATCGGGCGTAAGCTCCGACTCGACATTTACACCAAGTTTTGTACAGCCAACTACCGCTACCGATAGGATTGCTGCTATTATTGATATTTTTTTCATGGTTTATTACAGGTTAAAAGGTAACACTCAGGCCAAGTAGGTACGAGCGTGTTTTGGGGTAAAAATTGTTGTTATCAATACCGGGAGTAAGGCCGCCCATGTTCATCTCCGGGTCCACACCGCGGTATTTGGTAATAATGAAAAGGTTGTTACCGGTTGCATAAATCCTTAAGCTGTTAATCACTTTGTTTTTTACCGGGATGGTGTAGCCCAAAGTGGCATTATCTAAACGCAGGTACGAGCCGCTTTCCAGGTAACGGTCAGACAGGAGGTAGGCATTATTATCCGTAGCTGCTTCGCCCAACGTAAACCTTGGTATGTTTACGTTTACGGCATCCTGCGGGCTGTTTAAATTGGCAAGCGTAGCATTCAATATTTTGTTGCCATATACACCACGTACAAAAAAGCTCAGATCGATATTTCTATACGTGAAGGTATTGTTCCAGCCGTAAAGCAATTTTGGCTGGGCATTGCCGGCTATCACAAAATCTTGTGATGATGGTGCGGTGGTTAACGAGCCGTCGGCTTTAACAATTTGTGTTACACCCGCAGCATTTTTGCCGCCGTAATGCCAGATATTGAACGTACCGATAGGGTAACCTTCTTTAATAATTTGTGATGAGTTGGCCGATTGCCCTTTACCGCCCAGGTAAGCTGTGTACTGGTAAGGCAATGAGAATAAGCTGCTTGATAATGATTCAACTGTATTTTTATTGTGAGAGAAGTTTAAGGTGGTTGTCCATTTAAACTGACCTCTTAACGGCCTGGCTGTAAGCAAAACCTCGATACCCTTGTTGCGTATCTTACCGGCATTAGCGGTAAGCGAATTAACAAAGTATTGCGTGGTTGATACACCATAATCGTAAATCAAATCCGATGTTTTTTTGTCATAAACATCTACCGAACCGCTAAGCAAGCTGTGGAACAAAGTAAAATCGATGCCGATATTGGCAACGTTTGTGCGCTCCCATTTCAAATCGGGATTAGCGTTTTGGTAAGGACCAATAGAGTTGACGTAATTACCGTTATAGTAAAATTTAGATGTGGTTGATGTGCGGTAAAGCAACAGACGCGTAAAGGCGTTAAAGCCCTGGCTGTTACCGGAGCTACCGTAACCGGCACGTAGCTTAAGATCGTTCACAAAATTTACATCCTTCATAAATTCTTCCTCGCTGATGTTCCAGCCGGCAGACACCGCAGGGAAAGTACCCCATTGGTTATTTAAACCAAACGCCGATGAACCATCACGACGAACTGTTGCCTGGAAAAGATATTTATGGTTGAACTGATATTGCGCCCTGCCGTAAAAAGATATCAGCCTTAAGGTTGATATAGGTGGCAATTGGTCGTAAGCTACTACAGAACCTGCAGGTGCATTACCCAAACCAAGGTTGTTGTACGTTAAAGCATCGGTAACAAAGTTTCGGTTTGATGTACTAAAACCATCGTTAAGACGATCTTCCTGCCATGAGTAACCAGCAAGTAATTTCACATCGTGCTTGCCAAAGGTTTTATCATAGTTAAAGAAGGTTTCGAGGATCTTTTTGGTGTTGGCGAAAGTGTTTCTTAAACCGTAGCCATTGTAACCCTGCGCCAGTCCCGAGAACCTGTTATAATACGTGTTATTGTTTGTTTGCTCATCCTGGTATGATAGGCTTAAGGTGTATTTTAAACCCGGTAAAAGTTTGGCTTCGGCAAGTGCGTTACCTAAAAAGGTTTTTACCTTTTTGTCGATGGCGTTGTTGTCAATCAACGATACCGGGTTTAGGTAGTTACGTGTGCGCGAAAAATTTTCGGTATAGGTTCCATCCGGCTGCTTAACACTTACTGTTGGCAGGTAGGTAAGCATGTTCAGGTAAACCAAATCAGATATATTGCTGCTTGATGTGATGCTGTTTACTGCCGATACGTTTAAGCGAAGCTTATCTTCAAAATATTTCTGGTCTACATTGGCGCGCAACACCATGCGCTCAAGGCCTGTTGTTTTGATGATACCTTCGTTCTTAAAATAGTTCATGCTGGCGCTATAAGCAGTGGTGCCCGAATTACCAGATAATGAAAGGTTGTGATTTTGCGATATGGCTGTTTGCTGTAACTCCTTTTGCCAATTGGTATTGGCACCGTTATCGTCAGCAGGGTTTAAGCTGCGGTTACTTTCGGCAAGGTAGGCGCGTAACTGGTCGCCGGTTAATACATCAATCTGGTTTGATACCTTTTCTGCAGCACCGTAAACATTATAGCTTAGCCTTGACTGGCCCGCCTTTGCCCTGCGTGTGGTGATCATAATTACACCATTTGCTGCTCTTGAACCGTAAATAGCTGTGGATGATGCATCTTTTAGCACGTCCATTGACATGATATCATCTGGTGCAACAAGATCAATAGATGCGCCCGGCACACCGTCAATAACATAAAACGGTTCCTGCGCGCCGCTGCGTAAAGTTGACGGGCCACGTAGTATAACAGTACCCACATCATTAGGGTTACCGCTACGCGTAATGTTTAAACCGGCTACTTTACCCTGCAGCAATTGCGCCGGCGTGCTTACCACACCACGGTTAAAATCTTCCTGGTTAAGGGATGATACGGCACCTGTTAAATCGGCCTTGCGGGTAGTGCCATAACCCGTTACTACCACCTGCGAAAGTGAAGTTGAACTTTCCGATAGCGAAACGGACAAGGATATCTTATTACCTGCCGATGCCTGGTAACCCGTAAGCGTTTTGGTGATGTAACCAATATAGGTAAACGTAAAGCTATACGTGCCGCCCGTTTGCAGGTTAGCCATGTTAAATACACCGTTTACATCTGTAATGGTATTTAGTGACTTACCTGTTGCAGCATTTTGGGCTTTAACAGTTACACCGGCCATTGGCGTACCTAAAGTATCTTTTACAATACCGGTTGCCGAGGGTGTGCCTTGCGCATGCGCCGCCGTTACAGACAGCATAATGCAACAAATAGCTATTGCTACCTGCAAGCACCTCATGAAATGATTTTTGTAAATTTTAAGCATAGTGTGGGTTTTGTTTTTTTACTGACTTTTAGGGTTTGGTGATAGTGTAGGTACTATCTGTTAGGGTGTATTTAAGATTGTTTAATGACATGATGGTGCCAAGCACATTGCCTATAGAATCATGACGGGTATTAAACTCGCCGGTGAAATAGTATTTCTTGAGATTGGCTTTGGCCTGTATATGCACGCCGTACACTTCCTGCAATTTTTGCATCACGGCCGGTAACTGTTGGTTTGAAAACTTTACATCATCGCCGTTTACGGTAGTAGTGCCTTTTACCATAGCCAGGGTAGATACGGCAAAGTTTGATACCCTTGCCATCAGCTTTTCTTCGTCGAAAACAAGTTCCTTACCTGGCAGCAGCAAAATATTGGTGGGGTGCGAGCTGGCATGCTGCCAAACCTTAACCTTACCGCTAAGCAGGCGTACTTTAAAAACCTTTGTACCAGGCCATGCCGTTACGGTAAAAACAGTACCCAGGGCGGTAGTTGCTAATGGGCCGCCATAAACGGTAAATGGGCGTGCTTTATCTTTAGCTACAAAAAATTTTGCTTTCCCTTTTAAGTACATATTTCTTAAAGGCCGTTTAAAAGGTAGCTGGTATTTGATACTGGCTTTGGCCGAAAGCACCACCGTTGAGCCATCATCCAGCTTGATGTTCTTTTGCGCTGATGAAGTGTTTGTTATAGTTTTCCAATCGGCAGAATCAACAGTTTTGTTGATGGCTACCTGTTGATGCACATTGCCCACGGGAGTTTTGGCATCAAAAAGTAACAGAAAGCCAACAGCCAGGCAAAAAATCGCAGCTGCACCCATAAGTACCCTGTTACGCAACTTGATGACCCTTACAAGCGGTGTATCATCTACCTGCTTTAGGATGTTGCCCAACATACGGTCGGTACGCTCTTCAAGCGGCTGGCTGTACTTTGCAAAGTTTTTCCAATCGTCGTCAGCTAAGTACCGCTCCAGCTCGTCCGGGTTTTCTTTAAAAAACTGGTAAACCTGTTCAGCCTCTTCGCTGGTGCACTGGCGATTAAAAAACTTTGCAATAAGTTGAGCTGTAGGCTGCATATACCTACAATACGGCTAACTGTTAAGCAGCCCCCAATGCTTAATAATTATTTAACATAGCATCTAACAAGGAAAGAAAAGAAACTGTCGCTATAGCCGATTTGCGCAATTGTTTTATGGCAAGGCTGATATGATTTTCCACAGTTTTTGAAGAAAGGGATAGCATTTCTGCAATCTCTGCATTGGTAAGATGGTTAAAGCGGCTAAGCTTAAAAACCATTTTGCGCATAGGCGGCAAAAGCTCAATTGCCTTATTTACCTGGGTTAATGTATCGCGGTCGGCAATCCGGTCACTATTATCAGCAGTGATAGTTTGCTCGAGCTGGTTGATGTAATTATTCCGCACCGCATCTTTACGCAACTCATCTATCAATATGGTTCGTGCTATTCTGAATAACTGTACGTCAATTGGAAATTGTTCGGAAATATTAAGCCTGCTGTTCCATAGTTTTATGAAGGTAAGCTGCACAACTTCCTCGGCAATGTATGATGATGATGACTTGCTTACCAGGTAGGCATACAGTTTTGCATGGTATTGAAAGTACACCATTTTAAAGGTTGTTAAACAACCTTCTTTAATTGCAACCAGGTTTTCCATGTGTCGCAAAGATTTGCCTTTGGTGTTACTTTACCTTTGTATGCGCGTTAGCTTATTGTTAATTATTATGCGCGGGCAAATACATCTTCTTAAATTAAGCCAGGCAAGTTACTTCCTATAGGCACAAAAACCTTGGCTTTCGGCTATCTACGCTTGTTACACTAAAAATTAATGGTACTGATTTTAGCGTTCATGCTTTGTCCATACCAGTTTGCTAACGTCGTACCCTAAGCTTTGGGCTTGTTTTAAGTAATCAGTAACTACAGCCGGTGGCATAGTTTTTTCGCGCGACAATAGCCATAGATATTTTAAATTGTTTCCGGCAATCATAGCATACTTATAGTCCTTATCAATCGCAATTACATTGTAACCAGCATAAAATGGCCCAAAGAATGAAACTTTCAAACGTGCGAGATCGGTGCCTTTAACAAACTTAGCTTTACCAACACTTTGTTTCCACTCCTTTTTAACGTAATCATAACCTCGATTGTCAACACGTATATCGCCATTGGGCTTAAGCGAATAATTAGCGGTTACATTGCTTAAATTCTTTTCGAATTTAAAATCCATCCGGCATATCTCGTACCACTTACCCAGGTAGCGCTCTTTATAAAAAGGCTGTACCGCATTAGCCCCTTTCGGGATTGAAGCACATGATGACAGACCAACAATTAGGGCAGCGGCACCTATACCAGCAAGGCCTATTTGCCATTTTTGTATTTTCATTATTGAGCAACCTGCTGCGGCAAATTTTGTTTCTGCTTATTCAATAATCATCGGTAAATTACATACATAAAAATGCCATCACTAACATTCCTAAATTGTTAACGATGGCATTTTTGTAACTTATATCTTAAATTATTTACCTTCAGCGGCGGCTTCAATAACTGCTGCAACCGCTTTAGGCTGTGTAAGGTACAAGGTATGGCCACCTGTTATATGCGTTACTTTAGCTTTTGAGCGTGCAAACATTGTATCTTCAAGGCCCATGTTTACTACCTCATCATTTGATGGTTTTATCGCGTAAACTGGTTTATTTTTCCATGCAGTGATAGTTACTTTGTCAGTAAAAGCTTTAACAGTTAGTGGAATTTGTGAATCATACATAAAATCAGCTTTTTCTTTGGTTTCGCCTTTGGCAAACGTCTCCCAGAAAGTTTCTTTTGCTAAGTAAACGTTACCTTTTGCGTCGGGAGGTAAAATACCTTTGGGCTGGTCTTTAACCCTTTGCACAAGGTCAAGCGTCGATTCCCCTTCATCAGGTATAAATGCAGCTACATACACCAGGCTTTTTACATTGTCTGCAGACCCGGCCTGTGTTATAACCGTACCGCCCCAGGAATGTCCTACCAATACAACAGGGCCCTTTTGGCGTTCTAAAGCGTTAGTGGTTGCCGTTACATCATCGGCTAACGAGCTTGTTGGATTTTGCACAAGCGTAATATTGTAACCATCTTTTACCAGTATTTTATAAACAGGCTCCCAACCAGACGCATCCGCAAACGCGCCATGTACTATTACAATATTTTTTATTTTGGATGTTTGAGCCTTGCCTGTAAAGGGATTACAAACAATTGATAAAATTGCCACTGCTACAGCGGCAATACTTTTGATAGATAAATTTGCTTTCATGTTTTTGATTATTTGGAACACAATAATCTACAAACATGCCCATCATTAACTCATTGATAATTAATCAGATATCAAATCCTTTAATAAATATCTATAACTATATAACGTCAATTTACTATCCTTACAAGTACGTTAAAAATGCTTTCGGTTTAAGCCAAGCCTTTTAATTTTTGAATTGAGTGTTGTGGCAGGAACACCCAACAGTTTAGCTGCTCCTGACGGTCCGGAAATTTTTCCCTTGCATAAGGTTAAAACATCGAATATGTGATCGCGCTCATTTTCATCGATGGTTTTTACTTTCTGAGGCTTCCCATTTTTGTCGTTCAGGGTCTTTTCATGGGTAGGTAATGGAATTTCATTCACAACCTTACCTTTGTTCAATAGCACTTGCCGCTCAATCAGGTGCTCCATTTCCCTGACATTACCCGGCCATGCATAATTCCGCATCTGTTTGAGAACCCCATTGGTAAATCCTTTAATGTCTTTCTTTGCCTTTCGGGAATATTTGTGTAGAAAATGTACTGCAAGCAGCGGTATATCCTCTGTACGTTGCTTAAGCGCAGGGAGATGAATTGGGAAAACATTGAGGCGGAAGTAAAGATCTTGCCTGAAAAAGCCTTTTTTTACCTCTTCAGCTAAATCCCGATTGGTGGCAGAAATAATCCTGACATCGGTTTTAATGGTTGCCTTGCCCCCTACTCTTTCAATTTCTTTTTCCTGAAGCGCCCGTAGTAATTTTACCTGCAACTCTAACTGCAGCTCTCCTATTTCGTCAAGAAAAAGTGTACCGCCGTTGGCCAGTTCAAACTTACCAATCCGTTTATCCATCGCACCGGTAAACGCTCCTCTCTCGTGTCCGAACAACTCGCTTTCTATCAGGTTTGGCGGAACAGCAGCACAATTTACCATAACCAAAGGCTTTCCGCTACGGTCAGAGCAGTTATGTATTGCCTTTGCAACCATCTCCTTCCCTGTTCCGGTTTCACCAAGAATAAGCACGGTAGATTCTGACGCAGCCACTCTATCTATTAATGAAAAAACCTTTTTCATTTCGGGGCATTCTCCAATAATTCCTTCGTAATTTCCCGCAAACCGTTCGTCGGTTGATAGTAGTGCTTCTTCATCAGAATGACTATTATGAACCACCATGTTATCAAGCTGGAATTTTAGCCTTTGATATGCAACCGGGAACACGCTTTCGCAACGAGCAAAAAAAGAATCGAGGGTTGAAGATTGTTCAATTGCATCAATCTGCTTTTTAAGGTTATTAAATTCTACAGGATCCCCATCTGATTGAGCGTGCATTTTATCTTTTAACTGCCTGGCATCTTCTATTTTAAACAAAACAACGTCTAATAAAAGGTCGGCTATTATGCTAAAAAAACGCAAGCACTCGGTGTCTAACTGTCTTGATTTATTATGGAGGCCAATTGTCCCTATTAACGTGTTGTTAACCTCGAGCGGCAAATAGCAATGATAATGGTAATCAGCGGTACGCCCAACATTATGGTTGTTTCTCGCTTCCAGCTTCCATTCTTCCATTGTTTTAAGCACAGGATAGGAAAATTGTGCAATGATTTTTTGTATAGACGTAATTGGCGTTGGTACGTCGATAAATTGAAAGTTTGGCCGGCCTTCGTCAAAGTCGTATTCTGATAAATAAGACTCTTTGATAAGGTTCATTTCGGGATCGTAAAGCACCACGTTAATGCAGTCAATCGAAAAAAGCGGGTGGAGCTTAGAAAAAATCGCCTTTAAAAAATCAGTAGTAGCTAACCGATTTTTAAGCGTGTAGGCACCGTCGCTGAGCGCGACAATATCATCTAAAAGGGTTTCATCAATAGTTTTAAAAGGCTGCTTTTCAGTCATTACTTAATTCCTAAAGTTAACTTCCTAATAAAACAAATTTACAAATTAACTTTCTTTTGCAGCAAGGGCACTATCTATAGATGATACGCAATACTTCAAAAGCAAAAAAATAAACCCTGAAAGCGATAATCTGCAGGGTATTGTTTTGAAGAAAATTAACAGGTGAACCTTTTACAACCCCGTCCTCTTTTTTAACTGATTTTAATATGATTTTCATGGCTTTGAACTTTGCCACCATAGTCCAATTTAAATGCCTCGTATTTAACTAGCTAGCTTACAGTAATTTATAATTTAAATAACTTTCTGACGTAAACGAAATACAGCAAATTTATGAGGGCATCAGCTTTGCCCACAAACAAGGCTGCATCGTTAATTTACGAAATATCATGAGTTGAAAACTTCATATTTCAACATAAACAATTGTTTATCAATTCATTATTCCGTTGGCACCTTTAATGTTAAAGTCTGGTTAAAAGTAAATTTTATGAAACCATCACCAGACTTACTAACACCACAAAATCACACTTTAGTACTTATTGATTATGAAAGCCAAATGGCTTTTGCAACTAAAAGTATATCCATAAGCGAGTTGCGTACCAATACTGCTATCATATCAGGTGCGTCAAAAATATTTGGCGTGGAAACGATAATTACAACCGTTGCCGAAGAATCTTTCAGCGGGCCGGTGTTCCCTGAGGTTGAAGAGTTTTACCCGCAAGTGGCATCAAATTATATCGACCGCACATCAATGAACACATGGGAAGATGAAGCTGCGTACAAGGCCATCACAGGCAAGGGCAAAAAGAAACTTGTTTTGGCCGGACTGTGGACGGGAGTTTGCATTGTTGGCCCCGCTTTATCTGCCATCACAGAAGGTTACGACGTTTATGTAATTACAGATGCTTGCGGGGACGTTAGTGCAGAGGCTCATGAACGCGCAGTACAACGCATGATACAATTTGGCGCAAAACCAATAACCTCGGTACAGTATTTACTGGAGCTACAACGCGATTGGGCCCGCCAGGAAACCTACAAGGCCGTAACAGATTTAATGAAAAGGTTTGGCGGGGCATACGGGTTAGGCATACAGTACAGCCATCGCATGCTTGCTCATTAAATTATTTCATTATACATCAAATCATACGGCATAATCAACACCCATTAGTGAAAAAGGCTTTACTCATGCTGGCTTTGGTAATATCTTTTCGTTCAACTGCGGTACTGGCTCAATCGTTCAAGTTAATGCGGTTTGATGAGGATTACGGTGCGTTTAAAAACGATACTTCAGCAAAGCTTTATGATAAGGTTAAATACCTGGCGCTTACGAAAGACCGAAATGTGTATTTGTCATTAGGGGGAGAACTACGATACGAGTACGCCGGTAAATTTGACGAGAACTGGATTGCACATCAAGGTTATAATTATAGCTTTTTACAGCGCTACTCGTTACATAGCAATTTGCAGATTGGTAAACGTTTGCGTGTGTTTGCGCAACTAAATAGCGCGATTGAAAACGGCAGCAAGTACGGGCCCGCCCCTGTTGACGAAGACAAACTGAATGTACAAAACCTTTTTATTGAAGGCAAACTATGCGATAGTGATAAGCAGTCGTTATCGTTACGTGTTGGCCGACAAGAGCTTAATTATGGCACAGGCAGGCTAATATCAGTAAGGGAAGGCACAAATGCCCGCTTGTACTTCACCGGAGCTAAGGCGATGTATCGTTCACCAAATTTTACACTCGACGCTTTTGTAATGATGGCAGACAATGTATACCCTGGAGTATTTGATAACAAATCTACTTATAAAGCAAATTTATGGGGCGCCTATTCGTCACTCATTATACCCAAAGGGGGCAATTTCGACTTTTATTACCTGGGGGTTGCCAATGCTGATAAGGAGTTTGAAGATGGCCAGGCCCAGGAAATAAGGCATACCGTAGCAACCCGCTACTGGAGATATGGTGGCGGGTTTATATATAATCTTGAGGGCGCGTACCAATTTGGCACATTCGGCACAAGTAGAATTAACGCGTGGACAGCAGCCATAGATGTAGGATATGTGTTTAATGATATGAAGGGAAAACCAAGCATCAACCTTCGTAACGATTACATATCCGGCGATATGCGAAAGGGCGATGGCAAGCTGCAAACGTTTAACCCGCTATACCCGCGCGGTGGGTACTTTGGCTTCAACCCCCTTATCGGGCCGGTCAATCTTATTGATTTACACCCGTACGCAACTATCAGTATCGCTCAAGGGTGCATGCTGCAGGCAGATGTTGTTTATAACTGGCGGTATTCTGTTAATGATGGGTTATACCGGCCAAGTGGAAACTTCAACCTGCCGGGCTCAGGCTCTGCGAAAAAATATATCGGCACCACTTACCTGGCAAGTGCAGATTATCAGTTAAGTAAGTTTTTTTCAGTCAGTACAGGTGCGCAATATTTTAAAACAGGCCCATTTATAAAAGACGTGGTAACCCCTACAGCCAATTCCTGGTTCTTTAATACTCAAATTACATTTAAATTTTAAGACAATGAAAAACATTAAAAAACTGCTATTGAGCATTGTAGCGATCATAACCATATCGTTAAATGTATATAGCCAAAACGCGAGTGAAAAGCTCACACCTATAAATACTTATAATGTGTTAGGTAATGCAAGCGGATTAACAATTGCCGCAAAGGTTCAAAGCCCATCTGCACAGGCTACGCCTCTTCAAATAATTTGTGTGTTTGAATATACCGAAGGTGACATTTTTAACTCGCCACCCGCTTTACCACGTAATTTAAACGGTATGGTGCACGTAGATGAAGCATTGAAAGGCCTTATTACCGATTTAAGACAGAGCGGAAAATTTGCAGGCCACGCGTTTGAAACCCTTTTAATTACACCTGCTGATAATAGTATACCTGCAAAAAAGCTACTACTTATCGGCCTTGGCGATCGCAAAAACTTCAACCCCGATTTGATGACGGAAGTAGGCAGAATAGGCATGAGAGAAGCTTTGCGCCTTGGTGTTAACAGTTACTCACATGCCAGCGATTTAAAAGATGCAGGTATTGATTCGCCAACCGGAACAGTTGCGGTAAACGTTGTAAAAGGCGCTCTTGACGCTTATGAAACCGAGAAGTATTTGCAATCAAAAGCTATGGCAAAAGCGCCAACTGTTAAGCAAGTCACCTTATTAGCGGGCCCGGCATTTTTTACACCATCTGGTGATGCCGTCAAAAACTACCTGTCAACTCAAAAATAATATTGCCATGAATAAAGCAGATCTTGTTTTGTACAATGGTAAGATACATACCGTTGATAAAGAATTGCCTAAGGCAACAGCCGTGGCTATACTAGATGGGAAGATCATTGCCGTTGGCGATGACGCTGATGTACTAAAGTTTGCGGACGATGACACCAGAACTATCAATTTACGCAAAAAGACGGTTATACCAGGCATCAACGACTCACACACGCACTTAATAAGAGGAGGCCTTAATTACAACCTTGAACTACGCTGGGATGGGGTGCCATCACTTGCAGATGCAATGCGCATGCTTAGGGAACAGGTTGACCGTACTCCCTCTCCGCAATGGGTAAGAGTGGTAGGCGGATGGTCGGAGTTTCAATTTACGGAACGCCGCATGCCAACCTTAAATGAAATTAATGCGGCAGCGCCAGATACGCCTGTATTTATACTACACCTTTATGACAGAGCCTTACTTAACCGCGCGGCTTTAAAAGCGGTAGGCTACACAAAAGACACACCCGCACCGCCCAGAAGTGTTATCGAGCGAGATGGTAAAGGTGAGCCGACGGGTATGATTATAGCTACCCCTAACGCGCTTATCTTATACTCAACTTTAGCGAAAGGGCCTAAACTATCTTACGAACATCAATTAAATTCCACCCGTCATTACATGCGCGAAATGAATAGGTTTGGTATTACAAGCGTAATTGATGCAGGGGGCGGCTCTCAGAACTATCCTGATGATTACAAAGTGATTAAGGAGCTTCACGATAGTGGGATGCTGACAGTGCGGATAGCTTATAATCTTTTCACCCAGCATCCAAAACATGAGAAAGAGGACTTTCAAAGCTGGATAAATTCTGTAAAGTTATACCAGGGAGATGATATGTACCGCCACAATGGAGCTGGGGAAATGCTGGTATTCTCGGCAGCAGACTTTGAAGATTTTATGCAGCCAAGGCCCAACCTGGCCGAAAACATGGAAGCCGAACTGGAAGATGTGATACGCTTACTAGTTGAAAACCGGTGGCCGTTCAGATTGCATGCCACTTACAACGAAAGCATCTCCCGCTTCCTTAATGTTTTTGAGAAGGTTGACCGCGATATTCCGTTTAATGGTTTGCCATGGATATTTGACCATGCTGAAACCATCGACGAAAAAAATATCGAACGCGTAAAATCCCTTGGTGGTGGCATAGCGATACAAGACAGAATGGCTTTCCAGGGAGAATATTTTGTTGATCGGTATGGCAAAACTGCTGCATTAAATACGCCCCCTGTTAAGAAAATGCTCGCAATGGATGTGCCGGTTGGCGGGGGTACCGATGCTACAAGGGTTTCAAGTTATAATCCCTGGCTGGCGCTTTACTGGCTAAGCTGCGGTAAAACAGTGGGTGGTTTGCCAATTTACAATGACGACACCCGCCTAAGCCGCGAAACAGCACTTGAGCTTTACACACGCGGCAGCGCATGGTTCTCTAATGAGCAGCATAAAAAAGGCAGCATTAAAGTTGGCCACCTTGCAGACATTGCCGTGCTCGACCAAGACTATTTTACTGTTAACGACGAAGACATAAAAAGCATAGAAGCAGATATGACCATCGTGAACGGAAAGATAGTATATGCAAAAGGATACTTTAAAGAATTTAACCCGCCACCTATACCGGTATTGCCGGATTGGTCTCCAGTAACGGTTTATAACGGCTATTTTCCCGGCAGCAACCATTTAGAACAGGCACATTCAAAGCAAGCAATTGCCGAAAAAAGACGATCGGACGAAGGTATCAGGCAAGCACAAATTGCTTCGGCTGTGCACGCATGTATTGACAGTTGCACTGTACATGGCCACAATCATAATGCCGCGCGCCTAAGCGATATCCCGGTAACAGATTACACCGCTTTTTGGGGAACATTAGGATGCTCATGCTTTGCTTTTTAAATTCTTACCGCCATGAATGAAATACTCAAACACTTGCTTTACTCGGATTTATGCTCAACAACGTCCAATTATGCCATTTTGGTTTTCAGGATATTGCTCGCGTTAGAGCTGTTCCGGGTTCATGGCATGAAGAAGTTTAGAGGAAACGATGGCAAGCCGGAGGTTGTGCCAAACCCATTGGGCTTACCTGCGCCAATTAACAACCTAATAGCAACACTATCAGACACGGTAGTTCCGCTACTTATTGTGCTGGGTGCATTAACAAGGTTGGCAGTATTACCCACAATAGGCGTTACCGCAGTAGGCTACTTTGTAGTACACAGGCACGATTCATTAGAGGTTCGTGATGTACCCTACATATACACCATCTGCTTTTTACTATTATTAGTAATTGGGCCCGGCAGCTATTCTATCGATCAAATTTTATACAATCACCTTAAATTAAAATAAAATGGAACCAAACATCGGATTATCATCAACCAACTTAAGTAACGTTGCACATGCCCTTAACAAAATATTAGCTGATGAATTTGTGCTTTACACCAAAACCAGAAACGCACATTGGAACGTAGAAGGGCCAGATTTTCATGCTAAACATTTGTTTTTTGAACGCCAGTATCAGCAGCTCGACGAAATTATGGACGGCGTTGCGGAACGCATCAGGTCGTTAGGACATTACGCGCCGGCAACTTTAAAACTTTTTTCAGAACTCACACAACTGTCTGAGGTGCTGCACAGCAAGAACGACGCAACCGGCTTCATTAAAGAACTACTTGTAGATCATGAAAGTATCATCATTGGTTTAAGAGAAAACATTAACGTTTTTGCTAACAATTTTAAAGACCTGGGTACAAGCGATTACATTACCGGGCTTATGGAAACCCACGAAAAAATGGCGTGGATGCTTCGCTCTCATTTAAAATAAATATGAAAGATCAAAAAAGCACGTGGCTGGTTACACTCATTTTGGCCTTGGTAGCAGGTTACTGCGATACAGTAACTTTCGTGTCTGCAGATTCAATATTTTCGGCCCATGTTACAGGGAATTTTATTGTATTTGCTTACCAGCTGATTAAAGGTTCCGAAACGCTGGCCTGGGTAAAGCTGCTTACCTTTCCGGTATTCATCATTTCCGTGATGATTGGCGGAAAGATCGCCGCCAAAGCCGTTGACCCCTACAAACTGCTGCTAATAGAAGGTTTAACCTTATTTACCGCCGGTTTATTATCTGCTGTATTTATCAGAACGCCGGGCTTAGTATGGGAAACTTATTTGGTAGTGATGATGGTTGTAGCTGGCATGGGCCTGCAAAATGCGTTTGGCAAATTATATGCTAAAGAAACGTTTGGGCCAACAACCATGATGACAGGAAATGTAACGCAGGCTTCGCTCGATCTGGGAAAAGCCATAACCTCATTCTTTAGCGACTTAGCATCAGTTGCAAGCCTTAAAAAACAGCTTGTGATTATCGGTGGCTTCCTTATTGGTTGTGTAGCTGGCGCCCTCATGTCAAAATTATTTGGCCTTAGTGTGCTTATTTTACCCGGCGCAGGCCTCGTCATCTGCCATCTTTCAACAGGCAGAAACAGCAAGTTGTAAATATATAAACCAACAAGGGAATTGACACCCTTGTTGGTTTATCTTATAGTTCGCAAGCTAGTCAATTGGCGAAATACCGTAAATTTTAAAACCAATCTTATTAATTAATCAGCTATAAAACAGCATGTTGGCTGCTGGTATATTGTTTGGCTTTTATGAACGATTTAAAATCCAGAATAAGATAAGGGCTGATATATGAAATGGCTGTTAAAATATACTCTACTAATTGCAGCCGCTTTGATACTTAAGTGCGCCAGCGCACAAAAACTAGAGATACAATCACCGTTATCAAAAAATGGGCGTACCATTTTTTATACAAAAACTAATATAGATACTTTGATAAGGTTAGGTAATTATTACCTAAACAGGCCGGGCGAAGCTAAAAAAGACTTGGATAGCGCATTACATTATGCCCAACGTGCCAATACTGCAAGTATTTCTATTAACTACAAGCAGGGCAAAGGGCAAAGCATGCTGCTACAAAGTAAGGTATTGCGCGAGGCCGGAAATAAAGACGCAGCCTTTGTAACTGCAAATGCTGTACGCAATTACGCTACAAAAGCACAGCTCCCAAAGCTCCTGGCTGATGCTTACATGTCATTAGCAGACTTTTACAGTAGCGAAAATGATGATCTTGCAGTAAGAATATCTTACACAGAAAAGGCAATTCCGCTTTATCACCTCACAGGGCATGTTTTAGATCAGGCCAAAGCCCTTAAAATGCTTGGAGATTATTATCATTTACAGGCTAACAATGCTAAGGCGCTTATTTTAGTTGAGCAGTCGTTATCGTTATTTAAATCGGTTGGGTATAAAGATTTACAGGGAGTTTATGACCTTTTGGGTTACCTTAACGCACGGTTGGGCAATGATGTGCAAGCGCTAAAATATGGGTTATTGGCAGTAAGCACTGCAGAAGCCCGTAGTGACACCAGCATGCAACTATGCACCATTTACAATCGTGTAGCAATAACTTACAACGGCCTTAAAAAGTACAATGAGGCTTTTAATTACTATCAAAAAGCACTCAATGTAGCTTTACTTTATAAAGACAAGGAGGCTATACAGCAGATACGTTTTAACCAGATTATCTTGCTGATGAGTATGCACAAGACCAAACAATCACTAAATTATCTGCAAAGCATTGTTAGCCATTACCCACCGGGCAATAATACACGCTGGCGCATCACCGCACTATCCTTATTTGCTACCATACATATGGACTTAAATCACATGACCGAGTCGCGCCGGTATGTTGATTCTCTCATTTATTATTTCCCTGAATTTGGGAAAGAATTTGGCTATGCCCCATTTGTTAATCAACCCATCATTAAGTTTTATTACAAAACAGGTCAGTTTAAAAAGGCTTACAAATATTTGGTAGCCAATGACAGCATGGCCAGGGCAAGAAATAACCTTACAACCATTGCCACCAATGAGTTGATGTGGTCTAAAATCGACTCGGCAAACGGCAGCTATGCAAACGCACTATCACACTATCAACTTTATAAGGCGGCCAGCGACTCCTTAAAAAACATTGATAATAAAAAACAGATAATGGGTTTGCAGTATCAGTTTGATATTGATAACAAAAACCGTGACATACTAGTGCTAAAACAAAAAGCGCAATTGCAGCAAAACAGAATAGACAATGAAATGAACGTACGTAATGCTGTGTTGGGCGGCCTTGTGCTATTAATGGCCTTATCGGGATTGATATATAGCCGTTACAATGTTAAAAATAAAAGCAATAAGCTATTAACGCTGCAACAAATTGAAATAAACCGGCAAAACAGCACCCTGCTTAAACTGGTTGACGAAAAGGAATGGCTTTTAAAAGAAATTCATCACCGGGTAAAAAACAACCTGCAAATAGTGATTAGCTTACTTAATACGCAGTCAGCCTATCTGGAAAATGAGGACGCGCTTGAGGCAATTAAAAATAGTCAGCATCGCATGCAGGCCATGTCATTAATACATCAAAAACTTTATCAATCCAATGACTTAGGTACTATCGATATGGCAGTATACATACGAGAGCTGGTTGAGTATTTAAGCGAAAATTTTAGCAGGGAAAAGAGGATAGCTGTAAAGATGGATATAGCCGCCATCAGGCTTGCCGTATCGCAGGCCGTTCCGTTGGGATTGATTTTAAATGAAGCGATAAGCAATGCCATAAAATACGCTTTCGTAAACAGGCTTACGGGCCAGATAGATATTTGCCTGAAGCAAATTAGTGATGAAAAACATTTGTTATGCATTGCTGACGACGGGATTGGTTTACCCCCGGATTTTAATGCCGACAATTTAGAGTCGCTTGGGATGAGTTTAATGAGAGGCCTTACTGAACAACTTGATGGCGAATTCACATTAAAAAACGATACCGGTGTTAAAGTTTGCATTGTGTTCGAGGCCATGAAATTTAATAATTTAGAGAAATAGATTTCCTGTACCACAAACAGGAGATGACAAGTAATATGAGAGAAAAAATTTTAATCGTTGAAGATGAGTTCATCGTTGCAAACGATCTAAGGATTATGCTTCAAAAAGCAGGTTACGATATTTGCGGCATAGCACCTTCGGTAGCAAAGGCCCTCGATCTTATAAAAACAAAAAAACCTGATTGGGTTCTGCTGGACATATTCTTACAAGGCTCAAAAACAGGGATAGATCTTGCGGAATCGTTGACCGAGATGGGCTTACCATTTATATACATATCGGCAAATACCAACCAGGCTATTCTTGAGGCTGCCAAATCAACGCAACCATATGGCTTTCTGGTAAAGCCTTTCAGAGAAAAGGATCTTTTGGTTATGCTTGATATTGCTTTGTACCGGCATGAACAAGCCAAAAAGCTGAATACGCCAAAGACACTCACTTTGGCCGAGCAAATAGCACAAATTGTTTCTAAAGCTGATGGTAAGGATGAACGGCTTAAGCAAGTAGCTACAAGTTTACTTAATGTTGTACCCTTCTCTTGCCTAAACATCACCAAAATTGCTGCAGGTGCAGAAAACGATCAGGTTTTTTTAATTAAAAACTCGCTCAACATTTTTCAAAAGTTCAGTTTTCAGGATATGCTTGAACAGGTAGGGGTAAGTCAGCGGCAGTACACTTCATGGCGCGTTCCCATAACCGAAGGCCGAAATCAATTTTATACCAATTTTGAATTTAGGGGGCTCAAAATGGATAATCTTTGGATTAAAGCCTTAAGTGATCATTATCAATACCAATCATGTTTGAGCATTGAGGTTGCTGCTGACAACAGCGATACCTACCGTTTTACCTTTTTTAATGCAGAGGCTGAGGCCTACAACCAACTGCAAATGGACATTTTGCAGCGCAATAACGAAGTTTTAAAAAGCACAATACAAAACATATTACTGTTTAAAGATGCCCCGCCTAAAACGGAGGCAATTTATCGATCAGGGCCCACCACACAACGCCTAACGGTACCGACCGAAAGTTTCAATGGTATTATAGGTGAAAGCCAATTACTAAAAAATGTATTCGAAAAAATTTCCATTGTGGCGCCCGATGACACTTCGGTGCTTATAATGGGCGAAAGCGGCACAGGTAAAGAACGCATTGCGCAAACTATCCATAAATTATCTCCAAGAAAAAGCAAGCACCTTATTACCGTTAACTGCGCTGCGCTGCCAATTAACCTGATAGAGTCTGAGCTGTTTGGCCATGAAAGAGGTGCTTTTACGGGCGCTACTGATAAACGGATAGGTAAATTTGAGCAGGCTGACGGCGGTACAATCTTTTTAGATGAAATTGGAGAGCTTCCGCTTGATGCACAAGTGAAATTATTAAGGGTACTGCAGGAGCGTGAGATTGAAAGGCTTGGTGGCAACTTCACCAAAAAAGTAAATGTCAGGATAATTGCTGCTACCAACCGCAACCTGGAGAAAGAAGTGGCAGAAGGCCGCTTCAGGCTCGATCTATACTACCGTTTAAATGTATTCCCTATAGAGCTACCACCGCTTAGGCAACGTAAAGAAGATATACCGTTGCTTGCCAACTATTTTGTTAACAGGCTGGCAAAAAAATCTGGCAGGGATATCATCGCCATTAGCGACAAGGTTATGGATGAGCTATTAAAGTACGACTGGCCAGGTAATATTCGCGAACTTGAACACCTGATTGAGCGCAGTATGCTGATGACCTCCGGAAACATCGTTGAATATGTGGAAATTCCGACCACTGCACAAATTGGCATTGCACAAGCACCCGGCACTCCGCGTGTCATGACTTTGGAAGAAATGGAACGAGAACACATCTTAAACACGCTGAAGATGTGCAACGGTAAGGTATTTGGCCCTGGCGGGGCCGCAGAAATGCTTAATATTCCATCCACTACCCTTAACTCAAAAATTAAGAAACTTGGCATCAGGCATGAATTTGTAAAGTAGTGTAATGAAAGGCCCGAAAGGGCCTTTTTTAATACAGGTACACCCTTTCGTAAAATAACGAAATAAAATTAAGTCGAAATCTTAAATTCGAAATAATTTATTGATTATCAACCATTTAAATATAGGCATGTGATTAGCATAAATAGAAGTAAACCACTAATAATTTATCACTATGCTACCCACCAGATCACAGGAAAAATTTAGTAATACTCAGCTAAATCAAGACAGACATTTTTACAACTGCATAGATCAGCTTTCCCTTACATCACTTTTATCCAGCTCCGGAATTGCCTGCTGGGTGTTTGACCAAGCTACCATGAGCTTCAACGTATGCCCAACGTTTAAAAATTTATTAGGGCTTGCTAATAAAAACCGCTTCTCTTTTACAGAACTATTTAGACTTCTTTGCCCTGCTTCCCGGTCGCGGTTAACTTCAGAAATAAGAAAGGCTTGCCTGAAGGAGAGTGAATTCTCAGTTCAGTTCATGACCCGGAATGCTACGGGCGGCCCCGGCAGATGGTTTAAATTAACCGGACGAGGTACATACACTAACCGCAGTTATATGGGTACACTTATGGAGATAACTGATGAAAAGAGCAGGGAAATATGGAATAACGATAGAATGGCTTTATTAAGCCATGAGTTAAAAGGACCGCTTAGTGTAATAAGGCTGTACCTACAGCGTGCATCACAGATCGCATCAGCCAAAAGTGTTAGGGATGCCGAGCTCTTTTTAAATAAGGCAGACGAGCAGGTGTCTACAATGTCGACGTTAATGGATGACCTCCTTGAAAACTCCGTAGAGAATCCATCAAACCTCAATTTAACCTACACTACTTTTGACCTGGCCGGGGCTGTAAATGATGCGATTACTAATTTAAAATTAAGGCACCCTGACAGAAATTTTATTGTGAAGATTGGATCGTGGTTAAGTTTAAGGGCAGACAGACCTAAAATAATTCAGGTATTAACAAATTATATCACCAATGCTATAAAGTACTCTGCAGATAATACGCCAATAAAAATAAATGCTGTTAAGATCAATAATGAAATCTGCGTTTCTGTTGAAGACAAGGGAACCGGGATTAGCCAGGAGCACCAGTTAAAGGTGTTTGAAAGGTATTACCGTATTCCCGGCGCTAAAGCAAAAGGCTATGGTTTGGGCCTGTACCTGGTTAAAGAAATTATTGCCGGCCATGGTGGTCGCGTTTGGGTAAGTAGCATACTGGGCAAGGGGTCATGCTTCTGCTTCTCACTACCCATATCTTCCAACAAGCATAGTTAGCTCACAGATAAGCGACACTTTAGCGTTAGCTTATTCGTTTAAGAAGCTCCTGTTCCTGAAAGTGTCTGATACATATATTAGCATGTAACAAATTGTTTCACCTCAAACATTATTGCCGCTTACATAGGTCTTAAGACCGTGCTACACATCAAGTACGTGCTTCTATAAAACTGTACCTTCAACTAACCAATTTTTAAAATTCCGGGAGTCAGCGATATCTCTTGTGTGAGGGCTTGTGCGCTAAAAAACATTATAAGCCATTAGTTTTTAAAATTGACTAAGGCTACGTATTTATAAAGTATGTTAACGGCAAAAGCCGCTCAAGCATATCTAGTGATACACGTTAGCGGCTTTCTTGAGATATATAAAATTAACCCTGTATAAAGGCCAATATATCGGCACTGATTCTGGCAGCTTCTGTTGTTGGCATTCCGTGCGGAAAACCTGGATATGAAATAAGTTTACCATTCTTTAAAAGCTTTACGGCTTTCACGGCAGATATTTCAAACGGTACAATCTGGTCGTCCTCACCGTGCAATACAAGCACCGGTATATCAACGGCTTTAAGGTCTTCGGTAAAATCAGTTTCAGAAAATGCAGCAATGCCATTAGTATGCGCTAATACGCTACCCATCATGCCCTGGCGCCACCAGTTGTCACGAATGCCCTGAGATATCTTAGCTCCTTCGCGGTTGTAGCCATAAAAAGGAATTGTAAAGTCCTGAAAGTACTGCGGCCTGTTAAAGGCAGTACCCTGACGAATCTCATCAAATACAGACATTGGTACGCCATCAGGATTGCTTTCTGTTTTAACCATCAAAGGTGTCACCGCGCTGATGAGTACAGCTTTAGGAACAATTCCTTTACCATATTTTGCCACGTACTTAATAACCTCGCCGCCACCGGTTGAGTGACCAACGTGAATTGCATCTTTTAAATCAAGCGCATCTACCAATTCCTTTACATCGTTTACATAGGTTTCCATATTGTGCCCCTCGGATGTTTGAGTAGACCTACCATGCCCACGGCGATCATGTGCAATAACGCGGTAACCGTGCTGCACAAAAAACATCATTTGAGCGTCCCAGTCGTCGCTTGATAATGGCCACCCGTGATGAAAGAAAATTGGCTGTCCTTTGCCCCAATCTTTGTAGTAAATCTCTGTACCGTCTTTAGTTGTAATTTTCATGACTTTAGTTTTTGTGTTTATTAATACAATTTTGATGGTTAATTACGATTAACATGCCAATACATAAATTATTATTGTTCAGACTATTGCGATTTTAACCCGGTTTAAAATCAGCGCTATATCGTCAATTTACCTTGTGCATGAAAATAGCCTTTGTAAATTTACCAAGCATAATAAGCGCTACACAGGAAATCCATTAATATCGGCTTTTAAGTTTACAAATCAAGGATACATAACCTACTTAATATACTTAATCAGTAAACTTCCATTTTTTGTATTTTAGATATAAATACGAACTGACTTGCATAATAAGATAGTGTGATTACATTTCAATCATCTGTTTATAGCGATATGCCACACCAGCAAATTAATTAAGATAGCTTAAAACTTGTAGCGCCTGTTAAATCATTTATCAACTTTGCCTAAGATGAAAAAATACAATTGCAGATGAATCAAATTTCGAGAACAATTGCATTTCTGTGTACTATCCTATTTTTCGCTGCCGAATCAAATGCGCAGGTTGATCTTAAACATGCATTGCCTGATTTGTTGAAAAACTACGCTCAGGCGTCTGATGCGAAGATGAAAGCGGGCTATGCATTAACTATCAGCAATTTTTATTTGTATAACAAGGGTTACCCGGTGGCATTAGACTCGGCTGTGATATATTGCAAACAGGCCGAAATGTTAATGAAACAAGTTACTAATGCACAGCAAATAGATGACGCCAAATTACTGAATGCACGGATATGGATTGCCAGAAAAATGCCTGCAAGCGCCGAGAAATATTTTAATAATGCCAACGTAAAACTGAAGGCCAGGCTTGGCTTGCTACTTGGCAGATATTACCTGGTTAAAGATGGATCTGACAAGCAGGATATGAGCATGGCAAAGCGCTATTTTGATATGGCGCAGTCCTATGCCCAAACGGCAAAAAACCCCTCGCTGCTAATTTCATCAATGATTGAACGGTACAAGTTGTTAAAGGAAAATGGTACGGCAGCCGATAGCTGCGAAAATTACTTTAACAGCATTTTAGCTACATGCAACAAGTATCGCAAAGGCTTGTTAGCGGCTCATGCATGGATCAATCGCGCCTATTACGCAGACAATGCGGATTTGAAGATAAGGTATTTTGAAGAAAGCAAAGCTGCAGCACTTAAGGCCGGCGATAAAGCCTTTTACGCCTTTTCATTGAAAGAACTTGCAGATGTCAATCTTCAAAAAGGAGAACTGGAGCTAGCCGAAAAAAGGCTGCAAGACGTGTTACAAATTTATAAGGAAATCGATTACAAAAATTTGCAATTTACTTATGATTTATTGATCTCGACGCTTTCAAAAAAAGGAGAATATGAAGCAGCTATGCGCTACGGTTTACGGGCTGTGCACTATGCAGAGAAAACCGGAACCGAGCTCGGACTTAGTTTTTTTGAATATCGCCTGGCAAGGCTTTGTGAGTATTTAGGGCAAAGGGATGAAAGTTTGTTTTGGGCTAAAAAATGTTTAAAATCATTTGAACCTGATACGTATTACCCTTACGGTGTATACTTTAAAGTTGAACGTGAAAACATTACACCGCTAAAAGCCAGCGGTGTTCTTGTGCGTTTAAAGCAATTAATAAAAAAACATCCTACCATAGCTCCTGATCAGTCCTTCGCAGTCGCTTTGATAAAGGCTGAATGTTATACGGCCCTTAACAAACCGGCAGAGGCCAAAAAGAACTTTGCCTACGCAACTGAGATTATAAAACTTGCCACTGTAAATAGCAGCCCCTACATTATCCTAACTCAGGGAATGGCAGCCTCATACACTCATTTGGGCCAGTATGAAAACGCCCGACCATTTGTAGCCATGCTGTTACGCGCCCCACAAGCCATGATAGACAAGGCTAACCAGGCAACTATTCAAGAGCAACAATTTAAAATTGACTCTGCTGCGGGCAATTATGTTACCGCCATTAAGCATTTTGAGAAGGCGAAGGCTATAAGGGATTCAATTCTTAACCATACCCGGTTAAAGCAAACTGAAGAACTACAAATTCAATTCAAGACCGCCCAAAAAGATCATGAAAATCTTGTTTTACGCAACCGTAATACAGTACAAAAATCTGAATTGACCAAAAGTACGCTCCAAAAAAAGTTGTATTTGACAGTATTGGTTGCTTGTATACTTATACTTGGTTTAATGTTTTATTTATATGTGGCCAAGCAACGCAACAATTATTTGCTTAAACACCAGCGTGACGAGATAAATGATCAAAATAAACAGCTTAATCAGCTTTTACGGGAAAAAGAATGGCTAATAAAAGAAGTTCATCACCGTGTAAAAAACAACTTACAAATAGTTACCAGTTTGCTTAACACCCAAACCGCATATCTAAAAAATACCGAAGCCTACAACGCTATCAGGGACAGCCAAAACAGGATGCAGGCTATTTCAATTGTGCATCAAAAGCTTTATCAATCAAATGATTTAGCTAAAGTTAATTTCAAGGTTTATGTGCACGAACTTATCAAAAGCATCTACGAATCGTTCGAATCTAAAATTAACTTTGAAGTAGATATAACAGATGTGTATTTAGATAGTGCTGAATCGGTACCTATAGGCTTGATACTTAACGAAGCAATAACAAACTGCATTAAGTATGCATTTGAAGGGGTCAAAAATCCGCTCATTTTAATATCGCTCAGCTTTAAGTCTACAGAAGACTACAACCTGATTATCAAAGATAATGGCATTGGTTTGCCAGCTTCATTCGACCCCGAAACTTGCACGTCGCTCGGCATAACTATGATGCGGGGCTTGGTAGAGCAAATATCGGGAAGCTTTAATATTTATTCTGATAATGGGACAGTGATATCAATTGACTTTAAAAGGGTCCCGAAAACGGCAGAGTTAAATTATATGTGATGCATCAGTGTTTGGCCTCTTTAATTGGCTTCTTCCCCTTCAAATTAACACTTAAAAGGTAGCCCGCGGATTTGCCACAGACTACCTTTCCTAAAGACTTATAGTACAGCAATTTCTTCTAATATAGTGCTTAGCTTGTCAGGTTGTGTCAACATCGGAAAATGCCCGGTTTCCAGGGTGTAAACGTCCTGGATGCCAGCATCACTTACCATTTGTTTCTGCAGTAAATTGCCAATGCCGTTATCATTCAACGTTTCAACATAAAACTTCTTAATACTGCCAAAGTTTTTGTCGGTTAACAAGACCTCGTCACTAAACGGCGCTGCAGGCTCCGGCTTGTAATGCTCCAAGATTTCCTCCTGAACCTTTTCGCCCGCATCCTGGCAAAATATGTTGGTTATGTTTTCTCTTACGATATCAAAAGTAGATTGGTCTGGAGATACAATTAAGGAAGCACCCAGCAAGGATTGCGTGTCTTGTAAAGATAGCGCGTATGCTGACTGGCCGCTTTTAGGAACGTATGCGGCAATGTAAATCAACTTTTCAACTAAGTTGGGTATGGCTTCGGCAACACCAGACACGATGATCCCGGCCATGCTATGACCAACAAGTATAACTTTTTGATTGATTTGTTTAATGCCTTCAACAATATGTGTTACATAAGATTGCATGTGTAAATCTTTAGGGTCGGTATTATCATCTCCGTGCCCTGGCAGCAATGGAATTATAACCTCAAAGCCTTGTGCTTTTAAATTTTGGCTTACTGTTGCATATGCAAACGGGGTGGCCCAAGCGCCATGTACGAGTACAAAAACTGGTTTATTATTTAAGTTGACCATATTATTTATGATTTAGAAGTAGTTTTTAATAGGTATTTGTGTGTGCCCGACAACACTAATTCACCGCGCTGATTATGAACCGTTGCAGCCGTTTCTACTACACCTGTTGCCCCTTGTGGCGTTAGTGAGATAATTTCGAGCGCCGGGTACAAGGTATCTCCAGAGTTCACTTCCTTTAAAAACTGACATGTAAGCTCTGTAAACGCAATAAACACCTCGCCAATAACATGCGGAAACATGGTTGCTCCCGGTGCTGTAAATGCCAACACTTGTAAACCATGCACTACAGGTGCCTTATGCCCATGTTTTTTTGCCCATACATCATCATAGTGCACCGGATGATTATCGCAAGATACTGTTTGGAATGCAGCTGCGTGAGCATCAGTAAGGGTACGGCTAGGTGCCCTGAATATTTCGCCAACTTTTAGTTGTTCAAATGTGCGGGCATCGACAATAAGAAAATTGTCCGGATCAAAATTTCGAGTCGCTTCCATAATCGTGAAGTTTTACTCTTCAGATTCCAAATTGGAAGCCAACATACAGCAACACTGGTATTCAACAACTTAACCCATAATCAGGATATGACAGCTCACGATATTCCGTTATTTAATGATAGTTGAAATTAACACACTTTTAAATCGATTCACTTAACCTGTTCTTTAACATATACGAAGTACCTATGAGCCTTCGCCTCATTCGTAAATCGGCGATATGTCGTTGGCTATACAGCTAGCCAGTGTGTATAATTTACTTATAATCAAATCCATATCTAGTGGACTCATATTTGGGCACGTAAGGTTTATATTCTCCACCATCAAACCTAAATAGCTATCAAAGGAAAGATGACGCTTAAACTATCACGCGTGCGGCCTTGCCAAATCTTCATCATCTCCCTGATGGTATTTTGCAGTTATCAAGGGTTTTGCCAGATCGATCTTAAAAACTCGCTTAATGATCTTAAGGCTCAAATTAACACCGCTAAAGACGATAATACCAAAGCTAAATTAGCTATCACAATTGGCAGCTTTTTCTTAACCATTGATTTTCCAATTGATGGATAGCGTTGGTGAGTGACGCATTCAATGTCATCCAGCTAAGTTGATGTCGCTTAAAATCATCATAGACAAAAAAACGCCGATCTCTAAGAAACCGGCGTTTTAGTAGCCCATAAGGAATCGAACATTGTAATTAACCCTATCTAACAATACCTTATGTGATCATGTATGCAATAAGCACTAAATCACTAACCACTATTTGATGCAGATATCTACAAATCTTACTTATTTAAAAAAATTAAATAATGGGGCTTGTAGATAATATCTCTAATTAATAATGCATGAAATTTAGCCCTAAAAGCTTCAACCACTAGTTAATTAACGCTACTTATCTGTTGATAAAGAGTACGGAAAATCTTGTGGGTTAGTTCCGCGTGCTTTATTTGGCTTATCAGTCATATTAAAGTTTAATACCGCACCTGCCTGAAGGCCTTTATGGCTGATCCAGTTTTTAGAATAAGGCTTACCATTCATTTGCAGAGTTTGCACATAGCGATTTTGATCGCTGTTTGCCGCGGCCGAAATCACAACCTTTTTACCATTATCTAAGGTGATGGTAGTCTTTTTGAATAGCGGCGCACCAAGTACATATTGATCTGTAGCCGGTGTTACCGGATAAAAGCCCATAGCCGAAAAAACATACCAGGCAGATGTTTGGCCGTTATCTTCATCGCCGCAGTAGCCGTTTGGTATCGCTTTGTACATACGGTTCATTGTTTCGCGTACCCAATATTGTGTTTTGTAAGGTGCCCCCCCAAAGTTATACAGGTAAATCATGTGCTGTATGGGCTGGTTGCCGTGCGCATACTGCCCCATGTTTGCAATCTGCATTTCGCGTATCTCGTGTATTACGCCGCCGTAGTTTTTTTCGTCGAAAATTGGTGGCATCGAAAACACAGAATCAAGCTTATCCACAAATTTGTTGTGTCCACCCATTAGTTTAGCCAAGCCATCTATATCCTGAAATACCGACCATGTATAGTGCCAGCTGTTGCCTTCTGTAAAGGCTCCACCCCACTTAAATGGGCTAAAAGGGCTTTGGAAAGTACCATCGGCATTTTTGCCACGCATCAAACCTGATGATGGGTCGAACAGGTTTTTATAGTTCATGGCGCGCTTTTTATAAATATCAATTTCGCTTGCCGGCTTGCCCAATGCTTTGCCTAGTTGGTAAATGGTAAAATCGTCGTAGGCATACTCCAAGGTCTTTGCCGCATTTTCGTTGATCTTAACATCAAACGGAATGTAACCAAGCTCATTATAATACTTTACGCCGTTGCGGCCAACTGCAGCTATTGGGCCTTCGTTATTAGCACCATGTTTAAGCGCATCCCAAAGGGTATTGATATCATAACCGCGCAGGCCTTTAATGTAAGCATCTGCTACAACAGAAGCCGAGTTATTGCCCACCATAATATTGGCATAACCAGGGCTGCTCCACTCGGGTAGCCAGCCTCCCTCCTTATAATCGTTAATTAAGCCTTCCTGCATTTCCTTATTTATTGAAGGATAGACAAGATTTAGAAACGGATATAATGCCCTGAATGTATCCCAAAAGCCGGTACCAGCAAACATGTACCCCGGCAGTATTTTGCCATTATAAGGGCTCCAGTGCATCACTTTGTTGTTTGCATCAAGCTCGTATAGTTTGTTTGGAAAAAACAAGGTGCGGTAAAGGCACGAGTAAAATGTCCTGATCTGATCTATGGAACCACCGTCGACAGCAATTTTACCAAGCGTTTTGTTCCATACCGCTTTGGCTTTGCTTTGCGTAGCGTCGAAAGAGTCGTTAGCCAGTTCGCGTTCTAAGTTCAGTTCCGCTTGTTCAAAGCTGATAAAAGATGATGCAGCCTTGGCTATTACTTTTTCACCCTTCTTCGTTTTAAAACCAATAACGGCACCGCTATGGTCGCTTTCCATCTCAAGGCGGTTGTTCAGCGTATCGGCAGCAAAAGTTTTGGTTATGGTAAAGTCTTTATCGAAGTATAAAACAAAGTAGTTTTTAAAGTTTTTTGCAATAGGCCCCCTGGCGTATTTGGTAGTATAGCCAATTATCTTCCTTTCTTTCGGGAATATCTTAATGTACGAGCCTCTGTTCTGGGCGTCTACAACTACAAATGCACTGTCTGTTTGGGGGAAGGTAAATCTAAATTGCGCGGCCCGTTCGGTAGGTGTAATTTCTGTAGTTACATCGGCATCAGCCAAAAATACACTATAGTAATACGGCTTTGAAACTTCTGCATTGTGGCTGAACCAGCTTGCGCGTTCATCATCCTTAAATTTAATTTTGCCTGTTACGGGCATAATGGCAAACGCACCATAATCGTTCATCCAGGGAGAAGGCTGGTGGGTTTGTTTAAATCCGCGTATTTTATCGGCATCGTAAGTATACGCCCAGCCGTCGCCCATTTTACCGGTTTGCGGTGTCCACATATTCATACCCCATGGCAACCCTATAGCAGGATATGTGTTACCTGTTGACAGGCTTGGTTTTGACATGGTACCCATTAGCGGGTTTACAAACTCAACCGGGTCTGTAAGATGGTTGGGAGTTTGTGCTGAAGCGTAAAAGCAGGAAATGCCCAAAAAGGCAGTAAATAATTTTTTCATAAATAGATGTAGGATCTTAGGTTAATGATGGGTTTTGCGTGTAGGCAGCCCATAATTCGTCAAGATTTTTACCGGTAAGCTGTTGCCATATTTCGGGCGTATATGTATGGTCGCGAAGGCTTTTGTCAATTGTTTTTATAGTGCCGGCTTTTATTTTATTTTCAATCCAAATAAAAAAGCGGGCCGTTATGCGATAGCTGTTTTTGTAATTGTGCTCTGGCTTTAAATCTGGCAATGTCCATTTAGCGCCGGCGTTATCTATGCCTGCTGTGTATCTTACATAATCAGCAATGCCCTCTGTTAGCCAACCCGGTCCTACGCTTCGTCCGTAGCTCTGGATAATGTGCATTACCTCATGTGTAACCACATCAATATCGCCGGGGTGCGCCATCATGTAAACAGGGCTGTACCTAACCTGGCCATTGGCTGTTGCTGCAACCCCTTTATATGCGGTATCTACCAAAAACTTTACTTCTTTTATGGTTTGTGGATTATATTCTTTAGCAAGTTTTGGGTAAACCTCGAAAAAAGTCTTGATCATACGGTTCTTCAAGGCAGGATCAAAGCCGGCATAGTTGCTTTCGTAAATAAGTGTGTAGCCACCTTTCTTTATAACTTCCTGTGCATGGCTGGCTAATGATGTAGTAAACAACAATGCCGTTGCTGCGGCAACATATCGAAATTGTTTTTTCATTTATTACGCTGTTATCAAATTCATATAAAAAAAACCAGGGTGTATAAACACCCTGGTTTAAGTTGTTAGTTGTAACCCGGATTTTGTTTCAGGTTTACGTTGAGATCCCTTTGTTGTTGCGGGATAGGGAATAGCGATTTTGTAGCTGTAGTTGGGCTGTGATCCCACCAGCTTGCGGTGGTAAATTTGCCAAACCTTATCATGTCGTCGCGTCTGAATCCTTCAAAGATAAATTCGCGGCCACGCTCGGCCAGTAGTTCATCAAGTGTAAGTGTACCGATAGTATAAGCACGAGACTCAAAGTCGGCAGCGCTGAAAGCACGTTTTTTACATTCGTTTACCAAACGAATAGCCTCGGCAGTTGCACCGCCACCGGCTTTTCGCATAAGGGCTTCTGCCTTTGCAAAGTAAACCCAGGTAAGGCGGTAAACATTCCAGTCGGTATTATTATAGTTTGGATCAATAGCAGGTACGCCACCCGGACCCGCAATTTGATTGCCAAGTTTGTACTTGTTGAAACGCACGCCGCTGTTTTCTTCGCCCTCGCTCATGTTTGACACGGTTGAGTTTGTTTTGTTCCTGCGGATGTTATCAACAAATACCAGTTGCGAACCATTGTACTCTTCAGATGCAAGTACAGGCGTTACACCGTCGGCAAATTTCACCATCGGGCCTATAAGCAACCAGTTTGATCTGCGTAAATCTGCAGCATCATAGGTTGTGTAATTACCAGGTACCACTACTACACCATCGTTACCGTTACGGCCGCCGCCATAAATTTCCTGTTGCTTAAAGTGGTAAAACTCACCCGTCCATGATGGCTGGAAATTTGCCACAGAATAGTTATAAGCAATAGAGAAAATCACTTCTTTAGAAAGATCATTGGTAGTTTTAAACTGATCTGTAATGTTTGGATCAAGAGCCATAGTTCCATTTTGGGCACCACCTGCACCGTTAATCAATTGATCGGCCGCTGCAATACAATCATCCCAGCGTTGTGTACCAGACCAAACCTCGGCGTTTAAGTAAAGCTCAACCAGCATGGCGTAACCAGATGCCTGAGACATACGGCCAAGCTGGCCTCTTGATAGTTTTGGTGCTTTGTCAATATTCTCTTTAATCTCCTTCTCAATAAAATTGAAAACTTCTGCTCGCGGCATTGTTTCGGGCCTGGTAGGTATACCAACCTGCGTTACTACAGGTATGTTACCAAAAAGGTCCATCAATTTTAAATAGTGGAAAGCACGCAATAATTTAAGCTCGGCTATGTACGAGTCTTTTTCAGCTTGAGTTATTCCCATTTGGGCAAGGCTTCTTTTCTCGATGTTCTCGATAGGGTCATTACAATAGCCCACGCCTGTGTACATTAAACGCCATGCGTTGTTCAATCCGTTTTCGTCGGTTGTCCAGGTATGGTAATGCAGGCGTTTCCATTTACCACCGTCTTCGCCATGGCGGCCCTTTGTAGGCCATGCCAATTGATCGGCAGATAACTCGGCAGGCCGCCACCAGCCATCCTGGCCAGATGGTGTAACCCAGGCATTAGCATGTGTGTACGGCCTTAATACAGCCGATAGCACTTCGGTTTTATTGTTATAAAAGTTATCAGCAATTAACTGATCATATGCGTTTTCCTGTAATTGCTTTTTGCAGGCCGTAGTGATCAGAACGGCAAACAACCCTATATAGATGATATATTTACTTTTCATGTCCCTTTAAATTAAAATCCAACGTTTACTCCAAAAACAAATGATCTTGTGCTTGGGTACGCACTTCTGCTATCAACACCCGGTGATGTACCAGTATCCTGGATGTAATCCGGATCGCTACCGGTGTAACCTGTTATAGTAGCAAGGTTTTGGCCGGTGAAATAGATGTATAATCTATTCATGTACTTGGTTTTCAGCTTAAAGTTGTAGCCAAGCGTAACCTCATCAAGCTTTACGTATGTACCGCTTTCTATGTAGTAATTCGAGTACTGGTACGTATCGTTAATTTGGGCGTATTTGGTAAACGTGCTTTGTAATAAGTTGCCGCTCCAGGTCCTGTTAGCGTATGATAGTGCTGTGGTGTTAAGAATATCAAAGTCAAACTTACCCCTTAAGAAAATTCTTAAGTTGAAGTTTTTATACCTGAAGTTGTTATTTAATGATGCATAGTACTTAGGTACGGCATTACCAATAAGTGCAAGGTCGGTTACGTTACGATCTTTAGAGTTATTGATTTGCGTATTTGAAATTGCTTCGCCATTTCTGTTATAAAACAACCATTTACCATCGGCAGTGAATCCTGCAAAACGTTTACCCCAAAACTCGCCAAGGCTACGGCCCTCGTAAGTTGTAATTGCATCGCCAAGGTCACCAGCGCCGCCAATGCCACCGAAAGTTTTGTATAAAACTTTGTACTCATCATTTGAATAAGAATCAAGCGTGTTTTTTAAAGTACTTGCGGTAACATCTACATCCCAGCTAAAATCTTTTTTCTTGATTGCTGCATAGCTTAACGCCACCTCAATACCTTTTGATGAAATCTGGCCAACGTTTGTGTATAAATTGCTTTGTACATACGGTGGCTGCGGAGATGTATAGGTGTCCAACAGGTCTTTTACAGTACGGTTAAATAAATCTATCGTACCAGATAACCTGTTATTAAACATGGTAAACTCAGTACCAATGTTTACTTCTCGCTTACGCTCGAACCTCAAATTTGGGTTAGGGTTACGGTTAGGACCGTATGTTTCCAGGTATTGGCCATCAGGGTAAATGTAACGACCGCCGCCACCTAACGTTACGCGCGAAGCGTTGTTGGCAAAACCACTGTTACCTGTTTCACCGTAACCACCTCTAATTTTTAAGCTATTGATAAAAGTTACGTTTTTTAGGAAATCTTCTTCAGATACTACCCAAGCCGCTGATGCTGCCGGGAAATTTCCGAATTTGTTATTGTTACCAAACCTTGAAGATCCCTCTCTCCTGATAGATACGGTTGCAAGATATTTACCGTTGAATGAGTAGTTTAACCTTCCAAACAAGGCAACAAGCGTATTGTCATTTTTATTACTTGACATGGAAGCTTTACCCAAACCAAGTGCAGAGCCCTGGCCAAGATTATCTTCGTGGAAAAGGTCGTTTATAAAGCCACGGTTTGATGCGCTGAAGCCTTCTTCGATATGGTACCTGTAGCTATAACCACCCAGCACTGTTACGTTATGCTTCCCTTGAAATAAGCGGTTGTATTGAATTGTCGGCTCAAAAGCATAATCCTGAGACAGGAATGTACCCCTTGCAGCATAACCACCGCGTGGAAAGTCTGTATTTTCTACAGAGTTTTCGCCTGCTTTAAGTATGTATTGGCCATCAACCCTGTTATCCCTCAAAGCCGAACCAAATGCAGATAGTGTAAGCCCGTCGATAATTGTAAGGTCGGCTTTAACGTCTGCTGAACTGGTTTGCTGTTTACGGTAGTTGGTTTCCTGCGCCAGGCGTGCAAGCTCGTTACGGCTTGTTAAATCAAAGCGATAGGTACCATCCGGGTTAAAGTTTGATAGCGTTGGGTTTTTGGTAAGTTCGCTTTCAAAGCCCTCGCCACCCAACAAATTGGCATTGTTTAAGTTAGTAGCCAAATTAACCTGCATTTTAAGCCTGTCATTTAAACCGGTTTGGTTTATATTCAAACGCACGGTATAATCTTTCCTGCCGTTTTCTTTAGCTATACCTTGCAGATCGCGGTAGTTTATACTTGCGCGGTAATTAGTTTTGTCGCTACCACCAGATAAGGCAAGGTTGTGGTTTTGGCTAAAGTTATCGTGATTGATAAGCTGATCATAAAAGTTTGTTGAACTGCCAAAATCCTGCTGCCTTATATCGCCTGATGCAATACGGTCACGGAATTGCTGTGGTGTTAAAAACTTCAATCGCTGGTTCAGATACTCCTTACGGATGTATGACGAATAGTTGAATTGCGGCGGCCCTTTTCTTCCCTTTTTTGTGGTGATGATAATTACACCTGCGTTGGCCGTTGAACCATAAATAGCCGCACCTGCACCGTCTTTCAGCACGTCGATTGATTCGATATCATCCTGTTGTAACAGATCGAGGTTACCACCTGGTATACCATCAATTACGTATAATGGGCTGGCACTGCCTGTTACGGTTACTGCACCACGTAATTGCACTGCTACGCCGCTGTTTGGGTTTGAGCCGCTTGTGCGGGTTATTTGCAAACCGGCAACTTTACCCTGTATAAGGTCTAAAGGATTACGCGAGCCAGTTTGCCTGAAATCTTCCGGGCCAACGTGTGATGTGGCCGAGGTCACTTCTTTCAGGTTTTTTGTGCCGTAGCCTACGCTTACTACCGTAACCTCATCAAGACTTGTGCTTGCCAAGCCCAGTTTTACGGTATAACCACCCTGCCCAGCTTTTTGATTTTGCGTGGCAAAACCAATAAAAGTAAAGCTGAGTGTATCGTCTGCGTTTGCATCTATACGGAAAATACCGTTTACATCTGTAACTACGGCCTTGCCCGAGCTTAGGTTTTTTACGGTTACACCCGGCAGTGGTGTACCTTTGTCGTCAACTACCGTTCCGGTAATTTCCTTTTGAATATTTACCGCCGCTGCATTATTTCCCACTTTGTAGAGCGTCGGCTTGAATCCAACAGCGGCATTTGCCAAAGCTGGATCACTTAATAAAACAACAGCGGATAAAGCTGTGATCTTAAGTAAAGTATTTTTCATACGCGATTGGTTAGATCTTTGTTAGAATTTATTTATTGGTTTTTGGGGGATAGAATATATCACCTATCCCTTGTTTGTGAGGTTTGGCTATCCAGATAGCTGCTATCTTAAAATAGCATAGAAATTATTGGGCTTTCAGACGCATTAGTGAGGGTTTAGTTGAAGTAATTAGTCAATAATCTGTTATGATGAGGTTTAAAAAATCCGTCAAAAGCATGCTTTTTAAAAAGCATAACAAGCCCCTGCAAGCATTCATATCCGATTGCCGCTCCATGTAAAGAGTTTATTTGTATGGTGATCTTAGCCTTGAGCTAAAAGATTGAAAATAGGTTTGATGCAAACGGGCCAAGCCGCCTTTTCACAAAGTTGTTTAATGTAACTTATAATATTACCATCCCAGGCACCGAGCGGAATAAAATCAAAAGCCCTAAATATTTATCAAAATGATTTACAATTACTTATAAATAAAAAGTGTCGAAAAAATCAAACTTTTTTTCGACACTTTCCTATTAATTAAACCAGCTATTATTGGATATACTGTTCTTCCGTGGCCTGCGAACCGTCATTTGCATACTTGTAGTCATCAGGGTTACTAAATTTGATTTGCATAATCATTTTATCAAACTCATCTCCTTTAACTAAAGCTTTAGATTTAATCCTGAATTTATAAGTATATATAGTGCTTACTGTGTTTTCTAAGATGTTAGCAATAGTTTGGTTTTCTTTTATGCCCAACCTCATTAAAGCAAATATTCTCAGGCTGGTGTTTAATACTTCCGTTTTCTTTGGAATTACATGATCTACCTCTGGCAATAGTTTATTGAATGATGTAATAAAATTGGGGAATAGCTTAAGAAAAATATGATCGAAAGTGTTAAATAACGTGGCTCTCTCCTGCTTTACATCAATACTTTTAACGAGGTTTTGAAGATCCTTAAGGCTTTCTGTTTTAATGATGCGCTCCATAGATCGCTTTAGCTTTTCGCGCTGCGAGATATTGGCCGAAATACTACTAAAGAAATAGCCTATATACTCTTCTTTAATGATGGCATCCTCGGCTAATTTTTTGTTCATTTGGTCGAGGTGCTGATTTTGCTCTAATACTTTTGCTTCTCTTAACCTTACTACCTTAAGCCTGTCATACACTTTTTTTGCAATAATTAATGTCCCGCAAATAGCCAAAACCAGCACAATGATCAGGAAAGTCAAAAGCTTATTTTTCCCGCTCTCCAACCGAATAAGCTTCTCGGCCAAAACTGCGTTCAGCGCGGTTGAGGCTTCCATCACACGCAGCTTATTCCCGTAAAAGCTTGCCTGGCTCAGGGCCTCTTTAATTAAAATTTCGGCATCTGTTAGGTTGCCCTGCTCAAAAAGCATTTTACCTAATGTAAATATTGCCAGGGTTTCTTTTGTAGAAGATCTTATATCTGCAATAGCAGAAACCGTAATTAGGTTCCTTTTCTCGTTGTCGTCAGTTATGTGGCTTAAATCGTGTGCCACCATGGCCTTTTGGTGTTGGGTTAATTTGTCCATGTTCAATAATGCACGATAATGCGCTTCTGCTTTAGCGTCATGCCCTAAACGCTTGTAATAAGCTGCGGCATAGAAATGCCTTTCATAAGACCCGGGCTTTGATAATAACACAACGGAATCAAGCGCCTTAAGTGATGCCGCCTTATGATCAGCGTTGTAATTCTCATCAGTATTATAAAGTGCAAGACGACCATACGCTATCGACTTTAGTTCATAATATTTAATCTTCAAGCTATCGGGCATTTTTTTGGAATCCATTTGATAGATGCCGTCAAAGGTTTCTTTGAACATGCCCCAGGAAAGTTGTATGGTAGCCAGTTTTATACGGCTATCATATTGCTTAGCCATATCCGGGATACGATTGCTTATATCTATGAGTTTGGTTGTGTAAATGTGTGCCGAGTCGAAGAGGTAGTCCTTGTACTCCAAATATAATTTATTACTAAGGTGGTACTGCCTATTTAAATCATTAACAGCGGTTTGGTGCAGTTGCTTTCTTAATTGATTTATTCTTATTTCTTTAGCCTTATCGTAAATCTTTTTATTTGTGATTTCGTTTTTTAAAACTGTTAGTAAACTATCACTAACCGGGCTGCTATAAGTCGCTATAGGCAAAAGAACATTTATTAATAACACCAATAAAATTTTCATATGCAGCAGAAATAATGGCTAAATTACCTTTTAATGCCAATATTTCCTTCTAAGTAAATTGGTTTTACCAGTACTGCATTGCTGCTTAGTTACAAAATCTGGTTTTGAATTTATCGAGATGCTTAACATGTTGAATTGAGTGCACCCTCTTAAGCTTACCTTTTTATTTGAAACTTAATTGAATTAGATATCATTGTCAGATAAACTAACTCAATCCATGAAAAGCATCATCATTCTTATCTTAATCTCAGCATTTTACATTCCGCTAAAAGCACAAGACACTACCTATAGCCAAAAACTGGCAGGAGATCATATTATCGGCGTTTGGCAAACACAAGATCAAAAAGCTCAGATCACCATTAGCAAACAAGACAGCTTATATTTTGGAAAGCTGAGCAATGCCACCTTAAATATTGATAAATCAATTCACATTAATCTGCCAATAAGCCTGCTTGGAATTTATATTTTACGTGATTTGAAGTTTAATGGCGATAACAGGTGGGACGGAATGATATTCGATCCGAAAAGCCAAAACACCTATAAGTGTTACCTTAGAATGAATGCTGACGGCACAATGAAGGTTAGAGGATATAAAGGGATTTCGCTATTTGGGAAATCGCAATATTGGAAGAGGGTTAAATAAAACAAAGATGGAATAAATGAAAAACGCCGATCTCTTGTAAGAGATCGGCGTTTTAGTAGCCCGTAGGGGAATCGAACCCCTGTTTCCAGAATGAAAATCTGGCGTCCTAACCCCTAGACGAACGGGCCTTAATATGTTTCCCTTGTTTTGGGACTGCAAAGATAAACGTTAAAAACATTTTTTAAAATTTTATTTCAAAAAAAATTTAAATGGCTGGCTATCAGTAATAATAATTTAGTTCGACAAACAAAAAGCTGTTAGCCCTGCTTTTAAATCATCTAATTATACAATAAATTTATAAAATCATCTCCCATTATATATGAAAGCCATTTGGAACGATCAGGTTATAGCCGAAAGCAATGATACCATCGTAGTTGAAAATAATCATTACTTCCCAAAAGAAAGTGTAAGGACCGATCTTTTGAAGGAATCTGCTACTCACACCACTTGCCCGTGGAAAGGCCTTGCATCTTATTACAGTATCGAAGCTGGCGGACAAACCAACAAAGACGCGGCATGGTATTACCCCGAGCCAAAGGACGCTGCCAAACAAATTGCCGGCTATGTTGCCTTTTGGAAAGGTGTTAAGATAACCGACTAATATGAAACAGTACGACGCAATTGTAATTGGATCCGGACAAGCCGGGGCACCACTGGCTAAAAAACTTGCCGCCGCAGGTAAAAAAACTTTAATTGTCGAAAAACGCTTCTTTGGAGGCACTTGCGTTAATGATGGCTGCACGCCAACCAAAACAATGATAGCAAGCGCACGCGTGGCATACCTTGCCAGCAAATGCAATGACATGGGCGTAACCATAAAAGGCTACAAGGTTGATTTACGCCAGGTAAAAAAGCATAAGGATGAGATAGTGCTTAAGTCTCGCAATGGAGGGTTAAAGGCTGCCGAGAATACGCCTAATCTCGATGTTTTATTTGGAGAGGCATCTTTCACGGGGCCCAAGACCATAGCTGTCACAACTAAGAAAGATGGTACACAGGAATTTAAAGCCGATCAAGTATTTATTAATACCGGCGCTAAACCTGTTATCCCGCACGATGTGGAAGGATTGGATAGTATCAACTATCTTACATCAACCACCATTATGGAACTCGAAGAGGTTCCCGAACATCTGTTGATTATTGGTGGTAACTACATAGGGCTGGAATTTGGGCAGATGTTTGCCCGCTTTGGCAGCAAGATTACCATTATCGAAAAATCCGCAAGGATACTTGCTCATGAGGATGAAGATATATCTCAGGAAATAACAAATATTCTTGAACAGGAAAATATAACTATTCGTAGTGGTGCCAATGTAATTCGCTTCAAGCAAAAAGCAGCAGGTAAAATAACGGCTACAGTAAAAACAGGTGGTACCGAAGAAAAAATTAAGTGTAGCCACGTACTGGTAGCTATTGGCCGTGCCCCGCAAACCGACACATTAGGGCTGGATAAAACGGGTGTAAAAACCGACGGTAAGGGCCACATATTGGTAAATACCAAACTGGAAACAAACGTTAAAGGCATTTACGCGCTTGGTGACGTTAAGGGCGGTCCTGCTTTTACACATATCTCATACAATGATTTTACCATTGTTTACCGCAACCTTATCGACAAACAAAACTTAAGTACGCGCAATCGCCCGGTACCGTATTGTATGTTTACCGACCCTGAACTTGGTCGGATAGGTATAACAGAGGCCGAAGCAAAAGAAAAAGGGTTGAATTACAAGGTGGCCAAACTACCCATGGCCCATGTTGCCCGCGCAATTGAAACCGGCGACACCCGGGGCATGATGAAAGCTATTGTTGACGCTAAAACCAAAAAGATTTTAGGAGTAGCTATTTTGGGTAGCGAAGGCGGGGAGATCATGTCGGTATTGCAGATGGCGATGGAGGGCGGCATCACTTATGATAGGATCAGGTACTGCGTGTTTGCGCACCCAACTTATTCGGAATCGCTCAACAATTTATTTATGACCCTGGAACCCTAAGCCGCCCGATGATAAAAGTTGAAAATCTTGTAAAATCATTTGGGACGGTAAAGGCAGTCGATAATATTTCTTTCGAAGTTAACGATGGCGAAAATATGGTATTACTCGGCACAAGCGGCTGCGGTAAAACCACGTTGCTTAAAATGCTAAACAGGCTGATCGAACCCGACAGCGGATCGATAACAATCAACAATGAAAATATTAATGCACAGCCTGCCGAGGATCTTCGCCGCAACATGGGTTATGTACTTCAAAACAACGGATTGTTTCCCCATTACACTGTGGCGCAAAATATTGCCGTTGTGCCAAGCCTTTTAAAATGGGACAAGGCCAAAACGCTATCAAGGGTTGACGAGCTAATTCAGAAACTACATTTATCGAAAGATCATCTTGATGCCTACCCTCATGAACTTAGCGGCGGACAGCAGCAACGTGTAGGCCTGGCGAGGGCACTGGCTGCCAATCCGCCTGTGTTGTTGATGGACGAACCATTTGGCGCGCTTGATAATGTCACCCGCTCAAAAATACATGATGAATTTAAGGCCCTTGACGAACTAAAGCGCAAAACCATCATAATGGTAACGCACGATGTGCAGGAAGCTTTTGAACTTGCCGACAGGATTGCTTTAATGGATAATGGCCGTATAGTGCAAACGGGAACACCTACCGAATTACTTTTTAACCCCGTAAACGATTTTGTACGTGGTTTTTTACAACACCAGCGTCTGCAATTGGAATTACGGGCTGTAAAGCTTGCAAACATTTGGGACTACCTGCCAACCGGCGGCCGAAAAATAAACACATCTTTAATCCCTGCTACAGCCGGTGTTTGGGAGGCGTTGAAAAATTTTAAATTCTTCCCGCGCGAAACCATCAACCTGTTAAACCAGCAAAACCGGGAAGTTAAGTCTGTTACGTTTGATGAGTTGATGTCTGCTTATTCACAGTTTAAAATACAACAGCCGCATGAATGAGCATCAGCAAACCCTGTTCGAGTTTATGCAGCAGCAGGCCGATAAGCTTGGCGTACAAACCCTGCAACACATAGGCCTTACCTTTATCTCGTTACTTATTGCGGTGATTATTGGCTTACCGCTTGGCATATACATCACCCGTCAAAAAAAAATATCGGGCCTGGTATTGGGCATAGCCGGCGTATTGCAAACTATACCCAGCATTGCGCTGCTCGGTTTTATGATCCCGGTTTTAGGCATTGGTGCCAAGCCTGCCATTGTTGCGCTGTTACTTTATGCACTGTTACCTATTATACGCAATACTTACACAGGCATTACAGGTGTTAACCCCGCTGTGAAGGAAGCAGCCATTGCTATGGGCCTTAACAAGTGGCAGGTACTGTTTAAAGTGGAGCTACCGTTAGCCATGCCCGTTATTTTGGCGGGGATACGCACAGCCACGGTAATTAACGTAGGTGTAGCTACCCTGGCATCTTACATAGCAGCAGGCGGATTAGGCGAGTTTATCTTTGGCGGCATATCGCTTAACAACACCAACATGATTTTGGCAGGTGCAATACCTGCCGCACTATTGGCCATTTTGTTTGATTTCCTGCTATCACGATTACAGAGGCTCAACTTTAAAAAAATAAGGGGTGCCGTAAAGGCCGCTCCTGTGCTGCTCGTATTACTCGCCTGCCTTTACTTCATTCCCTCGGCATACGGCAGCAAACTTACCGCAGGCTTTACGCCCGAATTTATGGGTCGCCAGGATGGCAATCTTGGTTTAGTCAGCAAATATGGCCTTAAAATACACACCATTGTTATAAATGATGCAGTAATGTATAAGGCTGCGCAGGAGAAAGAACTGGACGTTATAAGCGGCTACTCTACCGATGGTCGGTTAAAGGCCTATGATTTGGTTGTACTGGATGACGATAAAAAGATTTTTCCGCCCTATTATGCAGCCCCTATTGTGCGTGAGGATGCTTTAAAGAACTTCCCTGAGCTTGAAAAAACACTTAACTTACTTTCCGGGCTGATAACTGATTCGGTTATGACCGACTTAAACTACCGTACCGATTACCTGCACCAAACGCCCGAGCGGGTGGCCAAAGATTTCCTGCAATCCAAAAACCTTTTAAAACCCGATAAGGGCGGCAAAAACGGCATTGTGCGCATCGGCTCAAAAATATTTGGTGAGCAATACATTTTGGCCAGCATATATGCCATGCTGATAAAAGGCTATACCGACTATGATGTAGCCACCAAAACGGGCCTGGGTGGAACCAAAATTTGCTTTGATGCCCTTACTAACAATCAGATCGACTTCTATCCCGAATATACCGGCACCGGCTTGCTTGCTATTTTACAGGCGCCTACCCAAACCGTTACGCGGCTGCAAGCAAGTAAGGATAGTACCTACAATTATGTACAGCGGCAGTTTCAGGAAAAATATAAGATCAAATGGCTGAAACCCATTGGCTTTAATAATGCCTATGCTTTAATGATGAGACAAAAGCAGGCAAACGAGCTTAATATCAAAACAATTTCTGATCTTAAACGCTATTTGGAAATCAAATAATACCGATGGATTTATCCGAATGTTATAAAAAGGTGAGGCAACGCACCGAAGACATTTGCAGCCCCCTGCAAACCGAAGATTATGTCGTTCAGCCTGTAGTTGATGTGAGCCCGCCCAAATGGCATATAGGCCACACTACATGGTTTTTTGAAACTTTCATACTCAAGCCCTATTTTATGGGTTATCAGGAATATGATTCTAACTTCAATTACGTCTTTAACAGCTACTATGAAACTGTAGGTAACCGCGTAATCCGTACAGACAGGGGCAACTTAAGCCGCCCTACCGTTATCGAAATACAGCTTTACCGTAAGTATCTAGATGATGCCATGTACAACTTTTTAAGTGAAGGCGTTACTGATGATGTTAAGGAACTATTAGTGCTTGGTTTGAATCATGAAGAACAGCATCAGGAACTGTTACTTACCGATATCAAATACATACTGGGCAATAATCCGTTGTTTCCTGCTTACTCACTCGATTATAAAACGCCGGAGATTGACCATACCGATGCGGGCATGATAACCCTAGACGAGGGTATTTACGAAATAGGCTTTAACGGCGAAGGCTTTAGCTTTGATAATGAGCATAACCGCCACAAAGTTTACTTAAACAGCTTTGCAATAAGCCCCAATCTGGTTACCAATGCCGAGTACATAGAGTTTATAGAAGCTGGTGGTTATCATGACTTTCGCCACTGGCATGCTGCCGGTTGGGACTGGGTAAATACAAACAAGGCCGAGGCACCTATGTACTGGCACAATATTGACGGGCAATGGCACAACTATACTTATCACGGCTTACAGCCCGTAACTGCGCACCAACCCGTATGCCACATAAGCTACTACGAAGCTTATGCTTACGCATCGTGGAAAGGACTGCGCCTGCCTACCGAATTTGAGTGGGAAGCAGCATCTAATCAATTTAAATGGGGCAGCCGCTGGGAATGGACAGAAAGTTCGTACCTTCCTTACCCGGGCTTTGCTAAAGCACCCGGCGCAATTGGCGAGTACAACGGCAAATTTATGGTGGGGCAAAAGGTTTTACGCGGCGCTTCAGAGGTGACGTCGCCAGACCATAGCCGTAACACCTACCGCAATTTCTTTCAACCCGAACTGCGCTGGCAGTTTACAGGCATACGCCTGGCCAAATAACGTCAACAATGGCAAGTAATACACTAACACCACAAGATTGCGATTCGCAAATCATGAATAGCCAATTTTATAAAGATGTTATAGCCGGCCTTGGCTCAACGCCAAAACATCTCGATTCTAAATACTTTTACGACGCCGCAGGCGATAAGCTCTTCCAGGACCTGATGAGTTGCGACGAATATTATCCGACCAATTGCGAAATGGAGATATTTACCTCACAAACCGCAGAGATTTGCGAGGCAATGATGGGTAATGGCGACGCCTTCGACCTTATTGAGCTTGGCGCCGGTGATGCCACAAAATCATCGCACTTGCTACGCTACTTAATAGATAACAAGGCTGACTTCTCATATATGCCAATCGATATTTCAGACAATGTAATATCGCTTTTAAATATCACCCTGCCGGTAACATTACCGGGCATAAATATCACAGGTCTTAACGGCGAATACTTTGATATGCTTAAGAAGGCTGCGGCAATGTCAAACAGGCGCAAGGTTGTAATGTTCCTTGGCTCCAATATTGGCAACATGCCCGTAGCTGATGCGCAGGAATTCGCAAAAGAACTGCGCCGCCACCTGTCGCCGGGCGACATGGTATTTGTAGGCATCGACCTAAAAAAGAGTCCAAAGACGGTACTTGCAGCCTATAACGACAGTGAAGGAATAACCAAACAATTTAACCTTAATCTGCTGCACCGTATTAACCGGGAGCTGCATGGCAACTTTAATATAGACAACTTTGATCATTACGCTGTTTACGACCCCGAGACCGGTGCCTGCCGGAGCTACCTGATAAGCCTTACGCAGCAAGAGGTAATGGTGGGCGACAAGCTTATTCATTTTGAGAAGGACGAATATATTTTCATGGAAATTTCTCAGAAATACACCATGGCGCAAACAGAAGAAATGGCCATCCAGGCAGGCTTTAAAGCAACGGCGCACTTTACCGATAGTAAAAATTGGTTTACAGATGCGGTATGGCTGGCTGTATAATTTCCCAGTTTTAAGTATCATATATCCAGGAAAAACATTGCGCTTTTTCGAAAGTCATTAATTGAAATTTTTGTTATAAAGCATTTTGCTTTGCAAAAATTCGATACTTTCGCACTGCGAATTTTCTCCCTCAAATTTGCAGTTAAGTTGCTGTAGCTCGAGCTACGGTACAAAAAACCAATTGTAAGTAGCGCGCACTTTTATGCGCCATAATTTTTTTGACTGTACTTGTGTTATGAGCGCAAATTTATTTGAGCCTGTTTTTATTGAACGCTATTTTGATGCGGATCCGCAGCATCTATTTGCCGCGTGGACCGATCCGGAATTGATAAAACTATGGCTTTTTAAAAGTGATAGCAGCAACATAAGCAGTGTGGATATTGATTTGCAGGGTGGGGGCTGTTTTTCAATTATCGAGCAAACGTCTATCGGGCAACTAATAGACCATTTTGGTATTTATAAGCGCATTGTACGCCCGCAACGCTTATCATTTACCTTGCAGGTTCCCCACCATTTCACAGGCTCAACCACAATTGAAGTAAATATAAACCCCGATGGCGATGGCAGTTTGCTCGCCTTTAAACAAACCGGCATCGACCCTAAGATAGTTGGCAACGCATGGCAAAAAATGTTCGATCAGTTAGATAAAGTCTTCGCAACACTCTCTTGATATTGCCTTTGTAATTATAAGCCCTATATTTATACAAAACAACCTTAAATGACGCCTTCATCAATGCTCTTGTTGCTCATCGTATTTTTTGTACTCATTGTATTGTTCTCTTCATTTGTAACAGTTAAACAGGGTACAATTGTAGTTATAACCATATTTGGTAAGTACCGCCGCATACTCACGCCGGGCCTAAACTTCAAGATCCCCTTAATAGAAAACATATACTCTAAAATATCTATTCAAAACCGGTCTGTAGAGCTCGAGTTCCAGGCGGTTACGTATGACCAGGCCAATGTTTATTTCAAGGCCATGCTGTTATACTCGGTACTTAATCAGGAAGAAGAAACGATTAAGAACGTCGCCTTTAAGTTTGTTGACGAGCGTAACCTGATGCAGGCGCTTATCCGTACTGTTGAAGGTTCTATCCGTGCGTTTGTAGCCACAAAAAAACAGGCCGAGGTATTGGTGCTTCGTCGCGATATAGTAGAACACGTTAAAGAGCAATTAGACAATATATTGGAGAACTGGGGTTACCATTTGCAGGACTTACAGCTTAACGATATTACGTTTGATGATATCATCATGAAATCAATGAGCCAGGTAGTAGCATCAAATAATCTTAAAGCGGCTGCCGAAAATGAAGGACAGGCTTTACTAATTACAAAAACCAAGGCTGCAGAAGCCGATGGTAACGCTATAAAAATATCTGCCGAGGCCGAGCGTCAGGCAGCACAGCTACGCGGGCAGGGTATAGCATTGTTCCGCGAGGAAGTAGCCAAGGGTATGACCATGGCTGCCAAAGAAATGCAAAGCGCCAACATGGATACCTCGGTTATTCTGTTTACCATGTGGACCGAATCAATCAAACACTTTTCTGAAAACTCAACCGGCAACGTTATTTTCCTTGATGGCTCTGCAGATAGCATGCAGCGCACCATGAAAGAAATGATGAGCTTAAACCTTTTGCATACCGAAGCAGTCAAAAAGTAACAAACTTTACTGCCGGTTAAAATGGTTAAAAATATTTTTAAAGTGCTATGCGCTGCGGGTATGTTTTGCCTTAGCATTGCAACATCAAAGGCCCAGCCGCACCGTATGTTAACCCCTGATGATTTCAGGGGAATGCCACGTGTAAACAACCGGGGCGTGGTGGCTTATACCAATTGCACCATAAATTTTAGTTACCAGGCCAACCATGCCGACGGCTACTACCGCGTGCATGCCAATGTGAGCCTCACCATGAACCGCGACCGCTCATGGATTGATATGAACCGTATAACATCGCAAGCCCAGCTTAACGAAATTTTGAAGCACGAACAGGGGCACTACACCATTGCCTACCTGGAGCAACAGGAAGTTTTAAGAGCCATACAACGCACCCGTTTTACAGCCAACTACCGCTACGAGGCTATGGATGTGTTCAATCGCATTGACGCCAAGTACAAGCAGCTTAATATTGATTATGACGAAGATACCGAGCATAGTGTAAACAAACAGCAGCAACACAGTTGGGACGTATACTTTGCAAAGCGCCTGCAATTTATGCCGCAGGAAACTGCAAGCCTGTGAGTTGAACATTAGCTTGCCATGTGTGCATTTATAATTACTTTTGGGCAATATGCCTGCTGGTACTAAAATTTACTTTGCTTCTGATTTTCATTTAGGGGTTGATGGGGTTGAAAAAGCCGCCGTTCGTGAAGCCCGCGTTGTGCGTTGGCTGGAGCATATACGCCACGATGCTGCCGAGGTTTTCCTGGTAGGCGATGTTTTTGATTTTTGGTTTGAGTATGCAACCGTTGTACCCCGTGGCAATATTCGCTTTTTGGGCAAACTGGCCGAAATGGCCGACGCGGGCATAAAGCTTTACTTTTTTAAAGGCAACCACGATATGTGGATGTTTGATTATTTTGAAAAGGAGCTGAATGCAACCATCATAAGCAATGAAATGGAGTTTGAGCGCAGTGGCAAAAAGTTTTATCTGCATCACGGAGACGGGCTTGGCCCCGGCGATAAAAAGTACAAGGTGCTTAAAAAGATATTTCGCAGCCCGCTGTGCCAGTGGTTATTTGCAAGGCTGCACCCCAACCTGGGCATAGGAATAGCCTCAAGATGGTCGCACGGAAGTAAGCTTTCTAATGCACGCATGGCCGAAGAAAAGTTGCACCCCCAGGAGTGGATCGAGCTTTATGCCCAGGAGCTCGCAACCACCCATCAGTTTGACTACTTTATTTGCGGTCATCGCCACAAACCAAAAGATATACCCATCCCCGGCAGCAACAGCCGTTATATTAACCTTGGTGACTGGATAGGCAATTTTACCTATGCCGTATTTGATGGTAACGATGTTGAACTGAAATCTTTTGATGGCGGCAAAATGAGCTACGTACCCAAGTAATATCAACGCATCATCACACCGGCCATATTCTATTGAGACACAGCAGCTATCTTTTACAATCTGCTGAATTTATTATCTGCCTTAAAATGCGTATTTTCGCATGCTTTTAGCAAGCGCAGCCACAATAAACCATTTTATAACGATGCTTTATAGTTAGTGACGTAGCTTGTATAGCAAAGCGGGGCCGCAGTAACCTACAAACTACTGCAATTGATTTTCTACGAATTATAATACGATGTTAGAGAAATTAGAATTGATATTTCAGCGCTGGAAAACGGTAGAAGGCGAACTTAGCAGCCCGGATGCGATGGCTGACATGAAGCGTTTTGCCCAGCTGAATAAAGAATATAAAGACCTGGCTAAAATTGTTGACGAGTATAACGTTTACAAAAACGTAATGAGCAACATTGACGCCAACAAAGAAATTTTAGCAACAGAGAAAGACGAAGAGTTTCGTGAAATGGCTAAGATGGAATTGGATGAGCTTTTAGAGAAACAGGATGAAATGGAAGAAAAAATCCGTTTGATGCTGATCCCTAAAGATCCGGAAGACTCGAAGAATGCCATTGTGGAAATACGCGGCGGTACCGGTGGTGACGAGGCTGCGCTGTTTGCAGGCGACCTTTACCGCATGTACATGCGCTATTGCGAACGCCGCGGCTGGCGTACCGAATTGGTTGACTACACCGAGGGTACATCCGGAGGTTACAAGGAGATTGTATTTAACGTAAATGCCGAAGATGCCTACGGTAATTTCAAATACGAATCGGGTGTACACCGTGTACAGCGTGTGCCTGATACCGAAACCCAGGGCCGTGTGCATACATCAGCAGCTTCTGTTGTGGTATTGCCGGAAGTTGATGAGTTTGACATTGTGTTAAACCCTGCTGATATCCGTAAAGATTTATTCTGTGCATCGGGCCCGGGCGGTCAGTCGGTAAATACCACTTATTCAGCAGTGCGTTTAACACACATGCCAACAGGTATTGTTGCGCAATGCCAGGATCAGAAATCGCAGTTAAAAAACTTTGACAAGGCTTTACAGGTACTACGTTCACGTGTTTATGAAATGGAGCTGCAAAAGCACCTGGAAGAAACATCGAAAAAACGTAAAACGATGGTTGCTACTGGTGACAGGAGTGCTAAAGTACGTACCTATAACTATCCGCAGGGCAGATTAACCGAGCACCGTATCGGTTTAACCATATATAACCTTACCGGTGTTATGAACGGCGACCTGCAGGAAATTATGGAAGCTCTGCAATTTGCAGAGAATGCCGAAAAGCTAAAAGAAGGAACGGTTGCTTAAGTTGTTATTATTTATTTAGCTTTGTTATAGCAGGTTAATATTATACGCCATGAAAATAACTATTGAGATAGACGAAAGAAGCGAGGTTGTGAAGCTTACTGCTTTTTTCAAGGCTTTTAATATTGAAACAGTTAGTATGGTAAAAACTGACGGCGAAACAAAGCATATCATTACCAAAGGCGACAAATCAATTGACCCGGAAGCCCTTTTTGGCATTTGGGAAAAAGAGCCTAAAAACCTTGACGATATACGTAAAGCCGGCTGGCAAAAGAGATAAGAATATTGGTCATGATATTATGTGATACCAATATTCTTATCCATCTTTTCAATGGCGACAAATCTACCTTTTCCACACTCACTAATTTCGGATTTGATAATGTTGCCATCTCGGCAGTAACCGTAATGGAACTTTACCAGGGCATGGGCAACAAAGCTGAGTTGCAAAACATGAAGAAGAAGATTCGGTTTTATGATATCATTGAAATCGATTCAGAAAGCTCTGCTTTGGCAACTGACCTGATTGAGAAATTCAGGTTGAGCCATAATCTACAAATCCCCGATGCAATTATTGGCGCATCGGCCATAATCCATCAAATACCGTTATTTACTTACAATAAAAAAGATTTCAGCTTTATGCCTGGCCTGCAACTGGCCTAGGATATTTTTTCATTTCATTTCAATTTCATGTTGCCAATATATTTTAGCATTAGTTAAGTAGCATTCTGTATGCAATGTGCGTATGGTTTGTAACAATGTTTTACTCAAATGTAATCCTGTACAATATGCTGGCACTAAAAAAACTTACAGGCACCCCAACACTTTACAGTCACGACACCCGCTTAATGGGTAATAACTTTATTTTTAGTGTTGTAGCCGATAATCATGCCTGGGCCAATGAACGCATTAACGCCGCCATTGCAGAAATCACCCGTATTGAAAAGATGCTAAGTGCGTTTACAGAAGACAGCCAGCTTAACTTAATAAACAGCAATGCCGGTATTGCACCTGTAAAGGTTAACCCCGAAATTTTCGGTCTTGTACAAAGAGCCATACAGATCTCTGAACTTACTTATGGTGTGTTTGATATAGCTTACCCGGCTATATCCGAACTCGATAAGAATAGCAAAGCAGCCAAATCAAAAGATAAATACGATTATACCAACATTGAGCTTGATGCGCTTAAGCAAACGGTGTTTTTAACAAACAGCGATATGCGCATTGGCTTTGGTGCGCTAAGCATTGGCTACGCGGCCGACAGGGCACGTTATATTTTGCAGATGGAAGGCATTAGCAGCGGCGTTATCAATGCCGGTGGCGACCTGGTAACATGGGGCCTTCAACCTGATAATACGCCATGGACAATTGGCTCTGCCGACCCATCAAAAGCTGGCTTGCCATACGCTGATACGGTAATTAGCAATATGGCAGTAGCTACCTCATTTAACAATGGTGTTAAAACAGCCGCCTTGCCTGCCGGGCAATTAGCTAATATCAGCCACGAAAACGGTTTTGAGGTTAGTAAAATTAAAAGTGTAAGCATTATTACCCCTACTGCAGAACTTGCCGACGCAATGGCATCACCTATTATTACAATGGGTGTTAATACCGGTTTGTATCTTATTAATAAGTTAAACCAAATTGCCGCAATCATTACTGATGATCAGGCTCGTTTTTATACTTCAAACAGCATTGGGCTTTTAGGCTGATGCTGTTTGTATTTCCCTTCTCCCCTAATTAAAACTTAACACAAACTTTTAAAATTTGGTACTACTTTTACGCTCAATTTAATTATACGTGCACGGCCGACAGCGGCCCAAATTGTGCATGTTAATTATCCAGCCCTCTTCCTGAAAACTTAATGATAAAGCAGTTTATATACATTGTGCTATTAATTGCGTTTAGCCTTTGGCTAACGGCCGGCACAACTACTGCTAAAAATTCGCCGCCTGCTTTTTATCGACACAGTGTATCCTTAATGCCTGATAACGCGTTACAACAACAGCGTGATACTACTGCAAATAAAAAACAGCACCCCACAGAAGAGGAGAAAAAGAAAATAAAGGAGATTGCTAAGGCTAAAAAAATGCCAAAGCCCGAAAAGGTTGAGGAAGTTAAAGTTAAACCAAAAAGACAACGTCGCCCTGATGGCTTGGAAAGACCGCCCGAAATACCCAGGAGAAATAATAATTAGTAATTTTAAAACAGACTTAGTAATTGATGAGATACTTTGCCGTACTGTTTTTTATAACCATTTGCAACGCTTTACATGCAGCCGCCATAAAACCCGGCCTGCTTGCTTACGCACCATTGCAATTGGCAGCCGATACCGACACAACGGTGGTTGATACTGTCCCGGCAAAAAAGAATTCGGCATCGGTAGGGATCAGCTATGGCAGCGACGCATTATTTTTTGGCCGGACAGGGCCAATAAGGTATCCCTTCATGGCTACAGATTTGATATTCAACAGTAAAACAGGCTTTTTTGTATACGGCTCTGCTTTGAAGGTTTTAGGTTATAAACCGGTTGTTGACGAGGTTGACATCGGCGGCGGCTACTTCTATCGCTTTTCTAAGAAATTTACCGGAACCATAAGCTATACACGTTTTATTTTTAACAAAAATGCCGACATCATTAAATCGGCATCTTCAAATGACATCAACTTTAAGAACTCGTACGACTGGAAGTATCTAAAAACAAGCATCATTGCCGATTACCTTTTCGGTAAATCATACGATTTCTTTACCACAATCAGCAACTCAAAGTATTTTGAAAGTGAGTTTAACATTTTTACTGATCAGGACTTCATTTCAATAAACCCAACCATTAATATCATATTGGGCACGCAAAATTTTGTAAACCGCTATAATGTTGACCATCCGCGGCGTATAGAAGTTGATAATATATTTTCGCCTTACCCATATGGCCGTAACCCGAGGGGTAACGCACGTTTTACTATGCTTAATTACAGTTTTAAGCTACCGTTAGCCTATAACACACCGCATTACACGCTCGAAGCATCATACCGCTACTCAATTCCAGTAAACGTTGAGGGCGCGCTTAAAAACAGAAAGGAATCTTTCTTTAACTTTACATTTTACTACGTTTTTTACTAAGGCCGATGAATGTACTGATCATAGAGGACGAACGATCGCTTGCTTACGAGATAGAGTTGTTTTTGAGCAAGAACAATTACATATGCGAGGTTTGCGTAAACGGCACCTCGGCATCTGAGAAGATTGCTGTTAACCTTTATGATTTTATATTAATAGACCTTGGCCTGCCCGATTATGACGGGCTTGACCTGCTTAAAGAAGCTAAACAAAATAACAGCTCGGCATCATGCATCATCCTGACGGCGCGCGCTGAAGTAAGCGACCGTATAAAGGGGCTTGATCTTGGGGCCGATGATTACCTGCCCAAACCATTTTCGTTGCTTGAATTACAAAGCCGTATGCAGGCAATTACCCGCCGCAAGTTTGGGCTTACCAACCATGTAATTGAGCTGGAGTACTTTATGGTAAACCTAACCGACCGCAGCATATCTTTCAATAATAGCCCAATAAGCGCCATCACCAAAAAAGAGTTTGATTTGATAGCTTATATGCTTCTGCATAAAAACCGCACGCTTACTCGTGCGCAACTGAGCGAGCATATTTGGGGCAGCGTTGTTAACGATGATTACGACTCCAACTTTATTGATGCCCACGTAAAAAACATACGCAAAAAGCTAAGCGCCTTTGCCCCTGCCGATTGGTTAGAAACCGTGCGTGGCCTGGGCTACCGTATTAAAACAAACGCTTAGGTATTGAATTTAAAAACCAAACTTACCTTCTTTAATGCCATCTCCAAACTGGTGGTAGTTACCTTGTTTGTGTTGCTTTTGCCCAACATTATTGAGAATATTAATAAAGAATATACAGATAGTCGGCTGGAGAAACAGCGGGACAAGTTATTGCAGATTGTTCGCGAACAAGGCATACAAACTTATATTGAAAACGGCCAAAGCTACGGCAGCTACCTACCCCTTAAAGAAGAATACATTAGCCTTGATGAGGTTGAACCATCATACTTTGCTGATACTATACAGGACGAAAAGCGACTGGTTGAGCGGGACACTATTGACTACCGCATACTTAGCCATACCTTTAAGGTAAACAATCAAAACTACCTGCTGGAAATTGGTAAAAGTATTGAAACCATTGGCGATACCAGCGGCCCGCTGCAAAATATTGCATTCCAGATATTGCTGGGAATGATATTGATAACCATCCTGGCCGACCTTATTTTTACCAACTACATCCTGGCTCCACTAAATAAAATTGTGCGTACAAAACTGGTGGCAAACAGGTTTCCAAGCTTTACTACTTACAAAGAGGTCCGCACAACCACTACCGATTTCAGGCACCTTGATTTAAGTATCCACCGCATGGTAACTACAATTGAGCAAGCCTTTTTAAAGGAAAGAGAATTTATTTCCAATGCATCGCATGAATTAATGACACCTATCTCCATACTTCAAACAAAAATTGAGAACATGTTTGAAGAGGAAGATATAAACGACGAGGTTAAAGTGCGCTTGCTTGAGATGCAAAAAATACTTAACCGGCTCAAAGCTATTACCAAAACCCTTTTGTTGATATCGCAAATAGAGAACGACCAGTTCCTTAAAGAGGACCACATAAAAGTAAGCGACCTTTTGCAGGACATCTATGATGAGATCTCCATTCGCCTGCAGGACAAGAATATTCAGCTTGACATAATCATACACCAGGATGCTACTTTTATACGTGTGAACAAGTTTTTACTTTTCAACCTGCTATTTAACCTGGTAAACAATTCCATAAAATACAATGTCGAAGATGGCACAATCAACATTACCGCGCAAACTACTACAAAGGGTTATGAGATAAGCATAGCCGATACCGGCATAGGTATTCCGGAAGCTGAGCTACCTTTGATTTTTAACCGCTTTAAAAAAATAAAGCAATCGTTATTGCAAGACAGCTTTGGCTTGGGCCTGCCAATCGTTAAATCCATAGCGCTTTTCCACGAGATAGGCATCTCTGTAGATTCGGAACAAGGCAAGGGAAGTACCTTCACGTTAAACATCCCGGCAAAAATTATAGCTAAATAAGCGCGCGCTGTACTAAAAAAAAGTCAGCCAATAATTGCTGTATAATTTTTTGACAGGGAAATCGAATTCTCATTTTCCTTAACCTTAAAAAATTATATTTTAAATATTATCAGTGCTTATTAGCGCAACTTAAAGCTGCTTAAAATAATTTTTAGTGCTTTGGCATTGGCTTTGCAAACCCATGCACAACACAACATACTTAAATTATGAAAACACTAAGAACACGTTTAGCAACTTACAGCATAGCATTAGCATCACTGGGTATTTTAGCCGCAGGTTGCGACTCGATGACCAAAACCCAAAAAGGTACTGCAATTGGTGCAGGTGCAGGTGGTACTGTGGGTGCAATTATAGGTAAAGCAGCAGGTAACACTGCATTAGGTGCAATTATAGGTGGTGCCGTTGGTGGTACAGCCGGTGCTTTTATTGGCCGTAATATGGACAGGCAAGCTGCCGAAATTAAACAAACTGTACCTGGTGCTACCGTTATTCGTGAAGGTGAAGGTATCCTTGTAAAATTCGATTCAGGTATTTTATTCGATACAGATAAATCGGACCTAAAAGCCGCTGCCCGTACCAACTTACAAAACCTGGCTACATCATTACAAAATAACCCGCAAACCAACATTCTGATTGTGGGCCATACAGACAACACCGGTTCAGATTCACACAACATGGATCTATCAATCCGCCGTGCCGAATCTGTTAAATCCTATGTAGCTGCGGGTGGTGTTGCCAACTCACGTTTAACCGTGCAGGGTAAAGGCGAAAGCGAGCCAATTGCCGATAACTCTACTGTAGACGGTCGCGCACAAAACCGCCGCGTAGAGATTGTAATTGTAGCAAACGAAGCCATGAAAAACCAGGCTCGTAGCGCATCAAATTAATTTGTTTTAAGTAAGATCAGTTAATAGTTTCAGAAGCCCTGTACTTTAGGTACGGGGCTTTTTTTGTGCCCCGCCATTCCCTTAGCTATAATGGCTATTTTTGTACATTTGCGGCATGGCATCCATCAAACCATCTGTACCAAAGGGTACCCGCGATTTTTCTCCGGCCGAAATGGCTAAGCGTAACTTTATTTTTGATACCATTAAAAGCGTTTTCAAAAAATACGGTTACCAGCAAATTGAAACCCCTTCAATGGAGAACTTAAGCACCCTTACCGGTAAATATGGAGATGAGGGCGACAAACTGATGTTTAAGATTCTTAACAGTGGCGATTACCTTGCTAAAGCTGATGCCGCAGCATTAGAAAATCGAAATTCAAACAAAGCCACTGCTTCTATTTCAGAGAAAGCCTTGCGATATGACCTTACGGTGCCCTTTGCACGTTACGTAGTGCAGCACCAAAATGAAATTACTTTCCCTTTTAAACGCTTCCAGGTACAGCCTGTTTGGCGGGCAGATAGACCGCAAAAAGGCCGCTATCGCGAATTTTTTCAGTGCGATGCTGATGTAGTAGGATCGCCGTCATTGTTAAATGAAGCCGAATTTGTGATGATATATGACGAGGCTCTAAGCAAGTTAGGGCTTCAAGACTTTACCATCAAAATAAACAACCGCAAAATACTATCGGGCATTGCCCAGGTTATTAATAAGCATGATAGCATTGTTGACCTCACAATAGCTATTGACAAGCTTGACAAAATTGGTCTGAATGGTGTTATAAAAGAACTGCTGGAGCGCGGCTTTAATGATGCCGACATTGAAAAACTTAAACCGGTAATTTTATTGGACGGCAGTAATACGGAGAAATTGGCCAGCTTGCGTGATGCGTTACAAACCTCACCTATCGGCTTACAAGGCTGCGATGAAATACAAACTGTTTTCGATTACCTTGCCAACTGCAAATTACAAAGTGCAAACTTAGAGCTGGATATTACACTTGCCCGCGGGCTTAACTATTATACGGGAGCCATTTTTGAGGTGAAGACAAACGAGGTAGCAATGGGCAGCATTGGCGGTGGTGGCCGTTATGATGACCTTACCGGCATGTTCGGTTTAAAGGGCCTTACCGGTGCAGGTATCTCTTTCGGGGCAGATCGCATTTACGATGTATTGGAAGAGCTTAACCTTTTTCCTCAATCAACAGATCAAAGCACGCAAGTATTAATCATTTGCTTTGATACCGATGGCGAACGTTATGCCTTACCACTATTACAAAATTTGCGAAACAGCAATATCAATAGTGAAATGTATCCGGCTGGTGCAAAAGTTAAAAAACAGATGGAGTATGCCAATAACAAAAATATCCCTTACACCATATTAGTAGGGAGCGACGAAATGCAAACCGGCCTGCTGACTTTTAAAAACATGCAAAGCGGCGAACAGGAAAAACTGACAGCCGAAGATATTCTACAGAAGCTGAAGTAAATTTATGTTGAACTTAGCCTTACGGTAAATTTAGTGCCCTGGCTTGGTTGGCTGCTTACAGTGATATTGCCACCACAAGCTTCTACCTGGTTCTTGGTAATAAATAAACCCATGCCTTTCGCATCGCTATTGCCATTAAAGGTTTTGTACATACCGAACAGCTGATCGCCGTATTTTTCGAGGTTGATGCCTATTCCATTATCTGCTACGCTAAAACCTGGTTTCCCATCAGCTTCAATATAATCAACTATAATAATCGGGCGCTGCGTTAACGAGCGATATTTAATAGCATTACTTATTAAGTTGAAAATAATGCTTTCCATGTATGCCGGGCTGTAAACCAGGTTTACGTGCGCAGGTATGTTGTTTTGTATATCCACATTCCAGCGTTTGATATCATTTTGCAACAAGCCAATTGCCTTTTCAAAATAGTCGCGAAGATTAATTTCAGAGGTTTGGATATCAATATTGGTTTGTATCGATACCACTTCATTTAAATTATTGATGGTATCGTTAAGTAACTCAGACACATTCAATAAGTGAGCAGACATTTCGGCCTTTTCACGTTCATTAGTATGCGGATCATTGATCACATCCATGATCATCTTAAAGTTGCTTGAATGTGTACGCAAGTTGTGCGATACGATGTAAGCAAAGTTTAGCAACCTGTTATTTTGCCCGCTAACAGTATTTAATGTACGGCGCAATTGCTCCTCTTGCTGCTTTTGCTCTGTAATATCGGTATGCGTCCCAATTACACGGGCGGGGCTGCCATCTGCAGCATATTCAATTACTTTGCCCCTGTCAAGTATCCATTTGTAGCTACCGTCTTTACATTGCACCCTATGCTGATTCTCATACATGGCGGTTTCACCTCGCAGGTAGCCCTGCACATCATTAACATATTTTTCGCGGTCGCTGGGGTGAACACGCTTTGTCCAAACACCGGGCACGGTATCAAACTCATGCGGCTCAAAACCTATCATCCGGATGCACTGATCGGAGTGGAAAACGCTATTAGTGCGTAAATCCCAGTCCCATATACCACCGCCAGTACCTTCTGATGCAAAAATCCAGCGGCGCTCGCTTTCCCGCAATGCGTCTTCGGCAATTTTGCGATCTGTAATATCTTTTATCTGCGATACAAAATAAAGTGGTTTTCGGGCCTGGTCTACCACCATTGATACGTTTAGAAATATCCATAAAATGCTGCCGCTTTTCGTAAAGTAACGTTTTTCCATTTTATAGGTAGTTACCTCGCCCGCCAACAATTTATCCAGCAGCTCAAGATCAGCTTGCAGGTCTTCCGGGTGGGTTATTTCCTGGAATGTTTTACTTAACAGTTCCTCTTCGGTGTAGCCCAACAACTCGCAAATACTGTTGTTAACCTTCATAAACCTGCCTTCTAATGATACCAGCACCATTCCAATGGGCGAGTATTGAAAAGCACTCTTTAAGGTTTCGTTAGCTATTTCTGCTTGTTGCTCATCAAGTTTCCTTTGCGTAATATCAATATGGCAACCCACCATTCGTACGGGTTTTTTTCCCTTCCATTCAATAACACGGCCTGTAGTATTTACCCAAATGGTTGAGCCACTCTTGTGCCGGTACCTAACATCGATATTGAAAGGAATTTTACCTCCGCTTTTAAAGCACTCGGCCAAGTGAACTTCTAAGCGGCTCTTATCTTCCGGTTGGATGATTGTGTCCCATAAGCTTATAAAATCTTCCAGTTCGTGCTCCTCATAACCAAAAACAGCTTTTAGCTTAGGGCTAAGGTAAACTCTATTGGCTAAAATGTGCCAGTCCCAATGGCCGGCAAGGCTCTCTTCCAGAATGATCTTGTGAATATTATCCATTGAACAGCGGGGGGCAATACAACCGGTGTTAATGTACACAAAATCAAATCACCTTTCAACTAAGGGCACGTAATATTATTTAGGTGTTGTGTGTCAATTAAATAAACTCCAACCCGGCAAAACTTTTATCAAGCACCTGGTTGTTGTTTACATCAAGCCACTTGTCAAGCAGGGTGGCGTAAACACTCCTGAAATCAATTTCGTATTTAAGGTCGCCGTTGTCAAGCTGGGCCAGGTTGGGTGCATTGTTATAAATACCTGCTTTTTTCAGCTTGCCGCCAAACATCATAATGTTATTGGCCGTGCCATGATCGGTACCGTTGCTGGCGTTTTGTTCAACGCGGCGGCCAAATTCAGAGAAGGTCATTACCAGCGTATCATCCAGCTTACCGGTTGCCTTGAGGTTTTTAACAAAAGCAGCTATGCCTTCGCTGTAAATTTTAAGGTTGCGCCCCTGCTGATTTAACTGCGTGGTATGCGTATCGAAACCACTTAATGATACATAGTAAACCCTTGTTTTTAAACCCGAGTTAATAAACTTTGCTACCGTTTTAAGCTGATTGGCAAAGCCGGTTTGCGGATACTCGGCCACTGTTTTATAGATCTTAGATGTTTGCTGAATGTAATTTGCCGACGAATATGTTTCAACCATGGTTTTGTACAAATAACCCAGGTTATCATCATTCAGATGCAAATCGTCGTGCTCGTGCACCAATTCTTTAAAAAGTGGCTCGCGGGTTGATTGATAAAGCTTAGCAGGATTTTGCACCGCTATCCCTTTCATTTTTGCACCCTTCATTGCGAGTGAAAGGGTATCATCTACCTCAATAGCAGTATAAGTTTCCTTATTTACAGCGCAATTGCTATCCAGGTACCGGCCTATCCATCCAGTGTTTAAAAACTGGCTCGAATCACTTGCGGTTTGCCATATATCCATCGACCTGAAGTGCGACCTGTCCGGATTTGGATAACCAACCGAATTGATCACCCCCATCCATCCCTGGTCATAAAGTTCCTTCAGGGCTATCATATTGGGGTTTAGTCCCTGCATGTCATTAAGCTTAACTATATCAGGTTGCTTTATGGCAATCGTGTTTCGTTTTTGATAGTAAATATCGTTACCATAAGGCACAATTGTATTAAGCCCATCATTACCGCCCGACAGTTGTACAATTACCAGATTTTTATAACCACTAATTTGAGGCGAGGCCAAAGCCTCCAACGGTTTCAGGAATGATGGCACCAAAAATGCGCCCGAGGCGAGGCTGCTATATTTTAAAAAATCTCTTCTTTTCATGATGGTTTAATTTTAGCAAAGCTGGTACTCGGGAGTGGATACCAGCTCAATAACCATTGCTTTTACATCTTTTGAACGGGTTACAATATTCATCAGGTTATTGTTAAGCCGTGGCGCAATCAGGATTTGTGCTATAGTAGCCCTGCTGGTGTTTGCCGGTATACCATTTAAAAATCGGCTCCAATCCGGCTGGGTTTGTACTTGCGTATTCACATCCTTACGCTTATTAAGCGAAGTGGCTATAAAGGCCTCGTCTTCCGGATCGGGCTTACCGCTAAAATTAATAACGCCATCGTTTAACACAGTTGACGGGATCTTGATGCGATACATCAGCGATGAGCTATCTATCCAATTTTTGCCACCCGGCCAGCCTGCCACATTTGGCGGGTAGAACAATACCTGGCCAAGTGCCCGCTCAAATTGCATCAGCACATCGGGATTTTTGTAATCGATATAAAACTGGCGGTTAAGCCCAACAATAAACTCTACCGGCGATTTAATAAGCGTGCCCACATTTTTATCAGCATAAAACCATTCGGCGTTAAAAATATGCTTCAGCAAAGGTGTAATCTCGTAGCCGGACTGGTAAAAAACATCGGCCATGCCGGTAACATGAGCAGCATCCGGCGTTTCGTTTACAAGATATTTGTAAAGCTTATTACATATAAACAGGGCAGTTTCTTTTTTGCTCAATAGTATGTCAATAATATCATCGCCTGTAAAGTTGCCGCTTTTGCCCAAAAAAGTTTTTGAACCATCATCATGTAATGGCGCACGGGCAACAAAGGCACCATCCTTTCTAAATCCCCATCCAGTGAAGGCTCGTGCCGATTCCTTAATATCCTGCTCGGTATAGTTGCCACGGCCAATGGTAAACAACTCCATCAGTTCGCGCGCAAAGTTCTCATTAGGATGATTCTTCTGGTTTTGCTGATTGTTTAAAAACTGCAGCATAGCAGGCGCTTTTGAAACTTCGGTTAGCAATGTTTTAAAACTCCCTAATGCGCACTGCCTGTGTATATTGTTAAGCTGTTGTGCAAACCAGGGGTTTTGCGTGCGGCAGGCAAAGTGGTTGTGCCAAAAAAGCGTCATCTTCTCGCGCAGCTGTGCATCTGTGGTGCTCATTTGCTGTACCCAATATACGTTTAGACCTTTTTCCTGCTGGCGCTGCTCCTGTAAAAACATCTTGCGGGTAAGCCCGTCTTTTTCTAAAAAATCTTTAAAATTTATATTGCCTGATACAATATCAAGCGGAATATTTGGCTGCGAACGCATAAATAAGTCATCAACCGCTTGCTTAACAGTTAAAGCGCCTGCACGCTTAGCATCTTCAAGGCGCAAACCAAAGGCCGCCCTACTGTATAAATGCTTAATTTTTTTGATGTTATCCATGCCGCTATTTGACATAACGTATTAGCTATAGGTTTAATTTAACACGTCAATTTTTTTTGTATATACATTTCATAAGTGTATCATAAATAATATCTTAGATGTTGTACTAAACCCTAATTACACTATATGACCAAAACCTTTACGCTGCTATTGGTTTGCCTTGCATGTACATTTGCAAAAGCGCAAACCGCCCCTTCCACACAACCCTTCGGAAAGGTTGACATTGCCGACCTCGAACTTAAGTCGTGCGAGTTTGAACCCGACGCAAATGCTGAAGTATTATTTGACAAAGGCCTTGTTTATTACGATCACAATTTCAGCCTCGCTATGGAACGCCATAAGCGCATCAAAATTTTCAACGATAAGGGTAAAGATAATGCCAATATCCGGATTGAATATTTTAGTGGCAGCCACGTAGAAAACATTACAGGGTTGCAGGCGCAAACAATCTCTTTGGTTGATGGCAAACCCGAAATTGTTAAGCTTGATAAGAAGCTAATTTACGTGGAGCGGGTTGATAAACTACGAAGTGCTTACGTATTTTCTTTACCGAATGTTAAGGCTGGCTCAATAATAGAATATAAATACGTTTGGAACACTACATCCATAAGTAACTTCCCTGATTGGGATTTTCAGGACAAAATACCTGTTCGCTACAGTGAACTTATAACACAGGTACCTGATATACTATATTTTAAAGTTAAAAACACGCTTATGGAACCTCTTGTGGTTTCTAAACGGACCGAAGAATCTCGTAACCTCGCCGACGGTACAAACGGTGGCACCGGCTATCAGTTAGTAAAAACGGTTAGAGGCGTTGCCAATATCCACTCTTTGCCAGATGAGCCTTACATGACATCAACCAAAGACAATTACCAGTCTATCGTACACTACCTTACAGGCATAGCACCCATAGGACAGGGTTTTGCAAAAAACTTTTCGGACAGTTGGGCAAAGGTGGGCGGGATACTTGCCGACGATGATGATTTTGGCGGCCAGCTAAAACGAAAGCTGGCAGGGGAAGAAGCAATTATTGCTAAGGCAAAAGGCTTAAATAATGACCTTGACCGTATTGAGTATTTATTTAATGAAGTAAAAAACACGGTTAAGTGGAGCGGCGCTGACAGTTATCAGACAGATGACGGCACTGTGGCCGCATGGCAAAAGAAAAGCGGCAATTCGGCCGAGGTGAACTTGATACTGTATCATCTACTTAAACAATCTGGCGTGCAGGCATTCCCAATGATAGTGAGTACACGTCAACATGGCAAGGTAGCTTCGTACTATCCTTTTCTGTACCAATTTAACCGGGCCGTAGTATATGTGACATTAAAAGACGACCGGGAATTTATATTAGATGCGACAAGTAAATACAATGTTTACAATGAAACACCAGACGATTTATTAAATGGCTATGCCTTGTATATAGATAAGGAGCGGAAGATATATGACATGGTTTACTTATCAAATAGCACGCCGGCTAAGCAAGTAGTTGTTATAAGTGCCGATATAAAAAAGGAAGGTAAAATGGACGGCGTTGCGCAGGTAAGCAGCTTTAGCTATAACCGCGCCCACCGTTTAAAGATGTATAAAACGGACGGTGAGAAGAAATACACGGAATATATAACCGGCAATAACAACAATCTTAAAGTTGCTTCATTGAATATAGAGAACATGGACATTGATACATTGCCGCTTGTCCAAAAAATCAACTTTAATCAGGAGCTTACCGGGTCTGACGATAGCTACATATATTTTAACCCGAACTTATTTACCAACCTAAAATCAAATCCTTTTTTAAGCGAAACCCGGCTTACCGACATCGACTTCGGGCACCGCAACAATTATTCGTTAATAGGTTTGTTTAAAATGCCGCCTAATTACAAGGCCGATGCAATACCTAAAAATATTACGATGATAATGCCAGACAGCAGCATTATTTTTAGGCGCATGGTGGCCAATGATGAAGAAAAGATATCTGTGCGGTATTTCATCGATTATAAAAAGACAACCTATCGCAAAGACAATTACGCCGAGTTTTATGAATTTTGCAAAAGGATGTATGAAATGTTAAACGAGCAAATTGTATTAAAGAAATCGTAGTGATGCTCAAAAAATTATTTTGCTGTAAACCTATTTATTTTGCTGCGCTTTTTTGTATTTCGTTTTTAACAACTAATGCCCAATCAACAAAAATAGGTAAAGAACTGTATCAGGCATCTGCCATTCCAGATTCATTAAAAACGGAGGCAAACTCTGTTGTAAGATACTCATCGGACGTTTTGGTTGTTAAAGGTGCCGGGCGTGCTACCAAAAAGCATCATAGTATAATAACTGTACTGAATGAGAAGGGCGATGACGACGCTATGCAGGTGCTTTTTTATGACCGGAAATTTAATTCCGTTGGCAGTTTTTTAATGACAGTTTATAATGCTGCCGGGCTGCCTTTAAAAAAATATCATAAAAGCGATATGTATGATCGCGCCGCAGTAGATGGTATATCAATAGTTACAGATGATAGATTGCTTGCAATAAAACATACTATTGCAAGCTACCCCTGCACTATCGAACTTGAATATGAAAAAAGCTTGAACAGCTACCTGAGTTTAGGGAGTTGGGTAATACAGCAACCGGAAAAAGCTGTTGAATTTGCAGAATATATAGTGCAAGTAAGCCCGGAAACTGGTTTCAGATTTCAAAATAAGAACACAAAGGTTGCCCCTATAAAAACAAGTGACGGCATTTTAGATACATACATATGGAAAGTGGCCAACCTAAAAGCCGCTAAGCCTGAAGACGACGCGCTTGACTGGCAAATTACGCCAAGGGTGATTTTTGCAGCCAATCAGTTTCAATTTGACGGTATCCCCGGGGACTTTTCTACGTGGCAAAACTACGGTAAATGGCATTTGGCTTTAAACCAGTATGCAAGTGATTTGAACCCGGCGCGAGTGCAGGAAATACAACAGATGACTGCCGACTTAAAAACCGATAAGGAAAAGGCCCGGTTTTTATACGAGTATATGCAGCACAATATTAGGTATGTGAGCGTGCAATTGGGCATTGGTGGCTTAAAGCCGTTTGCAGCCAGCTTTGTAGATCAAAAAAAGTATGGTGATTGTAAGGCCATGTCCAACTACATGTCAGCGTTACTCCAAGCTGTAAATATACCGTCACACTATGCAATTGTAAATGCCGGTACTAATGCCGAACCGGCCGATGAGCGCTTTCCTAACTCTGCGTTTAACCATGTAATACTGTGTGTTCCTTTAAAAGGCGATACCACCTGGCTGGAATGTACCAGCAGCACCCAACCATTTGGCAAGCTTGGCTCATTTACAGAAAACCGTCGTGCATTACTGGTTACCGCAAACGGAGGTTTGTTGGTTAACACGCCAAAAAGCACGGCAGATGACAATCAGTTAAACAGCGATGTTCAAATTAAATTGAACGCCGACGGAAGCGCAAAGGTAAAGATGAAATTAATAGGTACAGGCGGTTATCGCGAAACCTATGTCGACCTGGCCTCAGCCAAGTTGGATGAGCAAAAAGAGTCGTTGCTTAGGTTATATAGGATAAAGCAACCTATACTTTTCAACCTGACAGCAGCCGAAGATAAAAATGGATTAAAAGAAATAGACCTCGACCTTGAATATGACAAGTTTTATGAAATTGCAGCCGGTAATAAACAGTTTTATCGTCCACGTGCATTTGACCTATGGAGCATAACCTGCCCCCCATTAGATAAACGCAAAACAGATTATTACTTCAATTACCCTATGCAAAAGTTATGCACCACATTAATTGACCTTCCCGAAGGTTTTGAGGTTGAATCATTGCCTGCAAATCAAACCTTAAAATTTACGTATGGTAATTACGAGGTACAATACGTTTACGACACTGCAAAGAACCAGGTAAAAAGCGTAGCCAAATTTAATTTGAACAGCCAGGTAATACCTGCTGCGAAATACACCGAGATGCAGCAGTATATGGACAATATTGCAGCTGCACAAAATAAAAAATTGGTAATACGTAAGAAGGCCTAATTTTGCCCGCATGATTTTTAGGCTTGATGAACGCCTGCTGTTTCCGGACCCTACCCTGGCAGAAGATGATGGCTTCCTGGCAGTAGGCGGCGATTTAAGTACAAACCGCCTGCTGCTGGCTTACCAAAACGGTATATTTCCCTGGTATAGCGAGGATGAGCCGATTTTATGGTTCTCTCCCCATGAGCGGTTTGTGCTTTTCCCTGAAGAGTTACAAGTCAGCAAATCTATGCGGCAGGTCTTAAGATCAGCCAAGTTCTCAGTAACCCTGAATACGTGTTTCAACGACGTGATAGAGGCTTGTGCAGCGGCCAAGCGCGAAGAACAGGATGGTACATGGATAACCGCCGACATGAAAGCAGCTTACAACAACTTGCATAAATTAGGCCACGCACATTCTGTTGAAGTGTGGCATGCCGGCAAGCTTGTCGGAGGCTTATATGGTGTACAAATTGGTCGGGTATTTTGCGGCGAAAGCATGTTTAGTAAAATGAGCAACGCGTCAAAAACAGCTTTGATATGGCTTTGCCAAACAGGTCAATACCACATGATTGACTGCCAGGTGCACACAGCACATCTTTAATCCATGGGTGCGCGGATGATTCCGCGGCAACTATATCTGAACATGCTGCAAAAAAGCAACGCCTAAACCTTAGCTTTGCAACAATGGAGCAAGCCCCTAATGAGCGGATTATTTTAGGTATAGACCCCGGCACTGCCGTAATGGGTTACGGGCTTGTGCTCGAAAAAGGCAGCAAGCTTGAGCTGCTGAGCCTTGGTGTAGTTAAGATGGATAAAATTGACGACCACATGCTTAAGCTGCAGCGTATATTCGAAAAAACAGTTGCCCTTATTGATAATTACCACCCGGACTGCCTTGCTATCGAGGCGCCTTTCTATGGAAAAAATATACAGGTGATGCTAAAACTTGGCCGTGCGCAGGGTGTGTGTATGGCAGCAGCACTATCGCGCAACGTTACCATTACCGAGTATTCTCCGCGAAAAATAAAGCAGTCGATAACCGGCAACGGTAGCGCAACCAAAGAGCAGGTTGCCGCCATGCTGCAAACCGTGCTAAAGTTTAATGAAACCCCGGAGTTTTTAGATGCTACCGATGGCCTTGCGGTAGCGGTATGCCACTCATTCCAAAAAATTCCTGTAGCGCGCGGTGGTAAAGTAAAAAGCAAAAAAGCCTACTCCGGCTGGGATACCTTTGTTAAAGATAATAGCTCACGTATTGTTAAAAGCGCGAAATAGCTAAAGCAACATATCAGCAACTTCTTTCCAGCCATTAACACGTACATCCCACTCAACATTTACATTATGGGGCGCTGTAAATAATATGCCCTGCCCTATAAATCGTTTGAAGTGCCCAACATTGTCGTCTATCAGGTAGTCGGCGTTGATGATGCTTTTATCGCCGCAGTAAACAATGTTTTTCCAGGTAATGTAGGGGAAATGGTCTTTCATCCACTGCAATTTGGGTAAAAAAGAATTTGGAAATTCCATAGCCGCTGTAGTTATGAATATTTCGTACTTCTTATATAGCTCACCAATTACTTTTTGGCTATCCTTTATAACAGTAAGGTCCTTAAAAAAGTCATCGTGGTAAACATATTCATTTATAAGGTATTTATGTTCTTCCGGCAAAAGGTCGGTGAAACGTGTTGTTGATAATTGTTCCGGTGCGAATACAATTCCATGGTCACGCTGATACCAGGCTGCGAAGCGCTCATTTGCATCTGCAATTACTTCGTCCATGTCAATAGCTATTCGCTTCATAGTGTTGTCCATACACAATAATACAGTTTATATAGCTGCTCTCACAAATAGATTTTCAAAACCTACAAATGCCCTTATGAAAAATGGCGCATATTATTTATAATAAGTCTAAATTATTTTGATGATGCCAATTATAAGTATACATTTGCCACATTATTTATAATAAGTCTTAATAAGCATGAATATACTTCGACCCCTTCACTTTAAACTATTTATAATCTTAACAGTGCTTTTGGCAACGTTAAATAATAGTGCATTTGCGCAAACACGCGGTACCGTAAGCGGCCGCGTAGTAACAGCTAGCAACCTGCCTGCAAGCAGTGTTTCTATTGGTTTATTAGGTACGCAATACGGCACCACTACAAATGATAATGGCGAGTTTTCGTTCCGCGCACCTGCCGGCTCATATAAAATCATCATCTCATACATAGGTGTGCAAACTGTTGAAATCCCGGTTACAATAACCGCAGGTAATAATACTGTAGTTCCGAAGATTACGGTAAACGCCAGCCTTTCGCAACTTAGCGAAGTAAATGTTATAGCCAACCGCGGTAACCGTTTTACCCGTAAGGTGAGTGTGGATGTGGCTAAGATACCTTTGAATAATCTTGAGAATGCACAAAGCTATACGGTTGTTACCAACGAACTTTTAAAAGAACAAAATATCTTTAATGTAGAAGATGCGCTGAGAAATGCACCCGGCATCCAAAAAATGTGGGATGCTACCGGCCGCGCAGGTGATGGCGGCGGTTATTTCACTTTACGCGGATTTGTTACACAAACGCGCCTGCGTAATGGTGTTGCCGGTTTGGTTACCAGCGGTATTGATGCAGCAAACATCGAAAAAATTGAAGTGATTAAGGGCCCTTCGGCCACGCTATTCGGCAGCACGCTAACTTCTTTTGGCGGTTTGGTAAATCGTGTTACTAAAAAACCTTACGATGTTTTTGGTTTGGAAATTGGCCACACTGTAGGCAGCTATGACCTTAACCGCACGAGTATCGATTTAAATACGCCGCTTAGTTCGGCAGTATCGTTCCGTTTAAACTCGGCATACAACTACGAAGGCAGCTTCCAAAACTATGGCAACAGCCGAACGCTGGCAGTTGCGCCAAGCCTGGCCATCAAAGCCAACGACAAATTATCTTTCCTGTTAGAAAGTGAAATGTTCTTCGGCAAAAATGCTGCTAAGCCTTTCTTCTTCTTTTACGATTCGCCAAATGCATTGGGTGCGCACAAGGTTAGCGACCTGAACATCATGTACAAAAATGCTTACGTAAATGATGATATCCAGTCATTCAGCCGTAGCATGAATTACTTTGGTACCATGAATTACAAGTTCAACGACAAGTTTACTTCGTCCACCATATTCTCATCATCAAACAGCTACTCTAACGGCCCAAGCCCTTATTTTTACCTGATTACTGATGCAACAGCTGCTACGATTGCACCCGGTACACCTAATTTGCCTGGCGAAGCCAACTATGTTTATCTTAACGACCAGTCTACTTACCGTAGCAAGCTAAACGCTATCGAGATACAGGAAAATATTAACGGCGATTTTAACATTGGTACAACACGCCACCGCTTCGTTTTTGGCTTAGATTTCCAACGCCAAAACTCGAATCAGATATTTTACGGCGGATCATACGGCATAGCCCCAATAAACAGCCCTAACTACGATTATGGATCGTTCAACAAAAGGCTAACCGATGCTAATGTTTATGACCCTGCAACTGCATATCCTTACATCTACAAAACAAATACCTACAGCGCTTATGCATCTGATGTGGTAAACATTACCGACAGATTAATTGCATCTGCGGGTTTACGTGTTGACCGTTACGAGAACAAAGGCAACTACAGCGTTACAGGCACGCAAACGTCTGCGCCATATGCTCAAACTGCTTTTTCTCCGAAATTCGGTTTAATCTATCAGCCAATCAAAGAAGCTTTATCATTATTTGCCAACTACCAAAACGGCTTCCAAAACCCTGCTCCTTTCACCAACGAGAATGGCCAGATCACTACTCCGAAAATCCAGAATGCTAACCAAATTGAGGGTGGTGTTAAAATGGCTTTGTTCAACGGAAAGCTGAACGGTACTGTAAGCTACTACCGAATTAACTTAACCAATGTGTTAAGGTCATTTACCGGCCCAAACTCACAGTTTTACCAGGTACAGGATGGCACGCAGCTTAGCAAAGGCTTCGAGGCCGAGATCATTGCCAATCCAATTGCTTCTGTTAACATCATTGCCGGTTTTGCCTATAACGATTCGAAGCTGACCAAAGCTGACGCAGACGTACAAGGCCTTCGCCCTAACACAGCAGGCTCACCATACATGGCTAACTTTTATGCTAGCTACCGCCTGCCCGAAACATCGCTTAGGGGTTTAGGCATTGGCTTTGGCGGTAACTACGTTAGTGCGAATAAAATTATCAACAGCGTAAGCCAGGGAACTTTTGAATTGCCCAAATACACTGTACTAAACGCCAACTTGTTTTATGACAGGGCGCAATACCGCTTTGGCCTGGCAGTAAACAACCTGACTAATAAGGAATACTACACCGGTTACACCACCATAAACCCGCAGCGTTTACGCCAGTTTGTATTGAGCGCATCGTATAAAATAAAATAGTTTATATGACCCCATTCAAAAAAGTAACACTTTTTTGCCACCGCTGGCTCGGATTCATTTCCGGGCTTGTGGTGTTTATAGTGAGTATTACAGGTTGTCTGTTTTGCTTTCAGGATGAAATTCAGGATGCCATGTACAGCTACCGTACGGTGCAAAATACGGGTAAGCCTTACGTGCAACCGTCGCAATTGATTGCCGAGGTAAAAAAGAACTTCCCAACAGTCAGCCCGGATTATATATACTATTATGGCGCCGAGCGCCCGGCCGGGGTATTGGCCAACCAGGGTAAAGATGGTTATCACTATGTGTTCCTAAACCCTTATACCGGTAAAATCACGCATCATGAAAAGCCTCAAACCAACTTTTTTATTATAGTTGAGTATATACACCTGTACCTGTTATTACCGCCTGCAATTGGCAAGTGGATAGTTGGCGTTTCGGTGATTATTTTTATGGTTATCATGATAACCGGGTTAATACTTTGGTGGCCCAAACGCAAAAGCGACCGCAAGCGCAGCTTTACTATTAAATGGGGTGGCCGCTGGCGCAGGGTTAATTATGACCTGCATAACGTGCTTGGATTTTACGCTACTGCTGTAGCCATCGTCCTATCAATAAGCGGTCTGGCTATCGCTTTTGAGCCGGTGAGCAGGGCAATCTACAATACAGCCAACGTTGGCAGAAACATCACTTACAAACAGGAAGTTTCGGAACCAAAATCCGATTCATTAAAGCGGACAGGGGTTGCTACACAACCGGTAGTAGATATGGCATTTGCTTATGCACGCCAACAAAGGCCGCAGGCACAAATGTTTTTAATACACAATGATCCGGCTTTGTCGGGCGCTATTGGTGTGGGTGCGTACCCCAAATCGATGCATTATGCACGTGCAACGGGTTTTGAGTTTGATAAATACAATGGTAAGCTGCTAAAATCATACATCTACGAGAAGAAGAGCCCGGGCCTAAAGCTCACCGAGATGAATTACGATATACACGTTGGCCAGATATTGGGTTTAACCGGGAAGATCATTGCCTTTTTGGCCAGCCTGATCTGTGCATCCTTACCTGTTACCGGCTTTATAATTTGGTTGGGTAAACGCAAGAAAAAGCCCAAGGCAGTACGTAACGTAGTGCATCGCAGAACGCACAAACGCGAACTGGCAATAATTAAATAACCATACTATCATAATCTATTGATTTTTAAACCCGCCGTTTTTACCGGCGGGTTTTTTATTTAGAGCTTTCGGTTATGCGCCAACTGTTTTACCTTCCATATGTTAACGGTTTGATTTATTACCTTAGCCCCTTCCAAGACACCCTTGTACTGCATGAAAAAAATCAATCTGTTACTTACTATCCTGGCCGTAATTATATTTTCGGCTTGTTCTAAAAAATTGAAGCCGAGCCAGGTCACCAAAGATTTTTACACTACCCGCACCGATAGCCTAGTGGCCGTTATTGAGCAACAAACTGCTACAAGCCTAACGGATAGCGCAGGCGTTGCCATCCCGGCCGAATGGGTGGGTACCGTAAACTTTAACCTGCGTAAACCCAACTATGTAATTATACATTACACCGCGCAAGACTCTGTAGCGCAAACCATCCGCACGTTTAGCCTGGTGAAGCCACAGGTTAGTGCACATTATGTAATAAGTGGCAATGGCAAGATTTACCACATGCTTAACGATTATATGCGCGCCTGGCACGCCGGTGTAAGCAAGTGGGGTAATGTAACAGATATGAACAGCAGCTCGATAGGTATTGAACTGGATAATAAAGGTAATGTGCCTTTTACCGAAGCGCAAACCAAAAGCCTGATAACCCTGCTTGCTTATTTAAAAAGAACCTATAACATACCACAGGCTAACTTTATCGGTCACGGTGATATAGCCCCGGGCCGTAAGCCTGATCCTGGCATTTTGTTCCCATGGAAACGCCTTGCCGAAAAAGGCTTTGGATTTTGGCAGGACCCGGTAATTACCGAAGTGGCTCCTGCCGATTTCAATGCTGAGATTGCCCTTAAGCTTATAGGATATGATGTATCTAACCTGCCTGCCGCAATATCTGCCTTTAAACGCCACTTTGTGCAAATTGAAGACAGCCCGGTTTTAACACCTTGTGACTTGGATGTGTTGTTTAATGTTTACAGGAAGTATTAAGCCTTGTCTGCAGGGTGCAGTTAATAGTTATCAGTTGAAAATTTGTTATAAGGCATTTACGATAAATGGCTTGGTTAAATTTCGAAAACAAAAGCCGTTAGCAATAATTCTGATTACTGCTAACAGCTTACTAATAACTGCAAACTATTTCTTTACCCACCCATCTTTCAAAGTCACCGTTCTGTTGAACACCAACTTATCAGGGGTTGAGTTTTTATCTAATACAAAGTAACCTTTACGCATAAATTGCACGGGCTTGCACGGCGTTGCATTGGCCAGATCAGGCTCGATAAACACATTCGATAGCGCCTGTAAGCTGTTCGGATTAATGTAATCTTTAAAATCGCCGTCCTCGTTGCTTGGGTCCTCTACCTGGAAAAGTCGGTCGTATAAACGCACCTCTGCTGTTTTAGCATGTTCAACGCTAACCCAGTGAATGGTACCTTTAACGTTGATACCGCTGGTATCATTACCGGATTTTGACTCCGGGATATAAGTGGCGTGGATTTCGGTAATATTACCTTCTTCGTCCTTAACAATACTTTCTCCTTTAATGATATAAGCATTTTTTAAGCGCACCATTAAGCCTATACCAAGACGGAAGTATTTCTTGGTAGGGTTTTCCATAAAGTCGTCGCGCTCTATCCAAAGTTCGCGACCAAACGGGAACTCGCGGCTACCATCACCGTCTTCAGCTTCAGGATTGTTCTCCCCGCTGAATACATCGGTTTGCCCTTCCGGATAATTGTCGATGATCAATTTAACAGGATCAAGCACCGCCATACGTCGCCATGCCGTTTTGTTCAAATCCTCGCGGATGCAAAACTCAAGTAAACCAACGTCAATCATATTCTCGCGTTTGGCTACGCCGATACGTTCACAAAACTCACGGATGCTGGCTGGTGTGTAACCACGACGGCGCAAGCCGCTAATGGTTGGCATGCGTGGGTCGTCCCATCCGTCAACAAAACCATCGGTAACAAGTTGCAGCAATTTACGCTTGCTCATTACCGTATAATTCATATTTAAACGGGCAAATTCGTATTGCTTGCTCGGGAAAACTTCAAGCTGCTCAATAAACCATTCGTATAAAGGGCGGTGCGGTACAAACTCCAAAGTACATATCGAATGGGTAATTTGCTCGATAGCATCACTTTGGCCATGGGCAAAATCATACATCGGGTAAATGCACCACGCATCGCCGGTGCGGTGGTGGTGCGCATGCTTTATGCGATACATCAACGGATCGCGCAAGTGCATGTTTGGCGCGGCAAGGTCAAGCTTGGCTCGTAAAACTTTGGCACCATCCGGATACTTCCCGGCTTTCATATCCGCAAAAAGCTGCAGGTTTTCTTCAACAGATCGGCTGCGATACTGGTTAGGTGTCCCCGGCTCTGTAGGTGTACCTTTTTGTGCCGCGATTTCTTCGGCAGTGCTATCATCAACATAGGCCAGGCCTTTGCTTATCAGGGCAACGGCAAAGTCGTAAAGTTTATCAAAATAGTCGGAAGCATAAAGTTCCTGCGCCCATTCAAAACCCAGCCATTTTACATCTTCCTTTATGCTGTCAACATATTCAACATCTTCCTTTACTGGGTTGGTATCATCAAAGCGCAGGTTGGTTTGGCCGTTATACTTTTTTGCCAAACCAAAGTTAAGGCAGATAGATTTTGCATGGCCTATGTGCAGGTAACCGTTTGGCTCGGGCGGGAAACGGGTTAATACCCTACCGTTATTTTTACCCGAGGCTAAATCCTCTTCAACTATTTCTTCTATAAAGTTTAATGATCTTTCTTCGCTCATGATTGTGGCAAAAATAGCAAAATTTATTGTGTGATGGTTTAGATGAGCAAGGTAAGAATCGGCTATTGATGTTCTTAATACTACGTATTGACGCCGGCAATTGCTTTGTACCTGGCTATGACATATGGTTATGCCAAAATCCATACATTTACATAACAAACATATTTACCTATGCAATTTGAAAACATCCTGATCCAGAACAAGGGTCGCATACGCTATATAATCATTAACCGCGAAAGCAAACTTAACGCGCTTAACCAATTTACCCTTGCCGAACTACATGATGCATTTGCAGCAGCTTTTGAAGATGAAAGTGTAGGCGGCATTATTATTACAGGCGCCGGGAAAAAGGCCTTTGCCGCCGGTGCAGACATTGCCGAATTTGAAAAAATAGATATTGATGGTGGCCGCCAAATGGCACGCAACGCACAGCACAATGTTTTTAATTTTATTGTAAACAGCACTAAACCCGTTATAGCAGCCATAAATGGCTTTGCTTTGGGTGGCGGCTTAGAACTGGCCATGGCATGCCATTTACGCACTGCAGCTTTTAATGCAAAACTGGGCCTGCTCGAGGTTACACTTGGCCTAATACCTGGCTATGGAGGCACCCAACGGTTAACCCAATTAGTTGGCCGCGGCAAAGCACTCGAGTTGATTATGACAGCTGATATGATAACCGCCGGACAGGCTCTTGAAATTGGCCTGGTAAACAGTATAGCCGAACCGGATGAATTAATGCCGGAAACAGAAGCACTTTTAGAGCGTATCCTTACGCGTGCGCCATTGGCTATAGCCGCAGCAATAAAATGTGTTAATGCAACGGGTGACAGTGGGCAAAACGGCTTTGAAACCGAGATTGAAGCTTTTGCCGCCTGTTTTGGTACCGAAGATTTTGGCGAGGGTGTGGCTGCATTTATACAAAAGCGTAAACCACAATTTAAAGGAAAATAGTGCTTGTTCAGGACAACCTATTAGTTAGCTATGTTTTTTACAATCATTTGTGAGAAACTCAAGCTCGCTGAACAGGCAGTCAATGGAGTAAGACCTTATAATGTGACTTTAAAAAATCTTTTCTCAATGATTATTACACAATCCTGACTATAGTACTGATATAGTCAAAAAATAAAATACAGTCAATCAATCGATTAAATAAACCTTACAATTCGATGAAAAATTGAATGTGATTTGGTGCTTTACTTTGCGACGTGTTAAACAAAACACATTTTTTATAATATCATTTAATCATGAAAACATTAAAAATCGCAGCTTTAGTATTAGCCTTTGCAGGTTTATCAGTTGCAGCAAAAGCACAATCAACGTCAAGTACATCTACAACTACCAATGGCGGTATCCGTTACAGCATTGGTGTTGAAGCAGGCGTACCTACAGGTAACTTTAACAATGCATACAAGTGGAACCTCGGTGGATCATTACAAGCCGACATCCCCGTTGCTAACCAATTATTTGTTACTGTTAACGCTGGCTACAACAACGTATTTGGCGAAACTTTAAATGTTGCCGGCGGTAAAGTTGAAGTACCAAATGTTCAGTTAATTCCTGTTAAAGCAGGTTTAAAATTTTTCCCGGTATCTAATTTTTATGTACAGGGTGAAGCCGGTGCTGCTTTCTTGTTAAACAAATCTGATTTCTTTAATGATAAATCAGTAGCGTTTGTTTACGCACCGCAAATTGGTGTACAGTTCCCGGTAAGCGCAAGCGGCAATTTTATTGATGCCGGTGTACGTTATGAAGGTACTACCAAATACAGCAGTGCATTTAACGCCAGTAAAGTAAACTTTGTAGGTGTACGCGTTGCTTACGGTTTCTAAAAACTACTACCCTGCATCTCACAACAATTTGAAAATCGAAAAAGGAGGCATGTGCCTCCTTTTTTTATGCGTTGAAAGATGAACAAGCTGGCGTTACTAAATTGGTTTTATTTTGTGCAAATATTTGTACCTTACATCCCAAAATACACTACCGTTATACAGTTTGTGCGCTATGAAAAAAATTCTCATCATTGATGACGAAGTTAATGTTGGGCTTTTGCTGTCGAAGTTTTTGACACGCAATGGCTATGAGGTTGATACTGCTACAAACGGAGCCAGCGGGCTTGAGTACTTAAAGGCTAATACCTATAGCCTGGTGCTTTGCGACTTTAGGTTGGAAGATACTGATGGCCGCGAGATGCTGCGGAACATTAAAGCCCTTTATCCTACTACAGGTGTTATTATCATTACCGGCTACTCGGATATAAAAATGGCCGTTGAGCTGATTAAAATGGGCGCTTATGACTATATAACCAAGCCCCTTTACCCCGATGAAATATTAAACACCATAAACAAGGCCATTGAAACCCAATATGCCTTGCAGGAGCAAGCCGCCAGTATTGACCTTGCCGCCGATGAAAAGCCGCAGAAAGAAAATAAGAAACAAGTATTAAGCGCCGAGTTTGTTGCAGGTACCAGCCGTGCATCTAAAGAATTGTTGAGGCAGATTGAACTTGTATCACCAACCAATTATAGCGTAATTATATTGGGCGAAAGCGGAACCGGTAAAGAGTCGGTTGCCAAGAGCATACACCTAAACAGCCCAAGAGCCAATCAGCCGTTTATTGCAATGGACTGCGGATCATTAACCAAGGAGCTGGCTGCAAGCGAATTTTTTGGCCACGAAAAAGGCTCATTTACAGGCGCTTTCAGCACCAAAATTGGCCATTTCGAAATGGCGAATGGTGGTACGCTATTTCTTGATGAGGTAGGTAATTTATCATATGAGATACAAGCCGCTTTATTGCGCACCGTACAGGAGCGCAAAGTAAAACGTATAGGCAGCACCAAAGAAATTGACCTGGATGTGCGCATTATTATAGCTACTAATGAGAACTTGCAGGATGGTATAAGCAAGGGCCGTTTCCGTGAGGATTTGTACCACCGCTTTAACGAGTTTAGCATATACATGCCGCCATTGCGTGAGCGCGGAAATGATATTATGATGCTGGCCGAGCATTTCTTAAAAATAGCCAACCAGGAGCTCGACCGTAACGTCACATCATTCTCGCCCGAAGTAGTTGAATGTTTTATGAATTATCGCTGGCAGGGTAACATACGGGAGTTGAAGAACGTAGTCCGCAGGGCAACATTGTTAAGCGAGGGCAGCGAGATAAGCATGAAGGCACTTCCTTTAGAAATCTCAAACTTTAAACTAGCAGCTTTTGAGCCTTCTTCAGCGATAGCCTCATCGGCAAACGAAGTTAAGGAAGGGCCTAAGCACGACCTGAAGAACGCCGCACTTGGTGCCGAGCATGAGACTATTTTGCGTGTACTTCGCGAAGTTAACTTTAACAAAACCAAAGCAGCCGAGATACTTAATATTGACCGCAAAACGCTTTACAATAAAATGAAAGCTATTAATTTAAAATAGATGAGCAGCGTTGACTTAACAGATGCAAAACAGCTTAGCCTTTTTAAGCATGACCTGCGTAACCAGCTTTCAAATATCATGATGTCTTTGGAGGGTGTAAAATATGAAACCCGCAACAACGGCGGCGACATCGTATTTTACCTGCAAAACCTTACCGAATCGGCACAAAAGATCCAGGAACTTCTGGACAAGCTTGAATAGCATAATTTATGCATAAACAAACGTAAGCGCTAAACCTTTAAGCGCTTTTTTTGTTTGTATGCAACAGGGTAACCTTTTCACGGCCAATGTCAATTTTTAATTATAAGCAGCGCAACAACATAGTACTGGTAAGCATCATTGTGCTTGGTTGTTTCCTACTTTATGCGCTAAGTGAATTGTTTAGTTCCATATTAGGCGCTATAGTATTGTTTACCATCTTCAGGCCGTTTTTTGTTTGGATGGTTGAGAAGAAAGGTCTTAACGCCGCCCTGGCTGCAGTAATCATAATTTCAGTATCACTTATTGTAATTGTAATTCCGTTTTTGCTGCTCAGCATCATGGTAATCACCAAGATAGCCGGCATCAACAGGCAAAGCCTCCCTATTGACGAATGGCTCAACAAAATTGACACCTTTGCCGGCTCAAATTTAAACCAACCACACCTGGCCGAAGATACCATCGCAAAGCTGGGCACCTACGCTACCGACTTGTTCCCTTCAATTATAAGCAGCGCTGCCAACATCATACTCACCCTGCTGGTAATGTACTTCCTGCTTTACTTCATGTTTGTGCAGATGCGCGAGTTTGAAACCGGCCTGCTAAAATATGCCCCATTTAGGGAGCAGCATGCCTATAAATTCGCTACGGAACTGCGCAATTCCACCTACTCCAATGTATTAGGACAGGGTGTGATAGCCATTACACAAGGCGCGTTGTTAGCCAACGGTTTTTGGATATTTGGCATTCCCGATCCTATCTTTTGGGGCGTTATAGGTGCTTTTATTTCATTTTTACCGGTTGTTGGTGCGCCTACGCTATGTATTCCTGCCAGCATTATCATATTTGCTAACGGGCAAAAATGGCAGGGTGTTGTGCTGTTACTATACGGCATTTTGTTTATAGGCAATGTAGATAACGTGTTAAGGATGGTTATCAACCGCCGCATAGGCAATACCCACCCTATTATTTCAGTTATAGGTGTGTTTATTGGCCTACCCCTTTTTGGTATATTGGGACTGGTGTTTGGCCCGGTTTTATTATCGTATTTCTTATTATTGCTGGAGATTTACGAAACCAACCGCATGGCTGCCGACAGGCTGGAGCGTATACGCACCGGGCCAGATATGTAGGGATGCCGTTTTTAAACCAACGCTGTAAAACTTTTAAATTAAGTTGTAAACAGCTGATGTAAATGTTATTTAATAATTATAAAAACAAATATTCAACTTAAAAATTAATATAATATGAAAGATAACACAAAAGTGATTGTAGCATTGCTTGCAGGCGTAGCGGCAGGCGCAGCATTGGGCATATTATTTGCACCTGATAGCGGAACTGAAACCCGCGACAAACTTTCTGATTCATTAAAAAAACTTAGCGACACCATTAAGGAAACTGCTGCCAATGAAATTGACAACCTGGTTGGCTTAAAAGACAAGGTTGTTGAAAATATAAAAACAAAAGTACGTGGTGCCGAAGAAGAGTACCAGGACGATCTGGAACACGCCTAAAAAAAAACAGTTGCCGGTATAGGCAACAAACATCAACTATGGAACAAGAAAAAAAAGAAAGCGCTCGCCCTATAATCGAGCAAATAACGGAGTATGCCGAAACACGCTTTAAGCTGGTAAAGCTCGAAGTGATTGATCGCAGTACTTCAATAATAGCCGGTATTGTTACAGATATTGTTATTATACTGAGCTTAATACTTACCTTTTTATTTGCCAGCTTCACCCTGGCATTGTACCTGGGCGATGTTTTAGGCGCCAACTGGAAAGGCTTTGGCTGCATTGCTGCCTTCTATCTGCTTATAGCATTGGTAGTAATTTTTGCCAAAAACACTTTTGAAAGGCCTATTGTAAACGTACTTGTCAGAAAGTTATTTAAATAAGATAAATGGAACCATCAATCAAAAACATACACGATCTGAAAGTTGAAATAGGCCGCCTTAAAAACCTGACTGCTGAGCAAGGTATTGCTTTAAAAGCACGCTTTGCAGGGCCATCAGCTATTATGGCTACGGTTATGTCCATATTCCCACCTTCACCTACTGTTGACGGCATCAGGAATGCGGGTTTCTTTAAACAGGATTTCCTGGGTATGCTTTCAAGGTTTGTGCTGCCACTAACGCTTAACAAAACTTTGTTCCGAAACTCAAACTTTATTGTGAAAACCATTGTAGGTATCCTGTCGCAAAAAGCATCCGGCTACATCAGCGAGGAATCTGTAGGCGGTGTTTGGGATAAAGTTAAATCTGTATTTGGAAAGCTTACTAAAAAGAAGGAAGAAAAAATTGCAGTAGTAGTGCCTGTACCATTGGCAGCACCGGTTGCAGTGCCTGGCGAGCCATTGGGCTTGTAAAACTATAAACAAATTGGGTATTGTTGTGAAACAACGCCCGGAAAGGGATAACCTCATGTGAGGTATATCCCTTTCGCTTTTTATAACGCTCAGCAACAGTCGGCCTATCATCTAAAATTTATTTTATTTTTGCATTTTATATAAGTTATAGTGGGAAAAGATAAACTTAGGCGGTTTGCCGAGATAGAAACATTTGACAACGTTTTACAGCTTGACGCAGGTAAGCCTTACCAGGGCCAATGGGCAACAGGCTTTTTTAAAAATAACAATCCGGTAGTGCTTGAGCTTGCTTGCGGCAAAGGCGAATACACCGTTAACCTTGCACGCATGTTTCCCGATAAAAACTTTATTGGGATTGATTACAAGGGCAACCGTATTTGGCGGGGTGCCAAAACAGCTATTGAAGAGAACGTGCCCAATGTTGCTTTTTTGCGCATGCAGATAGAAAACCTGCGGGACTATTTTGCCCCTGGCGAAATTGATGAAATATGGATCACCTTCCCCGACCCTCAGCCGCAACTTAGCCGTGAGAAAAAGCGCCTCACATCACCAAGATTTACCGAGCAATACCGGTTGATCTTGAAACCGGGCGGTGCTGTTAACTTAAAAACCGATAACGATGGCCTGCATGCGTATACCTTCGAGAAAATTGAAGAACAGGGCTTTAATCTGCATATTAAAACCGAAGACCTTTACAAGTCGGAGTTTGCTGATGATGTGTTATCAATTAAAACATACTACGAGAAAAAATATCTTCAGCACAACAAAAACATCAATTACCTTAAATTCTCCTTTAAACACTAAATGGCCGAACGCAACTTTTATGATGATGTGTACGATGTTGTGCGGCAAATACCACCGGGCAGGGCAACGTCATACGGCGCTATTGCTGCCTACCTGGGCAGCAAGCAATCATCAAGGGTTGTGGGTTATGCCATGATGGCTTGTGGGAATGCTCAGCCACCTGTGCCTGCTCATAGGGTAGTTAATCGCCAGGGCTTGTTAACGGGCAAATTTCACTTTGGCGGCAATACAATGGAGCAACTCCTTGCATCGGAAGGCATAGCGGTAAAAGACAACCAAATCCAAAACTTTAAGGATGTTTTTTGGGATCCCGCTATAGAATTGGCGCTTTAAGAACATCGCGCTTACGGCTGTAGTCGCTAAAGATGGCGATGATAAACAGAAACACGCCAAAGCTTAAATAGAATGGCCTTGCACGATCGTCGTATTTAAAAAACGTAAACGCCAAAATAATGAGCACTATGCTTAAAACCAGCTCAATGATGCCATGCACTCTAAGCGGTATGCTCTTAAATACGCCAAAGCTGTAATTTGTTAATACGGTGAGCAACAAAAACGCTGTTGCAATACTATATACCAAGGGCATGGAGTGTGTTGGCATTGTGTATAGCGTAGGTGCGGCAAACAAAAACACTATCATAATATAATCAATAATGCCGTGGAGTTTTGGGCCTATCAGTTTCATTTAATAACAGTTACGTCGATGCGGCAAATTCAGCCGTACACACTAATAAAGTATTAAGCAAAGCTTTAGGTTTGACAGAGTGTACATAACCTTACAACTACAGGTGGTTTAGTCGTATTGCAACAGCTCCATCCGATTGCCGAATGGGTCTAAAAAAGCAAAACGTTTGCGGCCGGGTATGGGTACTTCATCAATAATTGTTACGCCACCAGTGTTGCTAAGTATGTTGAAAGCCTCATCAACATAGTCTACCACCAAAGCTGTATGCCTGATGGTGACTGGCAGCGGATCTTCCACGCCCAAGTGCAGTTCTATTTCGCCAGCAGTTAACCAATGGCCGGGGTGACCAAACAGATGGTTGGGGCGCTCGGCAACGTTAAAGCCTAATATTTCAGTATAAAATGCCAACGCTTCCTCAAGCTTCTCGGCAGGTACACATATATGAAAATGATCTACCCGCTTAGGCCTGATCATGGCTATGCTGGGCAAATGTAAGCACGTAGTTATTATTGTCTAATATGGTAAACTCGGTAGCCCCGTAAAAAGTAGTCTCCAAACCCTTCAAAATGGTTACCTTATCTTTCACCTGCTCAAACAAGCTGTTTATATCATCTACACTGATATAAAGCAATAAGGAGCCACCGCTGGTACGGCTAATTTGCGGCAGGTCGTCGCCAAGGCTTTCCATGCTTTGCAGCATTATGGATACGCCGCCATTGTTAAGCATTGCCCATACAAGAGGGCCGCTACCATCGTCAGGCACTGTCATTTGGGTTTCAAAGCCAAGTATCTTATAAAAATCTATAGTAGCATTTACGTCGTTTACAAATATATTGGGCGATAGGCTTTGCATAATTAGGGTTGTTATTGTTTTCCAAATATATAGTTAAATCGTTACGCCGATATTTTAACCTTCATAAAAATTTACGGCGATTACTGGTAGTTTTGTGGTAGTACAAAGCAAATACTTATGGGACAATTAATAAATGATTTTGAAGCCTATCGTACCAGGATGAACGACAGGATAATGGAAACCGCAAATACCAATATTAAACGCTTTTTTTCACTGGATACCACTACCTACGCCGATGGTGCACTGGATGTAAAAACAAAAGAGATGCTTGGGCTAGTTGCATCAATGGTGCTGCGTTGTGATGATTGCATTAAGTATCATCTGGGTAAATGCCACGAAGCCGGGGTTAAGCACGATGAGATGAACGAAGTATTTATGATAGCCAACCTTGTTGGTGGCTCTATAGTTATACCACACTACCGTAGGGCGGTTGAGTATTGGGACGAACTGAATGAGCTTAGCAGCGCACAGTAGCTAAATGACAGTAAATTAAATTTAAAAATATGCCAACTGCAAAATCAAACCCTAATGCTGAAAAGCAACGTTGCTCCTGGTGCGGAACCGACCCGCTTTACATGGAATACCACGATAAAGAATGGGGGAAGGTAACACACGATGACAAAGTATTTTTTGAGTTTTTAACGCTTGAGGCAGCACAGGCAGGTTTAAGCTGGATTACCATACTGCGCCGCAGGGAAAATTACAGCAAGGCTTTTGCAGGGTTTGATGTTAAAAAGGTGGCCGACTTTGATGAAAATGATGTTGAGCGCCTGAAGAATGATGAGGGTATAATTCGTAATAAGCTAAAGATCAACTCGGCAATAAAAAACGCACAGCTATTTATTGATGTGCAGCAGGAATTTGGCTCATTCAACAATTACCTATACACCTTTATGCCCAACGGTGAGCCCATAACCGAGTATACAGGCCCGCATGTAAGCACGCCCGAATCTGACGCCATAAGCAAGGACATGAAAAAGCGCGGCTTTAAGTTTTTTGGCACTACCATTTGCTATGCCTTTATGCAGGCCACAGGCATGGTTAACGACCATGTTCCGGATTGCGATTTTAGATGAATTGATCACGCTGATTGCTGAAATGATTGCGACGATATCCAATTGATACTTTACGCATCAACATAAATTGTATTTTTGAAAAAGCGGGTAGATAGTTAACTGTACAAGTCTTATCGGTGTAATCTCCTCGTAATCTGTGAAATCATAAACAACATGAAGAAACTGTTTCTATTGGATGGCATGGCCCTTATGTACAGGGCGCATTTCGCGTTAAGCAAATCCCCTCGTTTTACATCGGGTGGTGTAAATACATCGGCAGTAATGGGTTTTACCAATACCCTGCTGGATGTGCTTAAAAAAGAAAAGCCTACACACATGGCCGTGGTGTTTGACACAGATGCCCCAACAGAACGCCATACCGACTATGAAGCCTACAAAGCGCATCGTGAAGCAATGCCGGAGGATCTTTCAAAAGCGATGCCTTATGTTATAAAACTGATACTGGGTTTCAACATTCCGGTAATTACTTCAGATGGCTACGAGGCCGACGACATTATAGGCACCCTTGCCAAAAAAGCCGAGAAAAAAGGGTACCAGGTTTATTGCATGACACCCGATAAAGACTTTGCCCAGCTTGTATCTGAAAACATATTCATTTATAAACCTGCCCGCATGGGTAACGACATGGAAATACTTGGCGTTAAAGAGGTTTGCGCCAAATGGGAGGTTGAACGCGTAGAGCAGGTAATTGACATTTTGGGCCTTTGGGGCGATGCGGTAGATAATATACCGGGCATACCCGGCATTGGCGAAAAAACAGCCAAGGCACTTATAAAACAGTACGGTTCTGTTGAAAACATTATAGCCCACAGCCATGAGTTGAAAGGCAAACAGCGCGAAAACGTTGAGAATTTTGCAGAGCAGGGTATGCTGTCAAAAAAACTGGCAACTATTCTGCTTGATGTTCCGGTTGAACTGGACGAAGCCGGCCTTGAGATATGCGCGCCAAGTAAAGATTTGCTGGAGCCACTATTTGCCGAACTGGAGTTTCGTACCCTTGGTCGCCGGGTGTTTGGCGACGACTTTAGCATTACAGAGTTAAAAGCTGTTAGCGTACAAACAGATCTGTTTGGCTCACCCACTGCCGATGGCCGCACAACACTTACTGTTGACGTTAGCGATATTGCCACCGCAGATCTGCCCATTGCAGGTAAAAACATTGGCAATGTGGAGCATACTTATCACCTTGCCGATACACCCGAACTGCGTGCAGAATTAATAGCGCATTTACAGCAACAAAAAAACTTTTGCTTTGATACCGAAACTACCGGTACCGACGCCAATCATTGCGAGCTGGTGGGCCTGTCGTTCGCAACCAAAGCGCACGAAGGTTGGTATGTACCTGTACCCGCCGATGAAGAGCAAACCAAAGCCATTGTTGCCGAATTTAAAGCGGTGTTCGAAAATGCAGCCATCAGCAAAACCGGGCAAAACCTGAAGTTTGATATCTTGATGCTGAAATGGTATGATGTGGAGATTAAAGGCGACTTGTTTGATACCATGATGGCGCATTATATCATCGACCCGGACACCCGCCATAATATGGATATTCTGTCAGAAAATTACCTGGGTTACAAGCCTGTTTCCATCACTGAACTTATTGGGCCAAAGGGTAAAAACCAGGGCAATATGCGCGATGTGGAGATAGAAAAGATCAAGGAATATGCTGCCGAGGATGCCGACGTTACCCTGCAGCTTTGGGAAGTTTTTGAACCGAAGATAAAGGAAGCCGGTGCCGAAAAGCTGCTGCACGAAGTAGAAAACCCTTTGATATATGTATTGGCAGATGTAGAACACGAAGGTGTTAAAATTGATAATGAAACGCTTAAAGAGTTTTCAAAAGAGCTCGAGACAGATATAGCCCGTTTGGAAAAAACGGTTTATGAAAAAGCAGGTGTTAGCTTTAACATAGCATCGCCGAAACAATTGGGCGAAGTGTTGTTCGAGAAACTCATGCTAGACCCAAAAGCAAAAAAAACCAAAACCGGCCAGTATCAAACCGGCGAGGATGTTTTACTTGCCCTGGCCAACAAAAGCGATATTGTTAGGGACATACTTGATTTTCGACAATTGCAAAAGTTAAAGTCTACCTACGTTGATGCTTTGCCGACGATGGTAAACCCAAAGACAGGACGCGTGCATACCAGCTACAACCAGGCAGTTGCCGCAACAGGCAGGTTAAGTTCAACTAATCCTAACCTGCAAAATATACCTATCCGTACCGAGCGTGGACGGGAAGTACGGAAGGCCTTTATTCCGCGCGATGAAAACCACACCATTGTATCTGCCGATTATTCGCAGATAGAACTGCGCATTATTGCCGAGATCAGTAAAGATCCAAATATGCGCCAGGCTTTTATTGATAATGTGGATATTCATACCGCCACTGCTGCAAAGGTGTACGGTGTTGCCATTGAAGATGTTGATAGTACACAACGTCGTAATGCCAAGGCAGTAAACTTTGGTATCATCTACGGACAATCTGCGTTTGGATTATCGCAAAACCTGGGTATACCACGTAAGGAGGCTGCGGAAATCATCGAAAATTACTTTATACAATATCCCGGCATAAAAAACTACATGGCCGACACCATGAACTTTGCCCGAGAGAACGGTTACGTAACTACGCTGATGGGCCGTCGACGTTACCTGCGCGATATCAACTCCGCCAATGCAACTGTGCGTGGCTTTGCCGAACGAAATGCCATTAATGCACCTATACAAGGCTCGGCTGCAGATATGATCAAGATTGCCATGATCAATATCCACAAGGAGTTTAAGGCACTTAGGCTTGATGCCCGCATGACGATGCAAGTACATGATGAGTTGGTGTTTGATGTACCAAACCACGAGATAGAGATAGTGAAACCCATCATCCTTGACAAGATGAAGAACGCTATTAAGACCGAGGTACCCATTATGGTAGAGATAGGAACCGGGTTGAATTGGTTAGAAGCGCATTGATGGGATGAAATACGTTTGCCTTTTGATAATAAGTATGTTATTGGGTTGTAACCAACCTAACAAAAAGGCTATATCAAAAAAAGCTATTGGTAATAAAACAGATTCGTTACGTGCGATAAAACGAAGGGAAATTGAAAAAAAATGGCTGGCTGATAGTTTAAAAAATGAAAAAGTTGTTACCGATGTGATAGCGTTTATAAAAACAAGGCAAATCAAGAGTTTTGATAAGATTATCCGGATATGGAAAGATACATCCATATCGGCATATGTTAAAGTTGGTCATCTTTTTTCAAAAAAACTTAAACATATTTTTATCAGAACTCATGCTGGTTGGAAATTAACAATCTATGTTTATCGCTTGGATAATTTAAAAAGGGAAATAACCGATGATTGGTCAGATTTAACTTATATAGGAGATGAGATTAAAGATATAAACGGTGATGGTTTAAAAGACCTGTCAATTAATTGGTACCCTTCTTCAGGGTGTTGCGCGCGTAATAACTTCCACATATACCTTTATACCGAATCCGACAAATTCACTAAATACTTCGACTTTATTAATCCGACGTTTTATCCAAACGAAAGCTGATTCGTGGTGTCGAATACAGCCATCCGGGCGAAGTTCCATTATACAAGTACAAATGGAACGGTTTAAGACTGGACACAATTGAGTATATCTACCCTGCCGATACAATCAAGAAAAAATTTTACAGAGTTAAGCATTATGGGGATGAAGACAACCCTAAAAAGCGGCAGGAATTATCAACCGTACCAAATGAATACCACAATGTAATAGGTTATGATTGGTTTATGGATTATTGACTACCTATTAAGTCAAAGCTATACCATACATACACAGGAAATGAGTTTTTATTATTTTAAATGAGGCAGGCATAGGCTTTTTAAAATTGAACGCTCGATTCACCCAAATCCCCCTAATTCATTAATTGTAAGCAAGCTGCGCTTTCACTTAAATAATTGCAGTTTTTTAAACACATTTTTAGGATTATCTGTTTGTTTATACGGGGTATAGTTTGCTAACTTACCCCTTATATAACCCCAAATGAGAGTATTCCATTTAAGTGCCGAATGTTACCCCATTGCTAAGGTTGGCGGGTTGGCCGATGTGGTTGGCGCCTTACCAAAATATCAAAACGAAGCCGGCTTAAATGCTGCCGTTGTGATGCCTTTTTATAACCGCAAATTTGTTCACGAAAACCAATTCGATCTTGTTTTCCAGGGCACTACCCTATTGGGTACAAGGCGTATATATTTTGAGATCATAAAAGAAAAAACCAATAAACTTGGCTTTGAGCTTTTCATGATCAAAATTCCGGGCCTGCTGGATCGTGAAAATATTTACAGCTACCCTGATGAACGCGACCAGTTCCTGGCTTTTCAGATCTGTTTTCTCGACTGGATAAACTGGAGCGGACAAACGCCTGATATTGTGCATTGCCACGACCATCACGCGGGCCTGGTGCCGTTTTTAATGTATCATAGCGCACTTTACCGCAGGTTGGCACACATACCAACTGTGTTTACCATACACAACGGCCAGTATCATGGTGCGTTTGGATGGGGCGAATTAAGCAAACTGCCCGAGGTTGACTTTTACAAAACAGGCATGCTCGAGTGGAGCGGCGGCATTAATCCGCTTGCTTCAGCCGTAAAGTGCTGTTGGAAATTCACCACGGTTTCGCCAAACTACCTACGCGAACTTACATGGAGTTCCAACGGCCTCGAATACCTTTTCTACCTCGAACGATTTAAAGGTTATGGCATTGTAAACGGCATTGATACCGAGGTTTGGAACACTGCTACAGATCCAATGTTGCCTGCCAAATTCACCTCAACAACGGTAACCAAAGGCAAGCAAAAAAATAAAGAAATATTGTGCGAAAGGTTTGGCCTCGCTGCCGATAAACCCTTGATAGCATTTATAGGCCGGCTGGTAGTTGAAAAGGGTGCAGACTTACTGCCCGAAGCTATTGAACGCAGCCTGCGCACACATGGCGACAGCGTTAACTTTTTATTGCTCGGCGCCGGCGATGCCGAAACAGAAAATGCCCTGCAGCATTTAAAAACCTTATTTCCGCAAAATTGTAATGTATTTATTGGGTATGACGAAGCTTTGGCGCACCTGATATATGCCGGGGCCGATTTTCTGTTGATGCCGTCGCGGGTGGAGCCATGCGGACTTAACCAATTATATGCTATACGCTATGGTACTGTGCCGATCGTAAGGTCGACAGGAGGGCTGAAAGATACCGTAATTGATTTTGGCGATGATGGCGGATACGGCATACGTTTTGAACAAGCTAATGCTGATGATATTTACGCATCAATAAACCGGGCAGTTGTAGTATATCAAGACAGTAAAAAAATGCTGCAGTTACGTAAAAAAATGATGGCCCTTGATTTTTCGTGGCAGCAATCGGCCCAAGAATATATAAACCTCTATGAAAGCTTAACCTCCTAAATTATGACATCTAAAGTAATCAGCATTGTACTGGGTGGCGGCCAGGGTAGCCGTTTGGCACCATTAACGCTTACCCGCTCCAAACCGGCAGTACCAATTGCTGGTAAATACCGCCTGGTTGATATACCTATTTCAAACTGTTTGCACTCGGGTATCGACCGTATATTCGTGCTTACGCAGTTTAACTCGGCATCGCTAAACAAACACATCAAAAACACCTATCACTTTGGCACTTTCAGTACCGCCTTTGTTGATATACTTGCTGCCGAGCAAACGCCAACAAGTGCGGGCTGGTTCCAGGGCACTGCCGATGCTGTTAGGCAAAGCTTGCACCACCTTGCCGTGCATGAGTTTGATTATGTATTGATCCTCTCCGGCGACCAGCTGTACCAGATGGACTTTGCAGAAATGATGCAACAGCACATTGATAAGGGTGCTGATATTTCAATTGCAACCATACCTGTTGATGCTGCAGATGTACCCGGCTTTGGCATCCTAAAAACGGATAGCGAAAGCATGATTACGTCATTTATCGAAAAGCCAAAATCAAATTTTGAAAGCTGGGCATCAGAGGTTAGCGATGAAATGAAGCAACAGGGCCGTGTTTACCTTGCATCAATGGGTATCTATATCTTTAACCGTAAGCTGCTTTACGATTTGCTTGAAAGCAATGACTATCCGGACTTCGGCAAGGAGATCATTCCGCAATCTATAGAAGGACATAAGGTACTGAGTTACCAATACGAAGGTTATTGGACCGATATCGGAACCATCCCATCTTTCTTTGAGGCTAACCTTGGGCTTACTGATGATATCCCTAAGTTCAACCTGTTCGATAAAAACTACATCTATACACGTGCGCGCATGTTGCCGCCTACCAAAGTGTCATCAACCAGGTTTGAGAAGTCGATCATTGCTGATGGTTGCATTATTAACGCGAAGATCATTAAACATTCGCTAATTGGTATCCGTACCCGTATAGGCTTTAATACCGAAATAGAAAGCTGTTATGTAATGGGGAGTGATAATTACCAAACCCTTGAAGAAATTGATGAGGCCAGGAAAAACCACTTGCCAATTATGGGCATTGGCGATAACTGCTGCATCAAAAATGCTATCATAGATAAAAACACATACATAGGCGACAATGTAACCATCAATTGCGCCGGAACCTTGCCTGATGGCGACTACCCGACATACACCGTGGTAGACGGTATTGTGATTATTAAAAAACGTGCAGTTATCCCAAGCGGCACCGTAATTTAATTTTTAAGATATCGAAACAAACCGTGAGTTAATTGGCTTATTATTTTAACCAATAAACTAAAACTAATTAGCCATGAAAAAAACGCTGTGTATGGTCGCCGTAGCTGCGATCTCTTTCGGAAGCATTAACGCTTACGCGGTAAACCCGTTGCAAACCCAACAGGATACAACTAAGAAGAAGATGGACAAGAAAAAGATGAAAAAGAAAAAAATGATGAAGGACACTTCAATGATGAAAAAAGACACCATGAAGATGTAGTAAATCATTACTAAGCAAAAAGCCCCTTTTAAACTATTTGAAAGGGGCTTTTTGCTTTAAGGCTATAAACTACAAGTCGAGCGCCTCACCTATTGCGGGCAACTTAAGATTGAGGCCCGCCTTTAAAAACTTCTCTTTAACCTCGTTTTTATCGATGGCAATAACCGGGAATGAATCATAATGCACACCGATTATGTTTTTACAGTTGATGAATGCTGCTGCTTTTATAGCGTCGTCCGCACCCATGGTGTAGTTGTCGCCGATTGGCAAAAACGCCCATTCGATGTTTTCGTCGGCCAGTAACTTCATATCATAAGTTAATGCAGTATCGCCGGCAAAGTAAATTGTTTTACTTTCCGAGTATATCACAAAGCCTGCCGGGTTTCCGCCTGGGCTACCGTCTGGCAAGGTGCTTGAGTGTACGGCATTAACCATTTTAACCCGGCCAAAATCAAAATTAAAGCCACCGCCAATGTTCATGCCATGCACGTTTTCAATTCCTTGCTTAACCAACCAATCAGCAATTTCGGCTATACAAATTACTTTGGCGCCGCTGCTTTTCGCTATGGTAACCAGGTCGGCAACGTGGTCGCCATGGCCATGAGATACCAGGATGTAATCCGGCTTCAGGCTATTAACATCAATATTTTTCGCCAGTTCATTTGGCGTGATAAACGGATCGAACAATAATTTCTTACCGTCAGCAACCAACTCGATAGTTGATTGGCCATAATATGTAACTTTCATAGAGTTTGTTTTTTTAGTACAATAGACCTTACCAAAACAGTGCCGATATGTAGCTTAATTAGCGAGACACCTTAGTATGATGCCTTACGCTTATTTGCCGAACAAGCCGCCCATGCCGCCAAACATAGCGCTGGTCATGGCTGCCATTTCACTTTGGCTCACGTTTTCGGCCTGCTCCATTGCTTTGTTTACAGCAATAACTAAAAGCTCTTCTAATTCTTCCTTGTCAGCCTCTTTAAGAAAGCTTTCATCAATAGTTACCGATTGCACGGCTTTATTAGCATTTGCCTGCACGGTAATTTTACCACCTTCTGCAGTGCCGGTTACGGTAATTGCATCCAGTCTCTTTTTTATCTCGCCAGCCTTTTGCTGGGCTTCCATTAGTTTGTCGAACATATCAATTTTGGTTATTGGTTGATTAGTTAAATAGTGAGTGGTTCTAACCAATTAACTACTCACTCAATCAACTACTCTCTATTTTTAATCTTCCGCTGTATCGCCGGCGCCGTTGTAGGCTCCTTTGCGCACTACCGGCATACCTGTCATTTTAAACAGATCGTCGAGGTGCAGCAGGCTGCCGTTTACCATATTACCCAACAAAACAATGGTAACATCGTTTTTCATATCACGCAAATAAATATGCCTGAAGCCGTGCCACCAACCAGTGTGGTACACTACCTTTTGGCCCGGGCTTTCAAATATTCGCCAGCCGTAACCGTAGTTAAAGTGCCCGCGTATCATTGGGTTACGGCCGGTATATGCCGAGTCTTGCGTGGCGGGTTTAATTAAACGCCCTGCCTTAAGCGCCTGGTCGAAAAGGAACAGGTCGCCAACGGTGCTGTAAATACCTTTATCGCCAACCGGGCCATCCAAAAAGTTTTGGGCTACAGAGTATTTCCAGCTATTGCGGTCATGCCCAACAACATCGGCAGGAATCTTGTCATAAACGGCTTTTGAATAAACAGCTGTATGCGCCATACCAGCCGGTTTAAATACATGTTCTTTCATGTAATCGGCATAGGTTTGGCCGGTAACCTTTTCAATAATGGCGCCCAGCACCATAAAGTTACTATTGTTGTATAAAAAGCTTGCGTTAGGCTTATTAAACCTGGCGGGTTTGTATTGGGCTATCAAATCCATAACCTCTTTATTTGTCAGGCCTTTCTTTTGGTTTAGATGCTGGGTGCGGTATATGTTATCGATGAAATAAACATAGTTCATCATACCCGAACGATGCGTAAGTAACAACCGGATAGTTACCCCCTCGTATGGAAAATTCGGAAAGTATTTACGCACATCATCATCAAGCTTAATTTTGCCCTGCTCCCAAAGCTGCATAATGGCAGTACCCGTCATGGTTTTGGTTACAGATGCCAACTCAAATTGCGAAGCTAATGTTAGGCTATCGCGGGTTAAGTGGTTAGCCCACCCAAATGCCTTTTCATAAATAATTTTGCCTTTTTTAGCTACCAAAACGTTACCGTTAAAGTTGCTTACCTTGTGCAAATGCTCCATAAAAGCATCAATTTTCTTATCCTCGTCCTTAGGGTTGTACTTTAAAAGTTCGGCCGGGTTAAAAGGCTTACCATTATCGGCTTCACCTTGTTTATTTTCGCCTTTTTTTGACGAGCACGAAGTAATGACAAGTAACGAAAAAACGAAGGTAATAGCAGTTGAAAACACTGGCTTCATAGGTAAAAAATACATCACTAAAACAGAGGGCGAAAATTAGAAATTATATAGCAGGTATAAGATTAAATTTTAACTAATGTTTCAACAAATTTAAAAAGCGCATACTTTTAACCATGAATTTATTTATCCGTGTATTAACAGCTTTAAGTTGTTTGATTTTAAGCATTGGCGCATTGGCGCAAAGCGCACCAAACGATCCTGTTAAAGAAGGGCAGCAATTAACTGCAGCTAAAAAATATGCAGAGGCCATTGAAAAGTATAAGGCCGCACTTACAGCCGAGCCTACTAATGCAAATGCTAATTATCAAATGGCCTACGCGCTTTACTTAAGTGGCAAAGGCGCAAGTGGGATACCCTACCTCGATAAAGCAGTAAAAGGCAATACAAGCCCACAATTTATCGCGGGCGCCTACAGCTTACTGGGCAGTATTTACAGTAGCAATAAACAACTGCCATTAGCTATTGAGGCCTATAAAAACGGCATTAAAGAAGATACTGCCAATAAGCGTATCTATTACAATCTGGGAATAGTTTATTATCGAAGCAAACTTTACAACGATGCCCAACAAACCTTGCTGAAGGCATTGCAACTCGATAACCACTACACAGATGCCCAGCGCATGTATGCCTTAGCCGCCTTTCATCAAAATAAACGGGTTGATGCCGTATTAGGCTTTTGCAGGTTCTTACAATTGGAACCCAATACAACCCGAAGCGCTGAAGCTTTTGGCAATTTGCAGGCTATTTTACAGGGTGGCGCCTTAAAACCCGAGCAGGGCTATCGGCCTGATGCTGCAACAAAGCTGGCTGCCAACTGGCAAATGCAACTGGTTGGCAAAGCACTATTAGGCTTCGCCACCCGCAGATATGCCTCGCCTACCGATTTATTAACAGCCCAACTAAAAGCCGTATTTGAGGCGGCAGCGAACGATAATAAATACAAGTATGCGTTTGCAAATTACTACAAGGCGTTATCCCAGTCGGACAACGTGGAAGCATTTGCACGCATCATAAGCCTGAAAGCAATTCCGGAAAATCAAAAATGGCTTGATAGTAATCGGGACAAAAAGTTGTCGTATGAGGACTGGATGAAATCGACAGCGGTGACACTTTAATATCGGGCGGGTTTACACCGAGCCAATAACTTCATTGTATTAATTTTATAGCAACTGGCTTTAAACCACATAAAAGCCTAAATTTGCCACGCTAAAACATACTATCATTATGAGTTTCAGAACAGAACATGATACCATGGGAGCGGTACAGGTACCGGCCGACAAATATTGGGGCGCACAAACAGAACGCTCGCGTAATAATTTTAGAATTGGCCCCGAGGCATCAATGCCAAAGGAAATCATTGATGCTTTTGCTTATTTAAAGAAAGCTGCTGCATATACCAATACAGATTTGGGTGTTTTGCCAGCCGACAAACGCGACCTTATTGCTGCCGTTTGTGACGAAATATTAACCGGTGCTTTAGACAGCGAATTTCCGCTTGTTATATGGCAAACCGGCTCGGGCACACAATCAAACATGAACGTGAACGAGGTGGTGGCTAACCGTGCGCACGTTTTACAGGGTAACAAATTAGGCGAAGGCAAGACCTTTATCCACCCTAATGATGATGTAAATAAATCACAATCATCAAACGATACTTACCCTACGGCTATGCACATTGCTGCATACAAAATACTAATTGATGTTACCATCCCGGGTATCGAAAAACTGCGTGATACCCTACAGGTTAAAAGCGAAGAATTTAAAACCGTTGTTAAAATTGGCCGTACCCACCTGATGGACGCTACGCCTTTAACTTTGGGCCAGGAGTTTTCGGGCTATGTATCGCAACTAAACCATGGCCTTAAAGCCCTGCGCAATACCTTAGACCACCTGAGCGAGCTTGCACTTGGTGGCACAGCTGTAGGTACAGGCATTAACACGCCGCAAGGTTATGATGTTAAAGTGGCCGAATACATTGCACAATTTACTAATCTGCCATTTATAACTGCCGAGAACAAATTTGAAGCTTTGGCAGCGCATGATGCTATTGTTGAGAGCCACGGTGCCCTTAAACAAATTGCCGTTTCTTTAATGAAGATAGCTAATGATATCCGTATGCTGGCTTCTGGACCGCGTTCTGGTATTGGCGAAATTCATATACCTGATAACGAACCGGGTTCATCTATTATGCCGGGTAAAGTTAACCCTACCCAAAATGAGGCAGTTACCATGGTGGCTGCACAAGTTATGGGTAATGATGTTGCCATATCAATAGGCGGCTCAAACGGCCATTACGAGCTTAACGTATTTAAGCCGGTTATGGCTGCAAATTTCCTGCAATCGGCCCGTTTGATTGGGGATGCCTGCGTGTCGTTTAACGATCATTGCGCTACAGGTATCCAGCCGAACTACGATGGTATTAAAAAACACCTCGAAAATTCGCTGATGCTGGTTACGGCACTTAACCCGCACATTGGTTATGATAATGCTGCCAAAATTGCTAAAACAGCGTTGAAAGAAAATAAATCGTTACGTGAAGCGGCTATTGGTTTAGGCTTACTAACCAACGAGCAGTTTGACGAGTGGGTGCGCCCCGAAAACATGATTGGAAGTTTGAAATAACAAAATCGTATAAAACCCCTCTCCACAAAACGGAGAGGGGCTTTTTTATTGCTATGCAAAATTTTTCACGTTTAAATCTTTCCATTTCAAACCACAAAAAAACTTTAAGCTTTCTGCTTTTAGCTTTCTGCTTAAGCGCTTGCAAATTCAACCCCAACATGCAAGGCAGCGGTCAAGCTTATTTGCAGGGCGAATGGCTGCAGGACACCTCTGCTCTGCAAAAGAGGCTGGTAACTTATTCGTTATATAACCTTAAGTTCACTTGCGACTCGTTTTTTGTAGGCATGCAATCATACACATCTGTTAACCACGGCGACGACTCCTGCGTTGTAAACGGCAGATGGGCCGAATACGCCAAGGGTGTGTACGAGCAAAAGAACGATACTATCCATTTAAAGGGCTTATTCAGCAATGCCAACGGATCATACAAAGTACCTAACGGCTGTTTCCGGTCGGGTGTTTATGAAGAGTTTTTTAAGGTGAGCAAGCTCACCGACTCTACTTTGCGGTTCAGCCCAACATCAAGCGTAATTCCATTCAATACACATTTAGTAAAAAGATATACCTGTAATCCAAAACCATTGTAATTATGAAATTTTCATTATTAAAAAAACTATTTCTGGGCGTAGCCATGATGTACCTGCCCCTGCAAAGCATGGCCTGGGGCACTAACGGCCACCGCATAAGCGGGCAAATTGCTGATAGCTACCTTACCCCAAAGGCCCGCGCAGCTATAAAAGCATTACTTGGCGATGAATCACTTGCTATGGCCAGCAATTGGGCGGATTTTATTAAATCGGACCCTAAGTATAATTATCTGTATAACTGGCATTTCATTGACTTCGACAAAAAGTATGAGTATGCAGAATTACAGGCTTTTTTAAAACAGGACACTGCTGTTGACGCTTACACAAAGCTCAACTACTTAGTAGGCGAATTAAAAAAGAAAAACCTACCGAAAGAGAACAAATTGCTGGCGCTTAGGATGCTTATACACATTGTAGAAGATGTGCACCAACCATTACACACGGGCCACACTAATGATAAGGGTGGTAACGACGTTAAAGTTAACTGGTATAAAAACGAAACAAACCTTCACTCAATCTGGGATTCTCAGTTAATAGATGCACAGCAACTAAGCTTTACTGAGTACGTAGCCTGGATTAATCACACCACTGTTGCGCAACGTACGGAGTGGCAAAAAGCGCCGATCAGCCAATGGTTATATGAGTCGAACCAGCTTGCCGAAAAAATTTACAGCGAGGTAAAAACCGGTGATAATATCAACACTTTCAAATACACATTCAATCACATAGCTGAGCTTAATACTCAATTGCTTAAAGGTGGCGTTCGCCTGGCAGGTTTATTGAACCAGATATTTGCATAATTTTTAGATAAGAGGCAGAAAGCAAAGCTCCCAGGGCATGGTTGCTTTAACTTTCTGCCTTTTCGTTTTAAGCTTTAATATATGAAGATCTTAATGGTTTGTCTGGGCAACATCTGCCGCTCCCCGCTGGCCGAAGGCATTATGCAGCACCTTGCAGATGAAGCAGGTTTAAATTGGCAGGTCGACTCGGCCGGTACTGGCAAATGGCACATTGGTCAGTCGCCGGATATGCGCTCTATTAAAGCCGCCCGCGATCAGGGTGTTGATATAAGCAAACAGGTTTGCAGACTTTTTACCGTGGCCGACTTTGATGAGTTTGACCTGATATTGGTAATGGACAAGAGCAACCTGGGTAATGTACGTGATATGGCACGCAATGATGCCGACCGTAAAAAAGTGAAGCTGCTTTTAGGCAATGACATTGTACCCGATCCATATTATGACGATGAATTGTTTGCGCCTGTTTTTAAATTAATTGAAGCCGGTTGTAAGGAAATTATAAAGCAGTATGCTTAAACTTGCTTAAATCCGTTTTATAATCATGAAGAAATTATTGTCAACCCTGGTGCTGCTTATTGTTGTTGTTGCAGCACAAGCCCAAAATGCCGGCATAGATAAAATTGCAGATGCCTATTTAGCTGTAAAAGATGCCCTTGTTGCAAGCAACGCAACGCTTGCAAAAAGCCGTGCAAAAGATTTATCTAATGCGCTAAAAGCTCCCGCAAAAGGTTTGCAGCCTGCTCAACAAAAGCTGTTATCTACATACGCCGGCAAGTTAAAGGCAGGCAGCCTTCGTATAAGCCAAACCAATTCTATCGACAGCCAGCGTACACAATTTGAAGATTTATCAAAAAACATGTACAGCCTGCTATCGGGCCTAAAACTTAACAAGGCGCCGCTATACCAGCAGTACTGCCCCATGAAAAAAGCATCATGGTTAAGTAAGGATGAAGATATACGCAACCCTTATTACGGCGATGATATGCTGGAGTGCGGAAAAGTTACCGCAACTATTAAAGGAAAGTAAAAACGATGTCCTTGCAGCGATAGCGAAGCAATCTCGTCGCTTGGCAGCAGATACGATGAGATCGCTACGTCACTACACTCCTCGCGATGACATAAAACATAAAACAAAAGGCCACGCAAATTGCGTGGCCTTTTGTTTTAATAAGCAAGTTTGCTATTACGATTGCTTTAAATAAGAGTTGATCACTTTTACAGTTTCCGCTTTGTTTTTGGCACCGCTCCATTTTTCTTTGGCTGATGTTTCGGCTACCTCGAAAAGGCGGTCGTAAAGGCGTTTACCTTCTATCTTGTCTGTTAACTTCAAGGTCGGGTTTTTGGCAAATACTTCTTCCCAAGCTACGCGTGCATCTTTCCAGTATGCCTGTTGGTCTGCCCACCATTTTTTAGCATAGGCAAATTTTGCTTCATCTACTTTGGTAAATTCTTCGTAGCCTTTTTCCTGTGCTATCAATTTGTCGCCGTTTGCGTTGCGCAATACTTTGTTGTTATCCTGTTCAAACATCCAGCCCTTATCAGTCATGTAGATGCGATTACCACGGTTAAGCACATTATAGTCGTTGCGTTTGGTGTACTCGCGACGTGGCAGCGGCGAATCAGTGCGGCTTTGCCATTCGTGGCGGCCATCAACATGCGTCCAGGTGCCAATACCTTCGTAACGCGGGCTATCATCAACCTGGTAAACCTTTTGTATCCAGCGGCCTTTAACATCGGCGGGTTTAAAGTTAACCTTCTTCCATGTATTGTCTTTTTCGTAAGTAAGCATGCTTGGCTGTTCGTACACCCAATCCTCACGCCAGTGTTTAATGATGGTACTGTCGCCTACAACAAGCAAGTGCTGAATGGCAATCTTTTTAGGTGAGTCTTCAACTATTGTTGCCCACTCATAACCCCATGACTTATAACGAGGGAAAAACTTGTAGGCCGTGTCGGTTGCAAATGTTTCAGCATAATTAAATGTTACTTTATAATAACCCGCGAGCGATTTTATTGCCGCCCTGTCCTGATCCATCTTTGTTTGTGCAGATACACTTAGCGCGCCTGCCGCCAAAGCCGATAAAAATATAAGTTTCTTCATTACAATTTTTATTTAGATTAATTCTAAACAAATAAAGGTATAATGTTTTGAATCGCCAAAATGTTGTGCGAAAAAATTGCAGAGCGGTGATTTGTAATGCGTAATATAATTGGTTAGCTTTGTAAGTATGATGAAAAGGACGGGCATATTATTGTTTGCCCTGCTGTATACTATTACAGCAGCGGGCTTTGCCCTTAACTTACATTATTGCGGCAACTATGTTGCCGATGTTAAAATTAATGCCCCGGCCAAAGGTTGTGCTAAGCCAATGGCTAAGAAAAAAATGCGCTGCTGTAAAGACAGCCGTTTGGAGGTTAAGGTTAAAGACAACCACCAGGCGCAGCAAGCTTCTATGCTTGCCAAGATTTTTGCTATTGATCTCCCGCGTGAAGCTTATCAGTACGCATTTGCATTACCCGTATCAGGTGTTGCAGTAAACACACTTGATCGCGGGCCGCCCGGGCCCTTGCTCTCGGGCAAATCTATTTTTACCAAAAATTGCGTTTTCCGGATCTGATTGCAATTGAACTTAAGTTTTATCAAACCAAATTTCAATTACAAGTGAATTAAAAAAGATCATGAAAACGTTAAAAGCATATATCGTAATATTTATTGCAACCATTGCTGTTGCCAAAGCACAATTTACTAAAGCCGAATTACAAGTAAGCGGACTTACCTGCTCACTTTGTGCCAACACTACCGAGAAATCATTAAAAGCGCTACCATTCATTAGCGAGATTAAGCCTGATTTGGTACGCAATGTTTATTATATCACATTCAAAGATAATACCCCAATAAACTTCGAGCTAATAAGCAATAAGATAAAAAAATCAGGTTTTTCTGTGAGTTATTTAAAAACAACTTACAATTTTGATAATACTCAGCTGGCCGATAATTCCTTTACTTACGGTGCCGATACCTATAAATTGCTTAATAGCGATAAACAGTTAAAAGGGCCGGTATCACTTACAATTGTCGATCAGGGTTTTGCACCCAAATCAGTTACCAAAAAACATTTGGGTAAAGAGCCTGTACCAACCACCACAGCTACAGGTCGTATTTATCACGTAACAGCTATTTAAGCTTCCTCTTAAAATTATGAGGTCCGTTTTATTGGCTTTTTGCCTTATGGCATTGGCATGTACCGTATTTGGGCAGGAGTTGTATGTAAATACCGAACCTGCCAGTAATATGGCTGCCGGCTCATTGGGCATCCGGTTAGAAAATCAAGGATTTTTTAAACCTACGTACAAAAATCGCAGCACGCTGGAGGCCATGTACGGCCTGTCGGGAAAAGTAATGGTGCACGGTGCAGCCTACCTGTCAAACTTCTACCAAAACAGTCAACGGTTTGAGGGTGGAAGCTTTTATGCCAAATACCGGTTCCTTTCCTTTGATGACGTGCAAACACATTTCAGGGGCGCAGTATTTGGTAAGGCGTCACTTATAACCAACCCGTATGTAATGCAGGAAATATCGTTAGAGGGCGATAATACCGGCCTGCAAAGTGGCCTGATCTTTACGCAGCTGCTGCACAAATTTGCCATTTCGGGTTCGGCAAGCTATCTGCGCGGATTTGACAATCTTGGTAACAACCATGCGCAAATCACCGGGGCAAAAGATGCTTTAGCCTATAGTTTGTCTGCAGGGTTATTGGTCCTGCCAAAAATCTATCGCAATTACAATCAGGTGAATGTTAACATTTACGCCGAAGTACTGGGAAAGACCAACCCCGGCTATAATCAAAGCTATCTTGATATTGCGCCGGCCGTGCAGCTGATATTCAACAGCGTTTGCCGGCTCGACCTATCGTACCGAACGCCTATTTACAATAACATGCAGCGCAACAGCGCCAACATGTACCTGCTGCGTTTCGAATATAATTTTTTTAACCTTTAACTACCATGAAAGATTATCTAGTACTGTTATATATGCTGGTGTTTAGCACAACGGCAAGCCTCGCCCAAGACCATATGCAGCACATGCAGGCTGATACTGCAAAAAAACAAATGAAGCATGACCATGCTAAAATGATGATTGATATGCAGCATGATACCAGCAAGCATACCATGAATATGATGACCAGCCAGTTTTCTCGTGATTTACCAATGAACCGCGACGGCTCCGGAACCTCATGGGTGCCCGATGCAACGCCCATGTACATGTATATGATACACGGTAAAAACTGGATGCACATGATACATGGAAGCATCTTTACCCGCTATAATAAACAGGATGTATTTGGCAAAGGCGCTCGCGGCGACAGCCAGTTTGACGCGCCTAACTGGTTAATGTACATGGCACAAAGTAAGGTGGGAAAAAACGGCTTGTTCTCCATAAACACCATGTTTTCGTTAGATCCTTTTTTAGTTGGCGCCGGCGGATATCCGCTTCTTTACCAAACAGGGGAGTCATACCAGGGGCGAAAACTGGTAGACAGGCAACATCCGCATGATTTGTTTGCCGAATTGAGCGTTGCCTACACGCACCGCGTTGCCAAAAATACCGATCTATACCTGTCTGTGGGCATGCCGGGTGAGCCAGCCTTGGGGCCACCTGTATTTATGCACCGTTTATCGGCCATGAATAATCCGGATGCCCCCCTGAGCCACCACTACGCCGATGCTACACATATCACTTTTGGTACGGCTACGCTGGGCTTCCGCTATAAAAACGTAAAGCTGGAAGGGTCGGCATTTAAGGGCCGGGAACCCGATGAATTCAGGTATAATTTTGATAAGCCAATGTTTGATTCATACTCCATGCGTTTATCTGTAAGCCCTTCAAAAGAATGGGCACTGCAAGTATCACATGGCTGGCTTAAAAGCCCTGAAGAGGCCGAACCTGACGATAATGTAAAGCGTTTTACAGCATCAGCCATACACACAAAAATGCTGGGCAAAAGCAGTTACGTAGCTACAACTGTTGTTTACGGGCAAAACACATCTCACCATGGCGGTATCCTTCCCTCAGCATTGGCAGAAAGCAGCCTGCAACTAAACAAAAATGCCATTTACGGGCGTTATGAATTTGTTGTGAAAGAAGCCGGCGAGCTTGACCTTAGCAGCCTGCCCGATGAAACCCGTTTCAATATCAATGCTTTTACGTTAGGTTATAACCGCATGATCACAACGTTTAAAAAGACGAATTTAACGATAGGTACGCAGGCAACCGCTAACTTTTCGCCCACAATGCTAAGATCATTATACGGCACCGCTCCTATTGGTTTTCAGGTTTACCTGCGATTAACCCCTTCGATGATGAAGATGAGCGGAATGAAGATGTAGATTAAACTTTAATCAATATTGCGTCATTGCGAGGAACAAAACCTCGGAACTATCTATAGACGATATGCACACCGGGAAATTGCTTCGTACCTCGCAACGACGCTTTTTAATATTTTAAAACCGCCTTATGGTTTCTGTAATATGGGCCAGGTGGTGCTTACCATGCCAGGCGTAAGTAGCCACAGCCTTTTTAAGCGGCACTGTTTCGCCAGATGCCGGGTGGATAAAACTCAGGTTCCACTCGGTATCGGTAAAACTTTCAAAAAGCGTGGTCATGTGCTGGTGTATACCCTCAAGCATACGTAACGATGGCTCAACAGCCAGGCGGTAATCGGGCAGCAGCGCCCAGTCGCCCTCTTCGTAAGGTTTTATAATGGGGGTGTCTTCGGTAAGGGCAAGTTTGAAACGCGTGAGCGAGTTCATGTGGCTATCGGCCAGGTGATGCACTACCTGTCGCAATGTCCAGCCACCCGTACGATATTGAGTATCCAATTGCCGCTCGGTAAGCGGCATTACCACGTTACGCAACTGCCCGGGCAACAATTTTATTTCACTTATCCAGCGGCGCTTATCTTCTGCAATGTAGGTTAGCGGGGCTTTAAATTTTCCAATGGGGAAACGCATTTGTTTGTCGGTAAGCATAAGATACAGTTAGGTAACTAAAATTATTGCTGCTTGCGTAAGCTTTTGGCCTAAATTAGCGTTTTGTACTTGTTTTAAAATACGGATGATAAAAAAGTTACTGGCACTATTACTTGTTCTGAATGCTGTGTTAAGCTATGCCGAAACCATTAAAACCGATGTACTGGTTATTGGCGGCGGCGCAAGTGGAGTGGCAGCGGCCATACAAAGCGCACGTAGCAAAGTACCTACGCTACTTATTGAACAGGGCCCCTGGCTTGGCGGCAGCATGACTGCCGGAGGCATGTGTATCCTGGAGGCCAACCGTAAAAATCCTGCCGGCATATTTGCCGAATATCGCAATCACATCCGTAAATGGTATAAGCCCAGATTGGGTTATGACACTACCAGCAATGCACCACTGGTATTTGAGCCTTCGATGGGAGCAAGTACCCTAAAAAAGATGGTGGACACAGTAAAAAATCTCGCCGTAAAGCTCAACACAGGTTTTACAGCGATCAAGAAAGACGGTAACGGTTGGGAAGTAAGCATTACGCAAAACGGGCAAACGGATATTATCAAAGCTAAGGTTGTAGTGGATGCTACTGAATTTGGAGATGTAGCTGCAAAAGCCGGAGCCATATTTACATCAGGTTTTGACAGCCGTAAGGATACCGGCGAACAGTTAGCTCCCGATAATGCTACTAACCAGATACAGGACATCAGCTATTTGGCAATCCTTAAAGACTACGGGCGCGCGGCAGATAAAACCATAGCCAAACCGGCCGGGTATGATGCATCCCGATACACATGTTTAAAAACGCAGGATATAAAAAAACTACTGGCAGCGGCAAGGTTACCAAATGAAAAGTACCTCATCAATTGGGCAAACTGCGGCAACCAATATTCGGTAACTGCCGAAGATTTGCAACCCGAAAACCGTGCAGACACATACAATAAAGCTCGTTTGCGCACGCTTGGCCTTATATACTTTTTACAAACCACCTTAGGCTACAAAAACCTGGGCATGGCAGAAGATTATCCTACGCCTGATAAACTACCCTTCATCCCTTACGTTCGCGAAAATGGCCGTGCTGCAGGCCTGATACGCATGGTTATTGATGATATTTATTCGCCTTATAATCGCGCATCGCAGCTTTACCGCACAAGCATAGCCGTTGGCGACGCAATGCCCGGGCAATTTTACAGTGAAGAGCGGGTGCCGCACATCAATTACCCGCCCTTTCCGGCTTATGGCATTCCGTTAGGCAGCATAGTAGCGAAAGACATGGAGAACCTGCTTGTTACAGAGAAATCGTTATCGGTAACACATCTTGTTAACGGTAGCATTACTTACCCATCCATCCAGATGACACTTGGGCAGGGTGTGGGCGCCGCAGCCGCTTATTGTGCGTTTTTTAAAACATCAACCAAAAACCTTAACGTGCGTGTTATACAACAGGAGATCTTAGATTATAAAGGTATCATTATGCCCTTTAATGATATAGCCACCACCGACCCCGATTACCGCGCTATACAACAAGTAGGCGCTTCGGGCATATTACAAGCAATCCAAAAAGCTAATGGTAACAGTGCAGATGTGCTTTTCATGCCAGACAGCAGCGTAAAAACTGCAGATATACAACCTATGATGATAGAAATGTATGCCCGTGCATTTTTATGGTTCAATAAAGAAAAGCCCGGCGAGGTATTTACTCTTGGAAACCTTTTGTCATACATCAGCGAGATGAACCTGGCCGACCCTCAAACACTGCAAAAAACAATGGCTGCATCATGGAAAACCAAATACAAGTTTACCTTGCCGTTTGATGTTAAACGCCCCGTTACCCGGCGGGAATTTGCCGTGTTAGCCAATCGCTATTTTAACCCATTCGCACGCCGGGTTGATATTACAGGCAAACTCATTAATTAATGCTCACCTTCCACCTGCTACAGTCGAAGTTTTAGGGTTGTTCAAATTGGCATTAAGTTTGGGCATCTTGCAATATCCCAAGCCATCTTTTTAACTTTGCCCCATGGAACAGATAACCTTGAGCGATTTTGAAAAGGTTGAATTAAGGGTAGGTACAATAATTGAAGTATCGGACTTTCCGAAAGCTAAAAAGCCAGCCTATCAGTTAAAGGTTGATTTCGGCCCGTTTGGGATAAAGCAAAGCAGTGCACAAATCACTAAGCATTATACCAAAGAGGAATTGCCCGGCAAGCAGATATTAGGCGTTATTAACTTCCCGGTAAAACAGATAGCCAACTTTATGTCGGAGTTTTTGGTTACCGGGCTGGCTGATGAAAATGGTGATATTGTACTTGCGGCAATAGATAAGCCGGTACCAAACGGCAGCAAACTAATTTAAAACAACATGAGTTACGAACACTGGATAATTGGCCCGCAATTGATTGGTTTAGTGTTTGTAATTGCAGGCACAGTTACCAAACGGTACCCGCCAAAAAGCATCAACCCATTATACGGATACCGCATGCCATCAGCCACAAAAAACCAGGAAACATGGAATGCAGCCAATAAGTATTCGGCGCAATTTATGACAAAGATAGGCGTAGCGCTTTTGATAACTGGTTTGGCTATAAGCGCTATATTACAATTGCTTGGAATTAATCTTGACGGTTTTATGGGCGTACAATGCGGGTTGCTTATCATGTCATCAATGGGCGCGGCCGTTATGTTGATTGTATACACCGAAAAACATCTTAGTAAACTATTTGACGAAAAAACCTGATGCAATATTATAATTTCGGCGATGACGAACAACCGGCCGTATCTCCTGATGATTTTTTTATGAACGAGGCGCTTAAGGAAGCGCGCCAGGCTCTTAAAGAGGACGAAATACCTATTGGTGCTGTGGTAGTTTGCAAGGGTAAGATAATAGGCCGGGGGCATAACCTTACTGAGCGGCTTAACGATGTTTCTGCACATGCGGAAATGCAGGCTTTAACCGCAGCAGCAAACTATATGGGTGGCAAATACCTGCCCGATTGCACTTTATACGTAACCCTTGAACCCTGCGTAATGTGTGCCGGTGCCAGCTATTGGTTCCAGATAGGGCGTATAGTGTTTGGTGCCTATGATGCACGCATGGGCTTCGGTAGGCTCAACCAATCGGTAACGCACCCAAAAACATTAATTACCGGTGGTATTCATGAAAATGAATGCTCACAACTGGTTAAAGATTTTTTTAAAAGCAAAAGGAAAAGGAAGTAACAAAGAATAAGCTGATGTTAACTTTTTATTTCACTACTAACAACCTACGGGTAAGTAATAACCAAAACTTGACAATTAGTTAGAACAAAAAGCGTTTTCGGCGCTTATATTTGCTGGGTCACACAATTTGTTTAACCTTAAAAAATTAAATATTATGGCATTTACACTACCGGCGTTACCTTACGCTACTGATGCTCTTGAACCGCATATTGACAAAGCCACCATGGAAATACACCATGGCAAACATCACCAGGCTTATGTTACCAATCTTAACAAAGCTTTGGAAGGCAAACCAGAGGCTGATGCTAAGATCGAGGACATCATCAAAAACATATCAAAATATCCTGCTGCTGTACGCAACAATGGCGGTGGACATTTTAACCACACCTTGTTCTGGACTATCCTTTCTCCAAACGGCGGCGGCGAGCCAACAGGCGCATTAGCTGATGCTATAAAAAGCACTTTCGGTTCATTTGCTGATTTTAAAACCAAAGTTTCTGAAGCCGGTGCAACCCGCTTTGGTTCTGGCTGGGCATGGTTAATTGTAACACCTGATAAAAAGTTAGCTGTTACATCTACTCCTAACCAGGATAGCCCTTTAATGGATATTGCCGAAGTTAAAGGCACACCAATTTTAGGCATAGACGTTTGGGAGCATGCTTACTACCTAAAATATCAAAACCGTCGCCCCGATTATTTAGCTGCGATATGGAATGTTATTAACTGGAACCACGTAGCAGAGCTTTACGCAAAAGCAGTATAATTCACTAACCCTGTAACGGATTATCATAAAAAAGCGGCCCGGTTAAACAATCGGGCCGCTTTTTTATTAATCTATTATTCAAAATGTCATTGCGAGGTGCGTAGCAACACGGCAATCCCCTCGCGTTTATGGCGAATTAGTGAGATTACTGCGCTTCTCGCAATGACATAGTCCAATCCAAAATATAACATATCCCCCATGAAAGCAATCGTCCTCGAGTCTGCAGAAAACCCGATAGTATATAAAGAAGTTGATAAGCCTGTACCCGGCCCCGGCGAAGTGTTGGTAAAGATAAAGGCTGCCGCACTTAACCGCCGGGATTATTGGATAACGCAGGGTAAATATGCCGGTATAAAATATCCAACAATTTTAGGTGCCGACGGAGCAGGGATTGTAGCTGAAGCAGGCGATGCAAATAGCGACTGGCTTAACAAGGAAGTGATCATCAACCCATCGCACAACTGGGGTGAGCACGACGAATACCAGGGAAAAGATTTTAAGATACTCGGCCTGCCTGAGGATGGTACGCTGGCAGAATATGTGTTGACCAAAGCCGAATATCTTTATCCTAAACCGGCCCACTTAACGTTTGAGCAGGCAGCTGCATTGCCCTTAGCCGGGCTTACCGCCTACCGCGCGTTATTTACAAAGGCCAAGGCCCAAAAAGATAGCAAAGTTTTAATTGTGGGCGTTGGTGCCGGTACGGGTACTTTCCTGCTACAATTTGCTGTTGCTGCAGGCTGCCAGGTTTTTGTGACATCGGGCTCGGGCGAAAAACTTGAACAAGCCAAACAGCTTGGTGCAGCGGCCGGTGTAAACTACAAAGCACAAGATTGGGCCGATGAGTTGAAGCATCTTGCAGGCGGCTTTGATGTAGTAATCGATAGCGCCCTGGGCCCCGACTTTAGTAAGATACCTAACCTTTGCAACCCCGGTGCGCGCATAGCTTTCTTTGGTGCTACAGCCGGCAATATCCCCGAGATAGATGCCAGAATGATATTTTGGAAACAATTGCAAATATTGGGAACCACTATGGGCACCCAGGCCGAGTTTGCTGCCATGGTTGACTTTGTTACGCAGCACCAAATAGTTCCTGTCATAGATGAGGTTTTCCCGCTTGCTAATGCTAAGGAAGCTTTCCAGAAGATGGGTGCAGCAAAGCAGTTTGGGAAATTAGTTATTAGTATATAGTTCTTAAATAAAGTATAAGGATGGTATTGATGCTAAGTCATTAAACATCCTTATTAGCTATTAATACGCTGCGTAATTAGGGTTTAGATAATAAACTACTATTTTTGTAGCCTTTATTATATTTATGATCAAAAAACCAATCAGCCTGTTGCTGAAAGAATCGGCTGACGATAGCGAAAACTCTTTAAAACGCACCCTTGGGCCAATCAATCTAATACTGATAGGCATAGGCATTATTATAGGCGCCGGGCTATTTTCTTTAACGGGTATTGCTGCTGGCCAGCACGCCGGGCCGGCCGTTACCATATCATTTTTAATAGCTGCATTGGGTTGTACATTCGCTGCGCTATGCTATGCCGAGTTTTCGGCCATGATACCGGTAGCAGGTAGCGCCTACACCTACTCGTACGCAACGATGGGCGAACTGTTCGCTTGGATAATAGGGTGGGATCTTGTATTGGAATACTCGGTTGGTGCCGCTACGGTGGCCATCAGCTGGTCGCAATATTTAACCAAATTCCTATCGTGGTTTGATCTTTACCTGCCTCCGCAACTAACCTTATCCCCTTTTGAAACAGCTAAGTCAGCCAATGGAGATATTGTTAGTGGTGTCATCAATTTACCAGCAGCGCTTATTGTTATTTTGGTAACGTCTATCATCATCCGGGGAACAAAAGGTTCGGCTATTGTCAACGCTATAATTGTTACGCTGAAGGTTGGCGTAGTGCTGGTGTTTATCGCGGTAGGCTGGTCGTTCATTAACCCGCAAAATTATCACCCATATATTCCGCAAAACACGGGAGTTTGGGGCGACTATGGGTGGTCGGGTATTTTGCGTGGTGCCGGTTTGGTTTTCTTCGTCTTTATCGGTTTTGATGCCGTATCAACAGCCGCGCAGGAAGCCAAAAATCCGCAGCGCAACATGCCTATAGGGATCATTGGCTCTTTGGTGATTTGTACTATACTGTTTGTGATTTTTGCACACGTGATGACGGGCATGGCTAACTACAAGGAATTTATTGGCTCGGGCGCACCGGTAGCCATTGCTATCGAAAAAACTAATTACCAGTGGTTAAGCAAGGCCATAGTTTTAGCTATATTAATTGGTTACACCTCGGTTATCCTGGTTGATTTGCTTGGACAATCGCGTGTATTTTTTTCCATGTCAAAAGACGGGCTGCTGCCAAAAGTATTTTCAGACGTGCATCCAAAGTTCCGCACGCCATGGAAATCAAATATAGTGCTATGCGGCTTTATTGCCGTGTTTGCTGCATTTGTACCCATCCGCGTTGTTGGCGAAATGACCAGCATCGGTACGCTACTGGCCTTTGTTATGGTTTGTGCAGGGGTACTTACCCTGCGTAAGCAACAGCCCAATGTACACCGTCCGTTTAAAACGCCGCTAGTGCCTTTAGTACCTATATTAGGTATTTTAACCTGCTTTGCCATGATGACTTTTTTGCCAGGCGATACCTGGTTAAGGCTATTGATTTGGCTGGGAATTGGTTTGCTGATATACTTTACTTACGGTAAAAAGAATAGCGTAATCAGGAGGATGCTGGCCAGGGGCGAAAAACTGTAAAGGATGTTGTATGCTTAATTTGCGCGTAGATGCTATTGAATGGGATTTATCTGATGTTGCGACGTTTTATCTTACTCCTATCAGCGGGCAAAAAGTTGCATACAAAGCGGGGCAATTTATTACGCTGGTGTTTAGCCATCATAATCATGAAATACGCCGCTCTTACTCGCTTAGCTCATCTCCTGACGAAGATCGCCTGGCAATTACCATTAAACGGGTAAGCAACGGCGAAATCTCGAGGTTTATGCTAACCAAAGTGCAGGTTGGCGATATTATACAGTCGACAGACCCGGCAGGTGTATTTACTGTTACTTATCCTGATCAAGAAAAAGACATTGTGTTTTTTGCAGCGGGCAGCGGCATAACACCTGTTTATGCGCTGATAAAATATATACTAAACCGCGCCGGCAAAAGTAAAGTCCATTTAATTTACAGCAACCTTAAACGCAGTTCCATTATTTTTAATGAGCAGCTTACAAAATTATCAAACGCTCATTCTGACAGATTTAACCTGGTGCACCTTATTAGCGATGAGGCAAATCGTTTAAACAATCTGGTAATTGAAAAGCTGGTAATGCAACAGGTAGTTTTTGATGCCAGTGTAGCCGAATTTTACATCTGTGGACCTTTCTCCTATATCCGTACCATAACGCTTACGCTACAATACATGGGCATTGCAACCGGGCAAATTCATAAAGAAAACTTTGTACTGGAAACCATTCCTGTAAAGGCCAATACAGCCAATTATCCCCCTCGCGACGTAACCATTAATATCGACGGCACAACTCACAACATCACCGTAGCCGAAAACCAAAGCATTTTGCAGGCAGCCCTGCAAAACAACATCCAGCTACCCTACAGCTGCCGAAGCGGTATTTGCAGTGCCTGCGTAGCCCGCTGCAAAACCGGCCAAGTAGAAATGACCCAAAACGAAGTACTTACTCCGCAAGACATACAAAACGGCTGGATACTAACCTGCACCGGGCACCCGATTAGCGATGATGTGGTGGTGGGTTATGTGGGGCGCAGAGAGTACTAATACTGCCCCACGCTCAACAACACCAACGTACAAGCATAATCTGTAGCAATGCCGGCTTCATGGGCGCGGCGGCGGAGTTCGGCGTTTTCGGTTCCGGGGTTAAAGATGATGCGTTTGGGTTTGGTGTTTATGATATAGTCGTATAGTGGTGGCTGGTTTTGCGGGCCTACATAAAGTGTAATGGTGTCAATATCGTTATGGATGGATTCAGGCTTTTCAATCGGTACGCCCGCCACTTCGCCTGTTTTTATACCAACGTTCACAATTGTGTGGCCATAATTGGTTAATCTGTGCGCGGCCAGGTAAGCGTATCTGCTTGCATCGGGCGTAGCTCCTAATATGAGTGTTTTCTTATCAGCCATAATATTTAAACAGATAGGGTTGGTAATAGTTTGCAGCGGCAGTTGGCAGGCTCTAACACCCAAAGTATTAAAGCCTGCGCCTTATTTACCCTAAATTTCCTCCCGTCTTAAAAAATTAAAATAATTTAAAATGTTTTTAGGGCATGCTCGTCTTTATATTTAAATACCAAAGCATTGAGCACCGTTGTAATGCCCCAGGATAAAAACAGCCACATCATACAAACTATTGCGTCGTATGGTAAAAGCCTGTTGGGATTTATCCGCAAGCGGGTTGCCAACGATGCCGATGCCGAAGATATCCTGCAGGATGTTTGGTATCAGTTTAGCAACGTAGTTGATGCCGGTGCCATTGAACAGCCAAGCGCCTGGTTGTATCGCGTTGCGAAAAACCGCATACTGGACAAGCATAAAAAGCATACCGAAACCCTGCTTGATGATATTTTACCCGGCGACAATGATGACGATGAAGCACCGGACTTTAAAGCCATCCTGATGCAGGAAACCAAAACACCGGAAACCGAATACTTACGCAACCTTTTTTGGGAACAGCTTTTTGTAGCGCTTGACGAGCTGCCCGAAAACCAGCGCCAGGTATTTGTGTGGCAGGAGCTTGACGATTTACCTTTTGAGGAAATTGCCAAACGTACCGGCGAAAATATCAACACCCTTGTATCAAGGAAAAGGTATGCAGTGTTGCACTTGCGCAAGCGTTTGCAACAGCTTTACAAAGAAATTATAGAATATTAGAAGAACTTATTGAAATGAAAAGAAATTATAGAAAAAAACTATTTCTAGCGCCCATTTGCATAGCCGCGGTATTGTTTGGGCTCAGCTTAGCAGTAATGCTGTTATGGAACAATTTATTACCGCAGATACTGCATGTAAGCACTATTACATACTGGCAAGCCATGGGGATATTTGTGCTTTGCAAAATTCTGTTTGGCTTTGGCCCTGGCAAAGGTGGCGGAGCGCCATGGATGCGCCGCAAGCAAATGATGGCCGAGCGCATGCACAACATGAGCGATGAGGACCGCGAACGTTTTAAGGAGCAACTTAAAGCCCGTTGCGGTTGGGGAAAATCACGCTGGGATTGGAATGACAGACCCGACACAAAAGAAGCAAAAACAGAATAACCTCCTCTCGCCGAATGCTTCAGCAGTCTTCGCAGAATACATTTTGATAAAAGTCAGTCTACGCTTGTCGATCACTCAATCACAACGAGAGTGCTTCGACAGGCTCAACATGACACTATAATTTAACCACCAACAAAACTCTTACTGCCATGAACATACTTGTCTTTAAAACCAATGTTACTACCAAACAGCAGGTAAGCTCGGTACATAACCTGCTCACCGCCATGACCGACATTGAACAGTACAATTTCGACCTGGAAGATTGCGATAACGTACTACGGGTGGTAAGCAATAACCTTGAAGCGCAAACCATAAGCAGTGCACTACAGGTGGCCGGCTTCAGCTGCGAAGAACTGGTTTAATTAGATTGCATTTAAAAACGCTTAGAAACACTTGTAATATAGCGTAATTAACTCGAGGCCAGCAAATAAACATATAGCAATAAACTATTGATTTATAGTTTCAGATAAATATATCTTATTGCATCCCGACATATTTTAACGCCGCATCTGCACAATTAATACCGTCAATAGCTGCAGAAATGATGCCGCCTGCATAGCCAGCCCCCTCTCCGCATGGAAACAATCCGGCAATCTGCGGATGCTGATAGGTTTCACGGTCGCGCGGGATTTTAACAGGAGATGAAGTACGTGATTCTACGCCCACAAGTAGTGCCTCATTTGTATAATACCCTTTCATTTTACGCCCGAACGCAGGCAGTGCTTTGCGAAGCCGCTCATGTATCCAGTTGGGTAAAACCTCCTTTAAGTCGGTACTACGGCAGCCTGGCAAGTACGAGTTTTCGGGAAGGTTTACAGATACGCGACTCTCAACAAAATCAACCATGCGCTGCGCCGGGGCAACCAAATTGCCACCCCCTGCTTTAAAAGCAAGCCGTTCTATCTCCTGCTGGAAGTTTAACATCCGGAACGGATCAGCCATATCGCCCTTTACATCTTCCATATTGATTTGCACCACCGTGCCCGAGTTTGCAAAGGGATTGTTCCGCTTAGAAGGGCTCCAGCCATTCACCACAATCTCATCTGCATCGGTAGCACAAGGAGCTATAATACCACCAGGACACATGCAAAATGAAAATACACCGCGATCATTCACCTGTTCAACTAAATTGTAGTACGATGGCGGTAAGTCTGGTCCACGGTATTCGCAATGGTATTGCGCACGGTCAATAATTTCCTGCGGATGCTCTATGCGTACACCCAAGGCAAAAGGTTTTGCCTCTATTAATATGTTCTGCTTATGCAGCACTTCGAAAACATCACGCGCGGAGTGGCCAGTAGCTAAAATAACAGCATCGCCGTTCAGCTTTTCTCCGTTGGCCAATTGAACACCTTGTATCTTTCCAAAGTCTACCAGCAAGGCGGTTACCTTGCAATCAAAAATAAACTCGCCACCGGCATTTAATATGCTTTCGCGCATGGCAGTAATTATTTGCGGTAGCTTATTGGTACCGATATGCGGGCGTGCATCCACCAGAATATCCTCGGTGGCGCCATGTGCTACAAAAGTTTTAAGGACAGCATTTACATCGCCACGCTTGGTTGAGCGGGTATAAAGCTTACCGTCCGAATAGGTACCCGCCCCACCCTCACCAAAGCAATAGTTTGATTCCGGGTTTACTAAGCCTTGCTTATTGATATTAGCCAAATCACGACGGCGCTGTTTTACGTCCTTGCCACGCTCCAATACAATCGGCTTTAGCCCTCGCTCTATACATTGCAAAGCTGCAAAAATACCGGCCGGGCCTGCACCAACAATTAAAACAGGCTTTGCATCTTTTACGTCTTTATAATCAACGCTAAAAACTTCGTGTGTATAAGGCTCATCGGCGTATATGCGTACCTGCATACGGTAAACCACCTTGCGTCCGCGTGCATCTATAGATCTTTTTAAGACCTGTACACCTGTAATCCTTTTCTGCGGAATATTGGCTGCTGTGGATGCAAGGGCTGTTAAAACCGACTGATCGTCCTGCTGCCCGGGCGGGCAAACAATTTCAATTTCTTTTTTCATGCTAATGGTGCCGGGTTTTTATCCCGGACAGTGCAAAGGTAAGTCTTTTTTAGCTGAGGTAAAACCCATGCCGGCACTGTTCTGTACCGAACGTTGAGTGTCCGTTTCCGAACGATTGAACTACGTCATGAAATCAAAATAGATGATTATCAATTGCTTATAATATTGGCAGCAGTTTGGCATACCCCATTTTAAATATCAATGCCATGACACCGAACACCGACAACAGATTAAACCAGCTTTGGGCAGGTTGCTTAAAAAACGATCGTAAACAGCAGGAAATGTTGTATAAAATACTGGCCCCTAAAATGCTGGCCGTTTGCATGCGTTATGCAAAAGACAAAGATGAGGCGCAGGACATATTGCAGGAGGGCTTTATAAAAATGTTCAAGAACATGAACAATTACCGCGGCGAAGGCAGCCTTGAAGGTTGGATACGCCGTATAATGGTACACAGCGCTATATCGCGTTACCGCAAAGCAAAAACAACTGTATTGGTAGAGGACTTTGCAGAGCAAAACATACCAATGGGTGCAAGCAGCAACGGCAATAACCTTGAAGCTCGCGAGATTATGCAGATGGTAGATGAGCTGCCTACTACCTACCGCTCTGTATTCAGCATGTACGCCATACAAGGTTACTCTCACCAGGAAATAGGTAATAGCCTTGGTATTTCTGAACTGCTATCACGTACAACACTGCACCGTGCACGTACCATGCTTAAAAATAAATTAATGCAATTAACTGCAGTGGAAAGTCATTGCTTCGCATAACCCGGATTCAGCCGATTGATATGATTGAACGACTTTAATTTAGCTTGACAGATTTCTAAAGTTAAAGAATTTCATCATCAACCCAATACCGTTAATTTAAACAAAAAAGGTTGACCAGTATTACGCTGATCAACCAATCTCTAATCTCCAGTCACTAATGTTTACCGGTGCTTATTACTCATCCAGAAAACCATATCGCCACCTTTCATGATATCTTCATGACTGATAGAAAGGCCGTTTAACGGTTTGCCATTCAGCGTTATCTTTTGCACATAAACATTTTTATCGCCTTGGTTTTTAACGGCAATGTTGAATGTTTTGCCATTGCCTACCTGCACCACTGCACTGTTTACAGATGGGCTGCCGATAGCATACACAGGTGAACCCGGCGCCATTGGATAAAAGCCCAGACTGCTGAAAATGTACCAGGCACTCATCTGGCCTGTATCATCATTACCACCCAAACCATCTGACGTTGGCTTATACATACGTGGCAATATCATGCGTATGCGCTCCTGTGTTTTCCATGGCTTATCTGTCCAGTTGTACAAATAAGCAACATGGTGCGATGGTTCATTACCATGCACGTAATTACCAATAATACCGTCGCGGGTAATATCTTCTGTTTCAGCAAAGTATTTATCAGGCAGGTTCATAGTAAATAGCGAATCCAGGTAACCTACAAAACGCTTGTTACCACCCATAAGCTTAATTAACCCTTCCGGATCCTGCGGTGCAAATAAGGTGTAGTTCCAGGAGTTACCTTCAATAAAGCCCTCGTTAATGGTGCTTAAAGGGTCGAACTTAGTGCGGAATGTTCCGTTAGCCAGTTTAGGCCTCATGAAGCCCGCTTTTGCATCATAAACATTTTTGTAGTTTTCGCTGCGTTTTATAAACTCATTGTAGATGTCAGTCTTGCCCAATTTTTTGGCCATTTGCGCAATTGCCCAATCATCATAAGCGTATTCAAGGGTATTTGATACAGACACCCCTGTTTTTTCATCGGGCACGTAGCCCATGTCCATATACTCGCCAATGCCTTCGTAGCTGCGGTGGCGTGCAGTGGTTACAGCAGCTTCCAAAGCTTTATTTGCGTCGAATGGTGCATTACCTTTAACAATGGCATCAGCCAATAGCGATACGCTGTGGTACCCGCTCATGCACCAATTCTCATTTCCCGAGTTGCTCCAAACCGGTAACATTTTCTCAGGGCTTTGATCGTAATGAGCCAGCATGGATTTTATCATGTCCGCATTACGCTGCGGCTGGATGATGTTAAACAGCGGGTGCAGGGCACGGTAAGTATCCCATAACGAAAAGGTTGTGTAGTTAGTAAACCCTTCTGTCTTGTGTATATTTTGATCCAATCCCTTGTACTGACCATCCACATCCATGTAAATAGTTGGGTTGATCATGGTGTGATACATAGCGGTATAAAAGTTTTCTTTCTTTTCCTTATTACCAGCTATCGTAATCTTGTCCAACTCATTTTCCCAGGCTTGCTGCCCGTCTTTCTTAACTTTATCAAAATCCCAGCCCGGTATCTCAGCCTGCATGTTGGCAACAGCGCCGTCCATACTCACCGGAGACAAGGCAAATTTAATCTTGATCTTTTCACCTTCAGCTGTCTTGAAATCAAAGTAAGCACGAATCTGCTTACCGGCTATTTCCGGGAAGTTTTTGCTTTGATTGAACTTGCCCCAGAAACCGTTATAAGCCTGGCGCTTGTCGTACTTCTTAAACCCGTGCGATATAAACGGTTTAGAGAACGACATGGCAAAGTATAAGCTACGCGTACGTGCCCAGCCATTAGTTTGGCGATAACCCACCAGCGTACTATCATTCAATACTTTTACATAGGTCCAAACCGTTTTATCAGGATAATTATAAATACCGGCCATCAAATCCAGTATAATGTGCGATTGGTCTGACTTTGGAAAAGTATACTGATGAAAGCCAACACGCGTGCTGGTAGTCATTTCGGCCAGGATGTTGTTGTCATCCAGTTTCACTTTATAATAATTGGCTGCGCTTACCTCATTGGCATGCGAAAATGCCGAGCGATAGCCACTACCCGGCTTATCTGCCGTACCAGGGTTTAACTTTAAGGGACCAACAGTAGGCATAATTAAAAAGTCGCCAAGGTCAGAGTGTCCCGTACCGCTAAAGTGTGTGTGGCTAAAGCCTACAATGGTTTTGTCTTCATATTGGTATCCCGCACAGTATTCGTAAACCTTAGGGTTATATTTTCCATCGCGTTCATAGCTTACAGTATCCGTTTCGGGGCTAAGTTGCACCATACCAAACGGAACAGTTGCACCCGGGTAAGTATGCCCCATGCGCGCCGTACCCACTATAGGCTTTACGTATTGAACAAGATTTTCATGTGTTGCCTTTTGTGCTATGGCGCTGAGGCCGCAACCGGTAGCAAGGGCGGCCGCTAATAATTTTTTTATCATTAAGTAGAAACTAAGCGATCAGTAAATCAATTTAAACGTTAGCAAATATAAAATCATCTGTATGTTAATCAGTAATTAATTACATTTACATACACTGTAAATTGCCATTATGGCGCAATTGTTACATATTGTAACATCGGTATGAGATTTGTATCTAAACTAAAAACACAACAAAAAACTATGAAAAGATTATTGACCGTTGTAATGGTTATTGTGGCAGCAATGTCATTAAGCTCATGCAGCTATAACAGCATGGTTAAGGCCGATGAAAACATTAAAGGCAAATGGGGCGAAGTACAAACCCAGTACCAACGCCGCAGCGACCTTATACCTAACCTGGTAGCAACCGTAAAAGGCGAGGCAAACTTTGAAAAAAGCACATTAACGGAGGTTACCGAGGCGCGTGCCAAAGCAACTTCTATACAGGTAGATGCAAGTAAACTTAGCCCCGAGGCTATCGAGAAGTATCAGCAGGCACAAGGGCAACTTAGTACTGCGCTGGGCCGTTTATTGGTAGCGTCAGAAAACTATCCTACACTGCGGGCAAATGAAGCGTTCCGTGGTTTACAGGTGCAGTTGGAAGGAACAGAAAACCGTATTTCTGTAGCGCGCCGCGATTTCAACGTAGCTGTGCAGGATTATAATAGCAAAATACGTTCGTTCCCGGCTAATATTACAGCCAAAATGTTCGGCTTTTCTGAAAAAGGATATTTCCAGTCTGAAGCTGGCGCAGATAAAGCACCAAAAGTTTCTTTTTAATTGTTCAGGAATTAAACCAGGATTGAGCAGATTTAAAGGATTAATGGGATTTTAAAATCATAAATCTTACCAATCTATCAAATCCGCTTAATCCCGGTTCTAATCGGTGCAATCACCAAATAAATCAGTGAAATCATATAGAATATTATGGCGGCAATTACCGACGAAGAGCAGCAACGTATACAGCAGGCTGTAGCCAATGCCGAAAAAAACACGTCGGGCGAGATTCGCGTGGCGATGGAAAAAACCTGCAGCGAGGAAACACTTGATCGTGCGGTGAAATATTTTAGCCAGCTTGAAATGAACCGCACCCACTTGCGTAACGGCGTATTGATTTATGTTGCCACTGTTGATCGTAAGTTTGCCATAATTGGCGACGCCGGAATTAACAAAGAGGTACCGGCTGATTTTTGGGATACCACGAGAGATGAAATGCTAAACCATTTTAAATACGGAAATTTGGTTGAAGGCATAATAGCCGGTGTAACAAAAGCCGGGGAGCAACTTAAAAGGTATTTCCCGCACCAACTTGACGACAAAAACGAACTGCCGGACGATATTGCTTTTATGGACGGCAAATAAGTATAAAATGCTGAAGAAAATATTTTTATGCCTCGGTTTGCTATTTTGTATAGCCGGGGCATTCGCTCAAAACTACCCTGAAAGGCCATCGCAAAGCCCTGTTGCAGACTTTACAGGCACGCTTACCGATAGCCAAAAGCAACAGCTTGATGCGCGTGTAAAGGCATTTGAGGATTCTACATCGAACCAGGTGGCGATTGTGCTTATCAAAACACTGGGCGATTACGAGATAATCGACTATGGCGTAGGCCTTATACGCAAATGGGGCATTGGCCAAAAGGATAAAAACAACGGCGTACTGGTACTGATTGCTGTAGACGACCGCAAAATGTCTATACAAACCGGGTATGGACTTGAAGGTGCATTACCTGATATCACTACGCAGCAGATCATTCAAAACGATATGCGCCCCCGCTTTCGCGAAGGCGATTATTACGGCGGTATAGATGCCGCGCTGACCAACATCATAAAGGCTACCAAAGGCGAATATGTGGCTCCTAAAAAAGCCAAACGAAGCAGTGGAGACGGCGATGGCGGGCCGGGCGGATTTATCATCATCATTGTTATTGTAATCATCATCTTTATCATCAGCAAAGGCGGTGGAGGCGGTGGTGGTAAACGCGTTATTGGCGGCCGTGGCGGCGCAAGCCCGTTCTGGTGGTTCCTGGCAGGCAATATGCTTGGCGGTAGCGGCCGTAGCAGTGGCAGCGACTGGGGTGGCGGCGGCAGCTGGGGCGGTGGTGGCGGCGGCAGCAGTTGGGGTGGCTTTGGTGGCGGCTCGAGCGGTGGCGGCGGTTCAAGCGGCAGCTGGTAATCTTCTCATATCTATTCTTAAAACTTCATGAGCGATCTTAAATGGAAAGTTCTTTCCAGTCACTACATACATAAAGGTCCGTGGGCTACTCTGCGATCTGACGAGTGCGAGATGCCCGATGGCAAAATTGTACCGGATTATTACGTACTCGAATACCCAAACTGGGCCAATGCGGTGGCCTTAACTCATGACAACAAAATCATTATGGTAAGCCAGTACAGGCATGCAGCAGGCATCGTTTCGCTGGAAATACCGGGTGGCGTTGTTGAAGCCGGGGAAGAACCGATAGAGGGGATGAAACGGGAGCTATTGGAAGAAACCGGTTATGCGTTTGATAGCGTCGAATTGATAAGCACCATTTATGCTAATCCATCTACCGCCAATAACAAAACTTTTTGTTACCTGGCACTCGGCGGCAAAAAAGTACAGGAGCAAAACCTTGATGAGCACGAACAATTAATTGTGCATGAGTATAGCATAGCTGAGATAAAACAATTATTACTTGATAATAAAATACCGCAAGCTTTGCATTGCACGGGTTTGTTTTATGCGCTAATGAAATTAGGGGAGCTGAAGGGGTAAAGAGTCAAGCTTATCAAACCGCGTCATTGCGAGGCACGAAGCAATCTCCCTAATAACAAGGTTGGCAAAATAACATTTTAAAGATTGCTTCGGACCTCGCAATAACGCCAGAGAGGCATCAAAGCCTTCTTATTTTACAAAAGCATACTGAATCAAATTGGCACCCATCCTAAGCGCTCTTAGTCGCGCTTCTTGGCTATCGCCGGCGTAGGTACCATAATCTTCCCACCCGTTCCCCAAATCACACTCGTAAGTGTAGAAACATACCAGGCGGCCTTGGTATACTAATCCAAAACCTTGCGGGCGCTTACCGTCATGCTCGTGCACTTTGGGTAATCCTGTAGGAAAGTTAAATTTTTGATGGTAGACGGGGGAGTTTACCGGCTGCTCCACAAAATCAAGCTCAGGAAAAACCTTCTTCATTTGCGGCCTGATAAACTTGTCGAAACCATAATTATCGTCGATGTGCAAAAAGCCGCCGCCCGTGAGATACTTTCGCAGGTTTTTAGCTTCCTGGTCACTAAAGATTATGTTGCCGTGCCCAGTCATAAACACAAATGGATAATTAAATAACTCTTCACTCCCTACTTCTACAACATCTTCTTCGGGTTGAAAGTTGGTCTTAAGGTTAGCGTTGCAAAATTTGATGAGGTTGATAAGTGCGGTTCGGTCACCATACCAGTCGCCGCCACCATTGTATTTTAAGCGCGCAAGTTTGTAAGCGGGGACAGTAAAACTACTCGCCGCTAATAGTAAGCCCGCAACTGCAGCTATACAAGCCAAACGCATCATAAAGGTAAATCTACTTAACGGTTCAAAAAATTGGCCTCAAAACAGGCCTCCAAAGCGGCTGTTTCGGTACGCAGACGGCTTTCGCCTAAAGTTATCGCTTTGTAGCCGCTTTGCAAAGCAGCATCCACTTCAGCCGGGCTAAAGTCACCTTCGGGGCCTATCAATATTAAATAACGGCCGTTTTTCTCAATAGATTGCGCAAGGCTTACTTTTTCATCTTCTATACAGTGAGCAATAAATTTTTGGCCATCAATGTTAGTTTTGATAAATTGTGTAAAACTAACTGGCGCGTTAAGCACCGGATGGTATGCCTTAATAGATTGCTTGATAGCTGAAGTAATGATCTTATCTAACCGCTCAACCTTGGCCTCTTTACGTTCGGACCGTTGGGTAATGATTAGCGATATTTCATCGATACCAATCTCTGTAGCTTTTTCTAAAAACCACTCAATTCTGTCCAGGTTTTTGGTTGGCGCTATAGCGATATGTAGGTAGTGATTGCGTTTATTATAATCTGTAGTAACTGAGTTTATTTGTAAAATAGTGCGCTTAGGGTGCGCATCTTTTATTTCGGCTTTGTACAAGCCACCCTTGCCATCAATCAGCGTTACTTCGCTGCCCACCTCAAGCCGTAACACGCGGATAGCATGTTTACTTTCTTCCTCGCTTAAAAAGTATTCGGAAACGTTAGGTGTAATATCGGGGGTATAGAAAAGCTGCATGTATAAATCCTTAAATTACAACTACCACCACATGGTACTTTAAGAGCTCTGTCTTGATACTTGATACTAACTACTTGATACTTCGAAATACTAATGCAGGTCTACCGCGTCTTCTTCATTGATAAGCAATTCCAGCTTTACCGACTCGATGTACTGATCGGATTTCTTCAACACGGTAATGTTATAGCCGTTACTTTCCTTCTGCTCGCCAACGTCAGGTATCTTACCAAAAATGTCGCCTAACCAGCCCGATACGGTGTCATAATCGCCGTCTTCCGGTAAGTCATGCGGTAAGTGCTCGTTAACATCATATATTGGTGCAAGTGCATTTACTACAAATTCGCGTTCATTGATCTTTTCAACGATAGGCTTTTCCTCGTCGAACTCGTCCTGGATCTCGCCAACAAGTTCCTCTACTATATCTTCAAGGGTAACCATACCTGCAGTACCGCCAAACTCGTCAGATACGATGGCTATCTGGATACGTTTTTGCTGTAATTCGGCCATCAGATCATTGATCTTCTTGGTCTCAGGTATAAAGTATGGCTTACGGATGATGTCACGCAGTACAATATCTTCACCACGTGCAAGCAAAGGCAAAATATCCTTGGCATGTACAATACCAATAATTCTGTCAATCACCTCATCATACACCGGCATACGCGAGTAACCCTCGTCTATCAGGATATTAAGCAATTCTTCTTTTGGAGTTTCTACCTCAATACCCGAAATTTTAGTACGCGGTACCATGATGTTCTTGACAACACGCTCGTTAAAGTCGAATACATTTTGGATCAACTCATGCTCGTTTGAGTCGAGCGCGCCGGTTTCGCGTCCCTGCTCAAGCAGGTATTGCAGCTCTTCGGAACTATGGTGCGTTTCGCCGCCCTCTAATGCGGTAATGCCAAACAACTTTAAAATAAAATTGGCAAAACCGTTAAGCAGCCAAATGGCAGGCTTAAAAATTACAAAGAAAAACCTTAATGGCAACGATACTGCCAATGTAGTACGAACAGACTTTTGAATGGCAAGCGATTTTGGAGCTAACTCACCAAACACGATATGAAGTACAGTAATTACCACGAATGACAATACGTGGCTGGCAGTGATGAAGCCCGGTGTAAGCTCGATATTCATGGCCATGAAGGCACGTAGTACAATGTTTGTAACTACACCCTCGCCCACAACACCAAGGCCCAGGGAGGCAATGGTTATACCCAGCTGCGTGGCAGCCAGGTAACCATCTAAATTATGCAGTATGCCACGGGCTATTTTGGCTACGCCGCTGCCCGATTTGGCTTTAATTTCTATCTGCGAACCGCGAACCCTTACCATTGCAAACTCTGCGGCTACAAAAAAACCGTTGAGCAGCACCAATAAAATGGTTGCTATTATATAAAAAGCGCTTATCTCGTAATGCCCGGGGTCCATTCAAAAATTATTTGTTATCGGGAAAAGTAGTCTTGTAAAGCTGGATGCTTTCTTCAATCACTTTATGAGCGTAACGTACACCTAACAAATGTTCGATTGTAACGTTTTTGCCTTCAAGCTTTTTATAGTCTTTAAAGAAGCGTACAATCTCTGTCATGGTATGCGGCGGCAACTCATTTAAATCATTGATGTAGTTTACAGACATATCGTTTTTAGCAACCGCAATGATTTTATCATCCTGCTCGCCGTTATCAACCATATGCATTACACCAACAACTTTAGCTTCGATGATAGACATCGGAAAAACGTCGATAGAGCATAAAACCAGGATATCTAACGGATCTTTATCATCGCAATACGTTTGCGGGATAAAGCCATAGTTTGCCGGGTACATCACCGATGAAAATAAAACCCTGTCCAATTTTAACAGGCCGGACTCTTTATCAATTTCGTATTTAGCTTTTGAGCCCTTAGGTATTTCTATGATCGCATGAACAACTTCAGGAACGTTATCGCCAGGTGATACCTGGTGCCAGGGGTGTTGAGTACTCATTTATTATTTTTATTCTTGTTTAGTGTTTTGTAGTTCGTCGGTATCATCAGCCTTACTCATGCGCCTGCGCACATAAGCAATAATTAACGGTATCGACGTAATTATAATAAGCCCCAATACGATGTACTGGAGATAATCTTTTAACTGCGGAAAGCGCCTGCCTAAAAAGTAACCTGCTAATGTTAACGTAGTTACCCATGCAACGCTGCCTACAATATTGTAAATAGTGAATTTTTTAATATCAACTTTTACAACTCCTGCAAATATAGGTGCAAATGTCCTAACTATTGGGAAAAATCTGCCTAAAATGAGTGCCATCCCGCCGTGCTTTGCATAAAACTCTTCGGCAACGGCTATATAACGCTTTTTAAAGAAGAACGAATCGTTCCGTTTAAACAACATCGGCCCTGCACGGTAGCCAAACCAATACCCCGTAAAGTTGCCTAAAACGCCGGCGGCTATTAGTGATAATATCAAAACGTGGATTGGAACATCAACCATGCCGGCGGCAGCTAATAAGCCCGCAAGGAAGAGCAGATAATCGCCCGGGAGGAAGAAACCGAAGAATAGCCCCGTTTCTGCAAATACAACTATCAGTAACAGGTAAAACCCGCCGCGTAAGATAGACTGCGCATCTGTTAAGTTTTGAAGGTATTCCCAAAAGGCTTCCATTAGACTATATCTGTAAAACTACAAATATTTAATGGATTTGCTTTAGCGACTTTATTTTAAATAAGTGCTGATATCAATGTTGGGTAAATACCTATAACTATTGTTGCCAGAGCCGAAAAGCCGAATACCAGTTTGTAATATGCCGGTATAGCCACCTCTGCATCATCACCGCTACGAAAGTACATGGCGATAATAACCCGGAAATAATAAAATATGCTGATGATAGCGTTAATAACGGCTATGATAACCAGCCATACCTTATACTGCGAAAGGGCACCTGTAAACATGTAAAACTTGCCGATAAAGCCGGCCGTTAACGGGATACCAGCTAATGATAGCATACTTACCGTAAGTACAAACGCAAGAAACGGATTATGCTTAGCCAAGCCGTTAAAGCCCTCAAAATTATCGGTACCAGAGTGCTGTCTTACCAATATCAATGAGCCAAAAGCTACAATTGAGGCAATTGAATAGGCCGTTGCATACACAAATATTGAATTGGCGGATGCTGCGCCAATAGCCACAATGGCAAACATCAAATAGCCTGCGTGTGATATGCTCGAAAAAGCCATCATGCGTTTAAAGCTTTGCTGATAAAGCGCGGTAATGTTTCCGATAAACAAAGTAACGATGGTAATAACCAACAGCACCGGTGTCCAGAAATCAGCCATTAAAAGGAAGCAAGCCGAAAACAGGCGCAGGAATGCTGCAAAACCCGCTACCTTAACAACGGTAGACATGTAAGCAGTAATAAGCGAAGGAGCACCTTCATATACATCTGGCGTCCAGAAATGGAATGGAGCTGCACCTACTTTGAAGCACATACCCACAATTATGAGTAAGATACCTGTGTAAAAAAGCGGATCGATATTTTGGGGATTGCCCGCTACATAGGTACGGATGCCCTCCAAGTCGAACGAGCCGGATGAACCATAAATAAGCGCTATACCGAACAGTAAGAAACCAGTAGAAAAAGCACCCATCAGGAAATACTTCAAAGCAGCCTCGTTTGATGCGAAGTCGTTTTTACGAATCCCTGCTAAAATATACAAGCTAACAGACATGATCTCGATACCGATAAACATCATGCTGAGGTTGTGATACGATACCATTACAATAATGCCCGCTAATGAAAACAATATAATAGCATAATATTCGGCAATGTGATTGCTTATCTTCTCGAAGTAGCCCTTCGATAAAAGTAATATCAATATGGTAGATACAATGCTGATGGCAGAGAATGCGATAGAAAAGTTATTGAAGAGCATCATGCCGCTGTACATAGGTGCAGCTTCATTTTTTTCAGTCCACTGCATAACAGCGGTACCCAATGCAACCAGCAGCCCCAACACGGTTACAGGCAACAAAGCTTTTTGAGCTTTATATAACCCCATGTACAAAAGCACCAGCGGTAAAACAGATATGATTATTAAAGTAGTCATTCTTATAATTTCTAAAACCTGCCTGTATTGAATTTAGCCCCAACAGTATTTACCAGGTTTGTAACTGCGGCTTCAGATATGTGTAACAATGGTTGCGGGTAAACGCCAATGACAATAATCAGCGCGCAAATAATACCCAATGCCAGTTTTTCTGATCCTTTTATATCGGCAAATACAGCTGTCAATTCGTTGCTTTCGCCCTGCATAACATTTTTGTACATGCGCAGCATGTAAACCGCACCAAAAATAATGGTTAAGCCGGCAACGGCAGCAAACCAGATACCGTAATTGTACACACCTTTAAGCAATAGAAACTCGCCAACAAACCCGTTTGTAAGCGGTAGAGCTACAGTGCCCAAAACCACTATTAAAAAGGCGATGGCAAATTTTGGAGCCACCTTGGCTATGCCACCCATGCTGGCAATTTCGCGCGTTTGTAAACGACGGCTTATAATATCCCAAATAAAGAACATACCCACCACATTGATACCATGACTTACCATCTGGATCATGGCGCCTTGTACACCCTGAATGTTCCAGGCAAATATGCCCGCAGCAATAAGGCCAACGTGCGCTATGGACGAATAAGCAACTAAACGCTTACCGTCTTTTTGATTGAATGCAATAAGTGATGCGTAAACAATACCGATCACTGATAGTATTATAGCTACACTTTGCCATTGTAAAAAGCCAAGCGGTGCATTAGGTATTAGCCAACGGATAACACCGTAGATACCCATTTTAAGCATAATACCTGACAGCATCATTGTACCTGCCGAAGGTGCTTCGGTATAAGTATCGGGCTGCCATGTGTGGAAAGGGAACAAAGGCATTTTAATAGCAAATGCTATAAAGAAGGCCAGGAACACCCATGACTGCTGTGACGGATCGAGCGTTAAGTTATAAAACGCATGAATATCATAAACCTTGCCAGGCGTTTGCAGGTAAAGGTAAATGATACCCACCAACATAAATAGCGAGCCGGCAAACGTGTAAATAAAGAACTTTATATTAACCTTAATGCGGTTTTCGCCACCCCAAAGCGCGCAAATAAAGTAAATTGGAATAAGCGCTGCTTCCCAGCCAACATAAAATAAGAAACCGTCAAGCGCAGTAAACACAGTTAACAAACCAGCCTGCATAAATAATATTAAAGCATAAAACGCTTTTGCATTGGTGTGCTCATGCTGATAAGTAGTAAGAATGATGAGTGGAACCAACACAGTGGTTAGTAAAACCATTACCATGCTGATGCCATCAATACCCGCGCTAAAGTATACACCGGCTACCGGTATCCATGGTACATCAATAACATACTGTGTTGATGCATTGGGCACAAAGCCGGCCAAAAAGTAAATAGCTAAAGCAAGCTCGGCAAGGCCGAAAAACATAGCAACATGCTTTGCGCTTTCGTTCTTAAACAACAGCACAATAAGCGCTGCAACTACCGGTAAAAAAAGTAAAATGCTAACCGTCATTATATCTCGATAAAACGCTAAGTGCGCTTTTTATACTTTAATAAAATTGTACACCAATATGGCAACAATGCCAATTACCATCATAAATATGTAGAAGCCTACATTACCCGTTTGCAATAAACGCAGGCCCTTGCTCGTTTCAACAGAACCTTTGCCAAGCCCGTTTACAAAAGCGTCAATACCGCTCTTATCAACAACCTTATAGAAGAATACCGACATGGCATCCAAAGGCTTCCTGATAATGGTATCGTATAATTCATCAACGTAAAATTTGTTGTACGAAAGGTTTGTGAGCGCTGTTCGTTCCTCTGTATCAGCAACCGGGATATTGGCACCTTTACCATATTTGCTGTAAGCATAAGCCATGGCCGCTAAAGCAATAGCAACAGATGTACCCATTAATATCCATTCGGTATTGTGGCTAAGCTCGTGCTCGCCTAACACTTTGTGTGATGCTTCAAATACCGGGCTTAAATAAGCACCTAACTCATGATGCCCGCCTAATACAGCCGGTACACCTATAGCGCCCGCAATAGCAGATAATATTGCCAGGATAATTAACGGAATAGTCATGTTAGCCGGCGACTCATGTAAATGATGTTCCTGCTCATGCGTACCACGGAATTTTCCCCAAAACGTTAGGTACATCAATCTGAACATATAGAAAGATGTTAAACCTGCTGTAATTACACCTACCACATAAAACACAGTGCTGTGTGCAAATGCCGCTGCTAATATTTCGTCTTTTGAGAAGAAGCCCGAAAACGGTGGAATACCAGCTATTGCGATGGTACCGATCAGCATGGTAATAAAGGTAACTTTGATATTGCCTTTCAGACCGCCCATTTTGCGCATGTCCTGTTCGCCGCTCATGGCGTGGATAACCGAACCTGCCCCTAAGAATAACAAGGCTTTGAAAAATGCGTGCGTTAATACGTGGAAAAATGCACCGGTATAGGCACCAACACCTAAACCTAAAAACATGTAACCCAATTGCGATACGGTTGAGTAAGCCAACACTTTTTTAATATCGGTTTGGGTAAGTGCTATTAAAGCTGCAAATGCTGCGGTAGCTAAGCCAACAATGGCAACTACTTCCATTGTATCAGGCGCGAGCGTGAATAAAATGTTGGAGCGGGCAATCATGTATATACCTGCTGTAACCATGGTTGCAGCATGTATCAAAGCTGATACGGGGGTTGGGCCGGCCATTGCATCGGGCAGCCAGGTAAATAATGGCAACTGGGCCGACTTACCTACTGCACCTACAAACAATAAAATAGTGATCAAAACGAATGGTGCACCGTTTGCGCCCATTGAGGCGGCCTTAGGGAAGATATCGCCATAAGCAACGCTGCCGAATGTATTTACGATTAGGAATATACCTAAAAGAAACCCTAGATCGCCTATGCGGTTCATGATAAAGGCTTTCTTCGCAGCATCAGCATAACTTGGGTTGCTATACCAGAAACCGATAAGCAGGTATGAGCATAAACCTACACCTTCCCAACCTATAAACATTACTACATAATTTGAGCCCATTACCAGCAGAAGCATGAAGAACACAAACAGGTTTAGATAAGCGAAGAACTTACCAAAGCCTGCATCATCATGCATGTAGCCGATAGAGTAAAGATGGATAAGGAAACCAACGCCGGTAATTACCAATAGCATTATGGAACTTAACTGGTCAATCAAAAAGGCGAAAGGAATTTTAAAATCGCCTACCGCAATCCAGTCGAACACAGTTACATTGATAGGTACCCCGGTAGATTTTATCTGAAAGAAAGCGGAAACGCTTAAACCAAATGCCACCAGTACCAATACACTGCCTATAGCCCCAATAACACCTTTAGACAAGGTATTACGGCCCAATCCGTTAATGATAAAGCCGGCTAAGGGTAAAATAGGTATAAGCCAGATCAATTTGTCCATATAAGTATCTTATGCTGCCTATCCCCTGAAGGGGAGTAGAAGTTTTTCTTTTTTTATTTTATCCTCCTGCACCCCTGTGAGGGCGCCGGTGGGCTTACCATTTAAGCCTGTTCAATACGTTAATATCTATCGAGTTGGTATTGCGGTAAATCATTACGATAATAGCCAAACCAACGGCTACTTCAGCCGCGGCGAGTGCCATGATGAAGAATACGAAAACCTGGCCCGCTGCGTCGCCACGGTAAACCGAAAATGCTGTAAGCAACAGGTTAACCGAGTTAAGCATAAGCTCAACCGACATAAATATAACGATTGCGTTACGGCGCAATAGCACGCCCATAACACCTATCGAAAAGATGATTGCACTTAAAAGGATGTAATGATTAAGCGGAACCGCTTGTATGGTATTTGTTAAACTTTCCATATCAGATGGTTGCTTTAGGTTCTTTATCTTTTGTTGCCAATAAGACGGCACCAACCATTGCAGATAGCAACAGTACCGACGATACTTCAAACGGTAACAAAAATTCGTTAAACAATACCTTACCTAAGTTTTTAACCAAGCCAAGGTTAGGATCTTTAAGCACAACAGGAGCCGATGTACCCAATAATTTTAATGATGACACCAATGCTACGGCAAGTATGCCACCGCCAAATACTGCGGCAACCTTAACCATAAATGGCTTAACAGGCTCGCTCTCCTTATTAAGGTTGATGAGCATCAGCGTATATAAAAACAAAACCAGTATGGCACCCATGTAAACAATAAAGTTTACAATAGCCAGGAACTGGGCGTTCATTAAAATGTAGTGAATGGTAAAAGTAAAAAAGGTAAGTATAAGGTAAAGGATGCTATGCACCGGGTTTTTTGCAGAGATAACCAGTATTGAAAATACAATGGATAAAAACGCGATGATGTAAAATGTCTGCATATTATTTTTACAATACCTGCCCGGCTAAAAAGCTGGGCAAAGGTATAAAACTTTGGTTATTGATTTAAAGGCGCCTCTACTAATTTGTCTTTACCGTAAATAAAATCTTTCCTCAAATAGTCTGACGGTACGATATCGCCGTCAAGATAAATAGCTTCTTTAGGGCAGGCTTCTTCGCACAGGCCGCAAAAAATGCAACGCAGCATGTTAATCTCATAAACGGCTGCATACTTTTCTTCGCGGTACAGGTTTTCTTCACCTTTCTGGCGCTCGGCAGCTGTCATGGTAATCGCTTCGGCAGGGCACGACAATGCGCATAAGCCACATGCAGTACAACGTTCGCGGCCCTCTTCATCGCGCTTAAGCGAGTGCATACCACGGAAGTTTTCAGAAAATTCACGCTTTTGCTCCGGGTATTGTATGGTAACCGGTTTTTTAAAGAAGTGCTTCATGGTAATGCTTAACCCCTGTACAATGGCAGGCAGATATGCCTTTTCCATAAGGGTTAACGGCTTTACCGTTAGTTGTTTCTTTTTATTACTTAATGATTCCATTGAAAATAACCTCTCGTTAATTAAAAAAAGTAATAACAATACCTGTAACCACAATATTTGCAATGGCAAGCGGTATTAGTGTTTTCCATCCAAGATCCATCAACTGATCGTAACGGAAACGCGGGATTGTCCAGCGCACCCACATAAAGAAGAAGATGAACAGGAAAATTTTTGCAAAGAATATAGCCGTGCCAATCAACGGCGCAGCAACCGGGCCTACATGTGCAGCAACCCAATCCATGCCCGGATAATTATAACCACCCCAATAAAGCGTGGCCATTACAGCCGAGGAAATGAACATGTTGATGTATTCGGCAAACAGGTAAAAACCAAGCTTCATTGATGAGTACTCGGTATGGTAACCGCCCACAAGTTCCGTTTCACACTCCGGCAAATCGAACGGTGTACGGTTAGTTTCTGCAAAAGAGCACACCAGGAACAATATAAAGCCCACTGGTTGATATAATACGTTCCAGTGCCAGCCATGCTGTTGTTTGGCAATTTCGCCAAGGCTTAGGGTACCAGTAACCAGCAACAGGGCAATTATGGAAAGACCCATTGAAATTTCGTAGCTGATGTTTTGTGATGCAGCGCGTATAGCACCCAGTAAAGAGTACTTGTTGTTTGAAGCCCAGCCACCAATCATTACACCGTAAACGCCTAATGATACTACACCAAAAATGTATAATATACCAACGTTAATGTCAGTAACCTGCAGCGGGATAACCTTATCACCAATTACCAGATCCTGACCCCAAGGTATAACAGCCGAACCGATACACGCCGTTAATATTGCCAATGACGGGCCAACAATAAATAAAAAGCTGGTTGCATTGGCAGGGATGATCTCCTCTTTCAAGAACATCTTTGCACCATCGGCCAGTGGTTGCAAAATACCAAATGGACCGGCGCGGTTAGGGCCCACCCTGTCCTGGAAAAATGCGGCAATCTTGCGCTCGGCATAGGTAGAATACATGGCAACCAACAGGCTGATACCGAATATAATTACTATAAGGCCAAACTTTATGGCAATATCAGTTAGTTCCATTACAGGCGTGTCTCCCTTTCAAATTGTTCTTTATTTGCCTCTATCAATAACGGGTTGCTTTTAACAACAGGCAGTGGTTTTAAAGTTTCGTAGTGGTTTGCGCTGATAACCGATTTGTTTGAAATTTTGCGTGGGCCTTCAATAACCCAGTCAGCCGTTTTCTTTTTATCAAAACGGCAGGTGTTGCAAATAAATTCTTCGGCTTCGCCGTACTCATCCTTGCGGGCAGTAACGCGTATAACATCTTCGCCTTTGTACCAAAGGGTTACTTTACCGCAGCAGCCTTCGGTATGGCACTCGCGATGTGCTTCAACTGGTTTAGTAAACCAAACACGGTTTTTAAAGCGGAAAGTTTTATCGGTTAAGGCACCGACCGGGCAAACGTCGATAACGTTACCCGAAAAGTCGTTATCTACCGCTTTTTGTATGTAGGTAGATATTTCAGAATGATCGCCACGGTTAAGGATACCATGTATACGATGGTCGGTTATCTGATCGGCAGTGAACACGCAACGGTAGCAAAGTATGCAGCGCGTCATGTGTAATTGTATCTTGTCGCCAATGTCAATCTTGTCGAACGTACGGCGGTCAAACTCATAACGTGTTTTAGCAGCACCGTGCTCAAAGCCAAGATCCTGCAGGTGGCATTCGCCTGCCTGGTCGCAAACCGGGCAATCAAGCGGGTGGTTTATCAATAACATTTCAACCACGCCTTTACGCGCCTCAATAACTTCCGGCGAGGTAATGTTTTGCACCTCCATGCCATCCATTACGGTAGTACGGCAGCTTGCTACCAGCTTAGGCATAGGGCGAGGGTCTTTTTCAGAACCTTTGCTTACCTTAACCAAACAAGTACGGCATTTACCGCCGCTACCCGCCAGTTTTGAATAATAGCACATAGCCGGCGGAACAATATCTCCCCCAATCATCCTCGCGGCGTTCAGGATTGTAGTCCCGGCTTCTACTTCAATAGGAAATCCGTCTATTGTAACTTTCATTTATAATTCAAAATTAAAAAGTCAAAATTCAAAAACTTTGCACTTTTCATATGCCTTACTTATTTAAATTGATAATGATCGAAGCAATGATCTTTGATATTTCATCTGCTTCATTCAACATCTCATTTAATTTTTCCTTTTCGTTTGGTAAGATTGTATCTCTTATCAAACATAGCCAGTACTTCGTTTCATTGCTGATTTCAGAGCTATTGTATAAAAGTTCCTGAAATCTTTCGTCGAACTACCCGACTTAGCTTCAATAATATTGGCACCTATTGAGGTACCACTTCTAATTAACTGATCAAAAACAGAAAAGTAAATTCTTTCATATTTAGCAGCTGATATTAAAAGCACAATCTCCTTTGAGAACTAATAACACCTGTATTTGATGTCGTAAGGCTTTTCTATCAAGCTATCTTATTTTTAATTTTTACTTTTTAATTTTGACTTAATTATGCCACCGGCTCAGGCGTAGGCAACGGATCTGCGTAATGTGCAATACCGTAGTTACCGCTAATTGCCGCCGATGGATTTGATACATGCCATTCAAACTCATCTCTGAAGTGGCGTATTGCACTTGCTACAGGCCATGCTGCTGCATCACCAAGCGGGCAAATGGTGTTACCTTCTATCTTCTTGCTTACATCAACCAACAGGTCCATGTCGCTCATTTTACCGTGACCGTACTCCAGACGATGCAATACTTTTTCCATCCAGCCCGTACCTTCACGGCATGGCGAACATTGTCCGCAGCTTTCATGGTGATAAAAGCGGGCAAAGTTCCAGGTATTGCGAACAATACACTGATCTTCGTCATAGGCAATAAAACCGCCCGAACCCATCATGGTACCGGTAGCAAAACCACCGTCAGACAATGATTCGTAGCTCATCAAACGGGCTTCGTTATTAATGGTTTTCAGGATGAGGTTGGCAGGCAAAATTGGTACTGATGAACCACCTGCAACCACTGCCTTTAAGCGTTTGCCATTGGCAATACCCTGGCAATAATCATCACCGTAAATAAATTCTTCAACAGGTACGCCCAACTCTATCTCGTAAACACCGGGACGTTTCAAATTACCGCCTGCAGAGATGAGTTTAGTACCCGTACTGCGGCCGATACCAACCTTTGCATACTCGTCGCCACCCTCATTAATGATCGGGACAACTGCTGCAATGGATTCAACGTTGTTTACCACCGTTGGGCATCCGTATAAGCCAGCAATAGCCGGGAACGGAGGTTTTATCCTCGGGTTACCCCGTTTACCTTCAAGCGACTCTAACAATGCGGTTTCTTCGCCGCAGATATAAGCACCACCACCAGGTTGTACATAAAGCTCCAGATCGTAACCTGTGCCTAAAATATTTTTACCAAGGAAACCGGCATTTTTGGCCTCCTGTATAGCTCTTTCTAAAATACGTATCTGCGGCATCATTTCGCCACGAACGTATATGTACGACGTTTTTGCGCCTAAGGCATAGCTGGCTACAATCATCCCCTCAATTAATAAGTGAGGGATGTGCGTCATCAAATAACGGTCTTTAAATGTACCCGGTTCAGACTCATCAGCGTTACAAACCAGGTAGCGTTCAACACCTTCCGGCTTAGCTAAAAAGCTCCACTTCATCCCGGTAGGGAAACCGGCGCCTCCACGTCCACGTAAACCCGATTTTTTAACCTCTTCAACCACATCATCGGGCGAAAGGGTTTTTAAAGCCTTTTCAACAGATGCATAGCCGCCTTTTGAGCGGTAAACGTCGAAGGTGTTGATACCGGGTACGTTAATATGTTCTAATAAAAGTTTGCGTCCCATTAGTTGTTGGCCTTTCCTTTTAAATCAGTGATCAGCTTATCAACCGAGTCGGTAGTTAAGTTTTCGTAAAAAGTATATTCGGGGCCAATTTGCAAAACAGGGCCAAAGCCACATGCAGCAAGGCACTCAACACCTCTCCAGCTAAACAAGCCGTCAGGCGTTACATCGCCTTCTTTAACGCCAAGTGTTTTTTCGATATGCTCCATTATCGGCGTTGCACCAACAATTTCACAAGGGCCGGTACGGCAAACCTCAAGCATATACTTGCCTTGCGGCTTTAAAAAGTACATGGTATAAAAGGTAGCAACCTCGTAAACCTCAATAGGCTGAATGCTTAAATACTCGGCTACTTTGTCCATAGCCTGCGGGCTTACCCAACCAAACTCGGCCTGCACAAGGTGCAATACCGGCAACAAGGCAGATTTTTGCTTGCCTTGCGGGTAGCGGCTTACTATATCATCAAATTTGCTGATCAGTTCCGGTGTAAAAATTACCGGCGTACTGGTATCCTGTACACTAAGCATCTAATTCTCCCGCTATTACGTTTAAACTACTCATGTTGATAATCGCATCAGATAATAACATACCGCGGCTCATTGGCGCATACATCTGGTAATTGATGAAGCTTGGCCTGCGGAAATGCAAACGGTAAGGTGAGCGGCCACCGTCATTCAACAGGTAAAAACCAAGTTCGCCGTTGGCACCTTCTACAGCGTGGTAAACTTCGGCTGTTGGGGTGTGCACCTCGCCCATCACAATTTTAAAGTGATAGATAAGCGCTTCCATGTTATTATATACTTCCTCTTTTGGAGGCAGGTAAAAGGCCGGTACATCCGCGTGGAATATATCCGACGGCTCTTTTTCAATTTTATTAAGTGCCTGCTCTATAAGGCGCAGGCTTTGCCACATTTCTTCGTTACGTACCAAAAAGCGGTTGTAAACGTCGCCATTTTCACCTACAGGCACCTCAAAGTCAAACTCTTCATATGATGAATAAGGCTCCATTGCACGCACGTCGTAGTCAACACCGGCTGCACGCAACAAAGGGCCGCTCCAGCTGTAGCTCAATGCGTCCTCGGCAGTAACAGCAGCTACGCCCCTGGTACGATCTACAAATATCCTGTTACGGTTAAAAAGCGCTTCAAACTCTTTTAGCACAGCAGGGAACTTCGTAATAAATTTACGGATCTTGGCAAAGGCAATATCATTGAAGTTGCGCTCGAAACCACCTATACGGCCAATATTAGTTGTTAGGCGTGAGCCACAGATCTCTTCATAAATTTCATAGATCTCTTCGCGGTATTCCATCATATAAAGGAAACCGGTAAATGCTCCCGTATCAACGCCCAATACACCATTACAAACAATATGGTCGGCAATGCGGGCCAGTTCCATAATGATGATACGCATGTAGTCTACACGTTTAGGAGTAGCTATACCCAGCAGCTTTTCAACTGTCATGTGCCAGCCCATGTTGTTTATAGGCGACGAGCAATAGTTAAGCCTGTCGGTAAGTGGCGTTATCTGGTAAAATGGGCGGTGCTCCGCAATCTTCTCAAACGCACGGTGTATGTAGCCTATGGTTGATACGCCGCTTACAATGCGCTCGCCATCCAACTGCAAAACGTTTTGGAACACACCATGCGTTGCAGGGTGCGTTGGACCAAGGTTGAGCGTAGAATACTCGGTTTGCGGGTCGTTATCGGTATATGCGGGATGGTTCTGCATCTTCTATCTTCCGAAAAAATAATCTTTTTTATCAACACGATTCGGGTCTTCCAGCGGGAACTCTTTCCTCATCGGGAACACTGTCATGTCATCAACATTCAATATCCTGCGCAGATCCGGGTGGCCGTCAAATATAACCCCAAAGAAGTCGTAAGTTTCGCGCTCCATCCAGTTGGCGCCATCCCAAAGCGGCGTAGCCGATGGGATATGCAGATCATCAACAGACAATTGTACTTTTACACGAATACGCGTATTAGTGGTTAAGCTGTGTAAATGATAAACAACTGCAATGGCTTTCTCAAGCTCCGGATAATGTATAGCAGTAATATCCGTCAGGAAAATAAACTTAAGCGACGGATCTGTTTTAAGGTAAGCAAGCACATCGGCTATCACTTCTCTTTCGGCCTCAACCGTAAGTAAGCCAAAATCTTCGCCTGTTTGTTTTACCGTGTTGGTAAATCTCGCAGTAAGCTTTTGTAAAAGTTCTTCGTTAGCTATCTTACCCATTATTATTGAATTCCGTATTTAGCAAGTAATGCCTGGTATTTAGGCTCTTCGCGGCGACGCAGTGTTTCTGTTTGTACAAGTTTTTGGATACCCATAAAGCCATCAATAATTGCTTCGGGGCGTGGCGGGCAACCGGGCACATAAACGTCAACCGGTATCACTTCATCAATACCCTGCAAAACAGAGTAAGTGTCAAATATACCACCGCTTGATGCGCAGGCACCAACAGCCATCACCCAACGTGGCTCGGCCATTTGAAGGTAAACCTGGCGAAGTACCGGTGCCATTTTTTTTGATATGGTACCCATCACCATCAGCAAGTCGGCCTGGCGTGGCGAAAAGCTCAAACGCTCGGCACCAAACCTCGAAAGGTCATAGTGCGAGCCCATGGTGGCCATAAATTCGATACCGCAGCATGATGTAGCAAATGGCAGAGGCCATAAAGAGTTTGAGCGTGCTAAACCTATGGCTTTATCAAGCGATGTGGCAAAAAAACCAGATCCTTCAACACCGGCAGGCGCGTCAACTATTTGTATATCACTCATGAATTTTATCAAATAAAAAATACCATCAGTAAAACTGATATGCAAATTTAAATAAAATACCGTTTGTAATGCGCGATCTCAAGCTTGCACAATATATTTAGAATCAATCTAAACAGATTGTATTAGTCCCAGTTTAAAGCGCCTTTTTTAAGAATGTAGAAGAAACCGGCAAGCAAAGTGCCCATGAATATAAACATCTCTACCATACCGTCACGGCCCAAATCACGGAAGTTTACAGCCCATGGGTACATGAAAATAACCTCCACATCAAACAGTACAAACAGTATCGCAACCAGGAAGTATTTAATTGACATGGGTGTACGGGCGTTACCCACAACCTCGATACCCGACTCGAATGGAGTAAGCTTGTCCGAAGTATTACGTTTAGGGCCAATTTTGTGTGTAACAAACATAGTTGTAACAACAAAACCTATTGCAACCAGCATCTGGAATATAATAGGCAAATAATTAACCGGTAAACTTTGTAATTCCATGCTGCAAATATACAAACAGGTGCGTAATAAAAAAGCCCTCTTTTTTTGAAGAGGGCTTTTAAAACATTCAGCTTAAGGTTATTTACCTTTTGATGCACCGCCTTTGCGCGAGAAGAACGCTGCTACCTGTTTGTTGGTAGGGTCAAGCTCACGGGCTTTGGTGTAATTTTCAGTAGCTTTTGCCTCGTCTTTTTCTTTGTACATGGCAAGGTTACCTAAGTATATGTAAGCTTCTGCTAATTCTCTTTTTGCTCTTTCGTCAGCGGGCGGGGTAGCACTTACTGCAGCAATATATTGCTCGTAGTAAGGTTTAGCATAGCCTTTAATGTTATTCCTGTCGGCATCTTTACTTTCGTTAACACGAGCCCTGAACAACAATACTGCCGGAATTGGCTTACCAGCTTTTTGATTGATGTGGCTAAATGCAGAATCTGCTTTAGTTAACAAAGTAGTATCAGGCTTTTTAGGATCAAAGGCATAGTAGTAGCTTGAACCCAAACGCAGGTAATCATTCAGTGTGCTTTTACGCGATTTTGCAACATAAGCCGCATAAGCATCACCAGCTTGCTCGTATCTTTTTTGAGCGTAAAGTGACTTACCAATTTCTGCATATACATCAGCCTGAGTAGTATCAATTGCATACGCTTTTTTCAAGGCGCCGATACCTAATGAATCCTGACCTGAAGCGATTTGCAAACGGCCTTGTACAAGGTAGTCACGCGCAATGATACGTTTAGGGTCAGCTTTTGATATCCAAGTATTAATAGCTGTTAAACCAGCTGGATAATCTTTATTCTCTAAAGCGGCAATGGCCAGGTAACGGTAAACTCTTAAGTTACCATTCGCAGCTTTAGCCAGTTCATTAGCTTCTGTTTGCAAGGTTTTGTAATCACCAGCATAAGCAAGGAAGTCGGCATAACGCATACGTGACTCAACAGACATATCTGTTAACGACAAGTATTTACGGTAAGCATCAACACCTTCTTTGATTTTTACAGATGCCATTTTAGGATCAGATAATGCCCAACGAGCATCAGTTTCTGCCCATTCGCGGTAAGCCGGTCCGTAGTTGGGATCGATAGCTAAGGCCGCTTTAAATTCACGTTCCGAATCTTCAAAGTTGTTAGCAAATTTCCAAATCACACCGGTTGCAACTTTGGCACTGGCCAACTTAGGGTCAATTGCAAGTGCAGCCTGGTATTGGTCTAATGCCTCAGTGTTTTTCAACTGGCTACGGTAAGCATCACCAAGCGCTACCAATAGCTCGGCATCTTTAGCATTTACTGCTTTACCTTTGTTTAGGATAGCTATTGCAGCGTTTGCATCAGCAGCGGCAACTTTACCATCTGTTTGGTTCAATAAATAAGCTTTACCAACGTAAGTGTATGGTGTGCTGCTTTTACCTGCCAGAGCAATTGCCTGGTTAAAGTTTGTAGTAGCATTAGCTTTATCTTTATCAACAAAAGCTGCGGCACCTAAACCTGCATAGTTAAGGGCAGATTTTGGGTTAACAGCAATACCTTTCTGAAAAGTTGCTTTTGCAGAATCCGGATAGTCTTGAAGGATGTAAACCCAACCCAGGTAAAAGAAGTTTTCGTCTTTTGTACCCTGTGTTACGGTCAAATTTTTAAGCATCGACTTAGCTTTCTGATATTGTTCGGCATCGATCGCTTTTTTGGCATCTGCTATGCTTTGCGCAAAAACTGATGAGCCAACAAGCACCAGCGCTAATACTAATTTGCTTATTTTACTGATCATTTTCATCTTTAGTTGTATATGTTAATATTAGTGTGTTATGTTTATTTGCCTTTGCGGTAGTGAATCAGGCAACAAGCCCGATTTCAATATTATTCTCTGCCCCCTCTCGCTGGCCAGGAACCAGGCAAAACCTGCACCCAAGCCACGTTTACCTGAACAGTCGATAACGTATAACGATCTGCTTAACGGGTACAGATCTTGGACAAGAGTTGATTGCGATGGTTTAAAATACTCGTTAGGCGCCTTCTTGTTATCTTCATTCTTAACCCCCACTATCTTTACTTTATCTACCGCAGCGGCATAGTCATCATCGGGGTCGTTTAACCAGGCAAAACCCGTTAATCCAATAGCGTCCTGATGAGTACTAACGTATTTTATAACCTCTTTATTGGATTTCAGCGCATAAATATTTTGTTTTGGCAAGTTTTTTACCCCTGCAATTTGCTTCAAATACCTTACCAAACTTGAGTTAGGATTATCAAAAACAAGGCTTTTGGTGGTCTTAACCGTACCATTAAGCATTCCCTTCAAATCCTTCAAGGTTAGTAACGTATCAACCGACTGTTGGTTTACAATAACTGCAACAGCATCAATAGCAAATTTAGTTACAACGGGTGGTAAGGTGCGCCTTTTAAATATGCCGGTTTCAGCGGTGTCCAACTCGCGGGCCATTATCGCTACCCTTACACTGTCGTTAAGTAACATATTAAGCACGCCGGTCTCGGGCCTGTATTGAAAAACAGGATTTGCTTCCGGGTTGGCTGCCTTAAAAATATATGCCTCTTCATCGATAATCGGCGAAAAAGATTCGTCCACTGCTATTTTAGCCGTACCTTTTAAAAAATTATCGCTTTGCACTTTTGGTTTATTGCCGTTGCCGCAAGCCTGCATAAGCAAAGTGGATGCACATGCAGCTACAAGAAATAATTTTAAATTAGTTTTCATCGGGATCCTTCCTAAAATAGCGCGAAAAACGCAGAACTGCATAAACTAAAATAACTGAACCGTAGATGGTTCTTTGGGTTTTGGGGATGTCAAAGGGGATATCGTCCCAAAAAATAAGGCCTAAGCCTAAAATGCAAAACCCTATAAATGCGGCTACTCCTAAAATAAGCAAAAACCGCCTTTTGGGCGATTTTTGCTGTTCTTTGTTATCTGATAACATTAATTTACTTGTTACTCCTGTGCCAAAGCAAATGCTACTGGTACGCTATATTGTACACGTACCGGGCGACCGTTCTGGATACCAGGGGTCCACTTTGGAGAGTTTTTAAGGGCGCGTATTGCTTCTTCGTCACAACCGCTGCCAATGCCTCTAACAACTTTAATATCGGTTAATGAACCATCACGCTCAACAACGAAAGTTAAGATTACCCTACCTTGTACGTTGTTTTCCCTTGCAATAGCAGGGTAACGGATAGCTTTACCTAAGTACTTACCAAATGCTGCGTCACCGCCCGGGAAGCCCGGAGATTTCTCTACGGCTGTGAAGATCTGGTTAGGGTTCTCTTCTACCACTTGTTTAATATCAGAGTTACCAACCGGCTCATCAATCCTAATGTCGGCATTCGGGTCACCTTTCTGGTCTTTCTGACCTGGGTCAGCAACCTCCAACTCTTTGACTGTTGGTGGTTCTTTCTCACGCACCTCGTTATCCGGTTTTACTACCGGAGGAGGGAAACGCACCTGGTCAACCTTTGGTTTAGGTGGCTCCGGAGGTGGCGGAGGTGGTTGTTTTGTTTGGTCCACCGGTGGTGGAGGCAGCACAACTTCGGTAACTTTTACCTTTTCTGCTGCTTTCGGGATGAATCCTTCAATTTTATTGATGATTGTTTTTAGCGAGATCACGAAAACGAATACTACGCATCCGATGATAAGGGCCCTGTTAGTATGGCGGGCATTTGTTTTCCTTAACTCGTACGCACCATATGCTTTATTACGCCCTGCAAAAACAACGTCAATCCATTGCTGATTCAATATGTCTAATTTTGATCCGAACATCTTATAGCAATTTTATAATAACGTTAATTTATTCTTGTTTAAATTGTTAATAATTACCATCTCTTTTCAGGAGGTCAAGCTCCGGTTGAGATATATCAACAATAGCGTAAGATTGCACTGCTGTAATCTTCATTTCATCTAACGCGTCAACAAGGTTTTTGTAGTCAGACTTATCGCTTGGTTTGATCAGCACTATCATGAATTTACCTGTAGTTTGCTGTATTTCTTTACCTTTTTCGATAAGGGTTTCACGTAAACCATTTTTACCATAGCCAACTGTTTCTGGCTGTGATTTTCCAGGCTCACCTACAAACCACTCTACCTTATTATTAGCGCCCAGTAACAAAGTCATTGAACGGGAAGCCGCAACAGCCAATTGGTCTGTTTGCTTCTCTTCCTTATCAGGCATGGCAACATCCATAGCCTTTGGTTTGGCAAGGGTGGTAGTAAGGATGAAGAAAGTGATCAACAAAAAAGCCAAGTCAACCATTGCGGTCAAATCCACACGGGTGGACGCCTTCTTACTTCTTACTTTCCCGCCTTTTTTACCCCCGCCGGAGGAGGTGTCTAATTCTGCCATTTTTTATTTTGTTTTCTGAGCAGTTCTCAGCGAAGTGATTAAACTGAATTTATTAACTTTTTGTTTCTGCAACAACGCGATAAGCTTCTGCACTGCAGGATACTTTTCTTTGTTATCGCCTTTTATTGAAATCAATAACGGTTTCTGTTTTATAGAAGCATTAACCTTGCGCGATTCCCTGATCCAGTCAGACAACTCACTGGTTGCTGTTGTATCATAAGGGATGCCTGGTTGTTTGTAATTCTTTTTATCGTTACCGTCCAGTGCCAAAAACTGTTTTAATGAACCGATAGGTACACCGAAAATAGTTGTCGACATAAACTTGTTTTGCTCCTCGGGAGTGAAGTTGATTTTATACTTCTCGCCCATTTGCAATAAAGTTTGTTTGCGAACATCTGCACCGTCAACCGTGTAGAAAACTTTACCGCCGTCGCCAATGGTTAACAATAACACATTTTCGTCAGGGATAGCTACCTCAACACTTGATGATGGTATATCAACCGGAATAGGGTCTTGCGGCCTTGGTTTCGCGGTCAAAATGAAGAAAGTTAGCAACAGGAAGGCTACGTCGCACATAGCCGTCATGTCTATGTGGGTACTCTTTCTGGGAACTTTTACTCTTGCCATGTTGTAAAATTAAAATTATTAGTGTGAAAAAACAAATTAAATCCAAATTATATTTTGTTATAACGTGGATACAGCCACTAATATTTTATCTTAAGCTATTTTTGTGTGATGCTGCGAACGTTTGAACGATGCTGAAACCAGTTTCGTCGATAGCGTAAGTCAACTTGTCAATCTTAGATGTAAAGATGTTGTACATTACGATTGATACAGCTGAAGTACCGATACCCATCGCAGTGTTGATAAGTGCCTCAGAGATTGAGTTTGATAATGCTGAAGGGTTTGCAGCACCAGATGAACCCAGCTCGCCGAAGGCCTTGATCATACCCACAACCGTACCTAACAGACCGGTTAATGTACCGATTGATACCAAAGTAGCGATGATGGTTAAGTTTTGCTCTAACATTGGCATTTCCAAAGCAGTTGCTTCTTCGATGTCTTTTTGGATAGCTAAAGTTTTTTGATCAACATCCATTGTCTGATCAATTTCCATCTCTTTGTATTTTTTCAAACCTGATTTGATCACGTTTGCTACAGAACCTTTTTGTTTGTCGCACTCTGCGCTTGCAGCGTCGATTTGGCCTGAGTTAAGTAAAGATTGGATTTTTTTAACGAAAGATTCTACGTTACCAGTACCAGATGCTTTACCAATAACAACCATCCTCTCGATAGAGAATACGATTACCATTAACAGGTATGACATAATTAAAGGTACGATAACACCACCTTTGTGTACTGTACCGAATAAATCTGTAGGCTCGCCGTCAGCAACGTCGCCACCTTTGTAGTGACTTGGATCGCCAAGGATGAAGATGAATATACAGATAGCGATAGCCAGGCAAATTGGAATAGTTAAAGATGCAAATGCGCCGGATGCACTTGAGCTTTCTTGTTTAACAGGAGTAGTTGGTTTTGTTGGTGCGTTTGCCATTACTTTGAAATTTTAGTTTTTCGTTTTGTTTAATATAAGTTAATAAAATGTGTGCGCATTTAAGCGAATAACAAAAATAGAATTTCTATGAAATAAAAAAACTATTAAAGCAATTCTTTATAATAATTTAATATCAAGTTGCTTATGCTATTATCAAATTGGTAATACATAACGCCTTGAAAAGCAAAAATTGTCTATTTGACAGACAATTTTTTACAATAAAACTTATTTTTTTTATAACTCGCAAGTTATAACACATATTTTGTGTGTAACTAACCTGATATAATCGGGTCTAACAACATCACGCTACATGCATACAAACCTTACTGGTCTGTTTATAATTGGTTTTTTTATTAGTTAACGCCTTTTAGGGTACTAATACAAATTTATACTATTTTTTTAGTTATCCGCCCGCTTTTTTCGATTTATATCCATCGGCAAGCAGCATGGCAAGTATCTTGTCCTTGAAATCGCCCTGCAACAATATTTCGCCATCTTTCACGGAACCGCCTACACCGCACTTTGTTTTAAGCTTTTTACCTAAAGCCTCCAAATCTATCGTTGTCCCTACAAAGCCATTCACCCGGGTTACTAATTTGTTTCCCTTTATGCGATCCAAAAAAATCTTAAGGTTTTGCTGCTGTGGTGGCAAAGTTTGCTGCGCGGCTTCGTTCTCCTCCTGGTATTGAAAGTTAGGGTCAGTAGAGTACATGATGCCTGTATAGTTCTTCTTAGCCATGGTTTAATCTTTATAGTTATTACCTACAATTACATTTAAAGATGCCGGCATTACGTTAATATCAATCTGGGTACCGGCAACTTGCGGCTCTCCATCTAAGTGGATGGGCCCTTCGGTATGGCGCGTTATCTTAATATCTTTCCCTTTAATGATATCAACATACTCGGATCCATCTGCTGTTTTAGTAAACATGCGCACGCCCATTTCCGGGAATCGCCACAATGGAAACGGCTTTATAATGCAAACATCAAGCAGCCCGTCCTGCACAGAAGCCTTTGGCGATATGTGCGCATTGTTGCCGTATTGTGATGAGTTTGCAATGCTTAACATAAATGCCTCGCTGGTTACTGTGACACCATCAATATCTATTTTGTACTGCTGCGGCTTATATGTTGAAATTTCGTTCAGGGTCGATTTTAAATAATTCATAAATCCCCGCTTATCGCTTCCATGCGCAAAAACATGGCTTATATGTGCATCAAAACCCATACCTGCCATATTAAAAAACCATTGCCCGTTTAGCTTGGCAGCATCTATGGTGATGCTCCTGGCATTATTTAATGTGTTAAACGCACCTTTTATATCCATTGGTATATTTAAAAAGCGTGAAAGGCCATTACCCGAGCCGGAAGGGATGATACCCAAGACAACATTGGTGCCAGCAATGGCCGACGCTATTTCATTTATAGTGCCATCGCCGCCAACAGCTACAACAACGTCATACTCGTCAACAGCGGCCCCGGCAAGGTGGCGGGCATGTAACACCCCGGTGGTATATTCGGTATCGTATTCAAAAACATCTGTATCCAAATATTCTTTAATAAGCTCCGGCACGCCATCCTTCTTCTTCCCCCCAGACACCGGGTTTACTATAAATAAAGCTTTCCTTTTCAACTATATATGTTTTGCGCTGCCAAAAGTAAATATTTTCGGCTTTGCGAAAAATTGTTTTATTTTTGCCCACAAAGGTGGACTGATTTATTGCCGCGCACTGCGGCCAAATTGCAACCACGTAAAAAAGTGCTAAAGTTTTGCTTCTTTTTACAACGTTACAACTCAATCCTTCCTTTTTTGTAAACGTTTATTTAACTTAAATATGCCATATTTATTTACATCCGAATCAGTGTCTGAAGGGCACCCGGACAAAGTTGCCGATCAAATATCTGACGCATTAATTGATAACTTCCTGGCTTTTGACCCCGAATCAAAAGTGGCCTGCGAAACGCTGGTAACTACAGGACAGGTTATTTTGGCCGGTGAGGTTAAATCAAAAGCTTATTTGGATGTACAAAAAATTGCCCGCGAAGTAATCAACAAAATTGGTTACACCAAAGGCGACTATATGTTTGACGGCAGCTCATGCGGCGTATTGTCTGCCATTCATGAGCAATCTCCGGATATCAACCAGGGTGTTGACCGCAAAGCTAAAGAAGAGCAGGGCGCCGGCGACCAGGGTATGATGTTTGGCTACGCAACCAGCGAGACGGATAATTACATGCCATTGGCTTTGGATATTGCACACGCGTTATTGATTGAGCTTGCAGCCATACGCCGCGAAGCTACCGACATTAAATACCTCCGCCCGGATGCAAAATCGCAGGTTACTTTAGAATACAGCGATGATAACCAGCCTACCCGCATTGATGCTATAGTAATATCCACACAGCATGATGATTTTGACGAAGAGCAGGCTATGTTGGAGAAGATCAAAAACGATATCATCAGCATACTTATACCACGCGTAAAAGCTAAGTATCCAAAATACGCGCACTTTTTCAACACCGATATCAAGTATCACATTAACCCAACCGGTAAATTTGTTATCGGCGGCCCGCATGGCGACACAGGCTTAACCGGCCGTAAAATTATTGTTGATACTTACGGTGGCAAAGGTGCTCACGGTGGTGGTGCATTTAGCGGTAAAGACCCATCAAAGGTTGACCGCTCTGCAGCTTATGCTACGCGTCACATTGCTAAAAACCTGGTAGCCGCCGGTGTTTGCAGCGAAGTGTTGGTACAGGTATCATACGCTATAGGTGTTGCCCAGCCAATGGGTATTTACGTAAATACTTATGGCACAAGCAAAGTAGGCCTGAACGATGGCGAAATAGCTAAAAAAGTTGAAAGCGTATTCAACATGACACCTTATGCTATTGAAACCCGCTTTAAGCTGCGTAACCCTATTTATAGCGAAACCGCTGCTTACGGACACTTTGGCCGCCCAAGCGAAACAGTAACCAAAAAATTCAACGCGCACGATGGCAGCATTATTGAGCGTGAAGTTGAACTGTTTACCTGGGAAAAACTGGACTACGTTGATCAAGTAAAACAAGCCTTCGGTTTATAATTGAAAGCTTAACTAAAATATCAAAGGCGTCCTTTTTAAACCGGGACGCCTTTTTTTATATTGTAACACCACCTGTCATGACCAATAATAAACACGCCCCTACCCTTTTAGTGGCTCTGGCTTTTTTTAGCATCTATGTAATATGGGGATCAACCTATTTAGCTGTTATTTATGGATTGAAAAGTTTCCCGCCGTTTATATTAGTCGGCTTACGCTATTCCGTGGCTGGTTTGATACTATTTGCCTGGTGTAAGCTAAAAGGCGAAAAGCTGCCCGAGTGGCGCTTTCTGTGGCGACATGCGCTAAGCGGTACAATGATGCTGGTTGGCGGCACCGGCATGATAGCCTGGGCCGAACAGTACATCAGCTCGGGGCAGGCGGCCATACTTGTAGCTACCGAGCCGCTGATGTTTTTACTGGTTGATCGTAAACGCTGGGGCGAGTATTTTTCAAACAAGTACATACTTGCCGGTTTGGTTATTGGCTTTACGGGAATCTTTTTATTTCTAAAGCTTGGCGTATCGATTTCAAATACATCACCTATGGCTACCATTGCCAGCATAGTTGTAATTGTTAGTGCTTTGATATGGGTAATGGGTTCCCTTATAACAAAAGATAGCCAGGGCGATAGTTCTACGGTGATGAACGCCGCTGTTCAGCTACTTGCCGGAGGGTTAGCAAGCGGCCTTGTTGTTTTGGTGAAAGGCGAATATACCGGCTTCAGCTTTGGTAAAGTAAGCACCGAAGGCTGGGGCGGGCTAATCTTCCTGATTGTTATGGGATCTTTAGTTGCCTACCTTTCTTTTATATGGCTCATCAGTATAAAGCCACCTGCCATAGTTAGCACCCATACTTATGTAAATCCTGTAGTGGCAGTATTGTTGGGCTGGCTTTTAATTGGCGAACCGGTGAACCGCGCCCAGTTACTAAGCCTGCTTATTATTTTAGTAGGCATATTGCTGGTTAACGTGCCGGCTTACCTTGAAAAGCGGACTGAGAAATCTGCAACAGAAAGCAATTGATCTACTGAATACTAATTACGGCGCCATATTTAATATTAATAGAATACATGCAAAACTCGACAGATAATCCCTGGATAACAAACAGCAGTAAGCCGGTTTACGACAACCCCTGGATAAACGTAACCGAGTACCAGGTCACCAATCCATCGGGCAATCCGGGTATTTACGGCAAGGTTAGTTTCAAAAACATGGCCATAGGCATTTTGCCGCTTGACGATGATATGAACACGTACCTTGTAGGCCAGTTCAGGTTTGCATTGGGCCAGTACAGCTGGGAGCTGCCGGAGGGCGGCGGTCCACTTGGCACCGATCCGCTCGACTCTGCTAAACGTGAATTACTTGAAGAAACAGGACTAAAAGCTAAAGAATGGATTGAAATACAGCGGATGCACCTTTCCAATTCTGTTAGCGATGAACTGAGCATTGCTTATGTTGCGCGTGGCCTTGAACAGCACGAGGCCGAACCCGAAGATACCGAGCAATTGATAGTGCAAAAAATCCCGTTTGATGAAGTTTACCGGATGGTTTGCGCCGGTGAGATCACAGACTCGGTAACTGTGGGGGCAGTGCTTAGGGTTAAGCTGATGATCATTGAAGGGCTGTTATAAGCCTGCTTACCATTTTCTTAAAAAGATTTACCTTTGCGGCAGTAATGAAAAAGCTTTTAGGATATATAGTATCGCCGTTTGCTTTACTGGCGTTTTTTTTGTCGCTGCTCATTTTTCATCCTATACAATGGATGTGTTATAACTGGGGCGGATACAAGGCGCACAAACGCTCAGTAGATATACTAAACTTCTTCCTAACCTATTCGGTTACACTGGCATTTAATAGCATACGGTTTGTTAATAATCAAAATCTGCCCACCGGCAGGCCGATGATATTTATTGCCAACCACCAAAGCTTGTTTGATATACCGCCCATGATATATTTTTTGCGAAAGTACCATGCAAAGTTTATATCAAAAGCCGAATTGACGAAAGGTATTCCTTCAATATCCTATAACCTGCGCGTAGGCGGCGGTGCCAATATCGACCGTAAAGACCCGCGCCAATCCATTACGGAGCTGGTTAAATTTGGTACCAGGATGAAAGAAAACAACTGGTCGGCCATGATATTCCCGGAAGGCACACGGTCTAAGGATGGCAAGGTGAGGCCTTTCCAATCGGCGGGCGTAGTTACCCTGCTCAAAAAATGCCCTGATGCCTTGCTGGTACCTATTGCTATCACCAACTCCTGGAAACTGGTACAATATGGGATGTACCCATTAAATACCTTTACTAAGCTAACATGGGAGGTTCTCGAACCGGTTGAACCCTCAAGTGGACTTATAGATGAATTAATTAAAGGTATTGAGGATAGGATAAGGGAAAAAGTAGAGCAGAAATAGATTTTCCCTTTTTGTTTAATAAGTCGCTTTAAGTCATGTCATCGCGAAGAGCTTCGCAATGACATAACTATTCCTTCTTAATAGGTTACATGGTTAGATAAGATTGCTTCGTACCTCGCAATGACGCGTACTATTACAAATTATCTGCTGCGAAGGTGTTACCCTGCTTGATATCGCCGGTTTCGTAGCCCTTTTTAAACCAATACATGCGTTGGGCACTGGTGCCGTGGGTAAAGCTGTCGGGCCTAACATCACCCTGAAACTCGCGCTGCAGTCGGTCGTCACCAATGGCATTGGCTGCATTAAGGGCTTCTTCAATATCTCCCGGATCAAGCACATTCTTTAAATTGTGCTCATAGTGTGCCCAAACTCCTGCATAAAAATCGGCTTGCAATTCAAGCTTAACCGATATCTTATTAAACTCCGTTTCGCTCATTTGCTGGCGAGCCTGGTCTACCTTGGCGGTTACCCCTAACAGATCCTGCACATGGTGGCCAACCTCGTGTGCTATTACGTAAGCCTGGGCAAAGTCGCCGGCTGCGTTAAACCTACTTTTAAGCTCGTCGAAAAATGTAAGATCGATATATACTTTCTGGTCGCCGGGGCAGTAAAACGGACCAGTGGCCGACGATGCATTACCACATGCGGTTGATACACCATCGGTAAAGAAAACCATTTTAGGCTCGGCATAGGTGCGACCCATTTCTTTAAAAATCTTGCCCCACACGTCTTCCGTGTCGGCCAAAACCACTTTGGCGAACTTGCGCTCCGGCGTGTCTTCCTGGCCTGAACCGCCGGGGCGGGTATCTATCTGTTCGGTTTGAGCCGAGCCGCCGCCCTGCTGCTGGTTTAATATCTGCGATGGATCTATCCCGGTAAAAAAGTATATAGCTGCGGCAATAATGCCTACTATACCTCCGCCAAAAGCCAAACCACGGCCGCCACCGCCGCTACCACCATCCTCGGTGTTACTGCTCTCGCGTCTGCCCATCCATTGCATAAAAACCTCCTGTTTATTTTAGGCTTTAAACAGTAAGGCCCAAACATTTGTTTGAGCCTTAACTTAATCACTTATGTTGCTAAATATTTAGCGTTCCAGCTTAGCCACACGTGTAGGCGTGTCTTTGCCTGATACAATGCTGCGCGAGCCTAATGCAATGGCTTTGATAGTTGCTACAATATTGTTTACATCAAGGCTTTCAAACTCATCGTTAACAGAGTGGTAAAGTTTGTCGGTATCTATCTGGTCGGTAGAAATGCTGTGCGCCGGTACACCCAGGCGGGCCAGGGTGGCGTTATCGCTGCGGTAAAATAAATCCTGCTCCGGGTATGGATCCGGATGGAACTTAAACTCGGTGCCCTCAACATTCTTTTGCAATATCGAGCCGAAGTTCGATCTTTCGAAGCCGGTTATAAAGGCCGTGTTTGGGCCAAACTTGGAGTCTTTACCAATCATCTCGATATTGAACATAGCAACTACCTTATCGGCATCCAATTGCTTCGAAAAGTATTGCGAACCATAACCGCCAATTTCTTCGGCCGTGAAGGCAACAAATATCAGCGTACGCTCGTTATTTTTTAGCTTCTTATAGTATTTGGCCAATGCAATTACTGCCGTAGTGCCCGATGCATCATCATCCGCACCGTTGGCAATACTATCGCCTTCCATCGGTTTAATTATACCCAAGTGGTCGTAATGGCCCGAGAACACAACGTATTCTGCAGCCTTGCTTTTACCCGGAATCATACCGACAACGTTAAATAAGGGTAACTCTTCCGATTTTACGCCGCAGCTAACCTCAAATGTTTTTGGTGCAGTTGCACTTAATACGTACACAACCGGCGCTTGCTCAGCAGGGTTGTTCACAATGCCGCCCTTGATAGCCCTGTCGCGAATACGTTTAAATATGGCTGCCATAGATGGATTCATCACCACTAACGACTTTTTACCGCTACGCATAACGCCCGAATATTGGCTCCTAAAATTTTTCTCATCAGTAATATTTACTACGGCGATACTGGTATCTCCCTTCCAATTGAATGATGTACCGGTTGAAGCTGCAATGCTTTCTGCAGGTAACGCTGTACCATCAAAAGTCACTTTCAGATCGGTAGGCGTAACACGTGTTTTTGAAAATGACTGCCTGAAGCCTTTACTGCCTTTTAATGGTTGTAAACCGGCAGCTTTAAATTCACCCTCGATGAAGGTTGCGGCTTTATCAATGCCCGGTGTAAACGTGCCCCTGCCCTGCATATCGTCGGCACTCAGGGTTTTAATAATGCGCTCAACATCTGCCTTATCAACAAGTTTGTTTACATCTTGTGCAAAGGTTATTGAGGGCGCCAGGAACAATGCAGCAACTGCTGCGTATAATTTCAATTTCATGTACTGAGGTTTATTTTACTTTTGATGATAACCAGCTGTCGCGGAAATCCTGTTGTTGTTTGGTTAATTGTTTACCGGCCTTTTCATAGCTTACTACTTCAAATGCAGGGCTTTCGTCTGCCGTGATTACGGTTTCGTGCTCACCTGTACGGTTGGTGTAGGTAATGGTAAGCTTATCACCGGGTTTCTTTTCCGATACCGCTTTTGAAAGGCCTGCAGCATCAACCGCATTTCCATCAACCTTGGTAATAACATCACCCGCATCTAAACCGGCTTTGTAAACAGGAGTGCCTTTAATTGTTGGCGAAGTGATAGCCACACCATCTGCAGCACCTTTTGTTTGACCCGATTTACCGCGACCACCGCCACCTGATAACGAGCCGATCCAGGCTTTGCCTGGCTGCGCTTTGCGCAACACATAGCCCGCTTTATCTAACAGCGCCGCATAGTCGTTTTTCTCAACGCCATAAATGTATCGTTTAAAAAAGTCGGCGGCAAAGCCGGGGTTAGTCACCTTTGCCAGTACAGCCTGCAGGTCCTCAACCGTATATGGTTTTTCGGTTTTACCGTGGGTTAACCATGCTTGGCGCATAAAATCATCAAGGGTTTTATTGAACTCGCTGCGTAAACGCAGGTCGAGCGCCAAGGCTGTAGCACCGCCATAATAATAGTAACTGGTAAAGATGTTACCTGTATTTAGTTGATCTACAGCTACGCCTGCATCGGCATATATGGCGTATCTGCTGGCTTGTATTGGCGTAAAATATTTGGCACCCGGTGTATTCAAAACAGAGTTGATCAAACCTGCCAGTGTACGGGTATATTCATCAGGCGTATGGAAACCGGCACGGGTAAGCGCAAGCTCTCCGTAGTATTGCGTAAAACCTTCGGCACACCAAAGCTCGTTGCTCATGTTGGCATGTGTAAAGTTAAAAGGCTCTAACGTTTTCGGGCGGATACGCTCTACGTTCCATGAGTGGAAAAACTCATGCGAAAATGTGCCCAGCAACCACTGCTCGTTACCGCCAACTTTATTAACGGGCTGTACAATTACTGTGGAGTTGCGGTGCTCCATACCGTCGCCGGCAGTGCTTGGGTGCACATCATGTAAAAACACGTAGCTGCCGTAATCAAACGTTGGCAGTTCACCAAAGATGGCCTTTTCTTCAAGCACCACTTTTTTAACCATGTCGGCAAACTTATCTACCGTTGCCTGGTCATCGTCAGAATGTGTGCTTAGTTTAATGGTTTCATCTTTGCCATCGGTATTCTTCACAACCCAGCTGGTTTCCTTATAGGCAGAAAGCTCAATAGGGCTATCCATCATATACTGCATATCGCGTGCAGAATACACATTGGCACCTTCGGGTTTCAGCTGTGTTGCAACACGCCAGCCATGTTTAGCTAAATCATTAAATACAAATTTGGCAGGGCGGTTCTCCAAACCAATGCCCCACATAAATGAGGCGGGCATGCTAAAGTGCGCATGGCTTGGCTCTATACTGGTGTAAGTACCATCTGTCCAGTTACCAAATAGTGTATAGCTTATTTTTATTGTGGATGGGTGCGCGGTAAGTTCATAAACGTCGCCATCAAGCTGTTTAAGGGTAAGCGCTTTACCAGTTGCATCTGTTGCTTTAACATTATACACGTTTTTGCCAAATTCATGCGTGGCGTATCTGCCGGGCGATGATCTGCTCATACGCACTTTTAGCGGACCAGCCGGCACCTGCGGGATGGTCATGCTTATCTCGGCCTCATGATGGGCAGCATTTGGAAATGATACGTTGTAAACAATTGCATTGGAGCCGGTTTGGGCAATGGCAGCAGATGCGAGCATTGAAGCAGCTGCCATAAAAAGTAATTTCTTCATGGTGTTATATTACGGTTGTAAATTACCATAAATTGACCATACTGGAAATATCAATTTCGTTACGCATTAACCAACGTAAATTGCCTAATCAATCGTAGCTATGGCGCTCGAAATCAAAGTCGGACTGGCCAGAAATAATTCGCTTTCGGCGTTCTACATCCGTATCCAGGCTATGATCGAATGTTTGGTTGGTTACGGCAATATCTCGGTCTTTATCGCGCTCGGCGAAATAACTGTTGGCTTCGGATATCTTCGCAATAGCCACATCATAAGGCCCACGTGGCGACATCAGCTTGACGAAAACCGGTAAACACTCGAAAATTATAAACAGGTAACCGATGAAAGATATGGCCAGATAAGTATCCAGATCGCGCTTACCTTTTTCATTGAATGACAATTGCCCAAGCGCCCAGTTGCGGTCGGCGAAACCGGCCACGTTTGCAAGGCTGTCCAGTTGTCTTTCGTTAAATAAACGCGTGCTGCTTAAGCCTTCAAAATCGCGACGCTTTAACAGGTATTGGTCCATCTGCCCTAAATTATCTGTAACAGTTTTAAGGCGATCTTCTTTTTCTTTTAAAATCTGTGCTTTCTGCTTGGCATAAGTGCCGTAGCCTGTAATGCCTGAGGTTTGGTTGGTTTTATCACCAAAAACCTCCTGGTTCAATTCATACCTCGAGCGATTGATATCGCGCTCGAGCGAATCTTTCTCTTTTTTAAGATCAGTGTTTTTAACAAGCTCGGGCGTGTATTTAAGCTGATAGGTTTTTTGCAAGGAATCAATTTTGGTGCGCTGCCCTTTAAGATAAGCCGTTTTTAACTTAGTGCGGATCTCTTTGTCGAAAATCTTGAGCTCAAGTGGGCGCGATATTACGATGCCTATAACAATTGCCAATAAAATACGCGGCGATGCCTGCAGTATTTGCTGGTTAGTTGTACCTACTTTGTTGATGCTGGATACAATATAACGGTCCATATTGAAGATAGCCGTTCCCCATATTAAACCAAATATGATGGCAAAGCCGACAGCAAATGCATTACCGCTGAAAACGAAGTACATGGCATAACCGCCAGACAAGGCTGCAAACAGTGCCGTAAAGAAAATGGTTGCCCCTATACCAACGTATTTATTATGTTCGATAGGATATTTTCTCAGTGTATCTATATGCGCTCCGGAACAAAACCAAAAGAAGCGGGTTATTTTTTTCATTAATAAAAAGGTTTTGCTAACAACACCTTATGTATAAAACGCACTTAGGTACTGATTGTTACAGTTCATAAATAAATAATTGGTATAGAAAAACCTACCTTTGGGCCATAATTGTATTTATTATGAAAGAAATAAGCGTACAGGAATTAAAAGAGAAACTTGACAACGGCGAAGATTTTCAACTGGTTGACGTTCGTGAAGATTTTGAATATGAAACATCAAACCTTGGCGGCACTTTGATACCGCTGGGAGGCATTTTAATTGAAACAGATAAAATTGCTAAAGATAAGCCTGTTGTAATAATGTGTCGCAGCGGCAAGCGCAGCGCAGCTGCCGTTATGCAGTTAGAGGCACAAGGTTTTAGCAACCTTTACAATTTGCAAGGCGGTATCCTGGCCTGGAAAGCAGCTATCGACCCAACTATTAACGTTTATTAAACATGGGCAAAAAGCTGATATTTAACGTACTGCTTAACCTTGGCATTTTCTTGTGCCTGCTGCTTACCTATTCGGGCTTCCAAAGCGGCCGTTATGAGTATGTGTTAGGCTCGGTATTTATTGGCGCTGTTTTAGTGATCATTAAAATAAGGTTGATTAAAGAAGTGAGAAACACGCAACGCTAACAAGCGCCCGATATCAAACAAAAACCCGCTCCATTTTTTGAAGCGGGTTTTTGTTTGTTGATGAATACTTTTAAACTTATATGTTTACTTGGCAGGTACTTTTAAGCCCAGCGCCTCTATATAGCCTTTTTGGGGCACGCAGTTTATAAACCTACAGTTCTCTAAGAAATCATCGAGCGCTTTTTTAAGCTCGGCCCTGTTTGCGGGGGCAGCTTTGCGGATATCATCAAAAGATGTCCGTTTCTTTTCGGTGTATTCAATTATCTTTTCATAATTAGCCGGCAAGTTAAAGCTCATGAAGCCACTGGTGTTATCCAGTTTTTTATATGGCCAGTAGTGCCAGCCAATATTGTTCTTCTCGCACAGGATACGAAAGTCCCGAACCCATTCGTCTTTATTTTCACCGGTTTCGCCAACATAAATGGGCACGTTGTATTTATTACGATAATCTATATACTCCTGTATCACGTCCTGCTTTACATCTGTCCAATATTTATGGAAGGTATAAACCAGCCTGCTATCAAACGGGGCACCAAAAACTTTAAAGTTGCTATCCCATTGCGCACCGCCAATAAACAGGATATGGTTTTTATCTACAGTGCGTATTGCGGCTGTTATCTCTTTGTAAGTTGGCTCGAGGTGAGGGTTAAGATCATTTACATCAAAAAAATGTGCAATAGGTTCGTTGAGCAGGTCGTAGCCTAACACAATCGTTTCGTTTTTGTAATGATCTGCTATTTTACGCCAAAGCTGTGCTGTTAATTTGCGGCTTGCTGCGCTTTTAAACAAAAACGGGTATCCGTCGCCATCGTCTATATTATCACCGGTTTGCCCGCCGGGTGCACAATGCATATCTAAAATAACGGGCAAGTTTTCTTTTTTACACCATCCGATAACCCTGTCCAACAGCTCAAAGCCACGGTTAGCATTGTTTTGGCCCATGTAATCTTCATTAGTAAAGAGCTTGTAATGAAATGGGATACGCAAAGAGTTGATACCCGACTGTTTCAAAAAATGGATATCGGCCTCGGTAATATAGTTTTCCTGAAACTTGCGCCAAAACACCTTCATCTCTTCGGGGCCGACGATTTGCGTAAGCGCCTCATTTATCATCCGCTGCGAGTTAACACTCTTAAACTTAAACATGTAACCCTCGGGCACCAGCCAGTTGCCCAGGTTAGTGCCCTTTATTAAAAACGGCTTTTTATCGGGCCCGATAATTTCTTTGCCCCTTGTATCATAAAATCCTTTTGCCTGGCCAAATACATTCACCGAAATTGCCAGTGCTGCTAAAACTGTAAAAAATCCCCTCTTCATCATTTATCAATCATTTTGTAAAAACGCACGTAATCAATATCCATCGAGGCCGGGAAAGCTGTGTCATCAACCCCTTTTTGACCGCCCCAATTGCCGCCGACGGCAATGTTAAGCAAAAGGTGGAATTTTTTATCGTAAGGCCAGGTAGCAAAACCGTTACTTTCATTAACGTAAGTATAAACCAACTCGCCATCGAAATAACTTTTAATGGCGTAAGGTGTCCAGTCGATGCGGTAGATATGATAATCGGTACTGGCGGTTGCGATTGTTTTGCCTGCACCTTTGCCGTTTGCCCCGTTGTAAGTTTGGTTATGAACAGTAAAATGCACTACGTTGGGGTCAAACCCTACCATCTCCATCAAATCTATCTCGCCCGATTTTGGCCAGGGCCCATAAGAATAGTCATCGGGCAGCATCCATATAGCGGGCCATGTGCCTACACCCGATGGTAGCTTGGCCTTTACTTCTACCCTGCCGTACAACATGCTACCAGCTCCCTTTGATACCATACGCGCCGATGTGTAACCGGCACCGCCCATACTTTCTTTTTTGGCGGTAATGGTTAATTTGCCATTGGCGACATTTGCATTGCTTCCATCAGTATAGTATTCCAACTCGTTATTACCCCAGCCGCCTGCGCCAATGTCATAGCCCCATTTGGCTGCATCGGGCTTGCCGGTATTGTCAAATTCATCTGCAAAATAGGCGCTGGTTTCAAAAGACCAGTTTTTGTCGGCTATTGGAGTTGTGGTAACAGGCGGAGTTGGTACCGGCGTATTTTTTGAGCCCGAGCATGCCCAAAAAACAAATGCAATAGCCATGCAGGCAAATGCAGTGTGTGATTTTCTCATAAGGTAATTTTTTAAGGGGTATTAAGGTCTGTAATTGGCTTACAATTAACTCAAATGTAGGTAATAAATTCAGCTTATTTATGGGCCTGTTTGCGCACTGCGTTTAATATACTTACTTTGCAAATGCCATGAAAAAGTATTTAAAACTGATACCGATTGCCCTGCTGATAAATTTCGCTATTGTACCTTCGGTCTCTGCGCAGACCTTGAAAGTGGCCATAGCAGCCAACCTGCAGCCTGTAATGAAAGCTTTGCAAAGCGATTTTAAGAAGAAAACAGGCATCACAATAGATGCTATATCAGGATCATCGGGCAATTTGAGCAACCAGATCAAGAATGGTGCGCCATATGATATTTTCATGTCGGCCGATGCGGCGTTTCCAACCATGTTGTATAAACAAGGCTTTTCGCAACATCAACCGGTTTTTTATGCCGACGGTGTGCTGGTTATTTGCGGTATTAACAAAACAGCTGTTAACAACTGGCCATCGGCGATACAAACTGTTGCCGTCAAAAAAATAGCTATTGGCAACCCGGCCATAGCGCCCTACGGGAAAGTCGCAAAAGAGGCGCTTGAAAAGCTGAACTTGTTTATTAAAGTACAACCCAAAATCGTGTTCGGCGAAAGCATATCGCAGGTTAATACATACATCACAACCGGTGCTGTTGATGCTGGCTTTACAACGCTTTCGCTGATAAGAGATCCGTCCAACAAGACCAAGCTTAACTGGGCACTTGTAGATAGCAAATTATATACACCAATACGCCAGGCCATGATATTGTTAAGACGTGCGGAAGGCAACAAGCAGGCAATCAGGTTTTATAAATACTTAACCAGCTCGGCGGCAAAAGCTATTTTTAAAAGCTACGGTTACCACGTAAATTAAATATACCAATGGACCTTTTGCCCATATGGCTAACCCTTAAACTCGCCGCAATTACCACGGCAATATTGCTTGTTATAGGTGTACCGCTTGCCTGGTGGTTATCGGCAAAAAGGTCTGTTTTTAAAATCATAATTGAGGCTCTCATAACCATGCCGTTGGTGTTACCCCCGTCGGTATTGGGTTTTTATTTGCTGCTGGCGTTTAGCCCCCAAAACGGCCTGAGCAAATGGCTTCATAATACTTTTGATGTACAGCTCGTATTTTCGTTCCCCGGCCTGGTGCTGGCATCGGTAATATACAGTCTGCCGTTTATGGTAAGCCCGGTAAAATCAGCGTTGCAACAACTCCCTGTTTCATTGGCACAGGCGTCATACACTTTGGGCAAAAACCCACGGGAAACTTTTTTACACGTACAGTTGCCTAATATTAAACCATCTCTGTTAACAGCTACCGTATTAACGTTTGCACACACCCTGGGTGAGTTTGGCGTAGTGCTCATGATAGGCGGAAATATTCCGGGAGTTACCCGTGTAGCATCAATAGCGGTTTATGATGCCGTTGAGCAGATGGATTATACGTCAGCCAATCAATACTCGCTTGTTTTATTTGCCATTACGTTTATTATGGTTATGGGTGTTTTCATCTACAACAAGTACCAATTTAAAAGCCCGCTTGAATGATAAAGGCAGATATAAAAAAACAGCTGAAAGACGGGCAATTGCTACATATTAATAAGGCCTTTGTCACCGGGAGCATAACACGCGTTACAGGCCCATCTGGTGCCGGCAAAACCACCTTTTTGAAAATGCTGGCCGGACTGATAAAACCCGACGAGGGCTTAATTTCTGTTGATAGTAATGAGTGGTTCAACTCCGCTGGCAGCATAAACCTAACACCGCAATTGCGTAAAGCAGGCTTTGTTTTTCAAGATTATGCTTTATTTCCTAATATGACGGTTATGCAACACTTAAAATATGCATGCGGTGATAATGATTGGATTGATGACTTACTAAAAATCGGCGGGCTTGACTCCTTTACGGACAAAAAACCGTTGCACCTATCGGGCGGGCAGCAACAAAGGCTGGCTATATTAAGAGCTTTGGCTATAAAGCCTAATGTGCTGCTTATGGATGAACCATTTTCGGCAATTGATGTGAAAACGAAGATGAAACTGCTTGCAGACCTGCAAACCCTTTTACGGGACATGAACACAACGGTGATTGCTGTAACCCACAACCCACAAGAATTGGATGGCATTGCCACCGATGAGTTGATTATCGGCGAAGATTAAGTATACGTTAATTAAGCCTCCTGATACTGACGGATTGGTTGTGTTATTAACCATTGTTTTGCCTCTTCGGCATCTTCAAAAGGTTTGGTTACAACATTGGCTGCTACAGATTCAATTGTCATATCAGTTGCTAACCGGCTAAATGTACTTTTAGAGTAAACCCACGCAACGTGTGTTACGCCGGCCTCCTGCAGCATAGGGAAATAAGTTTTGGCAACCCACTCTACAGCGGTATCCCAGGTACCCAACAAATGCGTATTGTCGTTTAATATTTTGGTGCATCCGTGAGTTATAACCGCATTCAATATCTTGAAACAACCCGTTTTAACAGAGTGCCCGCTATGGAAACCGTTCCAGTCAGTAACTATGTAATTTAACTCGCTATTGTAGGTAACCTCAACTCCGGGCAGCGACTGATCGCCTTTATCCGAATGGCATTTTTTATGCCCGGCTATTGATGATACCGGTAACCGCATACTAAAAATGGCTCCTTTAGCAGGCTGACTTTCAACCCAAACAGCACCGTTGTGCCGGTGTGCTACTTCAGCAACCTTGGCAAGGCCACGCCCCAGTTTACGGGCAACACTCTTTTTAGTAAAGCCTACAAATATCGTATTGACTAATTGCCGGTTTATGCCTACACCAAAGTCCCGTACAGACAAAATCACATTGCCGCCAATAATTTCCAGGCATAATTCAATATTACTTGTCGGCTCAGAAAACTTAACAGCATTATCAATTAAACACTTTACAGCAATCTCCAGACCCTGCCTGTTGCCGAAAAAATCGATTGATTTAGAGCAGCCTTTAACCACAATATGCTGATTGATACCAGCCCGTTTAAAATCCTTAGCAATCTTTTTAAGCAGCTGCGTTATGGAAAATGTTTCTACCTGCTCAAACAGGCTGTTGGCAAATTCGTCATTTACCTTGTTATTGATTTTGTGAAGAACCTCATCAAGCTCAACAGAACAAGCTTCTATATGCCCGGCCACCTCCCGATATTCATTGTCAGCTACATTACCATTAATAATAAGCGAAGCGAGGCCAAGCAGGCTTGCTACGGGTTTACGTATATAATGCGAATTAAAATATGATATCTCCTGCATCTGCTCTATCTTTTCGAGCAGGCGTTCTTCATAAAGTTTGCTCTCGGTAATGTCTCTGAAATGCACTATAAGTCCGTCGGCCAGGGGGTAAGCACTTATGTTGAGCCATTTTTGAACGGGCCAAAAGTAGTAGGTAAATTCAACCTTGGTGTTTTGGGCGATCGCCTCCTCAAGCTTTGTGTCGAAATCGGTATGGCGCGCTTCTGCAAATATCTCCCATAAATCCTTACCTATTACATACTCCCGTTGATAACCGATCATTACTTCGGCAGCGTAGTTCCAATAAATTATGCGATGATTTACATCTACCTGAAAAAAACCAACGCCGGTTGTCTCAAGTATCTTGTTAAGCTTTGCCTGTGTTATTTCGAGCTGCCCTGCTATGGCCCTACGATCGTCAATATTTTGGGCAACCACAACCCGGGCCGGCCTACCTTTAAATTCAACCGAATAAGAGATAATTTCGACACTGAAAACGGTACCATTCTTATCAGTATGCCTAAATTCGCCGGCTTTTAACCTATGGCTGTTCAGCCCTGATAACGCGCTAAACATCATTTCTAAATCTTCCCGGGGGCGTAATTGAGCAATGGTCATTCCTAAAAACTCCTTGTAAGTATAACCGTACACGCGTGTAGCAGCTTTATTTACATCCAGGATATTCAGGTTGTTGATGTCAAACACCCACATTGGAGATGGAGCGTCATAAAATAGAACTTTAAAATCACGCATCGACAATACTCCTCCTCATATTAAAGGCATCAATCTATGAATTTTAAGTTACAGAAAATAAAAACGAGAATAAAATAACTAACAGTTATAATTGCAAACCTGGTTAACAAACCTGTCAACCACGTAAGTGGATAATTGGCCGCCCGGGCCGTTGAGGGTGTAGTCAAATCCGTGTGTGGCCCACGGTAATCTTAAATAAAAATGCCTGATGCCTTCAGCAGTCAATTTTTCGTTTAAACGGGTGGCATGGCCCGGCGAAACCAGTACATCGTTATCGCCGTGAATGATAAGAGTAGGCACGGCTTTGGGGCCAACAAATTCAATGGGCGAGCTATTGGCATAAGCCTGCGGTACCTGGTGGTAGCCTCCGCCTAGATAACGCTCCATCACCGCGCGGGAATCCATAACCAGTTTACTGGCAGGTTTTGCATATCCCCAAACCATATCTGCAGGGCCGTAAAAATTAATCAGGCCTTTTAAACCGGATATATTTTTACTGTAGGCGGCCAGCATAGCTACCTGAGCCCCTGCCGAGCGGCCAAGGCAAACCAAATTATTGATATCAATATTCAGTTCTTCGGCATTATCGCGCAGATAGTTAAATGCAGCCTCGAGGTCATTTACAGGTGCTGGGCTTTGGTGTTGCGGCGCCAGGCGGTAATTTATAGCCGCCACGTTATAACCCAGTGTAGCCAAATGGCTGTTTAGCTGTGGCAACTGTTTACTGTCGCCGCTACTCCATGAGCCGCCATGCACCACAACAATACATGGCCGCCTTCCGCTTAACTGTGCCGGGTAAAAGTCAAGCGCCAATATTTGTCCGCCCACAGTAGCGTAAGGCATACTTTTATGGGCTACCATTGTACGCCCCAAACCTTTAAATATTTTTAGCAGGCTAAACGGCTGTTGGGTGTTATCTCCATATAAAAAAGTACTGCGTGGGCCAAATGCTGCTGCGAAGTGCCTTTTTAAATTTGCCGCCAGTAACCAGGCTTGTATTACTGGCTTGCAGAGCAGCAGGAAAGCAATGGTACCAATCACCGCCACAGGTAGCACATAAACGTCTGTCGACACCGCTACTACTATTAACAAAACAGCAAACAACGCAAACAGCCATGAAAACTCTGTTACGGCAATTGCCAGCAGCCAAAGGCGATAGGTAGGCGCTGAAAATACACTCAGCAGCGAAACAGAAAACAAGACAATAGCGAGTACGAGTATAAACATTTGCTTTATATAGCGATGCCCATTTGGTTACACAACTTACGGTAATTAAAGCCAGCTAAGTTTTCGCTGAATAAAATGAATAAAAAAACGCCCGGCAATGCCAGGCGTTTAAAAGTTTATGTTCGGGGTAAAAATTATACCAGGTTTGTTTTGATATAAGCGTAGCTTTTGGTGATACTATCAAACGGATCGCCAGGGGTAACATCCTGCTCATTAAAGAAGTATTGCAAACCTGCTTTTTTAGCATTGGCAAATATCTTTTTAAACGGGATAACGCCATTACCAACTTCGGTAAACATCTGTTTTGGTGTGCTATCCATATCTTTAACGTGCCACAGCGGGAAACGGCCAGGGTAACGGTTAAACAAGGCAATTGGATCTTGCTTTGCTCTGTACATCCAATAAAGGTCCATCTCCATTTTTACCAGCTTCTCGTCGGTATTGTTCAACAGCATTTCATATGGCAACTTGCCGTCCTGCTTTACAAACTCGAAATCGTGATTATGATAGCAAAGTTGTATACCTGCTTTTTTACAAATTTCGCCAGCTTTGTTAAGCTTGTTGGCTGTTTCTTTATAATGGCTTAGCGTACCGCGCTCGCTATCTAACAAATATGCGCAAACCATATATTTAACACCGGCTGCAGCTGCATCATCAACAGCTTTTTGCCATTCGTTGCTAATTGTACCTTTTACAGCAGGCATTCCTTCGCCCAGCATATAGTGTGCGCTTGGCATGATCAGGCCGTTATCGCTCAGTACTTTTTTGTACTCGGCAGGCTCCATGCCGTAAAACTTTTGCGTGCCTGTATAAGTAGCACCCTCAACAGAGTTAAAGCCAATACCGGCAACCCTTTTAAGCGTGCCAACAGGATCTTTAGCCATGGCATCGCGTACGGTGTAAAGCTGTAAGCCTATATATTTCTTATTGCGGGCAAATAAATCTGGAGCCATTAAAAGCCCTGCCGATAGCATCCCCGTGGTTTTCAGGAAGGAACGTCTGGTTGTCATATTAGTTGGTTATTATTGGTTTGTGTAAAAGTAACGCATTGACTATACAAAACAAATAGACCACATAATTATTACAAGGTTTAATTACCGCCTGCAGGCTTTGGCTTGTTACCTTTGTAGCGGTTGGGCCTGCGCCTGCTATCCTTACGCGGGCCGCCGTGCGGTTTCTCCTCTTTCACCGGCTGTATACCCTGTAATTCTTCGGGCACATCCATTTGCTTAATGGGCTTTTCGATCAAGTCTTCAATGGTCTTAAGGCGGCGTTCGTCTCTTTGATTCACAAAAGTAATTGCGGTACCTGTAGTAGCAGCACGGGCAGTACGGCCAATGCGGTGCACATAATCTTCAGGGTCGCCGGGCACATCGTAATTTACAACAAGGTCAATGCCTTCCACATCAATCCCTCTCGATAAAGCATCGGTACCAATAATAACCGGCAGTTGCTTGTTCTTGAATTTTAATAGGATCTCTTCACGTTCGCCCTGCTGCAAATCGGAATGGAAGGCTGCAGCATTGATGTGGGCTGCCTTTAATTCTTTATAAAGCGACTTAACTATTTCCTTTCGCGATGCAAAAATGATGGAACTTAAGTAACCGCCATCTTTTAAAAGTCTTTTAAGCAAGGGCGTTTTTTGCTGGTCGTGCACGCGGTAAATCTGCTGATCGATACCCGCGGCCGGTTGCGATATAGCGATATTAATCTGCTGGGGCTCGTTCAATATATTTTTTGCCAGCTTGCGTATGCGCGGAGGCATAGTAGCCGAGAACAACAACGTTTGGCGCTTTTTAGGCAGATAGCCTACAATACGCATAATGTCATCATAAAACCCCATATCAAGCATACGGTCGGCCTCGTCAAGCACCAGGTGCGTAATGTTGTTTAGCTTCAACACGCCCGATGTAAGGTGCGCTATCAGCCTGCCCGGGGTGGCAATAATAATATTTACATTATTTTGGATGCCACGGCGCTGCTGCTCATAAGCCATACCATCGCCGCCGCCAAACACAGCCTGCGAACTTACACCAGTAAAATAGGCCAAGCCCTCAACCTGCTGGTCTATCTGCTGGGCAAGCTCACGCGTTGGTGCAAGCACAAGGGCAGTTGTATGGTGGCTATCAGTATTGCTTATGTAATTTAAAACCGGCAACAGGTACGATGCCGTTTTACCCGTACCTGTTTGGGCACATGCTATCAGATCGTCGCCATTGAGTATGACCGGGATGGCCATGGATTGTATTGGCGTTGGGGTGTTATAACCCATACTTAAAACGCCTTCGAGCAATTGCTCGTTAAAATTAAAATCTTGGAATGTCACAGTTTTGTTAAAGGTGCCTTGCAAGATAGGCATTTTAGTTCTTATAAAAACAAATGACAAACTAAACAGAAAACAATCCGGTAATTAGCCTGTACTATTAGCAATCAAAAAACGCGCATCTATCGTATAATGTTTACTCCCCTAATTGGTTATTATAAAATACTGTCTGGCAAACGGTTACTATTTCTTTTTATCATTCTTATAAGTTTTGGTGCGTCCGCGAAAACCACGCCCGACACCGTTGATTTCAATGGCGTACCCGTTAAGCAGGATACCATATCTACCCTGATAGCCAAACGTATTATTAATCGGGAGTTTAATGATATTTATCAGCAGAATCTTCGCCCTTCGTTTTTTGGGCAGGAGTATTTTCAGCCGGTTAAAACGCAACTGGTAGGCGATGTGGTTGCCAACTTCGGCGTGCTGAATACGCCCCGCTCGCGCTTTTTTGTAAATGCATTTGCCCGCATAAAAGTAAGGCTGCTTTCGCAGCGCGGCGCGCCGGTAAAATCGCCCAGCTATATGCCCGGCATACAGCTGTTTTACCGCCTTAATGATGATATTTATCACCCGCAATTTTTAAGCGGAGGCTATACGCACCACTCCAACGGCATCCGGGGCTCAACACTAAGGCCGGACAACAGCTTTAATGTCGACAGCGGGAAATTCTCTACTAACTTTTATACCCTCAACTACACTATCGGCAAACGCATAGACAAGGAAACGCGCATTATAAATCACTATGCTACCGGCGGGGTGGAGATACATGAGGGCTTGTTTGGCACTGCAGGTACAGCTTTTGGCTTGCCCGGCAGGTATGGTTTTGTACGCGTAAACGGCACTTACATGCGCAACCTTGCAAAACGCTACCAGGATCCTATAAAAACAGATCATTGGCTATTCGATAACTGGCAGCGCATACAATTCGACTTTACATACATTGCCGATAAGTACGAAAATTACAATGCCTTCAACCTTAAAAAACGGCTCAACGTTAGTTTAAAATACTACTATCATCTTCCATTCATCCAAAACATGGCCATCATGGGTGGCGCAGGCTACCGTGGGCAGGATGATTATAATATATCTTTTCAAGACAGTTACGGCTACGTAACTATAGGCATATCCTCGGGCCTGTCCTTTATGTTTAACAGGTAATTTAGAATGTTTATTTTTTAATATTAAACGTGTTACGTTGTAATTTTTTTGATTGATTGCCCGTTATTTTAGCAACCAACAAAATAAATCATACATTTACTATCCAAAGTATAACATGTGGCTTTGCGGCCGCTAACGTAACCTATTATGAAAAAATTAATATTAGGCGCAGTTGCTTTAACAGCATTCACCACTGCGACATTTGCCCAAAAAGGCAAAACAGTAAGCTTGTTTGATGGCAAAACCACCAAAGGCTGGCACAGCTACCTGCAAAAAGACGCAGGCGCATGGTCTGTTGTTGACGGTGCCTTACAGCTTGACCCTAAAGCACCTCACCCTGCCGACTTAGTTACTGATGGTGAATACGAAAACTATGAGTTGAAAATTGATTGGAAAATTGCCGAAGGCGGCAATAGCGGTATTATCTTCGGTGTGAAGGAAGACAGTACATTCCACGCTACATACAACACCGGTATAGAAATGCAGGTTTTGGATAACGAAAAGGCTGAGGACAATAAAAAACCCAACCACCTTGCTGGCTCGTTATATGATATGATAGCCGCCCCTAAAAATGCCGCAAAACCTGCAGGCCAATGGAACAAGGTAGTATTGCGCAAAGACAACGGTCACCTTACTTTTTGGTTGAACGGCAAAGAAGTTGTAAACGTGCAAATGGGCAGCCCCGAGTGGCAAGAGCTGATAAATAATAGCAAGTTTAAAAACTGGAAAGACTTTGCAAAATATCCAAAGGGACATATTGCATTGCAAAACCACGGTGCCGTGGTAGCTTTCAAAAACATCAGCATAAAACAGCTTTAACCAAACAAGCTGAGCAACATTAACAAAATTATAGTTCGACATATATTTTATTAGATGGAAGATCTTCAGATCAAAAAGTCAGCTACAGAATACGACGTGATTGTAGTTGGCTCTGGTGCCGGCGGTGGTATGGCCGGTTATGTGCTTGCCAACGCGGGCGTAAAAGTATTAATGCTCGAGGCCGGTGCATATTTCGACCCTCGGGTTGATTCGCACCAGTTAAAATGGGCCTGGGAATCGGCCCGCCGCGGTGCGGGTACAACCCGCCCTTTCGGCGATTTCGACGCTGCCTATGGTGGCTGGGAACTGGAAGGCGAGCCTTACACCACAAAAGACAATACTGAGTTTGCATGGTTCCGTGCAAGGATGCTTGGCGGCCGCACAAACCACTGGGGCCGTATATCATTACGGATGGGCCCGGAAGATTTTAAACCAAAGGATGGTTTGACAGACCCTTGGCCTATTACCTATGATGAATTGAAGCCTTATTATGATAAGGTTGACCGCATGATAGGTATTTACGGCACGGTCGAGAATATTGAAAGTGAACCTGACGGTATATTTTTACCTCCGCCAAAGCCGCGTTTAAATGAGCTCTTCATTAAAAAAGGCGCTGAAAAAGCTGGTGTAAAAGTTATAACGGGCCGTGGCTCGGTACTTACCGAAGCTTTGCCGAATAACAAAGACCGTGGTGCATGTTTCTTTTGCGGGCAGTGCGGACGTTCATGTAAAGTATATGGCGATTTCTCGGCATCATCTTGCCTGGTTATCCCGGCGCAAAAAACCGGTAACCTGAAAGTGATTCCTAACGCTATGGTACGCGAGGTAATCACCAATAAAGAAGGTAAAGCAACAGGCGTATCGTACGTAAACACTATTGATATGCAGGAGTACCAGGTAAACGCCAAAGTGGTAATACTTGGTGCAAGCGCCGGCGAGTCGGCACGTTTGCTGCTCAATTCAAAATCAGCAGCGCACCCGGGCGGCCTGGCAAACAGCAGCGGCGTTGTGGGCAAGTATATTCATGACTCTACAGGCTCCGGCGCGGGTGGGTTTTTGCCACAACTAATGGATCGCAAACGTTATAACGAAGATGGCGTAGGTAGCGTGCACATTTACTCGCCATGGTGGCTTGACAATAAAAAACTGAATTTCCCGCGTGGCTACCATATCGAGTACGGAGGTGGTATGCATATGCCAGCATACGGTTTTATGGGCGGCATACAAAGCATGAATGGTGCTGTACCGGGCCGCGATGGTAAAAAGAAACCAGCCGGCGGTTATGGCGCATCACTTAAAGATGATTACCGCCGCTTTTACGGCACACAAGTTGGCATGGCGGGCCGTGGTACATCTGTTGCCCGTGCCGACAACTATTGCGAAATTGACCCGAACGGTGTTGTGGATAAATTCGGCATACCGGTACTACGTTTCCATTACAAGTGGACTAACGAAGAAGTTAACCAGGCCAAACACATGCAGGATACCTTTGAAGAGGTACTTCACAACATGGGTGCAATAAGCTTTGGTAAACAGGGAAAAGAAACCAATTACGGTTTGGAAGCACCTGGCAAAATTATCCATGAAGTTGGTACCGTACGTATGGGCGACGATCCAAAAAAATCGGCGCTTAACAAATGGTGCCAGGCTCACGATTGTAATAACCTTTTTGTGGTTGATGCCGCTCCGTTTGTACAACAGGGCGATAAAAATGCCACCTGGACCATCTTGGCCCTAAGCATGCGTACTGCAGAATACATCCTTCAACAACGTAAAAAACTTAACGTATAACGCATCATGAACAGACGCGACTCCCTTAAAGCCTTGGGTATAGGCACACTTACAACAGGCTTACTGTTGGGTGGCTGTAAGCCGGGCGAAAAAGAAACAACCGAGGTTGCAAAAAGCGGTACTGAAGCAGTACCCGGCCGCATGCCTGCCGAAGTAGAACGTGAGAAAAAAATAAAGGAAGAAAAATATTTTGATGAGCACGAAATGGCTACCATCACTCTCCTGTCAGACATTATCATTCCTAAAGATGAACATAGCGGCAGCGCAAGCGATGCCAAAGTGCCCGAGTTTATTGAGTTTATTGTAAAGGATATACCAAGCCACAAACTGCCCATGCGTGGTGGTTTAAAGTGGTTGGATATGCAGTGCCTTAACCGTTATGGCCAGGCATTTATAAAATGCTCATCAAAACAGCAAACCGAATTGCTTGACCAGATTGCATACCCCGAACTGGCTAAGGCCGAAATGCAGCAGGGTGTGGTATTTTTTAGCCGCATGCGCGATTTAGTAGCATCGGGTTTTTGGAGCTCAGAAATGGGCACAAAAGATATTGGCTATGCTGGCAATGCCCCAAACAAATGGACCGGAGTACCTGCCGACGTGCTAAAGCAGTACGGTATGGAAAACGTGGTGATTTAATCTGCTAACAAAATCCTTTATACAAAAGCTGCTCTAAAAGGCAGCTTTTGTTATTTGTGCGTAACATCTGCATTAAAGATGAAAATCAACAATAGATATGTATCTACATTTATATAGAAACCGCTTATAGCCAAAGCAAAAAATCAATATCTTGCAGCGCCATGTATTTTATCTTATCAAAAGTACTGCTCGTCATCATACAACCTTTTACATGGATGGCTGTATTGTTAGTTTGGGCTACTTTAACAAAAAACAATAAGAAAAAGCAAAGGCTGCTAATTGCTACATGCGCATGGGTTTACCTTTTTGCAAATGGCCTTGTAATTAACCTGTTTGCCCGCGCCTGGGATTACCCGCCAAACAAACATCCGGATAAGGGTTATAGCGCAGGCATCTTATTAGGCGGTTTTATATCTGAAGATGAAGACGGAAACGGCGTTTTCAATGGCGCTTCAGACAGGTATATACAGGCTACGCGCCTGCTGGCCAACGGCACAGTAAAAAATTTGCTTTTTACAGGTGGCAACGGCTCTCTAAATCCCAGCAAATTCAGGGAAGGGGCATTTGTAAAGGGCGAACTTTTGAAAATGGGCTTTGCCGATAGCACGCTATTAATTGACAGCCTTGCCCGTAACACGTTTGAAAATGCAGCCAATTCGAAAAAGTTGCTGAAGCAATCCGGCTTAAAGCCACCCTACCTGCTTGTTACGTCTGCGTTTCATATGCGCAGGGCCATGCTTATTTACAAACGCGAGGGCATCAATGTTACACCCTATCCAAGTCATTATATTGCGGGCCGGCACATATCTATTGCTAACTTGGTACCTGCTATTGAAAACTTTGGCACCTGGAACACATACACAAAAGAAATTGTAGGGTACATCGTTACCTTAATTAAATAACACTATGAGAAAACTATTTGTACTAATTGCATCGTCGGCAATAATGCTGAGCACAGCTGTAGCGCAACAAAAAACAGCTGCAAAAAAAACATCGGGCAACCCAATTGCTCAGGGCTGGTACGCCGACCCGGAAGCGGTAATTTTTGGAAAAGAATACTGGGTATACCCAACCTATTCGGATAAATACACCAGGCAGGTTCACTTTGACGCCTTTTCTTCAAAAGATCTTGTGAATTGGACCAAACATGATAACGTGCTCGATTCATCGAACGTTAAATGGGCATGGCGTGCCATGTGGGCGCCGGCCGTTGTTAAAAAAGACGACAAGTACTACTTCTTTTTCGGCGCTAATGATATACAGAAGGATACCGAGCCGGGCGGCATTGGTGTAGCTGTGGCCGATAAGCCGGAAGGCCCTTTTAAAGATTACCTGGGCAAGCCACTTATCGACAAGATTATTAACGGTGCCCAACCAATTGACCAGTTTGTGTTTAAAGACAAAGACGGCCAGTACTACATTATTTACGGCGGTTGGGGGCATTGTAACATAGCCAAATTAAAAAACGACTTTACAGGGTTCGTGCCATTTGCTGATGGTACAACCTTCCGCTCCATAACACCTGAAGGATACATTGAAGGCCCTGTAATGTTTATACGTAAAGGCAAATATTATTTTATGTGGAGCGAAGGCGGCTGGACAGGTCCCGACTATCGCGTTGCGTATGCAGTAGGCGACAATATTAACGGGCCGTTTAAAAAGATAGGTACTATACTTAAACAAGATCCTGCTGTTGCTACAGGCGCGGGTCACCACTCGGTTATACAGGTTCCGGGTAAAGATGAATGGTATATTGTTTACCACCGCCGCCCGCTTACCGAAACCGACGGCAACCACCGCGTTACCTGCATCGAGAAGATGACCTTTGATAAAAACGGACTTATAAACCCGGTTAAAATCACAAACGAAGGTGTCACCGCCAACAGGATCAAGTAAAACCGGGATTACGCGGATTTTTTAGATTCATACGACTTCACGAAAAAGCCTGTTTTTCAACTTGAAAAACAGGCTTTTTGACTTTTGACTACCCTACCACTTTCATGTTCTCTGCATCCCAGTGAATTACCTTTTTCTGGAAATAGCTTTCGTTACAAGCCAAGGCCGGGGCTGCTGCCCTGAAACCAAAAACAGCATCTTCAACAACCGGCTTACCGGTACGGATGGATTCAAAAAAGTTGGCAAAGTGATCGTTAGAGGCATTATAGCCCTGAGGGGCTTTAAAAATAACATCCTGATCGTGCTGGCCCTCTTTTTGGGCAGCAGTGTAGCGTTTGTTATAATCGTCAAGGATTTTTTTCTGCTCGGCTTCGGGATAGGTCATGAGCGAGTCCCAGCCACCAATACCCGGTGCTACCGACATTTTATTTCTTCGTAAAGTAAATCCTTCGCCATCGCCCAGATCAAGTACGCCGTCGCTTCCGTAAATTTTGGTGGTGCTGTGTTCGCCTTCTCCGCTCACAAAGTTTACCCGCAAGGTTACCTGAAAGGCCGGGTGCTCTTTGGTTTCGCCGTAGTGTATTACTGCGCTCATCACATCGGGCACGTTACGGCCATCCTTCCAGTAGGCAAGGTCGCCTATAGAGTAGATACTTTCCGGCCCTTTTGAGCCCGTTATATAATGGATGCCGGTAAGTAAATGCACAAATAAATCGCCTGCTACACCTGTGCCATACTCGCGGTAGTTTCGCCACCTGAAAAAGCGTAGTGGATCAAAGTCAACTTTATTTTTGGCATTCGCCTGAAAACGGGCCCAATCCACATTTTGGATATTGGCATCTAAGGGCAAGGTGTATTGCCACGCACCCAAGGCACTTTGGCGGTTAAATAATGCCTCAATAGAGTTGATTTTACCAATCGCACCCGATTCATATGCCTCCTTTGCTTTACGATAAGCAATACTGCTAACCCGCTGGCTCCCCACCTGGAAAACCTTACCTGTTTGCCGCTGAACGGCTATCTCCTCAAGCCCCTGGCTCAACTGGTGCACCATCGGCTTTTCGCTGTAAACCGCTTTACCTTTGCGCATGGCATCAATCGATATCTGGCTGTGCCAGTTATCACTGGTTGCAACAATCACCGCATCAATGTCTTTACGGTCAAGTATTTCCCTATGATCCATTGTGGTAAAAATGTCTTTGCCGTAAAGTTCCTTGGCGCGTACCAGCCTGCCTTTATATAAATCGCAGGCGGCAACCATCTCAATACCGGGCACAGTAAGGGCGGCGTTAGTATCGTTCACGCCCATAATACCCATGCCAATGGTAGCAACGCGTATCTTATCATTGGGGCTAATTCGCTTTTGCGCCTCTAAAATGCGTACTTCATTTTCTTCTTTAGCGGCAAGGCTGGTCAGGGATGCTGATGTAAGCAAAACTGACGTACCCAGATGTTTTAAAAACTTTCTGCGGTCGGTTGACATAGGTATTTCGGTTATTGGTAAATAATTGGTTACGTAGATTGCAGGAACAATCTCAGCGATTAACTTTCAGCAAGTTAACAAGCTTAACATTAAAATAAAAAGCTTTTTTAAATAATTTAAAAAGTAATATCTTGCATCAGTAACCTATAACACCCAACATCAAGCGATATATGAAAAAACTGCACTTACTGGCATGTGCCTTAATGTTTAGTGCCGCAACTTTTGCGCAGCAGCCAAACAAAAGCATAGCCATAATACCCGAGCCTGTTATGATAACACAACATGCTGGCTATTACACATTTCCTAACATGATAGTGGTGCAGGCCGCTGCTAAGCCCGAGCTAACCCCAGTTGTTGATCTGCTGAAAAAGAAGTTTTCTACCGCCGCCGGTAAAATGGTAGCGGTTAAACATGATAATGCCGAGGGAGCTATCCATTTGGTATTGGCCAAAAACAATGATGCGCAGCTTGGCAAAGAAGGTTACTACTTATCGGTAAAAGCAAAGGGCGTAACTATTACTGCAAACACACCGGCTGGTTTATACTACGGCGTGCAAACTTTATTACAGCTATTACCAAATCAAATTGAGGGCAAAGAGGTAGCCGCAGGTGTGAGCTGGTCGGCACCGATTGTTGATATAACCGATTATCCGCGTTTTGCGTGGAGGGGTTTGATGTTTGATGTATCGCGCCACTTTTTTACCAAAAAAGAGGTGATGAGCTATATTGATAACATGGCCCGTTACAAATTTAATTTACTGCACCTGCACCTTGCCGATGACGAAGGATGGCGAATTGAAATAAAAAGCCTGCCAAGGCTTACCACAGTTGGTGCCTTTAACGTAAAACGCGAAGGCAGCTTTGGTGACTTTATTCCTCCAAAACCTGATGAACCACGCAATTACGGTGGCTTTTATACGCAGGATGATATTCGCGAGCTGGTTAAATATGGACAGGATCGTTTTGTTGACATTATGCCGGAGATTGATGTGCCGGGCCATAGCCTTGCTGCGGTTGCCTCATACCCGCAACTATCTGCAACTCCCGGGGCAGATAAATACTTAGTACGTTCTGGCGAGAAGATAATGGATTGGTCAAAACCGGGCCACCCGGCGTTGGTTGATAATACCCTGAACCCTGCAGGTGAGTATACGTACGAGTTTTTAGACAAGGTAATTGGCGAAGTTGCGCAGTTGTTCCCTTTCCCATACATCCACATGGGTGGCGATGAGTGCGCTAAAAATTTCTGGGAAAAGAGCGATGCTGTTAAAGCGCTTATGGCTAAAGAAAACCTGAAAACACAGGAAGAGGTACAAAGCTATTTTGAAAAACGCGTTGAAAAGATAGTGGAATCAAAAGGCAAAAAGTTTATGGGTTGGGACGAGATCCTGGAAGGCGGCATCGGGCCAAATGCGGCGGTAATGAGCTGGCGCGGCGTAAGCGGCGGTATCCAGGCAGCAAAACTTGGTCACGAAGTGGTTATGAGCCCTACTACATTTGCTTACCTCGACTATATGCAAAGCGATAAAGTAATGGAGCCATTGGTTTACGCTACATTGCGCCTCACAAAAAGCTACGAGTTTGAACCAGTACCAGAAGGTGTTGACCCTAAATTTATAAAAGGCGGACAGGCCAACCTTTGGACCGAGCAGGTTTACAACATACGCCAGGCGGAGTATATGACATGGCCACGTGGTTTGGCCATTGCCGAGTCGGTATGGTCGCCGAAGGCAAAAAAGAATTTCAATACCTTCTTTACCAAAGTTGAAAAACAGTTTGATCGCCTTAATTATGCTGAAGTTAAATACGCACCAAGTGTATACGATGCCATATTTACGCCCGGCCGCAATAGCGATAGCACCTATAAAATTAGCCTGAGCACAGAAGTACCGGGATTAGATATTTATTACAGCTTTGACAACTCGTACCCGGACAGGTTTTATCCTAAATACACAGGCGCGCTTAACATCCCTATAGATGCCAAATTGATGCGTGTAGTAACCTACCGCGGCAAACAGCAGGTTGGCCGTATGGTAAACATGCCTATTGATGAATTAAAAAGCAGGGTTAAGTAAAAGCTTATCCCGACAGCCTCCTGAAGGGATGCTTGACATAACAAAGCGGCCCGTTTTATCAACGTGCCGCTTTGTTGTTCTATGGAATTTATATCGCTTTATTAGCGGTTGATGTTGAGCCTTTTGAAGCATTCATCGCTTGATAGATCCTTCGCTACGCTCAGGATGACAAGTAAAACATCATAAATTTACTCTACTCTTTTCATCCTCGAAAACGGGAAGCCGTTACAGCCTTTTCTTGGATTGGCTCGGTCGGCTTTGGCAATGGCTTCAGCATCTGCATGGGTTTTTGCGTCGTAAACGGTAAGGCAATAGCCCCAAAGCCAGGGCTCCATATTGTTAAACTGCATAAAATCTATACGGGTGTAAAGCCCTCCCTCGCCCGGGTTTTGGGCATCGTTACGCGCAATAAGGTACTGCTCTTTTATATTCCACTTTATGATATGGTATTTACTGCGCGGCTGCTGTGTCCATAACGTATCGCTGATGCTGTATCTAATACCATAGTCGTCGGTAAAGTTTCCTTTAAACATAGCAGGCACCACGTCGCTGCGTTTGATGCCATTAAAAGGACCTATGGAAATTAGCAGGAAAAATAACAACAGCTTTTGCATGCCTAAAGGTATCACTATAACTGCAAATAGCCACACCCGTTTGGTATGGCTATTTGCAGTTAACTAAGTACGCTTATTTTACGGCAAACAGTGGCGCATAGTTTTTACGGTAAAACCAGGCCATTACTAAATTTAGAACCAATAGCAATATAGCGCCACCCATATTTGCAGGGTCTGCGAAGGCGTGGAAAAGCACAATGTTTACCGTAATTGGAAATATTAATATTGTTGCAAGCGTGTTGTAAAAGCCGGTAACAAACAATAGTCCGCATATCAGCTCTATTGCTTTTACAATAGGCAAAATGTGTGCTACTGCAAGCCCTTTATTGTAGGTGATAGTTTCCTCGGGCATTTTAACTGATGGCTCAACAAGGTTAAAGAAGTAACTAACAGACGCAAAAAGCAGAAACAGGCCCAGCAGCGTGCGTACAACAATCATTGTGATTTTCATAATATGAGGTTTTATGGGTTAGCAACATTTAATGATCTGATAGCTTGGTATCGTTTCCAGAAATAGTACACCACGAACATTACAGCCAGCATAACCAGCGGGGGCGCCAATAGTGCCACTCCATCGCCTACAAATGCGCGTGATGCAAACGCGCCTACAAAGCTGATAGCAAAGCCAGCAAACGCCCATTCTTTAATAGTTGTGAAGCTATTTTGCAGTATGGCTATTGCGCCAAGCACCTTAAATGCCCCCGTTATAACCATCAAATAAACCGGATAGCCCAGGTGCGTCATCACATCGCGACCGGTTTTCTCTTTTGCAATGCCTGCGCCGCCATCCATCAACATAAACACGCCGAAAATGATGGTTAGTGTCCAATAAGTAATCGTTACTGCTTTGTAGCTCATGCTATTACTAAGTTAAGCTTTTACAGATAATCTTTCTTCGGTAAAAACGCCCCACTTTACACCAAACTTATCCTTAAGGTTGCCCATTGTGCCTGCAAAAAATTCCATAACGGGGTTAGTAATGCTTCCGCCCTCGGCAAGCTTGTCAAATGTGACCTGCATTTCGGCAACAGTGTTTTTTGTTATCATCAGCGTTACGGCCCCGGTAGTAAATTCAGCATTGCCATCGGGCATGTCCGAGCCGAGCAGCGAAAAACCATCCCCGTTAAGCGATGCATGTAACACACCTTCCTGCGTTTCGGCTGGGAACATATCTTTCATAGGCGAATCTTTTACTATTTGGATGTAAAGTTCACCGCCTAAAATCTCCTTATAAAAAGCCATTGCTTCGGCACATTCGCCGTTTTGGAAGTTGATGTAAGCACTAATTGTTGACATAATATTGTGGTTTATAGGTTTACAAATCAGGTTAATACCTCGCAGGCATGTCCGTTAAATTTAAGCAATTGTATTAGTTTATTGCAGCATAAAGTGTTGCCCTCTACCCGTAAAATTTTATCACAATCGTCCAGGTCGAAATTTATGCGGCACCCCGGGTTGCTTTGGTTAAGCAAACTAAGCAATCGGTCGGCCTGCGCGCGGCGCTTCACATTGGTTTTAAACACAGCTACAGTTGTTGTCATGGTTTAAAGTTTAATGCGTTTAAGGCTTTGTTTTACCGCCACTTGCTTATTAACTTTACAAATATGCGGTGCTTATAAGCATTTAGCAGGGTGCATTTACGACAATGTAAGGGGTTGATTGCGACCGTATTCCAAAATAACTTTGATACCAATGAAACACATATCAATACTGATACCTGAGGGTGAGACCAGCCTGAGCAATATTGAAGCTGCGCACAAAATGTTCAACAAAGTAAATGAGGCGCTCGACAGGATGCGCAAGCCACCTATGTTTAAGATACAACTGGTTGGGCTAAGCAGCGAAGCAAAAGTGAGCAATGGCCTGTTTACCATAAAGCCCGACCTTACCCTTAAAGATAACTTTAAAACCGACCTGATCATTATTCCGGCTGTGCATGGCGACCCCAATGTTGTGATTGCCCGCAACAGCGATTTCTTGCCCTGGATAATAAAACAATATAAAAGCGGGGCGGAAGTATGTTCATTGTGTATTGGAGCGTTTCTGCTGGCCTCTACAGGCTTACTAAAGGGGCGCAGCTGTACCACGCACTGGCTGATGGCCGATGATTTCCGTAAAATGTTCCCTGATGTAAACCTGATGCCGTACAAAATTATAACCGACGAGGGCGGCGTTTACACCAGTGGCGGCGCTTACTCATCCTTAAACTTGTTGCTGTACCTGGTTGAGAAATTTTCGGGCAGAGACATGGCCATCACATCATCCAAGATCTTTGAAATTGATATTGAACGCAACAGCCAATCGCTGTTCATCATTTTTAGGGGGCAAAAAGATCACGAGGATGATGTAATTAAAAAGGCTCAAGAATTTATTGAACACAACTACCCCGAAAAGATTACGGTGGATAGCCTGGCATCTATGCTGGCCCTAAGCCGCAGGCACCTGGAAAGGCGCTTTAAAAAAGCCACATCAAATACCGTTGTCGAGTATATGCAGCGTGTACGGATCGAGGCTGCCAAAATGAGCCTGGAAACCATCCGCGAAAATGTGAACGAGGTGATGTACAATGTCGGTTACACAGATACCAAAGCCTTCCGGATGATATTCAAAAAAATAACCGGGCTGTCGCCAATAGAGTATCGCAACAAGTACAGTAAAAATGCTGCTGCGTAGTGCTAATCGGTTACGGCACGCACTTATTTGATGAATAATTTTAAAATAATCGGGGATCCAAAAACCTGCTGACATACTGTTGTCATTGGCGCATAGTTTCTTTGTGACATAATCAAAATCACAACATTTAAATTAAACTATTATGGAAAACCAAAGCAGCATCGCAACAACACCTGTTATTAGTGCAGATGCCTTATTAAAGCACTGGCAGGGACACCGCGGCCTAAGCCGCCGCACAATTGAAGCGTTCCCTGAAGAAGAATTATTTAAGTTTTCGATTGGTGGCATGCGCACTTACGACCAGCTTTTGAGCGAAATGATTGGCCTTGCCAGCGCAGGCGTCAACGGCTTTGCAACTGACAAATGGGTAACTACCCCGCTGTTGGATCATTTTAACCCAAGCGAGCATTACACCAGCAAACAACAGATCCTTGAAGCCTGGGACGAAGTAACCGAGCAACTGGACACCCTTTGGCCGCAAATAGTGCCTGAGCGTTTTGAAGAAAGAGTTTTAGCTTTTGGCCAGTTCGAAAACACGGTTATTGATACTATACTGTACCTTATAGATAATGAGATTCACCATCGTGGACAGGGTTATGTTTACCTGCGCGCCCTTGGTGTAGAGCCACCTCCGTTTTGGGATAGGTAATTTTTTGCCTGTGTAAGACTGAGCTTATCGAAGGCCTCACTAAGCGGCAATGTTTCGGCAAGCAAAGTGTCGCTAAATGAAGCAAGGCGGCCATATATCAACTGGCCGCCTTGCTATTTGTATCTGGAAGTGATTATTTAGTCGAACCGCCAGGCCAGTATGCGGCTTACCTTTTGGCCCTGCGCCATCTCGATCGTTTTCACCTGCGAAGCTTTAAAATAATCGAGTGATTTATAGCAGCCTGCCAGCGTAGTTTTTTTAGATACCAGTGAGGTAAACCATCCAACCTGCCGCGCAAAGGTTACGCTCTCGCTGATCATCTTATTTAAAAAACGCACTTCGCCCCCCTCGCACCAAAGCTCGTTGTTGCGCCCGCCGAAATTTAGTTTGCTGCTGTTATCGGTGTCCAGGTTTTTCCATTTACGGCCGGTTGCTTCGTTTGCCTCCTTTAACGACGAATGAAACGGTGGGTTACACATGGTGGCATCAAACCGTTCGCCGGGTTTTATTATACCTTCAAATATGCTCGTAAATGATGACTGTTTGCGAATCTCGATATTCCCTGCAAGGCCATTGGCCTGCACAATTTTACCCGCTGCACCAGCGGCAATGTAATCGGCATCGCTGCCTGTGAAGCTCCAGCCGTAAACAGCATTCCCAATTAATGGGTATATGCAATTGGCGCCAACGCCAACATCCAGTACTTTAACTCCTTTTCCTGTTGGTATTGTGCCGTTGTTCGTTTCGGCTAACAAGTCGGCCAGGTAATGTATATAGTCGGAACGGCCAGGTATGGGCGGGCATAAAAACCCGTCGGGGATATCCCACTGCTCTACTTTGTAAAATTGCTTCAGCAGGGCCTGGTTAAGTGCCTTTACGGCTTTGTCATCACTAAAATTTACAGACAAGTCGCCGAACTCGTTTTCGGTAACAAAGCCACGTAAATTGGAGCTTGCTTTTGTAAGCGCTGCAAAATCGTACCGCCCACGGTGCACATTGCGGGGATGCATGTTATCTTTCTGCCGGGAGTTGCCATCCTGTTTTGCTGCCATAATATTACAAAGTTAGCAAGTATATTTGTTTTATGCCTCAGCCCATACTTACCAACCCATATATCACAACCATAGCCCCCAAAAAGCTGATAGGCCAATACCTGCAAATGAGCATTGCTCAAAACACAACCAGTCAGCTTTGGCAAACCTTTATGCCGTTACGCAAACAAATCAATAATGCCATAAACGCCGACTTGATATGCATGCAGATTTACACTGATTTTGAAACGTTTACCCCAGATACTACGTTCGAAAAATGGGCTGCTGTGGAAGTAAACAGTTTTGACAACGTTCCGGAAGGGATACACACCTTTACGCTGCCTGGGGGCCAGTACGCTGTATTTAAATATAAAGGCCGGGCAAGAGATTTTGCACCGGCATTTAATTATATTTTCTTCACATGGTTACCGCAATCGGCTTATGAGTTGGACAGCAGACCGCACTTTGAAGTACTGGGCCACCTGTACAAAAATGATGATCCCGCGTCTGAAGAGGATATTTGGATCCCTGTAAAAAAACGTGATTAGAACAACAAACCCTTGATATCCGCCGGTGAGTAATTGATGGATTTTAAGGTTTTATTATCATTAGTACGATAAACCAAAAACAAATCATCTTCCTCTTTAAAGTATGACTCGCTGCCATCTCTTTGCTTGTAATGGGCAATGGTTTCAATAGCCTCTGCCTCGTTCTTACAAGCCTTGCTCATGTTTGACCGATGCACCTCATCAAACAATTGCTTAAACTTTCCGCCAAGGCCAAACTCCAAAATGGCTCCTGCCAGTACATATTGTATGTCGCAAAGGGCATCGGCAATCTCTACCATATTGTTGTCACTTATGGCATCCTGCAGTTCCTTCACCTCTTCGGCCAAAAGGGCAACCCGAAGGGCGCAGCGCTCCTTTGACGGTATAGCAGGCGTGTTTACGATAGGGTGCTTAAATGTTTTATGGAATTCGGCTACCTGGTTTAATGCGTTTGGCTCTTGCATAGTTCACAATTTAATAAAAGCTAAAATTATTATTTTAATTCCAAATAGGCGAAAATAGATATCTATCGCATGCGCGATAGCCATATAAGTTTAGTGTAAAAAAAGGCCGCTAATCATTCTTGCAGATGCATCCGCCGACGCCTTTGTGTATATTTGACACTAATATATGCAGGTTAAAAAAAGTTTAATTCCGCTGGCCCTTGGCGGCCTGGGTATAGGCACTACCGAGTTTGTGATGATGGGTGTATTGCCCGATATTTCTAAAGGCTTTGGCATTACCATTCCCGAGGCAGGACACGTGATTTCGGCTTATGCGATGGGCGTGGTTGTTGGTGCGCCTTTACTTACCGTGGCGGCAAGTAACATCGCCCCAAAAAAGATTCTATTTTGGCTCATGGCAATGTTTACCGTATTTAATACGCTATCTGCTTTTGCGCCAAGCCCTGTGGTTTTATTGTTGGCCCGATTTTTTTCGGGCCTGCCGCATGGTGCATTTTTTGGCGTAGGATCGGTAGTGGCCAGTCGCCTGGCCGATAAGGGTAAACAGGCGCAGGCTATATCAGTAATGTTTGCGGGTCTTACTATTGCCAACCTGCTTACGGTGCCAATAGGCACGTATATAGGTCACCATTATTCGTGGCGATATACCTTTGGCAGCGTTGGTTTAATAGGCGCAGTTACCATGGCATCTTTGTATGTTTTACTGCCGGCGCTACCTGTATCACGCAGCGGAGATTTCAAATCAGAATTAAAGGTTTTCGCCCGGGTAGAGCCCTGGTTAATTGTGCTTATTACATCAATAGGTACAGGCGGCTTGTTTTGCTGGATCAGCTACATTGCCCCACTCATGACCGAGGTTACCCATCTTGATGTATCAACTGTACCGTATGTAATGGTTATAGCCGGGTTCGGTATGGTGGTGGGTAACGTTGCTGGTGGCAAACTGGCTGATAAACTTAACCCGCTAACTGCCTGCATTGTGTTACTGATAGCAATGGCCGTAGGCCTGCTGGCCATTTACTTTTTATCGTGGCAACCGGCATTATCGCTCATTCTTACTTTTGTGGCGGGCAGCTTATCAATAGCCCTTGCAGCGCCCATACAGGTGTTAATGATTAAAACTACGCAGGGTGCCGAAATGCTGGGCGCATCTATAACACAGGCTGCCTTTAACATAGGTAATGCTTTAGGTGCCTTTTTAGGAGGCTTACCAATTGAGATGGGTTACGGCTACACATCGCCTGAGTTGGTTGGGGCAGCTATGGCCGTAGTGGGCGCAGGCTTTGCCTGGTTGCTTATTATCCGCAACCGGAAAGCTGATATTACCAAGGTTGAAGCCGCTTCACAACTACAGGTTTCATAATTTACTTTGGTGTTAGTAGTGTTGTAAAAGGTATTGTTCATTTTGTGAAATGAACGGAGCGTGGTCTTTAGACTCTTGACAATCGGTGATATCTTGCTAAATTGCACATGCAATCATAATCCCGAAAGCATGACTGTAGACGAAATATTAGGGAAATTAAAAGCCCTAAGAAACGAGAAGATGTTTGCCCATAACATCAAGTATGGCGCTACTGAACAAAATCAGTTCGGTGTTAAAATGGGCGACATAAGGGCACTTGCCAAGCCTATCAAAACCAACCAGCAACTGGCAATAGACCTATGGGCTACCGGCAACATCGAGGCGCGTTTTTTGGCAACCCTTATCATCAAGCCTGAAATGCTATCACCAGCAGAACTGGACGAAATGGTGCGCTCCATAAACTTTGCTCCACTGGCCGACTGGTTTAATTCGTACGTAGTTAAAGAGTATCCAGGGAAGGAAGATTTGCGCGAGGGCTGGATGCGGGCCGAAAATGCATATGCCGCACGGGCCGGCTGGAGCTTAACTGCAGGAAGGGTAACGCGCAATCCCGAAGGCATTGATCTTGCTGCCCTGCTTGACAGAATTGAAAGGGAAATGCCAAACGCTGGTCCTGAAACGCAGTGGACCATGAATACTACCCTTGCACAAATTGGTATAAACCATCCGGCTTACCGTGAACGCGCATTAGTTATAGGCGAAAAGCTTGGCATCTACCGCGACTTCCCGGTATCGAAGGGTTGTACATCGCCCTTTGCCCCTATCTGGATAAATGAGATGGTAAGCCGACAAAAGTAATCACGAGTAACCGCGCTTTTTAGCTCAATTATTTTTTGACCTTTTGTAATATCCCGGGGTAAAGTATTCCGTCTGTTTTAAGCGTAATACCAAGCAGGTTGGCTATTAACGGTGCAATATCTTCCTGATCCATTATAGGCAACACCGTTCCGGGTTTAATGCCACGGCCAAATGCTACAAAACCCGTTTGTATATCTTTAAAATCTGTAGGCAGGTAGCCGTGTGTGCCGCCTTTGGCTGCTGTTAAAAGTTCTCCTTTGGCAGTAGCACCAAAGCTAACGCCTCGGTTTGCTGCAAGTGCAAGCGCCGCATTCGGGTCGCCCTGCGCAGCGGTTAACTGCTTTTTATCCAGTATATGAAAAAGCTTTTTAATCCCATCCGGCAAGTTTGCAAGCGCTTTGTTCACTTTATCAAGCGTGGCCTTATCATTTGGGTTACACAGGTGCAAAAACGCAGAACCACCGCTTGCCTGGAAGTACGCCCTCCAGTCCTCCTTTTTATCGTTATCATATAAACCGGCCTTGGCAAGCATCACGTTTACGTTTACCTGGGTATGTGTATCAACAAAGCCGTGGTCGCCGGTAATAATGAAGGTGGTATTATCCTTTATGCCTGCCATTTCAACAGCATTCATAATCGTCTTAACAGCATAGTCGGCCCCTGCCACTGCCGAACGCACTTTATCGCCGTCACGCCCCTGCTCGTGCTCAAAATGATCTGTAAGTGCAATGTGAATAGCTAAAAATGCCGGTTTGTATTTACGCACGATGTAGGCCGCCATGCGCGCCTTGTTTTGGTCGCTATTGTAAAAATCTAACGTAGCACCAAACTCGCCGAATTTGCCAATGGCATTATCCTGTACTTCCTGGTACAACTGCTTAGGGTTCGACTCCTCATACATTGCCTTTATCTCATCCTTCTTTTCACCTTTGCCTTTGGGCAATATGACATACTCGGGCAGGTTATAATCTATGGGTGCCCCAACAGTTACCGGCCAGCTCACACCCGCGGTAGTTAAACCTGCTTCTTTAGCAGCAGTCCACAAGGTGGGTACTTTAATATCTTTATAGTACCAAAACCACTTGCCTGTAATGCCAAGGGGCTCAACCGGTGTATTGTAATAAATGCCATGTTTTGCGGGCAATACTCCGGTAATGATAGATGTGTGCGACGGATAGGTTACCGTTGGGAAACTGCCTCGAACACCTTCGGCATATGAGCCGGTCTGCATGCCCTGCCTCACGTTTACCATTGCCCAGCTTGGGTCCATATAAAACTCGGGGCGCAGGCCATCAATGCTTATCAAAATTACATGCTTATCCTGGGCATGGGCCAGTGTTGCCACAAGCAGGCATGTAGCAATACTCTTTAATACTTTCTTCATAGCGTGTTAGTTGCGAAAGTATTCCATATATATTAAAAACAGGTTAAATGCACATTAAAGGCAATTAACCAACAGCTTTGTTACACATTATCTCCCAAAAAAGGGGTGATAAAAATATAGCTGTAACTTTAAGTCGCAAAAGTTTTATTTATCTTGATTAAAAATTTAAACCATGAAAAAGGTAACGGGTATAGGCGGCATTTTCTTTAAATGTGATGACGTAAAAAAAATGAACGAGTGGTATGCTAATAACTTAGGGATTGATACCAGCCCGCACGGCACAGTTTTTCAATGGCGGGATGCAGAAGATCCTGAAAAAACAGCTTACACCGTTTGGAGCACCTTCCCGAAAGACACCCAATACTTTAATCCTTCCAAAAAAGATTTCATGATCAATTACCGGGTTGAAAACATCGAAGACCTGGTTGATCAACTTAAAGCACAAGGTGTAACCATAGTAGATGAGTTGGCAACATATGAATATGGTAAGTTCATCCATATACTTGATCCGGAAGGGAATATTATTGAGTTGTTTGAGGCCGCGGGGGAGTAGGGATAAATTATCTCTTAATTAAATTATTTTTGAGTTATACTTTTTTTAAATGAAATTGTTGACGTCAATCTCTTTAAGTTTAACTACGGGACTTTTTATTTACTATACATATCATCAATATGTGACTGGCCTAAATGTATTTTTAGCAAGCGTTGGAATTGCCATCCTCGCAGTAATGCTTATATTAAATTTTCTGCTGCTTTCTAAATCAAGGGATATTAAAACCAGTTCGATTTGCTTCCTGCTATTTGTTGTAGGGTTGCCAGTAGGGCTTTACTTTGCAAACAAAACCAGCACCGGGATAAATAAAACCAATCCAAGAGTTTATATTCAAAAATAACAGTTTCTTACTGTTACATTCCAGATGATTATTTTACATATCGGGTAGTATTTTATAAGAAAAGCCTTTAATCTTCCGACTAAAGGCTTTTGACTTTCTACGTGGTCCTGACGAGAATCGAACTCATATCTAAAGTTTAGGAAACTTCTATTCTATCCGTTGAACTACAGGACCATTTATTTCGGGAAGTGCAAATGTGCAAATTATAGCTGATTTAGTCAAACGATAATTTACACATCTGCGCATTCAGTGGCTATCTTATCACCGAGCCATTAGGCATGGCATCGGCCGGGGATACGAAGCTTAGTTTTCCTTCAGCATTTTCGGCCATTAATATCATACCTTGCGACATGATGCCCTTTATTTCCCTTGGCTCCAGGTTTACTAAAATGCTCACCTGCGTGCCAATTATTTTCTCGGGTTCATAATGCTCTGCAATGCCTGATACTACAGTTCGCTGATCGATACCCGTATCAATTGTAAGTTTAAGTAGCTTCTTCGTTTTAGCAACTTTCTCAGCCGTCAGTATTGTACCGGTACGGATGTCTAATCCAACAAAATCATCAAATGTAATGTTGGCCTTTGCAGGCGTTACCATAGGCTTTTGTGCTGTTAAAGCAGCTTGCTTTTTATCAGCCAGCTTTTGCACTTGTTTTTCTATAGCTTCATCTTCTACCTTTTCAAAAAGGAGCGCTGCAGGGTTTAACCGATGCCCGTTTGCAAACGTTACTTCCTGGTCAAAACCTAACGCTTGTATATTCAACATGCCAAATATCTTGTCTGCTGTTGTCGGTAAAAACGGCTGCAGGCATGTAGCCAGATGGCCAATAAGTACCAAACTATTTTGCAGGGCTGTTTTGGCAGCTTCGGGATCTGTTTTTATAGTTTTCCAAGGCTCCTGCTCTGTAAGGTAACGGTTACCAAGGCGTGACATATCCATTACGTTTTGCAGGGCTTGCCTAAATCGGTATGCCTCCAGATTTTTACCCAACTCATCATATAACGTGCCTATTTCTGTATCAAGGCTGGCATCAGTAAGTTTAACGTGTTCGCCGGCGCTTTCAACCTTGCCATCGTAATACTTATGCATCAGTATCATTACGCGGTTTACGTAATTACCTAAAATAGCCACTAACTCGTTATTAACACGGGCCTGATAATCTTTCCAGGTAAACTCACTGTCGCTGGTTTCGGGCAGTATTGATGTAAGCACATAGCGCAATTCGTCCTGCTTGCCCGGAAACTCTTCAAGGTATTCATGCAGCCAAACAGCGTGGTTACGTGATGTTGAAAGTTTATCGCCCTCCAGGTTTAGAAACTCGTTAGCGGGTACATTTTGCGGCAAAATATAATCACCATGCGCTTTAAGTATGGCCGGGAATATGATGCAATGGAATACAATGTTATCCTTGCCAATAAAGTGGATAAGGCAAGATTCATCCTGCGAATCAGCCTGTTTTTTCCAGTACTGTTGCCAATCTTTACCGTTATCAGTTGCCCATTGTTTTGTGGCAGATATGTAGCCAATCGGCGCATCCATCCAAACGTAAAGCTTCTTGCCTTTGGCTTCTTCGAGCGGCACATCTATGCCCCAGTCAAGGTCGCGGGTCATGGAGCGAGGTTGTAAGCCCTGCTTTAACCATGAGCGACATTGGCCAAATACGTTTACTTTCCATTCGCCGTCCTTCTCGTCAATCCATTTTTCCAGCCACGGCTGATATTTATCAAGCGGAAGATACCAGTGTTTGGTTGGCTTCAAAACCGGGGTTTTACCGCTTAGCGTAGATACCGGGCTTATTAAATCGGTTGGATTGAGCGATGTACCGCAGTTTTCGCACTGGTCGCCATAAGCACGGTCATTACTGCAAACCGGGCATGTACCAGTTATATATCTGTCGGCTAAAAATTGCTGGTAATCCTCGTCAAAATACTGCTCGGAAAACTTCTCTACAAACTCTCCTTTTTCATATAAATTCAGGAAAAACTCCTTCGACAGGTCATGATGGATGGCCGAAGATGTGCGATGGTAAATATCAAATGCAATCCCAAAATCTTCAAAACTTTGCTTGATCTGGTTATGGTATTTATCGATTATTGCCTGCGGCGTAGTATCTTCTTTTTTTGCTTTAATGGTGATAGCCGCTCCATGCTCGTCGGATCCGCAGATGTATACTACATCCTTTTTCATCAGCCTAAGGTAGCGCACAAAAATATCGGCAGGTAAATAAGCACCTGCAAGGTGGCCAATGTGCAGCGGCCCGTTTGCGTAAGGCAGCGCAGATGTGATAGTGTATCTTTTATATTTGTTTAATTGCGACATTAAGCGGCGATGTTTATTAATTTGCAAAGATAAATCTTTTAAGTCACAAAGTTTGAAAGACGCAACTTAAGAGACATACAACGTACATATACCGATCACTCTTTCACATCTATGCGAACTTTCGACCAATCGCACTCAGTTATCATTCCGCCTTACTTAAAAAAGGGCAACAAAGTTGCCATAACCTGCCCTGCCAAAAAGCTGCCAATACCGATGACAGATGCCATTAATCTATTAACGGATTGGGGCCTGGAAGTAATATTGGGCGATACGGTAAATGCATCGTATCATCAATTTGCCGGAGATGACGATACCCGCGCGGCTGATATGCAGCGCTTTGTTGACGACCCCGAGATAAGAGCAATTTTTGCAGCGCGTGGCGGGTACGGTACTATCAGGATGATTGATAAGGTAGATTTTGCCCCAATGGTAGCCAATCCAAAATGGTTGGTAGGGTTTAGCGATATTACACTCCTGCACGCCCATTTAATAAGCAATTTTAACGTTGCCTGTATACACGGACAAATGCCTTTAAACATTCCGGATGCATCGGCTTATTCTTTACAAACACTGCACGCTGCGCTATTTGGCGATACATTAAACTACACGCTTCAGCCGAATAGCAATAATCGTTTAGGTGAAGCTGCCGGTGTACTGGTGGGAGGCAATTTGTCTCTGCTCATTGCTGCAAATGGCTCGATAAGCGATTTAGATTACTCAGGAAAGATTCTTTTTCTCGAAGAAGTGGGCGAATATCTTTATGCCACCGATAGGATGTTACGCAGCCTTAAAAGGGCCGGTAAATTGAACGATTTGGCCGGGCTTATCATCGGCGGCTTTACAGACATGAAGGATAATGATACCCCTTTCGGCCAAACGTTGCCCGAAATTGTAATGGACGTAGTGAGGGAGTATAGCTACCCGGTTTGTTTTGATTTTCCGGCCGGGCACATTGCTAACAATTGCAGCTTAGTTTTAGGCACAGCCTTGACTATGAATGTTAAAACACATTCGGTAGAAATCAGTTATTAATCAAACCTAAATAATATTTTATGGCAATATTTCATTCACTTAACAAGTACCGTGATTTCGGTCTGTTGGTTATACGCGTTGGCCTGGGCGCTATGTTTATATTTCACGGATATCCCAAATTGATGGGCGGTCCTGCGGGATGGGCAGAAATAGGTGCGTCGACAAAAGTAGTGGGCATCAACTTTGCCCCCGTTTTTTGGGGACTGATGGCTGCATTATCTGAAGCTTTGGGCGGATTTTTAATATTAATAGGGTTGATATTCAGACCGGCATGTTTGTTATTGCTTATAACCCTTGTGATAGCTGCTATAACACACTTTGTTAAAGGCGATGGCTTACCAGGCGCAAGCCACGCAATAGAAGCGGCCGTGATGTTTACAGGCTTATTCATTATCGGCCCCGGCAGGTATAGCGTGGACAGGAAGTAGCCAAGTGCTATTAAAATAAAAAAGGGTATCAGTTTGATACCCTTTTTTATTAAAGAAAATTCCTATTATCTCGGACCGATATATGTTAACGTATCCGTAGCGGCTCTATGAGCCGGACCATTACCCCAATAAAACGAGATATAAAATGTTTTAGTGGCTGGATCGTAACGGTTATCATAAGATTCTAAATTTTTTAGAGCTGGGTTACTGCTTGCGCTCATAGTTACCTTATTAGTAGTAGGGTTTACAGTAATTGTAGTTCCGTCTATACCGGCAATACCACCACCATTAGCCCAAAGCTGAGTAAAGGATACTGAGTTTGGCCCTAATGTAATCAGCTCTCTATTGGCAATACCTTTTACAGTATAACCCATTAAGCCACCAGTATCACCTTGTCTAACAACGTATCCTTTTAAGGCATAAACTCCATCATATTGATTTTTCGCGCCAACACTATACAATACAGTTCCATAATTTGAGCTTACGGCGCCTGCGCTTGTAGAAGTAATTTTTAATGGAAGGATGTAAGCTTGCTGCAAATCGAATAGATTAGTTTTCAGCTTTACCACAATATCTGCCTTACGTTGCCCTGCTTTGATTACTACACTTGAAGGCATAGTGTACACGGTTGAAGGTAGAACTACGGAAGTTTGTGGCGAATGAGCAGCATTATAAGCCTTAAGCGCATCTAAATCCAAACCTAAGTTTACAGTAACGTCAGACGTAGGTAAACTACTTCCCGAGTATGAAACCTGTACAAGCATTTCAGTCTCGGTGGTAGATATATTGTAAGACCTTGAGTAACGTGTAAACCCTGCGGTAACATCAGCAGGCTGATCACCGGTAGTAGATGTAGACCAGCCAACCACTGCTGGCGAACCGCTTGGATCAATATTCGCGGTCTTATCTTTCAAGCAAGATGCTAAACTCAACATGAGTACAGACATCAATGATAAACCTAATACTTTTTTCATTTTCTTATTAATTTAATAATTAGTTAGCGTCCCAGAATATTCTAGACGTGAATGGATTGATACCAGCTGGCGCATTGCCTGGATTATATGTGTACTCAGATGTTGGGTAAAGCACACGTACCGGCAACCTATCCGTGCGGGTAGACTGTGATAAGCTTGACGCAAAAGTTGTTGTGGCGGCTGTTCCACTTACTGCTGGATATCCAGTTCTGCGGAATTCGCTCCAAGCTTCCTGACCATGAATGAAGTTTAAAGCAATATACTTTTGGGTGATGATTGCTTCAAGACGTTGCGCATCTGTGGTTGCCAAATTATAATCTGCAAGATAGATACCTGCATTAGCAGCTTTATAAGCAGTTACGTCAGCAGCTGGGTCAGCACTACCAACTGAACCATTTATGTCTTTTTCAAGATACCTGAACGAGGCTGTAACACCTGCATCAAAGTTAGCTACTGCTGTTCCTGATAATGCAAAACCTTTAAGTGCAGCTTCAGCAAGAAGGAATTTTGCTTCAGCCAGTAGTAAAATTGGCTGCCTCATGGTACGACCTTTCAATATACCTAAAGCATTAGGAGCAGACGCATAGTCGGTGCCGCCAATATACCATGCAGGAGTTCCGCTCAACGCTACCGGTGGGTTATTCTCGTTACCTAACTGGTTTGCCGGAACGTTAATGCCACTTGCATAGGTCAAGGCTGCACGTTTGGTATCTGTTAAGTGACCACCGTTATAAAACGTAAGTACGTATCTTGAAGGAATAAATTGACGTCCAAAACCAGATTGAGAACCTGCACTGTTTGAGTGGTAAGTTTCCCACATTTGGTTTTGCTTACCAGATGTAACAATGTAGCCCGGGCTAATTGTAGCATCCTCGGCTAAGAAACCATCTGCAGTATTAAAGCTTCCCAAATTAGTATTAACAAAAGATGTTAACGATGAGTTTGAAGCACGTAAAAGGATACGCAATTTCAAAGTGTTAGCAAATTGTTTCCATTTACCCATATCTCCGCCGAACATAATATCTGGAGACGTAACAGATGATTGCGTACCTGCATTAGCACCATTTATATCTGCTATGGCTTGATTAAGTTGAGCTACCAAATCCTGATAGATCGCAGCTGCGTCGTCATATTTAGGTGTAAGAGACTCTGCACCTTTAATTGCATCGGTGTATGGCACATTTCCGTACTCATCAACAAGCATCTGGTAATCAAATGCTCTCATGATACGGGCAATCGCATTGAAATACACCTGATTTGGATTACCGGCAGTAGAGGTAAGGATGTACTGGTAATCTCTTAAGTTCCCAAAAACAGATGTCCACAAGCCAGTCTGCTCGTTAGTAGTGTAGTTGTAAGTAAAGATGGTACCCCAACCGCCATAGCCGCCGGCGTTAACCATATAACCTACAGTTTGTGCACCGTAGTTGTGGTAGGTAACAACCGTACGGGCTGTAACTTCCATAGCGTTTGGTAAAACGTATGTGGGCGTTGATGTTGTAGCCTGGTTTGGATTGTTATTTATATCCAAATACTTCTTGCACGATGATAGGCCAAGCAAGCTGGCACTTAATATTATTGCGCTTATATATTTTTTCATTGTCGTTTTGTTAGAAAGTTACTGAAACTGAAGCACCGTAGTATCTTGTTGGAGGAGTTTGACCTAAACCAGTGATACCAATGGCGTTATTATCAGAGTTGTTGAAATCAGGATCTGTATATCTGTTGGTTTTTGGCACCCATAAGAACAGGTTACGACCTTGTAAGCTCACAGTGGCTGTTTTAACAACTTTTAAGTTAGCCAAAAGTGATTTTGGAAGGGTGTAAGCCAAAGATACCTCTCTCCATTTCCAGTAGTTACCAGAGTACAGGTAGTTAGTTGTAATGTTACGGTTAAAGTTACCGCTTGGCCAGAAACCGGCACCACCATCAGCAGTTAACACAGTTGTGTTAGCAACATAAGTGTTAGTTGCAGGATCTAAGTAAGATGAATTAGGGAATACAAAGCGCTCACGACCGTAGAATGTTGAACCCAATGATGAACCAGAGAAATCAAGTGAACCACCCAGTTCCTGAGCAAGTTGTGAGTAAGAACCACGGTATTCAAACAATGTTGTGAAACGCAGGCCTTTGTATCTTACTTCTAAATCTAAGCCTAAACGGTGTTTAGGTTGTGAATAACCAATAACGGTAGTTTGAGAATTTGCAGATGGATAACCAGTAACCGGGTCAACAATAACACGGCCTTGATCGTCACGGTTGTAATCAGTACCAAGCAAAGCAGGGAAAGGCTGGCCTTCTACTGCATAAGCGTTACCGTTACCTATAAGTAACCTTGGTAAGTTAGCATTGATAGAGTTTACAATGTTTTTAAGGTAAGTGTAGTTACCACCAACTGTTACAGAGAAACCATTTGCCGAACGGTACGGCGTAATGTGTAACGCACTTTCAATACCGCTGTTTGTAACCTCACCTGTGTTGATCAGGTATTGAGTAAAGCCCGTAGCGTTACTGATAGTTGTATTTACAGTTTGGTCTGTTGTGCTTGAGTGGTAATAAGTAACACTACCATCAACGCGATTGTTTAATAAAGTGAAATCGGCACCAAACTCGTAAGCTTTTGTAATCTCAGGTCTTAAGTTCGGAGATACAATGCTCGAGCTTTGTGAGTAACCGCCCAATGAGCCGTAAGGGAAACCAGATGTAGGTGAGAAAATTGGCAACAAAGCGTAAGCACCAAACTGGTTACCGCTTGAAGCCTCTAAGTTAACGTTACCTACTTTTGAAACGCCAGCACGTAATTTCAATACGTCGATTACTTTGCTGTCTTTAAAGAAGTCAAAAGCGTCAGACGCTACGAAAGATACGTCAGCTGCAGGATAGAAGAATGAACGATTTTCTGGAGATAGTTGAGAAACCCAGTCATTACGGCCAGTAAGGTGTAAGAACAAATAGTTTTTGTAACCAATTGTTGCATCACCATAAATAGCTTGTTGCCTTGCAAGGAAGTTTGACTCACCTGCGCCAGCTTCACCAATACGGTTACTTACATTGTATAAGCCTGGTACAAAAATACCGTTTGCGCTCACTCCAATTGTTTTGTAAGTATTCTGGCGAACTGAAGCAGCTAAGATACCTTTGAATGTGAAATCGTTAACTGATTTGTTCAACCTGATCTGGAACTCAGAGTTTAACTGAACGTTAGATAGTGAACCATCAGACACACCACCTGCGATGTTTGATTTAGACGTGTAAACCGACAATGCATATGGAGTGAAAGTAAATTGACCTGTGTAAGATTTGTTAAACTGGCTTCTGTTAGACACACCTAAACGGTAAGTGAAACCTAACCAGCTCAATGGATCGTAGTTTAAGTCAAAGTTACCTGTTACGTAGCTGTTACGGTTCCTGTTACGGTTGTTAGCAGCAGTAAAGTACGGGTTAGCATAATAACCATTGTAGTAACCGTTAGGGTTGGCATAAATGTTATTTGTGTAATCCTTGTAGCTAAGCAATGGGATTTGAGCGGGGGTTTGTAGTAACTGATCGTAGATAGTTGCTGTAGCAGTACTTGTGTTCAAATCATTTTGAACATAGTTTACAGAATATAAAGCTTTCAGCTTGTTACCAAAGTCACGAGTACCGTTTAAACGGAATGAATAACGTTTGTAGTTATCACCAATAGTAGTACCGTTTGTGTTTAAGTACTGACCGCTCAGGAAGAATGTTGATTTATCATCACCAGATGTAAGGGAGATATCTTCCTGGTTAGTAACACCAGTTTCCCAGAAATCGTATTTATCACGGTTAGCAGCATATTTTACAGTTTGAACTGATCCATCCTGGAACGGCAAACCGATTTGACGCATTGAGCCATCAAACGCAGGACCAAATTGCTGGTTTTCGATAGGATCGTAAACCTGGATGTTTGAAGTTGAACCTGAACCGAATTCATTTTGCAATTTAGGGTAAAAGCTAACCTGCTCAAAAGTAGTTAGGTGTGAAAATTTGATTTCGGTTACACCTGCTTTACCTTTTTTGGTTGTAATTACCAACGCACCGTTAGATGCATCCTGACCGTAAAGGGCCGCAGCAGCTGCACCATTCAGTACGTTTACATCTTCGATATCCTCAGGGTTTAAGTTACCTAATACCGCGCTTGGAGTAATCACGTTGTCCAATACCAAAAGGGCTTGGTTGTTACCTGTTAATGAACGGTTACCACGTAATACCAAACGGTAGTTAGGGTTAACACCGCTACTTACAGCGTTAATTTGCAAACCTGCAACTTTACCGGTTAAGCCGGCTGCTACAGTTGGCGCTTTACCTTGGGTTAATTGAGCAGCAGTAACACGGGTTGCCTGGAAACCCAACTCACGGGTTTTTCTTTGAATACCACCCGCCGCAGTTACCATTACCTCGCCCAATTGCTTGGCATCAGTTGCAAGAGCAACGTTTGCCACGTTATTGGCACCTACAGCAACGTTTTGAGAAGCGAAGCCAATGAAGCCAAAGCGAAGAGTTACAGAACCGGCTGGAACTTTTAGGGAATAAGAACCGGCCGAGTTAGTCACAGTACCGGTCTGTGATCCAACAACGGTTACAGACACTCCAGGAAGCGGCAAGCCGTCATCCTTTGAAGTAACTGTACCTGTAACCGTACGATTTTGTGCATAAACCTGTGTTACGAATAACATCAGGAAACACAAACTTACTAGTAGAAGTTTTTTCATGTTTGTTAATAATAAGATCAGTTAATAGTTAATTAATCATAAAAGTAGTGTTACGATATCAATAAATCAAATAATTTCAAAAAAAAACAGGCCTTTTGTTAAAAATCGTTAAAACTTGTTAACACACTAAAAATATTTAGTACTATGTATTGCATAATACATTCCTAAACATATATCTTTGCATTATGATTGTTGAAAACACCCAAACCCAAATGAGGAAAGGCATACTGGAGTATTGCATCCTTTCCATAATAGCAAAGGGCGAGATATATGCTTCGGATATTATTGCCGAGTTGAAGCAAGCCCGCCTGCTTGTTGTTGAGGGTACGCTATACCCTTTACTAACTCGATTAAAAAACAATGGCCTGCTGGCCTACAACTGGGTAGAATCTACCTCGGGCCCGCCACGAAAATACTATGTCCTTTCCGACGAAGGCCGTAAAGTACTTGAGCAACTTGATGTTACCTGGCAGGAGCTGGCATTTGCGGTACAAACATCAATAGGCGACAGAAAAAACTAAACCTCTCAAATTAAGATCAACCATATCATGAATAAAACTATCATTATAAATATAAACGGCATTGTTTTCCATATAGAGGAAAATGCATACGAGATATTAAAAGGCTACATGAGTGAAGTGCAACGCCACTTCATGAACTCGGCCGACAGCCTTGAAATAACTACCGACATCGAAAACCGGATTGCCGAAATGTTTAACGAGATATTGTTAAAAGAAGGTAAGCAGGTAATTATTGAGCAGGATGTTAAGAACGTTGTAGAGCAAATGGGCTCTGTGAAAGATTTTGAAGCAGCCGAAAATGACGAAGCCCCTGGCGCACAATCGGCATTTCAAGCATATAATACGGGCGCTCGCCGCTTGTTTCGTGATCCGGATGATCACCTTGTAGCAGGTGTATGTTCAGGCATTGCCAACTATTTTGATTTTAATTCGGTTTGGGTGCGTTTACTTTTCGTTTTTCTGATTCCTTTTGGCGGCTTTGGGTTCTTGGTATACGTTATACTTTGGATTGTGGTGCCAAAAGCCATAACCCGGGCCGACCGTATGGCGATGAAAGGTCAAAAGCTTGACCTGCAAGGCTTCAAAATAAATTTTGAAGAGGAAATGAGCACCATGCGCAACAACCTATCAAACCTAAGCACAGAAGCGCGCCCATTTATTTATAAAACCCGTGATTTTGCCGGCGACTTTTTCGGCCATTTCGGTACATTTTTAGGAGGCACGGGTAAATTAATCGGAAAGCTTATAGCCATCTGCATTTTAGTGGCTTGTTTAGGTAGTATTATTGCCTTAGTTGCCGGGGTAGTTTTGGCATTGGTTTATAATGAAAACATGGGCATTTATCACCTGTTCCCTTTTAATATAACCAGTAACGAGGTCAATAAGATATTCTTCGTATCGGCTATACTCCTGGCTATAATTCCGCTCCTGGCTATCATATTGTTAATATTAAGATGGGTATTCAACACGCGCTCGGTATCTCGCACCATAGGTTCAACATTATTATTAACCTGGGTTGCTGCCTTATGCGTAGTTATTTACTACTCGGCTAAAATATCATCCGAATTTAGAACAAAGGCCGGCTTTAGCCAAACAATAAATATCCAACCGGCAGCCGATAGCACCTATTACTTAAGATTAAATGATATAAAATTCCTGACCGGAGAAGACAGCACGCGTTTAAAAATACGCGAGCGATTTAACGGGCGCATAATCTTGGACGATGACGACGATAACAACATGGACATGCCCGATAAAAATATTGATATCTATATAGAGAAAAGCGACGTTGCGCAGCCTGTGTTGGTGGAATCTTTCAGTGCGCGGGGCCGTAATTATGAGGATGCATTGTTCAATGCCCGCGGCACTAGCTACCAGTTTAAGCAGGAAGGCAATATTCTTAAGTTTAACCGCCGTCTTGAAAAACAGGACGACAGATACTGGAGATCACAAAGCCTCAAGCTCACATTAAAAATACCGCTTAACTATAAAGTAGTTATTGATGGTGGAGTGGATCGTTTTGTGCGCGATGTTGATGTTTGGCAATGCAAGGATGTAAACAAAAAAGATGATGCATCGCAGGTGAAATTTATAATGACAGACAATGGATTGCAGTGTAAAGTGGATACCCTTGTACTTCCATTAGTTGAGCCAAAGCCAGATACTACCGCGCTGACGACTGAAGAAAACTAAACACATGCTTAAGTGCAGGTCTGTTGCAAGGCAGGCCTGCACCATTTCAAGCACTATCATATCACCAGGCAAAACCTTTACCGATATATATTTTGCCTCACCGCCGTTTTACCCACGTTTACCGAATAAACAGGCCATATTGTGTTTGTATTGTAACCTTTAGGTGCATTTCGTCATCTTATATACAAACACATTAACAATAATAACCGGGCAAAGCCGGGACTAATAAAACGACGCTCATGATTACACCAGCCCCCAATTCTACAAACAGCTAACGGAGGGTAATTCTCTCCCGGCTATCTAAATCCAATTTCTTAGCGGCTTTAAAAAACGAGGCATACGCTTCGGTAGCTTTTTATTGCCTAAACTTTAGCAACATGAAAACACTAATACAAACATTCTGCATAACCACCCTAAGCTTATTCGGCAGCTTACTTTCAGTGGCACAATCGCCAGGCAAATCAGCTGTTAGCGGCAGCCTACAAAACGAAACAGGCAAACCTATGGACTATGCAACCGTAACGCTATTACGCGCAAAAGATTCATCGGTAGTGAAAGGCACCCTGACAAATGATGCAGGTAAATACATTTTTGATAACATAATCTATGGTCGGTACATTGTTAAGGCAACTAACCTTGGCTACCAAAAAGCCGCAAGTGCCGAGTTTGATGTTAACGCATCAACCGTAACGGCTCCAGTAATAAAAATGCAGCCTGCCAGCAAAACGCTGCAAACAGTGACGATTACTGCCTCACGCCCCCTTATTGAGCGCAAGCTTGACCGTACTGTAATGAATGTAGAGAATAGCGTTTTAGCTGCCGGCAACTCTGCACTTGAAATATTGGAACGCGCCCCTGGTGTAACCATCGATAAAGACGACAACATCAGCCTCAAAGGCAAGCAAGGCGTTACTGTGATGATAAACGATAAGCTAACCTACATGAGTGCTGCACAATTAGCCACCATGTTACGCAGTACCGATGGCTCAACCATTCAGTCTATCGAGATCATTACCAACCCATCTGCCAAATATGATGCATCTGGAAACTCGGGCATCATCAATATTAAACTTAAAAAGAACAAACAAGTAGGTACTAATGGCAGCCTTACAGCTGGCGCGGCTTACGGAAAAAACTTCCGTGATAATACAACCCTTAACATTAACCATAAACAAGGTGACCTGAACCTTTTTGGAACTTTTAGCCGTGGTGATATTAACCGCGATAATGTGATAGACATTGACAGATCTGTTGATAGCGCTGCTAAACGCACCTATTTCCGCCAGAATACACGCATGCACAACAGCGTTCATTACAACAACTATCGTTTTGGCGCCGATTACGCAACCTCGAAAAACAACACGTTAGGTTTTGTATTAAGTGGCGATTATACCAACGAGTATAACGATAATAAAAGCATTACTTACCTGGGCCTTACCCCGGCAGCGAACGACTCGTACCAGAACACGCTGACTGATATGAAACAAACCTATCGTAATTTTGCAGCTAACTTAAATGATAAATGGGTTATTGACACCCTTGGGCAGGAGTTAAGCTTTGATATCGACTATTCGAAATTCAATAATAACTCATTTGCGAACTATGATACTTATTTCTTCAGGCCGGATGGTTCTACAATGATGCAGCCCTTGTTTTTGCGCAACCAAACACCAGCACAAATAACCATCAATACCCAAAAATTTGATTATACCCTACCACTAAATAAAACCATCAAGCTGGAAGCCGGTGCTAAGTTCAGCTTTGTAAAAACCGACAATAACCTGCAGGCGCAAATAAACAACGGCGCAGGTTTTGTAAATGATAGTACACGCACCAATCGCTTTATATATGATGAAAACGTTTACGCGGGATATTTAAACCTGAGCAAAACATATGCAAAAACATCTATACAGGCTGGTTTAAGGGCAGAGGGAACACGATCTACCGGTAACTTAATTACCGAAAACCAAATGGTAAAACGCAGCTATTTAAACTTGTTCCCAAGTATATTTATTAACCACACACTTAGCGATAAACATGAAATTGGCGTTAGCTATAGCCGCAGAATTGACAGGCCACGTTACGATAACTTAAACCCGTTTCGTTATTACCTGGATCAATACACTTATGAGCAGGGAAATCCGTTCCTGAAACCGCAATACACAAATGCATTTGAAATTAACTATACTTATAATAAAACTATAAACGTATCATTAGGATATAGCCGCACAACAGATGTTACTGCCGAAGTATTACTGACAGATACACTATCAAAAGCTACGTATCAAACCGTAGTGAACCTGCAAACGCAAAACTCATACACCATCAACATCAATTCGCCGTATACTATTGCCAAATGGTGGACAGGTAACATCAACGTGAACGGGTTTTACCAAGGCTTTAAAGCCGATTCACTTTTGGGTGGAACGCTTAATAACGGGCAGGCAGCATTTAACGTTCGTGCTACGCAAACCTTCCTGTTCCTGAAAGGCTTTAAGGCCGAGGTATCCGGTAACTATCAGTCGCCGCTTACTTACAGCATTTTCAAAATTCATTCACAATACTCAGTTGATGCCGGTGTAAGCCGTTCTTTCATGGATAAAAAGTTTAATGTGAAGTTTGCCGTTACCGATGTGTTTAATACCCGCCGCAACAACTTGGGCACTAACTTCAGAAGCGTACAATTGAACATCAGGCAGAAAAACGAAACCCAACTGGCTCGTTTAACGTTTACTTATAACTTTGGTAACACCAAGATAAAAATGCGCCAGCACCGTACCGGCGCCGAAGATGAAAAAGGAAGGGTTAAGGGCGGAAACTAAGCGTCAAGCCCCCCCGGCCCCCTGAAGGGGAAGTTAAATAACAAGAAGGCCTGTATGATTAATCATACAGGCCTTCTATATAAAAGACTTTTTGTCATTCTGAGCGACAGCGAAGAATCTATGGCGAACTGTGCAAGTCGGCGATAAGATATTTCACTCCATTCGGCATGATAAGAGGTTATGCCATTTAGCTTTCGCAAGCACATTTGCCTGTCTCCTAATCCCCCTTCCGGGGGCCGGGGGGCTTTATTGCCCAACCATAAACACCGCATTGCTAAACAGCAGTTTACCATTCTCCCAAAAGCTGCGAAATAGCGGATCATCAACCATATAAACAACTTCGCCACGGCCAACAGACTGTACACCGAGCAGCATACCGTTAACAATTTTTTGCTTGGATGTTGCACCTGCAAATCCGGCAACGTAGCTGTCCTTTTTTACCGTGCCCACGTTCCAATCATCTTCGCCAAGCAATTCATAAATATCGTCGCTGGTTTTGAGAGAGAAATAATAGTTAGGCATACCAAAAGCCAGCGGATGCGTATTATCCAAATTGAGTTTGAATATTGCACCGGGAATATAGGAACTGATGGCGTCCCTATCCCGCTGAGCATAAACGCGATTTGCACTTTTCAACTTATCATCCTTTTTGTCTTCCTTCTTTTTTAAAAAGCCCTCTTTGGCTGATAATTGTGCAACGGCATTTTCCATAGCAATTAAGCGGCCGCCATCCTTAATCCAGCTTTGCACCTTATCGGGTAATATATCCTGGTACCGACCGTCAGGCATTACCATCACATCAAAATCACTCAGGCTGGTTCGGGCAATATCCTGTTGGCGTATCAGCGTAATCGGGTAGTTTATTTGCTGCTCAAACAGATGCCATACTTCGCCCATTGCTTCAGCGCTTACCCCCTCGCCGGCTAAAAGCGCTACGCGCGGTTTTGTTATCAATTTAACCACATCGCTACCTAAATCATTTCCTTTATCGACAAAGCCGGTTGCAAGTGGCGTGAGCTCATGACGCAACGCGTCAGCTGTTTGTGTAACTATGTTATCAAAATCGGGCGCGTTATTGCCGGTACGGGCTATAATTAGCGAGCCTGCCGTAAATTTTTTGCCACCGGTTTCAAACGGCCTTTCAGTATAGCGCACCTTAATACCTTTCTTAAGCAAGGCAGCTAAAAATCGCACATCGGCAACAGACTGCCACGCTGATACATAAGCATAAGCGCGACTATTGGTTAACGCAGCTGGGGCGCTTACCGCCAGCGAATTGCTCAAAGGCTTAAGTGACTCTTTTAAGCCGTACGCCTTTAAACCATAAGCGTAGGGCAAGGCCCATGCAGTAATATCATACGTAACCGAGTCTGGTATAAAGGTACGCGGCTCAAGCAGCACATGCAGCAATACCGATTTAGGCTGATAAGCATTAATCACCATATCATTTGGTCCGGTTGCATATTGCTCGGTCTTCCCGGTGAAGTAGTTATAACCGGTTACCGTTTTTGCACCAATGCCAAACCCGTAGTTAATGCCATTGCGTGTTAGCATTTTAGCCAGCTGCTGCATCTTTTCGTTATTATCATTACGGATGATATAGGTTTTATAGTCGCCCGGCGGGGTCGCTTTGCTACTGCTATAAAACTTTTTAAATTCATTTTGCAGCCTGGCGGCATTTTGTGCAGCAGTTTCTATAGTACTTATAGCCGTTGAATGGTGATGGGCAATACGGTCGGCAAGGGTAAGCGTGTCGCCGCTTCGTGTTACTACGGCAAGGCCCGCCCCTATACCACCTTGCTCATACGTCATGCCAATTGAGCCATTGTACAATGGGTAGGTATCGCCGTATGATGGGTAAAGCAGGTCGAACTCCTGGCGCGTAAAATACATCCAGCCATTTCTGTCAAAATCTTTCGCATTATTTTTGCCAATGGTAACCTGAAAATCGCGCTGCCACTGGGTAATATCTTTATGGTAAGGCTCGGCTGCCGGGGCAAAGTAATATGGCGCATTGATACCCTGTTCGTGAAAATCCACATGTATCTGCGGTAACCAGCTGTTAAACAGGCTTACGCGTGCCTGCGTTTCCTTTTGCGTTTGCCATGCCCAATCGCGGTTAAGGTCAAAGTAATAATGGTTAACCCTGCCGCCCGGCCAGGGCTCGGCATGTTCACGGGCAGATGGGTAGGCATCTGGCACCAGGCCTTTAACAGAATTATAAAAGTTAACATAGCGGTCGCGCCCGTCGGGGTTGAGGCATGGGTCTATAACTACTAACTGGTTTTGCAGCCAACCCTGCACTTTACTTTTCGCCGGGTTTACCAGGTCATACAATACCCACATTGCCGTTTCGCTTGAAGCGGGCTCGTTACCATGCACGTTAAAACTAAGCCAGGTTATTTCCGGCGCGTCTGCCATTTGGGCGCCGACTTCAATTCCTGCCAGGCGCAGGTTGTTATGGCGGATCTCCTCTATTCGGTTAATGTTTTCTGCTGAGGCAACAAATACGGCAAGCAAGGGCCGCCCCTCGTTGGTGGTGCCAAACTGCTGGAGCTTTATATTTTTTGCGTTAGCGGCTACGTATTTGAAATACTCAACAATACGATGATGCGGCGTAAACTGCTGCCCAAGTTTATAACCCAAAAACGCCTCGGGTGATTGTATGCTTTGCGCAGATACCGACCCGGCAAGCAGAATCGCAAAAAATAAAGTATAAAACCTTCTTAACATGCTTGATGTGTAAAAAGCTAATCTAAAATATTTTTTCCAGTTGTTTATGCGCTGCCGACGGCTTAACAAAAATCTGCACCTTTGCATGGTTACATGAATTCACTACAAGCGCTTCAAAAATATTTCGGTTACAGCCAGTTCAGGCATTCGCAAGAGGATATAATCAACTGCGTTTTGAATAAGCAGGATGTTATGGTGCTCATGCCAACTGGCGGCGGCAAGTCTCTTTGTTACCAGTTACCTGCTGTGCTGTTAAATGGGCTTACTATAGTTATATCACCGTTGATAGCTTTGATGAAGGACCAGGTAGACAGCCTTAATCTTAGCGGTATTCCCGCTGCCTTTTTAAATTCGAGCCAATCGACAGATGAGCAGCGCGACATTGCCATAAAGTTAAGCAACAATCAATTGCGCTTACTTTATGTGGCACCCGAGCGCCTTTTTGGGAAAGATGAGCGGTTAATGGCATTCCTTAAAACGCTTAAAGTGGTGCAGATTGCTATTGACGAAGCGCACTGCATCTCGCAATGGGGGCATGACTTTCGCCCCGAGTACCTGATGTTGGCCGGCCTTAAACGGGAGTTTCCGGGCGTACCGGTAATTGCCCTTACCGCAACTGCCGATAAGCTTACGCAAAAAGACATCCTCGAAAAACTGAATTTAACCAGACCGGAGGTTTTTGTATCCTCCTTCAACAGGGCAAATATTACTTACCGGGTGCAACCCAAGCAAAACAGTTTTAAACAACTGCTGCGGTTTTTAAGCGAGCGTAAAGAAGATTCGGGCATTATTTACTGCCTGTCGCGCAAGTCAACCGAGAGCCTTGCCCGCGATTTACGGGACGAAGGTTATGCCGCAGCAGCATATCACGCAGGCCTCAACAACGATGTAAAGGCCAAAAACCAGGAGGCTTTTTTGCGCGATGAGATTAAAATTGTAGTAGCCACCATTGCCTTTGGTATGGGTATCAATAAATCAAACGTGCGCTACGTGGTACATGCCGATCTGCCTAAAAACATCGAAGGGTATTACCAGGAAACCGGTCGTGCAGGCAGGGATGGCTTACCGTCCGACGCTTTACTTTTATTTTCGCAGGGCGATGCCATGAAATTGCGCGAATTTGCCAAGGTTGAAAACAACGCCCAGCAAAGCGCCATTATGCTAAAAAAGCTGGACGATATGGTGGAGTACGGGCAAATGCACCGGTGCCGCCGCGAGTATTTAATGAATTATTTCGACGAGCATTTCCCTGACAATTGCGGCTCATGTGATTTTTGCCTCAGCGAGTTTGAAAAATTTGATGGTACGCTCATCGCTCAAAAAGCATTATCGGCAGTTGTGCGGTTGAAAGAACGTTTCGGCATCAATTACGTTATCGACCTGTTAATGGGCAGCAAAAGCATAAAACTTTGGGCCGAGCACAAGTTGTTAAAAACCTATGGCATTGGTGCCGATGTGCCACGGGCCGACTGGCAGCGCTATATACGGGAGCTGATTGCCCGAGGTTATTTAAGACTAAGTGATGATGGATATTCGGCATTGCAGTTAACGGATAAGAGCGAAGCCGTTTTAAAAGGAATGGAAAAAGTTGAGCTGATTACTTCGCAACACATCGAAGAGAAAGACAATGATGAACTTACTTTTGATAACGAGCTGCTAACCTTGCTGCGCAAACACCGGCAGGAAATTGCAGTTGGCGAAAACCTGCCTGCATATATCGTATTATCTGACGCCACATTGTTGGAAATAGCAACTTACCTGCCGCAAAAGATGGATGAGTTAAGGTTAATATCTGGCTTCGGCGATATCAAGCTTGCACGTTATGGCCGTGATTTCCTAAGTGTTGTTAATACATATAGTACCGCAAAAGGGCTCTCATCCAAAATGGACCAGAAAACCAAGAGCCGCACACGTAAAGCAAACGCCAAATCGAAACCAAAGCGGACATCAGATACTTATAACGATACCCTCATGTTATTTAAGGCTGGCAATAGCATAGCGCAAATAGCCGCTGCCCGTAAATTGTCGCCCACAACGATAGAAGGCCACTTGAGCAACTTTGTGCAGACCGGTGAATTGGATGTAAAACAGCTTGTATCACTAGATAAAATGCCGGCAATTCAGCGTGCAATTGAAAAACATGGCAGCATAAAACTGGCGCCCATAAAAGAGGCACTGGGTGATGGTTATACTTATAGTGAAATTAAAGCCGTTATTGCGTGGATAACTTATCAGCAACAAATTTCAAAAAGCTAAAAGCTTAGCCAAAAGCTATTATATTTAACCCGTTAAGTTTGCATTTACCATGACTACAACAGACCAGTTATACCAAATTTACCTGCAGCACCCGGTTATAAGTACCGATACCCGCAAAATAGCTGACGGAAGTTTATTTTTTGCGCTTAAAGGCGATAAGTTTGATGCTAATACTTTTGCCCAAAAAGCGTTAGAAAGCGGGGCCGCTTATGCAATCATCGACAATGCTGACTACAAAACCAGCGATAAGTTTTTGCTGGTTGATGATGTGTTAACAGCCCTGCAACAGTTGGCCGCTCATCACCGCAGGCAACTTAATATAGCGGTAATTGGGTTAACGGGCACCAATGGCAAAACCACTACTAAAGAATTGATAAATGCTGTGCTATCGCAAAAGTTTAATACGCTGGCGACGCAAGGCAATTTAAATAACCACATAGGTGTGCCGCTTACCATCCTCACCATTAACAACACGCACCAAATGGCAGTTATTGAAATGGGTGCAAATCATCAAAAGGAAATTGCTTTGCTATGCTCAATAGCACAGCCCAGTCATGGCATGATCACCAATGTTGGCAAGGCACACCTTGAAGGTTTCGGCGGTGTTGAAGGTGTGAAAATAGGCAAAGGCGAAATGTATGATTACCTGAAGGAGCATGCCGGCGAGGGGCGCTTTGCGTTTATTAATAGCGATGATGCAACGCTGCTCAAGATGGCTGAAGACAGGGGTCTTGACAATGTTGTTTATTATGGCAAAGGCCATAACACCAATAACCTTGTTTGCGGAAAACTACTTGACAGTTCGCCCCTGTTAAAACTGAAATGGAACAATCGCAACAGCTCATCATATAATGTATCCACGCAGCTAACTGGTTCCTACAATCTAGATAATATACTTGCTGCTATTTGCATCGGCAGTTATTTCGGCCTAACCGCCGACGAGATAGATCAGGGTGTAGAAGGCTATCAGCCTAAAAACAACCGCTCACAAATAACCAAAACGGCAACCAACACGCTAATCTGCGATTTTTATAATGCCAACCCAAGCAGCATGTTTGTAGCTATTGATAACATGGATAAGATGGGGGCTACTAATAAGGTACTCATTTTAGGAGACATGTTTGAAATGGGCGATGAATCGGCAGCCGAACACACAGCCGTTATTAAAAAAGCACTCGAGGCAAACGTAGAAGAGCGGATCTTTATAGGCAAAGAATTTTCGAGCCAGCAAACCGAGGCCCAGAGCTCAGCCTTAACCAATACAACTTTTTACCTGACTGCCGAAGATGCGCTAATCGGCTTAAAAGCAAAGCCAATATCAGGCGCTACGATATTAATAAAAGGTTCGCGCGGAATGGCTCTAGAGCGTTTGGTAGAGTTGTTTTAAACCTAAAAAAAACTTACGCTTCTGCACTTTTGTCATGCCATGGGTACCAACCATGCCGACTACATGGTATAATCAAAGTGGAATGCTTTTTGAAATAGTTGTGATATAAAAATTGATATAACTATGATTAGCATTTTAATGATATCTTATAGTTCTGCCTGGATTTTGATGATCGCTATCGCTATCATAAGCTTTTTTGTGCAGATGCGTTTTAGAAGCAAGTTTAAAGAATATTCTGAAATGCCTTTATTATCGGGTATGTCTGGCAAGGACGTGGCCGAGAAAATGTTGCGCGATAACGGCATTTATGATGTGCGCATAATTTCTGTTGATGGCCAGCTTACCGACCATTACAACCCTGCCGATAAAACGGTAAACTTAAGTCCTGATGTTTATAATAGCCGTAGCGTTGCGGCGGCCGCAGTTGCTGCACACGAGTGTGGCCATGCCGTACAGCATGCCAAGGCATACAGCTGGTTAACACTCCGGTCGACACTGGTGCCTGTGGTTAACGTGGCATCGACACTTACACAATGGACTTTGATGATTGGTGTGATGTTATTATTCTTTACACACAACCCATACGTTTTGGCTATCGGTGTTGCTGCACTTGCCCTGGTTACCCTTTTTAGCTTTGTTACTTTACCGGTAGAGTTTGATGCGAGTAACCGTGCATTAGCCTGGCTGAACAACAATTATAGCGTTATGCAAACGCAAGATGAGCATGCACAAGCCAAAGATGCACTTTGGTGGGCAGCTATGACTTACGTTGTTGCAGCCTTGGGATCATTAGCAACATTGCTGTACTATGCATCTATGCTGCTTGGACGAAGAGACTAACAGGCATCTGATAAACAGCTATCATAAAAATAATGCCCGGACTTAACCGGGCATTATTTTTACACGCATATATTAATCTCTTCACCATACCCTTATATTAGCGATGTATGTTACCAGCATACGTTATCGCATGAAAAAAACAGTTACATCGCTGGCACTTGCTCTGGCGATTTTTACCCACTCACAAGCACAAATGACTATTAAGACACTACCTTACCCCCAAACAAAAAAGGGCAATATAACCGACACCTACTTTGGAACTACCGTAGCCGACCCTTACCGCTGGCAGGAAGATGACCGAGCCGACGATACGAAAGCCTGGGTGGTTGAAGAAAATAAAGTAACCCAAAACTATTTGGGCCAAATCCCTTATCGCGAGGATATCCGCAAGCGTCTGGAAACGTTATGGAACTACGAAAAGTACAGCGCCCCGTTTAAGGAGGGCAAATACACTTACTTTTATAAAAACGATGGCTTGCAAAGCCAGTCGGTTTTATGGCGGCAAATAGGTGATGGCGCGCCGGAGATATTTCTTGATCCAAACAAGTTCTCTAAAGATGGCACTACTTCTTTAGCCGGTATTAATTTTTCGAAAGATGGCAGCCTTGCCGCTTACCAGATTTCGGAAGGCGGATCGGACTGGCGCAAAGTAATCGTGCTGAACACCGCGGATAAAACTACTGTTGGCGAAACCATGCTGAACATTAAATTTTCGGGTATTGCATGGTACAAAAACGAGGGCTTTTATTATAGCAGCTACGATAAGCCCAAAGAGGGTAGCGAACTTGCAGGGCTTACTCAGTACCATAAATTATATTATCACAAGTTAGGCACACCACAAGCCAGCGATAAAATGATATTTGGCGGCGAAACCACACCCCGCCGTTACATAGGTGCCGGTTTAACAGAAGATGAGCATTATCTAATTATCAGTGCGGCCGTTTCAACAACAGGGAACGAGTTATACATAAAAGATATGACCCAGCCTGATAGCCCCATTATTAACGTTGTAGACAACTTTGATAACAATAATGACATTGTGGATAATGTGGGCAGCAAGTTATACATCTTAACTAATTTAAATGCTCCAAACTATCGCCTGGTTACGGTAGATGCGGCAAGCCCTAAGTCGGCCAATTGGAAGGACCTGATCCCTGAAACTAAAAATGTTTTAACTATTGCCACCGGTGGCGGTAAGTTGTTTGCCGAGTATCTCAAGGATGCTACTTCACTTGTAAAGCAGTACGATATGAGCGGCAAGTTTGAGCATGACATACAGCTACCGTCGGTAGGTACTGCCGGTGGCTTTGGTGCTAAGAAGAACGAAAAAGAAACCTATTACACTTTTACCTCATACGTTTACCCAAGCACCATATTTAAATATGATATAGCAACAGGTAAATCAACGCTGTATAAAAAATCGGGGGTTAAGTTTGATCCGGCAAATTATGAATCGAAGCAGGTGTTTTACCCATCTAAAGACGGCACAAAGATACCGCTGATTATTACCTATAAAAAAGGCACTGTTCTTAACGGTAAAAATCCAACCATGCTATATGCCTATGGCGGTTTCAGCGTAAGCCTCACCCCTGCTTTCAGCACCTCAAATATTGTGTTGATGGAGCAGGGCGGCATTTATGCCGTAGCTAACCTGCGCGGTGGCGGCGAATATGGCGAAACATGGCACAAGGCAGGCACCAAAATGCAAAAGCAAAACGTGTTTGATGATTTTATTGCTGCTGCGCAGTACCTTATTGATAATAAATACACTTCTAAAGAATACCTGGCCATATCAGGCGGATCTAATGGTGGTTTGCTTGTTGGCGCAACCATTACACAACGGCCGGACCTATGCAAGGTAGCCTTCCCGGCGGTAGGCGTTATGGATATGCTACGTTACAATAAGTTTACCGCAGGCGCTGGCTGGGCATCAGATTATGGCACGGCAGAAGACTCAAAAGAAATGTTTGAGTACCTATATAAATACTCGCCTTATCATGCTATTAAACCGGCCGATTATCCCGCGACGATGGTTACTACAGCCGATCATGACGATCGGGTAGTACCTGCGCACTCTTTTAAGTTTGCATCGCGCTTGCAGGAAATGCAAAAAGGACAGGCCCCTATTTTAATCCGTATTGAAACCAATGCGGGCCATGGTGCGGGTAAATCAACGGCCCAGATTATTAATGAACAAGCCGATAAATGGGCTTTTATGTTTTGGAACATGGGTATTACCAAAATAAAATAATTTGGTTCATACCAACAAAAAGCCGCTGTGTTTATCACACAGCGGCTTTTTAATTTTTTGACTTTTAAATTTTGACTTGTTAATTATACCGGTACGGCGCTACCAGGTAAAACTCCGGTATTTGTACATCGAAAAGCATACCATCCATCAGGCGCTCCATTTGGTATTCGCCTTTCATGCTGCCCATATCTGTTTTTAAATTACAGCCAGACACATACTCGTGCGATGAACCTGGCTCAATAATAGGTTGCTGGCCTACAACACCCTCCCCCTCAACTTCGCGCTTAGCGCCGTTTGAGTCAAATATGTACCAGTGCCTGCTGATGAGGCGTACTGCATAGCTGCCGGTATTCTCGATACTTACGCGGTAGGCAAACATAAAATGATCGTTGCCGGGATTTGAATATTCGGGTTGGTAAACTGTTTCGACTGAAACCCTAACGCCGTCGGTAATTGTTGTGGCCATGATGGTTGTATCTGTCTTTCTGTCAAATATATACGATATGAACAAAAACTAAGCCATTTCAAAGGCATATTTTTTATCCACTTCGTGCAGTATACCCAATATTTCCTCTAAGGTACCTGCTGTTACCAGCCTCATCCTGTACTCTTTAAAATCGGGCACACCCTTAAAGTAATTACTGTAATGGCGGCGCATTTCAAAAATACCGGTTCTAGGACCCTTCCACTCCATTGATTTTTCGAGGTGGGTTTTACAAACCTCAATACGCTCCGCAATGGTAGGCTTATCCAAATGCTGGCCGGTTGCAAAAAAGTGTTTTATCTCCCTGAAAATCCAGGGGTATCCAATGGCTGCTCGGCCTATCATCATGCCATCAACGCCGTACTCCAGCCGCCAGTTGGCAGCTTTCTCGGGCGAATCAATATCCCCATTACCAAATATTGGGATGTTGATTCGTGGATTCTTTTTAATATCACGAATCAATGTCCAGTCGGCTTCGCCTTTGTACATTTGTGCACGGGTTCGCCCATGTATGGTAAGTGCTTTTATACCCACATCCTGCAGGCGTTCGGCTACTTCGTAAACATTCTTGGTGTTATCATCCCAGCCTAAGCGGGTTTTAACCGTTACGGGCAAATGAGTGGCATTTACAACGGCTTTTGTCATAGCTACCATGCGGTCAATATCCTGCAAAAGGCTTGCACCGGCACCCCGACAGGCCACCTGCTTAACAGGGCAACCATAATTGATGTCCATCAAGTCTGGCTTAGCAAGTGTAGCTATCTCGGTAGCTTCGGCCATATGCGCTATATCGCTCCCGAAAATCTGGATACCTATTGGTCGCTCGTATTCAAATATATCGAGCTTTTGGCGGCTTTTCGCCGCATCGCGTATCAATCCCTCTGATGAGATGAACTCTGTGTACATCATATCAGCGCCATTTTGCTTACACACATAACGGAAAGGCGGATCACTCACATCCTCCATCGGTGCCAGCAACAGCGGGAACTCTCCTAAATCTATATTTCCTATTTGTACCGACATGGGTTATATTCGTTGCAAATTTACAAAAATTAAGCTACATGGTAAAAAGGCCTGTAAATCAAATGACTCCGGGGCTACAATTCCTGGTATTTATCTGTATATCTATAGGCATCATATTGCTTGGTACGGTTATCTCTTTTGTCATAGTGCTTGCCACACAAGGGCTTGACGTTTTATTAGATGTACTACGCGGTACACTTAACAATCCGGGTATAGTAAGGGCTCTTTACGTTTTGCAAATAGTAGGCACCACACTCCCTATTTTCATAGCGCCTGTAGTTTTTGCCTGCTACATTGTTAAACAACCGGCAGAATATCTTAAAACCACCATAAAAATCAACTGGGTGCTTTTTGTAGCTGCTTTTTTTATAATGATGATTTCTATGCCACTGATTGAGCTATCAAGCAATATAAACCAGAAAATGGTTTTACCCGAATTTTTGAAGGGCATTGAGGACTGGATGAAACGCAGTGAAGTTATGGCCCGCAAGGTGACGGACCTGCTGCTTAAAATGGATACCGTTGCCGACATGATTAAGAACTTAGTGCTTGTTGGCTTGCTTACCGCCATTGTTGAGGAATTTATGTTTAGGGGCGTTGTACAAACCCTGATGATGAAGATGACCAAAAATCTGCATGCAGCCGTTTGGATTACCGCAATATTATTCAGCGCGTTTCACATGGAGTTTTATGGCTTTTTGCCAAGGATGATAATAGGCGCAATTTTAGGATACTTTGCTGCCTGGAGCGGCAGCGTATGGCCGGCGGTTTGGGGGCATTTTTTAAACAATGGCACAGCTGTAGTAGTAACATACCTATTTCAGCACAAAATGATAAAAACCAGCCCCGATAGCACGCATGTTTTTAATTATGGCAGCTATATATTTAGCCTGATAATTATTATAATTTTGCTGCTGGTTTACAAAAACTTAGCACAGGGCAAAAACAGCCACGATTTTAATGGAGAAGAACTGGGTTAAAATTTTCACCTCATCCAATTTTTACCAATCCGAAATTGTAAAGCAAATGCTTACTGGGCATGCTATTGATGCCGTTTTGTTAAACCGGCAATCATCGTCCCATCACAACTTTGGCGACATTGAAGTTTACGTGCACCAGGAAGATTTTAGCCAGGCAATTGAATTAATGATCCTGAACCAAATTAGTTTATGAAAACACGCGCCATAACAGGCTTCTTTTTTATTATTGTGATGATAGGCTCACAGCTGTTAGGGCCAATTGTATTAGGTATCTTCTATCTCCTTTTGAGCCTGCTTTGCCTAAATGAGTTTTACGGGTTAAACATAAAAAGCGGAATTGCAGTAAACCGCGTTGCCGGTTTGCTCACCGGTTTTTTGATGTTTGTTGGCTTCGGGTTAATAGCAATGCAGGTTGAAAAACCTGTTCAATACAGCTTTATATTTATACTTACGCTGGCAACAAGTTTAATTTTCATTTCAGAATTATTCAAAATATCAGTTGCTCCGTTAACCAACATTGCTTATACTTTCCTAGGATTAATATTTGTTGTTTCTCCGTTCCTGTTCTTTTTCGGGCTGGCGTTTATTGGGAACACCTATACACCGCATCTAACCCTCGGCTTTTTAGTTATGCTTTGGAGTAACGATACGGGCGCTTACCTTACCGGCAGGGCTTTTGGCCGTACAAAGTTATTTGAACGCCACTCGCCAAAAAAAACCGTTGAAGGCTTTTTTGGCGGCATAGCAATAGCTGCAATTGCAGGCTATATTCTAAGCATTTATTATAAAGACTTGAAGTGGGAGCACTGGGTAATAACAGCGGTACTTATTGGCAGCTTTGGTACATTAGGCGATTTGGTTGAATCGATGTTTAAGAGAAGTATAAATATAAAAGATTCTGGAAGCATACTTCCTGGACATGGTGGCCTGCTTGACAGGTTTGACGGGCTTTTATTAGCTGCGCCTATTGTTTATACATACCTGTACTTCATTTTAAATACTTAAATTTGTAATAAATACATTTCACTATGACTATCCATAAAGAAGGATATACCTCCATTGCCGTTACGGTACTATTTATTTTTGTACTGAACGCGCTAATTCAGTTTTATTTTCCTGATGCGCATGTGGTTAAGTGGATTATATACATATTGTCATTCTTCCTGTTTTTTATAGTATTGCAGTTTTTCCGCAGTCCGGTATTGCACATTAATACCAATGAAACAAGCGTACTATGCCCTGCCGACGGTAAAGTTGTTGTGATAGAAGAAACTGTAGAAACCGAGTTTTTAAAGGATAAACGTATTCAGCTTTCGGTATTTATGTCTCCCATTAACGTGCACATAAACCGTAACCCAATAAGCGGCGTGGTTAAATACTTTAAATATCACCCTGGCAAATACCTTGTTGCGTGGCACCCTAAATCATCAACAGAAAACGAGCGAACTACCATAGTTACCGAAAACAGCGAGGGCACAATGGTGCTTTTCCGCCAGATAGCCGGTGCACTTGCCCGCCGTATTGTATGGTATGTAAAAGAAGGCGATGCCGTTGAGCAGGGCCAGCAGTTTGGCTTTATAAAATTTGGATCGAGGGTAGATATATTCCTTCCCTTAGGATCTAAGATAAACGTAGAACTTAACCAGGTTGTTAAAGGTGGCCGCACTATACTGGCCCAATTGCCTACCGTTGGTAACTTTGTTGACGAGGAAGAATACATTGAAGTTAGCGAGCAGGAAATGGAGATATTGGCCAACCCTTCTGACGAGCATGGCAAACCAACCCTTGTTATTGAGCACACCGAAGATGAAGTTGCGCCAAACGCCGACGCTTCTGTACAACCTGATTCACCTCTTAAACCAAAAGGTAAAAAGTAAATTAAACTTACCATATTTAAAAAGCCATGACCGTTGTCATGGCTTTTTGTGTTTTTAGCGATAGCTTTTTATTAATCGTGACTGCATCTGTGTATTAAATAGCCATTAATAACCGAGAATGCAGCACATCAATTATTGTCAGCTTAACGAGATATGTTTTGATATAGCAAACACCTCACAGGGCTAAAGTGCGATTATAAGTTATAACTATTCACCTGCACCACTTTCCAAGCGCTCGTGTCAACAGGGGTTACGCAAGAGCCATAAATATCCTTTATACTTACCGGCATACTTCACATGATTAGCAACAGCAAAGTATCATCAAGCAAAAAAAGCCCGCAGTAAAACTGCAGGCTTTAAGTACTATATAGCTATCTGCCACCCAGGCAGCGTAGTAATTAAACTCTTTTCGATTTGATACGAGCTGCTTTACCGGTAAGGGCACGCAGGTAGAACAATTTAGCACGACGTACTTTACCAACGCTATTAACTTCGATTTTGTCGATGTTTGGAGAGTTGTAAGGGAAAATACGCTCAACACCAATACCGTTAGATACTTTACGAACAGTAAATGTTTCGCTGTTACCAACGCTGTTACGCTGAATAACCACACCTTGGTAAACTTGGATACGCTCTTTGTTACCTTCTCTAATTTTATAATGCACGCTTACAGTATCGCCGGCTTTAAAAGCGGGAAATGAGTTTTTAACTACTGATTGCTCTTCTACAAATTTTACTAAATCCATGATTTTAAGCTCTTAATGCGATTTTTAGCCCGTAAAAATCGGAGTGCAATAATACGGATATTTTCTGAATTAAAAAACAATGCTTAAAAAATTTCAACATTTTGTGTTTTATACACAATTGGTTATGTATATATCTTGGCCAAAATAACTTAACAATGCTGAGCTGCACTACTCCAACAAGTCTGGCCGGCGTTGCTTGGTGCGCTCCTGAGCCTGCTCAAAACGCCACTTTTCTACGGCAGGCGTATTACCGCTCAATAAAATGTCAGGCACTTTATGGCCGTTCCAATCTGCCGGTCTGGTGTAAACCGGAGCATCAAGCAAATCATTCTGAAAAGAATCAGATAATGCCGAAGTTTCGTCAGACAATACACCCGGAATCAACCTCACTACCGCATCCACCAAAACCGCTGCCGGCAACTCGCCGCCCGATAGTACATAATCGCCTATTGAAAGCTCACGCGTTACGTAGATATCGCGAATACGCTGATCTATGCCTTTATAGTGGCCACAAAGAATGATGATGTTGCCTTTTATTGAAAGCTGGTTTGCAATGCTCTGGTTAAGTGTTTCTCCATCCGGCGACATAAATATGATATCGTCGTAATCGCGCTCGCTTTTAAGATGATCTATACAAGCTGCAAAGGGTTGTATCGTCATTACCATGCCGCTTCCGCCGCCATAAGGATAATCGTCAACGCTTTTCTGTTTACCAGTGGCGTAATCACGCAGATTGTGTACTATTATTTCGGCAATGCCTTTCTTTTGCGCGCGCTGCAAAATAGAGTGTGCAAAAGGGCTCTCCAGCAAACCCGGCAATACGGTTATAATATCAAAACGCATGTGGCAAAGGTAGTAATTTAGTGATTGGTTATTTGTAAGCTGTTATTGGCTGCTAGGGCGTAGCGTTACCTGTAATTTGACACCTATTCCCCGATATGATGAAAACTCGTAACTAATACCTAACAACCACTAACTTAAATTAGCCATCTAATAGAAAAACGAAAAGCTCTTTAGGGCCATGGGCGCCTAATACAAGAGTCTTCTCAATATCGGCTGTGCGACTGGGGCCGGTTACATGTGTAATCATCGACGGCAATTGATTGCCGTATTTTTGCTTTAATAATTTGAGCCCGTCTTTTATATCAAGCACCATTTGCGAGGTATATGCCAACACAATATGCACTGGCGGATATATACTTAACCGGCGACCTGCGGCGTTTCCGTTTGATAAAAGTACGGTACCATTGCGGGCTATAAGCGCTTCGCAGAGTGTAAAGCCAACATCGGCCAGTTCAAAGTCCTTATCAGTTTCAAAATATGGATACTCGTAAGTGTTAAGGAGATTTTGCAGGGCGGGCTCCCAACAATATATTTTGTGCCACTTCCTGTCTTCGGCAAGTTCCAGCAGGTTTTCAATAAAGTTAACCTCATCTTCGCAAAATACAAACTGCCCGTTAACAGCTGTAAATTGCTCGGCAAAAACCACTTCCAGCATTTCATCGTTTGGCGGGTAAAGCGGTTGCTCTTCCAGGTTTGGATAAGGGTTATCACGTTTCTCCAAAAGTGCCTTGCGCACTTTCTTAAGTAGCTTTTCTTTTGATGTTGTAATATCCCTCATGTAACGGCAAAAGTAAAAAGTAAAAAGTAAAAAGCCGCGAGTCCTGCTCCTTAAAAGGATTCAAGACTTGCGACTTTTAACTATTTATACGCAATTATTTTTCTGACGATGACTCGCTAACCCCATCTATTCTTGATAGCTCAGGGTTAATAACATTGTCTGGTATCGCATTGTTATCAGGAATCAGGCTGGGCTCGCCGTTTACAAACTTATCATACGCTGTACGGTGTTCGAAAGGCCTCTTACCCAATATCTCTTCCAGATCCGACTGGAACAAAACTTCTTTCTCAAGCAATTTTGCTGCTACGTTCTCTAAACCTTCCCGGTGTTTGTTCAACAGGTCTTTGGTTCGCTGGTAAACAGAGTCGATAAGGTTACGTACTTCGGCATCAATCAGCTCGGCAGTGGCATCAGAGTATGGCTTAACAAACTGGCTGTCGCCCTGTGGGTCGTAAAACGACAGGTTACCAACCTTGCTGTTCATACCGTATATTTTAACCATGCCGTATGCAAGTCGGGTAATACGTTCCAAATCACTTAAGGCACCGGTAGTAATCTTGCCGAAAACGATATCCTCAGCAACACGGCCACCCATTGAAAGTGTCATGTCATCAATCAACTCTTCTTTAGCTACCAGGAATTTCTCATTTGGCAGATATTGTGCATAACCTAATGCAGCAACACCACGCGGAACAATTGATACTTTAACCAATGGATCGGTATGCTCCAGGAACCAGCCTGCAATAGCATGTCCGGCCTCATGGTATGCAACCACGCGTTTCTCTTCAGGAGAAATTAAAGTATTTTTCTTTTCAAGACCACCAATAACGCGGTCAATCGCGTCCTGGAAATCTTTCATATCAACAGCCTCTTTATTTTGGCGTGCAGCAATCAAAGCAGCCTCGTTACACACGTTGGCAATCTCTGCACCGGCAAAGCCTGGTGTTTGAGCAGATAATTTTTTAGGATCGACGCCTTCAGCCAATTTAATAGGCTTCAAGTGCACTTTAAAGATTTGTTCGCGGCCAATCAAATCCGGTTTATCAATAGATACCTGCCTGTCGAAACGTCCCGGGCGCATCAATGCGCTGTCCAATACATCAGGACGGTTAGTTGCAGCGAGGATAATGATACCTGAGTCGGTACCGAAACCATCCATCTCTACCAATAACTGGTTAAGGGTGTTTTCTCGCTCATCGTTACCACCCATCATGTTATTTTTGCCACGGGCACGGCCAATAGCATCAATCTCATCTATAAATATGATACAAGGCGCTTTATCTTTTGCCTGGCGGAACAAATCACGCACACGTGATGCACCCACCCCAACAAACATCTCCACAAAGTCAGAACCTGAAAGTGAGAAGAATGGCACCTGCGCCTCGCCTGCAACGGCTTTGGCCAACAACGTTTTACCTGTACCCGGGCTACCCACAAGTAGAGCTCCTTTAGGAATTTTACCACCCAGGTTGGTGTACTTTTTAGGGTTTTTAAGGAAATCTACAATTTCCATTACTTCCTGCTTGGCTTCCTCCAAACCGGCAACATCATTAAAGGTAACGGTAACCTGTGCTTCTTTATCAAACAGTGTAGCCTTTGATTTACCGATGTTGAATATTTGGCCACCGGGGCCGCCGCCAGCACCGCCACTCATGCGGCGCATAATAAACAACCAAACACCAACCAGCAACACTGCCATAATAATGCATTGCACCAGCCAGTTACTCAAAAGGTTTTCTTTACCTTGCTGATACTCGATAGGTGTTTTTTGTCCATCCGGTATATCTTTCTCAACCGCTGCTATAGATTGCTTTAGGCTTTCGTAGCTGGCATCGGTAAAGTTGTATTGCGGCTCATTTGCAGACATGCCCAAACCACGCTGATTTTTGTTGGCATCAGCATATTGTGATTTAATAAGGCTATCTTTCTTAATATAAACTTCGGCAGTAACCAAATCGCCGTTTTTGTAGGCCACAATGTGGTCAACATCCCGGGTACGCAACATTTGGTTGCTAAAACGCTGAAAGTCTATTTGCTTACCATTGCCATTTCCCATAAGGGTTGGTACTACCAAAAGGCCAATAATGGCAATGGCGTACAACCACATCAGGTTAAATTTGGGTGGTTTAGGTGTAATTTTTTTATTCGGAACCTTTCTGAAAGGTTTTTCGGGCTTTTTATCTTTTTCCATTTTATAAGCTCAACATAATCTGTAAATAATTAGGGCAGGGATTTAAACATCAAGCTTACTTAAGCACTTTTATAGCTCTTTATCTCAGCATCGCCCCATAGGTCTTCAACACCGTAAAACTCACGTTTATCCGTCCTGAAAATATGGATCACAACATCTACATAATCCAGCAGTATCCACTCGCCATGCTCAAGCCCTTCTTTACGCCATGGCTCGGCCTGCATGGCTTTGTAAATTTCATCTTCAACACTATTAGCAATTGCTTTTACTTGCGTGGCAGAGTCGGCATGGCATATCACAAAGTAATCTGCTACCGAACTATTAACACCGCGCAGATCAAGCCTTACCAGATCATTCCCCTTTTTCTCCTGCATACCATGTATAGCCAGTTCAGAGATGTAGGCGGACTCATTTAACACTTTGCTTTTTACCATCAAAAAGAATTAGTTTTGAACGATTTTGGGTTTAAAATTATTATACGTTGCAAAATAACATATTTTCAGGATTATTTGTTGGACAAAATTTCGTGTCACTTAAACAAGTTGACTCAACAAATACATTCCTCAAAAATCTTCTGTCAAATTCCAAGCCAGTACCCGAAGGAACAGTCATTATGGCAGAAGACCAATTTGCCGGTCGCGGGCAGCATCAAAACGTATGGCATGCCGAACCCGGTAAAAATTTAACATTTAGTATGCTGCTGTACCCAAACTTTTTAGCAGCAACTGCCCAGTTTGATCTTACCCGCGTTATAAGCCTGGGCGTATATGACGCACTTGCCCCCCTTTTGCGTGACAACCTTTTTATAAAATGGCCGAATGATATCTATTACGAAAATAAAAAACTGAGCGGCATGCTCATTGAAAACAGCTTACAGGGCAGCAATATCAAAAGCTCGGTGATAGGTATAGGCGTTAACATTAACCAGGAACACTTTGGCGATAATGCATCCAGGGCCACTTCCGTAAAGCAGATATTACAAAGGGATTATGATTTAAAAAATATATTGTTTGATATTTGCCGACACGTGGAAACCTGGTACCTAAAGTTGAAGGCCGGCGAAACAAACTTGATTAGAGCAGCCTATAAACAAAAACTTTACTTATTAAACGAAACGCATAATTTCGTGTCGAACAATGAAGTTTTTTCGGGCACCATAATCGGGGTAACCGATGCCGGCTTGCTTGAAGTTGAGAGAGGCAATGTGACCGGTACTTACAATTTAAAAGAGATTCAGTATCTAACCAATAATTTATGAAAAAGTTGATATTAGTTATAACCGCATTAATTATAACTTTTAGTGCACAGGCGCAAATCGAGTCGCACGTTAAATGGCAGTACGCCTTTAAAAAAGTAAGTGCAACCGAAGCTGTTGTATTGATTAAGGCCAACATTGATAATGGCTGGCATATCTATTCACAGAATGTGGCAGAAGGCGGCCCTGTAAAAACCAGCTTTACTTTTGCCCCATCGAAAGAGTTTGCGCTTGTTGGTAAAACTATTGAGCCAAAACCGATAACCCGTTACGAAAAAGTTTTCAGCATGAATGTTGGCTTCTTTGAAAATTCAGTTGTTTTTCAGCAAAAAATAAAGCTTAAAGGCAAAAACGCTACTGTTAAAGGCAAACTGGAATTTATGACCTGCAACGATTCGAAATGCTTGCCGCCAGATGAGGTGGAGTTTTCCATCCCGGTTAAATTATAACATGTTAAGGCCGGCTTCCCGGCCTTTTTCATAGCTCCTTTGAATTGATGCAGGAGCGTTGCTCCGTTCTACCAGATTAAAAATTACATACATTATATAATGGCCTTAGCTCAAAAGCGATTTTTTCGCAACGCTATCTTTTCTTTGCTCACACTGTTGTCACTTGCGCTTATTTATCCAGTTAATGCAAGGGCAACACAAACGCAGGCAGATACAACCGTGTCTACTGGAGACGTTGAGTTTACTGACATCCCGAGCACTGCTGATAAAGTAGCAGAAAAGAAAGCTACCGATTCTGTCGCCACGGTTAAAAAAGACTCGGCTACGGCAATTAAGCCTGCTGTACAAGCCAATGCTGCCGAGTCGACCCCAACAAGTTTGTGGCAGCTATTTATAATTGGCTTTGTAGGCGGCTTTGCGGCTTTTTTACTTCCGTGCGTTTACCCAATGCTACCGCTAACGGTAAGCTTTTTTACTAAAAAGGGGGGTACTCGTGCGAAAGCCATATGGCAGTCGTGCTTGTATGGGCTGTCAATCATATTTATTTATGTTGTATTCGGGTTGCTCATTACCATCTTGTTTGGACCGGCGGCATTAAATGGCCTGGCTACGAATGGCATTTTTAACTTTGCTTTCTTTTTAATGCTGATTGTATTTGGTGCATCGTTCTTAGGTGCGTTTGAAATCACTCTGCCCAGCTCATTTGCCAACAAGCTTGATGAGAACTCTGACAAAGGCGGTGTTGCAGGTATATTCTTCATGGCGGCAACCTTGGTGGTTGTTTCCTTTTCATGTACCGGCCCGGCTATTGGCGGGGTATTGGCTAATGCCTTTATAAAAGGTGAGCGACTTGCGCCTGCTATACTGATGTTTGGTTTCTCATTGGCTATTGCTTTGCCATTTACACTTTTTGCAATGTTTCCATCAGCCCTTAAGAGCCTTCCAAAGTCGGGCGGTTGGTTAAATAGCGTAAAGGTTGTGCTTGGTTTTATTGAGATAGCATTTGCATTAAAGTTTTTATCGAACGTAGATTTAGCCTACCACTGGAATCTGATAGACCGCGAGGTAGTATTGTCTTTATGGATTGCCATAGGCGTATTGGCCAGTTTGTATTTATTGGGCAAAATCAAATTCTCGCATGATAGCGATGTGCAGCACCTCTCGGTAACACGCACTTTTATTGCCATGGGTGTTATTGCATTTACCATGTATATGGTACCCGGCCTGTGGGGCGCGCCTTTAAAATCTATCAGTGCTTTATTGCCCCCATTAAGTACGCAGGACTTCGACCTGTCTTCCGGAGCACCATCATCGAATGCAGCAGCTTCACCTGCTACTGTTAAAGAGAAAAAATATGAAGAGCTGTTTAAGCGTTTACCAAAGGTAAAGGGCCTTGACGAATGGTATGATTTTGACCAGGCTGTAGAGGTATCTAAACAGGTTAACAAACCCATACTACTTGATTTTACCGGTTGGAACTGTGTTAACTGTCGCGAAATGGAACAGGATGTAATGCCATTGCCGGATGTATTTAAGCGCTTAAGCAATAACTTTGTAATGGTACAAATGGTTATTGATGATAAAACCGAGCTGCCGCGAAACGAACATTACACATCTGCCGTTACCGGCAAAACTATTACAACCATAGGCGGCAAAAATCTCGATTTCGAGATTAAAAATTACAATTCAAACGCCCAGCCATTTTACGTAATAGTTGACCAAACAGGCAAGGCACTTGTTAAACCTATGGGTGCAACTAAAAACCCGGCAGAATTTGTAAAATATCTTGATAGCGGTACAGCGGCCTTCAAAGCGTCTAAATAACACAAAGCCCGATATGCCGGGACGGTTAGTTTGGCAAAGCAGTGTGATGTTGCGAAAATTTAATGTAAATTCGCGGCGAGTTAAAAATACGCTTAGTATACCTGCGTTTTAACCTTCGGTTTGTATATACACAAACGCTAATATTAATTTTTACAGTGCGATAGCGCCCTTTATATAAAATGACGCAGATCAATAACATAGGACTTTTCACATCCGGAGGCGATGCACCCGGCATGAATGCCGCCATCAGGGCAGTTGTACGTACAGCTACATATTATAACCTGCAGGTAACCGGTATTCGCCGTGGTTACGAGGGTATGATCAATGGCGAGATCTTCCCGATGGATGGTAAATCTGTTGCTAATATTATTCAGCGCGGTGGTACCATATTAAAAACCGCACGCAGCGAGCAGTTCCGTACGCCCGAAGGTCGTAAAATAGCTTACGAGCAATTACAAAAACATGGTATTGATGCCCTTGTTGCTATTGGCGGCGATGGTACGTTTACAGGTGCACGTGCTTTTGGTGCCGAATATGATATACCTATTGTAGGCTTACCGGGTACAATTGACAACGACCTTATTGGAACCGACTTTACAATTGGTTACGATACTGCCATTAATACCGTTATTGATGCGGTAGATAAAATACGTGACACTGCCGAATCGCATGACCGTGTATTTATAGTTGAAGTAATGGGCCGCGACTCTGGGCTTATTGCCCTGCGTACCGGTATTGCATCAGGCGCAGAGGCTATTGTAATCCCGGAAACAGAAACCGATTTGAATGCGCTTTGCAACCGCCTGGAGCATGGCCGCAAAGACAAATCATCAAAAATTGTGTTAGTTGCCGAAGGCGATAATGCAGGTGGTGCTTTTGAAATTGGCCGCCATATAAAAGAGCGCTTCCCGCATTACGATACACGCGTATCAATCCTGGGGCATATTCAGCGTGGCGGTCGCCCGTCATGTATGGATCGTGTGCTGGCAAGCCGTATAGGCGTTGCGGCTGTAGAAGCTTTACGCAATGGCCACCGTAACGAAATGATAGGCATTATTCATAACGAACTGTCATACACCCCTTTTGAGCATGCCATAAAACACAACGTTGAAATCAACCCTAACTTTTTAAAGATCGTAGAGATACTTTCAATTTAATAACAGGATACATATAACAAAACGAGCCGCTGATTAGCGGCTCGTTTTGTTTAACATGCACCCGCCAGGCAGGCATTTATCTCAATCACGCCTATAAAACCTGGCTGGCACAGGCAAATCAATCTCTTGGCAATACATCTGCTTTGGCTTCGCCTTCGCGTTGCAGCTTTTTAAGCATTTCATTACCAATAAGGGCATCTATCATACCGCCCTGTCCCCCATCTTTACCGTTAACTAAAATTTCGGGCACTAATTTAATCCCGTTGCTGGCCAGCGCTTCGGCTACACGCACAATGGCATACTGCTCGGTACCCATGGCTTCAGTTTTTTGCTTGGTAACTTCAGCTTCGGCCAGGCCTATTGCTTTTATCTTACCCGCATCAGCGTTACCGTTAATTTCCGTAGCGGCGGCATCAGCTTTGGCGTTGATAGTTTTTGCTTCGGCATCGGCACGGGCTGTTATGGTACGGTTCTCTGCATCGGCCTTGGCGTTAATCACGCGCGATTCGGCGTCACCTCTCGCAGCAGCAACTTTTGAGGCAGCCATTTGGGTGTTGATCTCTACCTGCCTGGTTGATTTTACTACCTCGGGCTGCATATCTGCACCGGCTTTAGCGCTTTCAAACTCTTTACGCTCAATCTGGGCGCTTTTCTGTATCTCGTAGGTAACCCGTTCCTGCTCGGCTATCTTACGGTCGGTTAGTGTTTTCATCAAGGCTTCGGGCGGCACAATGTCGCCAATAAGCGTATCTACACCTTCCACGTTGTAATCGGCTAATACTTTACTTATTTGCATCCGGGCATCTTCCTGCCTTTGCGAACGATTGGTTAAAAACTCTATCACCCCACTTTTTTGTGCCGAGTTACGGAAGTAGTTAGCAATTGTAGGCTCGAGCACCTGCGACACCAGGTTTTTCATGTGGCCAAACCTTGCAATAACCTTGGGCGCTTCGTTGCGCGGTATGTGGATGATCTGCGAAACGTCGAGGTTAAACGTAAAACCATCTGATGAGCGTACGCTGATAGTGCTCAGGTTTTTATCCAACTCGTGCGATTCGGTGCGGCTGTTGGCCCAGTTGAGCACAATGTTGGTAGTGGGCACAATCTCAACCGCGTGGGTATAAATATTTATAGGATGCTTACCCGGATCGAGCGGCTCATCCCATACACCTTTTTCAAGCTTGGCTACAATATTACCATGGGTAAAACCCACGCCGCTGGTATCGCTGCCTTCGGGGCCAACAAAGGAGTTTACCACGCCCACAAAACCGATGTGGATATGCACCATTTCTACCTGTTCCACAATGGCAAACCAAGGGTTAAGGTAATAGGTACCGGCAAGTATCACATCTTCCTGCAGGCCCTTTTTACCGCCCGATTGTATAAAGGCCATCGGATCTTGGTAATTACGGTGCCCGCTAACCGAGCCGCCGGCAATTTCGCCTTTATCGAGCGGTTCGCCATCAAGTGTGGTTACAATACCTACCTTGTTTTCTTGTATACGCGTGATAGGTACCATCACCACTTCAAACAAAAAGGTATTTATACGATAGTTACCAGGCGTAAGGAATGCTGCCTGCGGGCCTTTCTGCCCCTTATTGTCTAGGAAAGCTTCAGCATCCTGGAATTTATCGCACGGAACGGGGCGGCCAAGTACGCGACCGGTATCCATAGGTGCGCCATCTTTGGCTTTTATAAGCCCCAGCTTATCCTGCTCAACAATAGTAAAGGCCTGCATGGTAATAGTGTATTGCCATGGCCACAGGCGCCAGTAAAGACCAGGCGCAAGCGGCTTGGCCTGCATACCGGCCTCGCCTTTCGTAGCAATAATGCGCCCGTCGGGCAGGCGCTTATCGCCGTAAAGCGTAAATTTTTTAACAACCAAACCAATACGATCATCCGGAACGATGATCATACCAAAAAATACCTGCAGCACAAATTTGTACATAACAAGGGCAGCAACCAGTGGCAATACCCACCAGAATTGGAGAATTGGAATAGAATCAGACATTGTTTTAATGATTAGTTTACCGGGGCCCTTAAGGTGCGGGCTCCTCACAAAAACTTATAGCTTTATGAGACCTTGGCTATATAGCGACATTATGATAATGCTGTAATTTACTTGTTACAAAAATTGTTGAATTTATTTTTTCATCCTTTATCAAGCATATTACGGCCCCTCTATAACTTCAAGCAATTCCAATATTGTCTATTTGTAAAGCCCTATTAAACAGCTGCAAAGCCATTGTTTAAGTAATTAATTGCAAGGCTTTTAAATTATTATAAAAAATGTTTACCTTTGCATCCCCGCAGAAAGAACTCCGGGGGTAATGTTGAATACATAAAACTTTAAAAATGGCAACTAAAATCAGATTGCAAAGACACGGTAAAAAAGGCAAACCTTTTTACTACATCGTAGTGGCAGATGCACGTGCACCACGTGACGGTAGGTTTATTGAGCGTATTGGTTCATACAACCCAAACACTAACCCTGCAACTATCGACATCAACTTCGATAAAACTTTTGAATGGGTAAACAATGGCGCACAGCCAACTGATACCTGCCGTGCAATACTATCTTACAAAGGTGTATTATACAAAAAACACTTACAAGGTGGTGTTACCAAAGGTGCGTTAACACAAGAGCAGGCAGATGAAAAATTTGCTACCTGGTTAGATCAAAAAGACGGTAAAATTGCCGGCAAAAAATCAACCCTTGTATCTGCTAAAGACGAAGCACGTAAAGCTGCTTTAATTGCTGAAGCTAAAAAGAAAGAAGATAAAGCTGCTGCTATTGCTGCTAAAAACACTCCTCCTGCCGAGGAAACAGAAGAAGCCTCTGCAGATGATGCAGCTGCCGAAACTGAAGCAGAAAGCGCTGAGTAATTTATTAAAGAGTAACAGGCAGGTGTTTATCTGCCAAAACTCTGAAAACATGGCGAAGGACAAACGTTCTTCGCCATTGTTATTTAACCCTGTTGATATATGAAAACCGAAGATTGTTTCAGGATAGGAAGTGTACTTAAAACCAAGGGCTTAAAAGGCGAGCTGCAACTTTATATCGACTTTGAAGATATTGAGAAAGTAAAGTTCAACTCCCTGTTTATAGATATTGTGGGTAAGCTTGTGCCCTACTTTGTAAGCTCTATCAAATATCTGCAAAAAAACCAGGCGTATCTTTTTTTAGAAGATGTAGACTCGATAGAGAAAGCATCGATGCTGGCAAAAAAAGATATCTATCTGCCAAATAAGCTAAAGCCTAAGAAGAAAAAAGAGGAATTTACCCTTAAGGATGTTAAAGGCTTTATTGCTGTTGATGAAACCCATGGCGAATTGGGCGAGATAATGGATGTATTGGAGTATCCGCAACAACTGATTGCGCAGGTGCAGTTTAACGGAAAAGAAGTATTATTTCCGCTAAATGTTGAAATCATTAAAGGAATTGATGTTGAAGGCGGCGAAATATATATTGACCTGCCCGAGGGGCTACTTGATGTTTACCTGGAAGGATAATAATACAACACTATAGGTGCTTAACATTAAGCGCTTTTTTTATTGAGCCATTTTTTATCGCCTTGCTAATTGCTAATTTATTTAGCAACTTTGCGTTGTATGGCGCATGCAGAAAATCCCGAATATTTTAAAGGCCGCGGGGCACAGGTAAACACGCAAAACCGTTTCCTGAAAGACAAATACGTTAAGGAACACATTGAGGGGCTTGATGAAGAACTGCTTGAAAATACCTGCACCCAGATTTTTGAAGAGACGTCTAAAAACATTGTTAGCTTAAGCAATAGCCCCGATCTTAGCCACATGCACTCCATCAACCCTTACCAGGGTTGCGAACATGGCTGCATATACTGCTATGCACGTAACAGCCACGAATACTTTGGCTTTAGCGCAGGGTTAGATTTTGAACGAAAGATTATTGTAAAGCGCAATGCCCCGGAGCTATTAGAAAAGTATTTTAACAAAAAGGGCTACCGCCCTACCCCAATTATGCTATCGGGTAATACGGATTGTTACCAGCCGCTGGAGCGGAAGCTGGAGATAACCAGGGCGATGCTAAAGCTGTTTTTACAATACCGCCACCCGGTAAGTATCATTACCAAAAACAACGTTATCCTTCGCGATCTTGATATATTGAGCGAGATGGCCAAACTTAACCTGGTGCATGTAAATGTGTCTGTAACCACGCTTGATGAGCAACTGCGCCAAAAGCTGGAGCCGAGAACAGTAACTGCGACGGGCCGCCTTGCCGTTATACAAAAACTGTCAGAAAAAGGGATCCCTGTAAGGGTAATGGCAGCACCAATAATACCGGGGCTTAACAGTGGGGAAGTGCCCAATATTATTAAAGCGGCTGCAGACCGGGGCGCACTCGCAGCCGGATTTACAATGGTGCGACTGAACGGCGCCATTGCCGAAATCTTCACTGATTGGATTTACAAAGCATTCCCTAACCGGGCCGAAAAGGTGCTTAACATGATTAAATCATGCCACGGTGGCAACCTTAATGATAGCGAATTCGGCCGCCGCATGAGCGGCGACGGCCATATTGCAAACTCTATACACCAAATGTACCGCATGGCCTGCGTACGCCACCTGGATGGCCGCGAAATGCCACCTTACGACCTCACACAATTTACCCCAAAAGGCGGCAAGCAGATTGCTTTGTTTTGAGAGCTTTGTGACAAAGCTTTTGTCATGCTGAAAATAGTGAAGCATCTAATAGCCGACCTAGATTCTTCGCTATTGCTCAGAATGACAGGAATTATTATGTCATCGCTTTGCTAAGGCCACAACGCGATACCCACGCACAAAAAAAAACGGCACCCATTAGGTGCCGGTTCAATATAAGTTTATTGGGTTGGTTGCTTATGCGTTCTCTTCTTCAAGAGCCATTTGCTCGTCAACCAGGATACGGCCGCAGTGCTCGCAAACAATGATCTTTTTGCGCTGACGGATATCTGACTGGCGCTGAGGCGGGATTTGGTTAAAGCAACCAGAGCATGAATCACGCTGAATAGTTACAACCGCTAAACCATTTTTAGCATTTTTACGCAAGCGGCTGTAAGCAATCAACAAACGCTCTTCAATGTTTGCCTGTGCTTTTTCTGCTTGTGCAGTAAGTTCGGTTTCGTCTTTTTCAGTCTCGGCAGTAATAGTACCTAACTCTTCTTTTTTAGCGTCAAGATCGGCACGGCGTGCTTCAAGGTCAGCCAAAGCCTTTTCGTAGATAGTTGTTTTTGATGCGATCTCAAAACCAAACTCACGGATTTTTTTCTCGCTTACCTGTATATCCAAGCCTTGTATCTCAATTTCTTTTGAAATTGCATCATACTCACGGTTGTTTTTTACTTCGTTAAGCTGAGTTTCGTATTTCTTTATGTTTGCCTGCGATTCTTTGATCAGATTTTTGCGGGTTACAATTTCGTCCTCTAAATCATCAAGCTCATTTTTTATTTTCTGAATGCGGGTTTCAAGTCCGGCAACATCGTCCTCAAGGTCAGCAACTTCCATAGGCAGTTCTCCCCTTACCTGGCGTATTCTGTCAATTTTGGTATGAACTGTTTGCAGGTCGTATAAAGCTTTAAGCTTTTGTTCTATGGTTTGTTCCATTAAATAAAATATTTGACGGGGTTTGTATTCACTTTTGTTAAACGGATGGCAAAGTTAACAAATTTATTTTGAATAAATTCATACAATAATTGCTGCGTAAATTGCTCACTTTCAAAATGTCCAATGTCGGCAATCACTATCTTTCCTTCAGCATCAAAAAATTCGTGATACTTGTAGTCGGCCGTTATAAAAACGTCGGCACCTGCAGCAATTGCCTGCTTTAATAAAAACCCGCCCGAGCCACCGCATACTGCAACCTTGCGTACCTGTTTACCGGTAAAAGCCGTATGCCTTATTACCTCGGCGTGCATTTTATGTTTTACCTCCGCCAAAAAGTCGGCTTCATCCATTGGTGCTTCCAGTTCACCTATCATACCGCTGCCTACCTGCTGGTGCTGGTTGGTTAAGTTATACAAGTCGTAAGCCACTTCCTCATACGGGTGCGCCAGTACAAGCGCCATTATAATTTTGCTTTCAATATTCGCCGGATATACCGTTTCAATTCGCACCTCGGGTTCATGATGGCGAATTCCTGGCTCGCCAACATATGGGTCGCTGTTTTCGCCTGCTTTAAAAGTACCTGTGCCTTCGGCGTTAAAACTGCATTCGCTATAGTCGCCAATGCTACCACCGCCTGCATGGAATAGCGCCTTACGCACCTGCTCGGCCTGCTCTGTAGGCACATAAGTAACCAGCTTTTTAAGCAGCCCCTGTTTTGGAGCCAATATGCGGAAGTTAGCTATACCAAGCGTTTCGCAAATGCGAGCGTTTACACCCGTCATCACACTATCAAGGTTGGTATGTATGGCGTAAATGGCAATATCATTTTTAATGGCCTTTTGTACAACACGTTCTACATAGGTTTTGCCATTAAAACGCTTAAGCCCTTTAAAAACAATAGGGTGATGCGATACAATCACCTGGCAACCGGTGGCAATGGCTTCATCTACCACGGCCTCTGTACAATCTAACGAAATGAGGGCCTGGTTTACTTCCATGTCGGGGTGGCCAACTATCAATCCGGAGTTATCATAATCCTCCTGGTATGCGGGTGGTGCAATGCTTTCCAGGTAGGCGGTTAAAAGCGAAAGTTTCATAGTGCACTAAATTAGCCAACATTAAAAGTATTTATGGCCATTTACGGGCCTAAATATTTAAAAACGCAAGAAAGACCAAAACAACCATGTAATATTTTCTTCGGACTGTCTGGCCGGCCAACCGCCGTCCTATACCGATGCTTACACTTTTGATTTGATCTTTGTAAACTACCCTTTGGATAATTTTTATCGTGCGCTTTTGGCCTTGCGGCTTTTAAGGTCGCTTTTTAAGATGGCCATCAGTTGTTTATCAAATGCTGATACCAATTTATTTGTTGCTGATTTTTGAAAAGTTTTCATCGTTTTAAAATTTAGGGTTATGATTATGTGTTGATGTTTTTAGTAGTTCATTTTGGCAATCTGGAAGCTTTCGTAAGCCATTTTCTGATTGTACTCGTTAGCCAGTTGCTGGTGGTTTACTAAATCGACAATGGTACCGATACCACAAAAACCGGCAGTTAACAAGTACAATACCCCCATGGATGTTTGTCCCAAAATAAAGCGCTGTATGCCCGCAACAAATACAAAACCAAGTAAAGTAAATATCAATACATCCTGTGCGCTTTTACGCTTGCCGGAGTAAGCCATAAAAAAACTTTGTTTTTGACCATCAGACAAATCGGTAGTTGCCTGCCTTAAAAATGCCAACTCTTCATTTGTTATGCCCGGCAATGACATGTATGGATTGTAAGTGTTCATCTTTTTATTGTTTTAGTGTGATTGATGATGTAAAACTACACCCATAACGGTGAGGTGCCAACGCAATATTGGCGGTTATAAAAAAAGTGTCGGTAAGCGGGGTAAAATAAACGGCGAATAAGGAACTACATTTTTTACCGATTTGAAAACGGGTCGGCTAAGCGGTTATTGAACCTGATCAGTGTATAAATACGGAACAGCAGCACTGCTACCACCGGCATGCCCAACCAATGTGCTTTAAAGGAGTTGGCAAAGTCGCCACGAAAGAGGTATGCTATAGAATGGCCCAGGCCGCAACCGGGGCACCAGCTAAAACCAAAGCGGTTAAATGGGCATAAGCTATAATGGCCCTGTTCCGCCGGGTTGGTAAACGCCAGGCAGCACAGGGCCACTATCCATATTGTTATTTCGAAGTATTTGAAAAAATAACGTTTAATCAACTTTGTTTGCCTTTGTTGCCAGCAGTAAAGTTACTGCAAAGGTCTCGATAACGCCAACAAGCAGTGCCCCAAAAATACGGCCGCTAAAAGCTTCGAAGCTGGCGTCATTACCGCTGTTGTTAAGGTTTATAAACACAATGCCGCCAAACACGGCAATGGCACCGCCTAATAACAGTATTTTAAAACCTTGGATAAGACCTTCTAAGAATCCCATCTTTCCGTTAAGCTCCCCATCCCGAAAGTTTTTTATGCCAAAAAACAAACCTATTAGTGGAATAAGCGCCGAGACATATTCAATAGGGGCCGATGTGCTATCGCTTAAATTGTAGCCCATTCCGCGCATTATAAAAAGCCATATAATGCTAAGCACGCCTATTATTAATCCAAATATTACTGAGTTTTTCATATTAGTTGTTGTTGTTTTTAGGTTGAGTGATAATTATCATTAAAAAGTAAACATTAGCCCAAATTGTTTGCTATAAATTAGTGATTAATTGACGGCGGGCTTTTTGCAACCTCCGCTTTATTATATTTGCATTGATTTGAATATACGCGACATATTAGACCGTTATAAAGCCGACGAGCGTGTAAAAGCACTCGCTCAGGCACTTAACGGGGGCAAAAGCCCAAGGGTACAATTAAGGGGATTGGTAGGATCGGGCGATGCTGCTATGGCCGCGGCATTGTATTTTTTACAGCACAAGCACATGGTGTTTGTATTACCCGAGCGCGAAGAGGCTGCCTATTTCCAGGCCGACCTGGAAAACCTTACCGGGAAAGACACTTTGCTTTTCCCATCATCATACCGTAAAGCATTTGAATTTACACAGCCCGATAGCGCTAACGTACTTGCCCGTGCCGAGGTACTTAACGAACTTAATCATAGTACCGATTATGGCCAGCTTATAGTTACCTACCCGGAAGCATTGGCCGAAAAGGTTATTGACCGTTCGTCATTAGAAAAAAACACGCTTGAAATTGGCGTGAATAATAAGCTGAATATCGACTTCATCAATGAGTTTTTGGTTGAGTATGATTTTGAGCGCGTTGATTTTGTGTATGAGCCCGGGCAGTTTTCGGTTAGGGGCGGTATAGTTGATATTTTTTCTTTCTCACATGATCTGCCTTATCGTGTAGAGTTTTTTGGTGACGTTATCGAGTCTATCCGCACCTTTGAGATAGAGAGCCAGCTATCAGTAGATAAGGTTAAAAACATCACGATAGTACCTAATGTACAATCGAAGTTTTTGACCGAAAACAACATATCACTTTTAGAGTATGTTGAGCCAGGTACCCAGGTATGGATAAAGGATGTACAGTTTACGCTGGACATTATACAAACCGGCCATAAAAAAGCAACTCAATTATGGAAGGCCCTGTCTGCAGAAGACAAGAGCCAAAACCCAGATTGGATTGACCCCAAATACAGTTTTACCGACGAAAAGCTGATTGCCGACCAATTGCATGATTTCCCTTTAGTTGAATTTGGGAAGCAGTTTTTTTATACCGATGCCTCGCATATCAATTTTGATATGCGCCCGCAACCATCCTTCAACAAAGACTTTAGCCTGCTGATTCATAATTTTAAGAACAACGAGGCCGAAAAGATTGAAAACTTTATCCTTACCGATTCGGCTAAACAGGTTGAGCGCCTTTATGCCATTCTTGACGATCTTGACAAAACGGTAAAATTTACACCAATAAGCATCAGCATACGTGAAGGATTTATTGACCGCGAACAAAAACTGGCCTGCTATACCGATCACCAGATTTTTGACCGTTACTATAAATACAAGCTTAAAAAAGGCTACCAACGCAGCCAGGCCATTACGCTTAAGGAGCTGCGCGACCTTAAGCCCGGTGACTTTATTACCCATATTGACCATGGCATAGGCAAATACGCCGGCCTCGAAAAGGTTGATGTGGGTGGCAAAACGCAGGAGATGATTAGGCTGGTTTATGCGGATAACGATTTGCTGTACGTAAACATCAACTCGCTTAACCGCATTGCCAAATATAGCGGCAAAGAAGGCACCCAACCCCGCATGAATAAGCTGGGAACGGATACCTGGGAACGCCTCAAGAAAACAACAAAAAAAAAAGTTAAAGACATAGCCCGCGACCTGATCAAGATCTATGCTTTGCGTAAGGCGCAGGATGGCAACGCATTTTCGCCCGATAGTTACCTTCAAACGGAACTGGAAGCATCATTCCTTTATGAGGATACACCAGACCAGGAAAAGGCTACTACCGACTTTAAAAAGGACATGGAGTCGCCACACCCCATGGACCGCCTTATTTGCGGCGACGTAGGTTTTGGCAAAACAGAAATCGCCGTACGTGCCGCATTTAAAGCCGTAGCCGATAGCAAACAGGTGGCTATTTTAGTGCCTACTACCATTTTGGCCGCCCAGCATTACAAAACCTTTAGCGACAGGCTTAAAGGTTTTCCTGCCAATATCGATTATGTTAATCGTTTTAAAACCACCAAGCAAATCAAAAATACCCTTGCCAAGCTTAAGGAAGGTAAGGTTGATATTATCATAGGCACCCACCGCCTGGTTAGTAAAGACGTAAAGTTTAAGGATCTTGGGCTGATGATTATTGACGAGGAGCAGAAATTTGGTGTAAGCACAAAAGAAAAGCTTAAGCAAATGCGCGCCAATGTAGATACCCTTACGCTTACGGCGACGCCAATACCGCGTACCCTGCATTTCTCTTTAATGGGCGCGCGCGATCTTTCTATCATATCTACGCCGCCTCCAAACAGGCAGCCAGTTGTTACGGAATTGCACGTATTTAACGATAAGCTGATTAAAGAAGCCGTAGAGTTTGAAATTGAACGCGACGGACAAATATTCTTTATCCATAACCGCGTGGCAGATTTACCGCAATTGGGCGGTATGATCCATAAACTGGTACCTAAGGCACGCGTGGGCATTGCGCACGGGCAGCTGGACGGAGACGCCCTTGAGGATGTAATGCTGAAGTTTGTGAATCATGAATATGATGTGCTGGTGGCAACTACAATTATTGAAGCCGGGTTGGATATACCAAATGCAAATACCATCATCATTAACCATGCGCACATGTTTGGCCTGAGCGACCTGCACCAGATGCGTGGACGCGTTGGCCGTAGCAATAAAAAAGCATTTTGTTATTTGTTAAGTCCGCCATTAAGTACCCTCACCAACGAAGCCCGTAAGCGATTAAGTGCCATTGAGGAATTTAGCGACCTGGGCAGCGGTTTCAACGTAGCCATGCGCGATCTGGACATCCGCGGCAGCGGTAACCTGTTAGGTGCCGAGCAAAGCGGCTTTATTGCCGAAATTGGCTTTGAAATGTATCATAAGATATTGGACGAAGCTATACAGGAGTTAAAGGACGATGAGTTTAAAGGCGTATTCCCGGATGAAAAGCCCAAGCCTTTTATATCCTTTACCCAGATAGATACCGACCTGGAGATCCTGATACCGGATGAGTATGTAACCAACATTACCGAGCGCTACAACCTGTACACCGAGCTATCCAAACTGGAAAACGAAACCGAGCTGGATGCCTTTAAACAGCAACTGCATGACAGGTTCGGCCCTATACCCCGCCAGGTAGATGCTTTGTTAAACACAATGCGCCTGCAATGGTTAGGCAAAGCCATTGGCTTTGAAAAGATATCGCTTAAAAAGAATGTATTACGCGGCTATTTTATTACCAACCAGCAATCGGCTTATTTTGAAACACCTGCCTTTAGAGAAGTGCTCAACTTTGTGCAGCGGAACCCCCGCCGTACCAATTTAAAAGAGGTTAAAAATACATTGCGTTTGAGCATCGATCGCGTGGAAACTTTAAACGAGGCTCTGGAATTGTTGGAGGAGATGACGGTGGTTGAGGTGTAGAGGACTATTTACCTGCAATAGAGGGTCGACTCACACTACCATTAATCCTAACTTTGAATAAGTTATGCAACGATCTGTCTACAGATAGAGTGCTATTTTTATATAAAAGTCGTGTTGTATATTTTACTTCGTTCGTTTCTAAATTGTCTTTATTTTGAGTTATCATATTTAAGCTAAGCTTAACTTCGGTTTTGACAGGTAAGCCATAAAGTAGCGTCGGTAATACAGTAGGCATCTTTGCTAAAACCTCGCTAATTAAATTATAAATATCAGAAGATGCCTCAGGCAGCGTTGAAACATCAGAAAATCGCCCATCTTCATTAACTTTAAAACTTAATGTCAATGAGTCGGTTAGCCTACTGCTAAGTTTTTGGTTTTTCAACTTAATTTTAAATTGTGAAATGAAGTCTATTGCGTTTCTGACAAACGAAAACTCAGACAGGGTTTGCTTGAAAGGATATGCTTTACCGAAACCATCATAACTAACACCTGATATAAATTTATTATCCTGGTAACTTAGTTCTACATTAAGAGAATCCAAAAAAGGAACTTTCCCTTTCCACACACCGCTTTTTCTGCCTAAATAAATCGGTCCGATTAATTGAAAATCAAGAAGATCATTCTCCAATTCTATATCGTATCCCATTCCATTTTTACATATTTCCTTTCCATTACTATCATAACTCTCCAAAACCTTTCCAAAAAAATCGATTTGCCCCCCGTATCGTGGAATGTTTTCAATGACTTTTAATAATTTCCCATTGGGATAATATTTATATTCATTCCCTTCTTTACCTAGATCCCCATAGTTAGTAATTGAGCTTCTTACTCCTGATGAATAAAATTGGATGCATGGGCCGATAAATGCCCCGGTTCCTTTAGACGGGCTAAATGATACACGTTTTAATTTCCCCAAAAGCTTGATTTGCCCATTTTTGTAATAATCCTTTACGTCTATCGAATCAATATCTTTTGTAAATGGCGGAATGACTCTAAAATAGTCTGATTCCTCTAATGACTCTACTAATATTGGACTAAATGCAGGTCCCTTTAAGTAATAAATAACTGTGTCGGTAAATTGAGCTTTAGAAGATTGAGGGAATATAAACGATGATAAAAACAGGCACAGCACGAGTTTAATGGGTTGCGATAAGAACATAGGTTATTTTCGGTTATAATACATTAAATATAATTAGTAGCGCAACTAAAATCAACAATAAAGGCTTTATATTTCTTAAAACAGCGATAGAAAGACAAATTAAAGTTTGCGATACCTGCTTAAAAAATAATCCCTGACGGCTATAAATTTTTTTCGCCCGTTGTCAAGCTGATATTCTTTGATAAATACTTCCGGGGCGTATGCTTGTATCGTCAAACAATCAAAGCTTGTTATCTTTTCAAAAACATTATTACTTCCGTCATATACTTTAATTTCCTGCAGTTTTCCCTTTTCATCTCTAACCCTTTGATCGTTTAATGAATCAGGATTCAATGTCCATAAAGCTGATTTATTGACGTACTGAAATAATTTCTTCCCTTGTAACGTATTTATTTTTTTGAATTTAACTTTCGCAGAATGCCAATTCCCTTTCGACAATCTTCTTGTAGATATTGAGCCTTTGTAGTAAGTTTTTTCCTTTACCGATACAAAGACATAGCTTATTGTGTTCGATCGCCAAAAACCTTCATTTGTGTAAGCAAGTGCTGTATCGAACTTGGCTTTCAACGCTTCTGCGGCAATTGAGGGAACACCGCGCTCCATTGCTAAACCATAATTTAGCGGCAATTTTTGGGCAAAAGCGGCTATTGATATAAATAGTAAAAACAAAGCCAATGCAAGTTTCACTTTCCTACTCTTTCTTCTTATAAATCCCCTTCAAATTCCTTCCTAATTCACGATAGTCCAAGCCGTAGCCCACTACAAACTGGTTGGGTATCTGGAAGGCTACATAGCGTAGTTCTTCAATGCTGTGTTCAATCGAATCAGGCTTTAGCAGTAGGGAGCATACGGTTATAGATGCCGGCTGGCGCACTTGTAGCTTTTCTATCAGGTATTTAATGGTGTTGCCGGTATCTATAATATCCTCAATCAAAATAATATCACGGCCGTTGATATTGATGGTGAGATCGAAATCATCGCGTATCTGGCGGGTGCTCGAAGTTCCACCAAAGTACGATGCCAGTTTGCAAAAAGTAATTTCGCAGGGCACAACAATTTCTTTTACCAAATCGGCTATAAATAAGAAGCTGCCATTTAGCACACCTATAAAAACAGGGCTTTTATCAGCATAATCGTTATTAATGTCCTGGGCCACCTCGGCTATGCGTGCCTGTATAGCTTCTGCAGAGATAAGTGGTTCAAACTCAAGATCGGCTATCTGTAATTTCATTATCTTAATTTAAAAGTAAACATACGCAAAGGATGAACAAATAGGTAGCATTTACGGTTATCTTTGATGCTTGCATGACAGATCATCAGATTCACACATTGCCAAATGGCATCCGCATATTACTAAAACACACGCCCTCGCCCATAACTCATTGCTGCTTTTTGGTAAACGCAGGCTCGCGTGATGAATTGCCCCAAAAAGAAGGCCTTGCTCATTTTATTGAGCATTTACTTTTTAAAGAAACCGCACGCCGCAATACTAACCAAATTTTAAACCACCTGGAAGTTGTGGGTGCTGATTTAAACGCCTACACAACTAAAGAATACACCTGCATCCATGCATCGCTGCTTAAACAGCACCTGGAACGCGCTGTAGATTTGTTTGAAGACATTCTTTTTCATTCAACATTTCCGCAAAACGAATTGGAGAAAGAGCGGGGTGTTATACTTGATGAGATAGCCTCTTACCTTGATCAGCCGGAAGAAGCCATACAGGATGATTTTGAAGAGCTGCTATTTAAGGGCCATGCTATCGGTAATAATATATTAGGTACACGCAAAAGTGTAAAGAAGCTTGACAAAGCGGACATTGACCAGTTTATCAAAGCCAATTATAACACGCACCAAATGGTGTTTGCGGTGTCTGGAGATTACGAGCTGCCCAAACTGGTAAAACTATGCGATAAGTATTTCGCGCACATCCCGGAGAATAACGCACAAAAAAACCGCGTACAGCCCGCCTTAATTGAAAGCGTTATCCACACCGTAAAAAAGCCAATTGCCCAAACACATTGCGTTATCGGTGGCCGCGCCTACCATTCGCAGCACGCCAATAAATATGGGCTTTTGTTACTAAATAATATATTAGGCGGTATGGGTATGAGCAACCGCCTGAACCTGGAAATTCGCGAAAAGTATGGCATTGCTTATACCATCGAATCAAATTATACTTCGTTAACAGACACGGGCATTTTTTCGATATACTTTGGCACCGATGCCGAGAAGGCCGAAAAAGCCCTTAAACTGGTGCATAAGGAACTTAAAAAGCTGCGGGAACAAACCATAGGCCCGGTACAGTTAAAACAAGCCAAAGAAAAATTTATTGGTCAGATAGCTCTGGCTGAGGAAAACAGGCTGAGCCTTATTATATCAATGGCGAAAAGCCTGCTGGATTTTAATCATATAGACAGCCTGGAAGACATTTTTGACAAGATAAACAAGGTGTCGGCACCGCAATTGCTGGAGATAAGCAACGAAGTTTTTGACAATGACGGTTTGATAACCTTACTGTTTGAGCCTAAATAATAAATAAGTTACTTTTGCATAATGAAATATCCTATTGTAGCATACGGCGACCCGGTTTTAAGGCGCAAGGCCACCGCAATTGAGGCCGACGAATATCCGCATATAAAAGAGCTTGTTGATAACATGTTCGAAACCATGTACGGCGCACGCGGCGTTGGGTTGGCTGCACCGCAAGTAGGCATGTCTATGCGTTTGTTTGTGGTTGATGCTACACCATTTGATGATGAAGAACCCGAGCTTAAAGAGTTTAAGAAGGTTTTTATTAATGCTACCATTTTAGAGGAAAGCGGACAGGAATGGAGCTTTAACGAAGGCTGTCTTAGCATACCGGATATACGAGAAGATGTATCACGCAAGCCCGTTATCAGGATATCATATTACGATGCCGACTGGAAACACTACGAGGAAACCTTTAAAGGCATGGCAGCCCGTATTATTCAGCATGAATATGACCACATTGAGGGAAAACTTTTTACAGACAAACTGAGCCCGCTACGACGACGCCTTATTGAGAAAAAACTGAATGATATATCAAAAGGGGCCGTTGATGTAGATTACCGCATGAAATTCCCTGACGCTAAGAAAGGACGATAGTTTGGATTAGAATTAAGAGGTAAGAGTCAAGAATCAATATAAAAACAAAAAGCCGGGTCAAAAATTTGACCCGGCTTTTTTTATGTGTATTAAATGTTTTTCCTGATAACTAATACCCAATCACAAATAATTAATAAATGCTTAACTACTTCGACCCCTTATCCCCGTCCGTGATGGTTTTGATAAGAGAGCCCCACGCAAGCGGGTTTAACAATGGATTTGAGAAGGAGTGCGAGTTAAGTATGTTGTTATGCATACTTTGAAAATTGGCCGATTGAATTTCGTGCCCGTCCCTCGGCAATGTATTCTGCGACGCAAAAAGTACAGACCGCTGCATATTCTTACGGGCAATTTCCTGATCGTCATCAGCAATTTTCGCTGACACAAAATCCCGGCGAAACTCGTCGGTAGTAGCCCATGGAAAAAGGTGCACCGTAGGCAGGTTGTTTATCTGCGGCTTTATCATCACCTTAGCCGTATAGCTTTTATTTTGCACGCCTGCAGGTATTACAACATCTATCGGCGCATAACCCACAGATGTAAACCGCAGCGTGTCACGCTCATGTGCAACAAATGAAAAATAACCATTGTAGTTGGCCACAATTGTTGAGTTGCGTTGCGACACGTTTGTAATAGTTACATAGGGTACAATGTTTTTGGTACTGTCGGCATTGTAAACAACGCCGGTAAATTGCACAATAGGCTGCTCCCGCTGTTGAGCAAACGCCCCAAGCGATAAAAACAATAGCAATATTCCTATTAATTTTTTCATGCAAAAAATCGTATCCCCACCGCCTTCAAAGAACAATATCTGTTCCAAAAAGCATGTAAAAATACGTCATCGAAGACTACCTGTCTCTTACTTTAACAATTATTAACAACTACCGTAAATTTTCTGGCAATACCGCATTAGGGTCGTCAATGTCGGTTAGGTTCACTGCCTCTATAGACGTAATTTCCGGAACGGCTTTTTTAATAGCCTGCTCAATACCTGCCTTAAGCGTCATGATACTCATTGGGCACGAGCCGCACGAGCCGAGCAACTTAAGTCTCACTACGTTATCAGGCGTAATTTCCTCGATAGATACATTGCCGCCATCGGCCTCTAAATAAGGGCGAATGGTATCTAACGCTGCATCTACCTGTTCATGTAAACTCATCTTTATTATTTTATATAAGTAAAGTTATTAATTATTTACCAAATTACTATTACCGGCCACGCGGGCATTGTAAATAGAAACCTGCTGCGCAACGCTGCTGGCCATTGCTGCAAATGCCTCACTCATTGGGCCATTATCTTCCAGCACAATAGGCTTGCCTGCATCGCCGCTATCGCTTATACCCTTTATTAACGGAATTTCACCTAAAAATGGTACGTCCAAAACCTCTGCAAGTTTACTACCACCGCCCTGGCCAAAAATGTAGTATTTGTTTTGAGGCAGCTCGGCCGGTGTAAAGTATGACATGTTTTCTACTATGCCTAAAATAGGCACATTGATAGCCTCCATCATAAACATACCTATCCCTTTTTTAGCATCGGCCAACGCAACATTTTGCGGCGTAGTTACAATAACTGCACCTGTAACCGGGAAGCTTTGCGTGACCGTGATATGAATATCGCCGGTACCGGGAGGCAAATCAATCAACAAATAGTCCAGTTCGCCCCAATCGGCATCGTTAAACAATTGCTTAACCGCTGTCGATACCATTGGCCCGCGCCATGGCACAGGCTGATTAGGGTCGGTAAAGAAACCTATTGAAAGTAGCTTGATACCGTATTTTTCAATTGGCTCTATGCGCGTTTTGCCGTTCTCCTGCGTTGCTTTTGGCCGCTCCCCTTCCAGCCCAAACATGATTGGGATAGATGGACCATAAATGTCGGCATCAATCAAACCGACCTTTGCCCCGCTTTTTGCCAAAGCCAATGCCAGGTTTACCGACACGGTTGATTTACCAACCCCACCTTTGCCTGATGCTACAGCTATGATATTTTTAACCCCCGGCACACCGGTGTTTTTTTGTGTAGTAACCTGTGATGTCATGTTAACGGTTACCTCGATATCTTTGCTGATGAAGTGACCTATTGCATTGCGGCAGGCGTTTTCAATAAGATCTTTTAGCGGGCAGGCAGGCGTGGTAAGCACAACCGAAAAGCTAAGCTTATTGCCACTTATGTTAATATCCTGTATCATGTTAAGCGTAACCAGGTCTTTTTTAAGATCAGGCTCCTCAACGTGGCCCAGCGCTTGTAATACTTGTTCTTTTGTAATGTCCATATTTATTTGGCGGCAAAAATACGAAAACAGGTACCTGCTTGCGTTGTTAAGAAAACATTTGTGGAAGCCAATCGTTGCACCACAGCATATTTAATTTAGTTTTGGAGTAAATTTCAGAAATGCGTCGTATAAGTATTAACCCTAAATATCTCCGCATTGCAGGCATTGTAGCAGCCGTTTTGGTTGTAATTGTGTTAATAGGCGGCTATGTTGCTTACTCCAAACGCGAAGTACTCCTGCAAAAAGCAATTTCCAAAGCTAAAGCTAAAGCTAAAAACGAATATAATTTAGATGTAAAAATAGGTCAGGCGCATTTCACCGGCCTAAGCACCGTTGCTTTTTCTGACATTTCTGTGGTGCCGTACCAGCGCGATAGTGTCTTTTCGGTTAAAAAGTTCACCGTAAGCGTAAAGCTTATGCCGTTATTGGTAGGCAAAATCAAATTGTCTGATGTGATATTGGAAAATGGCTTGATAAACCTTACCAGTAAAAATGGCGTCAGAAACTTCGATTTTCTGTTTAGAAAAAAGAAAGACACCGGCGACACAACTCGTAAAGCAGATTTATCGGTCTTGTCAAACAACCTGATCAACGAGGTGCTTTACAAAATCCCTGATAACCTATCGTTACATAACTTTACGGTGCGTTTTACTGATGACAGCACGCGCCTTAATGCATTAGCAACATCGGCAATTATTGATGACGGCGAACTCAAGTCTACCATAAAAGTTGATGATGGCACGGCTGCTTCAACATGGCATTTTGATGGAAAAATGCATGCATCTGATAAAGATATAGATGTAAAGCTCTATGCCGAAGGCAAAAAAGTTGAGCTGCCCATTATTGAGAAAAAATTTAAGCTTAAGCTAAACTTCGATACTATTACCACCCGCCTTACAAATGTAAAACACAGCAGCGGCGAAACAAAAATTGAAGGTTACTGGGCCGTTCGTAATATGCTGCTTAACCACCCGGGGCTATCCGTGTCGGACATTGTTGTGCCTAACGGATCAATTGATGCTCATTTACTGGTTGGTGAAAACTACGTCTCGTTGGATAGCACATCCGTAATACACCTAAAGAAAATCTCGGCTAAGCCTTTCATTAAATACACCCTTAATCCGGTCAAGATCTACGAGCTTAAAGTGCAAACCGGCTGGCTTAATGCCCAGGATATTTTCGACTCCTTCCCTACCGGCATGTTCGAGTCGCTTGAAGGTATGAAGGTTGCCGGAAAACTCAATTATAACCTTAACTTCTACATGAATTCGGCCAAGGTTGACAGCCTGAAGTTTGATTCGCGTTTAAGTAAAGATAATTTCAGGATAATCAGTTATGGCAAGGCCGACCTGAGCAAACTTAACAGGCCATTTGTATACATACCATATGAAAAAGGCAAACCTATGCCGCCGCATAACATTGCCCCCAACAGCAGCGATTTTACGCCGCTTGAGAATATATCGCCAAATGTGCGTAATGCGGTAATGACGGCCGAAGATCCATCGTTTTATCGTAACCATGGTTTTGTAGAAGAGTCGATACGTAAATCAATCGTAACAGATTTTAAAGAAAAGAAGTTTAAACGAGGGGGCAGTACCATATCAATGCAATTGGTTAAAAATGCCTTTTTAAGCCGCAACAAAACCCTATCGCGCAAAATTGAAGAGATACTGATTGTTTGGTTGATTGAAAACAATGGCATCATGACCAAAAACCGGATGTTGGAGGTATACTTTAATATTATTGAATGGGGCCGCGGTATTTATGGTATTCGCGAAGCATCTAGGTACTATTTTGACAAATCGCCGTCTGAACTTACTATTGGCGAAAGTATCTTCCTTGCCAGTATAGTGCCAAATCCTAAAGCAGGCTTGTACGCTTTCCAGCCCGATGGGTCTTTACGGCAAGGCTTACACGGCTACTTTAACTTGATAGGCCGCCTAATGGCCAGCAAAGGCCTTACACAGCGCGACAGTAATGCCTATGGCTTTTACAACGTGAGGCTAAAAGAGAGCTTGCGCAGGGGCACACCGGTAATAGTTGACTCGGCCGCGGTAGATAGCCTGATGAAACAGGGCGATGACGAGGGCATACCTATCGGTGTGGCACCTGTTTATGAGGAACCTAAGCGTCCAAACTTTTTCCAGCGATTATTTGGTGCGAAAGATACGTCTGCCGAGGCCCGTGCTGAAGAAAAGATAAAGGAAACCAATGACATGATCAAAAAACGCATCAAGCAGGAAATATCAGCCATGAAGGATGATTATAAGCGCCGCATTGATGCTCTTGACACTGTTACAACCCGTAGCAAGCAGGATATTAAAGACGAGAAAAAGCGATTGAAGCAAGAATCGAAAGATAAAGAAAAGGAAATGAAATCCCGGATGCCATAGTTATGATGCAAACTTTCAGCGTTCCTTTATCTTCATTTCCGCAAAACGAAATAGCTCTTACCGAACAGCTGGATGAAATTTTATCGTCCAGCTATCTTGCAGATATTTCAACTGCGCTCATCCACGAGAACAAAGAGAAGTTTGGCCCATCGGTTATCAGTAACCTGAGTTTTGAAGTAGTATCTTATAACCTATCCGCGCAAACCGGGCGGGTGCGTTTTTGGTATGATATGCAACTTACCTTTGGCTGCGAAGATTTGGTTAAGGATCATAAAAAGCAGCACTCCTATTATAACTTCATCATTGATAGTGCTGACTTAAAAATTTCTTTTCGCGGCGATGAACAGGAAAGTAGATCAACAGCTGACGAATTTTGATCTATTAATATTTACGCATCAATGACCCATATACATGTTTAAACATTTATATTTGTGTTATTAAAACAATCAACTAAGTAAACATTTGATCCTATGTCATTAACAGATAAATTAAACTGGCGTTATGCCACTAAAAAATTCGACAGTACTAAAAAAATTGCTGCCGATAAGCTAAGCACATTGTTAGACGCTATACAGCTGTCCCCATCATCATACGGCTTGCAGCATTATCGTGTAATTGTAGTTGAAAATGCGGAAGTGCGCGAAAAGTTAAAAGCTGCAGCTTACAATCAAGTTCAACTCACTGATGCATCGCACGTTATTGTATTTGCTGCCGAAACTAACATCAACGAGGAGTTTGTACATGAATATATTGATCACGTTGCGGAAACCCGTGGCGTTCCGAGAGAGTCGCTCAAAGGTTTCGAAGATGTAGTAGTTGGATCTGTTAATGGCCGTACGCCGGAGCAATTGCTTACCTGGGCACAAAAACAAGCCTATATCGCCCTTGGCATCCTGCTTTCTGCCGCGTCGGAATTGGAAATAGACAATTGCCCGATGGAGGGTTTTGATGCTGCCAAATTTGATGAAATATTAGGCTTAAAAGAAAAGGGGTTAACGGCAACGGTAATAGCCACCGTAGGTTACCGTGCAAGCGATGATCCTTATGCAGGCTTGGTAAAAGTTCGTCGCCCTAAAGAAGAATTATTTATCCATATATAAGTCTTTGATTTATTAGCTTTTAGTTAAACGGCCATTGGCATATGCCAATGGCCGTTTCTGTTTATTTGCCTTCTAGCGTGGTGTTATAGCAAAAAATAACGGGTTGCCCAAAAGTCATCTTCATACTGAATAACTATGAATAGCAAGTCAGCTATTTTGCTTTACAGGCTAAGATAACTCAAGCATAACATTTGTTTTTTGCTTGTATAGTATGATCTACACAGATAACTAATAATTAATATCGGCATGGCATTTGTATAACTTACTGAAATACATAGCCATGTGTACAAAGAAAATTTTAATAGTTGATGATAACGAATTGATTGTAGAGGTGATGAGCTACATCCTCAGCAATAGCGGCTATGAAGTGTCTTCGTTAAATACTGGCGAAGGCGTGATAGCAGCAGTAAGCAGAACCCAACCGGATCTTGTGATTTTAGACGATACATTACCCTACATGCGCGGAACAGAGATATGCTCAATACTTAAGCTCAATCAGTCCACGCACAATACACCCGTTATTATTTGCTCGGGTAATGAAGATGCAGAATGCGCCCTTACGCAAAACGGTGCCGCCGACGATTTTTTGTTAAAACCGTTTGATATGAACTCGTTACTCAACAAAGTTGAGCATCAACTGGCCGCATAGCTATTTATCAAAAATCGATTTTGCTTTTTTGATTGTTTTCTCAAGGTCGATCCCTTTTCCCAATACGCCGCTAAATAAGTCTCCCTCTTTCTTTAAACGGGCTATAGCGTTGTTGATATTAAAATCCTGCATTTTTAGGCCGGGTTTAACTTCGTCCCAATGCAACGGCATGGAAACCGTGGCGCCAGGTTTCGGCCTTAGCGAATAAGGCCCGGCAATAGTCGCTCCCGGACGATTTTGCAAAAAGTCGAGATACATTTTTCCGTTTCGGTTTTTCACCATCCGCTCAAGTGAGGTATAATCGGGTATCTGTTGGTGAACAATATTCACGACCAAACGAGCAAACATTTGCGACTGATCGTAATCGTATTTTGCATTCAAGGGAATATAAATATGCATACCCGTTGAACCGGACGTCTTGCAAAATGATGGCACGTCAAGGGCGTCCAAAACTTTCTTAACCTCTTGCGCTGCGCTTATAACCTGGTCGAACGTGTTTTTGTCCGGATCGAGATCAATAATGCAATAATCTGGATTGTCCGGCGATTGGATACGGCTAAACCAGGGGTTCATTTCTATACAACCTAATGAGGCCATCCAAAGCAGGGTAGCTTCATCGTGCCCTACCAGGTACTCTTTGTGTTCGCCCTCGCTTGTGGTATAAGGAAACTTTCGCACCCAATCCGGCGATTTGCCTTTTACATCCTTTTGATAAAAGCTTGGGCCATGAATGCCGTTAGGAAAACGGTTGAGCGATTGCGGTCGATCTTTTAAGTAAGGCAATATGTACTCTGCAACTTGGTAGTAGTAATTAAACATATCGCGCTTGGTAATGCCGTCTTCCGGCCAGTAAACCTTGCTTAAATGTGTAAACTTAAGGTCGTGTCCGCATATCTTTTTTACCTGGGTTTCCTCTTTGGGGTTAAGCAGTGTACGTTTTGCAGATTGTTTGGGCGCTGTAACCAAGTCTTTCTTGCCGGATGCTTTCTTGCTTTCGTTTTTTGTCTTGGAAGCAGGCTCATCAACAATTTCGGTCGTACTCTGCTCCTGCTCGCGCACTACTTCTTTTGCCTTTTTATCTGTGCGCATACCTTCAAAGCTCGGATGCCTAAAAACGCCATCGCTGGTTACCTCGGCAAAACTTACTTCACAAACAAGTTGCGGCTTAAGCCAGGTTGCTTTTGCCTTAGGCGGATTGGGCCTGAAACGAGATGGTTTGTTCACATCAGGCTCATAACCGAAGGGGCTTTTATCGGCAATTAATGGCTTAAACAGCTCCATCATTTCCTTTTGCAGCTTGTCGGAAAAGCCGGTGCCAACCTTGCCTACATATTGTAGCTTACCTTCTTCATACACCCCAAGCAGCAGCGAGCTAAACTGTTTGGCCGTACCTTCGTTTTTGGTAAAGCCACCTATAACAACTTCCTGCCGTTTGTTGATCTTAACCTTGAGCCATTCCTTTGATCGATTGTTTGCGCTATATGTGCTATCGGCCTTTTTGGCCATGATACCTTCCAGTCCTATTTTTTTAGCTGCTTCAAAAAACTCCGTGCCGTTAGCCTTAAATGTTTGGCTTATACGTATACGGTCATCGTCGGTAGGTATCACATCCTGCAAAATGGCTTGCCTTTGTATGAGAGGCAGGCTTGTTAAGTCCTTCCCGTCATACCACAAAATATCAAACACGTATAAAACCAGCTCTCCATCAGCCTCACTGCGCCAGTTTTGCAAGGCGCCAAAGTTTGATATGCCCTTATCATTCAATACCAGTATTTCTCCGTCAATAACTGCATTTATCTTCCAGCTTTCCAGTATTGTTTTTATGGGATAATACTTTTCATTAAAATCCTTATTGTTACGTGATAGCAGTTGCACGTCGCCCTTGTTAATGAAACCGAGCGTACGATATCCATCCCACTTTACCTCATAAACCCAGTCGGGGTCATCAAATGGCTCATTAACTAAGGTTGCCAGCATAGGCTTTACACCTGTAGGGATTTTAGCCTTAGGCGCTTTCTTTAATATGCCTTTTACATCTTCATTTGATGATGCACTATCAACCATCTCTTCCAACTCTTCAACAGGCTCAGTTTGTTTTTTTTTACGTGTCGATTTGGGCTTCTCTGCTTCTATATCCTGTTCCTCGCCATCCTTCCAAACCTTATCACCGGTCTTTTCCATTTGGGCTATGGTTTTGCCAGACAGTACTGACTTTTCCTGTTTAGTAATATCCTTAACAGAAGCAAACTCATCTTTATGTTTGATAAGCAACCAGCCGTTCTCGCCCATGCCATGAGTTTTCACAAGGGCAAACTCACCCTGCAATTTTTCGCCATGCAGCTTTATTTTTACCGAGCCCTCTTTTAATTGTTTAAGCAAATGCTTTTCCTGGGCCTTTTTGCCTTTTATTTCTTCAATAGGCTCATAGGTTCCCTCATCCCATACAATAACCGTCCCGCCGCCATATTCGCCTTTAGGAATAATACCCTCAAAATTCCGGTAATCAAAAGGATGATCCTCTACCATCATGGCAAGGCGTTTGGTTTTTGGGTCTGTCGAGGGGCCCTTTGGTACTGCCCAGCTTTTCAGCACGCCATCCATCTCCAGCCTGAAATCGTAATGCAAGCGCGAAGCATCATGCTTTTGTATCACAAACATCAACTGATTTTTATCCTTGCTTTTGCCTGCTTTAGGCTCTTTGGTTTTGGTAAAGTCGCGCTTTTGCGCATATTTTTCCAGGCTCATGGTTGTGTGGTTTTGTTATAAATTAACAAGCCCTTTACCAGATGGTTTTCGCCATTTAATTAATAAGAAAATGCGAATAAGGTCGGCCTTACTCCTGCTCAATAACAGATAAAAAATTGCCTGCCGGGTCTTTAAACCAAGCAATTAGGGGGCCGCCTCCACGATGAATATTATCCTGATCGGTGTTAATGTACTCGCTATCATAACTTTCAAACAACACACCTTTTGCTTTCAGTCCTTTTACGGTAGCTAATAAATCGTCAATAGGGAAATTAAGGATAGTATACGTTGCCGGCTCGTGGTTAGGCTTTGGATAAACGAGTATGTTGTTATTATTACCTGGTATTTGAATAGTTAACATGCCGCCCATGTCCTCCATTTTATCTACTTCCAAACCCAGCTTTTGACTATAAAACTCATATGCGGCATCAATATCGTTAACCGAAAATCCGCTAAATGCTTTTGACTCTTTTAACATAGCGTAAAGTGTTATAATGTATATAATTGATTATCAATCAAATTTAGTGCTAATAACACTACTTTTCAAACACGCTTTTCAACCACCTTCCAATTACCGGTAAATGGTGCCAGGTAGCCCGGGCAAACATTTTTAGCACCTGTATGTTTAAGGCTATTGTATTTCATAATTAATTAAAATCAACAATCATGAAAATTAAATTATTAATACCCGCATTACTGGCCCTTGCCTTTATGGGCAGCTGCGTAAGCACAAAAACATATAAAAAACTACAGACCGATTATAACCGCCTTGATAGCAGCACACGCGATTTACAAGGAAGATTATCTACCAGTGAACGTAATTTAGAGGTTAGCCAAAACCGCGCTAAAAGCCTGGAAGATCAAATAGCTTCAGAACGTTCAAATGTAAAGGCATTACAAGATGCATTAAATAAGTGTTTAAATTCAAGCAGCCAGGGCAATGTCAACATCTCCAAACTGGTTGATGAAATAAACAGCTCTAACCGCTACATACAACAACTGGTTAACGCCAAAAATAAAAGCGACTCGCTCAATATGGTGCTAACAAATAATCTAACCCGCTCGTTAAGCCAATCGGAAATGCAGGATGTTGATGTACAGGTGTTGAAGGGTGTAGTTTACATTTCCTTAGCAGATAACATGTTGTATAAATCAGGCAGTTTTGAAATCTCTGACAAGGCAAGTGCTACACTTAGCAAAATATCTAAGATAATTAAGGACTACAATAACTACGATGTGCTGATCGAAGGTAATACTGATAACGTACCTATTAAGATGACAAACATCCGCAATAACTGGGATTTAAGTGCTTTAAGGGCATCATCAGTTGTACAAACGTTACAAACTCAATACGGTGTAGATCCTAAGCGATTAACAGCAGGCGGTCGCGGTGAGTATAACCCAATTGCCGACAATAACACACCGGCAGGTAAGGCGAAAAATAGACGCACGCAAATTATTATTACACCAAAGCTTGATCAGTTTATGGATTTAATTGGCAAGGCTCCCGAAAACCAGGGCACCACGCCAGCTACGGCACCTGCCTCAGCGCCTAAGAACTAAAAAAGACTTGATGTTAAATCAAAAAGCGGCCCGTGCAAATTGTACGGGCCGCTTTTATTTAATACTTTTAAGGGTTCGCTTTTTATTATAACACTCCGTAGAACCGATTGCAATAACCACAAGCTGACTTATTTAATTGTTGTGCACGAGCTTTATGCACGGCGTATATATCGCATGTGAAGCGATGCCCGTGATTTGTAGAACGAAAAAGATGAGTACGAATCGCAATGACAGCTTTGAATTGGTATTTTAGGTCGAAGTTCCACCGAACCTTAAATAGATTGACCATTTTAGCCCCTGAATAATATAAATTTGAAACAGCTGATTATCAATTGAACTTACCTAAAAATGAAGCTTTTTCTAACCCTTGCCATTGTTTCGCTCTTTTTTAACGTGCAAGCCCAAAACGACTATCGTAAAGCATGGAATAAAGATAGCCTGCTAACCTGGGCCGACTTTAAAGGACCGATAGATGAATCAAGCGATTTAAAGCCTATACACGTTACAGAGTAAATTATACGTACAAGTGGACGCTGATTGAGGGCATATACAATTTTACTTCAATGTTATAAACAACTTTGTTCAGGATCAATCATGGACCAAAACCTATTCCCAAACTCCTGAATTGTTAAGACACGAACAAATCCACTTCGACATTTTCGGAATTCTTTGCAAGAAAACTTCTTTTTGCCCTTAATCATTTCAATTATACAGGAGCATTTACAGACGAAATTGCTGACACATCAGGAAACTTTGATAAGATGAGAAACGACATGGAAGCGCTTTACGATTATGACACCAGGCATGGGTTGCTAAAAAGAAAGCAGATTACCTGGGACAACTATGTTACGGGCTTGCTAAACCAAGACCCACCATTAAAGGAAGCTTTAAATATGATTCCAGGAAAAAAGAAGTAAATGTAATATTTGCATTTAGGTTAGTGAATCAGCCCAATCTTACGATACAATCCAATTGATGATACCTTTTATATGCGACGTTCTGATGATCATTCGGTTGGCTTTATCTATATCCAAGGTAATGTCAAGTCTTTAATCAAGCTGTTTAGGTGAATAGTTTCTGGGGTTATCCAACCCCTTTTATTAAATTCGTCTATTGCAAGTTCACAACACTTCAATAACTCAAGTCTAAAATTTGTGACCAAGTTATTGCTACTGATGTCGTTCCTTAAAATGCACTTGTCTTTGTGATATAACTTAAGGTAACCGAGCTTACCTGTTTCGATCATTTCAAACCTTAAAGGCCCGTCAAAAAAATAAAATGTAGCCTTACTGTTTTGGTTTTTCGAAAGTTCTTTAAAAGACTTTATCCAAGATAAAAGAATAAGCGCAATACTATCGTTCCAGTTCTTTTCCGGAAAAAAGTCATCATTTAGTTTAAGGCAAATGGTACCTGTAATTACATCTGACGACGAAATTTCAAACGACTCACTATCGATATATAATTTCATGTTATAAATTAATCGAACCACTCTAACTTGCAATGGTGAGTTCGCTTTTAACTTTCAAGCACAGCTCATTTTAAAAAACACTTTATGTTTCCAATTGTCGGGATGGCAGGATTTGAACCTACGACCTCCAGCACCCCATGCTGGCGCGATACCGGGCTACGCTACATCCCGAAACATTCCTTAACTCAAATTTTGAATTTAGGACGATCAGCACAAATATAAAAAGTTGACGTAATCTGGAAAAAGGTGATCAAAATTTATCCCGCGAAAACTTCTAAATTTTTGAATTGTGAATTGCGTTAATTGCGATTATTAGTAACAATTTGTTTCGACTTGTGTCATAACATCAAATTTATAATTATGAAAAATAACTCTTTTATAATAGGTATTGCTGTTGGTGTAGCAGTTGGCGTTGCGTTGCATAATCTTGCGGTAGGCGTTGCTATCGGCAGCGGTATTGCGTTTGCATTTAACGGTGATCAAGATTGTTTTAAAAAGGCGTTTGTACGGATCAGGCGCAAGTAATTTACGAATTTAATAGGTGAGTTTATTATAGCGCCTTGTTGTAATTTTAAATACAAGTTGTATTGCTTTCTGTATATAAATTAAACTACTATTTTCGTTAAGTTACCAATGTCGTAATCTTTTCGGATGGCTCAGGTTCAAAATTATGATCTGCTCATAAGCAAAATCAATACATTTATACGTAAATACCATAACAACAACCTGCTCCGCGGGCTGATGTTTTTGGGTGCGGGCCTGTTTTCTGCCTTTGTCATAATAACATTATCAGAGTACTTTTTCAACTTCAATACCTTTTTACGCACCCTGCTTTTTTATGGATTTATCGGGTTAAATGTTGCACTTCTTATCTGGCTGGTTCTGCCATCATTACTGGCGAGGCTAAAACTTGGTAAAACTTTAACGCACGACGAAGCAGCCGAAATCATCGGGAAGCACTTTGTTGATATCCAGGATAGGCTCTTAAACACGCTTCAGCTAAAAAAGCAGGCTGATGAAAATCCTCATCAAAGTGCGTTAATAGAAGCCAGCATTAATCAAAAAATTGAAGCGCTTAATCCGGTAAGTTTCCCTACGGCAATAAACATCCGCGATAATGCCCGGTACCTCAAATGGCTTATTCCGCCGGCGGCTATTATCTGTGTCCTGGCTTTTGCAGCGCCGGCCATTCTTACCGAGAGCACAAAAAGACTGATAAGGCATAATGAGTATTTTGCCCCTATTGCGCCTTTTAAATTTTTGGTATTAAATAAAAGCTTATCGGTAGTTCAGGGGGCAGATTTAAAATTGGATGTTAAATTAACAGGAGATAAGTTGCCCGCTAACCTTTATATAGAGATAGCTTCAAGTACATTTAAGCTTGATAAGGAAAACATAAGCAAGTTTCATTATTTGTTTACTAATCTGCAACAAAATACAACGTTTCGCTTATCAGGTAATGGCTTTACATCCGTTCCATACCAGATCAAAGTTAATAAGAGAGCTGTTATCTTAAATTTCGATGCAGCGCTAACTTACCCGGCTTACCTGCATAAGAAAAATGAAACGGTTGCCAACGCAGGTGATTTAATATTGCCGGCCGGCACAACCGTTAAATGGAATTTTAACACGCAAAATACTGCATCTCTTGCATTTAAAATAAACAATATAAATGCCTGGCTAAAGGCTGTTAATGATAATGCTTTTCAGTATAGTGCGCAGATATTAAAAAACAGCTCTTATACAATTACCCCATTAAATGCTTCTGCCGGCGCGGGCGACTCTGCCATTTATAAAATAAACGTAATTGCCGATGAGGCTCCGGCTGTCACCGTAAATGAGAAGCCCGATTCGGTAAGTATGCAGGCGTTTTATTTTGACGGAAACATACAGGACGACCATGGCTTTTCGTCACTTAAGTTTTGCTACCAAACAGGTAAAGACGGAGCTCAGAAAACTTACAAAAAAGCAGTTAAGGCCGATCTGTCCGCAAGTCAAAGTGCATTTTTTTATTATTGGAATTTGAAGGATATTGGAATAAAACCAGGCGATAACGTAACCTACTATTTTGAAGTTACGGATAATGATGGCGTAGCAGGGCCGAAAACAACCCGATCTCCCGAAAGATCATTGAGCATACCGGATAACGCCGCACTTGCGAAACAATTAAACGCCGGAACCCAGGCGGTAAAAGAGAAAATGCAATCGGCTGTTAAGCTGGCCGGTCAGATCGAAAAGAATGCGCAAAAGCTAAATCAAACGTTCCTGGAAAAAAACGCCCTTTCTTTTGATGAAAAAAAGCAGGTGGAGGAGTTGCTTCAAAAGCGTAAGGATTTGGATGAACTGGTAAAGGACATTAAGGCAGAAAATAAAAAGAATGCTTATAACCGGCAGCAAGGGCAGCAAAAGGAGGAGCTGACGGAAAAGCAAAATCAAATGGAACAACTGTTTAACGAATTGCTTGACGATAAATCACGTGACATGCTGCAGCGCTTGCAAGAACTTATGCAGATGGATCAAAAGGATGCCACGCGCGACGAACTATCAAAGATGCAAAACGATAACAAGTCGTTAAAGAAAGAGCTTGACCGTATGCTGGAGCTTTACAAAAAGCTGGACTTTGAACAAAAGCTAAATCAAAACATAATTCAGCTTAACCAGCTTTCGCAACAGCAGCAAAAACTTGCCGACAAGACGCAACAAGCAGGGAACAGTCAGCAGGACTTGCAGGAGCAACAAAAACTTAACCAGCAGTTTGAGCAGATTAAAAAACAGTTGGACGAACTGCAAAAGCAAAACGAGCAAAACGGAGGTAAGCAATCTTTTAAAAATCCTGAAAAGGAAAAACAAGCCATTGACGAGCAATTGCAGCAGAGCACACAAAGCCTTAGCAAGAACAATAGGCAGCAGGCATCAAAATCTCAGCGAAGTGCAGCCAAGCAAATGCAGCAGATGGCCAACCAGTTAGATCAACAGGATGCAGAAGGAGAAGAAAGCCAAAATAATGTTGATGCCAGGCAGTTACGCGATCTGCTTAAATCATTAGTCAATAGCTCCTTTAACCAGGAAAAAGTTATGCAGAATCTGCGCGGCACCAACCCTACCGATCCAAAGTATGTAACGTTTGCGCAGCAGCAAAAGGATATTAAGGATAACCTTAAAACAGCCGAAGACAGCCTTTATTCACTAAGCAAACGCGTTCCGCAGATACAATCGTCGGTAAACAAGGAAATAACAACCATTAACGAGCAGATAGATAAGGCACTTGACGCACTTGGCGACCGTAAAACCGCCGAAGCAAATCGTAGCCAGCAGTACGCCATGACATCCATGAACAATTTGGCCCTGTTATTGAGTGAAGCGCTTAACCAATTGCAAAAAGCAATGAACAAAAGCGGCAAAGGCAAGGGTAAACAAAGTGGATCGATGTCGCAAATAAGTAAAATGCAGCAGCAGCTAAATCAAAATATGCAAAAGGCGAGGCAACAACTGGAGCAACAGGGAGGTAATGAGGGTAAAAGCCAAAAGCAGGGCATGAGCGAGCAATTTGCCCGGATGGCCCGGCAGCAGCAGCAAATTCGCCAAACACTGCAACAAATAAACCGCGAGCAGAACAAAAACGGCGGGAACAAATTGGGCGATCTGGACAAAATTTCAAAAGAAATGGAACAAACAGAACGCGATCTCGTAAACAGAAAAATCACAGATGAAGCGCTAAAAAGGCAGCAGCAAATTCAAACCCGACTGTTGGAGGCCGAGAAAGCCGACCAACAGCGCGAGCAGGACCAAAAACGGGAAAGCCGCTCGGGTGCAGAGTTGCCACCGGGATATATAAAGGCTTTGCAGGATTTCGAAAAATTGAAATCGAAGCAAACAGAACAAATTAAAACCGTCCCTCCCGCGCTTAATTTGTATTATCGCCAAAAAATTAAATTATACTTTGATCAACTTAATGCAAAATGATATGGAACAGCCCAATGTGCAAACAAGTGAACTATATACATTGCAGCTTCCATCAAAATATGAAAGCATCTCGCTACTCGAAAATTTGATTGAGGAAGTAGCTGATAAGTACAATGTGCCCGAAGATACATTCGCTAATATGATGACTTGCCTTAACGAGGCTGTAACAAACGCTATTGTACACGGAAACAAACTCGACCCTGACAAAACTGTTATTATAAATGCCGAGGTTGATACCAAACGCATTATCTGGACCATTACCGATCAGGGCCAAGGCTTTGACTATAATAATCTTGCCGACCCAACCGCACCCGATCGTATTGAAGAACTAACGGGCCGTGGCGTTTTTATATTAAAACATCTGGCCGACCAATGTATTTTTAATGCTTCAGGCAACGAGGTTGAACTTCATTTTAAAATATAGATGCCCGCCATAAATTTTTTTGAAGAGGATATCGCTTTTAAGCTCAAAAATAAAACGGTTGTACGCAAGTGGATAACCGGCGCTGTTGCTGCAGAAGGGTTCAAACTTGAAGAGCTCAATTACATATTTTGTTCGGACAGCTACCTTTTGCAAATAAACCAGCAGTATCTGGATCATGATACCTATACCGATATTGTAACTTTTGATAATTCTGAAGAAGAAGGTGTAATAGTAAGCGATATTTTTATATCAATAGATCGTATAAGAGAAAATGCTGCCAAGTTTGGCGTTACCGATGTGCACGAATTGCATCGCGTTATGATACATGGCGCACTCCACTTGCTCGGCTACAAAGACAAAAGCGCTGCTGATAAGAAAAAAATGACATCCAAAGAAGATTTTTACCTGGAAAAAAGAGATTTTTAATATCTATTTTTACACCTATAAATCATTCATACCCAATTATAAAAACATGAAAGTACTTACAATGATATTGGCACTGCTGTTTGTAACACCGGCTGCTAAATCTATTTATGATTTTAAATTAAAATCAATTGATGGAAAGGCATTTTCGCTTGCCAAATACAAGGGCAAAAAAGTGCTCATCGTTAACACAGCTTCAAAATGTGGCTTTACAAAACAATATGCCGAGTTGCAAAAACTGGCAGATCAGTACAAAGACAAAGTTGTTGTTGTTGGCTTCCCTGCTAATAACTTTGGCGGCCAGGAACCGGGCAGCAACCTGGAAGTGAAAGAGTTTTGTTCAAAAAACTTTGGTGTTACTTTTCCTCTAAGCGAAAAAGTAAGTGTTAAGGGCGATGATATCGACCCATTGTTTGCTTATCTTACAGCAGCAGAAAATCCTGACTTTACAGGCGAGATCAAATGGAACTTCGAAAAATTCTTGATCGATGAGCACGGCAAATTAATTCACCGTTACCGCTCACAGGTTACACCGCTGAGCCCGGAGATTACAAAAGCATTATAATAAAAAAAGGAGCCTTGAGGGCTCCTTTTTTTGTTTTGGGTCGAGCAGTTCATGTCATGCTATTAACGCGCCTCAATTGGCTTTTTAATAACCGTATCATGCCGCACATAGTGAAGCGTCTACTAGACATTTTCCATACTGCTGATTACATTCTTCGCACCGCTCAGAATGGCAAAAAGACTTATAAATATTTTGCTCGTTGGCTTTTGTATTTCTTAAAGAAACCCCGAAGCAAAAAATTGCGCCGTGCCGCTTTAAAGTTCTCGTTTGATATGCTGCATTGGCGTGTACCTATATGACCGTTTTGGCGAGGCCTCCAACCCGATTCTTTCAAGGTTTAGCGACCTTTATGCTTCGCACCAAGACTTTACACTTATTTCATTGGCACTTCTATGATCAGTAAGCTTGTAGCTGATAATGTATCAATTGAAAACGATGCAGTGTCATGTACGCCAAGTGCGTCTCTTTTATTCAAAAGCTGATCTTCTATCTTCACCCTCCCTTCTAATACAAATACGTAAGCGCCATTTCCAGGCGTATTTATTGTATAATTTAACTGTTTTCCTTCATCGAAACTACCGCGCACAAAAGTGGTGTCCTGGTTTAAAACAAGTGCATTGTCTGATGCATCTGGAGAAATCAACGTAGTGAAGGTGTTATGCTTTATACTGTCTCCGAAACTCTTTTGATCATACCTTGGCTTAATGTTACGGACCTTAGGATATATCCATATTTGTAAAGACTCTGTATCTTCATCAGGCAATGGATTAAATTCGGAATGCGTAACACCCCTACCTGCAGACATGATTTGCACATCACCGGCGTTTATGACGCCTGTATTCCCCATGCTGTCTTTATGTTCTAAAGCGCCTTTTAATACGATGGTAGTGATCTCCATGTTATCATGCGGATGCATACCAAAGCCTCTGTTGGCCGCAATAACGTCGTCATTTAAAACTCTAAGGGCGCCAAAGCTAATTTTCTCAGGATTGTAATATGGCCCAAAGCTAAAAGAGAAATTTGCCTTTAGCCAACCTATATCGTTTTTGCCGCGTTCATTTTCAGGATAATATATGGTTTTCATATCAATGTTATTTAATATATGTTTAAACACTCAATTGCCGTTCCACAATTTATTTATATGTATTTTTGTGCAATTGAACTGCACCAATGGCATACAAAGCAATTTTAATAGGAGCAACTGGCCTTATTGGCAGCAATTTGCTAAGTATATTGCTTAATAGCTCGCACTATGATGAAGTTGTAATATTAGTAAGGCGAGACTCAGGCTTACAACACTCTAAATTGCGCCAGCACATCGTTAATTTTGATGATGAGAATAGCTACGCTGCTTTTATAAACGGGCATGTTGTATTTTCATGCTTGGGCACAACTAAAAAGCACACACCAGAAAAAAAACAGTACTATAAAATCGATCATGATTATCCATTACAGATGGCACAATTGTCTAAGAAAAATGGCGTTAATCAATTTCATGTAGTATCGTCTATTGGTGCGAATAAGGATTCATCCATCTTTTATACTAAAACTAAAGGAGAGTTAGAGGATGATTTAAAAGCGTTGCGTCTACAAAGTTTACACATTTATCAGCCATCGATGCTCATAGGCGAGCGCAAAGGTAACCGGGCCATCGAGAATTTATATGGCGCAATCTTTAAGATCAGTGATCCTCTACTAATCGGTAAATTAAAAAAATATAGAAGCGTTAAAGGCGCGAAGGTTGCACAAGCCATGTATATCAAATCATTAGAGCATGCAACTGGAACATTTACATATACATCAGATCAAATAAATAATATTTAGTGAGCAATTTTATCTCGGCCGAAAATTTAGGTCATTCATTTCATGATAACTGGTTATTTAAAAACCTAAGTATTGGCATTAACCGCGGACGCAGGGTAGCACTGGTTGGCGTTAATGGTGCCGGTAAGTCTACCCTGTTAAAGATATTATCTGGCGCTATCAAACCTACTGAAGGTAAGGTTGCGCAGGCACGAGATCTTAACGTAGGCTACCTGGAGCAAGATCCCGACTTTAAAAATGCACTTACTATTAGTGATTACATCTTTCATGCCGATAATATACAGCAGCAGCTAATTCGCCGGTACGAAGAGTTACTAGAAAACGACCCGGACAATATGAAGGCGCTTGAAAAAGTGATGGAAGAGATGAGTGAGATAGATGCGTGGGAATATGAGTATAAGATAAAGACTATTTTAGGCAGACTTGATATACACCATCTTAACCAGCACATTACTACACTATCAGGAGGGCAAAAGAAACGTTTGGCTTTAGCTAAACTTTTAATTGAAGATCCTGAATTATATGTTTTAGATGAGCCTACCAACCACCTTGATATTGACACCATTGAATGGCTGGAAAAACTGCTTACCGAAGGTAACAAAACAATATTAATGGTTACCCACGACAGGTATTTCCTGGATAATGTTTGTAATGAAATATTGGAAATTGACCGTGGTAAGATTATCCCCTACCTAGGCAACTATGCGTATTACCTTGAAAAGAAAGCTGAGCGCGAAGCTGCCGACGAAGCATCTTTTCAGAAAAACTCGAATTTATTGCGTAAAGAGTTGGAGTGGATGCGCAGGCAACCAAAGGCAAGAGGCACTAAATCCAAATCACGCATAGATGCTTTTTACGATCTTGAGGCTAAGACAAAAAATAATGGCCCTAAACAAAACGTGGAACTTAGCGTGAAAACTGCTCGTCAGGGTAATAAGATCATGGAGCTGCATAATGTAGTTAAAGGTTTTAATGACCACATTTATATTAACGGCTTCAGTTACACTTTTAAGAAGGGTGATCGAATAGGCTTAGCCGGTAAAAATGGAAGTGGAAAATCTACCCTTTTAAATTTAATTACAAATAAGTTACAGCCCGATGCAGGCGAAATTATAAAAGGTGATACAACGGTGATTGGCTATTTTAACCAAGCCGGCCTCGCTTTTAAGGACGATGAACGCGTTATAGATATTGTAAAAAATGTAGCGGAGTTTATTACCATGGCCGATGGTAAAATGATTTCTGCATCAGCATTACTGACTCAATTTTTGTTCCCTCCTGCTAAACAATATGGTATGGTGGCAAAACTTAGTGGTGGCGAAAAAAAGCGTCTCCACTTGATGAGCATACTGATGAAAAATCCAAACTTTTTGATTTTGGATGAGCCAACCAATGACTTGGACATCGATACGCTTAACGTTTTGGAGGAGTTTCTCACCACCTATCCGGGCATATTAATTATTGTGTCGCACGATAGATACCTGCTCGACAAAATGGCTGACCAGTTGTTTATTATGGAAGATGGCAATGTACGGGTTTACAACGGAAACTATTCTTCTTATCGTACAGAACTTGAAGAAAGCAAATCTGCCGCTAAAAGACCAGTTGCTGTGGCAACCCCAATTCAGCAAGAACAGCCAAAAAAAGCTAAATTAAGCTTTAAAGAAGAAAAAGAATTCGCAGGTCTTGAACAAGAGATTGCTGATATAGAAATCAAATTAAAGGAGACGGGTGAAGAATTAAATACGACAGATATCGATGCAAAGAAGCTAAAACAAATAACTGATAAGATCGAGTATCTCAACAAACAGCTCGACATTAAAACATCTCGTTGGATTGAATTAGGTGAACTAAAAGAAGCATAATATGGCGTTGTCGGATATCATAGCATCAACAGGTGTCGTTATTCTTTTGGTAGCATTTCTACTAAACTTATATAAAAAGATATCTGCTCAGAGCAAACTATATAGTGCCATGAATCTCATCGGAGCTGGACTATGTTGTGCGTCGTCGTACATGATCAAATTTTATCCCTTTGTTCTATTAGAGGGCGTTTGGGCGGCTTTTGCGCTTGTTTCATTGATAAAGGTTCCACGTGGAACATCAAAGTAATATTATGTTCCACGTGGAACATGGAGGTTAATATGTTTAAGAAGTATAATGTGATTGTGGTTGGCGCAGGTCATGCAGGATGTGAAGCTGCAGCTGCGGCTGCAAACCTTGGCTCGTCTGTGTTACTGATTACAATGAATATGGGCACCATAGCCCAAATGAGTTGTAACCCTGCCATGGGTGGTGTCGCAAAAGGGCAAATTGTGCGTGAGATTGATGCATTAGGTGGTTACTCAGGAATAATTACTGATAAAACATCGCTTCAATTTAGGATGCTAAACCGTTCCAAAGGCCCAGCTATGTGGAGCCCACGAGCGCAAAGCGACAGGATACGGTTTGCAGAAGAATGGAGAATAGCTCTAGAAAAAACGCCTAATGTCGACTTTTGGCAGGATACAGTGACGTCTCTTTTGGTAAAAGGAAACACAGTAGCTGGTGTTAAAACTTCCATCGGGATTGAAATAGAAGCCGACGCTGTGGTACTAACAAATGGTACCTTTTTAAATGGAATTATACATATTGGTGAGAAAAAGTTTGGCGGCGGTCGTACTGGTGAAAAGGCAGCTACTGGGTTAACGGAGCAATTGATAACATTAGGCTTCGAAGCGGGAAGGATGAAAACCGGGACTCCACCACGCGTGGATGGGAGAAGTTTGAATTACGCTTTAATGGAAGAACAATGGGGAGATGAAGAACGAGGACGTTTTTCGTTTACCGACGTCGAGCTAGCGACTGATCAGCGCTGCTGCTGGATAACTTACACCAATAATAAAGTCCACGAAACGCTAAAAGAAGGCTTTGAAAAATCACCGATGTTTACCGGTAGGATAAAAGGGCTAGGCCCCCGCTATTGCCCATCTATCGAAGATAAAATAAATCGCTTTGCAGAACGTGACAGGCACCAGATATTTGTGGAACCTGAAGGTTGGAACACTGTTGAAATTTATGTAAACGGTTTCTCTACCTCTTTACCGGAGGATGTACAATATAAAGCGCTCACACAAATACCAGGTTTTGAAGCGGCTAAAATGTTCAGGCCAGGGTATGCAATTGAATATGATTTCTTCCCTCCTACTCAATTGAGTTTGACGTTAGAAACAAAGCAAATCAGCAACCTTTACTTTGCCGGGCAGATTAACGGTACCACCGGTTATGAGGAAGCCGCATCACAAGGTTTTATAGCGGGGATAAATGCACACCAAAAAATTAATGATAAGCATGAGTTGATCCTCAAAAGATCAGAATCATATATAGGTGTATTGATAGATGATTTGGTAACCAAAGGCACGGAAGAACCTTATCGAATGTTTACATCGCGTGCGGAGCACCGCTTATTGTTACGCCAAGACAATGCCGATATCAGGCTTAGCCCTATTGGCCATGAGCTGGGGTTAATCAATGATGAACGCTTAGATAAGGTGAACAAAAAGATCAAAAACTCTGATGATTTAGTTGCCTTTACTAAAGCTAAAAGCATTGACCCATCTACTGTAAATAATTTATTAGAAGAGTCTGGTACAAGTGCTATTAATCAAAATGCTAAACTATTTGCTTTGCTTAGCAGACCACAGATAGGCTTTAACGAATTAAAAACTGTTGACGCATCGCTACAAGAAAAATTAGCCGCCTACGATAAAGAAACTATAGAGCAGGCTGAAATAAAAATCAAATACGAGAGTTACTTTATCAAAGAAATGGAAATAGTTGATCGGATGAAAAAAATGGAAGATCGGGAGATCAACCCAAATTTCGATTACCATCAACTTGTATCATTATCTAAAGAAGCACGTGAAAAATTGATGCGGATAAAACCCCGCACCTTGGGCCAGGCATCTCGCATTTCGGGTGTGTCTCCGTCAGATGTATCAGTTTTAATGGTTCACGTATCAAGATAAACTGTAAATGTTTATAAATCAATTACTTATAAAATTTTATTTATAAGTCAATATTTTAGATTTTCCAGCATACAAATCATAAAATACAAAAAGTCGCTTATATCGCCTAAAAACAATGTCAAATCAAAAATTGGCCTTTTTAAGTAAATTTTACCTGCTAATTTTAGTTATAATTTCGCTATGGGGATGTGCTGCAATGCAACGCCCTACCGGAGGGCCGAGAGATTTGACCCCACCCAAAGTTGTCAAGGCAACGCCTGAAAATATGACACGTAATTTTACGGCAAAGCAAATACAAATTGAATTTGATGAGTTTTATAAATTAACAAATCAATACCAGGAAATCAGCATCAGCCCGGCACAAGAAAAACTGCCGGAGTACGATGTAAGCAAAAAGCTGCTTACTATTAAGTTTAAAGATTCGCTGCAAAAGAACACTACTTATGTGATCAACTTTGGTAAGGCCATTGCGGACGTGAACGAAAATAACGTTCTAAAAAATTTTACATACGTTTTCTCTACCGGCCCGCATATCGACTCATTAAGTATAACCGGGCAAGTATTCAACACAAGCACGCAGGAACGTGAAAAGGAAGCAACAGTGTTCCTGTTCCCTATCAGCCAAGATAGCCTGATGTTTGGAAAGAAGAAGCCAACTATCTTTACATCTACCGATTCGGCTGGTAATTTTTCCCTTAACAACCTTCGCGAAGATACCTATGCCATATACGCTTTAAAGGAACAGGCTGCCAATAAAATCTATGATAATGATGCTGAGCTGATAGCATTTTTGAAAAAGCCTATAAAAGTAGATAAGGATACCTCGGGCATTAAACTTAATCTTTTTAAGCAAACACCTGAGAAATTCAGGATCGTCGAAAAAAGGTTTAATCAGGATGGTAAGCTATCATTTCTGTTTAACAGGCCGTTAAACAAGCCCGCAATCAAATTACTTTCGCCCACTGCATTGGATGGGCAAAAGATCGTAGAATTCACTAAAACCAGGGATTCGGCTTTTGTATATATGCGCAATATGGACTTTGATTCGTTAAGTGTACAGATATTGGAAAATGGCAAAGCGTTGGACACCGTACCTATGCTTAAGCAACGTAAAGAACGCTTTGATAGAGCAACTACATTTACCTTTAATATTAATAAAAACGGTATGTTTAAGCCAAACACCGACCTGATAATAAAGGGTAACCTACCTATTGAAAGCTTCGATAAATCTTATTTTACGCTAACTGAAGACTCGGTGGCCGAAAATAATTTTACCCTTCAAAAGGATACAGCCAACCTACGCTCTATTGTTATGAAATATCGCTTCAGGCCGGGCAGTAAGTATGAATTGACCTTTAATGAAGGCGCTGTCACTAATATATACGGCGATAAAAACAAAAAATCGGCAATTAAATTTCAGGGTGACAAAATTGAAAATTACAGTGTGTTAACGCTACAGGTTAAAGTGCCCGAAGCGGGTAAAAGCTATGTAGTGGAAATGCTCGACGATCAAAAGAATCTATTAAATACTAATGTAATAACTGCGGATAGTAAGCTGATTTATCGTAACATACTTACAGGTAAATACTTCTTCCGGGTTATTTATGATAACAACGGGAATGGGGTTTGGGACAGCGGTAATGTGCGCAGAAAAACCTACCCTGAAAATATCTGGTTAAGTGATAAGGAAGTAACCCTGCGCCCCAACTGGGATGCAGAAGAAACGCTTGTTGTACCTAAAGAAGTTATTGTTCCATAAACCAACCGGAATACATTATATAGTTCTGCGGAAGTTTGTCCAATAAAGCCTTTTGCTCATCGGTAAGAGGCTTTATCTTTTTAGCCGGGCTACCGGCATATAAATAACCAGATTCGCATACCGAGCGTTCTAACACTACCGAGCCAGCTCCTATTATCACATAAGGCTCAATTACGGCATCATCCATTACTATTGCACCCATCCCAACTAAAACGTTGTTATGCAGTGTACAGCCATGTACAATAGCATTGTGACCTATAGACACATTGCTGCCGATATTTGTGGGTGATTTTAAGTAGGTTGCATGTATACATGCATTGTCTTGAATATTGGTATTATTCCCTATTTTAATATAATGCACATCGCCACGTATAACGGCATTAAACCACACCGAACAGTGATTACCCATTTGCACATCGCCCACAATAGTTGCATTCGGCGCTATAAAACAATCCTCACCCCAGGCAGGGGATTTATCTTTAACAGGTAATATAACAGGCATAATTAATTGGTTTAGCTGTAAAATTTAATGTGAAAAATATCTATGTTTGAAACAGTATAAGCGAAAATAGCTCAGTCGGTAGAGCGTCAGTTTCCCAAACTGAAGGCCGCGGGTTCGAATCCCGTTTTTCGCTCAACCCCTCCCAACCCTCCAGTTGGGAAGCAATATGCAAGTCTCGCCTTCCAGGGAGATTGAGAGGGGCTCTTTATAACACCGTATCCTCTAACATATTTGCATGTTCAGGATAATCGGTAGTAAAATGTAACCCTCTACTTTCATGCCTGGCCATTGCAGATTTTACTACCAGGTAACTTACCTGTATTAAGTTACGCAATTCGCACAACTTAACTGATAGCTTAGTTTGCTTATAAAATTCTTCAGTTTCTTCATACAATAAACGTAAACGGCGCATAGCCCTTTCCAAACGGAAATCAGACCGAACAATACCTACATAGTCATTCATAAGCTTTTGCATCTCGCGGATGTTATGCGTAACCAAAATATCCTCATTAAGCAGCTTTACCCCGTGTTCGTTCCAGTCGGGAATGTTATCAGGTATCACATAGCTATTAAAATCAACAATCGCATCAGTATAAATACGGTGTGCAAATACCAGTGCCTCAAGTAAGGAATTGGACGCCAAACGATTGGCACCGTGCAAACCCGTAGATGAGCACTCGCCACAAGCGTACAACCGTTGTATGGATGAGCGGCCGCTATGATCTACCAATACACCACCGCACATGTAATGGCAGGCTGGTGCAACAGGTATCATATCTCGCGTCATATCAATACCTATTTCCAAACACTTTGCATAGATGTTAGGAAAGTGTTCTAAAATGTCTTTCTTCTTTTTATGGGTGATATCAAGATATACAAAGTCTTCACCCGATTTTTTTATCTCAGAGTCAATTGCCCTTGCCACAATATCACGAGGCGCTAAAGATTTACGCTCATCATACTCCTGCATAAATTCTTCTCCATTTGTACGGCGCAGTACCCCGCCTAAGCCACGAACAGCTTCAGAAATTAAAAACGATGGATATTCACCGGGATTATATAACGCTGTGGGGTGAAACTGAATAAACTCCATGTTTCTAACTTTACCTTTAGCACGATAAACCATGGCTACGCCGTCACCGGTTGCAATAGTTGGGTTAGTAGTTACCGAATAGATATGCCCCGCTCCTCCCGAAGCCATTACCGTTACTTTAGATAATATCTTCTCGACCGTATTGGTTTCGGTATTAAAAGCGTAAATGCCAAAACATTTAATATCCGGTGTAGATTTTTTAACCACTTCACCTAAGTGGTGCTGCGTGATCAAATCAACGGCAAAGTAATGTGTTAATATCTCAATGTTGGGCTCGCGGTGTATCTCTTCTAACAAGGCGCGTTCAATTTCGAAACCGGTGATATCCTTATAATGTAATACCCGAAATTCGGAGTGGCCGCCCTCTTTTGCAAGGTCATAAATACCTTCGTTGGTCTTGTCGAAATTGGTTCCGTAATCAATAATCTCACGGATCCTGTCCGGCCCTTCCTTAACAACAGCTTCTACAACTTCTTTGTCGCAAAGGCCGTCGCCGGCAATTAGCGTGTCATTTATATGCTTTTCAAACGAATCTTCTTTTTTATCCACAACCACTGCCACACCACCCTGGGCATACTTAGTGTTGCTTTCATCTTCATTTGCCTTTGTAACTATCAGAACCTTACCATGCTTGGCGGCCTTTAGTGCAAAACTTAATCCTGCTATGCCCGAACCAACTACTAAGAAATCAACATTTCTGCTCATGTATTGTATATGTATTGTGTAAAATTAGGCTTTCTGTTAATAAGCGGTATAAAACATGTTAAATTTGTGTCGGGAAAAAAGCATAAAAAATTAGATATGTTGATAACCCCCGATTTTGAGTTTCTGTGTGGATTTTATGAGCAACTTTTAAGACGTTTTAAAAACGAATTGAACATTTATAAACATCAACATTTATCAACAAATAAGTTTTGAAACTAAAAGTTGTTTGTCACATCGATCTTAAAATCAAATAAATAAACAAAACAAAAGCACGCAAAAGTGTTAGTAACATTGGATAACTAACTTTTAAGCCGTTTTAAAAAACATTTTTTTAACATAATTAACACCTTAATAACAATAGGTTTCTTTTTATATATAAAAGAAGTTATTATTAATTGATTTGTGGAATGGATATCTTCGAAGAAATAAATGTGAAGGGTTTTCATGACGAGGAGATAGATGCCTCGCTTGATCTTTTTGCCGAAATTGAAAAATTAAAAAAAGAAAAAAATGCGGTTATACTGGCCCATTATTATCAGGAAGGAGATATACAGGATATTGCCGATTATATTGGCGACAGTTTGGGCCTTTCGCAACAAGCTGCCAAAACTGATGCCGACATTATTGTTTTTGCCGGCGTACACTTTATGGCTGAAACAGCCAAAATATTATCGCCAAACAAAAAGGTTTTACTGCCTGATGTAAAAGCAGGCTGCTCACTGGCCGACAGCTGCCCGCCACACTTATTTAAAAAATTTAAGGAGAAGTATCCCGACCATTTGGTGATAACCTATGTAAACTGCACCGCCGAACTGAAGGCGTTAAGCGACATAGTTTGTACATCAAGCAATGCGGTACAAATTGTTGAAAGTTTGCCGAAAGACCAGAAGATAATTTTTGGTCCTGACAGAAATTTAGGTGCCTGGGTAGCTAAAAAAACAGGCCGAGATTTAGTGTTGTGGAACGGGGCATGCATGGTGCATGAAATCTTCAGCCGCGAAAAAATAACTAAACTTAAAGAGCGCTACCCCGATGCAAAAATACTGGCACATCCTGAATGTGAGGAAGTTATATTAGAAACGGCAGATTTTATAGGATCTACCACAGGCATTTTAAAATATGCTACAAATAGCCCTGCCAAAGAATTTATAGTAGCAACCGAATCTGGTATTATGCACCAGATGATAAAGGATAATCCGGATAAGACTTTTATCCCCGCTCCGCCTAATAATAACTGTGCATGTAATGATTGCCCGCACATGAAGCGAAATACTTTAGAGAAGCTTTATTTATGCCTTAAAAACGAAATGCCGGAAGTTACTGTACCGGCTCATATAATAGCGGATGCTGTAAAACCGATTGAAAGAATGCTGGAAATATCTGCCAACCTTGGGTTGTAAACAAAGCGCTGTTAAAAAAAATCCCCATGCAATTAAGCATGGGGATTTTTTGTTTGGACTGACGTATTTGAGTTACAAGTTGTCAACCTTATTTTCTACAGCATCCTGTATGGCCTGTGGTAAAGCTGATAGCAGGTTGTAGCCTGTAGCTTTTTCAATATCACGTACGGTTACGCGGTATTGTTTCCAGTCGGTATTGATCGTATTAATATTAGGCGTGTTGACTGCAATAACCCTGGTGCCCGCAGTAACACGTGCAGCATCATTATTTCCGTTAGGGATGATTACCGCAATTTTCCAGACGTTACTTGGTACCGTGATCTGGTTATTGTTAATTTTTGATGCTACACCGTTTGAACCAGTACCGCCTATGCCATAGCTTCCCATTATCACATAAACCTCGTTACCCGATGCAACTTGTGTACGTAGGTAGCCTTCAAGATTATTCCATGTTTGTTGGTTATTTTGTGGTGCCTGTGGTATCATATTGGTCATCAGGAAAGTAGCAGAGTTAGCATTGACAGAACTTGTTCTATCGGCTGAAGGGCAATTATGACCACGATCAAAACCAGACCCTGAATAGCTGTTACTTTCCACCTGGTAAAAACCATTAGGTAAACCAATAAATCCGGCAAAGTTATCCTGCCTTGTAGCAGTGCCGTTAATAGTATTTGCATCAATATGCCAGCTTACCCAGTTTGGTGTACCTCTTGTGCTGCTGTATGATTCTACATAATAGCTTTGATCCATCAGGTAATTATCAACCATAACCAAAGCGGGCTGGGCACCCGAAGGGTTACCAAATAATAGGTTACTGTTATCACCCGTAACAGGTTGTGCATCTGCACCGGCTGTTACCCCACGATCCGGTGCCGGGGTGCCGGTATTACCACCGCCTGTATCTCCATCATTACCAGTGTCTGGAGCACCGATAACTATGCCTGCGTCACCTTTGCCTTTAAATGTTATATCATCCAGGTTAACGCGTGTCGTGCCTGTTTTTTGAATACGGAATCGCACCTTTTTGGTAGTGGTAACTTTAAATGAATCTGCAACTAAAGTTGTGCTGGTTTCTGTTATATCGCTGCCTAACTGCGTAAAGGTTGCGCCGCCATCTTCAGATATCATTAGTTGCCATGTAGAATTGGCATCGTTGCCATATTTTGCGTGCTTAATGCTAATTTGTTCAAGTCCTGCTATATCGAAGTTCATGGTGATGCTACCTGTACGTAGCCTTACCGCTTTAGTTCCATTTTTTGCGTCGGCGGCAAGGTTGCCAATTACCGCGTCGTTAAAATTCCACATACCGGTTAACAATTGCACATCTGCCGCAGCGTATGCACCTTTCGTACCACTTTCAAAAGTTTCGGTTATGGTGTAGGGTTGTGGTATAGGGGTGACTGTACCTGTACCGTTGCCCGCTCCCGGGTCCATTACGGGTACTGTGTCTTTTCTACAGCTTGCAATAGCCAGGATAAAGGCCGATAGGATAAGTAATTTTCTGAATTTCATGTATTAATATTTTGTCAGTCAAAATTAATACATCACTATTAACCTGGTGTTAATAATATTTTAGGAGGTAAAAATTGTATTACAACCATCTAAATGCTTACAAACTAAATCAATAAAATATTGCTAACAGGTTTTTGTATTTTTGTACGCTTGGATTACACAGATTGGTATTTTTAAGGGGCATCGGTGTAATCGAAATATGTAATTATTGTAATCCAAGTACATCAATATAAGCACATAAAACTATGTTCGAGAACGAAGAAAAAACAAATATAGAATCGTTAGGCGAGTTTGGCCTGATAAGCCATCTTACTAAAAATATCAATCTTACTCAAAAAAGTACTATAAAAGGTGTTGGCGATGATGCTGCTGTGCTTGATGCGCAGGGAAAGCAAATGCTGGTATCTACAGATATGCTGCTGGAAGGTATTCATTTTGATTTGGCTTATACACCCTTAAAGCATCTTGGTTATAAAGCCATACAGGTAAACCTAAGTGATATTTACGCCATGAACGGTATAGCCACGCAGGTAACGGTATCTATTGGTATGTCGAGCAAGTTCCCGCTGGAGGCAATAGAAGAGCTGTATGAAGGTATTTACTTAGCTTGCGGTAACTATAACGTTGACATAGTTGGCGGCGATACCAGTGCCTCTAAACAAGGCTTGGTTATCAGCGTAACATCAATTGGGTATGCCGATGCAGCTGATGTAGTTTACCGCAACGGTGCGCAGGAAGGTGATTTGATTTGTGTTTCTGGAGACTTAGGCGGTGCGTATACCGGTTTGCAATTGTTGGAGCGCGAAAAACTGGTTTATCTGGAAAACCCAAACATACAGCCTGATCTTGAAGGCAAAGATTACATAGTAGAGCGCCAGTTAAAACCCGAAGCCCGTAAAGACATTATTGACCTTTTAAAAGAGCTTAATGTTAAGCCTACTGCCATGATTGATGTATCTGACGGACTGGCGTCCGAAGTATTACATATTTGCCAGCAAAGCGATAAAGGTTGCAGGTTGTATGAAGAGAAGATACCTATCGACCCAATGACTTACGAAACAGCACGTGAATTTGGCCTCGATCCTACCGTGTGTGCACTAAGCGGCGGCGAAGATTACGAACTTTTGTTTACTGTTAAGCAGGCAGATTATGATAAGATTAAGCATAAGATGGATTTTTCGATCATAGGCTATGTTACCGAACCAAGTGCCGGTAAAACGCTTATTACAAAATCGGGAAATGTGCACGATTTAAAAGCACAAGGCTGGAATGCCTTTAAAAGCGAATGAAAAAGGGGGCTTAGCCCCCTTTTGTTTTAAGTATGATCAAGTCGGGTTTTCATATGTCTAAGTTTGCCGAAGACCTGACTAATCACTAAATGATCCGATGATTTTTGGGATTATTTATAAGTGATTGTTCGCTCGGTAATTTCATAAGGCTTATGGTCTTTGTAAGTTACGTTGCGTGTCCAGTTACCTTCCTTATCTGTGTTGAAGTACTTTTGCTCAAGCTCAAAAGCGTATGAGCCGCCGGTTTGCTTGTAGGTATCTACCAAACCATCGTTATTGTATGTGAAAAGTATCTTACTGGCTGCACTGCCATTAGCGTCATAACTGTCAATTTCTTCAACAAGGCCTTTGCTGTTTTGCAGGTGCTTTTCTTTGCGCTCTACTGTGCCGGTTTCATTGTAATAATTTACTTCAGATATCAAACCATCGTTGTAACTGAACTTAACGGTAGAACTTACCTTACCGGCATCACCTTTATAAGTTATTTCTGAAACAAGTCTATCCTCATACTTAAAAAACTCAAACGGTTGCTTGCTGCCCGATTCTTTGATGGATACTTTTTGTCCGTCCGCGTTATATTCAAACGTGTAAATTTTGTGCGATACTTCAGCGCTGTCACCAGCGCCATATATGTAGGTATTGTCAAGGTTGGTTACATTACCATCTTCGTTATAGGTAGCAACTTGTTTTGAAGTCATGTTACCGTTAATTATCTGCCCATTTTTCTCAACCGGCTGATATTTGCCGATAACCATTTTAGTAACATTACCTTTTATGCTATCTGTTTGTAAATCATTTTTTGGTTTACTGCATGATGATAGGCCCAATGCCAGGGCTGTTAGCGATAAAAGGGTTTTATATATTTTCATAGGTAGCTTGTTATTCGGATATATACTTGTTGTCAATTTGCTTGTTGGCTTTGGCACCTAATTTTTTCACTTTTTCTGCAGTAATGGTAAGGTTTCCGCGTCCGTCGGTTAATTTATTTAGTGCCTTATCATAAGCATCCTGGCTTTGCTTAATGTTTTTGCCAATGCTTTCCATATCACCAACAAAGCCAACAAACTTATCATACATTTCGCCGCTAAGTCGTGCTATCTCGAGCACGTTACGGTTTTGGCGCTCCTGTTTCCAAATGCTGGCAATGGTGCGTAATGTGGCCAGTAAGGTACTTGGGCTTACAATTACTACACGTTTATCCCAGGCATCGCTAAATAAATCAACATCCAGTTGCACGGCAAAGCTAAAGGATGATTCGATAGGTACAAACAAAAGCACAAAATCGGGCGAGTTCACCTGGTACAGGTCATGGTAATTTTTCGAGGATAAACCATGCACATGGCTGCGTATAGATTCGATATGCGCCTTAGAAAATAGTTTGCGTTCATCGTCCGTTTCGCAATTAACCAAACGCTCATAGGCAATCAAGGATACTTTCGAGTCAATGATAAGATGCTTATCATCCGGCAGATCAATAATTACATCGGGTTGCAGGCGTATTCCGTCAACGCTACTAAGGCTTGCCTGTATGCGGTATTCCCGGTCGCGCACAAGTCCGCTGCGCTCCAGCACTTTCTCCAATATTACTTCGCCCCAGTTGCCCTGCTTTTTATTGTCTCCTTTAAGCGCTTTTGTAAGGTTTGATGCCTCGGTACTTATCAGTTGATTCAGTTCCATCAGCTTGCCTATTTCGCCCCTTAATACATTGCGTTCCGCGGCCTCGGCATTGTAAACTTTTTCTACTTTAGTTTCAAATGCCTTGATGTTCTCTTTTAGCGGATTAAGAATAGAATCGATATTCAGCCGGTTTACATCAGTAAATTCTTTTGATTTTTCTTTAAGCAATCGTTCAGCAACGTTTTCAAACTCACGCTGAAAGTGAAGTCGCGTTTGCTCTATCTCCTGCTTTTGTTCTGCAAGCTTTTCCTGCTGGGCCTTGAAGTATGATCTTGATGATTCCAACGATTGATTAGCCTGTGCCAGTTGGCTACGCTCGTATATAAGCTCATCAAGCAAGCGTGCTTGCTCATCTTTGAGTAAGCTGGTGATATTTTCTTTTTCGGCCATCAAACCAATGGCTCGCTCTTCTGCTTTTGCCAAAGCAATTTTCAGGGAACCATTTTCGCTTTGAAGAGATGCAAATTCGTTAGCGGTAATACTTGATGCAGGTTTACGAAGTATAAAGTAGAATGCAAGCGCAGTTATAATTACACCTGCTAAAACAAAAATAGCTACGTCCATTTTGATAAAAATATTAGCAAAACGAAGGTAGCTATTTTAATATTGCTAATAAAGCGATTTAGGGTTGAGTTTTAGTAGTGTCTTTCGGCATGTTTGTGGTACCCTGACCCATTCCTGTAGAATCCTTACCGCCAGTCTCCGTGGGAGTAACAGGCAAAGTTGCACTGTCTGAAGGGTTTTGGTTGCCTACATGTGTTTGGGCTGTATCAGTGGTACTATCACCGCTGCCGGCAGATCCCGACCCTTTACATGCTGCAATACTGATAGTGGCAATTGCGAATGCATATACAAATAGCTTTCTCATAAATTATGGTCTTGATGTGGTAGTATCAACTGTTGGCTTAGCAGCGCCGTTACCTGTGGTTCCGGTATCCGTACCACTGGTACCAGCCTGCGGCGGCGAATTTTTACCTTCTTGTAAAGCACTATCTGCCGGGCCGGAATTACCTATATTGGTTTGCCCGGAATCTGCCTGTGCACCACCTGTTTTAGGGCTGCTGCTGCACGCCGAGGTAGATAATATTATAGCCATAGCTAAAATGCCAGTTAAGTGCTTCATATATTAAATACAATTGGCATATTTGCATGTTTCAATTAATTTGAATAAATGTAAGTTATATACAAGCCCATCTGTTATATGCCCTTAAACTACTTACAAAATTTGGTCAGATTAGATGAAGCATCTTTGTTACCTAACTCGATTGCTTTTTTGAAATCTGCACAAGCCCCAGCATCGTCCTTTAAATAGTGCTTGGTCAGTCCTCTGCCATTGAAGGTATCTCCGTCTTTAGGATTAAGCTCTACAGCTTTATTGTAATCTGCTAATGCGCCATTAAAATTCTCCAGTAAACGTTTAGCCAGTGCGCGATTATACCAGGCATCTGTGTACTTAGCATCAAGCGAAATAGTAACATCTAAATCAGTTATTGAATTAGCATAATCTTCCATGTTCAATTTTGATGTCCCGCGCTTAAAATACCCGTCCGGATCTTTTGGAGCAAGCAAAATATATTGTGAATAGTCATCTACAGCGTCAGCATAATTGTTTAACCTATCGTTTGCTATGCCGCGGTTATAGTAAGCAATATCGTATTTCGGATCAAGTGTAATGGCTTTAGTAGCATCAGCAACTGCACCATCATAATCTTCCAGATCATATTTGGTAAGACTTCTTGAATTATAGGCCGATACGTATTTGTCATCAATAGAAAGCGTTTTATTATAGTCATCTAAAGCGCTTTTATAATCTTCAAGATATCGTTTTGAGTTACCTCTGCGGTAATATATATCCGGGTCATCAGGAGTAATAGTGGCCGCAAGGTTAAAGTCTTCAATTGCGGCTTTGTAATTTTTTGAAAGATGTTTTGCAAAACCCCTGTTATAAATAGAACCTGCAGCTTTTGGATTAAGCTTTACAGCTGCATCATAATCTGCAATAGCACCTTTGTAATCTTCCAGATCTTTTTTTGCAATGCCACGTTCATTAAAAAAATCTGCATCAGTGTTTCTTAGCGCTATAGCTTTATCAAAATCAAGTATAGCTTCTTTAAGCTGTTCGAGCTTTCGTTTGGCTATGCCCCTGTCATAGTATGCAATTGGCCCTTTAGGATTTATTGTGATGGCCTTTGTGTAATCTTCAATAGCACCTTTGTAATCGTCGTTAATGTATTCTTTTGCCAGTCCTCTCTCTATATATGCATCCTCATAATTTTGATTGAGCTTTATCGCCTCAGAAAAATCAGCCACTGCTCCAGAATAATCTTTCAAACCATATTTGGCAGCAGCACGTTTGTAAAAATTAACGGCTTCAGGTTTTTGATGAATTAATTTGCTGTAGTACTTAACGGATGAAGCATACTTAACGCTATCGGTTTTTGAAGCTTGAGCTTGTGATAGCACAGGAATAAATAAAAAAGGGATTAATAAACGTTTCATTTGTGTGGTTTGGGTTATTATTAGTTGTTACAAAGCAGCTTTACCTTTTCAGCTGCACCTGTATTGCCGAGTTGTGCACTAAGTTTGTAATCGGCGCAGGCGCCAGATATGTCATTTAATTTTTCCTTTGCAAAACCACGATTGTTAAGTGCATTTTGATAATTAGGATCAATGGCAAGCGCTTTTGTGTAATCTTCAATGGCTGCTTTATAATTTTCTAAAAAACGTTTAGCAACTCCGCGATTATTGTAGGCATCTACATTTTTAGGTTCTAATTTTATAGCGATGTCAAAATCGTTAACAGCATTTTGAAAATCTTCTAAAAAGATTTTTGCATTACCACGTTTAAGGTATCCATCGGATGAGTTTGGTACCAAAATCAGGTATTTACTGTAATAATCTACCGCGCTATTAAAATCTTTTAGGGCAGTATTTGCCAAACCAAGGTTGTAATAAGGGGCGCTAAAGTTAGGGTTAATAGCAATTGCTTTATTTGCATCCTCAATTGTACCCTCGTAATCTTCCATCTGATACTTGGAAAGAGCGCGGTTGTTGTATGCGTTAGCATATTTCGGGTCAATTTCTATAGCCTTTGTATAGTCAAAAATAGCACTGCCATAATCATTTAGTTGGCGTTTTTCGTCGCCGCGGGTGTAATACGCTGCTGCATATACCGGGTTTATGTTAATTACTTTATCGAGATATATGATGGCCGTTTTATGGTCATTTTTTACCGAGTAAATAAGCGCCAAATTAAAATGAGGCATATAGTTACCGCTATCTAAGGCAATACTTTTCTTATAGTCGGCAATTGCCCCAATAAAATCGTCGAGGCGCTTTTTGATAATGCCACGCTCATTGTAAGTGCTGGCAAAATTAGGTTCCAATTGAGCAGCCTTGTCAAAATCGGTAAGGGCCGGTTTGTTTTCCTCAGTGAGGCGATAAACTATACCACGGTTATAATAGCCGATATAATTGGCTGGTTGCATATCAATATAGCGAGAGTAAGTAATTATGGCAGCTTTGTAATCGTTTTGTATTTGCTTGGTTCTGCCTAATTCGAGCACTGCTTTGCTGTCATTTGGGTCTAATTCGGCTGCTTTGCTGTAATCTGCAGCGGCCCCGGTATAATCTCCAAGATTAAATTTTGCTACTCCCCTTTTTAGGTAAGCGCCGCCTTCATTAGGTTGTTTTCCGATTATACCTGTAAAGTATTTAATACTGCTGTTGTATTTTACACTATCGGAGTGTGAGATTTGCGCCACTGCCAGCATTGGTAGTAACGCCAGTGACAATAGTAATTTTTTCAATTGCTTAAAGTATAGGAGTTAAAGCAACTAATATAATTATCAAAAACAATTTTATGGTTAAAAGAAACAGAATTATTGCGCCTTCTCTACCCTAAGGCCCACATCGCTAACATCATGCAGGGGGTTGTCGCGCATGTTTTGTTCTATTTCGAAATGATAGGTGCCGGCAACCGGAAACTTATATTTTGTACGTAGTGGCAGTTGATAGCTGTAGAGGTTGCCGCTGCCGCTGCCAAGCCATTCGCCGTCGGCATTGGCCAATTTAAATTCATAGCGTGTAGTAGCTACCTTTTTTTTGTTGGCCGAAGTTTGCTTAAGCAATATAAAAATGTTGGAGTATTTATATGTGCCGCCTACACGCAGGTTTAAATACAAGTTGTAAGGCTTGGATGTATCGTCGATCTTAACATCAAACTTAACCCTGTTAATGTACGACCAATTGTGGTTTGACACTTCCCGGCTATCATCAATAACCATCGACGGATCGGTACAGCCCTGCATCAACAATGCAAGGGCTGCCATACATCCGTAAATTAGTTTTAAAGCGCGCATTTATTCAGGCTTTGCCGGGCTTTCGCCGCGGTTTGGATTGTTGTTATTATTGTTTGGCCTTGGGCGGTTGCGCCTGTTGTTGCGGTTATTACCCTGCCTTTCACCACTGCCTTCCGGGCGCTGGCCCTGCGGCTGCCCTTCGGGGCGTGCCTGCTGTTGCTTGTTGGCATCATTTCGCTGTGGCTGCTGTCCTTCAGGACGGGCACCTTGTTGCCGGTTACCATCGCGGTTACCGCCCTGCTGGCGGTTTCGCTGAGGTTGCTGCTGGCCATCGGGCCTTGGGCCTTGTGGCTGTTGGCGGGTTTGCCCCTCAGGGCGATTGCCTGCCTGCTGCTGCCCGCCTTCGGCCGGCTTGTTGCCACGATTTTTATTTTTATTGCGGCTCTTATTTTTGTTGTTATTGTTGTTACGGCGTTCGTCAAGGCGGGTTAAGCTATCCTGACCAACAACGTTTTCGTAATCCAATACCCTTGCCGGTTTAACATCCTGCTCAACAGGCTGGCCAAGATCCGGAGGCAAAACACCTTCGCGGTTCATTTGCTGTATCTCTTTTACTTTGGCTATTGGCAGTGGAACCCATGATTCCTCGCCATGAAAGCTAAACCACATCATTTTTTTAAAGATGTCGGTTTTTTGTAGGCGGGCATCACCTTTCTCAGTTCTAAGCACGTTTACGTTATCTGGGATGTGTTTAAGGGCATCCATGTAAGTATCCAGCTCATAGTTGAGGCAGCATTTTAACTTACCGCACTGGCCGGCCAGCTTAAGCGTATTTAATGAAAGATTTTGATAGCGGGCAGCAGCCGTTGATACCGTTTTAAAATCTGTTAGCCAGGTACTGCAGCAAAGTTCGCGGCCGCATGAGCCAATTCCACCAAGGCGGCTTGCTTCCTGGCGCATACCAATCTGGCGCATCTCTATACGAATCCTAAAAGCCTCGGCCATTTTCTTGATCAGTTCCCTGAAATCTACACGGCCTTCGGCCGTATAATAAAATGTTGCCTTGGTTTTGTCGCCCTGGTAATCAACGTCGCTTATTTTCATCGACAGGTTCAGGTCAAGCGCCAGCGTACGGGTTTTGTGCATGGTTTCCCATTCCAACCCCTTTGCTATCTGCCATTTGTCTACGTCGGCAGGTGTGGCACGACGGTAGATTTTTTTAGCAACGTCAGCCTCTTTTACGTGGCGTTTATGCATTTGCATACGCACTAACTCGCCTGTTATAGACACGTGGCCAATATCGTAACCACCGGTAGTAGTTTCAACCGCCACAAGGTCACCTGCCTCGAGATATATATTATCAACGTTATTGTAAAACTCCTTTCTCGAACCCTTAAATTTAACTTCAACTATCGAAAAAGGCTTATAATTTATTGGCATATCCATGTGTGATAGCCAGTCGTGAACATCCAGTTTGCTGCATCCGTTGGTGGCACATGAGCCATTACTTTTGCAGCCTGCAGGTGTGCAACCGCCACCTGTTGAGCAACTTCCGCATCCCATAATTAATTCGGTATATAATGAATCCCCGCGGGGAGTGTTTTAAAATGTAAAATTTTTATAATCTGCAAAGATACGTCTAAAAATAAGATTTTAGGGTTAGCGTTGCGTTCTATATGATAGTGGGCTTTCTCAAGCTCCGTTATTATTGCCTGTGCCTGTGGTATATTCATTACCGAGGCCATTTTGGTAGCAGTTTCTTTTTCATGGGCAGGAAGCTTAACCATTGCTTCGGCCCCTGCAAGTATTAAACAGCATTCGCGCAAAAAGCTTATACCATACCGCATAAAATTTTTTTGGTTTTCACGACCCATTTTGGCGGCCTGATCTGTAAAGCTTAAAGCCTCCGATCCTTTATTTGAGAAACAGCTGCGCAACCATTGTACAAACAATGTATGGTAACTTTTAGTATCCTGCTGCAGCATTTGCAGGGCTTCGGTCATGTTGCCATTGCTCAGGTAAGCAATTTCGGCTGCAGCCGTTTCTGTTTGATTATGCTTTGAAAGTAACTCGCTTTTAATGTCGTCAAAATTAAGGCAAGGCACTTTTATAAGCTGCGTTCGCGACAGGATGGTATTTAGTATTTGATCTTGATTTTGCGCAACAAGCAGGAACAGTGTGTTTGGCTGCGGCTCCTCAATAACTTTTAATAGCGAATTACCTTCTTTATCCAGGTACTCTGGCAGCCAAAGTATTAATATTTTATACTCCGACTCAAAGGGTTTAAAGCTGAGCTTTTTTATAATCTGGTGGCACTCGGCAATGTTAATGTTAGCCTGTTTGTTTTCGGCATCCAGGTAACCACGCCAGGTATCAAGATTTAAGTATGGGTTGGCTGTGAAAGCGTCGCGCCACTGCTCAATAAAGGTAAGTGCAGTATCGTCTTTATGTTTAGCAAAAAATGGATACGAGAAGTGTAGATCCGGATGCATCAGTTTTTGATATTTCCGGCATGATGCACATACTCCGCATGAATCATTAGGTTGTTTATCCTCGCAGGATACATACTGGGCATAAGCCACAGCCAAGGCAAGGCTGCCACTACCTTCGGGCCCCAAAAACAGCTGCGCATGGCTAACCCTGTTCTCTGTTACAGAGTTGATTAACCTTTGCTTTACTGCTTCCTGCCCTATGATATACTTAAATTGCATTTGGTGCAAGGTAATTATTAGATATGATATTTAAGATATGAGATTTGAGACAGGAGACCCTTTTACCCTATCTTTGACTAAATATCTCAAATGAAATGGTGATTTATCTCATGTCTCAAATCTCACATCTAATATCTGCAAAGCTATGCGCGTAATGGCCTTTGACTACGGTACAAAACGCATCGGTATTGCCGTTACAGACCCTATGCAAATCATTGCGACAGGTTTAGATACCATTCATCCAATAAAGATTGTTGATTACCTGAAAAAATACATGCAAAACGAGCAGGTAGAACGCTTTGTAGTTGGAGAACCCAAGCAAATGGATAATACGCCTTCGCAATCTGCGCAGCATGTAAGGGGTTTTGTAACGCTGCTTAAAAAGAACTTCCCTGATGTGCCCATAGAGATGCTCGACGAGCGTTTCACCTCAAAAATGGCATCGGCTGCGATTGCGCAAAGCGGCATGGGAAAAAAAGCAAGGCAAAGCAAAGAACTGGTTGATACTGTATCGGCAGTGATATTATTACAAAGCTGGATGGAAACTAAGTTTTAATATGCGATTATAAATTAATTCTCATACCCCAAAATTGCATTCATATACAAGCAGTTAAGCTGCAAATAGATCATTAAATCATTTTCTTTATCTTTGCCCGATGGAAATTCTTGATCCATCCCTGCAAGGTTACCTTGATAGCCATTGCGATGCAGAGCCCGAAGCGCTGCAAAAAATCAACAGGGAAACGTACTTAAAAATGCTGAAACCCAATATGCTATCGGGCCATTACCAAGGCCGCGTACTAAGCATGTTGAGTAAAATTATGCAGCCGAAACTCATTTTAGAGATAGGCACTTTCACTGGCTACTCGGCCATTTGCCTTGCAGAGGGGTTGGCTGAAGACGGCGTTTTACATACCATTGAAGCGAACGCCGAATATGAAGAAATGCTTAATTCACACTTTGCACTCACAAATGTTGATAAAAAAATTAAGCTGCATATTGGCCCTGCAGATGCCGTATTGGCTGATTTACAGGAAAATAATTTTGATGTTGTATTTATAGATGCTGATAAACGAAATAATTTTACCTACTTTGAGTTAGTAATTGATAAAGTAAGATCCGGAGGGATAATAATAATTGATAATGTTTTGTGGAAAGGAAAGGTTTACGGCACCGAGAAAGACGCCGATACCAAAAGTTTTCGCAAACTAAATGAACAAATAGCTGTTAACACACAGGTCGAAAAACTTATTCTACCTGTTCGTGATGGCTTGATGATCATCAGAAAAAAGTAAATTATGAAGAGACTCTTATCTACTGTACTGTTAGCGTGTGCATTTATTGCAACAACCACAGCCGCATCGGCTCAAAGCACTTCACAATCTTATATTCAGAAGTTCAAAGATAATGCCATTCGTATTATGCATGAAACCGGAGTGCCTGCAAGTATCATTTTAGCTGTAGCCATGCATGAATCGGGCAGTGGCAAAAGCTCTATTGCTCAAAACCTTAACAACCAATTTGGAGTAAAAGGTGGAGGAGGTGCAGTTTATTATAGACACAATAAAAAAGTACGTACCTCATACAAGCGTTATGATAACGTAATGGACTCTTTCAAAGACTTTGCCCGCATCATGACAGAGCGTAAACAGTTTAGTCATCTGGCAGACAAGTTTACCCAGTACGATTATAAGGGTTGGGCAAAAGGCATACAGCGCAGCGGCTATTGCAGCAGTAAAAAGTGGGCCAACCAGGTAATGGGAATTATAGACCGTTATGACCTTGATGAACTTGACCAGGCACCTAAGCCAACGCCGGAAATTGCCCAAAACAACCAGTAAAAATTAAAACATAATAGGGCCCTTTGATTATCAGAGGGCCTTCGTTTTTTTATGCGTAAAATACTTCTGCTACTGCTATCGGTAATTATTTTTACCTCATGCTCGGCGCATAAAAGCACTATAAGTGCAAGCAAAGCGCGATCAAACAACAAACGGATTCAAAAAAAGAACAAGGCAGCCATTGCCTCTTACAAGTCTTATACTTCGCTTGAGTATATTGAACGTTTTAAAGCCATTGCTATACAGGAAATGAATACTTACGGTATACCGGCAAGTATTACGCTGGCGCAAGGCCTGTTTGAGTCTGGCTCGGGTAACAGCGACCTGGCCAAAATTGCAAATAACCATTTTGGTATAAAGTGTGGGAGCACCTGGACTGGCGAAAGTTATTATAAGGATGATGATAACGAGAATGACTGTTTCAGGGTGTATGCCAACCCGGAGGAATCATTCAGAGATCACTCCGAATTTTTGAAGAAGAAGAACTATGCACGGTTGTTTGAGTTAGACAAGAACGACTTTAGAGGCTGGGCCTATGGGTTAAAAGCAGCCGGGTACGCAACCAATCCAAAATATCCGCAACTGTTGCTCAATATCATCCAAAAGTACAACCTTGATCAGTACGACCGACCGGAAGGTGAATTGCAGAAAATTAAACGGGAAGACCGTGTTTTGGCCGAGATAAACGATAACATGGGTCAGCAACCTGCAGATACCATTAGCAAAATAAGCCCCGACAGTAAAATTTATACTGTTAAGCCCGGTGATACACTATACAGTGTATCAAAGCGTTTCGGTATCACCGTTAACGAACTAATGGAGCTTAACAAGATGAGCAGTAACAGCCTAAAGGTTGGCCAAAAACTTGTTGTAGTAAAGTAGATGCGTTAATTATTGTTAAAGTGAATGCTTAAGCGCAATCAATCGGTTACTTTTGGGTTTTTGTGAAATGAGGTTTTGGCTGTTGTTGTTTTTATGTGCCTTGTGCATGCCGGTTTTTGCGCAGCAGAGAACCATTGGCGGGGTTGTAGCCGATAAAAATAGCGAAGGACGAATAGCCCGTGTAAACATTCTTAATACCAATACCAAAAAGTCCGTTTACAACAATTTAAAAGGCGAGTTTAAAATTGATGCCTCTATTGGTGATGTATTGATTTTTACTCAAAAAGAACACTACCCGGATACAATAAAAGTTGCAAATTTTTCGGCCTTAGCCATTTATATGCGCCCGCTTGCTATACAGCTGAAGCAGGTAACAGTACGAGATACTGTTTTAACGCCGGAGAAGCGACTTGCAATGATCAAGAGTGCCTACTCCAAAATATACGGGCCAAATCCAAGCGCGCTAGTTGCTTCACCAGGTGCCGGTGTGGGCATAGGGATAGATGCACTTTATAATGCCTTTAGCCGCAGCGGCCGCAATGCCGAACATTTGCGCCAGGTTATTGATTGGGATTACAGGCAAACCGTTATCGATTATCGCTTTAACAAATCGTTTGTGGCATCTGTGACCAAATTGAAAGATCCGCAGTTAACAGACTTTATGCAAAAGTACCGTCCGAGCTACGAACAGGTAACTGAGGCCGGCGAATATGAATTTATTGCCACAATCCGCAGAAATCACCGCAGATATGTGCGTAATAAATCATCTTTCGAACTCACGCCGCTTATTACTCCTCCACCCTTAGATACTGCGAGGTAATGGGTTGGCCAATAATTGTTGTTCCGTTTTTAAATGCTAATGGCATGGCGTTGTTTCCATTTATATTGGTGAAGGAAAAGAGCATGAAACGGGATGTGGCACTTATTAATCATGAGAAAATACATTTATTACAACAGGCAGAGTTGTTGGTGCTGCCGTTTTATATTTTGTATTTGCTGAATTACATGATTAATTTAATAAAGTATAAACGACATTACCAAGCCTACCTAAACATCGCCTTTGAACGGGAGGCTTACGCTAACGAAACCAATATGGGTTATTTAAATAAGCGTAAGTACTACAATTGGTTGCGCTATTTTAACTAACGTGAAGCATAAGTTTAAAATTAATGCACACTTATAAAAGATTTTTGCTTTTTTTTGTTGTATGCTGAAAACGGGTGTAGGATTACTTTTTTTGCTGTGTTTTGGTTTGGCTATTAACGCCGGTGCGCAAACCACTACTGATACCGTAAGGAAAGACACTATAAAAATTGATACCAACCTGCTCAATAGGTATCGCATTGCGCCTAAAAGAAATATTATCCCGGTACGCGCTACGCCGGTTAAAATACAGGAAGAACTGGTGCCCGTAACGATGCTGGACTATAAAGTAAGCTACTGGCGTAAATACATAACTATCGGTTTAAATTTTAACCAGGCAGCTTTTAGTAACAACTATGCTGCGGGTGGTGTTACATCAATAGCATTACTGTCAACATTTGGGTACAGGGTAGAATACAATAAGGCGCCGTTTAGTTACTCTACAGATGTTAACCTGCAATACGGTAAGTCGAAAAATAAGGGTCAATCGGCCCGCAAAACAAACGACCGTTTGTTTATTGATAATAAAGTAGCTACCCAACTTTCTAAACACTGGTTTTTCTTTGGGTCGTTAAGTTTCGAGTCGCAGTTTGATACCGGTTACCAATATGATGCTAACAACGCTACTCCGCCGTTGCTAATATCAAATTTTATGTCGCCTGGTTATCTTACCGAGTCGTTGGGTTTTGAGTACAAGCCAAATGCATTTTTTGATTTACGATTAGGTACCGGTACTGCCCGCCAAACCTTTGTTTTGGATACAACTATTTACCGCAACCTGCCTACAAATTATGGTGTTACGCCGGGCAAAACCATTCGGAACGATATCGCGTTCCAAATGGTTGCGATATACGAAAAAGACATTTCTAAAAACATGCATCTCAAGACAAGGTATGACATGTTTGTACCTTACGGGCAGCCGTTGAGCTATACCCGCCACCGTTTAGATGCCCTTCTTGCGGCAAAGGTTAGCAAGCTCATAAACGTATCTATGAACGCTACGGTACTGTTTGATAAAAATACCTCGCGCGAAGTGCAGGGTACCGAGGGGCTGTCGCTGGGTGTACTCTACAAATTTCCTTAATTAATAAGTGGCACAACAAAATATAAGCGGCCGTGCATTGTTTAATCGATGCCGGCCGATGTTCATTTAATATAAACTGGTTATGCTTCAAAATCATAACTTTGTATCCTCAAAAATTACGTATAAATAATGTTTGAAAATTTATCGGACAAGCTCGACAGGGCGTTTAAAGTATTAAAAGGACAAGGCTCGATCACGGAAATTAACGTGGCCGAAACCATGAAGGAGATTCGTAAGGCCCTTCTGGATGCCGACGTAAACTATAAAACCGCAAAGGCCTTCACTGACGAAGTAAGGCAAAAAGCGATAGGCGAAAACGTGTTAACTTCAATTTCGCCGGGCCAGTTGCTTACCAAGCTCATGAACGATGAGTTAACCCAATTAATGGGTGGCACTACCTCTGAGCTTGATTTGAAGGCATCGCCAACAATCATATTAATTGCGGGCCTTAACGGTGCAGGTAAAACTACTTTTACAGGCAAACTGGCCAACTTTTTAAAAACGCAAAAAAATAAAAAGCCCTTATTGGTAGCCGATGATATTTATCGCCCGGCTGCGATAGACCAATTGGAAGTACTAGGCCAGCAGGTAGGAATCCCGGTTTACAGCAACCGCGAGTCTACCGATCCTGTAGCAATTGCCCGTGAAGGTATTGCTAAAGCAAAACAGGACGGTAACAACGTTGTGATTATCGATACCGCCGGCCGTTTAGCTATTGACGAAGCCATGATGGTGGAGATAGAGAACGTAAAGGCTGCTATCAACCCGCACGAAATTTTGTTTGTGGTTGACTCCATGACCGGTCAGGATGCGGTGAACACTGCGAAAGTGTTTAACGACAGGCTTGATTTTACCGGCGTTGTATTAACCAAGTTAGACGGTGATACACGCGGTGGTGCGGCATTATCAATTAAATCTGTTGTTAACAAGCCAATCAAGTTCATTGGTACCGGCGAAAAGATGGAAGCACTTGATGTTTTCCACCCCGATCGTATGGCATCGCGTATCCTGGGCATGGGCGACGTGGTATCATTGGTAGAGCGTGCTCAGCAACAATTCGACGAAAAAGAGGCTGCGGAACTGCAGAAAAAGATCCGCAAAAATAAATTCGACTTTAACGATTTCTATAGCCAGATACAGCAGATCAAAAAAATGGGTAACATGAAGGATCTGATGGGTATGATACCCGGTGTTGGTAAAATGATGAAGGATGTTGAAGTAAGTGATGATGCTTTTAAAGGCATAGAGGCCATTATCCAATCAATGACAGCCAAGGAAAAGGAAAACCCTGACCTGATCAATCAAAGCCGCAGAATGCGTATTGCTAAAGGCTCGGGCACCGATATACAAGAAGTTAACCGCCTGATGAAACAGTTTGACGATATGCGCAAAGTGATGAAGCAGATGAGCAACCCTGCAGCAATGGCAAACATGATGCGCCGTATGCCCAAAATGTAATTAACGTTTAGCTTAAATAAAAGCCCTGGTTTAAATACCGGGGCTTTATTGTTTAGAGCGGGTAATATGAAACAGTCTTGATTATTTATCAACCATCAGGCCTCGTACTTCAAAAGTCAACCGTCGTTTGGGGTCGGCATTTACCTTGTGTTGTTTTTTTCCAACTACCGTGTCACCGGCAAGGTGCTGCCCATCATCTGCAATAAATTGTTTTTGTGCAACCCCTTCCATAATAACAGTACGCCCCTTTATTTGAACGGGGAGATTAACGTTTGCATTTTTAAAATGCGCGGCTATTATTTTACCGTTGCCTGCATCCACTTCAAACCAGCCGCCTTTTGGTTGTGTGACACGTATAATTTTACCGCTAATGGCGGTATTAAAGCGTGTTTTACGATACATGTATGTTTCAATTTTTGAGGCCGGCACCGGGGCAATGGTTTGTGGCTTTTCTCCAAACACCATGCCGTGTGGTAACGCTACTTTTTGCTGTGCGTTGCTGGTTACTACTGCCAACAATAAAAAACTGACTGTTGTGATACAAATTTTAAACTGCATAACGTTATAACACCCACTACGTGGCGTGGTTTCATTATTTTTGCAAGTAGTTTAAATCAAGGGTACGAAATGTTATTAGCGAGATATCAGCATGAGTTTTTAGAAGCAGGATGTGATGAGGCCGGCCGTGGTTGTTTGGCTGGGCCGGTATTTGCTGCTGCTGTAATATTGCCAAATGACTTTGACCACCATTTGCTTAACGATTCCAAGCAATTAAATGAGGAAACGCGTTATGCACTGCGTACCGAGATTGAGGCAAATGCAATAGCCCATGCTGTCGCCTGGTGCGATAATCATGAGATTGATCAGATCAATATCCTCAATGCATCTTTCCTGGCTATGCACCGCGCCATTCAAAAGCTACACCTTATACCGCAGTTTTTAATTATTGATGGTAACCGGTTTAATAAATATGGCACCACGCCGCATGCCTGCGTTATTGGCGGCGACGGAAAGTACTTCAGCATTGCAGCAGCATCTATACTTGCCAAAACCTACCGCGACGATTACATGAATAAAATTGCCGCAGAGCATCCCGAATACTGCTGGCATAGCAATAAAGGATACCCAACAATTGCCCATCGCAAAATGGTGCTCGAGCTTGGGCATACGCCATATCACCGTAAAACTTTCAGGGTAAGCAATCCGCAGCTCGCTATTTTCGATTAAGGGCTTTGGCAAACAGCACCTTGTTTGGTAGCTTTACCAAAACCAATTGCTACCTGTTTTGAGAGTATTAATATTAACACACCGCGTGCCGTTTCCGCAAAATGGGGGCTACCCTATTGTTGTGGGCAACACCATTAAGGGGTTGGTGAACCACGGCCATCAGGTTTCGTTAATATCAATAAATATAAATAAGCATAACGATCGGGCACAAACCCGCGACGAACTGCTTGACCATATACGATATACCGAGTATAAGATAGATACCCGCATTACCGTTGCCGAGTTTTTTAGCAACCTGTTTACCACCAATGCTTATAAGATCAATAAATATCACGACCAGGCATTTGAAAAGATCCTGATAAAAGATATCCAGGAAAATCACTACGATATTATCCAGTTCGAGGGTCTGTTTGTAGCGCCTTACTTAAGTGCTATACGCAAGGCAACAAAAGCGCGGCTGGTTTTCAGGTCGCACAATATCGAGCACCAGGTTTGGCATAAGCTTGCCCAGCAAAAAAGCGACCCCATTAAGCGGTGGTTTTTACACCAGATAGCCAAACGTGTAAAACGGTATGAACTTGGGCTGTTAAATCAGTTTGATGGTATTTTGGTATTTACGGGGCAGGATGAGCATACCATGACTAACCTTGGCAACAAAACGCCAATTTGCGTATTGCCCATAGGTGTTGAACTTGGCAAGTATAAACCCGATTATTCACGCTCGCAATTTCCGTCGATGTTTTTCTTAGGGTCGTTGGACTGGTTGCCGAATAAGGAGGGCATTGAATGGTTCCTGGATAACTTTCATAAAGAGATTGTTGATGGTGATATAAATGCCCGGTTTTACCTGGCAGGAAATAACATTCCGGAGGAGTATGATGAGTACGACGCTATGGGCAAAGTATTTATACAGGGCGAGTTGGATGATGCGCTCGAATTTATAAATAGCCGGTCTATAATGATTGTGCCGTTACTATCCGGCGGCGGCATGCGTGTAAAGATAATCGAAGGTATGGCCATGCAAAAATGCATTATATCAACCTCTATTGGTGCCGAGGGTATCTTGGCAGAGCATGGTAAAAATATTATTATAGCCAACAACGCCGATGAGTTTTACAAAGCCATGCTGCAATGTATAAGTAATGAAGATTACTGTAAACAAATTGGCCAAAATGCCCGGAAATTGATCGAAGAACTGCACGATGTAGACCACATTACGGGCCGCCTGATTCATTTTTATCAATCAATATTGAATTAGCCCGCATGGCTAAAGCTATTTTGCTATTTTTGGCCAAGAATAAAGTACGCGCATGAAGAATACAGCTTTAACCGATCTACATACAAATTTAGGTGCCAAAATGGTGCCTTTTGCAGGGTATAATATGCCCGTTCAATACACCGGTGTAAATGCCGAGCATGATACCGTGCGCAAAGCGGTTGGCGTTTTTGACGTGAGCCACATGGGCGAATTTATACTGAAGGGCCAGGGTGCGCTTGACCTAATACAAAAGGTAACCAGCAACGATGCTTCAAAACTTTATGATGGTAAAGTGCAGTATTCATGCCTGCCTAATGAAGACGGCGGCATTGTTGATGACCTGTTGGTTTACCGGATAGACGAGAACACGTACATGCTTGTAGTGAACGCCTCGAACATAGAAAAAGACTGGAACTGGATTTCGAAATACAATACGTTTGGTGTTGATATGAAAGATATATCAGACCGTACATCTTTGTTGGCTATACAAGGCCCTAAGGCAGCAGAAGCCTTGCAGAGCCTTACAGATATCGACCTGGCATCGATGGAATACTACACTTTTAAGAAAGGTACTTTTGCAGGGATAGACAACGTAATTGTATCTGCAACAGGTTATACCGGCGCCGGTGGATTCGAGATTTATTTTGATAACGAGCATGCCGAGTTTATCTGGAACGAAGTTTTTAAAGCCGGCGAACCATTCGGTATCAAGCCAATTGGTCTTGCTGCGCGCGATACGCTTCGCCTGGAAATGGGTTTTTGCCTGTACGGTAATGATATTGATGATACCACCTCGCCGCTTGAGGCAGGCCTTGGCTGGGTAACAAAGTTTACTAAAGACTTTACAAACGCCGAAGCATTACAGGCCCAAAAACAAGCCGGTGTTGAACGCAAATTGGTTGGCTTTGAAATGGTAGACCGCGGCATACCGCGCCATGATTACGCCATAGTTGATGCAGATGGCAATACTATTGGTAAGGTAACATCAGGTACGCAGTCGCCATCTTTACAAAAGGCAATTGGCCTCGGTTATGTAAACAATGCTTTTGCTAAAGAAGGTACCGATATATACATCAGCATCCGCGATAATAAAGTAAAAGCCAAGGTAGTAAAACCGCCATTTTATAAATAACAGCACAACGCGCGGTTATCAGTTTACGGGTATTGGTTATCAACCATTACAAATAACAGGTAACCAATACCTATTTACTAATGACTAATTTAGACGTTTGCCTTTCTCCTGCCCTTATACAATTGTATAATGTTGAGGATTATATAGTGGTAGTGATAGACATTTTTCGCGCTACGTCATCTATTTGCTATGGCATCGAAAATGGTGCCGAGGCGATTATTCCTGTATCAGAGGTTGAAGAATGCGCTGCTTACCGCGAAAAAGGATTTAACTACCTGCTTGCTGCCGAACGCAACGGCGAAGTAGTTGATGGGTTTGACTTTGGTAATTCGCCATTTTCTTACACAGCCGAAAAGGTTGCCGGTAAAACAGTTGTGCTTACCACCACTAACGGCACACACGCATTGCATCTATCGCGTAGTGCCAAAGAAGTTGTTATAGGTTCGTTTCTAAACTTAACTTCGCTTTGCAATTGGTTAAAGCAACAAAACCAGCATATATTGCTGGTTTGCGCCGGTTGGAAAAATAACTTTAACCTGGAGGACACCCTGTTTGCAGGTGCCGTTGTTGAACAACTTAAGGCTGACGGCTATGTGTTGGACGATCCTGCTATTGCTGCGAACGACCTTTACCAACTAGGCAAAGACGATATTAGCCAATATCTAAGCAAAACCTCACATGGCGAGCGGCTAAAAAAACTCGGCATAGAAAAGGATATTGCATTTTGCATGCAGATAGACCTTACAACTGCCATTCCTATTCTTGAGGGTGAAAAACTTGTTAAGCTTAGTCAGTAATCAGGGCTATTTAAGCTTCTCATTATTTTGATGCCTGTCAGCATCTCGAATGCTTTTTTTCTCTAAGTTTTTTTCCAGGGCATCGGTAAGGTCGATGCCGGTTTGGTTGGCAAGGCATATTAATACAAAAAGCACATCTGCCATTTCATCAGCGAGGTTAACTTCGGTATCTGATTTTTTAAATGATTGCTCGCCGTATTGCCTTGCCATAATGCGGGCAACCTCGCCCACTTCTTCCATCAGGATGGCCGTGTTAGTAAGTTCGTTAAAATAACGTACACCGGTGATATTAATCCATTTATCAACAACCGCCTGAGCTTCTTCTATAGTCATGCTTTAACTGATGTTAAAATTCAAGTTCGAGTAATACAGGGCAATGGTCCGAGTGTTTAGCTTCGGGTAAAATTGCACAGCGCTTAATATTTTGCTCAAGCTCCTTGCTTACCATGCTGTAATCGATACGCCAGCCCAGGTTTTTGGCTCTTGCATTGGCGCGAAAACTCCACCACGTGTAATTATGAGGTTCCTTATTCATGTGCCTGAAGCTGTCTACAAAGCCCGATTCAATAAAGTTTTCCATCCATTCACGTTCCTCCGGCAAAAAGCCAGATGACTTTGCGTTTGATTTTGGGTTATGGATATCGATAGGTTTATGGCAAATGTTGTAATCGCCGCAAATAACCAGGTTAGGGTGTGTTGCTTTAAGCAACGTTAGGTATTTACCAAACTCATCCAGGAAACGGAATTTAAACGCCTGCCTGTCTTCGCCGCTCGATCCGGACGGAAAATAGGCACTCATTACTGAAACTTCATCGAAATCGAGACGTATGCAACGGCCCTCGCGGTCAAATTCTGGGATACCGCAGCCATACTCAACATGGTTGGGTAAGATTTTACTAAAAATGGCGGTGCCGCTATAGCCTTTTTTCTCGGCCGGGAACCAGTAGTGCTGATAGCCCATGGCATCAACCAAACCAAGATCTGTTAATACGTCTGGGGTGGCCTTAATTTCCTGCAGGCAAACAACATCTGCGTCGGTAGCCTGCAGCCAGGCCAGCCAGTTCTTGTTTATGGCCGAGCGGATGCCGTTTACGTTATAGGTTATGATTTTCATAGTCAAATTGGGGCTGGTTATTTATTCTCTTTGGGGAAGAGTAATTTGTCCAGGTTTTTACAATCCTTTTTACTTAACAGTTCAACCGTCATGGCAACATTGCTAATAGGCCTGTCCTTCGCATCTTTTTTTACTGCGGCAATTAAGTCTACCATGTCAATTCCCGATACCACTTCTCCGTAAACGGTATAGTTTTGATCGAGATGAGGCGCGCCGCCAATGGTGGTGTAAACAAGGCGTTGTGAGGGGGGTATTTTTCGCCCTTTTAGGCGAGTGTTTTCAACTGTGTCCAGTTTGCCCGGAGTAAACCGGCGGCCCTCTACAATATAAAACTGGCATCCGCTTGAAGCCTTGGCCGGGTTATCCTCGCGGGCTGCGGCCAATACGCCGCGTTTATGAAACAGGCTATCCCTAAACTCGGCCGGGATGGTGTACTTCACATCGCCGTTACCCAGCTCGGCACCGGCTTTGTTTTTGGTGGTATCTTTAGAGTCGGGATCACCGCCCTGTATCATAAAATTTTGAATAACCCTGTGGAAAAGTGTGCCGTTGTAAAACCCCTCTTTTGTTAGTTTTATAAAGTTGTCGCGGTGCTTAGGCGTTTCGTTATACAGGCGGATAATACAACTGCCATATGCTGTTTTTATACGCACATACTGGTTTTTTGGCGGTTTAGCGTTTGAGCTGAAGGCAAAAAGTAGAAAGGCGAAAGCGAGTAGTGCTTTTTTCATATAATGGTTGGTTTAGGTTAATTAAGATCCCATTCCATTTCAGTTTCAAAATAAGTTACAATAAGCGATTTCATAAGCATTTCCTGCTCAAGCAGTGTGTAGCTTGGTATTTTGTTAATCAGTTTCCAATGCGGCCAGCCATCCTGATCCTGCCCTTCAAGCTCGTAAAACCCCATTTGGCTAAACAGTTTGCAATTGGCGATGTGCATTAGTTCCTCTTTTTGGCGCTTGCTGAATTTGCGCGGCCCCTGGCCCAACTCCTGCACGCCAATTAAAAAAAGTATCACTTTTATATCAGGCTTTTCATTATCAAACTCGGTAGCTATACGCGTTTGCAATGCAGCAAATTTTGCGTTGATCTCAGCTGGTTTCATATCTGCAAATATACAGATGTGGCATTGTTAATATGTGCGCTAAATAGCCTCACCATTAACAATATTGTTACCTGCTGCATTATCATAAATTATTAGTTACTTTTGCGGGGTAGTGTATACAATACATTTGGTGTGAAAAAAAACGTATCACATATTATTTACGCATGGCTGTTGCTGTTTTGCTTTGTGGCGGGGCAGTACATGGTTTATGCACACCAGCACTACGTAAATAAAAACAGCCACAGCCTTACTAATGCTAAGGGACCTGCTCATGCTTCCTTATCAGAAAAATGTTCTGTTTGTGATAGCATGCACCATGCGGCTATGGACTTAACCGCCCGGGTTAGTTACACGCATGTAGCTGTAAGTAGTTTTATTTACAAAACCTTCCAGTACGATTTTAAGAGCATTGCCCTAATACTCTCCCCGGGGCGGGCACCTCCCGTTATTTCATAACTCTATTTAAATTTTTCGTGCAAAGCCGCGCGTGCTGCGGTATTTTATTGATTTTTTAACGTATTGATTATGAAACTAAGTTTAGTTAGTTGCTTTATATTGCTGTTTTTGCAAACCACTGTTTTTGCAAATATTATTGATTTAAAAGGTAAGGTTGTTGATGCAAAAACCAACCAACCACTTATTGGTGCAGTTATCAACGTGCCTGATCTGCGCATATCTGTTGCTACAAATACCAATGGCGAGTTTACGCTGCGTAATGCGCCGGCGCGCGGGCGTTACGTTTTACAAGTAACCTATGTGAGCTATAAAACATTTACCCAAACGGTTGATTTTGCTTCGACCACACCGTTGGTTTTTGCTATGCAGCCAAGTATTATTGAAACCCATGAAGTAGTAATAACCGGTACGCCAATTACTGCAGGGAGCCGTTTTAACAGTACATCGGCAACGGTGGTTACCAAAGATCAACTGATGGGCTCATCAACCAACCTTATTGACGCATTGGCTAAACAGGTGCCGGGTGTGAGCCAGATAACAACAGGGCCGGGTATTTCAAAGCCGGTTATACGCGGTTTAAGCTATAACCGTGTTGTTACCTTAAACGATGGTATTAAACAACAGGGCCAGCAATGGGGCGATGAGCATGGTATAGAAATGGACCAGTTCCAGGCGGGCCGTGTGGAAGTGTTGCGAGGTGCTGCATCACTACAGTATGGCTCGGATGCGCTGGGAGGTGTTATTAACGTTATCGACCCAACCATTCCGTCAAGCGGTAATATACAGGGCGAGGTTATTCAAAACTATTCAACAAACAACGGGCAAAGCAATAGCTCGGTTATGCTAACAGGCAACCAAAATGGCTTTGTTTGGCGTGGTCGCGGTACTTACCAAAATGCTTTTGCATTTGGTACGCCGGCAGGCCGTTACATTAATAGCGGTTTTAACCAAAGCAATGCCAGCGCAATGTTGGGTGTAAATAAAACGTGGGGCTACTCGCACTTAAATTTCTCATATTTTAACAACAATGTTGGTTTTTACGATGCAGAGCCGGGCGACCCATTGTATACTGATTCAAAGTCGAGAACGTTAGATTTTCCAAACCAAAATATCCGCCACTATAAAGTTGCGTTGAACAACAACTTCATATTTGGTACGAGTTCATTGAAGTTAGACCTTGGTTACCAAAAAAATCAGCGTAAAGAATTTGAAGCTACCAATGATCCATCGCTATTTTTTGATCTAAATACTTACTCTATAGATGCCAAATATTACCTGCCCGAAACCAACGGTTGGAAACCGGTTATTGGTGTTAGCGGAAGCATTGGCCACAGCATAAACCTTGGCGAAGAGTTGCTTATACCTGCTTATGATGAACGTACAGCGGGCGCATTTATATATGCAAAACGTACCTGGGAGAAAAGCACTTTTAGCGCTGGTGCCAGGTTCGACTATGTGAAAAATGTTGGTAAAGCACAGCAGGTAGACGGTGAAGAAGTATTCCCTGGGTTCGATAATCATTTCTCAAACGTAAGTGCAGCATTGGGCTATACTTATGTGTTTAACGATGTATTGAGCTTTAAGGCCAATGCCGGTTCTGCATTCAGGGCGCCAAACCCTGCCGAGCTTGGGTCTAACGGTGTGCACGAAGGTACAAACCGCTACGAAATTGGTAATGCCAACCTTGCTCCGGAGCGCAGCTACCAGGCAGACGCTACGCTGGAGTACGGATCGGGCTTTGTAACAGGCAGTTTGGGCATTTATGAAAACTACATTCATAACTACATTTACGCCTCAAACACTAATGCCGAACAAATTACCCGCGAGGATGAGGAAACCGGTGAGCAAAAAAGCTACGATGTTTACCGTTACGGGCAGGTTAACGCCAACCTTTATGGTTTTGAGGGTAACTTAACGTTGCACCCTGTTCCGTTCATACACGTGGAGAATACATTTACATACACCCAAGCGCAGAATAGAACTTTCGACAGGCCTCTGGCATTGATACCGGCAGGTGTGGTGCATAATACGCTGCGCTTTGAGCCAAAGGTAAAAGGCGTAACTGACTTTTACTTTTATACCGGCATAGATAACTTTTTTAAACAAAGCCGTGTTGATGCAACATTTGAGACACCAACAAATGCTTACACGCTATTAAATGCAGGTATAGGCGCTACGTTTAAAATTGGTTCGCAGCCGCTTAAATTATATGTATCTGGTTATAACTTAACCAACAAAAAATACTATGATGCCCTTAACCGTTTAAGGCCGGGCCGTTACAGCCAGGAAGACCCAACATTTGGTGTCTATAATCCAGGGCGTAATATTACCTTTGGGGTGTACTTGCCCTTTGGAACCAATAAATAAGTACAGTTAGTTAGTTTAGTTAGTGAAAAGGTCCCGGGTAGTAGCGGGGCCTTTTTTTATGGGGTATGATTTTGATTTATTGCTGATACTCGTATCAAACAAACCAATATTTAAAAACTGAATGTCGATCTAAATTAGCCCTTTCGCATCCAATTCGCTGCGAAGCTGCTCTGGCGAAGTAAAGTGGATACAATTGATACCTAATTTTTCTGCAGCTAATATGTTACGGTAGTTATCGTCAATAAATAATGACTCAGCTGGGTTTACATCGTATCTGTCAAGGAGTATATGGTAAAACTCGGGCGTAGGCTTGCGCATTTTTTCGGTACCCGATACAACGATACCATCAAACCAGCCTAAAAAGTCAAAACGTTTTTGTGCCACCGGAAATGTCTCGGCCGACCAATTGGTTAAAGCATATATTTTATACTTGCCACTCTCTTTAAGCTCGCGGAATATCTCAACGGTGCCTTCAATTGCTTCGCCAAGCATTTCGTCCCAACGTCCGTAAAAAGCGCGTATGTTAGCTTCGTGCTCCGGGTGTTTGGTAACAAGCCACTCGGTACCTTCCTGCAAAGTGCGTCCGGCATCCTGCTCTTCGTTCCAGTCGGAAGTAGTAACATGGTCCAGGAAGTTTTTCATTTCCTGCTCGTCTGCAAATATGGTGCGGTACATGTAAATGGGGTTCCAGTCAATAAGCACTGCCCCAAGATCGAATATGATGGTTTTTATCACTTTTTCTTGTCTTTGTTTTGCTCTTTATATTTCTTCAGCAATTTCTCTTTATTGTTCTTCTCGAAAACCTTCATATCTGTAACAACCGAATCTTTGTTAAGATATATAACCAGGGTTTTTGCATAAACCGTATCCAGCCTGTCCATTTTGCGGATAATTTCATAATCCATAGTCATGGAATCTGGGAAACCGGTGCGCTGCGGATACCTGAGCAAATTTACCACATACTTAAAGTTTTTACCTTTTAGCTTACGATTCTTTATCAGGTCTTCGAGCATACCATCCCGCTCGGGGAAGGTAATACCGTCGCCATCATCCCAGAGCTTACGGTCAAACTTTTGTTTTTTGCCGCATGATGCAAGTGCAAAAGCAACAAAGGCCATCAGCCATACTATTTTTACAGCGTTCTTGTTTAAAGGGTTATGCATTGTTGAGCAAATATCCTTTAAATCCTTCAAAATCCTTACCTAAACTTACTGCCTTGCTTTCTTTTTTATCAAGATTAGTTACCTGCTCCGGTATTACAATGCTGTCTGCAACGTTTGTTGGTAATACATCAGGAAATTTGCAGGCGTGGGCGGTAGATAAAAACACACCGGCAGTATCCGTTGACGGATGTTCCTGCTGATAGGCTTCTAATGCTTTCCAGGCAATGGCAGTATGCGGGCATGCAACGTAATGGTGGTCATTAAATAGCTCTTCAATGGCCTGTGTGGTTTCCTCATCGTTGTAAGTGTAACCGTCAATTAATGCGTTTAATTTTGCCGGTTCATCCTTAAACAAATCGGCTATGCGCACCCAGTTGCTTGGGTTGCCTACATCCATTGCGTTTGAAATAGTAGCTACCGATGGCTTTGGCTCATAAACACCGGTTTTTAAATACTGCGGCACAGTATCATTTGCGTTGGTTGCAGCAATAAAATGTTGTACAGGCAAGCCCATTTTCCAGGCCAGTAATCCGGCGCCTATATTACCGAAGTTGCCGCTTGGTACAGCAAATACAACTTTGCTGATACCTTGCCTTAACAGCTGCGCATAGGCGTTAAAGTAATAAAAGGTTTGCGGTATAAGCCTTGCAATGTTAATTGAGTTGGCAGATGTAAGGCGGAACTTATCATTCAATTCGGCATCTGTAAAGGCTTGTTTAACCAACGCCTGGCAATCATCAAAGGTGCCGTCAATTTCTAATGCGCGGATATTTTGGCCATTAGTGGTTAACTGCAGTTCTTGTATCTTGCTAACAGCGCCTTTGGGAAAGAGGATAGTAACACGGGTGTTAGGTACGCCCAGAAAGCCAAGTGCAACAGCACCACCCGTATCACCAGATGTAGCAACCAGCACATCAAGCTGCTTCTCTCCATTTTCAAGGAAATAAGCCATAACGCGACTCATGAACCGTGCGCCGAAGTCCTTAAATGCCAAAGATGGGCCATGGAAAAGCTCAAGCACAAAAACATTCTTTTCCAGCTCGACAACAGGTGCCAGGAAATTAATGGCGTCATGAATAATAGCCTTTAAATCATCGGCCGGGATATCATCGCCCAATAAGTTTTGCGCCACATGAAATGCAATCTCCGGCAAGGTATATTCGTCCAGGTTAGTCAGGAACTTCTCGTCGAGCACCGGGATGCTTTCCGGCATGTATAAACCTTTATCCTGCGGCATGCTGTTAAACACCGCTTCTTTGAAACCTACCCGCAGGCCGGTGTTGTTGGTACTGTAAAATTTCATTTTCTGTTGTAAGAATTTTACCACGCGTCATTGCGAGGAACGAAGCACTCTCTTAACTATGCTTTAACACCGTGGTCAGCGAGAGATTGCTTCGTTCCTCGCAATGACGCAACAGTTTTGACTTTTTAATTTTGACTTTTACTTTAACCGATTACTCTCGGCCCCTTATCATTTATCGTTGATACATACGCGTTCGAGCCGATTTTTATACTCGTTAAATGCTGCTGTAATTTAGCTGTGATACGTTTTGCGGTATCTTCATCGCGGGTAAAGGCAAACACCGATGGGCCAGAACCGGATATGCCGAAACTAACCGCACCCATTTCCATAGCCAGCTCACGCATTACATAAAAATCGGGGATGAGCATGCTGCGCACCGGCTCAACCAGTACATCTTTCATGCTGCGGCCAATCAGGTCAATATCCTGCATAAACAGCCCGCTTACCAGCCCGGCAATATTGCCCCACTGGGTAACGGCATCTTTCATCTGTATCTTATTGCGGATGATTTGCCTTGCTTCGCGCGTTGGCACATCAACATCAGGGAATACAATGGCGCACCACAAGTTGGCCGGATGGGGTAAACGCACAACATCCAATGGCTCATAACTGCGTATCAATACAAAACCTCCCATTAATGCCGGTGCAACGTTATCTGCATGCCCATGGCCACAGGCCATTTCTTCGCCTTTCATGGCAAAGGGCAATAGTGTCGACGCATCTGTGTCATCGCCCATTAAGGTTTTAATAGCAAACAACCCCGCTACTGTACTTGCCGAGCTTGACCCAAGGCCACTACCTATCGGCATTTTTTTATGGAGTTCTATATCCAAGCCAATATCTGTACGGCCAATGCTTTGTAAATAATGCTGAACGCTTACGCTCACCGTGTTCTTAGCAGGGTTAAGTGGCAGCCTGCCATCATCGCCCGTAATTTTACTGATGGTGATGCCTGCTTTATTGGTACGGCGCATGATAACCTCATCACCTGGCTCATTAACGGCAAAGCCAAGCACATCAAAGCCGCAAACCACGTTGGCAACAGTGGCCGGGGCAAAAACCTGTATGGACGAACCTACAGCCCCCCCGCCCCCTGATGGGGGAGTTAGTACCCCTGTCCCCTGAAGGGGGTATTGCTTATCTTCTATTATATTAGTTTCCATGTTATATTAAAATTTATTCCACTCTACTCCCCCTTCAGGGGGCCGGGGGCAACTAATTAGCGCCTACGTTTATCAGATCAGCAAATACACCGGCGGCGGTTACTTCGGCACCTGCACCAGGACCCTTAACAACCAGCGGACGTTCTTTATAGCGGTCGGTAGTGAACGAGATAATATTATCACTGCCTGATAACATGTAAAAAGGGTGGTTTTCATCAACCATATGCAGGGTTATCGAAGCCTGGCCGTCTTCTAATTTACCTATATAGCGCAACACTTTTTTGCCGGCTTCGGCTTGCTGTTTCAGGTCATCAAAAAAAGCATTTTCTGCTTTTAATGATGCGTAAAAATCTTCTACCGTTGCCGCTTCAAGGCAGGCTTTGGGTAACACACTTTTTATTTTAACATCGGCCTCTTCCATATGGTAACCTGCATCACGCGCCAAAATCAGTATCTTGCGCATAAAATCCTTACCGCTCAAATCATCGCGCGGATCGGGTTCGGTGTAGCCTTTTTCCTGGGCTTCTTTAACTACATCATGGAAGTTTGCCTCGCCTTTAAAGTGATTAAAGATAAACGAAATGGTGCCCGATAGTATCGCTTCGATGCGTTTTACCCTGTCGCCGCTGTTCATCAGGTCTTTTAGTGTACGGATAATGGGCAAGCCGGCACCAACGTTGGTTTCATAAAAGAAGTCGACGCCGTGTTTTCGAGCTGTATCCCTGAAGGTTTCATACTGGCTATAGGCAGCAGAGTTGCCAATTTTATTACAGGTGACTACCGATATGTTTGATTTAAATACTTCTTCGTAAAATGCTATTGGCTTTGGGCTGGCTGTGTTATCGATAAATACACAGTTGGGCAGGTTCATATCCTTCATTTTTGATATGAAGGCTGACAGATCTGCCTCGTGCATCGATTCCTGCAATTCGTCCTGCCAAGTGTCTAAGGATAAGCCATCAATATTGAAAACCATTTTACGGGTGTTACTTATGCCCACTACCTTCACCTGGATTCCGTTGTTTTTTTGCAGGTAATCTTTATGTGCGTTTAACTGGTTAAATAACGTTTTGCCAATATTGCCGGTACCAAGACAAAAGGCATGCAGCGTTTTGGTAAGATTGATAAAGAAGGCATCGTGCACTGCGTTGATGGCTTTTGAAAGCTCGTTTGCTGATATAATTACCGAAATATTATACTCGGAAGAGCCTTGTGCAATTGCCCTTACATTGACGCCGTTACGGCCAAGCGCGTGAAAGAGTTTACCGCTCATGCCCGGCGTTTGCTTCATATTTTCACCGACAATGGCCAATATAGCTTGATTGGATTCTATAACCAGCGGCTCCAGTTTGTTGGCTAATAATTCGAGCTCAAACTCCAGTTCGATAACCTGTTTGGCTTTCTCCACATCGTGTGGCTGCACCGCAAACGTAATGCTATGTTCCGAAGATGATTGTGTGATGAGGATGATATTGATCTGTTCGCGGGCGAGTAAAGAAAATAGCCTGCCGCTAAAGCCCGACTTACCGACCATGCCGCTTCCCTGTAAATTAAGGATGCTGATGTTGTTGATAGATGAGATGCCTTTTATGGGAAGGTTGGACGATTTACAATCATGACGAATTACCGTACCTGCAAACTCGGGCTCAAAAGTGTTTTTGATGACGATCGGGATCTTCTTTAAAAAAGCCGGGATCATGGTTGGCGGGTAAATAACCTTTGCGCCGAAGTATGATAGCTCCATAGCTTCGGTATAGCTCAACTCTTCTAACGGGAAAGCTTTTTGCACCATTCGCGGGTCGGCTGTCATCATGCCGTTAACATCGGTCCAAATCTGTATTTCCTCTGCATTTAATGCCGAGCCAAATATGGCTGCGGTGTAGTCGCTGCCCCCGCGGCCAAGCGTAGTTATTTGCCCGGCATCGTTGCCGGCAATGTAACCGGTTACAAATAAAAGCTTATCGCTGTTTTCGCGGTAAAAGCTTTGTATCAACAGTTCGGTCAATTCAGTATTAACCTTTGCCTGGCCAAAGGCGCTGTCTGTTTTAATCAGTTCAGATGCATCAACAAAAAGTGCCTCGGGGAAGTGCTGGGCAGCTATTTTGCTAACCATTAGGGTTGAGCAGCGCTCGCCATAACTTAAAATCTGGTCGCGTGTTTTGGGGGTAAGCTCACGCAGAGTAAGCACGCCTTGTAACAATTCTTCGAGCTGGTTAAAATGAATTTTTAAACGGGTAAACGCCGGGTTTTGATTTTGAATATCAAGCAGTGCTTTCACCACATCAAAGTGGCGTTTCTCCAATTCAGCCAATTGGGCGGTAAACTCGCGGCCTGCAGCGGCATTCTCGGCCATTTCGACAAGCAGGTTGGTTACCCCTCCCATTGCGCTTAGCACAACCACGGGGCGGTTGCCCTGGCTGTGTTCTGCTTTCAGTATTTGTAGCAGGGTTTGGATGCTGCTGGCCGAGCCTACCGACGTGCCACCGAATTTTAAGATCTTCATTTTTAGCTGTTAATAAAAAAGCCTTCCCCGTTTAGGAGGAAGGCTTTAGTTTGGTTTCTTACTTATGTTTACACCATACCGCTATCTTCCTCCAGGGTTTATGCCGGTGGTAATAATGGTAATAATTGTGGTGTTGTTAAATGTCATATCCTTTAATGCCGGTAAAGTAAGTAGATATTTTTTTAAAATACAATAGCTTTTAAATTTATTTTTTCGGTGCCTGTTTTATCTTTCATAAATTGCGCCGATGCAGGGTCTTGTAACAAAATCAACCGGGAGTTGGTACCAGGTAAAAAGCGGTACCGAAACCGTGGATTGCCGTATTAAAGGGAAGTTTCGTATTAAAGGGCTTACCACCACAAATCCGCTGGCTGTGGGCGATTGGGTTGATTATGAGATGGAACCGGAGCAGGGTACCGGCGTTGTTACCCACTTGCACCCGCGCAAAAACTACATTATCCGAAAATCAATCAACCTCTCGAAACAAGCCCAGATTATTGCGGCTAACCTGGATATGGCGTTGTTGGTGGTTACACTGGCCTCTCCCCGCACTTCTTTAGGCTTTATCGACCGGTTTCTGGTAACTGCCGAAGCATACGATATACCCGCCTGTCTTATATTTAATAAACTCGACCTGTTTAGTAAAGAGGGCCTGGAAATATTACAGGACTATAAAGCTATTTATGAAAACATCGGCTATCCCTGCTACCAGGTATCGGCCAAAGAGAATATAAATATAGACCAGGTACAGGATTTGATTAAAGACAAAGTAACCCTTATATCCGGCCACTCGGGTGTTGGTAAATCAAGCCTTATTAACCGCCTGCTGCCCGATCTGGACCTGCGTACACATATGGTATCTGAATGGAGCGATAAGGGTATGCACACCACCACGTTTGCTGAGATGTTTGAGTTGCCGCAGGGTGGCTATATCATTGATACGCCCGGCATACGCGAATTGGGCGTGATAGATATTGAACAACAGGAGTTGAGTCACTTTTTCCCTGAAATGCGCGAGCGTATGAACCAATGCCGCTTTAATAATTGCCGCCATATAAATGAGCCTGGCTGTGCTGTGCTTGAAGCGGTAGAAGAAGGTGATATCACCCTATCCCGTTATGATAGTTACCTAAGTATTTACCATGGAAACGATACAAGGGCTTAGATAATAGAGCCAAGAGTTGAGAATCGAAAATTGAGATGATTTTTTTAAGATTAGGGTAAATAATTTTTAATCTTCAGTGGAATGGAATCCAAATAAAAAAGTCCTGATTCTAAATCCTGACTCTAATATCTAAAAGAATATGCGTGCTGTATTACAAAGAGTTTCTGAAGCAACATGCCGTGTTGACGGCGAAATAACCGGGCAAATTGGGCTTGGGTTTATGATACTGTTAGGCGTTGAAGAGCAGGATACCGTGTTGGATGTTGACTGGCTTGCACAAAAAATTGTTGGGATGCGTGTTTTTGGAGATGAGAACGGGTTAATGAACAAGGCCCTTGCCGATGTTGGCGGCGACATCTTGCTAATATCTCAATTCACACTGTACGCGCAAACAAAGAAAGGTAACCGGCCATCATTTATCAAGGCTGCCCGGCCAGATAAAGCTATCCCGTTGTATGAGTATATGATTAATGAACTGGCCAAGCTTACCGGAAAAAAAATAGAAACAGGCATTTTTGGTGCCGATATGAAAATAAGCCAAGTTAATGACGGCCCTGTAACCATTATCATGGATACCAGGGACAAGGAAAATCATTGAACTTTTCTCTCGAACCTTGCTATAAATCCCTCAATCCGCATAATTGCGGTTAAAAGTAAGTTACTCCGTCAAAAATAGAGCGTGTGTAGTATATTGGCTTAAAGGGTGTTTCATCCGCATATTGACATGATGCTTTTGTAATAGTTGGGGTTACGTCGCCAAACATGCTTGCTATAGATGCATCGGCAGCGTCGCGACTGGTTGCAATTTTAACCAGGCCGTTTAGGGGGATAAGCCTCGTTGCATCAAACAGTACCCAATCTCCGCCAAGGTAAGCCTCAAAGCACGCGTGGAAATCGGGCGGTTGCAACTGATATGCGTAACCGGTGAAATATCGGGCCGGTATGGTTAAGGCTCTGCAAAGGGCAATACCCAGGTGAGCAAAGTCGCGGCAAACGCCGGCCTGTTGGGTAACCGTATCGTAGGCAGATGTTTCGGAATTGGTAAAACCGCTCAGGTACTCCACATTTTTATGGATCCAGTCGGTTATGGCAAAAACCTGTTCGAAGGACGATCCTATCTTTCCAAAAGTATTGCTGGCCAGGCGATATAATTTGTCCGACTGGCAATAACGGCTCGGGTTAAGGTATGGTAATACCGATGGGGCAAACTTGGCAACCGGTATTTCGGCAACATCCTTATGGTTACGTACCTCGTAATAGTTGTCAACCAGTGCATCATATTTTATGCTAATGGTGCATGGCTCGGGCACTTCGAGCCGCATAAATCGGTTTTCGCCGTTTACATCGGTGAGCTGCTCGGTTTTTATGTACGAGGGGGTGCTGAGGGTTTCCTCTATCACATTTTGATGAGCCGTGCGTAAAGCGTGTATGTTAATTACCAAAGTGCTTGGCGCCTTTATCTCGTAACCTAATTCGGCCGATACCTTAAATTTCATTTATTGTTGTGGTAATTTGTTAAATGCTTCTTCCATCCAATCGTTCGGAATATTCATCAGTGCATTTTTTAGTTCATCGTCCCACTGGGCCGATACTTCCGAGAGGTCTTTTTGTGTATATCGCTGCTCGGCCAGTTCAAAAGTATCCTTTTTATACAGTGCTATATCAATCGGGAAGTCAACATTATTGGAACTTACCCGCGTTGAATCAAAAGATAAGAAAGCGGCCTTTAGCGCCAGTTTCATGTCGGAGTTTTCGTTAAGCACCCGGTTCAGTATTGCCTTGCCATGCCCCGAATTGCCAATTGCTACAAACGGCGCACCCAGGCCAAGTTCAACCCAGTTACCTTCCGGGTACAGCAGGAAAAGACGGTGCTCTTCATCCTCGCGCAGCTGCCCGCCAATGATCGTATTTAGATCGAACCGGAAGCCGGAGCGTTCAAGTATTTCCCGGTCCTCATCAGCTACGCGCCTAACCTGCTGCCCAAATGCATTTACAGCCTGGTAAAGTTTATCAAATTTTTCGGTTTTAATCAGTTCATTAAAATAAACCACCGCTTTGTCCCGTACAGATCGCAGGCCGCTTGTCATGATAAAAAATGCACCGCCATCTTTCTCTACAACGGTTAACTTCTTCTTTACAGTGGTTTCTGTACCGGTAGTAATCCGGGTATCGGCAAGGGCTATGAGGCCCTCTTTTACCTTAATAGCTAAACAATAAGTCATATCAGAATGTAAATGCCGCGGTAACCTTTATTGCTGCTGCTGTTGCTGCTGCTGTATCATTTCCATATAGCGGGCATAACTGTTGCGCGGCTTGGCAGGCTCGGTTACCGAGGTTGTTGACGGGATAAAGGTATCTTTTTTTTCCTCGTGCGTATGCCCGTCTTCATAACCTACTGATACCGAAACTTCAAGCTTATGGCCCGAAGAACCTTTATAAACCCCTTTAACCGGCGAGCAATCTGAAAAGTTACGGCCTACAGCCAGGCGCACATGATTCTCGTTGGCAACGCAATTGTTTGTAGGGTCGATACCCAGCCAACCATAACCGGGAATGTAGGCTTCGGCCCAGGCATGTGTTGCACCTTCGCCGCGCATACCGTCGCGATTAGGGCAAATATAACCGCTAACATAACGGGCCGGTATGCCAACCAGGCGCAGCATTACCATTAACAGGTGTGCAAAATCCTGGCAAACGCCGGCTTTTATTTTCCATATTTCGTCCAGCGTAGTTTCAACCGTGGTAACGCCTTTTATGTAATGGAAGTTGCGGTAAACGTAATTACTGAACTTAAGCGCCGTGCGGTACGGGGTATCATCCGTTTTACGCTCCTGCTCAACAACAGGCGTCAGTTCAGATAGTCCTTCAAAGTATTCCTGCTTTAAAAAATCAATGTAGGGAACAATGTGCCGAAGGTTAAAAAGTTCGTTCCACTGCTCGGCCGCAAAAATATTATCGACAGGTAAAGGGCGCTGGTGGGTATTTACCGACAGGCGCGAATCAATTACCATCACGTTATGCGGCTCGGTGTAGGTAAAACTTCCAACCTCGTTGCCATAATAATCAATGTAGGTATCAACCTGCGGATGGCCTGTTACCGTGAGCGTGTGTTTAACAACATCCTGGTAAATATCAACAATAGGATACAGGATTATTTTGTTGGCGCTGTCGCGCACAAAGCCATCATAGGTGTACTTGGTAACGTGTTGTATCTTAAATTCGGGCATCGTTTAAATTTTATCAGGAGTTTGCAAAGTAGTATTCGTTTAGCGAGTTACCTATTTTATACAGATCATCTTTAAGGCCGGTTAAAAATTGATGCAGGCCAACCTGACCAATGCTTTTAACCGAACTGTATTTGATGTTGCTTTGCAGCTTACCTATGTGAAAAGAAATTTCGCGATAAGTGGTCACATTACTGTTGTTTTTAAGCCTGTCGAAGTAGCGCTGTATATTATTAACCGAATAAATGGCCGAGCGTGGGAAATCGTTATTTAAAATTACCTGTTCCAGCACGTTCTCAGCCTCCAGGCCATCGCGATAGGTTTTTTGATAAAGCTCATAACCGCCTATTGACATCAGCAGGTGTTTCCAGTAGGTTATATCTGTTAATAAATCGGGGTTGCTGTTAAGCGGCCCGAATTTTACGTCGAGAATATCAATAGATTGGATGGCGCGTTCCAGGTACTTACCAATGTTCATAAAGCTGCGCGCCTGCCCGCGCTCCATGGTAATCTCGGCAGTACCGTAGTAAAGCATTACCTGTTTAATCAAAACATCCAGTGTGCCGAACGGATCGTCCTTGCGCAAGCCTGCGGCTATCTTTGGGTCTTTAACGGTATGGTAATATTCGTTAAGGCATTGCCAAAGGTCCTTGGGGATATGCTCTTGTACACTACGCGCATTTTCACGTGCAAGGGTAATAATGTTGAGGATGGAGTTAGGATTATCCCTATCCAGCACCATGTATTTTAGCACGGCCCGGCTATCGTTGTTTAGCCTGGTAATTAACTCCTCGTCACGACCTGAAAAAATGCGCAATACGGGCTCCCAGCTAAAACCATCGGCAGTATCCTGCGATGAGGCATAGTTTATCTTTAGCATCCTCAGGATACCATCACTACGCTCGATATACCTGCTAAGCCAGTAAAAGCTTGCCGCTACTCTACTCAGCATATGTAGCCCCCCAGCCCCCTGAAGGGGGCGTTGCCCCCCTAACCCCTTGAAGGGGGAGCTTTTTATATATTAATATTTTGTTTTGCATGTCAATTCAATTAAAAAAGTTCTGTTTCCCCTTCAGGGGGTTAGGGGGCTTAGCTTAATACCCAGGTATCCTTACTGCCGCCGCCCTGTGAGCTGTTAACCACTAAGGAGCCTTCAGTAAGAGCTACGCGTGTTAAACCGCCCGGCACTATCTCAATACCATCCGGCCCGCAAAGTGCATACGGCCTAAGGTCGATACGGCGCGGTTGCAACGCGCCTTGTATAAAGCATGGTGCTGCCGAAAGGCTGATGGTTGGCTGCGCGATAAAGTTGCGCGGATCCTTCAGTATTTCAAGCTTGTATTTTTCTATTTCTTCTTGCGATGCTGCATGCCCCATCAGCATGCCATAACCACCGCTTTCGTTGGTTTTTTTAACCACCATTTTGTCGATGTTTTTAAACACATGCTCACGCTCATCGGGATTGCTTAACCGGTGGGTTGGTACATTCTTAAGCAACGGCTCCTCGTTAAGATAGTAACGTATCATATCGGGTACATAAATGTAGGTAGCCTTATCGTCGGCCACACCATTTCCTATAGCATTTACAATAGCTACGTTGCCCTTTCGATATGCACCCATTAAGCCCGCTACGCCCAAAACACTGTTGGGGTTGAACACCAATGGGTCAAGATATTCATCATCAACGCGGCGGTAAATCACATCAACCTGTTGCAGGCCGGTGGTAGTTTTCATATAAACCCGGTGATCATTAACCACTAGATCGCGCCCCTCAACCAGCTCAACACCCATGAGGCGAGCCAGCGTGGTATGCTCAAAGTAAGCCGAATTGTAAATACCCGGGCTCAGCAACACAATGGTTGGATTGCCCACCTGCCTTGGTGAAAGCGACATTAGGTTTTTGTACAGGATAGACGGGTATTCGGTTACGCTGCGTACGCCGCATTGCGGTAACAGATCAGGAAACAAGCGCTTTGTGATCTCGCGGTTTTCAAGCATATAGCTTACGCCAGATGGGGTGCGCAGATTATCTTCCAGCACGTAAAATGTACCGTCGTAGTCGCGTATCAGGTCAATCCCGGCTATGTGTACATAAACATCATAAGGCACATTTAGCTGGTACATTTCCCGCAAAAAGTGCGGACAAGAGTACACAATATCAATAGGTACCACACCATCTTTAATAATAAACTGGTTATGGTAAATATCCTTAAGAAAGTGATTGAGTGCGGTAAGGCGCTGCTTAATGCCGCGTTCCACAAAATCCCATTCAGCTGCGGTAATAATGCGTGGGATTATGTCAAAAGGGAATATCTTTTCTATCCCTTCGCCACTGTTATAAACCGTAAATGTGATACCCTGGCTCATGAAGAGCCGCTTGGCCAATTCTTCTTTTTTGCTCAGATCATCGGCCGATTCCTGACCTAAATAGCTTATAACCTTTTGGTAATGGTCGCGAACCGTATGGTTTTCGTTATACATTTCGTCCCATACGCCGTTTATAAGATTGTATTTTTCAAAATGCTGCGACTCGTACATATAAAAATTGCTGTTAAACAGTTAAAATGCTGCTGCCGGATGAATTTACGGTTGATATAAACCCTAACAGCAACTATTTTTTTGTAAATTATAAAAAATATTGCGCAAATGCAGCAACATCTTTGCCAAAACAGTTGAAAGCCATAATCATTCACAATTATTGCTTTTTCATTTTATCTGATGACGTACAGCAACGTCAGCGATGGATTGTTAGTGATGAGTTTAATTAAAAATACTTGTCAAGCGTGAGTCCGTAAGTGAAATTCAGATTGTCGCTATTGGTAATGTTCATTCGGTTGTAGTTGAAAGACGTGGTAAGGCTTATCCATTTACGAAGCTTTATGCCCAATGTAGATGTTGAACGGATAATATAATCGTTACTGTTACTGAATGAACTTTGCAGAAAATGGCTGCCGTCAAAAACAATGAGTTCTTTTATCAGGAAATGATAATTTAACCTGAACGAGTTACGGTAGGTATGGTAGTCTAATCCCGCAAGCAGGTTGCTCCTGTCATACAAAACCCCATCGCTAAGGTTTAAATAGGCATTTGGCTTGTCGATAACGCTGTATGCAACACCCAAGCCCGCAAGTAACTGGTTCTTGATTTTTAACGAGAAGCTGGTGTTGTAGTTGGCAAGGCCCCAGTAATAAAAGTGCGGAAACGTTTTATAAAGGTTAAAGAACAGGGTAGATGAAAAATCGTTGTTTGTAATGTTGCTGTTTTGCTTGCCATATATCCAGGTGTTGGTGGTGTTAAATACAAAGTCATCCTTTTTAACCCCAAAACCCAACGAGTTGTTAAGCAAGTAGGCCTTATCGGTATTACTCTTATTGATAGAGCCGGTTGATGTTAAAATAATATGCCGCTGCGTAGTATCTGAGTATTGTGCAAAGGCTTGTAGTTTGCAGCAGCAAAACGCTAAGGCCGCAATTACATAAATGCAATAGTATTTATAGTGCATTAAATTTTAACGTAAAATATGCGCTACTGTTTTAACTGTGCTTTTAAAGGGGTTTTGCAAGTTGCTACGCGGTAGTTTAGCGCTTAACATAAGAAAGGCCCGAAGCGTGTTGCCCGGGCCTTTTGCAAGATATTTTAGCTAAAAGCGGTTACCAGAAAAATGAGTATAGTGCCACGATAATACCGCCAACTAACAATGCCCCAGCCGTAAAGGCACGTGATGTTTTAAACATGGACGCATCAATCTCCAGCCCGTTTGTTTTAATGCCTCTGGATCGATCGATCATCGAGATGATGTACATACCGATTACGCAGATAAGGAAAACAAAACCCATACGGTCGATAAACGGAATTTCGTAAACACCCTTCTCATTCATTTTCGAGAAACCATATTTGTTAAGCCAGGCAAGGTTTGCGTAGTACGGCAGAAATTTAAAGATTACCGAAAATACGAAACCGCCGATTGTAGCAAACAGGGCCGCATTGGATGTTGCTTTTTTCCAAAAGAAACCGAGGATAAACATGGCAAATATACCCGGCGATACAAAGCCGGTGTACTCCTGAATATATTGAAAGCCTTGTTTGCCTTCGCCCATTAGCTGCTCGCCTATTACTAATGACATGATCACGCCCAAACCCATAGCAACAACAACAGACCATTTACCTAGCGTTACCAGTTTCTTGTCGGTAGCTTCGGGGTTGATGGCTTTTTTGTAAATATCCAATGTAAAGATAGTGGCTATGCTATTTGCCTTGCCAGCAAGAGAAGCTACAATAGCCGCTGTAAGCGCCGCAAATGATAATCCCTTTAAACCCGTAGGTAGCAGGTTTAGAAGTGTAGGATAAGCTTTATTATAATCGATAACGCCCTTTGAGCTCAGCATCTCCTGCTGAAACATGCCGCGCTCATGAAGCACATAAGCGGCTATACCCGGTAATACCACAATTATTGGCATCAATAGCTTTAAAAATGCAGCAAATAAAAGACCGCTTCTGGCTGTCTTTAAATCTGCACCCAAGGCTCGCTGTGTAATGTATTGGTTGCAACCCCAATAATTTAAGTTTACGATCCACATACCACCGATAAGCACAGATAATCCCGGCAGATCCATATAGTTTGGATTGCTTTTTTTGAAAATCATATGAAAATGATCTGAAGCTTCGGAGTGCAAAGTTTTGAGCCCGGCTAATATGGAATGGTCCGCTGCCTTTTTGGTAAGCTCGCCCAAGCCGATGTATGTAGCGGCAAGGCCACCGAGTATCAACACAAATACTTGTATAACGTCGGTATAACCAATAACCTTCATGCCACCAAGAGTAATAATAACCGCAAATACAGCAAGTAAGCTTATGCATAAAGTAATATCCAACCCTGATATACCGCTAATGGCCAGTGCACCGAGGTAAAGGATGGACATTAAATTCACGATGATATATAGTAGCAACCAAAATACCGCCATTACCATTGCCACAGTGCCGTTGTACCGCTGATGCAGAAACTGCGGCATGGTAAATATCTTATTTTTAAGATAGATAGGGATAAAAAATATAGCCACTATAATGAGCGTTGCGGCAGCCATCCATTCGTAAGTTGATATGGCAAGCCCCATCTTAAAGGCCGAGCCACTGGTGCCGATGAATTGCTCGGCAGATATATTTGAAGCAATAAGCGACGCGCCAATAGCCCACCATGTTAACGAGCCCTCGGCCAAAAAATAATCTTTAGATGTGGCGTCGGCATTGTGCTTTCGGCGGTATATCCAGTAGCCATAGCTTGATACGATTACGAAGTATATAAAAAACACAATGTAATCGCCGTTTGATAGGGTTTTCATTTCAATAGGTTTACTTAAATGGTTTTGCAGGTTTATGCAGCGCTAATATTACGCTATATATCGCGGTTTAGCAAGTTTTCGAGGCATTCTTTCCAGCCCTGGTATATAGGTTCAAATGCATCACCGTTTGGTTCTACAACGGCCGTTTGCTTTACATCCGCGAAGGCCTCAGAGGCTGACGAAAAAAATTCGGCACCGATACCTGCGCCCAAGGCAGCGCCCATGCTGCCATCGTTATTGTAAAGCTCAACAGGCACACCCGTGGCGTTTACAAAAGTTTGTGTAAATACATCACTCATAAACATATTGCTTTTCCCTGCGCGTATTACGGTTGGATTCATGCCGTTTTCACGCATAATGTCCAGGCCATATCTAAATGCACACGCTATACCCTCTTGCGCCGCTCTGAATATGTGGGCTGGTGTGTGCTGGTTGAGGTCGATGTTGATTAAATGTGCACCCACCTGCTTATTATTAAGTATTCGTTCGGCACCATTACCGAAAGGTATGGTATATAGCCCGTTGCTGCCGGGGGCAACTTGTTGCGCCGCCTGGTTCATTTGCTGATAGGTTAAGGCCTGTGCAAAAGTGTTTTTTACCCAGCGGTAAAGGCTGCCTGTACCGTTAATGCAAAGCAGTACGCCAAGTCTTCGCCGCTCGGCGGAATAGTTTACGTGTGCAAAAGTATTTACACGCGATTGCTTATCATACGTCAGCTGGTCGCTCACCCCGTAAATAACCCCTGATGTTCCTGCGGTTGCGGCAACCTCACCAGGTTTAAGTACGTTGAGTGATAAAGCGTTGTTTGGCTGATCGCCGGCTTTGTATGTTACCGGTATTCCTTTGGTGAGCTGAAGTGCAGCTGCTACATCAGCCTTCAAACTACCATGTGCCGAAAAAACAGGTTTAATGGTAGGAAACAACGCATCATCAAATCCAAAATAATCGGTAATGTCTTTGGAAATCGCATCAAACTGGAAGTCATAAAAAATCCCTTCAGATAAAGCGGAGGCCGAGGTTGTGATCTCGCCGGTAAGCTTCATCGCAATATAATCACCCGGCAGCATTACCTTATCAAGGTCTGCATAAATCTGAGGCTCATGTTGCTTTACCCAAGCCAACTTGGACGCGGTAAAGTTGCCCGGGGAATTAAGCATATGCGACAAACATGTTTCATGCCCGATATCTGCAAATGCCTTATCGCCAATTTCAACAGCGCGGCTATCACACCAGATAATGCTATTGCGCAATACATTTTGATTTTTATCAACCAGAACAAGCCCGTGCATTTGGTAGGCAATGCCGATAGCCGAAATATCTTCCGGCTTGTATTTGCCACTCTTGTGGCAAAGTGCTATTGCCTTTCCCGTTTGTTGCCACCACATATCAGGCGATTGCTCGGCCCAGCCTGTTTGCAGCGCAATAATTGGTGATTCCTGTTCTGGATATTGAGCCGATGCAACGATGGTTTGATTATGCGCATCAACAACAGATACTTTAACAGACGACGTGCCGATATCAATGCCCAGTAATAGCATATAATTAATTTAAGATTTAAAGCGCGGTTTATAATTGAAGTAAGGAAAAACGAAAATAGGGTTATTTTTGAAAAAGCCGCTTAACAGCGTCAATAACGCCTAAAAACAAGAAAAATGAATTTTTATTAAAAAAGTTTGTGAAATTAAAAGTGAAGCGTATATTTGCAGTCCCAAACGGAGTGGTAGTTCAGCTGGTTAGAATACATGCCTGTCACGCATGGGGTCGCGGGTTCGAGTCCCGTCCATTCCGCAGAGGAGCCGTAAGGCAAATGCAAAGCGCTCAGATTAATGATCTGAGCGCTTTTTTATGTCAAAAGCGATTTGTTTTATTTCACATTACCTCTTTAATGCAAATCTGCAGGGCATGAGTAGCAAAAGTTTTGTTAGATAGTCTATCTTGGAATAGAAAATAGTGATTCCCTCCTTTCTGAGGCGCTTAAAAAAAGAAATTATAGCATACCAAGTAAGTTGCAATTTTAATATTTACTTCATACACTCTTAAAAGCACAATTGCGCCATCTATAATTCACTTTAAAAACAAGCCTTAACATTTCGGCAAGCGTTTGCATAGTGTTTAAGTTAATGCGATTGTAAATATTAACTAAATATTAAATACTCAGTTATTATCACTATTAGTTGTAAACAATATTAAAAAAATAGCTGTTTCTAATCGTTTTCTTAATTGTATTAAGTAACAGGATTATTACATTTGTTTGTAACATATAGGTTACAAACCATTATGTTGCGTTTACGCCCCCTAACAACTATTTAACTATATATGAGCAAATGCTTAGAAACTATTATTGAAGATGATATTACATACGGTATTATTATAAGAAGTAATTATACAGCGCCCAGTATCCAATTTTTTACTCCACAACATTTTTCGCAGCAACTGGGCTACATGAACCGGAAAAGCGGTTATGAGGTAAAGCCACACAAGCATTTATTAATCAACAGGGATATACAGTTAACGCAGGAAGTGTTATTTGTAAAATCGGGACACATTCGTGTTAACTTCTTTAATGATGCCTCCTATCTGCCATTCACATCGACTGAGTTATTTGCCGGAGATATTATTTTGCTGGCTAATGGCGGGCATGGGGTCGACTTCCTTACTGATTCAGAAGTAGTTGAAGTGAAGCAAGGCCCGTACATGGGCATCGAAGACAAGGTGTTTATAGAGCCGCCTTTAGTTGAGTACCAAAATCAACTCCATCAGTAATGACGAGTTTTTCTGATGAATACAGCGATTACTACGATCTGCTGTATGATAATAAGAACTATGCTGGCGAAGCTGCGTACGTAAATACGCTGATACAAAATGAAGGCGTATCAGACAACAGGCTGTTGGAGATAGGATCAGGAACGGGCAACTATGGCGCTTTTCTTTCGTCATTAGGGTACCAGATTACTGCAATTGAAAAAAGCCCGTCAATGGGCGGTATCGCGCAGCAAAAAAATATTTCAAACTACGAGGTGATCATTAGTGACGTTTTGGACGTAAATCTGGAACCGGAATCATTTGGGGCTGTGGTAGCTATGTTCCATGTGATATGTTATCTCACTTCGGATATTGATATAAAATTATGCTTTGATAAAATTTATAAAGCACTGCTTCCGGGTGGTGTATTTATTTTCGACACCTGGCACACGCAAGCTGTACTGCATCAAAAGCCCGAAGTGCGCTACAGAATAGTTGAGAATAGCGCTATAAGCTTAACACGTAATGCTACGCCTATATGTTATAATGAACAGTCGTTAGTCGAAGTTAATTATGATATCAATGGCCTAAGAAAAAATACTGGTGAAAAATTTAGTTTTTCCGAAAAGCACCTATTGCGCCATTTTTCAATAGCTCAAATTAAGCATTTTGCGGAGCAGGCAGGCTTTGAGCATCTTCGTTCTGAAGAGTTTTTAACCGGCAATACGCCAGGTACGGGCACATGGGGCGTGTGCCATATTCTAAAAAAAGTATAAGATGAGTATACCTGTTAATACCCCACTTTTTGCGGGTAACGAGAAGAAATATTTGAACGAATGTATTGATACAGGTTGGATTTCGAGCGAAGGCCCTTTTGTAGAACGTTTCGAGAAGGGGTTTAGCAGTTATATAGGACGCAATCATGGCATTGCGGTATCAAGCGGTACTGCCGCGTTGGATATTGCGGTAAAAGCAATTGGGCTGACTGAAGGCGACGAAATTATAGTACCATCTTTCACTATTATATCCCCTGTTTTTTCAATTATAAAACTTGGCCTGGTGCCGGTTTTAGTAGATAGCGATATCACGAGCTGGAACATGGACGTTGCTGCAATTGAGGCATTAATAACGCCTAAAACCAAAGCAATATTAGCTGTGCACATTTATGGCCTGCCTGTAGATATGGCTTTACTTGAAACGATAGCGGAAAAGCATAACCTTATTATTATTGAGGATGCAGCAGAAATGCACGGGCAAGAATACCGCGGCAGGAAATGCGGTACGTTTGGCAAAATCAGCATATTTAGTTTTTACGCCAATAAAAATATAACCACCGGCGAAGGCGGCATGGTGCTCTGTGATGATCCGGAACTTAACGAAAGGTGCAGGGTGCTACGAAACCTGTCCTTCACTACACAAGGCCCAAGGTTTGTGCATGAAGAGTTCGGTTGGAACTATCGAATGACCAATTTGCAGGCAGCCATAGGTGTTGCCCAGTTGGAAAACATAGAAGCCCATATTATACGTAAGCGGGAAATCGGTGCCATTTACCAGGAAAGCTTGTCCTTTTTAGCTGAAAAGGGTTATCAATTACCTGTACCCGAAGTGGAGTATGCGAATAACTTGTATTGGGTATTTGGCTTGCTTGCGCCTGATAAAGATGAAAAGAACAGGTTGATTGACCATCTTTCAAAAAATGGAATAGGTACCCGCCCTTTCTTTTACCCTATGCACATGCAGCCAGTGTTTAAGGATTACGCATTTGCAAAACAAAGGCTGCCCGTATCCGAGCAACTATCCAGCCTTGGTTTTTATTTACCAAGCGGGCTTGGCCTCACCAACGCCGACCAGTCGGTTGTGATTGATACCATTAAGGCTGCTTTTTAACCGAGTATTGTAAATCATGCAAAAATTAAACAATAAACTCCGGGTTGGGCTTTGGGTAGACTTCAGTACCATTGAAGCAGAACATGGTGGCGGATATTCGTACTATAAGAAGTTGGTTAATGCAATCAATACCTATAAGTTCGACGACACGATAGAAATCGTAAATATCATACTGCAAAACAGTAATCACTCGCCCGCGGTGTTAAATGGTAACACAATTGAGCTTGTAAAGCCTGCTTATATTACAAAGCATAACAAAAACACCGGGAAAGGCTGGGGATGGGTTACCCATCATTTAAAATATAAGTCGGTTTTCAGGGGGATTTATAAGACGGCTACAAAAAAGATCCGGAAGAAGATAGGCATCAGTATCGAAGATCAGCTTAAGGCTAATGGTATTGACGTAGTGTTTTACCTTAATCAAAACATGAATGTTGTAGATTATCCATTTATCTCGGTGCATTGGGATATTGCTCACCGTTCTACACACCCCTTTCCCGAAACTGCATACGGAGGAAATTACCCTATCAGGGATTCTTATTACAAAGATACGCTTAGTAAAGCCATGTTGCTGCTTTGCGAGTCTGAGGCAGGCATAAAAGAGCTTTTGTATTATTGTAATTTCTTTCCGCAAAAAGTAAAGCTGCTGCCAATATTTGCAGGTGACATTATTGATTGCGCATTCTCTGAAGAAAGCGACCAACAATGCCTATCTGACCATAAGTTAGTCAGACACCAATTTTTCCTGTACCCTGCACAGTTTTGGGCACTAAAAAATCATTATAATCTGATTGTTGCTTTTGACGAATTTAAAAAGGTAAATGGGCCCGACGCCGCAAATTATAAGCTGATGCTTTGTGGTACCGATCATGGTAACTTTGCCTACATCAGCAGCGTTGTGCAAAGCTATGGCTTACAAGACACGGTAATTATGCCGGGCTTTGTAAGCGACAGAGACCTTAACTGTTTTTACAGGAACGCTACCGCAATGGTTTTCCCGAGCTTTTTGGGCCCAACCAATATGCCATTGATAGAGGCCTCGCACTTGGGGTGCCCTGTTATCTGTTCGGATCTTACAGGCCATCTTGAAATTATGGGCTCCAATGCACTTTACTTCCAGCCGACCGAACCGCGGCAAATAGCCGATCATATGCAGGCGGTGTTGGATAAGGCGTTTAGTGACAAGCTAGCAAATGACGCCAAAGCAAATATCTCATCGTCCAAGTTCCGAATAGGCCAGACTTTAGAATACCTTGATGAAGCTTTGATTGAGTTAAGGTCAGTCAGAAAATGCTGGGAATAGATGTAACTTGATATTGACTATTTTACAAAATATTAAATCAACAAAAAAGCCGCTTCAATTGAAGCGGCTTAATAATTTATGATCTGTTGCCTTATTTAGCTACATACATTACTTCTTTTACAGCTTTAACAACGCGGTCTGCATTTGGCAGGTACTCCTGTATTAAAGTTGGTGCGTAAGGCAATGGCACGTCGCCGCCGGTAATACGGATGATAGGCGCATCTAAGTAATCAAAAGCATCTTTTTGCACTTTAAACGCAATCTCAGTAGCTATTGAGCCTAACGGCCAGCTTTCCTCAACAATTACCAAACGGTTTGTTTTTTTAACCGACTCGATGATTGTTGCATAATCGATCGGGCGAACTGAGCGTAAGTCGATCACCTCTGCACTGATGCCTTCTTTCTCAAGCTCGGCAGCAGCAGCGTTAACTACTTTCATTATTTTACCAAAGCCAACCAGGGTAACATCTGTACCTTCTTTAGTTACTTTAGCTTTACCTATTTCAACGTAGTAAGTTTCTTCAGGCACTTCACCTTTATCGCCGTACATTAATTCCGACTCCATGAAGATAACCGGATCCGGATCAAGAATAGCTGATTTTAAAAGGCCTTTTGCATCATATGGGTTTGACGGAACAACCACTTTTAAACCAGGGCAGTTTGCATACCAGTTTTCGAAGCACTGGCTGTGCTGTGAGCTAAGCATACCTGCGTTACCGGTTGGGCCACGAAATACAATTGGAACCGAAAACTGGCCACCGCTCATAGACATCATTTTGGCTGCACCGTTGATGATCTGATCGATAGCTACCAATGAGAAGTTGAAAGTCATGAACTCAACAATAGGTTTAAGGCCGTTCATTGCCGAGCCAATGCCTATACCGGCAAAGCCCAATTCAGAGATAGGTGTATCGATAACTCGCTTTGCACCAAACTCATCAAGCATACCCTGGCTCACTTTGTAGGCACCGTTATATTCGGCAACCTCTTCGCCCATCAAGTATATGTTTTCATCTTTGCGCATTTCTTCCTGCATGGCTTCTCGTAGCGCTTCTCTGAATTGTATTTCTCTCATTATATTATTAAAATGAAGTTTTTTAGCAGGGCAAATATAAGCACTAATGTGTAAAATACAATTGATGGTTCCCTGCCCGGACGTATTTATGCATTAATTGTTACATTCGGCTTATTAACAACCGCCCGAATGAGATTTCCATCTGTTAAAAACCTGGCCGATAGCGCTGTGCTTACCCTTAGACGTTTTCCGTTTGAAGTAGCGTTTGCACTTACCGGGACAATTGCGGCCATCGTAAAAATTGAGCTTACGCGGGTTAACCGCATTAGTGAAAGTTGGTGTACACGTACCATAATGATGGCAAACCTGGGCCTGTTACTAAGCCTTGGCGCCACGCTTTATACTGAAAGCCGTGAAATTACCGGAGGTAGGAAAATTGGTTTACGGGCGCTTGCTGCACTTATAGGCATAGCCTTAATATTTATAATTAACCCGGCCGAACGCGAGGCCGATTATGTAAGGTTTTTACTTTTAAGCCTTGCCTTGCACCTGCTGGTTGCTTATGCCGGTTTTACCAAGCCCGGGCATATACAAGGTTTCTGGCAGTTTAACAGAACGCTTTTCCTTCAGTCTCTAACCGCTGTTTTATATAGCGGCGTGTTATTTGCCGGGCTTGCGGGAGCCATTGGCGCCATGAATTTTTTGTTCAATTTTGAATTTGAGTGGGACACCTTTGCTATTTTATTTGCCTGTATTGCCGGCTTGTTTAATACCATATTCTTCCTGTCGGGCGTGCCGGCTAACTTGCAGGCGCTTGACCGTGATTTAAGCTATCCAAAGGGGCTCAAGATATTTACACAATATGTGCTTATACCTTTGGCGACTGTTTACGTAAGCATATTACTGGCTTACGAAGCACGAATATTGATACTTTGGGCATTACCAAAGGGTTTGGTATCAAATCTTATCTTAGGGTACGCGGTTTTCGGTATACTGGCGCTGCTGTTGGTTTACCCCATACGCGATCATGAAGAAAACAAATGGCTAAAAAGCTATACCCGAAGTTTTTATTTTTTGCTCATCCCGCTGCTTGGCTTGCTGTTTGTTGCCGCGGGCACACGTATTTTTAAATACGGAATTACCGAGAAGCGATATTTCCTGCTATTGCTTGCCTGCTGGTTGCTGTTTATAACAATCATGTTCCTGGTCAGGAAAAATCAGAATATAAAGTTGATACCTATCTCGTTGTCGCTGCTTACATTGCTGTCTATTTACGGGCCGCAGAGTGCGTTCTCGGTAGCTGAGTACTCTCAAAAGAAGCTTTTGGTTGATATTTTTAAAAAGAACAATGCTTTTAAAGATGGGAAGCTGATTGCCGTAGATAGCCTTAAGATAAGCAAAAAGGAAGGTAGCCGAGCGGTTGCAACGCTCAATTACCTTGTTGAAACGCATGACCTTGAGAGCTTGCAGCCTTACTTTAGCCGCGACCTGCAAAAGGTAAGCGATTCGATTTCCAACCTTAAAGACAGTAAATTAATTGGCACGTTTTCTAACTATGAGCTTAGATACCGGAAGTTTGATTGGGCAAAAAAGGAATTGGGTTTAAACAGTTTTAACAGCTATTATTATGAAAGCGATACAGTGGTTACAGATAGCTATGTAAATTATACATTTACCACAAACCAGCATTATGCAACAGTGGTTAAAGGATTCGACTACCTGCTTGATGAAGGTGTTGTGGCGGATACCGTGCATTTTAAAGCCGATGGGTTAATTGCAACGCGCATTAAGGCTCAAGACACCATGTTTACACTGAATATCGACGGCAGCATTTTTTTATTTGATTTGGGGCCGGTTATTAAAAATATTACAGCGCCTGCAAAAATGGATAAATATGTTCAGGATAATACTGACCATCAATTTGTACTCCCTGTCAAAGATTTAACCCTTATAAAAAGTAACGACCGATTTGAAGTGCAATTTGTTATCGATCAAATAAACGTAGGCAAGGAAAAGGGAAAAGCTTGGGAAGCCAGTTACGTTCATGGCAGTTATCTGGTCAAAAAAAGATAGACTGTTTAATTATTCTTTGATTGCTGTTCGGTTAAGATGTCGGCGCTTTTGTTAACAACGGCCTTAATGGCGTTATCCAGTTCATTGGCTGACGTATTAAGGTAGCCCAAAAGTTTCGGATCTACCGTGTGCTTATACTCCTGCTCAATCAGGTCAGACAGTGCCATTATGCGGGCCAGCGGCAGCCTTAATATGTGCGATTGCATATGTGCTATCTCCAGTAGCCTGTCGTTTTGTTTTTGTATGGCATCAATGTGGTTTACACGTTGGGTAATATCGGTAGCTACTATCATACAAGCAGGCTTGCCCTGATAGGAAATGTCGGCCCGGTTAACTTCAACATGTATGTAATCTCCATTTTTCCCCAGGTGCTGTGTTGTTTGCGATAATGGCGCACCTACATGCAAATTGGTCTGTGCATTCACTATTTCATCAGCGTCATAACGATCAGGATAAATATCTGTAATCTTCATTTGCAAAAATTCCTGCAAGCTATAACCATAGTTGCGCACAGCAGCATCGTTTACCTGCAAAATACGTAAGCTCTGGGCGTCAAATATCAACTTGGGCGACGGGCTTTGATAGAACAATGTGCGGTATTGGGCTTCGGAATTTTTAAGGCCCGCGTTAAGGTCAGCCTTTATTACAGCTTCCTGTTGCAGCTCGTTATAAAGCGAAAGCTCTTTGTGCATGGTATTGCTAAGCCCGTTAAGCGTTTGCCTTATAAGCACAACTACAACAATATCCATAAACACAAAATTGGCCGAGTAGATGATCCATCGGTCAAGAGTGATCTGTTCCAGTAGTGGGATTGGGAATAGCTTATAATGTATAACCAGGGCAAAGCCGGCACATACCAAAAAGTTGAATATAACTGTGCCGTAAGCTATCCTGTCAGAAAATTGCAGCGCCACAAATACACTCAACGAGAACAAGTATATACAGGCCATGCTAAATGTGCCCAGCAATGCCGTAAGTACAATTGCAAATACTGCAATAATAGCCGATAGCCATATGCGGCGCGTGTGTAAGCTTATACCGCGCGCAAGTGCAATTGCAGCCACCGTAACCAGCGCAAAGACGTTGAACCCTGCTAAAAAAACGTTTCCTGATCTGCATTCGAGATATACGCTTGGTATGAGTGCAAGTAAGCTGCCGGGAAGGGCATATATTATGGCATTTGTAAACAATCGGTTTTGCCAGTACTCAATATTCTGTACAGGCAGTTTGGTGCTGGCCTGCATGGCATTTTCCATATAGAAGCAGTAGCGCTTCCACATTGATTGTAAAACTGGTTGAAGCATAAAAATGAATACCTAATCAAGCTAATACCCGGCCTAATATAATAACTCAAAATTAATGTACAACCAAATGGTTTAGCCGGCAACTTAAGCCCTGAATGCATAATAAGGTTTTAAGCAATAAGTGTACTGTAAATGAAGATGATTAGCTATTTGACTAAATAATGATACCGGACGAACTAAGCACCAAAGCCGGATCGGGAATGTTGCACAGGTGAACATCTTTCTCTGAGAATTTGGCCACGCCGGGGTAATCTCCAAAAGCTTCGCCAATATCAAACATAAGCTGGAAGTGCAGGTGCGGCGGCCAATGGCCATTTTCCTGTACATTACCAAACGTTGCAATTTGCTGGTTGGCGGCCACTGCTTGGCCAACAGATAGTCCATTTATACTTTCGCGATTTAGATGGCCGTAAAGGCTATACATCGTCAGGCCTTCTAAATTATGCTGTAAAATTATGGTCGGTCCATAATCGCCAAAGTTATCGTTATCTGCAAAGCTGTGTACTATGCCGGCAAGCGGAGAGTAAACCGGCGTGCCTGCGCTGGCCCAAATGTCTACACCCAAGTGCAGGCGGCGGGGTTCATCTGCGGTATCAAACAACGCGCTGCGATTGTATATGGTACGGTGCTCCATGTAGCCCCCAATACCATAGCGGCAACGGCTGTTGGCAAGTGTTTCGTCTATCCAAATGGTAAAAGCGTTGGTATCAGCAATTAGCTCTGGGGAAAGCGCTGTGTTTGCTGCAGTAAAATCAAGCTTACAAAGCCTGTCAACTTCAGGGTCAAACTCAACCACTTTGCCCACGGCTTTGGGGTTGGCGTTTAAATAGGCAGCTAACCGGTCAGTTGCATCCAGCATTACTCGCTGTCGGTATCTGGCTGGCGATCTTCCTTGCTTATTTTATCAAAAATGGCATCCATACGCTCGACATATTCACTGGTATCGTCAATAAAAAACTCAAGCTGCGGAATAACCCTTACCTGGTCTTTAATGCGGGCACCAAGCTTGTACCTGATTTCGGAAGCATGGGATTTGATAGTTTGTAACGCCTGCTGGTTATTAGCACCGTTAAAAAAGCTTAAAAAAACACGGGCAATGGCCAAATCTGGCGTTACGCGCACTTTAGTAATGGTTACCAATGTATTTGGCAGGTAATTCATACCCTCGCGCTGAAATATAGCGGCAAGATCTTCCTGAATTACCCCGGCGAATTTTTGCTGACGTTTTGATTCCATGATTATTTATTAACGCCGGTTAGGCAAATGAGTTTCAATTATTATAATGGGCGGCAAATATATAAAGCTAATGATTAGCACAAGGCTTGCAAATTAATTTTTTTAAACGGGTTGATTTCGGCCTAAGCCTTTTTTAGAAAACACTCGGCGCATTGAGCCGTTAGTTTAGACACACTATCCAATTCTAAACTTTTAAAAGTACAAGCGCCGTCCCGATTTTATATGAGTGATTTTTTAAAGGATATTAAGCAAGCACTAAACAACAGATTTAATTTACAGGAAGATAAAGCCGACGAGCATGAGATCATAGCATCACTGCGTAAAAATGTAGATTTCAGAGGAGCAAACTTGTGGGCATTGGTATTCGCCATACTTATAGCATCCATCGGCCTTAATGTAAATTCGACAGCCATTATTACCGGTGCTATGTTGATATCGCCATTAATGGGCCCGGTTATGGGGATAGGCCTTGGTATTGGAATTAATGATTTGGCCCTGGTTAAACGCGGTGCTAAAAACCTTTTGGTGGCCACCGTTATAAGTATTTTTACATCGTACGTTTATTTTTTAGTGACCCCGCTGCATGAGGTACAGTCGGAGCTGTTGGCGCGCACATCTCCGTCCATCTGGGATGTATTTATTGCTTTTTTTGGTGGGCTTGTGGGTATGGTTGCCGCATCGCGCAAAGAGAAGAACAATGTTATACCAGGCGTTGCCATAGCTACCGCTTTAATGCCGCCATTGTGTACAGCAGGTTTTGGCCTGGCTATGGGCAATTGGTACTTTGTACTAGGTGCGTTTTATTTATACTTCATCAACAGCGTATTTATATCGATAGCCACATTTATGATGGCGCGGTATCTTAAGCTACAACGCACGCGTTTTGACGATGCCCGCGTTCAGAAGAAAGTAACCACCTACTTAATTATAGTTAGCCTGATTACCATTTTGCCAAGTATTTACATGGCATACCGCATTGTAAACAGAAGCATATTTGAAAGCAATGCACGTAAATACATCGATGAGCAATTTCATTTTGATAATACGCAGGTAGTGTCAAAAGCCTTCAACTATAGCCGGAAAGGTAACAGCATCGATTTATTACTCATTGGCTCGCCGCTTGAAAGTAGGCAGATAGATTCATTAAAGAAAAATCTTGACAATTATAATCTTACGGGTGTTGGGCTAAACATTCGCCAGGGGCTAAATGCCAAGCAGCAGCTGGACCTTTCGCAAATAAAGGCAAGTATATTGGAGGATGTGTTTAGCAGGCAGGCATCAGCAGATACCGTGAAAAAAACAGCCATTGTTAAACCCCGGGCAGATAGCAATGTGCTGGCCGAGATTAAGATTTTATTTCCTGCCGTACAATCTTTCGGTGTTACAAAGATGGGAATTCACCGTGCCGACACAAACTTGGTGGATACCCAACGGGTTGCCTTTGCACGATTTAAAACACCACTACCAAAAAATGATGAGGCCAAGCTGCGTAACTGGCTGCAAAAGCGTTATCAAAGCCCTGATTTAAAATTGGTAACACAATAAAAAAAGTCCCTCTGCAAAAACAGAGGGACTTTTTTTATTAGTAAATACTACGTTGCTTATTTGCCCAACGCGTCGGGCTGGAAATCGAGCGAAACCGAATTCATGCAATAGCGTTTGTGCGTAGGCGGCGGGCCGTCGTCAAAAATATGGCCCAAATGTGAGTCGCAACGGGCGCAAAGCACCTCAGTGCGTTCCATGCCGTATGAATTGTCTTCTTTGTATTTCACGCTGTTTTTTTGCGAAGGCTCAAAAAAGCTTGGCCAGCCGCAATCGCTCGCAAACTTAGCTGTAGACCGGAATAGCTTATTGCCGCAAACGGCGCAATAGTAAGTGCCTTTGGCATTTTTGTTCCAATATTGCCCCGTAAAAGCGCGCTCGGTGGCCTGCTCCCGGGCGGTTGCATAAAGTGCCGGCGGCAATATTTTTTTCCACTCGGCATTGCTTACATTCAGGTGTTTCGTATCGGTATTAGAGTAGTACGGGTTGTTTTTATGAGCGCCCGCGTTCTTAATGTTTTGAGCGCTCAAGCTGCTACCTAATCCCAATACAAGGGCTACTGCAATTATGGCTTTTCTCATTATTTGTTAAGCTTATTTTTAAATACTTTCTTAAACTTCTCCAGCTCGGGCTGTATCACATATTTGCAATACGGTTGGTTGCCATTAAGGGCATAGTAGTTTTGATGATAGCCTTCGGCTTTGTAAAATATTTTATAAGGCGAAACCTGCGTTACAATCTTGTTTTTGTAAGCTTTTTCGGCATTTAGCTTCGATATGTAATAGTCGGCCTTTTGTTTTTGGGCGGCGTTATGGTAAAAAATTGCCGAGCGGTACTGCGTGCCTACATCATTACCCTGGCGGTTAAGCTGGGTTGGGTCATGCGCTACAAAAAATGCTTCAAGTAGTTCATCGTATGATATCACAGCCGGATCATACACAATATTACATGCTTCTGCATGGCCGGTATTGCCTGTGCAAACCTGTTCGTAACTTGGGTTGGCAACTTTGCCGCCCGTAAAGCCCGATGTTACAGACTTTACACCACGTAACGCTTTAAACTTAGCCTCGGTACACCAAAAGCAACCGGTAGCAAAGGTTGCGGTATCAAGCCCTTTATATGTAGGTGCGGATATGCCTTTCGCAAAGGATGCAATCTCTGAAATGATCAGGAAAGCAATTAATATTGTTCTTCTCTTCATTACACATACATACGAAGTAAACGGCCGCAGGGTATACAATAAATTAATTTTGATAACCGGCTGACAATTAATGCCTGAAAAGTAGTGTAATAACTATAACCCGGCACCGGTGGTTTTGGTCATGAGCTTTTTGCGGATGGTGTATGCACCGTAAACAAACATCAGCACTATAAAAATATAGATCCAAAACGGCAAGTTACGGCCAACAATCAGCAGGTATAAGTAAGGAATACTAAAACTTACAGATGCCAGCAAAAGCTGCAAGGTGATAGGCCTTTTTAAGCTGAAACGCCTTGCTGCCCAACCCAAAAAACAAACCATGCTTACCTTACTTACAAGGTAAAGGCTGCCAAGTAACAGTGGGTCAACCTGGTGTTTTTCGCCCAGTGCTATTACATAGTCTTTAAATTGTGTAAGGAATTCGTTCATTTATAATAATGCAAGGTATGATTAATAAACGTAGGTAGATTGTAAATCAATACAAAGCACAAAATTTTTAACGATGGTTATTTACGTTTACTGTTTAAATATCCTCGCAAAGGTTTGTCATAAAGTTTCATTACCAGCCAGGCGAAAAGCGGTAAAACAATCAGGCCGCCAATAATAATGCCTGTTAAATGCAAGGTATCAGGCTTGTGAGCAGTATAGTAGCCAGCAAACATCCATATAACGGCATAATGTGTCATGTAAAGCGGGTACGATAGTTCGCCCAGAAAAACGCAAAGCTTTTGCATGCCGTTTAGTAATGTTGTGCCTGCGCCTAAAGCCACAATTAGCGGGAAGTAAATCATCACAACCAGCGGCTCAGTTAGCCAGTTGCATTTGCCAAAGGGCATCAAAAACGCCAGCATTAATAATGCTGCTACGCCTAAAAAGCCAAGTTTGTTTTTAATGATCAAATTGCTGCGGTATACGAGCATACCTGCGGTGAACGAGTAAAATATCCGCACGCCACCATCCCAAAAAGTATCGCCGTTCCAGCCGCCCATGAGGTTGTCGGCCCGCAAGGCCACCCAACTAATAAGTAAGGCAGCAATACCGAGCAGTGCCCAAAGCCATTTACGCGCAAGCTTGTATAAAACTATTGCATACAATATATTGAATACATACTCCCAAAAAAGTGACCACGCTGGAGCATTAAGTCCGAATAGATTAAACACCCGCTCGGGCATATTGGGTACCGGTATCATCAGCAACGAGCAAATAATCACGATGGCCAATTTACCTGCGCTGTAAGCTTGTGCCCCATCAGTAAAAGGGTCGAACATAAACGCCAGCAGACCCAGCACCGTACCGAGTATAACAAGCGGGTGCAGGCGTATCAACCGGAATTTAAAAAATTCCCAGGTGCTTATTTTTTCGATGCGACCATCGTATGCGTAAGCTATCACAAAACCCGAAAGGCAGAAAAAGAAATCAACCGCCAAGAACCCGTGCGCTATAAAATCCTTGCTGTAATCGGTATAAGCCACCTCCATAAAGTGGAATGTTACCACTGCTAAAGCTGCAATTCCGCGTAAGCCGTCAAGGATCTCGAAATGCTGCCTGGTTTTTAGGAATGCCGGATTTACTTTTTCCATATAAGCTTTTAAGGTAGATGGGGTGAGGTAAAAATAGCATTTAAAACATGCTGGCTGCAATTGGGCGTTAGTAAGACTTTGATTATTTGTCAAAAAAATTAAAATGTTAAAGCTTTACAATCGTCATTACAGTCATGAAAGTAATAATAACAGGTGTAACCGGCCTTGTGGGCGAAGGTGTATTAATGACCTGTCTGCAACATCCGGAAATTGAAGAGGTATTGATAGTTGGTCGTAAACATTACGAGATTGACCACCCGAAGATAAAGGAGATACTTGTTCCCGGCTTTTTTGATATTGGCGGTATAGCCGAGCAAATGAAGGGTTATAATGCCTGTTTCTTTTGTGCAGGCATAAGTTCGGCAGGGATGAGCGAAGCCGATTACTATCATATAACGTATGAGCTAACCATGCACTTCGCAAAGACGCTTTTGATGGTTAACCCGGGTGCTACTTTTTGTTTCATATCCGGTGCGCATACCGATAGCACCGAGAAAGGCCGCTTCATGTGGGCGCGAGTTAAAGGCAAAACCGAAAATGCGCTTGCCCGCTTACCTTTTAAACAAACCTACATGTTTAGGCCCGGGCTAATGAAGCCGACCGCAGGCCAGCGTAATATACGCGGCTACTATAAAGCAATAGCATTTTTATACCCGCTGCTTAAGTATATATTCCCGGCAATCACCCTTCAGGAGCTTGGGCTATCTATGGTAAACGCTGTGGCTAAAGGCTACCCTAAGCACATTTTAGAAATTGCTGATATTAAAAAGCTGGCTGCAAGTTAATATGGCTCATTCTGCAGCACATAAAAAATCACTTTTCTACGGATTTTGAATCCGATAGCTTCATAAACATTAATAGCACGTGCATTATCTTCCCTCACGTGCAAGTAGGGCGTATTACCGCTTGCAAGCATTCTATTAACCTGGTGTATAAGTATAGCACGGGCATAGCCGCGGCCAAGGTAATCAGGATGGGTGCAAACGGCACTTACTTCGGTAAAATTTCCGGCATGCAACCGCTGACCTGCCATGGCAACCAGCTTATCGCCATCAAATACACCGCAGTAATGCCCAAACTCTATAGTGCGTTGTGCAAACGGGCCCGGGTTGGTAAGCTTGGTTAGCGCTACCATCTGTGATATGTGTTCGGTGGTTAGGTTAACCACGTTCGCGTTGCTCGTTGCTATTGTATTTTCGTTATCATAGACCATTTGCACACCCGGAATTATTTTAAGGCATTCTCAATTAGCAGGAACGGACATATCCTCCAGGCTCAGGTATAGCACAACCCGGCCTGGCGACGTTAAGTTATGCAGTTCGGCAAAGTTAGAAGCCATTGCGTCGTCGTCAGTGTTTTTGAAAGCCGCATAAGGCGAAACATCGGCATCAAAAAACTTAACAATACCCGATCCTTGGGCAAGCTTGCTGTTGCCGGTGGTAAGCGCACCCCATGCCGGGTTATCTAAAATTAGATTTGATTCCATTGCAGCCGCAAGATAGCCATAAGCCATAAGTGCAATGTTACTGGCCGGTCAAATATATTGGTATGCTTAAAGCTTATTTTTATACAGGATGAACAACAGCCTCGTTACAAATGGCTTACGCAAAATAGCTATAATTTCGACACCCGTATTAAGTAATACTTAATTGCCGCTAATTAATATGTAAGCTTTGTTCGTTTGCTTACATAATGCCCAAATTATAATCCTTCCCTTAGGCTTTGCCGTATATTTATCAATTATCATTTTGCATTGAAAACCCTTACCGAGCTTCACGAGAAAACAACCCAGTGTGGAATAAATTGTGCAAAGATGCACGCCGCCGCAAACGCAAAAGCCAGCCTCGGCAGCCAAATCACGGAGTTTTTTACAAACATACTTAACACAGATGCCTGGCCCCCAAGGTGGCATTGTGGTACCTGGAGCGATTTTCATGGGTGGCTGTACATTGTATCAGATCTTGGCATATGGGCATCATACTTTGCTATCCCCCTTTTGCTGCTTACGTTGGTGCGCAAACGCAAGGATCTCCCCTTTCATAAAATTTTTTTACTTTTTGTATCATTCATATTGCTATGCGGCATTACGCACCTTATGGATGCCATTATATTTTGGTGGCCGGCATACAGGCTTAGTGCCTTACTGCGCTTCATAACCGCCGTGGTATCGGGTTTTACGGTTTATGCGCTGTACCGTATTATCCCGATGGCATTTAATCTGCGCACAATTAGCGACCTGGAAGATGAGATGCAGAAAAGGCGCGTGGTTGAATATAAGCTTGCCGCAAGTGAATTTTTGCTTTCTGAAGCGGGCCGCATTGGTTGTGTAGGCGGCTGGGAATTTGATCTGGTCTCAAAGCAACGAACCTGGTCAAAAGCGGTTTATGACATATTCGAGCTGCCTTATGATTATGATATTAACACGTTGAACTTTGAAAACTACGTGCAACCCGAATATGTTGAAAAGATAAACAAGGTTTTACATGACGCTATTGAGCATGGCACACGTTGGGATCATGAAGTGTTGGGCATAACATATAAAAAGAATCTGAAATGGGTAAGGGTTACCGGCGAAACACTTTTTGATGAAAATGGAAAAGCCATTAAGCTGCGCGGCATTTATATGGATATTGACAAGTATAAACTAACCGAACTTGCCCTTAATCAGTCTCTTGACATTACTACCCAAAACAACCAGCAACTTAAAAACTTTGCACATATCCTGTCTCACAACATACGCAATCACGCCAGCAATATGGCACTGATATCGTCATTGGTTGATATTGATAATCTAGATGAAGTAAACGCCGAATACTTTGATAAGATGCGCACGGTTTGTACAGCATTAAATACCACATTGGAGGATCTGTCGCAAGCTATCAAGATTAAAAATAGTATCATCGACTCGGAAGAAATTGACCTGAATGATATGGTTCAAAAGATAGAGGAGGTTTTTGAGTCGGATATGGATCAGCACAAGGCACAAATTAAAAAAGACTTTCAGGTAGTACACGTGACCTTCCCGCGTATTTATTTGGAAAGTATTTTACTAAATCTTGTATCAAACGCTATAAAATATCGTAAGTATGATACGCCATTAATTGTGGAGCTTAAAACATTCAAAAACGCCGAGGGACGTACGGTTTTAACCTGTAATGATAACGGAATGGGTATTGACCTTAACCTGCACGGACAAAAAATATTTGGTCTGTATAAAACCTTTCATGACCGTAAAGATGCGCATGGAGTGGGTTTATTTTTAATAAAATCGCAGGTTGAATCACAAAATGGCCAAATAGATGTTGAAAGTACACCCGGAGAGGGCACAACCTTTAAAATAACGTTTTAATGAAAAAGATCAGTATAGCCTGTGTGGTTGATGATGATGAGATTTATACCTTTTCGGTAAAAAGGATAATTGCAAAGGCTGACATAGCTGAGAAAACAATTTTTTTCCATAACGGAAAAGCCGCGCTTGATTATCTCGTTGCCAATATGCGTAATGAGGACGAACTGCCTGACCTTATATTGCTTGACCTGAACATGCCCGTTTTAGATGGATGGCAATTTTTAGATGAGTTTGCAAGACTTGCTCCGGCGTTTAGTAAAAAAATTACCACTTATATAGTAAGTTCATCTATTGACGAAGATGATTACGAGCGCGCAAAACACATTGAGCTTGTAAGCGATTTTATCGTTAAGCCCCTTACTGTGCACAATTTACATGATATACTTACAAACATCCACACAGCTTAATAAATTTTACTACTTATAGTAAACAATTATCAAAAGATTTAAGATGATAATTGTGCTGTGATTGGCTATTTGCGGGCGGCTGTCATCTTATACATATTGTCTACTAGCTCGTCGTAACGGGCGGCAACTTTAGCAGCGGTTTGCTCGGGGTTTAATTTATAGTCCATGCCGTTATCGTGCATGTATTGTTTTAAATCGTGCTTTTTGTCTGCAAAAGCGCCTAACAAAGCGTTTTCATTATTCACGCTAAAGTATTTGCCTTTATTTTGAACGTAAATATTCGTTTTGGCTTTAAAAGATGAGGCGTCGTTTGTGTTAGCGGCTTGCATTTCTTTGCTGAATTTTACCAGCACCTGGCTTTTGCCATGATATAGCTCATTGTAAAAACCTGCGTTGAAATCTTTAGCGGCTTCCATATAAATAAAGTGGCGTGACTGCAAATCAAAGCTTTGAACGCGCTCGTTAACAAGGCTGATGTTTTTGTTACTGCGTGGAGGTGTTACAACAACCACGTCTTTATAAGTATCATACATCAACGGAACTTCGGTATAAACAAAGCCATCATACTGTATGGTGCCTTTCACAAAGGTTGATGCATCATCAAGGTTGGCACTGCCTTTAATAGTATTGTCGTAAGCTTCGTATTGCGGGCCGGTGTATAACCGTGATTGATCGTTAACCGATTCGTAAAAGCTATTAACAACATTTTCGAGCTGAACAGGATTTTGAGCAGGAGCTGTTTGCGCCTCAGCAACATATATAACGGCTATAAAAAGAGTGGTAAAAGCTACCACGTTTTTAGCAAGTGATCTCATGAACTTAAGTTTATAATTGGTGTATTGAAGGTACCAACTTAAAACTGTGTAGCAAGTACTTAGCTCACTTTTGCGATTTTACAGGCTGTTATCCGTTAATCTTTAAAAAAATCATACATAATGGTTAAACCTTTTGCAAAAACGATGTTCTAACCAGGAATAAATAGAAGTCGGCCCCTGACTTTTGCAGTATTTTTTTTCGTATAGAGCCAATTTTTCGTCGTTTTAGGACTATTGTAATTATTAAACAGTTAAATTTATTTCTTTATATCACCTAAAACCATATTTACCAATGATCTTTAAATCCTCACTTGTTGTCTGCGCTATTCTTTCAGCGTCGGCTTATGTATCATTCGCACAAACCGCTTCCCGGTCGCCGTATATATTCCCCGAGTTTGTAACTGGAAGAGTGCTACAAAAAGGTGGTGCTTCGGTACAAGCTTCACTCAACTATAACCTTACAACGCAGGAAATGATGTTTATGAACAACGGGCAGCGGTTGGTGCTTGACCAGGCACCCAACATTGACACCATATATGTAAACAATCGCAAATTTGTGCCCGTAAAAGAAAACTACTTTGAGAAATTAACAGATGGGCCCGTTCCTCTTTATGTGCAAAGGAAAGGTGCGATAGTATCCGCTGCAAGCGCCGCAATGAAAAATGTTGGCGGGGTTATAGGTGGTAATGAAGGCCGGAAAAAGGCTTCACAGCAAAAACTTAGAGCATACTATGAAATTAAATTACCGGATGATTATGCTTTGGCAAGTGAAAATATCTACTGGTTGAAGAAGGACAAAGATTTTGCACCTGCAAATGATCTCAAAAAAATCATAAAGCTTTTTCCTGAGAAAGAAAATGATATAAATGTATTTGTAAAGGAAAACAAGATCAATTTTTCAAACGAAGCAGATTTGATAGCATTGGTGAATTATTGTAACAAGTAATCAACTTATTACAAATGCTATAAATAGAAAAGGCTCGGTCTCGCACCGGGCCTTTTCTCTAACTAACTATTAACTGATCTAACTATTAAAGTACTATAACGCAATTAGTGCCTTCTATCGTATCTCGCTTCTTTTCTATCGCGTTTTAATTCTTTACGATCGTCGCGTATTTCTTTCCTGTTGTTACGCATTTCCTGACGATTACGCACTGCCTGCCTGTGTTGGGCCTGTGCCCTCCAGTGGTTGGCATAACGTGCATCACGGCTGTCTCTTATAATTGCCTGCCCGGTGCGGCCACGGTAATTTGCGTATTTTGTTCTGTAGACATCGTTACGTGTCCAAGGATTACGTTCGTTCACAACTACTTTGTAGCCATTGTAAACATTGTAGTTACTATACCTGCTTGGCAAACTGGCCCTGCGTACCCACGTGTTGTTTTCTAAAAAGATGTACTGATGATTAGGCACATCATAATAAGAGTCGATATCTGGCATGTAATAATAATCGGCATGATCATAACCTACAGGCCCCCACTCGGGTTGGCTACCAATGTTTACACTTAAGCTTATTTGCGCATCAGCCTGTTTAACTATTAAAAGGCTAAAAAATATGGCGGTTGTTAAAAATATCTTTTTCATAACTATCGTGTTTTGTAAGTATGACAATAACCATCCTCCAATGTTTAATCATCGTGCACTATCCTATCATAGTTGTTACATTTAAGCTAACAAAAAAGGCGAAACAGTTAAATACTGCTCCGCCTTTTTGCTGTTTTATGTGATCAAAGATTAATCTTCGTCCTTATCATTTTTTTTGGCGGCCATGGCCAGCATGGGTTTACCAATAGTTTTAAATGTGCCCTCTCCCTTAAGTATTGATGCCAGCTGAGCTTTATTTTGCATGGTTTTAACTGCCTCATCCAATTCTTTATCATATTTAAAGTTGGCTTCGTAGCGGCCTTTCTCATAAAAATAGCGTGATGCTATTTCATTTTCCAATACCTGCTTTATCTCCTCCTTGTGCACCTGCAAATCATTCTTCTTGCTTGCAGCTAACTTGTTTTTTAAGGCATCGTACTCGGCCTGTATCTCGTTAAATTGCTTTTCGCGGGTGGCCTCCGTTTTCATGCTGTTCAGCATCTTTTCGGTAACGGTGCTGTAGGCGTAATTTTTATCAGCAAGGTATTTTACAAAGTCGTTGTATTCGGCGTCGGTAAGATTCAGCGAGCGGGCATCAGCCAGTTTAGGGTGGCTGTTACGATACTTGGTAGCGTAATCAAATATCAAAAGCTTGTTTACCAGTGTCGAAGTGATGTTTGCAAAGCGTTCCTGTTTTACAAAAATGTCCGGGTATATGCCGCTACCATCGTAAACAGACCGGCCATTTTTAGTTTTAAACTCATGGATAAGCGAATCGGCAACCTTTATAACGCTGCCATCATCCTTACGATGTGCATAATCAAGCGCCTGCACGCACCGGCCCGATGGAACATAGTACTTAGCAACCGTAACTTTAACCAAGCTATTATACGGCAAGTTAAAGGTTTGCTGCACCAGGCCTTTACCATAGCTTCGCTGGCCTATAATAATTGCCCTGTCCAGATCCTGCAAGGCTCCTGCCACAATCTCCGACGCTGAAGCCGAGCGGCTGTTAACCAATACCACAAGCGGCAGGTTAGGCTCCATGGGTGCGCTTACCGTACTGTAAGTAAAATTTTTTTCCTTTATCTTCCCTTTTTGGGATACCACAAGCACATCTTTGGCAACAAACAGGTTTACTATTTTAACTGCTTCCTGCAAAATGCCGCCACCGTTTGAGCGAAGATCAAGGATTATACCGTTGGGGTTGTTCTTTTTAATAGCAACCAAGGCATTGGTTACTTCATCGGCCGAGTTTTCCAGAAACTTGTTGAGTTTGATGTAGCCCATGTTGCCATCAACCATTCCCGAATAAACTACGTTGGGTTGCTTAATTTCGTCACGGATCAGGTTTTTCTCAACAGGCGCCTCATTATCACGCTTAAGCAGCAGCTTTATAGCAGCCCCTTTCGAGCCTTTAAGTAAAGCACTTACCTGATCGCTGGTTTTACCGGCAAGGTCAATGTCATTGATCTTTACCAATTGATCGCCCTGACGAATGTCGGCGCGTTGAGCCGGGAAGCCTGTAAATATATCAGAGATGTATACTTTGCCGTCGCGGGCAAAAATGCTTGCACCAATGCCGCCGTATTGGGTACTTACATAGTGCAGTTTATACTCTTCAATTTCAGATTCGGGTACAAACTCGGTATAGGGGTCGAGCCCTTCAAGCATGGCATCAACGCCGGTTTTTACCATTTTGGCCGAGTTAATATCATCTACATAGTTGATATGCACCTCTTTATATACCGAAGAAAAAACATCAAGGTTTTTTGATATCTGGAAAAGGTCGTCATTAAAACCAAATGCAGTTACTGCCAGTGCAATTGTACCAGCAATAATAGCCGGGCGTTTGTAGCTGCGTTTATTCGTTTTTTCCATCTGTCAACATCCTTATTCGCTGTAAACTATAAATATACAAAAGCACAGCCCTTTTGTATAATCAATAACTGTTTTTACAGGCGGTTATTATCAATGTTTACCAATGCTTTTTTAAGGGTAAACACAACATAGGCGCGGTCGCGGTTAACCAGCTCCATTAACCTGTTTATCAGGCTTTCTTCCTGGCCCTGGGTGTATTGCAATTCCTCGTCGGTAAGGTGGTTGTATTTGCGCTGAACTTTAATTTTTACGCGTTTCCAATCCTTATCGCTGATAGTTATCTCTGCCATAGATCAAATATATTTCAGCAAAAATATAAAAAATACAGCTCGCCTGCGTTTAATGTGCTGACGCTGTTAAACTTTTAACACATACCTATATTCAAAGGTTTGTAACAGAAGCAAACTCGCGTTTATTTGTTGCATTAAAAACAACACATTGTTTAACCCTACTGAAAACACAATTTATGAAAAAGTTTTTCTTAAGCATTGCCATTGTAGCAATGGCAGTTATTGGCGCTAAGGCGCAATCGTTAGGCGTAAAAGCCGGTATCAATTTCTCAAAGATCAATGCTGATAATGTAGGCGAATCGAGCGTTACAGGTTACCAGGCCGGTTTGTTTGCCCGTTTTGGCCACAGCCTTTACCTGCAGCCCGAGCTTTACGTGGGTAGCAGCGGTGGTAAGTTTGATTTTCAAAACAATAACGGTACCGTGACAACCAACGGCAAAGTCACGTTCACTACCCTAAACCTGCCGTTACTGGTTGGTAAAGGCTGGGGTGGCGATAACCTTAATTTCAGAGTGATGGCAGGCCCGGTATATAGCTACGTAATGGACAAAAATCAAAACTTTGCCGATAACGTGAGCAGTGCTTACCAGGACTTTGGCGATTATAAGAAAAGTACGCTTGGTTTCCAGGCGGGTGCCGGTATTGATGTTGGTCATATTACAGCCGATTTTCGTTACGAGGGCGGACTGACCAAGATTAATCAGAATTTTGGCCAGCGCCAAAACTTATGGGCACTGAGTGTAGGCTTTAAATTCTTTTAATTGTTAAAATACAAATAAGTCATGCCGATGCATGTCGGCATCTCACGGATACTTAAACTATGAGATGCTGAAAGAATTTCAGTATGACCAATAACAAACAAAAGCGGCTGCTCACTAAGGCAGCCGCTTTTGTTTGTGTTAATTGATAAGCTTAATTGGCTTTAAAGCCATACTTTTCGCTGTAGCGTTTGTATAGTTGCTTATGCAAGTTGTCCAGGTCAATGTTGCGGCCCTGTATGTAGGCGTTCTCTACACCCAGGGTGATCATATCTAATGCATCACCTTTAGATATAAAAAGGTTAGCATCTTTACCTACCTCAAGTGTGCCTGTAGTTTTATCGATACCTAAAATTTTAGCGTTGTTAAGCGTGATCATGCTCAAGGCTTGCTCTTTGGTTAGCCCGTAGCCAACCGCCTGGCCCGCCTCGAAAGGCAGGTTGCGCTGACGCCAGAAACCAATGCCTGTTAAACCATAAAGCACACCCGCATCCTGCAGCATTCTTGGTAATTTATAAGGCAGATAAACATCGTCTTCGTCTTTATCCGGCAGGGTTTGGGTTTCGCGGATAATAACGGGCACATTATTTTGTTTCAAAACATCGGTAACCAGGTAAGATTCTACCCCGCCGACTATAACCACTTGTACGCCCCATTTTTTGCCGAAGTTAATAGCCTGTATAATCTCTTTAGCGTTATTGGCGTTTACAAACAGCTTTTTGCTGCCGTTAAACAAACCCTTCATGGCATCGAAGCGAAGGTTTTTGACAGATGGCTTGCCAATTTCGGCGTAGGCTTTCGCCTGTCCGAAAAGGTCTTCAAGCGCATCTATTTCCTTTTGCGTACGCTCTGCCGGAGACATACCACCAGGTGCCGGTGCACGGCGAAAGCTCGGGCGGTTGTATGGCCAGTTAAGGTGGATGGCAACATCTGTTTTATATGCTGCGTCTTCCCAATTCCAGCCGTCAAGCATCATTACTGATGATTGCCCACTTATTACCCCGCCATCCGGAGTGGCCTGGGCCAATAAAACTCCGTTTGATCGTACTGTAGGAATAACTTTAGAGTCGGTATTATAAGCGATCAATGCGCGTACGTGCGGATTAAGCTCGCCGGTTTCGCTATCGTCAACACTGGCTTTTACTGCCTCAAACTCTACCAACCCCAGGTTGGTAACCGGGCAAATGAAACCCGGGTAAAGTTGCTTACCGGCAGCATCAATTACGTCTGCACCTGCCGTGTTTGGAGCGGCACCTTCGCCAACTGCGGTAATTTTACCTTTATCAAATGCAATGTAGCCGTTGTTGTAAACTGTGCCGTTGCCCACGTGAATAGTGGCGCCGGTAATAATTACAGGCTTTGATTGCGGCTTGGCAGGCATAATATTGGCCTGGCCAAATGCAATAGCAGCGCTTGCCATGAGGGCTGCCGTTATACTGAATATTTTATTTGTCATGATGGTTGTGATAATTATTTGGTGCCAATGGTTTGGAATCCGTTGTAAGCGTCGGCTACGGTAAAGGCAGCTTCCTCAAGGCTCTCGCACTCGTACAGGCGACGCCTGCGCGGGGTGGCTGTTTGTGTAGCTGCACCTTTATTTTTAGCCGATAACATTTTTTGGATCAAGCGGCCTTCGTCTGCTTTTAAAGCTTTGCGCTTTTCGGCATCTTTCTCGATATCCCAATAAGGCACACCATCAACATATGTCTTTTCGGCCACGGCATAAATTGATAATGGCTTGGCCGACCATACCACGATGTCGGCATCTTTACCGGCTTTTAAACTGCCAACCTTGTTATCAATGTGCAGCATTTTGGCGGGGTTAAGGGTAACCAGCTTCAAAGCATCTTCCTCGGTTAGGTTACCGTAGGTCATGGCTTTACCGGCTTCCTGGTTCAGGCGTCGGGCCATCTCCGCATCATCAGAGTTAAAGCCGGTTATAACACCAACTTCGTGCATTAGCTTGCCGTTGTATGGGATAGCCTCAGCCACCTCCATTTTGTATGCCCACCAATCGCTAAAGGTTGAGCCGGCAATATTGCGGGCCTTCATCTTATCAGCTACTTTGTAACCCTCTAATATGTGCGTAAAGGTATTGATCTTGAAGCCCATCGAGTCGGCCACATGCATCAGCATGTTGATTTCCGACTGTACATAAGAGTGGCAAGTGATAAAGCGTTTGTTATCCAATATCTCTACCAAAGCATCCAGCTCCAGGTCGCGGCGGGTGGTGCTGCCTTTAACAGCCCGGGCTGCTTTGTATTCTTTAGCACGGGTAAAGGCATCTTTGTAAACCTGTTCAACACCCATACGTGTTTGCGGGAAACGCAGGTTTGGCGTACCCGGTACCACACCCCAGTTGGTTTGTTTTACGTTTTCGCCAAGCGCGAATTTGATAAACCCGTCAGATCCGGCAAATTTCATTTGCTCGGGCATAGCGCCCCAACGCAATTTAATAAGCTGCGTTTGGCCCCCAATAGCATTGGCAGATCCATGCAGCAGGTGCGATGTGGTTACACCACCCGCCAACTGGCGATAGATGTTAATATCCTCAGGATCTAAAACATCAGCAATACGAACTTCTGAAGTTACAGATTGCGTACCCTCGTTTACACCGCTTTGTATGGCAATGTGCGAGTGCTCGTCAACAATACCTGCGGTAATGTGCTTGCCTGTGGCATCAACTACCTTAGCACCGCCTGCAGACAGGTTTTTACCTACAGCTTTTATTTTACCGCCCTCAATCAATACATCAGCACCTGTTAACACACCTTCTTTTTCGTTGGTCCAAACGGTAGCGTTTTTGAAAAGAACGGTTTCCTGTTTTGGTACTTCGGCATTGCCATACGCTGTGAACGGATAAATTACCCGGCCCGTTGTAGGTTTTGGTTTAGACGTTGTGTCGCGTTTTGTTTCAGCAGGAGCTGGGGCTGTTTGTGTAGCAGTCCAGCCAATGCTGTTACCATCGGCTAAAACACCGCTGCCCTTTAAGGTAAGGGGCGATACAGAAGCGATGTATCCGTTAAGGCGTACAGTACCTGATGGTTTGTTTTTAAGGTCGAAATAAAGGTTAAGCAAATCGCCGGTGCGTACAATAGTGCCTTTGGTTTTAAGGCTGTCTGCCCCTGTGCGCTCAATATTAGCCTCGTATGAGCCGGGCTTGCCGGTAATTTTTAAAATGGTATTATTAAAGGTTTCGCCGGTTAGCGCATACGTACCGCGCAGGTCGGTAATATCTTTTTTGCTTACTACATACTGCCGGCCTTCAACCCAATTCTCGTAAATGATGTTTTCGGGCTTAAATAACTCGTCGGAAGTGATCAGCAGGTTGGCCAGTTTGCCTTTGGTAAGTGTACCTACCTTATCACTAACGCCTAAAATTTCGGCAGGGGTTTGGGTAAGTGCGCGCAGGGCTTGTGCAGGAGTTAAGCCGTTATCAATGGCGGTGCGCAGATTGGTCCAAAAGTCGGTTGGTTTTGCAAGGCCGAATGAAGTAATTGCAAACCTCACGCCTGCTTTAGCTAATACAGCCGGATTGCTTGGTGCCATTTCCCAGCTCTTCATCTGGTCGTAGCTAATGTTACGGGCATCAAACGGGTTTTCGATATCGAAAGCTTCCGGGAAATTTAGGGGAATGATCAGCGTAGCGTTTAAGGCTTTTACAGCGTCGACACGCTTAAATTCCAGGCCATCTGTTTTGTAAATATATTGCTTGCCAAACTCTTTAGCTATTTTATCAGCACGCAATATGCTGTAAACATCGCTTGCCTCAAAAATCTGCGGGTATGCTTGTGTGCGGTTAAACTCGGCAAGAGAAATATTGTACTCCTCCTTTTGCCCTTTATACCATTCAGCATCGTAATAAGTCTGGCGCAGTAAGGCAATGCTTCCCATTAATGATGACGGGTAGTTTGTAGCAGCCGTGCCTTTGCTAAAAGAGTAATTTGCAGCTGCCTGGTCACTTAGTAACACTTTATTATCCGCCTCATCTGCCAGTGTAACAACCACAGATGTGCCACGGGCAATACCATCATGAATGAGTGATTGCACTGTAGTAAACCCATTCTTTTTAAATTCTTCGGCTTTGGCAGCATCAACATGAAATACTTCTTTGGCGTTCATCTCCGGGCGGATGGCCTCGTTCCAGCCATAAGCCCCGCGCTTGGCCGATACAAAAGACGGCTCGTTGGGATTGCGTTTAGGGGTAAAGTTTTGGCGGGATGACTCAGGGATACCGTAAGTGGTATAAGCATCTATCAAACCAGGGTAAATGTATTTGCCCTTCAGGTCAACAACCACGTAACCTTTGGGTACGCTTACACCAGTACCAACGGCTTCAATAACGCGGTCTTTAATCAGCAGGGTGCCGCCTTTAATGGTTTGGTCGGCGCTGGTTACAATGTTTGCATTGGTAAATGCGTAAAGGCCGGGTCGCACATCCCAGGCGCCATTTACAGGATAGGTGTCCTGTGCATGGCCGGGCCGGAATACGAACACGGACAAACAAATAAGTAATAGTTTTTTCATCAGTCAGTTAATTTGCTTTAAATATATGAACAATCGCATAAAATTGGCCCGCATCACGGTACTGGCATATGTTTGTTACATTTTCTGCCCTCGGCATATTATCAGTATATTCGTAGCAAAAAATCAATCGTAATGACTGCTTATCAATTCTTTCTTTACTTCCACTCGGGTTTCAGGTATATTGTAATGGTGCTTGTATTGCTGGCCATACTTGGTGCTTTAGCGGGCTGGCTGGGTAAAAAACCATATACAGATGGTAGCCGCAAGCTTAACTTGTTTGCCATGATATCTGCCCACACCCAATTTTTGCTGGGCATTATATTATACTTTTTAAGCCCGTTTGTAGTGTTTGCAAAAGCCACCATGAAAGATGCAACATCACGCTATTGGACGGTTGAGCATATTGCCATGATGTTGTTTGCCATTGTATTGATAACAATAGGTCACAGCAAATCAAAGAAAGCAACTTTGCCTGAAGCTAAGCACCGCTCAATTGCTGTGTTTTATATTTTAGCGCTGATTGTCATTGCGGTAGCGATTATACAAAGCCAAAGGCCCTTCTTTGGAATGAGCCATTAAAATAAAAGTTGAAAAAATTTGGTAATTCAAAATTCTTTATAAATTTGTTGCCACGTTATGAAAAAAACTATCTACAATAACCTTTGGTGGCACCGTGCAAAACATGGCAGCCGGATAGAATTTTGGAAATAACTAACTAATCAAATGTAAACCTAAATTGGAAACCCGGCGAACGCTCAATTCGCCGGGTTTTTTATTTAATGGATTTTTATAAAATGACTACTTACAAAATTACAACCACACATAAAAAGTTACTTGCCGATACCACCACGCCGGTGAGCATATACCTGCGCCTAAGGGACGTTTTCCCGAACTCGCTCCTGTTGGAAAGCTCCGACTACCACAGCCGCGAAAACAGCATGAGTTATGTTTGCTGCGCACCTTTTAGCGGGCTTATACTTGACGAGCGCACGCTAACTAAAACGTTTCCTGATGGCAGCGTTGAAGTGAGCCAGCCCGATAGCTTTGATATTACGCAAGAGATAAACAATTTTTTGGGCAGGTTTGAAGCCGACAGCACGCCGTCGAAGATTATATCAAACGGTTTATTCGGTTATTTTACGCATGAAGCTGTTGAGTATTTTGAAACCATTAAATTAAAGGAAAGCGACGATACCAGCCGGAAGATTCCGGTAATGCAGTATCATATGTACCGTTATATTATTGCGGTAGATCATTTCAAGAACGAACTTTATATTTTCCATAACCAGGTAGATGGGCAGGCCGAAACAAACGGCTTGGATAAGATAGCCGACCTGATCAAGAACAAAAACTTTCCGGAGTATAGCTTTAACAGCGTAGATGCTGAAAAATCTAACCTAACCGATGACGAATTTATTGCCATTGTTGAGAAGATGAAACAGCACATCTACCGTGGCGATGTTTTCCAGATTGTGCCTTCCCGAGCTTTTTCGAGGCATTTTTTAGGCGATGAATTTAACGTTTACCGTGCCTTGCGTTCTGTTAACCCGTCGCCATATCTGTTCTATTTCGACTTTGGGGATTTCAGGATCTTCGGTTCATCGCCCGAAGCGCAGATTACCGTTAAAAATGATATTGCAAGCATATTCCCTATCGCCGGAACCTTTAAGCGCAGCGGCGATGATGAGAAAGATGCAGAGATAGCCCGTGCATTGGAGAATGACCCTAAGGAGTCGGCAGAGCACGTGATGCTGGTTGACCTTGCCCGTAACGACCTGAGCCGCCATTGCGAACAGGTAAACGTAAAGGCTTTTAAAGAGGTGCAATACTACTCGCACCTTATACACCTGGTATCGCACGTAACGGGTAAATTAAAACCTGGTGCAACGTCATTTAAAATTGTTGCAGACACTTTCCCGGCAGGTACGCTGAGCGGTGCGCCCAAGTACCGTGCGATGGAAATTATTGATGAGAACGAAAAAAGCAAACGCAGTTTTTACAGCGGTGCAATAGGTTTCCTTGGCTTTAATGGCGATTTTAACCATGCCATCATGATCCGGTCGTTCCTAAGTAAGAATAATACATTGCATTACCAGGCTGGTGCTGGAATTGTAGCCGGATCTGTAGCAGAAAGCGAACTTAAAGAAGTAGATAATAAAATAGCAGCCCTGCGCCGGGCAATTGAACTGGCAGAGGAATTGTAGAAGCCCCCTAACCCCCTGAAGGGGGAACAGAATTATAAACAAGTTAGATATTTCCTAACAGGATTAATTATATATAATGACTAATAGCATTTCAAAAAACTCCCCCTCCAGGGGGCAGGGGGGCGTAAGCATCCTCATTATAGACAATTACGATTCATTTACGTACAACCTGGTACACTTGGTTAATGAACTTGGACTGGAGTGCGACGTATGGCGTAATGACAAATTTGAGTTAGCCGATGTTGATAAATACAGTCATATTATCCTTTCGCCGGGACCGGGTATCCCATCGGAAGCCGGCTTGCTTTTGGATGTGATAAAAATTTATGCGCCTACAAAAAGCATGTTTGGCGTATGCCTTGGTCAGCAGGCCATTGCCGAGGTGTTTGGCGGCAAGCTTTATAACCTGCCGCAGCCTATGCACGGTATAGCTACACCGATAAAGGTTACAGACGGCAGCGAACAACTGTTTGAGGGACTGCCGGATACTTTTAAAGTTGGGCGTTATCACTCATGGGTGGTTGAAAAAGATTTGCCCCAGGAGTTGGAAATTACCGCTATCGACGAGCAGGATGGCTCGGTTATGGCTTTGAGGCATAAACAATATAATGTTCGCGGTGTACAGTTTCACCCGGAATCTGTTTTGACCGAATACGGTAAGGAAATGCTGCAGAACTGGTTGAAAGGGTAGCCCCCAGCCCCCTGAAGGGGAGATTAAAATATATAATAATTGTCATCCTGAACGCAGTAAAGGATCTATTTGCGAATATATACTTTGCTATCACTCAGCATGACATAACACTTTGAACACATGACCATACTTGATAAAATAGTTGCTCAAAAGAAAATAGAGGTTGCCAATGATAAGGCCATAATTCCTGTAGAAGTGCTGCAGGCTTCGCCGCTTTTTCAGCGTGACACATACTCTTTTAAAGACTTTTTGCTGGCACCGGAACGTACCGGCATCATAGCCGAGTATAAAAGGCGGTCGCCATCAAAAGGTATCATCAATGATAAGGTAAGCGTTGAAGATGTAACACAAGGATACGCGGCTGCAGGTGCATCTGCCTGCTCGGTATTAACAGATCCTGATTTTTTTATGGGTGATAAGATCGACGTAACCAATGCCCGCAAGGCGGTTAAAATACCCGTGTTACGCAAGGATTTCATGATAGATGAATACCAGGTGATTGAAGCCAAAGCCATCGGTGCGGACATCATTCTGCTGATAGCTGCTATACTTACACCTGCTGAAATAAAAAATCTTGCAGGGATTGCAAAAAGCCTCGGCTTAAATGTGTTGCTCGAGGTGCATAATCTGGAAGAGCTCGAGCGTAGCATCGATCCTAACCTTGATGCCATAGGGGTAAACAACCGCAACCTGGCCGATTTTACAGTATCTGTAGAAAACTCTTACAAACTGGTTGACCACATTCCTAACGAGTTCATGAAGATATCGGAAAGTGCTATAAGCGATACCGATACTATAAATAATCTAAAGGCAGCAGGCTTTAACGGGTTCCTGATAGGCGAAAACTTTATGAAACAGGCTGATCCGGGCGCGGCAATGCATGAGTTTGTAAAGGGTTTAAAATAGCCTTATATTTGCATCAATGTAATTCTACTTCCTCCACTCAACACAAAAAATTTAGTGTAAAAATGGTGCCAACTGTTTAATGCGATTAATGCATTTTGCCGGTTCTGATGTGCGCCCGTGTTTGTCAAATTTTAAGCGACAACCAAAATGTAATATTTATTAAAATTTATCTGAACAAGCAGATAAGTAGCGAGTTGTATATTAAGGCAGCATTATGGCTACCTTTATGTGTTAATGATTAATCATTATAAATGAAACAGAAATTTTATGATACTGCTGTGAAGCAGGAACGAGCTGTGCTTGTTGGTGTGATTACACCCGACGAAACCGAAGCACAGGAAAAAGAATATTTAGAAGAACTTGAGTTTTTAGTAACCACTGCCGGCGGCAAAACGGTGAAGCATTTTACCCAAAAGCTGCAAAGGCCCGAGCGTGCCACGTTTGTTGGTACCGGTAAACTGGAAGAAATAAGAGACTATGTAAAAGCAGAAGAAATTGATATTGTAGTTTTTGACGATGAGCTATCGCCATCGCAGTTGCGTAATATCGAGAACGAGTTGCAGGTTAAGATATTGGACCGGAGTAACCTTATCCTTGATATTTTTGCCGGGCGTGCACAAACGGCCCAGGCCAAAACACAGGTAGAACTTGCCCAGTTGCAATACCTGCTACCACGATTAACCCGCTTATGGACCCACCTTGAGCGCCAAAAAGGTGGTATTGGTATGCGCGGACCGGGTGAGTCGCAGATTGAAACGGATAGGCGATTGATTTTAAACAAGATCTCCTTACTGAAAGAGCGCCTGAAACTGATTGACCGCCAAAACGAAACGCAGCGCAAAAATCGCCAGCAAATGATACGGGTAGCATTGGTGGGTTACACCAACGTAGGTAAATCAACCATTATGAACATGCTGTCCAAGTCCGACATACTGGCCGAGAACAAGCTGTTTGCAACGCTTGATACTACCGTGCGTAAAGTGGTTATTGAGAATGTACCCTTCCTGCTTTCGGATACTGTTGGCTTCATCCGCAAACTACCTCACCATTTGGTAGAGTGTTTTAAATCGACATTGGATGAAGTGCGCGAAGCTGATATTTTGGTACATGTGGTTGACGTTTCACACCCAAGTTTTGAAGACCAGATACGTACCGTTAATGAAACATTGAAAGAACTTGGCGCACGCGATAAGCTAATGATAACCGTTTTTAACAAAATGGATGCCTTTGTGCCCGAGCAGCACCATGTAGATGTTACCGAAGGCCCGCTTACCCTCGATGATTTTAAACAGAGCTGGATGGCCAAAAACAACAGCCCTGCTATTTTCATATCAGCTACCAAAAAGGAAAATGTGGATGAATTCAGGAATATGCTTTACGGCTACATCAAGGATATGCATGTAGACAGGTATCCTTACGATAACCTGTTGTATTAGTATTTAACCTTTTAAATATTCAAGCGCGTATCAAGGAATTAGACCGTCCGGATACGCGCTTTTTTTATTGAGCTAAATAAATTACCAACACCTTCCCAATCAACATTTGCCTGCTTTATGCAGATTGATAACTTTGCAACATGCCAGCCATGCAAAATATTAAGGTAGCTGTTGATGCAGTTGTTTTTGGGTACAACTCCAAAGATGGGCTGCAGGTGCTGCTTATTAAACGCAAAGTAGCCCCATTTAAGGATAGCTGGGCCTTACCCGGCGGTCTGGTTGGCGATGATGAGTCGCTTGAGGATGCCATCCAGCGGGAACTAAAAGAGGAAACAGGTGTCAATATAAACTACCTTGAACAGCTATACAGCTTTGGCAAACCAAACCGCGATCCGCGCAACCGCGTTATATCCATTACCTACTATGGCTTGGTAAGGCCCGATGAGTTTGAGATTAAGGCTGATACAGATGCAGCCGAGGTTGCCTGGTTCAACTCCAAAAAACTGCCGCAATTAGCGTTTGACCACCGGGAGATTTTAACCGCCGCACATGAGCGCTTAAAGGGGAAAATACTATATCAACCAATCGGCTTTGAACTGCTTGAGAAGAAATTCCCATTCTCCGACCTCGAGAAATTGTACATGGCAGTGCTCGACCGCGCCATTGACAGGCGTAACTTTAAAAAGAAAGTACTTAAGTACGGGTTTTTAGAGCAAACTACCGAGAAACAAGCGCATGATGGGGCTGGCCGTCCGGGTAACCTGTTCAGCTTTGATGTGGACAAGTATTACCAGCTGCAAAAACAAGGCATCAACTTCGAGATATAAAAAAGCAAAAAATAATTTGCGTAATAAAACGAATATTTATATTTGCGTATAATTAACGCAAATGGTCATGAAAACAGCAGTTATTATTGCCCGCTTCCAAACACCCTACCTGCACCAAGGGCATAAGCAATTGATTGAAACAGTTAAGGCGCAGCACTCAAACCTTGTTGTTTTACTGGGCGTGAGCCCGGTAATGGGTAGCCGCAAAAACCCGTATGATTATTATACGCGCGAAAAGATGATTAAAAAGGAATACCCCGATGTTGTGGTGCTGCCGGTAAGCGATCATCCGAGCGACAGGGTATGGTCCGAAAATATCGATGCTCTGCTCAAAAGCATTATGCCCGGCGGGGAGTTTTGTTTGTTTGGCAGCCGCGACAGCTTTATTCCGTACTACTCCGGCAGGTTTGAAACCGTTGAACTGCCCGAACATGGCGATTACAACGCTACCGAATTGCGCAGGCAATATGCTGATAAGGTTTTCGACTCGAACGACTTTAGGGCCGGCATCTTATATGCCTACTATAACCAGTACACCAAGGTTTACCCCACGGTTGATGTTGCCGTTTTCAGAAATAACAAAACCGAAATACTGTTGGGCAAAAAGGCAAACAGCAACACCTGGCGTTTTATTGGCGGCTTTGCCGACTCTGATGACCACAGCTACGAAGCCGCGGCACAACGGGAGCTGGCCGAGGAAAGCGGGCTTACCGAAACTACAACAATGGTGTATGAATCATCGCGCAGGGTAAACGACTGGCGGTATCGCAAGGAGGCCGATAAGATCATTACCATGCTGTTTAGCTGCGATTATATCAATGGTACACCTGCCCCGCAGGATGATATCATAGGCCTTGAATGGTTCCCGCTTACTGCTGTATTGGATATGATTGCCAACGGTAGCATAAACCCCGAACATGCCGATATGCTGAAAGCACTTACAAATAAATACCTTAAACTTGCTTAACATGAAACGCGAAAACTTGATCCTGTTAGCTGATGCTTACAAATACGCTCATCATAAGTTTTACTATCCCGGTACTACGCAAATTTACAGCTACCTGGAAAGCCGTGGCGGCATGTTTAATGAAACCATATTTTTTGGCTTGCAATATTTTTTAAAGGAATACCTGCAGGGCCCCGCTTTTACACAGGTTGATTTAGATGAAGCCGATGAGTTTCTGTTAGAGGTTTTCGGTCGTAACGATGTGTTCGACAGGACTAAGTTTCTGTATATATTAGATAAATACAACGGGCATTTACCTGTTAAGATAAAAGCTGTTGCCGAAGGTACCGCTGTGCCGACCGGTAACGTATTGCTCACCATCGAAAACACCGACCCCGAGTGTTACTGGCTCACCAATTTCTTGGAAACCCTGCTAATGCAGGTTTGGTACCCCTGTACCGTTGCAACCCTAAGTAACCAGGTGCGTAAGGTTGTTACCCGTTACTACGCCGAAACTGCAACCGACGGTGCCGAAGCAGGGATTGATTTTGTGTTAAATGACTTTGGCTTTCGGGGCGTAAGTAGTGTGGAGAGCGCCAAGATTGGCGGTGCGGCTCATTTAGTAAACTTCAGCGGGAGCGATAACCTTGCAGGCAGCGGCATGACAATAAAATATTACGGTGCCCAAAAGGTTTATGGCCTCAGCATCCCGGCTACCGAGCACAGCATCTGCACGTTGCTGGGCCGTGAGGGCGAGTTGGAGGTATTTCGCCATGTGTTGCGCAGCTTCCCTACCGGCACTATCGCCTGCGTAAGCGACAGCTACAACATATTTAAAGCCTGCAGCGAGTATTGGGGCACCGAGCTTAAAGATGAAATTTTAAAGCGCGATGGTACACTGGTTGTCCGTCCGGATAGTGGCGACCCAATACGGACGTTGCTGGAAATATTCAGGATTTTGTTTGACAAGTTTGGCTTTACCACCAATGCAAAGGGCTACAAAGTGCTGCCGCCGCAAATAAGGGTAATACAGGGCGATGGCGTAAACTACACCGAAATTGGCAGGATATACGCTGCTTTAAAGGCCGATGGCATAAGTGCCGAAAACCTGGTACTGGGTATGGGTGGTGCCTTGCTGCAAAAGGTTGATCGTGATACGCAAAAGTTTGCCCTTAAATGCAGCAGCGCCGTTATTAACGGTAAAGAAGTAGCGGTAGAAAAGAGCCCTACAGAAATGGATGCCCAAGGCAACATTACCCAAAGCTTTAAAAAGAGCAAAGGCGGCAGGTTAAAGCTCATTAAAACAGATGGTGCATATAAAACCGTAAAGCAAACAGAATACCCAGACGTAGCCGATGAATTACACACCGTTTTCGAAAATGGCGAACTGCTAAATACCATTACATTTGAACAGGTAAGGGCCAACGCCGCACTATCATTATAACGTGAAGAAGATTTTATTTGCCATTAAAGAGTACCAATACCTTGCCGATAAAGTGTTGGCCTGCGGTGATTTCGAAAAAGGGCAGCTGGAAGTGAGCCACTTTACCGATGGCGAGCGCTACCAGCGTATCATTTCGCCCATAGAGGGCCGCGAAGCTATTTTAATAGGCGGCACAGTAAATGACGAAGCCACGCTTGAACTTTTCGATCTGGCATCGTCGTTAGTGAGCTATGGCGTAGATGCGTTAACGCTTGTTATACCCTACTTCGGCTACTCAACCATGGAGCGGGCCGTACTAAGCGGCGAAATTGTGACGGCAAAAACGCGGGCCCGCCTGCTATCTGCCATTCCAAAATCAAACCGGGGCAATAAGGTTTTACTGTTCGATCTGCACTCCGAGGGTATCCAGTACTATTTCGAGCATGATTTGTACCCGGTGCATGTGTACTGTAAGGATATTGTGATACAGGCCGCAAGGCAATACGGCGGCGATAATTTTGTAATGGCAAGTACCGATGCGGGCCGCGCCAAGTGGGTAGAATCGTTAGCGAACGATTTGGGCGTTAATGCAGCCTTTATCCTGAAGCGCCGCCTCAAAGGCGACCATATTGAAGTGAGCGCCATTAATGCCGATGTAGATGGCAAAACCATAGTTATTTATGACGACATGATCCGCTCGGGCGGGAGCATCATCAACGCAGCCAAAACCTATAAAGATGCCGGTGCAGGCGATATTTACGTGATCACCACGCATGGCCTGTTCGTAAACAACGGCATCGAAAAACTACAAAGCTGCGGGCTCATCAAAAAACTCATCTGTACCGATACTCATGTCAACATGAACAACGTACACAACGATTTTGTCGAAGTAATAAGCATAGCCGGTTTAATCTGCAAATCGCTGTAACGAGCGTAGGTCTTAGCTATTTTGAAAGCGTTATAAACTCAACGGGCACAGCGTTCGTGAGCCATACTTTATTTTCTGATAAATAAAACACGAATCCCTTTTTACACATTTCTGCAGCTGATATCTTAAGTACTACCGGTTTACCGTGCCTGCTTCCTACTTGTATTGCGGTTTCAATGTCGCGGCTTAGGTGGACATGTTGACGACTGCGTTTTTCTAAGCCGCTTTTAAGAATTGACGATACCGATTTTTCGCCGGTACCATGATATAGCACATCAGGAGGCATTTGTGGTTGATATCCAAGATCAACAGCTACCGAGTGGCCCTGGCTTGCCCGTATCTTTTGGCTGGTTTCATCAAAGGCGAACCGCTTTTTACTATTGTTTTCAACAATATGGTTTAGCAATTCGCTGTCCAAATGTTGCCCATGTAAATTGGCTTTATCAATTAACTCATCAATATTTGCCCAGCCATGTTCGTCAAGCTCAATTCCTATTAATTGCGGCTGGTGCCTTAAAACCATACTTAAAAACTTGCTTGTTTCGTTTATATATTTTTCGTTCATTTCGTTATTAGATGATTGTGGTTCCGACGATATATTATTGAACGGATCGTAATTATCTATCATTTTACGCAATTGCCCTTTTATCTGCTTAACCAATACCCGCGGCCCAAGTACCCGCATTTTGGCTCCGAAACCAAGCAGCTCTCGTTCCAATTCAAAGTTTAATATCACCTTGATGCTGAATATGGTGCCGGTTGCATCCTCGTTTAATACCTTTTGCGTGTGATGGAGCGGTTTGGTTATCACATATGGTGCATTGTCCCGATCAATCCAGAATATTACCTCGCAATCGCGCTGCCCGGGTGTTTTGGTTACGCCAATGCAATCGTCATAATAAGTTGCCAGGTCGAGTGTTTTATTTTCTCGATAAGGTTCGTCATGCTCTTCAACAGTTTGTATCCTGTCCAATGCCAGGTTCATGATATGGGCGTTACGTTTGTGCTGCATGCCCAATACAAACCAGCGGTTGCGGTATTCTTTAAGCAGGTATCCGCTAAAGCAAAAAGTACTGGCCTCCCGTGCTTTAAAAGATTGGTAGGTAATGCAAATGGTTTTTTTAGCCACAATGGCCTTGCGTATCACTTCTATCCATTCCAAACCCTTCAGGTTGTCGTTTTTTTCAAAATCAATTATCGGGGCGCTCTGTGTTTTTTGGGTGTATATCTTATCCTCCAGCTTGCTTACCATTTCATTCACATCGCTAAAATGGCCAAAGCCCTTAAACTGTTTCAATAGGTCGGATACCTCGGTAAGTACCTGTATGTCCTGTTGATTAAGAGGAATATTGGTAATACTATAATTTTTATCGCTGTAGGTATAATACTTTTTATCCACCACAATAATTGGCGCTTCGTAACCAAGCTTATTGCTGCGCATCATCTCGATATCGGCCTGTATGGTGCGTCGGCTTACGCCGGTGTTAATGCCCTGGTACTCGTATAAGGCCTCGCCGCAGGCATCCATCAGGTCGTCAAGTGTCCACTTGCGGCGGCGGTTTTGCAGGCAGGCATCAAGCGTACGGTAGCGGATAAGGGCGTTGCGATTAACTGGCATAAGATCAGGATTTTCAAGATTTTAGGATTTTCAGAATCTGATTTGTTACTAATTATTAATTAACTGCATTAAAATTTTTTCCTCATTCAGGCATTTCCCTCATTCAAAAATTCTGTAAATTCTGATTCTGACCGAAATTTAATAAATTATTTTTCATCTGCGCAAATACACTGCGCAGTAGCTATATTTCTTTGTATCATGAAAAAGGAAATAAATGAAAAGCTATCCCTTAAAGAGGCCGGGGAGCATAAAGAAAAAGTAGGAAACAACGAGCTGAAGGCACTGGGTATTAACGATGTTGATATACTGGTAAATTTTAGTCGTGTGGCTAATGGTTTGCTTAAACATGGTGTTATGGATAAGCAAACCATCCTGGCCAACCTGGAGGCGCTAATAGACGACCCTGTGCCTTACGCGCTTAAGAAAGGCGGTAAGTTTAAGAACCTTGCCGAGGCTGTGATAAACTTGCGTAAAGAAGGGCGTTTTGTAAAACAACAGCGCAGCAATTTTAAACTGAAAGAGGAGATAGCCGAGTTCCCGGTATGGGGTATGGAGCATATTGAAGTTGGTGCGTTAGCGCAAATGCGTACGGCTATCCAATTGCCCATTGCCGTTGCAGGAGCTTTGATGCCCGATGCACACCAGGGCTACGGCCTGCCTATTGGCGGGGTGCTGGCTACAACTGCAAACACCATTATACCCTTTGCGGTGGGGGTTGATATTGCCTGCCGTATGTGCCTGAGCATATTCGACCTGCCGGCTGGTGTTATTGATACCGAGACCGACAAACTGAAAACCATTTTGGTTGATAACACCTGCTTTGGTATGGGTGGCACTACAAAGTCGCACTTTGATACATCGTTGTTTGATAGCAAAACTTGGGGCGAAACTAAAATGATCCGTACCCTAAAGGATAAGGCTTATGCGCAGTTGGGTACCAGCGGTACAGGCAACCACTTTGTGGAATGGGGCGAACTTACTATTGCCGAAAATGCTATAGCAGATATCCCTGCAGGGCGATACCTGGCTTTGCTGTCACACTCGGGTTCACGTGGGTTTGGAGGTAACATAGCCAACCATTACAGCAAAATTGCCATGACCAAAACCAAGCTGCCTGCCGAAGCCAAACACCTGGCATGGCTGGATCTGGATAAAGACGAAGGGCAGGAATACTGGATAGCCATGAACCTGGCCGGCGAATATGCCAGCGCCAACCACCACGAAATTCACAATAAAATTGCGCGTGCCCTGGGTGTTAAACCTATTGCACAGGTAGAGAACCACCACAATTTTGCCTGGAAAGAGCAACTGGCCAACGGTACCGAAGTAATGGTACACCGTAAGGGTGCAACACCTGCAGGCGAAGGCGTTTTAGGTATTATTCCTGGTAGCATGAGTACCCCGGGCTTCCTGGTACGCGGTAAAGGCAATGCCGAAAGCATTAACTCGGCAAGCCATGGTGCGGGCCGGTTAATGAGCCGAAGCGCCGCATTCAGAACGCTTGATAAAGCCGCCATTGCCGCCAACCTGGTTGATAAACGCATTACCCTGATGGGCAGCGACATGGACGAGGCCCCAATGGCCTACAAGGACATCCACACAGTAATGGCGGCGCAGGAAAATTTAGTAGAAGTACTGGCTCAATTTGAGCCTCGTGTTGTAAGGATGGCGGATGCGAGGGAGACGCCGGAGGATTAGCCTTCGGCCTTTCTTCGTATTAGTCGACATTAAGTCCTGCTGAGCTTGTCGAAACACTTTGCTTTTTTTGTCCTATCGAGAGGAGTTAGGGGGGTGTCAATTGCCTTCGCGTCATTGCGAGGTACGAAGCAATCTCCCAACTGCTCGGTGCTTCGTTGAGTATCGCAGAAGTTTGTGTTTGGCCTGTGGATGTTACTTTTCTTTGGCCGTAAAAGAAAAGTAACTAAAAGAAAACTCGGCTTGTTAACGCTCTTTTAAAGTTAATGCTTTAAAAATCCTTTAGTTATCAAAATAAAAAGTAACAGTCCAAGAGAAACAGGGTGTAAGGGCTTTAAGAATACTATTTTTTTTAATCCAGTTTAATTTACTAATATTAACATATCTAAACTTAATCTTATGTCACAAGGAACAGTTAAATTCTTTAATCTCCAAAAGGGGTTCGGAAAAATACATTCTGAGGATTTTCCAAACAAGGATATTTTCATTCATTTTTCTCAAATTCAAGATGACGCAAAAATTCTTTTAGAAGATGAAATCGTATCATTTGAAGTTGAAGAGTCCAACAAGGGCCTAAACGCTAAAAACTTACATCGCCTTACAGATAGATATATAGGAACCATTGAGGAGTTTGATAAAGGCTATGGCTTTATCAAATCACAAGGCATAGATGATAAGTATTTTATTCATCATACAGATGTAGTTGGTAGAGGGTTTAAAAAAATAGAAGTCGGATTCGAGGTTGAATTTTCGCCAGATGTTACAGACAAGGGGTTGTTGGCAAAACAAATTGTTATTCGTGATATCAGAACCGGACTTGAAAAATTCGCTTCATTTCCTAACTGGGATGATAGTATTGCTGATTTAGCTGAGAATTTAGCTCAAAAAGAAGACGGAAATTGGGATTTTATCAATAGTAAAACGGATAGGTATCCAATTTTAGAAAGCTACTTAAAATATACTTTTTCGAGATTGCACAGAGAAGGAAAAATTAAATACACATCAACAACGGACAGGGGCCGTGAGGTTAAGTATGCCTGTTTTAATACAGGTCTTGCCACGACAAAGCAGGAAGAAATTTTTGCATATTTTGAACATAAAGACAATAATTTTCAAGCCAGATATCAAGATGGTTACCTCAAGCAACCGATTTGGATTTTTAAGATATTTGACCGGGAAAGTAATCGAATGATGAATTTCTTTGGAGAGAAGCCAGAATTAGCAAACTATTTTCAAAATGCTGCTGAACTAATTTATGACACATCTCGTCGGCTAATTCCCGATTTTGAGCATATCTTGGATGACAGAGAGAAAAGATTTCCAGAGTTATTTCGTGACTTGAGTAAAGCGCAGCAAGTCGAACGCATTAAAAGCGCAATTGATTCTGCTTTAATAAGAATTAAACGAAATTATAAAACAGCAATTCCTCAATTTTATAGCGAATCAATTCAATTATTGCTTCCACTTTGCATTTCTACAGCTGAAACAGCTGACGTCGCCCTTGTCGTAGGCCGAGAAGGAGAGGTCTATAGGGCAAATACCGTTTTGCCTTTAGATTGGGCATATAACAACGCAAGACTATTAGCTAAACCCGATAGAGAGTGGTTAAATCCTTAATCTATTTTAAACTAAATTGAGAAAATCTGCACTACCTTATCTGTCAGAATTAAAAATCGACAGGTAAGGTAATCAATTTTTTTCCAATCAATGCCAATCCACTTCACAAAACCGGCATTGTTTAGCCCGCGGGGTGCGGGCCAGTTTGCCGCATTTGGGCAGTAATTAAAAAATACCTTTTCGGGGCATTCTTTCATAATGCGCCCTGCGCAATTCAGTGCAAATTGTACATACCCATCCTTCAGATAATCTAATATTAGTGGGCCGGTGGTTAAGCGGCCTGTTTTCAAATACATTCGAGTTAAGCCTGTGTCATTCGTTTCTGAAAATTTTACTGTATATCGACGGTGTTTTAGCGCCATACCTTCTTGCTCGGTAAGCAAAGCCGGGTAATGGGTTATAATATAGTCGGCCTTTTCAATGGTAACTCCATCCATTTCATAAATATCTAAAAAAACATAAAATTAATTTGAACTGCGCAAATACACTGCGCAGTGCCTCTATTTCTTTGTATCAACAATAAATAAAAAGGAGGTTCACAATGAAATTCAACCTGTTAAGCAAGCTAAAAAATCAGACCGTCAACTACGCGGGTGCCAAAGCGTTTACGCTGTCGCCCGAGATGGAACTGTACACCGCGGTGGTTACCTGGAGCTTAAACGATTCCTTTTACGAAAAAGACGAACAGCGCATGGTGCGCCTGCGCACCCTGATAAGCAAATGCAACCCGGTTTTTGTGGGTAAGCTGGCGGTGTATGCGCGCACTAAAATGTATATGCGTTCGGTACCGCTGGTGCTGGTTACTGAATTGGCCAAGCTGCACTCGGGCGACGATCTGGTTGCCCGGGTTACCGACGGCGTAATTGGCCGTGCCGATGAGATCACCGAACTGCTGGCCTGCTACGAAACGTTGAACAAACGCAAGGGCCCTAAAAAGCTGAACCGCCTGAGCAAACAAATGCAAAAAGGCCTGAGCATGGCGTTCAACAGGTTCGACGAGTACCAGTTTGGCAAGTATAACCGCGATGGCGCCATTAAATTGCGTGATGCTTTGTTCCTGGTTCACCCTAAAGCAAAAGACGAATTGCAGCAGCTGTTGTATAACAAAATAGTAAACGGCGACCTGCAAACGCCTTATACCTGGGAAACTGAACTGTCGGCATTGGGCCAGCTCAATTTTGACAGTGACGAGGCCAGGGCCATAGCGTTCCGCGCAAAATGGGAAGAATTGATAGAAAGTGGCAAGTTGGGCTACATGGCCTTGCTGCGTAACCTGCGCAATATACAGGAGGCGGGGGTAGGCTATGCACATTTCGAAAAAGTATGCAACCGTTTAGCCGATGCTGATGAAGTGGCTAAGGCAAAGCAGTTTCCGTTCCGTTACCTGGCTGCTTATCGCGAGTTAATTGCTGACGGCACCGAATCTCGTTCAAAAACCCTTGCAAAAAAAGCGCTGGCAATGCTGCAAAGCAACAAAGGCTATACCGGCCAGGTTTTGGACGCGCTTGAAAAAGCCGTACAGGCGAGTGCCGCCAATATAAAAGGTTTCGGTCATGACACCCGCGTGCTGTTAGCCTGCGATGTTTCCGGGTCGATGCAAACACCGGTATCTGCCAAAAGCAAGATCCTGTTGTACGATGTAGGCTTAATGCTGGCCATGCTATTGCAAAGCCGCTGTAAAAACGTGGAGGTAGGTATGTTTGGCGATAAATGGAAAACCATTGTAGTGCCGGGTAATAACATATTAGGTAATGTACAAAAGTTTTACAGCCGCGAGGGCGAGGTGGGTTACAGTACCAATGGCTACTTGGTTATCAAGGATATATTAAAGCGTGGGGTGCAAATGGATAAGGTATTTTTATTCACCGATGCCCAGTTGTGGAACAGCAATAACACTGCCGACCATATCCAAACCTTATGGTTGCGCTACAAGAAAGAGGTATCGCCAAACGCGAAACTCTACCTGTTCGACTTGCAGGGCTACGGACAAGCACCATTGCAAATATTGCGCAATGATGTGTATCTTGTAGCTGGCTGGAGCGATAAAGTTTTTGAGGTATTGGCTGCCTTAGAAAATGGAGGCTCGGCATTAGATGCTATAAATGAGGTGGAATTGTAAGATAAGCTTAAAGCGGAAAGGCTAAAGCAAAAAGCTTTTATCTTTTCGCTTTCAGCTTTTAATTAAAAAAAAGGATGCCGTAGAAACGGGTTACTTCGCGCCATTAAGGGGGTGGTCAGTATAGTGCAAACTAAACTGAGGGTTCGAGTCCCTAAAGCGTTCCCCCAACCCGCTTTCGCCTGTTGCTCCTTATAAAATATAAAAGAAGGTGCCGTAAATAAGTCTTACTTCGATCGGGGCCTGTTGGCGGGCACAGCTACGCGCAGGTAATGAACGTCTTATTGCTATTAGCCCTTCTTTTTAAAGCATTAAAAATATAAGGATGCCGTAGACGTGGGTTACTTCGGTCATCGGTTAGGAGGAAGTGGCATTGTGATGTAAGTTGCAATGTGGGTTCGAATCCCAAAGCAATTTCCTCACTCCCGTGTTCGCCTGTTGCTCCTTATAAAATTTAAATTAGGTGTCGTAAATAAACCATACTTCGAACCAAAGAACCGTTGCCGGGGCTTGCCTACGTAGCGGGGATGAAATGGTTTATTGATCATTACCCTTTTTTAAAGGAAACTAAAAACATAAGGTGCCGTAAATGTGCGCTACTTCGGGTCGCCGGTTCGAATCCGGCCTTTGGCTCCAGGCTTTACAGCGGGCGCCATTGTAGCTCAGTATGGGTAGAGCAGTGGGCTAATTAGCTATACGCATATTGACTGTTGCCCTTAAAAAAAACAAAGAAGATGCCGTAAGGCTTGCGATACTTCGTCAGTCAAACAAAGCAATAAAGGCAGGTAATCCGTAGCTCTTCTTTCAATTACCTAAACCTAAAAAGGTGCCGTAAACCGGTAATACTTCGGTATGACATTCCCCGTGGGGAAAGGTGCAGACTCGGGCTCTGCCTGTGGGAAACCGCAGTGGTCTAAAAAAAATACCGGTTGCTTTTTGCCCTTTTTAAAAATTATGAAAGATGCCGTAGGCAGTTGATACTTCGCTGGTGAAACCGTTTATGCGGTAGGGTTCGACTCCCATACGGCACTTGCCGATTTTTGCTCTTTCATTTATATTATAATCATATTGAAATTATTTACCCTTCACCCATAGCTATTCCCCACTTTATCAACCCATTGTCATAAAGCAATCTTCTATTGGTATATCGGGAATTATCGATATATCTTTGCCTTATGGATCACGTGGAAGTATTTAAGGCATTGTCAAATAAATCGCGCCTGCAAATATTAAACTGGCTAAAGGAGCCGCAGCTTAATTTTCCCGAACAGGCATACAACGGTTACGAGCACGGCGTGTGCGTGGGGCAAATACAGGTAAAGGCGGGGCTTACGCAGTCAACCATATCCGAGTACTTGAGCAGCCTGCAAAGGGCGGGGCTAATCTCGTCTAAACGCGTTGGGCAGTGGACCTACTACAAACGCAACGAAGAAGCCTTTGCTGCCTTAAGTAAATTAATAGAACAGGAAATTTAATAAAGTATATACGTTATGAATACAGATAGCTTGTTCAGGCCGTTTAGCCTGAAATCTTTAAATATCAAAAACAGGATAGCAATGGCCCCCATGACACGGTCGTTTTCGCCAAACGGTGTGCCAACTGCCGATGTTGCCGCTTATTACCGTAAACGCGCCGAAGGCGAGGTAGGTTTGATCTTGTCGGAAGGTACGGTAATCAACCGCGCTTCATCATCAAACGATGCCAACGTACCGCACTTTTACGGTATCGAAGCGATTAACGGCTGGCAAAACGTAATCAATAACGTGCATGAGGCAGGAGGTGCCATGGGCCCGCAAATTTGGCACATGGGAATATTAAACAACCACCAGTCGGGCTGGTTGCCGCCGGTACCTTTCGAAGGTCCGTCGGGCATCAACAAATTAGGTACCGACCCGGGTACGGTGATGACCGATAGCGACATTGCCGATACCATAGCTGCTTTTGGCCAGGCTGCCGCCGATGCCAAGGCCCTGGGTTTTGATTGCGTAGAGATACACGGCGCACACGGTTACCTTATCGACCAGTTTTTTTGGGACGAAACCAACCAGCGGACGGACGCATACGGTGGCAAAACCCTTGCGCAACGCACACGCTTCGCGGTAGAGGTAATTAAAGAAGTGCGCAGGCGCGTAGGCGATGATTTTGCATTGATTATCCGTTTATCGCAGTTTAAACCATCGAGCTATACCAACAAGCTGGCAGCAAACCCGCAAGAAATGGAAGCCTGGTTAACACCCCTTGCCGATGCCGGTGTGGATATTTTCCATTGCTCTCAACGCCGTTTTTGGGAGCCCGAGTTTGATGGCGACGATTTGAACTTTGCAGGCTGGGCTAAAAAGCTAACAGGCAAGGCAACCATCACGGTAGGTTCGGTAGGTTTATCTGGCGATTTCTTTGGCGCATTTGCCGGCGAAAGCTCACAGGCAAGCTCCCTTGATGATCTGCTTCGCAGGTTTGACCGTGGCGACTTCGACCTGGTGGGTGTTGGTCGCCCCTTACTGGCAGACCCATCATGGACACAAAAGATCCACGACGGCCGTAACGATGAGTTGAAAGGCTTTACCGCAGCCGCTCTTGGCGAGTTGGTAATGGAATAAGGGTCATCAAAATCTTAATACAAGTAGAAGGGCTGCCCAAACGGGCGGCCTTTTTTGTGCAGTTAAGTGTAATTTAATGTAGCTATATTTAGGTTGATACAAACCTATTATGAAACGCTTACTAACCATTGCTTTGGGCCTGTTTATGGCGCAGGCTGTTTCGGCTCAGCATAATTTAAAAACAGTGAAAACCGCAGCCGGTACAATATCAGGTACCACAACTGCCAATGGTGCTGTACACGCCTTTAAGGGCATTCCCTTTGCGGCACCACCTGTTGGTAATTTGCGCTGGAAAGCACCGCAGCCTGTAAAACCCTGGCAGGGTGTTAAATATTGCAGCCAGTTTGCTAAAAGCCCCATGCAGGCAAAGCCCAACGAGTTTGGTGTGTACACCCGCGAGTTTTTAATTAAGGATGAGCCCTTAAGCGAGGATTGCCTATACCTGAACGTTTGGACAGGCGCAAAATCGGCTACCGAAAAGCGCGCCGTAATGGTATGGATATACGGCGGCGGCTTTGTGAGCGGTGGCACCAATGTACCTATTTATGATGGCGAAGCATTGGCCCGTAAAGGAATAATATTGGTAAGCATACCCTATCGTGTTGGCATATTCGGGTTTTTTGCACACCCGGAACTAACGGGAGAGTCGCCTAACCACGCATCGGGCAATTACGGGCTGATGGACCAGATAGCGGCCTTAAAATGGGTGCAAAAAAACATTGCTGCCTTCGGCGGCGATCCTGATAACGTAACTGTTGCGGGGCAGTCGGCAGGGGCATTTAGCGTAAATTATTTAGTTGCATCACCCCTGGCTAAGGGTTTATTTAAAAAAGCCATTGCAGAGAGTGGCGCAGCATTTTTAACAGGCCCTATCAGCGCAACCACGCTTAAGCAAGCCGAAGCAGCAGGCCTCAAAACGGCATCGGCATTGCAGGCCAATACCCTGGCAGATCTGCGTAAGCTCCCTGCCGAGGCATTACTAAAGCAAATGGCGGGCAGGCCAATTATTGATGGCTATGTGCTGCCGCAAACCGTTGCAGAAACCTTTGCAGCAGGTAAGGAAAACAAAGTGCCCCTGCTTACCGGCTGGAATACCGATGATGCCTTTGTAGGCAAACTTAAAAATGCCGCCGATTACATAGCCGAAATTAAACAACAGCACCCTGCAAATGCGGACGAATATTTAAGACATTACCCCGCCAATACCGATGCTGAAGCCGAGGAGTCGCAGGTGCGCATTTCGCGCGATATGACGTTTGGCGTTCAAAATTATACCTGGGCAAATGTGCAAAGCGCCAAAGGCGGGCCAAAGGTTTACCTGTATCGTTTCACCCGCAAATTGCCTGCAACGCCGCAGTTTAAGCACTATGGAGCCTTCCATACAGGCGAGGTTGCCTATGTTTTTAACAACCTGAAATTCCTGAACCGCCCTTTCGAGCCTGTGGATCATGAGTTGGCTAAAACCATATCAACCTATTGGGTAAACTTTGTAAAAACAGGCAGTCCGAATGGTGTCGGCCTCCCTAAGTGGACGGACTATACCCCCAATAGCAACCAGGTAATGCTATTGGGCGAGCAAACAAAAGCCGAAACCCTGCCGGATAAAGCAGCTCTTGATTTCATGACATCAACCTTTAAATAAGCCGTTGCTAATTTCTGCACAATGCCATTTTTTGTTGCGATGGATTCAAGGCATCATAATTTGGTTTGATACTTTTAGATTTGCCCTCATAAATACCGTACAATTGAAAAACAACATATTAATAGTAGATGACCTGCACCCAGCCTTTATGGAGCAGGCATCAGCAAAAGGATACACGTTTGATTACCACCCCACCATGGATTTAGCCGGTGCTACGGCGGCTATTGGTAATTATGACGGCCTTGCCATCCGCTCGAAGTTTCAGGTTGATAAGGCTTTTATAGATGCAGCACCGGGCTTGCGGTTTATTTGCCGTGCAGGGGCAGGTATGGATAATATTGATGAAGCATACGCCCTAAGTAAAGGTATACAGCTGATAAACGCCCCCGAGGGCAACCGCGATGCCGTTGGCGAACATGCCATTGGGATGCTGCTGTCACTGATGAATAACTTTAACCGCGGCGACCAGCAGATACGCCAGGGCAGCTGGCAGCGCGAAGCTAACCGCGGTTTCGAGTTGAAAGGACGGACGGTTGGTATTATAGGTTACGGCTTTATGGGCAGTGCTTTCGCCCGCAAACTGGCAGGGTTTGAAGTAAATATAATTGCCTACGATAAGTATAAAACCGGCTTTAGCGATAGCTACGCCCGCGAGGTAAGCATGGAAGAGATTGTAAAGCAAAGCGACGTATTAAGCCTGCATGTACCGCTTACCGCGGAAACAAACGGACTGGTTGATGATGAGTACCTGTTCCATTTTCGTAAACCTATATTTTTCCTGAACCTGGCACGTGGCAAAGTGGTTAAAACCCAGGCTGTACTAAACGCCATAAAGCAAGGCAAAATATTGGGCGCGGGCCTTGATGTACTGGAAATTGAAAAATTCCCGGCACTGGGCGAGCAGGCTTGGTATGACGAGCTGCGCCAAAGCGGACAGGTGCTGCTAAGCCCCCACGTAGGCGGCTGGACATTTGAATCGTACCGGAAAATAAGTGAGGTGCTGGCAGCTAAATTACCTGCCGTTATTTAAACTATGCAGGGCTACCAAACCCTGCATAATAATCCTTTTAAATATTCACCTTCCGGGAACGACGAGCGCACGGGGTGGTCTTCGGGCTGGTTAAACTGGTTAATGAACTGTACCTGTTTACCGGCATCAAGCGCAGCCCAGGCAAGCACCTGTTTAAACGTTTCCATATCCATAGCACCCGAGCAGGAGAAGGTTGCCAGCAGGCCGCCGCTGTTTAACAGCTGCATACCAATGCGGTTAAGGTCTTTATAAGCACGTGAAGCCCTGTCAAGCGCCGAACGAGATGGTGCATACTTAGGCGGGTCCAGCACGATGATGTCAAACTTATCGCCGCTTTCCTTAAACTTGCGTAGCTGTGCGTTAACGTCAGATTTTATGGCAGTGTGTTTGGCACTATCCAAACTGTTAAGGCGGATGTTTTCCTGCAAGGTTTCGATAGCCAGGGCAGAACTATCTACACTGGTTACCAGCGCTGCACCGTTCTTTAACGCATTCAGCGTGAAGCCGCCGGTATAACTAAAGCAATCCAGCATGGTCTTGCCCTTGGCGTATGCAGCCAGCAGGCGGCGGTTATCGCGCTGGTCGCAGTAAAAGCCCGATTTTTGGCCTTCGGCGATATTGATGCCATATGTGATGCCGTTCTCCTTTACCATAACAAGCTCCGGCGGATGGGTTCCGGCTAACAGTACATTGCTGGTTTCAAGGCCTTCGTGCGAGCGGGATGTGGCATCGCTTTTATCGAAAATGCTGGTGGGCTTAAGCAGTGCATTAAGCTCATCAATTATTACGGGCATGGCATTTTGCATCCCGGACGTAAGCACCTGTACCGACAGATGATCGGCATATTTATCTACGATTAATCCGGGCAGGTAATCTGCCTCGCTAAATATCAAACGGCAGGTATCGGTTGAGCCATCCTCAAGGATGTGGGCACGGCCTGCAACTGCGGTGCGTACTTTTTGGCGGAACCAATCTTCATTTACAGCAGTGTCTTCGTTCCACTCCAGCAACCTAACGGCTACTCTCGACTGATCGTTATAAAAGCCGTAACCCAAAAACTGTTTTTTACCATCAAGCAAGCGTATAATATCGCCGTTGGCAGGTTTGCCTTTAACATGCTCAATAGCACCAGAAAATACCCAGGGATGTTTTTGCAATACTGCTTTTTCTTTCCCCTTCTTTAACACCACATCAATCATGCTGCAAAGGTACTAAATAGCGGCACAATATATTTTAGGTAGGATATACCGGTGCAAGTGTTCAGCAATTTCCAGCGCTACCGTGTTAAGCTGCTTAATCTTGCGTAATAGGCTCATGATGTGCGTGGCATGCTTCGGCACATTCCATACATGCTTTTGCACAATCCTGGCAGTGTTGATGCTGGTGTTTACTGCACTCGGCAGCGCAAAGGCGGCAAATTTCTTCGCATAAAAGCAGGTATTGGTGCGCAATAACCGAATTACGTTGTAGCAGTCGTGCAGCCTGGCTGCATATGTCAGCGCAATCGCGGTCAAGGGCTATGCAACCCGCCATCATTTTTACATCTTCCTCTTTAAGGCACTCGGTAGCGCAGTTTTCGCAAGCGGCAACACAGGTAAGCAGTTTCGAAATCAGCGCGGTATGATTATGGTTTTCCATGATATTGTCTTTTTAATTATCAATAACCGCAAGGCCGAAATGTTTTGAATAATTTATATCACATAAACCCATAGGCGGATCCAACCGGTAATACCCTTTCGCCAATATGCACCTGGTGCCGCTCGGCGCGGTCTACCTTCTCTTTGTTAACAACAATAGAGCGATGGATGCGCGTAAACTTGTTTGCGGGTAACATGGTTAGCGTTTCATTCATGGTTAGGCGGGATAAGATCTGCTTACCGTTGCTCATGTTAAAATTCATGTAGTTGCCGGCGCTTTCCAGGTACAAAATGTCGTCATATTTTATCCGAACCTGCTCATAGCCCGACTTGATAAAGATGCTGTCGGCGGCCTTGCTTGCTTGTGCCGAGCCCGGGCTTTTGAGATCGACTACCTTATTGCAGGCCTTCAAAAAACGTGGGAACGAAAACGGCTTAAGCAGATAGTCAACTGCATCAAGCTCATAACTTTCCACAGCATGTTCGGCATAGGCGGTTGTAAATATTACCGATGGTTTATTTTTAAGGCCCGCCATCAGCTCAAGGCCGCTTATGTCGGGCATTTTAATATCTAGAAACAATAAGTCTACCGGGTTTTGAGCAAGGTAAGCAATGGCTTTAAACGCATCCGTAAAACAAGCATCCAAAAATATAAATGGCACCTTTTCGGCGTGCGATCGTATTACTTCAAGTGCAAGCGGTTCATCGTCTATAGCTATCGCCCTAATCATTACAGGTATTTTTCAATTTGCTCATAAAGTTCGGCACGGTTACTTGGGCGCTTTGCATCGGCCTGCACAAGGTTACCCTGCTTGTCAAATATAAAATAAGTAGGGTAATAACGTGTGCCGCCCGCCGGCATCAGCTCATTCCAAAATGCTTGTATAGCTTGCGAACTTTTGCGCAGATGTACTCCGGTCATGCCATTTATCCTGATAAAATCGCGCCATTGGCTGTCTTTATCATCGGCATCCATATCCAGGTATATATAAGCAACATCCTTATTTTTAAAATGCTTCTTTAACTCAGGTACATATTTAAGCTCGTGTTTGCACGGGCCGCACCAGGTACCCCAAATATCAAGGTAAACTACTTTGCCCTTAAGCGTTTTTACCACATCATATATTGATGTTATGGTTTCATAATCATTGGCCACCACAATTTCTTTATTGGTCATGTTTTCGGCCAAGGCCTTTTCAAGCCTGTTAATCTTGGCTTCGAACTCTGGCAAATAGATGCTTTGCGGATAGTACCTTTTGAAATCAGTGTACAAAGGTTTCGCCTGATATAAGTCTTTGGTAAGGTACTTATCCTCTATGGCCTGCGCCAGCCAATTTTCGCCTTCTGCCTTACCAAATTGTTTGCGGGCAACCGTCCAATTAAGGTACTGCTTTCCTTTGTTTTTTATGATGCTATCACCTTCACGAATGGTAATGTCGAAGTATTTTATAAATGTTTTGGGATCCTTCAATGCGCCGAGGGGAAAACCTTTAATAGCCATTGTTTCCAGGTAGCTGATATAGCTGTTAGCAAAAGCATAATACTGCGGGCCGGCAGGTAAAACATTTGCATGCAGTTCCGCTCCTTTATAAACTTCTTCCACCAGCTCAAACACCTGCGGCCGCCCGGTAGCTAAGGTAGTCCTCGCAAAATCATTTAATTTAAGTATTGCGTTTGCACTTATTTCCTGGCTGATCAGGCGTTTATCAAAAGGCGATAAATCACTTGCCTGCACCCTATTTAAATTTTTATCGCGCATAGCAAACCATCTGCTAATCATTTGTTCTTTAAGCTGCGGTAGTGTAAGTTTTGAAAAGGTAGTATCCGTAAAAAAGAATGGTACTTCTTCAAAACCTAAAGACGATACAAATTGATTTTCTGCCCGGTAGCTACCCTTAAACCCTGCAATGGTGGTATCAGCTCCCTTGATGTTAAGGTAAAGCGATTTGCCGGGCGTTAACAGCAAGGTAAACATTTTTCGGTTGATGTTGATGGTGCCGAAGCGTTTGTTTTTGACAGCAATGATGCTGCTAAAACTGCCATTTTTATTTACCGCTATGCCAAAGGTATTTTCGGTATGGTAGCCGTACACAAACGGAATATTTATGTAAACCGAGTCGGGCATTTTGCCGCCTCTTATATCGCCGAATATTTTAAATTGTGCAAATGCAAGGCTTGCCGATACAAGCAGCCAGATTAATAATAGAAGGTGTTTCATGATAGTTGAAGGGTTAAGTGAACAAAAAATTCGCGGGTTGTTTGGCGTATAGTAAGCTCATGCTTTTGGGGGTATAGTAATTGCAATCGCTGTTTAACATTCTCGAGGCCAATGCCCGATTTGCCGCTTTCCGGGTCATTGTCGTTACGTGTTTGCAGGCTGTTAGTTACATCTAAAAGCAAAACCTCATTTTCAACCTGCAGGCTTATGTTAATGTGCGATGGATTTTTAAAGCTGATTCCATGTTTGTAGGAATTTTCTACAAAAGGGATTAATAACATAGGTGCTATTTGCAGCCCGTCGTCTACATCGGCAATATCTGCCGTAATTTTTATATCTGCAGATGGCGCTATTCGCAGGTTTTGCAGAGCAACGTAGTTGCGCAGGTATTCGATATCGCGAGCGAGCGATATCTTATCCTGATTGTTTTCATGCAGCATAAAGCGCATCATGTCGCCAAGCTTTTGTATGCCCTCGCCGGTTTTTTCTGCTTGCTCCATCAGCGCGGTGCCGTAAAGTGTGTTTAGCACATTAAAAAGAAAGTGAGGGTTGATTTGCGAACGCAGAAACTGCAGGTTAGCATCAGATGTGCCTAAAGCGGTTTGCAGCGAGGCAACCTCGCGGTAACCTTTGAGCCGGCTGCTATAAATCCACCATGATGCGGAAGAAACGATTAATGTTGGCAGCAACCAAACAAATACAATAAAGCCGGCAAAGGATAGATTATTGCGACCCTGCATCATGAACATGGTGGCGATAAAACTTAACAATGCCGAGCTGGCTAAAAGTTTAAGTATGTAAGCACTCATTTGCTTATCCCTGTAATATTGCGGAACAAGCAAATGCATATTAACAATGTAAATAAGCAGGCAAAGCGGCAGGCCAAAAAGGTACAAGGTGCCAAAGTTTAAAAAAAACCAATCGAGCTTTAATAAGTATATAGGTACAAGTATAATGAGCCATACAGCCGGGAGTACCACCAAGTCGCCCTTTAACTTTGCGGCAGGTGTTTGCGCCGCACTTTGGGTTTTATAAACCTGCCTTAACACGCGGCTTGCTAATACATAGGTAATACATACACCTATCAAGAAGGTAGCATGCGTTAAACCCCTGCTCATAAACTTGACGTTTGCGCTATAAGCGTTTGGGCTTGTGTTGTATATCCAGCTTCGTAAGTAGCTCTGGCATACCATTAATATAAGGCTGGCTATCACCCAATTTACCAGCAGAAAAACTATGGACGTATTTATCTTTTTTTTATCAAATAACAACGGCGCAACCAGGTAATTTATGAATAGGAATGTTGTATAAGTTATCCCATCTATCAGTAACCAGGGGAAAAAGAAGCCGAACGGCCCTTCGCCGATATCGGCCCGGTTTCCATATAATATCATTCCCCTGTTAATATCCGCTACTAAAAAAAGTGCAAACAGGCAGGTTGCTATTATAAACTCTATCTTATTATATTTCATGTGCTGTTGTATTATGGTACAATCATACTGAGCACGCGGTGGTTGTTAAAATAAATGTGACGAAGGCCTTAAAAAATGTGATGAGCTGCTTTTAAGTGCGCAATCATTATATTTATCTCGCGTATAAATCCGCCGTATCATGAAGAGAGTTTTAATTGCCGCCTTGGCACTGGTATCCTTTGCAGCTTCCGCACAAACCACTACAAATGCATTGGTAAGTAAAAAAGCCGACGCGCTCGAGCAAAAGCTGATAGCCTGGCGGAGGGATTTTCATGAGCATCCGGAGCTGGGCAACCGCGAGGTGCGCACATCGGGCATTATCGCCAAACATTTGCAGACATTGGGCATTGAGGTGCAAACAGGCGTTGCAAAAACCGGGGTAGTGGGTATTTTAAAAGGTGGCAAACCTGGCCCAGTAGTGGCATTGCGTGCCGATATGGACGGCCTGCCAGTAACGGAGCGTGTTAATCTGCCCTTTGCATCAAAAGTAAAAACCACTTATAACGACCAGGAAGTAGGCGTTATGCATGCCTGCGGGCACGACTCACACATGGCCATTTTAATGGCTGTGGCAGAGGTGTTGTCGTCTATGAAAAAGGATTTGCACGGAACCGTCAAGTTCATCTTTCAGCCGGCTGAGGAGGGTGCGCCCGCAGGCGAAAAAGGCGGCGCCGAAGAAATGGTAAAGCAAGGTGTGCTTGATAATCCTAAGGTTGATGTGATTTTTGGCTTACACATTAATTCACAAACCGAAGTTGGCAAAATTGTTTATCGGCCGGGTGGTACCATGGCCGGTGTGAGTGATCTGCAGATTACCGTAAAAGGGCGTTCGGCGCATGGTGCTTATCCATGGAGCAGTGTCGATCCTGTTGTGGTTTCGGCACAGATTATTACCGGCCTGCAAACCATTGTGAGCCGTAATGTAAACGTTACCGAAAACCCGGCGGTAGTGACTATCGGGGCCATAAAAGGCGGTACACGCTTTAACATCATCCCCGAAAATGTGGTTATGCAGGGCACCGTTCGTTATTTTACCGAAGCCGATCAAAAATTGATTTCCGAAAACGTTAAACGTATTGCCATAAAAACAGCCGAGGCTTACGGAGCGATTGCCGAAGTGCAGATCCCTTACAGCAATCAATATCCCCTAACTTTTAATGATGTTACACTAACCGAAAAAATGCTGCCTACGTTACAGGCAACCGCAGGCAAAGCAAATGTGCTGCTGCGACCGCCTGTAACCGGTGCCGAAGATTTTAGTTTTTTCCAGCAGAAGGTTCCCGGATTATTCTTCTTTTTAGGTGGTATGCCAAAGGGTGGGAACGCCATAACGGCACCGTCGCACCACACGCCCGATTTTTACCTTGACGAAAGCGGCTTTACCCTTGGCGTTAAAGCGTTATGTAATTTAACGTTGGATTATATGGCAAGTGGAAAGAACAAATAATATATCATCCCCTTGCCAAACCTACTTTTCATTTGCAGTAAAAACCAGTGGCGAAGCCCTACGGCTGAGTTACTGGTTAAAAATCATCAATACCATAATGCCCGGTCGGCTGGCACGACTGATAAGGCCCGGATAAAGTTAAATCAGAAAATGATTGATTGGGCCGATGTTATTTTCGTGATGGAAGGCAAGCATCGCGATATCATGAGGCAACGTTTCCGCATAGCGGAGAAACAAATAGCGGTCCTCCATATAGAAGACCGCTATCAGTTTAATGACCCAGAACTTGTTAGGATATTGCAGGTGAGCCTTTCCGATTGGCTTTAGTTTACTTTTCTAAACTCGTAAGCATCCTGCTCCACAAAGTCGGCCACTTTTACGCGCATGCCTGTAACCTTGCCATCTTTAACGCGGAACGGGAAGATAGCTTTGCCAAACACCGGGTCGGAAAAAGTTACATAAAACCTGTTGCCGCCAAGGGGCTGCATGCGTGCAAACATTTTTGGGTGATGCTCAAAACGGGCCTCAAGGTCGTTGCCATTATCGCCTCTTGTAATTTCAACGCTACCGTAGAGGTTGTTTATGTATTTGCCTGTGTAGTTATTCACAGATAGTTCAGGCTTTTTATTCATAAGCGTTGTATCACGCATTCTTTTATCACTGGCTTCAAATTGTGCTGTGTTACGTTTGTTATAGTTTAGGTAGGTGTCGTTATAGTGATAGTTTTTGTTTTTGAAATAAGCATCTAACAAATCCCAGCGCAGCGTGTCATAAAGTTCGTTTTGGTCGGTATTAGTCAAAATCACTATACCCAGCTTTTGATCGGGCACCAATGTTACCGATGATACGTAGCCGCTTACGCCGCCTGTGTGCATGATAAGCCTGTGTCCACCGTACTCTTGTATAAACCAGCCCAGCCCGTAAAGTGAAAATCCGGTTTCGCCGTTAAGCTGCTCGGTGCTGTTTACAAAATTCTGTGGCTGGCGGGTCGCGGCTATAGCTGCTGCAGGTATCACTTGCTTGCTGCCCACCTTTCCATCATTAAGCAGGGCCATCATCCATTTACCCATATCAGCAGCGGATGAGCTAATGGCTCCTGCAGGTGCCATATTATCCAGGTTGACATAAGGTATAGCCTGTAATCTGCCGTCAACCAGTGTGTGGGCAACCGTACGGTTCAGGGCTTTAGGCATTTCAGTAGTTAAAGCAATGGTATTGCTCATGCCGAGCGGCGCGAAAATGCTTTCTTTTAAATATACTTCCCATTGTTTACCTGTAACCCGCGGGATGATCTCGCCCGCTGTAAGGAACGCAGCGTTGGTGTAACCCCATTTTGTACGGAAAGGATACGTGGCTTTCATCTCACCCATTTTTTTGATGATCTCGTAACGGGCCAGGTTGCTGTTATAAAAAGTAAAATCACCCTGAAAGGTGCGGAAACCCAGGCGGTGACACAACAAATCTTTTATTATGGTCATTTGCCCGGCGGCCTGATTTTCTAATTTAAATTCGGGAATGTATTTGGTTACCTGGTCATCTAATGATAGCTTTTTTTCTGCCTGCAGCATAGCAAGGGCGGTAGCGGTAAATGCTTTGGTATTGCTGCCAATCATGAAAAGGGTGTTTTGATCAACTTTGTTCATCACCCCCAATTCCTTAATACCATAGCCCTTTTGCAGTACTATTTTACCATCCTTTACTATGCATATCGCCGCACCCGGCACACGCCAATTGGTTAAGGCGCGGTTCATATAAGCGTCCAGGCTATCGGTAATAAATTTACTCCTGTCGACCTTTTGGGCATTTACATTAACAAAGGCAAAAGTGAACAGGAGTAATAAGTGTATTTTTTTCATAGGTAATTCAAAAAAGGCTTTATAAATGGTAATTTACGCCAAAAATATAATCTCCACATTAAATATTGCAATGAATATTAAACACCAGCGCATCCGTTTGTTTGCCGCAGGCTTTTTTTGCCTGGCAGGCATTAATACAGCATCGGCGCAAATCCCCTCAACCCATTGGGCAAAAGATGGCTACCAGTATTACCGTGCGCAAGGCAGCTCAATTGTTTTGCTTGATGCACGCGATGCCGCAAAGAAAACCGAAATTGTAAGCCAGGCAGCACTAACGCCCACGGGCCAGAAAGCTTTGGCAGTTCGCCGGTTCTATTTCAGTGAGGATGGACAAAAGGTATTGATTTATACAAACAGCAAAAAGGTTTGGCGTTATAACACCCGCGGCGATTATTGGCTTTATGACTTGACTGCCAAAAAGCTCACTAAGTTGGGTGCAAAGTTCCCGGCATCATCCATGATGTTTGCAAAGTTTTCTCCCGATGCAAGTAAGGTTGCTTACGTAGTTAACCATAACATTTACGTAGAAAGCCTGGCAGACAACAATGTTACACAGCTTACTACTGATGGTACTACAAAGCTGATTAACGGTACGTTTGACTGGGCCTATGAGGAAGAGCTTTTTTGCCGCGACGGTTTTAGGTGGAGCCCCGACAGCAAGCAAGTTGCCTACTGGCAAATTGATGCAAGTAAAACCAAAAACTATTTAATGATAAACACTACCGATTCCATTTACCCATATGTGGTGCCCGTGGAGTACCCGGTAGCGGGCGAGCCGCCATCGCCGTTTAAAATTGGTGTGGTGCCGGTAACAGGCGGTGCAACCAAATGGATGGATATACCCACCGACCCCGTGCTGCAATCGTACGTGCCGCGTATGGAATGGGCTGCCAACAGCAATGAGCTGATTATTCAGCACCTGAACAGAGCGCAGAATCAAAGCGAACTGATGATGTGCAACGTGGCTACCGGCAAAGCAAAAACCATTTACAAGGAAAATGATGCGGCATGGATTGATGTATTGGCATCATGGGATGATGATTACTCGTACGGTGGCTGGGATTGGTTTAAAAAGGGCGCCGAGTTTTTATGGCCGAGTGAAAAGGATGGCTGGCGCCACCTGTACCGCATAAGCCGAGATGGTAAAAAAGAGAAACTGATAACCAAAGGAAATTATGATGTAATGGGCATTAACGCCATTGACGAGCAATCAGGCTACGTATACTTTATGGCATCGCCAACAAACGCTACACAAGCTTACCTGTACCGTACTAAACTTGATGGCAGCGGACAGGCCGAGCGCCTTAGCCCGGCCAACCAGGTAGGATCGCACGATTATGATGTATCGCCAAATGGCAAAGCTGCAACACACACCTTTTCCAACTACTATACACAGTATGTTAACGAGACGGTTTCACTGCCCGATCATAAAACCTTTAATGGCGATGAAAAAGTGAACAAAGCTATTGCTGCTGCCGATAAGAGTAAAAACAATGCCGAATACTTCAAGGTAAAAACTGCCGACGGTGTGGAGATGGACGGTTGGATGGTTAAGCCAAACAACTTCGACTCGAAAAAGAAATACCCTATTGTATTTTACGTATACAGCGAACCATGGGGCCAAACCGCTAAAGACCAATATGGCGCAACGTTCAACAACCTGTACAACGGCGATATGGCCGAAGATGGCTACATTTACGTATCTATGGATAACCGCGGTACACCAGTGCCAAAAGGACGTGCATGGCGCAAAGCCATTTACCAGGGTATAGGTACACTTAATATTCGTGATCAGGCTATGGCCGCGAAAGAGGTATTAAAAAACTCATTTGTTGATACTTCGCGCGTGGCGGTGTGGGGCTGGAGCGGCGGTGGTTCAACCACGCTTAACCTGATGTTCCAATATCCGGACATTTATAAAACCGGTATTGCCGTAGCTGCTGTTGGCAACCAGCTTACCTATGATAACATTTACCAGGAGCGCTATACAGGTGTACCGGTTAATGAAGCCGGCAAAGAAGCTTTCAGGAAAGGCTCGCCTATTACATATGCAAAAAATTTGAAGGGCAATTTGCTTTACATACACGGCACGGCCGATGATAACGTACACTACTCAAACGCCGAGCAATTAATAAACGAGCTGGTGAAATATAACCGACGATTTCAGTTAATGAGCTACCCTAACCGCACGCATAGTATATCTGAAGGCGAAGGTACAGCGGCTCACCTGCATCAGTTATATACAAACTATCTGCGCGCCAACTGCGCACCTGGAGCAAGGTAAAAAAGCAACCCCACAAAAAAGCCCTCTTGTCTTATCGATAAGGGGGCTTGTTTTTTAAGGTAATCAGGCGTTTTATTAAAACGGCAAGTCGTCTGCATCATTATTACGGAAACCGTCAGTATCAATTGTACGGCTTACCGGTTTGGGCTGTGTCTCGTTCTCAAAATCGGTTTTGCGGCCAAGCAGGGTAAAGTTTTCTGCAACTACTTCGGTAGTATACTTTTTAATACCTTCTTTGTCCTCAAAAGACCGCGTACGTAACTTTCCTTCAATATAAACTAATTTGCCCTTTTGTAAAAATTTTGCAGCTACATCAGCCAGTCCTCTCCACATTACAATATTGTGCCATTCAGTTTGCTCAACCTTACGGCCATCTTTATTAAATGTTTCTGATGTGGCTAACGGGAAGCTTGCAACAGCCACGCCCCCTTCCAAATGCCGCACCTCAGGGTCCTTACCTAAATGACCAACTAATATAACTTTATTAATTCCAGACATGCCATAAATTAACGGAGAATTATTTAGAAATTAAAAAAATCTTTTATAAATATAATAACGCCTTTTGGTATAGCCATTTTCTTAATATTGTCTATATCTGTATAGAACCATCCCGGCTGCAAATCTGCAGGCTTTTCCTTTATTATTAAAAACTGAATAAACAGCTGTTGATGCGTTAATACATGCTTTATAATACCCGAATGGCTTAATAAAGTTAAATTTTTGCCAAAAACTGCTGCCTCTGGTAAATGTAGTATTTCATTTGGTATTAATTGTTCAGTGGTTTCAATCATGGGTAGGTCGTACATATTTGCCCAAATGTCCTTATCGCCCCGTTTGTTCATTAATACTGTTTCGCCATCAGATATTAACAGATAGTTAAAATATCTTTTTTTAACCTTTACGTTTTTTAGTTTAACCGGAAGGCTGGTAGTGGCGTTTTGTTTGAATGCTATACAGTCTAAATGCACCGGGCAAATACCACAGGCCGGGTTTTTAGGTTTACAAAGCATTGCGCCAAACTCCATCATGGCCTGGTTATGCAAAGCGGGGCGGTTAACATCCAAAACTTCATCTGCAATTTGCTGAAAAGTTTTTTTGCCTTTGGGAGAGTTTATGGGCTCATCTATCCCATAATAGCGGGCCAGTACGCGGTAAACATTACCATCTACCACTGCTTTTGCCTCATTTGCCGAAAAGGAAGATATGGCTGCAGCAGTATACTCGCCAATGCCCTTAAGCTTGATAAGCTCTGTGTAACTGGTGGGGAAGATGCCATTGTAATCATTTAAAACCTGCCTGGCTGTTTTAAGCATGTTGCGCCCTCGCGAGTAATAGCCCAGGCCCTGCCAAAGGCGCAATACTTCATCCTCGGTGGCGGCTGCAAAATGGCTAACTGTAGGGTAATGAGCCGCAAAGCGCTCAAAATAAGGTAGGCCCTGCTCAACCCGCGTTTGCTGCAAAATAATTTCAGATAACCATATTATATAAGCTTCAGTAGTGTTTCGCCAGGGTAAATCGCGTTTGTTTTCCTGGTACCAGCTAATCAATCGGGCAGATAAATCCATCGTTGTACAAAGTAACGTCTTATCATCGCTGTATCATAATTTGGGTTTAAAAATGACCTTTGGCCCACGCCCGAAAAAAAAAAGATCAATTATTTTAATCTTTAATTTTAAACCGATACTTTTGCAACCCCAAAACAGTTAAGTAATTATACATTAAAATAAAAGAAAACAGGATATGACCAAGGCAGAAATTATAGCTGAAATCTCGTCAAAAACCGGAATAGAAAAAGTTGATGTGCAGGAAACTGTTGAGGCGTTTTTCAAAGTTGTAAAAACCTCAATGGTTGGTGGAGAAAACGTTTATGTAAGAGGTTTCGGTAGCTTTGTAGTTAAGAAAAGAGCTAAGAAAACTGCACGTAACATTTCAAAAAATACTGCCATTATTATCCCGGAGCATTTTGTGCCAAGCTTTAAACCGGCCAAAACATTTGTTGAGAAAGTACGCACAGGTAACAAAACAACTAAAGCAAGCAAATAAGCAGCATGAACAAGTCGCAAATAGCCACCATTGTAATAATATTAGTTGTTATGGGCTATTTGTATGCTTTACCTGTTAAAGGTTTAATAAAACCCAAACCGGAAAACACCACCGCCGCGGCAGCCACAGCTTCAAAAGCCGCTGTTACAGTAACTGTTGCAGATGTATCGGCCACGGCAAAACAGGCTTTAGAGACAACACCGGCCAAACAAATATCTGATCTTGAAGCGCAGCTTAGCAATGCCCCGGTTGGTGGCAAACTTGCTTTACAAAAACAGCTGGCAACAAAGTGGGATGAAGTAGGCCAGTTTGCCCCTGCAGCCTTTTATTATTTAGATATTGCACTTCAAAGCAATCAACTGGCTGACTGGTTAGATGCAGGTAAGCGCTTTAACTCGGCTTATAAAGTGAGCCAGGATACGGCCGCACAGGCTGCGTTTATTACAAATGCTGTAGAAGCGTTTGACCACGCAACCAAACTACAGCCAAACAACCTTGAGGCTAAAATGGGCTTGGGTATTGCTTACGTTAATGGTGGCGCCATGCCAATGCAAGGCATAGCACTATTGCTTGAAGTGGTTAAGCAGGAGCCTAAGAATCATGATGCCCTTTTAAACCTGGGTATGTTTTCCATGAAGAGTGGCCAGTATGACAAGGCGGTGCAAAGGTTTAAAACCATGGTAGCTATTAAAGAAGAGGTAGAGCCTTATTTTTACCTTGCCGAAAGCTACAAACAACTTGGGCAAAAAGAAGAAGCGATTGCAGCTTACGAAAAATGCAAAGAGTTAATGGGCGACCCGGTTGCTGGCCAGCGCATTGACGAGTATATAAAGGAATTAAAAAAATAAATCATTAACATTTAAAACTTATTATTATGCCAAGCGGTAAAAAACGTAAAAGACATAAAATGGCTACCCACAAACGCAAAAAACGTTTAAGAAAAAACAGACATAAGAAAAAATAAGATGCCCTAACCGGCATCTTATAAAATCCCGCCTGCGCGCGGGATTTTTATGTGTGTATTTTACCCACTTATTAACACGCGGCGTAGCAGCTATGCCGCTTAAAATGGAGTAGCAATTGATAAAAGAATTAATTATCGATTCATCCCCAAGCGGGGCTACTATTGCATTATTACAGGACAAACAACTTGTAGAACTCCATAAAGAGCAGATTACCAACAATTATACTGTTGGCGATATTTATTTGGGCCGCATTAAAAAAATAATGCCGAGCCTTAATGCTGCTTTTGTGGATGTAGGTTATGAGAAAGACGCCTTTTTGCATTACCTTGATTTGGGGCCGCAGGTACAAAGCCTGATTAAGCTAACCAAACAGGTACGTAGCGGGGGATACCAATCTAAGTTGTTAGATAACTTTAAGCTCGACGCTGATATAAATAAAAGCGGTAAGGTTTCTGAAGTTTTATCTAAGGGCCAGTTAGTACCCGTTCAAATTGCAAAAGAGCCGATATCTACCAAGGGGCCGCGCTTAAGCTCCGACCTTTCAATTGCAGGCCGTTATGTGGTGCTTGTTCCTTTCTCTGAGGTTATATCTATCTCGAAAAAGATCAAGAGCAACACAGAACGTGCCCGTTTGCGTAAGGTAGTGGAGAGCATTAAGCCAAAGCATTTTGGTGTGATTATCCGTACGGTGTCTGAGGGCAAGGGTGTGCACGAGTTGCAGAAAGACCTTCTCGACCTGATATCCAAATGGGAAACATTTGTTACCAAGCTGCACGGTACCGAACCTTCAAAAAAGGTTTTGGGCGAAATTGGCCGTACATCAACCATTCTGAGAGATATTTTAAACCCTGACTTTCAGCACATTTATGTGAATGAACAGGGAATGTATGAGGAAGTAAAGTCATACATACACGAGATATCTCCCGATCTGGAAAACATTGTACGCCTGCACAAGGGTAAAGAGACTATTTTTGAGCACCATGGTGTTGAAAAGCAAATCAAATCTACCTTTGGTAAAACTGTTAACCTTGCCGGTGGTGCCTATCTTGTTATTGAACATACCGAGGCACTGCATGTTATTGACGTTAACAGCGGTAACCGTACGGCCAACAAGGAAAACCAGGAAGAGAATGCTTTCCAGGTAAATAAAGAAGCTGCGCGCGAAATTGCCCGGCAATTGCGCCTGCGCGACATGGGTGGTATAGTGGTTGTTGATTTTATTGACATGCACAAGCCGACCAATCGCAAGGAGCTTTTTGATTACCTGAAGGCCGAGATGGCACATGACAGGGCGAAGCATACTATTTTGCCACCAAGCAAATTTGGCTTGGTGCAGATAACACGCCAGCGTGTGCGCCCCGAAATGAACATCGTAACAACCGAAGTTTGCCCAACCTGCCACGGCACAGGCACTATAAGGCCAACCATTTTGCTGCTGGATGATATTGAAAACAATTTCAATTACATACTTGACGAGCAGAACGAGAAAAATATTACGCTTTGCGTACATCCGTACATCGAGGCTTACATCAAGAAAGGTATTTATACCCGCCAGATGAAATGGTATTTTAAGTATGGCCAGTGGATTAAGGTTAAAAATAACCCTTCTTACCAGATAACCGAGTTCAGGTTTTTCTCGAGTAAGGACGAAGAAATAAAGCTATAGTAGACGTGCAATTTGCACATGAATGAAAAGGGCCGGTATCAGGAAGATGCTGGCCCTTTTTGTAAACTCACTTTGCGATCATTTCTGCATCCGTAACAAGCCATCATTAGTTATGGTCCATGTTTTTCCGTCGGCATCGCTAATGGTGGCGAGGTACTGATGTTTCGATCCGTCAACAGCCAAGGTGTTTTTAATGCCTTTAATTATTGCCTCGGCAGAAGTTATGCCCAAGTCTGCAAGACTGTTTGCATAAGTGTTATGCTGCTGGCGATACTTTTGCTGGCTGTAATATACCAACCATAGGTATTGCTTTTGCAAATCAGCATAGGGCACTTTAAAGCTGATGCCGCCGGCCGACTTATTTTTTGTAAACTGCAGGTATCCCCAGCGTTCGGGCGCATGCATACTGATAATGCCAGGTGCCGACCATACCCAGTTACGCTCGGGCAGGTTGTTGCCTTTAGCATCTTTTTGCTTAACGTATTTACCGTTCTTTACATCGGTATCCCACTCTACTCGCGAAAAATTGATGCGCCACACTGTGCCTTCTGCTGGTGCACCGCTGCCAAAGCCCATCTTGATGTTACTGAAAGGTATTTTAAACTCGGCTGTCCAACCTATGTCTTTATCGTTAGGATTATTTAATGTTCCTTGCAGCTGTACAGCGTTTTGCATCCCGGCAGCGTCCCAGCTTATCAGCGCGTCACCTTTGTCGCGATAAGGCTTGGGCAGGAATAAGTCAAAAATCTTGTTCCGCTGGTTGATCTCGATCTCAAAGTAATCGCGGGCGTCATTGTCAGGATCAATAAATATCTCGAAATCGTTGTCCTGAAAAATTACCTGGTCGTGCTTGGTAAGGTTTGCCCATAAGTGCGGTTCCTGCATTTTAACGGCAAGGTACAGGCAGCTATCGCCCCAAAGCATTTTCATCCTGGTGCTTAAATGTGGCTTTGGTTTTAAATCGCCCTCAATGTCAACAAACTCATCTGTCCAGGCGGCTTGCTGCCATACCTGGTCATTTATGTTGCCGTCAATCTTAGGCGCTGCTGCCGTGTAGGTAACTACGTAATTTTTGGGTATTGTAAAGAGGTGGGGCATTGCCTTAAAGGCATCCTGGGCGTTTGCATAATACCCAGCTAGTGATAGCAGAGCTGCCAAAAGGTTTCTTTTTATAGTCACGGCCTAAATATAGTAATCAGGTAATGAAGCCCGCTAAATGGTATAAAAAAAGAATTGTAATTCCTTACTATAAAATATCATTTATCTTTAGTTCGTGTTTGATTACAAAGTAAAAGCCCATTTGAATTCAATAATTGACCGGGCTGCATCATATGGATTAACATCTGTTGATGTAGATTATGCAACAGATTTTTTGGCGGCACATGAATTTCTATTGTGTCTAGACCATATCGTTACCCAGCTGTTTGAGTATAATATTTCAGTTGACGATCAGTTCTTCATAGATATAGAGCACGTAGCTCATATAGTTGGTATGCCCGAAGATGATTATAGCCACATTAAGTCTCTCATCAAGCATATTCAATAAAGCTAACTTTATTAGCAAATGTCTGCCTTAATGGTTAGCTTTGTTGTATAAGCATAATTGCTTGCTGATAAATAAATGGCTAAAACCAAAATCGCATATTTTTGCCAAAGCTGTGGCTTCGAGTCGCCAAAGTGGTTGGGCAAATGCCCAAGCTGCCAGCAATGGAACACTTTTGTTGAGGAAATCCTCGAAAAACCCAATGCATCTGTACCTACCTGGAAAGCTAGCCCCCCAACATCCCAGCGTGCAAACAAACCGGTACCGGTGTCAGAAATTACTTTCAAAGAAGAGCATCGATTGCTTACGCCTGATAAGGAATTTAACCGCGTACTTGGCGGCGGAATAGTTGCCGGCTCATTAGTGCTTATAGGCGGTGAACCGGGTATAGGTAAATCTACCCTGATGCTGCAGCTTGCGCTTAACATGCCAAATATAAAAGTGCTGTATGTATCGGGCGAGGAAAGCGATCATCAGATTAAAATGCGCGCGGAGCGATTAAGCCCTCAGGAGCCCCCTAACCCCCTGAAGGGGCAACAAAATCAAGAGCTCCCCCTTCAGGGGGCGGGGGGGGCTGGAACTTGCTTCATCCTTTGCGAAACGTCCACACAAAACATTTTTAAGCAGATTGAGGAGCTTGAGCCTGATTTGGTTGTTATAGATTCGATACAAACGCTGCACTCGGCACACATTGAGTCTACGACGGGCAGTGTGTCACAAGTGCGTGAGTGTACCGCCGAGCTGTTGCGTTTTGCCAAAGAAACCTCTACCCCGGTATTCTTAATTGGCCATATTACTAAAGATGGTATGATAGCGGGGCCAAAGATACTGGAGCATATGGTTGATACCGTGCTGCAGTTTGAAGGCGACAGGCACCACGTTTACCGCATTTTACGCACTATAAAAAACCGCTTCGGTTCAGCTTCAGAACTTGGCATTTATGAAATGCTTGGCGAGGGCCTGCGAGAAGTATCAAATCCCTCCGAGATTTTGTTATCACAGCGGGATGAGCCTTTAAGCGGTATCACCATTTCGGCCACGCTGGAGGGTATGCGCCCTATGCTGATAGAAACGCAGGCCCTGGTAAGTGCATCGCCCTACGGCACCCCGCAACGTACCGCTACAGGCTTTGATACCAAACGGATGAGTATGCTTTTGGCCGTGCTCGAAAAGCGCTGCGGCTTTCGCTTAGGGGCTAAAGATGTGTTCCTGAATATTACCGGCGGCATCCGCGTGGAGGATCCTGCTATCGATTTAGGGCTTGCGGCAGCCATCATATCATCGCATGAAGATATACCCATCCCGGCCAAAACCTGCTTTGCTGGGGAGATCGGTCTGTCAGGCGAGATACGTGCAGTTAACCGCGTAGAGCAGCGCATAGCCGAAGCGCAGAAACTGGGATTTGAGCAGATATTTATTTCGAAATACAATATGCCATCCGCAGGGAAAGACAAAACAAGGCTCGATCTTTCGCGCTATACCATCGATGTAAAGCCTGTTGGACGGATAGAAGAAGTTTTTGGATTACTATTTGGATAAAGACTATTAAAAAAAAGAAACGGCGCGATGATTATCGCGCCGTTTCTTTTTGTGGTTACAAACATCTTATTTCTGCCTGAACCAAACCTGCACTGGGGAGCCGGATAATTCGAAGTTATCGCGTAGCTGGTTTTCAATAAATCGGTAGTAAGGCTCTTTTACATACTGCGGCAAATTGCAGAAGAATGCGAACATGGGCGATGTTCCGTTGATTTGCGTAACGTATTTGATTTTTACGTATTTACCTTTTATTGAAGGTGGCGGATATTTTTCAATTATCGGCAACATCACCTCGTTAAGCTTTGATGTGGATATTTTACGCGCGCGGTTCTCATAAACCTTATTAGCAGTTTCGATAACCCTAAGCACGCGTTGCTTTTCGGTAACGGATGTGAACACAATAGGCACATCAGTAAATGGTGCAATTTTCTCGCGGATTTGTTCTTCAAAAACCTTAACGGTTTTGTTATTCTTTTCAATCAAATCCCACTTGTTAACCACAATCACAATGCCTTTTTTATTCTTTTCGGCCAGGTGGAAGATATTCATATCCTGCCCCTCGAAGCCTTCGGTAGCATCTATCATTAGGATGATAACATCTGCCTCTTCTAAAGCCTTGATGGTGCGCATTACCGAGTAAAACTCGATGTTCTCTTTTACCTTGGTTTTTTTACGCAGTCCCGCAGTATCAATCAGCATAAAATCATGACCATACTGATTGTAATGGATATGGATCGAATCGCGGGTGGTACCGGCAATAGGTGTTACTATGTTACGGTCGGTACCAATAAGTGAGTTTATGATGGATGACTTGCCCACATTAGGGCGGCCAACAATGGCATACTTAGGGCGGCTGGCTTCTTCAGGATCTTCTTCCTCAAAATGTTTCACCACTTCATCCAGTAACTCGCCCGTGCCCGAGCCTGTCATTGATGATATGGTGTAAATTTCGCCGAGGCCAAGGCTGTAAAATTCGGTAGCATCGCTTACCTGCGCATTGTTGTCAAGCTTGTTTACTACAACAAACACAGGCTTGGTGCTACGGCGTAAAAGGGTGGCTATCTCGTCGTCAAGGTCGGTAATGCCGGTGGTAACATCTACCAGGAAAAGTATAACCGAAGCCTCTTCAATTGCTATGATAACCTGCTCACGAATGGCCGCCTCAAAAACATCAGTAGAGTTTGCTACATAACCGCCGGTATCGATAACGGTAAACTTTTTGTCGACCCACTCAGATACACCATAGTGCCTGTCGCGGGTAACGCCGCTAAAATCGTCAACAATGGCTTTGCGGCTTTCTGTTAAACGGTTATATAAAGTGCTTTTGCCAACGTTGGGCCTGCCTACTATAGCTACTATGTTACTCATTTTTTTAGATATGAGATGTGAGACATGAGATGTGAGACAGGCAATTAAGTCTGTTCAAATCAAAGCTACATCTAAATTAATTGTTTTTGGGATACTGATGCTGCATTATCTGAAATCTTACATCTCATATCTCAAATCTATACTACTATTCGTACCCGAATTTTTTCAGGTAATTTTTTTTGCTGCGCCAGTCGGGTATAACCTTTACGAACATTTCGAGGAAAATTTTTCGCTGAAAAAATTCTTCCATATCGCGGCGGGCATAGGTGCCTACAATCTTCAGCATTTCGCCCTTGTTGCCAATAATGATATTCTTTTGTGATTCGCGCTCGACTATAATTTCAGCACTGATGCGATGTAAGGTATCGCCCTCAATAAAGGCGGTTACAATAACCTCGGTGCTGTACGGAATCTCTTTTTTGTATTGTTTAAAAACCTGCGCACGGATCATTTCTGATGCAAAGAATCGGTCGTTACGGTCGGTAAGTGCATCCTTGTCATAATAGGCCGGGTGCTCGGGCAGGTTCTCTAACACAAAATCCATCACGGCTTTTATGTTATGATCATGCAGGGCAGATATAGCAAAAACCACTTTAGGGTTTAATTGTTCGTTCCAGTACTCGGCTTTCTTCTTAACATCTTCCTCGTTGCTTTTGTCAATCTTGTTGATAAGCACGGCAAGCGGCGCGGTTGAACCCTGTAATTTTTTTAACACATCCTGCTCGTCGTATTCTTCGTTAATATCGGTGACCAGCAAAATCAGGTCGGCGTCTACTATTGAGCCTTCAACTTGATGCATCATGCTTTCGTGCAGCGCGTAATGCGGTTTAATGATGCCCGGGGTGTCCGAAAAAACGATCTGGTAATCATCGCTGTTTACAATACCGAGTATACGATGACGTGTAGTTTGTGCTTTTGGCGTAATGATGGACATTTTTTCGCCCACCAAAGCATTCATAAGGGTTGACTTACCCGCATTGGGTTTACCAATTATGCTAACAAAACCTGCCTTATGTGCCATAAAAAATTATTTAAAAATATTTTTGGACTGCAAAGAAACGAATTATATCTTTGCAGTCCAATTAAAACGGAAAGCAAATTGCTTTTTGCCAAATTGAAAAACGTTTTGAGGTTATGACCGAAACGGAAAAATACCAATAAAAGATAGTGCGGGATGGAGCAGTTGGTAGCTCGTCGGGCTCATAACCCGAAGGTCATAGGTTCGAGTCCTGTTCCCGCTACCAAAATCAAAAGGCCTTAAGTCGTTTAGATTTGAGGCCTTTTAAATTTTACAAAGCAGGATATTTTACCTGCAAAACAAAGTTCTTTTAACAAGGACAAAACATTTCGGAGTTATGCCCGTTATGTATTATATCAAACGCAGTGCGGGATGGAGCAGTTGGTAGCTCGTCGGGCTCATAACCCGAAGGTCATAGGTTCGAGTCCTGTTCCCGCTACCGAAAATTAAAAGCCTCAAGTCGAAAGATTTGAGGCTTTTTTGTATTTGAAATATTTCGTAATGGAACTATTTTTTCACCTTAAAATCGGTGATTGTTTTACCATCATACCGATGTACGCCGTCGAAATCGCCAAACCAAATATTTCCTTTATCGTCTTCCAGTATTCCAAAAATTATTGGTTTGTATGCTACTTCGGTTACTGTTGGCTTTTTAGTATATAAAGTATTGGCATCGTAACGCGAAAGCGCCCATGCTGCTTTGTTATCATTTTTATAAGTCGGAAGATTGTTATATAAATTGTCAGCTCTTTCCGAGCTGGTCCAGATGTTTCCTGCCTTGTCTTGATACACATAGCCAACAAACTTTTTTGTGATATTCATTATGGTATTTCCGTCGTAACGCCAAAGTCCATCGGCCCCGCCTATCCAGATGTTTCCTTTTTTATCTTCAATAACAGAGCGGATGTTTTTAAACGGCCGACCATTATGGTTAAAGGCAACGAAGCTTTTTCCATTAAAGCGAAACATACCGCCGGCTCCAACCCAAAGCGTACCGTGTTTATCTTCAATAATGGTTGTAACACCGTAAAGGTGTTTGGCGTGTTTTGTATTTGCAGCAAAATCCTTATAAATGCCATTGTTTTTTAAGATGTACCGATCATACGTGTGGCCGTTGTAGCGCGTTATTCCACTGGCACCGCCAAGCCAAATATTTCCTTTATAATCTTCAAAAATTGCACCTGCCCCATTGTCAAGAAGGCCATCGTTTGATGTAAGTTTTTCAAAATACTTACCATCATAGCGGTATGTTCCTGCATTAACAGATCCAAACCAAAAGTTGCCCTTCCTGTCTTGTAAAATTGAAAAGAACCGAGCCGAAGTTACCTTAGCTGTAATATTCGTAAAATATTTGCCATCGTATTTATAAACACCACCGAATGTTGCCATCCAAATGTTGCCTTTTTTATCTTGTATAATGTTGCGGGTAATGCGGTTTGGGCCCTGCATCGTACGTGTCGCGAAACTTGAAGAATCAATAAGGACTTTTTTAGCTTGTGGCTGTTGTGTACAGGCAACGCTTAAAAGTGTGATTAGGGGGAGGATGTATATATATAAGTATTTAGCCATTTTAATTTAAGTACAACAGGGTTAACGTTGCTTCTTAGCTACCACTTTGATTTGAAAGGAAATAGAATCAGACATGGTTTGATTGGCTAAAAGCTCATAAAATTTAGCCGACTTATAACGCACGTTCCACAGCGTTCTATCGATAGTGAATTTAGCATTTGCTGTTATAGCGCTGTCTGCTATTTCGACCTGGGCGGGGATGCTTACCGGGTGGCTGATACCTTTTATAGTAAGATCTCCATTAATTGTTTTAAGCCCGATCTTGGCCGGTGTAACACTGGTAATGTAAATTTTAGCGAAGGGAAATTTTTTGACTTCAAAAAAGTCAGGGTCTTTTAAATGGTTTACGAGTTTGCTGTTGGCCCCATGGTATTTGTCTTCAATGGTATTCATATCTATTTCAAGCACACCACCCGTCAACCTGCCGCTTTCTACTTTTAGTTCTCCTTTTGAAAGATAAATGTAGCCGGTTTGTGTATTCAATCCGTTTAAGCTAGCTCCCTTCCATTGTAATACGCTTAGCTTTGCATCTGCCATGTAATACTTGTGGTCTCCGGTGTGTAGCTTAAGCGAGCTTGTTGGCGCTTTAGTATCTTCTACCTTTTTTACAGGGTCCTTGCACCCGGGAATTAAAAAAGAAAAAATAAGCGACAGTAAAATGATTGCGGGTCGAATTTGAGAAGTGTAAGTACTTGTTTTCATCATTATTTGATTTGATGCGTCAAAATTACCCTGCTGTATTTTGCCCGCCGTAATGGCGATTGTAAATAAAAATGTAAACTTTGTAAATAAAATATTGACAGTATGCTAATTACCTTAAAAGCCCGTCTTCAACAACTTCGCTACCATTTTGCCATTACGCTGTTATTAATTGCCTGCACTATTTGCGTAGCTTTTAGCATAAATGGGCCGGACGGTTTTAGCACATCCGGGAGAGAAGTTTTGCTGCGTAGCATAGGGCACCAGTTGCTTTTGCAAGCTGGCGATAGTACGTCAAGGGTTTTACCCATAAAACACATTGCGGAAGATGAATACCGAATAATATTTGAAAAGGCCTTTACCTTCCGTCCGGAAAAGCTTGTGAACACTGCACGGCAATTATTGGCGAAAGACCCGCAGACAGACAACTATATTGTAAATGTTTTAGATGCCGCCAATAAGGATGTTGTTTACGGTTATGCCATATCGAGGAACCAAAAGGACGATGTTGTGCCGTGTAAAGGGCGATTACAGCCCAAAGGCCATTACCAAATAAGCGTAAAGTTTAAGCCTGAAAACAATCTTGCCAAAAATCAATACCTGTTAGGCGGCCTCCCTTTTTTAGCTTTAGTTGGGTTTGTGCTATTACGAAGCGATAAACAGGGGGAGCCTCAAACCCGTAAGCACCAAGAAGGGAAATTTGCTTTCGGCTCGGTTGTATTTAATCCGCAGGAAAAGTTGCTGACTATTGATAATCAAACGATAGAACTCACCGGTACCGAAACAAGGTTACTGCGTATTTTTGCCTCGTTGCCAAATCAAACAATTGAAAGGAGCCGCCTGCAAAAAGAGATTTGGGAAGACGAGGGTGTAATTGTTGGGCGCAGCCTGGATATGTTTATATCAAAATTAAGGAGAAAACTCGAGGCCGACCCTTATACCAACATTGTGGTTGTGCGCGGAAAGGGCTACAAGCTTGAAGTTTTAGCGTGATGGACTTATATACTAGCAGCCGATCTTCTCTCGCTTAGCATGAGTGCTTTTTTAATGCGTGGTCTGTTGTAGCGCTGCAGAAAAATTGGATAAAGGTTGAACACCAGGTTTAATATTAACAGCGATAAAGACTTAACGAAGCCAAACTTTACAGCAACAAAAACATTAAAGCCCAGCACGATGATAAAGATAATCAGGTGATCGAGCTCAGATTTTTTGGTTTGATAGTATAGGTTTTTCAGCGCCTCGCTTTGAGTTTTTATAGGATAGGTATATTTGAAAACTTTTTCCCAACCTATCAATACCAAAAACTTTTTAAAGATATTAATGCCAAGGTATTCATATATTTTGCCTTTTTGTTCCCAAGCTTTTTCTTCAAAATAGGAAGAAGTTAGCTGGCTTTTGAGTGCTCCCGTGGTTAATATCATGGAGGACATAAGCAGGAAATTTAAAATCCAGGCGAACGAAAAGCTGTCCATTTTTATAAATCGGACAACGCCATAAATAGCGGCCAGCGTAAATAAAATGGTAAGGCTTAGGGTAAGTGTTTTTTTCATTGCAGCTAATGGGCTTTGCAAAACCGGCGCTTTGCTGCCCTGGGTTTAAGTATTGCAAGTATATAGTTACTAAGCCATTTTTAAAAATTGGATTTTAAATAGCTACAGGTATGTAGATTACTTATCCGGACTTTTATACCGCAATAAATTTAACCTTTTGTAATACATGCTGTAAAAACAACAGATCCCTGTATCAGTGGATGCAGAAATCTGTTGTTTATTACCACTTACAATAAACCGCCTGCAACGGTAATACGCTCGCCGGTCACCCAGCCCGCATCGTCTGATGCCAGGAAAACGACCACCTTTGCAATGTCTTCCGGCTGGCCTGTGCGGCCAAGCGGCGTGTTTGCATTCATTTGTTTTTCGAGGTCGCCACCAATAATGCCTGCACTGCGTGTCCCTTCTGTTTCGGTAACGCCCGGGGCAATGTTGTTTACCCTGATGTTTCTCCCGCCTAATTCTTTTGCCAGTAGCTTAGTCATGTTGTCTACAGCAGCTTTCGCTGCGCAATATACAACAAGGCCAGGGATGGGATTCTGGCTTACTGTTGAGCTAATATTAATGATGCTTCCGCCGTTGTTACCAAACATTTCTACAGCGCTTTGAGTGCAAAGTAAATTGCCCAACACATGTGTGTTATACTGCCTGTGGAAGCTTTGTTCGGTAACTTTTTCGAGCGGTTCAAATGTAAATACACCGGCATTGTTAACCAGTATGTCTAATTTACCGAAGGCTTTTTTCGTTTCCTCAAACAGATGCTTGACATCTGCCTGCTGGCTGATGTCGGCTTTTACAGCTATTGCTTCCCCGCCGTTACCTTCAATCTCGTTAACAACCTTGTTTGCATCATCCAAACTCGTAGCATAGTTAACAACAACTTTTGCACCTGCTTTAGCCAACTCTTTTGCAATGCCTGCGCCAATACCTTTTGATGCGCCTGTAACTACGGCCACTCTATCTTTCAGTTTTAATTCCATTGTTATTTAATTTATGCTGCAATAGTAGCGGCATTATGTACTTTTGGCAAGTATGTACTTTTAAGTACCTTATATACCAAAAGGTATGTATTGCTGATTTATAACATTTTATAAATTAATTAAAATGAAAAGTAAACCTATTATGACCGAAGCCACACAAATGTGTGCAGTTGATTACGCTTTTAAACGCATTGGTGGTAAGTATAAAGCTAGGATACTTTGGTACTTAAACATGAAAAACGTGCTGCGGTACGGCGAATTGAGCCGTACGCTGCCAGATATTACAATTAAGATGCTTACGCAAACATTACGCGAACTGGAAGATGATAAACTGATTATCCGAAAAATGTATTATGAAGTGCCGCCCAAAGTGGAATATAGATTGAGCGAGACAGGCCTTGAATTGATACCCTTCATCAGGCATTTACATAATTGGGGTAAGGAGCAGATCGCAAAGGAAAATTCGATAAAGCCAAATGAGCAGGCATTATTAGTGTGCCAGGCCGAATGTGGAACGGATTAATATATACAGCTATATATCCTTAAAAATTTAAATACTTTAAAAAACACTTGTCTCAAATCATCGTTAACATTGCAAAAAACAGGGTTTTTTACCCTTCCAAATGACAATACTGTGTTGTAAAGCCCTTTACCTCAAAACAAGTAATGCTTATCTTTGTTGCGAGTAGCTGATGAAGAGATTAAGAAAAAATTGGTTAAAAAGCATTTTAGGCACGGCATTACTTCTTGTGATGGCCCTGAAAGTGTGCGCCGGTTTTATTAGTCAATTCAGTTGCAAAAATGATTCTTACTCAATCGAAAAGAGTGCTGAAGAGGGTAAAGATATTAAAGAAGAATCTTTTGACAAGGTTAGTCAAAAACTGCTTACCTGTAGTTTTCATGATATCACTTTCGATCATTTTTCGTGGATTAGCCACTTGCCCGTAGGTACCGCTTATTATAAGCTGAGGATATCAGCACATCCCCCCAAGACGGTACCTACACCGCCTCCCGATTTTACAGCATAACTTCAAACTGCTTTTATGCAAGCATTACAGCCTGGCTGTTTTGTGCTGTGTTTGATTGTGCTATTACCATGACGGCCCAATTCAAAATAAATACACCTGCAGTTTGCCCCCATGTTATGATGTATTTAAACCGGTTGCCCTGCTTCCGGAAATTTTGAAAAAAGAACATTTAATATCCCATGAAAAAAAATCATGCTGCCGGTGCCCTTACCCCCTGGCAACGACTTTGGCGAATACTCCATTACGAACGCGCCACAATTAATTATATTTACATATATGCTATACTTATAGGCCTTATTGGTTTAACCCTCCCGCTGGGTACTACAGCGGTGTTCAACCTGTTGTCGAACGGTGCCATGTATAGCTCTACTTATATCCTCATAGCCGTTATATTAATAGGCATTATTATAGGTGGCGTGCTGCTTATCAGCCAACTCACGTTAGTTGAGTTTATTGAGCAAAGAATTTTTGCCAAGGCTGCTGTTGAGTTTGCTTATCGGTTGCCGCGTATTAAAAAAGAAGAACTTGAGGGTGAAAAACCTGCCGAGCTGGTTAATCGCTTTTTTGATACCCTTACCATACAAAAAGGCCTTACAAAGCTTTTAGTTGATATTGTAGCCGCCGTTGTGCTTATATTTTTCAGTGCTATACTTTTATCATTTTACCACCCAATTTTTATGGGCTTCGGGCTGTTTGTATTGTTGGTTATTATTTTTGTAATGGCATTATATTACAAAGAAGGTGTGCGTACAAGCATCGATGAATCGGGCTATAAGTATGAAGTGGTAGCCTATCTTGAGGATGTAGCCAACGATTTGGATAGTTACCGCCAGGACATAGGCAAGTGTAACGAGGTGCTTAGCCGCACCGATAAAATTACGGCCAACTACCTGCAGGCGCGTAACAGCCACTTCAGGATACTAAAAAGGTTTTTTGCAAGTGCAGTTGCCCTGCGTACCGCATTGATGGGTGCTTTGCTGCTATTGGGTTCGTACTTTGTTGTTGAACGCCAGATGACGTTTGGACAATTTGTGGCAGCCGAGGTAATTGTTGTACAGATCAGCTATGCTATTGAGAAGCTGATGACTAATTTGAACACTGTTTTTGACATGGTAACCGGTGCAGAGAAACTTGCCGTTGTAACCGATCTTGAATTAGAGGAAGGAGATACAGACCATGGCAAATAAACACAATGCCGAAGCACCGTTCGAAAACTGGGAGCAGTTTTCAACCTTATCGAACGAGCGCTTAATTGAAGCTAAAGGTCAAAAAATGCTTGGCCGCATTGCGCTGGTCTTTTTGGGCCTTTTTATACTTATTTTGTTTTTACCATGGCGGCAAACCATACCCGGCCGTGGTACGGTAACGGCTTTGCGCCCCGAAGACAGGCCTCAAACGGTACAAAACCAAATTGGCGGGCGTATTGAGCGCTGGTCTGTTCGTGAAGGGCAGGAAGTAAAAAAAGGTGATACCATACTGGTTATATCTGAAACCAGCCAATCTTATTTTGACCCCGAACTGCCGCAGCGTTTAAAAGAACAACTGGACGCTAAACGAGGTAGTGAGGCAGCTGCCGTGCAAAAGATCGAGGCTACTAATGCGCAAATGTTAGCTATGACAAATGGCTTGCGCCTGCAATTGAGAGCCGCAGAAAATAAGGTAAAGCAATCGCGAAATTACGTACAAATAGATAGTGCCGATTTGGTAGCGATTGAGAAGTTTTACGAAACATCAAAATCAAGGCTTGCCCGTTACGAGGCCGGTTACCGTAATGGCTTATTCTCATTAACAGATATTGAAACACGCAGGTTAAAATTGCAGGAAGATAGAGCAAAGGTTGTTAGCCAGGAAAACAAGCTCAACAACTCTAAGCAAAACCTGCTCAATGCTATTATCGATCTGGATAACATTCGCGCCAAGTACCAGGAGGCGCTGGCAAAAGCACAATCAGATCTGGGGTCGGCTGTATCCAGCAGGGCAAGTGTGCGGGGTGAAATTGCCAAGTTGCGTAACGACATATCAAACATTAATGTAAGGCGCGGCTTATATGTGGTAAGAGCGCCTCAGGATGGTTTTGTTGTTAAAACGCTGAAAGCAGGTATTGGCGAAAATATTAAAGAAGGCGAGTCTGTGGCAACGCTTCAGCCGAAATCGCCTTTGGTAGCCGTGGAGCTTTACGTAAGTGCTATGGATGTTCCGCTGATTTTAGATACCAGCGATGTGCGCCTGCAGTTTGAAGGTTGGCCATCTGTACAGTTCTCGGGCTGGCCGTCGGTTGCAGTGGGTACTTTTGGTGGTAAAATTTCTGCTATTGACAGGGTGAGCAGCTCTGGTGGCAAGTATCGTCTCCTGGTGAAAGAACACCGCCAGTTTGCAGAAAAGGATGAGCCATGGCCAAAGCAACTCCGTCAGGGTTCGGGCGTTTACGGACGCATTATACTGCGTTCAGTGCCAATCTGGTATGAAATATGGCGCCAGTTAAACGGTTTCCCGCCAAGCCTGGATAAGGAGCCTACAACAGAGTCTAAAACGAACAAAGGTTAAGGGAGGGCCATCACATGAAAATAAATTTCAGAAGATCACCTGCCCTTATCATGTTTTTCCTGGCTATGCTTTTTACTTCAGTGAACAGTATTGCACAAACTGCATCTAAGGCCCCCGATACTACCAAAGTATTTTCGCTTAACGATTTGCAGGAGTTGGTTTTTAGATACCACCCCATAGTTAAGCAAGCAGCTTTGTTAAGTGAGGCGGCGCGTGCCGATGTTTTACAATCCCTGGGTTATTTTGACCCTGCACTGAAAGCTGGTTTTGGCCGGAAGGTTTTTGGCGAAACGGAATATTATAACAATTGGACCAGCGAACTTAAAGTGCCCTTGTGGCTGGCCGGAGCCGATCTTAAGATAGGATACGACCGTAGTGTGGGTACATACACCAACCCTGAAACCCGAACACCGCTGCCCGGGCTTACCGCAGTGGGCCTTAGCATACCTTTGGGGCAGGGCCTTATCATCGACGCCAGGCGTAACACATTGCGCCAATCAAAAATTATGGTGCAGTATGCCGAAGCCGAACGAATAAAACAAATAAACAGCACCTGGTATGTGATAGCTAAAGATTACTGGAACTGGTATTACGCATACAAGCAGTTTCAGTTAGTTAACGAAGGTGTTGATTTGGCGCAACGCCGTTTTGATGCGGTAAGCAAACAAACCCAAATTGGCGATAAGCCGCCTATAGATTCAGTAGAGGCTTATATTACAGTGCAGGAGCGGATCATTCAAAAAGAAAAATCGGCTGTCGAACTTCAAAATGCCAGGCTTGTGTTATCAAACCATTTATGGAGCGAGCAGGGCAACCCTTTGGAGCTACCTGCAAATGCAGCACCGCAGCCAATTCCTGAAAGTATCACGAAGCCAAACCGGCTGGTGCTCGACTCATTGGTAAATCAAGCCAATAGCCAACACCCCGAGCTGGTTAAGCTGCGCACAAAAGGCAGCCAGTTAGCAGTCGAGAGGAGTTACCGGCAGGAAATGCTTAAGCCAAAGCTTAACGTTACTGGGAGCCTGATATCAACACGTACCAGCTTTAGCGGCTACGTACCCGATTATTACGACTTTAACCGTGGTAATTACAAGTTTGGAGTTGAGTTTGCCTTCCCGTTGTTTTTACGCGCCGAGCGTGGTAAGCTAAAGCAGGTAAAAATCAAACAAATGGAGCTTGATTACGACCTACAGCAATCGGGCAGGGAAATAAAGAATAATATCTTAACTTCTTATAACGACTTATCGGCTTATGAAGCGCAGTTACGGGTACAAATGCAGAGCATTAATAACCAGCAAACCCTTGTAAAGGGTGAGGCCCAGAAATTTGAGCTTGGCGAAAGTACGTTGTTTCTGATCAATAGCCGCGAAACCAAGCTGATTGATATGAGGATAAAGCGCGAAAGCATGGTGGCAGGTTATCAGAAAACCCTGGCCGAGCTTTATTACAAAGCCGGTACAAGGCAGGATTTGTAAATTTTCTATCGTTAATAATTATCAAAGCCCCGAACGTAAATTCGGGGCTTTGGTTTTACAGCGTGACGTTACAATAACGTGTATAGTGAATTGTTTACCCCAAGTTCTCTACAAAAAACTCAATGGTGCGTTTCCATGCCAGTTCAGCTGCTGTTTTATCGTAGCGGGGTGTAGTATCATTATGGAAGCCATGGTTGGCACCTTCGTAAATAAATGCCTGGTACTTTTTATTATTAGCTTTTAAGGCTGCTTCGTAAGCCGGCCAGCCTTCGGTGATGCGGGTATCCAATGATGCGTAATGAAGCATCAGGGGAGCGGTTATTTTAGGCACATCGGCAGCTGCAGGTTGTGCGCCATAGAAAGGTACTGCTGCTGCAAGCGTTGGCACGCGTACAGCCATCATATTTGCAATACCACCGCCATAACAAAAGCCCACTACACCAACTTTGCCGTTACAATCTTTATGATTTTTTAGATACTCATAAGCGGCAATAAAATCCTCTTCCATTTGGCCCTTATCACGCTTTGCCTGCATGGCGCGGCCCTCTTCGTCATTACCGGGATAGCCTCCTAAAGGACTAAGTGCATCCGGCGCTAATGACACGAAGCCGGCAAGTGCCGCACGCCTGCCTACATCTTCAATATACGGGTTAAGACCGCGATTTTCATGCACCACTATAATACCGCCCAGTTTCTTTTTAGCGTCCTTCGGTTTTGAAAGCAAACCCTTTATGGTTCCTCCACCCTTTGGCGAAGGATAGTTGATATATTCTGATTTCAAACGAGGATCATCAGCCTGCACCTGGATGTTGTTATAATCGGGCATTAAAAAGCTCATCAGCGCAGGTACGGTTAAACCGCCCACAGCATATAACGATAGCTTTTCCATAAAGGCTCGCCTGTTAAGGCGGCTATGGGCGTAGTCGTCATACAGGTCAAATACTTCCTGATTAATGTCTTGTTTATTAATTTGGCTCATAGGTATGTTGGTTGTGCTCAAATTTAATAATTGGTCATTAGCAATTTGTTAAGTAGCTGTAACAGTGTCGTTACGGCAACAACCCAAACAAAAAAGGCCTTGAATTTTCGTTCAAGGCCTTTTTTTATTTTAAATAATTAATTCTGTCTTAGTTTGGCAGCCATGCTCAGCGTTGTGTGTGGTACAGCCATCAGCCTTTCTTTAGCTATCAGGTTACCGGTTTCGCGGCAAATACCATAAGTTTTATTACCTATGCGCATAAGTGCAAGCTCCAACTGGTCAATAAACTTACGTTGACGTGCAGCTAACTGGTTTACAGATTCGCGCTCAAGCGTTGCAGCTCCGTCTTCAAGTGTCTGGTGCGCTACACCTGTATCATCGGTCCCATTGGTGTTTGATACATTTAATGCAGATGCAAGCGTAAACAATTCTTCCTTAGCTACAGCGATCTTTTTAAGGATTAGGTCTTTAAATTCTTCCAGTTCCTGCTCAGAGTACCTGGTTTTCTTAAGTTCTTCGTTCATTATCTCAAATATAACAATTATATACCTGTTTATCAATGTGTAAACCTTATAGTTATACACATACGGGCTTGTTTTACACAATTTGCCTTGGGCTTTACAGCTTACACCTACAACTAAAAAAACCGAATTTTGTTTGCTTGAATGCGGAATTTGTATGCTTTAAACACTGTTAAACGCTACATTTGCTTATATACTAAACCATTACAATGAAATATTATTTTGCTTTTATAGCGCTTGTGTTACTGGCAGCATGTAACACAAAAACATCACCATCATTACAACTCACTGTTAACGCGCCTGGCATTACCAATGGCCTGGTCATCATTAAACAATACAATGAGGTGGTTGAAACGCAGCCTATAAAAAACGGGCAAATGAGTTTAAACAAAAGCTTGCCTGCACCTGCATATTACACCATAACCGTAATTGATAACAATAAGCCTGCTGACCAAAAGGCAACTTATGACGTTTACCTTGAACAGGCAGCTTATAAGGTTGATTTAAATACCCCAAGACTTACTACCTACCCCGAAATAAAAACATCTTCATCGACACAAAACCAATTATCGGGGTATTACAAAATGCTGGGCAATGCCACTGCTGTGCTTGATAAAAGTATCGACTCAGCTAAGGCTGTATTGGCTACTCCAAAGGTGGCGACTATGCCTAAAAAAGAAAGGGCAATGCTATACACGCAAACCCAAAAGCTGCAAGAAGAACGCAGGAAGAAAGAACTTGAAACACTTAAAGCATACGTAACCAAAAACCCGCAGAACGAAATAGGCGCGCACATTATGGTGCAGCAGGCCTATTTTGAAAGCCCGGCCGCTTACAATGCAGTATTTGCGAAGCTTCCGCAGAACATAAGAGAAAGTGACGATGGTATTAAAATAAGCAACAAGCTAAACGCCATGCTGCACACGCTTGGTAGTTCACCGGCCCCTGCTTTGGTAGGCAATACTCCTGATGGTAAAGCATTTAACCGCAGCATGCTGAAAAATAAAGTTACGCTGATTGAGTTTTGGAAATCAAGCCACCAGGTAAGTGCTATTAACCATGCCAAAATGGTGAACGGTTTGATACTTACAGATGCAGATAAACCTAAATTTGGTATCCTGAGCGTCTCACTCGATACTGATGCCGATGAATGGAAGAAGACCATTGATCAGGATCATTTAAGCTGGCTGCAGATCTCGGATCTTAAAGGAGATGCATCGCCAAATGTTACCAAATGGAATATAACCAAATTGCCTGCATACTTTTTGGTTGATTATAAATGGCGCATTATTAAAGCCGATGCCGATTTAATAGATGTTGATGGTGATGTGCACGAATACCTGCAAAAGCATCGCTAAGCTATTGCAATAACCCTGTCTTTAAGTACGCCAAATACATGATCAGTTTTGCGGCTTACTATGGCTACCCGCCCTGTAAATCTTCCGAATGATGGCAGTATAGCCTGATTTTGTGCAAACGCAAAGCAGGGCAGCGTAATGCTTTGCCTGCCCCGCCCCACCATGTGCACACCAGGGTGTATATGGCCGCATAAAACGTAGCCTTCGGCATGTGCCTGGGTGGTATCTGCAAGCGGGTGGTGCAGCATTACAAAAGGGCCCATCACCAGCTTTTTATAAAGTATTACACCTAACGTGGTGTAATGCTCATCAGCAATAATGTCATGGTTGCCTTTTATCAGAATAATTTCAAGCTGCGGAAACTGGCTGCGCCAAAGCACAAACCAATCCCAGTCATTATTCATATCGCTATGGAAAAGGTCGCCCAGAAAAATAAGCTTCTCCGGCTTATGCTCATAAACCAGGTCAGACAGCATGGCCAGATCATCTTGCTCCATGTTACGCGGAATGGCTATGCCCGCCTTCCGGAAATGCCCAACCTTGCCAAAATGTACGTCGGTTAAAATTAAAGCATTTTGCTGATGCCAGTAAATGGCCTTTTGTGGTAATAGTAAAAGATCCTGATCTAAGAAATTAAAAGGGGTGCCCGCACTCATCGTCATACAATTACAAAGGTAACAGTTTTGTTTTTATGGGCACACCACAGTGCTAAAACCCTTTTTTGCGGGTTATACCCGGCTTGCGTTTACTGCTTCTTTTTTCGGCCGGTAAATTGTCGTCATCAACGCTGTAGTTTCTGGCCATGCGGGCTATGCGCTCTTCCATGGTTTCGGTTGTGAGGCGTTCGCGGCCGAGGCTGTCAACCATTATTGGGAAGGCAAAAGGCGTAGGGCGCTCAATAGTTTTTAAAACAATGCTTTGCGTTTGTATGCGCTGAAGGGCCATCCGCAACCTGAATTCTTCTAACTGAAAAGCGAGGGCCTCATTATAAGCCTGCCTCACCAGCAGGTTATCCGGTTCATACTCGTTAAATACCTCGAACAATAATGAGGTTGATGCCTGCAAGTGCTTGTTTTTAACCTGTGCTCCAGGGTAGCCTGTAAACACCAAACCGCCAATATGCGCAATATCCCTGAAACGTCTGCGTGCCATTTCATTGGCGTTGAGGCTGCTTTGGATATCGGCTATCAGGTTATCGATGGAGAAAAAGGCAACATCTTCCAGCGCTTCTTCAATAGGTATATCTTCGTCGGCCAGCAGCTCAAAGCCATAATCATTCATGGCGATTGAAAAGCTTGCCGGCTTTATTTTTGCAATACGGTACGCCAGTAGCGACGCCATCCCCTCGTGAACCAACCTGCCCTCGAAAGGGTAAAAAAGCAGATGATGACCTTCTTTTGATTTAAATGATTCAATCAAAAACTCATGGCTCTGTGGCAGGTGCGATAGCTTTGCCTGCAAATCAAACAACGGTTTTAGGGATTTTACTTCGATATCCCGCTCTATGCCATGCGCTACCTCATCAAGCTTTTCCCTGAACACTGCCGATAGCTGCGACGACAGCGGCATGCGCCCGCCGGCCCAGCTTGGAATAAGTCCTTTGGTAGCCTTTGATTTTTTAACGTAGGCCGTCATGTCTTTTATTTTCACAAACTCGAGGCTGCGGCCGGCAAACCAAAAGGTATTACCAGGTTTAAGCTTGCTGATAAAACCTTCTTCAAGCGTGCCCAGGCTGCCCCCGCTAAGCCAACTCACACGGATGCTCAGTTCGCTTGTTATGGTGCCAATGCTCAACCTGTGGCGCATGGCCACCCGTCGGTTGTTTACTTTAAAAACGCCGTTCTCCAATTCAACCTTTAAAAACTCGTCGTATTGGGCAAGGGTTTTGCCGCCGCTCACTATAAAATCGAGTAGTTGGTTGTATTCTTCGCGACGCAAATCGGCAAAGGCAAAAGTTGATTTAATTTCCTTAAATAACTCGTCGGCCGTAAACCCGTCAGACACAGCCAGCGTAACCATGTACTGTATAAGCACATCAAAGGTAAGCAACATAGGGTCGCGGCTTTCAAAGATGCCGTTTTGTATGGCCTGCTTAAGCGCGGCACCTTCTAAAAGTTCCAGTGAGTGTGTAGGTACATAGTATGCCTTTGATATAGCACCTGGATGGTGCCCGCTACGCCCCGCACGCTGCATAAAACGCGCTACTCCTTTTGGGCTGCCCACCTGTACAACGGTATCAACCGGGCGAAAATCTACACCAAGATCCAGGCTTGAGGTACAAACCACTACCTTGAGCGCTTCGGCATGCAGGGCAGCTTCTACCCAGTTACGTAGCTCATTATCAAGCGAGCCATGGTGCATAGCCATGATGCCTGCATATTCGGGGTAATTATCAATAATGGCGTGGTACCAGATCTCGGCCTGCGACCGCGTGTTGGTAAATATAAGCGTTGTTTTACTCTTGGCTACCAGTTCCATAACCTGCGGCAGCAGTTTTACTCCGATGTGCCCTGCCCATGAATAGCTTTCAATGTTAGGTGGAATTACCGACTCAATCTCAAGCCGCTTTTGGATATTGGCCCTAACCATTTTGATCTGCTCAGGCGGGAAATCATTGCCTAATAATACTTCAGCCGCCTGCTCCAGATTGCCAATGGTAGCACTGATGCCCCAAATGCGCAGACGGTTGTTTGCAATCTGCAGTTGGTTTGCTGGAATTAATTCAGCTGCTTTTTTATTTTTGACCTTTGGTTTTTGGCTTTCGGTATCTAACTGCTCACTGCTTTCTGATAACTGCAAACGCGAGAGTACTTTAAGTTTACTCAGTCCTAATTCAACCTGTACGCCGCGTTTGGTGCCAAGCAACTCGTGCCATTCATCGCAAACAACTACCTGCAGGTTTTTAAATACTTTAGGATATTCCTTTTGGGCCAGCATAAGGTGCAGGCTCTCGGGAGTAGTAAGTAAAACTTCAGGGAGCTTCCGCTTAAGTGCGGCCTTTTCGGCGGCAGATGTATCCCCCGTACGGGTCATTACGCGCCATGGCAGGCCCAATTCGTCGCAGGCTTCCTGCATGGCCTTGCGTATATCATTTGTAAGCGCCCGTAGCGGGGTTATCCATAGCATAAGCAGACCGTTATTTTGCCTGGACAAATAAGTGTCGGGATAGCGATTTATATAGTCGGCTAGGAAAGGAAGAAACAGGGCATAAGTTTTTCCACTGCCTGTAGGGGCATTTAATAAACCCGAGTAGCCAGCCAGGTAGGTTGCTTCCATTTCCTTTTGAAAGGGAAACTGTTTCCACTGCTTACGCTTGTACCATTCCTGTATAACTTTCGGCCCTTTATTATTCATTTATCTGCTAACAATATAACCTGTTCGCGGTTATAATCAATCAACCGCTAATGTTATAAATTGTTATATAAATGAATAAAGCTAAATATTTGATTGTACTGGCACTGGCACTATCTGCCATGGCCTGCAAAAAGCGAAAAGCGATAAACTTTAACGTACAACATGTTGACAGTGCCATTAAAGCCGACAGCCTGAAAGCCCTTGGTAAAACAGATACGTCAGAAATGCCCGGAGATGCCAAAATACCGCTTGCCCAGCTAATTGTACCGGGATCAAGCCTCGGGCAATCAACCATAAATGAATCATCAGAGAATATTTATAAGCGACTTGGTAAGCCAGACGCCGGAGATGCCGCTATGGGCAAAAGCACTGCGATATGGTATGCCGATCATGATACCACCAAATACGCTACGCAAATGTACTTCTCGCGCGATATGGGTAACGATGATGCAGCACGGTTAAAGCACGTACGTGTAACATCGCCTGCGTTTAAAATAAACAACTCACTGTACGTTGGCCAGCCGCTTAAGCCGGCCATGGAAAAATACAATCTTGTAAAGGTTGGTACATTTGGCCATCGTGGCAATGTGTATACCCTTTATGACGATAAAAAAGCGGGTGTAGCTTTTGATGTCGACGGTGCGGGGAATATTAGTGGTATTACTGTACATGAGCCGGGGCGTGATGTGAAGGCAACCTACCTGCCCTTTTTCAATAATCTTAAAGCCATGTAAATAAAATAAAGCGCCGATTGGCGCTTTATTTATTTTTAGTTATTTGGTTGGTGTCGGGGCAGCCTTTTCAGGCATCAATATCAGCTTAATCAAGTTTTTACCACTCAGGTATTTTATCGCTGTTTCCTTGGTGCTTTGCGGCGTTACCTGCGACAGGTTTTGAACATAGTTTAATATGCGCTGCGGATCCTGTCCGTTTTGCGAAGCTGCTGTTAAATAAGCCGACCAAAATGCATTTTCTTTCAACTGCACCTGGGTTGAGCGTGCCTGCTCGGCAGCAAACTTTTGTATATCAACAGCTGTTGCGCCGGTTTGCTTAAGCTTACTTATCTCATCCATAGTTGCAGCAACAAGCTTATCAACATTCTCCGGTGCACAGCTAAAGTAGATATTAACGCTGTAGCGGGCCTCCGGTATTTTAGAGTAATTTATCCTAACTCCGGGTGCGTAAGTACTGCTCTCCTGTTCGCGCAGGCGCTCGGTAAGTTTTATGTTGAGCACTTCTTCAAGCGCATCCATCTGCAAATTGTTGGCCTCGTTGTAGTCGTACTCGCCGCTATACACAATTTGCACAGTACTTTTTTCGCCAACACCTTTGTTAACCGTTTTGTTGATAACCCCCGCCATTGGGTGTATACCCAAATTTTTGAAAGTTTCTTTTTTATTTGTTGACGGCAACGCTCCTAAATAAGCCTCAAGGAAAGGTTTTATTTCATCAACCGTAAAGTTACCGGTAAAAGTAAAGGTGTAGTTTGATGCATCAGCAAAGCGATCTTTGTAGAAACTGTAAGCCTTGTCAAGCGTAGCGGCATTCAGTCTCTCGGTAGTAGTAACCATAGCCCTGAAATTATTATTGTTCATTACCGCCGATACTGTGTCCTGAAATACGCTGCCCGGATCCAGACCGCGGGTGGCCAATAAAGAACGTGTTTGGTTGATATTACCCTTCCATACATCTGCATCTTTACGCGGTTGGGTAAAGTAAAGGTATATCAGCTGCATAGCAGTCTCAAAATCGCCCGGTGACGCGCTTGCGTTTATGCCCGATGCAAAATCGCTGATGTAAGGCGTTACATGTACGTTTTTATCGGCAAGGAGCTTATCAAGCTGCCCCTGGTTAATTTTACCAATGCCGCTGTTTACAATTATCGGGGCAGCCAGGTTGGCCGAGGTAAAGTCCTGATCGCTTGCCAGCGATGTGCCGCCAAAACTATAACCTGTTATCAGGATTTGGTTTTTTTTAAATTGAGTAGGCTTAAGTACTACTTTAACCCCATTACCAAGCGTTAACATAGTGGTGCCAATAGCATCATTATTTGTTTCGCTAACCACTTTCGTGCCTTCCGGCGCTTTTTCCATCAACGGCTCGCTGGTTACGTTATCTACATAGGCAGTAACATTCTTGCCTGCAGTGGCCAGCCAATCCATTACCGTTTTTTCGGCAGGTAGTTTTTCTTTCTCGCTGTCCGGGCCCTCAATAAGTACAACCCGGTTTTGGTCGGTTATCAGTTTTGCGGCAAGGGCGTTCATGTCTGCAACAGATACCTTGTTGATATTTTCTGCATAGAACTTGTACTCGTAATCGGCGCCGGGAGATGCCTCACCAACTAAAAAGTGCCTTTGGTATTCACGCACAAAATTGGATGAGTTGGTTTTAAAGCGCTCGTAATAATTGTTTTGTACCTGTACCAAAGCTGCCTGTTTGGCTCTTTCCAGCTCGGTTAACGTAAAGCCGAACCTGCGGGCGCGTTCGGTCTCGCCTACTATGGTTTTAAAGGCATTTTCAAGATCACCCGGTTTTGCAATAACAACCGTTGTAAAAGCATCCTGCTTGCCTACAAAACTACCGTATGATGATTTTCCGTACAAAAACGGCGGCTCGGGCTTTTGGCGCAACTCATTTAAACGTTCGCCTATCATGTAGTTGAGCAGGTTAATGCGCATTTGTGTCATAAACCCAGTGGTTGTTTTCACTACCGTTTGCGGGTGCTTAACAACAATTTGCGCCATTGTATAAGGGAACTCCTTATCAGTAGCTATCTTCACAACAGTACCCGGTGCAGGCGGCACGTCATAATCAGCACGCGGTTTAGGCGCGGCCGGGTTTTGCAGCTTGCTAAAATTATCCTTTATCAACTGCTCAACCTGTTTTACATCAAAATCGCCAACGGCAATTACTGCCTGCAGGTTAGGGCGATACCAGTCTTGGTAAAAGCTTTTTATAGTAGCCGCATCAAAGTTTTTAATAACAGCTTCCTTGCCTATAGGCAGGCGCGAAGCATAGCGCGAGTTATTGAGTAATACAGGCAGTGTTTGCTGGCTAAGGCGTTCCTGGGCATTACGGCCACGCAGGCGCTCTTCTTCAAGCACTACACCACGCTCCTTGTCAATTTCGGCTTGGTCAAACGTTACGTAGCCTGCCCAGTTAGCCAAAATATTAAAGCCTTTTGCAAAAACGGCGGCGCTATCTGTTGGAACAGGCAGTTGGTAAACCGTTTCATCAAAAGATGTATAGGCATTTAAATCTGCCCCAAAACGTACGCCCGAGCGCTGAAGAAAGTTAACCAAAGCATTTTTAGGATAATCTTTAGTTCCATTAAATGCCATATGCTCGGTAAAGTGAGCAAGACCTTGTTGGGCATCGGTTTCCAGCAATGATCCAACTTTATTTACCAGGTAGAGTTCGGCGCGGTTTTTTGGCTGCTCGTTATGGCGTATGTAATAAGTAAGCCCATTGGGTAGTTTACCAATCAGCACATCTTTGTCCATTGGCAATACAGTACCGGTAGTAACAGCCGCCTGTGCAGAAACAGGTTTTGATTTGGGTGATGGGGTAGGTTTCCGTTTTACCTGCGCAAATGCGCTTCCCGCCACGGTAAGCAATGCCAGGGCGGTTACAGAAATATTCCTGTTAAAGTTCATAAATTAATTAGGGTAAAATATAATCAATGCAATAAACGAATTTATTAGTTATAAATTACGTTATTGCTCTTTAAATGCATCCTGCATCATTTTCTCCAGTTCCGATTGGTGGCTTTGCACGGCCAGCTGGCCCATCTCTGCGCCCTTTTGCAGCAGTATGGGTTGCTTGCTGTTTAGTTTTTTGCCAAGCGGCGTGTTGTAGAAAGCGGTAAGGTCTTTAAGTTCTTTTTCGGTAAACTCTTTGGCATACAAAACGGCCATTTGATCTTTAAGCAACTCCCAGCTGATGTATTTTGCCATAAATGCGTTCATCACGGTAACAAATTTTGCGCGTTGTGCTTCCGGGATGCGGCCACTGGCCTGGTTAAGCATAGTGGCCATGTTTTGTTTGTAAAGCGTATCTGCACGGGCGGCTGTAAGTAAATCGTCGGCAGCTTTAAGATGCGAGGGGGTTATGTTTTGCGCCTTTACCGATACACATAAAAACATAGCCGCCGCAGCAAAAAAGTATTTGAGCTTCATAAAATCAGATCTTGATAAAAATCTTCCTAAGATACAACACCCACATTATGAGCCATAACAATATCACAATAAAAATTGCAGCAACCAGCGAAGCATTTACCGGCGAAAAGTATGGTTCGAACAAAAGCTGGTAAAAGTTTTTACCGCCTATTTTTATCATATACAGGTAGTGCGGCATAATGCCCGACAGGACGTAGGCTGTTATAGCATTTGCCCCAAAAACCACAAAAGGATAGGTAAAGCGTTTTTTGCCCTGCACATCAATAAGCCAATAGCAAATGGCCAGGCCAATAGTAGCCAGGCCGCCGGTATATAAAACGAAAGAGCTTGTCCAGAGCGCCTTATTTATAGGGAAAAACAAGTCCCAAAACAATGCTATTATTACGGCAATAATACCATAGGTAAACATCCAGCTTACTTTTACGCTTTCATCCCGGTCTTTGCGTTTTAGCCATGTACCTACCCGCATACCAAAGAGTCCGGTACCCAAGGCAGGCAGTGTACCCAGCAGGCCTTCAGGGTCCCAGGTTCGCGATGATTTCCAAAGATGGTCTGGCGTTAAAATGGTGCGGTCTATCCATGCGCCCAGGTTTGTTTCGGGCTCAAGGTTGGCATAGCCTACGCCGGGTACAGGTACAAAGGTCATTAACAAATAATAGCCTATCAATGCAGCAGCAAACACCCAGTCGCGTGTTTGCTCAGATGTTTTTAGGTAAAGTACGGTGCAAATAAAATATACCAGTGCTATGCGGGGCAATACACCCGGCAGGCGTAAGTGGGCTAAGTCAAAATTCCATCGTAACAGTAATTGTGTGGCCCAGGTTATCAGCATTAGGATAATGGTGCGCCTTAAAGCAGTCAAAATTATGCTGCCCTGGTTTGCGCCATTTGTCTTTTTACTTTCCATGGCATATACAATGGACACGCCTACCATGAACAGGAAAAAAGGGAATATTAAATCGGTAGGGGTGCAGCCGTTCCACTCCGAGTGTTCGAGCGGGGTGTAAATGTGGCCCCAGTCGCCGGGGTTGTTTACAAGCGTCATGGCGGCTATAGTAAGCCCACGAAAAACGTCAAGGCTTAATAGTCGTACTTTGTTAGATGTGTGGATGGGGGCGGCAGGCATTGCAAATGTTTAGAGAGATATGATAATCCGATTATTACGTTACCGCAATGTATCATATCTCCCTGTTTTTTGCAATGGCAGTTATTACTGGTTTTTATTAAACCATTCTCCAAATTTAAGGAAGGTTTGGTTGGCGGCTGCAATTACTACTGCTTCCTGCTCGGGGTTTTTTGCCTGATGGTCAAGCGCATCTTTAAATATGTTCCACATGCGTTCGGTATCGTCGCCATAGCTGGCAAAAAAACTCAGAGCATCCGGGCCAATATTTAGTTGTTGCTGCATCATTTTACTGATGATCTTTCCGCCCAAGGTAGAGCCTTCAATTACATACAAAGCACCCAACGCTTCCAAATGATTATTTATAGCAGGCAAAGCATCACCATCTGCTTTGGCAGGAATACCTGCACCAAGCGCTTGCAGGTCATCGGCTATAGCCTGGGTTTTGCGCCGTTCGGCATTATCGGGCAGCAGGTTAGGGTCGATAACCTTATTGATATTCATTTCCAGCCCGCCAAAGTATCCGTAAAAAAGCTTTAGCAGATCGGCATATTGTGCAGCCGAGCGTACGGCCTTAAGCTTTCCAACCAATGCTTTCTCAAGTATTTGATGATTGGTTTTAGTGGCCTCTTTTAATTTTTCTGATAGCATAGCAAATGTTTGGTGTAAATGTACTATCAGAACGCTAAACGTTGCTGCTTTTTTGCAAACTGAAAAAATAAAAAGATGTATCGTCTTAAAAACTTGCTAATTAAAATAATAATATTTAGCATTGTGTATTATTGACACAAAGATGTTAACAGTGTTATAAACCAATTAATTAAGCGCAACCAGCGCTTGCACCTAAAAATTATTATGAAAAAATATTTAATGCTGATGGCGCTATTGCCTTCGGTTGCTTTGGCGCAGAGCCAGTTTACCGAAAACCGGGTTGGCGATGTTGTTTTTATAAACAATACCGGTGGCCAAAAATTGGGTTATTCGTCAAAATCGGGAGTTAAAATACTGACGGTTGACGGCAAGGCTTTTAAAGACCTGAACAAAAACGGCAAACTGGATAAGTACGAAGACTGGCGCCTGCCTGTTGACGTGCGCGCCAGGGATTTGGCCAGCCAAATGAGCGTTGAGCAAATTGCCGGTTTAATGCTTTACAGCCGCCACCAAATGATACCAACTATGCCGGTAGGTCCGTTTGCGGGCCTCTACAATGGCAAATCTTTTACTGAAAGCGGTGCTGCCGCGTATGACCTGTCTGACCAACAAAAGGCCTTCTTGAAAGATGACAATGTACGGCATGTGCTTATAACATCAGTGCAAAGCCCTGAAGTTGCTGCAAAGTGGAACAATAATGCACAAGCTTACGTGGAAAGTTTGGGCCTTGGCATACCGGCCAATAACAGTTCGGACCCACGCCATGGCACGGTTGCCAATGCGGAGTTTAACGCAGGGGCCGGTGGCGCTATATCTATGTGGCCGGGTTCGTTGGGTTTGGCAGCAACGTTCGACCCATCTGTTACCTTAAACTTTGGTAAAATAGCGGGCCAGGAATACCGGGCCTTGGGTATTGCAACCGCCCTATCGCCACAGGTTGATATTGCTACCGACCCGCGTTGGAACCGCTTCAGCGGTACATTTGGTGAAAATCCGCAGCTGGCGGCTGATATGGCAAGGGCGTATGTAGATGGCTTCCAAACGTCAACCGGAAATAATGAAATTGCCAATGGCTGGGGTTACGTAAGCGTAAATGCAATGGTTAAACACTGGCCGGGCGGCGGCGCCGGCGAAGGCGGGCGCGATGCGCATTATGGTTTTGGCAAATATGCCGTTTACCCCGGTAACAACTTCGATCAGCACCTGATACCCTTTACACAGGGCGCGTTTAAACTGAATGGCAAAACGGGTATGGCTTCAGCTGTAATGCCATATTACACAATCAGCTATAATCAGGATAAAAAGAACCACGAGAATGTAGCCAACAACTACAATAAATATATTATAACCGACTTGCTGCGTAATAAATACAAATACGATGGCGTGGTATGTACCGATTGGCTTGTTACAGGTGACGAAACAGTTGTAAACAGCTTCCTCTCAGGTAAATCATGGGGCGTTGAAAAGCTGACCGTCGCGCAGCGTCACTATAAAATACTAATGGCCGGGGTTGACCAGTTTGGCGGTAATAACGATATGAAGCCTGTTTTAGAAGCTTACCAAATGGGCGTTAAAGAGCACGGCGAAAAATTTATGCGTGCAAGATTTGAGCAGTCGGCCCTCCGCTTACTGCGCAATGTGTTCCGCACCGGCTTATTTGAAAACCCTTACCTGGACCCGCAAGTAACCAAAAGCACTGTAGGCAAACCAGAGTTTATGGATGCAGGCTACCAGGCGCAGCTTAAATCCATCGTGATGCTGAAGAACAAAGGTGGTGTGTTGCCTTTACAAGCAGGTAAAACTGTTTATGTGCCGAAGAAATTTACGCCTGCAGGCAAAAACTTTTTAGGCATTCCTCACCCCGAAAAAACGGAGTACCCGGTTAATATGGATATCGTTAAAAAATATTTCAAAGTAACCGAGAACCCTGACGAGGCCGACTATGCGCTTGTATTTATAGAAAGCCCTATTGGACATGGCGGATATAACGAGGAAGACGCCAAGAACGGCGGTAATGGCTACCTGCCCGTGTCATTACAATACGGCGCCTACAAAGCCGAAACTGCCCGCGCTACCAGCATTGCCGGTGGCGACCCGCTTGAGAAATTTACCAACCGCAGTTATAAAGATAAAACTGAAACATCAACTAATGTAACAGATCTGGCCATGGTAAATGATACCTATGCAAAAATGAAAGGCAGGCCGGTTATTGTATCAATAAACATCAATAACCCTATGGTAATGGCCGAGTTTGAAAAGCAGGCCAGCGCAATAATAGGTGACTTCGGCGTACAAGGCCAGGCCAGCCTGGATATTTTAACCGGTAAAGCAGAGCCATCGGCCTTATTGCCATTACAGATGCCTGTTAATATGAAAACGGTTGAAGCCCAATACGAAGACGTTCCGCATGATATGAAATGCTACACTGATAGCGAGGGTCACGTTTATGATTTTGGCTACGGCTTAAATTGGAAAGGCGTTATCAAAGATGCGCGCACTACTAAATATGTTAAGGCACTGCCAAAAATGTAATTGCACACACACACACTTAATCAACTATATGGGGCGCAGGGATTATTTCCTTGTGCCCTTTTTATTAGTAAAGTACTTCTTATTTGTGTGCAGTAGATACCGGCTTGCTGCCGGGCTTAACAAAGGTATTTAAAATAACTGCTATAAGCACCACCCCTATACAACCTATCGCATTGAACCAAAGGTAGGCCACTACATCAAAATAACCGCACAGGCACACTATAGCTTCTGTTATGATAGCGGCGATGAAAATCGCTGTTCCGCTTATTCTTTTTAAGAAAAATGCTACCATAAAAACGCCGAGCATAGTGCCATAAATGTATGACCCTAATTGATTAACGGCTTCTAACAGGTTGCCTATTTTGCTGGCATAAAGTGCCATGCCAATACATACCAATCCCCAAAAAACGGTTAACCAGCGTGATGCAGTTACATATTCCTCATCAGATGCCTCTTTATTGATCATCCTTTTATAAATATCGATAACACTTGTTGATGCCAGCGAATTGAGTGCGCTTGCTGTCGACCCCATGGATGCGAGGAAGATGATGGCAATAAGTAGCCCTATTAATCCTTTGGGTAAGTATTGGGTTACGAAGCTTAGAAAGATGTAGTTGGTATCATCGGCATTAGCTTTATCATTATTTTTTTTGATGAGGGCAACGGCCTGTTTTCGTAGTGTATCTGTTTGCGCTTTTGATTTGTTCAGGTCGATTTTAGCGGATGATATCGCCTGCTCACTTCCTTCGTCTATGGCCTTGATAAGCATCTGGGCCTTTGCCTTTTTTTGCTCGAAAGCGGTATTGTACTCAGTTTCTATCCTGTTGTATTCAGCTCCATAAGGGCTTTGCTTAACCTGGCTTACCTCATAGCTGTTAAAAAATACCGGCGGGCGATTAAACTGGTAAAAGCTGAACACCAGCACACCCACCAGCAATATCAAAAACTGCATGGGTATTTTTAGCAACCCGTTCATGATGAGGCCTAGGCGGCTTTGGCCTTCGCTGCTACCGGTTAGATATCGGCCAACCTGGCTTTGATCTGTACCAAAATAGGCTAGCTGCAAAAAGAAACCGCCAATAATTCCGCTCCAGATATTGTAACGATTGCTCGCATCAAACTTCCAGTCGATTACGTTCATGCGCCCCATGTTGCCTGCAAGTTTCACGGAATCTATAAAGCCGACATCCTTTGGCAGCAGTGCAACCACAAATGCACCCGCGGCAAACATGCCTAAAAAAATGATGCTCATTTGTAGCAGTTGCGTGTAGGATACGGCTCTGCTGCCCCCGTAAACGGTATAAAAAAGCACCAGCCCACCAATAAAAAGCGTAGTGTAAGTAATATCAATATGCAATATACCCGAAAGGATAACAGATGGCGCGTAAATGGTTATCCCCGTTGAAAGGCCGCGCTGAACAAGGAACAATAACGAAGTAAGAACGCGTGTCTTTAAGTCGAAACGCTGTTCCAGATACTCGTAAGCGGTATAAACCTTTAGCCTGTGAAAAATGGGGACAAAGGTTGTGCATAGCACAATCATGGCCAGTGGCAGCCCAAAGTAAAACTGTACAAAACGCATCCCGTCGCTATAGGCCTGCCCTGGTGCCGACAGGAAGGTAATAGCACTGGCCTGGGTAGCCATAACCGACAGGCCCACATGGTACCAGGGTAACGAGCGGCTGCCCGTAAACTGATCAATGTTTTTGCTGCGCCCGCTTTTATAAACGCCGTAGGCCACAATGGCCAGCAGCGTAAAAGCTAAAACTATCCAGTCGGTTAAACTCATTCAAAAAATTTTGTAATGAGCCAAAATATAAAAATTAAAAAAACCAGCCATACAACCACAAGGATGTAAAACTGGTTCCAGTTCTTAAAAAAAGCGGGGAGGCTGTCCTGGTTAGACTTCCTCACGGCCACGCACCAAAAATTTGATGAATAGCGCTGCTGTAAGTAAACCAAAAACACCGCCTACTGGTATCCATATGAAGCCTCTTTCAACAATGGCACCTACAAAAAGGCCGCTTATCATTGCTACCAGGTAAAATATGTAATCATAGCTTTTTTGCTCTTTTTGGTGTGGATGGTGATGGTGTGACATATCTTTATATATTATATATTCCGTTGCAAATTTATATTAATAAACCGTTGGTGCCTAATTCAATTACTGTTTTTTGGGTTTGCTTATCAAATTAATAAACAAGCGGTATGCACCCGGCACACCGGCAGGCAACTGGCGAAAAAATGCCAGCGACGTATACACGTATCTGCCCTTCCCATAATCGGCAACTATCAATGAACCATTCTTAGCGCTTTCGCCGGGGTCGTTCATCTCAAGTGGTGTGCTATACTTAGGTTCGATACCGGTTACAAAGTAAAGGCCACGCTCCTGCACCCAACCTTTAAAGTCGTCCTGGGTAATTTTGTTTGGATAATTTAATAACGGGTTTTGGGCATCAGTAATTTTTACGGCTGCTGTTTCATCGGTAACGCGCTCATTAACCGGCCGAAACGGATACGGACCTAATTGCTGCGTTACCAGGCCGCTTGGGTTGTTGTATTGTACAACCAGGTTACCGCCATTTTTTACATAGTCCAACAGTTTCGGCTGCTCATAAGCAAGGCGTTCGTTCACATTGTATGCGCGCACACCAACAATAATAGCGTCGTAACCGCTAAGGTCGGTATTGATGATTTCATTTTCGCTTAGCGGATGCACATCGTATCCTACTTCCCTCAACGATTCCGGTATCAGATCTCCGGCACCCTGGATATAACCTATCTTTTTACCGGCGGTTTTAAGGTCGATATTTACCAATTTTGCCTGTGCCGGCGGGAACAGAGTGATGTTAGGGATATGCTCATACTTGATATTAAGCACCCCTAATGATGATTGCTCCCCGTTTGCTGTAACCACCGCTTCCAGCACATTGGTGTTTGATTTATTGTCAACCGGCGATACCGAAAAATTTACTATCCACTCGTCGCCTTTTTGTTTATCACTAAAATCGATCTTTTCCGGGCTTATTTTCCAGCCGCTAACAGGTTTAAGGCTGATGCTGCCGCTGGCGTTGGTGTAGCTTTTAAGTTTTACCTGTACCGTTTGTGGTTCAGTAGAGTTATATACGTAAGTTTTCTCAGCAATATTAGCTGTAACCGCAGGGGCAATAACCAATGGCTGATATATCTCGCCACGGGCCGGGTCAACGTATTTAAACACAACGTTACGGGTGTAATTAATTGCTATACCGTTTATCTTAAAATGATAAATTACAGCAGGCGCATCCGGATTTTCGGGATTGCCGATTTTAAACTCGTCGGCTATGCTGTAGGAGCCTATACCATGAGGTGCCTCGAGCCAATATGGGTTGGAAACCTTTTGCGCAGGTATAGTAATATTGTTAGTTTGTAATTGGCCTATTTGCAAACTGCTTGTTGCGATGTCCTGTTTTTCACTGCCTATATCTATACTATTTAGCGCTACTGGAATGTTAGCAAATTTTATTGCTTGCGCTTTAATGTTCATAGAATTACCCACTGCATAACTCGGCTGATCGGCGTAGGCTTCGAACCATAATCCTGCACAAGCAGCGATCAGGTCTTTTAATTCTTTTGTTTTCTGCTGATGCCAATAGTCGTAGTCGGCAACGGCTACTTCGCCAACGCGTACGGTTTGCATGGCTTTATCGGTGCCTATGGTTTGGTCAACCTTGCCAAGTAAATCAACAAGTGCAGGTACCGAAGCCTCAGGGGCATCGCTGTTAAATGCTTTGGTTATGGCAGCTACCTGTGTGCCTATAGCCGCGCCAACAGGTATACGGCTCCAGGTTGTGTTTACACCATCCATTAAATCCGTTTTGGGTGCCTCACCTAAAATGGTCTTGAAGTATTCGAACGCATCGCCACGTTGCCTGGCCGAGCCAAAGCCCTGCGATTTATGATTGCTGCGACTCTCGGCAGCAATTTCGCCGTAGCCTTTGCCCAGGGTTGGGTTGTATGTGCCAATATTAAGTTTAAACTGATCTGCCGAGATGGCATTAACCGAGCCAAAGTTAAATGTGTTCCACAATAACCTTTTGGCCTGCCATACTTTTACATATTGTAATTGTTCCGGGTAGCGTTTTGGGTCGGCGGCGGCGCTAAATGCTTCCTGCGCTAAAATGGCCGATGCGGTGTGGTTACCGTGGCCGCCCTCGCCCGTTGTAGGGAAACGGCAAATCATCACATCGGGCCTAAACTTTCGGATAACCCAGACCATATCGCCCAATACTTTATCCTTATCCCAAAATTTTAAGGTTTCTTCCGGGTTTTTACTGAAACCAAAATCATTTGCACGGCTAAAAAATTGTTCGGCGCCGTCTACCCTTCGGGCCGCTAAAAGCTCTTGTGTACGTATCAGCCCAAGCAATTCGCTTTGCTCTTTACCTATCAGGTTCTGCCCACCGTCGCCACGTGTTAATGACAGGTACCCGGTGCGGTAATGTTTCTCCTGCGCAAGGTAGGCCAGCAGGCGGGTGTTCTCATCGTCAGGGTGGGCGGCGATGTAAAGTACACTACCCAACACGTCCAATTTCTTTAAATTCTGACGAATGGTAGCTAAATCGGCGGGGGGCGCTGTTTGTGCAAATAGTGTTTTTGCTGCTGCAAATAAAAAAAGTAGCAGGGGCAGTATACGCTTCATGAAACAAATATATCGCTATGATGTATTTGTACAATATACACCAAGTAATAAAATGGTCATTATCATTTAAATGTGTTAGCTAAACTCACTTTGTCTGACCATTTTTTAGATATCGTCAATAGTATGACAATCCAATAACAATAAGCTGTTTTTCTAATCAATCGTTTGATTAACTTTGTGCCCGACAAAAAGCAATGGAAAAAGAAAAAACTGATAAGAAAGACCATATCCTTGACGTGGCTGAAAAAGTTTTTGCTGAGTTGGGATATGATGGCGCATCAACCCGTGTAATATCCGGAGAAGCGGGTGTAAACATGGCCATGCTCAACTATTACTTTGGATCGAAAGAAGGTGTTTTCCTGGCCATTTTTGAACGCAGGATTGCATCTTTCCAGTCTACCTTATTAGGTATAGGTGCTGATGAAAGTAAAGACTCGTGGGAAAAGCTGAATAAATATGTGGAAAGTTATGTTGACCGTGTGATTAACAACAACTGTTTTCATGTAATGCTTAACCGCGAAATTTCCAAGTCAAAAAAAACAGACCTCACCGATAAGATTACGGATATCATCATGAAAAATGTAGCTGTTTTTCAACAAATTATAGCAGAAGGTATAGCAAGCGGCCAGTTTAACAATGACGTTGACGAAGCTTTATTAACGGCTACACTGTTTGGCACAAAAAACTATATGGTTAACACGCACCATATATCGAGCCGTGTAATAGGTTATGATGTAATGGATAGGAAAAACCAGGACGAACTACTTAAACCGCGCTTAAAAACCTATCTGAAAAAACTTTTAAAAGCTTATCTACAACCAGAAAATGACAACAATAATTAATAGCCCCTTGAAAACTTACCTAAACAGTAAAGCTGTTAGGGTGACGGGTAGTTTTGCCATGCTTTTAATGGCACTGCTATTTACAGCTCACCCTGCATCGGCCCAGGAAAAAACGCTTACCCTGCAAGAAGCCATACAACTTGGCCTCGATAACAGTAAGGTGTTAAAACTTTCACAATCAAAAATTGATCAGGCGGTATCACGCTACGAGCAAGCTAAAGACCGCTCGTTGCCTACAGCCAGCGCCAGTTTTGGCTACAACCGCGCTCAGATTCCCGCCAACGAGCTTAGGCTTGGCCAGGAAAGCATTAACCTGCCAACAAGCGCCAATGCTTACTTAGGCACACTATCTATAACCCAGCCGATTTTTGAAGGTGGTAAATTGCGTTACGCCCGCGAATCGACCAACTTGCTTACGCAGGTTGCCCGAATGGATGCTATAAGCGATAAAGACCAGATCACCTTTAACATCATCAATGCTTACTATAACCTTTATAAAGTTTTACAAAGCAAAAAGGTGGTTGAGCAAAACCTTGCCACTATTGATGTACAAATAAAACAATCGCAACGCTTTTTTGACCAGGGTTTGGTTACCAAAAATGACGTGTTGCGTTTTCAACTGCAACGCTCAAACATCGAGCTTAACGGTATCGACCTGGAAAGCAACCGCAAGATCATCAACTACAACATGAACATTTTGCTGGGCCTGCCCGAGAGTACCGAGCTTAATATTGCCCAGATTAATGAAGTGATACCTACGCTTGAGCCATTGGCTGCTTACCTGGATTCGGCTGCAGCTCATCGCCCGGAATTAAAATCGCTTGATTTACGTGGTGAGGTTGCCGAAACTAATATTAAAAGCATTAAAGCTAACCTGTCGCCAACATTGGCATTTGCAGGTAGCGCTTACTACGTGGGCATATCTGGCAACCCAATACCAAAAACTGGTAATTACATTACGCCAATATCATTAGGCCTTACCCTTGGCTGGAACTTTGGTAACCTTTGGACCAACAAGAACAAAGTAACAGAGGCACGTTTACAGCGTGAGGAGGTAACCATAAACAAAGGTATAACGGTTGATAATATTAAAAACGAAGTTAACCAAAGCTACCAAAATTACAAGGCAGCTGTAAACAGGATTAACCTGCTGCAAACTTCAATTAACCAGGCCAACGAGAACAACCGTATCCTGGAAAATAAATACCGCAGCAATATATCAACCGCTACAGACCGTGCCGATGCACAAACCTTGCTTTACCAGGCCGAAATTAACCTTGAGCTGGCAAAAGCAGATGCAGGACTCGCATATTATACCCTATTAAAATCAACAGGAAAACTTAACAAATAATTACAATTATATAAAGCAATGGCACAGCAAGAAAACGAAGCCCCAAAAAAGAAAAGCAAAGTACTCCCGATTATATTAGGAGTGATCTTGATTGGCGGGATAATATTTGGTATTAAGGAATATATATACTTTAGCCATCACGTTGATACGGATGATGCGCAGATTGATGGCGATATAAGCCCGGTGGTAGCACGCGTTGGCGGTTATGTAGACTCGATCTTTTTTGAGGAGAATACCCATGTCAATAAAGACCAGTTATTGGTTAAGATTGACGATCATGACTTAAAGATACGCCTTGAACAGGCCCAGGCGGCACAGGTTGGTGCAAGTGCAGGTATTAACGTAGGCCAATCACAAATTTCTACAACAGCTGCTAACTCATCAAGCGCTAAGGCGGAAGTTGCATCAGCAAAAGCCCGTTTGGATAAAGTACGTAAAGATTATGCTCGTTATGCTAACCTTGTGCAGGATGGATCTGTTACCCGCCAAGCGTTTGACCAGGCAAAGGCCGATTTGGAAGTTGCGCAGGCCAACTACACTGCAGCGCAAGATCAATACAAAGCAGCTTTACAACAAGTAGCAACAAGCCGCAGCCAGTTAAAGGTAACAAACACCGGTGTAAACCAACGCCAGGTTGATATTGACTATGCAAAGCTGCAGCTATCATACAGCAACATTAAATCGCCTGCAAGTGGCTTGGCATCTAAAAAGAATGTGCAGGTTGGTCAGTTGGTACAGGCTGGGCAAACACTTTTCTCGGTTGTGAATGATAACAGCATTTACATCACTGCCAACTTTAAAGAGACCCAGTTGGATAAGATAAAGAACGGACTTAAGGTTGACGTGGATGTTGACGCTTATCCTGATATGAAAATTGAGGGTACGGTTTATAACTTTTCGCCTGCAACCGGCGCGAAATTCTCATTACTGCCACCAGATAACGCTACCGGTAACTTTGTGAAAGTAGTACAACGTATTCCTGTTAAAATAAAAATTACAGGTAGCAAAGAAGATATCGCGAAACTACGCCCTGGTATGAGCGTAAATGTTTCGGTAATTACTAAATAAAAAAATCATGGCTGAAACAGGCTTTAAAAAGTGGATAATTACCATCACGGTAATCATGGCGTCGCTCCTGGAGCTGATCGACACGACTATCGTGAACGTGGCTATCCCGCACATACAAGGTAACCTGGGTGCCACCCTTGAAGATATAGCCTGGGTGGTTACAGGTTATGCCGTGGCAAACGTTATTATCCTGCCCATGTCGGGCTGGTTGGGCGGGCGCTTTGGCCGTAAAAATTACTTCCTTACATCTATCATTGTATTTACCATAGCCTCGTTCCTTTGCGGTAATGCAACCTCGCTTGATGAGCTTGTGATATTCCGTATTCTGCAGGGTATTGCAGGTGGTGGCTTGATATCAACAGGGCAAACCATCCTGATCGAGACCTGGCCGCGCGAGCAAATTGGTACGGCAACTGCTTTGTTTGGTTTAGGTGCTGTAGTAGGCCCAACAGTAGGCCCAACCATTGGCGGCTGGATAACCGAAAACTACTCATGGCCCTGGATATTTTATGTAAACCTACCGGTAGGCGCGCTTGCTGCTTTCCTTACCTACACGTTTATAAATGAAACGCCCAAGGATACCAAAAAGCCGATTGACTGGTGGGGTATTGGCTTGCTTGCCCTGGCGGTAGGCAGTTTACAAACCATCCTTGAAAAAGGTGAGTCGGAAGACTGGTTTGCTAAAACTTACATCATTGTGTTAACAGTAACTGCCGTTTTAGGAACGCTATTATTCATTTGGCGCGAGTTGAGTACCGATCACCCTATTGTGAACTTCAGCATTATGCGGCACCGGAGCTTTTCGGTGGGTATGTTTACATCCTTTATACTCGGTTTCGGGTTGTATGGATCGGTGTTCGTGTTCCCGGTGTTCTGCCAAAACTTATTAGGGTTTAACGCCCAGCAAACGGGCGAGCTATTGTTCCCGGGTGGTGTTTGTACCATTGTGATGATGCCCTTTATAGGCAAAATGCTTAACAAAGGTGTACCAGCGCAATTTATGGCTACGGGTGGTATGTTCTTATTCTTTGTATTTACCTGGATGCTGAGCAACTCTACCCTTGCCACCGGTGAGAGGGATGTGTTGATACCATTGCTTATTCGTGGTGTGGGTATGGCGCTATTATTCGTTCCGTTAACAACGTTAGCGATGGCCGATCTGAAAGGCCCTGAAATTGGCCAGGGGTCGGGTTTGAACAACATGATGAGGCAACTGGGCGGATCGTTCGGTATTGCCGCGCTGACAACTATTATACACATCCGCCAGGGCTTTCACCGCAGTGTGCTGATAGAACATGTTAACCCATATAACAATGCTTTTAACGACAGGCTTAATATGCTTACCCATGCATTTATGGCCAAAGGTAAATCGATGCTTGATGCAACCCACATGGCATATGCAGCCATTGAGGGTACTGTAATAAGGCAAACCATGTTGCTTACCTATGATGACGCATACTGGATCTCTGGCCTGGTAATGCTTTTCTCGATACCGCTGCTTTACCTGCAGCCGTTTAAAAAGCTGAAGGCCGTTGCCGATGCTCACTAAAAAATAAAACCCATTCTGTTCTCGCAACAGAATGGGTTTACCCAAAAAAATCAACAATTAAATTCTTAAACGCCCCCTGTAAGGACATTATACTTTGAAGCAGCTATAAGGTTTCAGGGGGTTTTATTAATCTAAAGCACTAAATTTAGCGGTTTTTGAGGGAGAATGCCAAATTTTATTTTACAAAATTTTGCACATAGCGAAAATATTTTTTGGAATTAGAAAATTACTTTACCCGTTGCGGTAACTAATGATGCAATTCTTACCGCATCAAATATCCTTTCCTCGGTAGTTCCAAGCTTAATCAGCGAATCCTCGTGTGCATTTACGCACATCTCGCAACCGTTAACAGCTGATATAGCAAGGCTCATCAATTCAAAAAATTCTTTCCCGGTTACAGGTTTCATCATCAACTGCATGCGTATGCGGGCCGGTATTTGTGTGTACTTTTCCTTTTGCGTAAAATGGCGGAAACGGTAAAACACATTGTTTGATGCTAGTAACGATGCGCAGCCAACAGCCTCGGCTATGTCAGCATCTGTAGCGTCGGCCTCTTTTGCCTTTGCTATATAAAAGTTAATGAGTGCTGTATTATTATTGTTTACAGCAGTGCTTAGTCCAAGCAAGGCGCATTCTTTAGCGTTAATGTGCTCTGACGTAAGCGTGCTGGTAAAGTTTAATTTAAGGTCGCGCAGGTAGCGTGATTCGCCTGTTTCCAAAAGCGTTAGGCTGGCGTTGCGGTATGCGGTATCAAGGCCTACTGTTTGTAAAAGCTCTTGTATGGTTTCTGTACTTTCAGTCATGTTTTAAATAAATGATAGTTGAATTTGATGGTAAAAAATTAACCACAAGGATTTCACAAAGTTTACAAAGCGGAATGGCGCAATTATGCAATTATCCGTTTTGCTGTAGCCCTGTGTTCTTTGTGGTTAATCAAATAAACCCTTACGGGTAAAATTATACAGTTAAAGTTTCCTGGCCTTTTTCCCAGTTGCAAGGGCAAAGCTCGTCAGTTTGTAAACCATCCAGTACACGCAAAACTTCTTTAACGTTACGGCCAACGTTAAGGTCATTTACACATACCCAACGAATGATGCCTTGTGGGTCGATAATGAAAGTAGCACGGTAAGCAACTTTTTCATTTTCTTCAAGAATACCAAGATCTTCAGCTAATGTTTTTGAAGTATCAGCAAGCATCGGGAACTTAAGGTCGCGCAGGTCATCATGGTGTGTTCTCCATGCAGCGTGTACGAATTCAGAGTCGGTTGAAGCACCGATCAGGCGGGTTTCGCGGTCGCGGAATTCACCAAAGTTTTTGTTGAACTCAGCAATCTCGGTAGGGCAAACAAAAGTAAAGTCTTTTGGCCACCAGAACATTACGGTCCACACGTTGTCTTCGTTTACCAGGTAGTCTGAAGTTATGGTTTCAAACTCTTTACCTTTTTCAAGGCTAACAACTGCGGTTTTAGAAAATTGAGGAAATTTTTGTCCTATCGTTAACATAATGCTTGTTTTGTTAAAATTTATGCAACAAATATAGCTTTAATTAACGGCAGAGCACCATTGTAAATATTGATAGGGTATAGACAAAAGCTATTTATTCTGTCAAAGATATTATTAGGAGCTATTTAAATTAGGGCGGCTACAAATTATTGCAGTCGCCCTAATTATTTTTATAAGATAAACTTCGTACTTAAAAAATTGGAATCGTTATCATTCACAATTTCATTGATGAGTGTTTTGTTTTGCTCATTTAATTTACCTGCTACCAAAGAGCGGAGCGAGAATGCACGCAAAGCGTCATGAACTGACAGGGTACCTTCTGCACTATCTTTACGGCCGGTGAACGGGAAAACATCCGGCCCGCGCTGGCACTGTGTATTGATGTTTACACGGCTTACAAGGTTCACAAAAGGGTCTATCAGTGATGACACCTCTTTAGCATCGTTACTAAAAATACTCACCTGCATACCATGCGGAGAATTGATTTGGTAAGCTATCGGCTCCTCTATCGACTCGTACGGAACCACAGGAATTACAGGCCCGAACTGTTCCTCGTGATAAAGTCTCATTCCCTCGTTTACAGGATAAACCACCGCCGGGAAAACAAATGAACCAGAGGTGATACCTCCATGCGGATTTATCACTTTGGCACCGCCTGCTGCAGCGTCATCAATAACTTCCTTCAAATAATCAGGCTTGTGTGGCTCGGGTAGCGGGGTGAGTTTTACGCCGTCCGTCCACGGCAGCCCGGGTTTCAGCGCTTCAACTGCTGCGCTTAGCTGCCTGGTGAATTCTTCGGCAACGTCTTTATGTACAAATATGATTTTGATGGCCGTACAACGCTGCCCGTTAAAAGATAATGCACCCAATAAACACTCGCTTACTGCAAGCCCGATATCAGCATGCTTAGTAACTATGGCGGCATTTTTTGCGTCCAGGCTTAAAACAGCGCGTAGGCGGTTTACCTTCGGGTGGCGTTTTTTAAGGTCATTTGCTACTTTGCTGCTGCCAATAAATGCCAGCACGTTTATTTTACCGGTAGCCATAAGACCGGGCGTTACTACTGCCCCACGGCCATAAACGGTATTGACCACACCTTTTGGAAAAGCGTCTTTAAATGCTTCCAGCAAAGGGTAGTGTAAAAGCGTACCGTGTTTAGGTGGTTTAAAAAGCACCGTGTTGCCCATTATCAAGGCCGGTATCAGTGTGGTAAAGGTTTCGTTAAGCGGGTAGTTGAATGGCCCCATGCAAAGCACCACCCCAAGCGGCGAGCGGCGAATTTGGGCAACAAGCCCCTCGGCCATTTCAAACCTTGATGATTGCCTGTCGATATCCTTAAGCGCATCAATGGTTGCATTAATGTACTCGATAGTGCGGTCAAACTCCTTTATCGAGTCGGCGTATGATTTGCCTATTTCCCACATCAGCAGTTTTACAACAAGCGTGCGCTGTTCGCTCATTTTGTAAACAAACCGCTCCATGCATTTAATGCGGCCGGCTACGCTCATGGTTGGCCACTCGCCACGGCCGTTGTCATAAGCCTGCAGCGCAGCTTCCATGGCTTCGGTTGCTTCCGTTTCGGTACATACGGGGTAGGTGCCAATCAACTTGCGTTGCAAGCTGCCATCTGCGGCAGGTATCATAACAGGCGAGTATACCTCGCTTACCTCGCCATTCCAGGGTCGCATTTCGCCATTTACCAGGTATTCGCGCTGATGGATCTCATCCACCCGGTGTTGCTCGGGTATTTGGTCCTCCGTAACGAACATGGCCTGCAGCTGTTCTTTAAAGTTTTCCATTTTTAAGGGTCTTAAATTTTAATTTGATTTATGATCCGAACTGTTTAGATGTAGCCTCTAATTTAGCCCGATTACCTTAATTAACCCAAATAATAGTATCATGGTTGCGTATTTTTTATTTGCAAATCACCTGTTGGGTTGTAAAGGTGCCAACACAGCATGTTGAGCACAAAAATTAATTTAAATAAAATAGGGCCGGCTGCTTATGCAACCGGCCCTATTTTGTAAATCAAGTGTTAGCTAAACCTTTTTAATGGTTTCCATTACCGTTTTAAACTCGGGTACTTTATCAAAAGCTTTTACAAGCTGGCCTTTTGCATCGTAAATAGCTACATAAGGTGTTTGTTTAAGCCCGTAATATTTTTGAACAACGTATGAGTAGCCTTCGGTACCTACAGTAAAATTTGGATAGTTTTTAAGGTTATACTTTTCGTAAAAAGGTTTTACCATGCGTATATCAACAAAGGTTACCATAACAACCTCAAACTTTTTAAGCTGATTCATTACGGGTTTCATCTCGTCCATCATGGCGGTACAGTGCCCGCAATCTGGCGAAAAATAAATAAGTATTACCGGTTTGCCTTTTTGCAAATTGGCCGGGGTTGCATAAGTGTTATCAACCTTTTGTATTTTAAACGGGGCAAGTACGGGGGGCGTATTTTGCGCACTGCTACAGGCAGCAAAAATCAGCATGCCCAGCATAAATATCAATCTCTTCATTCTGTTAAGGTCAATTTTTTTCATCTATCAGGCTTCAAGCAATTCAAGCTGCCAGGCTATCTGCTCTTCAGTTATTGGGTATAACGCATTATTGCGTATTGTATGATACACGGCTTCAAATATCTGGTTGTAGTCGCCCTTTAGCGACGGTACCAGTTCCGTGTGCTTTTGGTTATCGATGTCAACTAAAGTTAATACGCCTTCGTTGCCGGCCGGCTCAATGCCGTATTCAGCATCATCGGGCATCATGCCTTTATCTAACTGCGCTTCCTGCACATCGGTACGGTTCTTAACAAAACTGCCTAATGTGCCGTTTACCACGAAACCGGGGTAGTCACCAGCTATTAACAAGCCCGATGTAAGGTACACATTCAATTGATTTGGATATATCAGGTGGAAGTTGAAATAATCGGGCACCTCAGACCCTTCACGGTAAATACCCGTAGTTTTAGTAAAAGATAGCGGTTTGCCGAACAATGCAATGGCATTATCAACAAGGTGGGCGCCCAAATCATAAACAATACCGTTAGCAGGCATTTCTTTCGACTCCTTGAACGACTTTGGACCAATGACAGCTTTATACCTGTCCATCCGGAAAATCACTTCAAAAACATTACCCAGGCGGCCACTTTCAATAACCTGTTTGGTAGCTAAAAAACCACTATCGTAACGGCGGTTTTGGTAAAGCATAACATGCTTGTTCAACCTGCGGGCCGTATCAAACAAAAGCTTTACATCTGCAACGGTAGCAGCAGCCGGTTTTTCCAGCAATACGTGTTTGCCAGCCTCCATAGCACGCAGGGCATATTCAAGGTGAGTATTGTTTGGCGTGTTAACAATAATCAGCTCAATCTCTTCGTCGTTCAGCAAATCTTCAACTGCATCATAGCTTATAATGTCCGGATAGGTCTCGGCAGCCTTTTTCTTGCTGCGCTCTACAACCGCTTTTAATTTGAAACCCGGATGGGTGTGTATAAAGGGGGCGTGAAATATCCTGCCCGACATTCCGTAGGCCATTAAGCCTGTTACAATGGTAGATGACATACCGGTAAATTTATATATTAATAATTAGCAACCCAATTTAAAACGGCACAAAAAAAGGGACAGGCAAGCGCCTGTCCCTTTTTTAATTATTTAAGCCTTAAGCTTATTTCATTGATTTTTGGATAGCTTCAATTTTAGCTAAGTGTGCTTTAACTGTAGGCAAAGTTTTGGTGGCAAAGGCCATCAAGTCCGCATCTTTACAGTTTTTTGAAGCATCTTCTAACATTGATGCTACTTTTTTGTGACCGTCAACCATTGCATCAACGTAGGCTTTGTCAAAATCTTTACCTGTTTTTGCGCCAAGGTCAGTAAGCATTTTTTGGTGCTCTTCATCTGGTGCTACCGGTAAAGTGATATTTTTGGTTTTAGCAATCGCCATTAATTCTTCGTTTGCTTTTGTATGGTCTGATGCCATCATTTCACCAAACTCTTTTACAGCCGGGGTTACTGCTTTTTCGGCAGCTAATTTGCCGGCAGCAACTTCTGCCATACCTGCGTTAGCAGCATCAGTAGCAAATTTTGCATCGTTAGCATCAACAGCAATACCTGTTGAACCGTCTGTAGTAGTGTCTTTAACAGCGTTTACGCTATCTGCGGTTTCTTTGCTGTCTTTTGCTTCGTTATTACATGCCTGGAATGATAGGGCTGCAAGAGCAATCATTGCAGCTAAACTTAATTTTTTCATGTTAGATGTTTTTTTGGTTTTTAAGTTAATGCTTAACAGCAACGATATCATAATGTTTTTAAGTGGTTACGGTTTGTTACGTTTGGTAAAATTGACGCCGTTATTGTTATACCTTAAAGTTTTGTTATTTTTGAGCAACTAAAAAAACAGATATGAATTTTCCTGCTGAACTAAAATATACAAGCGACCACGAATGGATACGTGTTGAAGGCGATGTAGCTTATATTGGTATTACTGAATTTGCCCAGGGCGAACTTGGCGACATTGTTTACATCGACATTAATACAGTGGGGCAGGAAGTTGCTAAAGAAACTGTATTTGGCACTGTAGAAGCAGTTAAAACCGTATCAGATTTATTTATGCCGGTTGATGGTACTGTACTTGAGGTTAATCCTAAATTGGACAGCCAGCCGGAACTTGTAAACAGCGACCCATACGGCGATGGCTGGATGGTTAAAATTAGCCTTGCCAATGCTGCCGACGCAGATAACCTTTTAACTGCCGATGCGTATAAAGGCGTGATTGGCGTATAGTTAAATGATTCAAAAAATTAAATATTACAGGCCCGCTATTTTGTGGGCCTTATTTATTTTAGTGATATGTAACCTGCCCCTGGGCGGCATTGACAAATCGCCACGTTTTTTTCCGGGCTTTGATAAACTGGTGCATTGCGGCTTGTTTGCTGTACTGGCTGTATTGTACTCGTTGGGTAGTATAATGCGCTGGAACACCCGTACTGTACGTATAGAGATAGCTGTTAAAAATACCATAGTGCTTATTAGTTACGGGGCGCTTATAGAATGGTTGCAAACCTACGTTTTTACCTGGCGCAGCGGCGACTGGAACGATTTGTTTGCTGATACGATTGGCGCTTGCCTGGGCATGTTTAGTGTGTTGGTTACTGCTTATGCTTTAAATCATGAAAAGAAGTAAATTATTAATACTCGTTGCAGCCATTACCGTATTTGCATCATCATGCGGCATTTTTAAAAAGGACTGCAATTGCCCGCACTTCGGCAAAATCAAGGTTGATGCTCCAGCCGGCCACAGGGCGTAATTATCATAGTATAGTACTTTTGTGGTTAATAATCCATTAGCCAACCCTCGCTATTTGGATTTATTTTAAATAAGACTACCTTTGTGGTCTAATTTAAGCAAATGACACTTTCGCAACTTGAAGTAGGGGAAACTGGGATAGTAAAGGAATTTACTGATCTGGAAATGTCTGTTAAGTTGATGGAGATGGGCTGTCTGCCCGGCGAACAGGTTAGGGTTTGCCGTATAGCACCGCTCGGAGATCCGATTGCCATACAGGTATCCGGATACCAGCTCAGTTTGCGTAAGTTTGAAGCTTCGACCATAATTTTGCAGTAATTTCATTGAAACCTGATATCAGAGTAGCACTTGTAGGCAATCCTAACACCGGTAAATCGACATTATTTAATGCCCTAACCGGCTTAAACCAAAAAGTTGGAAACTTTCCGGGTGTTACTGTTGATAAGAAAACTGGGATAGCCCAATTACCTGATGGCCGCCGTGCCGAAATCATTGATCTTCCTGGCACCTACAGCTTATACCCGAAAAGTAAAGACGAATCTATCGTGTTTTCGGTATTAGCTGAAAAAGGTTCAGCGCTTACGCCCGATCTTATTGTTATTATTATAGATGCTACCAATCTAAAGCGTAACCTGCTTTTGTACACACAGGTAGCTGATTTAAAAATCCCGGTTGTTATTGCTTTAAATATGATGGATATGGCTGCAAAGGCCAACATCAGTATTGACATTGATTTATTGTCGAGACGTCTTGGGGTGCCTGTTGTACCTGTATCCGCCCGAAAGGTTGAAGGTATTGACGATTTAAAGAAAGTTATTTCGTTTGCCAACAAGCACGCAATGCAAGTAGATTCTATCGATGTGCATGCTATAGCTCCGGCTTTAATAGCCGACATCAGTAATGAGGTGGAGGTTGAAAGCCCATACTACGCCCTTCAACTTGCCCATCAGCATGAATATCTTAATTTTTTAACGCCGGCACAAAGCGATAAGATAGAGGAACTTGAAAAAAAACACAGCTTCCATTCGCAAAAGGCACAGGCGGCAGAAACTATTGCGCGTTATAATTATATAAACGATGTTTTATATGATACAGTGCAAACGCCGGAGACCGCGCACGAAGAAAGCGTGAGTAATAAGATCGACCATATCCTGACACACCGTGTATTTGGGTTTGTAATATTTATGGCTGTATTGCTGTTTATGTTTCAATCGATATTTGCATGGTCGGAGTACCCGATGTCGCTGATCGAGGATGGGTTTGTTTGGGCCGAGGGTTTACTGCGCGGCGTTTTACCTGCCGGTCCATTGGCCGATTTGCTTATCGACGGTGTAGTAGCGGGTTTAAGCGGTGTGCTTGTGTTTATCCCGCAAATAGCTATTTTATTTGCTTTTATATCGATACTTGAAGATACGGGCTATATGTCGCGCGTTACGTTTATGATGGATAAGATCATGCGTAAGGTAGGTCTCAATGGTAAATCGGTAGTACCATTGATAGGCGGGTTTGCCTGCGCTGTACCATCTATTATGAGTACCCGCACCATTGAGAACTGGAAAGACCGTATGATAACCATTATGGTTACGCCATTGGTGGCCTGTTCGGCACGTTTACCGGTTTATACTTTATTAATTGCATTGGTAGTACCTAACAAAAATGTTTGGTGGATATTTAACCTGCAGGGCCTTGCGCTTACCGGTATGTATGTGTTAAGCCTTGTATCGGCAGTTATTGTAGCCTTTGTGATGAAGTTTATACTTAAAGCACGCGAGCGTGGCTACTTTATAATGGAGCTGCCCGTTTACCGTATGCCAAGGTGGAACAACGTTTTATTCTCGATGTACGAGCGTTCAAAAGCTTTTGTTGTGCAGGCTGGTAAAGTAATTATTGCGGTATCAATTATTCTTTGGGTACTGTCATCATACGGACCGGGTAACCGTTTCGAAAACATCAAGAAAAAATACAGCCAGCCGCAGTACACGCAAAAGTTGCCGCAGGCAGATCTGGACAGATTGATATCATCCGAAAAACTGGAAAATTCATACGCAGGTGTTTTAGGCCACAGTATCGAGCCTGTTATAAAGCCACTTGGCTACGATTGGAAAATAGGCATAGCCCTTATTACATCTTTTGCTGCCCGCGAGGTATTTGTGGGTACCATGGCTACAATCTACAGCGTGGAAGGTGATGCCGATAACATTACATCTGTGCAGGATAAAATGCGGAGCGCAAAAACGCCGGAAGGCAAACCAGTATTTACACTGGCGGTTGCATTCTCGCTTATGATGTTTTACGCTTTCGCCATGCAATGCGCCAGCACTGTTGCCGTAGTTTACCGTGAAACCAAAAACTGGCGCTGGCCAGCCGCTCAATTAGTCTACATGACATTGTTGGCCTACGGAGCAGCTTTGCTGACCTACAATCTCTTGAAGTAAGCTTTTGAGCTGAAGGGTGAAAGCAGACGACGTTTGAACTTACCGAAGCATTTGTCAAGAGGTTAAAACCCATCTTCTAATTCTGTAATGACAAGGGATGGGTCACTCGTAGCATATCTTATTCTTACACTGTCATTCTTCCCCAAGTGTCGCGGATTGTTACTCCAACCTCCGATGTATTCATACTCTTTTCCTTTTACAACGTATTTTATATGAATCGACTTGCCCTTATAGTAAAATATCAAAGTAATAACGCCATTGGTATAAACGCAACCGTTATTAACTGCTTTAAGCCGGACTGTATTTTCTTGGTCTGATGTCTTACCTAACCAGTAAAGGCCACTAATTATTATCGCTGTAATTACTAATAAAGTAACTAGCGCATCTTTTTTTTCCTGCTTGCTCAGGGGCCTTTTCTGTTCAGGTTTCTTTTTTATCATTGACACGAAAGTAATAATTGCGTCCATACTTACTTCCAATTTAGCTTCTACCTTCTTTCCTTTTTGCTAGAAAAGCTTTCAGCCTTAGTCTTTACGCTTTTAGCTGAATACAGCTTTCTTCCGCAAAACGCTTATCTTTGAATAGAGGTAAAAATTGGATAAAGTAAAAATATTAGAAAAGTATCTACCGCCGGATGCGGCTCCACTTATAGGCCGCTGGATAGATTATTTTAAATGTGAATTCAAGATCTCGCGTAACCGCAACAGTAAATTTGGCGATTACCGCGCACCTTATCAAGGCAAGGGGCACCGCATATCGGTAAATTACGATCTTAACCCTTACGCTTTCCTGGTAACTACGGTACATGAGTTTGCGCACCTGCATACCTGGAACGAGTACCAGCTTAAAGCCAAGCCGCACGGCACCGAGTGGAAAAATAATTTTAAGAAAATGATGCAGCCTTTTTTTGAAAAGGACGTTTTCCCTGCGGATATCAAGCAAGCTATAACAAGCTATTTAAACAACCCGGCAGCTTCGAGCTGCTCGGACCTTACGCTATACCGATCGCTACGTAAGTATGATGCACCCAAGGAGAATATAGTTACCGTTGAGAAACTGCCGCTAAAAACCGTTTTCAAATTAAAGGATGGCCGGGTTTTTCGCAAAGAAGAAAAGCTACGCAAGCGATATCGTTGTACCGAATTAGCAACCAAACGCATTTACCTCTTCAGCCCCGTAGCCGAAGTTGAAGTTATTGAAAATTACAATAAGTGATTAGCCGGCAAGTATCTTACAAGAGGGCTGGCCGCGAAAATATTTTTCCCAAACGCTGTAAAAACAAAGAGGGAAGCTTTCGCCTCCCTCCCGTTAGTTAGTAGTAGTTAGTAGTAAAATTGTAATAGGTCAGTTCAACAAATATTTTATAATTCCTCGTCATGCTGGCTAACGTCTAATCCTGCAAGTTCATCTTCAGCAGTTACACGCAGCGGGCTTATAAGGTCTGTTACTTTCAATAATATAAACGAGCCCACAAAGGCAAATGCCGATACAGCTACCAAAGCAATAAGGTGTTTTACAAATAAGCCTGTTTCGCCATAAAATAGGCCATCTGCACCTAATGAGTTAACGCTCTTGGTTGCAAATACGCCTGTCAAAAGCATACCTACCATACCACCTACACCGTGGCAAGGAAATACGTCCAGCGTATCATCGATATTGGTTTTGCTTCTCCAGATAACAACCAGGTTGCTTACAACGGCTGCTACTATACCAACAATAAGCGAGCTTGATACGGTGATAAAACCGGCAGCTGGCGTTACAGCAACCAAGCCTACAACCGCACCTATACAGGCACCCATTGCCGAAGGTTTTTTACCCCTCAGGATATCAAAGAATATCCATGACATGGCAGCTGCAGCTGATGCAGTAGTGGTGGTAGCTAAAGCAGTAGCCGCTAACTCGCCCGAGCCCAAGGCAGACCCTGCGTTAAAACCAAACCAGCCGAACCAAAGTAAGCCTGTACCTAAAATTACATAGCTGATACGTGCCGGGGTGTGTGCCTCCGGTATTTCGTTACGTTTTTTGAGGAATAAGGCCGAGGCTAACGCCGCCCAACCTGCAGACATGTGTACTACCGTACCGCCGGCAAAGTCAAGTACACCCATTTTAAAGAAGAACCCATCCGGGTGCCATGTAGCGTGAGCCAATGGAATGTATATGATAACGATGAAAAGGGTAATGAAAATAAGGTAAGAGTTAAAACGAATACGCTCTGCAAATGCACCTGTAATTAACGCCGGAGTAATAACAGCGAATTTTAATTGAAACATGGCAAACAGAATCACCGGTATGGTACCACCCAGCCATGCAACGCCGAGTGTATTCTGCATCATAAAGAATGTTTTAGGGTTACCAAGAAAGCCACCACCAATGTCATCACCAAAGGCCATACTAAAGCCAAATACTACCCAAATAATAGTTATCAGTCCCATACAAACAAAGCTTTGCAGCATGGTTGAAATAACATTTTTTTTACGCACCATACCGCCATAAAAGAAGGCAAGTCCGGGAGTCATCAAAAGCACTAATGCAGTGGAAATAAGAATCCATGCAATGTCGGCACCGTTGTAGGTCGTAGCGGGCTTCACTGCCGTAATGTTTCCCGGATATATTAATGCCAGGATAACAACAATGACCAAGATACCAAAGGGTACAACTTTTTTCATGTTTTTAGTTTAAGTGTGGATAACAGGGTTAGTTAATAGTTATTAATTAGTTAGGATTGTTCATTAAATATTATCGCGCAAAGGCATTAAAAAGCACGATCTCCGGCAGCTGTGACGACTGATTGTCTTGCTGCAAAAAATCATGCTTTACATACTTATTATAATTTGTCGCGGTAGTTGCGCTTAAAAATTCGGGTAAAAGCCCGTTTTTTATTCCTGATTTCCTGAAAAACCCATCTATTGTATCCCACCTTGGAAAAAAGAGTAAATAATATGAAGTAATTGACTCGAGGCTGTAGAAAAAACTTAGTATTAAATTAAAAATGGCGTTGTTTTGCGTTGTTAATAAATTAAATGAATCAACTAATCGTTCGTGTTTGAACAATTTTATGGTTGCGTCATTTATTTTATTTAAAATCATATGCTAAAAATATAATTATAAAAGCAATTTGTCAATAAAAATTGAATATTATTGAAAATATATCAGATAATTATAATTATACTATTATAAATCTCCATTTATAATTCTGTTGCAGTAATTATTTTGTGTTTTAAATTTCTATAAAATTGATTTGCCCTTATTTGTGTATCGGAATTGCTATTTCTACGAATAATTAACAACTTTTGTCTAATTTTTACTCAAAAAGATCAAGTTGGGGAGAACTTTGCTTTTGTTTAGGCTCGATGGGAGTAAAATTGGAAAGCGTTATACCTAGAAGCCGTATACGGGCATCTTCAAGATCAGTTACTGCCAACAAATCTTTGGCGGTTCGGGCAATTAACTGTAAATCATTTAGCCTTTCGGGATGGGAATAACTGCGGGTTATCTGCTTAAAGTCGGCATATTTTATTTTAAGCGTTACCGTTCGGCCTTTAAGCTGATATTTTAAAAGGCGGTCATGCACAAGTTGGGCTATCTTATCCAATTCAGCGTGCATTTCATCAATAGTGGTTAGGTCGTACGGGAAAGTATCTTCTGCACCCATTGATTTTGTTTCGCGATGCGGCTGTACAGCCCGATTATCAATACCGCGAACTATATTGTAGTAAAAGGCGCCCGTTTTACCAAAGTTGGCGGTCATTTCAGCAAGACTTAGCTTTTTAAGATCGGCACCTGTAAACAGCCCCTTATTCATCATTTTTTGCGCTGTTACTTTGCCTACACCGTAAAATTTTTCTACCGGCAGTTTTTCAATAAAGCGTTCAACGGATGATGGACCTATGAAAGTTAAGCCATCCGGCTTTTGCATATCAGAGGCTATTTTGGCCACAAACTTGTTTACAGAAACACCTGCCGATGCTGTAAGGTTCAACTCTTCCTTAATGGCCTGTTTAATCTCCTTAGCAATGTCCATTGCTGATCCTATTCCAAGTTTATCTTCGGTGACATCAAGGTAAGCCTCGTCCAGCGATAGGGGTTCAATCAGATCGGTATAACGGCTAAATATTTCACGGATTTTTTGTGAGGCCTCCTTGTAGGCTGCAAACCTTGGCCGCACAAAAATAGCGTGAGGGCACAATTGCAATGCCTGTTTTGATGACATGGCCGAGCGCACTCCAAATTTTCGGGCTTCGTAGCTGGCTGTAGCAACCACGCCGCCGCGGCCCTCCGGCAAGCCGCCAACAACCAAGGCTTTGCCGCGATACTCGGGATTATCGCGCTGCTCTACCGACGCGTAAAATGCGTCCATATCTATATGGATAATTTTGCGGCGTATAGGTTGTTGGTGCTCCATCAAATCTTTCCGATGCGCAACAGTAGCGGAAAACTCACCGGCTTAATCTCTTCAGCTGCCCAATGCGGCTCAATTTGTACCCTCAATTCATCAATAGGGTTATATCCATTTTGATTGATGAAATGCTTAACGGCCGACCATGTGTTTAAATAGCCTACTAAATGATCAAGTTCCCAATCCTTGGTATTGGTAAAAGCTGGTGTTTGTATTTCTTCAAACGGGAAGGGTATGGTTTTGTAACCCTCGTCAACATACTTTCGTTCATCATCCCAATAAGGGCCTATCACGTTTTTGTAGAAGTTGCTAATGACTTCATCTATCTGCTCGGATATTTGGAGCATGCCATAACCCAATACGCAAATAATGGCGTCTTTTTTTGCAGTTCGTTTAACTTCGTTATAAAACCTGTCAAAATCAAACCAGTGAATGGCCTGCGCAACTACAATAAGGTCAAATAAACCGTCCGGAAAGTTCGTTTGTTCCGCAGGTTGTACGGTGTAAATTATATTTTCTGCTTTGTGGGCGTTTTCAAGTTGAGTTTTGCTGATGTCAGTTGCATACACTGTTACAAAGCTTTTTGCCAGTTGGCGGGCAACCTGCCCGTTACCTGTACCGCAATCCCATGCATTTACCTTGTTCGTAACCAGGGTGTCTAGATAATCAAATAACTCCGGCGGGTAAGTAGGCCGATATTTTGCGTACTCATCAGCCTTTTGAGAAAAGTTATCTTTCATGTGCAAAGAATTTATGTATTACTATCCAACCACGGGCCAGTTATGCGGTAACACAAAATTAATGATAACAATAGTGTATCAAACGGGTAGCTATTTATTTAAATTATCTTAGCGTTTTACTTAGCACATCAAAAATGTCATCACACCATATTGTTCGCGAAAAACAGGAGCCCGCTTTGCTTATATTATCGTTAGATGATTTTGATGAAGAACAATTGGGCCAATTATTAGAGTGGAGCCCAACAGTGATAACAACTCCCATAACAGCCGAGCTTTTGGATGCAATTGGAATTAAGGTAGATGTTGTTATGGCTGATGAGCTGGAAGAAATATTGCAGTCGGACATTAAGCTCGTCCCGACCGATGGTCGGGCAACGGCCAAAGCTGCCATGCACTATCTGTTAAGTAATGGGTACCCTGCCGTTAATATAATTACAGATGAAGTAGATATAGAGACGTTCGCGGCTTTTGCAACCCAAATAAACATCGTTGTTTTTAGCGGTAACAGAAAGATTTTTGCCATAAACAGTGGATTTAGCAAATGGAAGCCGGCAGGTGAGCGCATGGAAATTCTGTCCGAAGCATCTGATTTGATGGTAGCCGGTGCTCAACCAATTGGCGAGCGCAGATATTTAACACAACATGATGGTTTTGTAACATTTACGTTTAACAGCCCGTATCTGTTTATAGCCGAAGAAATATGACGGTAGGCAACAAATAGGTGGCCTGCTTTTTGTAAAAAATAATTAAGCGACTATTAAACCGTTGTTAAATTTTTCAGTCATACATACACATCAGCCAACAGGCTGATCCTTAACAATCTTTCGTCATGGATACTAAATATAAAAAAATCTTAAGTTTTGCTTTCAGCGGGCTGCTTTGCCTGTTCGTGGCAATGGATGCCAGTGCCCAACGCAGAGGTGGCGGTGGCGGCTTCGGCGGCGGTCGCCCATCAGGTGGCGGCGGTGGCTTTGGTGGCGGCGGTATGAGTCGCCCTTCAGGTGGTGGCGGTTTCAGCAGGCCGTCAGGCGGTGGTTTCAACCGTCCGTCTATGGGGTCAATGAGCCGTCCGTCTCAGGGTGTAATGCAAGCGCCATCCCGCGGTAACGGTGGGTACATGAGCCGCCCATCATTCGGTAACCGTCCGGGTGGTAGTTTCCAGGGCAGGCCAAACAACAGTGCATTTGGTGGTAACCGCGGTTCTTTCAATAATTCACGTGGTGCTTTTGGTAACGGTGCCCGCCCATATGTAGGTAATCGCCCGTATTACGGCAATCGTGGAAACTATGGTTACCGTGGCAATTACGGCCGTGGCGGGTATTACAACAGGGGTTACGGCTATGGCTATCGCCCAAGATATTATGGCTCACGCTATTTTGGCTACGGCTGGTATAATAACTTTGGTTATTATAATTCATATTACCTGCCACGTATTGGTTTCAGCATAGGCGTGTTACCTTACGGCTATTATCCGTTCTGGTACGGCGATTATCAGTACTATTACAGCGATGGTTTATATTACCGCCAGTATGATAACCAGTATACAGTTGTTGAGCCACCAATTGGTGCCGAAATCAAGGAGTTGCCATCAAAAGCTTCACAGATCACTATTAACGGCGAGCAATACTACGAGTCAAACGGTGTTTACTACCGTGCGGTTACTAAAGACGATGGTAGCATCGTTTATGAAGTGGCCGGTAAAGATGGTGAATTGAATACTGGTGATGGACAGTACCAGGATGATGCACCGCAATTGCAAATTGGCGAGATTTTAACCAAGTTGCCTGAGGATAGCCGCAAGATTAAAGTAAACGGCGAAAAGCTATATGTATCTCCTGATGGCACTTACTTCCAGGAAATACGCGATGCAAACGATAACAAGGTTTACAAAGTTGTAGGTAACGCTGCCGATGAGCAACCTGCCGAAGACGATGGTGAATAAGTATAAATGCTATTGCAAAAAAAAGCGCCTCTGTTTGGGAGGCGCTTTTTTTATGACTTATAGTTTTCTTAATTATTAAAACCTAAAAGGTCAATTGTAAATACCAATACCGAATTTTTAGGTATGCCTGCACCGGGCGATGTATTGCCATAACCTAACGCCGATGGAATAATTAACAGGATACGGCCACCTGCCTTAACATGTGGCAAGCCGTACTGCCATCCTTTTACAACACTTGATAAAGATGATGTAAAGCCTGTGCCGGCATCAAACTGGCTGCCGTTTAACAAAGTGCCAACGTAGTTAACCCTAACAGTACTTGTTGATGTAGGGTTTGAGCCCGTACCCTCGGTTATAACTTGGTAGTAAACCCCGTTTGCATCTTTAGTGGCTTTTATATTTGGGTTAGCAGCCAAATATGCTTGTATTGCGGCCTCGTCTGTTGCGGCTTGTTTGTTGGCATCAAAGCTGTCTTTTTTACAAGATGAAAAACCGGCTAATATTACGGTAAGGATGAGTATGTATTTTTTCATGTTATTAGTAACGGGAATTTTTAGCCTTACGATACAACTGTTTTTATTTTTAGTTCGTTCATCTGCGCTTCGGCAATGGTTGAAGGCGAATCAATCATCACATCGCGGCCCGAATTGTTTTTAGGGAATGCAATCACATCACGGATTGAATCTAAGCCCGCGAAAATGGATGCAAGCCTGTCAAAACCGAAAGCTATACCGCCATGTGGAGGCGCACCATATTCGAAGGCGTCCATCAGGAAGCCAAATTGCTTCTGCGCTTCTTCTGCCGAGAAGCCCAGGTGTTTAAACATCAGCGATTGCAGTTCGCGATCGTGAATACGGATAGAGCCACCGCCAATTTCGGTACCGTTTATTACTAAATCGTAGGCATTGGCACGTACGTTTTTAGGGTCGGTGTCAAGCAAGGCAATATCCTCCGGCTTTGGCGAGGTGAACGGGTGGTGCATGGCATGATAACGGCCAGTTTCTTCATCCCACTCCAGCAGCGGGAAATCAAGCACCCATAGCGGCGAAAATTTATTTTTATCGCGCAGGCCAAGGCGGCTGCCAATTTCCAAACGCAGTTCGTTCAGTTGTTTGCGTACCTTGTCGGTTTGGCCGGCAAGTAATAATATCAAATCGCCAGGCTCAGTCTCAAACGCGGCCTGCCATTTGGCCAACTCTTCTTCGTTAAAGAATTTATCAACCGAAGATTTGATGGTGCCATCTTCATTATGACGGGCATATATTAAGCCTGTTGCGCCAATTTGCGGGCGTTTAAGCCATTCGGTCAACTCGTCAATTTGCTTGCGGGTGTAGTTTGCGCAGCCTTTGGCATTGATACCAACAACCAGTTCGGCGTTGTCAAACACCCCAAAGTTTTTGCCTTTAACAATATCGCTTACCTCAACAAACTGCATCCCGAAACGGGTGTCAGGTTTGTCAGATCCGTACAAACGCATAGCATCGGCATATTGCATACGTGGGAAATCACCCAGCTCAAGATTTTTAACATTTCTGAACAAATGGCGGGTAAGTCCCTCAAATATATTCAGGATGTCTTCCTGTGTAATGAATGATAGCTCGCAGTCAATCTGGGTAAATTCCGGTTGGCGATCGGCACGCAAATCCTCATCCCTAAAGCATTTCACAATCTGGAAATAACGGTCGAAACCACTTACCATAAGCAACTGCTTAAATGTTTGCGGCGATTGCGGTAAAGCATAAAACTCACCCGCATTCATGCGGCTTGGCACCACAAAATCACGCGCACCCTCTGGCGTAGATTTGATCAGTACCGGGGTTTCAACTTCAATAAAGTCAAGGTCTGATAAATAGCGACGGATTTCCTGCGCCATTTTGTGGCGCAAAACCAGGTTGTTACGTATCGGGTTGCGGCGCAAATCCAGGTAGCGGTATTTCGCACGCAGTTCCTCACCGCCATCGGTTTCGTCCTCAATTAAAAACGGTGGAATTTTGGCAGCGTTTAACACTTCCAATTCCGTAACGGCAATTTCAATTCCGCCGGTAGGGATCTTTGTATTTTTATTTGAACGCTCCAACACCTTACCTGTTACCTTAATAACAAACTCGCGACCAAGCTCACGACCGGCTTCGCGCAACCCCGCATCACTCTCGGTATTTAAAACCAATTGCGTTAAACCATAACGGTCGCGCACGTCAATAAACGTTGTGCCCCCTAAGTCGCGTGATTTTTGCACCCAACCGCAAAGGGTAACCGTTTCGCCTAAATTGCTGATATTTAATTGTCCGCAAGTGTGTGTTCTAAGCATAATTCCTTTTTTTAAAAGTCAGCAAAAGTACTGTTTTGGGTTTAAACGTTAAAGCTTTAAGCAAAAAGCCTTAAATTTTATGTAACTATACTGGGCCTGTAAACTCCAATAGTTTTAATATCACAATGCGTCAAAAAATATCAGCTCTATTAGTTGCACTTGTTTTAACTATATCAGCCAATGCCCAGCAACAGGTTAAATCCTTCGATGCATTTTGTTATATATTTAATAACAACTATGCTTTTTTTGATCTGCATAAAGTAAACTGGAAAGCCTCGTATCAAAAATACAGGCCGCTGGTGAGCGATGATATTACTAACGATAGCTTATTTAATATAATGAGTGCAATGGTAAAGCCGCTCGGCGATTCGCACGTAAACATTATTGATGCAAAGCGGAAAAAGAAATTTAATGCAGCAGGTTATTCAAAGTTTGCGGCTGAATTTAATACCGACAGCCTTAAAGCCGCTTTTTGGGCAAATAATGACAGGCTGTTATTGGCAAATGGTTTTGCGCCGGTTAAAGGTTATGGATCGGTATTTAAGGGAAGGCATTTGTTTTATTACAGTAGGTCGGCAAATTATGCCTACCTGCGCATTACCCGTTGCTTTGCGAAAATAACCGATGGCGAGATAGATGACAAGGATTTTGAAATGCAGGTGCTGGATTCGCTGATGGCGCAAAGTAAGGGTTTGAGAGGCATAATAATTGATGTGCGTGCCAATATTGGCGGCGACGATGAATTTAGCTACGAGGTAGCGGGCAGGTTTACTGTAAAGCCTGTTACCGGCCACTTTAAACAGGAGCGTATAGCCAAAACCAATAAATACAGCAAGCTGCAAAAATGGATTATTCAACCCCGAGGTAGTTATGCGTTTACAAAACCGGTAATGTTGCTTACCAATAGTAAAACCGTGAGCGCGGCAGAGGTATTAACGCTTGCCATGAAGCAACTGCCGCAGGTTAAAACCATAGGCGAACCAACCGAAGGCAATCTCTCTGATATGTTTAGCGAAGATTTGCCCAATGGGTGGTCGGTTACTTTATCAAACCAAAAGTACTATTCGCCCAAAATGGTTTGTTATGAGGGCGTGGGCGTGCCTGTGTATGTAAGGGTTTCAAATTCCTTACAGGAGTTAGAGACAGGGCATGATGCTGTTTTAAGTACTGCATTGAACCGGATGGATGCCGCTGCCAAGTAGGCCGTTATTATCTTTATGGTTTAAAGGCAATAAAGTACTTTTGCGCTATGGCCTTTGTAAAAGCGTTTGTAAACAATCCGTACCAGGAAAATACCTACCTGTTGTATGACAATACCGGCGAATGTGTAATTATAGATCCGGGCATGTACACATCTACCGAGCAAAACGCGGTGGTTGGTTTTATCATGAGTAATAACCTTAAACCAGTGCTGTTACTTAATACCCATTGCCATATCGACCACGTGCTGGGTAATAAATTTGTGTTTGACCAGTACGGGCTTAAACCAAAGTTTCATGAGGGCGAAAGCGAAACACTGGCTGCAGTTGTAGCATATGCGCCCGCTATGGGCTTTACTTATGAGCCTTCGCCGCTGCCTGATGAGTATTTGCCCGAAACCGGCACAATTACATTTGGCAGCAGTACTTTACAATTGATTTTTGCGCCCGGACATTCGCCGGCTCATTTGTGCTTTTATGACGCTGATGCCAATATCCTTATTGGCGGCGATGTGTTGTTCCGTAACAGCATTGGCCGGACCGATTTGCCGGGGGGGAATTACAGTACACTGGTAAAAAATATCGAAACCAAACTTTTTGCCCTGCCAGACGATTGTACCGTATACCCCGGTCACGGGCCCGAAACAACAATCGGTTACGAAAAGCAACATAACCCTTATTTATAAACAGCACCTGTTTGAATACCGCCATTTACATAGCCAAAAGGTACCTGTTTAGCAAAAAGCAAACACATGCCATCAATATCATTTCCGGTATATCAATGCTGGGTGTGTTGGTTGGCAGTGCCGCGCTAATTATTATCCTTTCGGTATTCAATGGTTTCGAGCAGGTTATTTTATCGTTATACAGCAACTTTACCCCGCAGATAAAAATTGAACCCGCCCAAGGGAAACGATTTGACCCTAACGCGCTGCATTTTCATGAGCTGAGCCACGACAAGCGAGTGCTATCATACACGCAGGTGTTGCAGGAAAAGGTGTTGATCCGCTATGGCGACAGGCCCTTCATCGGTACAATAATGGGTGTAAGTGACGGATTCCTCAAGAATACCCATTTAGATAGTACTATTACCTGGGGATCATTTACATTAAAAGAAAAAGGGCGGTATTACGCGGTAATTGGTTCAACCATACAGGGAAGCCTGGGTGTGAACATAAAAAGTGAAGAACTGCCGCTGCAGGTGTATTCGCCGCGGCGAACAGCAGGCAATTCCAACGACCCGATGAACGATTTTGTGTTCCGCTCGATATTCCCGTCTGGTGTTTTTGCCATACAGCAGGATTTTGACAATATTATCATCACCCCGATTGAGTTTACCCGCGACTTATTAGGCGAGCCGCTTGAAGTGTCTGCCATTGAAATAAACTACAAGCCGGGTAACGATGTAGATAAAATACGCGAAGAAGTGCAGGAAACCATCGGTGATAAATACGTTGTTAAAAACCGCCGTGAACAAAATACCGAGTTGTACAAGACAATTAATTATGAGCGCTGGTCCATTTTCATGATCCTGGTTTTTGTATTGATCATAGCCATATTTAACATCATAGGCTCATTAACTATGCTGGTTATGGATAAGCGCAAGGACATAGCCATATTAACAAGCCTTGGTGCCAACAAACGGCTTATACAGGGCATCTTCTTCTTCGAGGGGATGATGATATCGGCTATTGGCTGCGTTGCAGGTATTGTGATAGGATATATTGTTTGCTTTATTCAAAAGGAGTTTAGCCTGATAAAAATGGGTGCTAAGCTTTCGGTATTGGATGCATACCCTGTTGAGTACGATTTTGTAAACAATATCGCCCTGGTAATATTTACAGTCGGGCTAATTTCTGTTATAGCCTCAGGCATAAGTTCACGATTAAGCATAAAAGGGCTAGATGACATCAAGCAGGAGTTGTAATTGCTTATCAAATTCTAATGATTGCTGCCTACTGAAGCTATTTTTCCACTATTCTTTTAGATTGTTTCTAAATAACCATAAATGGCTTTATTAAACTGAAACCATTTATATCTTTTGTTATTTAATAATAATTTTGCCACCAAAATAAATCTGATCAATAATGAGTGAATTTAAACAAACCTTTAACTCATCACTGGGAAAAAAGCTGATAATGGCTTTAACTGGCTTGTTTTTGTGTACCTTTTTAATTGTGCACCTGGGCGGTAACCTTTTGTTATTTAAAAACGACCAGGGCTTTGCTTTTAATAGCTATGCAAATTTCTTAACGCATTTTCCGCCTATCGAGGTAGTTGCGTACATCCTTTACGTGAGTATTATTATACACTCGGTATATGCGCTGGTGCTAACAATCAAAAACCGCAGGGCAAGGCCGGTAGGCTATGCAGTGCAGCCTAAATCGCCGGCATCATGGTCTTCAAAAAACATGGGCGTTTTAGGTTCAATCCTGTTACTGTTCATTGTTATACACATGGGCGATTTTTGGTTTACCTACAAGTACAACAACATACTTGGCTTTAAGGAATACAAAACCAACCAAATCACCGGTGAAACTACCGTTACAGACTTTACGCCATCAAACCCGGATTTTGAGCGTTCGTACTCAACAGAAAACAACGTTGAAATTGTAAGAGTAAAAGACTTGCACGCACGTATCCAATGGAGCTTTAGCCACCTTTGGTATGTGGTGTTCTACGTTATTGCTATGGGTGCTGTATCATTCCACCTCGTGCATGGTTTTCAAAGTGCGTTTAAAACACTTGGCTGGGTACACAGGCGCTGGAATGGTGTGGTTTATTTTATAGGCACCTGGTTATTTGCAGTGGTAATACCCGTAGGTTTTGCGCTGATGCCGATAGTATATTATATACAAAGCCTAAGTAAGTAAAGGGATCAAGAAACAGAATCGAGATTCAGGACACTAATAGTTTAAGCAAAATACGACACAGGAACAAAAGAGGGCCAATCATAATATCTTGATCCTACACTCTTGGTTCCTGACTCTAAAATAGAAAATATGAGTTTAGATGCTAAAATTCCGCAAGGCCCATTAGCCGAAAAATGGAGCAAGCATAAATTTAATTTAAAGCTGGTAAACCCAACCAATAAGCGTAAGTACGACATTATAGTTGTAGGTACAGGTTTGGCTGGTGCATCAGCTGCGGCATCACTGGCCGAGCTTGGTTACAATGTTAAGGCATTTTGTTTCCAGGATAGCCCGCGCCGTGCACACTCAATTGCTGCGCAAGGTGGTATCAATGCTGCTAAAAACTATCAAAATGATGGCGATAGCGTTTATCGCCTTTTTTACGATACCATTAAGGGTGGCGATTACCGCGCCCGCGAAGCCAACGTACACCGTTTGGCAGAGGTGTCGGTAAATATTATTGACCAGTGCGTTGCACAGGGCGTTCCATTTGCACGTGAATACGGCGGCTTGCTGGATAACCGTTCATTCGGTGGTTCGCAGGTATCGCGTACGTTCTATGCGCGTGGCCAAACAGGGCAGCAATTGCTTTTAGGTGCGTACTCGGCATTAAACCGCCAGATACACCTGGGCAAGGTTAAGATGTATACCCGTACCGAAATGCTTGATGTTGTTGTGGTTGATGGCCATGCAAAAGGTATCGTTACACGTAACCTTAAGACTGGTGCTATTGAAACACACAGCGGTCATGCAGTATTGTTGTGCACAGGTGGCTATGGTAACGTGTTTTATCTTTCAACAAATGCTATCGGCTCAAACGTAACTGCAGCATGGCGTGCCCACAAACGCGGTGCATACTTTGCTAACCCTTGCTATACGCAGATCCACCCAACCTGTATCCCGGTAACCGGCGACCACCAGAGCAAGCTTACGCTGATGTCTGAATCGTTACGTAACGACGGACGTGTTTGGGCACCGAAAACTAAGGAGATTGCAGAGAAACTTCGCAAAAAGGAAATAACTGCCGCACAGGTTAAAGAAGATGAGCGCGATTATTTCTTAGAGCGTAAGTATCCATCATTCGGTAACCTTGTTCCGCGTGACGTTGCTTCACGTAACGCAAAGGATATGACAGACGAAGGCCGCGGCGTAGGTGCATCGGGCTTAGCGGTTTACCTTGACTTTGCAGACGCTATAACCCGTATGGGCGAAGATACCGTGCGTGCTAAATATGGTAACTTGTTTGATATGTATTATCAGATCACTGATGAGAACCCGTACAAACAGCCAATGCGTATTTACCCGGCGGTACACTATACAATGGGTGGCCTTTGGGTTGACTATAACCTGAGTACAAACATACCTGGCCTTTACGCTTTAGGCGAATGCAACTTTAGCGATCACGGTGCAAACCGCCTTGGTGCTTCCGCTTTGATGCAGGGATTATCTGACGGTTACTTTGTTATCCCTTACACCCTTGGCGATTACCTTGCAGGTATCGGCATGAAACCGGTTGACACAAACCACCCTGCTTTTGCAGAAACCAAAAAACAGACTACCGAGTACGTAAATAAATTATTGGCGCTTAAAGGCACCAAAACGGTTGTTGAGTACCACCGCGAACTTGGCCACATTATGTGGGAATATTGCGGCATGGCACGTACCGAAGAAGGATTGACGAAAGCAAAAGCGATGATCCAGGAGCTGAAAGCTGATTTCTGGAAAAATGCTTTGGTTGTAGGCGAAAATGATGAAATGAACCTTGCCCTTGAAAGAGCAGGCCGCGTTGCCGACTTTATTGAGCTAGGCGAACTGATGGTTACCGACGCTTTGATGCGCCGTGAATCATGCGGTGGCCACTTCCGTTTGGAATCGCAAACAGAAGAAGGTGAAGCATTGCGCGACGACGAAAACTTTGCATTTGTTGCAGCATGGGAGTTTAAAGGAGAAAACCAACCCGAAGAATTGCACAAAGAAGAACTGGTTTACGAAAACGTTAAGTTAACACAAAGAAGCTACAAGTAGAGATGTGAGACATTAGATTTGAGATATGAGACCGAAAGGAGCATACTTAAAATTAATGTCAAACCTGATATACGATGCATAACTTAAGGGAATTGAAAATCTGGAATAAGGCTATCGACTTTTCGGTTGATATTTACAAGGCCTCTTCCAATTTCCCGGCAGATGAGCGTTTTGGACTTACAAGTCAACTAAGGCGAGCTGCTATATCAATTCCTTCAAATATTGCAGAAGGTGCCGGCAGAAATTCAAACAAAGAGTTTTGTAACTTTTTAGGAATCGCTAAGGGATCTTCATATGAAGTACAAACCCAGCTTGTAATTGCAAATAAGCTAGGATTGCTTCAGATTGATGTTTTAAACGAATTATTGAGACAAATAGAGGAACTGCAAAAAATGAATTATGCGTTCCAGCAAATGTTAAGCAAATAGGTATTGGATTTGAGTAGTGGGGCTTATCTCACATCTCATATCTAAAATCTCAAATCTAAGATTATGAGTCACGGAAACATGAACCTGACGCTGAAAGTATGGCGCCAAAAAAATTCGCAAACTGCAGGAAAGTTTGTGACCTATAAAGCCGAAGGTATTTCGCCTGATATGTCATTCCTTGAAATGCTCGACGTGGTAAACGAGAGCCTGATCAAGAAACATGACGAGCCAATAAACTTTGACCACGATTGCCGCGAGGGTATTTGCGGTATGTGTTCATTATATATCAACGGCCGCCCGCATGGCCCTAAGCGTGGTATTACTACCTGCCAGTTGCATATGCGTAGCTTTAGCGACGGCGAAACCATCACTATCGAGCCCTGGCGCTCGGCAGCCTTCCCAATTGTTAAGGATTTGTCTACAGACCGTTCTGCATTTGATCGTATACAGCAGGCCGGTGGTTACATATCTATCAACACTGGTGGTGTGCCTGATGCAAACTCAACACCTATACCAAAGGTTGTAGCTGACGAGGCTTTCAACTCGGCTACCTGTATTGGTTGCGGTGCTTGTGTGGCAGCTTGTAAAAACGCATCTGCAATGTTGTTTACATCAGCTAAGATCACTCAATTAGGCTTGTTGCCACAAGGACAGCCCGAGCGCTACAGCCGTGTGCAGGCAATGGTTGCACAAATGGACAAAGAAGGTTTTGGTAACTGTACCAACACCGGTGCTTGCGAAGCCGAATGCCCTAAAGAAATATCACTTACTAATATATCACGTATGAATAATGACTTCTTCAGCGCGAAAATATTCCGCGAAGACAGGGTTCATGATCATGGCGTAGGCGGCGAGTAATTGTAACTTGTCGTTGTATAACAAAAAGCCCCGATTGCATTTGCAATTGGGGCTTTTTGTTTAATCTATCAACGTATTATTTTACTAAAACGCCGTTTATAATCCGTTCAAGTTCTTCCAGATCGAAAGGTTTGGCAAGGTAAGTTTCGGCTCCTGCATGATTAGCCAATAACTGAATGTCGCTGTTGGCCGAGAAGTAAACAACAGGAATATGTTTCAAGTCCGGGTCCCTTTTCAAAGTTTGCGTTGCCACAATACCACCATTGTCCGGAATCCAGTTATCCATCAATATAACATCAGGTTTTATACCGGAAACCTTTTCTATTATGTTATTGCAGTTAGTAAATGTGGAAACCTCCCAGCCCTGTTCCTCGAGGATGTAATTACAAATGGATAAAATATCTTCATCATCATCGAATATGATGATTTTCCGTGCGTTATCATTCATGGGCAAAAGTAGCGGGCATGAATCTAAAAATAACTTTTAAAAAAAGCAAATAATTTACCTTACAGTATAAAGCTTATCCCGTTCATGATAAATAGTCAACGGCGGCGGCCTTTGGGATGGTTGCTTTGCTATTATTAGCTTTATTTGCACATTCGTCCAGCACGTAGTTAACATATTGTTGCGCTATAGATGCCCAATTGAATATTGTTGGTGTTTTGCGATAGGCGTTTTCTGCAAAAGTGTTTAGCTCTTCGGGATTATCCAAAAACGTGCGGATTTGCTCGGATACTTCTTCAGGCGTAAGATTTTGCACCGCTAAACCTAGCTTTTCAGCTACAACTGCATCTGCAAGATTTGTCTCTTTTGATACCAATACCGGCATTCCGTACAGCAGCGCCTCTAAAACCCCAGTAGGTACGCCTTCCCATCGTGATGTATGCACAAATAAATGGTGGCTGGCGTACAGATGCTCTTTTTCTGATTGCTGATACACGGGGCCGCATATCGTTACCGTATCTGATAAGCCAAGCCTGGCTATCAATTCGATTATCTGCGCTTGTGCTTTTGCATTAAATTGCGGGCCTGCTATGGTAAGCTTCACCTCGCCGTTTTTGAAAGTTGCAAGGCTTTTAATCAGCACGTCAAGGCCCTTGTGTAATGGATCCAGCCGGCCCAAAAACAGCATACGGAGTGGGCCATCTTCTTTAATATATTTTTTGCGGGCGGGTTTAGATATGTTTATAGCCGGTGCGCCGTTTAGCAATGTATAGCAGGGCTTGGATGAGTATCGTTTAATAAAATTTTCCTCCTGCTGCCCATGAACAAAAAAGTAGTCGATGCTTTTTAAAAATTGCTCTTCGTAAAGAAAATTAAAGATTGCCTTTTTTAAAAAATTCCGTTTAAAAGAATAGTTATGGTAAGCACCTTGCGGCGTAAGGCAAAGGGCTATTCCAAGCGACTTAGCATACCTGGCTATAGCTATATTATTTGGTGTAAAAACGCTATGCAGGTTTATGCAGGCAATGTCATCCCTGTCGGCAATAAGTTGTTGCTTTAACTTGTCCGACACTTCAAATTTAAACAGATCGTCATTAAAGTGGCGGTAAAACGGATAATTGTTGATGTCCTCCTCGGTGCTGATACCCCATAGCTCGCATCTGTAGCCAAGATTGTAAGCATTTAAGGCAATGTTCTCGATAACAATGTAGGGGCCGTTAACAATATTGGTAGCAAAGTTGGCCAGTATAACTATCTTTTTTTGCCGACATGATGCTAACGATTGTTGAGTGGGCATAGCTTGTGCAGATTTACAGCACAAGCTATAAAACAAGGCGTGCTTAACACAACACTATACAGTTAATTTAGCCGGCCCATCCTTCCCTGTCCAAACTGCGGAAATGTATAGCCTCGGCCAGGTGTTCTAAAAGTATTTCTTCGCTGCCGGCAAGGTCTGCAATGGTGCGCGACACTTTAAGGATACGATCATAAGCACGTGCCGACAGGCCAAGTTTTTCCATGGCCTTTTTTAACAGCATTTGTCCCGCGTTATCTATCTTGCAAATTTCTCTTACAAGTTGAGGGCTCATCTGGGCATTAGCATGCAGGTCGGGGCGGGTTCCAAAACGTTCTATCTGTCTATCGCGGGCTTTTATTACCCGCTCACGTATAAACTCGCTTTTCTCGGCCAGGCGTTCCGAAGACAGCTCGCTGAAATTAACCGGCGTAACCTCGACGTGCAGGTCGATGCGATCAAGCAGCGGGCCCGATATTTTGCTCAGGTATTTTTGTACTGTTCCCGGCGGGCAGATACATTCTTTTTCGGGGTGATTGTAGTATCCGCAAGGGCATGGGTTCATACTGGCTACCAGCATAAAGCTGCTGGGATAATCAATAGTGAACTTGGCCCGCGATATGGTAACGCGCCTTTCCTCGAGCGGCTGCCGCATTACTTCCAATGCGCTGCGTTTAAACTCGGGTAATTCATCCAAAAACAAGACGCCATTGTGCGCAAGCGAAATTTCGCCCGGCTGCGGGTTGCTGCCGCCACCAACAAGCGCAACATCTGATATGGTGTGATGCGGCGAGCGGAACGGCCTTGTTGTCACCAAGGCATCTGCGGTTGATAATTTACCTGCAACGGAATGTATTTTAGTAGTCTCCAGCGACTCATGCAAGCTCAGTGGCGGCAAAATTGAAGGCAGCCGGCGTGCCAGCATGGTTTTGCCGGCTCCCGGCGGGCCTATTAAAATAACATTGTGGCCACCTGCGGCCGCTATTTCAAGCGCACGCTTAATGTTTTCCTGGCCGCGTACTTCACTAAAGTCGCTGTCGTAATTGGTAAGGCTGTTGAAGAATTCGTCACGTGTATCAACAAATTCAGGGATGAGTGTAGCTGTGCCGTTAAAGAAATCGGCAACCTGTTTTATGTTCTCTACGCCGTAAACTTCCAGATCATTTACAATTGCAGCTTCACGCGCATTTTGTTTAGGGAGTATGAAGCCTTTGTATTTTTCTTTACGCGCCTGTATGGCAATGGGTAAAGCACCTTTGATCGGCTGTAAGCTGCCATCTAAGGATAGTTCACCCATGATGAGGTATTTGTCCAGGTTGTCTGCCTCAATTTGCCCAGATGCGGCTAATACACCGGTTGCAATGGTAAGGTCATACGCTGAGCCTTCTTTTTTGATATCTGCCGGGGCCATATTCACCACCACCTGCTGCCGCGGCATACGGTAACCGCAATTCTTAAGGGCCGAATCTATACGGAAATAACTTTCTTTAATGGCAACATCTGGCAGGCCCACAACAAAGTATTTGGTGCCTGGCGCAATGTTCACCTCAACCGTTATGGTAATGGCTTCAATGCCATATACGGCGCTTCCAAAGGTTTTAACTAACACGTGTAAGGTTTTATATGCCGAAAGATATATAATTTATTTGAGTGCTGCGCTTGTTAATTAAAGGGCTGCAAGCAAGCCACGTGTAATTATAAGTAACCATGCGGAGAGCGTAATGTAAAACAGCACAATTAAGTATCCCGTTAACGAGTTGTTTTGTGTGGATGTTTTATCGGGAGCAGGTACGTTCCAGGTTAGCGTATGCAGCGAATATTTATAATCGATAGCAAACAGCAACATAAGGCAGGTAAAATCAACATAGCCAATAAATTTATTAGTGCCCATAAGCAACTGGATGGCATTACAAATGGTAAGCAAATTAATGTAGACCGTTGCCATTAAAACCGAAAAAGTAATTGCCCCACTGTTACTATCGCTGGTGCCAAACAACTTTATGAACGTGTAAACTTTAACAAACGCGAATTTATATAGATACATGCAGATAGATGTGGCACTCCAGATTATTTGGAATGGCCAAAGCTGTTATACTGGATTTTGCTGCATTAGGTTTTAAAATTTGCCCTTTTTAGCCGCTATAAGCTATATTTTGTTAGGATGTAGATAGGTGTTCGGCATAAATTAAAAAAGGGAAAGGCACAACTAAGTGCACCTTTCCCTTTTCTCGTTCTTAGAAAATTAACTACCTGATCACGCACAGACCGCAGGCAAACAATACGTTTACAAGCAGCAGTATCGAAAATATATTGATGTTACGTTTGCTTACAGAAGCTAAACGCATGTTTACTGATCTTAATAATTTATTGTTAAGCATTATAAAATGGTTAACTAGCATAAACAGGATTGCCCCACCAGTAATAGCTACAAACGCAGTTGGGTTAAAAGTTATCCAGTTTGATTTTATCATCAGCTTTAACAACACCATCAAGTTGGTAAGAACTATAATAAGCAAAAAGCTTACGTTAAAAAGCGATTTAAAACGAGGTAATGAACCGCCTAAACCAAAATTTTTAAAGCTCCACCTGTATACTGGTACAAGCACGGATTGATAAGACTTTAACATAATGCAGATATTTAAGTTAACGGATAGTTTCGACTGTGCATTCTTTTAAGATTTTGCAATCGCTTAGTCAATTATACAAATAACTTTGTTTAATAGTACAATGTTTTGAAAAATAATTTTTAACAGAATTTTATAAACTTAAAAACGGCACAAGCAAAACATAATATTATTTGACCGTTGACTATTTGACTGGTTGTATAACAAAAGGTTTAAAATCGAAAAAGCCAGGCGTTAACCTGGCTTTTACTTATTTGCGTTTAAAATCTGCTTCGGGGTAAGGTTTTTCTAACAGGTATTTGTAAATGAACTTATTTGTTTCCATTTGCTGATGCGCGGCCTTTGCCGGATCGCGGAAGCCGTGGCGCTGACCCGAGTATAGCATAAACTCGAAAGATTTACCTAAATCCTGCAATTTTGATGTCAACTGGATGCTGTTTTGCATATGTACGTTATCGTCCATAGTACCATGTACAATGCGCAATACGCCCTTCAACTTATCAGCATGTGTTAACACCGAACTGCTTTTATAACCTTCAGGGTTGTTTTTTGGTGTACCCATATAGCGTTCGGTATAGTGCGAATCATAAAGCGACCAATCCATTACCCCAAAATTGGCTATGCCGTGTGTAAATACATCGGCACCATATGTTAATGCGTAGGCCGATATATAGCCACCGTAGCTGCCGCCGGTTATCATGATCTTTTTAGGATCGGCACCGTATTTATCTTCCAGGTATTTAACCATTGTGATATAATCGGCCATTTCCCATTTGCCAAGATCTTTATAAATATAGTTTTGGCCCATTTTACCAAAGTGGCCCGATGCACGGTGGTCTAGCGCTACCTGGATGATACCTTCTTTGGCCCACCATTGGCTTTGACCACTAAAACGCCAGTTATCCATCACGGTGCCGGCATTCGGCCCGCCATAAATGCTGATGATCAACGGGTATTTTTTACCTGCCTGGTAGTTTGTAGGCAGCATAAGGGTGAGCGGCAAATCAAATCCGTCGCTGGTTTTAACACGCAGCAGTTGGGTGGTGGCTAATTCGTAATCGTTAAACTCCTCGCCCTTGCTATCTGCAATATCCTTTACTAATTTGCCCTTATTATCGTACACGGCAAGTTTTGTAGGCGTTGCTACGTTTGAGTAAGAGTCGGTAAAGTAACTGCCATTTGGCGATAGGCTGATGTTGTGGTTGTACTGGCCGCTGGTAAGCCTTACCAAGCCTTTGCCATTAAAGTTTACCTTGTAGAAATCTACCCGTGCAGAGTTTTCTTTGCGGGCGGTAAAATATACCAGCTTATTTTTCTCGTCGATGTGTTTTAGGCCGGTTACAGTGTAATTACCGCTTGTAATTTGCGATTTAAGCTTGCCGTCCATACCATACCAGTAAAGATGCATCCATCCGCTTTTATCTGTTTTAACAATAAAGCCCTGGTTATCTTTAAGGAAATCGATATCATCAAACCAATCCAGCCAGGTTTTTTGTGTTTCGTTATAGATCTCTTTCTTGGCACCTGTAGACGGGCTCACCGCGTAAACTTTAAGGTTGTTTTGGTCGCGGTTCATCCATTGCATCCAAAGCGATGTTCCATCGGGCGACCAAAATGGCGTGCCCAGGTAAGTGTCGGCCTTTTCATCAAAGTCGGCCCATGTTATCTTGTTACCTGCAAGGTTGTAAAAGCCCATTTTAACTTCCGGGTTCGGGTCGCCTGCTTCAGGGTACCTGGTATTTTCGGTAAAGCCGTGCTGCCCTTCAGAGTTGTAGATCGGGAACATAGGCACGCGGGTGTCATTAAAATGCATCCAGGCCAGGTTCTTGCTATCCGGCGACCACCAGAAAGCGCGGTACTGCGTTGGCCTGCCCAAAATCTCCTCATAGTAAACCCACGATGCATAACCGTTGTAAATAACATCGGTACCATCATTAGTTATTTGTGATTGCTTGCCTGTAGCCACATCTATAATGTAGAGGTTGCCGCCAAAAGTGTAGGCCACCTTGCTGCCGTCCGGCGAAAGCGTAGGGTTTTGTTCAACGTCGGCTGTCTTGGTGAGGCGTGTTTCGGTACCATCAACTTTGGTTAAATATATATCACGGTCTTTAATAGCAACCGTTGTACCTTTTGCAGGGGGCGGGGTGTAAGGCGTTTCGGCACCGGTGAGTACGTCAACCTGTGTGCTGCCACCGCCACCGCTACGGCGGCCGAAAGTTCCTTTAATGTAATGCGTATCATCGGCCCAACCGTTAATGGCCGGCAGTGGGGCTACAATTTTATTTGGCTCGTTCCTGAGCATTTGCCCGGTAGTGAGCTGCTTTTTTTGCGCGTTGGCAGCAAATGCAGTCATGGCTAAAGCCAGCATAGTTGCCCTGCTAACAGGTATAAATAACTTCATGTATGTAAAATGTTTAAAGGCTAAAGTTTATAAAAATATAGCGCAATACCCATATGTGTAAGTTTATTTTTACAAGCGCGAAAAAGCGCCTAAACAAAAAAAGCGATGGTTGTAAACCATCGCTTTCATAAATACTTTTTGATCTATTTAAACTAATCTTGCCTCTTTTGTAAGCATGGTCGGTTCAAGATCAAGGTAATCTGCAAAAAGCGCTTTTACTTTTTGCACAACCTCGGTGCGGTTAACGGTTGATGCATCCCGGCGGCACTTTAGATAGTGCTCACGCGCAATCTTTTCGGCAAGGTCGCCAAGGGTTTTTACCTTAAGCTCGCGACCGAACTTGCCGGCCAATACCAGGCAGGTTACAGCAATGCCACCCAAAACAAAACCGGCGGTATTGTTTAAAAACGATAAGCCTATTGATGCCAGCAACAATATGGTAAATGCCCATACAACGCCTTGCTTTGGCTGCAGCAAATTCATGTGGAAGCCAAGCTCATTTTCAATATCACCAACAACCTCGATACGGTTATCGCGCGGAAAAATCTCGCAAAGTTTGGTTTGTGGTTTAAGCAAAAACTTCTCGGTTGGGTTTTTACTGTTTATGGCGTTACGCAATTTGTAAAATGCCTGCTGCGTGGTGCAGCTATCGGCATGCTGTAATTTTAGCTTGTGCACAACAAGGTCACATAATACACCGAAGGTTTTAACTTCCTGCAGGTCCTCATTATTAAACTGTATATTAAAAGATCTTTCGATCTGTAGTAATACGTCGCTAATTTCTTCAGCGTTAAAATCGTTCAAATTAACAACCGGATGGCTGTTCTTCAAAGTAAGTTTCAATACAATAGTACTAAATAAAACCATTAATTAGCCGCCGTATCACTACAGCGGCTAATTGTAAATTCAAAACTGGTGCCAGCCCGAATTATTTGCTCAAATACATTGATTTTTCTTTGTATAGATGCCTGAAGTATGGGTCCATCAAATTAGGGATGAACCTGATAGCCTCGCCGGTTGATTTCATCTCAGGCCCAAGCTCTTTAGTTACTTCAGGGAACTTATCGAAAGAGAATACCGGCTCTTTAATGGCATAACCTTTCAGTTTACGCACAATGGTAAAGTCTTTCAGTTTATTAGCGCCCAGCATTACCTTCGCAGCGATGTTGATGTAAGGCACATCGTAAGCTTTAGCTATAAACGGTACTGTACGTGAAGCGCGCGGGTTGGCCTCGATCACGTAAACCTTATCGTTTTTAATTGCAAACTGGATGTTTAATAAACCGCGTACGTTAAGTGCACGGGCTATTTTTTCAGTATATTCTTCTATCTGCTCAATTACAGTATCGCTCAGGTCAAAAGGAGGCAACACCGCGTATGAGTCGCCGGAGTGGATACCGGCAGGCTCGATGTGTTCCATCATACCGATAATGTGAACGTCTTCGCCATCATGGATTGAATCCGATTCGGCTTCGGCAGCACGGTCAAGGAAGTGGTCAATTAATACACGGTTACCGGGTAAATTTTTCAACAAGTTGACCACCGCTTTCTCCAAATCTTCATCGTTGATTACGATGCTCATGCCCTGGCCGCCAAGTACGTAGCTTGGGCGAACTAACACCGGGTAGCCTACTTCATGTGCAACTTCAAGTGCTTCTTCAGCGCTTTCGGCTACACCGTATTTAGGGTAAGGAATATCAAGTTCTTTCAACAAATCGCTGAAACGGCCGCGGTCTTCGGCAATGTCCATGTCATTGAATGACGTACCGATGATTTTGATGCCATGCTGGTGCAGCTTCTCGGCCATTTTAAGTGCCGTTTGGCCACCCAACTGTACAATAACACCTTCCGGCTTTTCAAGATCGATGATCTCGCGAACATGCTCCCAGAATACCGGCTCGAAATATAGCTTGTCGGCCATGTTAAAGTCGGTAGATACAGTTTCAGGGTTACAGTTAACCATTATAGCTTCGTAACCGGCCTCTTTTGCAGCAAGCAGGCCATGTACGCAGCTATAATCAAACTCAATACCCTGGCCTATGCGGTTAGGGCCCGAACCTAATACGATGATCTTTTTGCGATCAGATACTACAGATTCGTTTTCACCCTCGTAGGTTGAGTAATAGTAAGGTGTTTTTGCGGCAAATTCTGCAGCGCAGGTATCAACCATTTTATACACGCGGTGGATATTTAACTCCTTACGGCGTTGGTAAACATCCTCTTCGGTTACGTTACCTAATATATAAGCGATCTGCGTATCAGAGAAACCTTTTTGCTTAAGCGTGTAAAGGAAGTCTGTTGGTATGTTGTTTAATGAATAGCGACGAAGTTCGGTCTCCATGTTAACCACATCCTGGATCTGGTTCAGGAACCAGCGATCAATTTTGGTTACTTTACGGATAGACTCGATTGGCACGCCAAGGCTCATGGCATCATAAACGTGGAACAACCTGTCCCAGCTTGGATGCTCAAGGCTGTGCATTATCTCATCAAGGTTGCGGCTTTGGCGGCCATCGGCACCAAGGCCGGCACGGCCTATCTCCAGGCTTTGGCAAGCTTTCTGTAAAGCCTCAATAAAGCTGCGGCCAATACCCATAACCTCACCTACCGATTTCATTTGCAGGCCAAGCTGTTTGTTTGCACCCTTAAATTTATCAAAGTTCCAGCGAGGGATTTTAACGATCACATAGTCAAGCGTAGGCTCAAAATAAGCTGAAGTAGTTTTGGTGATCTGATTCTCTATCTCATCAAGGTTATAACCTATAGCCAGTTTTGCAGCAATTTTTGCAATTGGGTAGCCGGTTGCTTTTGATGCTAATGCCGATGAGCGCGATACACGCGGGTTGATTTCGATAGCGATGATCTCCTCATTAGCCGGATTTACTGAGAACTGTACGTTACAGCCACCTGCAAAGTTACCAATGGCACGCATCATTTTGATGGCCTGGTTACGCATTTCCTGGTAGCAACGGTCGCTCAGGGTCATGGCCGGGGCTACGGTTATCGAGTCGCCGGTATGGATACCCATCGGGTCGAAGTTTTCGATAGAGCAGATGATGATTACGTTGTCGCGGTTATCACGTAATAACTCAAGCTCATATTCTTTCCAACCCAATACAGCCTGCTCTACCAAAACCTCGTGGGTTGGCGATGCCTGCAGGCCGCGGTTTAGTGCAGCGTCAAAATCTTCTTTTTTGTGTACGAAGCCGGCTCCTTTACCGCCAAGCGTGTAGCTTGGGCGTATAACCAACGGGAAACCAATTTCCTGCGCTCCTTCTTTACCTTCAAGAAATGAGTTGGCAATTTTTGATTTAGCAACGCCTACGCCAATGTCAACCATTAGCTGGCGAAACGCTTCGCGGTTTTCGGTTTTCTCGATAGCGGCAATATCAACACCAACAATTCTTACCCCGTATTTTTCCCATATACCACGCTCATCAGCTTCTATACAGAGGTTTAACGCAGTTTGGCCACCCATTGTAGGTAACACAGCGTCAATTTGTTGCTCTGTAAGGATTTGCTCGAGGCTGTCGCAGTTTAACGGTAATAAATAAACATGGTCGGCAATAACTTTGTCGGTCATGATGGTTGCCGGGTTGCTGTTGATGATAGATACAGATATACCTTCATCTTTTAGCGACAGGGCTGCTTGCGAACCTGCATAATCAAACTCGCACGCCTGGCCTATAATAATAGGGCCCGAACCAATAATTAAAACGGATTTAATGGAAGTGTCTTTGGGCATAGTCTTTTTTAAAGTCTTAAGTCCTAAGTCCTTCGTCGAGAGCGGGGCCGGGTTTGGTAGGCTTTTAGCTGCTGACTACTGACTTGAAATACTATACGCTGAAAGCCTGGAAATTCCGACTTCGTTGTCGGGGTGCAAAGATAGAATTTATTAAGGATTGTTTAATTGATTTTTCAAAAAAACATATGCTAACAAGTGTTTAAAAGCTTATATTAAGCACGCGGGCTGTTGCAGGCAGTGCAATTTAAAAGTAAATATGCATGTGATTGTCACTGCGTGTACGTGCAGATTGTAATTTAGCCTCGCGTTGCCAACTATTATCATTTAGTTTTTAAATTGGCAGCTTTAACTTAGTCTATGAAAAAGCTTTCTGTTTTTGTGATTTGTGCCGTGCTATGCTCATGCGCTTCAGTACAATCTATTATTAAATCAAGTTTCCCGTATACGGCTACTTTTGCAATCCCGGCGTCTTCAAGCACTGGTAATAGCCAAACTACAGTTAGTATGGGTAGCAGTTTTGATCAAAACTTCTCGAAAAGCGGCAATAATGCCGATCGCGTAAAAGATGTGCACATAGCATCGGCCCGGCTACAGGCTACAGACCCGCGCGATTTTAACATCGGTAACCTGCAATCGGCAAAGGTGTACATGGCCCGTGCCAACGGACAAGGCGAAGTTATGGTTGCTTCGCGTACAGATATCGGCGCCAATGTTGGCAGCAGCCTTGTATTGGATATTGATAACAGCGTTCTGCTAGACGAACTGGTGCGCGAAAAAAGTGTACGCGTAAAAATGGTTTATGTATTGCGCAATAAAACTGAAGTAAAAGCAAGCCTGAAAGTAAGTTTAGGAATTAGTGCCAGTGCTAATACTGCGAAAAGTGGGGCGGCTGCAGAGGGAACTAAATAAGTTAAGCTATTAAAAAGTAACTTAGGCTACCTTTATTAATGTGGTAAAATGATATAATTCGGGTTCCTTTAAAAGCGAAGTATATAATTGGCTTGTTTTTAACCGAGAGCACTACAAAATTTTTATCATCACTTGTGTTAAACTTAACTTTTTTGCCTGCAAATTCTGCATATTTTGAAATTTTGTAATCTGAAGAATTAATTACCGAACCCGTTTCTGATATTAATTTACCAAGTAATGCCGCAATTAACGCTTCCTTTTTTTTGCGGTGTATAGTATCATCCGGCGCTGAATACATATAGTTATTGATAATAAAAGAGGCATCTTTTTTGTCAATATACGCGGATGTGATAAACTTGCGAATGCACAACTTCCGATTGTCAAACGTTCCCTGCGCTTGAGCGGCAATCTTGATGAGAATGAAAAAGGCCGTTAGGATAATTGAGTTTTTCACAGGTGTGATTTAGAGTGTACGCTTTGCTAAACAAATTAAATATCGATATCTTATCTGTAAAACATCTCGAAACACCTACATTACGCCAATGCCGAATGCTATAGGCACGTTGTATGACACTTTAACTGGCAAGCCAAACTTTGTAGCAGGTTGCCAGTTAGGCGATGTTCTTAATACCCGCAGCGATTCGGCGTCAAGTGTCGGGCTTACATTTTGCACAACGCGCATGTTTGATAATGAGCCATCTTTTTCGATGTCAAAAGATAACACAACCGTACCTTGTACACGCCGATCTCTGTCGGGCGCAGGATACCTAATTTGTTTCGCTAAAAAGCGAGAAAAGGCGGCATCGCCTCCAACAAATTTAGCGGGTACATCTCTATTAGTTGCATAAGTAGTTGTTATACCATCGTGAAAAGAACTTCCTGATACGAGTACGCCGTCGGCATATTTCTCTTCGAATGTCAGGCCCATAGCTTGATCATGGCCTTTCCAAATGCCGTCGCGTTTCCCGCCCTTGAGTGCTCCTTGTTCTGCAATGTCTATAAAGTCTTCTGTGTAAATTGTAAATATTCCGTTCCCGTCAACAACCGTTGCTTTGCCTAACGAGTCGTAAGCTTCGGGAATAGTGTAATTGAAATCGATAGTTGGTTTATTATCTGCAGATGCTTTTGCTTTCGGATCAGCAGGGAGCGGGTATTCTTTCCTGTTATAAAGTTGCCCGTTATGATAGTACTCGTATAGTGCGCCTGTGTTACGCCCATACACATAGTTTTCAATGGTATGACGACGCCCATCTTCATAAAATGATAAAAGTGCCCCGTGTATTTTGATTGGATATAGTGCAGTTGACTTATAAAGTCTTTTCTTTTTACCGCTTTTATAGTAATCCGCTACGGTAAGTAAATCTTTACTGTTTTCGGGAGCGGTTACAATTCTTATTGTAGCTGCACTGTCTTTATTAAAAGTTACTCCGCCTTCAAGATTTAAGTAATAAGCGGTTTGTTGCTGCGATAAGCAAATTGCCGGGAAAGCTATTAATGAAAAAATAATAAAAGCATACTTTATCATGATAGGTTAGATTTAACCCAAAGATAATAGTTAACCAATAAATAACAATAGTAGTTACGGGCTAAACAGCTATAGAGCTCGCTTCACTATCTTATAAGCTTATTATTTACATCCGGGAAGATGAGGATAGGCTCATATTTGCGGGCTTCTTCGGCCTCCATGTACGCGTAAGACATAATGATAACGATATCGCCAACCTGTGCAAGCCTTGCAGTTGCTCCGTTTAAGCAGATGGTGCCGCTGCCGCGTTCGCCTTTTATAACGTATGTTTCGAAACGGGCGCCGTTGTTATTATTAACAATTTGCACCTTTTCGTTAGGGATGATATTAGCTGCATCAATAAGATCCTCGTCAATAGTAATGCTGCCAACATAGTTTAATTCGGCCTGCGTTACTTTAACACGATGCAGTTTTGATTTTAATACCTCAATTACCATAGTGCAAAGGTATAAATAAATTTAGTGGATAGCCTACCGCCAAAAGTTTGGATAAAGTAAACATTTGTTGTTAACAAAAGCTTGCCGCTATTTAATCAACATATTATCTATCAGCCTTGTTTTACCAACCTTTGCGGCTGTAAGAGCAACAATAGTTTCTGAACTGGCGTCGGCAGGCAGGAGGGTCTGCCCGTCGGCAAGTTCAAAATACTCGGGCTGTACACCAGGCTCGGCTTGCAGCATATCATTAGCTTTTTCTTCCAGATCGGCTATGCGGCTATTGTCAAAGTTATCCTTAACCCACTGCAGAGCACGTGATAATACAAGGGCGTGCTGCTTGTCGTCATCGCTTAAATGAATGTTGCGCGAGCTCATGGCCAAGCCGCTTGGTTCGCGCTCTATAGGGCACATTACCATTTCTACAGGTATGTTTTTAATAGCTAACATGCGGTTTATCACGGCAATCTGCTGGTAGTCCTTCTGGCCCATGTAAAGGCGTGTAGGTTTTACTATATCAAGCAATTTGTAAACCACCTGCATTACGCCCTGGTAGTGCCCCGGCCTAAATTCGCCCTCAAGCAAAAATTCCAGCTGCCCAATATTCAAATGCCAATGCTCATTGCCATCATACATATCATCTACACCCGGGTTGAACAACACGTCGCAATTAATCGCTTCCAGTTTAGCTATGTCTTCTTCAATTGGCCGTGGGTAATTTTCCAGGTCTTTAGCGTCTGTAAACTGGGTTGGGTTTACAAAAATGCTGCATACCACAACGTCATTCTCGCTGGCTGCTTTACTTATCAATGATAAATGCCCGTTATGCAAGGCGCCCATGGTTGGTACAAAGCCAATGGTTTGTTTGCCCAGGGTTTTAAGGTATGCTTGTATATCGTGGCGGGTAGTAAATATTTTCAAAATAATGCTTTACAAAAATCTGGCAAAGGTGGTTAATTCATTAAAAATTAGCAAGAGCTATTGTGTAACTGGTTGTTAGTTCATATTATAATGCTTATATTTGCACACTCAAAATTTTTTGACTTCTTACATTTATAATTCTGATTAGTGATGGGTAAATCTAAGCTACTGTTCATAACTCATGAAATGTCTCCTTTTCTTGAAATCTCAAAAATTGCTGAAATAACACGCCAGCTCCCGCAAGCCATGCAGGAAAAAGGTTTTGAAATTCGCATTTTGATGCCGCGTTTTGGGAATATCAATGAGCGCAGGAACCGTTTACATGAGGTTATCCGCTTATCGGGGATGAACATCATCATCAATGATAACGATAATCCGCTTATCATCAAAGTAGCCTCAATACCGGCTGCGCGCATGCAGGTTTACTTTTTAGATAACGAAGAGTATTTTCAACGCAAGCATGTTTTCAACGATAAAGACGGTAAGTTTTATGCCGATAACGATGAGCGCATGATATTCTTTTGCAAAGGTGCTTTAGAAACCGTTAAAAAATTAGGTTGGGCACCGGATGTTATACACTGCCATGGTTGGATGAGCGCATTGGTGCCGGCTTACTTAAAAACAACTTACAAGGACGACCCTACCTTTAAAAGCTCTAAAGTTATTTACTCGATTTATGAAAACGAGTTTAATGAGAAGCTTGATGCCGACTTTGCACGTAAAGCGGTTATGGGCGATATGACGGAGGAGAACACCGAAGTATATAAAGAAGGCACTAACTCGGCTTTATATGCAGGTGCAATTCAGTACAGTGATGCCATAGTTCTTGGTAGTGAGAATATCGCGCCGGAGGTGTTAAATAATGTTAAAAGCAGCAATAAATCGGTATTGGATTACGTTTCCACTTCTGATTTCGAAAATTATTACAATTTTTACGACGAAATTACCAATGACGAATTGGTTAATGTTGCATAAGCTTTAAAACTATATATGAAATTTTACAAATTAGGCTTATTAACCCTGTTAATAAGTCTTTTTATTTTGAGCAGCTGTAAAAACCAGGACGAGATAGGCTTAGGCGTTGATCCCGGTAATCAATTAAACGGCAGTATGATAGTTGATAGCAGCATGACTGTTGCCACTATCCCTGATGATACGGTAGCAACAGTTGGGCTTTCAAGATCGGCATTATCCTATTTCAACGATCCTGTTTTTGGTGTTACTCAATCTGATATTGCAGCATCGTTATCGCTGCCCGGCAGAACTGCATACACCATCCCAACCGGTGTACTTAGTATCGATTCTGCAATGCTTATCCTGCCATACGCCGCCGGCTTTTATGGCGACTCATTAACGTCAAGGTTTAAGTTGAATGTACATCAGTTGCAAGAGCAGGTGAAAGCATCCACTACATATTTTAGCAATAAAACCTGGAGTTATAACCAGGATGTAATTGGTACTAAAATATTTACTGCAAGGCCAAATGATAGTGTAAGGGTGTATAATATTGTAGCTGGTAAAGCAGATACTTTAGTAAGGTTGGTACCGCAAGTAAGGGTGCCAATGAATACAGCATTTATTTATAACAACCTTTTTGAAGGTGATAACAATCTTAAGTCGGACGCTATTTTCCAAAATGCGTTTAAAGGGCTTTTTATAACGCTCAATAAAAATCAAACAACCGGGCCGGGGGGTAATATCATGCTGAATATGGACTCCGCACGGATCGCAGTATATTATAAATCGCGCAACTCTACCAGCGGTGTTGTGGATACCGCAATGGTGACCATGCCTGTTACGCCAACTCAGCATGCTGTAAATATCAAACATACTTATAGTTCAACTATCCAGGCCGCCATTAGTAACCCTACTGCGTCGAATAACTTTTACTTACAAGGGCTTGCTGGATTACGTGGTAAAATTACTTTTCCTAATATTAAAAATGTGGTTGCCGGTTTGGGCAACGTAGTGTTGAACCGTGTTGAGCTTGTTGTAAAGGTTGCACCAGGTACCAATATACCTTATGCTCCTGCATCTAAGCTTACGCTTTACCAGTTGGACATAGCCGGGCAAAGGGCGTTATTGCCGGACGCCAATACGGCAGATACCCGCGGCGCAAACGCGCTTTCGGCTTTTGGTGGTTACTATATGAAAAGTACAGGCGAATATCATTTTACCGTAACGGCTTATATCCAGGATTTGATCAGGGATAGGGCAAAAGATTACGGCCTTTATATTGCACCCGTAAACCCTACGATAAGCACAACAGCAATTGATATTGCTGCTACGCCATCATACGCCGAACGCTCTGTTATCGCCGGTAAAAATTCATCAAACCGCATCAGGCTAAATATTACCTACACAAAAATAAATCGTAAAACTATAGCGGCTTTCAATTGCTTATTAATTAAGCGTTGGCAGCCGCTGTACTTTTTTGTATTGCCGCGTCATCGCATCTAAATCTTAAAATTTATGTGTGGCATAGTAGGTTACATTGGGTACAGAGAGGCCTATCCCATAATTATAAAAGGGTTACATCGCTTAGAGTATCGCGGGTATGATAGTGCCGGCGTGGCCCTGAATGATGATGAACACGGCCTCCAGGTTTTTAAAAAGGCCGGCAAGGTTAGCGATCTGGAAGACCACGTAAACGGTGCCGAGTATCTTAAAAGCACCTCCGGTATTGGCCATACCCGTTGGGCTACGCATGGCGAGCCGAGCGATCGCAACTCGCACCCTCACTTATCGGGCAATGGTAAACTATCCATTATCCACAATGGCATTATCGAGAATTACGCCAGCATCAAAGAAACGCTTTTAGCAAAAGGCCATGTATTTAAAAGCGATACCGATACCGAGGTATTAATACACTTTATAGAAGATATACAGCGAAATACGGGTAAGAGCCTGCAGGAGGCCGTGCGCCTTGCGCTTAACCGTGTTGTGGGCGCTTATGCCATAGTAATTGCAAATGCCGATCAGCCCGACGAGCTTATAGCTGCACGCAAAGGTAGCCCTATGGTTATTGGTGTGGGCGAAGGCGAATACTTTATAGCATCAGATGCTACCCCTATTGTAGAATACACGCAGAACGTGATCTACCTTAATGATAATGAAATTGCTTACATTAAGCGAGACGACCTGCTGGTAAAAAATATTGATAACACCATACAAGAACCGTACATACAAGAGTTAGAACTTAAGCTGGAAATGCTTGAGAAAGGCGGCTACGATCACTTTATGATGAAGGAGATATATGAGCAGCCGCGTTCTATTCGGGATTGCATGCGTGGGCGTATTTACCCCCAAAAAGGGCTTGTACAGTTGGGCGGCATAAAGGATTACGCTGATAAGCTTAAGAATATCGATAGGATAATTATTGTAGCCTGCGGCACTTCATGGCATGCCGGGCTGGTTGGTGAGTATTTAATTGAAGAATATGCCCGTGTGCCTGTGGAGGTTGAGTACGCTTCAGAGTTTAGATATCGTAATCCTATTATAACGGATAAAGATCTGGTAATTGCTATCTCACAGTCGGGCGAAACGGCCGATACCATGGCGGCCATAGAACTGGCTAAGGAGCGGGGTGCAACCATATTTGGCATTTGTAATGTTGTTGGTGCATCTATACCAAGGCTAACGCATGCGGGCGTTTACACCCATGCAGGGCCCGAAATTGGCGTGGCATCCACCAAGGCTTTTACTGCCCAGGTTACTATATTAACGCTAATAGCTTTTTATGTAGCACAGCAGCGCGGTACAATTACCGAGGCCAAACTTGTGGAATACTTAACAGAGCTTGACAGTATACCTGCGCTTGTTGAACAAACGCTTAAAGCAAACGAGCAAATAAAAATAATTGCCGAGCGATTTAAAGATTCGGCTAATTGTTTGTTTTTGGGGAGGGGAAGTTCTTTCCCTGTGGCGCTTGAAGGTGCGTTAAAGCTTAAGGAGATATCGTACATACATGCCGAAGGCTACCCGGCCGCTGAAATGAAACACGGCCCTATTGCGCTAATTGATGCCGATATGCCCGTGGTTTTTATCGCTACCCAAAACTCATCTTACGAGAAAGTGATTAGTAACATACAGGAAGTAAAGGCACGTGGCGGACATGTAATTGCCATTGTATCTGAAGGCGATACAACGGTAAAAGATATGGCCGAATATGTCGTAGAAATACCGCAAACTGCCGAGGCTTTTGTGCCTTTACTGGCCACTATCCCTTTACAACTGTTGGCTTATCATATAGCTGTTATGCGCGGCTGCAATGTAGATCAGCCCCGTAACCTTGCTAAATCGGTAACGGTTGAATAATTAGATTTGAGACGGATGCAAAGCGCCAGGGTTAATTGCGACGTTGGTTAATACTGTGTACTCACTTTTAATGTCTCAAATCTAAACCTAAGCCGACATTTTTTTATGGCTTACTAAAGAGTGAACTGAAGGCCTTTTGCCAAAAATCATAATCCGATAGGTATTTAGCAACAAATTAAACATCAGCAAAATGCTCGATAGGCAAATTCGATTGTTATTATATATTTGCATAGAGATCATCTATTAATTGAATGACAATTACCCAATTAGAGTACGTAGTAGCTGTTGATACATATCGCAGCTTTGTAGCTGCCGCCGAAAAATGTTTTGTTACCCAGCCTACGTTAAGTATGCAGGTGCAAAAGCTTGAAGATACATTGGGTGTAAAGTTATTTGACCGCAGCAAGCAACCGGTAACCCCAACAGAAATTGGCGAAGAAATTATAGCACAGGCGAGAGTATTGCTGGCCGAAAGTGAAAAGATCAAAGAAATTATAAGCGACAGGCAGAAGGAGCTTTCGGGCGAGTTAAGGGTGGGTATTATTCCGACGGTGGCCCCATACATATTGCCCAAGATAATGAATGGTTTTATTGCCAAGTACCCGCAAGTAAAACTGGCCATATGGGAGCAAACAACAGAGCAGATTATTCAGCAATTAAAATTAGGTACGCTTGATTGCGGCATACTGTCTACCCCGCTGCATGAAGGCAGCCTTACCGAAATTCCGGTGTTTTACGAAAACTTTGTAGCCTATGCGTCCAAGCAAAGCAAATTATTCAAGAAGAAAACCATCACACCCGACGATATTGACATGGAGGAGATCTGGGTGCTTAACGAAGGGCATTGCATGCGCGAACAGGTGTTGAACATTTGCCAGCGCCGAAAGGCTACCAAAGGCTATCAGCACTTTGAGTACAACACAGGTAGCGTAGAAACATTGAAACGCATGGTTGACATGAACAACGGTGCTACTATTTTGCCCGAGCTTGCCCTTGCCGATATGAATGAAAAGCAGTGGGACCGTGTGCGTTATTTCAAGAGCCCCGAACCGGCGCGCGAGGTAAGTATAGTAATTCACCGTAATTTTTTAAAGCGCCGGATGATAGAGGCGCTTAAAAATGAAATACTAGAATTTGTACCCAAGCGACTGCGCACCAAAAAGAAGAAAGAGATAATGGATATTTAAGCATAAGTCAAAAACGTCATCCCGAATTTATTTCGGCATCATAGATAGATAGTAAATTGACAAGTGGGTTGCTGAAACAAGTTCAGCATGAACGTTTTGCAAACTCAGTAGTCTATTTTGTTGTGTTCTGCGCGTTACTAATTTGTAACCGTCCTTAATGCTTCAACAATTTTTTGCGCGGTTGCAGCCAGTTCATCCTGGGTTGGTGAAAGTTTTAGGCGCGAAAAATTCATATCGTCTACCCGGTTCATCGGTATCAGGTGTATATGTGCATGAGGCACTTCAAGGCCTATAACAGCCACGCCAACTTTTTTGCAGGGTATAGCTTTCTTAATACCGGTTGCTACAATTTTGGCAAACATCTGCAAGCCCATATACGTCTCGTCATCGATATCAAAAATATAGTCGACCTCTTTTTTTGGAATAACCAAAACATGGCCTTCAGCTAATGGGCTGATGTCCAAAAACGCCAAAAACTCGTTGGTTTCGGCAACCTTATGTGCGGGAATCTCGCCTGCTATGATTTTTGAAAAGATGCTCATGAGTAGATGTGTTGAGGGATGTGGAAATCCCCGGTTGACTATAACATCAACCGGGTATATATATTTTTACCTGCTGATTTCCAGGATTTCAAATTCCATTTTGCCAGCCGGAACCATGATTTCCGTTTTTTCTCCCACGGATTTGCCTAAAAGACCTTTAGCAATTGGTGACGATACAGATATTTTGCCCGCCTTTAAGTCGGCTTCGGTTTCTGATACCAGTTGGTAGCTCATAGTAGCGCCGTTTTTGGTATTCTTTATTTTCACGATAGATAAAGCCAAAACCTTTGATGTATCCATTTTTGATTCATCAAGTATGCGTGCGTTTGCAAGCACCTCTTCCATTTTGGCAATCTTAGTTTCATGCAGGCCCTGCGCTTCTTTAGCAGCATCGTACTCTGCGTTTTCAGACAAGTCGCCTTTGTCGCGTGCTTCGGCAATGGCGTTAGCTATGTTAGTGCGTCCTGTAGTTTTTAAGTACTGTAATTCCTCTTTTAATTTTTCTAAACCTTCTTTGGTATAGTAAGATACCTCTGCCATAATACAATTATTAATTTAGGATAATGGCCAAAAAAAACCGCCCTGCTATTTTGTAAAATAGGAGAGCGAATGGCCTTAAAAAACAAACAAGACTACGGGGAGCTTGCCCCATAGTCTTGCTTTGGTAATTAAACGAAGATAATACAATTAAGTTTTATAATCCAAATTTTTTAAACGGCAGCAAAAAGGCAGCGATTGTTGTCGCTGCCTTTCACTTAATATTATGCCAACGCTGTATTGCTTACTCCAGCGTGATTTGCCTTTTAATGCTTTCCTCTAAAGATATAAAGGTTTCGGTGCGTTGTATTCCCTTAACGCTTTGTATCTGCTCGTTCAATACCTCGCGCAGATGGTTAGTATCATGGCAAACTATTTTAGCGAAAATGCTCCAGCTGCCGGTTGTGTAATGCAACTCAACAATTTCGGGTACGTTTTTTAATTGCTTAACAGCCTCGTTGTATTGCGAACCTTTTTCAAGAAATATGCCTAAAAACGCTGTAACGTCATAACCCAGCTTTTGCGGGTTAACTTCAAGGCTGGCACCTTTAATAACGCCAAGCTCTTCCAGCTTTTTCATGCGCACATGTATGGTACCGCCAGAAACGATCAACTCTTTTGCGATCTCGGTGTAAGGAGTTGTCGCGTTTTTCATCAATATTGATAAGATTTGGATATCAAGATTGTCAATTTCTAAATTTTGAGGTTTCCTGTGAGGCATAAATTTTAATATCTTTATTTAAATACAAGTTTAATTAAAAAACAAATAAAAATAAAAATATTTTATTGAAATATTTGCAAGAAATTATCAAGTCCCTTACTTTTGTATAAAGTAATTGACAATTGCATATCGTTCTTTTAAAAATAAACAATGTTGGGTGGTGAAATTTTTGGCAGACACACCTCCTTGTCCCGGTGGCGGAGATCATGGAAAACCCGAAGCGGGCTAACCACTCTGTGAAGGTTCGAACCCTTCCCCAACAGCACTTCCGATGTGAGAAATCGGACTTATATCCTGTAGGATGGTGAAATTTTTGGCAGACACACCTCCTTGTCGCGGTGGCGGAGATCATGGGAAACTCTTAGCAATAAGAATAACCACTCTTTGAAGGTTCGACCCCTTCTCCTACAGCTCTTCTCATAATTTAGGTTTATAATTGGTTAGTAAAAGCTCCTGCCCATCAGGAGCTTTACTTTTTTACAATAAATCCTGAAAACTACTTAGCTTTTAATTTTATACAGGAAAACTGAACTTACCCATTAACACTGCAGGATTTTGGCCGATAATTAACGGTTCGCCGCAAAGTGCCTCATTACCTAACAGGGCAAACAATATAGCTTCTTTAGCATCCGGATCGATGCCCAGCTCAACAGTATTGCCTATTGTTACGCCTGGTAAAGCTTTTTCCAGATAGTCGATAATATATGGGTTACGCGCACCGCCACCGCTTGCAAATATCTTTAAGCCTTCGATATCAAAATTACTGCGGATGAAGTTAGCCGTAACCCGACCAGTAAATGCGCTTAGGGTAGCCACAAGGTTTGCCTTGGCAATGTTTAAGGTGCGGGTTGCCTGCTGCGCATCTGCAACATAGTTTAAATTGAAGAGTTCGGGCCCCGTAGTTTTTGGTAATGCCTCGTTGAAGAACGGATGATGCATCAGGGCATCAAGTAAAACTTCGTCAACAACGCCGCTCTTTGCAATTTGTGCATCTTCATCAAATGGCTTATCGAAGTAAGCGCGGCAGGCAGCATCTATTAAAGTATTTCCCGGGCCAATATCTGTACTCATCACCTCGCTTAAATTGCCATTGCCGGGCAAATAGGTTAAGTTGGCAATACCACCAATATTTAAGAGTATCCGGTTTTCGCCGGCTTTGCTACCTAATAATACGTCTCCGTAAAGTGCAAGCGGTGCACCTTCTCCGCCGGCAGCAATGTGCTTCTGCCTAAAATCACTTACTGTTAGTATGCCTGTTTTTACAGCGATATGGTCACCGTCGCCAATTTGCAGGGTTGCATTGCCATATCCTTCTTGTTTATGCTGATGCTGTGGCGCATGGTAAATGGTTTGGCCATGGCTGGCTATAAAATCGACGTCTTTTGGATTTATGTTCCAATCTTTTAATGCCTGTAATATTAAACCGGCATGAAAATTTCCAATGTATTCGTTAAGCAGGCAAAGTTTCTCGAGGCTCACCTGCTTTTGTGCAAATACCTGCTGCACCTCGGTTTTGAAATCCTGCTGGTATGGGATGGTTGTAAACCGCAGCAACTTAAAAGTTGTGCCAATACCGCTGCCTTTAAAACTGCAAAGCGCAATATCAAGCCCGTCCAGCGATGTGCCCGACATCAGGCCGATGCCCAGTTTTTCTTCTTTTTGGGCGATATAGAACAGCTTTTTTAAATTTTGATTTAATGCGGGCATAAGCGAGGTGATGTACCGATACAAATTTAAATTTTAACTGCCTTTATAGCATACTTAGCATATATTTGTTTTACCCCTTACATGGGATAGCAACCCTAATCAACATATGGCAAGATTAAATTTATTGGAAGAGACACGTTATGAGAAGCTGCCGGTAACGGTATATGCCGATCAGCAGACGGCCTCACTGGCAGTAGCGGGGCGCATAGCAGCGCTGATCCGCAGCAAACAGGCACAAGGCAAGCCCGCAGTACTGGGC
>NZ_VOEJ01000004.1 GCF_007846085.1 Mucilaginibacter pallidiroseus
TTAAGGGGTCACTTTCGTCTGGCAAGAGGGGTCACTTTGCTTTGGCGAACGTGGTCACTTTCAACTGGCAAAGGGGGCCTTTTTGGATAGGCCGATAGGGGTCAATTTGGTGCGTTTTATCCAATAAAGAAATTTGCAACAAAATTTGATATGGTAGTAATAAGGCGATTTAACAAATCGCCACTTGTACAATAGTTGCCGTACTTTTTGTTTGTACAAGCGATACTTGCACAAAATGGTCTCCACATCTCAATTACTCCAACTGCTTTTTTAGTGCATCTTTACTTGGTAAAACAGCCTTATATTCTTTCGAGAAGATTTGTTTGTTATTCTCAGGCAATGTAAACTCTATAACTGTACGATTTTCTTCTTTGCAAAGAATGATGCCAATCGTGGGATTCTCTTCCGATAGCTTAACTTTCCGATCGTAATAGTTGACATACATTTGCATTTGGCCAATATCCTGATGGCTTAGCTTTCCTATTTTTAGATCAAACAGCACAAAACATTTAAGAAGTCTATTGTAAAAAACCAGATCAACGAAGAAACTGTCGCCTTCAAAGGTAAATCTCCGTTGCCTTCCCTCAAATAAAAACCCTTTACCCAATTCAAGCATAAAATGCTCTAGTTTGTCAATGATCGCTGTTTCCAGGTCACTTTCCGTATATTTGGTATCTTCTTTTAGCCCTAGAAATTCCAAAACATAGTGACTTTTTAGTGCGTCCGAAGGCTTTTGAATGACCTGACCTTTCTCCGCTAGTTCCTTTACACCCTTTTTATCTTTGCTCAGAGCCAGGCGCTCAAATAACGCAGAGTTATATTGCCTTTGTAATTCTCTTACTGACCAATTGCCCTGGGCTGCTTCGATTTCATAAAATTGCCGCTCGGATACGTCCTTGATTTTAAGTAATTGTAGATAGTGTGTCCAGCTTAAGTGAAACGGATTTTCTAAAATCCCAATCAGTGATTGGGATTTTGTATGCTTCACGGTTTCCCCAATCACCGATTGGGGAAATCTATCCTGATAAGTTAAATAAAAGCTGCGCATATATTCCAGGTTAGACACGGAATATCCCTTGCCAAACTCGTTGTTTAATTCCCTGCTTAAACGTGAAATTGTCTCTTTTGCATAGTCGGCGCGTCGCTTTCCAAGTTGTTCGTCTTCGACAATCATCCTGCCTATCTCGAAATAGGCGAGTACCATCGCTTGGTTAACATTACGGACTATCTGGAGCTGTGTTTCTGTAATAACAGCTTTTATATTTTCAAAGAGTTGAAACGGAGATTGACCTAAGCTCATATATAATTTTTATGATCAGCAATTGCAATTAACTAACGTTGCCTGATTCGTTCTTGCTGTTTTCCTTTCGTTTTCGGTTCCTCAAAATTCATGAGCATATCTGCCATCTCTTTTTTGGTTTCGCTTTGAAAGCCAGCCCAGTAATTTTGGGTGGTTGCAAGCGTAGTATGCCCTAAAGCCTCCTGTGCAAATTCCATCCCTTGCTTTCTGGTAACCTGAGTAGTGAAGGAATGTCTGGCCTCCATGGTTCCCTTGATATCCATACCATTATTCTTCGCCAGTTTTTTCATATGTTGATTGATAAACCGGACAAAGTTTTGATTGACACGGTGACGCTCCTTAGCATCCATACCGGGGCTGAAAATTGGAAATACATAGTCGTTCGGCTTGCCCTTTTTATTCCCATATTTTTCAATGACCCATTTCACATAATCAGTAATTGGTACAATTATCGGCTTCGGGTCTTCTTTCGTGGTGCGGATGGTCTTGTGTCTGAGGAATGAAAAATAAGTTCCATGAAGGTCCTTAAATTTTAATTCCGATATGTCTCTTATATTCATCCCGTTGCATTGGTAGCTGAAAAACCAGAAGGCTTTCGCTTTCTCTTGAAAGATATTGCCTTTAGTATCTGCATTAAAGAGTTTCTTTAGATCAGGAGCTTCTATGGCTTTCTTGGTATTCTTGCCTGTCGGGATCTTATACTTTTTAAATGGATAGATTTCTTTGTCTATAATGCCTTCGTCTATGGCCTGGTTAAAGATCTTGCGAAGGGCCCGTAGATAGATGCCTACAGTTGTCCTGCTGTTGTCCATGGCGATCATCCAATTCTCGTACTTGTTAAGAAGCTCCGGAGTGATCATATCAAACGTGATTACTTCGATCGGATTTATCCGTGCGGAATTAAAATATTCTCTTATGGAATTTATACTACAAGAATAGCTGGACGATGTGCCGGTCTGATCGTTCTTATCCAACTCCGCAATATAGGTTTGATAATGATCTATGATATTGGTCAATGAACTTCTGGTAGCGTATAGTAGCTTTTCAAATTTTTCAAAAGTGAATACTTTTATTTCGTCAACTACTTCATTGGCCTTCGATTCGATCGCCTGAAGTTCTACCTTCAGTTCCCTAAGCCGCTCTCCTTTGGGCTTTGACGTTTTATAGGAGTTTTTGAAATCTTCTTCAGACAGACGGATATTAGTCGGGAAATACCTTTGCCTGCCATAGTAAACCTGAATTCTAATGGGACATAAGCCTTCGGCATTGGGTTTTCTGGTATCCTGATATAATGAAATTACTGCCTTTTTCGTTATCTTTTCCATATTTCATCACATTTTCGCATAGTATTTTCTACCAAATAGTACAAAAATAGCCTTAATGATATTAAAAACCCAATTTTCTGCGATTATTTTTCGCATAGTTTTCGCATAGCTTTGGCATAGATAACGGTAAATATTGGTAAAAATCGAATAGATACAAAATTGTAAGTCGCTGATAAACAGTATAAATAGCGAAAAATGCAACTATTGAAAAACACCTGTTTATGACTGTTAATCAGAGGGTCGCTGGTTCGAGCCCAGCCTCAGGAGCAAGCTTAAAAGCCTTTCAGTGTATGCTGAGAGGCTTTTTTGTGTACGCATTTTTGTAAATTGGCGGTGCGGTGATAACGATGAGGGTAGGCCGAGTACATCAAGTTTAAAAATGGAAACATATAAAATTACTTTACGGATTGTATTTTTAATAACAACTGTATTGTGTATTTTGACGGCCATAGTCGCTCTATTCGGAGGAGGATCCTATAAATCTGTAGGTATATTTTTATTTTATTTTAATTTCATCAATTTACCATTATTCGTAACTTTTATTTTTGTGGTATTGTATCAATGCCTTTTCAGAAAAAAGCCTATTTCTTTTTTTAAAACCGAACTGATTTATTTTTGATACAGATTGTTGCCAATGCTTTCCTCGCACTTTCATGCCCGGATTGCTAAATCAACTCTCTATCTAAACAATTATAAATCGTTTAAAATTTTTCAACTGTTTCTCCAATTGGTTCGAAAAATGTCCAGTGTGGGGAGCAAGCTTAAAAGCCTTTCAACGCAAGTTGAGAGGCTTTTTTGGTTCTAATAAATGCTTATCACAGGTGGATTACACCGTTCTTTGGGAAAGACAGAATTTGAAATCCTTTCTTCATTCAGTCAGCCCTCAGCAAATCTCGCTGTAATTAATTAATAATTAACATTTTTAAAACATTTAGCTGTCCGTAAACCTTGATTAGTTACAAGTAATTATTCAACTAATCAACTACTTATGAAAAAGCAAATCTTAATGACAGCATTTATTGCCAGCCTTGCGTTTACGGCTTGCAATAGCAGCAGCAAACAGGAGGGGACAGATAGTGCGTCTGCTACGCAAGACACGACGGCCACTCAAGACGGTACCACGGGTACGGATACCAGCGGAGCACCGGCAACCGGCGGTTCATCATCTGCTGCAATAGGCGGTTTTGATACTGCACGCGCCAAAATGGATACTGCTAATACTACTCCCAAAAAGTAATTGGCATTAAGGCACCGCTTCGGCGGTGCCTTAACATTTGTTGCCGTTACAAAGCAAAACTTATAAAAAATTATAAGCGGCAATACTGTGGAAGGCTGATCGGCCAAAATTAGGGGCGTTTATCTATCCAGTCGTACTTCAATTCATTATACCTAAGTCAAAGCAAACTTTCGTAAAAGCTTTTAACTTATTGCCGGCTATGTTCCGTAATATTGAGATTTATATTACGTAACCGGTCTTCGCCGCTGAATGCAGCAAAATCCGGGTCGGCATTTACATATCATACATGAATTGGGATAAATTACTTTCCGCTAAGCGCTGGGGAAGCGAAAATAAATATAATCAAAGCCCTACAGAGGCCCGTTCGCAGTTTCAACGCGATTACGACCGTATTATTTTTTCATCACCCTTCAGGAGGTTGCAAAACAAAACGCAGGTGTTCCCGCTGCCCGGTAGCGTATTTGTACATAACCGGCTTACCCATAGCCTTGAGGTAGCCAGCGTAGGTAAATCATTGGGCCGCATACATTATAACAAGCTTAAGGCGGCCGACCCGGATATTGATAACAAATACCCTTTGCTTAGCGAAATTGGCGACATTGTGGCGGCGGCCTGCCTTGCCCATGATTTGGGCAACCCGGCGTTTGGCCACTCGGGCGAGTCGGCAATATCTCATTACTTCACCGAGGGTAGCGGTAAAGTTTATCAGCAACAGGTTAGCGAACAACAATGGCAAGACCTTATAAACTTTGAGGGCAACGCTAACGCCCTGCGCATCCTTACCCATCCTTATGGCGGTAAGGGTAACGGCAGTTTTGCGCTTACCTACTCAACTATTGCTGCAATTGCCAAATACCCCTGCGCATCATTAGCCGGGCACAACAAGCAAAATATTTTCACCAAAAAGTATGGCTTTTTTGAATCAGAACAGCAGTCGTTCATAAAAATTGCTGATGAACTGGAGTTGCCAAAAGTGCAGGATGAGCCATTGGTGTACAAGCGCCATCCACTGGTTTACCTGGTTGAGGCAGCCGATGACATTTGTTATAACATCATCGACCTGGAAGATGCCCTGCGTTTAAAAATTTTGAGCTACGCCGAAGTGGAAGAACTTTTACTGCCGCTTTGCGATGAAAAAATGCCTCAACGCCTGGCCAATATAGAAGACGTTGAAGCTAAGGTGGGTTTTTTACGTGCAATGGCTATCAGCACGCTGGTCACCCAGTGTTCGGAGTTATTTTACAGAGAGGAAGCTGCCATTTTAGACGGCACTTTCAACGCTGCGCTGATTGACCGTATTGACGAACCTTACCGCTCTGTTATGGAAAAGATAGGGCAGGTTTCCGTTAAAAAGATCTACAACTATCAATCTGTAGTGCAAATTGAAATTGCAGGCTACAAGGTAATGGGCGGCTTACTTGAAGATTTCATACCGGCCTATCTTAAAAATCAAAGCAAATACCATAAAAAACTGGTTGAACTGGTACCTAAGCAATTCCTTACAACGTCCGATGATCCATATACCAAAATTCAAAGTATACTTGATTTTGTATCGGGCATGACAGATCTGTATGCAGTCGAACTGTTCCGGAAAATAACAGGGATATCATTCCCCTCAATAAGTTAAGGGGTTGATTGATTTCGGCATAATAACCTAATTCTATAGCACGAAGACCTTATAATTAATGGACAATAACACACTCAGCACTAAACCCCATTACCCAATACTCGACGGGCTGCGTGGTGTGGCCGCAATTATTGTGGTAACTTTCCACTTAACTGAGCCGCTGGGTACAGGGCACCTGGATATCATTGTGAATCACGGTTACCTGGCTGTAGATTTCTTTTTCCTTTTATCAGGCTTCGTTATCGGTTATGCTTATGATGGCCGATGGAACAAGATGACGATAGGGCAGTTTGTTAAGCGCCGCGTAGAGCGATTGCAGCCACTTGTGGTTTTGGGTATGACATTGGGCGCTATTGGTTTCTACTATACCGATTCAGCCATATGGCCGCTGATACATACCGTTCCGCTTTGGAAAATGCTCCTGGTGTTACTCATCGGTTATACCATTTTACCCGTCCCCTTATCTATGGATATCAGGGGCTGGCAGGAGATGCATCCGCTTAACAGCGTGGGATGGTCGTTATTTTTCGAATACATAGCCAACATTCTGTACGCGGTATGGATCCGTAAATTCTCGAAAACAGCACTGACTATTTTGGTTGTAATTGCTGCGGTGGCCCTTGCCCAACTGGCCATTACTAATGGGGATGTAAGCGGCGGTTGGACATTGAATGCTGAGCAGGTACGTGTAGGCATAACCCGTACCATATACCCATTCTTCGCCGGTTTATTGTTATCCCGTATTGCCAAACCGGTACGCATCAAAAATGCATTTCTATGGTGTACTGTGTTGATAGCTGCGATATTGTACATGCCGCGTATAGGTGGCGCCGAGCACTTGTGGATGAATGGGTTATTTGAGGCGTTTTGCATCATTATCATGTTCCCGCTGATTGTTTATATGGGCGCGGGCGGCGTGCCGAATAGCCAGGCAGAAGGCCGCATTTGCAAATTTCTTGGCGATTTATCTTACCCCCTATACCTAGTGCATTACCCAATGGTATACTTTTACGTGGCGTGGATAAGCAATAACAAAGGTACTACCATTGTGCAGGCCTGGCCTTACGCATTGGCTATCCTGGTTGGTGCAATTGCCCTGGCTTATGCAAGCCTCAAATGGTATGATGAGCCGGTACGGAAGTGGCTGAGAAAAAAGCTGGGATAGAAAACACGGCCGTCCAACAATGCGTCTTAATTGCTTTTTGTATTATTTGTGATAGCTAAAATTTAATGGGTTGTGGCTTTTAGCTTATTTGGTTAATTTTACCGCAGTGAAAAAAGTGTGTATCTACATATTACTTGTATTGCTTGCGGCGGATACTACAGAACTGCACCAACTTTTTAAACTGCCGGTACTGTTTCAGCATTATGCCGAGCATAAGCAGCTTGATGACAGCGTTAGCTTTACCGAATTCCTATCCATGCATTACTGGGGTAATGACATGAACGATGATGATAACGACCGCGATATGCAGTTGCCTTTCAAAAAGCTTGATGTGCATTCAACCCACTTTGTATTCGCGCCAACTTTGCGCGCTTACATTACGCGTAGTCCGGGGCTGCGCATTGTAAAAAGCTATCCCGTTTATCAACACCAGTATTTCCCAAATCCCGCCCTGTCTTCGCCGTTCAGGCCTCCCTGCGCTTAAAATTGCAACCCGTATTTATTAGTTAATTGTGTATGCTTATTAGGCTATGCCGTTTTGCGGTATTTGCGCCGTTTAGCAGCACAGGCAATTCATGCAATTATTTAAGCGCAAAATATGCTAAATAAAATTATCCAGTTTTCCGTAAAGAATAAACTGGTAATTGGCTTGTTCATGGGGCTGTGGGTCATCTACGGTGTTTATGAAGTAAGCCGCTTACCAATTGATGCCGTACCCGACATCACAAACAATCAGGTACAAATAATTACTACCGCGCCGGCTCTGGGCGCACAGGATGTAGAGCGCCTGATAACGTTTCCTATAGAGCAGGCCATCAGTAATATTCCCGGTATTAAAGAAAGCCGTAGCCTGTCGCGGTTTGGTTTGTCATTAATAAGTGTGGTTATTGATGATGATGCCGATATTTACTGGGCAAGGCAGCAGGTAACCGAGCGGCTTGCCCAAGTTGAGATTGACGAAAACGCCAGCAAGCCCGAATTGGCGCCTGTTACTACAGGCCTTGGCGAAATATACCAGTACGTGCTCCGGCCAAAACCGGGGTACGAGGGTAAATACTCACTGGCCGATTTGCGCACCATACAGGATTGGCTGGTGCGAAGGCAGCTCCTAGGCACCAAGGGTGTAGCCGATGTGTCAACCTTTGGGGGCGAGCTTAAGCAATATGAGGTGGCTGTAAATCCGGCCCAGCTAAAGTCGGTAAATCTTAGCATTGCCGATGTGTTTAACGCGCTGCATAATAACAATCAGAATACGGGGGGCGCGTACATCGAAAAAGGTCCTACGGTACTTTACATCCGCAGCGAGGGACTGGCCGGTAGTATAGCCGACATAGAGAACATTGTTGTAAAAAATACCCCCGAAGGTAGCCCTGTGCTCGTTAAAAATGTTGCGCATGTAAAATTAGGCGCAGCTACCCGTTACGGCGCGCTCAACTACAGCCCGGTAGGCGAAGTAACCGGCGCGATTGTGATGATGCTGAAAGGTGAAAATTCATCTGAAGTAGTTAAGAACGTAAAAGAACGTATTGCCGAAATTCAGAAAACATTGCCAGAGGGCCTGCTGATCGATCCTTTTCTTGACCGCACCAAAATGGTTAATAACGCCATTGGAACGGTAGAGCATAACCTGTTGGAAGGTGCACTGATCGTGATTTTTGTGCTGGTGATCTTCCTTGGAAATTTAAGGGCGGGGCTCATAGTGGCATCGGTTATTCCGCTGGCTATGTTGTTTGCCATTATCATGATGAATGCTTTTGGCGTAAGCGGCAACCTCATGAGCCTGGGTGCCCTTGATTTTGGATTGATTGTAGATGGCGCGGTGATTATTGTTGAAGCCATTTTACATCACCTGCATTTTTCTAAAAAATATGCGCACGTAAATGAGCTTTCACAGCAGGAGATGAACGTAGAAGTATCCGGATCGGCATCGCGGATGATGAATGCCGCAGTTTTTGGGCAAATTATTATCCTCATCGTTTACTTGCCTATCCTGTCATTATCAGGTATAGAGGGCAAGATGTTTAAGCCCATGGCACAAACCGTTGCCTTTGCCATTTTAGGCGCATTCATTTTATCGCTTACCTATGTGCCCATGATCAGTTCGGTACTTATCAGCAAAAAGCTATCGCATAAACCGAATTTATCAGATAGGGTAATGGATAAAATTGAAGGCGTTTACCAGCGCTGGCTGGCAAAAGCAATGCAGGTGCGCAAACTGCTTGTGGGCATAGCCTTCGGCTTGTTTGCCATTGCTGTTTTATTATTTACACGCATGGGTGGCGAGTTTATACCTCAGCTTGAAGAAGGTGATTTCGCTGTTGAGACGCGCCTTTTAGTAGGCACAAATCTTAGTACTACCATTAGCACCATTCAGCAAATATCAAAACTGCTGCAAAGCAAATTTCCCGAAGTTGAAAAGGTAGTGTCGCGTATTGGCAGCGCCGAAATTCCTACCGACCCGATGCCTATAGAAGGTGGCGATATGATTATCGTACTTAAACCTAAAAGCGAATGGACTAGCGCCAAAAGTTTTCCGGAAATGGCCTCAAAAATGTCGGCAGTGGTGCAGGATGCGGTGCCGGGGGTTACGCAGGGTTTTCAGTTCCCGGTGCAAATGCGCTTTAATGAATTGATGACAGGCGCCAAGCAGGATGTGGTTTGCAAAGTTTTTGGCGAGGACCTGAATGCCTTGGCCCGCTATGCCGAACAGATTGGAAACATCAGTAAAACAGTAGGGGGCACGGCCGACCTGTACGTTGAAAAGGTGACCGGGATGCCACAAGTAGTTATCAAATATAACCGTACCGAAATTGCCAAGTATGGTTTAAACATCGCTGATATCAACCGTACGGTAAACGCCGCTTTTGCTGGCGCAGCTGCAGGTAAGGTTTACGAAGGCGAGAAACGGTTTGACCTTGTAGTGCGCATTGGCAGCGAAGGCCGGCGCAACTTGAGCGATGTGCAAAACCTGCTTATCTCAACGCCCAAAGGTTTGCAGATTCCGTTATATCAGGTAGCATCGGTTGATGAGGTGGAAGGCCCCAACCAAATCCAGCGCGAAAATGCCCGCCGCCGTATCATCATCGGGTTTAACGTTCGTGGCAGGGATGTGCAGTCGATAGTGGAGGAATTGCAGCAAAAGATAAATAAGCAAGTTAAGCTGGCGCCTGGCTACACAATTACTTATGGAGGCGCATTTGAAAACCTGCAACAGGCTAAAAAGCGTCTAAGTATTGCCGTGCCGGTAGCTTTGCTGCTAATTTTTGTAATGCTCTACTTTGCATTCTCGTCAATTAAAGAGGGTGCCCTTATTTACACAGCAATACCCTTATCGGCTATTGGTGGCGTATTTGCGCTGGCAATGCGGGGTATGCCTTTCAGTATTTCTGCGGGCGTTGGTTTTATTGCTTTATTTGGCGTAGCCGTGTTGAACGGCATTGTGCTAATATCCGAATTTAACCGCATAAAAGTCGAGGGCATAGTAACAGACAGCCTGCAACTGGTAATGCAGGGAACGCGCAACAGGTTGCGCCCGGTGTTGATGACCGCTGCCGTAGCCTCGTTGGGCTTTTTGCCAATGGCACTAAGTGATGGTGCAGGGGCAGAAGTGCAGCGCCCGCTGGCAACAGTAGTTATTGGCGGACTGATAACAGCCACTTTTCTTACCCTATTTGTTTTGCCTGCTTTGTATTTGTTATTTGAAGGCAAGAGCAAATTGGGGGCTAACAAGACAGCTATTGTTTCAGGTTTAATATTATGTACGCTAACCGCTAATGCACAACAGCAGCCAACACCTGTGCATCTAAATAAAGCCATTGCAATAGCGCTTGAGCAAAACCTGCAGGCGCAGGGCAGCAGGCTTAGCGAGGAGGCCGAGCGTATCAGGCAAAAAACATCATTCGATATTGCCAAAACGCAACTAAGTGCCGATTACGGCCAAATCAACAGCATCCAAAATGATACGCGTTTTGGAGTTACCCAAACCATCAGTTTCCCTACGGTTTACAGTAACCAGAAGCGGGCCTTGCAGGAGAACTTTTTGGTCGCCAAGCTTCAAACGAACATTACCCAGCAGGATATCAAAACGGACGTGCGTAAGCTTTATTACCAGCTGGTATGGCTCAACCAAAAGAAAAAGCTGCTGCATTATGCCGACAGTGTTTACACGTTGTTTGAGAAGAAAACCAACTTGCGCTTTAAGGTAGGCGAATCAAATATCCTGGAAAAAACCACCGCACAAACCCATCATCAGCAAATTAGCAACCAGCTTAATATGCTTTTGGCGGATGAACAGATTGCACTTAAGCAATTTAATATGCTGTTAAACGATTCGCTTACTTATATGCCAATTGCTAATACGCCCAAACTTAACGCGGGATCTTTTGCAGTAAGCCCGGCTTCTGCCGAAGAGTTGCCGCAGGTACAATTGTTTGCCCACCAGGCCGAAGCAGCGCGCTGGCGCTGGCGTACCGAAAAATCGAAGTTACTGCCAGATTTCTTTGCAGGTTATAATAACCAAAGTATTGCCGGATCGCAAATTGTAGGCGGCAACGAAACTTATTTTGGTGCAGGCAAACGGTTTAATTACGTATCGGCGGGTATCAGCCTGCCCATATTTGCAGGTGCACACTCGGCCCGTATAGCAGCCGCTAAGGTTGAATGGCAGTTGGCACAAAAGCGAACCGACTATGCCAGGCTGCAATTGCAAACCGAGCAGCAGAATGCTGCAGGGCAAATACAGAAATATGCTAGCAGCCTTAATTACTTTGAAGGGCAGGGTTTAAAGAACGCCGATCTTATAGTTAATACTGCTGACAAGCAGTTTACGGGGGGCGAAATAAACTACCTGCAGTGGGTAATACTTATCGACCAGGCAATTAGCATCCGTAACGAATATCTTGAAGTGTTGTACAATTACAACCTGGCTGTAATTCAGGCGCAAAAACTTAATAACTTATAAACTACGAAATGAAAACATATATATCGCTCCTTTTACTGGCTGTTATATGTGCGGCCTGTACGGAGAAAAAGGCTGACAACAATGTGGACGAAAAGCAACCGGACACCACGCTGGTAACGCTTAATGCCGCCCAAATAAAAAACGCCAATATTGTGGTTGGCCAGCCGGTTATGGGTAAGGCTAAGGGTGTGCTAAAATTGCAGGGCGCAATTGATGTTCCACCGCAAAGCACGGTAAGTGTAAGCTTTCCGCTGGGTGGATACCTTAAAAGCACCGACCTGCTGCCGGGTGTACACGTAAGTAAAGGGCAGGTGTTAGGCATACTGGAAGATATGCAGTTTATCCAGATGCAGCAGGACTATTTATCTGCCAAAGAGCGTTTGCAATTTGCCGAAACAGAGTATCGCCGCCAGCAGGAACTAAACGCAAGCAAGGCAACAAGTGATAAGGTTTACCAGCAGGCTAAGGCCGATATGGAAACGCAGCGCATACTGATGCGCTCGCTTGCGCAAAAGCTGGAACTTATTGATATCAACCCCCGCAAGCTTACGTCGGCAAACATTTCAAAAAGCGTTCACATTTTATCACCTATTGATGGTTTTGTGTCAAAAGTTAATGTGAACATCGGTAAGTATACCTCGCCAACCGATGTGCTTTTCGAACTGGTAAACCCTAAGGATATCCACCTGGCGCTTGATGTTTTTGAAAGGGACGTGAACAAGCTGGCAATAGGGCAAAAGGTTATCACCTACACCACAGATAATCCGGCTAAAAAGTACGAGGCCGAGATCATCCTCATCAGCAAAAACCTGAATGAAGACCGTATGGCCAGCGTGCATTGCCATTTTGAAAAGTTTGATGCAACCCTGCTGCCGGGCATGTTTATGAATGCCGAGGTTGAGGTAGCCAACAGCACCGCACTTTTGGTGCCTGAAGATGCCGTGGTAAGGTGGCAAAATAAGTTTTATGTTTTTACCGCCGGCGCTGCAAACACATTCAGGATGATGGAAGTAAAGCCGGGCAATGAAAGTGAAGGCATGCAACAAGTAGATGGCACCGGTATTGACAGCAAAACCCGCCTGGTTACCAAAAACGCCTACACACTGCTCATGAAAATGAAGAACAGCGCGGAAGAAGAGTAGTTAGCAGCCTGCAAGCACAAGAAAGAGCAGCCATAATGTATGGCTGCTCTTTTTACTTAAGCTACATATTCCTAAATATTTACAGTTAGGGAATCAGTTTCGCTGCTTGTAACTGATCGAACAGATCGTAAAACGTTTGCTCGGTATCCTGGAAAACTGTAAACCCAAGCTTACGGCTTTTAGACATGTCCGTCATCACCTCTATCGGCCGGCCCAGATCAAGGTCGGTGTGCCAGGGCGTTGCCAGGCGACTAAGGTCATTCTCCTTAAGTTGGTATTTTTCGGCAATTTCCTTCCACAGGGCGGCATCGTCAGCCATTTCCTGCTCCAATGGGTGTATCGATCCGTCGAACCCTGCCGCTTGCACGCCAAAGTATGCTGCTAAGCGGTTCCACAACCTGCTCCATCTGAAAACATCGCCGTTTACCACGTTAAACGCCTGGTTGCGGGCAGCATCAGTAGTGGACGCCCATATAAGATGCGCAGCAAGCACCCGTGCATCGGTAACGTCCGATAAGCCATTCCATTGAGCTGCAGATCCCGGCCATGTAAACTTGCGACCTGTTTCCCTGCAAATGCTTGCATAAACAGCCAGTGTAGTGCCCATGTTCATGGCATTACCAACTGCCTTACCAATAACGGTATGCGGCCGGTGGATGCTCCAGGTAAAACCATCGCGCTCGGCAGCGTCATAAACTTCATCTTCCTGCGCGTAGTAAAAGTTTTCTATATCCAAACGCGGGTGTTCCTCGCGTAATGGTGTCTCGGGTAAAAAGCCCTCTTTTGCGTAAGCTTCAAAAGGCCCCAGGTAATGTTTTAAGCCGGTAACCAAGGCAACGTGCTGCACCGATTTATTTGCCGACAATACATCCAATAGGTTACGTACCATTAAGCTATTTACGCGTATGTTCTCTGCCTCAGTATCATTACGCATCCAGGTGGTGATGAAAACGTGCGTTGGTTTTATATCTGCCAATGCTATTTCGAGGCTTTCCTTGTTTAACAGATCAGCCTGTACAGGTTTGAGGCCGGCAATTTCGGTGTTTGGGGTGCGCGCCAGTCCGTACGTTTCCCAGCCCTCGGCTATTAATTTCTCGGCCAGGTTAGCGCCTGTTATGCCGCTTGCCCCAACTACTAATGCTATTTTATTCATGGTATATTGCTTTGCTGATCTGATATTTATCTATCGCTAATTTCTTTTACAAATATGAGGGATATAGACAACATGGCTCATAACCTGTGTCAAGAAATAGGCTTGATATAGATCAAGCCTAAAGATGCCTTAGCGGATGAACTGATGTTCAACTGATGGCTTATCTTTGCTCTAAATACTTTGTAAATGATTGATGTACTTTTTAGCCATATCGAAGAAAAAGTTGCGCTTACCGATGCGGATAAGGAGAAGATAACATCTTACTTCATACCCAAACGGTTAAGGAAAAGGCAATACCTGCTGCAGGAGGGAGACGTGTGCAAGCACCTGGCATTTGTAGCAAAGGGGTTGCTTCGTACTTATAATATTGATGAAAAAGGGGATGAGCACATGAGCATTTTTGGGATGGAAGGCTGGTGGGTATCTGATTTTAACAGCTTTTTATCTGGCGAGGAAGCGGTTTTTAACATCGACGCGATTGAAGATACCGAATTGTTGCTGCTCTCCCGGTCCGACTATGAGGCCTTAACGCTGGCTGTGCCCGTAATGGACCGTTATTACCGTATATTGTACCAAAACAGCCTGGTTACAAAAGAGCGGCGCTTGATGAGCTCGATTACTTATACTGCCGAAGAAAAGTATGTTAAACTGTCCGAATCAAATCCGGAACTTATTAAGCGGGTACCTCAGAACCTGATTGCTTCGTATCTTGGCATAGCGCCCGAAACCCTCAGCCGTATCAAGAAAAATCTTGCAAAAAAGAAATAAGTCAATAGTTAATCAGCCTTTGTGCTGTTAAATAGAAAAGGCTGCCACAATTTGCGGCAGCCTTCCATATTAAATACCTTATTAGGCTAAAGCTATTTTATAATCACCCATTTATTCAAACTATTTAACGGCGCTTGTAAAACTACTTTGTAAAATTTAGATGGGTAGGCTTTAACATCGGCAAGGTAATGTTGCTGGCTAAGGTCAACTTCGCCAAGTAGATGGTAATCGTCTTTGCCGCCGGTTTTAAAGTTGTTGGTTGTTGCTACCCATATTTTTGCTTTTCCTGTTTTTTCTAAAGCTTTCCAGCTGATGTCGAGATGGTCCTGTACAAAGTTTACCTTAAGGTTGGCTGCTGATACCGGGCCGATCAATGACGTGCCGTCAACTTCCTGCGCAACGCTCACGGGCAGTTTTACATCAAGGTATCGCGCTATAGATGGCATGATATCTACTATGCCGATATCAAAATAGCGTGCGTAATTGTTAAGGCTTTTGTAATTGGTAACCATCCAGGTAGATCGTTGCCTGTCCGACTGCCCGCCGTGCCCGCGACCAGTTTTTTCGTCGCGTCCGTGGTCTGTGGTAATTATAATCAGCCAATCTTCATTAAACTTTTTACGGCGATAGTTTATCGCATCCCATATTTTGCTAACCTGCGCATCAAGCATACCTATGGCTTTATAAAACTCCGGGCTGTCACCATAGCGGTGGCCCATATCGTCGGTATATTCCAGGTAAACCCATGAAAGGTCTGGTGCTTTGGTTTGGATGATATTAGCCGCTTGTTTAACAACCTCTTCATCTATACGATGCATGTATGCCGATACCTTGTCGTGCTTAAAATTAACGGTGTCCAATTCATAACCATCAAATGCATAGTCCGGCTTAAAGCTACCCGTGGCTTGCAGGCCGTCGCCTAACAGTTTGGTGCGGTTGTCTGTCCAGCTGGAAAAAATGGCCGTCTTCTTTCCTGGGTATTGATCTTTAAAAACCTTGAAGATGGTTTGGTAATTATAGTTCGGCTCCTTGATATCATTATCGGGCACGTTGTGCTTGTTAACCCAGGTGCCGGTTAGTAAACTGTTGTAGCCAACTGCAGATATGGTGGGCGTTTCGTTATAGGTGCCTTTGTCGCCGCCAACATGCATACGGGTATAAGCCCCTTCGGCAATTATCTTTTTAAAATTTGGCAGGTTTTGGTTTTCAAATACATCGGCAGGTATGCCGTCGGCAATAATGTAAACAACTTTATGCTGCTTTTGCTGGGCGCCGGCAGTGACAGACAGCATAATGCTTGCTGCAAAAAATATGGCTTTTAAATTCATGTTATATGGGGCTTTTACAGGGGCGCAATATGCGCAAAGTCATGTTAAGCGTACGTGAAGCCATTAAAAACTTATGTTATGGGTATTTTTTATTTCGGCCATTACAAAGGTGCTGTGGGTGCTGCCAATGCTTTCTACCGAGCCCAGCTTGTTGAAAACAAAATCCTGGTAATGTTTCATGTCGCGGGCAAAAACTTTAAGTAGAAAATCATAATCGCCGGATGTGTTGTAACACTCTACAACTTCGTCAATCTTCAATATATCCGCTACAAATTTGTGGCCGATGTTTTTGTCATGCTGTTTAAGTTTAATATTACAAAACACGATAAAGCCTTGGTTAAACTTTTCGGGGTTAAGCAGCGCGATGTATTTTTTTATGAAGCCGGTGCTTTCCAATCGTTTTACGCGTTGCAACACCGGCGACGATGACAGGTTTACCATTGTCGCCAATTCCTTAATGGTGTAGCTGGAACTATCCCCTAATATTTTTAAAAGACGGAGGTCTATTTCGTCGAGTTGGTTCATTAATGCAGTTATTTTTATGCTAAGTTAATGCTTTGGGAGGTAATTGTACTGTAGTTAACCAGAATCGCAAATTAATGGTGTGTGCTTCTTGTGTAGGTCATCTTAAATTACTAAGGCATACTTTAGGCAAGATGTGCGTATAATCTCCATACGTAAGTGCAAAACAGCACGAATTCAATACGCTATTTGGATTTATTCTAAATAAATATAACTTTGCATAAAAGTGCCACACGGATCCTACCCCGTGTGGCGTACCGGAAGTTCCGGATCACCCTTAATATTTCGATTAAAAGTAATGCAATTTAAACAAATTATGCTACTGGGTGCAATATGCACCTCCGCGTTTTTAGCAAACGCCTCTCTGGCAAAAAACACACCTGTAAACAATGTAAAAGCTTATGGTAAAAGTCTACTAAACTTCCAGCGCAACGATCAGCAAACCGGTTCAATACATGGTAGGGTAACTACCTCTGATGGAAATGTCGCCTCAATGGTGTCAGTTGCTTTAAAGGGCACATCTTTTGGTGCCATAACCAACGAGGACGGCGAATATCATATCAAAAAAATTCCGGCTGGTAATTACATCGTTGTTGTATCTGCAGTAGGTTTATACCCTAAAGAAAAAGCAGTAACGGTAACGCCCCGAGGCACCATTATAGCCGATTTTTCGCTTAATGAAAACCGTTCGCAACTGGCCGAAGTGCAAATAAATTCAACCAAAAGTAAGTACAAGGTTGAAAAAGTTTCGCCATCGTTGCGCTTGCAATCCCCTTTAATTGAGGTTCCACAAAACATACAGGTGGTTACAAGCAAGTTAATGGCCGATCAGCAGGTTTTTGACATTGTTGACGGGGTAACCCGCAATGTGAGCGGCGCGCAACGGGTTGGTCACTGGGATGCTCAATATGCAAACATATTTATGCGCGGTACCAATATCCCTGCGTTTCGCAACGGCATGAATCAAAAAATGCCCTGGGGGCCCCTTGCAGACGATGCAGCTACCATCGAACGCATTGAGTTTGTTAAAGGTCCGTCCGGCTTTATGATGGCAAATGGCGAACCGGGTGGTATATACAATGTTGTTACAAAAAAGCCTACAGGTGAGAATCACAGTTCGGTAAGTTTGAGCGGTGGTGGCTTTAATTTGGCGCGTGCAGCTGTTGATTTAGATGGCAAGCTATCAAAAGATGGCAAATTATTATTTCGCCTCAACCTGGCGGCGCAAACCAAAGGGAGTTTTAATAAGTTCAATTACACCGATAAATATATTATTGCGCCGGTAGTAAGCTACCAAATAGATAGCGCTACCTTAATTACCGCCGAGTATACTACCCAGCATGTAGAGGCACTGGCATTAGGCAACTACGGATTCTCTCCCAAAGGCTTTGGCGATACCGACCCGAGCTTTTTTTTAGGAGACCCTGCACTTGATCCCGCGAAGCTTTATGACCATAATTTCACATTTTATTTAAATCATAAGCTAAATGATACCTGGAAACTTAACGCGCAGGCGGCATATGTTAGGTATGGCTTAAAAGGCGGTACACCATGGCCATCAACAATTGCCCCTAATGGCGACATGAGAAGGGCGCTTAACATTAGTGAGGAATTGGCCATCAATAAAAATGCACAGATCAGCCTTTCCGGAGATGTAGTAACGGGCTCGGTTATACATCGTATACTAACCGGGGTAGATATGGGCAACCTGAAAACCTGGGGCGATTTTTCGAGCGTACAGCAGCCAGATTTGCAACTGGCCGGCAATGCCAAGTTTAATATCTATAATCCAACCTACGGTATACCTTTCACTAACATCCCGTTTTTTGATCGTTCCCGCAGTATCCAAAACCGTTCGGGCAATAATGTTTATGCAACAAACTTAACCTATACGGGCGTTTATGCGCAAGATGAGATACGCATGTTCGACGAAAAACTGCGTCTTACGCTTGCTGGCAGGTTTACGCATGCTATTAGCGTAGGTAAAACAAATGCGCAGCAAATGGACGATAACGTTTTTAGCCCGAGAGCAGGTATAAGCTACTCCATCACAGACAACTTTAGTACTTACGCTTTATACGATCAAAGCTTTTTGCCGGTTGCCGGAGCTGATATTGACGGGAACGCTTTCAAGCCAATCAGGGGTAACAACATTGAGGCCGGTTTAAAGAAAAACTGGTTTGGCGGCAAATGGAGCACCACCGCAGCAATTTATAAGATAACCAAAAAAAATGTGCTTACCGTGCTTAACCCAAATCAAACTACTAACGACCAGGTGCAACTTGGCGAGATACAGTCTAAAGGTGTAGAGTTAGACATAAATGGCGAAATTACAAGAGGCTTAAACCTTGTGCTTAATTACGCTTATACAGATGCAAAAGTAAGCAAAGATAACCGCCCTGCCCTGGTAGGCAACCCGGTTCCAAACTCGGCCAAGCATATCACCAATGGTTGGTTATCATATCGTTTTACAAAACAGGGTTCGCTGCTCAGAGGGTTTGGTTTGGCTGGTGGTTACCAGATTATGCTTAACAGGAATGCCGGGTCGACAACCGTACCGTTAAAATTGCCCGATTACTATCGTTTTGACGGCGGCGTATCATATGAGAAAGGCAGAATCACAGTTGCAGCCCTAGTTAATAACTTGTTTAACAAGCGCATGCTAACCCAAGGGTCATATACCAAACTTGCCACAGAAACACCAACATCGGTATCATATTATACATATATATACGAGGTGCCGCGCAATGGCAGGTTAACAGTTACCTACAGGTTTAAATAGCAGTTAATAACAATCTTAACATACCACAATGATGACGAGAGATTTGCAAAAAACAGTAGTAAAAAAGCAAAATGATTCGGCTTTTAAACGGGTTAACAGCTGGCTGCATTTGTGGCTTGGGCTAATATCAGGCATCATTGTGTTTGTTGTATGTGTTAACGCGTGTATATGGGTTTTTAATGAAGAGATCACAGCGTTTCTTGAGCCTCAAACCAAAGTTGCCTGGCAAAATAAACCGGTGTTAAAACCGTCGCAGCTTGCGCAGATTGCTGCAAAATTGTATCCGGAGAAAATACCGTTGTACGCAAATTATCAGCAGGGTAGGGCTATTAACTTAGCCCTAAGGCTTGCCGATGCAGGCCCTAAAGATCGGCGAAGCGGTAATACCATTGTTAAGATTAACCCATACACAGGGCAGGTGCTTAAAACGGAGGTCCATAAAAAAGGCGAAACAGATTTTTTCCGAACCATCTTGAACGGGCACCGGTTTTTGTGGTTGCCGCCTGCAGTGGGCCGACCTATTGTAAATTACGGCACACTTGTTTTTGTAATTATTCTTATTACAGGTCTTATATGGTGGTATCCAAAAAAGTGGAACAAAGCCACCAGCGATAAAAGCTTCAAAATAAAATGGGGCGCATCTTTTAAACGCCTTAACCTTGATTTGCACAATGTACTTGGTTTTTACGCCATGATATTTTTGTTGTTTATAGCACTTACCGGGATGGTATTTGGGATAAAGTGGTATAGCGAAGGTTTATACTGGATAACATCTGGCGGGCAGGAACTTAATGAGTTTAAGAGAATGGAGTCTGATTCATTACAAAAAGGTAAGTTTTACAAACCCGAGCAAGCAATGGATTTAGCCTGGGCTCGTGTAATTGGTAAACACCCACGTTCAATGGGCTTTTACTACAGTTTTGCGGATACAGCAAACGCCAAAGCCGCCATCGATATAACCGTGTATCCAAATAAAGGCCAGTTTTATAATAGCCAGGGCTACACATTTGATCAGCATACTTTAAAAGAATTAAAACGCGAAGACGCCTATTCCGTAGCGTATGAAAAAGCCTCTTTCGGCCAAAAGCTGCGTAAAATGAATTACGATATACATGTTGGTAGCATACTCGGGTTTCCCGGTAAGGTTTTAGCTTTTTTAGCTGCTTTGATTGGTGCCAGCCTGCCGGTAACCGGTTTCCTGGTATGGTACGGTCGTAAATTTAAAAAGAAAACTAAGGGAAAAGTAAAGCTAAGCGAAACCCGTATTGCTGAAGTAACATTAGGGCATAGTAAGACGCCTGTCATTGTTAACAAAGAAGAACCGGTGCTTGCAAGCAGTGCAGCAAATATTATTGTTAAGTGATAATGTGGCTGAGCCATCGGCTCAAAATGTATAATTAACCAGTTAGAAGAGGCAAGGGATAACTATATCACTTGCCTCTTTTCTTAGTAAGCTAACCTTTACTTGCCTTTTAGCAGGCTCAATATCCTATCGAAGATCTCAGTGTTTTGATAGTTGCCAATAAAGTCTTGAGCATGCGGCCCATAGGCAAACACAGGCACGCTGACGCTGGTATGGTCGTTAGTGCTAAAGCTGCCGAAAACGCTGCCAGTTTTTGTAGATGCATCAAGCAAGGTTAGTCCGCCGGTTTCATGGTCGGCTGTTATAATAACCAGGGTTTGCCCGTCTTCGTCAGCAAATTTTATGGCGTCTGCAACCGTTTTGTCAAAGTCGTGCAGTTCGGTGATGACATATGGCAAATCATTAGCATGGCCGCCGTAATCAATCTGGGCACCTTCGCACATAATGAAAAAGCCTTTCTTGTTTGATGCTAACAGGGTGATGGTATGCTTTAAAGATTGCTGCAGCATATCGCCGCGGCCATTTTTCATGGGGCGCGTATCGGCATCTGCCAACAAAACCAACTGTTTGCCTGGTTTGCCTGTTTGTAATTGATCGAGCGAAGTGCTGATATTAAATCCTTTTAGCCGGATCTTAGCTTTCAATTGCTGGTCCGGGTTGTTAAAAAAGCTTTTTTGATTTGAGCCGATCAGCACATCTATGTTTGCCGTCAAAAGGTCGGCAGCAATAGCGGTTGATGCCGAGCGCTCGATGTTGTGCGCATAAAATGCGGCCGGGGTAGCATCGGTAATATCGCCGCTACTGATAATGCCACTTTTAATACCCAGGGGCGCTATCAAATCAGGCAGGTTAGGCAAGGGCTTGCCCTGCGCGTCCATCCCAATATACCTGTTATTGGTTTTTTGCCCTGATGCCATGGCAGTTGCCCCGGCGGCCGAGTCTGTATTATCCGCATTTGCGGCACGCGTTTGCGAAAGGCCGATATACTTTAATTGCAGCATGCTTAGCTGCCCGTGGTTGGCTGTTAATCCGGCCTGTATTTGCGCAGGGCCCATGCCATCCCCAATAAGTAAAATAATGTTTTTTACCTTTTTATTGCTGCCATCGCTTTTGTAAGTAGGTTTATAAACAGGGTAAGGATTTGGGTTGGCATATTCAAGCCGGGCCCGGTTTACAAAAAAATCGTGTAAAAGTTGCGGATGGTCGGTATTTATCCAATCTACGCCGAGTTTTTCCAGTTCAATCCAGGTGTTGGGGCTGTCTTGCGTGGCCCAAAACCTGAAAGGTTTGTGCACATTGTGAGCTGCGTTTACCAGGCTGCGCAATTTAAGCGAATCGGTGGGGGTCGGTGTTCCTTTACCGTTCCATTGAGTGTATTTTCCCAAATCATCACTTATCATGGCTACTTGTTTACGCTGCGCATCAGTGTACTTTATGTATGGGCGGCCGTCATAATAAATATAGGCAGGGTAATTGTCAAAGTTTCCAGGGGCGGGCATGTCGCCGCTAAGCACAAGGCGTACCGTATTCTTATTAGCGGCGTTATTGAATACCTGTTTATAAGACTCAATTTCTTTTATCAATTGTGGTATAACATGTTCATGATCTTCTTTAATATCAATAACCAGTTGCAGCTTGTAAGCGGTATCTGCATAGGGGCGGTTGCCATTCTTTTTAAAAAGGGCCGCGAGGGGTTTGAGATACAAATCGGTAAGTGTGCGGTCTCCCGCAATCTCTTTTCGCTCGTGGGCCACATAAAGTTTTCCGTTTAACAAATATACATCAGCTTCAATGGAACCTGCACCAGCATAGTAGGCTTGCAAAAAGGGAATATTCTGCTTATAGTCGTTGTGGCTGTGTGCGTGGTTTGCTGCGGGCGACTGTGCAACAGCTTTAAAAGTAAGGCATATTATACTTAAAGCAATTAATGAGATCTTATTTTTCAATACCGATATATTATAAAGATTAAGCCTGTAGCCGGATCATATCACTGTTTGTATAGGTACAACACAATACAGATACCCGCAAACTAATGTTTATGCTTTAAATTAATGTTATGTTTCCATAAATTATGTAAAGCCGGGCTTTCATGATGTTTACGCAACCGGTGTAGCAGCCGGTTTAAAATAAGTTTTGTAACTTAAGCCCAATACAAAACCGTTTGCCTTGAAAAAATCAATAATCCTGCTTCTTATACTTGGGTTTACATATACACTTGCACTTGCCCATCAAAAAGGCAGGTACGTAAAAGTAGAAACGCCTCAAGGCTGGTGTATAATAAAGCTATATAACGAAACACCCAAGCATCGCGACAATTTTATTAAACTGGTAAAAGCGCGTTATTTTGATGCTACTACGTTTAACCGCATCCTTAAAAAGTTCGTGATACAAGGCGGCGATCAGGATTCGCTATACGAAAAGGGCCGCACTTTAAAGCCTGAGCAAAAATGGATAGCGCCCGAGTTTGTATCCTCACTATATCACCGCAGAGGTGTAGTTGCAATGGGAAGAGACGACAATCCTGCGGAATCATCGTTCACCACGCAGTTTTATATTGTTGACGGCACAACATTTACCGATAAGCAGCTTGATGTAATTAAAGCAAAGTACAAGTATCATTTTACCGATGAGCAGCGCCAGGTTTATAAAACCATTGGCGGTACGCCGCATCTTGATGGCCATTACACCGTGTTTGGTGAAATTGTAAAGGGCATGGACCTGATTGATAAAATTACGGCTGTTAAAGTTGATAAGGCTGGTAACCCCGAAACACCTGTTTGGATGAAGCTTACTTTGCTTACACCCCGACAAGTTGCTGAAGAATTAAAATAACACTTAGGATATCTTAAGATCTACTTGTTCCAAAAACTGATTAAGATAAATAGTACGATAAGGAATACGCCAACCAAAGAGATAAGAAAAAGGTATTCGGCGTAGTCCTCGAGTCTTGTTTTCCGGGTACCATTATCCGTGCGTATGGATGCGAAGGATAATATGGATGATAGCAATAGCAGGAGTGCTACTATTGAGGTAAACTCATCCACAAAAGAGTTGGCTGTTTTATTGAAAACATGCAGCGAGCTTACTACCACCAGGCAAAAACCCATCAGGTTAACTGATGAATTGAGGATATGCTCTGATGTTTTATTGGTCATGACATGGTGCTTTGATAATGGAAGCTAATATAAAGTAGCGGTGGCTTAACATCAGCATTGTGCTATATAAGAGATCAATATTCAGGTAACGTGCCAGGGGCGGATGGATTGCATCGTGCCGAAAAGTTTAACAGTATTTTAACATTTTGTTTTCTTTTGATTGGATGATGTAATTTTTTAATTACATTAGGAATGAAATTATAATCAGTAGCACAATCATATCTGTATGAGGGGCTTTAATCTTAAACGACATCCGGGTTTAACTTTCGAAGAAGTTTTTGATGCATATAAACAACAGGTTTATACGCAGGTTTATGCCATTGCCAAATCCCACTATGCTGCCGAAGAAATAACGCAGGAGATATTTATAAAGCTTTGGATGAATGAAGATGCTTTAAAGGATGTTACCAACCTTGGCGGATACATTTATACCATAACGCGTAATTACGCTTTAAACTATCTGCGCAAGGCAGCCAGCGATACCCGTTTGGTTAACGAGCTAATGCGTGTTGCCGTTACCGACCATAATAATACTGAAGCCAGCATGGCCATTTCCGAATGCAAGCAGCTTATCTCAACTGCAGTTAACAACTTGTCTCCGCAACGCCAATTGGTTTATAAACTGAGTAAAGAAGACGGCTTAAATTATGATGAAATTGCGGAACATCTTAATTTATCAAAGCATACCGTAAAAAATCACTTAATGGCTGCGCTTAGTTTTATAAATACCTATCTCTCAAAAAATGGTGTAAATCCTACAATTGCCCTTATTTTTTCAGGTATATTGCTGTTTTAATCTTATTTAAATATGATTTTAAAGGAAAAGGTGTGTTATTTACACTAAGTAACTTAATAATCTTGCTTAAAATCAAATTTTAGTAACTTTTTTTGAGGTTTTACCTACTCATTTTTGGCTTAAAGTTAAATTTGATTCTGTCTCGCTAATTATTTGTTAAAATTTGTAAGGTTTTTTTTGATTTGGATTAGTCTGTTTGGTGTTTTGCTGTGTCTTTAGAGTATTAAGCAACATTAATGGACTCAAAGCAACGCAAATCTTACCTTTTAAATCAGTACATCAACAATAAATGTACAAAAGAGGAATTTGCCGAATTTTTGGAAGAAGTCAAGAGTTCCAAAAATTTCGATGATTTTAACGGCGCTATGCAGGAGCAGTGGGAGCAGGCATCCAACAAACATCACCAAAATGCCAATTGGGATACTATGCATAATAACATAGTGCTTAGGCTTTGGGCTCAAAAGAAGAGTAAGCTGCGACTAAAATATGCGGCGGTTATTGCATTTGTGGCCTGCGCCAGTGCATTCTTTTTTAATCACAAAGCTGATATCCAAGCTGAGATAAATTATGTGAGTCAGAAAACCGCCGCTGCACAAACCAGGGTGATACACCTCGCGGACGGTTCAACAATTACGCTTAACGCAAACAGCACTTTGCGTTATCCTGAAAATTTTAACGCTAAAAAGCGTGAGGTTTATTTAACAGGCGAAGCTTATTTTGAGGTGGCACATAATGCTGCAAAGCCATTTGTAGTTCACTCTGGCAAGTTAACAACAAATGTATTGGGCACATCATTTACGGTAAGCGCCTACGCAAAAAATCAGGCTATGAATGTTACGGTACTTACAGGCAAGGTTGCCGTTAAGAACGAAGAAAGTAAGGCGCTTGAAGTACTAACGCGCGGACACTGGGCCACTGTAAAACCTGGGCGCCAAAGCTTTGATACCGGCATGTTAGCCAACCCGGAAGATGCTATTGCCTGGCGCGATAATAAACTGATTTTTGACAATGCCAACCTTAATGATGTTGCAACTAAGTTAAGCAACAGGTTTGGCGTTAACATCCAGATAGATAGTGAGAAGCTAAGCAATCAGCGTATTACGGGTATTTTCCAAGGTCGTAGCTTGCCGGATATTCTGGGGGCGCTTACCAAGCTTACACACTCGCAATACAAGGTGCAGCAAAACACTTATATTATTAAATACTAACTAAACTAATTGATTTTAAACTAAACCCCTTAAGCCTATTGACTGAAAAAAGACACAAATAAAAAAAGGTTGAATGTGTTCCAGCACACCCAACCTTTAAGGGCTCGAGGCCCAACAAATTCATAGTTTCCCGTAAGGGTATTTCATCACTACAAATTTTGATCAAATATATGACAAATAAATCATTGTCCTTCAACTTGCTGTGCAAAGCACTCACACGGATAATAATTGTTACAACTATCTTCGCTGTCTGTATTAATCAGGTACAGGCAAGCAGCATCACCGCGCAAGATTTAAATACCCGCATAACACTAAATGTGGTTAATATGCCGGTAAAAAACGTACTCAAACAAATCAATAAAGAAACAAAGATCAGTTTTGTTTTCAGCAACGGTATTGTTAATGACCAGGAAGTAAGCCTGAGTGTAAAAAACGAACAGGTAAGCGTAGTTCTGAAAAAAATCCTTAACCCGATAGGAATGGATTACGCCATATCCGGAAGCGTAATTTTAATAGATAAAAAGCTGGTTGCCACAGCCGAAGCAGGATCAAAAATTGCCCCGGTTAAAGTGAGCGGCAAGGTGTCTGACGGTACCGGCCAGCCTTTGATTGGTGTTAGCGTAAAGGTAAAGAACTCAGGCATAGGGACGGTAACCAACGCCGATGGCCGTTACACGCTTACAACTCCCGACGAAAATGCTGTGTTGGTATTTTCGTATATGGGTTTTGTAACCCAGGAGATTGCCGTAGCTGGCAGGCAAACTATCGATGTAAAGCTTTTGGAAAATCAAAACAACCTAAACGAGGTAGTTGTAACCGCTTTGGGTATATCGCGCCAAAAGAAAGCACTTGCCTATTCAGTTACAGAAGTTAAAGGCGATGAGTTTACCCAAGCGCGTGAAAACAACGTAGCCAATGCCCTTACAGGTAAAGTTGCGGGTGTAAATGCCACCGGCTTATCAACCGGCCCAGGCGGGTCAAGCCGTGTTTTAATACGTGGTAATGGTTCATTATCGGGCAGTAACCAGCCACTTTATGTAGTAAACGGTATGCCTATTGATAACTCGGTACCGGGTGGTAGTGCAGCAACAAACGCAGGCGGCGGCAACGTTGACCGCGGCGATGGTATTGCAGGCATCAACCCTGACGATATCGAGTCAATCAGTGTACTTAAAGGTGGTACTGCTGCGGCCCTTTACGGTGCTCGTGCAGCAAACGGTGTTATATTAATTACAACCAAAAAGGGCCGTGCACAGCAAGGTATCGGTGTTGAATACAACACAACCTTTACTGCCGAAACCCCGGCTGTTTTCCCTGATTGGCAATATGAATATGGCCAGGGCGACGGCGGTGTAAAACCAATGACACTTGGGGCATCTCAAACAACTGGTCGCCGCTCGTTCGGTGCCAAAATTGACGGCTCACCATTCATTGGTTTAGATGGTAAGGAACATGCATACACTGCCCAGCGCGATAATATTAAAAACTTTTACCGCACGGGTACAACGTTCACCAATACGGTAGCCTTTACAGGTGGCAGCGAAGCGTTAACCTATCGTTTTTCAATGGCCGATTTAAATAGCAAAAGTATTTTGCCTAACAGCGGTTTCGATCGTAAAACGTTCAACTTAAACGTTAGCGGCAAACTAAGCAAAAAACTAAGCTTCGAAGCTTTAGCGCAGTATAACATCGAAACGGCCAAAAACAGAGCCAGTGCGGGTGATGCCTTGGGTAACCCTAACTGGACACCTTACATGATTGCCAATACCGAAGATATCCGCTGGTTATCGCCGGGTTATGATGCAAATAATAACGAAATCATGTGGAACGATGCATCTATCGCGTCAAACAGCTATTTCGTTGTAAACAAATATCAACAGCGCGACACCAAAAACAGGTTTATTGGCCAGGCAGGCGTAACGTATGAAATATTTAAGGACCTTTCATTAAAAGGCGTTGTTAGCCGTGACTTCTACTACTATAATTACAGCTACATTATACCTACAGGAACGTTGTACGTACCATTTGGTCAGTATAATGAGTTAAAGGCGGATGCATCAGAAACCAACGGTTTGTTAACGCTTAATTACACTAAAAAAGTTAAGGATTTCGGTATATCAGCTTTTGTAGGCGCCAATCAGCAGCGTTCGGTTTATAACCAAAGCAATATTGCAGGCAGTAACTACATCATACCTTACTTCTACAGTTCAACAAACTTATCCACTATATCTACCACGCCAACCAATAACAAAACGGCGATTAACTCTTTAATGGGTTCGGCAGATTTTAGCTTTAAAAACTTTGCATATTTAACAGTAACCGGCCGTCAGGATTGGTTCTCAACGCTTAGCCCGCAAAACAATACAATCTTCTATCCGTCGGTAGGTGGTAGCTTTGTACTGTCAGAAGCTGTGCGATTGCCGCAATCAATAAGCTATGCCAAGTTGCGTGCTTCATGGGCGCAGGTAGGTGGCGGTGCTCCTGATCCTTACCAGATCAACCAGGCATTCACCATGCTGCCAAGCTCGGGCCAGCCTTTGCAGGCAGTATCGAGCCCGATTATTACCAACATGAATTTGCGCCCCTATACATCAACCACAACAGAGGTGGGCGTTGAAGCACGTTTCCTAAATAACCGCGTAGGTTTTGATTTGACATTATACAACCGTAAAACAACAAATGATATCGTGTCAACGGCAATCACAGTTGCATCGGGTTATAATAATGTGTTATTGAATGTTGGGGAGCTTAGCAACAAAGGTATAGAGGGTTTGGTTACAGGTACACCTATTAAAACACCAAACTTTACCTGGAGCGCAAGCTACAACGTAGCTTACAACAAAAATGAGGTAGTAAGGCTTGCTGCCGGCCTTAACCAAATCCAAATGGCATCATCTGTTAACGGCTGGGGCTATATCAACAACATTGTAGGCCAGCCTTACGGTGCTATTGTTGGTACACGTATGCTTAAAAACGCTGCCGGCCAAACTGTTTTCAACGCAACAACAGGCTTACCTGTTGCCACTGGTTTGCAAACATTGGGTAACGGTGTAGCACCACTAACAATGGGTTTAACAAACGACTTCAAGTACAAAAGGTTCAGCCTCAATATTTTGGTTGATGGCAAGTTTGGCAACAAAATATTGTCGTTAATGGAGATATACGGTACCCGCCTTGGTTTAATGAAAACCACGCTGCCGGGCCGTGATGGCGGTTTGTTAATAAGCGGTGTTGATCAGGCCGGTAACGCCTATTCAAGAACAGTGCCTGTGGCAGATCTACGTACTTATTACGATAACTATAAGTCATACTCCGAACTGTTTTTGCATGATGCAAGCTTTGTAAAGCTGCGCCAGGTTATTTTAAGCTATGCCTTGCCAACAACAAGCCTTAAAAAGCTTGGCGTTCAGGGTGCTTCGGTATCACTTGTGGGCCGCAACCTGCTTACTATCTACAAACAGACCGACAACTTCGATCCGGAGTCGAGCTTTACAAACGGATCAAGCCAGGGTTTCGAGTCGTTTGGTTTGCCAAGAACCAGAAGCTTTGGTGTGAACCTTATGGTTAAGTTTTAATTAGATGAGTTATTGATGATCATTTAAAATGACAATTAACATGAAAAAAAATCTCCTTAAGTATATAACAGTTTGCTTGGCCGGCGGTATGCTCCTCCAGTCATGCGACAAGAATTTTGAGGCGCTTAACACAAATCCCAATGCATCGCCCAACCCTACGCCTGCCTATGTGTTTACAAAGGCACAGCTTGATGGAGCCGGTGATGTGCTGAACTTGTTGCATGGTACCATGCAGTATACCACAAGCTATAACGATGTGGCAGGCTTTGGTGCAAAATACGTGTTGGCCCAAAGCCAGCAATCATGGACAGTGTTTAACAATGCCTATCCAAAAGAGATCAATGAGATTACACAGGTTATAAATGCTGTTAAAGCCAATCCGGACCAGATAAACCTTTTATCTGCTGCCCGTGTATGGAGAGCATATTGCTTTAGCCGTGTTACAGATTTGTACGGGGATATACCTTATTCTGATGCTGCAAAGGGTTACACCGAAGCTATATACAAGCCTAAGTATGATGAGCAAAAAGCAATTTACGCAGATATGCTAAAAGAGCTTGATGAGGCTGCATCAGCATTCAATGCGAGCAATACCACAACATTTGGTGCGGCTGACCTTATGTATGCAGGGAATGTAACCAAGTGGAAAAAGTTCGCGTATTCCTTGATGCTGCGTTTAGCTATGCGCATGACCAAAGTAGATATAGCAGCTGCCGAAACATGGGCTAAAAAAGCAATTGCAGGCGGTGTGATAATTGACGATGCAGATATGGCCCGTGTAAACGGATATGTACTTGCCGGGCAGGACATCAATAAAAACCCCTTGGCCTTTAACTGGTTCAACTCAGATTACAGCAAAGCTGATGGTGTAAGCAACACAGAGGGTGGTAAATACCAGGACGTGTTCATCAATTATCTTAAAGATAATAAAGACCCGCGCCTGGCTGTGCTCTCGGTAGTTTGGGTTAATAAATTGGCAGATACTACTTCTGCTACGCAAAAAGGCATGTCGGCCAAGTTGGGTACCAAGCCGACGGACTTTGGTACATACTCTGAGCCTAATCCGGCAACTATATTGCAGCTCAACAGCCCATACCTGTTGCTTACCAACGCCGAAACAAACTTTTTGTTAGCCGAGGCTGCCTTGCGTGGGTGGTACTCTGCCGCAACGGCAAGTACTTTATATGAAAATGGTATAAGTGCGGCTATGCGCCAATGGGCACTTTTTGGCAGCGGAAATGCAGGCGTAATCAGCAGTAACCAAATCCAAACGTACATCAAATATCACAAGCTGAATACTGCGGGCAGTTTTGCACAGCAAATGGAGCAGATATACACCCAGTTTTGGGTTGGTGTTTTCCCTAACGCAACAGAAGTATTTGCAAGCTACAGGCGAACAGGTTACCCTGCGTTGGTACCAAACACTTATGTGGGTAATGCAACAGGTGGTAAAATATTCCGCAGATTCTTATACCCGGCAACAGAGCAAAACTTAAACGGCGAAAACTATAATGCTGTTATCGCTCGCCAGGGTCCTGATGAGTTCCTTACCCGCATGTGGTGGGATCGTCCATAATAGATTGATAAAGATCGTGTTCGTTAATTAGAGGGAATAGTCCCGCCGGAGAGCTACACCCGGCGGGCTATTTAAAGCCTTTGTATAAACATGCACATCTGTAAATATTTTAGTAACACATAAGCAAACCAAGCAATGGAAAGAAGATCTATCGTAAAAAAAATGCTGGCTTCTATAGCCGGTATCTCAGTTTTAGGTTTTGCAAAAGCAAGCCCTATACAAACTGCTGATGAGAAGGAAGTGAACAACGTAACAGAGTACGAAGATGTGCCGCTATTCTCTGGTTCAACCAGGTTAGGCAATATGATTTTCGTGGCCGGCAAGGGCGCGCACGTTGAGCCTTTTGAGATAAAGGCCCATACCGAGATCGTGCTGAAAGAACTTGAAACAGAGCTTAAAAAAGCAGGCTCATCAATGGAAAAGGTATTGAAGGTAAATGTTTACCTGAATGATATTGCCGACTACCAGGGTATGAACGAAGTATACAAAGGCCGTTTTGGCAAAAAACCACCGGTACGTACTACGGTTGCTGTTGCAAAAGGCGGTGTACCCGGCAACTCGCTTGTCGAGATGGATTGCATTGCATACGTATAGTTTGCTTCTTATCCCTTTTTAAAATTTAATAATGAAACGCAGAAACGTATTAAAGAGCCTTTCCATACTTCCATTTACGGGAGCACTGGCTGCAAGGGCATCTTCAAAAAATATATTGACCGAGGTAGCAGCAGCCCCTAAACGTGATTTGTTTGAGGAACTTGGCGTAACACCTGTAATCAATGCATCAGTTACCATGACCTTTTTATCGGGCTCCCTGATGCTGCCCGAGGTTTTGGAAGCCATTAATTCTACCGCTCATGATTTTGCCAACATGTATGAGTTGCAGGATAAAGTAGGCGGTAAAATTGCAGAAATGCTGAATGTGGAAGCAGCCATGGTAACATCAGGCGCAGCCTGCGCAATGTTGCTGGGCACTGCAGCTTGCATTACCGGCACCGATGCCGAAAAAATAAAGATGCTGCCAAACCTGCCCGGCCCAAGGCCCGAGGTGATCATGCAAAAGTCGCACAGGTATTTGTTTGACCAGGCAATAAGCACAACAGGGGCAAAAATTATGGAGGTTGAGGGTGCCGATGAAATGGCCAAAGCCATAAACAGCAATACAGTAATGGCTCTGTTTTTTAACGCTGCCGAAAAAAGCAGCATTACCCATCAGGATTTTTTAAAGGTTGCAAAGGCGAAAAAGATCCCAACCTTTTTGGATGCTGCTGCGGATGTGCCACCGGTTGAAAATCTTTTCAAGTTTCAAAAAATGGGATTTGACCTGGTAACTTTCTCGGGCGGTAAAATGATGCGCGGCCCGCAAAGCGCCGGATTGCTATTTGGCCGTAAAGACCTTATAACCGCTGCAAGGCTAAACCATAGCCCGCACGAGGCGCCAATTGGCCGGCCAATGAAGGTTAACAAAGAAGAAATGTTTGGCATGTATGCCGCATTAAAATCATACCTGGAGCGCGACCATAAAAAGGAATGGGCCGACTGGTTGCAGCGTACCAAAACAATAGGTGCAAAGTTAGAGACCTTGCCATCGGTAAAAACCAAAACAGTTGTTGATCCGGGCCCTGCAAACGCTTTCCCGAGTTTATTTGCAAGTTGGGATAAAGCCAAGATAGGTACCTCGCCAAGAGAGGTGGTAAAGGCACTTAAGGATGGCACACCAAGTATAGTTGCTAATGACAAAGGCGACTCGCTGGTAATTGGGGTTGTGCTATTACGGCCAGACCAAATTGATGTTGTGGCGGGTCGCGTAAAAGAAATATTGCAAAAAGCTGTAATTGCTTAATTATGCATTAAAACCCGAGGGGGATAAATCATTGATTTTCTTGCTTTCCTGCAGAACGGACAACCTGTAAACTGGCCCGAACGGGATAGCTATTTTTAAAATTTTGGATGATGTTGAAGAAGAATATTGTTGTTTTAATGTTGGGTTTGGCAGGTTTGCTTGGCGTAGCGCATGCCCAAACATATAGCATTGTAATAAAAGGGGGGCACGTTATCGACCCTAAAAATAATATTGACGGCTTGATGGATGTTGCCATAAACGATGGCAAGATTGCAAAGGTTGCAAAAGATATTGACGCAAAAGATGGCAGGCAGGTAGTTGACGCAAAAGGGCTTTATGTAACGCCCGGCTTGATAGATATCCACACGCACAATTTTTTTGGTACCCAGCCCGATCATCAGTATGAAAACGGCAACCTGGCCCTGCCGCCTGATGGTTTTACTTTCAGGAATGGGGTTACAACTGTTGTTGATGCAGGTAGTTCGGGCTGGCGCACTTTTCCTACGTTTAAGGCCCAAACTATTGATGAATCGCAAACGCGTGTATTGGCATTCATCAACATTGTGGGTGAAGGCATGCGTGGGGGTTACGAGCAAAACCTGAACGATATGGACCCTAAGATGTCTGCCCTGGTGGCGCGTAAGTACAAAAAGTATGTGGTAGGTTTTAAACTTGCCCACTACGAGGGCCACGACTGGACACCAGCCGACCGCGCCGTTGAGGCAGGTAAGTTGGCAGGCGGCCTGCCTGTAATGGTTGATTTTGGCGGCAGCGTACCGCCGTTGCCATTAGAAGAATTATTTATGAAGCACCTGCGCCCCGGCGATATATTTACGCATTGCTTTGGGCAGCTTAACGGGCGCGAGTACATTGTAGATTTGAAGACGCAAAAAGTAAAACCATTTGTATGGGAGGCCCGCAAAAAAGGGATAGTATTTGATGTAGGCTATGGTGGTATCAGCTTTGCCTACTCACAGGCCATACCGGCTATTAAAGACGGCTTCTTTCCTAATTCTATAAGTACGGATATCCATACTGGCAGCATGAACAATGCTATGAAGGATATGCTTACTACCATGTCGAAATTCCTGGCTATGGGTATGGAGTTAAAAAGTGTGATCAAGGCATCGACCTCAAACCCGGCTGCCGAAATTAAAAGAGAAGAATTAGGTAACTTGTCGGTAGGTGCCGAGGCTGATGTTGCTGTGCTGAATGTACGTGAGGGCAAGTTTGGCTATTTCGACTACACCGGGCGCAAGGTTGAGGCGACCAAGAAGCTTGAGTGCGAACTAACCCTGCGTGCAGGCAAAATAGTTTATGATTTAAATGGCATTGTAACGCCAATGGTGCTATCAAAGTAAAGTGTGCAATGGCTGCATTATAACCAGGTGCAGCCATTTATATAAACCTGTTTTAACCAATTATAATGAAGATAAATTTACTGGCCACCGGTGTGCTGCTGTCAGCCGCGTTATTGGGCAACTCGCTTAAAGCGCAAACCATAAGTAAAGACGAACTGCTTTTCCTGACGTCTGAATGGAAAGGCGAACGTTTTAAAGATGGCCGCCCCAAAATATCCGATGCCTTGATAGAGCGTGCTAAAAACGTGGGCATTGAAGAAGCCTGGACAGTTTTGCGCAACGAAGGTTACAACAACCAGTTTGAAGGAGGATGGAAAACAGTTAATGATAACCCGGTGGTTGGCCGTGCTGTTACGGCCATGTTTATGCCTACCCGGCCGGATATTGAAAAAAATATAAAAGCACGCGGCACCAAGCAGGGACAAAAGGGCAACACCAATGCATGGCCTATCGATGTACTTACCAAAGGCGATGTTTACGTTGCCGATGGCATGGGCAAGATAAAAGCGGGTACGTTGATTGGTGATAACCTGGGTAATTCCATTTTTAGCAAAACAGGTGCAGGCGTAATTTTCGATGGTTCGGCGCGCGACCTCACGGGCCTGGCAAAAATAGAAGGCTTTAATGCTTACGTGCGCGATTTTGATCCATCATATTTAGATGAGGTAGTGTTGATGGGGCTGAATACGCCCATACGTATAGGCCATGCCGTGGTATTGCCAGGTGACTTGGTAATATCTGATCGTGAAGGTGTTTTGTTTATCCCGGCCCACATGGCCGAAAAAGTTATTGCTACGGCAGAGTTTATTGGCCTGCGCGATAAGTTTGGGCAGGCCATGCTTAAAGCAGGCACTTACACCACAGGCGAGATTGATAGCCAGTGGACACCGGCCATAAAAGATGCTTTTATTAAATGGCTCGATAAAAACCCCGGCGAAATGAAAATGACTCGTGCGCAGCTCGACGCGTTTATGGAAAAACGTACTTGGTAACCGGTTGATCGTATTATCACATATCTCACACAAAAATGAAAACGATCAACATTTTTAAAATATTAGCCGTTTTGGCTACCCTAAGTTTGTTTGGCGCATTGGGCTTAACCATAAGCGGCGGCATAGAACAAGCCGGGCCGCTTTATATAGCAGCGTTTTTATTGCTGGCCATATCTTTCAGAGGCTTTAAGCTGCTTAAGGGCTTTTCGTACACTGTAGTAATATTCGCTGCGGTAACTACTGCGCTCTATTATCCACAATACTTCATCACGGTAAATGGCTTTAAGCTATCTGCACTTATTACGCCACTCATCCAGATCATTATGTTTGGTATGGGCACATCCATGAGCGTAGCCGATTTTGCTGGCGTTATTAAAATGCCAAAGGGTGTTTTTATTGGGGTTTTCAGCCATTTTTTAATTATGCCTTTGCTTGGCTTTACGCTGGCCAGTATCAGCGGCTTCCCGCCCGAAATTTCGGCAGGCATCATACTTATTGGCTGCTCACCAAATGGCATGGCATCAAACGTAATATCGTACCTGGCCAAAGCAAACCTGGCATTATCTATTACAATTACAGCAGTATCTACCATGCTGGCTCCTTTTTTTACGCCATTGCTGATGAAACTGCTTGGCGGGGCCTTTATCAAAATAGATGTATTAACCATGATGTGGGATATTTTTAAAATGGTTATTATCCCGATAGGGGCAGGTATTTTATTTAATAAATATTTACTAAAACGTGCCAGGTGGCTGGAGGTGGTTATGCCGATAGTATCAATGGTGGGTATTGCGCTTATTATTGTTGTGATTACCGCTGCCGGTCGCACAAGCCTTTTAAACATAGGTTTTATGCTGATTTTGGTAGTATTGGTGCACAACCTACTGGGGTATACCCTGGGTTATTGGGCGGGACGACTCTTTAAAATGGACGAACGCGATTGCCGAACCATGGCCATTGAAGTGGGCATGCAAAACGGCGGGCTGGCATCTGGCCTGGCAAAGGAGATGGGCAAAATGGCAACTGTTGGCCTTGCGCCGGCAGTATTTGGTCCGCTTATGAATATTACAGGCTCGTTACTGGCTACTTACTGGCACCGCAAACCGCTCGATAAGACTTATGAGGACGAGGAGGTAAGAAAGCATTAAAGTATTAGATGGTAAGCGCCATGTCGATCTTGTCGAAACGCGTAAGATAAGCCATTATCTTAGCCTTTGACAAGAAAATGCTGGCGCTTTCCTTTCTTCTATTCTACTATAATTTCCTAGTGAATATCCATAAATATGATAGGATTACAGTAAAATAAAACGGGCCCAGTGTTACCGGGCCCGTTTTATTTTTTTAAATTCTAAAATTTAGTGAGATGTAAGGGTACCAGCCCTCTTCGGAGTGCCCTGCTAAAACCTGCAATACCGTTAAACCAGCCGGCGAAAAGTATACGCCGCCACCCACACCCTGGTGCCACTTGTCGGAGTTGTCATGGTCTGACCATACACGGCCCGCATCATAAAAACCTGAAAGGCCCAGTTGCCCGGGGATGATATAGCTTGCAATATTAGCCAGTTTTATGCGGCCCTGCAGGTTGTTAAACACCATGTGCTTGCCTGCAAAACGGTACTGTAAATAGCCTAACAAGTTACCCTGCCCGCCCAAAAATAGCGACTGGTAAAAGGCCGGGCTACCAAATGTTACGCCACCGCCAATACGATCGGACAGTACAACCGACCCATTGCTGGTGATTTTTTGATAAAAGGAAAACTCCGGCCTTATTTGAAGGTACGAGCGCGAGGCATTGTTTAAGCCGCCGTAACCCTGCGCCCAGATATTGATGAAATAGCCACCAACCGGTAATACACCGCCCTTGCGTTTATTAGTTATAAGGTTGATAGATGCCCCCAGGTGGTATCGGTCTTTATCAACTGTAAGGCTGTCATACGAGCCTATCTGCGAGCTGTTGAAGATAAACCTCCCCGCATTATCCTCTACATTTAAGTGATAATACTGAAACGACGGACCTGCGCTAATGGTTGTGCTTTTGCCTAAACGCCAGCGTAAGGCGGGGTCAAGTTCCACGGTATTGAAACGGGTGCGGTAGTACCTGCGGTATGCCGGGATGGCCTTATTAAGTACCGTGCCGTTACCAACACCAAAAAAGTTCATGGTATTATCAGGCGCTTGTATGTAAGCCTGCATAGTTATGTCAGCCTTGCCCAAAGCTTGTATCCACTCGCCGTTATAGCGTATTCTGAAAGCGTCTGTAGCAAAAGCATGCAGCACCAGTAGTTGTTGTGTACTGGTGTACGGTAACTTACGAAAACCATCACGTTTGGTGTATTTGGCACCAACGCCTAATAAAACACCGTCATCGGCGTTAATGGCCGCTGTTGCAAGCGGCATCCAAAAATTATATGGATTGGTTTGCACAAAGCGCGTGTTCATGGTATCGGCATCAAGGTGCTTTTTAAAGCTGCCCTGCGGGCCCTCAAACTTAGCTGAAGGCTGGGCGTAAACCCTTACCTTGTTTTGTGATTGTACTACATTGTAAACCTTGTTACCCTCGGCACCAACCACCCTGAGCTTAATGGTCGACGTTGTGTTGTTGATAATTACCTGGTCATCCCCGGCTGATGTATACAGGCGGATTTCCTCAGTGTATTTAGGGCTATAAGTGGTTGCCATCAACGTGTCCTTAACTTCCCCCTCCTTATTTATTTTGTTAACCAGTACATAAAGGCTGCTATCGGGCATGCCGGTAATAGTTACCTTTTCATTTTTATCGCTCAGCCTTATATCCGGAACGCTGTATATCAATTTGTAATATTTGTCCATAGCCGCAGGTAAGTTATCCCGGCGGGCTTTAAGCTTGGCTAATAGTACATCATGCCCCATTTTATAAGTGGGCGGCGGCAGGCGGCGCAAGCCGGCCTCAAGTACCTCATCGGTTTCGGCGCGTACAAAGTCATTTACTATGGCCATGTATTGCTCATGCGTCATCTGGGCGGCTGGGTAGGGGTTACCAAAGCGCGTCTTGTAAAGGTTATATTTTGCATGTGGCAGGTCTGGCGTAAAATCACCTAACAGCGGGTTTAACCAGGGCATTGCCGCAATATCCGGAAACAAACCCTCCTCGAGATGAAAAACCTGGTCGCGGTCGCGGGGAACGGCTACGTACATTTTTCCTGATCCCTTTTGCTTATCGGCCCATCGCCACTGGTCTTCATGCCTGTCCCAGTCACCAACCAAAAGGTCGAGCATACGGGCGCGTAAAAAGCCTTCGCCGTCAAATGTGTTGTCGTTGTCTTCCTTAAGTTTTTCCAGCATCTTTATGGTGTTGTCCGAGTCGCCTTCCGGCTCACGCTCTTCCAGCAGGCAAACGGTGTTCACAAAAAGCTTGCTGTATTCGCCAAGCGCCTTGTCTGCAGCTACAACGCCAATAACAGGGTTTGTATGAGGCACGCGTGCGGCTTTGGCCAGCGGTGGCATAACCAGTGCCGAAAAAGGATGCTGCCCGCTTAAAGCATCATCAAGCCAATCTACCGCAAATGTTTCGCGTAAAGCTTCGGGTAAAAGTTTATCAGGGGTTTTTTCAACTGTGCGCAATACCCATTCCTTGCCGGTTCTATCTTTTAACCGTAACGACTTTGACTGCATTCCGCCGCCTTCTTTCTCTATCTTGAGTCCGCCCGCTACGTCAGATAAACGGATAACAGGGAGTTTTACGGCTGCAGCCCATTCCTTACGGTAATTGGTGCCGAAAAAGAATTTGTGTATGCTGCCAACACTATCATACTTAGGATGCACTTTTACGGTGACACTGTCCTTGAATAGAGGCTTGGGCGATTGCTGGGCATGCGCACTTAGCGCAGCCGCAGGTAATAATATGGTGAGTAGGTGTAGTTTTTTAATCATGGGGCAAGGTTTAGTACAAAGTTATTGTTTGCGCTTGAATAACAATAAGTTACCAGGCGAAATCTCGTCGCCTTCATTAGAGATATACAGGTTTGCCTGGCTGTCAAAAGCGATGCCTTCTGCCTGGCGAAAGTATTTTGGATTGATGGGATAGGCACCAACCGGATTCCAGTTCCTATCTAACACCACCAGCAGTTTATTTATTGACGACACCACATACCATTCGCCGGTAACAGGGTTTTTGGCCATTGCCGATGGACGGAACTTTAATTTATCATCATCAAGAAATGAAGTGATCTTTTTAACGTCGATATTAAATGTCCCTGTTTTGCTGATATCGCCTTGTGCTGATAGACTAAGCGTATAACCCGGGCTATCTTTTTTGTTGTCACTATTAGGGCTTTGCTTACATAGTACATATAAGGTATTACCGTCAGCAAAAAGGCTTTCATACTCACCTTTAGGCAATATCTTTTTGGCTTCTTTTACATTGTTGGCCTTGTTGCCGTTTACTTCGCTTAGCTTAAACGAAAAGAAGGAGCCGTCGCTACGCATAACCACCGCAAAGCCGTTCACTATAGCCAGGTCTTCGTAATCGCCACTTTTGCCAAAGCTTATTCGTTTGGCTTTCTTATCGCCGGGTTTTAGGGTGTAAATGTTGCCATCCTCGTCCTGTTGGGCATAAAGCAGGGCATTGTTTCCTTTGTCAAATGCAATACCTGATATCTCTAACAAGTCCGACGGCATATCGTATTTAAAAGGATTTTCAAGATCATATGCAAATGCGTTGGCTGCTTTTTCCATAGCCTGGCGCTTGGCTTCCTTTTTTGCTTCTTTCTTGGTATCCTGGCTGCACGCTGCTGTAAAAAAGCAGGCTGCTGCGAGGCAGGTGTAAGTAATCAATTTTTTCATACAGATGTTTTTAGGTACTGGTAAATGGCCTGCTGCGATTGCACGAGTGGCCCGTTTGCCTGCGGCTTTACCTGGTTTAAGTGTTCGTCAATCATTACAGCCTTAACATTATCTTGCAGTTGCAGGTTTATAAGGTCTGTAATTTGCTGCTTAACGGCACCGTCATAAACCGGGAAACAAATCTCGATGCGGTTATAAATGTTTCGGTTCATCCAATCTGCCGATCCCATATAAATTTCGGGGAAGCCATTGTTGCCAAATATAAATATTCTGCCATGTTCAAGGTAGCGGTCAACTATACGCTTAACGCTAATATTATCGCTCATGCCGGCAACACCAGGAATGATACAGCAAATGCCACGGATAATGAGCGAAATCTTGACACCAGCCTGCGATGCCTCGTACAGCTTATCAATCATTACCTTTTCTTCCAGGTTGTTCATCTTGATGGTGATTGATGCCGGAAGGCCCTGTTTCGCAAAGGCAATTTCCCTGTCAATCAGTTCCAAAAATTTGGTTTGCAGGTTAAAGCCTGCCACCAGTAAATGGCTGAAATGAATTTGGTTATCCTTGCCTGGTTTTTGCCGTTTGGAAAGAAAAATGAACAAAAGCTCCACCTCGCGCAGTAGCGTATGGTTGGTGGTAAGCAGTATATGGTCGGTATAAAAGCGGGCGGTGCCTTCGTTTAAATTGCCGGTAGCCAGCAAGCCCGAGTAGCTTAACCTATCGCCAATACGGGTTTTCACCAGCGCAATTTTTGCATGTACTTTTAAGGCGGTTACGCTGTAAATAATTTCGGCACCGGCGTTTTTTAGCTTTTTGGCCCACTTAAGATTATTGGCTTCATCAAACCGGGCCTTAAGTTCAACCAATACCTTAACTTTTTTGCCGCTTTTTGCAGCGCTGATAAGTGCATTCACTATACGTGAATCACTGGCAACGCGGTACAGCGTAACGTTTATTTCCTCCACATCAGGATTAGCTGCGGCCTCGTTAAAAAAGCGCAGTATGGTACCGTATGATTGGTATGGTGCGTTGACGAGCAAGTCGGAATTGGCAATTGCCGCCACAAGTGGCTCCGAGTTGGATAGGTTTAAATCGATAGCCGGTTGCTTCGGGTATAAAAGCGTAGGGTTGTTTACGGGCAAGGCGCTAAAATCTTTTAAGTTATGATAGTTGCCGCCTTCAACCGTGTTCGCGTTTTTAAGCCCCAGGTAATCCTGCAATTGCTCAAGTATCCTTAACGGCATGCCGCTCTGGTATAAAAAGCGTGTTGCCAAACCCTGGTCGCGTTTTAATAGCTGGCGTTCTATCTGTTCAGACAGTTCGCCCGGATATTCGTCCTTAAGGTCAAGCTCCGCATCACGGGTAACCTTAATGCTGTAGCAACCTTCAATGCTTATGCCCTTAAAAAGCTTATCGAGGTTGTTGCGGATAATATCGTCAATAAAACATATTACCTGCCCGTCGGCATCGGTAGTGCCGAAAAAGCGGGCCAACTCGTCGGATGGGATATTCAGCAGTACCAATCGGCAATTATCAGCTTCTTTTAACTCGATAACAAAGTACAGTTTATTATTTTCAGGGAAATAGGCGGTATCCTTATCAAGCGTAACAGGCTGTAAAAAAGCCAGTATCTCGGTCAAAAAATAATCTTCGGTAGCTTTAATGAGCTCATTGGGTATGGACTGATTATATAATAGCTTTACACCGTTGGCCTTTAAGCCGGGTATAAGGTGTGTAGTAAGTAACTGGCCAAAGCGGTTTTGCTGCTGCAGTACAAGGTTGTTTACCTGGTCAAGTATGTCAGTCTGCTTCTCCTCATCAATATCATTATCCTTTTTGCTGATCTTTTTCAACGCACGCAAAACGGGGTAACGAACGCGATAGAACTCATCGAGGTTTGATGAGTAAATGGACAGGAATTTGATACGCTCAACCAGTGGCACCGCATCAGACGCGGCTTCTTCAAGCACGCGGCCGTTAAAGCTTAACCAGCTAACATCCCTGTTAAAGTATTGTGGCTGGGGCATATTATTTATGTCCTTTACTGTTGTATAAAACTGATGCTACAATAAATGCAATAACGGATGCAATAAGGCCGAACATAAATACATTGTATGCTACCCTTAGCAGGCGATATTTTTTGCCCAGCACAACGCCCTGGGCGTAAACGTCACGTATTAGGCTGCCATATAAAAACTCTTTGTCTTCCATCATTTTAACCATGCCGTAGGCATAGTCTTCCAGGGGCATTTTGTAAAAGTTACCAAAGAAAAGCAGGTTTACCTTTTTCTCGTCGATATCGGCCTTTTCAAATTCACCTGTGGGTATAGATGGGCGGGTGGCAAGTATAGAAAACGTCATAGCCAATAAGCTTATACTTAATAGTATAAATGTAGGAATAGCCAGGTACTCATACTCTGTAAGCTTACGCAGCAGCAAACTGATAACCGCCGAAAGGATAATGGAGTTTACCGTTATCATGATGTGCGCCTTATTATCGGCCATATCGCTCAGACGCTGGTGGTTGCTTGAACTGATGCGGAACATGGTTTCGATACCTTTATCGGGCCTGTCCTTCTTCTTTTTAGAGTCGCTGAAGGGCATGGGCATATCATCCTCATCATCGTCGTCTTCATTTGCAGCTGCGGCAACCGGCTTAACAATTGGTTTTATGTCCTTCTTTTGTTCAGCCTCAAGCTCAGCATCTTTCTCGTCAACTTTCAACTGGAGCGCTTTTATGTTTGCTTCCTTGCCACTGTTTAGCAGCACCTGGCAATAATCGGTATGGTACCGGTGGGATTGTAAAAATTGAATGCTTTTGCGGCGCCACTCGTTCTTTGTCAGGTCAATGGATTGAAGTAATTTAAATTCCTTAAAAAGCCTTTTATCTTTCTTGGCAAAGTCGTCGGTACCTAAGTGGAAAAGGTCGGCATCACATAAAATAGACTGTAAAAGATTTTTGGGCTGTTGCGGCATGCGTGTGGCCATTATGCAATCTTTCACATCATTTATTACCGGTTCTTCAACGCCATGCTGCTTTAAAAAAGTTTCGGCCAGTTTGCTGCTTTCGGTTTCATGGTCATTTACATCAATCATGTAACCCAGGTCATGAAACCAGGCTGCAGCCTGTACCACAAAGAAATCGTGATCGTTTAGCTGGTAGTGGTTGCCAATTTTTACAGATGCTTTTACAACGTCCTCGGTGTGGTCCTTGCAGTGGTAAACCAGCCGGTCGTCATTATGGTTCTTATAATATGCGTTTACATATTCTTTAACCTGTTTTAATAATTGATTGTAATTCATGGGTTAGTGTTGTGTGCCCTTTACAACGGCCAAAGCATTATTGCCGGGGGCTTGCTTTACCGAAAGTAAATAATACTACTTTCGTATAATTATCGTATAAATATAAAATTAAAAATATAAGCCCCATATATATGAAGACACGCTATAATACGGCTTTGCTGAAGCATTTGTTTGTGATACAGTTACTTGTTTTTGCTTTTTTTAGTACAGCGTGTTATGGCCAGTCAGCAATTCAACAGTTTGATGACAGAGTGATGCTAAACCTTGCCGAAAACCGCACGCCGCAGCAAACCAATATCATGCTGTTCCTGTCAAGATCATACAAGTACGGCGACATAGGCGTGCCCGCCGCATTGCTTGCCGGTGGCATTATACGCAACGATGCGCAAATGCGTGAAAACGCCTTGTACGTAGCCAGCAGTACTGCCGTATCATACGGGGTAATGCTGTTGCTGAAGCACATCGTTAAAAGACCAAGGCCCTTTGTACAAAACGTGCGTATCATACCCGTTTACAGGGCAGGCAGTACTTCTTTTCCTTCGGGACATGCGTCAACAACCTTTGCTACAGCAACGGCGTTATCAAAGGCTTATCCTAAATGGTATGTTATAGCACCCTCTATGCTTTGGGCAGGCTCGGTAGCTTACTCGCGTATGTATTTGGGGGTGCACTACCCCTCAGATGTTACCGCGGGTACAGCGCTCGGTGTTGGCAGTGCTTTTTTGCTTGATCCCCTAATACGCCGGTAACATAAAATTGTAACATCAGTGCAGTATCTTCTATCTAAAGTCAAAATAATAGGGCCTTATTTCAAGCGAATTAATATTGCTTAAATTTGCATTATAATTAATTGGCCCCTAAGCGAATAAACTATAAATGAATCTGAAGCAATTTACCAATAATCCTTTTCAACTGCGCATATCTTTCCATTTGCTTATCGAGCACCTGGAAACAACCGCCGCTGGGACAGGAGCAGTTGCGGCCGAAGCTGCAAATTTGCTGAAAGAAATTGACCAGTATCCCGAACTGCGAGACGGTATTGAAGATACCGCCAAGCTTGAGGAATTGGCAGATGTTATACAAAGATTGCTGGCTCCTCTTTTCCCCGAAGCGCTTACTTACAATGAAATTAAGGCAATAACGATACCTTTTCAGGATATACTTTTCAATCCTACAAAACGCCTTCAAAATATCATTAAAGCCTCAGGGTCGGTGTTTGATATTGTGATCCGTGACTTTGATGAACACGAACTCTATATATACACCTGCTGCCTTATTTTAAACGAATTTTATGATGGCCACTTTAATTTTTCGAGGCCTTTGTTTTATGATATTCCCGATGCCAATGGTGTAATGAAACATTACCGCATTTTATATAATGCGGATTATATGGAACTGATACCTACTGCCGATGCGCCCAAAATTACGCCTGCAGATATTGAACTGCTGCGGGATAATTTTGACGACCTGGACCTTTGGAAAAAATACTTCCCAAAAGACAGTTGGATAATGAAGGGTTTTGCCATTATCAATATGTATGATGCAACGGTAGAGAACGCAGTATCATCTTTAAAGGGCGCGTTGCTTAATGTAAGCTACGGCGACGATGTGCGCGATAATGTGGTAAACGTATTCCGCTCGATATACAGGATATCTGACCTGCATGTGGGCTTTACTGCCGTAAACAATAGCGAAAGTACATTTATGGTAGCAGGCTTTAAGCCAAACATGAAAAGCTACCTGCTTGCCGGTAATGTTGAGGAGGAAAGTTTTGATCATTTATGCCAGGGCGCACTTAAGTCGCTTATGGAAAATCGCCAGTTCTTTGCCGTGTCTGACGTTGATAAATATCTGGCGCAGGATCGTAGCAATGTTATGGCCTGGCGCTTTGCTGAACAAGGCGTACAGAGTTTTATACTGGCTCCAATCGTAAAAAATAACGGCATGCTGGGCGTTATCGAGTTGGTGTCGCGGCGTAAGGGCGAGCTTAACAGTATAAATGCAAATCAGCTTAATGTAGTGCTGCCTTACATTGTTGATGCTATTGACAAAAAGATAACCGACATACAGAACCAGGTACAGGCCGTTATTCAAAATGAATACACTACCATACACCCCAGCGTTTACTGGAAATTTGAGAAAGAGGCGTTCAACTTCCTTAAAAACCGGCTAAACCGCAGGTCGGCCAATATAAAAGAAATTGTTTTTGACGATGTTTATCCCTTGTACGGTCAGGTGGATATTAAAGGGTCTTCAGACGCCCGCAATGCCAGCCTGCAGCTGGATTTGCAGGGGCAGCTCACGGCATTGATTCCGCTTGTTGAGCAGGTGCAGGCGCAACGCGGTAATAGCAATATCAGCAATCATGTTCATGCCTTGCAAGAGTTGGTGATGGATGTGCAAGGTACCCTGCGTGCCGATACCGAGCAAAACGTGCTGCATTACCTGGATACTTACATACACCCGCTTTTAAAAGATGCAACTGATTTACCAGGCAATTTAAGGCTGGCAATCAGCGGGTATTTCAAACACGCTGCCAAAAACGGCGATTATCATCACAACCGCCGCAAGTATGAGGAAACCGTAAGTCTTATCAATAGCCGCATGGCCAATTTACTTGATGTGGCTCAGTTTGAAGTACAAACGGTATTTCCGCATTATTACGAACGCTTTAAAACGGATGGGGTAGAGCATAACCTTTACATTGGGGCATCTATCACCCCGTCGAGAAAGTATGACGTTAATTATTTGTACAACCTGCGCCTGTGGCAATTGCAGGTTATTTGCCAGATGGAGATGGAACACCGTTTTGTACGCGAATCTTTACCTTACCCGTTGGATGTTACATCATTGATATTATCTTTCAGCACGCCAATATCTATCCGTTTCCGGATGGACGAAAAGCGTTTTGATGTGGATGGCTCGTACAATGCAAGGTTCGAGATCGTTAAAAAACGTATCGACAAGGCTTTTATAAAAAATACAAGCGAGCGCCTTACTACTACCGGCAAAATTACCATCGTTTACGCCAATCATGAAGAAGAGGTAGAGTACCTCAACTATATACGCTTTTTACAGGCCAAACATCTATTTGGCGACGAGGTGGAAATGCTGGAAGTTGAAGATCTGCAGGGCGTGTCGGGCTTAAAAGCTATACGTGTAAAGCTTCTTTACAACAATAGCCTGCCACCCAAAAAGTTTTACAGTTATGATGAGCTTTTGCTTGAGCAGGCAAATCATTTAGCTTAATCAAATTGATATTTATTGGAAGCCTGCAGCTACACTGCGGGCTTTTATATAACTACTTTTTGCATGAATTGCTGGTGCTACTATTCGATAATCTCTACTTAACATTACTATCATACAGGGTTTTTAGCTTTGAGAAGATCAAACTTTGAAAGGTAAGGACATGGAATATAGTACGCTTGATTTAGCAATGCTGGCCATAGCCGGGTTTGTAATATGGCTGGCCATGCATAAGCCCGGCACGGGCGGGGCAATCAGTAAAAGCACATCATCGCAACTTAGCCGCAAGGTACGTAAACGGCCGCGCGGAATGGTTACCTCTTAAAGCCGGATCTTTTTGCATCCGCCTATATGAAAAAAATTAAGGTTGCCTTTTTTGCTGATATACTAACCGGCGATTTTGATGGTGCTGTGCGCACTATGTACCAGCTTATAAATCGTATTGATAAAACACGTTTTGACTACCTTTTTATTTACGGTGCCGGGCCCGATGAGATCGAGGGCTTTCAAAGCTTAAAGGTGCCATCGGTAGTATTACCAATCAATACCAATTATACTATTGCATTGCCTGTGCTGGCCCAAACACGACTTAAGCGCAGCCTTAATGATTTTGGGGCCGATGTTGTGCACATATCCACACCATCGTTACTGGGTAACTTTGGGTTGCAATACGCTGCTAGTAATTACTTGCCTGTTATAAGTATTTACCACACACATTTCCTGTCGTACATTGATTATTACTTGCGGCATACGCCATTCCTGGTAAAAAAGGTGAGGCACCGTATGGAAGACAGCCATAAAACTTTTTATAACCAGTGCGATAAGGTTTATGTAGCCAGCGAGAGTATAAAGGGAGCATTACTTGTTATTGGCATAGATGACTACCGTATGCGTATATGGAAACGCGGAATTGACACTTCGTTGTTTTCGCCGCAAAAGCGCGATGTTGGTTTAATGCGTCGGCTCACGGGTAACAATAATCCAACCATATTATTTGCAAGCCGCCTGGTGTGGGAGAAAAATTTGCAAACGCTTTTTGACATATACCATTTGATGCAGGAACGCGGCCCAGCAGTAAATTTTGTGATAGCCGGCGATGGCATTGCACGCAAAGCTTGTGAGGAAAACATGCCCAATGCAGTGTTTTTGGGTAAAGTAAATCATGAGCAGCTTTCAGCACTATACGCATCTGCCGACGTGTTTTTGTTCCCGTCAGATTCTGAAGCATACGGCAATGTAGTTGTGGAGGCCATGGCATCCGGCCTGCCTTGCGTAATAGCAAATGGTGGCGGCTCGGCAGATTTTATTGAGCAGGGAATTAACGGCTTTAAGTGCAGCCCTTACAATGCAACCGAGTTTGCAGATAAGTTACAACTTGTGTTAACCTCGGCACCCCTACGCAAGCTGTTTATAAAAAACGGGCTGCAGTACTGTAAAAACTTAAGCTGGGATAGCCTTGCCGCAGAATATTTTGAAGATATAGAAACACTGGCAGCACAACCTGTTCTGCAACTAGCTGCCAACTAAAAGTCCCCGGCAATGCATGGCTTTATGACGCATGCAACTGCCGGGGAGGTAAAATATCAATTAGCTTGGGCTTTCAACACTCGGTAACTCTGTCCCGTCTTTCTTAGCTACTGCCTTTTTAGGTTTCACTACAACAGCAGCCTTTTGCTCAGTTTTTGCAGCTTCTGCTTTGTCCTGCTCAACGGCTACAGCACCGCCGTCTATTACAAGGTCTTTAGCTAATTTTTTAGCTAACAGTTTAGCTCCTTTTATAATTTTCTTATCTAACTTTTTCGATCCATGACCGGCTTTACCAATTGTTTCGGTAAGGTTAGCAATAAGGCTGGCCTGGATGTTCTCTTTTGCTGTTTTGCGCGCGGCTTTAATTAGTTGTTTGGCTTGTTTAGATTTCATATATAAATTTTGCTATCGCAAAGATATGTTAAGCTAAAACCAATTCAATGTTATTTTTATGTTAACAACAGTTGTAATAGGCTGATAATCTTAACATTGTTTATGTTAATCGTTTGATCTATTTATCATCACAACAGGCCTCACACTAATATGTTTATTAGCGTATTGTAAACATTTACACAACCTCTTTCCGCTTAGAAAACACGAGGCCTATTACCACCAGAATGGCGCCAAGGATGGACCAAATTGTAATAGGTTCGCCCAAAATGAAGTAGCCGTATGCATAGCCAAACACCGGCGTTAAATAAAGCCATGTCCCTGCAGCTACCGGGTCTACACCAATTAGGTAAAGCCAAAGCTGGTTAGCAATAAAAGATAGTATGAATATTAGCCAAAGCAATACTAAAACAAGGTTTGCATCAAAACGGCTTATATGTGCCTGCCCAAACAAGGGGCAAAAAGGTAGTAGTACAATGCCGCCTATAAAAACCTGCCACACATTAAATACCGAATTTTTCATCTGCAATTTAATGGTAGAGAAGTACACACTGCTTAAAGCATACGCCGTAATGTATATAAGGAGTAATAAGATGCCCAGCGGTTTTATGCTGGCGTTGGGCAGTGCAGCTGCGGACGTTAACACCAAACCACTAAAGGCTATAACCATACCTGCAATTTCATAACGGGTAAGTTTGCGTTTTAAAACAATTGATGATAGCAGCGCAATCAGCAAAGGCGCCACAGCAATAAACAGCATGCTTATACCTGCAGATGAATAGGCCTGGGCGGCAAAGAAAGTACCCAACGTGAGGGTGGTACACAATATGCCATAAATAAAAATGCTTTTCCACTCACTTTTATAAGGCCAGAATCGCTCTTTTTTGATGTATAAAAAGTATGGGCAAAAGATGATGCCTGTTAAAATAAATCGTATGGAAGCCAGCATCAGGGCATCCGCAGAGCGAATGCCGAATTTTACGGCAACCGCGCCCGAAGCCCATAAAATACTAAAAGTTAAACCCGGCGCTATTTTCCTTAACATAGGCGCAAAAATATAATCATTATGCACATTGGCTATAAAACAAAAAACTTTACGGGCGGCTTATCTTAATAAAACAAAACGGAGTATGGTGCAAGTGGGGAAGTATTATGCAGGTACAAGCGGTTTGGTGCTGCCGGTGCCAAACAAAAGTTATTACCCGCAAGCGTTTCAGGATAAAAGCCGTTTAACGTACTACGGATCGTTATTTAACAGCTTGGAGGTTAATAGTTCTTTTTACAAGATGCCTAATGCCAAAACGCTTGTAAAATGGGACGGTGAGGTACCCGCTAATTTTAAGTTTACCTACAAACTACTTAAAGACGTTACCCATAACAAGCAATTGCTGTTTAACGCCGATGACGTTGGCCGTTTTATGGCTGTTATCAATCAAAGTTCAAAACGGGGAAGCTTGCTTATTCAATTGCCGCCAAGCACAGCGGTATCAACTATCGGTCAGTTAGATGCATTACTAGCAGCCGTCCAGGTACACAACACGCAAGGTAATTGGGATGTAGCTGTGGAGTTTCGGAACAACAGTTGGTATCTAAAAGAAACTTATGAGCTGCTTAATAATTATGGAGCAACAATGGTTTTACATGATATGCCTGCATCATTGAGCCCTATTGTGAGCTTCGATGCAGGTTTTATTTACCTGCGATTTCATGGCCCAACGGGCAATTATCGTGGAGGCTACGAGGATGACTTTTTATACGAATATGCCGGCTACATTACCGACTGGCTGGCCGATGGCAAAACCGTTTACACCTACTTTAATAATACAGCCGGCGATGCGGTACATAACCTGATAACGCTTAACAAATATGTTACAGACTTAAGCGGCTAAGTGATTAAACCAAAGCAAGCGGCAGCTGTCAATAGATAAAATTAAAAACAAAGAGCATGAAAAAGTTAATGTTAATGATATTGTTTGTGGCCGGCATCGGCGTAATGGCTAATGCACAAGCCAAAACAAAGAAAACACCCGAACAGAAAGCACAGCACTATACAAAAGTGCTTACCAAGAAATTAACGCTTACGGCAGACCAGCAAGCTAAGGTAAATACTATTTTATTGAAGCGTGCTACCCAAATAGACAGCCTTAAAGCAAACAAGACAACTGCCGATCGTAAGCAAAAAATGGCTGCCCGCAAAACGATAATGGAAGGCGCCGATAAAGATTTAAAGGCCGTATTAAACGCTACGCAACAAAAAACGTACGATGATATGAAAGCCAAAATGATTGAGAAGATGAAAGAAAGAAGGCAGGCTAAAAAGGCGGCTGCAGGAAAATAATAATCAATCCATCATATAATATGGAAAAGCCATCTGCAAATAGCGGATGGCTTTCCTTTTTACAACATATTGTGGATTACCAAGGTAATTCTTCGCCAAGGTGTATAAAGCGTCCGGTTGGGCCGTCGGCACCTAATAATGCAAGTTGCACGCTGGTTTTTGCGCCGTCGGTAATTTCCATAGGAGCAGCATCTGTACCCATATCTGTTTTAACCCAGCCCGGATGTACCGAATTTACTTTGATGTTAGTGTCCTTCAGTTCTGCCGCTAAATGGATAGTAAACACATTCAAAGCAGCCTTTGATGCATCGTATGATAAGGTTTTAGATGTTGCAATAGGGCTATCGGGTTGCGAATGCAATGTTAGCGACCCCAATATGCTTGATAGGTTTACAATGCGGCCCGCATCGCTCTTTTTGATAAGCGGCAGCAATTCCCTGGTAAGTGCTACCAAACTGAACAGATTTGTATTAAATACATATTCAAGTTCCTCAGTGGTTGTGGTCGATACTTTGAGTTCACCGATGGTCCAGTCCTGAGGGCCTACACCGGCATTGTTTACAAGAATATCCAGTTTGCCAAATTTATCAGTTATGTAATCAACTGCAGGTTGATAATGCGCTTTGTTGGTTACATCAAGTTGAATACCGTAAGCATCAACGCCATCTTGTTTTAATTTCTCAGCAGCTTCCTGTGCTTTATCGGTAGTTCGTGCTGCAATAATTACTGTTACACCTTGCTGGCCAAGTTGTTTTGCGGTTTCAAATCCTAAGCCGCGGTTTGCGCCTGTTATTAAGGCTACTTTTTGATTGCTCATTGTTGTTTTGTTTAATTGTATGATTACTAAATAGACCAATCGGTCTTTTTTAAGTTAAAAAAATTTACTTTTTAGTATGTTGTTCAATTTCGGTTTTAAGCATTTCCACAATAATAGCCATTTGTTGGTTGTTACCTTTTACACGGGCTATTAAAGTGCCGCCCTCAAGCATGGCAAAAACCTTTAGCGCAAACTCGTTAGCGTTCCAGTCGCCAATAAATTCTCCGGCTTTAATGCCATCATTTATAATACCCGTAATAAAGTCGATTGCACAGTCAATACCTTTGCGCACGCGTACTTTTATAGCAGGCATAGTATCATCGGCTTCCATGCCAAAATTCATCATCGGGCATCCGCCATCAATTAAAGGATTCTGCGGATCTTTAAAAAAATCGATGTAAGCAACCAGCTTTTCCTTGGCTGTTTTTTGCCTGCAAAGCGATGCATTTAAGCAATCGCTAAACTTGGTTAAGCAATAATCAACAACGGAGTAGGATAGCTCGTCTTTGCTTTCGAAGTGGCCATATAAACCACCCTTTGCCATTTTAGTAGCTTCCATAACATCGCTCATAGCAGTGCCGGCCACCCCCTTAGTGTTAAATAAAGGAGCCGATTGCTCAATTATAAATTGCCGTGTACGTTCTGCTTTTTTCATCGACGAAACAAATATAGCGACCGTTCGGTCTTAAAAAAGAGATAAGTGTGATTGTGTTTTAATGATGACATTTGCCGACCTTAGGGTAATCAATAAATTGAATTATATGTCATTCCAAGGCTACCTCAAAACAATCAATCAAAAAACAGGCAAAGGCCCTGCAGATTTTAGGAAACTTGCCGAAGAAAAGGGTTTTACCAAAAGCGGCGAATTAGTTGCAAAAGCAGGTGATATAACAAAGTGGCTCAAGGACGATTTTGAATTGGGCCACGGCCATGCCATGGCAATTTATGCTTTGCTCAAGGGTATCAAAAACGAGGATAGCGAATAAATGAGGCTCATCTATCTCTTAACTTAACGAGCCCTAACTGCATAGGGTGATCCAGCTACGTTGCATGATCAATTGCTCATGAAGATTTTTAATATCATATTTTGCGTACTGTTCATTCTGTTTGCTGCACTGCAATATAACGATCCCGACCCTTATGTGTGGATGCCGATTTATTTATATGCGGCAGCGCTATGCTACCTTGCTGCACGCGGCAATTACGTTCCCAAAGCTTACTTTGCGGGAATAGTTGTTTACACCGTTTATGCTGCCTATCTGCTTTTTGATAAAACAGGCGTGATTAATTGGCTAACGGCACACAGCGACGATAGCATGGTGCAAACCATGAAAGCACAAAAGCCTTGGATTGAAGAAAGCCGGGAGTTTTTTGGCTTGGTAATTTTAATTGTTGTATTGGCCGTAAACTGGATAAAAAGCAGACAACAAAAATTGGTGGTTTAAAGCCACTTATTTATGGTTTTTGTTCCAACCGAATTTTAGCTTTCCTTCTTCTTCATGTGCACGAATGTGCAGCACAATGCCCTTCATGCGTTTCTTTTCGCGCTCCACAGGATCGGCAATTTCCGAATCGTTTTTTGGGTTACGCAGCGGAATGTCAACAGCTATATCAGTACCACGATCAAACCCGTAAACACCCTCCAGGTCCATATTTAAAACGCTTGAGTTTAACTGCATCGGCTTTACAATTACCTTATCGCCCTGCACGTTAAAATGCGCATCGAGCACAGGTATGGTGATGTGCTTAACATCTCGAAACGGAAATGCAAATTTTCCTATGCCGGTTATAGGTTTGAAGTCGATAAGTGCTACATCCTGCAAGTTGAGATCAAGTGTACCATAAATTGATTTAGGGACAAGTGCTGCCGCATCTGTAACCAAGCCTGTAATATTAGTCTTTGCAGACAGGATGCCCCTGAAGTTATCAGATGTAAAATCCGTCATTCCGAAATTATTAAACGCCGCAAAAAATTCACGGGTATTAACGTGGCTAATGGTTGTATTTAATGCAAACTTATTCACTTTTCCCTGTGTAAGCTTACCGCTCATGCTCATGGTACCTCCAGACGTTTTAAGGCCTGCATTTTTTATAATGATCCCGTCGGGCGTGGTAAGCAAATCGGCACGCGTTTGGGTGGCCAGGAACTTTTTATAAGAAAGCCTGTCAACCTGCATGTGCACCTGGGCCTGGCCAAGCTCCAGCACGGTAGCCAACTGGTCTATCACATTGCTGCTTTGTTTGGACGGAGCACGTTTAGGCGGGGCGCCCTTTGCAGCTCCCAGAAAGCCTAAAAACTCGTTTAAATACAATTGCGGACTGCGTATTTGCCAGGTAAGCAGTGCTTTTTCTGGCGAGGTGTAATAAAGGTTTAAAAAGTTATTGATGCGCCCTTCCATATCAACAATACTTTTGCCGCTTTGCAGGTGTACGTTTTTAATTATCAGGTCTTCTTTAACAAAGTTTAACGACATCGATGTTTTTTTCAGCAGCAGATTACGAGGGAAGTAATTGATATCTGTATTCCTGAAATTGATAGCACCCTGAACAAATGGCTTGTTAAATTTGTAATCGATAACATTGGCGCGGTACCGTAAATTCATATCAACCCAGCCATTGGCAAATTTCGCCACGTTATCATCAAAAAAGTAATTGATATCTGCAGATGGGAAGCTTGATTTAAAGTTGCCCGTTGCTACCGGCTTTGCAAGATTTACAATGCTTACGGTGTCCGACTTAAATGGCAGGTGGTTGTATTGCCCGCTTAGGTTGGTAAACTGAATTACCGAATTTTCGTCGCCTGCTTCGCGGCCCTTTTCAAAGTGATTGCTGAAGAATGCGCTGAAGTTACAGTCTGTTATTTCCACACCGGGTGTTGTAAGCAAATTGCCATTGGTTTTTGCAGTTACATACAATAGCGGCTCGCCTCCGCCAAAACTGCCCGAAATATTAGCTGTAACAGCAATAGGGTTTTTAAGATCGTACTGATTTAAAACTTGCGTTATATTTTTTGCAAGTAATGCCGAAGCGTGGCGCCAAAGCAATTTATCGTTGGCCAGGTGTATAGAAAACTCCGACGGTTTTTTTGATGTATTAAACACTGCGTTTACATTAAAACCGTCGCCACCAATATTTAAAGGCTTTGCCTGTATGCTTATGCGGCCGTTATCCTCGTTATAACCTGCAACAAAATCCCCGTCGAGCTTCTTGTTTTTTATAAAGCTGCCGCGTTTAGTATTAAAGGCCATGCTTTTGGCCATAACATCCAGGTGGAAACTGGCGCGCCAGCCGGTATCCGGGTAGGCCATGTTACCGTTGAGGCCATTTACGTCAAATTTAAATAGCTTATTGGCTTGCTGGTTATCTACTGTAAAGCTTACATCGCGAAGGGTAAATTTTTTAAGTTGTGTTGCCGAGCTACTTTCTGATGGATTGTCTTTTACCTGCTTGTTATCTTTTTTAAATACTGCAGTGTTGCTATAGCCCGTGCTATCGGTAAATAAATCAATAGCTGCGTTGCTGATGGTTATGTGGTTAACATCAATGGTGCCCCTGAACAGGGCCATGGTGTTGATGGAAACATCCAGGTTTTTAGCATCAAGCAAGGTGTGTTTGTGCTGGTCGTATTTTTTATCGCGTACGGTTACGTTGGCAAGGCCAAGAGATACGTCAGGAAAGCCCTTGAAAAAGTTAGGCTTCATGTCGCCAATAACCAGGGTGCCGTCCACACTTTTATCCAGTTGCTCATTCACCATTTTAAGCACTTTGGCTTTGTTGTAACTGATGTATATGCTGGCACCTACTATTGCTATTATAAAAAGCAATATGAGCGAACCTATAACGTACAAAATAACTTTTAACCAGCGTGGCATAATGTTTTTTAAGGGTAATATATAAACGCTGATTTTTGTTTGATTTACAGGGTAATGATTAAGAGCGTTTCAGCGTAATTATCATTGCCAAAGTTTACCGTAGCAAAAAAGGCAACCCTTTTGAGGTTGCCTTTAAATAATATATCAAACAGACTAATCTTCCAATACAACACCCATGTTGCAGAATTTGTCTATACGCTCGGCAACCAATTCGTCAATGTTGCGTTCGCCAAGTGATTTAAGATCTTTAAGCAATTGCTTTTTAAGTGTAGCCGCCATTGCAATAGGGTCTTGATGAGCGCCACCAAGCGGTTCTTTTATAACACCGTCAATCAGCTTATTCTTCAACATTTCTGTTGATGTTAGCTTAAGCATTTCGGCAGCACGCTCTTTCTGTTCCCATGTTTTGAACAGGATGGTTGAACAGTTCTCCGGAGAGATAACTGAGTACCATGAGTTATCAAGCATCAACACCTTGTCACCGATACCTATACCCAATGCACCGCCCGATGCGCCTTCGCCAATTACTACGCAAATAACAGGTACTTTAAGTACTGCCATTTCCAGTAAATTGCGTGCAATAGCTTCACCCTGGCCACGCTCCTCAGCTTCCAGGCCCGGGAATGCTCCAGGTGTATCTATCAAAGTGATGATTGGCTTGCCGAATTTCTCGGCCATTTTCATAAGCCTGAGGGCTTTACGGTAACCTTCGGGATTGGCCATGCCAAAGTTACGGTATTGGCGCTCTTTTGTGTTTCTGCCTTTTTGATGGCCTATAAACATGGCTGTTTCACCATTTATTGTACCAAAACCGCCAATGATTGCTTTATCGTCGCCCACGGTACGGTCGCCATGCAGCTCAATAAAATCATCGCACATCAGCTCGATATACTGCAGCGTATAAGGCCGCTCGGGGTGGCGGGATATTTGTACCTTTTGCCAGCCGGTAAGGTTGCCGTATATCTCTTTTTTGGCCTCTTCCATTTTAGCCTCTAATTCGGCTATTGTTGCAGACATATCAAGCTTGTTTTTTTCTTCAACCTGCCTAACTTTTTCTATCTGCCCCTGGAGCTCTGCCAGTGGTTTCTCAAAATCAAATGTAATCTTCATATAATTTTCCCGGCCGCTAAATTAAAAAAATCAAATGGCATATTATCAATTATCATTTTTGAATGCTTGTAACTTCTTGATTTGCGGTTGCGAAAGCTGTTTCCAGGTGGCAAAAGCCGCCTGTAAAATAGCGTTGCGGAGTTCGCCCTGGTACAACCCATAGCGATTGGTATAATAAATAATTATTCCGTCGTTTAGTTTTTTTAACCTGAAAAGGCTGTCCATAGCCCGCTCATTGCGGATAATAAAGGTGCCCATTTCCTTCTTTTTAAATATCAAAGCGGTGTTTAGCTTACTTATGGCGGCAGTTTGTACTGAGCTCAGGTCAATTTCCTTTTTATATTTCAATGCCTTAGCCGGTAGGGGGTAACCATTTATATCGGCTACTAAACCCATGTTGTGCTGGTCCTCTCCATTTAATAGTGCATTGTATTGCCTGGCCGATAACGTTTTTACAGGCGATGGTTTTAGCAAGCTGTCGGCTGTTTGTGCGTAAGCTGTAACTGTATAGAGGAATGAAAGTGTTACTAAAAGGTATTTGTACATATGTGCAAGTGTAGGTGCAAAATTAGCAGCAGTTAGTGCGCCAAGTGAAAAGTATTCATAGTATCTGCCTCAAATTTGCCGTTACGGCTCATCACCACTTGTGTTTGTATTTTGAAGGCCGATAGTTGTAAAATGCAGTAACCAAAAGTTGTATTATCAAATTCCAGATCTTTTGCCTGTTTAACAATTTGGTATGACGATGCAGGAGTAATGATCTGGGTGATATTGTCACTTTGCAAAATATCTTCCATATGATAGTGGCCGCAAAAAACAAAAACCTTTTCGTCAATCTCTTTTAATACGTTCGCAATCTCATCCCGCCCGTGCAGGGGATATTGCCTGTCAATAGGTGTGTCAACAGCAAGAATGGGATGATGAATAAACAATATTACAGGCTTATCGGTAACAAGCTTGTTTTTTAACCAGTGTAATTGCGCAGCGCTGATGCTCCCGGCCGAGGTATCCATATAAATGTATTTATAATGCTTGCCTTTTTCTGAGTAGTATAATTCATTCCCGGCAGGTAATTCGCCTATATAGTATTTTGCCGCCTCGCTAAAAGTATCATGATTGCCGATGATGTATTTAAGATTGAAGTGGTTAAGGGTTTTAAAGAACCATGGGTAGGCGCTGGCCGCACCAATATCGCCACCAAAAACTATATGATCAATTTCTCTTGTTGCCAAATCAGATAAAAGCAATTCCCATTGTTTGCGGGTATCTACGCCCTTTTCCTGCAGCAGGTTCTCATCAAGGTGTATATCTGTTATAAAGGCTATGGTTTTCATAGGAATTGCATTTTAATTGCAACGTCCCGGCCAACATAATGTTCGGCAGTAATTATTCCACTTTTATCACTTTGGTCCTTCTTGAAATGCCGTTTTCATTGAAAGCTTCAATTTGGAAATAATAAGGCACACCCTTCTCCATGCCGTTAAAGTAGTATTCGTTTACATTGTACACCATAATGTTATTGTACAATTTATCCGGAGCTGTCCCCATATAAATGGTGTAGCCAACCGCACCGTCTGTTTGTCGCCAGCGTATCCATGAGTTTCTGTTCTCTTCTTTACCACGTAGTGCAATAAGGTTTTTAACCGTATCCGGCGCCATACCGCCCCCTTTGCCAAATACCCGGAATCCGGATAAGGCAAACTTGCCTGTTGGCATATGTATATTTGTTATTCTTAAAAAACGTGCTTTTGCAGGTTGTGGCAGTTCCACATAATCATGCGGAACGTCGGTTTTGTTTTTGCTTTTATCAACCAACATGCGCCAGGTTTTCCCATCTGCAGATGCCGTTATTTTATACTGGTGATATACACCGGCAGATTTACCCATGAAGGTTGCATCCTGATCGGCATAGTTAATTTGTATTGCCCGTACGGTGCTTAATTCCCCCAAGTCTGTTTGCAGCCACTCGCCTGCGTTCGCGGTTTTGGCGCTCCAGTATGTTTTGATATCCTCATCTACAGCAAGATTGGGTACGTAAGCCCCAAGGGTTGATGATACCTGCACAGGTTTATTATAGTTGAGCAGCATCCAGCCGGTAAAGTTGCTTTTTAAATGATCTTCCTTGCCTGATGACAGGTAATGCGGATAATCGCCGTAGGCCGTGTTGGTGTACAGAACGCCATCGGCATCAAATCCGGCGGGCCAGAACCCAATGCGGCGCTCAAAGTTATTTTTAACATCAATAACCATGGTAGATATGTGCCAGTAGTTACCAAACTTATCGGCCCAGGTAGCACCATGCCCGGCTCCTTTTGCAAAGCCGCCCGGTTTGTAACTAAACGGATTATGGCTTTGATAAGTAAACGGCCCAAGGGGTTTGTCGCCTATGTAAACACCGTCGCCATAGCCGCGACCTTCGGTACCGGGAGCAGCGTATTGCAAATAGTATTTGCCGTTGTGCTTATTCATCCAGCCACCTTCCATAAAGCCAGTCAGGAAAACATTATCGTTATTTTCACCGAAGCGTTCCCAGCCGTGCTGCTTCCAGTCCAGTTTTATCATTTCCTTTTTAGGGCCAATAGGCTCAAATGTTTTGCGGTCAATTTCCTGCCCGTACATTGGCAGGGTGTTGCTGCTGCCATGATATATGTAAACGCGGCCGTCGTCATCGGCAAATAAGCCGGGGTCCCAGGCACCAACCTTAAAGTAGTCTTTTGCCGCCTTCCAGGTATCGGTACGCGGGTCGGTACTCATCCATAGCGTAAAATCCTTGTTGTAGGTTGAGCCAATTACCAGCAAGGTATCGCCTAAAACCAGGGTGCCCGGAGCGCAAAGTTCATCGCCTTTAACTTCATTATAAGGCCTCACAAACTTGCGTGTTACAAACTTCCAGTTAAGCATATCGCTGCTCCACCAGTAACCAAATTGGTTAGTGCTGAACAAATAATAGTTACCTTTAAATAAGGTCATGGTTGGGTCGGCAGTGGCGCGGTGCTTGCCCCATGCTGCAAAATTTTCAAACGGGGTGTAGCCGTAATCAAGATTCAGCGGGTTGCAGTAAGTGAGGCGTTTGCTTTGTGCCGATGCTGCAGCACAGCAAAAGATAAACAGTATGGCTGTTATACTTCTGATTTTCATAATAGCAGGGATGTTTGCTTTATAACCGGTTAAATCAAATATCAGATTTTATTATGGGAAGTACTAACGCTGCGTGACTAAACAAAAACGCCCGGTAATTACACCAGGCGTTTCAAGTATATAAGATCAGGAGTTAATTACATTCCGAATGCTTTCTTCAGTTGGTCGGCCGCATATTGTTCAGCTTCTTTGGCCTGCGGCACTACCGCACCCATACCAAAAAATTCATGAGTTACGCCGTCCCAATTTTTGCTATCCACGGTTACACCTGCGGCTTTAAGTTTATCAGCCAGCATCATGCCATCGCTTTGCAACGGATCAATTTCGGCAGTGATAATGGTAGTTGCGGGTAAACCTTTAAGATTTGCGCTAACCAGGCTTATGCGCGGATCTTTAGCCTCTGCCATGCTGTTTAAATAATTTTTAACGAACCATGCCATCATCGGCTTATCCAATGGTTTGGCAGCAGCATTTTTTACGTACGATGCCGTGTTCATGTCTGATTGTGCTACCGGGTAAACAGCCAATATAGCAGTAGGTAGCATTACTTTGCTATCACGCGCTTTAATGGCTGTTGCAACAGCGAGGTTCCCACCAGCGCTTTCACCGGCTACGGCAATTTTTTTAGGGTCGCCTTTTATTGATGATGCATTTGCAACCACCCATTTGTAAGCATCAAAAGCATCGTTGTGTGCAACCGGGAATTTATTTTCGGGCGCTAAACGGTAAGCTACAGATACCACAACGGCATCCGTCATTTGTGCCAATGCATTTGGCGATGCATCATAAACATCAAGATTAGCAATTACAAAGCCGCCACCATGGTAGTACACAATTACCGGGTATGATGATTTACCTGTTTGTGGCGTATACACACGTACATGGATATCGCCACCATTTACCGGTATATCTTTACCCATGGTATCAACTTTAAAAGCAGGTTTAGCAATGCCATGCTCTTTCATCACATCCATCACGGCATCAGTAGGGGTATGATTTTTACGCGCCTCAACTGCGGTTAGTTGCGGGATAGGTTTATCGCCGTAGCTTGCCAATTTTTCAATAACAACCTGCATTTCAGGTTTCATTGATGGTGCCCAGGCCGGTGCAGGGCCCGCCGGTTTAAGTTCGGCAGCAGTGTCAGCTACAATGGCAGCAGTGTCTGCACCGGTGCTATCGGCGGCGGTCTTTTTTGCGTCACCGCTACAGGCTGCTGCAAGAAGCATGGCAGCAAGTGCAGTACTGTTAATGAAGTTTTTTTTCATGGTTTTTGTCTTAGTTATTTCGTTTTCACCATGCAACATCAGCTTATTTAAAAAAGTTTCCTTGTAAGATATGATTTTGAGTAATAGATATAAAATACAACCAAATGGGTTAATAATCTTCGTTTTTGTGCATTTAGGGGCTTATTATTTGATTTTTTTCAAAAACAATTGGCGCGCAAAAAATATTATAATGTGTATTACTGACGCATTATAATTAGAAACGATACAGGCTTTAAAGAGATGAACAACCAGGCATTAAACAACAGGGAAAATAACGACAATATTGGAAACGTAACCGAAGGCGTAGTTAAGCTAAGTGTTGAAATGAGCACTGAAGATTATGGTGTGCTGGTAGGAGGATACAACAGGAATTATCTTTACATAAATGAGGAGCTAAACTTTAATATATTTGGTTTAGGCAATAACCCGAACTATTAACTATATTATAATTAGAAAAGGCGCTTTGAGATTATCAAAGCGCCTTTTTTTAATTTGCTGCAGCTTAATTTACCACTAACGTAGCAATTGAATGTGGTTGTGCGGTAACCTTTGCCGATTTACCTTTAATCCAAAGGCTGTAATCAAGTTTCTCATCTGTGCTGTTCATAACCACAACAGCTAATGAGCCATCGGTATTCATGTAAGCTGTGGTAAGCAGTTTATCGCGGCTGGCAACACTTGCTACACGTTTTGCACCAGGTTTGATAAACTTGGAGAAATGCCCCATGTAATAGTATGAGTTGGTGTAGATAAGCTTTCCGCTGCGGGTATCTGCATGCACGGGTGCAAAGCAAAAATTGCCTACATGGTTGGGGCCACCTTTTTCGTCGAGCAGTATGTTCCAGTCTGTCCAGGCAACTGTACCGCCATTAAAGTCGTTTATCATCGAGAGGCCGTAACGCTCGCCTAACGACCAGTCGTTCAGTTTCTCAAAATCGAACTTTTCAACACAGCCTTCTGTAAATATCAGGTTCTTGTCGGGGAAGGCTTCATGCGTTTGCCTAACGGCTGCAAAATTTTGGCCGGCACCTGTCCATGTTTCATACCAATGGAAACCAATACCCCATATATATTTTGCAGCTGCGGGATCTTCCAATATGGTGCTTGCGCGTTGGTAAAGCAAATCGCGGTTGTGGTCCCAAACTATCAGCTTTTTTGAAGCCATGCCGCCCTTGGCCAGGGTTGGGCCTAAAAAGTTCTTTACAAAGTCGCGCTCTTCCTCAGCCGTGTACTTGCATGACTCCCATGTTTGTGTAGCCATAGGCTCATTTTGTACTGATAGCCCCCAGATAGGGATGCCCGCTTTTTCGTAAGCGTTTATAAACTTCACATAAAAGTTGGCCCAGTTTTGCCGGTATTTAGGCAGCAGTTTGCCACCGTGCAAAACGTCATTGTTATCCTTCATAAAAGCAGGCGGGCTCCAAGGCGATACAAACATGGTTAGCTTGCCACCCGCTGCCGCTGTTGCTTCCTTTATAAATGGAATGCGGTATTTTTTGTCGTGGCTAATGTCAAACGTTTTCAAGTCGGCATCACCCTCTTTTACATAGCTGTAGCTGGCGCTGCTAAAGTCGCTGCTTTGTATGGTGGTGCGGGCAAGAGTAAAGCCAATGCCTTTTGTTTTGTCGTAGTAAGCGCTTAGCAACTCCTGCTGCTTGTCTTTTGGTAGTTTGTAAAAGGTTTCTGAAACAGCGTCTGTTAATGCGCCACCTATGCCTACCATGCTTTGAAAGGTTTTAGCCGGGTCAACAAATATGGCAAACTCCGTTTCGGGCGGTTGCGGGTTGCTGGTAAATTTAAGTGAGCCGTCGGGCGACAATCTTTTGTCGGTACCTTTTTCGGTTACATAAACCTTAACGGTTTTATTAGCAGCAGAGTAAGTGGTACCTTTTGGCATTGTTTTCTGCGCTATTGCTCCCGCGGAGATAAATAGCGAGAGGACTAAGAAATATCTTTTGGTCATGATAATTGGAAAGATGTTATTGGATTGCAGTATTGGCCAAATCTATTAAAATAAGCGCTGATAGTGTTAATTGGACACTAACTTTTTACCGGCGCCGAGCCATAAAACGCTATTAATTATAAGCTTCTCCTCCTTGGGGTTATTAAGCGTATGGGATAGGTCCTTATTTGTACCATGTTCATAGTCGATATCGTTATGCCCCATGTTCATGTAAATCATCTTATAATTTTTATTGGTCCATACTACCGGATAGTAACCACTGTACCAGATTTCGTGTTGCTTGGGGCCGGTTCCTAACGGGAAACTTACAGGGTCAATAGATGCTAAAATTTTAATGTCGGGGTTTTTTGTTAAGTCTTTTTCCCAACGGTACCACTCATTAGGCTGTGATTTGAACGTTGCAGGCAGGCCTTTGGTGGCAGGGTGTGAGCGGTCTTCAACCTTTAACACTGCCGATGTTGGTCGCCAGGTATTGCTGCCATATTGCCCAGAGCCCAAAAACTCGTTATGATACCAATCCCAATCCTGGTTAAACTCAGATTTGTTTAAGGCAAATGCCGAGAAGTGAAAACCTAACCAGCCACCGCCGTTTTTCATGTATTGCTCAAAAGCCGCGCGCTGATCTTTATCCTCAGGGCGGGTATCTAAAAATATAACCACTTTATAATTTGCCAGGAACTTTGCGTTAAGGTTGCTCCAGTTGCTTGTAGAGTCGTAACCGAAATTATATTTCTTTGCCATCAGCGGGAACCATTTGTTGGCTTCATGCACAAAGCTGATGTGCGCCTGATCGTTCTTGGCGGTGTAAAAAGCAATTACTTTAAACTTTTGCGCTGCCGCAGTGCTGATCATAAAAAAGCAGGCAAGGCAAAGCAATAAAACTTTGCTGTTAGTTGTGTTAAACATGGGTTATAGCTGGTTTATTAAGCTAATTTATAGTTAAATGAACAATTGTGTTTAGATTTATTATCACAAACTACTCAAACGTTTTCGAGATGGAAAATTTAGCCAGACAAGTAAAAGTTTTGCAGCTATGCGTAGCGGTTTTGTTTATTACCGTAGTGGCTTTGGTCATCAACCAATTTGTTGCAAAGCAGACAGCAAAAGAACTCACCCTGGAACGCCTTAACATTGTAGACAGCACCGGCACACTGCGCATGGTTATCAGCAACAAGCAAAAGCAACACCCGGGCGCAGTGGATGGTAAAGCGGTTGCCCCACGCGAGCGGGATGCGGGCCTGATATTTTTTAATGATGAAGGCGATGAGTGCGGCGGACTGATTTACAGTGGTAATAAAAAGGAAGCATCCATGGTGTATTCTATAGATCAATTTAAGAACGACCAGATCATGCAACTGCAATATGCACAGCAAAGTGACGGCGCTAATAACCGGAGCTATGGCTTTAAACTGTGGGATAGAAGCGATGCCTTCCGCACGAGCCAACTTCTCAAATATGCCGACTCATTAAAAGGCTTGCACAACCAGGCTTTATATGATGATGGCATTAACAAATTAAAAGCGAAAGGCTATCTTGGCGTGGAGCGCTTGTTTCTGGGTAAAACTAAAACAGGGCAAACAGGACTCTTTTTGAAAGATGCAAATGGTAAGCCCCGCTTAACCATTTGCATTGATAGCCTTAACCAACCTGTTATACAAACCCTGGGCGATAACGGCGAAGTAGTAGCCACACTTGGCGGCAAATAGTTATTTTAGTTTAACGTAGGTTTCAACAATCTCGTGATCTATCTTGAGGCTGTCTATCTTTTCGATACCTTTCTGAATAAGCGAATCGCCTTTGAAAGTAACCTTAAACTTGAATGAGTTGCCTTCCCAGGCGCGGTTGGTATAGTATTGCAGGGTTTCGGTATAGTTATCGCCCTCCAAAGTGTAAGTGCCGGCGCCCGAATCATATATACGCTTGCCCTTGTTACCATCAAGGTCGTGCCTTAAAAATGCAAAATGATCGGCATTCAGCATTTTTATCATTTCATCTTTTTGCCCGGTAACAGGATAGGTTGATACAGTATCCCCTTTGGTTATTTTGAGCGCCGAAACAAGTTTCCAGGTGCCTTCAATGGGCGTTACTGCTTTTTCGGTAATTGCCGATTCTTTTGCCGGTTCCTTACAGGCTGCCAGTAGCAGCACCGCCGGGATAATTAATTTAGCTTTCATTGTTTGTGAGATATGAGATTGTTTAGTTGAATTATTTTACCAATTGCTCGTACAAGCGCTGCAAGGTATCTTCCCCGTCAATGCAAAAGCCTGGGTGAACCTTTGATGTTTGCACCACTGTACTGCGCGTAGCGGTTAACCATCTGAAACGTGATGCGGTATCAAGCAAACCAATTGGCCCTGCATCATTACCACCCTCGCTGATCCGTTGAAAGGAGCGAAGGTTTTCTTCCAGCCCTTCCAGATCGATATCTTTTGACAGCGCACGCAGGCGGTTGTGGTCAAGCTCGTATATCATCTTCAGGTACTTCTGTTTAGAACAGTACAGTACTACGCCCACATTAATAAATTCCTCGCGTTCTACCCTTGGTACTACGCGTATCACAGCATACTCAAATAAGTGACGATCTTGCATGTTGGGCTTCGTTTACAAAAATATCTGAGTGTGCAACACGGGTATTTAAAAACTGTGCATATACCTGGCGCTGATCATCAGCTGTTTCAAATGAGCGGTCGGTTAGCCAATCGTCTGGGATAATTGATACAATTGCGTTTATACGGTCGGGCGTTAGGATAGCTTTAAATTCGTTATCCACTTCCGCTAAATCGGCAGCGCGTTTTAGCAACACATGATCTTTGATCTGCACAAAAGGGCGTTTGCTTTGCTCTTCCCAGTTATCCATACTGTGATGAAAATACAGGGCAGCACCATGGTCTATTAGCCAAAGTTCCTTGTGCCACATCAGCATGTTGGTATTACGGGGCGTGCGGTCAACATTTGTTAGCAAGGCATCAAGCCAAACTATCTGCGAGGCCAGCTTGGTTTCAACGTAAGTAACTGTAGGATCAAATGTGATAGCGCCTGATAGGTAATGTAATGCCAGGTTGAGGCCCACGCTGAACTTAAGCAGATCCTGTATCTCTTCGTCAGGTTCTGTACGGCCAAATGCTTCGTCAAGGTTTACAAACACCAGTTCCGGTATTTTGAAACCAAGCAACCGGGCAATTTCACCGCCTATTAACTCAGCTATTAATGCCTTTGGCCCCTGGCCGGCACCTCTAAATTTTAATACATATAAAAAGCCGTCGTCGGCCTCGGCAATGGCCGGGAGTGAACCGCCCTCACGAAGGGGCGTTACATAGCGCGTTACGTTTACCGTACGCAATTGTGGTGGGTTTATAGCACTCATGTTATATGGTGCTAATATAGCGGTAATAGTTTGTAATGGGTAGGGGGTGGTAAGTAGGAGAGTTGTAAAGCCTGTCGAGACACCGGGTCTTCGACAGGCTCAAAGTCATTTGGAATATGGCTATAAACCAAAGCCGTAGGCTACGCGCAGGCCGATCATACCATTGCGGTAACCATTGCCGGAGATGTTTTCATAGCGGATGCCAAAATCCCACTTCTTGTTTGCGTACCCAACGGTCCCCGAATAAAGGTATTCTGAGTCGCCACCCCCGTTATCTACCTGGAAGCCCATGCCTGCTTCGCCGCCTATGTATATATGTGAAGACACAAAAGCCTTGAACCCAACTTTAACAGGAATAAGATCTAAATCCCATTTGTATGCATACAACTGCGTTTGTGTTTGGGCATACATGTTTTTAGGGAAGAAATGATAAATGCCGGATGTGAAGGTAAGAGCCACCTTGTTTGACAATCCGTATTGGAGCCTTGGCGTAACTCCCAAACCAAAATTGGTGGAATGGCTAAAATTGCCCACCGGTAATAAAGCGTCCGCGCCGATGCCAAAGCGTAGCTTACCTTTTTCAATTGATTGTGCTTTTGTTTGCGTACTAACGCATACGGCTAATACTGCTAAGGCCGCCGCAAAAATAAATGTTTTCATTCCTGATTTGTTTAGTTGATTAATGCCACTTAAACGGCGGAATGATTTAAAATTGTGGCCTTTAACGTTATTTAACAGGGTTTTAACGTTGTTTAACAATTGGGGGATATGGTATTTAGCTTGGCAATGCCGTCATGCTGAACTTGTTTCAGCATCCCACGTTTCCGTATGTCGGGATGCCGATATGCATCGGCACGGGGAGATGGGAAATTGTCCCTGTTACTATGTCTTCGACAGCCTCAGACTGACCCGTTTCAAGAGTCAGTCCGGACTTGTTTCAGCATCTTAAGTTTTAGGATGATGGGATGCCGAAACGCATCGGTATGAACGTTATTAGCAACTCGTAACTGCAAACAAAAAAAGCGGCCGTAAGCCGCTTTTTTTAAAATCTAAAGAATTATTATTTATTGCTGTGGCGCCTGCATGCCGCCAAATTTTGAGGCATACTCTTTAAGCTCGGCGCTTATTTTGTTATTGAGCTGGGTTTGCTTAAACTCCTTGGTTAAGCCGTCCATACCGTTAAGTAACGACATCGCCAGCTGTACGTCCCTGCTGCTCACCTCGCCGCCACTTTGCGACTGGCTGTAGTTGTATTTTAGTTGGTCGATCACGAAATCATCAACCAGCTTAATTAGTTTGTTGGCCATTGCCTGGTCGTTCACATGATATGCAGTTTCGGCCATGTAATATTTGCGGATAGCCAATTCCGATGAGCTGATTGCTTCCGGCATGTTTGCATCATATTTTTTCAATGCGTTTTTAGCCAGATCCTGGTGTCCTTCTTTTAAAAGATTATCGGTAAGGTTGGCATACATGCGCGTCATCAACGGGTAAAACAACGTGGTAGATTCATGATCAAGGTTACGGGCAGTTTTAAAATTGCCGTACTTAAATTTGTTTACCATGTTGTTGTACATGATTAGGGTGTTGCTTGCCTCAAGCGGTTGCTGTGTAGTATCCGGTTTTAAAGGCATCAGGCGGTAAGCAAAACCTTCGTTGTACATGTAACGGTCAAGGCCTATCATGTTTTCGGTACCTGCGGTAACCGAAAAGTAAACCGGGCGTTTCCAGTTATTGTGCGCCAGGATATCTATAATAGCAAGGTTATCTTTAGTGATGTACTTACCAGGGTAGGTCCATTTCATCGATGTATCTATGCGGCTGCGCAATTGCTCAGGTACCGCACCTGCCTTAATAGCTTCTTCCGGGTTTACACTCAGGCTGAAATTTTTGGTAGGCAAATAGTTTGCGCTTTCGCCGTTCTCATACTGCACTTTGGTTTGGGCATCATCAGATGTGATAAAGTCAAATAATTCCTTCAAATCAACTGAACCGTTAAGTTTGGAGTCGTTGTAGTAAATTACATCGCGCACGCCCGATACAAACTTGCTGTTTGGCATAGTGATAGGCAAAGGCTCAGAGTCGTTCATTTTTTGCTTCATCTGGCGGATGTACCAATCCGTACCTAATAAGCTAAGATTTACAATACGCACATCGGGCCTTATACCTTCAACTTCCTGGATGTACCAAAGCGGATAGGTGTCGTTATCGGCATAAACAAACAAAATAGCATTAGGCGCACACGAGTTTAGGTAATCATAAGCCATATCATGCGGTGTCATTTTAGTTGAGCGGTCGTGGTCATCCCATTCCTGGCTGGCCATTAAAACAGGCGCTGCCAATAAGCAAACAACCGTAGCTATGATGGCACCTGTTTTAGCATTCATTTTTTTGCTTAAAAAGTCGGCTATCATCAACACACCCAAGCCTATCCAAATGGCAAAGGCATAAAAAGAACCTGCGTAAGCGTAATCACGTTCACGTGGCTGCAATGGGTCTTGGTTAAGGTAAAGCACAATGGCCAAACCTGTAAAGAAAAATAGTACCGCTACTACGCCAGCATCGCGCTGATTACGTTTAAAGTGGTAAACTACGCCTAACAGGCCAATAATAAGTGGTAAAAAGAAAAGGCGGTTATAAGTATTGCTTTGCGTTACAGATGTTGGCAGTTCCTTTTTAAAGTTAAGGCCGCTAATCCAGCTGCCATCAATGGCGCTGTTGCTCATCTGCCCATCCATTTCATTGGCGCGACCAACAAAGTTCCATAAAAAGTAACGGGTATACATTTGGTTTACCTGCCAGCTACCAAAAAAGCCCAGGTTGGTACCCATAGTAGGCGCTTCGTCCGGCCCCAGGTGAGACCATTCCCTATAAAACTGCGGATGGTTTGGCTTTTGGCTAAACATACGCGGGAACAATGTATTATGATCGTAAATGGTATTTAGCTTTTTGCCTGCAACCTCATATTTCTTCTCGCCGCGGCGATATATGGTTGCACCTTCTTTTTGATCGGTAGGTTTGGCGTCAAAGAATTCACCATATAATAAAGGCGTTTCGCCGTACTGATCGCGGTTAAGATAACTGTTCAGGGCAAAAGCATCCTGCGGATCGCTATTGTTAAGGTTGGTACCTGCTTTTGCACGGATAACAATCATTACAAATGAGCTGTAACCAAACAGGATGAACACGGCGGATATTAAAACGCGGTTAAGCGCCGCACGGCGCTCACGCACTTTAACAACATACTCTAAAAAGGCAAGTACCGCCGCTGCGCCTACCAAGCCCAATATACCTGCGCTGATGCCCAGGAACAACACAAAGCACGCTACGGTAATGCCCAATAACACTGTTGATGGTTTTATAGTATATAATATACCGGCAACCAGCGTACCTATAACCAACAGGAAGAATATAATAGCACCGCTACCGAAACCGAAGCCCAGGGTGTTTACAAAGAACAGGTCGGCAAAGGCAGCGCCTTTAACGGTAAACTGTATCACACCCCAAAGAATGACTGCAACGGTAATGACACCTAGTATAAAGGCCCATATGGTGCCCTTTGTAGTGATCTCTTTAGCTCGACGGAAGTAAATAACCAATGCAATAGCAGGTATCACTAATAAGTTAAGTAAGTGGATGCCTATCGAAAGCCCCATGATGTAGGCAATAACAATAATCCATTTATCGGCACGCTCTTCATCCGCATGGGCATCCCATTTTAAAATCGCCCAAAATACAACCGCTGTACATAACGATGATAAAGCGTAAACCTCGCTCTCAACAGCCGAGAACCAAAAGGTATCCGAAAATGTATAAGCCAATGAGCCTACCAAACCTGCACCCATAATAAGGATGATGTTGGTTTGCGTTAACTGCTCTTTCGATTTAACTAATATTTTTTTGGCAAGCGCGGTAATGCTCCAGAAAAGGAACAATATGGTAGCACCGCTGGCCAGTGCCGATGACATATTGGTAAATTTCGCAACTTTTGAATTATCCCCTAATGAAAGAAGCGAGAACACTTTGCCTATCATAGTGAACAAAGGTGCCCCGGGCTGATGCGCCACTTGCAGGCGATATATGCAGGCAATAAATTCGCCGCAATCCCAAAAGCTGGTAGAGGGCTCGAGTGTTAAGATGTAGGTTAACGAAGCAATAATAAAGGCTGCCCAGCCAAATATATTGTTGGTTTTGTTATAATTCATGAGTTAAAAAACGATATTACTATGGTTTTGACCTGCCGAAATTAATAAAACTATTATGCTTTTGATGATAAATGCACATTCCTTAACATTTTTTAACGTGTATGATACAGGTAATAAAGGCTTTAATAAATTTTTTAAAATTTTGCTTTTAACTTATTGGTATTCGTCTTATATTTGCATTCCTTTTCGGGGAGGCTTACAAACCAAAGGAGATTGCCTGATAGTATAATGGTAGTACGACGGTTTTTGGTACCGTTTGTCTAGGTTCGAATCCTGGTCGGGCAACAATAGAAATTCGGATTTCTGGTTTTCAATTTCGGAGTAACATCCGGAGGAAAATAAGAAATCCGATTTGTTTATACGGGGTGCTGATTATTTGGAGCAACTACGGCGTACGGCCTTTAGCTGCGGGATTTGAAATCACAAAAAGATGCCTTTACAGTTTAATACGGTTAAGCTATTCTCTGGTACAGGTTCAACAGAACTGTCAAAAAACATTGCAGCAGCATACGGTCATGAACTTGGCGATGTTGTTTTATCGCGCTTCAGCGATGGCGAGTTTCAACCACATTTTAATGAATCTATCCGCGGCTGCGACGTATTTTTAATACAAAGCACGCACCAGCCTACTGATAATCTGATGGAATTGCTGATGATGATTGATGCCGCCCGCCGTGCATCAGCTCATTACATTATAGCAGTTATACCATACTTCGGTTTAGCCCGTCAAGACAGGAAGGATAAACCCCGTGTTGCCATTGGATCAAAACTGGTTGCCAACCTTTTGGTAGCTGCCGGTATTAACCGCATCATGACGATGGACCTGCACGCGGCGCAGATCCAGGCGTTTTTTGATGTACCGGTTGACCACCTTGATGCATCGGTAATATTTGTGCCTTATATAAAAAGCCTTGGCTTGAGCAATCTTACCATTGCATCGCCGGATATGGGCGGCTCATACAGGGCACGCAGCTTTGCCAAGTTTTTTAACGCAGAGGTTGTAATTTGCGATAAACGCCGTAAACGTGCCAACGAGATTGAAAGCATGACCATTATTGGTGATGTAACTGATCAGGATATTGTGCTGATCGACGATATCTGCGATACAGCAGGCACGCTTGCAAAGGCAGCCAGCTTAATTATGGAGCGCGGTGCGCGTAGTGTTCGCGCAGTTTGTACACACCCGGTTTTATCCGGTAAGGCTTATGAAACTATTGAAAATTCGGCCCTTGCCGAACTGATAGTTACGGACACTATACCTTTGAAGCAAGAAAGCAGCAAAATAAAAGTATTGTCTACAGCGGATTTGTTTGCCAAGGCAATTGCCAATGTAAATGAGCATGGCTCGATAAGCCAGTTGTTTAAGGTAGACTAAAAATTGAATTAAAATATCCATACCGCGTTGGTATGGCTTGTAACATAAATAAATAATGAAATCAATTGCTATTAGCGGTTCTCTGAGAGAGAACGTAGGGAAAAGAGACGCGAAGGAACTGCGTTACCAGGGCTTAGTGCCTGCAGTGCTTTACGGTGGGGCTACCCAAACCCACTTTGCAGTGTCCGCAGCTGATTTGAGAGCCGTGATCTACACTCCGGTTGTTCATTTCATCGACATCACTGTAGGCGACAAAACTGCTCAGGCTATTATTAAGGATGCACAATTCCATCCGTTAACTGAGCAGCTTATCCACATCGACTTTTTAGAGTTAGATGAGAACAAACCGGTAACTATCGAGATACCTGTAAAATTAACAGGTACATCTCCTGGTGTTAAAGTGGGTGGTAAATTGGTACAGAAACTACGTAAATTACGTGTTAAAGCTTTACCTAAAGACCACTTAGACAACATTGAAGTGAGCATTGAAGCGCTTGAAGTTGGTAAATCAGTACGTGTTAGCGAAATCAACTACCCTAACATTACTATCACTAACGCTCAGGAAGATACTGTTGTATCTGTAACTACTTCACGTGCATTGCGTCAGGCAGAACAAGAAGCAAGCAAAGGCAAATAATTAATTTGCAATTGCACCGATAACAGCGATAAGGGTAACCTTGTCGCTGTTGTTGTTTATGGCTGTTGGTAATCCGTCCCTTGAAAGGGACGGTAATGAAGTTTTTGGACTACAGCTTATCATGTAGAATTTATTTCGGTCCCACAAAGTAGCTTTCGAGCATATGAGATGCCGATATGCATCGGCATGACCAAGTATTTAACCGGTCTTGCTGAACTTGTTTCAGCATCCCACAAGGCAATCTGCCATGCATTTAAGATGCCAATATGCATCGGGATGAATACTTAGTATTCATTGCTGTCGGCTTCAGCCGACGGATACTTGAAAGGGACGGCAATGAAGTCTGATGTTCATAGGTTGAGAAAGTGAATACTTAGTATTCATTGCCGTCGGCTTCAGCCGACGGATGCTAAGCAAGTACATGTCTTCGGCCAAAAACTTACCCGCAGTTCATTTCAAATAATTTTATCTTTGCACTAAACGTAATATGGGCATCAGCTCTTTTTTTAGCAAAATTTTTAAGCAGCCGGAGGCAACAGTACCATCGGTACCCGCAGATATGAAGTATTTGATAGTTGGCCTCGGTAACATCGGCCCGGAGTATGCCGATACGAGGCATAACATAGGTTTTATGGTTTTAGATGAATATGCTAAACAGGAGGGTGCGCGTTTTAGCACAGGCCGCCTTGCTGCACATACCGAGGTAAGCCATAAAGGGCGCAGTATTAACCTTATCAAACCAACTACATACATGAACCTGAGCGGCAAAGCCCTTAACCACTGGATGAAGGACCTTAAAATCCCGATAGAAAATGTATTGGTAATTGTTGATGATCTTGCGTTGCCATTAGGAACACTTCGCTTAAAGCCCAAAGGCAGTGCCGCCGGGCACAACGGACTTAAAAACATTGAAGCTGTATTAGGCAACAGCAATTACGCAAGGCTACGTTTCGGCATAGGTGATAATTACCCAAAAGGCCGCCAGGTTGATTTTGTATTGAGCAAATTTGATAAAGACGAATTGCCCGAGTTGCCTGCGCTTATTGATAGGTCTATTGAAATGGTTAAGGCTTTCTGCACAATCGGTACCGAACTTACCATGACAAGGTTTAATAAATAGAATACTTAGCGCCAGCGTATTGAGTTAAATATCTGTTAAATTTTTCTTTAGGTGCAACGTTTCCATTTATGCCTACGTCATATGAGGCATAAAACACCTAAATGAAAAAATTTCTACTTGCAGCACTTTCATCTGCATTTGCCTTACCACTTTCGCACAAACATCTACACCAAACATTTCGGTAAAAGGAATAGTGATCGATTCGGCTGTAAACAAGCCGCTTGGTTACGTAACCGTTGCTGTTACCGATGCAGCCACTAATCAGCCAGTAAAAAGCATGCTGACCGAAGACGATGGCTCTTTTGAGTTAACCGGGCTTGCTGCGAAAGGCTACAAACTTTCCTTAATATACCTTGGCTACAGCACCAAGGTTATCAGCATAGCAGCTAAAAGTACCGATGTTGGTAAGGTTATCCTTTCTCCTGCAAGTAAACAGCTAAAAGAAGTTTCAATTGTGGCCGCCAAACCATTAATGAAACAAGAGGTTGACCGCATAAGCTATGATGTACTGGCCGACCCGGAAAGTAAAACGCTTACCGCGTTGGACATGATCAGGAAAGTGCCCATGCTATCTGTTGATGGAAACGATGCCATTAAACTTCGCGGTAGCGGCAATTATAAGATATTGCTGAATGGCAAGGAGTCGGCGCTCATGTCGGCCAACCCGTCAGATATATTGAAGGCCATGCCGGGTACCAACATTGTGAAGATTGAAGTGATCACAACGCCGCCGGCTAAGTATGATGCCGAAGGCTTATCGGGTATCATCAACATCATAACACAAAAGAAAGCCGACGAGGGCTACAATGGCTCGGTAAATGCCAATTACAACTCTGTTTATGGTATAAGGAGTAATATAAATTTAACCGTTAAACAAGGTAAAATTGGCCTTAACGCGTTTGCCGGTATAGGAAGCAGGCCGCGCCGCTCGCAGCCATTTTATAACCGCACCGAATTTTTAAAGGAGCCTAATACCATTATCCAGGAAGGCGACAGGTTTATGAGCGGCACCAATCGCTATGTAAGCACCGAGTTGAGTTACGAAGCTGATACATTAAACTTGCTTACAGGAACCTTTAACGCTTATAGCAACAGCAATAATGGCGGCGGTACTCAGTACAACACCGAAGACCTGGGTGGCGTGCAAAATAGATACACTACCATAAATAACAGTAACCGTAAGTTTGATGGTCAGGACTTTGGGCTTAATTATCAATTAGGTTTTAAAGCAAATAAGGAGCAACTGTTAACAGCATCATACAAATTCAGCAATAACCGGAGCAGCAACAACAACCAGGTTGAGCCGGGCAATGCCAATAACTTCAGGCAGTTTAATAAAGCGGGAGGTAGGGAACATACCGCTCAATTGGACTACGTACAGCCTTTAAAGGTAATTACGGTAGAAGCAGGAGGTAAATTAATAAGCCGTAACAACTTTAGCGATTTCCGGTTCGAGGGTTTTGACCCCGCGACAAATCAATATGTACTGAATGCGGGCCAGTCAAACATGTTCGATTATCAGCAAAACGTGTATAGTGTTTACAACTCGTATACTTTGAAAGCCAATAAGTGGACGTTTAAAGCAGGTGGCCGTTATGAACGTACAACGGTTGATGCCGATTTTACATCAAGCGATACATCGCTCAACCAAAGGTTCAACAACGTTATACCGTCCGTATCTATACAACGCAGTTTAAAAAATAGTTCGTTAACATTTGGTTTTACACAGCGTATTCAAAGGCCGGGTATTTATCAGCTCAACCCTTTTGTTGATCGTACCAACCCAAATTTTGTTACAACGGGTAATCCGGCTTTGCGCCCATCGGTAAACAATAACTTCGAGTTAAGCTATGGCAATTTTAGCAAGGGCTCTATAAACATCAGCACCAGTTATTCGTTCGCCAATAATACTATCCAAAACTTCTCAAGGGTTGACGGTACCGTTACTACCACCACTTTTGCCAACGTAGGCAAAACAAAAAACCTTGGGCTGGATGTTAATCTGAACATGCCGTTTACCAAGCGTTTTAACGTAAATGTAAATGCCGAAGTAATGCAGGTATGGCTGGAGGGTGATTACGGCAACCAGTTTTTCAAAAATAGCGGTCAGCAGGGGCACTTGTTTACCAACAGCAGCTACAAATTTGATAGTGGCTACCGTATAGGTGTAAACCTTGGGTTTGATAGCCGTTACGTATTGCTGCAGGGTACCGATAATTACTACTTAGGCTATGGTGCTAACATGTCTAAAGAGTTTTTTGGTAAAAAACTAAATGTCTCTGTTTATACAAATAGTCCGTTCAGTAAGTATATCAAGCTGGATTTCCAAACCCGTACCAATGAGTTTCGAACTACCACATATAACTATCAGTTTTACCGTGCATTTGGCATAAGTGTCAACTACAAGTTTGGTAAGCTTAATGCCTCTATCAAAAAAAATCAGCGTGGTATAAATAATGATGATACAAGCAGCGGCGGTTCAAGAAATTGATAAATTTGCCGCATGAAAGTTTACGGAATTACCAACTGCAACACGGTTAAAAAAGCAATTGATTGGCTTAAGGCCAACAATGTAGCTTATGAATTTCACGATTTTAAAAAGCTGGGTATAAGTGCCGAGAAGTTGGCCGAGTGGGATGCAAAAGCCGGTTATGAAAAATTTTTGAATAAGCAGGGACTTACCTGGAAACAGCTTGACCCGGCTGTGAAAGAAAGCATCAAAACAAAAGATGATGCCCTTGCTTTGTTGCAGCAAAAAACCAGTATGATAAAAAGGCCGGTTATTGAGAAAGACGGTTTTCTATTCTTCGGTTTTGACGAAGCCGCTTATGCGAAAGAACTGCTGTAAATATTAAAGCGGCCTGGCTACAAGCCCGGCCGCTTCTTTGTTATTTGCAATCCTTATGGTTGCCTATCGTAACCAAATCATTACAACGCAATACTTCGCAATATTTCCTATACTTGCGTTTATATTATTAAACAATTATGAGATTTAAATGGATTGCCGGCATTACGCTGGCTGCTATGGCTGTTGGGGATTTTGCACAGGCGCAAAACTCGGCACCGGTATCAAAGTATGATTACCACGATGCTTTTGCACCAATGTTTTATACCAAAAACGGTTCGGAATTTCGTGCTGCCGATGGACAGCCCGGCCCTAAGTACTGGCAAAACCGTGCAGACTATCAATTATCTGCAAGGCTTAACGACAAAACAGACGAAGTTATAGGTTCTGAAGTTTTAACTTATACCAATAACAGCCCGCAAAAGCTTGACTTTTTGTGGATGCAGCTTGATCAAAATCTGTTTAAGCAAAACTCTCGCGGTACGGCTATTATACCTACAAGCGGCAGCCGTAACGGTAGCCGTGGCGACCTTAGCAAGTACGGCTACACTATAAAATCAGTTAAAGTTGGCAATACGGACGTTAAATTTTTAATTGATGACAGCCGCATGCAAATATTTTTGCCGCAAGGTGTAAATGCAAACGGTGGCCAGGTAAAGCTTAGTATCGAATACTCGTACATTGTTCCGCAATATGGTTCGGACCGTACCGGTATCCTGAATACCAAAAATGGTAAAATATATACCGTAGCGCAATGGTACCCGCGCATGTACGTGTATGATGACATATTGGGATGGAATGCACTGCCGTACACCGGCCCCGGAGAGTTTTACCTGGAGTACGGCGATTTTGATTTAAACATCACCGCACCGGCTAACCACATAGTAGTAGCATCGGGCGAGTTACAAAACCCGCAGGATGTTTATACGCCAGAGCAGGTTAAACGTTGGGAGCAGGCTGCCGGTAGCGAGCAAACGGTAATGATACGTAAGGCAGACGAGGTTACCAGCGCGGCATCACGCCCTGCAGGTAAAAAAGAGTTAACATGGCGCTTTAAAATTAAAAATGCACGTGATGCTTCATGGGCGTCATCAGCATCTTTTATTGTTGATGCTGCTAAGATGGAGTTGCCAAGCGGTAAAAAATCAATGGCAATATCTGCATACCCTGTAGAGAGCGATGGTAACAACGCCTGGGGCCGCTCAACCGAGTATGTTAAAAAATCTGTTGAGTACAACTCATCAAAATGGTTCGAGTACCCTTACCCTGCAGCAACAGCTGTTGCCGGTGTAGTAGGTGGTATGGAGTATCCTGGTATCGTTTTTTGCAGCGCAAAAGCAAAGAAAGGAGACCTTTGGGGCGTAAATGACCATGAGTTTGGCCACACCTGGTTCCCGATGATAGTAGGCTCAAACGAGCGCCTGTACGGCTGGATGGATGAAGGCTTCAACACCTTTATTAATACCCTTAGCACTGCCGATTTTAACAAAGGCGAATATGCGCCTAAAGGTAAGCAGGATGTACAGCGTGCTGCCCAATACATTACCAATCCAAATATGGAAACCGTAATGAGCGCGCCTGATAACTTAAAAGAGGCAAATACAGGTATCTTATTATACTTTAAACCGGGTATGGGTTTAACCATGCTGCGTGAGCAGATCCTGGGCCCTGAGCGTTTCGACTTTGCATTTAAAACATACATTAACCGCTGGGCATTTAAACACCCTACACCAGATGATTTTTTCCGCACGATGGAGAATGCAGCGGGCGAGAGCCTTAACTGGTTCTGGAGAGGCTGGTTCGTAAATAACTGGCGCCTGGATGTTGGTGTGCGCGACGTAAAATATGTTGGCGGCGATGCATCAAAAGGAGCTTTGATTACTTTGGATAACCTGGAAAAAATGGCTTTCCCGGTAACGCTTGAAGTGAAAATCAAAAGCGGCAAAGTTGAGCGTGTAAAAGTGCCGGTTGAGGTATGGGAGCGTAACAATAGCTTTGTTTACAAGTTTCCTTCAACAGAAGAAATTGACTCGGTAACTATTGACCCTGACAAACAATCGCCCGATTACAACCAGGAGAATAACGTCTGGAAAAAGTAATGATATTTAACCCGGCCCGCAGGCCGGGTTTTTTGTTGAATTAAATGTTTAAAATTGAAACCTAAAAGCCTGTTGGCAGGTTAAACCTTTAACAGTTATTTACAACCTATGTCAAGAATATATACGCTGATACTGGCCCTTTTATTTGTAAGCAGCCTGGCTGTTGCCCAGCAAACATTAAAAGGCACTGTTTATGAAAACGGCACCACAATACGCATCAATAATGTATTTGTGCGCGATGATAATAATAAGCAGGTAACCATTACCGATAAAAACGGGCAGTTCGAAATAAGAACAGCTACCGGCCATTTGCTGATATTCAACTCGCCGGGGTACGTGCCAGATACCGTTTACCTGATTGATATGAAACCTAAAAAGATAATGATGGTGGTTAAAACCATTAATCTTAACCAGGTTAATGTAACCGCCACGCGTACCGAGTTTAACCCACGGGTTGAGTATAAGCAGGTGTATGAAAAAAGCAAGGTTTACGTATTCTCGCCATCTACATGGTTTAGCAGAGATGCCAAAAACGCACGCCGCTTAAAAAAGTACTTTCAAAAAGATGCTGAAGAGCGCCACATCGATGCCGTGTTTACTCCGGTATATGTGGGAAGCATTGTGCCTTTGAAAGGGCAGGAGCTTTCCAACTTTATTTCGCTTTACAGGCCCACTTATAAGTTTATCCGCAGCAACAACAGCGAGTCAATGGTGGCCTATATAAACGATAGTTATAAAAAATACATGGCCCTGCCGCCAGATAAAAGGCAGCTGCCGGCCCTTGCACCTGCGCCCGATCTGCAATAAAAGTGATTTATAGTTATACTAACGGCTTAAATAAAATAAATTTAAGGCATTGTATTTCAGATTATAAAAACAATTACTACCTTTGGCGTCCCTGAAAGGAGGTATTTGGGATATGATCATTATCAACGTAAAAGACGGAGAATCATTAGATAAGGCATTAAAACGCTTTAAAAAGAAATTCGAAAAAACGGGCGTTTTAAGAGAGCTACGTAGTCGTCAGGCTTTTGAAAAAAAATCTGTTGCACGCAGGCACGAAATTAAACATGCCATCTACAAACAAGGTATGAACCAGGAAACTGTTTAATTCTCTTTTTTAGTAAAAAGAATTTTCACAAATTTCTTGTCACTATAAAAAAACTATTTGTACATTCAATTTATTGGGTGTTCAAATAGTTTTTATGTTTTTAGGCCGTTTTATACAGTATATCGAATTAGAGAAAAGGTACTCGCCCCATACTGTAACAGCTTACCGGGCCGATCTTGAACAGTTCATGGCCTACATAAACCCACCCGGCGAAGATCCATCCATAACGCATCCATCACAAGTAAGCCATCACCACATCCGTAACTGGATGGCCGAAATGCTTGATAACGGCCACCTGGCCCGCACGGTAAACCGCAAGCTTGCTACGCTACGCAAATATTTTAAATTTTTATTGCAGGATGGCCTGGTACAGGCCAACCCGGCACTACGCATAACATCTGCCAGGATCAGCAAACAGTTACCTGTGGTTGTAGATGATACCAAGCTGACTGCCATGCTTGATGGCCGCATGGACACAACCAACGACCCGATATTTGCCAATGATTTTGCGGGCATACGTGATAAAACAGTGATAGAACTGTTATTTGGAACCGGCATGCGATTGGCCGAGCTGTTGAGCCTTAAAGACACGGATATTGATTTTTATGAAAATACGATAAAGGTGTTGGGTAAACGCAACAAACAGAGGATAATACCGCTTAATGCGGAGTTAATACAACAGTTGAAAACCTACTTAGAAGCCAAAAAAAATGAGATTTTTCGTAACAATTCGTTAACCTTGATCGTTACAAATAAAGGAAGCAGCGGATATCCTATGCTAATTTATAACACTGTGAAAAGCTATCTTACCAACATATCAACACATAGTAAAAAGAGCCCTCACGTTTTAAGGCACACATTTGCAACAAGCTTACTTAATAATGGCGCCGATTTAAATGCCATAAAAGAATTGCTTGGCCACGCTAATCTCAGTGCCACGCAAGTTTATACACACAATTCTGTTGAGAGATTAAAGTCTATTTACAAACAAGCCCATCCAAAGGCATAAAAAGGAGGAAAAATGAAAATTACCGTGCAATCGATCCACTTCACTGCAGACCAGAAATTGCTGGACTTTATTCAAAAGAAAGTTGATAAGCTTGATACCTTTCATGACCATATCATAGGCGGCGAAGTGTACCTTAAATTGGAGAATGTAGAAGACGAAGCAAATAAAATATCAGAGATAAAATTAAATCTTCCGGGTACGCAAATGTTCGCAAAAGAAAAATGTAAGACATTTGAAGAAGCTACCGACCTAGTAGTAGAGAGCCTGCGCAAGCAAATAGAGAAACAAAAAACAAAAAAATCCATAGCTGCCGCCGAGGCCAAAAAGGCCACACTTGTTGCGGAAGACGAAGATTTTTAAGCACATACAAAATGGCTGTAAGGCCAAGGGATCGACAGGCAAAAAGCCTGTCGATTTTTTTTGTAAAAAAATTTTGCACGGGGGTAAATTTTTGTAGATTTGCAATCCCTTTCCGAGAGGGCTGAAAGCCACCCCGGAGATAAAAAAAGGGAAGGTTCTTTTAAATAAAAAAATAGTGTATATTTGCACCCGCTTAAAAAAGGTAGAAATACTTAAATAGCAGGCAAAATATAAGCCTCCTTAGCTCAGCTGGTAGAGCAACTGACTTGTAATCAGTAGGTCATTGGTTCGATCCCGATAGGAGGCTCTGTTTTTTTCGGAGATGTGGTATTTAGCTTCCACTTAAATACGGCAGATCCGAAATCAACAAATGGGGGGATACCAGAGCGGTCAAATGGGACGGACTGTAAATCCGTTGCTTCGGCTACGAAGGTTCGAATCCTTCTCCCCCCACATTTTTCAGTAGGCAGTTGCCGGTTTGCAGTAAGCAGTTTATCTGCCAACTGTTAACAGGGAACTGCTAACTGATTTAAAAGCGGAAGTAGCTCAGTTGGTAGAGCGATAGCCTTCCAAGCTATAGGTCGCGAGTTCGAACCTCGTCTTCCGCTCGGTTGGTTCAAAGGTTGCCAGGTCCATTAGTTCATTTGTGCCGGGAAATACCTGCCGGTGAACTATAAAGCGAGTGAATCAATGAACTAAACATAAGCCGACGTAGCTCAGGGGTAGAGCACTTCCTTGGTAAGGAAGAGGTCATGGGTTCAAATCCCATTGTTGGCTCAAGCACTGTAAAAGGTGTGATACTTAAAAATTAAATTAACCTACAAACAAAAATAGATCATGGCAAAAGAAAAATTTGACCGCAGTAAGCCGCACTTAAACATCGGTACAATCGGTCACGTTGACCACGGTAAAACAACCCTTACCGCAGCTATCACTAAAGTATTAGCTGACGCAGGTTTATCAGAAGCTCGTTCATTTGATTCAATTGACTCTGCTCCTGAAGAAAAAGAACGTGGTATTACTATTAATACTGCTCACGTTGAGTACTCAACTGCAAACCGTCACTATGCACACGTTGACTGCCCGGGCCACGCTGACTATGTAAAAAACATGGTTACTGGTGCTGCTCAGATGGATGGTGCTATCATCGTGGTTGCTGCTACTGATGGTCCAATGCCTCAAACTCGCGAGCACATCCTTTTGGCTCGTCAGGTAGGTGTACCTGCTCTTGTAGTGTTCATGAACAAAGTTGACATGGTTGACGACCCAGAGTTGTTAGAGCTTGTTGAAATGGAAGTTCGTGAGTTATTATCATTCTACGAATTCCCTGGTGATGATATCCCTGTAATTCAAGGTTCTGCTCTTGGTGGCTTGAACGGCGATGCTACTTGGGTTGCTAAAATCATGGAATTGATGGATGCTGTAGATAGCTACATCCCAATCCCTCCACGTTTGACAGATCTTCCATTCTTGATGCCAGTTGAGGACGTATTCTCAATCACTGGTCGTGGTACAGTAGCAACTGGCCGTATCGAGCGTGGTGTAATTAACTCAGGTGAGCAAGTTGACATCTTGGGTATGGGTGCTGAGAACTTAAAATCAACCGTTACTGGTGTTGAGATGTTCCGCAAAATCCTTGACCGTGGTGAAGCTGGTGACAACGTAGGTTTATTGTTACGTGGTATTGAGAAAACTGATATCCGTCGTGGTATGGTTATCTGTAAACCAGGTTCAGTAACTCCTCACACCGATTTCAAAGCTGAGGTTTACGTATTATCAAAAGCAGAAGGTGGCCGTCACACTCCATTCTTCAACAAATACCGTCCGCAATTCTATTTCCGTACCACTGACGTTACAGGTGAAATTTCACTTGAGCCAGGTGTAGAAATGGTTATGCCAGGTGATAACGTTACAATCACTGTAAAATTGATCAACGCTATCGCGATGGAAAAAGGTCTACGTTTCGCTATCCGTGAAGGTGGTAGAACTGTAGGTGCCGGTCAGGTAACTGAAATATTAAACTAACCGCCTCTTTATCCCGTAAGGGAAAGAAAGGATAGGTTAATTTACAGTCAAAGTACTTAGGTTGAAAAACCTAAGTACTTTGTTACTAATTATCAAAGCTTAGTTTGTTACATAACAAAGCAATTAACTACACGGGAATAGTTCAACGGTAGAATAGAGGTCTCCAAAACCTTTGATCAGGGTTCGAATCCTTGTTCCCGTGCATAAGTAGATATAAAATGGCAGGTGTAGCTGAATATTTTAAGGAATCATACATTGAGTTGACCCAGAAGGTAACCTGGCCAACCTGGAAAGAGCTGCAAAACAGCGCTGTATTGGTATTGGTATCTGCAATAATCATTGCATTATTAATATTCGGTATGGACCAGATCATTGGTTACCTGCTTAATCAGTTTTATACTTCACTGGCCTAATTATATAATATAGATGAGTGATCAATTAAAATGGTACGTAGTACGTGCAATTAGTGGTAAAGAAAAAAAGGTAAAGCAATACATTGATGCGGAGATAAGCCGTTTGGGTATAACCCACCTGGTACCGCAGGTATTAATACCTACTGAAAAATACTACCAGATGCGCGACGGAAAAAAGATTGCGAAAGAACGCAATTACTTTCCGGGTTATGTATTAATGGAAGCGGCACTTGACGGCGAGTTAGAACACGTTATAAAAAACATCAACAGCGTAATTGGTTTCCTTGGTGATAAAGCAGGTAATGCTATACCATTACGCCAGGCCGAAGTTAACCGTATTTTAGGTAAGGTTGATGAAATGACCACCCAGGGCGAAACCATGAACGTACCTTACTATGTAGGTGAAAACGTTAAAGTAATGGACGGCCCTTTCAATGGCTTCAGCGGTGTTATCGAAGAAGTTAACGAAGAGAAGAAAAAACTGAAAGTAATGGTAAAGATATTCGGGCGCCGTACGCCGCTTGAATTGAATTACATGCAGGTAGAGAAAGAGTAGTTTTGTGAATGGTTATTAGTTGATTAGCGAATAGTTGACCGTAGCCTGACTCAAACTTATACAATATTAAAAATACAGAGCGTTTGATAACAGCAGTAGTTTAACCACTTACTGGTAATCCAGTCAATCACTCACCAAATCTTAAATGTTACTTAGCTTCCACTTACTAACATTGAGTTATAAAAAAGTAAATTAAAATGGCAAAAGAAGTCGGTGCGTTAGTAAAACTACAAGTGAAAGGCGGCGCTGCAAATCCATCTCCACCAATTGGCCCTGCATTGGGTGCAAAAGGTGTTAACATCATGGAGTTTTGCAAGCAGTTCAATGCACGTACCCAGGACAAACCTGGAAAAGTGTTACCTGTAGTTATTACTGTATACGTAGACAAGTCATTCGATTTTATCATCAAAACCCCGCCGGTTGCAATCCAGTTGTTGGAAGTAACAGGTTTAAAAAGCGGGTCGGCAGAGCCCAACCGTAAAAAAGTTGCCAGTGTAAACTGGGAGCAGGTTGAAACTATTGCCAAAGATAAAATGACTGATTTGAATGCTTTTACAGTAGAATCAGCCATGAAAATGGTGGCAGGTACTGCCCGTAGTATGGGTATAACCGTATCAGGTACGGCACCCTGGAATAATTAATTTATACAAATCAGTTTAAGACAGTGGCAAGATTAACAAAAAATCAAAAAGCGGCACTCTCCAAAATTGAGGCGAACAAAGCTTACACATTACAAGATGCATCATCATTGGTTAAGGAATTAACCAATACAAAATTTGATTCATCAGTAGATATCGATGTACGTTTAGGTGTTGACCCACGTAAAGCCAATCAAATGGTACGTGGTATTGCAACCTTACCTCATGGAACCGGTAAAACTGTGCGCGTTTTAGTGCTTTGTACTCCTGATAAGGAACAAGAAGCAAAAGACGCAGGTGCAGATTACGTAGGTTTGGATGATTATATCGCCAAAATTGAAGGCGGATGGACTGATGTTGATATTATCATCACTATGCCAAGTGTTATGGCTAAAGTAGGACGTTTGGGCCGTATATTAGGTCCGCGTAACCTTATGCCTAACCCTAAATCAGGTACAGTAACAACAGAAGTTGGTAAAGCTGTAAATGAGGTTAAAGGTGGTAAGATCGATTTCAAGGTTGACAAAACCGGTATCATCCATACCTCAATAGGAAAAGCATCTTTCTCTGCCGAGAAAATTTACGAGAATGCATTAGAAGTATTGCAGGTTATCTCTAAATTAAAACCTTCGGCAGCAAAAGGCACATATTTCAAGAGCATTCACATCTCTTCAACAATGTCGCCAGGTATTACAATTGAAACTAAATCAGTAGCGGGGATCTAATCATGAACAAAGAAGAAAAATACGACCTTGTTGTAGCCCTTACTGAGCAGATCAAAGAGTACGGTAACTTCTATATTACCGACACTGCTGATCTTACGGTTGCAAAAGTAAATACTATCCGTCGTCAGTGTTTTGAAAACGACATCACAATGCAGGTTGCAAAAAATAGCTTGATTAAAAAAGCTATGGAAGCTGCAGGTGGCGATTTTCAGCCAATCTTTGACGTGCTTAAAGGTTCATCATCAATCCTTTTCTCTAAATCAGCAACTGCTCCGGCAAAGTTGATTAAACAATTAAGGAAAAAAGGCGATAAACCTGTTTTAAAAGCAGCTTACATCGATTCGGCTATTTTCATTGGCGATAACCAGTTGGATACCTTAACCAAGCTTAAATCTAAGGAACAACTTATCGGCGAGATCGTTGGCTTACTACAATCTCCTGCAAAAAATGTGGTTTCTGCCCTACAATCTGGCGGCAGCATCATAGCAGGCGTTGTAAAAACATTACAAGAAAGAGGTTAATCCACGCACCTTTAAGCGCGGACATTAAAAAACAAAAAGTATTAAAGTTTAAAATTTAAATAAAATGGCAGATTTAAAAGCCTTTGCTGAACAGTTAGTTAACTTAACAGTAAAAGAAGTAAACGAGTTAGCTCAAATCTTGAAAGACGAGTATGGCATTGAGCCAGCTGCTGCAGCTGTTGCTGTTGCTGCTCCTGCTGGTGACGGCGGTGATGCTGCTCCTGCTGCTGCTGAGCAAACTGCATTTGACGTAATCCTGAAAGAAGCTGGTGGTCAAAAATTAGCAGTTGTTAAATTAGTAAAAGACTTAACTGGTCTGGGCTTGAAAGAAGCTAAAGATTTAGTTGACGGCGCTCCAAAAGAGCTTAAAGCTGGTGTAACTAAAGAAGAAGCTGAGTCTCTGAAAAAACAATTAGAGGAAGCCGGAGCAGTAGTTGAGGTTAAGTAATTTAACCCCGCTTACCAAATAGCATCAGACTCCGACCATTTTTGGTCGGGGTCTATTGCTGTTTATATACTTTAGATTTGAGATGTAAGATATGAGATATGAGATCTTGCCTCTTTTATGAAGATTTCAAAGTCTGTCTCAAATCTCACGTCTAAGATCTCATATCTAAAAATACAGGTTTAATAAACTAAAATTATAATACCTTGGCAAACAATAATAACCAAAGAGTAAACTTTGCAACCAGCAGAAAGGTACTTGATTACCCGGATTTCCTGGACGTACAGTTACAATCTTTCCAGGAATTTTTTCAATTGGAAACTACTTCAGACAACCGCTATAAAGAAGGTTTGTTCAAGGTGTTTGCAGAAAACTTTCCTATCTCTGATTCAAGGAACATCTTTGTTTTAGAGTTTCTTGATTACTTTATTGATCCGCCACGTTATGATATACGCGAGTGTATCGAGCGCGGGTTAACCTACAGTGTGCCTTTAAAAGCAAAACTTCGCTTAAGCTGTAACGATGCCGAGCACGAAGATTTTGAAACAATTGTACAGGACGTTTATTTGGGTACCATCCCTTACATGACGCCGAAGGGTACATTTGTTATTAATGGCGCCGAGCGTGTAATTGTATCACAGTTGCACCGTTCGCCAGGTGTGTTCTTTGGCCAAAGCCGCCACACAAACGGTACTAAATTGTACTCGGCCCGTGTAATACCTTTTAAAGGTTCATGGATTGAGTTTGCTACTGACGTTAATAACGTGATGTATGCATACATCGACCGTAAAAAGAAATTCCCGGTTACCACCTTGTTACGTGCAATTGGTTATGACTCTGATAAAGACATTTTGGAGTTATTTGAACTTGCCGATGAGGTTAAAGTAAGCAAATCTGGCCTTAAGAAATTTATTGGCCGTAAGCTTGCTGCAAGGGTGCTTAAGAAATGGGTTGAAGACTTCGTGGACGAAGATACCGGTGAAGTGGTGTCTATCGATCGTAACGAGATCATCCTTGAGCGCGAAACCGTATTGGAAGATGACCATATTGATATGATCATCGATGCCGGTGTTAAAACTATCATCCTTAACAAGGAGGATGCTGCCACCAGCGGAGATTATACTATTATATACAATACCTTACAAAAAGATACTTCGAACTCGGAGAAAGAAGCGGTTGAGCATATCTACCGTCAATTGCGTAACGCCGAACCACCTGATGAGGAAACTGCTCGTGGTATCATCGATCGTTTATTCTTCTCTGATAAAAGATATGACCTGGGCGATGTGGGCCGTTACCGCATCAACCGTAAACTGAAACTTAATACTTCTGACGAAACAAAAGTATTAACCAAGCAGGATATCATCGCCATTGTTAAGTACTTGATCAAACTGATCAACTCTAAAGCTGAAGTGGATGATATCGATCACTTATCAAACCGTCGTGTACGTACAGTAGGCGAGCAGTTATATGCTCAGTTCGGCGTAGGTTTGGCGCGTATGGCACGTACCATCCGCGAGCGTATGAACATTCGCGACAACGAGGTGTTCACACCAACCGACCTGATCAACGCACGTACGTTATCATCGGTTATCAACTCGTTCTTCGGTACCAACCAGCTATCACAGTTCATGGACCAAACCAACCCACTGGCAGAGATTACGCACAAGCGTCGTCTGTCAGCCCTTGGGCCAGGCGGTTTATCACGTGAGCGTGCAGGTTTCGAGGTTCGTGACGTTCACTATACCCACTACGGTAGGTTGTGTACTATCGAAACTCCTGAGGGCCCGAACATTGGTTTGATTTCGTCACTTTGCGTACACGCTAAAATCAACAACTTAGGCTTCATCGAAACGCCGTACAAACGCGTAGTTGAAGGTGTGGTACAGGTTGAAGAGCCTGTTATCTACTTATCTGCAGAAGATGAGGATGGTAAAACAATTGGCCAGGCAAACGCATACTATGATGATAAAGGTGTATTTGCCAACCCACGTGTTAAAGCACGTTTTGAAGGTGACTTCCCGATCATCGAGCCGGAAAGATTGGATTTGATGGACATTGCTCCAAACCAGATCACCTCTATCGCAGCATCATTGATTCCGTTCTTGGAGCACGATGATGCTAACCGTGCATTGATGGGATCCAACATGCAGCGCCAGGCTGTGCCGCTTTTACGCCCTGAGGCGCCAATTGTAGGTACAGGTTTGGAAGGCCGCGTAGCAAAAGATTCTCGTACCCTTATCAACGCCGAAGGCAATGGTGTGGTTGAGTATGTTGATGCTAACGAGATCAAAATTAAATATGATCGTAACGAACTTGACCGTTTGGTTTCTTTCGAAGGCGATACCAAGAGCTACATCTTAACCAAGTTCAAGAAAACCAACCAAAGCACTACCATCAACTTAAAGCCTATTGTTAAAAAAGGCCAGCGCGTTGAAAAAGGACAGGTGCTTTGCGAAGGCTACGCTACTCAAGATGGCGAGCTTGCATTGGGCCGTAACCTTAAAGTGGCATTCATGCCTTGGCAAGGTTACAACTTCGAGGATGCGATTGTAATATCTGAGCGTGTTGTATCGCAGGATATCTTTACATCGTTACACGTTGAAGAGTTTGAACTTGAAGTGCGCGACACAAAACGCGGTGAGGAGGAATTGACACCGGATATCCCTAACGTATCTGAAGAAGCTACTAAAGACCTTGACGAAGACGGTATCATCCGTGTAGGTGCCGAGGTTAAAGAAGGCGATATCCTGATTGGTAAGATTACACCTAAAGGTGAGTCTGACCCTTCTCCGGAAGAAAAATTGTTACGCGCCATCTTTGGTGACAAAGCAGGTGATGTTAAAGATGCATCGTTAAAAACTCCGCCTTCAATTGCTGGTGTTGTTATCGATACAAAACTATTCTCACGTGCCAAAAAAACAACCAAAGCAGAAGAGAAAGCACAGATAGAAAAATTAGATGCAAAGCATGATAAAGCTGTTAAAGAGCTTAAAAATACTTTGATCGAAAAACTGTTTGAAATTGTTAACGGCAAAACATCTCAAGGTGTTTACAACGTTTACAAAGAGCTTTACGTAGCTAAAGGCGTTAAGTTTACACAGAAGATACTTGCTGAGTTGAACTATGAAAATATCAACCCAACCAAGTGGACTACTGATGACGACAAAAACGACCAGATAAAACTGTTGCTTCATAACTATAACATTAAAGTTAATGAAGAACTGGGTGCTTACCGTCGTGATAAATTTGCGATCAGCGTGGGCGACGAGCTTCCATCAGGCATTGTGCAGATGGCTAAAGTTTACATCGCTAAAAAGCGTAAGCTTAAAGTGGGTGATAAAATGGCGGGCCGCCACGGTAACAAAGGTATTGTTGCACGTATTGTACGTGACGAAGACATGCCTTTCCTTGAAGACGGTACCCCGGTTGATATTGTGTTGAACCCACTGGGTGTACCTTCACGTATGAACCTTGGCCAGATTTACGAAACAGTATTAGGCTGGGCTGGTAAAGAGCTTGGTGTAAAATTCGCTACCCCAATATTTGATGGTGCAAGCCATACAGAAGTTGAGGAGTGGATTGCTAAAGCAGGCTTACCAGAATCGGGCCGTACTTACCTGTACAACGGTTTAACAGGTGATCGTTTCGATCAGCAAACTACCGTAGGTATCATCTACATGCTTAAACTTGGCCACATGGTTGATGATAAGATGCACGCCCGTTCAATCGGTCCGTACTCACTTATTACACAACAGCCATTGGGTGGTAAAGCACAGTTTGGTGGTCAGCGTTTTGGTGAGATGGAGGTTTGGGCACTTGAGGCATTCGGTGCAGCAAACATCTTGCAGGAGATACTTACCGTTAAATCGGATGATGTTATCGGCCGTGCCAAAACTTATGAGGCAATTGTTAAAGGCGAAAACCTGCCTACACCATCGGTTCCTGAATCATTCAACGTATTGGTTCATGAATTAAGAGGTTTAGGTTTGGATATCACTTTAGAATAAGTATAAAGTTTATAGTTGAAGGCCGGCCAAGAGCTGCCTTCAACTTTTTAACCTTTAACTTTTAACTTTAAAACAAAGTAGACTATGTCTTACAAAAAGGATAATAAAATCAAAAGTAACTTTACCACCATTACCATCAGTTTGGCCTCTCCGGAGTCTATACTGGAGCGTTCAAGTGGCGAGGTTTTGAAGCCGGAAACCATTAACTATCGTACTTACAAACCCGAGCGTGATGGTTTGTTTTGCGAGCGTATTTTCGGTCCGGTAAAAGATTACGAATGCCATTGCGGTAAATACAAACGTATCCGTTACAAGGGTATAGTTTGTGACCGTTGCGGTGTTGAAGTAACCGAGAAAAAAGTACGTCGTGAGCGTATGGGGCACATCAACCTTGTGGTACCTGTTGCACACATCTGGTACTTCCGCTCGTTACCAAACAAAATTGGTTACCTTTTAGGTTTACCAACCAAAAGGCTCGACCTTATTATTTACTACGAACGTTATGTAGTTATACAACCTGGTGTTAAAGAAGCTGACGGAATTTCAAAAATGGATTTCCTGACAGAAGAAGAATACCTGGATATCCTGGATACTTTACCAAAAGAGAACCAATATCTTGATGATAAGGATCCGCAGAAATTTGTTGCTAAAATGGGTGCCGAGGCACTTGAAGAGTTGTTGAAACGTATCGATTTAGATCAGCTTTCATACAACCTTCGCCACCAGGCAGCTAACGAAACTTCACAACAACGTAAAAACGAGGCTTTAAAACGCCTGCAGGTTGTTGAGGCTTTCCGTGGTGCTAAAACCCGTATCGAGAATAACCCTGAGTGGATGATTGTTAAGATCGTTCCGGTTATCCCGCCTGAGTTGCGCCCGTTGGTACCACTTGAGGGTGGCCGTTTTGCAACTTCAGATTTAAATGACCTTTACCGCCGTGTAATTATCCGCAACAATCGTTTAAAACGTTTGATCGAGATTAAAGCACCGGAAGTAATTTTACGTAACGAGAAACGTATGTTACAGGAAGCTGTAGACTCGTTATTTGATAACTCACGTAAAGTTAACGCAGTAAAAACTGAAGGTAACCGTGCCCTTAAATCACTTTCAGACATCCTGAAAGGTAAACAAGGCCGTTTCCGTCAAAACTTATTGGGTAAACGTGTGGATTACTCGGCACGTTCGGTAATTGTTGTGGGCCCTAACTTGAAACTGCACGAGTGCGGTTTACCAAAAGATATGGCTGCCGAGCTGTTTAAACCATTTATCATACGCAAAATGATTGAGCGTGGTGTGGTTAAAACAGTAAAATCTGCTAAAAAGATTGTTGACCGTAAAGACCCATTAGTTTGGGATATTTTAGAAAACGTATTGAAAGGCCACCCGGTGTTATTAAACCGTGCGCCTACGCTACACAGGTTGGGTATCCAATCCTTCCAACCAAAATTGGTTGAGGGTAAAGCTATCCAGTTACACCCGTTAACCTGTACAGCATTCAACGCGGATTTTGACGGTGACCAGATGGCTGTGCACGTACCACTTGGTAACGCAGCAATTTTGGAAGCCCAGGTATTGATGCTTGCATCGCATAACATCCTTAACCCTGCAAACGGTACGCCTATTACAGTACCATCTCAGGACATGGTGCTTGGTTTGTATTACATAACCAAAGGCCGTAAAACTGACGATACCCGCGTTGTTAAAGGGCAAGGCTTAACTTTCTACTCTGCCGAAGAGGTAATCATCGCTTACAACGAGAAGAAAATTGACCTGCACGCCTTTATTAAAGTTAAAGGCCGTATCAAAGAACGTGATGGCGAGATTGTAACCAAATTAATTGAAACTACTGTTGGCCGCGTGTTATTTAACCAGCACGTGCCCGAAGAGGTAGGTTACATAAACGAACTTTTAACCAAAAAGTCGCTACGTGATATTATCGGCGAGGTTGTAAAAAACACCGGTATGGCGCGCGCTGCCCAGTTCCTTGATGATATTAAGGAATTAGGTTTCCAGATGGCATTCCGCGGTGGTTTGTCGTTCAACCTGAAAGATGTGAACATTCCTGAGCAAAAAGTTCAGTTGATTGATCAGGCTTCTAAAGAGGTTGAAGAGGTAATGAATAACTACAACATGGGTTTCATTACCAACAACGAGCGTTATAACCAGATCATCGATATCTGGACACGTATCAACAACCGCTTAACCGCGAACGTAATGGACATCCTGAGCAACGATAACCAGGGCTTCAACTCTGTTTACATGATGCTTGACTCGGGTGCACGTGGTTCAAAAGAGCAGATCCGTCAGCTTGCAGGTATGCGTGGTTTGATGGCTAAGCCTCAAAAATCAGGTTCAGGTGGCGAGATCATTGAAAACCCGATTTTATCAAACTTTAAAGAAGGCCTTTCGGTATTAGAGTACTTTATCTCTACTCACGGTGCCCGTAAAGGTTTGGCGGATACGGCGTTGAAAACGGCGGATGCGGGTTACTTAACCCGTCGTTTACATGACGTAGCACAGGATATGATTGTTGGCGAGGTTGATTGCGGTACCCTGCGTGGTATTTATACAACTGCCTTGAAAGACAATGAAGATATTGTTGAGCCTTTATACGACCGTATATTGGGCCGTACAACCCTGCATGATGTTCACGATCCGTTAACTAATGAGCTGATTGTTCCTGCCGGTCATGATATTACTGAGGAGATTGCTAAACGTATCGAGAATTCACCTTTAGAAGGTATTGAAATACGTTCGGTATTAACTTGCGAAAGCAAGCGTGGTGTATGTTCGTTATGCTATGGCCGTAACCTTGCAAGCGGTAAACGCGTGCAAATGGGCGAGGCTGTTGGTGTAATTGCAGCACAATCAATCGGTGAGCCGGGTACACAGTTAACACTTCGTACATTCCACGTGGGGGGTACTGCATCTAACATTGCGGCCGAGTCGCAAATTACTGCAAAATACGATGGTGTAATTGAGTTTGAGAACGTACGTACCGTGCCTTTCGAAACTGCTGAAGATGGCAATGTTGATGTGGTATTGGGCCGTTCGGGCGAGTTCCGCATCATTGAGCCGGGCACTAATAAAGTTATTGTTACCAACAACATTCCTTACGGTTCATACCTGTACATTAAGGATGGTGCAACCATAACAAAAGGTGACCGTATTTGCTCTTGGGATCCGTATAACGCGGTAATCATATCTGAGTTTGCAGGTATTGCCCAGTTCGAAGCGGTATTGGAAGGTATTACTTTCCGCGAAGAAAGCGACGAGCAAACTGGTCACCGCGAAAAAGTTATCATTGATACAAGGGATAAAACCAAAAACCCTTCTATCCAGATCGTTGATAACAAAGGTAACATGGTTAAAGGCTATAACATCCCGGTAGGTGCGCACATTGCAGTTGATGAAGGCGACAAACTACAAACCGGACAGGTTATTGCTAAAATTCCACGTTCAACCGGTAAAACGCGAGATATTACGGGTGGTTTACCACGTGTAACGGAATTATTTGAAGCACGTAACCCATCTAACCCGGCTGTAGTAACCGAAATTGATGGTGTGGTAACACTTGGTGGTGTAAAACGTGGTAACCGCGAAATTACAATCGAATCGCGCGATGGCCAAGTTAAAAAATACCTTGTACCGCTTTCAAAACACATCCTTGTACAGGATAACGACTTTATAAAAGCCGGTATGCCTTTATCAGATGGTTCAATCTCTCCTGCAGATATCCTTGCAATTAAAGGCCCTGCTGCAGTGCAGGAGTACCTTGTTAATGGTATCCAGGAAGTTTACCGTTTACAGGGTGTGAAGATCAATGACAAGCACTTCGAGGTTATTGTACACCAGATGATGCAGAAAGTAACTATTGAGGACGCCGGTGATACCCGTTTCCTTGAAAGAGAAGCTGTTGATGGTTGGGACTTTATGACAGAGAACGACGAAATCTACGACAAGAAAGTTGTTGTTGAACCAGGCGATTCTACTTCATTGAAAGCAGGCCAGATCATCTCCTTACGTAAACTACGTGATGAAAACTCTATGCTAAAACGCAGAGATCTGAAATTGGTAGAGGTGAGGGATGCTATCCCGGCAACTTCAAGCCCAATGTTGCAAGGTATTACCCGTGCATCGTTAGGTACCAAATCGTTCATCTCGGCAGCATCGTTCCAGGAAACTACCAAAGTACTGAACGAAGCAGCTATAGCAGGTAAAAACGATAAGATGCTTGGCTTGAAAGAAAACGTTATTGTTGGTCACTTGATTCCATCAGGAACCGGTTTACGCGAGTACGAAAATATCCGCGTAGGTTCTCAGGAAGAGTTTGATCGCTTAATGGCTTCTAAATCAGAAGAAGTTGAAGCATAAGCTTATTTTTTGAAATACTTTAACAAAGCCTTCTGTGAAAACGGAAGGCTTTGTTATTTTTACGCTATGGAAGAACAAAACGAAAATCAGCTTAACATTGAGCTAACCGAAGATGTTGCCGAAGGTGTATACGCAAACCTTGCAGTTATAACACATTCAAGCTCGGAGTTTGTGCTCGATTTTATCCGCGTTATGCCTGGCATTCCAAAAGCAAAAGTAAAATCTCGCGTCGTGCTGACACCCGAGCATGCAAAAAGGCTGTTGATGGCTCTTCAGGATAATATTGAAAAGTTTGAAGACGCCAATGGGAGTGTTAAGTTGCAAAACAGCGGCCCCGGATTCCCTATGAATTTCGGCGGAGCAATGGGACAGGCGTAGCGGTTGTTTGGTAATTTTGAACGTAAGATTTATTATCATTTAGCTAAAACATTCACCTTGCCTGTTTGTATATATGGCTATATTCGCTACATACATACTCCCACACTTTAAATGAATAAAACAATCATTTTCGGCGCATCAGGCCAGCTTGGCCAATGCTTTAGAAAGATCGCCGCTGACCAAAATATCGATTCTCTTATATTTCCTGACGAAACCGAAGCCAACATTCTTGATGGTGATGCGCTGGAGAAGTTATTCGAAAAGCATAGCCCCAATTATGCTGTGAACTGTGCGGCCTATACCGCAGTTGATAAAGCAGAAGACGATGCAGATACTGCACTAAAAATTAATAAAACCGGCGTTGAAAATATCGCTCGCCTGGCGGCAAAATATAGTACGACACTGGTACAGGTGTCTACAGACTTTGTATTTAAAGGCGATGTATCAAGCCCGCTTACGGAGAATGATAAAACTGAACCTATAAGTGTTTATGGGCAAACCAAGCTTGACGGCGAGTTGGTTATTCCAAATTTAACCGATAAGTACTTTGTTGTACGTACGGCATGGCTGTACTCGGAGTTTGGAAACAACTTTGTTAAAACAATGCTAAAGTTTGGAGCCGAACGTGATGAATTGAAAATAATTGCCGACCAGGTTGGAACCCCTACATACGCTATGGATTTGGCAGATGCCATATTAACTATTATTGAAAGTGGCAGTGCAGAGTATGGTATATATCATTACAGTAATGAAGGTGTTGCCTCCTGGTATGATTTTACAAAGGCAATTTTTGATATAGCCGGATTACAAACCAGGGTGCTGCCTATACCAACCAGTGATTATGTTACGCGCGCAGTGCGCCCTCCGTATTCGGTAATGAGCAAATTAAAAATCAAAAAAACGTTTGGTATCAACATACCATATTGGAGAGAAAGCCTGGCGCTTTGCATCAGCAAATTAAAACAATAAAGCAGCATTTAAAAAAAATGAAAGGAATAATATTAGCAGGAGGTTCGGGCACAAGGCTTTACCCTATTACCAAAGCCATCAGCAAACAATTGATGCCCATTTACGACAAGCCGATGATTTATTATCCGCTATCAGTATTGATGCTGGCAGGTATTAACGAAATATTGATCATAACTACTGCAGAAGACAATCCGGGATTTAAGCGCCTTTTAGGTGATGGTACCGAGTTGGGCTGTAAATTTGAATATGCCATTCAGGAAAAGCCAAACGGCCTTGCGCAAGCCTTTGTGATTGGCGAAAAATTTATCGGCGATGATAAAGTGGCGCTGGTTTTAGGAGATAACATATTTTATGGATCGGGCTTTAGTAAACTCATACAAAGCTTTAACGATGTTGATGGCGCTGCTATTTTTGCCTACCCGGTGGCCGACCCTGAACGTTATGGCGTGGTTGAATTCGACAGCGCTTTTAAAGCCCTGTCAATTGAAGAAAAGCCAACCAAACCAAAATCAAAATTTGCTGTACCGGGACTATATTTTTACGATAACTCGGTTGTAGAAATAGCGAAGAATATCCCAATGTCGCCACGTGGTGAGTATGAAATAACCGACGTGAACAAGGTTTATCTCGAAAAAGGTAACCTTAACGTAGGTGTGATGGATAGGGGCACAGCATGGCTTGACACAGGTACATTTGACTCATTAAGCGATGCTACAGAATTTGTACGTGTGATTGAAAAACGCCAGTCTCGCAAGATTGGATGTATAGAAGAAGTGGCCTACTTAATGGGCTTTATAGATGCCGAGCAATTAAAGGTGTTGGTAGCTAAATATTTAAAAAGCGGATACGGTTTGTATCTGCAATCGTTACTCGACGAGTAAAAGTCCTAAAGCCCTTGCTACACTTGTAGTAAGGGCTTTATTTATTTTTGCCGTTCCTGCTCTGTAATGGCAATCATAGCTTCAACCATATCCGGTTTCGAGGCGTCCATCCAAATCATGTTTCCTTCCCGCCTAAACCAGGTAAGTTGCCGCTTAGCAAAACGCCTTGTGTTTTGTTTAATAGCAGCTATAGCCGTTGGCAGATCGGTATTCCCATCCAGGTAATTGAATATCTCGCTGTACCCAACCGTAGCGAGTGCATTTAAATGGCGATAGGGTAGGAGTGACTTTACTTCGTCAACTAAGCCTTGCTCAATCATTAGATCCACCCTTTGGTTAATCCGGTTATAAAGCGTTTCCCTGTCCCAGTCAAGCGCAAATTTGATTGTCTGGAAAGGCCTTTTAACGGCAGATGCTGTACGATACGAAGAAAATGGTTTGCCTGTGCTTAAAAACACTTCTAACGCCCTTGTAACGCGCTGGGGGTTGTGTATATCAACTTCATCATAGTACGTCGGGTCGACGTTTTTTAGCTGCTCCTGTAAAGCTGCTAGCCCATTCTCCGAAAGTTCCTTGTTTAGCTTTTCTCTGATAGCCGGATCTGCGGATGGCAATTCGTCAAAACCATCTGTAATTGCTTTAATATATAAACCAGAACCGCCCGCCAAAATAACTGTGTTATGCACTTTAAAGAGATCGTTAATCAACTGCATGCCCTGGCGTTCAAAGTCGCCAACTGAGAAAGGCTCTATTATAGCATGTGAATTAATAAAGTAGTGAGGGGCAGCAGCAAGTTCTTCATCTGTTGGTTTGGCTGTGCCGATGGACATCTCTCGGAAGAACTGCCTGGAATCGGCAGATATGATTGCAGTATTAAAGTGCCTTGCCAATGCTATAGCGGCAGCTGTTTTACCCGATGCCGTTGGGCCGGCAATTACAATAAGGGTCGGGGTATTTTGTGAGGCCATATTTAGTCCATGGTCCATAGTGGATGGTCCATGGACTAAAAGGGAAATTTTAGTAATTAATAATCATCATTACGGCTTCCGCGGCGTTCGTTTTCCTCGAAGCCTTCGTCGTCGCCAAAGCCAAATTCATCTTCGTCGTTTTCTTCATCCTCGCCGCCTTGTTTTTCTTCTGTATCGTCAACGCCTTCGGTAACTTCAGAAAACTCTTCTGCATCCTCAGGATTGTATTGCATCTCGTTCAAAAAGTCAAAGTCTTCATCTGCAGATGATAAAACTGTTGGATTAAATACATTGCCAAATTGCTTCGGCGCCTCGCCAACCGAACGCACAACAGCGGGATAAGTTACTGCGGGGTTTTCGTCCAAGATGATCTTCATCAATTCTACATGGAAATCAAATGGCCTGTCGAAATTAAATGTATAGTAAAACTTTTGGTGCGGATCGTCAATATAGCTGCTCAGCTTAATCTTATCCATCAAAGGGATATTACGATCCTTACGTTTTTGATTGGGCATATAGGTTATCTCTTCACCTTTCATCCACTGATCGTTACTGATGTAGAATGATGAAGGGTACTCGAAGTTGTAACCGGTAGATTGGTGGATCGCCTTGTGCAGATCTTCAAACGTCTGGTTTGATTTTACGTCGATATCCCGGGATACATCATCATAATCTTCAAAAGTAACCCTGAACCTGTATAGTGCCATTGTTTAGTAGTTTTTTACAAAAATATAAGTTAATTTTTAATTTGTGTTTGCAACAACTTTCAAGCCAATTTGTGTGCCTACGGCAATTGTATAGTTAATTGCTGCCTGCCGCTCGTTCGGAATTTCGCCTTCAAGTATCGCTTCGCGTATTTTGTTCTTTATTATGCCCACTTCCCGGCCTTCTTTAATGCCGAAAAGCTGCATGATGTCTAATCCGGTAACAGGGGGTTGCCAGTTGCGTATCTGATCGCGTTCTTCAACGTCTTTAAGTTTTTGTTGTACCAGCTCAAAGTTTTGACGGTACTTTTTAACTTTGTATTCGTTTTTAGTAGTAACGTCTGCTTTACAGAGCATCATCAGGCCTTCAATATCATCGCCTGCCTCGAAAAGTAAACGCCTCACGGCCGAGTCGGTCACGATAGACTGCGATAATACTATGGGCCTTAAATGCAGCTGCACCAGCTTTTGCACCAATTTCATTTTCTCGTTTAGGGGAAGTTTTAACTGTGCAAAGATCTTGGGTACCATGCGGGCGCCCTTATCCTCGTGTCCATGAAATGTCCAGCCATGGCCGGGCTCAAAACGTTTGGTGGGCGGCTTGGCTATATCATGCAATATAGCAGCCCAGCGCAACCAAAGGTCGTCTGTGTTTTCACAGATGTTATCAAGCACCTGCAGCGTATGGTAAAAGTTATCCTTATGCCCTTTCCCGTTTACAATCTCAACTCCATATAATGCCGCCATTTGCGGAAAAATGATGTGGAGTAAACCCGTATCAAAAAGGTAGTTGAAACCGATTGACGGTTTAGCCGATAAGATGATCTTGTTTAATTCATCGGTAATGCGTTCCTGCGACACGATTTTGATGCGTTGCAGGTTGCTTTTTATTGCCGCAATGGCTTCGTCATCTATCCGGAAGTTTAGCTGCGATGCAAACCTTATCGCGCGCATCATGCGCAAAGGGTCGTCGCTAAAGGTTTCAACCGGGTTTAGCGGTGTTTTAATCAGTTTATTTTCAAGATCGGCAATACCATTGAACGGGTTAACTAATTCGCCGTGGTTGGCGGCATGTAAGGTAATGGCTAATGCATTTATGGTAAAGTCGCGGCGCTTTTGGTCGTCTTCCAGCGTGCCGTTTTCAACTATGGGTTTGCGCGAATCGCTTCGGTAGCTTTCCTTACGGGCGCCCACAAATTCCACTTCAACATCCTGGTAGCGCAGCATAGCGGTGCCAAAATTTTTGTAAACCGCAACTTTAACACCAAGGTGCGCGCCTACGGCTTCGGCAAACTCAATACCGTTACCTAAAACAACAATATCAATATCCTTTGAAGGTCTGTTTAAGAAAATGTCGCGCACATAGCCGCCAATAGCATAAGCCTGTACGTTTTGCGATGCGGCAATTTTTGAGATAACAGAAAAGACCGGATGTTGCAGGTGTTGTTTCATAGGTAAAGGCTGCAAGCAGGCTTCTTTATAACAGCAAAGAGGGCAAATTTACAATTATTAAATTAACGGCGAATAAATTGAAAGCCGCCATTAGGTTCGATACGCATAATGGTTGAAGGTTTGCGTATCTCGGTGCTGTGCTGGTCAATGTCTACCACGTAATCTACCCCGTTAATAATATCATCACTCACCTGTGCAAAGTATTGCGGTGAAGGTTCGCCGCTGATGTTTGCTGATGTTGACACAAGTGGTTTGCGGAGGCGCTGTATTAACTGCTGGCAAAAAGGGTGATTAGCAATGCGGATACCCACGCTGCCATCTTCGGCAATAAGGGCCGGGGAAACGTTCTTTGCGCCCGGCATTACCAGCGTAAGTGGGTTTTCGGCATATTCAATCAGATCGTACGCTACGTCAGGGATGTCCTGGATATAGCTTGGCAACTTAGCATCGGTATCAAGCAAAATAATCATGCTTTTGCTTTCCTCGCGCTGTTTTAAGGCAAATATCTTTTTTACGGCTTCGGTGTTTGTTGCATCGCAGCCAATACCCCAAATGGTATCGGTAGGGTAAAGAATGATCCCGCCATCCTGAACCACTTTAAGCGCTTTGTTTACTTCGTCTTTAAGCATTATTGATTTGCAAACTTAAGGCTTTTATTATTTTATTTTCATCTAAAAGCTGCATACACTTGGGTATACCATATAACCTGCATTTGTTGCGCACGCAAGGCTCGCAGTTTAATTGGCCGTAGCGTACTATTGCAAGATTATCTTTATTATAAGGAGCGGTATTAGCCTCGTTACCTGCACCAAACAGGGCAACAGTTGGTATGCCCAGGGCATTGGCCAGGTGGGCCGGCCCCGAATCTGTAGATAATACCGCCGTACTACCCGCCATTAACTCGGCTAATTCAGTAATGCTTGTTTTGCCGCTCAGGTTTTCAATACGACTGTTATTTAACCCGGCAAGCAGTTCGCCTACATAGGCCGCCTCCCTTGGTGAACCAACAACTGCAAACCTGTGATCAGTAAAATTATCAACGAGGTGGCTAACTATACTGCGGCCCTTATCAACCGGCATGCGGCGCGATGAAGCTTCGGAATTAAAGTTGATGACAATGGTTTTGTTGTTTGGTAACTTCCCGGCCGATGAAATCATGTTTACCCTACGATCGTGTACTTCCTTACCGGTAAAATGCTCAAGCAGGCAAATGTACTCATCAACACGGTGCAAATCCCTGGGCTTGCTGTAGGTATTGGTCATCAGGAAAAAGCCGCCCTCTTTGTTAAACCCCATGCGCTTTTTTGCGGAAGTGGCCCAGGCCAATACGTTCGACGACAGCGAGTGCGGCAGGTTGAAAAATATATCGTATTTGTTGGCGCGCAGGCTTCTGCCAAAGCGATATGCGCCCTGCAAGCCTTTATGTTCCTTTTTTGAGAAGAGATAAGTTTGGTTGATGCCGGGTATCAGCGAGGCTATGCTGCCCAGTTCTTTTTTGATGATCACATCAATTTCGGCATCCGGATAAAGCTGCCTTACAGCGCCTATAAAGGCGGTGCTCATTACAACATCGCCCAGCCAGTTGGGTAGCCGGATCAATATTTTCATATTGATAGATCTGAGAAATGGGACTTGGGATGTGAGACCGAAGAAGCAGGGTTAGCGGGTGCGCAAAGCCTTATCTCAAATCTCACATCTAACATCTCAAATCTATTTACACTGCTACATTATTTTCCCTTAAAGCATCGTTTAACGATGTCTTTTTGTCGGTGCTTTCTTTACGCTTGCCAATGATAAGGGCGCAGGGCACCTGGTATTCGCCGGCTGCAAATTTTTTGGTATATGAGCCTGGTATAACTACCGAGCGGGCAGGTACACGGCCTTTGTACTCAACAGGCTCGCTGCCGGTAACGTCAATTATTTTGGTTGATGCTGTTAGAACTACGTTGGCACCCAAAACAGCTTCGCTTTCCACGTGTACGCCTTCAACAACAATAGCGCGCGAACCCAGGAAGCAATTGTCTTCGATGATAACCGGCGATGCTTGTACAGGCTCCAATACGCCGCCAATGCCTACGCCACCACTTAAGTGTACATGTTTACCTATTTGCGCGCATGAACCTACAGTAGCCCAGGTATCAACCATAGTACCCTCGTCAACATAAGCACCAATATTAACATACGATGGCATCATAATAACGCCTTTGGCCAGGTAAGCGCCGTAGCGGGCAATACCATGAGGCACTACACGTACGCCCAACTCTTTGTAGTTGGTTTTAAGCTTCATTTTGTCATGAAAAACAAAGGGGCCTGTTTTAATTTCTTCCATTGTACGGGTAGGGAAGTAAAGTATAACGGCTTTCTTTACCCAGTCGTTATTATGCCAGCGGCTGCCAATTTGCTCGGCAACGCGTATTTCGCCTTTATCAAGCCTGTCAATAACAGTTTCGATAGCGTTCGTGTATTCACTAAAGTTTAAAAGGTTCCTGTCTTCCCAGGCGTCTTCGATAAGTTTTTTAAGATTTATCATCAGCAAGAATAAAATTTTGTCAAATTAACGGAATTTTGGGGAGATTTGCCTTAACTGAAACATCAAGATTAACAATAACATGCCCGAGAAAGAGAAACTAAGGATTGACAAATATTTGTGGGCCATACGTATTTTTAAAACCCGTACGCTGGCTGCCGAGGCCTGCAAGGCCGGTAGGGTAAAGCTTGATGGTAATAACACCAAGCCATCGCATGAGGTTAAGGTAGGCGAGCGTTACCAGATAGCCAAGGGGCCGGAGCGTAAGGTGATATTGGTATCGGGCCTGCTCGAGAACCGTGTGGATGCTAAAAAGGCTGTAGACTACTACGAAGATATTACCCCGGTTGAACAAACCACCACCTTTAAATCGATGTTTCATGCCCCGGTGTTAAAACGCGACCGTGGCACAGGCCGCCCTACCAAACGCGACCGACGCGAAACAGACGAATTGAAGGACACCTTTTTTGATAAGCCGGAAGAGGAGGAGCATTGATTTGTCATACTGAACGTAGTGAAGTATCTGATGATCGTTGGAAAGTTAGCAACACATCCTTAGTACCTCAGAATGACAAGGTGAGGGGAAAGGAACGGACTTTTGTCATGCTGAACGCAGTGAAGCATCTGATGGCCGATAGAAAAGTTCGCAAATAGATTCTTCGTACCTCAGAATGACAAGGTGGGGGAAAGAAAAGCCCTGGTCATGCTGAACGAAGCGAAGCATCTAGTAGCTATGCGGTAAGTGGCCTTTATTTTTAACCCCTTTACATCTGCTTAATATAATCGCAACAAACATTTATCGTTATTTTTGCTTTTCAATAATCGCTATGCCGCAAATGTTGTAATAGCGCATTCGCTGTCTGCATGGAAAATACTTACCCCGCTTCAAAAATTGCCGTTATTGGTTTAGGATATGTTGGTTTGCCGCTGGCAATTGAGTTTGCCAAAAAATATCGTGTTGTTGGGTTCGATATCAATACCAAACGCGTACAGGAGCTTAGCGCTGGCAACGACGCCACGCAGGAGGCTAACATTGATGATTTGCAGGCGGTATTAACTTCAACGCAGTTGAAGTTCGCAAGCAACCTCGACGAAATTTCGACTTGTAACATATACATTGTTACCGTACCCACCCCGATAGACCAGTTTAAGGCCCCCGATCTGGAACCTTTATTGAAAGCTTCGGAAATGATTGGCTCGGTTTTAAAAAAGGGCGATCTGGTTATTTATGAGTCTACCGTTTACCCTGGTTGTACCGAAGAAGATTGTATCCCCGTTTTAGAGCGGATATCAGGCCTAAAATTTAATCAGGACTTTTTTGCAGGATATTCTCCCGAGCGGATCAACCCCGGCGATAAGATCAATACCCTGGTTAAAATTAAAAAAGTAACCAGCGGCTCAACGGCAGATATTGCCGATAGGGTAGATGATTTATACGCATCCATCATTACAGCAGGCACGCACAAGGCACCAAGCATTAAGGTTGCAGAGGCATCAAAGGCAATTGAGAATGCACAACGTGACGTAAATATATCTTTTATCAATGAACTGGCGCTGATCTTCGATAGGATGGGCATTGATACCAATGACGTACTGGAGGCAGCAGCTACCAAGTGGAATTTCTTAAAGTACAGGCCGGGTTTGGTAGGAGGCCACTGCATAGGTGTAGATCCATATTACCTGGCGCACAAAGCCGAGTCGTTGGGTTACCATCCGCAGGTTATTCTTTCGGGCAGGCGAGTGAACGACCAGATGGGCGAGTTTGTAGCATCAAAAGTTGTTAAACTACTCGTATCCAAAGGGCATGAGGTACAACATACCAACGCCCTGATATTGGGTATCACCTTTAAAGAAAATTGCCCCGATGTGCGCAACAGCAAGGTGGTTGATGTATACAACGAATTAAAAGCCTTTGGCCTTAACGTAGATGTGCATGACCCACATGCCGATTATGAAAAGGTTAAGCACGAGTATGGTATCGAAATTACAAAAACCATCAGCAAGCAATATGACGCCGTGATCCTTGCCGTTTGCCATACGGAGTTTGCAAAGCTCGATTACAGGAGCATCACGCGCAATGCCAATTCGGTTATTTATGATACTAAGGCCGTTTTAGATCGCAGTATAGTTGACGGCAGGCTGTAGAGCGTTTTACTTTTATTGAGTATTATTGCATAATTTTTTACAGGGCTTTTACAGCTGATGATAGATATAGCGCAAAAAGTTTTTGATATTGAAATAGCCTCGCTGCAATATGTGGCCTCAATGATCGACGATCAATTCAGCCAGGCGGCCAATGCTATTTTATCCAGTACAGGCAGGCTGGTGGTTTGCGGAATGGGTAAATCAGGCCATGTGGGTCGCAAAATTTCGGCAACGTTTACCAGTACCGGTACCCCCAGCTTTTTTATGCACCCAGCCGAAGCATTTCATGGCGATTTGGGTATGATTGGCCCGCAGGATATTGTGCTGCTAATTTCTTACTCGGGCGAAACGGAAGAGATATTAAAGATTGTCCCCTTCCTTCAGTTTAATAAAAATAAATTCATAGCCATTACCGGAAAGCCAAATTCAACCCTCGCAAAAAACGCCGATTATACACTTAATGTATGTGTGAAGCAGGAGGCTTGCCCGTTGGAGCTGGCACCCACATCATCAACTACAGCCACCTTGGTTATGGGCGATGCGCTGGCGGTGGCACTGATGAAGCTGAGGGATTTTAGCCCGGCAGAGTTTGCGCGCTTCCACCCGGGCGGTAGTCTTGGACGCAAGCTTTTAGTTAAGCTTCGCGATGTAATGCGCACAGACAATCTACCATTTATAAACGCTGATGCCACATTTACACAACTGCTCATCCGCATGTCTGAAGGGAAGCTTGGAATGGTTATCGTTGGATCGGCAAGTGATGTTTTGGGCGTGATAACAGACGGCGATCTCCGACGCGGCCTGGTGAAGCATCCCGATTTGCATGCGTTACCTATTACCGAGATCATGACCACAAATCCGCTCATTGTAAGTGAAGATGAACATGTGTTTGATGCAGAGGAGCTCATGATTGAACGCAAGATAACCACGTTGCTTGTTGGCGATGCTGATGGTAAGCTAACGGGTATTTACCAGATATTTAACCAGTTGTAGCCATGAAAGCAATAATTGTTATCCCTGCAAGGTTAAAATCAACACGGTTGCCGCGTAAGGTACTTTTGGATTTGGGTGGCAAGCCCGTTATTCAGCGTGTTTATGAGGCTTGTCTGAAGTCTGAACTGCATCACGAAGTTTGGATAGCTGCCGATAGCGACGAGGTGTTTAACCTTTGCAGGCAGTTTACAAGCAATGTGGTCATGACAAGTGAAGACCATCCCAGCGGTACCGACCGTATTGCCGAAGTGGCTAAAGATATTGAATGCGATATTGTAATCAATGTACAGGGTGATGAGCCATTTTTTGATGCAGCAATAGTAGATAAGCTGATCATGGCCCTGCAATACGATGAAGCCGTTATGGCCAGCGTTTGCGCCCCCGTACAAAACGTTGAGGAACTGCATAACCCCAACCTTGTAAAAGTTGTTACAGATGTAAATGGGTATGCCATTTATTTTTCACGCTTTGCTATTCCGTTTTTAAGGGATAGTGAGGTGGAGGATGTAAGCGTTTATAAAAAACACATGGGGGTTTATGCTTACAAAGCGGCCTTTTTAAATAGATATATAAAATTGCCGGTTTCGTTTTTAGAAGGCCAGGAAAAACTGGAGCAGCTAAGAGCGATAGAGAACGGATATAAAATTAAAATGATTGAAGTGGCAAGTATTGAGAAGGGGATAGACACTCCCGAAGACCTTGAACTTGCCCTGAAAAAAATTGAAAGCAATGGCATTGTATAAAGATATTACCGAGAAACCTTTTTTTATTGTTGGCCCCTGCGTTATGGAAAACCAGGAGCTACTTTACACAGTGGCTGAAAAAGTGGCCGAGATAGGCGCCAAATATCCGGTTACCGTGGTGTTCAAATCATCGTTTGATAAAGCTAACCGTACATCGGTACATGCTTATCGCGGGCCAGGCTTAACTAAAGGTATGGAAATGCTTGCTAACGTGAAGGAGAAATTTGGCTTGCCGGTTACCACCGATATTCATGAACCTTTCCAGGCGGCGGCTTGCGCGGAGGTTGTTGATATTTTACAAATACCTGCGTTTTTGTGCCGCCAAACCGATTTGTTGGTTGCAGCGGCAGAGACAGGTAAAATTGTAAATGTTAAAAAAGCGCAGTTCCTATCTGGTCAGGATATGTTTTACCCGGCTCAAAAGGTTAAAGAGGCCGGTAACGGGCAGGTGATTTTAACCGAGCGTGGTAACTCATTCGGCTACAACAACCTGGTAGTTGACTTCAGGAACATTGCCGACATGAAAGAATTTGGTTATCCCGTTTGTATGGATTGCACCCACTCGGTACAGCGCCCAGGCGGCGCAGGTGGCAAAACTGGTGGCGACCGTAAGTTTGTACCCGGAATGGCCCACGCTGCAAAAGCATTCGGTGTGAACGGTTACTTCATCGAAACCCATCCTGATCCGGACAACGCGTTAAGCGATGGCCCTAACATGCTTTACCTAAGCGATCTGGAAAACCTGATAAAATCGTTGATTAGCTAGAAGATTAAAAGCATTGTTAAAGCTATTGCAAACGGTTACCCATTACAGCCTGCATTTTTTGGCGCCGGGTGCTATAGCGTATATATTTTTTCGCAAGGAGTGGAAAAAGGCGTGGCTTATCATGCTTGCTACCATGCTCGTGGATGCCGACCACCTGCTTGCCACCCCAATCTTTGATCCTAACCGCTGCAGCATTGGCTTCCATCCGCTGCATTCATACTATGCTATCGGCGTTTATTTCGTGCTGCTATTCTTTCCAAAGACAAGGATAGTAGCTGTGGGTTTGCTTTTTCATATGCTAACAGATTGGCAGGATTGCCAATGGCGGTGGTTTTAATTCAAACGCTTTTATGTTTGCTTCAAAATTCGTTAAGCAACGATGCCGGGAAATACTTGTATAAGAGATAGTATGATTTTCCATTAATGATTATACGTAACACGTCTTTTTTATCGCTTTCCAACCCATCTTCATTGTAAGGGAAAGCAACCTTCTGTGTAAAAAGGCGGCCCTTTTTCACCGTAAGCTCAACGGGTTGAAAAAATAAAAATCGGCTCTTAAAAGAATACGACGATATCTTATATTCGGTATCTGTTACATCAATCTTCGAGATAATTGTGATAACGTTATTGGCCTGCTTAAAGGTTGACATGTATACATAAATGCTAATTGGTATGGCAATAATAAACAGGTTAACAAACAACAAAGGCAGGCTATCCAATTTAAAGTAGAACCCTGTGCCAACAATAGCAAAAATCATTAGCCCGATAAGTATCGAATAATTTGCCTCAGACACTTTTCTGTTGATGTACCGGCTTTCTAAAGAATGGCTTGCCTCATAAGTTTCCACGCACAACTACTTAAATTGTTAATAGTCCGTCTTTAGTTCAGATCCTTCCCAAAGCCTAAATGCTTGCTGTGCTTCATCGCGCATCATTTGTTTAAAGGGGAGTTTGCGTTTGTCCATGGGCTGGTCCAGTTCATCATAAATAAAGTGGTCGTCAAATCCAATTGCAGCGGCATCTGCCTTGGTATTGGCGTAGTAGATTTTACCTATGCGGGCCCAGTAAATGGCACCAAGGCACATAGGGCAAGGCTCGCAGCTGGTATAAATTTCGCAGCCTTCTAAGCTAAAGGTGCCCAGCTCTTTGCAGGCCATCCTTATGGCTGATACCTCTGCATGTGCGGTAGGGTCGTTAGTTGGCACCACTTTGTTGGCACTTCGGGCAACTACCATACCATCTTTCACTATCACGGCACCAAACGGGCCGCCCATTCCTTGCTTAACATTATATTCCGACAGCTCAATAGCCATCTGCATAAATTTCTCGTGGTTTTCCATAATCGTTTCCATTAAAAAACCCCGGTTTATAGCCGGGGTTTTAAATTTCATATTTTATTATCAGCTTAAGATGCTGCAACAATTGATTATTTTTTGTCTTTAGCGTAGGCTTCGTTTAGCTTCTTGATAACATCAGCAGTGATGTCAAGGCTTGGATCGCCGTAAAGCATGGTTGGGTCGCCTTTTTTAAAGGTTAACACCATTTTGTAGCCTTTTTCTTTAGCATAATCTTTAGTAAAGGCAACCAGCTTTTCATAAAGTTTAGTTTGCTCGCCCACCTGATCGTTTTGCACCTGCGCACCAGCGTTTTGCTGATATTGCTGAAACTCCTGGCCTTTACGTTGCAAACGTTGCTCGGTAGCCTGGCGCTGATCTGCACTCATGGTAGCCGCATTTTTTTGATAATCAGCAATTTCGCGTTGAATAGCCTGCTGGCGTGACTGTACATCGCTTTGTGCTGCTTTGCCTTTAGCGTCAAGGCGTTTGTCCATATCTTTGATGTACTCGTATTGCGAAACGATTGAATCCTGGTTGATGTAAACAATATCGGCAGCAGCAGGGGTTGCGCTTGCAGCAGTTGTAGTGGCAGCTGCAGGTTTATCAGCCGATTTATTTTGATTGCAGGCCGCTATACCGGCAGCAATTGACAGCATCAGGGCTGATTTTGCAACAATAGAGGTCGTGATTTTCATTGTGTTTGTCTAAAAAATTTTGACAAAGATAATCTTTCGCCCCAAGTTTCCTAACCAATAATTAACATGTTTACTACCAGTCATATTTCTCCACAATGGTGCTAACTATGCTGTAAATGTGGGGGTAAAATCGTATTTTTGAAGGTTATTGTTTATTTAAAATATGAGCGAAGAAAACAAAGATAAATCGAATTACTCCGCGGATAATATACAGGTTTTAGAAGGCCTCGAGGCCGTTCGTAAAAGGCCGTCGATGTACATTGGTGATACAGGCGTAAAAGGCTTGCACCACCTGGTTTACGAAGTAGTAGATAACTCGATAGATGAGGCTTTAGCAGGCTACTGCGATACCATAAACGTTACCATCCATAAAGGTAACTCGGTTACTGTAAAAGATAATGGCCGCGGTATCCCTACAGGTATCAATACCAAAGAAAAAAAATCAGCTTTAGAAATAGTAATGACCGTGCTGCACGCAGGCGGTAAATTTGATAAAGACACTTACAAAGTATCGGGCGGTTTGCACGGTGTGGGTGTAAGTTGCGTAAACGCGTTATCAACGCATGTTGCTACAGTAGTGCATCGTGAGGGTAAAATATTTACCCAGGAGTATGAGCGTGGCAAGCCTTTGTTTGATGTGAAGGAAATTGGCGTGTCTGACAAAACAGGTACGATACAAACTTTCCAACCCGACCCAGAGATTTTCACTACCACTACCGAGTATAAGTTTGAAACGCTTGCTACGCGTTTGCGTGAGCTGGCATTCCTGAATAAAGGTATCCGCCTGACGCTGACAGACGAGCGTGAGCCGAATGCTGATGGTACTTTCCCTACAGAAGAATTTTTCTCTGAAGGCGGCTTAAAAGAGTTTGTGAAGTATCTGGATGGTACAAGGGTATCTATTATTCCTGAGCCTATTTATGTAGAAGGTATAAAGCAGGGTATCCCTGTTGAGCTTGCTTTGCAATACAACGATACTTATTCAGAAAATGTACACTCGTACGTAAACAACATTAACACCATTGAAGGTGGTACACACGTTGCCGGCTTCAGGATGGGTTTAACACGTACGCTTAAAGCTTATGCCGATAAAGAGGGCTTGCTGAAAAACGTAAAGGTTGATGTTACCGGTGATGACTTCCGCGAGGGTTTAACTGCGGTTATATCCGTAAAAGTACAGGAGCCACAGTTTGAGGGCCAAACCAAAACCAAATTGGGTAACAGCGAGGTTAGTGGTGCGGTAAACGTAGCTGTGGGCGAGATATTGGGCAATTACCTGGAAGAGAATCCAAGGGAAGCCAAAATGATTGTACAGAAGGTGATTTTGGCAGCTACTGCGCGTGCCGCAGCCCGCAAGGCGCGCGAAATGGTGCAGCGCAAAAGCGTAATGAGTGGATCGGGCTTGCCTGGTAAACTGGCAGACTGTGCCAACAGCGACCCAACCCTTTGCGAGATTTATCTGGTAGAGGGCGACTCGGCGGGTGGTACCGCCAAGCAAGGCCGTAACCGCGAGTTTCAGGCTATTTTACCACTACGTGGTAAGATCCTCAACGTGGAAAAAGCCATGGAGCACAAGATCTACGAAAACGAGGAGATCAAAAATATGTTTACCGGTTTAGGTGTAAGCATTGGTACGCCTGAGGATGCCAAAGCGCTTAACCTAGCTAAACTGCGCTATCATAAAATTGTGATCATGACGGATGCCGACGTGGATGGATCGCACATCACCACGCTTATCCTTACCTTCTTTTTCCGTTATATGAAGGAACTGATAGAGTACGGGTATGTTTACGTAGCGTCGCCACCGCTTTATCTGGTTAAAAAAGGTAAGGAGCAGGAGTACTGCTGGAATGATGAGCAGCGCGATAAAGCGATTCAGCGTTTAAAAGGCCAGGGTAAAGAAGACAGCGTACACGTACAACGTTACAAAGGTTTGGGCGAGATGAATGCAGAGCAGCTGTGGGAAACTACCATGAATCCTGAAAAACGCACGCTTAAAAAAGTGAGCATAGAAAACGCTGCCGAGTGCGATCATACTTTTAGTATGCTGATGGGTGATGAGGTAGCACCACGCCGCGAGTTTATCGAGAAAAACGCACGTTACGCAAGGATCGATACATAAGATTGACAACAATAAATACTAAGCCCGGCTGAAAAGTTGGGCTTTTTTGTTATGCACTATGTAGAATAAGTTCCATCTTACCGTAATCTATCACTGCGTTATATTCCATCAATACATCACTGCCCAGCACGCCCAAAACTTCCGGGTGGCCAAGCTCGGCGTAAGCTATATTGATGGTGGAGAGGTCGAGGACGGCTACTTCAAGTTCCGGGATTAGGAGTTCGCCTATCGCTATATCTTTTACCTTAGCCGTGGCTGATGCCATGGTGTTTGTGCCCAAGCCGGTTGATAGCTTTTCGCTGGCAATTATTGGTGCATGCTCATTTGCCATTAATAATAGCTGATGATCAAACGCCGTACGCGAGGCGCCGGTATCAAGCACCAGGTTGAATACCTGGTTAAACAATTGAATTTGCAGTAGGGGATGGAAGCCATCATGCAGATCAATAATATTAAGTGGAATGGTTACAGTGGTATTGTTTAGCATTGTAATAAAATAAAAAACCCTGCGTAAAATACGCAGGGCAGTATAGTTACGGTTTGCAAATATGTTAAAAAGGATAACCTATTGCCAGGTTAAATATTGCATTATTAAAGCTTAAAGGTACGCTACGCGACCCTGCTGCATTAGGGAAGGGCCTTAACAGCGGGAAACCAAGATCGGTACGCAGCACCAGTACGGTGGCATCAAACCTTAAACCAAAGCCGGCATCAACTGCAAACTGCTTATAAAAGTCTTTTGTAAATGCATCGCCGCCTGTGCGTGTGTTGTAGTTCCAGATGTTACCTGCATCTGCAAACAAGGCACCATAAACAATGCTGAACAGTTTTGCGCGATATTCGACATTAGCTTCAACCTTGATGTCACCAGATTGGTCTGCAACAAATCCGCCGTTAAGCGCTGTTGAATTAACAGTGCCTGGACCTATAGACCGTGCCCTGAAACCTCTTAAGCTGTTTGGCCCGCCTATAAAAAACTGCTGGCTGTATGGTAACACAGTTGAGTTGCCATATGGTAAACCTACACCTACCAGAAAGCGGGTAGCCAGCTTGGTGCCGGTAGTTATCTTATGAAAGAAGCGTACTTCGTTTTCCAGTTTAACATACTGGTTAAATGGTGTGCCAAACAAGGTTTTAACTTTTCCACCCAAAGTATCTGCCCCGGATATAATACCCAACAGGTTGTTTGATAAACTTAATTTACCGCGGTAATAAAGGCTGTTGGTGCGGTAATCTTCGGTAGTGTTATCAAATGTATAGGCATAACTTACACCCACGGTAAACTGTGGGTCGATAACGTGTTTAAGCGCCGGGTTGTTTGATTTGGCAATACTATCTGTGTAAAGCTGCGACACGCTGCGGGGCTTCACGTAATTTACCTCGAGAATATTAAGCTCGTTTAACTTATGCAGGTTTGGTTTAAATTGATAACCGAACGATCCGCTGAAGGAGTTAAGCGAGTAAAGTTTTTGCCTTACTACAGATGTATAATTCAGCGTAAGGGTAGTACGTGGTATGTAAGCATTGTCTGACCGGAAATTGAACGGGCTTATCAGCCTTGGCCATGATAATGAGGTTTGCGCACCGTATTGGAATACGTTAAACCCGCCGTTTTGGCCACCCGCCTGCACATCCGTGCTTCCGAATAATGATACCGTTAACAGTTCGCCACCTTTAAATGCGTTGCGGTTTCTCCAGCTCAGGTTTATTTGCGAACCGGTGTAATTGGCAGAGCTGGTGCGGCCCAAAAGGTCTAACTGTAACGATTTACGTTTGTAGGGTGTCAGGAAATAATAAACATCCAGTTTTGGCGAATCCGGCGTAACATCTTCAAAACGATTTTTTACATACCTGTATGGCCCCAGGTTAATAAACCTGTTAAGCGAGTTGTTGTGTGTGGTACGGCTATAAGTATCATTAGGGCGCAAAAGCACTGTGTTGGCAAACAGATATGGGCGCGCAGTTTTGCGTGGATCTACAATGTTGTACCAACGATATGGCACTGCCTGATCGAGCTTAAGCGATGTATCGCGTAAAGAATAGTTAGGGTATACGTACAGATTACGAATGGTATATATCCACCTGGCCTGATCAGGCGTTTCCGGTTTGATACGCACAACCAGATCTACTTTATGATCGCTAACCGTGCTGTCAACCCTTATAATCAAGTGCTCGGGTGAGAAGTAAAAGAAACCCTCTTCCTTTAGCCTGCTGTCTATCCTGATACGCTCAGATTTAATTACATCAAGGTTGTACTTTTCACCGGGTTTAAGCAATGTTTCCTTCATTGTACCACGCACGGCAGTGTCCAGACTATTATCCGTTGCAGAAGGGAAAGACACCTTGTTGATGGTGTAAGATGGGCCTGCGTTTACTGTAAAAACAGCTTTTGCCGTACGTTCTTTTCCAACGGTATCGCCTTTAACGGTAGATTGAAAGTAGCTTTCATTTTGCAGGCGGTTCTGCATTATTTCGCTGTTCTTCTCAAGGTTTACCTGGCTCACAAACACCGGCGGCTGGCCGTATTTGCTCAAAAACTTCTGTATAAAATTGCTGCGGTTTTTGGTTTTATAGTACAACCACAATTTTATCCTCATGCCCAATAATTTGGAGTTGGGCACGGGACGTATCAGCGCTTTCATCTCCGATTTAATGTTCGAGGCATCTCCTTTAGCTATGTTCTTATCTGCAACCTTTACCTCGCCGCCGGTGTATAGTTTTTCGTTGGCGGGTATGTATTTGGTAGTGCTGCAGGAGTTAAGTAACACGCCCAGGAGTAATAAATATATTATACGTTTAATCATTGTAAGGTGGTTGTCTGGTTCTTTTCTCTTTCTTCTTTAGCCTTTTGTTGTTCGGCTTTTTCCTGCTCTTCTTTTTGCTTTTGCTCCTGTTTGTAGCGTCTGCGCATTTCGCGTTCTTCCGGGCTGCGCTTGCGGAATATCTCGCGGAAACGGTTGTAATCTACAGTAAGGGTAAAGCCTAAGCCCGTTTCAATAACCTGGCCCTGTATTACGATGTACTCATCCTTACGGTAAGCGCGCAAGCTGTAGCGGCCATCTTTACTAAGCTTGTAATTTACGGATACGTTACCCGCTATGTTTGACGTTTTTTGCCCCTGCTGTGCACCCTCCAGGTTAAAGTTGTTACCTACCGATACGGTGAGCCTGTCGTTCAGGAAGCGTTTTGATAAGCCGACATTAAGATCGGTACGGTTTGTTGCCGTTCCTGTTGAGTAATCCTGTCCTGATGTAAGCCCGAAATCAAGATCAACACCCGAGATAAGGCCGCCGGCCAGGTTGTTAAGCTGATCGGTGAGCAGGCCGCTTACAGAGTTACGGATAGCTCCGTCAAGACCTGCGCTGCCACCCTGGCTTTGTAGAGGGTTATCGCCTATGAAGTGACCAAGTATTAAAACGCCCAGCACCTGTTTGTTAAGTTCATTAGGGTCGTTCCTAACTTGTGCAAGGCGTGTATTTACGGTGTTTGTTACATCTGCCGATACGTTGTTATTTCCTTCGGGAAGCACGATGTCGAAACTGATAACAGGTTTAAGCAATTGCCCGCGTAAATTAAGATTTACGTTGAACGGTAACTTTTGCTTATACAAACCTTGGTTTGCATCTGATAGTTGATTTGCTACCAGATCGATAGGTGGCACGTTTGCAATGTAAACCGCAGTAAGGTCGATGTTGGCACTTGTAGGGTCGCCTGTCCACGTAATGGTGCTGCCTTTCTTGAAGTTAAACTTACGGGATACCGTTGCGTAAGATAGATTGTATGATCCGTCCTCAACGGTGTATGTACCGGTCAAACTGGTTTTACCGCTGGCATCAATACCACCATTCAAGTGAGCCTCACCGCGAATATTTACTACATCGCCATTACGCTCATCTATCACGATATTAAAGTTTGCTGCTTTGTCTATGTTAACGGTTGCCGTAACATCCAGCCCGGTAAGTTCCGACTGTTTAAGCGAGTCGAGCTGCCGCGCCATAAGTATGGAATCGGTTTTTGGCGCATCCTGGTCAAAAAACTCAACCACGCCTTTCCTGTCCTCAATACCGGGATCGGTAGTTGGCAGTACAAAGGTCATGTCGGTTTTATCATTAACGGTTAGGGTTGCGTCTACAACAGGCTTGGCCATGTCGCCACGCACTTTTACGTTGGCATCCATAAACAACTTACCATAAAACAACTTGTTATCGGCCTTGGTAGAGTTGATGACCCTAAAGTTATCCATCCGTATATCCATGCCAAACTTAAAGTCGGTATAAGTAGTGGTGTAAACCGCACCTCTGATAACAGCTTTATTGCCGGTCGAGTCGACCATCGTAAAGTCATTGAAGCGTATGCCTTCATCATTAAACGTAATGCTCTCTTTAGGCATAGTAAAATAAGAGTTAAGCATCGATACGTTAAAGCCTACCTGGTTAAAGTTTATTTTACCCCTAACGGCAGGCTTATCGGTTGTGCCTGTTATTTTTAAACCGCCGGTTATGTTGCCACTTGCATTGCGTATGCTGCCAAAGCTAAAGCCTTGTATGCTTTTCATGCTCAGATTTACGATGTTCAGGTTCATATCAAAGCGGCTCTCAGGCGTGGTATAGTACATACCCATTAAATCCACCTGGTTACCTTTACCCGTTACGCTTACATTTACATCAAATGCATTGGCTGTTTGGTTATTTACCTTGGCCGATATGTTGCCAACTGTGTCGCCTTTAAAGTTAAAGTTGCTTACATCCATAGCAGCGGTAAATACAGGCGATTTTTGCAGATTACTCACAACAGCGTTACCATTGATGGTACCCCCAATAAGCAACGAATCTTGCTTGGCCATCTTGGTGAGCGTTTCGATCTTAAAGTTTTTAAAGTCGACAGTTATTGGCGAATTAAACTCGCCCGAGTTGCTGTTGATGCTCAAAACCTGGTTGGCATTACTTAGGCTGAAGTTTCGCGCAAGGATACCCTTATTGCCGTATAAAAAGGCATTATTAGGGTTAACCGCCCAAGGCGTATAATCGAGCATAACACCGTCCTGTAAAAAGCTAAACTGGTACTGATTTGGCAACGCACTGAAGTTACCGGCAATACGATAGCGTTCTTTCTTTTGTGCATCGCGTACCTGCAGGCTTATGCCTAATATGTTGTTTTGCGCAGCACCGCTAATACTGGTGTAAAGCAGGTCGAGGTTCGAGCCAACTTTAATCTCGTCGGTAGTAAGGCTGTAGTTAAGTGCATTGTTGCCTGTATTTACAGCCAGTTTCATGTTATTAACGGTATTGGTGCCGTAAACAACGGTAGGGATAGAGCCGTTTAAAACCAGTTCGCCAGCTGTGGAGTTGAAGCGCCCGTTTATTATTACAGGATCAAGCGTTTTTAAATCCGGAACAAATTTTTCTACCAACGGGGTTTTAACAAAGCGTGCATCAAAATTAAATTGCTGCGGCGAGTACTTTACTTTAGGTCCGGCCTTTTTGCCAGCGGCAAGATTAGTATCGTAATATTTATTTATTACATCCTGTATAGCAGGGGCAATCTCGGTAAGCTTATACTTGCCGCCCATGTGCGCATAAAACATTGGCGTTTTAAGGCGCAGGCTGCTGCTATCGGCATTGGCGGTAGATATCAGGCTTACGGTGTCAAGCGCAATGCGCTGCGCCTTATTAATAACTAAAAGCTCGGTTGCCAATATATTAGCGTTCAGGTAATCTGGGTCGGCGGTTGGTACATCGGCCACAATTTTACCATGAAAGCGCATCGGGTCCTTAACAAATTTTAGTTTTTGCAGGTCAATGCTGTCAACCATCAGCGTAGCGTTTACCGATGGATACTTTTTGTTCATGTTTGCCTTTGCATCAAGCGCAAAGTTGATGTTTGGATCGCGCATTACGGCGTTTGCCACATAGCTGCCATTGCGCGCACTGCCTTTCATTTGCAGGTTGCGGTAATTGTAGCCTTTGATGTAGGAACTGGCAACATTGCCGTTAAACTGCAGGTTGGCTTTTTTAGGATCAAGACCGGCACCTTTGATATTGGCGCTCATGGTAACCATGCCAACCATTTGCGGTTGCTTGGTTAACGCACCTACGTTAAGGTTATTGGCTTTTATGTTTGCCGTATAAGTTTCGCTTCCCTTACGACTGCCGCTTTTCATGGCGGCTACCAAATCAACCGCGCCATAGCTGCTGCGCAGGTTCATTTTGGTGTTAAAGGTTTTCATCGACCCTTTGAATGTTCCCGTAAGGTTCATGTTCTCAGGTATGCTTACCGTTGGCGGGATGGTGCCCTTAGGTGCAAGGCGCACAATATCGCTGCGTGTTGTGCGGAAGTTTGCAATGTTAACATCAAAGTAGGCCTTTTCCACATCGGGCAGGCCGCGCATACTTGCAGATGCTTTTATGTAGGTATTGCCAAAACCGCTTATCTCGATGTTAGGAATGCGCAGGTTGTCTACTGTTCCGTTTACACGGCCATTGATTTTGATAACCGAATTTGGCGATGATTTAAAGGGCTCCATAGACGCCATTGTAGGCATCAGTAATAATATATCACCCAGGCTTAGCTTGCTGCCATCAAGGTTGGCGTTAATACTTAGCTTACCCAGGTTTTTGGTAAGTGATTCGATAGAAGGGTAGCCCACCTGCAGATCTTTCTGAATAACAGATTTCGGCGTTTCAACCAACAAGTCTTTGAGGTAGGCGCTTTTTGGCCGGTAGAAGAAGCTTGTATGGAACTTATTGATCTGTAAACCACTTTTCTCTTTAAAAGTAAATGCGTTTACACGGCCCGAAAGGCTGTCGGCTGTGTAAGAAATTTTCTCTACATCAGCGTTTAGGTCCTTGATGTTCATGTGCGCAAAATCGAGCCCGCGTGGCAGGGCCTTTTGCGCATCGTTATCAAACTTTATGTTGTTGTTGGTAAAAGTTACTTTGCCTAAATCAGCACTCCAGCTTTTTGCAGGTTTCCCGGCAGAGGTAAGGGTATCAAGCTTCTTAATGGTTTTATCAACCGCTTTCGCTACCGTTTTAGGTTTTTGTAAAAGTAAGCCTGCATTGGTATTATCTAATTGAATATTTTTAATGCCCACATGCTGGTTTTTCATGTCTATTTTATCCATGCTAACCAGCAACTTACCCAAATCAACCTTCGCATCCATTTCAGAGCTTTGGTAATCAACCTTGATTTTCTGAAAGTCGATATCACCTAACGACAGATCGAGCATAAGCGGTGCTGTGGCGGTATCAATTACAGCTGCCTGTTGTATGGATGAGCCGGCCGGTGTTTGGATAATTTTTGCGTTTACGCCGCTCAGGTTGATTTTGGGAATGGTGAACTTCATCTTGTCCAAATCAAAATCGGTAATGCGGGTATCAAAATGGCCGAGTAAAAATCTCACATCGTTGCCGGTAGTAACATCCTTATATTTAATATTAATACGATCCAGAATAACTTTATCAACCGAGAATTTCATGGTTGAGGTTGTGTCTTCCGGTTTAGGTTCTTTCTTTTGCTCGCCGGCAAAGGCTTTTATAATGTAGTCGAAGTTGAAAAGGCTGTCGGAGCCGCGGCTTACATTGGCGGTAATGCCTTCCAGGTTAATCTCATTTATCTCGACCTTGTTTTTTAAAAGCTTTAAAAGGGTAATATCAACCTTAAGCTTATCGCCTGCAATAAGGGTGTCTTTTTTTTGGTCCTCAAAATAAACATCCTCCAATACCAGTAGTTTTGGCAGGCCAAGGCTGATGTGCCCGATCTCTACCTTGGTATGGATCTTATTTTGCAAAAAAGTTACAGCTTTGTCTTTTGCGAAGTTTTGTACGGCGGGCACCTGTATCGAAATTACTACAAGTAATATCAAAAAAATTACACTCGCAATTATCCAAAGTATTGTTTTAAGGGCAATGCGTCCAAATCGATTCAAATTCGTAAAGATTAAAGTTACTACTGATAGTTGTACAAACAATGTGCTGCAAATAGCACAACAACGCATTTTGAACAGTACAGCCGGGGTAATTGTTTCTGTAAAACTGTTAAATGGCGCAATAAATGGGCAACGGCTCGTTTATAAAAATAATACTCAAATAAAAAATCGTTCCAAAGCTTAGCTGTTCAAATAAAGTTTTCAAGGCTACCTGTGGAAAATATAATGGCAGTTATGTGATTGTGCCACCTTTGTTTTTGGTAATTTTGTAATCCACCGATAATTCTCTCATGCCCAATTTTTCGCACTTACACGTACATACCCAATTTTCGCTGCTGGATGGTGCAGCAGACATATCCAAGCTGTACAAGAAAGCCGCTGCCGATGGTATGAAGGCCCTTGCCATTACAGACCATGGTAATATGTTTGGGGCATTTAAGTTTGTTGCCGAAGCGGGTAAGCACAACGTAAAACCCATTGTTGGTTGTGAGTTTTACGTGGTTGAAGACAGGCACATCAAGCAGTTTACCAAAGAGAAAAAAGATAAACGTTACCACCAGCTGATGCTGGCCAAAAATGCCGAAGGCTATAAAAACCTTATTAAACTTTGCTCGCTTGGTTACATGGAGGGCCTGTACAGCAAATGGCCGCGTATTGATAAGGAACTGATATTAAAGTACCATAAAGGTATCATAGCTACTACCTGCTGCCTGGGTGCATCGGTACCGCAGGCTATACTGCGCGATGGTGAGGCAGCTGCCGAAATTGAGTTTAAGTGGTGGCTCGATTTGTTTGGCGAAGACTTTTATATAGAGATGCAGCGCCACGACATTCCCGAGCAAAATACGGTGAATGCCGTGCTCATGAAGTTTGCCAAGAAGTACAATGTTAAGGTTATCTGCTCAAACGATTCGCACTATGTAGATCAACAAGACTCGAACGCGCATGATATTCTGCTTTGCGTAAACACCGGCGATTTGCAAAGCACCCCTATAGCTACCGATGAAGAAGGTGGTAAGGGCTACCGTTTTGGTTTTACCAACGACCAGTTTTACTTTAAAACGCAGGAAGAAATGGGCAAACTGTTCCATGATATTCCGGAGTCGCTTGATAATACCAACGAGATTGTTGACAAGGTTGACGTGCTGAAGCTTAAGCGCGATATCCTGCTACCCAATTACCAGATCCCACCTGAGTTTAAGATCCACAGCGATATAACACCGGATGCGGATACCCTTAACCAGTGGGAGTATTTAAAGCACTTAACGTTTACCGGCGCAAAAGAGCGCTATATTGATATAAGCCCCGAGGCAGAAGAGCGTATCAACTTCGAGTTGTTTACCATCCGTACCATGGGTTTTGCAGGGTACTTTTTAATTGTAGCCGATTTTATTAAGGCAGGGCGCGACATGGGCGTATTCATAGGACCGGGCCGTGGATCGGCAGCCGGGTCTGTGGTAGCGTATTGTATAGGTATTACCAATATCGATCCGCTTAAGTATAACCTGCTTTTCGAGCGTTTCCTAAACCCCGACCGTAAATCGATGCCGGATATTGATACGGATTTTGATGATGCAGGCCGCCAGCGTGTTATTGATTACGTGGTTGATAAATATGGTAAAAACCAGGTAGCGCAGATCATTACCTATGGATCAATGGCTGCACGTACCAGTATCCAGGATGTGGGCCGCGTGCTTGATATGCCCTTAAGCGAGGTAAATGCCATGAAAAAGCTTGTGCCCGAAACTTTGGGTATAAATCTTAAAACGGCAATTGACCAGGTGCCCGAGCTACAGGAAATATACAAGGCAAATGACCTGCGTGGTACCGTGCTGCGCGAGGCCGAGAAACTGGAAGGATCTGTACGTAACACGGGTGTGCACGCTGCCGGTATCATTATTGCTCCTTATGACCTTACCGAAATTGTACCGGTTGCTACCGCAAAGGACTCCGACCTGCTGGTTACCCAGTATGATGGCCGTGTAATTGAAGATGCAGGCGTTATCAAGATGGACTTTTTGGGCCTTAAAACCCTTACCATTATTAAGGATGCGCTGCGGTTGATCAAGCAAAATCACGGCATTGAGATAGATATCGACTACATTCCCCTGGAGGATGAACAAACATATGCGCTTTACCAGCGCGGTGATACCAATGGCACCTTCCAGTTTGAAAGTGATGGTATGCAAATGTACCTGCGCGACCTTAAGCCCGATAAGTTTGAGGATTTGATTGCCATGAACGCGCTTTACCGCCCGGGCCCGATAGAGTATATACCCAACTTCATCAAACGTAAACATGGCCAGGAGCCGATAGTGTTTGACCTTGAGGACATGGAAGAATACCTGGGCGAAACCTATGGCATAACCGTGTACCAAGAGCAAGTGATGCTTTTGTCGCAAAAGTTAGCAGGATTTAGTAAAGGCGACGCCGACGTTTTACGTAAGGCAATGGGTAAAAAGCAAATTGAGGTACTTAACAAAATGGAGGCCCAGTTTATGGACGGGGCCATGGCTAAGGGCCATCCTAAAGATAAGCTTACTAAAATTTGGACCGACTGGAAAGCTTTTGCGCAATACGCTTTCAATAAATCGCACTCCACATGCTACGCTTTTGTAGCCTACCAAACGGCTTACCTAAAAGCGCATTATCCGCCGGAGTATATGGCTGCGGTATTAAACAACCAAAACAGTTTGGAGAAGCTTACCTTTTTTATGGAGGAAGCGCGCCGCATGGGTATCGAGGTACTAGGCCCGGATATTAATGAGAGTGATATGTCGTTCTCGGTTAACAAGCGCGGGCAAATTCGTTTTGGCCTTGCGGGTGTAAAAGGCGTTGGTGAAAAGGCTGTTGAAAGCATTATTGAGGTACGTAACGAGGGCGGCCCCTACAAAAGCGTTTATGATTTTGCCCAACGCTCAAATACGCGCTCCGTTAACCGTAAATCGTATGAGAACCTGGTTTACGGTGGTGCTTTTGATGAGTTTGGCATACGCCGTTCGCAATTCTTTGCTAAAACAGAAAACGGCCTGCTAACAGGGGTGGAGCGTTTAATTAAATACGCTAACGATTATCAAAACACGCAAAACAGCTCGCAGTCGTCATTATTTGGCGGTTCGGTAGCGTCATACATTCCTGAACCGGCCATGCCGGAGGCCGAAGAATGGGGACTAATTGAGAAGTTGAAGTACGAGAAAGACGTAATAGGAATTTACCTAACAGGCCACCCTTTGGATAACTATCGGTTCGAGATGGGTAAATACTGTAATACCACCATTACCGAATTGAAAGTGCTGCAAAAGGCACGATCTGGCGAGGGGGGGGAAGAGGTAATGGCCAAATTTGCTGAACTGCGCAAACGCGGCGAAATATGCATTGGCGGTTTAGTTACCAGCGTACAGCACAAATTTACCAAAATGGGCAAACCTTTTGGCGCATTTGTATTGGAAGATTATAATGACTCGTACGAGTTTGCCTTTTTTGGTGAGGATTATGCCAAGTTCCGCAATATGTTGGTAGAAGGCTACTTTATGCACATCAAGGGTAATATTGAAGAAAAATTCCGGCAGAAGGATAACTGGGATTTGCGGGTAACCAGCATGAGTTTACTATCTGAAATGCGCGATAAACTAAGCAAATCATTGACGGTGTGTGTTGATGTACGCCAGCTGAACAGCCAATTTTTAAACAGCCTGGAACAAGCTATAAATACCAATAATGAAAAGTACCCGTCAAAAAGCTGTACCCTCAAATTCAAAGTAATGGATGGAGAAGAATCGATGACGGTTGATCTGTCGTCCAAGTTGGTTAAGGTAAGCCCAAGCGATGAATTGATGGAGGATATTTACAATCTTACCAGCCTAAGGGCAGTATTGCAGTAAGGTATTTACAGAATAAGAAGCCCCTTGGTTTATCAACGGGGCTTCTTGTTTTAAGCACAAATATCAAGTTAAAGGTATCTCGAAGTAAAAGGTGGAGCCTACATCCGGCTCGCTCTCTACCCAAATTTTTCCGTTGTGCCTGGATATGATCTCGGCAGAAAGGTACAAGCCGATACCAAAGCCTGATACCGAACTGGTTTTATGGTTGGATACACGGTAAAAGCGTTCAAACAGTTTTTGTACATCCTCCGGCTGTATACCACGGCCCTCGTCTTTAACGCTCACAGTTACTTTACCCTCGCTTTGGTAGGTGCTTATAAAAATTGATTTGCTGTGGTCGGCATATTTAACGGCGTTGTTTAACAAGTTTGTCACTACCTGTCCGATTTTATCCCTGTCAGCATTTACAATTATGCGGCCCGCTGCAGGTTCGAAAACAATATCGTGATTAGGAGATATTAATAAAACATCGCCTGATACCTCATAAAGCAGGTCATTAAGATCGAATTCCTCTTTGCTCAGCAAAATTTTACCCGAATCGAGCCTTGAGATGTCAAGAAATCCGCTTATCATCTTGTTCATTTTATCAATTTGCAAGTTGGTTTTGCGGAGAGCATTAGTAGAAAATTCGTCGCCGGCCTTTTGCAATCTGCTGTTGAGCATTTGTGTATAAGCCTTAATAGATGTCAGGGGAGTTTTAAGCTCATGGCTAACCATGGCAATAAAGTCGTTTTTCCGTATTTCGTCCTGCTTTTGCTCGGTAATATCCACCAATATTCCGGAAAAGCTTGCAGGGTAATCTGGTGTTACGTAAAACATTTTACCGGTTACACGCAGCCACACCCTTTCCTTGCTCATAGGATTATTAACCGGAAATTCAAGATCAAATGGCTTGCTGTTTTTAATGCCGTTATCAAGCGCATCGGCCACAATTTTACGATGGTCATGGTCAACCATGTTTAGCAGTGCGGCAATGGTTATTTCCTCATTTTTAGGAAGCCCCATTATTTCTGATGCCCTTAAAGAGAGTGTTACACGGCCGCTATTTGGGTCGGCACTCCAGGTTCCCATACCAGCCGAGTCAATTGCCATCCTGAATTGAACCTGAGCCCACTCGGTGTGCTTACGGGCAATATAAGTTTCAGTAATATCTTCTAAAATTACCAAAATGCCGCTTACATTACCATCGTTGTCAAATATTGGCTGATAGGTGGAGTTTACTATGGCTGTACGCGTTTGCCCATCAAGCGTAGGCATTTGCAGCATTACCTCATGGTTTATTTTTGACTGTTTGGTAACAAGCACTTCATCCAACCAGTTACCAATGCCCTGGTTATGCACAAAAGGCCGCGCTATGGCATGTGGTTTATCCAAAACATCTTCGCGGCGGCTTCCCCATATGTTTATTATGGTATCGTTCGCTTGTTCAATAACATGGTTTGGGCCGGTAAGTACGGCAATACCTATTGGTGCTTTTTCATAAATGTTGGCAAGGCGCTGTTCGCTTAATTTCAGTTCAGTGAATAACCCCTGCAACTTCCCGCGGGTGTCGGCTAGTTCATTATTGGCCGACTGGAGTTCCTCGTTAATGGCATTGAGCTCCTCATTTATAGCGATGTATTCTTCGTTAAGCGAACTTAACTCATTATTTGCATTGTTAAGCTGCTCATTGGCGCTGTGGTATTCTTCATTTAACGAGGCTACTTCTTCATTTGTTGAATTGAGTTCGTCGTTTTTTTCCAGGAAAACCGTATTTAGGGCTGTCAGCTCACGATTGGTTTGCTGCAGTTCAAACATCAATTCTTCCCTTACCCGTTTTGCTTCATCAGCCAGTTTCTTGGCCAGGTAACGCTCGGTTACATCTTGCGCCGTATGAAGGATGCACAGCATATTTCCATCAGCATCCTTAATAGCCCGGTAACTAAAATCAAAGTAGGCAGTTTGCAGTTTGCCGTTAATCAGTAATTCGGCAGGCGTATCAACCGCCACGTAGGTTTCCATTGTTTCCCAAACAGTTTTGAGCAAACCTATAAATTCCTGGGTATTAAGTTCGGGTACAGCTTCGGTAAGAGGCATTCCGACAATATCACGACTGCGTCCCCAAAAAGAGAGCATAGCATCGTTGGCCATTTCAATAACAAGATCGGCAGATGTGTATATAGCCGTCGCATCTTTTGATAGCGCCAATATTTCGAGTAGTACGCTGTCTGTTAATCGATGGTTATTAAAAGGCATTAATCAAAATTAGGTATGGTAAAAATAGCTTAAAGCCTGCAATAATTATAATTAGAAGTTAACTTTACTTATTCCTATTTGCTATCCTGTTAAAACTACGTTAGGCATTGTAAACGTTTTCAACAGCTATTTTAACTGCTTTGAACTTATACGAAACAGAACGTGCTGTCATATAGTTAAGTGTTAATAATATAATTGTCACATTGTCATGCCCTCACTTGTGGCAAGCTATTTGAATACTATATATTTGTAACATATTATTAAAAAATAGAAATCATGGCTTTAGAAATAACTGATGCAAACTTCGAAGAACTTGTTCTTAAATCAGATAAACCTGTACTTGTAGATTTTTGGGCAGAGTGGTGCGGTCCATGTAGAATGGTAGGCCCGGTGGTAGAAGATATTGCTAAAGAATACGATGGCAAAGCCGTTGTAGGTAAAGTGAATGTTGACAATAACCCAGGCATATCAATGAAGTACGGTATCCGTAACATCCCGGCGCTTTTATTCTTTAAAAACGGCGAAATAGTTGACAAGCAAATTGGTGCGGTGCCAAAATCAGTATTGGCTGATAAATTGGTTAAGCAATTAGCATAATTAATATCATCATATAATAAAAAAGGCTTCGGTGGATAATCCTCGAAGCCTTTTTTGTTATGTTTAGTTGCTTCCCACCGGGAGGGACAGGGAGGCTGTTACATCCTACTCACGCTGCCGCTGCCCGCTTTTGAGCTTGATATGTTCCTGGCGGCACCGGTGTAGTGAATATCACCTGATCCTGTTACAGATGCATCAATTTTCTCTGCTGCGTTAACGCGGGCATCGCCGCTACCGGCAACCCTAACCGAAGTATTTGTAGTAGCCAGGCTTTGACCGGTAAAATCGCCCGAGCCAATTACGCTCACATTTGATGTTTCGGCACGGCCGCTTACTGTGATATCGCCTGAGCCGGATACGCTGCTCTCCAAATCCTTCACATCAAGTTTTCCGCTGATATCACCTGAGCCAACTACCTTTAATTTAAGAGATGTTGCTTTTAAGCCGTCTTTAAAAAATACATCGCCCGAACCTGATAGGCTAACGGCGTTTACATTTTTAATAGACACATAAACAATCATCTTATTGTTTTTGCCCCAGCTCCAATTGATGCCATTGTTGTTTTTGATGTAGATATTTAATACGCCGCCTTTAACCTCGGTAATGATACGATCGATAACGTTGGAAGGTGCATCAACCTTTACCGACTCTGTTGACCCCTGGGTTATATAAACATCAAATGAGCCTGATACGCTTACAGCGTTAAAGCCTGTAAGATGGCGATCTTCAGTGCTATAGGAATTGCTGTAATTTAAAGCTGTTTTAATAGGTGTAGCGATAGTAGCGCTGGTAGCCATGGTAAGGCCTGCGGCCAATAGTAAATTATTTAAAGATCTCATAGTTAATTGTGTTTAGTACCTATTAGATGCACTTTGTATCAGAAAAGTTGCAGGGCGATGAAAATTTATTTTTTGGCGCTGCAATCAATGTAGATGGCGTTGCCATGCTATCCCTCGCAACAACATATCAGATGTATTTGTTACAACACATACAACCGCGTCATTGCGAACGATAGTGAAGCAATCTTCGCCGTACAGGTTGTAATTTACATATCAAATGGATTGTTTTTTGCCTTGCAAGGAAGTGTTGGAAAACATAAACGCGCCCGTATAAACGAGCGCGTTTTCTTTGTCATGCTGAGTAGCGTGTGTTTTTATTAATCTACCAGCACACCTACGTAATAATTAAAGGTATCTACCTCAATATTATCTTTGTTAACACCGTCAATATTAAGCGGGGTAAAACGGTTACGCAGATTTACAAATTTATATTCGCCGCCTTTTGCGCGGATTTTTACCGGAATGTTAAAGTCGGGAACGTCGCTTATCCAGCGGGCCATTAGCTTGCCGTTAATGGTGATTATTTCTACTATTGGCAAGTTTTTGTATTTTAGATATTGGTCAAAAACAGGGGTGAGCTTCACGCCGCTTTCCTGGTTTATGTAGTTTACAACTTGATCGTAGGTAACGGTTTGATGGTAAAATACCTTGTTAAGGCCCCGTAAAATATTGCGCCATTTCTCATCATCATTAATGATGGTACGCAGCATATTTAGCATGTTACCGCCTTTAGGGTACATATCTCCCGAACCTTCCTTGTTAACGCCATAAGGGCCAACAATTGGGCCATCGTTATTGATGCCCAGGCGGGTGCCGTGTATATATTCCTGGGCGGCTTGTTTGCCGTAATAGCTTTCAATAAATAACGATTCGCTATAGTTGGTAAAACTTTCATGTATCCACATGTCGCCCAAGTCTTTACTGGTAATGTTATTACCAAACCATTCGTGGCCGCTTTCATGCACTACAATGAAATCCCATTTTAAGCCCCAGCCCGTTCCGGATAAGTCGCGGCCAAGGTAGCCGTTGCGGTATTTATTACCATAAGCCACGCCGCTTTGGTGTTCCATACCAAGGTGAGGGGTTTCAACCAGTTTGTAACCGTCCTCATAAAAAGGGTAGGGGCCAAACCAATGCTCAAATGATTTTAGCATACGGGGCACTTCAAAACCCCATTGTTTTTTAGCTTTTTCCAGGTTATAAGCCAGTGGCCAGAAATCAAGCGTGAGCTTGCCTTTTTCGCCCTGGTAGCTGCTGGTGTAATGGGCATAGTCGCCTATATTGGCTTCAATATCATAATTATTGATAGGGTTAGCAATAAACCAATCGAACCGGGTATAGCCGTCTTTAAGTTGCGTTACTTTTCGCAGACGCCCGTTTGAAACATCTTTTAAGCCTTTAGGCACGCTGATGCTTACCATGGCGCTGTCAACCTCATCATCCTGCTGATCCTTAGTTGGCCACCAAACGCTGGCGCCCATGCCCTGGCAGGCAGTAGCTACGTGTGGCTTGCCAAGTGAGTCTTTGGCAAACTGTACCCCGCCGTCCCATGGTGCACGTTTAGCCTCCGTAGGGTTGCCCGAATAGTAAACGGTGAATTGGTCCTTCGCACCCTTAACAATAGTTTGTGGGAAGGTTACAAATACCGCGTTAAACTCCCGTGTGTATGGTAGTTCTTTCCCCTTGTAAACTACTTTCTCCAGTTTAAGATTGTTCCACAGGTCGAACTGCAGCTTTGTAAAATCCTGCTCGCTGGTAAATTTAAACAGTACGTTGCCACTGATGAACTTTTTATCGATGTCAAACTTAATATCCAAGTGATAATAGTTGATATCATAACAGGTGCGAAAAGGCGAGGTTAAAGAGCCGCGCAAGGTATCTGCACGGGTGAAGGTTTCCTTATGGGTGCCGAGTTGCGCATGGGCGTTTAATGTAAAAGCGGTTAGCACCGCAAGTGCTAACAGTAATCTTAATTTCATTCTGCTGTATTTTAGTCATCCTGAACTTGTTTCAGGATCTCATATTTAGTTTTAAGCTTAGCATTTGGGATGCCGAAATAAATTCGGCATGACCATGTTTTATGTGAAGAATAAATGTCGTTGCGAGCGATAGTGTGGCAATCTCGCCGCTTATTTTCTGAACGCGATAAGATTACCGCTTTACTGCGCTCCTCGCAATGACAAAAGGTTTAACAAAAGAAACTAATCTCTTATCGCCAACCTTTTATCTCTAAAGTCTACTTCAGCACTTCTACATCCACGTAGCTGTCATTGTAAACGGTTTCGGTAGCTTTAATGTAGTCGCTTTCGTTGGCTTTGTATGGGTTTTCTACAAATTTCTGCGGGTTGCGCGCAAACAGCGGGAAGGCTGTGCTTTGTACCTGTATCATAATGCGGTGGCCTGCTTTAAAGGTGTGCAATACATCATTCAGTTTAAAGTTAACCGCTGTTTTTTGATTGGCAACCAAAGCCTCGGGTTTTTCAAAGCTGTTGCGGAAGCGGGCCGGCATTACCTGGCTGCGTACCATTTGCTGGTAGTTGCTCATAATAATGTTCTTGTTTGGCTGGTTAGGGTTATTGGCCGCATCCGGTGGGTAAACGTCTATCAGTTTTACAAAAAAGTCGGCATCAGTACCGGTGGTGGCAATTTTTAGGTTGGCCATGATCTCGCCACCAAGCGTCATATCCTCGGTCAACACATCTGTCTGGAAAACCAAAACATCTGGCCTGCGGCCTGCAAAGCGTTGGTCCTCGCTCATGTAGTTGTGCGGCGTAAAGCCCATAGTGGTGCTGTTGTCTTCGGTATATGGTACAGGTTTAAGCGGATCGCTGATGTAGCTTGTTGAGCCGGCCGCACTTGGTGCCGTAGTAGCAAGTTTACCATCGTTATTCAGGTAAAACTTAACGTGTGTTGCCGCGGGTGATGGCCATTTATCGAATTTGCGCCACTCGTTTTTGCCTGTGTTGAACATATAAGCGTCGGGCAGGCCCGAATTTTTGTCGCCGCTGCCTTTCAGGAAATGGTTGAAGAACTTTTGCTCAATTTGGGTTTGATAAAAAGTGGCAATACTATCGCCAAAATAAACATTGCTATGGAAGGTGTGCCCTGTCTCGCGCGACCAGCGGCCATGCCCGAACGGACCCATTACAATAGTGTTATAAGCCGACGGATCTTTCTTCTCGATGGTTTTATAAATAGCCAACGGGCCTGTTAAATCTTCGGCATCAAACCAGCCGCCAACCAGCATCACCGCAGGTTTCACTTTGTTGTAGTGTTTTAACAGGCCACGTTTTTGCCAAAACTCATCGTAGTTTGGGTGATTAATCGTTTCCTGCCAGTAAAAATTGTCTTTGTAATATTTGTCGGCGTTTTTAAGCGGGCCCATGTCCAGCAAAAACTGGTAGCCATCGCGTGTGCCCGGGTTGATCATGGTATTTTGATACCACGCTTTAGATGTTGTATCAGTTTTTTGTACACCAAATACCGGGAAGGTAAAAAAGTAGCTTTCAAGGAAAGCACCGTTATGGTGAAAGTCGTCAAAGAAAAAGTCTGATATTGGTGCCTGCGGTGATGAAGCCTTTAGAGCCGGGTGATTACTTAAAATACCTGCGGCAGTGTAAAAGCCCGGGTAGCTAATGCCCCACTGGCCCACGCGACCATTATTGCCTGTAACATTTTTGATCAGCCAGTCGATAGTGTCATAAGTATCGCTGCCCTCGTCAACATCTTTTTTGCTTTTCTTGTTATCTATAACGGGCGTCATATTGGTCCAGGTGCCTTCGCTTTTGTAGCGGCCGCGCACATCCTGGTATACGAAAATATAACCTTCCTGCATCATGAATTTTGAGGGACCAACCTGGCCCGGATATTTAGTTTCGCCATATGGTGCAACGCTGTAACAGGTACGCTGCATTACAATAGGGTATTTGTTTTTGGCCGATGCATCTTTAGGAGAGTAGATCGATGTAAACAACTTTACGCCATCGCGCATGGTTATGTACACATCCTTTTTGGTGTAGTGCTCTTTTACGTAGCTGCTTTGGGCAAAAGCGCCGCTGCAAGCCGCCGTAAAAACAAATAAGAGGGCTAAAATTTTTTTCATGATGGGTTGATCAGTTATTAGTAACAATAGGGCTGTAATTTACTAAGTATATAATTAATAAGCTACATGTTACAACGATGTTACAAAAGCAACATTGTTTCATTTGTCGCTATAAGTTGTAGGTAGTACTATTATGCATTTATATTAAATTTGGTTATGCGTAAATTTACCTTCGCTCATCTAGAAATCCGAAAATTAAGCTTTTCAGATTTACTTTGGCTATTTGTATTTATCTGCGTCGTAGTAGCGCTGTTTGCTTTCGAAGCAAAGGGAGTCCATAAGAATGCCTTTATAGTACTATTCGGTGGTCAGATGGGAATTGCATACCTTGTATTGACTACACAATTCGGCTTGCGGTTTCGAAGTGCACATTTTTCGCTATTTTGGTTTATTTTAAGCCTGTTGTTTTTAAGGGTAGGCATTCCTATATCTTTTTTGTCAATCAGTTTATTTGTTTTGTACCACCTCTTAAGGTTTATTTTCTTTCTTAAATATGGCCGCGAATTTATTCCATTTAATCTTGGTCGAGGTTTTCAGTTTTACCGTCAAGTCGATAATATTGAAAGGCAGGGTGGAACAAATCACGACAAAGACTTTATGAAGTTATTAGCTATAGTTGGGTTCGCTATTTTGATAGCTTGCCTTTAGGTATAGTTGGCATAAAAATCAGCTAATAGTTTCACGCAGCATTTTAGTTATTAGCTTATTTGAAGATTGCTTCGTACCTCGCCAAGACGAAGTTGGATTTTAAAGCCGCGAATTTGTTTGTTGTCAAATAAAAATCACTGCCTTACTTAACAGAGCACTAATCGCACAAGGGTTATCTTCATACTCAAATTACGCTAATTTATTAGGCTTAAATGTGCATTGTCAATCCATCAACATTTTAATCAAATACCTATTTATTAGGCCTTATATATTCGCTAACTTTGCGGGCTATAAATACACACTACTATGCAATATGATGTTATCGTTATAGGTTCGGGCCCTGGTGGATACGTGGCTGCCATACGCTGCGCACAGCTGGGTATGAAAACCGCTATTGTCGAAAAATATAATACACTTGGAGGTACCTGCCTTAACGTGGGTTGTATCCCGTCAAAAGCTTTGCTTGATTCTTCCGAGCATTTCCATAATGCTGCACATGCTTTCGCATCTCACGGTATAAAATTAGATAACCTGGCTTATGATTTCGGCCAGATGATTAAACGCAAACAGGAAGTTGTAGATGCCAATACAAGCGGTATCAGTTTCCTGATGAAAAAGAACAAAATTGACGTACACAATGGTGTAGGTTCATTTAAAGATAAAAATACCATCACGGTTACCAAGGCCGACGGTATCGCTACCGAGATCACTGCTAAAAATGTGATAATTGCTACCGGTTCAAAACCATCGAGCCTGCCTTTCCTGAAGATCGATAAAAATCGCATCATCACATCAACGGAAGCTTTGACGCTTAAAGAAGTGCCTAAGCACCTGATCTTGATTGGTGGCGGTGTTATTGGCCTGGAGTTAGGTTCGGTTTATGCACGTTTGGGTGCCAAAGTATCTGTAATTGAATTTATGGATGGTATTATCCCTACAATGGATAAAGGCCTTGGCCGCGAATTGCAAAAGGTGCTTAAAAAACTCGGAATGGAATTTTACCTGGGCCACAAAGTAACCGGCGCAACTGCCGAAGGTGATGAGGTTACCGTTACGTTTGATAACCCTAAAGGCGAGAAGCAAGAACTTAAAGGCGACTACTGCATGGTAGCCGTTGGCCGTGTTGCTTATACCGATGGCTTGGGCTTAGATAAAATTGGTATAACCGTTGAAGAGCGTGGCCGCAAAATACCGGTGGACGAGCATTTGGAAACAAGCGTTAAAGGTGTTTATGCTATTGGCGATGTTATTAAAGGCGCTATGCTTGCGCATAAGGCCGAGGATGAAGGTACGTTTGTTGCCGAATTGATTGCCGGACAAAAACCACATATTAACTATAATCTTATACCGGGTGTGGTTTATACCTGGCCGGAGGTTGCCGCTGTTGGTTATACCGAAGAGCAGCTTAAGGAAAAAGGCGTTAAATATAAAGCCGGCTCGTTTCCGTTCAAAGCAAGTGGCCGTGCCCGTGCCAGCGGCGACCTTGATGGTTTTGTAAAGGTTTTGGCTGATGCTGCTACCGACGAAATTTTAGGTGTACACATGATAGGTCCGCGTGCTGCAGATATGATTGCCGAGGCGGTTATAGCAATGGAGTTCCGTGCCAGTGCAGAGGATGTTACTCGTGCAAGCCACGCACACCCAACCTACACCGAAGCCATGCGCGAGGCCTGCCTTGCCGCAACAGAGAATAGAGCAATACATATATAATCGCATTTTATTGGTGCTTTTAGAGGTGCCCAAGGAAATGCGGTTTAATAATGATATCACAAAGCAGAACAATTAACTTGGTTCTGCTTTGTAGTTTACAGATATTTAAAAATGCAAATTATACTAAACATCGGCATTATTTTACTTACCATAGCAGCAATGGAGCTGGCTTCATGGGCCATGCATAAATATCTTTTTCATGGGCCGCTTTGGTTTATCCATAAAACACACCACCAACAGCGCCATGGCTGGTTCGAGCTAAATGATGTTTTTAGTTTTGGGTTTGCTGCCCTTGCGCTTTGGTTAATGTGGATAGGCCGCGAAGGGCCCGACTATCGGTTTTGGATAGGCGCTGGTATCAGTACTTACGGTACTATATACTTCATCTTTCACGACTGGTTTATACACAACCGCTTTAAAGCATTCAAGAGCAGTAACCGATATTTAAGCGCTATTCGCCGTGCGCATAAAATCCACCACAAGTCTACCGAGAAAAATCCTTCGGAAGAATTTGGACTGTTGGTGGTAAGCAAGAAGTGGTATAAAAGATATTAGTCTAAACTCGAATTGAAAGAATTGAGGAATTAGCAGAATGATTTTGGGCTATTGAGCCTAATTAAGAAGTGTATAAGAAATAAAGTCTGAACTCGAATTGAAAGAATTAAGGAATTAGCAGAATGATTTTGGGCTATTGAGCGTAATTAAGAAGTGGTATAAGAAGTAAAGTCTAAACTCGAATTGAAAGAATTAAGTAATTAGCAAAATGATAGGTAAATTCTGTTCATTCCTTAAATTGAATAAAATTCGAGTTCAGACATACTATTAAATAATGAACGCCTCTTTCTCCGCTGCCCCGCTTTTACCCGCTTTATAACCAATTGCAGCGTAGTAAAGTATAAACAGGTAAATAGGTATCAATATCACGTAAGCTGTTTGCGCCGACATTGCATCAACCAGCATCCCGTATATTGGCGGGAAAACAGCCGCACCTGCTATACCCATTACCAGTAGTGAGGATGCAAGTTTTGTAAACCTGCCAAGTCCGGATAGCGCTAATGGCCATATGGCCGGCCACATTAGTGAGTTGGCTAATCCTAATAAAGCAATGCAGGTAATGGAAATATATGTTGGCGTTACCAAAGCAATAAGGGTTAACACTACCCCTAAAACGGCAGATATTTGCAATGCTTTTTGCTGACTAATGTATTCTGGAATGAATGCTATGCCTGCGATATAGCCCAGCACCATACAGGTAAGAGTGCCCGATGCAAAATATTGAGCTGTTGATAGTGCAATATGGTGCGATGCGCCGTAGCTAATGATGGTATCGCCTGCTATAACTTCTGCACCAACATATACAAATAGTGCAATTACGCCTAATATAAGATGCGGAAACTGTGTTATGCTGGTTTTGCCCGAGTTAGCCATCGCCACATTTTCATCTTCGCGATCGGTATCAATTTCCGGAAGGCCCGAAAAGTATATAAGCACCGCAAGCACCAACAGTATAACTACTATGGCTATGTAAGGCTCAATCACCCTTGATGCCAATTGATTCAACTGTACAAGCTTTTCGGCTTCTGTTAGTTTGGCAAGCTTGGGTTCAAAACCGTCGATGTTATTTAAGATTACCGCGGCCAAGACAGGAGGGGCAAGCACCCCTGCAGACTTGTTACATATACCCATAATGCTGATACGCTTTGCAGCACTTTCTGCCGGGCCAATTATAGTTATATAAGGATTTGATGCCGATTGTACCACAGCCGAGCCGCTCCCTTGTATAAATAAACCTACCAGGAATATTGCATAGGTGCGCGTCATTGCAGCAGGTATAAATATGGCAGCGCCTATAGCCATCATCACCAAACCGGCTACCATGCCATTTTTGAAACCAAAAAAGCCAAGCAGCCAGGCCGACGGCTTTGCCATAAGCAAACAGGCTATATAAAAAGAACTTGCAACTAAATAAGACTCGGAACTTGTAAGCTGGCAGGCAATTTTTAAATAAGGAATGAGCACTGAGTTTAACCAGGTAACAGATCCTAATATAAAAAACAATGAACCGATGATGATAATGGGATTAATTCCGCTTCTTTTCGCCTGGACCGGCTCAAAACTTACCTGACTCTTCATAAAATGTTATTAAAATTTATTAATAAGTACTTATATGTTTCTAAAATAGTTAAAAAAGTTGGATTTCGGTCTGTTTGCTTATCAATTTATTAATATTTCTGCTCATTAGCTGTAAATCTTTGAATGTTTCCTAAATAAATTCGTAATCATGGTAAAAAACAACACTTTCTTTTCGCAAAGCATGTAACATGGATTGAAAATCAGATTTGATGGAAAACCGGAGAAAATGACGAAATTTGCCACACTAATCACTGCTTCTATGCTCCAGATACAAGAAAATGTCTCGCTCAAGAATTTCAATACTTTTGGTATCGATGCCAATGCAAAATATTTTGCAGAAATAAGCCGCGAAGATGAGTTGGTCGAGCTGTTTGCTGACGAGCAGTGGAAACAAATGCCACGGCTGATATTAGGGGGCGGCAGTAATATGTTGATGGTTGCTGATTTTGACGGGCTAGTGGTGCGCCTTAACATCCGCGGAATAGAGCATCATATTAACCATGACGAAGTGCATGTTGAAGCGGGGGCAGGCGAAGTTTGGAACGATCTGGTCAATTACTCTGTTAACCATGGTTTCGCCGGTATGGAAAACCTTAGCCTTATACCAGGCTCGGTAGGTGCATCGCCAATCCAAAACATAGGTGCCTACGGTGTAGAGTTAAAAGATGTATTTGAAAGCTGCCGTGCGTTTGAAATTGCTACATCAACATTCCGCACATTTACCAATGCCGAATGTAAGTTTGGTTATCGCGAGAGTGTATTTAAAAGCGAACTTGCGGGTCAGTATATTATTGTGTCTGTAAAATATAAACTGTCGGCAATACCACAGCTTAATTTGAAGTATGGGGCAATAGAAGAGGAGTTGCAAAATCGCGGTATAACGCAGCCCACTATTAAAGATGTATCGCAGGTGGTATCTTATATCCGGGTATCTAAACTGCCCGATCCATCTACAATTGGTAACGCAGGGAGCTTTTTTAAAAATCCTGTAATCCCTATTGAGCAATTTACGGCACTCCAACAAAAATACCCAACAGTTGTTAATTACCCAACGAGCGACGGAAACATTAAGCTTGCCGCAGGCTGGCTTATTGAGCAATGCGGCTGGAAGGGAAAAACCGTAGGCCAAACCGGTACCTGGAAGAATCAGGCACTCGTTTTAGTGAACCATGGCAACGCCACCGGTAAGGAAGTGTATACGCTTTCGTCGCAAATCATAGACAGTGTGTACACTAAATTTGGCGTTATACTACAACGTGAGGTAAATGTTATAGGTTAATGTCATTAACCTTGGGTTACTTTACCCACTAAACTCACCTACAGTAAGTTAAAAAATTATCAATCTTTTGTTTGATCGGCTATTACTGTTCCCTATATAATCCTTCGTTTTTGTGTTAACTTTCTCTTTTTCAATTATATAAGTAACTTTTCAACTTTTTTGCGCTTCATCGTAGTTGATTGTATGCAGTATTAGGCATTTGTACTAAAATCAAATAGTGGTACCATGTTTGAATAATACTCAATACAAAACAACAACAGAATGACAAAGATTGAGTTTAACACCCTGGTATTACGTCAAGCAAGTTCACTAAGGTCATACGCCTTACACTTTACACATGACGCAGACGATGCTAACGACCTTGTTCAGGACACGATGTTGAAAGCTATAACTTATTACAATAAGTTTAAAGAAGGTACTAACTTGAAAGGATGGTTGTATACCATAATGAAAAATACTTTCATCAACAACTATCGCCGTTTTGTTAAGATGAGCACTTTTGTGACTAAAAGTGATGAGATATCTTCTCCAAACCTGGTATTCAGTTCGACCAAAAACCAAGGTGAAGCCAAATTTGTAATGGATGATATCAAAAGAGCTTTAGACAGGTTGCCATCTGATTACTTTGTGCCATTCACCATGTATTTTGAAGGACACAAATACCACGAAATTGCTGATCATTTAGATATTCCAATTGGTACAGTAAAAACCCGTATCCACGTAGCACGTAAGTTGCTTAAAAAGAGCCTTAAAGCTTATGATAATGGTGTGGCAAAACCAATTTACGCCGAAAATTAATTGCAAATAAACTCAACATATATATCAGGGAACCCGCTTTAACAGCGGGTTTTCTTTTTGTATAACTACAGTTTATTTAAGCTAATTTTCCGATAGCCTTAAATTTCTCAAACACGGTTTCGGTATGAGGGGCATCAGTAAGCTCGGGGGTAAGATCCTGCCCGGCCCAGTGTTCATAATGCTTACCGTTTCGCCAAAGGCGGCTTTCGGTAACATCGTAAATAGTCCCTTTATAAGCTACCCATATCTGGGGCTTATCCTGCCCGTTACGTAAAGCCAACTGCGAGCGGGTGTACACAGGTAAGCTATCCATTAGCTGTTGCGCTTTTTAGAGTATTCAAAAAAGCCGATGTTCATTACTAACAGGGCCATACTGTAAAAGTGATCCTCGAAAGGAATTGTACCAACCCTTGTAGCCATATTCTGCGCATTATTGTACAATACAACCGGTATCGACGTTAGCATTCCATTAACAACATAAAAGGGGATAAGCGTAACCAAAAATGCCATATAAAACCTGCCCATCCACTTTGCCCTTAATGTAAAAGTGAGCAGTAATAGTATAATCAATAACAGGCCAAATGTAACTGCTGTATACAGCCTGTTAGAATAAATCACCAATAAGATACCAGATAAGGTAATTAAACCTATGCTCACATAGCGCGTTAACGTGGCGCCGGGCTGCCATTTAACATAATAATTAAGGCACTCGTGTATAAATATGCATGCAAAGGGCACGGTAAGAAAAAATAAAATCTCCTCTAAGGGCAAGCCGTAAAAGCGTATGCCAATAATATATTTATCGTTGAATGACCAAACACCGTATATAGTAAACAGTACATCCCAAAACAAAAATAGCAAGCCGGTTAATGCCATGCCCGGCCAAATAAATTTCCACTTCCTGAAAAACGTTACCCGTTTGTCGAACGACAGTACCAACGGGAAAAATATCGTAGCAATATTAATAAGCAAATAGGTGTAGTTACTTTTCACTTACAGGGCGGCTAAGTATTGTTTAAGCGAATGTGTTTCGGCTGTAGTGCAGCGTTTAGATTCGAGCAGGAAATTGATGATCGTTTTTACCAGTGCTTCGTCTGCCTGTGCATAATGCTTATGGCCAAGTTGCTTGATGATCTCGGCCTTATCTGCCTCCAGGTTTTTATTATAACCTAAAAAGCCAGGCACATTATGTTCTATAGAAAAACGCATAAAGCGAATCTCGATATTATGTGGATCGCGGTGCGTGGCAGCCTTGAATGTTTTCTCGCAATCGTTTAAGTATTTTACTTTATAGTAGGGGTTCCAGGCATGTTTGGCTTTCAAAGCTTCAAGCGTAGCCATATAACCACTTGTAAGTGCCGACGGCGACTTTACTGCTGCAAGCGAAGTGTAAAGCGAATCTGTAGTTTTTTTACTTTCAATCGCCGTAAGCAGTAATTTACGTATGATGTGCGGCTTCGGGTCGGCCAGGTCATCGTCTGCAGTGTATGCATAAGCATGGTTTGCAGCAAATGCCAGCATCAAACAAAAAAACATAGCGCCCAGGCGGAACGGGAAATTATACAGCAAACGGAAAGGCAACTTAAATAACATTGAGCTTTTGATGTAACACAGCCTTAAAGTACAGGCTTAATTTGTGAGTATCAGACACGCGTATGCGCTTTTGCATGATGGTACCGGCAGATGTTCGCATGATTTTTTTGAACAGTTGCAGGTAGTAAATGTAAGCCACATACACACCCAATCGGCTACCTTTAGGCAGCTGTTTTATGCCCCGCAAAGCGTTGTCAAAATCCTCTTTAATATCTGCCTCAATCAGTCGCTTATCAGCCTCGGAGAAATTGTTAAAATCCACCTCCGGAAAGTAAGTGCGGCCGCGTTCTTCAAAGTCAGACTTAATATCTCTTAAAAAGTTTATTTTCTGGAATGCAGAACCCAGGCTTCGGGCCGTAGGTACCAATCTATCGTAGAGGTCAGCGTCGTTTTCGCAGAATATACGTAAGCACATCAGGCCAACAACTTCGGCCGATCCATAGATGTAGGTTTTGTAGCCGTTATCGTCGTAAGCCGTTTTGTCAAGATCCATCATCATCGAAATAAGGAAAGCCTCGATAAGCTCTTTCTCTATACCATATTGATTTACCACCTGCTGAAAAGATTGCAAAACGGGGTTGATGCTTATACCGCGGTCAATAGCCTTAAATGTTTCTTCCTGAAATTCCTCAATCAGCTGGCGCTGGTCGTGTCCAAAAAAGGTATCTACAATTTCGTCGGCATAACGTACAAAACCGTAAATAGCATAAACCGGGTAGCGAAACCTTTTCTCAAAAGCCCTGATACCGGTACTGAAAGAGGTGCTGTACTTTGTGGTAATCAGCTTGCTGCACTCAAAGCACGATTCATCAAACAGGTTCATCATCATCCAAATGTACAAAATGGGGCGCGTAATGTTTTTTAACAGCATAAAACTATTTGCTTAATTTGTGGGCAGATGAATAATCAAAAACATGTTATTGTTATAGGTGCCGGTTTTGCAGGCCTTGCCGCGGCTTGTATATTGGCTAAAGAAGGCTATAAGGTTACCATTTTGGAGAAAAATGACCAGCCGGGCGGACGGGCCCGGGTTTGGGAAAAAGATGGATTTAAATTTGATATGGGCCCAAGCTGGTATTGGATGCCCGACGTATTCGAAGATTTTTATGCCCTTTTTGGCAAAAAGCCATCAGATTTTTATGAATTGAAACGCCTTGATCCGGGCTATCGCATTTATTATGGCAAAGATGATATACTTGATGTGCCTGCCAATATGCAGGGCCTAGAACAGCTTTTTGAGGATATTGAACCAAGAAGCAGTGCCGGATTGAGAAAGTTTTTAGATCAGGCGGCTTATAAATATAAGGTGGGGATGGGCGAATATGTTTTCCGCCCGTCGCACACGCTTACCGAGTTTATCGATCTTAACCTGATCATGAAAAGCATGAGCATGCATTTGCTAACCAGCATGAGCAGCCATGTGCGCAAGTATTTTAAAAATCCTAAGCTGATAAAACTGCTGGAGTTCCCGGTTTTGTTTTTAGGTGCCACTCCGCAGGATACCCCTGCCATGTACAGCATGATGAACTATGCCGACCTTTCTTTAGGTACGTGGTATCCGATTGGAGGAATGAACGAGATTGTAAAGGCAATGGTAAACATTGCCGAAAGCTATGGTGTAGAGATTAAGCTGAATGCCGAAGTAACGCGGATTGACGTAGAAGATAAAACGGTATCATCAATAGAGACTAATGCAGGTAGTTATCAGGCACATTTTGTGATAAACGGCGCCGACTACGAGCATACTGACCAAAAACTTTTAGCAGAGCCCGACCGTAACTACACGGCATCTTACTGGGATAGCCGCACCATGTCGCCGTCAAGCTTGTTGTTTTACATCGGCACCAATAAAAAGGTAGAAGGCGTACAACATCATAACCTGTTTTTTGACGAGGATTTCGAACAGCACGCTAAAGAGATATACAAACAGCCGCAATGGCCGAGCAAGCCATTATTTTACGTTTGCTGTACGTCAAAAACCGATGCAGCAGCGGCCCCGGAGGGCGGGGAGAACCTATTTTTCCTGATGCCTTTGGCACCTGGCTTAAATGATGATGAAGCTACGCGCGAAAAGTATTTTAATGTTATGCTCGATAGGTTTGAAAGCGTAACAGGGCAAACTATAAAAGATAACATAGTGGTGAAGCGCAGCTACGCCATGAAAGATTTTGAGGCAGATTATCACTCATTTAAAGGTAATGCCTATGGGCTGGCAAACACACTTGCACAAACAGCCTATTTTAAACCGGCTATGCGTGCAAAGCATATTAAAAATTTGCTACACACAGGCCAGCTAACCGTTCCGGGGCCAGGTGTGCCACCAGCCTTAATATCGGGGCAAATTGTGGCGAAAGAGGCTATGAAGATTTTAGGTAAATATTAGCCTGGGGTTTTGCAAGCAATGAAATTGCTTCACCATCGTTCGCAATGATATGGGAAAAACAAGTAGAGCCGCATATTTGCGGCTCTACAAATGGATTGTGTAAGTAGTAGATTACACCAGGTATTCGAACAAGGTAGCATCCTTGTTAATTTCAATTACATTAAAGCGGTTTTCCTCCATGCGCTGCAGTAGGGCAGGGTAGTCTTCCGCGTTTTTTAGCTCGATGCCAACAAGGGCAGGGCCGTTCTCGCGGGATGTTTTTTTGATAAACTCGAAACGTGTAATATCATCACCGGGGCCAAGCACGTTGGTCACAAATAGCTTTAAGGCACCCGGACGTTGCGGGAAACGTACAATAAAGTAATGCTTCAATCCCTCGTAAAGCAAAGATTTCTCCTTGATCTCGGCCATGCGCTCTATATCGTTGTTACCACCGCTGATAATGCAGACAACACGTTTGCACTTTATCTGATCGCGGATGGCATCCAACGCAGTTACCGCAAGTGCACCTGCTGGTTCAACTACTATGGCATCTTCGTTATAAAGCCTAAGTATAGTAGTACAAACTTTACCCTCGGGCACGGTTAGCATATCGTCCAGTATCTCGCGGCAAATAGCAAATGTTTTATCGCCTACGCGTTTCACAGCAGCGCCGTCAACAAAGCGGTCAATATCGGTTAATGCAGTGTTTTCTCCTTTGGTTAAGGAGGTAAGCATTGATGGTGCGCCTTCCGGCTCAACACCAATCAGTTTTATGCCGGGTATCTGGTCTTTTAAATAGCTGCCTAATCCGGCTGCGAGGCCGCCGCCGCCAATGGGCATCACTATCACTTCGGGGTTGGGCAAATCCTGTAATAGCTCAACACCTACGGTTCCCTGTCCTTCAATAGTACGGAAATCATCAAACGGCGGGATAAACGTCATGCCATTGGCTTCAGTATAAATTAGAGCTTCGCGCAGGCAATCGTCAAAGGTATCGCCGGTAAGTACCAGCTCTACGTTGCCATTACCGAACATTTCGGTTTGCTTTACCTTTTGCTGCGGGGTAATCTCGGGCATAAATATAACGCCCTTAATATCCTTGCGCTTGCACGAGTATGCAACACCCTGGGCATGGTTGCCCGCACTGGCACAAACTACACCGCGGCTAAGCTGCTCATCGCTAAGCTGGCTTATCATGTTGTAAGCGCCCCTAAGTTTGTATGAACGAACGATCTGCTGATCCTCGCGTTTCAAATATATTTCACATTCGTATTTTGCCGAAAGGCGGGCATTGTATTCCAACGCGGTATGCCTTACCACGCCTTTAAGCCGGTTGTAGGCGGCATCAAAATCCAAATGTACTTGCGTATCAGTATCCATTGCTTAGTTCTTTACCATGCGGGCAGCTACAAGGCCCTGCAGGTCATCATCATTTATATCAAGTTTGCCATCGGCCAATATCAAAAAGCGTTGGTAAACTTCAGATAGTTCATCTTTATCAAACGTATGGCCCAAACGCTCCAGGTGGAATTTTAATGCATGGCGGCCGCTGCGTGCGGTAAGTACAATACTTGCGCTCGGGAAACCAACGTCCTCGGGCTTTATGATCTCGTAATTCTCACGATTTTTAAGGAACCCGTCTTGGTGTATGCCCGAGCTATGCGCAAAGGCGTTGGCACCAACAATAGCCTTATTTGGCTGTACCGGCATACGCATTTGGGCGCTTACCATGCGGCTAAGCTCGTAAAAGTTTTTGCTGTTGATGTTGGTATGCAAGCCAAGGGTTTGATGTACCTTAAGTATCATGACCACTTCCTCGATAGAAGTGTTACCGGCACGTTCGCCTATACCGTTTATAGTGCCTTCAATTTGGCGGGCACCATTTTGCAAACCGGCAATAGCGTTGGCGGTAGCCAGGCCAAGGTCGTTATGGCAGTGTACGGATATAATCGCCTTATCAATATTTTTTACGTTCTCTTTCAAGAATTTGATCTTTGCGCCATACTGATCGGGCAGGCAGTAACCGTTGGTGTCAGGTATGTTTACAACCGTTGCACCTGCTGCAATAACGGCTTCAACCATTTGTGCAAGGAAAACCACATCGGCCCTGCCTGCGTCTTCGGCGTAAAACTCGATATCTTCAACGCTTTTTTTAGCATATTTTACAGCATCAACGGCGCGTTGCAAAATCTCTTCTCGGGTGCTGTTGAACTTGTGCAGAATATGCTGATCTGATGAGCCTATACCGGTATGGATACGTGGATGTTTGGCATATTTAAGCGCTTCAACAGCCGAATCGATATCGCCTTTATTTGCACGTGTAAGCGCACAAACCGTTGGTGCGGAAACCGCTTTAGATATCTCTACAACACTCTGGAAATCGCCGGGACTTGACACCGGGAAACCTGCTTCAATTATATCCACGCCAAGCGTTTCCAGCTCGCGGGCTATCTCAATCTTCTCGGGGGTTGTCAGCTGGCAACCCGGCACTTGCTCGCCATCACGCAGGGTGGTGTCAAATACGTAAACGCGGTTTGGATCGTGTAACATAGTTATATTAGATTTAAGACGTTAGATATGAGATTTGAGACTGCTCCTTCAAATCAGTGATCTTTCATCAATTTTCTTAATTTATTTTAGTTGATATCGTCGGCTGCAAGATCTCAAGTCTCACATCTCAATACTCATATCTATTCTTTTACTGCTATAAACCTTAAACGAACGTAGTCGGCGTACCATTGGCCGTTATCTTCGTAGTAAGGTTGCAGTATGTCGGTTATCTCGTTTAGCACAGCGGGCATGTCTTCTGCCGCTATTTCGCCAAAGAAATTTGGCCCAAACATATTAAGCCATTTGCCAACTCCCTGGCGGCCATCCTGCAAAAGTGTTTTGCGATCAAAGTGTACCATAAAGGTAACTCTAAAACCGGCTGCTTCCAACTTTGCGGCATATTGCGCCGGCGACGGAAAATACCACGGGTTATTTTGCTCAGCGCTATCATGCCCTCGCTGCTTCAGCACTCGTGCTGTAGCAGCTATCATTTGTTTCATGTTGCCTTTGCCACCCATTTCGGCTACAAAGCGGCCGCCTGTTTTTAAGGCATCGTAAACACACTTAATGGCAGCATCAGCATCTTTTATCCAATGCAATGTGGCGTTAGAGAACACAGCATCAAACGGGTCGTCAAATTCAAAACCGGTACCATCAGCCACAAAAAAATCCACGTTATTAAATGTTTCACGTGCCTTCTGTATCATCTCGGGCGATGCATCGATGCCGGTAACCACTGCGCCTTGTTTCTGGATTTCGCTGGTTAGATACCCCGTGCCGCAGCCCAGGTCAAGGACATGTTCGCCGGGTTTAACGTCCAACACTTCCAGCACACTCTCGCCGTATTGAAATACGAAGGAGTGTTTATCATCATATAATTCAGCGTTCCATTTCATCTTTTCTGAGCTTAAAGCTAAAAGCAAAGGGCTTAAAGCTTTTTAACATTTAAATATCGTCTTTATGCTTTCGGCTTTTACCTTTCAGCTTTAAGGCTTACAAATACTCCAATACCTTCTGCCCCATTGCGGTGGTGCCTAATATTTTTGCCTTGTCGGTATTGGCGTCGGCAATGTCGCCGGTGCGGTAGCCGTCTTTAAGGGCTTTGTCTATCGCATCTGTAATCTTTTTAGCTTCTTCTTTTAAGCCAAAGCTGATCTCAAGCATCAAGGCAACCGATAGAATAGAAGCCAGCGGGTTTGCTTTGTCCTTCCCTGCAATATCATGTGCCGAACCGTGGATAGGCTCAAAGAAACCCGTGCCATCACCTATAGAAGCTGATGCAAGCATACCCATTGAGCCCGCAATCTGCGAGGCTTCGTCGGTAAGAATATCGCCAAAAAGGTTGGCGGTTAATACCACATCAAACTTTTTAGGGTTTTTAACCAGCTGCATAGCCGCATTGTCAATAAACATATGCTCAGTTTCTACATCCGGGTATTGTTTAGCCAGTTCCTGCACCACTTCGCGCCACAGGCGTGAGGCCTCTAACACGTTTGCCTTATCAACAGAGCAAAGTCTTTTACTACGCGCCCGAGCTGCCTCAAATGCTTTAGTGGCAATGCGCTCAACCTCGTAACGGTGGTATATCATCAGGTCGGAAGCGGTGTTGCCATCCTCGCTGCGTTTTTTCTCGCCGAAATATACGTCGCCGGTCAATTCGCGGAAAAACAGAATATCTGTTCCTTTTAATATTTCGGGTTTCAGGCTGGAAGCATCAAGCAATTCATCGAAAAGCATTATAGGGCGCAAGTTGGCGTAAAGGCCCAATTCCTTGCGGATTTTTAAAAGACCTTGCTCCGGGCGCACCTTTGCAGACGGGTCATTATCGTATTTGATGTGACCTATGGCGCCAAACAAAATGGCGTCACTCGCTTTTGCTTTTTCTAAAGTTTCATCTGGCAGTGGGCTACCTGTAGCCTCAATGCCTGCATGACCCATCAAGGCCTCATCAAAGGTAAATTCGTGGCCAAACTGGCTGCCTATCTTTTCAAGTACCGCTTTGCCCCAGGTAGTTACTTCCGGGCCTATCCCGTCGCCGGGTATTACTAATATGTGTTTTTTCATGTGCCCCCTAACCCCCTAAAGGGGGAATTGGTTTTTTTATTAATTATTTGTTCCGCGCACTTCTTTTAGTTTCATAACCATCAGTTGTGCGTCGGTTTCAATCCATTTATTATACTCATCGATCGCGAGCAGACGATCTGCATCGCTAATGTAGCCTTCCTCAACCATTTGGATAGATTGCGCTACAGACGACCATATGCCTACTTTCTTGCTGAAGTTTGCCTCGCCTTTTTTGTAAGCTTCGTTGGCTTCCAATATTTCTATTGATGATAATCCTGCGTCGGCAAATAGCCCCGGAAGGTCGTCAGCCATCAAATTGTCCATGCCGGCCTCGGCTCGCCACCTCAAAAAAGTAGCATAAAACTGGCGCATACTTGCTGGTGGCTCGGGCTGCCATTCAAGCAACTCGTGGTTATAATCTAATACAGACAGTATACCACCCGGCTTCAGCATCGATCTTAGCTTGATGATGGCCGCAAGCGGATCATTAAGCCATTGCAGCACCCTTGCCGTCACAATCAGGTCGAACTTTTCTGACGGGTCAAAGGCAAAAAGATCGGCATGGTGCAATTCAAGGTTGCTTACGTCGGCATAGGTTTGTTTACCGCTATCAATGAAGTATGCGGTGTTATCAATGCCAGTTACATGCCCGGCAGCACCAACCCTTTCGGCTATACCTGCAGATATTGCACCGGTACCACAGCCCACATCCAAAACGCGCCAGCCTTGCTGCAGTAAAGGCAGCAGGGTAGCATAGTCGGCTTCCAGGCTGCGATCATCAAATAATTTAGCAGTGCCTTCGCCTTCGCGCTGTATATGTTTTTGCTGGTTCATTGGTTTATTTGTTCAGTGGTTTATTTGTAAAATAGTTTGTGGTTTAGCCATCACTACTCACAAATTACCACTTACTATCTCACAGCTTCAAATTGCTCTACTTTGTCTTTCTGGCTTAGTATATAGTCAATATCATCATAGCCATTTATCATGCAGGCCTTTTTGTAGGGGTTTACCTCAAAACTTTCCTGCTCGCCGGTTGCTACAATTTTGATGAATTGATCTTGCAGGTCAATTTCTATCTGCGTTTCGTGATCTGCATAAATCGCATCAAAGATCTTCTGCAGAAAATCGTCACTAACCTGTACAGGCAGCAAGCCGTTGTTAAGAGCGTTGCCCTTAAAAATGTCGGCAAAAAAGCTGCTCACCACAGCATCAAAGCCATAATCAGATATGGCCCAGGCTGCGTGCTCGCGGCTGCTGCCGCAACCAAAGTTTTTGCCTGCTACCAATACCTTGCCGCTAAACAATGGGTTGTTCAAAACGAAATCCTGTTTTGGATGATCGTTATCATCGAAACGCCAATCGCGGAACAGGTTATTGCCAAAGCCATCACGCGTGGTGGCCTTTAAAAAACGCGCCGGTATAATCTGGTCCGTATCAATGTTCTCGATAGGCAGCGGCACCGCGCTTGTTTGTATATGTTTGAATATTTTAGTCGCCATTTTGTGTTGTCTGAACTCGAATTTTTTGAATTCAAAGAATTTTTTGAATTGCTGTTCTGATTAAATTTTACTGTACTTGTTGTTTAGCAGTCTTTTAAATTCAAGACTTTGACTGCCAAAATTTTATAAGAAGCCCTGTTTTAACATTATAAGCTTCAAGATAATTTATAGCTTGAGCAAGGTGTACATTTTCTAAAGTTATGATTGCCTTAAGCTCAACCATAATTTCGCCTTCAATAAAAAAATCAACACGACGGCTACCTATCTGTTCTCCTTTGTAAAAGATAGGCATTTCCATCTCTCGTATAAATCTTAAGCCGTTTTCTGCTAACTCGATTTCTAAAGCTCTTTGATAAATCACTTCCTGGAAACCATTTCCTAAAGTGCTATGCACTTTCATAGCGCAGCCAATGATTTTGCTTGTGCAATCATTAAACTGCTCGGGTTTTCTTTTTATATTCCATTCTTTTAATTCACCAATTCTTTAAATTCGAGTTCAGACCAATTCCTCTTCCTTCAAAAACTCCCTTATATCCGTTACCTTACCGGTAATGGCGCTGGCTGCTGCTGTGAGCGGGCTGGCCAAAAAGGTGCGGCTATTGGGTCCTTGGCGGCCTTCAAAGTTTCGGTTTGATGTAGAAACACAGTATTTGCCTGCAGGTATTTTGTCTTCATTCATGCCAAGGCATGCGCTGCAACCGGGCTCGCGTAGCGGGAAACCTGCGGCATCAAATATTTTGTCCAATCCCTCGCGGATGGCTTGCTCCTGCACTTGTTTTGAGCCGGGCACTACCCAAACGGTAACACCGTCGGCCTTGTGTTTGCCTTTCACAAAATCAGCAACCTGGCGCAGGTCCTCGATACGTGAATTGGTACAGCTGCCGATGAAAACATAGTCGATAGGTTTGCCCAATAACTGTTCATCATCATGCAAGCCCATGTAATCAAGGGCCTTTTTGTATGATCCTTGTTCTTTAACATCAAAAGATGTAGTCTCTGGTACGTGCTGTGTTACGCCGATACCCATTCCCGGATTAGTACCATAGGTAATCATCGGCTCAATATCTTCGGCATTAAAGCGTAGTACGCTATCAAACTCGGCATCTTCATCAGAGTAGAGGGTTTGCCAGTAAGCAACAGCTTTGTCCCACTCTTCGCCTTTCGGCGCAAATTCACGGCCTTTAACGTAGTTAATGGTCGTTTCGTCGGGCGCTATCAATCCGCAACGGGCACCCATTTCAATGCTCATGTTACAGATGGTCATGCGGCCTTCCATGCTTAACGAGCGGATGGTATCGCCGGCATATTCAACCGCGTAACCTGTACCGCCTGCAGCAGATATTTTTGAGATGATGTAAAGGATGATATCCTTTGCACCAACGCCGTTTTGCAATTTGCCGTTTACTTCAATCTTCATTCTTTTTGGGCGCGATTGCAGTAAACATTGAGTAGCCAATACCTGCTCAACCTGCGATGTACCTATGCCAAAAGCAATAGCACCAAATGCGCCGTGAGTAGAGGTGTGGCTGTCGCCGCAAACATAAGTGCAACCCGGACGGGTAACACCCAGCTCGGGCCCTATAACGTGGACGATACCCTGGAAAGGATGCCCCAAACCATACAGTTCGATACCGAACTCTGCACAGTTTTTTGTAAGCATATCTACCTGGTAGCGGGAAAGTTCTTCTTTAATGGGTAAATGCTGGTCCCAGGTTGGGACGTTGTGGTCGGCCGTGGCAACGGTTTGTTTTGGCCTGAAAACGGGTAGCCCTCTTGCGCGCAAACCATCAAATGCCTGCGGACTGGTTACCTCGTGAATAAAATGCGTGTCGATGTATAAAATATCCGGAAAGCCCTCAGCGCTACTGACGACGTGAGCGTCCCATATCTTATCAAATAATGTCTGTCCCATTGGTTCTAAGTGAAAAGTCAAAAGTAAAAAGTCAAAAGTAAAAAAGCAGAATTATCGGTTTTTCATTTTCAACTAAGCACTTTACTATGCTTTTAAGCAAAAAGCCAAAAGTATAAAGCGGATGTCTGACTTTCCACTTTATACTTTCAACTTGGTACTTTAATATTATGCTTCTACAGCCTGGTTTTCCGGGCGTAAGCTGCGTACAGTTTTGCCTGCCTGCCATAATTCGCTGTCGCGTAACTCGGCTAATTCGGCATCCAGTTTCTCGCGGTAATCCGGCTTGCTGTTACTGTCAATTGATTTTTGTGATTCTTTGCCGGTAGCAACGCTATCATACAATTTTTCGAATACCGGTTTTGTAGCATCGCGGAACTCTTTCCACCAGTCTAAAGCGCCGCGTTGTGCGGTGGTTGAGCAGTTGGCATACATCCAATCCATACCGTTTTCTGCAACCAATGGCATTAAAGACTGGGTTAACTCTTCAACCGTTTCGTTGAACGACTCTGACGGTGAGTGGCCTTTTGAACGCAGTACATCATACTGTGCTGCAAAGATACCCTGGATACAACCCATTAGTGTACCGCGCTCGCCTGTTAAATCGCTGTATACTTCTTTCTTGAAATCAGTTTCGAACAGGTAACCGCTACCTACGGCAATACCTAACGCGATAACGCGCTCAAATGCTTTACCTGTAGCATCCTGGAAAATAGCGTAGCTTGAGTTTAAGCCACGGCCCTGCAAAAACATGCGGCGTAATGATGTGCCTGATCCTTTAGGTGCAACCAAAAATACGTCAACGTCAGCAGGAGGGATGATACCTGTTTGCTCGTTAAATGTGATACCGAAGCCGTGAGAGAAGTATAGTGCTTTACCCGGGGTTAGGTGTTTTTTAACGGTTGGCCATAAAGCTATCTGTGCAGCATCGCTTAATAAATAGCAAATAACAGTTCCTTTTTCAAGGGCCTCTTCAATCTCAAATAAGGTTTCGCCAGGTACAAAGCCATCACTGATTGCTTTATCCCAGGTTTTCGTGCCTTTACGCTGACCAACAATTACGTTGATGCCGTTGTCTTTTTGGTTAAGCGCCTGGCCCGGGCCTTGCACACCGTAACCAATTACTGCTACAACTTCGTCCTTTAAAACGTCCTGAGCTTTTGATAAAGGGAACTCTTCGCGGGTAACTACATTTTCTTCGGTACCGCCGAAATTTAATTTTGCCATTGTATTGATTTTTGTGATTACACCGATTGAATTTAGCTCACACCGGTGCGTTTATTGTTTCTATTTCTTATTAATTGATTCCACTGATTGAGGATTGATTCCGCAGATTATACCTAATCTCTATTCTCCAATCACTACTCACTAAAGTTTACATCGTAAACACCTTTTGCCCCTGGTTAAGGTATTCGTTTTCGGCTACTTCTTCGCCGGGCTCAAGGCGCTCAAACTCGCGCAGTTTCCGGTTAAAGCCTTCGCTATCTTTAATAATGGCAACGCGGGCACTACGCACAAATTCGATAAGGCCGTATGGCTGTAATATTTTGATCAGGTTGTCGGTTTCCTCCCGGTGGCCGGTAGCCTCAAAAACGGTATAATCTTTACGGATAACAACGGCGCGGGCGCCATTCTCGCGCAGCAGACGCTCCACACTTACCTTTTCCGCAATAACGTCGGTAGACATTTTGTACAACGCCAGCTCCTGCCAAACTACGTCTGCATTGGTGTGGTAGTATACTTTTAGTACTTCCACCTGTTTCTCTATCTGGCGGGTAAGCTTGCGCACCACTTCCTCAGATTCTGTTATTACGATATTGAAGCGATGGATGCTCTCAATCTCCGAAGGAGAGGTATTCAAACTATCAATATTTATTTTACGACGGGTAAATATAATCGCTATGCGGTTTAGCAAACCAATTTGATTTTCGGTGTAAACCGTTATGTTGTATTCCTGCTTTAATGGTTCCATTATTTGTGTCATTAAGTCATTTGGCCATTGAGTCATTCAATGACTGCTAACTGAATTATTTTAACCTGATCTCTGATACGCTGCAACCTTGCGGCACCATCGGGAACACGTTGTTCTCTTTACGCACCATCACTTCCAACAGGAATGATCCATCATGATTTAGCATTTCCTGTAACGATGATACTAGATCATCGCGCTCTGATATGGACTTGCCTGCAATGCCATAACCTTTGGCTACGGTAACAAAGTCCGGGCTTTGGATATCAACGAACGAATACCGGCGCTCATTAAACAACTCCTGCCACTGGCGCACCATACCCAGGAAACGGTTGTTAAGAATGATGATCTTAACATTTACCTTGCTCTGCATAATGGTACCCAGCTCCTGCAAGGTCATCTGGAACCCACCATCGCCAATAATAGCTACAACATCCTTGTCCTGTGCACCAAATTTGGCACCTATGGCCGCAGGTAATGCGAAGCCCATAGTTCCCAAGCCACCGCTGGTTACATTGCTGCGGGTATTGTTAAACTTAGCGTAACGGCAGGCTACCATTTGGTGCTGGCCAACATCGCTAACTATAACGGCTTCGCCTTTGGTAATTTCATTTAGTTGTTTAACAACCTCGCCCATGGTCATTTCGCCGGTGCCGGGGTTAAGCTCCTCATTTATTACCGCATCTACCTCTTTCTGGGTATACTCGTTAAAAGTAGTTAACCATTCTGTGTGCTGTTTCTCGTCAATCAGTTTGGTTAAGGCAGGGAGCGTTTCCTTGCAATCGCCCCAAACAGGTACAGTTGTCTGTACGTTTTTGTCTATCTCAGCCGGATCGATGTCCAAGTGGATCACTTTTGCCTGTTTGGCATATTTATCCAAACGGCCGGTTACACGGTCGTCAAAACGCATACCTATGGCAATTAATACGTCGCAATCGTTAGTTAATACGTTTGGTCCGTAGTTGCCATGCATACCCAGCATACCTACATTTTGAGGATGATTCGTAGGGATAGCGCCCGCACCAAGGATGGTCCAAGCTGCCGGGATGCCGCTTTTTTCAACAAAAGTTTTAAACTCCTGCTCGGCGCTGCCCAGCAATACACCTTGCCCCCAAATGATGAATGGTTTTTTAGCTTCATTGATCAGCTTTGCCGCTTCTTCAACATATTGGTGGCGTACAATCGGTTTTGGCCTGTAGCTACGGATGTGGTTACATTTCACATAACCTTCATAGTCAAACTTCTGGATTTGCGCGTTTTTAGTAATGTCAATTAACACAGGGCCGGGTCGGCCGCTGCGGGCAATATAGAACGCCTTGGCAATAACCTCCGGAATTTCGGTAGCATCAGTCACCTGGTAGTTCCATTTGGTAACGGGGGTAGTGATGTTTATTACATCAGTTTCCTGGAAAGCATCGGTGCCTAACAGGTGCGCAAATACCTGGCCCGTAATACAAACCAAAGGTGTACTATCTATTTGTGCATCGGCTAAACCTGTTATCAGGTTTGTGGCTCCGGGGCCGCTGGTTGCAAACACAACACCCACTTTGCCCGATGTACGCGCATAGCCCTGGCCGGCGTGTATGCCGCCCTGCTCGTGGCGCACCAGTATGTGGTTCAGCTTTTCGTTATAATCATAAAGTGCATCATAAATTGGCATGATAGCACCACCCGGGTAACCAAAAATAGTATCCACACCCTCAACGATCAGTGCCTCCAACAGAGCTGCCGATCCCGATAGCTCAACCGCCTGCGGCTTTGCAGTTGCCGCCGCCTCACTTACTTCCTGTGCAATTGTTTGTGTTTCCATTTAAAATTGATTACACCGATGCTTTTGTGATTACATCGATTGGTTTTATTATATATGACAGATATCTTATTCTGTTAATTATTTAATTCTATAAATTCCCGTTCAGACAGCTTCCTACATTTCATCTGTTACGCAACCTTCGGCGGCAGAGCTTACCGTTTTTGCGTATTTGTACAATAAGCCCTTTGTTGCTTTTAAAGCAGGTTGTACCCAGGCAGCTTTGCGGGCAGCCAGCTCCTCGTTGCTTATCCTTAAATTAATGGTGCGGGCAATTGCATCGATCTCTATAAGATCTTCATCCTTTACCAAGCCGATCACGCCACCATCAAAAGCCTCAGGCGTGATATGTCCCACTACAAAACCATGTGTACCACCGCTGAAACGGCCATCGGTAATCAAAGCAACTGATGCACCCAAACCTGCGCCAAATATGGCCGATGTTGGCTTCAACATCTCGGGCATGCCCGGTGCACCCTTAGGGCCAACATTGCGGATAACCACCACATCGCCGGCTTTTACTTTGCCTGTCATGATACCATCTATCAGATCAAATTCCCCGTCGAAAGTACGTGCCGGGCCAGAGAAGCGTTCGCCTTCTTTACCACTAATTTTTGCTACGCTGCCACCTTCGGCAAGGTTGCCATAAAGTATTTGCAGGTGCCCCGTAGCCTTAACCGGTTTTTCAACAGGCCATATAATATCCTGCTTGCTGAAATCAAGTTCAGGAATATCGGCTAAATTTTCTGCAACTGTTTTACCTGTTACAGTTAAACAATTACCATGCAGCATGCCTTGCTGGTAAAGGTATTTCATCACCGCCGGTATGCCGCCCACATTATGCAGATCGGTCATCATGTATTTGCCGCTTGGCTTCATATCGGCCAGTACAGGTATGCGGTTGCTAATTTCCTGGAAATCATCCTGCGTAAGTTTTACGCCAACGCTTTTTGCCATGGCTATCATGTGCAGTACTGCGTTGGTGCTACCGCCCAATACCATAATTACCACCATCGCATTTTCAAATGCTTCGCGGGTCATGATATCGCTTGGTTTAATATCTTTTTCAAGCAACAATCTTATTGCTTTACCGGCTGCCAGACATTCTGCTTTCTTTTCGTCGCTCAAAGCAGGGTTGCTTGATGAGTAAGGCAAGCTCATGCCCAATGCTTCAATGGCTGCCGCCATGGTATTTGCGGTGTAAACACCACCGCAGGCACCAGCACTTGGGCAGGCATTTTTAATTACGCCTATAAAATCTTCGGGGGTTATGGTACCCGCAATTTTTTTACCCAGGGCCTCAAAAGCTGATACGATGTTCAAGTCTTCGCCTTTCCAGTGGCCAGGGTGGATGGTGCCACCGTAAACCATTATAGAAGGGCGATCCAACCGGCCCATTGCTATGATTGAGCCCGGCATGTTTTTATCACAGCCCGGCAGGGTAATTAAACCATCATAATATTGTGCGCCGGTAATGGCCTCTATCGAGTCGGCAATAACATCGCGGCTTATTAAAGAATAACGCATACCAAGAGTACCGTTGCCCATGCCGTCGCTTACGCCAATGGTGTTAAATATCAAGCCAACCATATCATCATCCCAAACGCCTTGTTTTACCAACTGGGCCAGATCGTTAAGGTGCATGTTGCAGGTGTTGCCGTCATAACCCATGCTAGCAATGCCTACCTGCGCCTTTTGCATGTCATCGTCCGTAAGGCCAATGCCGTATAGCATGGCCTGCGCTGCAGGCTGGGTTGGATCTTGCGTAAAAGTTTTGCTGTATTTGTTTATTTCCACAGCGTTTGATGTATCAGTTGCCGAACTCATTTTTTGTCGTTTTCTGTAGCCTGCCGATAGTTGGATATTGCTATACGCCCACAGGTAGGTTTGTTTATTTGTAAGTTAGATATAGCACTCGCGATAAGCAAGCTTTCAAAAATAAATTTTTATTAAGTATATTATTCTGTATAAATTATATTTTATTAATTTAATTCTGTTTTTTAGTTAAATTTAAGAATTATATTTTTGTTAAACTATACCAAAGTTTAAAACGGTATTTGGTACAAAAAATATGCATGCATAGCAAGTTTTTAAAATTCGGCGTAAAATGGGAGATAGAGTTAAAAAAACTGTTTACATCTGTATATGTAAACTTCATTTGTCAGCGCTAAAAACTATCCGCATATTTAGTATTCATTTAAAAGCATATATGAATAAAATCTTTACCTTATTATTATCAATGATGGCCCTTAACAGTTACGCACAAAAAGCCAAACTGGAACTAAAACTTCAAAAGGACAGTACCTATTATTTAACTGTAAATGCCAAAATGAATATTGATCAGCTTATTCAGGGCACGCACCAAATAGTAAAATCAACCATAACTGGCAGTATGGCCCATAAAGTTGTAGCCATAAAGGATACTATTTACGATATGGATGTAATTTATAAGAGCCTTGCAATGGAAATGGAAATAGGTGGAAGGGCAATAAATTTTGACAGCGAAAGCAGCGATACTACCAACATGTTCACGAAAGTCATGAAAAACCTCATAGGCAAATCTTTTACCATAGTAATGAGTAAAAGGGGGCAAGTAGTTGCAGTTAAAAATACCGAGCGTATGTTCGAAAGCCTTTTTAAGGGTTTCCCACAAATTGATGAGCAAAAAAAAGCTCAATTGCTTGCCCAGTTTCAGCAATCTTTCGGCGCTAAAACAATAAAAGGTAACCTGCAGGAATCGTTTGTGATTTTCCCGAAAACAGCTATTGTCGTTAAAGGTACTTGGACAAACCAAACGAATTTGGAAGCTGCAGTTATTTCGTCAAAAACTAACACCAGATTTACTTTAGATAATATTACCAATAATGCTTACGAAATAACCGGAAATGCTGTAATAACGCCTGATAAAGCACCTGTTTACAAAAACACAAATAATCTTTTTATGCGATTGTTAAATGTTGGAGGCTCTAATACCACCAGAATAAAAATTGATAAAAAAACAGGATGGATCATTCAGTCTACAGTTGTTAAGCATGTTATAAGCGATGTTGAACTTAAGCAAACTTTAGATGGGCCGGTTATGATGACTTACCCTATGGTAATCGATGCCAACATGGAAACCAAAAACTAAGAATATAAATCAAAGAACACAAAAAAAGTCCGGCCATATACTGACCGGACTTTCCATATTTCAGTATGTAAGTTCCTATTTGTGAATAATACCTTCGGCTAAAACTGTAACCTTGTTATCTAAGGCTTCAACAACACCCCCCTTGATAAAAAATACATCTTCGGAGCCTTTGCTGCGTATGGTTAACTTGCCATCATTTAATGTTGAAATGATAGGAGCGTGATTATCCAATATCTCGAATGAACCCAATGCACCAGGCAACGATACCGAGGTTGCAGTACCTTCAAATATTTGCTTATCAGGAGTAAGAATTTCTAATGTCATGGTTTTATTAGATTCAAGAGTTAAGAATCAAGACTTAAAATTTCTCCTGTCCTGATTCTTAACTCTTATTTCTTGATTCTATTAGCTATTAGCTTCAGCTAATAATTTTTTGCCTTTTTCAATAGCGTCTTCAATGCTGCCCACAAGGTTAAATGCTGCCTCAGGGTATTCATCTACTTCACCGTCCATGATCATGTTGAAACCTTTGATAGTATCTTTGATATCAACCAATACACCTTTTAAGCCGGTGAACTGCTCTGCCACGTGGAATGGCTGAGAAAGGAAACGCTGAACACGGCGAGCGCGTGATACAACTAATTTATCCTCTTCAGAAAGCTCGTCCATACCTAAAATGGCGATGATATCCTGAAGTTCTTTGTAACGTTGTAGAGTTTCTTTAACACGTTGAGCAGTGTTGTAGTGCTCGTCGCCTAAGATGGTTGGGCTAAGGATACGTGAAGTTGAATCCAGAGGGTCAACCGCAGGGTAAATACCTAACTCAGCAATTTTACGTGAAAGTACTGTTGTAGCATCCAAGTGAGCGAAGGTTGTAGCCGGCGCAGGGTCGGTCAAGTCATCCGCAGGTACGTAAACCGCCTGTACAGATGTAATTGAACCACGTTTTGTTGACGTGATACGCTCTTGCATGGTACCCATTTCTGTTGCCAAAGTTGGCTGATAACCTACCGCAGATGGCATACGGCCCAATAGTGCCGATACCTCAGAACCTGCCTGCGTAAAGCGGAAGATGTTATCGATAAAGAATAATATATCACGGCCTTTGCCATCCTCTTCACCATCGCGGAAGTATTCTGCAATAGTTAAACCAGATAGCGCCACACGTGCACGTGCACCCGGCGGCTCGTTCATCTGCCCGAAAACAAATGTCGCTTTAGAGTCTTTTAATTCTTCGGCATCAATTTTTGATAAATCCCAGCCGCCTTGTTCCATTGAATGCATAAATGCATCGCCGTATTTAATAATGCCCGATTCAAGCATCTCGCGCAACAAGTCGTTACCTTCACGGGTACGTTCGCCTACACCGGCAAATACTGATAAACCTGCGTATGCTTTCGCAATGTTGTTGATCAGCTCCTGGATCAATACTGTTTTACCTACACCGGCACCACCAAACAACCCAATTTTACCACCTTTTGCATAAGGCTCCAACAAGTCGATAACTTTGATACCTGTAAAAAGTACTTCAGTTTCTGTTGATAGATCTTCAAAGCGTGGGGGGGTAGCGTGGATTGGGCGACCATTGGTTTTGTCAAGGTTTGCAATACCATCAATAGCATCACCAACTACGTTAAATACGCGGCCTTTGATGTTTTCGCCGATAGGCATTTTGATAGCTGCTTCGGTATCCAAAACGTTCATTCCGCGCAATAAACCATCTGTCGAGTCCATCGCGATTGCACGCACACGGTCTTCACCCAAATGTTGTTGCACTTCTAAAACTACTTTCTGGCCGTTGTCTTTAGTGATCTCCAACGCGTCGTAAATCTTAGGAAGATGTGCATCATCAGCAAAACTTACGTCAACTACCGGACCGATGATCCTTGATATTTTTCCAATGTTTGGCATATATAACCTGGTGTTTTAAAGAATTTTAAATGAAACAGCTATTAACTGATTAAAGTAGTGCCATTTCAGGAGCGCAAAGTTACGGTTTATAACCAAATAATTAAATACTTATATCAAGAAAATGCATAAGTTTTTTCGGGCCTGTTTTCGTGTCTAAAATACACAATAAATACGCCCGCTTATTCAATACTTCTGCTATTTATCGCCAATTTTGGGCAGCTGTCTATGGTTTTCATTTAGCTGCAAACCCATTATTCGCTCTTTAAACTGATGGCCGGGTTTGCTGATGCCGCCTTAAAAGATTGCGCGCTGATGGTGGCAAAGGCAATAACAACTGAGCCAAGGCCAGCCAGTGCCAGCATCCACCATTGGATGTTTTGGCGGTAGGCAAATCCCTCGAGCCACTTGTGCATGGCCAACCACGCCAGCGGTGCAGCTATCAAAAATGCAATAATAACCAGTTTAATGAAGTTTTTAGATAGCATGCCTACTATAGCGCCCACACTTGCGCCCAATACTTTGCGGATACCAATCTCTTTATTGCGCTGTTCGGCAGCGTAAGCCGCCAGGCTAAACAAACCAAGGCTGGCAATAATTATGGCAAGCGTTGTAAATATCATAAACAGCCTGCCGGTGCGCTGCTCGGTGCCGTAAGCCGAGTTAAAATCATCGCCCATGAAAGAATACTCAAAGCGCTGATTTGGCGATACGGCGTTCCACTTAGTCTCTATTTGTTTTATGTATCGATTAGCATCGTTGCCTGCAAACTTTACACTAAGAGCCCGATTATCATTACCTAACATCATTACAACAGGGGTAATATTATCGCGTAGCGAGCTAAAATTAAAATCTTTCACAACGCCAATAATATGGTATTCTTTTATGTGTTCGTCATTGCCTTCGGGCACGTAAAAGAGCGTCTTGTTTAATGGATCTTTACCGTAACCCAGCATACGCAGCGCGGTTTGATTAACGATAACGGCCAGCGAGTCGGTACTCATTTGATTGGAAAAATTACGCCCGGCCGAAAGCTCCATACTCATTGTAGAAAGGTAGTCTTCGTCTACTGGCCAGATCTCGCTGAATACAGCGTTCCGGGATGTTGGTACACGGGATGTAAATACCGAGTTGGGTTGCCTTAAACTTCCGGTAGGTAGAAAGCCACTCAAAGAAGCATCCGATACACCCGGTATTTGCTTAAGCTGCTGTTTTAGGAGTTTTGCATGGCTTAGGCCAACAGTATTTTTGATGACCAGTACCCTGTCGCGGTTGTAGCCCAAATCTTTGTGCTGAATGTATTGCAGCTGATTATAAATAACAATGGTGCCTATAACTAAAAAGATGGATACTGCAAATTGCAGCACTACTAAAAAGTTGCGGAATGCGCTGCCCTTAAAACCTGCCGAAAGCTTACCTTTTAACACCGTTATTGGTTGAAATGCCGATAGGTAAAAAGCCGGATAGGCCCCAGCCAATATCCCCACCACTATAATAATAATAAGCAGGGATGGCAGCATCCAGCCAATGGTTTGCAGGTTTATTGAAAGTTCTTTGCCTGCCAGTTGATTAAAGGTGGGCAGTAAAATAATAGCAACGGTGGCAGCTATCAATGTAGATGCTAATGTCACCATTAACGATTCGGCTAAAAACTGGGCAATAAGTCCCTTCCTTGCCGAGCCCAATACCTTACGTACCCCAACCTCGCGGGCGCGGTTGGCCGACCTGGCGGTAGACAGGTTCATGAAATTGATGCAGGCAATCACCAGGATAAATAATGCGATGGCCGAAAAAATGTAAACGTAAGTTACGCTGCTATTGGCGCCTAATTCATACTGCCGGTTGGATTTTAAGTGGATGTCGGTGAGTGGTGTAATGTTTAACCTTACGTAACTGCCGCTCTTTTTAAACCCTGCGGCATTGAAGCCTGGCTGTTGTGCAAAATAACCATCAAACAAATGGGCTGCATTTTTTTCAAATGCTGCCGCGTTTGTATTTGGTTTTAACAAGGTATAGGTAGTATAACTAAAGCTGTTCCAGGCCTTGCTCTGGCTTGATGGCAGCGACAAAGCCGAAATAAGAAAATCAAAATTGAAATGCGATTGCGACGGGATATTCTTGATAACGCCGGTTATTTTTAAAGCACTATTTATATTAACAAACGTTAGGGAGCGGCCCACAACATCAGCGGTGTTAAAGTATTTTTTCGCAGCCCGTTCCGTTAATACTATGGTGTTTGGCTGTGCCAAAGCCTTTTGTCCTGCGCCGTAAAGCATGGGCAGCGTAAACACATCAAACAAGGTAGAATCGGCATAAGCAACCTTGCTTTCGATGATGTCATCATTGCCCTTTTTAAAACGGCTGTCAACAGCTGCTATAAGGCGGGTGGTTTGGGCTACTTCGGGTAGTTGTGCTTTTAAAGCCTGCGCCAGCGGCGGGGGAGTTACCGCATACGAGCTGGCATTGCCGCCAAATTTTATATCAGTGTTAATGCGGTATATGCGGCCGGCGTTAGCATTGTAGCGATCATAACTTAATTCATCAACCACAAAAAAAACAATTAGCAGGCAAATTGATAGGCCCATAGCCAGGCCTAATATATTTATAATTGTGAATCCTTTGTTTTTTAGCAGGCTTCGAAAAGCCAGCTTTAAATTGTTTTTAAACATAGTGCAGGAGGTTATAAGTTGTTTGTGCCATACAAATGTATTTGGTTAATGCATTTGTAATCTGTTAAATAAAGTTAAAACTAATTATTTAGTTATGAGATATTTATTTTGAATATTTAAGGGATGTTCAGCGGAGCGTCGATTTTCAATGATCAAAAAGCTTTTAACCAAAATGATTGCAGAAGGGAGGATTTGAAATAATCCTTCATTATTTGGCTGAACTGTAAACGTTTACAATAAATTTTAAAGAAATAATGAAAATATTTTTGACGGATTAAAGTAAAAGTCTATTTTTGCAGTCCATTAAAAACGGGTCGGTATCGGTTAGTGATATTGATAAATTTTATAATTAAAGCGCACTTGTAGCTCAATTGGATAGAGCATCTCACTACGGATGAGAAGGTTTGGGGTTCGAATCCCTACAAGTGCACACATTTTAAAGCCTTTCTGTTGATTCGACTGAAAGGCTTTTAACTTTAATCACATAAAGGGATGCTTAACTTAGTACTGTTTGGTCCGCCCGGTGCCGGCAAAGGCACTCAATCACAAAATCTTATCGAAAAATTTGGCTTGATCCACCTTTCAACAGGCGATTTGCTTCGTGGCGAAATTGCGCAAGGTACTGAGCTTGGTTTAGAAGCCAAAAAATTAATGGACGAAGGTACCCTTGTGCCTGATAGCGTTGTTATTGGTATGATAAGCAATAAGCTTGATGCAAATAAAGATGCTAAAGGCTTTATTTTTGATGGCTTTCCGCGTACAGTTGCACAGGCCGAAGCGCTTGATGAGTTATTGGCTTCAAAACAATCGGCCATATCGGGCATGATCGCATTAGAGGTTAATGACGATGAGTTGGAGCAGCGCTTACTTAAACGTGGCGAAACATCTGGCCGCCCGGATGATGCCAACCCGGAGGTTATACGCAAGCGTATTAAAGAATATAATGATAAAACTGCACCGGTTGCAGGGTTTTATAAAAACCAAAATAAATTTACCAGCATAAACGGTATAGGTTCCATCGAGCAAATTTTTGCTTCAATAGTTTCTGTTATCGAGGCTTATTAATTATTAATAGTCCGGAAGTCGGGAAAGTCCGAAAGTTAGTAAGGTTCTCAAACCTGCTGTCTTTCGGACTTTCCGTCTAAAGGCTTTTCCGACTTAAAAAGAAAATATCATGTCACAGGGTTCAAATTTTGTTGATTACGTAAAAATATGCTGCCGCTCGGGGCATGGTGGTGCAGGTTCTTCGCATTTACACCGCGACGTATTAACGGCAAAAGGCGGCCCTGATGGTGGCGACGGTGGCCGTGGCGGTAATGTTATTGTTAAAGGCAATGCCCAGTTATGGACCTTGCTGCACCTAAAATTTCGCAAACACGTAATTGCCGGCGACGGCGACCCCGGCAGCAGCTCTACCAGTACCGGCAAAAGCGGCCGCGACGAGATACTTGAAGTACCCTTGGGTACCATTGCTAAAAACGCAGAAACCGGCGAGGTACTTTTTGAGATAAGCCAGGATGGCGAAACCAAAATACTAACCAAAGGTGGCCGAGGCGGCTTGGGCAACTGGCATTTCCGTTCGTCTACACAGCAAACGCCGCGCTTTGCGCAGCCCGGTGAGGAGGGTAAGGAAGATTGGAACATACTTGAACTCAAATTACTTGCTGATGTTGGCTTGGTAGGTTTTCCAAATGCGGGTAAATCCACTTTGCTATCGGTAGTGTCTGCCGCTAAGCCCGAGATTGCAGATTATGCATTTACTACATTGGTGCCTAACCTGGGTATTGTAAGCTATCGCGATAATCGCTCGTTTGTAATGGCCGATATTCCGGGTATTATTGAGGGTGCATCACAGGGCAGAGGCTTAGGTATCCGCTTTTTGCGCCATATCGAGCGTAACTCGGTATTGCTGTTTATGGTACCTGCCGATACGAGCCGTACTATAAAACAGGAATACGAAATCCTGTTAAACGAGCTTAACGAGTATAATCCCGAGCTGATGCATAAACCACGTGTGCTGGCTATTACAAAAGGCGATATGCTTGATGATGAATTGCAACAGGAGATGGCCAAAGAAGTACCGGCGGATGTTCCGTACATCTTTATTTCCTCGGTAGCGCAGAAGAATCTTGTCGAACTTAAAGACATACTTTGGAAAGCCATCAATAAGTAATACCTGCCGCTTCGCGGTAATCCAACTTTTTATTTTAGTATTTTTGCATCCTTTAATTTGATACTTAAAATGAGGATTGCTATAAACGGCTTTGGGCGTATTGGCCGCATATTTTTGCGCACCATACTTACCAAGCCCAACATTGAGGTTGTTGCCATAAATGACCTCACCGATACCCAAACACTTGCCCATTTATTTAAATATGATTCGGTACACCGTGGCTTTAAAGGTACGGTGTCTGCTAATGATAATAATATCATTATCAACGGAAATACGATTAAAGTGCTCCGCGAAAAAGATCCGGCTAATCTTCCGTGGAAAGATCTGGATATCGACCTGGTCATCGAGTCGACAGGTAAATTTACCGATGCTGCCGGTGCTCAAAAACATATTGCCGCGGGTGCAAAACAGGTTATTATATCTGCCCCATCCGGCGATAGAAGCGTACCTACAGTAGTGCTTGGTGTAAATGATCATGATATTGATTTGCGTGTGCCCATTCTGTCAAACGCATCTTGTACTACGAACAACGTGGCTGCCATGGTTAAGATTTTGGATGACAATTGGGGTATAGAAGACGGTTACATAACCACCGTACACTCCATGACCGGCGACCAAAACCTGCATGATGCACCGCATAAAGATTTGCGTCGTGCCCGAGCAGCATCAGCATCCATCATCCCTACAACAACAGGGGCTGCAAAAGCCATAACCAATATATTTCCACACCTCGAGGGCAAATTGGGCGGGGCCGGCATCCGCGTACCTGTATTGAACGGTTCATTAACGGACTTTACCTGCAGCCTTAAAAAGCTGCCCACAGTTGCCGAAATCAATGATGCTTTTAAACAAGCTGCCGAAGGGCCCATGAAAAATGTGTTGGAGTATACCGAAGATCCTATAGTATCTACAGATATATTGGATAATCCGCACAGTTGCATATTTGATGCGCAGCTAACATCAATAGTTGGCGGGCTGGTTAAGGTTGTGGGCTGGTATGATAACGAAATGGGCTACTCGAGCCGCCTGGCCGACTTGGTTGAAGAAATCAGCGAATTACCAGCATGATAAAGTTTATAACGGCCGATGATGTGTTGCCTATCCGTAATGAGGTTTTGCGCGAAGGCAGGCTCAGCCTTGACGAATGCCGTTTCGAGAACGACGATGCGGAAGGGACATTCCATTTAGGTTATTATGTGGGCGAGGAACTGGCCTGCATTGCATCATTTCATCCGCAGGGGTACAAAGATTTTAACGGTAAAGCTTACCAGCTGCGCGGGATGGCCACCATTGATAAATACAGGGGCAAAGGTTACGGTAACATGCTGGTTAACTTTGCTATAACGTATCTGCGTGGCCAAAAAGTGAATTACGTTTGGTGTAATGCCCGCAAGGCTGCCGCCAAATTTTACCTCAGCCTTGGCTTTGAAATCATATCGCCCGAGTTTGACATTGCCGGCATTGGCCCGCATTATGTAATGTATGTTAAAATACAGTGAAGTTTTATGCAAAGCAGAACACGTTTTTAACTTTTGCTTTGCCGATTAAAATAAATTTACCCAATTTGGGCCAATTCTTTAACATCACGAAGTATATATGAAGACAATTGATCAGATCAGTTTTAACGGCAAAAGGGCGCTCATCCGCGTAGACTTTAACGTTCCGTTAGACGAGAACTATAATATCACGGATGATAACCGTATGACGGCAGCCTTGCCGACAATCAAAAAAATCCTTAAGGATGGTGGCGCAGTTATTTTAATGTCGCACCTGGGCCGCCCAAAAGATGGCCCGACAGAAAAATACAGCCTAAAGCATGTTGTTCCTCATCTTTCGGATTTGTTAGGTCAGCAGGTTGAGTTTGCTAATGATTGCATTGGCGAAGAAGCAGTAACGAAAGCTAAAGAACTTGAAAAAGGCGAGGTATTGTTATTAGAAAACCTTCGTTTTTACAAAGAAGAAGAAAAAGGTGATGTTGGCTTTGCCGAAAAGCTATCAAAGCTGGGCGATATTTATGTAAACGATGCATTTGGTACAGCACACCGTGCGCACGCTTCAACAGCTATCATTGCTCAGTTTTTCCCTGAGGCAAAATTCTTCGGTTACCTGATGGCTGCCGAATTGAACAACGCCGAGAAAATATTAAACGGCGCTGCAAAACCATTTACCGCGATAATGGGTGGCTCAAAAGTATCTGATAAGATCTTATTGATAGAGAAATTGCTTGAAAAAGTAGATAATCTGATTATTGGTGGTGGTATGGCTTACACCTTTGCAAAAGCAAATGGTGGTAACATTGGTACCTCATTGGTTGAATTGGACAAGATTGACCTTGCTCTTAGCCTGGTACAAAAAGCAAAAGATAAAGGCGTAAACCTGCTTTTACCTTTGGATAACGTTATTGCGGATGCTTTCTCAAACGATGCCAATACTGATGTTGCTAAAACCGGCGAAATAAAAGACGACTGGATGGGCTTGGATATTGGCCCGGAAACTGCTGCCTTGTTCAGCAAAGTGGTTGAAGAGTCTAAAACCATTTTGTGGAACGGCCCGATGGGTGTGTTTGAGATGGAGAAATTTTTGGTAGGTACCAAAGCAATTGCCGAAGCGGTTGCCAAAGCTACTGACAATGGTGCATTCTCACTTATTGGTGGTGGCGACTCTGCCGCAGCAGTAGCCAAGTTTGATATGGTTGACGATGTTAGCTATGTATCAACCGGCGGTGGCGCTTTACTTGAGTATATGGAAGGTAAAGAGTTGCCCGGTGTTAAAGCAATAAACGAATAATAGATATCCGGATATATATTATGAAGGCCCTGCATTTGCGGGGCCTTTGTTGTTTTAAACTCCATGTCATTGCGAGCGAAGCGCGGCAATCTCGTCGCTTGCAGATATAAACGCGATGAGGTTGCCGCGTCGCTGCGCTTCTCGCAATGACATGGTTGTCTGAACCCGAATTTTAAGAATTAAAGAATTTTCAGAATAAGATTATCAAAAGAAAAACACTGACTTTACGATAACATTCTTCATTGCGCTCGTCTGCGACGAGTGCATAGTTGTTTTGCGTCTGCGACGCAACGTTGCGATATAATCGCAAAGCCTTGTTAAGCGCTCGTTATAAACGAACGCAATTATTTAGATCCTCACATTCGTAACTTATTTGTGAATGCCACTAATGCTCATAGCGGCTTTTGCATTTAATCGCTACATTTAAAGCATCATTTTTAAATCCATGAACAAATCCTTACTGATAGCTTTCTGCTTTATCTTTTCTGCTTTAACTTCTTTTGCGCAGGGCGATGCAGCTTACGTTAAAGACAACTATACCAAGTACGAGTACCAGGTGCCTATGCGCGATGGCAAAAAGCTTTTTACATCGGTGTATGTACCCAAAGATCAAACAAGGAAATACCCGATCATGATGGATCGTACTTGCTACAGCGTAGCGCCATACGGTGCGGACAAGTATAAAAGCAGCCTTGGCCCGTCGCCATTATTTTTAAAGGATGGATACATATTTGTTTACCAGGATGTACGCGGCCGTTGGATGAGTGAGGGTATTTATGAGGAAATGACGCCCGAACTGGAAGTGCATAAAACCAATAAGGATGTTGATGAAGGTACCGACACCTACGATACCATAGATTGGCTCATTAAAAACCTGCCGAACAATAATGGCAAAGTAGGCGTGTGGGGTATATCTTACCCCGGCTTTTACACCACAACTGCCTTGCTGAGCCGTCATCCTGCTTTAGCGGCAGCATCTCCGCAGGCACCAATTGCCGACCTGTATCGTGACGATGCTTTTCATAACGGTGCATTTATGTTAGTGGCCAATTTTGGTTTCTATCCAGGCTTTACCAACAGGCAGGATGATAAGCCAACGCAGCGCAGGGGCGGCAGGTTTAATCCGGGTACCGAAGATGGTTATAAGTTTTTTTTGGATATGGGCAGCATGCGCAACAGCAATGTAAAATACTTTAAGGATACCATCCGCTTGTGGAACGAAATGATGGATCATCCAAACTATGATAAGCACTGGCAGGATCGCAATATGCTTACCCATTTGCATGATATTAAAACGCCAACCCTGGTTACCGGTGGATGGTACGATGCCGAGGATTTGTACGGCGCTATAAATACGTATAAAGTGCTGGTTCAAAAAAATCCCAAGACACCTGTTTACTTTGCAATGGGGCCTTGGGTGCACGGCGGCTGGGCACGTGGCAACGGCGACCACCTGGGCGATTTAGATTTTGGCGGGCCTACCGGTCCAATGTACAGGGAGAATATCGAGTTTGCTTTTTTTAGCCATTACCTGAAGGGTACGCCGCTTGATCTGCCCAATGTAAACACCTTTCAAACGGGTGTTAATCAATGGAAAACTTATAAGCAATGGCCTCCGGTTGATGCGAAAGAACAAAACCTGTATTTGCTTCCGGGTGGAAAATTATCATTCGAAGCACCTAAGCAAGCCAAAGCCGATTATACAGAGTTTGTATCCGACCCAATGAACCCGGTGCCGTTTATAGACGGTATCGACTTTGATATGAAGCGCGAATACATGACAGCCGACCAGCGTTTTGCTCAAAAGCGCCCTGATGTTTTGACTTATCAAACCGATGTGCTGGATAAAGACATCACGCTTGCAGGGAATATATGGGCCAACTTAAAAGTAAGCACCACAGGCACCGATGCCGACTGGATAGTAAAAGTACTCGACGATTACCCCGACACCGCAACGGCTAATAAATTTACCGGTAAGGGTGTGCAAATGCCCGGTTACCAGCAAATGGTGCGCAGCGAGGCCATGCGAGGCAAATACCGCAACAGCTTTGAAAAGCCGGAGCCTTTTACGCCGGGCAAAGTAACCCCGGTAAATTTTGAATTACAGGATGTGCTGCATACGTTTAAAAAAGGGCATCGCATTATGGTGCAGATCCAAAGTACCTGGTTCCCGCTTATTGACAGGAATACCCAACAATTTCAGGACATCATGAAAGCCAAAGACACCGACTTTAAGAAAGCCACGCATCGAGTGTACAGCTCAAAAGGTCAGCAAAGCTTTTTAAAGGTTAGGGTTATGTAAGGGCTCGTTGGTTTTGAGATTAATGCAATGCGATGAAATATTTATAAAGCGTGCTTTAGCACTACTGCTTACTTTACATTCATTGCGGAGTTCCGATGCCTGTAGCTCGAGTCTTAATTTTTATAGGATAACCATAATAGTGGGTTTTAAATGAAGTTTGTAATTATCACAGTAGTTTTTTTAATAGCAGGTTTTGTCATTTGGCGTTTTTTACCTGGCCTAATCTTAAAGGGTAGCAAATCGCGACCCTCCGACGATAAACTACCAACAATTAAGCGCGACAATGATAAGATTATCATGGTAGAAAACGTTCAGCATGATGATTTGAGGCGTGCCTTAATTAAATTTTGCGAGCTGTATAATGAAAGTGACTTTGCTGCGCTGCCGAGGCTTTGTCAAATTTCGCAGGGAAAGTATGCAGTTACATTTCCGTATGACATTGATTTTATGACATTTTGCTTTGCCGTAAATTTTTTAGGGTACCCAACTGATATTGCATGGGCAGGCAAGGTACGTGCATGGGCAACTACAAAGTCAACGGATGAGTGGGTTACCAGGGAAAGTGCAAATAAAAAGGTGATGCTATTTTTGGCAGAAGATGACAAAGATTACGACAATGTGTTTTTAACAACTGAAGACAATATTGGTTATAAATTAGGTTTTGCATCAGGAGAAGAAAAGCAGATGTTATCTACTCCTAACGAAAGATATATTAAGCCAAAGGTAGCTTTGGAAGATTTTAATACCTTGAAATTTGAAGATTTTAAATAGTGTCCTCTTTAAATTGAATTGCTGCGAGTATTTTCTTAGTGAGTAAAATCAAACACCCCATGTATAACGCCGAAAATTTACAGATAAACGCCATACAACACATTGGTATTCCGGTAACAAACATTAAAAACTCGCAAGCCTTTTATGAGGCTTTGGGCTTCGCCAACGTAATGCAGGCCACGTTCGATGAAAAAGGCGAGCCAGGAACCTGTGTAATGATGAAGCGCGGCGCAATCATCATAGAACTTTATCAACTACCGGAAAGCGGCCTTACCGAGATCCGCTTACGGGGTAATGGCCATATCGATCATGTTGCTTTTGATGTGCCGGACATAGATGCAGCATTTGCCATTTTAAAACAGGCAGGCTTTAATATCCAGGAACCTGAGCCAAAGTTTTTACAATTTTGGGAGCGGGGCTGCAAGTACTTCAACATTCTGGGTCCCGACGGCGAGCGGTTGGAATTTAACCAGCTTTTGTAACATCTGTCTCATAAAACAAATTTTGCTTGCAAGGGGTTAAATAATTAATAAGTTTGCACACAGAATAACTGTCAATGAAGCATTTAATCTTAAAATACCTTTTTGTTTTGGTTTGTACCATTACGGTGCTCCAAAATTCTGGCGCAGGTGTTTTGTCGATGTTCTTCCCTGATGATGATGTTATAGCCTTGCAGATTACTAATACCGCAAACGACGACGAGGATGCGCCAGAGCGGTCTGAAAAGGAGATCAATTTCCAGGAATATTTTTTTACTCACTTATACATAGATGTAACGCCCCAATGTATTACCTGCAGCCCTGTAGGTTATGCCGATGAGCAAAACAACCATCATTTAGGCTGGGTTACGCCCGTACCCACCCCTCCGCCCAATCAACTGGCGTAATAACCACTTTTAATCCTGAATACGCGTTGCTTGAGGCGACGTTACATTGTTTTATTTAAATTTTAAATTAGTCATGACAACTAAAGGTCAAATCCTATTATCATTTTTCGCGATTGGTTCATTAATCGCTATATCAAATACAGCAAGTGCACAGCAAATCAGCGACAGCAATCTTAAGAAGAACACCGCACCTGTTACCAATGCTGTAAGCTATCTGTCGCGGTTGCAGCCCATAACGTTTGAGTACAATAAGGATGCTAACAAGCAACTAAATTTACCCTCGGGCCTGCAATACGGCTTTAATGCCGACGAATTAAAACAAGTTGTGCCTGCCGCGGTAAGTATGCAAAACAACTGGTACCGCGCCGGTAAAAACAATCAAAGATCAGTGTCCACTGCAAACGTGGAATTGGAGAAACTGGTTCCTTTGTTAGTAGCTGCTGTTAAAGATCAGCAGGTTGAAATTGAAAACCTAAAGAGCGAAATAGCCAGATTAAAAACCGGAAGCGGTACTAAATAAAAGCGACAAGCCGATAGATCGTGGAGTCAGTCTGAGCCTGTAAGAATTAACTTGCAATTCAAGTTTCAAAGAGGTTGTTCTCATCAGCAGAACAGCCTCTTTTGTTTTATGCCTTCAACATTTTAGGACAAAGCTTGTTAATAGGGCTTACAAACAAAAAAATCCGTATGATAAGCGCTAACATATTTAAACTATTCTTTGCCCTTGCAATTGCCGTTACGTTAAGCGCTTGCAGTAAAAAGCTAAACAGTGAAGGTTGTCCAACAAACCAAATGTGCACCATGGAGTTTGCTACGCTGGGACTGCAATTTGTTGACGGAGCAGGCAATGCCGTAGCGGTTAAAAACGTAACGATTACTAATAAGCGAACAAATCAACCAATCGTTGCAAACAACGATGCTCCTGCATCCGGTAATTATGTGATTGTAACGGATGCCAACAAAAAAAGGAACTATCTACAACCGGCGATGATGTTGAAGTGGTTGCGACGACTGCCGACGGTCGTACAAAAACGGTTGTTTATAAAATATCAGGTGGTTGCAATTGCCACGTTAAAATTATTTCGGGCGATACAAAAGTTGTGTTTTAATAACGGTAGCTTTATACAAACCTTAAGTTATGAAACCACGCCACATCATTATTGCTGCTTTATCGTTAATAGCATTTGCTGCCTGCAAGCAATCTGGCAAATCAACCGCTGAAGCCGGCAAGGATACTGCTAATGTCGTAAATGCCGATAGTGCCTATAACGAGCAATACAGGTTGCAGGCGCACTGGTCGCCAAAGGCAAAGTGGACTAATGACCCAAATGGGTTGATATTGCATAACGGTACTTACCATCTATTCTATCAGCATTATCCGGACTCAACGGTTTGGGGGCCAATGCACTGGGGGCACGCAACCAGTAAAGATTTAGTTACCTGGAAACAACAGCCTATTGCGTTGTATCCTGATAGCTTGGGTTATATCTTCAGCGGCAGTATTGTAGCCGACGAAAAAAATACCTCGGGTTTGGGTGAGGGTGGCAAAACACCTTTGGTGGCCATATTTACTCATCACGACCCAAAGGGTGAAAAAAGCGGATCAAGCACTTATCAAAACCAGAGTATAGCTTACAGTTTGGACGAAGGCCAAACCTGGACCAAGTATGCCAATAACCCTGTGCTCAAAAATCCGGGCATAAAAGATTTTCGTGATCCAAAGGTGTTTTGGTACGCACCGCAAAATAAATGGTTAATGAGTTTGGCCACTAAAGACAGGATAACTTTCTATTCGTCTGCTAACCTTAAAAACTGGAAAAAGGAAAGCGAGTTCGGCGAAAAGCTTGGCGGCCACGGCGGCGTATGGGAATGTCCCGATCTGATATCGCTAAAACTAAACGGCAAACAATATTGGGTATTGCTGGTAAGCATTAACCCTGGAGGGCCAAACGGTGGCTCGGCCACGCAATACTTTGTAGGTAATTTTGATGGTAATAAATTTACACCATTAGACAGCCAAACCCGCTGGATAGACTACGGGCCGGATGATTATGCCGGCGTAACATTTGGCGGTACCGGCGATCGTAAAATATTTTTGGGTTGGATGGGTAATTGGCTTTACGCCAACCAGGTGCCAACAAAAAACTGGCGCAATGCCATGACTATTCCGCGCGAACTTTCATTGCTTTCAAACAAGGGGCGTGTCTTCCTGGCATCAACGCCGGTTAAGGAATTGGGTAATTTGGCAATGCAAACTGAAAAGGTTGATGGAAATCAGCTAACACCAGGTGCAGACGTATTTCAGGTAATTAAGCAAAGTCCTGCACAATTTACCCTGCATTTTACCACCCCACAATTAAGGGATTATAAGTTGGTGTTAGCAAATGATGCAGGTGAGGAATTAGTGATAGGCTATGATGCAGCTAAAACACGTTACTATATCGATCGCAGCAAAGCGGGCGATAATAGCTTCAGCAAGCAATTTGCAGGTGTAGCTTATGCTCCGCGCATTTCATCAGCTTTAAATTCTGATTTAAAATTAGTGGTAGATGCCTCATCCATAGAGCTTTTTGCCGATGGCGGGTTGAGTAATTTGACGAGCGTGTTTTTTCCTAAAGCGCCCTACACCCATCTAAAAGTTGAGGCCAAGGACATGAAGGTTGAGAACATGGAAGTGTCGCCACTAAAATCTATCTGGAAGTAATAGGTGTAAAGCCCGTGTCATTGCGAGGAGCGGAGTGACGTGGCAATCTCCTCGTAATTAATGCCAACGACGGGATTGCCACGCTGTCGCTCGCAATGACATACTTAGCGCATTCATTTCTCACTTTTGTACCTACAATAACCGAGCGCACTACTCCAGCACCACCGTCTTATTTTTGTAAACAAACACTCTATCATCAAAAACCAGCTTCAGGGCTTTTGCCAAAACTGCCGTTTCAATTTCTTTTCCCGCTTTTACCATATCTTTAACGGTGAGCGAGTGGTTGGCTGGGATAATTTGCTGGGCTATTATTGGCCCTTCATCCAATTCGTTGGTAACATAATGGGCGGTAGCGCCAATCAGTTTTACACCGCGTTCGTGTGCCTGTCGGTAGGGGTTGGCACCAGCAAATGCGGGTAAAAAGGAGTGGTGTATATTGATAATCTGCATTGGGAAACTACCTACAAAACCGGGCGATAATATCCGCATAAATTTTGCCAGCACCAGGTAGTCAAAATCGTACTGAGCTATCAGGCTTTTTACATCTTGTTCAAATGCATTTTTGTCGCTGCCTGCCTCCGCTAAATGGAATGGGATATCGAAACGTTTGCATATATCCTGCAGGGTGTTATGGTTGCCAATAACGCATTGCACCTGCGCCCCCAGTGTGCCAAAATAATTACGTACCAATATATCTGCAAGGCAATGGTACTCCTTGGTTACCAGCACTATTATCTTTTTTAAAGCGACGGGATTTGTCTTGATAGATGCACCATCGGGCAGTACTTTACCGAGCTCATTTTTAAGCGTGAACGCATCAATTGTACCCTCCACGTCAACACGCATAAAAAACAAACGGGCGTCGTTGTCCACATGCTCATGCATGCTTATTATATTAAGTTGGTGCTTGGCCAAAAGGCTCGAAATGGTGGCTACAAGGCCTACGCGGTCGGTGCATTGTATTACGATAATCATAGCATTAATTGGGACGGTGATTTATGGCCGTAAAGCTATAATTTATAAGGCTTTACGCAACGAAGAAGCATCCAAAAAATTGTTGATAACTTTTTGGTGGTAAAAAGTGGTAAAAAGTGGTAAAAGTAATTTACTTTTACGTTACAAAAATTGCCGACGCGCTATAATGTCTTATCTAACCGGAGAATTTGAATGTAAACTGGATGCCAAGGGGCGGATGATGATCCCTGCAGGCCTCAAAAAGCAGCTTCCTGAAGCTGACAATGAGGGCCTTGTGATCAACCGCGGTCTTGAAAAGTATCTTGTTATTTACACCAAAAAGGAATGGGATAAGAAGCTTGACGAACTGAGCAAACTTAACGAATACGATAGGAATAGCATCAAGTTTGTGAGATATTTTACCGCCGGCGCGACGAATTTGCAACCTGATACCGCAGGCAGGGTAAACTTGCCAAAAAATCTTTTGGACTATGCAGGCATTACCGGCGATGTAGTGTTAACCTGTATGCTTAACAAGATTGAGGTTTGGGATAAGGCTGCGCACCAGGAAATGATTAATAACGAGCCCGAGAATTTTGCCGAACTGGCCGAATTGGTTATGGGTAACAAAGGGAGGGGGCGTGATGAGTAATTACCACGTACCCGTAATGCTTCAGGAATGTATTGAGGCTTTAAATATTAAGGCTGATGGTACTTACGTTGATGTTACCTTTGGCGGCGGCGGTCACTCGCGCGAAATTATGAAACACCTGGGCGAAGGCGGGCGTTTGCTGGCTTTTGATCAGGATGCTGATGCTCAGCGTAACGTGATAGATGATGAGCGCTTTGTGTTTGTCGACCAAAACTTTCGATATCTCAAAAACTTTAGTCGTTTACATGATGCGGTGCCGGTTGATGGTATCCTTGCTGATCTTGGTGTGTCATCGCATCAGTTTGATGAGGCTGATCGTGGTTTTTCTATCCGTTTTGATGCGGAGCTGGATATGCGCATGAATCAGGCATCAGACCTGAGTGCCAAAGAGGTGGTAAACAATTATGCTGAGGCTGATCTGCACAGGATTTTCGGCATGTACGGCGAAATACAAAATGCCAAATCACTTGCCAAAACCATTGTAACTGCCAGGTTGAACGGGCCTATAAATACGGTGGCCGATCTTAAAAATGCGATCAGCAATCTTATCCCGAGAGGGAAAGAGAATAAATATCTGGCGCAGGTTTTCCAGGCGCTGCGTATCGAGGTTAACCAGGAGTTGGAGGCGCTAAAAGATTTTTTAAACCAAAGTGCTGATGTGCTGGCACCCGGCGGCAGGCTGGTGGTAATGTCATACCATTCACTTGAAGACAGGTTGGTAAAAAATTTCATTGCCAAAGGTAAGTTCAGCGGCGAGTTGGAAAAAGATATTTACGGGAACGATAACCGCCCTTTTGATGCTGTTAGCAGGGGTGCAATTACCGCTACCGAAGACGAGATAAAAGATAATAACCGTGCACGCAGTGCTAAATTAAGAATAGCTGTTAAGAGATGACCAATCGTTTACGTACAGAAATTCAGGAAGAAGAAGTAGTAGAACAGGAGATTGTTGTAGAAGAAAAACCGCGCCGCGATTTTTCTGACAATTTTTTTGTGAAACTGCTTACCAAAGGCGCCATCAGCACTGATGATGCTACCCGCGCATTGCCGTTTGTATTGTACCTGGCCTTTTTGGGTATGCTTTATATAGGCAACAGGCACATGTCTGAGCAAAACATACGTGATATTGATAAAATAAGCAAAGAAGTTAAGGAGCTGAGCTGGGAATATAAAAGCAGCAAAGCCGAACTTGCATTTAAGAGTACTTTAACCGAGGTTGCCAAGCGTGCCGATACTTTGGGTATCCGTACGGCCGAGGAGCCTCCGCAAAAGATAACTGTAAAGGAGGATGCACAGTAATGAGCATAAGAACTAACATATTGTTAAGAGTATATATCGCCTTCGGGTTGATATTGCTGTTTGCGGCAGCTGTTATATTCCAGCTGTGCCGTGTGCAGTTTGCGCAAGGCGACAAATGGAAGGCGATGGCCAAAACCATGTCTACCCGTTACAAAAATATCGAAGCTGCAAGGGGGAATATCTTTGCGGTTGATGGCAGTTTGCTGGCAACGTCGGTACCCGAATACGAGTTGCGTATGGATATGCTTGCGGGCGGTATTGCAGATGAAAAGGTGTTCGATGAAAAGATCGATTCCTTGTCAATGAAGTTGGCCCAGGTTTATAAAGATAAAACCGCACGCGAGTATTCAAGAATGTTTCGTGAGGCCCGTAAAGACAGTTCACGTTATCAGTTGGTGCGCCGCAGGGTTACTTATAACGAGTTGAAGCAAATACGCAAGTTCCCCGTATTTAACCTGGGTAAGTACAAGGGCGGTTTAATAGTGGTCCAGCAAAACAAACGCATACTACCTTTCCGTTCGCTGGCTGCGCGTACCATAGGGTATAAAAATGATAACGTAGCCAACGCAGTTGGTTTGGAAGGTGCTTACGCCAGCTACATAAATGGCGAAAGTGGCAAACGCCTGGAGCAGCGCATAGCAGGTGGGGTTTGGATGCCTGTTAATGAGGAAGATGAGATTGCACCTAAAGAGGGTGCTGATATTATATCTACCATAGACATCAACATGCAGGACCTTGCACAAAGCGCGCTTGAAAAGCAGTTGATTAAAAGCCATGCAGATCACGGTGCCGTTATTGTGATGGAAGTTGAAACCGGCGAGATAAGGGCAGTGGCCAATTTTTCGAAGGTTGAAGAGGGAATCTATAAAGAGAAATTCAATTACGCCATTGCCGGTAACCAGGATCCGGGTTCTACCTTCAAGCTGGCATCATACATGGCGCTAATTGAGGATAAGCTAATAGATACCAACACCATGATTGGTACGGGCTATTACCAGATACCAGGCAAGCTGATAACCGACTCGCACCCTAAAATTGAAACGGTAACAGCTAAGAAAGCTTTTGAAGAATCGTCTAACGCCGCCATTGCGAAACTGATAAATATACATTACGGGGAAAATCAATCAAGGTTTACAGACCATTTGTATGATTGGCATCTGAACGAAAAAATGGGTTTGCAAATCCCCGGCGAAGCGCAGCCTGTAGTGAAAAACCCAAAGAACCGCAGCTGGAACAAAAAAATGACCCTGCCGCAAATGGCTTATGGTTACGAGATGCAGCTAACGCCGCTTAAAATGCTTTCGTTTTACAATGCGGTAGCCAATAACGGTAAGTACGTAGCGCCAATTTTTGTGCGCGAAATTCGCCGTTTAGGTAATACTGTCGAGCAATTTAAAGCACGCGTTATTAATGATAAGATCTGCTCGGACGTTACGCTGAGCAAAATGAAAAAGATGCTTGAGGGTGTGGTTACCGAGGGTAGCGGTAAGCAAATTGTTTATAATCCGCTTTATAAAATTGCAGGTAAAACAGGTACCGCACAAGTGGCCGACGGTAACCGTGGCTACCGCGGCAAAAGGCAATACCAGGCATCGTTTGTTGGATACTTCCCTGCTGAAAAGCCTAAGTATTCCATGATCGTTGTAATTAACGATCCTAAAGGCGCATACTACGGTGCAACGGTATCGGGCCCGGTTTTCAGGGAGGTGGCTGATAAGATATTTGCAAGCGACCTTGAATTGAAACGCGCGCCCGAACGTCTTATTGGTAACACTACTATGCCTAAAGCAAAACAAGGCAACAGCAAGGCGTTGAAGAAAGCTTACGATAAATTGGGTTTGAAGCCATTGTATGCATCAGTAACTCCGGTAGGTGTTGATACCAGCAACGGTCTTTCGTTCGAGGAAAATAAAGTTAAGGCCGGTACGGTGCCAAATGTTACAGGCATGGGCCTAAGCGATGCACTGTATGTAATGGGAAATGCGGGTTATAAAGTTAAAGTAGTTGGTAGTGGTGTTGTTGCTTCGCAATCTGTAACGGGTGGCAGTGCGATACCTAAAGGTTCAAAAATAACAATAGAACTGCAATGAGATATTTAAGCGATATAATTGATGGCTTAGCCTTTACCGAGTTACAAGGTAGTGCCGATGTAGAGATATCTGCCGTTGTGTTCGATTCGCGCAAGGTAGTGCCCGGCTGCATGTTTGTAGCCGTTAAGGGTACTGCTGTAGATGGCCACGATTATATTGAACAAGCTGTTAAGGATGGCGCCATAGCCATTATCTGCGAAGAGCTACCTGCCCATACAGCTGCCGAAGCCGACTTTTTAATGGTGGCCGATTCGGCAAAGGCGCTGGCAACAATAGCCGCTAATTTTTATGAAAATCCATCAACCAACTTAAAACTTGTTGGTGTTACAGGTACCAACGGTAAAACCACCGTAGCTACCTTGTTATATAAGTTGTTTATAGATATGGGCTACAAGTGCGGCCTGTTATCTACCGTAGAGAATCAGGTTAATGGTCGCATTATTCCGTCAACCCATACCACGCCAGATCCGGTAGCACTTAACAGTTTGCTGGCTGATATGGTTAACGAGGGTTGCGACTATTGCTTTATGGAGGTAAGCTCGCACGCTGTGGCTCAACACCGTATTGACGGATTAAAGTTTTCGGGTGCAATATTTACCAATCTTACGCACGATCATCTTGATTACCATAAAACCTTTGATAGCTATTTAAAAGCTAAAAAGGCGTTCTTTGATGGCTTGCCTAAAAACGCTTTTGCGTTAACCAACGCCGATGATAAAAACGGTAACGTAATGTTGCAGAATACCGCGGCGCACCGCAAATCATACGGTTTAAAAAACATGGCCGATTACCGTGCACGCATCATCGAGAATCAGTTTGGCGGTTTGCTGCTGAATATTGATAGCGAGGAGGTATGGTTTAAACTGGTAGGCACATTTAACGCCTATAATTTGTTGGCGGTATACTCGGCAGCTATGCTGCTTGATCAGGATAAATCAAAAGTATTGGTTAGCCTGAGTAAGCTTACCGGTGCCGAAGGCAGGTTTGAATACATAGTTGCCCCTAATAAAGTAATAGGTATTGTTGATTACGCCCATACCCCCGATGCTGTGCAGAACGTGTTGAGCACTATCCATGACATCCGTAAGGGTAACGAAAAGGTGATTACCATACTTGGCTGTGGTGGTGACAGGGATAAAACAAAGCGACCGGTTATGGCCCGCACGGCTTGCGAGTGGAGCGACAAAGTGATATTAACGTCTGACAACCCTCGTACGGAAGACCCGGCCCAGATCATCAAGGAAATGGAAGAAGGTGTCGACCCAGCCTTTAAACGCCATACGCTAAGCATAGTTGATAGAAGGGAAGCGATTAAAACCGCTTGCATGCTTGCACAACCGGGGGATATTATTTTGCTTGCCGGCAAAGGCCACGAGAAATACCAGGAGATAAACGGCGTAAAGAACCATTTCGACGATATGGAAGAATTGCAAACGCGCTTTAAGGATTTGAACTGATAGTGCATCAAAATACAACGCATGCTATATTACCTATTCAGCTATTTAAATAAAAACTATACCATACCGGGTTTGGGGGTGTTCCAGTACCTTACATTCCGCATGGCTATGGCTGTAATTGTATCGTTGCTGGTAACTACGGTATTTGGCCGCCGCATGATTGATTATTTGCGCTTTAAGCAGGTAGGCGAAACAGTGCGTAATCTTGGGCTGGAAGGGCAAATGCAAAAATCAGGTACGCCAACAATGGGTGGTATCATCATCCTGGCGGGCATATTGGTGCCAACGCTATTATTTGCAAGGCTCGATAATATCTACATCATTATGATGCTGGTAACTACCATATGGCTTGGTGGTATTGGCTTTTTAGATGATTACATTAAAGTATTTAAAAAGAACAAAGAAGGCCTTGCAGGAAGATTTAAGATAACTGGTCAGGTAGGTTTGGCACTTTTTATCGGCTGGACAATGTACTTCAACACCAGCATTACCATGCGCCAGGAAGTAAAACTGCCTGTTAAGTATGATGTGCCGGTAGATTTCCATATGCGTGGCGACAAGCCTGTTTATACGCAGGATATCCGTAGTACTAAAACTACCATGCCATTTTATAAAAACAATGAGTTTGATTACGGCAAGGTATTAAAGTTCATAGGCCCGGGTTATGAGCATTACTCGCTGCTGGTATTCATGTTTTTTGTGATCATCATCATCACGTTCATATCCAACGGTGCAAACCTTACAGATGGTATTGATGGCTTGGCAACAGGCACATCGGGTATTATCGGCTTAACGTTGGCAATACTTGCATATGTATCGGGTAACACGCTGATGGCCGATTATCTGAACATTATGTATATCCCTAACACAGGTGAGCTGGTGATTTTCGCGGGTGCATTTGTAGGGGCGTGTGTAGGCTTTTTGTGGTACAACTCCTACCCGGCGCAGGTTTTTATGGGCGATACGGGCAGTTTAGCAATTGGCGGTATCATAGCCGTGTTTGCTATTGTAATACGTAAAGAGCTATTGATACCTGTACTGTGCGGCATTTTTGTGGTCGAAAATATGTCGGTCATTCTGCAGGTGGGTTGGTTTAAGTTTACCAAGAAGAGGTTTGGCGAAGGACGCAGGGTTTTCCTGATGGCGCCGCTGCACCATCACTATCAAAAGAAGGGTTTCCACGAATCAAAGATCGTTACCCGGTTTTGGATCATTTGCATTTTCCTGGCCATCATAACGGTGATAACGTTGAAGCTAAGATAGGAGCTTAATTAAAGTCCCTAACCCCTGAAGGGGGAAGTGGAGAATAATAAAAGAATAAATACAATAAAAGATAATGAATACAGCTAAAACAACAGACACTCAAAAGTTCCCCCTTCAGGGGGCGGACGGGGCTGCGCGTTTAGTTGTGTTAGGCGGAGGTGAAAGTGGTGTGGGTGCTGCATACCTTGCTAGACAGCAAGGCTATGATGTTTTCTTATCGGACTTTGGGCAGTTAGCTGATAAGTACAAAAACCAATTGGTAGAGTGGAATATCAGGTTTGAAGAAGGTGGCCATACCGAAGCGGAGATTTTAAACGCAGCAGAGGTAGTGAAAAGCCCCGGTATTCCTGATAAGGCGCCAATTATTCAAAAGCTGATAGCGCAAGGCACAGCAGTAATATCCGAGATTGAATTTGCAGGCAGATACACCAATGCCAAAATGATATGCATCACAGGCTCAAATGGTAAAACAACAACCAGCAGCCTAACTTATCATATCCTGAAAAATGCAGGCTTAAACGTAGGCCTTGCCGGTAACATTGGTAAAAGCTTTGCCTACCAGGTAGCAACCGAAAAGTTTGAATATTACGTGCTTGAGATAAGCAGCTTTATGCTGGACAATATGTATCAGTTTAGGGCAGATATATCGGTATTGCTGAATATTACGGCTGATCATTTAGACAGGTATGACTATAAACTGGAAAACTACGCAGCATCAAAAATGCGCATAACGCAAAACCAAACTGCGACCGACCATTTTATTTTTTGCGCAGATGATGCGGAAACAATAAAGGCCATGCAAGGCCAAAACATAGCGGCACAACAGCTGCCGTGTTCAATTGAAAAGATGATTGACCAGGGTGCATACCTTGATCATGACAACCTAATTATAAACGTACATCAACAACATTTTCAAATGTCAATTAACGAACTGGCCCTGCAAGGCAAGCACAACATCTACAACTCTATGGCATCAGGTATTGTTGCCAAGGTGCTTGAACTGCGCAACGAAACGATGAGAGAGAGCATGGGTAACTTTCGCAATATTGAGCACAGGCTTGAATTTGTTGCTAAAATATCCGGCATCAGCTTCATCAACGACTCTAAAGCTACCAACGTAAACTCTACCTGGTATGCGCTCGAAAGCATGACATCTGATGTTGTGCTGATACTTGGTGGCGTTGATAAGGGAAATGATTACAGCATGCTGCGCTCTTTGGTAAAGCAAAAAGTGAAAGCGATTGTGTGCCTTGGTAAAGATAACAAGCGTATTCACGACGCTTTTGAAGATGATGTGGAGATTATTGTAAATACTGCATCAGCGTCAGAAGCTGCACAGGTGGCATATCACTTAGCCGAAAAGGGCGATACGGTGTTGTTGTCGCCGGCGTGTGCCAGCTTCGATCTGTTTAAAAATTACGAAGACAGGGGCCAGCAATTTAAAGATGCTGTAAAAGAATTATAACCAAGTTCCCAATCCCGTAAAGGGAGACAGGAAACAATTGAGTAAGAAAACAATAATACAATTGATAAAATATTTATAAAGTAGAAAATGGAAATGCAGGCAAATGAAAGTGCTACACAAAAGCTTCCTCTTCAGGGAGCCTTGGGCCGTCTGCTCGGCAATTTGAAAGGCGACCGTTGGATCTGGCTTATCGTTATATTGCTATCTGTTTTGTCGTTATTAGCCGTTTACAGCTCAACAGGTACGCTTGCCTACAAGCAAGGCAAAGCCAATGAAAGCTATTTGGTAAAGCACATGGCGATGATTTTGGGCGGTATTGCGCTGATGTATATTTCGCACAAGCTCGATTACCGTTATTATGCCGGTATCAGTAAAATATTAATGGTGGTTACTATCCCGCTGTTGCTTTATACGCTCATATTTGGTAACCACGTAAACGATGCCAGCCGCTGGATAGCTATACCGGGTACAGGTTTAACCTTCCAGACATCGGATTTGGCTAAGCTTGCTTTGATAACCTATCTGGCACGAACATTATCGCGCAAACAAGAAAACATAAAGGATGTTAAGCAGTCATTCATTCCAATTATGGGTTCGGTGTGCGTGGTGTTTATACTTATTGCGTTAGCAAACCTTTCAACAGCGCTGATGCTGTTTGGCGTAAGCATTTTGTTGTTAATTATCGGTCGTATCAGCATCAAACAAATTGCTGTGGTATGTGCCGCCGGTATGATCTTGCTTTCGGGTGTTATCTTCCTTGGTCCGCGCCGTAAAACATACGTATCGCGTATCCACACATTTATGCACCCCGAACTGGCCAACAAGGATAAATCTTTCCAGTCCGACCATTCAAAAATTGCCATAGCAACAGGTGGCGTATTTGGAAAAGGCCCCGGCAACAGCACGGAGCGTAATTATTTACCACACCCATATTCGGATTTTATTTACGCAACTATTATTGAAGAATATGGTTTAGTAGGTGGCTTTGCATTAGTGGGCGTCTACCTGTTTTTACTTTACCGATGTATTAAAATTGTAACCAAGGCACCAAAAGCTTTCGGCGCGCTGCTGGCGGCCGGCTTAAGCTTCAGCCTAACTATACAGGCGTTTGCAAATATGGCTGTAGCAGTTGGTTTGGGCCCGGTAACGGGTGTGCCTTTGCCATTGGTAAGTATGGGTGGTACATCAATATTATTTACAAGTGTGGCCTTCGGTATCATACTATCTGTAAGTCGCGATATAGATGAACCAAGGAAGGTAGTAGTTGGCGAAATAAGAACAGTATCACAATAACAGAAGCGAGAGTCAAGAAACAAGAGTCAAGACAGAAGTAATAAGTAATGGAATCGGTTAACAGAGGAAAAAGAATCATTATAAGCGGAGGCGGTACAGGCGGGCACATATTCCCGGCTATTGCTATTGCCAATGCTTTAAAAAAGCTTGATCCGGCTACCGAGATATTGTTTGTGGGTGCAAGCGGCCGTATGGAAATGGAAAAAGTGCCTGCGGCAGGTTATAAAATTATAGGGCTGGAAATACAAGGCATTCAACGCAATTCCATTTGGAAGAACATCATGTTTCCAATAAAGTTGCTTAAGAGCGTTCGCCGTGCACTGCAAATCATTAAGGAGTTTAAGCCCGATGCTGCTGTTGGTGTGGGTGGCTATGCTTCGGGCCCGTTGTTATATGCAGCATCTTTAAAGGGTATACCAACGCTTATACAGGAGCAAAATTCCTATGCGGGTGTAACCAATAAATGGTTGGGTAAAAAGGCCGATAAAATCTGCGTTGCTTTTGACGGGATGGAGAAATTTTTCCCGTTCGACAGGATCATCAAAACAGGTAATCCAATTAGGCGCGAGTCGGTAAATATTGCTGGTAAGCACATGCAGGCGCTTGAGCTGTTCAAGCTTTCAACCTTTAAGAAAACGATATTAATAACCGGTGGCAGCCTGGGTGCGCGCACATTAAACAACAGCATACTGGCAAGCCTTGATAAGATCATAGCTGCCGATGTGCAGGTAATATGGCAAACAGGAAAGTTTTATTACAAAAGCATAAAGGAACAACTGGGTGATAATTTACACCCTAACATTTGTGTAGTTGAATTTTTAAGCCGCATGGACCTTGCTTACGCTGCCGCAGATCTCATTATATCAAGGGCAGGGGCTGGCACCATTGCCGAGCTTTGCGTAATAAAGAAGCCGGTAATATTGGTGCCATCACCAAACGTGGCCGAAGATCACCAAACCAAAAATGCATTGGCTTTAATTGAAGAAGCCGCTGCCATATTTGTAGCGGACAGGGATGCAGAGGCTAAGCTGGTTGACAAAGCGCTTGAACTTTTAAATGATAACGATTTGCAAAAAAAATTAGGCAATAATATTGGTAAGCTGGCCCTGCCGGATGCTGATGAAGTTATTGCAAAAGAGGTTATCCAAATAACAATCAACAATTGAATAGGCTAATCCCTTGCCTGTTGGCGGGGATAGCCTTTTTTAAACGTTAGTTATTGGTAATGAAAGATAGAATAAAATAAAGAAAGTTGAATAAGGTAAGAGCAGTAGTAACTACTCACTGATAAACCCAATCAACCATTCACTAAATATGGAACTAAACAACATACAACGAGTTTACCTGGTGGGTGTAGGCGGCATAGGCATGAGCGGCCTGGCGCGCTATTTCCACCATTTGGGTTGCGTTGTATGCGGGTACGATAAAACGCAAACACCTTTAACAATGGATCTGCAAAATGAAGGGATTTGCATTATTTACGAAGATCGTGCGGGATTTATTCCCATGAGTTTTCAGGAGCCGGATGCAGGTACGCTGGTTATTTATACGCCTGCTGTTCCTAAAGATTCGCAGATCCTGAATTATTTCAAGAATAAAGGTTTTGAACTTAATAAGCGTTCGCAGGTTTTAGGGCTGATCAGCCGCGGGATGTTTACTATTGCTGTTGCAGGTACGCACGGCAAAACAACTACATCTGGCATGATTGCGCACATCCTGAAGGATTCGGGTAAAGATTGCTCGGCCTTTTTGGGTGGCATCAGCTCAAACTACAACACCAATGTGCTCTACGGTAAAAATAATATTGTGGTAGTTGAAGCCGATGAATACGACAGGTCGTTTTTAACACTGCATCCGGATGTTGCGATTATTACATCAATGGATGCTGATCATCTGGATATATATGGCGATCATTCAACACTCGAGGAGTCGTTTAAGCTTTTTGCGTCGCAAATAAAACCAGGTGGTGTACTTATTTTCCGTGAAGGACTGCCCTTGCAAGGATTTACCTACGCCATGAATGATGAGGCACAGGCAACAGCCAAAAATGTGCGCATTGAAGATGGCAGCTTTTATTTCGATTATAACGACGGTAAAATAAGCATCGCTAACATCAGGATGGGTATTGCCGGTTTACATAATATCGAAAATGCCACCGCGGCAATTACAGCTTCTTTGCATGTCGAGGTATCTGCCGAGGCCATCCGCGAGGCGCTTGGCTCATTCAAGGGTATCAAGCGCAGGTTCGAATACATCGTTCGCGATAGCGAGCACGTTTATATTGATGATTATGCGCATCACCCCGAAGAATTACGGGCTGCAATTACATCGGTAAAAACGTTGTTTCCTGATAAAAAGTTGACTGTTGTTTTTCAGCCGCATTTGTTTACCCGCACGCGCGATTTTGCCGACGGTTTTGCGGAAGTGTTAGATATGGCAGATGAACTGCTGATGCTTGATATTTATCCGGCTCGCGAGTTGCCTTTACCGGGGGTAACGAGTGATACCATCTTAAGTAAAATGAAGCTGGCAGGCAAACGCCTGTTAAGCAAAGAGCAGGTTGTTGAAACGGTAAAACAAGAGAAGCCCGAACTGTTGCTAACAGTAGGTGCCGGAGATATTGACCAATTGGTTACACCATTAAAAATGGCTTTGGAGCATGTTTAAGAAACGTATCTGGAAACCTGTTTTAGTTGGGCTGGGCTGGACATTGAGCCTTGCCGGTGTAATTGTGCTGATGAGTTTTATCGAGATCAAGAAATCTGAAACTGTCTGCAAGGCTATAAAAGTGTTTATACCGGGTAACCAGTATTTTATAGACAGGCAGGAAGTGGATAAGATTTTAGAGATGACGAGCCACACGTTGGTAGGCCGCCGTATCGAAAATATAGATATACACGATCTTGAAAAGAGGCTTAAGGCCAACCCTTTTATAGAGTTTGCCAAGGTATATGTAGATATGGATGGTGTAATTGAAGTTGAAGTAAGCCAGCGCCATCCAATACTACGGGTAATAAACCGCTACGATCAGGATTATTACATTGACGAGCATGGTTTAAAAATGCCGCTTTCGCAAAACTTTACGGCAAGGGTATTGGTTGCTACAGGGTTTATTGATGAGTTGTTTGCCAACAAGGTAGATACACTGCATACCACGCTGGCAAGAGATATATTCCGCACGGCCGATTTCATCCGCAAGGATTCACTTTGGGATGCGCAGATCGAGCAGATATTTATAAACCAGGATAAGGAAATTGAACTGATACCACGCGTAGGCAACCAGCGCATATTGTTGGGTAATGCCGACTCGCTGGGTTTGAAATTTAATAACCTGAAGGCTTTTTATAAAGAGGCTATTCCAACGGTTGGCTGGGATGCTTACAAGGTAATTAACATCAAGTACGCTAATCAGGTGGTGGGTGTAAAAAACATGACCTATATGGACTCATTAGCTGCAGTTGCCAAAGCCAAAGCACGGTCGGCCGATTCGGCGACGCTGGCAAAAGCGCTTAACCAGCCAAAGCAAGATTCGGCAGTAACAGATATTATATCTGCAGAAGTAAAAAGGGTGGTGAAGCAGCAGGCTCAACCGCAAAAAAAGGAAGCCGATAAGCCGGCAAAAGTTAATGCATCTGTTGGTAAGGCCGACAATGACAAAACAAAAGCATCAGTTAAGAAAAACCGATAACGAGAAGACATCTATTAAATAGTAATTATATGGACAAGGGTTCAGCACAGGAAAAAAGTTCGCCAATTGTAGTAGGTCTTGATATAGGCACTACCAAGATCTGCGCTATTGTGGGCCGCAGAAGCAAGAACGGAAAGATAGAGGTTTTGGGTATAGGCAAGGCCGAGTCGGCCGGTGTTACGCGTGGTATGGTTTCAAATATCGATAAAACCGTACAAGGTATTACCCAGGCTGTAGATGTAGCGGGTACACAATCAAATGTAGAGATTAGGATAGTTAACGTTGGCATAGCTGGCCAGCATATAAAAAGCTTGCAGCACCGCGGGCTTATAACCCGCAAGGATTTGAGCAGCGAAATTAGCCGCCGCGATATCGATAAGCTGGTTGAAGATATGTACAACCTGGTAATGCCTCCGGGCGAGGAAATTATCCATGTGCTGCCGCAGGAATTTACTGTTGATAATGAGCCGGGCGTAAAAGACCCGATTGGTATGGCCGGCGTGCGTTTGGAAGCCAACTTCCACATCATATCGGGCCAGGTTACAGCAATAAAAAATATTGTTAAATGCGTTACCAAAGCCAACCTGGAAAGCCAGGAACTTATACTGGAGCCATTAGCATCATCTGAGTCGGTATTAAGCGATGAAGAAAAAGAAGCCGGTGTAGTATTGGTTGATATAGGTGGCGGTACTACAGATGTGGCAATTTTCCACGAGGGTATTATTCGCCACACCGCCGTGATACCGTTTGGCGGTAACAGTGTTACTGAGGATATTCGCGAGGGATGCTCTGTTATGCGTAACATAGCCGAGCAGTTAAAGGTAAGATTCGGATCGGCCCTTGCCGAAGAAAATAAAGAGAACGAAATTGTTTGTGTACCGGGTTTACGCGGTCGCGAACCAAAGGAGATCTCTGTTAAAAACCTGGCGTTTGTTATCCAGGCCCGTATGGAAGAAATTGTAGAGCATGTGTACTACGAGATCAAATCATCAGGCTACGAGAAAAAACTGATTGCCGGCATAGTGGTAACAGGTGGCGGTGCGCAGTTAAAACACCTGCCGCAGCTTATTGAGTATGTAACCGGCCTTGATTGCCGCGTAGGTTACCCTAACGAGCACCTTGCTAAAAACGAAGTGCTGCCAAAAGGTACTTACGAGGAATTGCAAAGCCCTACGTTTGCAACAGGCATAGGCCTGCTTATAAAGGGTATTCAAAAAATGGAGTACAACAGCGTTGTTGAGGCCCCTGCACAAGCAACAAGGGTATCGGTAAAAACAGAAAAGGCAAAATATACAGATGATAGAAAGTTTGGTCTTTTAGGCAAGATTTTAGAGTCGGGCAAAAAATTTATCAAGGACGACATTAAGGATGAGGACTTTCTGAAATAAGATTATCCACAACGAAAAACTTTTCCACATTATCGACAATTGTGGAAAAACCCTGTGGAAAAAGCCTTATCATTACATTAACAAAATCTATCTGAACAACAGAACACATTTAGCTGAAAACAAGGATTATGCAGTTTGAGATGTTAAAGGAAAAATCGTCAATCATCAAAGTAATTGGTGTTGGCGGTGGCGGCGGTAACGCGGTAAATCACATGTACAGGCAGGGAATTACCGGTGTTGACTTTATAATTTGCAACACTGATGCCCAGGCTTTGGAGCTTAGCCCTATACCCAACAAGGTACAATTAGGTGCAAGCTTAACCGAAGGTATGGGTGCAGGCTCTATCCCGGAAGTAGGCAAAAATTCGGCCATTGAAAATATTGAAGACATCAAGCTGATGCTTGGCTCAAATACCAAAATGTTATTCATAACAGCTGGTATGGGTGGTGGTACCGGTACCGGTGCAAGCCCAATTATTGCCAAAGCAGCACGTGAGCTGGATATACTTACAGTTGGTATTATTACTACGCCTTTCTCTTTTGAAGGTAAACGTCGTAAAATGCAGGCTGATGCGGGTATGGAAGAGTTGAAAAAATATGTCGACTCATACCTGGTAATTTCAAACGACAGGTTGCGCCAGATATTTGGCAACTTAACCCTGGGTTCGGCATTTGCACAGGCCGATGATATTTTAACTACGGCTGCCAAAGGTATTGCCGAGATCATCACATTGCCTGGTTATATCAACGTGGACTTTAAGGATGTGCGCACTGTAATGAAAGACAGTGGCGTATCAATAATGGGTAGCAGCTCTGCCGAAGGTGAAAACCGTGCTTTAAAAGCTGTTGAAGGCGCATTGTCATCTCCATTATTGAAAGATAATGAGATTGAAGGCGCACGATACATCTTGCTGAACATTAGCTCGGGCGAGAAAGAAGTAACTATGGACGAGGTAAGTATAATTACCGACTACATACAGGAAGAAGCCGGCCTTGCTGCCGACCTGATATGGGGTAATTGCCATGACGAGAACCTTGGCGACAAGATATCGGTTACCATTATTGCTACTGGTTTCCAAACCAAGGACGAACGCGAAAAAGAAATCAGCAACAAGAAAGTTGTATCGATGCTTGTGCCGGAGAACGAGCCGCTTGTTAAACCGGTTAATGAGTTTATAACCCCGATTAAAACTGATGCCGAAGCTGATGCAATGCCTTACATGAAATTGAAGGACGAGCCAAAGCAAACAGGCCTTTTTGATTTGTTTGCCCGTGCCGAAGAGCAGGACGCCAAAGATAACGTAATAAAATACAGCCTTACCGAAGAGCCGCCTATGCAACAGGAAGAGCCTGAAGCAAGCGACTTTACTTTTAAGGTAACGGAAACGGTGATGAACTTTGAGCCTGCAAGAGTAGAAGTGCAGCCACAGCCCGAGCCTGAACCGGAGCCGGTATCTAACGCTGATGAAGGTAAAACCGATGAATCTATAGAAGAGCAGTTGCGTAAATCGCGTGAGCGTATTATGCGGTTGAAAGACCTGAGCATGAAATTGCGTAACGGCAATATCCAGGAGATGGAGAATGTACCGGCTTATAAACGTAAAGAAATTGCTCTGCAGCAAACACCTGCATCTGACGAAAGCCAGATATCACGATTCTCATTATTGCCGGACAGCGATGGCAAAACCGAGATTCGTAACAACAATTCGTTTTTACATGATAATGTCGACTAATTTGACATTTGATTAAAATACAAGCCTTTGCAATAATGCAGGGGCTTTTTTGTTTTATAGTTTTGTAATCTGCACAGGTTATATTTGTGCAGTTATTAATTGAAGAGAGAGGATTTACATTGGATCTGTTTGAAAAGATAAATAAAAATATGGGAGGCCCTATTGGGCAGCATCAAAAATGGTCGCACGGATATTTTTCATTCCCTAAGCTGGAAGGCGAAATTGCGCCTCATATGTACTTTAACGGCAAAGAGCACCTGGTTTGGAGCCTTAACAATTACCTGGGCCTGGCAAATCATCCCGAAGTGCGCGAAGCCGACGCACAGGCCGCTACAGATTTTGGAATGGCCTATCCAATGGGCGCCAGGATGATGTCTGGTAATACCAAGCATCATGAGGAACTTGAAAACGGCCTTGCCGAATTTGTGGGTAAACAGGCTGCATTTCTATTAAACTATGGTTACCAGGGCATGGTATCTATCATTGATGCCTTGGTTGATCGTAATGATATTATTGTTTATGATGCCGAGTCTCATGCCTGTATTGTTGACGGTGTGCGCCTGCACATGGGTAAGCGCTTTGTTTTTCAGCATAACGATATCAGCAGTTTTGAGAAGCAGTTGCAGCGTGCCGAAAAGCTGGCTGCACAAACAGGTGGTGGCATATTGGTGATCACCGAAGGTGTATTCGGGATGTCTGGTGCACAGGGCAAGCTAACCGAAATCATCGCATTGAAAGACGAATATAATTTCAGGCTTTTAATTGATGATGCGCATGGTTTCGGCACCATGGGCCCAACCGGTGCCGGTACGCACGAAGCACAAAATTGTGTTGATGGCATAGATATTTACTTTGGTACGTTTGCCAAGTCAATGGCTGGTATAGGTGCTTTTGTAGCGGCCGACGCCGAGATTATCAATTACTTGCGCTACAACATGCGATCGCAAACGTTTGCAAAAGCATTGCCTATGCCGATGGTGCTGGGCCTTAAAAAGCGTTTCGAGCTGTTAAAAGCCAATCCGGATTTGCGCAAGCAGTTGTGGGTGATCGCCAAGGCATTACAAAATGGTTTGGTTGAATACGGGTTTGATATTGGCGTAACAGATACAATGGTAACGCCGGTGTTTCTAAAGGGCGATTTATTTGAAGCAACAAGCCTTACCAAGGACCTGCGTGAGCATTACGGTATTTTCTGTTCTATTGTAGTTTATCCGGTTATCCCTAAAGGCTTAATAGAACTAAGGTTAATACCAACTGCCGTACATACTTTAGATGACGTACAGCGCACGCTGGACGCCTTTAGTGAAGTGTCTGAAAAATTGAAGGCCGGAGCCTATAAGGAGGATAGTGTAGCCGTTGTTTGATGAATATTTTCTAATATTTTTTAACAAGTGCAGGTAAAATGCTGCCGATGTCATTCCTTATGGCAAAGCCGCAGTTTAGTTGTTGGTTAACTGAAATTAAATATAATTGCTATAAATAAATTAATAATGCAATAATATTGGCTTTATGCAGCGAAGTTGATATTCTGGACAAAAAAATATCTATTATCATATAGACTTAATAGTCAAAATATGTGGAAAAAAAGCGCTTTTAAGGCGCTTTTTTTATGTTACAAATATTTTTATTTCTCAAAAAAGCATTTAGATTAGCTTTAATTATAACAATAAACCTCAAAAATTAAAGGAGTATTTCACAATGAAAAAATTTACTGAAGTAAAGGAGCTTATTGCTTCGCTTGAAGCTGATGCCGACAAATTTTACAACAAAGGCAACAGTGCAGCCGGTACGCGTGTGCGTAAAGGAATGCAGGACCTTAAAAACCTTGCCCAGGCAATCCGCTTAGAAGTTCAGGACACTAAAAACAAAGGCGAATAACTATCGAAAACTTTTACTTTAAAAAAAATCCGGTGGTTTTGCCACCGGATTTTTTTTTTGCTTGTATCTTATCATTGTCATGCTGAGCATAGTGAAGCATCTATCTGCCAACTATTAGGTCTGCAATCAGATTCTTCGTTCCTCAGAATGACAAGAAGGGTATTCTAACCAATTATTTCTAATTGTTTCTTAATAGCAGATGCTCCGGCTTCGCTGATATTAACCAATGGTAATCGCACGGTGTCACCGCATATATTCAGATGCTTTAAAGCTTCTTTTACACCCGCTGGGCTGCCTTCGGCAAACATCAAACGGGTAAATTCAATCAGCTTGTAGTGCATTGGCTGGGCGGCTTTAAAGTCGTTGTCCAGGCATTGCCTTACCATGTTGGATAATTGCTTTGGCAAAGCGTTGCCTATGACAGATATTACGCCAACGCCGCCCATTGCTATCATTTGCAGCGTGATTGGGTCATCGCCGGATATAACCAGGAAATCTTGGGGCTTATCACGGAAAATCTGGTTCAACAAGTCAAAATTGCCTGACGCTTCTTTAATACCGATAATATTATTGAAATCTTTAGCCAGGCGCACAGTAGTTTCTGCAGAAATGCTGCTGCCTGTACGGCTTGGTACGTTATATAAAATAATTGGCAGCGGGCTCACTTCGGCCAGGGCCTTATAGTGCTGGTAAATACCTTCTTGTGTTGGTTTATTATAATGCGGGCTTGCCGATAGTATTGCATCGTATCCGGCAATATCGAAAGCCTTGATCTCGGCGGCTGTTTCGTACGTGTTATTACCGCCAATGCCTGCCACAAGATGTACACGTTTATTCACGGTTTCTGCAGTAAATTCCCACACCTTCTTCTTCTCGTCCTTGCTCAGTGTGGCGCTTTCGCCGGTTGTGCCTAACGATACGATGTACTCCACACCGCCATCAACCAGGTGATCTATCAGTTTTTTTAATGCGCTGTAGTTAACCTGTCCATCTGCCTGAAAAGGAGTTACAATAGCTACCCCTGTTCCGTGAAATTTGTTCATGTCCTGTAAATAAATATAAAAGGACGCTAAGATAATTAAATGTGCGGATATGGGAGGGGTAGGTCTTAAATTGCGAAGATGGCAATGCTATAAAAATTATATCATTGCAAGACTTTGTGATTTGTGTGATGCTGAACGCAGTGAAGCATCTACTCGCCGATGGAAAAGTTTGCCAGTAGATTCTTCGTTCCTCAGAATGACACGATGATTTATTGTGCATTGCATAGACGTAACCTCCTAAAATGCGGCATAGTGTAACGCACGTTTAGTACAGGCATTGCTAAAGCAGAAACTTTCAAAGGCCTTACCAAGCCGCGACTTTTCTTTGGTTCCTTTCTTTTGAGAGAAAAGAAAGGAACATCCACGGGTTCAACAAAAGCTACTGCCTTTCCTAACGAAGCACCAATCACGCAGGAGATTGCTTCGTACCTCGCAATGACGCGGAAATTATCATTCTGTTAATTCGCTAATTCTATAAATTCAGGTTCAGACAATCCCATACAACTCTCCACCTTGCATACCCATGGCATCAACCAATTTCTCTACCTCCGGATCTTTTTCAAGTACGGGTGCATGATGTGGTTTAATGCGTGAATCAATGATGAGTGGGCCGTGGCAACCCCAGTGCTTATTTTCGGTAAAACTGTTGATGCCCTGTATATCGTGCGATGGGTTGCTCCGTGTAAAGGTAACCCATACCAGGTTATTGATGTTTTGAGCCGTAAAATCAGCATCGTTGCATAACACCATAAGGGGCAACCCGGTCAAGTCGGCCTCGGCAAAATGCTCTTGCAGTATCTCGAAGATCATCGGCATATCGCTTTGGCGAATGTTCTTGGGTATTTCAACAGCAAGCACGCCCGGCATAGCCATTTTATAATTTACTATCGGCAGGGGCATTGTAAAGCCGGCAGGCAGTTCGGTCAAGAGTGTGCGCTTAATATCCCCCGCAACAGTAATAGCTACCTTGCTACCGCTGTTAAGGCCCTCGCCGCTATAGTCGAGCGTGTCTATCGTAGTACGCGTATGAAAATGCAGATCGCGGGTAAGATCTACACGTTCAAGGATATGTTTCAAAAATGCCTCAATATCATTTACATCCAGCGCGGGGTTGTCTTCTTTAGCAGCAATAAAAAGGTATTTGGCAAGGCTAAGCTGGCCTTTACCTAATATATGGTTGGCAATAGTTATGATTTCCTGCGGATAACGCTCTTTAACATATGGTGTATAGCGCTCGCTGCCTATGGCAAACAAAAGCGGGTGTACCCCGGCGGCATCTACCGCATTAACGGCATGCAGGCCAGGTATCTCTTTGGGTATTGCACTGCCTGTAATATCGTGTATAAGGGCGCCAAAGCTGGTATCTTCCTGCGGCGGGCGACCAACAACGGTAAAACTCCAAACCGCATCTTTACGGTGATAAACATTGTGCACCTTCATCAGCGGGAACAGGTGCGTTAGGCTGTAATAGCCCAGGTGGTCGCCAAAAGGGCCCTCTGGTTTATTGGCCATAGGGTCAACCGTGCCGGTTATCACAAAGTCGGCATCGGCAGAAATACAAAAGCCCTCGTCATCATAAAAATAACGGAAACGACGGTTACCTAATGCCCCTGCAAAAGTCATTTCAGATAGTCCCTCGGGCAGTGGCATTACAGCTGCAACAGGATGTGCAGGCGGGCCGCCTACAAATATGCTCACTTTTAGGGGCTGGCCTTTTGCATTGGCCTTGGTTTGGTGCACGCCAATACCGCGGTGTAATTGATAATGCAGGCCAATCTCTTTATCCTGCACGTAGTCGTTTCCGCCTAATTGTATGCGATACATTCCCAGGTTGGCATTCATAATGCCGGGCTTGTCTACATCTTCGGTGTATACCTGCGGCATGGTTACAAATGGGCCGCCATCTTTAATCCAGTTTACAATTTGCGGCAGCTCATGTATGCTTGTTTTCAGAAAGTTTTTTGGGCTTACCTTCATGGGCAGTGCAGATAGCGCAGTCATGGCCGAGCCCACGTACTTAAATGGGTTTTTGATGGCCTGTATAGGGTCATTCTTTACGTCAACCAATGTCTTGATCTGCTCCAGGGTATCGCGGAATATAAACCTCGACCGCTCGAGTGTGCCAAACAGGTTTGATACCGCCGGGAACTCGCTGCCCTTCACATTCTCAAATAAAATTGCCGGCCCCTCGTTTTCAAATACACGCAGGTGAATGGCCGCCATTTGCAGGTAGGGGTCAACCTCCTGTTTTATGCGGATAAGATGATTATGCTTTTCAAGATCGGCTATGCAGGCCTGTAAACTTTTGTAACCCATTTGTGCCCAAAGATAGGGTTTAGTCAAGTATTTAGTTTGCCCGAATGTTACGCGTATACCATATTTTAAATTATCCTACCTTTACGGCTGTAACCATTATTTACCGGGTATGTCTGTTCTGCTGTTTACGCTAATTATCCTTGTTGGGGCCTACTTTGCAGGGCTGCTTGGTTCACTTACCGGGCTTGGTGGTGGCGTTGTTATTATACCCTTGCTTACGTTATTGTTAGGGGTTGATATTCACTACGCCATAGGTGCATCGCTGGTTTCGGTAATTGCCACCTCGTCCGGCTCTGCGGCGGCTTACGTAAAGGAAGGTATCACCAACATAAGGCTTGGTATGTTCCTGGAAATTGCCACCACCATTGGGGCATTAACCGGGGCGTTGTTAGCGGTTTATATCCCTACGCAATACATCGCAATTATTTTTGGCTTGATATTGATCTTTTCGGCGGCGATGTCGTTGCGTAAAAAGGCTTTGCAAATAGTAACAGAGCCGGGTTACCTTGCTACCAAACTGAAATTAAGCGGCAGCTATCCCCAAGCAAATGGTGTTGTTAACTATAGCGTTACCAGGGTTGGCGGCGGCTTTTTCATGATGATGTTTGCAGGTGTTATATCAGGCTTGCTGGGCATTGGCTCGGGTGCACTAAAAGTTGTTGCTATGGACGGCATTATGCGCATCCCATTCAAAGTATCAACCACCACCAGTAACTTTATGATAGGGGTAACTGCTGCCGCCAGTGCTGTTGTTTACCTGCAACGCGGCTATATCGACCCGGGTTTGTCTATGCCGGTGGTGATAGGCGTTTTGTTGGGTGCCATGACAGGTTCAAAAATTTTGGTTAATACCGGCTCGTCCCGCTGGTTGCGTTGGGTGTTTGCCGTAGTAGTTACCTTTTTAGCGGGGCAAATGATTTATAACGGCGTTACGGGGAAGATTTAAAGTCAAAAGTCAAAATTAAAAAGTAGCAACTACTAATAACTGTTAACTAATTTTTACTCACTAAAAGCGATGAAACGCCTATTGTCCAATCTTACTTTCCAGGTTATACTGGCCATTATATTGGGTGTGCTGGTAGGCTTATATTTTAAAGGATTTGCACCTACTGCGCAACTTATCAGCCAAACTTTCATCAGCCTGATAACAATGCTGATTGCACCTATAATATTTTTTACGATAGTGCTGGGTATTGCCGGCATGAGCGACATGAAAAAGGTTGGCCGCGTAGGTGGTAAAGCACTCTTATATTTTGAGTTAGTAACAACCCTGGCCCTGGTGATAGGTGTTACGGTAGCGAACATCATAAAGCCTGGTGCAAACTTTATTAACAACCATGTTAAGGTTGATGCAGGCAAGCTTGCGGGCTACGAAAAGGCTGCTGCCGAAATGAAATGGGGCGATTTTATTGCGCACATAGTACCGCATAATATCTTCGAGTCGTTTGCCAAGGGTGATATTTTGCAGATCCTGTTCTTTGCCATATTGTTTGGCTTTGGCCTGAGCAGGACGGGGCAGGCAGGGCAATCGCTTATTGCTACTTTTGATAAGCTATCGAAAGTGTTTTTCAATATCATGAAGATTGTGATGCGGGTAGCCCCGCTCGGCGCTTTTGGCGGGATGGCCTACACCATCAGCACTTACGGACTTGCTACCCTTAAACCACTGGCACTGCTCATGGGCTCGGTGTACCTAACCATGAGCCTGTTCATTTTTGTAGTATTAAACCTAATTGCGTATTTCTTCAAATTAAGCTTGTGGAAATACCTTAAACATATAAAAGAGGAAATACTGATCGTATTAGGCACATCATCGTCGGAGTCGGCACTGCCGGGGATGATGGAGAAATTGGAAAAGTTTGGCTGCTCAAAATCGGTTGTTGGCTTGGTTATTCCTACTGGATATTCCTTTAACCTGGACGGCACTACCATTTATCTGTCTATGTCAACCATATTTTTGGCGCAGGTATTTAAGGTCGATCTTTCTATCGAGCAACAGTTAACCATTATCGGCATCCTCATGATTACATCCAAAGGTGCAGCAGGTGTTACCGGTAGCGGCTTTATTGTGTTAACCTCTACACTCGCGGCCATAAAAGTTATTCCTGTTGAGGGGGTAGCCATATTATTAGGCGTAGACAGGTTTATGAGCGAAGCACGCGCTATTACAAATGTTATAGGCAATGGTGTTGCTACAATTGTGGTAGCGAAAAGCGAGGGGGAATTTAGCCCCCCGGCCTCCTGAAGGGGAGTAGAAGTTGACGATGAATCACTTACTCTAATGATTGTCCAGGCTTCAGCATTACAGGCAAGTCATCTAAACGGGTTGCACTTACTTTAGATTTTTCGAGGTTGGTTTTGATGTACCGCACCAGGTCGTAATCGTTTAGCTTGTCGAGCACGGCAGGAGTGGGCCTGTATGCACTCATAAAGTTATCGAGCGAATCGCCTTTTAAATGGCTTATGCTTGCCACCAGGGCTTTGTTGAAACGTGCGCTCACATGGCTCTCACGTTCATCGCGCAGTAGGGTTTGCTGCAACTTGTAATTAGGATCGCGCTTTTTTGTAAGTGCCTTATAAAGCTGGGTTACATTGATAGACATCACTGCAAAGGGCACGTATTGTGATGGTGCCAAAAATATCTCATTAAAACGCGGCCCCCTGAAGTTGAATTGTTTGGCATACTCCTTACGTAAATTTACCGAATCACGGTAGTGGTTTCTCTGAGCTGTTATGGTTACTTCGCCAAGTTGCCTGTATGCAGGTTCCATGGTAATAAGCCTTTGCTGGCTGCCCCAATTGGTAACAGGTAGGTTAAGGGGTTTGTAGCCCATCAGGTTTATCTTTACTGTATCATTAGACAAAGCCTTCAGGCTAAAACCGCCGTCTTCATTTGTGAAAGCGCTTGCCGAGTTGGTTGCCACGAGCACATAAGGAATAGCTTCTCTTGTGTTTGCGTCGATCAATCGCCCGCTAATTTGCTGTGCAAACGTATTTTGAGAGAGAAAAAACAGGAAGGATATAAATAAAAACTGTTTCATCGGCAGCATAAAACTAAAGGCTTTACGGTTGACGATGAAACAGTTTAACAAACTTTAACAGAACGTGTTTTTAGGAGCCGGTAATAACGTTCATTTACAAATGATAGTCAACTTTTTTGTATAGTCCGGATTAAGCGGCTCATTGGTTTGGGCCAGCCTTTGCGAACCTACGTTGGCCGGGCAGGCAATGCCTTTCGTAGCATCATAAACCAAGTCGGTGCCTTTATCTATTAACTCTTTGGGCACATAAACCTGCACCCGTGTAACAGAATATCCACTCGGGAAATATCTAACATAGTACCCTTGCGGATGCAGTGACCATATGCCCGATGGTACTTCGGGATCTGGTTGGGGGGCTATGCCAGCTATAATGGCGTATTTCTCCATTTCCTCGTAAGATGAGCTGCCTGATGATGCCAGCCTGCGGATATTGTTCTCGGCTTCGAAAACTGCTTGTACTGCCGATGGAAGCTGATCTTTAGCCTTGATCATGACGCTTTGCGGTAGTACACCTAACGCCCCGCCCTCAAGCATTAATAACTCTTGCGCAGACAGCAGCGTGGTTGCCGTCAACTTAAGGTCGGTGCCCATATCTGCAAATTTTGTACGGGCAATTATTGCCCAAAGCAAAATTTGTATATCGTGTTGCTTAACTTCCGGATGCTTTTCGGCATGCTTCAATATCAATATAACTACCTCACTTTTTGGGCCCAGTACCGGTGCAAGCATGTAACCGTCGCCACTGCTTGGTCCACGTGTTCCGGCATGCAGGCAGTAACTTTTATTTATCATTTCGTAAAAGCCGGCGCATAGTTTGAAGCCGCCGTCAGGCGCTTTGGGCAATAAGTATAAAGGCTGCGGTGTTTGCCCTTCGGTAAAGCTGGGAGGTTTTGATCCTTTTTTGTCCACATCCTTAAAACTGGTAGTGATAGCTTGTGGTTGTTTCAGGATTTTATTTAGCCCCCCGCCCGATACCATTTCTGTCCCCTTATCCAGCAGCTTCTTTCCAAAACTGCCAAACTGCGCTTTTGCTGATACAGATGTAGCAAGGGCAAAAGCAATGCTTAAAATAAAAATTTTGTGATGTTTCATATAATCGATAGGTGTAAGTGCCCGGCTAATTTAATTAAAAGTTGTTAACACACAGTTAAGGTAGAAAGTTCCGCGAAAATTTCGCGAAAGCCCGGAAAGCACCTTAAACCAATTTGTGACTATAAAGCCACCGCTGATGTTTAAGAAGCTAATCCCGAATTTGCTGGCGCTGTAATTGACCCGGCTTTGAATAATTAATACAGCTTATACCTTAATTGTAATTTTTGAAAAAAAAACTTGCCGAACAGGGATAGGGAGATTTTTTTTTTAGCTTTGCCATACTAAATCAAAAGCCGATGAGCGTTCTCGTAAACAAAGATTCTAAAGTTATTGTACAAGGTTTCACAGGCAAAGAGGGTAGCTACCATGCCGAGCAAATGATTGCGTATGGCACCCAGCTTGTTGGAGGTGTTACACCTGGTAAAGGTGGACAAACCCATTTAGACAGACCGGTTTTTAACACAGTTAAAGATGCTGTGGTTGAAACAGGTGCTGATGTATCTATCATATTTGTACCCCCTGCGTTTGGTGCTGATGCCATTATGGAAGCAGCAGAAGCAGGCATTAAGGTTATTGTTTGTATTACAGAAGGTATCCCTACAAAGGATATGATTGCTGTTAAAGAATATCTTGCCGACAAGGATGCCCGTTTAATTGGCCCTAACTGCCCCGGCGTTATCACTGCCGATGAAGCTAAAATTGGTATTATGCCTGGTTTTATCTTCAAAAAAGGTAATGTTGGTGTAGTTTCAAAATCTGGTACGCTTACTTATGAAGCGGTTGACCAGGTTGTTAAAGCTGGTTTAGGTATCACTACCGCTATTGGTATCGGTGGCGACCCTATTATTGGTACACCAACCAAAGAAGCGGTTGAAATGCTGATGAACGATCCTGAAACACATGGTATCATCATGATTGGTGAAATTGGTGGTGGCATGGAAGCAGAAGCAGCCCGTTGGATCAAAGAAAATGGCACCAAACCGGTTGTAGGCTTTATTGCCGGCCAAACAGCGCCTCCGGGCCGCCGCATGGGTCACGCAGGTGCTATTGTTGGTGGTGCCGATGATACAGCTGCTGCTAAAATGAAGATCATGCGCGAGTGCGGTATTCGTGTTGTTGAATCGCCTGCTGAAATTGGCGCTGCAATGGCAGAAGAGTTAGCGAAGAAATAAGTTGAATCATTTAGAATATAATATTTAAAATCCTGGCCTCGGCCGGGATTTTTTGTTTATAGTCGCTTCCACAGCTCAGCCTGACGCAAGCAAACTGGTCATGCTGAACTTGTTTCAGCATCCCACATGCTAACATGATGAGATGCCGATATGCATCGGCATGACAGAAAATTAGTCGCCACCTCATAAAGTCTTCGACATGCTCAGACTGACACTGCTTTAAAAGCAAAAAAGTCAAAAGCCGCATAAGGGCTTTTGACTTTTTAATTTTGATTTTTTGAGTTATCTTATAACATACCACCGTCTACAGGGATAACCTGGCCGGTAATATAGGTTGCCATGTCTGACGCCAGGAAAACGCAGGCGTTTGCTACATCTTCCGGTTCGCCGGCACGCTTAAGCGGGATAGCTGCTGCCCAGCCTTCAACTACTTTAGGGTCCAACACATCGGTCATTTCGGTGCGGATAAAGCCTGGTGCAACCACATTGGTACGGATGTTACGTGAGCCCAACTCTTTAGCAACGGATTTAGAGAAACCAATAATACCTGCCTTTGAAGCTGCATAGTTGGCTTGGCCGGCATTGCCTTGTACACCTACTACTGAGCTCATGTTGATAAACACGCCTGCGCGGTTTTTCATCATGATCTTGGATGCAGCTTTGGTAACGTTGAAGATAGATTTCAGGTTTACTTCGAGCACATCATCCCATTGCTCTTCGGTCATGCGCATTAGCAGGCCGTCTTTGGTGATACCTGCGTTGTTCACTACTATATGCAAAGTGCCGAAGTCGGCAACTATATCATTTACCAATTTTTCGGCTTCATCAAACTTTGATGCATCGCTGCGGTAACCTTTTACCTGCGTGCCAAAGCTCTGCAGTTCCTGCTCAAGCGCCTGGCCTTTTTCTACAGATGATAAATAGGTAAAGGCAACATTGGCGCCCTGCTCGGCAAATTTTTCAGCTATTTTGCGGCCTATGCCTTTTGACGCACCGGTTATCAGCGCGGTTTTTCCTTCAAGTAATTTCATAATTTAAGTATGATTTGCTGGCCGTGAAGATAGGGATTTTTGCAGAAGCGCGAAAACCACTAATCTGTTTTGGTAGGTAAGCTTTTGGTTATAGTGGGGGATGGGATCAGAAGCAATAAGTAAGGAACATGTTACCCGCGTACGAATTAAAACCCTTTTCTGTAGTGCCGCCGTCGCGGGTGTTGTAAGTTGCGCCGGTAACGCCCAGGCTATATTTAGCTTCAAGCCCTATGCTTACGTTGTTGGTAAGCATGTAGGTAAATCCCAGTTTGGGAGCCACATAATTGGTCCGGTAATTCGATACCTCGTAAGTGCCGCTGTAAAAATCGCTGTTGATGGTTGATTTGTATGAAGTAAGTATAAAACCGCCGTTTAAGCCGCCATAAAAGCTGAACTGACCATCAAAGGAGATCTCGTAAGCTACACCAAGGTATAAACCAATGCCGCGGTAGCGGCTGTATTTGCTGCTATAGTAGTAGCCATCCTCATCTATGTAACTAAAGTCGGCATACTTTGGCTTGTAGTTACGATAGTCTATTGTTCCCGAAAAAAGCAGGTGATCTTTTTTACGTAGCACGTTTATGCCATAAGTTGGCGATCCGTTGTATATGTCTTTTAGCTCACCCAAGGGGCTTTCATAGCCTATGTTAATTGCTGCCTGCCAGCCATCGCTGCGTATGGCGCTGCTGCTGCGTGTGCTGCCACCCAATACATCACCGTCGGCATTCATTCCGGGCGAGCGCTGGGCATTTGCATTAAAGCTGATCAGTGTAACAAAAAATAAGGTGAGCAGGACCGCGCAAATATGAGTGCGCGTTAATGAATGAGATAACATTTAGTTGGTTGCGATAAAGATTTATAGCTCTAAAATAGCAATTTTTTATTTTGAGTTACAAATGTTTACCTGCCATTATACACTAAAAAAGCGCTACAGCGTTGACCGATACTCCTCCTGAAGTTCCAACAGGCACTTGGCGCACATGCAGCCTTCGTAGTTTTCGCTGATATATTGTACCTCGTTAATGCTTAACTGTACCACGCTGCACTGGCATTTGGTGTAGGAGTTTGCCTTACACTCCATACGTGTACCGCAGCGGTCGCAACTGATAATTTCGTGTTTGGGCATTTGTTAGGTCCGTGAGCTATTTACGGGAAACAAAGTTAATTATATACAATTTGGGTTATAAAATCAGAGTGTCAAAAAAAGGCCATGACTGGTGGCTTTGATCTAAGCATAATGTCTATATCCACAGATAATCAGCAACAAGCTAAATAGGCTTTAATGATAAATAAAACTGGACTTAAAAAAGTATTGTCAGCAAAAATAGCTTACGGTTATTTGCTTATCGTATTTTTGTTATTACTGATAACATACATTGTAATATTAGTCTGTGATGTTTTTATGTGGTGGTTCCTCTTTGCGAAGGAAACTATTCGGACGAAAGATATCATCCTATCGCTACGATGTTATTTAACTCGTCTCCTTTTATTGCCATCATTTGTGTTTGTATTTTAATGGTAGTTTACAACAGTAAAAAACTCAATTTATCTAGGCTCAAGTCGATTTTGATAGTAACTGTGTTTATAACCGTAGTTCATTTTATATTAATGTGCTTTTTCCCTGTCTTTGGTTAATAGTATAACAAAAAAGTCCGTAAACCTAAGTTTACGGACTTTAATTATTTAATGCTTCCGGACTTCGGACTAAACCGACTTTCGGACTTAAAAACTTACGCTGAGCAAGTTACGCAACCTTCTTCCATTGAGCAAGATGGGCCGGCCGGCATTTCTTCATTGCTGTCTGCAACAACTTCCGGTATAACGGCTTCCATGTTTTTGCCACCCTGGTTTTCAACTGTAAATTTAACCGCTTGCGATGCTGCCTGTGTACGCAGGTAGTACATACCTGTTTTTAAACCTTTTTTCCATGCGTAGAAGTGCATTGAAGTTAGTTTAGATGCATTTGGCGAGTTAATGAACAAGTTAAGCGATTGCGACTGGCAAATGTATGCGCCCCTGTCTGCAGCCATATCAATGATGTTACGCATCTTGATCTCCCAAACAGTTTTATACAAATCTTTGATGTCAGCAGGTATTTCCGGGATATCCTGAATAGAGCCGTTTGCGCTGATGATCTTGTCTTTCATGGCTGGTGTCCATAAGTTAAGGGCAACCAGGTCATGCAATAGGTGTTTGTTTACAATCACAAACTCTCCGCTCAATACACGGCGGGTGTAAATGTTTGAGGTGTATGGTTCAAAGCACTCGTTGTTACCCAATATTTGTGATGTTGATGCTGTAGGCATTGGTGCAACCAACAATGAGTTGCGTACACCGTGGTTCATTACATCAAGGCGCAGGTTATCCCAATCCCAACGGCCGCTGTCTGGTTTAACACCCCACATATCAAACTGGAACTGTCCTTTTGATAGCGGCGAACCTTTAAAGGTTTCGTAAGCACCATCTTTAATAGCTAAATCTTTAGAAGCTGTCATCGATGCAAAGTAGATGGTTTCAAATATCTCTTTGTTCAATTGTTTTGCTTCATCGCTTTCAAACGGTAAGCGCAGCAGGATAAATGTATCTGCTAAACCTTGTACACCTAAACCAACAGGGCGGTGACGCAGGTTTGAGTATTCGGCTTCTTTAACAGGGTAATAGTTGTTGTCAATTATCTTGTTAAGGTTTAACGTAGCCTGATAAGTTACCTCATACAATTTGGCGTGGTCAAACTCGCCGTTAATAACGTAGCGTGGCAATGCTAATGATGCAAGGTTACAAACCGCTACCTCATCGGCAGAGGTATACTCCATGATCTCGGTACAAAGGTTCGAGCTTTTTATAGTGCCCAGGTTTTGCTGGTTCGATTTTGCGTTAGCTGCATCTTTGTATAACAGGTAAGGTGTACCGGTTTCTACCTGGGCATCCAAAACTGCAAACCAAAGTTCCTGCGCTTTAATTACTTTACGGGCGCGGCCTTCTTTTTCGTATTTGGTGTAAAGGGCTTCAAACTCCTCGCCAAAGCAATCTGCCAGGCCTGGTGCTTCGTGCGGGCAAAACAGGCTCCACTCTTCGTTGGCTTCAACGCGGCGCATAAACAAATCGCTTACCCAAAGCGCGTAGAACAAATCGCGGGCACGCATTTCTTCTTTACCGTGGTTTTTACGCAGGTCCAAAAAGTCGAAGATATCTGCATGCCATGGCTCAAGGTAAATGGCAAATGCACCTTTACGCTTGCCGCCGCCCTGGTCTACATAACGGGCAGTATCATTAAATACTTTCAGCATCGGGATAATACCGTTGCTGGTACCGTTTGTGCCGCTTATGTATGAGCCTGTAGCCCTTACATTATGGATGCTAAGGCCAATACCGCCTGCGCTTTGTGATATTTTAGCTGTTTGCTTAAGCGTATCATATATACCCTCAATGCTGTCATCTTTCATGGTTAATAAAAAACATGACGACATTTGTGGTTTTGGTGTGCCCGCGTTAAACAGGGTAGGCGTGGCGTGTGTAAACCAACGCTCGCTCATCAGGTTATATGTTTTTATTGCGCTTTCAACATCCTCTTTGTGGATACCTACAGATACACGCATAAACAAATGCTGCGGGCGCTCGGCTATTTTACCGTCAATTTTTAACAGGTATGATTTTTCTAAGGTTTTAAAGCCGAAGTAGTCAAACCCAAAGTCGCGATCGTAGATGATGGTACTGTCAAGCAATTCGGCATTCTTTCGGATCACGTCGTATACATCGTCGGCAAGTAAAGAGGCACTTTTACCTGTTTTAGGGTCGATGTACTCGTACAGCTTGCGCATGGTTTCCGAGAACGACTTTGTAGTGTTTTTGTGCAGGTTTGATACTGCTATACGCGATGCAAGCAACGCGTAATCCGGGTGCTTGGTAGTTAATGATGCTGCGGTCTCGGCAGCAAGGTTGTCCAGTTCTGAGGTAGTAACACCATCAAACAAACCTTCAATTACTTTTTTGGCTACATCAATTGGGTCAACCAATTTAAAGCCGTAGCACAGTTTTTCAATACGTGCTGTGATCTTGTCAAATTTTACACTTTCTCGTCTGCCGTCGCGTTTTACTACATACATTGTTTGGCCTCCTTTTTACCGCCGGGGCGGGTTTGTTTTTTATTTTGTTTTAAATAGATAGCGCTGTTTGGGATTGCACCGATTAGCTTTTGATTGCACCGATTGATCCTCTTTTAATTAGATTCTTGTCGATTCTTAAACTAATCTCCAATCAACCATTCTCTAATCACTAATTAGAAATCCTCGTCTAACGAGAATGCTTTCGCTTCTGCGTTGCCGCCGCTCATTACGCCGCTTTTTTGGTAATCGCCAACCCGTTTTTCGAAGAAGTTGGTTTTGCCCTGCAGGCTTATCATCTCCATAAAATCGAATGGGTTAGTTGCGTTATACACTTTAGGATAACCTAATTCGCTTAACCACCTGTCGGCCACAAATTCGATGTATTGGCTCATCATTTTTGCGTTCATACCGATAAGGCTTACCGGTAGGGCATCATTTATAAATTCTTTCTCAATCTCTACCGCATCGGTAATGATTTTAGTTACCGCCTCTGTAGACAATTTGTTCTCGAGCATTTTATACAGCAAGCAGGCAAATTCACAGTGCGAACCCTCGTCACGCGAGATCAGCTCATTGCTGAAGGTTAAACCCGGCATCAAACCGCGTTTTTTTAGCCAGAAGATAGAGCAGAAACTACCCGAAAAGAAAATACCTTCTACCGCTGCAAAGGCAACCAAACGCTCGGCAAAGTTGCCGTTGTTTATCCAGCGCAGTGCCCACTCGGCTTTTTTACCTACACATGGTACGGTATCAATAGCGTGGAAAAGGCGGTCTTTCTCTACCGGATCTTTTACATAAGTATCAATTAACAGGGCGTAGGTTTCTGAGTGGATGTTTTCCATCATGATCTGGAAACCGTAAAAGCAACGCGCCTCCGGCAGCTGTACCTCGCTCATAAAGTTAATGGCAAGGTTCTCGTTCACTATACCATCGCTGGCTGCAAAAAATGCAAGCACGTGCGATATAAAATGTCTTTCGCCATCGTTCAGGTTTTCCCAATGTTTTATATCGTCAGACAGGTCGATCTCTTCGGCCGTCCAAAAACTGGCTTCGGCTTTTTTGTACATTTCCCAAATAGCCGGGTACTTTATCGGCAGGATCACAAAGCGGTCTTTGTTCTCTCTAAGCAGTAATTCGGTTTCCTCTTGCATATCGACTTCCAATTATATATATGGTTGATAAAAAATGTCTGTTAACACCATCTGTAATAACACCCTTTTGTACCGAGCCGACAGCAGACAACAATACCATGCGGGCTTTTGTATAAAGGGTAAAAACTTAAAGTTTTGGCCCTTATTAACCCGCCATAATTAGTTGTCTTTTTTAACCGGCGTTAAATTATTTATTGTACACAGCTCATGTAAAACATGGCTTTTTATGGTAAATACCAACCCGGGGACGGCGGTATTACAGATAGCTTTAAAAGAACTATAATTCAAAGATAGGGCATCATGTAATCGGGTGTTAATCTAAGTTTTTAACATCCCCTATAAGTTATACACAATTAAATTTTTAGTGAAGAAATTTTTGATCGCACGGTTAAAAATCAAACAACTTATTTACAGTAATTTAACGTCTGCTAAACAGTAAGTATGTAAGGCTAATAACATTTTTTCAAAAGAATTTGGACTTGTCGATGCCATGTTTCGGGGTATCGATTTCCAAAAATATCCTGAAGCTAAAAGCTATTATAAAGGCCGTTTTTGCACGCAGAAAAAGCGGTATTTAATGAATAAAAATCAACGCAAAAAATATGTGGAAAACAAAAGATCCCGACTTTATTTGATCGGGATCTTTTTTATCGGTTTTATTTTTTAAGGTCGGCTACCGGCACAAATTTCATGGATAGCGAATTGACGCAATGGCGAATATTTTTTGGTGTGAGATACTCCCCCTCAAACACGTGGCCCAAATGGGCGCCGCAGTTATTGCAAAGTATCTCAACGCGCCTGCCATCGGCGTCTGTAACACGCTTAACAGCTCCGGGTATCTCGTCGTCAAAGCTTGGCCAGCCACAGTGCGATTCAAATTTCGATTCGGACGTATAAAGCGGCGTATCGCAACGTTTGCAAACGTACACACCTTCGGCTTTGTTATCAAGCAATTCGCCGGTAAACGGCCTTTCGGTTCCCTTATGTAAAATTACCCACTCTTCTTCGGGTGTTAATTGATTGTATGCCATAATATTTATGATTTCGCAGATTGTTTTTTAATTGATTACTCCGATACTTTTTTAACGGGGTAATCAACCTTTGTTATATAAATATACGACAATTCAAGCGCCGGTTTTGTTTCTGTAAGGCATGTTTACACAGGGTTGACAAGGCATTTAAAGCAAGCATGTTTGCCCATCAAAATTAAAAAGCGAGATGCAATAGATGACAGTTACAACTCGCTTTTAAGAACTTGTTATTTATTGTAAGCCGCGGCAAACTCTTTAGCAAAATCCTCCAGTTTGGTTTGGCCCAATGTTGCAGGTTTGTGTTGCAGGTAGTCGGCCCATAAAATTTGTTTTTTGATAGCCGTACCCATTTCGGTGTAACTGCGGGCAAACTCATTTGGCAAGCCGGCTTGCAGCAAACCATCTAAAGATTGCTCGTTGGTAAACTCCACCCATTTTAAATCGGGCTTTCCTATGGCAGCGCCCAGCACTGCGGCAACATCAGCAAGCGTACGCTCGTCGCTGGCAATATACCTTATGGTTTTGCCGGTAAAGTTTTGCTGCAACTCAAAAGCGGCTATTTCTGCAATATCATTGGGATGAGTCATGACGATGTTGCTTTCCGGTCCGTAATTTCCACCTAAAAAGCCCTGGTGCTTCACCATATCTATATTACCCAAAAAGTTGGTGTAGAAGAAAGCCGGGCGAAGCATTTTGATATCAACCCCATCCAATGTGGCGAATATTTGTTCAACATCATGTATGCCGGATATAGGGCCGGTGCCGCCGTCGATATGCGCACCTATACTACTTAATAACACTACCTTTTTCACGCCTGAAGCTTTAATAGCTTCCGCATAATTGCTGCCTATACCTGCAATGTATTTACGGTAATCGGGCGACGTGATATCATTTGGTATCATTATATAAAGAGCGTTCGCCCCGGTAAAGGCCTCGGTTAAAAATTTGATATCCGTTACTGAACCAATTGCCGGCGTGGCACCTATCGCTTCAATAGCAGCAACTTTATCTTCACTGCTGCTTATCACGGTGACGTTATGGTTTGCGGCTACTAATGTTGTTGCAAGTGGTTTGCTGATGTGTCCTAATGAACCTGTTACTAAGATTTTCATAATGTTTATTGTTTTTGTTGAAACAAAGGTATATTTGTACTTACTTTTGTACAAGTACTTACCCCAAAGTATGTAGGTTATGACAGCGATAAAAGAAAGCTCAACCCGAAATGCCAACAAGCTGCAAAGCGTATCGGCCTGCCCCGTTAGTTATTTAATGAATAAAATTGGCGGGCATTGGAAACCGATAATCCTGTTTCAATTGATGAGTGGCCCCAAGCGCTATGGCGATCTTAAACGTAACATACCCGAGGTTACCGAAAAGATGTTGATACAGCATTTAAAGCAATTACAGGCAGATGATTTGATTACCCGCCACGCCGAACCGGTTGTGCCGCCGCATGTAACATATCAACTTAGTACCCGCGGCGAAAGTTTAAGGCCTGTATTGGATTCAATGGCCATGTGGGGCTTTGGGCAAACCGGCCGCAATGCCGATGGCAGCCCTGTGTAGAGTCACGCCGTAAATTCTCACTTATCATACTTGGATAGGGCCATTAAGCTAATTATAGTTAGCACTACAGGGTTTAAGCAATATTTTTGCATTTTGCGGGTATATACTTATAAATGTCAGTTACGCTGGGTTCGGTTTCTGTATGGTGGCTTCCGGTATGCCTGTTAGCAGGTTTGCTGTATGCCTGGCTTATGTACTGGCAGCCTGTTACGCTGAGCAAGCATTTACGATATGGCTTATTTGCCTTACGCGCCCTTGCGGTGACCCTGTTGGCAGTTCTACTGCTTTCCCCGTTAATCAAATCAACAAGTTATCAGCCTCAAAAGCCGCTGGTTTTAGTAGCGCAGGATAATTCGCAATCCATAAATTTATTTTCTGCAAAAGGGGATATTGCCGGTGTAAACATGGGCTTGAAAGGCTTAAAAGCAAAGCTCGGCGACGATTACGATGTGCGGTTCTTTACCTTTGATAAATTGCTTAACGAAGGCGATTTAGTAAATTACAAGGGTAGCCAAACAAATATTGCCGGAGCCCTTCAGCAACTTAACAGCCGGTTTGCCAATCAAAATATTGGCGCTTTAATATTGGCTACCGATGGCTTGTCTAACCTGGGCAGCGACCCGCAGTACGAGGCGCCTAACCTTAAAACAAGCATTTACACCATTGCCCTTGGCGACACTACCCCACGCCGCGACCTGCTTATTGGTAACATTAGCTATAACAAGACCGCTTTTTTGGGTAATGATTTTGAGGTTGAATTGCTTGCCGAGGCTTACCAAAGCAAAGGCGAACAAATGCGCCTTACGATAACAGAAGATGGAGCGCAGGTGTCGGCACAAAGTATCGCAATCACATCCGGCGCTTTTAAAAAAGTTATTCCGCTAAAGCTTAATGCTGATAAAAAAGGGATACGCAAATTTACCTTCAGCCTTGCACCACTGGCCAATGAGCTATCGGTACAAAACAATACAGAGGCGATATATATAGAGGTGCTTGATGCAAGCCAAAAGGTTTTGCTGGTTTACGATAGTCCGCATCCCGACATCGGTGTGATTAAGCAAGGCATCTCTGCTAATCGCAATTTCGAGGTTAAAGCTGTTCAGGCCGACGAGTTGGGCAACGTTGCGCCCGCCGATTACAGTATGTTGATACTTTATCAGCTTTCGGCAAATAGCTACAATAAGGTAAAGCAACTTACAGCAGGGCGAACGCCAATCTGGTTTGTTGGCGGTACACAGGCGGATGCACAAGCTTTAAACGCCGCACAAAACACCGTTAAATTACCGGCAGGCGGTGGGCAGGAAACACAAGAGGTTTTTGCGCAACCTGTTCCATCCTTCGCTGCATTTACCCTTACAGATTCTACCCTTAATAAGATAAGCAAACTGCCACCTTTACTGGCAACTTATGGCACTTACACCGCCAATGCATCGTCGGCTTTATTATTAAAACAAAGGATAGGTAATGTTGCCACCAATTACCCACTGCTGGCATTCAGCGATGAAGGAGGCAGGCGCATAGCTGTATTGGCTGCCCAGGGGTTATGGCGCTGGCAATTGGCCGAGTATCGCGAATTTGGAAGCCATGCGGCGGTTAATGAGTTGCTGAGCCAAACAGTCCAGTACCTCACTGTCAACAGTAACAGACAAAGGTTCAGAGTCTATCCGTCGAAAAATGTATTTGATGAAGGCGAAAATGTATTGCTGAATGCCGAACTGTACAACGAGGCACTTGAATTGGTTAATACACCTGATGTTAAGATCGACCTGAAAAACAACGCAGGCAAAAACTTTAGTTTTTTATTTACCCGCAGCGGGCAAAGTTACCAGCTTAATGCAGCCGCACTGCCCGTGGGCGATTATACTTACCAGGCCATAACCAGTTTGGGCAAACAGCAGTTTAAAGCATCGGGCAGGTTAACCGTTAAGCAACTCAATTTAGAAGCAAGGCAAAGTACGGCCAACCATACCTTGTTAAAAAGCATAGCCGATAAATCGGGCGGGCAAATACTGCTGCCATCCCAAATTGGTAAGCTTGCTGATCTGATCCGCAAGAACGACAATATTAAAACCGTTGTTTATGAGGACAAGAAGTATAACGACCTGGTAGACCTGAAATGGATTTTTGCCGTACTAATGGTATTGCTAACTACCGAGTGGTTTTTACGCAAACGGGAAGGCCAGATTTAGATACCCGTCCCTTGAAATGGACGGCCATGATTTGCTTGCCCATTGCGCAGTTCATTACTGTCGGCTTTAGCTTACATATATCAGGTAAAAAATTTAACATCTACTTAATCTGTTAAACACTTAATTTGGCCTTTCAAACATCTATCTATATGAAAAAGCTATTTTTTATTCTGTTTATTTCGGTTGTTGCGCATACCTTGAGTTATGCACAGCAATTAAATATTGCAACCTACAACCTGCGCAATGCCAACCGCGGTGATTCGACTGCAGGCAACGGATGGGGGCAGCGCTTCCCGGAAATAGCCAAATTAATTCAATTTCAAGATCTTGATATTTTTGGTACACAGGAAGCCAAATACCATCAGCTAACCAACCTTGCCGATAGCCTGCCGGGTTATAAATGGTATGGTGTTGGCCGCGATGACGGTAAGCATGGCGGCGAATTTTCTGCTATTTATTACAAGTCGGACAGGTTTAAGGTAATAAAAGGGGGCAACTTTTGGATGTCTACAGATACCGAAAAGCCCAACAAAGGCTGGGATGCGGCATTGCCGCGCCTTTGCACCTGGGTGCAGTTTAAGGAAGCAAAAACGGGCTTTACCTTTTACTTCTTCAACCTCCATATGGATCATATTGGCGTAATAGCCCGCAGGGAAAGTGCCAAACTTGTATTGGCAAAACTAAAGGCTATGGCAGGTAAAACACGGGCTATCCTAACCGGCGATTTCAATGTCGATCAATCTTCAGATAGCTATGCGGTCATAAATAACTCGGGCGTGCTTAAAGATAGTTATGTGCTGTCGCCCGTTAAACTGGCTCCGGCCGATACCTTTAACGGCTTTGACTCGACAACCAAAGGCAGTAACCGCATCGATCATATTTTTGTGAGTCCACAGTTTAAAGTACAACGCTATGGCATCCTTACCAATACATACGGCGGCGGCAAAACCCCGTCAGACCATTATCCGGTAGTTGCTGTTTTAAAGTATTAGTTGGCTCATGGTTAATAGATCATGGTTGATAGTTGCTTAGTATGAACAAGCCATTATTATAATGCGCGTTGCTGAAGGTGTGAGTTGGGCATACCATAAACAATGATCTATGAACCATATGCTAAAAAAACTATCTTCGCTATCATGTCGCCTAACCAAGCTAAAGACCATATAGCGGCCCTTACTGCCGAACTTAAACAGCACAATTACAACTACTATGTGTTGGCCATGCCTACCATTGCCGATTTTGATTTCGATAAGAAATTAAAAGAGCTGGATGCGCTCGAGAAGCAATACCCTGAGTTTGCCGACCCAGATTCGCCCACGCAAAAGGTCGGCGGGGAGGTTACAAAGGAGTTTGTGACTGTTAAGCACCGATGGCCGATGCTGTCGTTAGGCAATACCTATAACGAGCAGGAACTGGTAGATTTTGACCAGCGTGTACGCAAAGCAATTGGTGATAATTTTGAGTATGTATGCGAGTTAAAGTTTGACGGCCTATCCATGAGCCTTACCTATGAGAATGGTAAACTGGCCCGTGCTGTTACCCGTGGCGATGGTACCCAGGGCGACGATGTAACCACCAATGTGCGTACTATTCATAGCATACCGAAGAAACTGCCATCAGGCAACTACCCTGATTTGTTTGAGATTCGAGGCGAAGTTTTTATGCACGTAAAAGCCTTTGAGCGCCTCAACAAGGAACGCGTAGATAACGGCGAACTGCCTTATGCCAACCCCCGCAACTTTGCATCGGGCACCATGAAGCTACAAGACTCGGCCGAAGTGGCACGCCGCCCGCTGGATTGCTTTTTGTATGGATTGTATACCGAAAAAACCTTGTTTAAAACCCATTGGGAAAGCCTTGAGGCTGTAAAAAAATGGGGCTTTCATGTTGATGACCATAGCAGGCTTTGCAGTGATATTGCAGGCGTGCTCGATTTTATAAACCACTGGGATAAGGAGCGCTTTAACCTGAGCTATGATATAGACGGGATTGTTATAAAGGTTAATAACTATTCGCAGCAGCAGGAGTTGGGTTTTACGGCCAAATCACCGCGCTGGGCAATATCATATAAATTTAAAGCCGAACGTGTAGAAACAGAATTGCTTGCCGTAACCTACCAGGTTGGCCGTACAGGTGCTGTTACGCCGGTTGCAAATTTAAAACCGGTACTACTGGCCGGTACCACGGTAAAACGTGCCACGCTGCACAACGCCGACGAGATTACCGAGCGCCTTAAACTGCATGAGCATGATACGGTGTTTGTTGAAAAGGGCGGCGAGATCATTCCTAAGATCATCAGTGTAAACCTGGATAAGCGCCAGCCGGATGCGAAACCTATTAAATATATAACGCATTGCCCGGCCTGCCATACCGAATTACTGCGTACGGAAGGCGAAGCTGCCTGGTACTGCCCAAATGACGAAGGTTGTCCGCCACAGATCGTCGGGAAAATACAACATTACATAGGCCGCAAAGCCATGAATATTGACGGCCTTGGCGATGAAACTATCCTTACGTTTTATAACCTGAAGCTTATTAACCATATCAGCGACCTGTACACTTTGCACGAGCGTGCCGAAGAACTGAAGCAGATAGGGCGTTTTGGTGAAAAATCCATCAATAACATGTTGGATGGGATTGAAAAATCCAAGCAGCAACCGTTTGAAAAAGTGTTATTTGGATTAGGTATTCGCTATGTTGGTGCAACTGTGGCCCAAAAGCTGGTTGCGCACTTTAAAACGATAGACAGGCTGATGGCCGCCACCGAAGAAGAACTGACTGCCGCCGAAGAAATTGGGGCACGTATAGCCCAAAGTATTACAGAATACTTTAACGATCCGCAGCACAAGGCAGAGATTGAAAAATTAAAAGCCGCAGGCCTGCAGTTTGTTGCCCAGGAAAAGGAGGTTAACCTGGCAAGCGATAAATTTGCCGGTCAGAATTTTATTATATCCGGTACGTTCGAGAAATTCTCGCGCGATGAGTTGAAGGATATTATTGAACAAAACGGTGGTAAAATTTTAAGCAGTATATCAGCCAAATTAACGTACCTGGTAGCAGGCGAAAATATGGGACCTTCTAAACTGGAGAAGGCTACTAAACTGAATATTCCGATCATCAGCGATGATGAATTGCTGGCATTGCTGGCATAACCCTACGCCTTAAATATGAACACAATTAACTGGGGTATCATCGGGTGCGGTAACGTAACCGAAAAAAAAAGCGGGCAGGCATTTAACAAGGTTGCTGGTAGCCGCCTTGTAGCTGTAATGCGCCGCGATGCAGAAAAGGCCGCCGACTATGCCCGCCGTCATAATGTTGAGCACTGGTACAGCAATGCAGATGAGCTGATGGACAACCCTGCAGTAAATTCAGTCTCGATTGCAACACCACCGGCGAGCCACCTGGACTACGCTTTAAGGGCAATTGAAAAAGGCCTCAACGTTTATGTTGAAAAACCGGTAACCCGCAACGCTACCGAGGCACTTAAAATGGCTGATGCAGTTACCAAAAGCGGTGCAAAACTTACCGTTGCCCACTATCGCAGGGCGTTACCTATGTTTTTACACGTTAAGCAATTGCTTGCTGATAATGCTATTGGGAAGGTGCGCACTGTGCAAATACGTATGTGGCAAAAGCGTGAGCCAAAACTGATAGCTGCTACAGAAACCAACTGGCGGCTGGATCCTGCTTTATCGGGAGGAGGCTACTTCCATGACCTTGCCCCGCACCAGCTCGACCTGATGTTGTATTATTTTGGCGAACCAGCCAGCTACAGTGGCTATAGTTTAAACCAGGCCAACACCAGCCCGGCCGACGATCATGTTTGCGGGACTATCGTTTTTAAGAATAACATCATCGTTAATGGATCCTGGTGCTTCAACGTAGCCCAAAGTGAAACTACCGACACCTGCGAGATCATCGGCACTGAAGGGCGTATTACTTTCCCTTTTTTTGGTACATGGGTAAAAGTCAAAAACGCACAGGGCGAACAAACCACAGATTTTGTACACCCTGAGCACATACAACAGCCCATGATCGAAAAAATTGTTTCCTTTTTTAAAGACGAGGGCCCCAATCCCTGCACTATACACGAAGCAGTTGTACTAATGCAGATAATGGATGCATTTACTGGGAAGTAAAAATGACTAACCTGCTGCGGTTGCAAACCGGCTCAACGCTTTTGTTTCAAAACTCACACATAAGTACGTTGATTTTAGGCACGAAAAAGGTCCGATTGCTTAGATACTTGAAGTTGCGTCATTTATTATTGGGAACTGGTGAAAGGTAAGGGTATCTCCCGGATGAGTTTATAACTTAATGAAAAAGATTTTTACGGCTTTATACTTAAGCATCAAGGCTCGGCGGCCGGAAGGTACTCCATATTTTCGCGTGCAGTTGATAATAGCGACTAATATTTATTTTCATGTAATGCAAGTAATGACCCTGCTTAAAATTGAAGGGCTCGAAATTACAATTGATAAATCTGTATCAATTGCTGTTACTATAGCTTTGTTGCTTGTGGTTTTTAAGCTTTTTGCCATCTACTTGCCAAAACAGGAAATCGATTGTGTTGCAATAACTGATTCTGAAAGAAAGAGAGGCACATACATATTTTATGCATATACGATTTTAAACTCGTCTCTTCTTATGTACTTACTCACAAGATTAGTTAAATAAGTAGTTTGTGAAATGTTATAATACGTCCTCTACGAGGGGTTGCATTCAAACATTTTGTGAAATGGGACAGAAATGATTTATGAAATAACGTTTACTATAACTGTTTACGTTTAAAGAATGTGCTGATGCGGGAACGTATATATTTTCAAATTAATATAATATTCTAAAAAATCTTAAACTAAAAGCCTCCTCAGTAGGAAGCCTCTAGTTTATTTCTTCTTCGGTACTTTGGCACCTTCTTCGCGGGCTTCTGAAAGGCCTATGGCAATGGCTTGTTTGCGGCTTGTAACTTTTTTGCCGCTGCTGCTTTTCAACTTGCCCTCTTTCATCTCGTGCAAAACCTCGCCAACTTTTTCGCTTGCTTTTTCTGAATACTTTGCCATGGTTTCCTGTATTATTGATACTTAAACATAGCAAAGCTTCTGCCAGTTTTTAAAGGGCAATACGTTCCAGTGCATCGAAATCTACACCGTTGATAAGCGCAAGATGCGCTGTGATCTTTTCAGCGCTCCAGTTCCACCAGGCAATTTTTTGCAGGCGCTCGATCTGGCTGTCAGTATATCTCTTACGAATTTCCTTTGCGGGATTGCCGCCTACTATGGTGTAAGCGGGCACGTCTTTGGTAACCACGCTGCGGGCTGCGATGACGGCACCATCACCAACTTTCACGCCCGGCATAATCAGGGCATCGTAACCAATCCAACATCGTTGCCGATAACTGTATCGCCTTTGTTAGGGAACTTTTCAATCAGGTTTTTGCCCTCAGTTATCTTTTCCCAGCCGTTGCCAAATGCAGCAAAAGGGAATGTGGACAAAGGGCCGGTTTCGTGATTAGCTCCATTCATCATAAACTTCACATCAGCTGCGATGGCGCAAAAGTTACCGATGATAAGTTTGTCGCCTATAAAATCGAAATGATAAAGCACGTTCTTCTGCTCAAAATTTGACGCATCGGTAAAGTCAGCGTAATAAGTATAATCGCCGACGATGATATTGGGGTTAGTGATTTGATTTTTTAAAAATACCAGATTGGTATGCGGCGCAATAGGGTGAAGCGCGCCAGGGTTTGGGCCGTTAAGCATAAAAACTAAATTTATAAAGTAAGTATAAAACAAGTTAAAAACACAGGCCTGTGTCTTTATCAAATAAAGATGCAAGAGCTATATGGCTAACAGGCCGCTTATACTATCACTTTAGTAAATTTTAGTTATTGGGTGCCGCAAATATACAAAAGCGGTGCTATATCTGTAAATCGCTCTCCTGTTATGTTTATTAATACATATTTGTGGCTCGCAACCAAACATAAAAATGCTGTGCGTGTTGAGCAATAAAATTTACCCCTGCTTGTATGATTCCGAAAAAAATAATTGCCCCTTTTTACGAACGTTTAGCCCTTATACTAATTGGCTTTTGCCTTTTAGGTTACCTCATAATCCTGGCTAAGGATTTGGTTGATCCACTGATATTTGGGTTTCTGTTTGCAGTGCTGCTTTTGCCTGTATCGGATTTTCTGGAGCGCAAATGCCGTATGCCGCGCAGCATGTCGTCGTTTTTGGCCATACTGTTGATGCTGGGTTTCGTGGTAGGTATCATGTACTTGGTAGGGGCGCAGATCTCGAAACTGTCAAACGACTGGCCGATGCTGAAGAGCCAGATAGATCAATCACTAACCAGTTTACAGCTTTGGGTGCAGGATACCTTCCACATCGCCACCAATAAACAAATGGTGTATGTTGAAAGTACAGGGCGTAAAATTGTAGCATCGGGTACTGCGGTGCTGGGTACTACCTTTAGCGCCGTGTCATCACTGCTTTTGTTCTATGTGTTTATAATGATCTTTACGTTCTTCATACTGTTTTACAGGCGATTGCTGCTACGTTTTCTTATTGCAGTATTCCAGGGCGACAACGATTATGTAGTGATGGACATCGTACAGAACATACAAAAGATTCTGCGTCAGTATATATTTGGTTTATTGCTGGAGATGGTTATAGTTGCAGGTGTTGCCATAGCCGTCTTTTTTATGATCGGTATTAAATATGCGGCATTGCTGGGTATAATAGTTGGCCTGTTTAACATCATTCCTTACCTAGGTATATTTACCGCTTTGCTGTTGAGCACGCTTATCACCTTTGCTACCGGCACTATAAGCGATACCATAACAGTTGCCATAAGCGTAATAGGGATACATGCTGTAGATGCCAACTTGTTGCTGCCTGCTGTTGTAGGTTCAAAAGTTAGGCTTAACGCATTGATCACATTTATAGGAATCATCCTTGGCGAAATGCTTTGGGGCCTATCAGGTATGTTTTTATCTATCCCGATCATTGCCATATTCAAGATAATTTTCGATAGAGTGGAAGGCCTGCAGCCATGGGGATACCTGCTTGGCGGCGACTATGAATATAAGAAGAAGGCCCAGGAAAAAATGAAGACCGAATAAGGGAACTACTTTGTTAATTGGTAAATGCGTATCGACACCATCACCCCATAAATAATCAGGATGATGGTATTGAGCGTTAAAATCCAATTAAGATCGGCGTACTTATACTTATTTTTTGCGCAGATTACAAGCAGCGTTATAAAGCATAGTATAAGCAAAATAGGGAAAGCCAGCACCCAGGGGTTTTTAGGCGCCAGGTAAATATGTTGTAGTTGTGCAGCGTCGCCTTTCAAAAAAGGTATCATGGCAACAACAAGTAAAATCAAAAATATACGTACGGCTGATTTTGCGGCTATCTGGCTTGCTTTCATTACGGGCGCAAATTAAATATTTTGCTGCTATTGTGTATAACACCTACTTGGTTGAAACACGATAGTTACTTTTGCATCATGGTATCACTGCGTTATTCAATACTCATTTGCTTGTGCGCTCTTGCAATTAATTGCTTCGCGCAAACTGCTAAGCCTGCTTTCAGATTAGTGCCATTGGGCGTTTTAGGCGGAGGTGATGAAAGCAATCTTTCGTCATACATGCTGGCGCCTGTTGGGTCAAATAGTTATATATGCCTTGACGCAGGCACCTTGCGTTACGGGATAGAAAGAGCCGTTGCTAACAAAGTCTTTAATAAAAATGCAGAGCAGGTACTGAAGCAGAATATCAAGGCCTATTTGATTTCGCACGGGCACCTTGACCATTTAGCCGGGATGGTAATTAACGCGCCCGATGATACCACTAAGAATATCTACGCCCTGGGTAGCACCATCGAAACCCTAAAAACAAAGTATTTTACCTGGCAAAGCTGGGCCAATTTTGCCGATGAAGGTGAGGCCCCTGCTTTGAAGAAGTATCATTACAAAGTAGTTGATCCCGGTAATGAGGTTGCTATAGAAAATACCGAACTTGCCGTTCGTGCTTTTCCGCTTGCCCACGCAAATTTAACCAGCACAGCATTTTTGGTACGCAGCGGCGAAAACTACTTGCTTTACCTGGGCGATGTTGGTCCTGATGCCATCGAAAAAAGTGATAAACTTCACCAGCTTTGGGAAGCGGTTGCCCCGCTTATACGCTCAAAAAAACTTAAGGCAATAATGATAGAGGTTTCCTTCCCGAACGAGCAGCCCGACAAAACCTTGTTTGGGCATTTAACGCCCAAGTGGTTAATGGCCGAGATGGGCGAGCTAAGTAAAATGTCAGGATCATTAAAAGGCTTAAACGTGGTAGTCACCCACCTTAAACCGCCGGCAAGCAGCATCAACAAGATCAAGGGGCAGCTTAAAGCAAACAACGCAATAGGCGTTAATCTTATCTTCCCTCAGCAGAGCAAAGCATTGACCTTTTAGGTTATTTATCGTCAAGCAGGTCGATACAATTGGCAGATAATGCTTTGAGGCGTGTGCTAAGCGTGGCGTTTGCCTGCTCGTCGTTTATGTTTTTGTAAAGCATTTTTATCAGCGTAAGCGTCTCTGGGCTGGGGTCGCAGGCCTGGGCTTTCTCAAGGTGGGGCAGGGCTTTTTTGACAGTAGCCGTGTAAATTGTTTTAAGTCGTTTGTATTCCGCAGCGTTAGCGCGTGCAGCGTTCAGTTTGTCGGCAATATCATCTGCCTGTTTATTGTAAATGTAACCTAACGCGCGGTGTACCACATAATAGTTAGGGGCGGCGGCGGCTACTTTTTCATACAAGGGCAGCGCCTTTGCGCTCTGGCTGTCGTTTTCGTAAAGACTTCCCATCGAAAAGTAGAAATTTGTGCGTGCCTTGTCAGCTAATTTAGCAGCATTAGGTAACACCTCTTCGCCAATTATAAACGCACTATCCCTGCGGCTCTCTAGCCGGGCCAGGTTAAAATCGAGATAGCGGTTATAGACTTGCTCTTCCGATTGCGCCTTAGCCAGCATAACCGACGAGGATAATAGTATTATTAAAAATGCCCTTTTTAGCATATCAAGTTATTTTGAATATCTGCCTGAGTAAAACCTTGTGTGTTGGACTGCCCTTTAGGTTTAAAGTTTAATAAAACCCCGCGCTACCACCCGGTGTCTTATTTTAATTCGTCCAGCACTTTAAAAATCTTGGCCCTTATGCCGCTGCCTGGCCCATTGTAGTTATTCACCATGATGGAGAAGCACAGTTGCCGGCCATCGTGCGTTTGGAAGCCTGCATAAGCCTGTACGCCGTTTATGCTGCCGCTCTTCATTTTCATATCGTTATAAATTGGCAGGCTCTCGTAAAAATCATTGAACCAGTCGGCTGTCTTTGCCGACTGTAAAATACGCGCCACGCTTAAGGTTGTTACCCTGTCTTGCGGCGATAGCCCACTCCCGTCATAAACGTTTAATGATCGTTTATCAATGCCTTTTTGTTCCCAAAATGCCTGCATTACATCGCGCCCGTTGGCCGTTGATGGTGCTTTGCCCATTTTATTTGCAACGGTTATTAGTAACTGTTCTGCATAAAGGTTTACGCTTTTTTGGTTGAGCCAGTAAACTATCTTGCTCAACTCGGGCGATTGTATAGCGGTCAACGTAGCGGTTGCCTGTGGTACTGCCTGGTTTTTCTCTGCCAATTGCACGGATGATTGTGGCTCGCCGCTCACGGTTATACCCAGGTGGTTAAGGGTATCATGCAGGCGCAGGGCCGCGTCATAAGCAGGGTCGGGTATGGAAGCTGCTATACGTTTCTTTGTTTGGTCTACAGCGTAAGTACCGCGCAGGTACATCACTTTACTGTTAAAGGCTGGCAGGTAAGGGTATGCCTGATCGCCGGTTTTTGCTGCTCCGTTTATCAGCTCGCTTTTGTATTGCAGGTAGTTGGTTTCGGGTATAGTACCGGCAACGCCAACTGGCGTGCCAACTGTACCTGTACGCAAGGCTATATCAAACTGGTTTTCGCGCCAACAAAGGCCGGCAATGCCCGCGCCGTAATAAGTACCAAGGTCCTGCCAAATCCAACCATCGGGGATGGCTTGTGTGTTGAAAATTCCGTTATCGCCAATTATGCGCCCGTTTATTTTTTTGATACCTGCTTTTTTCAAAGCATCGACCATTGTATTTAAAATAACGTTCTCTTTTGTTGATGCGTAGCGCCAGCTACCAAGGGTAGGGTCGCCGCTGCCTTTTATGATAACATCGCCGTTCAAAGTGCCGGCGGTTATGGTGCCCGTATAGCCAAGTTGGGTTTGGTGCTTAAAATCCTTGCCTAAAATGTTAAATGCCGTAATGCTGGTAACTGTTTTAAGCGTAGAGCCTGGTGCAAGACCAACATTTGGGTTGGCGGCAAATACCTGTTCGCCGGTTTTGGCATCAAGCACCGTAAGCGAAACTGATGCGTACTTGCACTGGCTATCCTGCTGGAAGCGCGTAAAAGCTACTTGCAGTTTTTGCTGAAGCGTTTGCGCAACAGCTTGCTGGAAAAAAGAAGAAATGCTAATGACGGCAATACAGCCTATTTTACTGATAGTATTCAAGTCGTTGTTGTTTTAAGCGTGCCTGCTCTTGCGTTGTCAGGCGGTTCCAGATATGGGTAGGGATACCCGGTTCGTCTTTCCCTTTAACGGAAACGTTACCAGTATATAAATCAATAAATTCCCAGTAAATAATAAGTTTGTCAGTCAAAATAAAGTCCATCCACCCATCGGCCACCAACTCCATTTTTTCGTTTAAGATTGATATGCCGGAATAATTATCAAGGCTGCCATCAAGGTAGTTGGCATGTTTGCCTTCAATACAACTTTCCGACCAATCGAACCGAAGCGGTCCTTCAAATTTATAATAGTTTTCCAAATCAAATAACAGCTGCCGCTCAACTTCGGCCCGCAATAGCGGCCCCATAGTTTGTGAGTAGCCATAATTATTAAAATCGGCCATTGTACTTATTCAATCTGTTGCGTTTTTACGTTGCGTTGTGATATAAAGTAAATAGGTATGCCTGTAAGTACAATAATCAAACCGTATTTCACGTAATCGCTTTTGTAAACGCATAATAAAATGCAAAAAGCAACCCCCATTAAAATATAGATGGCCGGTATAAGCGGGTAACCCAGTGCTTTGTACGGGCGTTCGGCATCGGGGCGCTTAGCACGTAATATAAATACACCGGCAATTGTAAGTACGTAAAATACTACAACAACAAAAGATATCATATCCAGCAAATCGCCGTACTTGCCGCTCAGGCAAAGTAACGATGCTACCACGGCCTGTATCCACAAGCCAAATTCAGGCACAGAGTTTTTGTTAAGCTCGGCAGTTTTCTTGAAAAATACCCCATCTTTGGCCATGGTATAATAAACCCTCGCGCCCGAAAGAATGAGGCCGTTGTTGCAACCAAAGGTTGATATCATAATCATTACAGCGATGATCATGGTGCCGATGTTGCCAAATATTACCGTTGATGCAGTTACAGCAACGCGATCTTTCTCTGCAGTGGCAATTTCGTTTAGCGGTAACACTGCGGTATAAACAACGTTAGCCAAAACATATATTACAGTAACTATCAGCGTACCGAACATCATGCTGAGTGCCACATCTCGTTTAGGGTTTTTCATTTCGCCGGCTACAAAAGTTACGCTGTTCCAGGCGTCACTGCTAAATATTGATCCTACCATAGCAATAGCGATAGCGCCAAGTGCAGCGTTGATGATGTAGTCGCCGGTGGCAGCAGTGCCATCGGTGTTTAATTTATGCATGTGCCAGGCATCAGCCCAGTTGGCGTTCCATACATCTGCTTTAAAGGCTATAAAGCCGAAAATTATCAAGCCGAACAAGCTTAATAATTTGGTCATTGTAAACGTGGTTTGTATAAGCTTGCCGCCTTTAACCCCTTTGGTGTTGATATAGGTTAAAAAGAAAATTAATACGATAGATACGATCTGAGCAGCATTGATCTTAAGCGAACCTATATTGAACAAAATATTTTCATCGCTTACAGCAGGTATAAGGTATGCCGTAAACTTTGAAAAAGCCACACCTACTGCAGCTATGGTACCGGTTTGTATCACAGCAAAAAAGCTCCAGCCGTATAAAAACGCTACCAGTTTGTTGTACGACTCTTTAAGGTAAATATATTGCCCGCCCGCTTTTGGGAACATGGCACTTAGCTCGCCATAGCTTAAGGCTGCAGTCAGCGTCATGAAGCCTGTTATAAGCCACACGGCAATGAGCCACCCGGCCGACCCCACATTGCGAATAATGTCGGCACTTACTATGAAAATACCCGAGCCTATCATTGAGCCGGCCACCAGCATGGTGCCGTCGAGCAGGCTCAGCTCATGTTTCATGTTTGATGAGGAATTGTCGTTTGCCATTAAATGTGCTTTTTAAAACTTAAACATATTCAAAAACTTTATTATTTGACACGCTATTGTCAATAATTAATTTACTATTTTGCATTACCAATTATAGTTGATCGTCCTTAGTATCAACAAAACCAGCTTATTATAAACTAAATTATTATGGAAATTTTGAACAATTACCTGATTTACCTTATTCCCGTTTTTGGGCTGGTAGGGTTACTCGTGATGGCTGTAAAGTCGGCCTGGGTAACCAAACAGCCAACCGGCGACGAATCTATGAACCAGCTTGCGGGCTACATTGCAGATGGGGCAATGGCGTTTTTGCGTGCCGAGTGGAAGATTTTGAGCTACTTTGTTGTGATTGCCGGGTTGCTATTGGCCTACTCGGGCACAACTGTAGAAACATCAAGCCCGATTATTGCCGTATCGTTTTTGATAGGTGCATTCCTGTCGGCCTTTGCAGGTTATATAGGTATGCGTATCGCAACCAAGGCTAATTTGCGTACCACCCAGGCGGCTAAAACAAGTTTGGCGCAGGCACTTAAAGTATCATTTACCGGTGGTACGGTTATGGGCCTTGGTGTTGCGGGTTTAGCCGTTTTAGGTTTGGGGTCATTGTTCATCGTTTTTTACCAGCTGTTTGTTGTGAAAACGGGCGGCAGCGTAAATGGGCATGCCATGGAAAAGGCGCTTGAAGTTTTAGCGGGCTTTTCTTTGGGTGCAGAATCTATCGCTTTGTTTGCCCGCGTTGGTGGCGGTATTTATACCAAAGCTGCCGACGTAGGTGCCGACCTTGTAGGCAAGGTTGAAGCAGGCATACCCGAAGATGATGTACGTAACCCTGCAACAGTTGCCGATAACGTAGGCGACAACGTAGGCGACGTTGCCGGTATGGGTGCCGATTTATTTGGATCATACGTAGCTACTATGCTTGCCACAATGGTATTAGGTCGTGAAATTGTATCTAAAGATGCATTTGGCGGCATAGCCCCGGTATTGCTGCCAATGGTTATAGCGGGTTTGGGACTGATATTTTCGATAGTGGGAGCTTCATTAGTTAAGATATCTAAGGAAAGCGACAGCGTGCAAAGCGCCCTTAACTTAGGTAACTGGGCCTCGATAGTGTTAACCGGTATAGCCACTTATTTTGTTGTGATGTGGATGCTGCCGGAAGGAAACATGTTTTTGACGCGCGACCTGGATGCGGCCGGAGCCGTAAAACAAGGGGCTTTGGTATTTACCAAAACAGGCGTGTTCATGTCTATTGTTGTCGGGCTGGTTGTAGGGACGCTCATGTCGATAATTACTGAGTACTATACCGCCATGGGTAAACGTCCTGTGTTAAGTATTATTAAGCAGTCGTCAACCGGGCATGCTACAAATATTATTGGTGGTTTAGCCGTGGGTATGGAATCAACCGTGTTACCAATTCTGGTATTGGCGGCAGGCATTTACGGCTCATACTTTTTTGCAGGTTTATATGGGGTGGCCATCGCGGCTGCAGGTATGATGGCTACTACTGCTATGCAATTAGCCATCGACGCTTTCGGCCCGATTGCTGATAACGCGGGTGGAATTGCCGAAATGAGCCGTTTGCCCGAGGAAGTGCGCGGACGTACAGATAATTTGGATGCCGTAGGTAATACTACTGCTGCTACAGGCAAGGGTTTTGCCATTGCATCGGCGGCTTTAACATCGCTTGCCTTGTTTGCCGCTTTTGTTGGCGTGGCTGGTATAGAGCATATCGATATTTATAAAGCCAATGTGCTTGCCGGGTTATTTGTGGGCGGCATGATTCCCTTTATATTCTCGGCGCTGTGTATTTCGGCAGTGGGCCGTGCGGCTATGGCGATGGTAGAGGAAGTAAGGAGGCAGTTTCGCGAAATTCCGGGCATTATGGAATACAAGGCAAGGCCCGAGTACGAAAAGTGCGTAGAGATATCAACCAAAGCATCTATCCGTGAAATGGTTGCCCCGGGCTTGATTGCGCTCATAACTCCGTTAGTTATTGGTTTTGCCTTTGGCCCGGAAGTATTGGGCGGCTTGCTGGCAGGCGTAACCGTTTCCGGCGTGTTGATGGGAATCTTCCAAAGCAATGCAGGCGGGGCATGGGATAATGCCAAAAAATCATTTGAAAAAGGGTGCGAGATAAACGGAGAGATCTATTACAAAAAATCAGAACCGCACAAAGCATCTGTTACCGGCGATACCGTGGGAGATCCGTTTAAAGATACATCGGGTCCGTCTATGAACATCCTTATCAAACTGATGTCGATCGTTTCATTAGTAATAGCACCACACTTGAACCATTCGGTACAAACCAACGACCGCATCCAAAAAGAGATTAAGGTGCAGTCGATGAATACGCACGTTATAAAGGCTGATAAGAGCGTATAAGGTAGGTAAGTATTAAAGGGCCGCTTGTAGAGCGGCCCTTTGATTTTAAAAGTTGATACGTTATCTTTCGGCATGGAGCGCAAAGCATTAACCGCCATATTACTTTACTTACTTTGCCTGTATGATTTTTATTTATACCTGCCAGATATACTCGATCTTTTCCACGTTGATTTCTTCGCGCCCGATCCCGGTGTATTAATTTACTTTGATGCCGCCATGCTTTTGTTTGGCGGGCTTGTATTAGGGCTATTGCTGAGGAGGCAGCCTGGGAAGTTTAATAAGTACCTTGGTGCGCTCATGATATTAAGCAACCTTATACTTACACCATTATTTATATGGAGAGCGTTGCCGTAAAATTGTTGATATTAATGAATAGGATATGTAAATTTGTTATATGACGGTATCTATCAATGTACATACTGAACAAGAAGAAAAAGTATTGCTGGCTTTTTTAGATAGCCTGAAGTATGATTATATAAAGGATGATAACGACGCACCCCTTACTCCTGATCAGCGAGACGAGATATTATTGCGTGATAAAGAATTTATTGACGGGAGAAGTTCAGCTCGCGATTGGGCAGAAATAAAATCTGAATTAGGAAGTGTTTCCCGTTAAGCTTTTAAAGAAGGCTGAGAAAGACCTAAAGGTTGCTTGTGAGTGGTATGAAGAAAAGCAGCATGGTCTTGGAGGAAGGTTCTTTACTGCTGTAGACAATCAAATCGGTCTGATATCGAAAAATCCGTTGCAGTACAACCTGCGTTTTTCTGAAAGATACCGCTTTGCGCCCACAACGGGCTTTCCTTATCTTATTGTATACAGGTTTGACGAGTTTAGGCGGGAAATTATAATACTTGCAATATTTCACACAAGCAGAAATCCCTTAAAGTTTTAATTTTTTTAAGCGATATAAGTAGCCGTTTAAACTTTTTATTCGGTAAACATTCGCAATCACCTTGTTACATTCCGTACTTTATCTTTTCAATAAATTTAAGTACGTTTGGGCTAACTGTTTTTAAAGTTTTACTAAACTGATCTTATTAATTTAAAATGAAGGTATTTGTTAAAAAATCTATTGAACAATTAACGGCCTCATCGGAAGGGGAGAGCCTTAAGCGCACGCTTGGGGCTGGCAGCCTTATAGCGTTGGGTATTGGTGCAATTATTGGTGCCGGTTTGTTCGTAAGGACTGCTGCTGCTGCCGGCGAACACGCTGGTCCGGCGGTAACCTTATCATTCATTGTAGCAGCTATCGGCTGTGCTTTTGCCGGCTTATGCTATGCTGAATTTGCTTCTATCATCCCTATTGCCGGTAGCGCGTATACTTACGCATATGCTACAATGGGCGAAATTGTTGCCTGGATAATTGGTTGGGCGCTAATATTAGAATATGCCTTAGGTGCTGCTACAGTGGCCATAAGCTGGAGTGAATATGCCAACAAGCTCCTCGGGGGCGGGATACCTTACGAATGGTGTCACTCGCCAATGGAGTCGGTAATTGTAAATGGTCAAACCATCCATGGTATAGCAAATATCCCTGCTCTTTTAATCCTGATCATCCTGTCGTTACTACTAATAAAAGGTACCCAGGAATCTGCTACTGTTAACGGTATCATCGTATTTATTAAAGTAGCCATTGTATTGGTATTTATAGCTATTGGCTGGCAGTATATCAATCCTGCTAACCATACACCATACATCATCCCTGCCGATGCTCCGGATATCATCCAGCAAAATGGTAAGCCATACTCTTATGCTCCGTTCTTCAACCACGGTTGGGGTGGTATTATAAGCGGTGCCGGTGTGGTATTTTTTGCTTTCATCGGTTTTGATGCGGTATCAACTGCTGCGCAGGAAGCTAAGAACCCTAAACGTGATATGCCTATTGGTATATTGGGTTCATTGGTGGTTTGTACCATATTATACATTTTGTTCTCTTGGGTTTTAACAGGTGTTGCACCTTATACCGATTTCATGAAATCAGGTAAAGAGGCTTCCGTAGCATTTGCTATCAGCAATTATATGCATGGTTATACATGGTTATCAACCCTTGTAACCGTAGCTATTTTAGCTGGTTTCTCATCAGTGATTCTGGTAATGCTTATGGGGCAGTCAAGGGTGTTTTACACCATGTCTACAGACGGCTTGTTGCCTAAAGTGTTCTCAGACTTGCACCCAAAATTCCGTACGCCATATAAAAGCAACCTGATTCTGTTTGTATTCGTTGGTGCTTTCGCGGCCTTTGTTCCCGGTAGCGTAGCAGGCGATTTAACTTCAATAGGTACTTTGTTTGCGTTTATACTGGTGTGTGTGGGTGTAATTTTATTACGCAAAACTGATCCTAACCTTGAGCGTCCGTTTAAAACACCATTGGTGCCATTGGTGCCAATATTGGGTATTATTGTTTGTGCCGGTATGATTGTAGGCTTACCAAGCGAAACACAAGTAAGTGCTTTAGTGTGGATGATACTGGGCTTGCTTATTTACTTCGGCTACAGCAAAAAGCACAGTAAGCTTGGCAAAGTGGCCGACATACTACCAACTGCATCAGATTTCGAAAAACAGTAATTTTTTGATTACGATATAGTAAAAGGTTCTGCCCGGGCAGAACCTTTTTTGTTTTCAACGCTTTTGTATGCAATGAAAACTAAACGGCTGCTTTGGGTGCTGGTATTTATTGCGGTGATAAACTCAATGGGGTTTGGTATCATTATCCCTTTACTTTATCCATACGGTAAAAAGTTTGGCGTTACCGAGCAAACCATTGGGTTATTAACTGCCGCTTTCTCAATAGCGCAGTTTTTTGCAACTCCGGTATTGGGTTCATTATCAGATAGGTTTGGCCGCAAGCCAATACTTGTTTTCAGTTTAATTGGCACGGCCGTATCCTTTGTAATGTTTGGTTTGGCTAACAGCGTTGTTATGTTGTTTGCTGCAAGGATTCTCGACGGGTTAACAGGTGGTAATATCTCGGTAGCGCAGGCCATGGTATCAGATATTTCATCCCCGAAAGACCGGGCAAAAAACTTTGGGATTTTAGGATCCGCATTTGGTTTTGGTTTTGTAATTGGCCCTGCGGTAGGCGGGCTGCTCAATAACTTCGGCATGAAGGTGCCCTTCTTTTTTGCGGCTGCCGTGGCCGTTATAGGTGTGCTTTTAAGCCAGTTTTTGCTCGCCGAAACCAACAAACACAAGGATGATAAGGAAAGTGCCGAAAAGAATAAATTTAGTTTCGCCGCTTTAATTACCGTGCTTAAAATGCCGGTAATTGGCACGGCCATATTCACCGGTTTTTTGCTTACCATGGCACAGTTTACCATGATCATTGGTTTCCAAACCTTTAGCACTGACGAATTGAAACTTAATCCCACCCAGATAGGCTTGTTCTATGCCGGTTTTGGCGTTACGGGTATTTTGATGCAGTTGGCTGTGCCTGCAATTAAAAAGGTAATTTCATCGCAGGCGCTCATTCTCATATTATCTACCATTTGCTGCCTGGGTATGATGACCCTTGCAGGCTTCGCTACCGGATTGGCACTTTTTGCCGTCGCTATAGGTATATATGGCTTATTTAACGGTTTGCGTAACCCTATGCTCAACGCCATTATAGCCGACCACAACGACGAGGCCGAACACGGTAAGGTGATGGGTGTAAATCAATCATACGCATCTATTGGGCAAACGCTGGGGCCCATAACCGCCGGATTAATTACTGCTGTATCCATACATAGTGTTTTCTTTTTATCATCTTTGTACATATTGATAGCGCTATTGTTTAGCCTTAGGCTTAAAGCGAAAGAAAACAAATCCTGATCTTATGCAACCATTCATTTTCAAAGAGATCATTTCTGTTACCATGATCCTCTTTGCCATAATCGATATACTTGGCTCCATTCCTGTTATTATACAGCTGCGCCAACGCGCAGGGCATATCGAGTCGGAGAAGGCAAGTATTGCTGTATTGGTGCTCATGATCGCATTTTTGTTTCTGGGCGATGAGTTGCTTTCTGTTATCGGGTTGGACATATCATCATTTGCTATTGCCGGTTCAATAGTGATATTTATCATCGCTTTAGAAATGATCCTCGGGGTTAATTTCTTTAAAGAAGAAGTACCCGAAGCTGCCTCGATAGTCCCGCTTGCCTTCCCAATGATAGCCGGCGCAGGTACTATGACCACCTTGCTGTCATTAAAATCGCAGTATCAAACCCAGAATATAGTTGTTGGCATATTACTCAACACAGCGGTAGTTTATTTGGTGCTTAAAAACGTAAAGTGGCTCGAAAAGCTATTTGGTGTTACCGGTTTGCATATTCTGCGTAAAGCTTTTGGTGTGATACTATTGGCTATCGCCATTAAGCTTTTTAGAAGTAACTCGGGCCTGTAAGCAAGAGTCAAGAAATAAGAGTCAGGAATCAAGAAGCACCTTAAAGTACATCCTTTCCTGATTCTTGATTCTGATATCTTGAATCTAACTTACTCTGTCCTTAAACTTTTAACCGGATTTACCAATGCGGCCCTTACCGTTTGCAGGCTAATTAAAATTGCGGTTACCAGTAGTAGCGCACCAATTGCCATTGCAAAGGGCAGCGGAGTAAGGTTTACGCGGTATGCATATGCGTTTAGCCATTGATGCATTAGCATATAGGCAATGGGGCAAGCCACAAGCCCGGCAATTAACACCGTAGGCAAAAAGTCTTTAGCAAACAGCTTTACAATACCACCTACCGATGCGCCCAGTACCTTGCGAATGCCTATTTCTTTTGTGCGTTTTTGTACGTTAAGTGCAATTAAGCCAAGCACGCCAAGCAGCACTATCACCACTGTTAAAGCGGTTGCAAGGTAGCCCGCTTTTTTGAGTTGAAGTTCCGTTTTATATATTTTGGCCAGGGCTTCGTCCATAAAGCCATACTCAAACGGAGCGCCGGGCATAACTTCTGCCCATTTTTGTTGCACTGCGTTCAAGCTCTCATTGATGTTCCCCGGCTTTAATTTAATAGAAAAGTAGCGGTATAATAGTGTGCGGTTAACATTCATAATAGTAGTAGGCATAATGCGAGCAGACATGCCACCAAAAATAAAATCATCTGTAACGCCACAAATAGTTAGCGGCGGCATACCAACCGAATTAAATTGCTTACCTATGGCTTGTTGGGGCGTTTTAAAACCAAGTGCCACCCGCTGCGCGTCATTGATAACCACCAAGCCTGAGTCTGCCGGCATGTAGTTTGGCTTAAAAAATTCACCGGCTTTAACCGGGATGCCGTAGGTAACTGCGTATTGGTTATCAGCTATCATCAGCGTAGATGCAAATGCCTGCGATGGCGCATCTGCTTGTTTGTAAATTTGCAAGCCACCGCTGCTGCCACCATCGGGAATTTCCCATGACAGGCTTAGCGACTTAATTTGCGGGATCTGGCTCAGTCTGTACCTTATATCTTCCATTTTTTGTACGCCGGGTTTACTCCAGTCGCGCGGCAACTGTGCATACACCACGTAATCTTTATCGTAACCCAGGTTTTTACCGAAGAAAAGACCGATCTGTTTTGTGATAACAATAGCGCAAATGAGCACCACCAACGCAGTAGAAAACTGGAAAACAATTAAAGCGCTGCGCAACCATGTTTGGTCGGCCACTTTATGTAACTTGCCCTTAAGCGAGTCGACAGATTTCAATGCCGATAGCACAAACGCCGGGTAAACGCCGGCCAGCAAACCCACAAGCAGCGCAAAAGCAAAGGGGAATAAATATACGTACCAAGGGTAAGCAAATAATAATGGAATCTGCGAATCCAACAGTTCAATAAAGAATGGACGCCCCAATGCGTAAAACGCCAAAGCCACCAGCGTTGATATCAGCACCATAATTACCGATTCGGTAAGGAACTGCCATATCAGTTGCCTCCGCAACCCGCCTAATACTTTGCGTATACCCATTTCTTTTGAGCGTTGCCCCGAACGGCTAATGCAGATGTTTACAAAGTTTATTACCGCCATAGCCAGGATAAACAACGCAATGGCCGATAGCGTGTAAATCATCCTTTTGATTTGGCCGGTAAAATAATAGTCTTTAAGTGATACGAGGTAAGGCTCAAGATTATCGGCTATTTGTTTCGGTGCATTTTGTTTTATAAGCCGTTTCATGGGGGTAAGCAGGGCCTCGGGCTTTACGCCTTCTTTCAGTTCAATAAGGCCAACGGTAACCGTATTGTTCCAGCCATCCAGGCTGCGGCCCATATATTTTGCCGCTGCAGCCGGTAAAAAGAAAGTGCTGTTGCTTTGATCGATAACGTTGGTAACCGAATTTTTAGGCAGTTTAGCCAGCACGCCCGTTACTGTAAAGTCATGGCGTTCGCCCTTGAAGTTTTCGATATTGAGCGTTTGCCCAACCACATCTGTTTTGCCAAAGTATTTGATGGCTTTATCATCAGTAATTACAACAGAAAACGGATCATTTAAGGCCGTGTTAGTATCGCCGTGCAATAATTTAAAACCGTACACGTTAAAAAAAGTGCTATCCCCAACTTGCAGGCTTTCGCGGAAATGCTTGTCACCTTTTGATACGGTAGAGCTTACGCCATCCCAGTGATAGTAGTTGACCACAAGGGTAGGGTATTCATCCTTTAATGCCTTTGGTATAGGTGCCAATGAAGTAAGAACGTAACCCATGTTTGGGTCTTTCCATTTGCTTTGAACGATGTATTGATTGCCGGCGTTTTTCAGATCACCGTTCACGCTTGTTTCGTTCCAGATATACCCGCCAATAAGCATGGTAAAGGCAATACCCACAGACAGGCCGAATATATTGATGATCGAAAAAAGTTTATGCTTGATGATGTTGCGCCAGGCAATAATAAAGTAATTGTGCAGCATATGTGAGGCTTTAGTTAAAACTAAGGTATTGGCTAAAGTGCATCAACAGAAAAGATTAACACTTTTTAACAAGGGGCGGTTTTTATGATGACTTGCATACCGGGAATACGCGTCGTTGATTATTTAATTCGCTAAATTCTTTTAATTCTATAATTTCGGGTTCAGACAAAACCCAAACTAAAAACCTATGAGCTACCAACCATCAGCAGATAGATACAAAAAAATGCGTTACCGCCGTTGCGGTAAAAGTGGCATAAAGCTGCCCGAAATTTCATTAGGGCTGTGGCACAACTTCGGCCATGTGGATGTGATGGAAAACTTCCGCCAGATATTGCACCTTGCTTTTGATAGCGGTATTACACATTTCGACCTGGCCAACAACTACGGCCCGCCCCCGGGATCGGCCGAAACCAATTTTGGTAAAATACTCAAAGAGGATTTTGCAGGCTACCGCGATGAAATGATCATTAGCAGTAAAGCAGGATACACCATGTGGGACGGCCCTTACGGTGATTGGGGTTCAAAAAAATACTTGGTGTCCAGCCTGGATCAAAGCCTTAAACGTATGGATTTGGACTATGTAGATATTTTTTACCACCATCGCCCCGATCCGGAAACGCCTTTGGAAGAAACAATGGCCGCCCTTGATCTTATTGTGCGACAGGGAAAAGCCTTGTATGCAGGCATATCCAACTACCCGGCTGCCGAAGCCGAAAAGGCCATCGGGATGCTGAAAAAAATGGGTACGCCATGCCTTATCCATCAGCCCAAATACTCCATGTTTGTGCGCGAGCCCGAGCAGGGATTGCTGGATGTTTTGGGTAACGAGGGTGTTGGCTGTATTCCGTTTTCGCCATTAGCGCAGGGCTTGCTAACAAACAAATATTTGCACGGTATTCCTGAAGACTCAAGGGCTGCAAAGTCAACCGGTTTTTTACAGGAAAGCCAGGTAACCGAAGAGGTAATCAATAAAATTAAACAACTTAATGCCCTGGCCGAACAACGCGGGCAGACCCTCGCCCAAATGGCATTAGCCTGGTTGCTGAAGGACGAGCGCGTAACGTCGGTACTGATCGGCGCAAGCAAACCCGCCCAATTAGCCGACTCGTTAAAAGCGCTTGATAATGTCGATTTCAGCAGTGATGAGCTGCAGAAAATTGAAGCCATTTTAGGTTAATTGATAACCACACCGCAAATCAAGGGCATAATTTTAAAAATTATGCCCTTTTGCTTTAACAATATTTAACAACCCGCGTCCAACCAACTTTAGTAACTTACGCACCAAAGCCCTAATCCGCACACTACCGCATGAAAAAAGCTATACTGCTACTTTTATTTTCTTTTACCGCATCATGGTTATATGCACAGGATATTACCTTTAAAGGCAGCATTACCGATGACGCAGGCAAGGGCGTGCCTTTTGCAACTGTATACGTGAAGGGCACAAATAAGGGGACATCTGCAAACAGTGAAGGCGAATACAATCTGAGCATTAAGGCGGGCACTTATGATGTACTGTTTAAGGCTGTAGGTTACAAACAGGAAAGCAGGCGAATAGATCTGACCCGCAGTCAGGCAGTCAATATTTCATTAAAGCCCGAACTGTACGAACTTAAGGAAGTTGCCATACGCGCCGGGGCAGAAGATCCTGCTTATGCTATCATCCGCAAGGCTATTAAAAAACGCAAAAGTTACCTTAACGAAGTTGATGCTTACACCTGCGAAGTTTATATAAAAGGATTGCAGAAGCTGCTTGCCGCGCCTAAAAAGTTTTTAGGGGTTGATATCCAGAAAATAGCACGCGAGAACGGTCTCGACTCCAACCGCCGGGGTATTGTTTACCTGTCGGAGTCACAATCAAAATATAGCTATATGCGGCCAGGGCAGGTGCATGAAGAGGTGATCTCGTCCAAATTTTCGGGTAGCAACAGGGCTTTTACTTTCAATCGCGCGTCAGACATGCGGGTTAATTTTTACGAGAACCTGCAAAACTGGGAAGGCTTAAGCGCAAGGCCGCTGGTATCGCCAATTGCCGATAATGCGCTATCATACTATAAATACAAATGGATGGGCATCAGTATCGAAAACGGTGAGACTATCAACAAGATACTGGTTATGCCAAGGCGCGAGTCTGACCCTTGCTTTAGCGGATACATATATGTGATGGAGGATACCTGGCGCCTGCACAGCGTGGGTTTGTACTTAACCAAAAAGGCAAACATTAACTTTGTGGATACGCTTAACGTAAGCCAGGAATTTTTCCCGGTAAACGGCAAGGTTTGGATGCCGGCTTCTATTAAGTTTGATTTTAAGGGCGGTTTCCTGGGCTTTAAGTTTGCCGGTTATTTTATATCGCTTTACAAAGACTATGACATCAACCCAAAGCTTGACAAAAGCCAGTTTGCAGAAGTGTTGCGCATAACAAAGGGTGTAAATAAAAAGGATTCGGCTTACTGGGAACAGGAGCGCCCCATCCCCTTAACCGAAGAGGAGAAAACGGACTATCAGAAAAAAGCTGTATTAGCCGCCAAGCGCGAATCAAAGCCCTACCTTGACTCGCTCGACAGGGTAAACAATCGCCTTAACCCAGTAAAGCTTTTGCTTAGCGGCTACCGCTACCGTAACCGCTACGATAAGGAATATTATAATTTCGACCCGATACTAAGCTCACTGCTTTATAATACGGTAGAGGGTTTTGCCATCAATTACGGCGCATCATTTACCAAACAGATAGATAGTGCCAATAACCGTTACTTTAGCATATATGGCAGGGCGCGCTACGGTTTCTCCAATAAGCTATTTAACGCAAACGGCGGGATTGTGCTTCCTGCCGGCCCGGTTACGCTGAACCTTGCGGGTGGGTCCGACGTGTTGGATATGAATAACCGCCAGCCTATATCCACCTTTGTTAACACGGCTTATACCTTGCTTGATAGGCGCAACCTACAAAAGCTTTATCAAAAGCAGTATGTTTCAATTGCAGCATCAACGCGCATCAGCGGCGGCTGGCTGGCAAGCGCATCGGCAGAGTGGGCCAATCGCAAATGGTTAAGCAATACGGCAAATTATAGCATCTTTCATCCTAAGAACCGTGAGTTTACATCCAACAACCCGCTTAATCCAGGTTTAGATGTGCCTTTGTTTCCTGATAATCAGTCGTTTAAAATTAGTGCCCGCACCAGTTACAACTTTAGCAACAAGTACGAAACCTATCCATCAGGCAGAAGATACCTGCCTTCAGATTACCCGACGATAGGCCTGAACTTTACCAAGGCTGTTAAAAACGTATTTGGTTCTGACGTGGATTACAGCCTATTATCGGCAGATATCGCTAAAGATGATATCCCGGTAGGCTTGTACGGCAAAACTTCGTTTTACATTAGTGCGGGGAAATTCTTAAACAAGAATAACCTTTACTATACCGATTATCGCCATTTCTCGGGCAACGAAACGTTCTTTTATAAGGCCGGCACAAATAAGTTTTTGCTGCTGGATCTTTATCAATACAGCACAGGCGATAAATACCTGGAAGCTCATGTGGAACACAATTTCCTGGGGTTGCTGATGGGCAAATTGCCAGGCATACGTAAGCTTAAACTGCAGGAAGTGGTAGATGTAAATTATCTATCTACGCCAACGCTTAAAAACTACACCGAGTTAGGCATAGGCCTGCAAAGCCCTGCTGGCTTGCGGATAATGTACGGCGTATCATTCAATAACGCCGGCGGTACTACTAACAGGGCTGTAAGGCTGGCGTTTGGGTTTTAGGATTTATAAAGATGTTCACGGATTTCATAAACCAATGCCTCTGCCGCAGTAGTATTTGGATGGTCGGGCAGATTTGATTTTAGATACAATTCATCAATCCTGAGCAATTTCTCGTCTATCATGTTCATTAGTTCCTGAAATTCAAATTTGCCGCTTCGTATGCTCAACAAAAAGTCCCTGTCTGACCGATGAACTTGCACTTCGTGGTGTAATGCAATTTCTTCAGCCATATTTAGCAGCCTAAAAGTGTGCATCATATTTTTTGTATCGTAATTTTTACCGTTCGATAGCGTGTTTTCATATCTTTTTTGATTGCGCTTTCGTTCCCAATCCATATATTCTTTATAGTTACGGCAATAAATAGAATACGAGTCTTTATTAAATATCATGGTGCCAGACGGCAGCAATCCTTTTGGCACCGAGCTTAACTGTACATCATCCGCATCCGGCCCGGAAGCAATGCCTTTAAAAGATGCGTTGTCTGAATTTCTGCTTGATATATATACTAAATAAACATTTCTAAAATGATCGATGTTTACCAGTCCGCAATTCTCTTGCAGTACGTTGTTATGTGATAGCCATTCATTCAAAGAAATGCTACCATTGCCTTCAATTATATAGCAAAAATCGAGTATACTTTTGCGTTCTTTGTCTACTGGGTTATTTATTTTTTGTTTAGCCCGCGCGCTTTCTTCACTTGGGTTTGTGCATATCCTGCAAATGTATCCTTGCAAAGTTTAGATAGGAAATCGGCAGGCTTTATCAAATCCATTATCGGATGCCTGTAAAGCACATGTGATTTTGGAGTATTTAAAAGTTCGAGGATATTAGGATTATTCTTTAATAAAAGTTCCAAAAAACGCCTCACTTCAAAATAAACCTCATCGTTTGAATCATTATTAAGTTGTTCCTGATATCCAAAGCCATAAAATTCCTTTTTCGACGTAAAAAATACGCCTTTCTTATCTGTGTCAGATTCAGGTAGATTTAAGTTGTATGCATTGCTACCACTAATGCAATCCAATAAAATATTCTTTTTCGTAGCAATCAGTTGTTCGTAGGTCATGCCGAAATGTATTTCCTGAAAATGATATCTAATTCATTCGTAGTGTTTTTAGTTGTTGGCAATTGTTCAACTTGTAATTTGCAGTTTTCAATCACATCACTAATCCAAGTATTTAAAATAGGTACAGCTTTTACAAGCGTTTTCTCGTCACTAATGGCTTTTAATTTTAATAAGTTATTCACCTCCGTTTGAAAATTACTTTCATTAACCAATACCCTGAGTCTGTCAAACTCCATAGGCGGAAGCTCATGTTTCTCGACAATCCACTTACAAGCTAAAGCTGACCTTAATCCATAGAAATATCTCTTTATTTTAACTTCACTTTCTTGTAGGTCATTATTGAAAGTGTTTATGGCCATTGATAAATAATGATTTCCACCGGCTTTCAATGAGTAGTATTTGTGCATTAGCGACCGCAATTCTTCTGCAAAACCATAATCTTCCCTATATACAATTGGAGACTGTAACCATTCATACAGTGGGGAGTTTGATTTGAGAAAAAGCTTCAATGCTTTTTTAATATCCCAGCCACCAATATCCAGCAAATCGTTTACAGGTAAATCAATTACATCCCTTAGTTCTGTAATACTCAAATATGAATCAACGTTGCCAGCGTATATAAATCTAACATCGAAATCACTGTCAGGTGATTTAAACCCCCACGCGCGACTTCCTGATTCGCAAGCGTACAATAACTTGATGTGGTGTGTGCTTTGTAACTCTTTTAGTTTCTCTTTTATCATAGCTTGCATAGCACGCAATTTACAAGATTAGCTTTTATCGTATCAAACTTTGCAAAATTTCCGCTTTCCAACGTCCACTCAAAAGCTTATCTTTGCCCATGCAAGAAAAAATCCTCATTCTTGACTTCGGCTCGCAGTTTACCCAACTCATCGCGCGCCGTGTCAGGGAGCTCAATATCTACTGTGAGATCCACCCATACAATAAGTTTCCGGAAGTTGACAGCAGCGTAAAAGGTATTATCCTTTCGGGCAGCCCTTATTCTGTTCGCCAGGAAGATGCACCTCATTTCGAGTTTGCTAAGTACCATACAACCATGCCAATTTTGGGTGTTTGTTATGGCGCACAGTATGTTGCACATTTTAACGGTGGCGAGGTATTGCCATCGAGCACACGTGAGTATGGCCGTGCAAACCTGCAGTTTATTGACAATGCAAGCCCGTTGTTAAAGGATATCCCAGCAGCATCGCAGGTTTGGATGTCGCATGGGGATACTATTGCACGCATTGCTGACGATTTTGAAGTTATTGCAAGTACAGACAGTGTAAAGGTTGCGGCCTACCACGTTAAAGGTACTGATACATATGGCATACAGTTTCACCCGGAAGTAACCCACAGCACGGATGGCAAGCAGTTGCTGCAAAACTTTCTGGTTGACATTTGCGGCTGTGCGCAGGATTGGACACCCGACTCATTTATTGAAACCACCATTGCAGAACTGAAGGCTAAGCTTGGTAATGATAAAGTTGTGTTAGGTTTATCGGGCGGGGTAGATTCATCTGTTGCGGCAGTGTTGCTGCACCAGGCAATTGGAGCAAACCTGCATTGTATTTTTGTTGATAACGGCTTATTGCGTAAAGATGAGTTTGAATCTGTTTTAGACTCATACAAGCACATGGGCCTCAATATAAAAGGCATCGACGCTAAAGATCGTTTTTACGATGCATTGGCAGGCCTTAAAGACCCGGAGAAGAAGCGTAAAGCCATTGGCCGCGTTTTCATCGAAGTATTTGATGATGCCGCCCACGAAGTGCAGGGTGTTAGCTGGTTAGGCCAGGGCACAATTTATCCTGACGTTATCGAGTCTGTTTCGGTAAAAGGTCCGTCGGCAACTATTAAATCGCACCACAACGTAGGTGGCCTGCCCGATTTTATGAAGCTTAAAGTTGTTGAGCCGCTAAACACTTTATTTAAAGATGAAGTGCGTAAAGTTGGTGCAGCCTTAGGCATCGATCAAAACATTTTGGGTCGCCACCCATTCCCGGGCCCGGGTTTGGCTATCAGGATATTAGGCGATGTAACGCCCGAGAAGGTTGACATACTGCAACAGGCCGATGCGATTTACATCAACAATTTACGCTCTGCCGGTGTTTATGACAAAGTATGGCAAGCAGGCGCTATATACTTGCCGGTACAATCGGTAGGTGTTATGGGCGACGAACGTACTTACGAAAACGTTGTTTGTTTGCGTGCGGTAGAGTCATTAGATGGTATGACGGCCGATTGGTGCCATTTACCTTATGATTTGCTGGCCAAAATATCTAACGAGATCATTAATAATGTTAAGGGCATAAACCGGGTAGTATATGACATCAGCTCGAAACCACCGGCTACCATTGAGTGGGAATAAGTGGTTATTTCTTGTTATTGCAATAATTTTAGGCGCTTGCTCGCCTAAAGTTGTTCGCGTACCCGTAAGTGAAAAGTCCAAGCCTCAAAAGCCGCCTATGGTGGCGGATAAGGCCGATAATAACAAGCCTGTAAAAGCCAGCGAAGAAAAAGTATCAAATATTGCATTGATACTTCCTTTGGGGCTTGATCATTTGGCTCCCGGTAAAACTTTTACAACCGCCGATGCCACACAGGCAAACCTTTCGGCCGATTATTACCAGGGCTTTAAACTCGGGCTCGATTCGCTTACTGCCGGTGGCGCCAATTTTAAGCTTCAGGTTTATGATAGCAAGGGCGATGTTGCTCAGGCTCACAGCCTTGCCTATAACCCGCAGGTGCGCAGCAGCGACCTGATAGTTGGCCCCGTGTTTCCGGACGATGTAAAGTCATTTACATCGGTTTTAACTTCGGCTCGTAAGCCTATCGTGTCGCCTTTGTCGCCCGCTGCGCCGGCTACGTTTAAAAACCAAAACCTGGTTACCATGACACCTCCGCTTGAGTATCATGCAATGGGGGCAGCTACTTTTATAGCCAAAGAAATGGGCCCTAAAAAAGTGTTCATCCTTAGCTCGGGTTTTAGCGATGAAAAGCTATACACAAGCCCTTTTAAACGTACTATCGATAGCCTGAGCAAGCGTAAGATCCAAGTGGTATATTTTACTGTAACACGAGGAAACCTTACGCCGCTTGTTGCGCAACTTAATAACAAGGTGCAAAACGTTTTTATAGTACCGTCAACCAAGCAATCATTTTTGATGGTTACGTTACGCTCGCTCGATACCCTTGCCAATAAGTTCCCGGTAACGCTGTTTGGCCACCCTAACTGGGAGAAATATGCATTTCTGAAGGTTGGACTATTGCAAAAGCTTAAAACACACATTACATCATCAGATAAGATAGATTATAAGGCAACTGCCACGAATACTTTTATACGTAATTACCGCAGAGCCTATAAAGCCGAACCAAGTGATTACTCATTTAAGGGGTTCGACCAAGCCATGTATTTTGGAGAGCTTTTAGCAAAGGATGACAAGAGCTATACCGAGCCCGAGGAGCATGACTTTACCGGACTGCACAACAGCTTTCATTTTATAAAAAAACCGGGGCAGGGCTGGATCAATACGCATGTTGATGTATTGGAATATAAGAACTTTGAATTAAAAAAGGCCGAATGAAAGCCATAAATCAGCTTAAGACGTTTCAGCGCATACTTGCCGAGTATCCGGCTGATACCCCCTTAAGCAAATTTTTGCCCGGTTTTTATCGACAGAATAAGCAAATGGGCTCAACCGACCGAAAGGTTGCAGGCAGGCTTATTTATAACTATTTCAGACTGGGCCGGGCCTTGCCAAACCTGCCGCCCAAAGATCGTTTAATGGTTGCCGAGTTTTTGTGCAACTCGCAAAGCAATTCATTTTTACTGCATTTTAAACCGGAGTGGGAAGCCTGTATTGGCTTTAGTATCGATGATAAGATAGCTTTGGTTAAAACGGCTTACCCGGATTTTAAGCTGGAAGATGTATTTCCCTGGACGGATCAATTGTCTGCTGATATAGATAAAAAGGCTTTCCTTAAATCATTTTTTGTACAGCCCGACCTGTTTATTCGTGTAAACCAAAAGTTTGAGTCGCAGGTAAAAGCCGAGTTAACAAAGGCCGGTATTGCATTTAAGGATGAGGGCAACAATTGCCTTTCATTGCCTAACGGCACACGGTTAGATGCAATTTTTGCCAACCAGCATTGGTTTGAGGTGCAGGATCTGTCGTCGCAACAAACAGCAAATTACTTTAAGCCGCAGCGCTGGGACAGCTGGTGGGATGCCTGTGCAGCATCGGGCGGGAAATCGTTGTTATTACATAGCCTGCAACCTGATATTAAGTTGGTAGTATCTGATATCCGCGAGTCTATTTTAGCCAACCTCGATGAGCGCTTTCAACAAGCCGGGCTAATGAAGTATCAAAAAAAGCTGCTTGACCTTACCGAAAATAACGAACAACTACTATATAATTATGCCTTCGACGGGATCATTTTAGACGCGCCCTGCAGCGGATCGGGCACGTGGGGCCGCACACCGGAGATGATATCTCAATTCGAGATGCACAAGGCTGATTTTTTTAAGCGCTTGCAGCAAAACATCATACCTAACGTTGCCAAGCACCTTAAGCCCGGCAAGCCACTTATTTATATTACTTGCTCCGCCTTCCATGCCGAAAATGAAGATGCGGTAAATTTTATAACCGAGCAGCTTGGCCTTCAGTTAGAAGAAATGCAGGTACTTAAAGGCTACTCGCACAAAGCCGATACCATGTTTGTTGCCAGGTTGGTAGCGCCGGTGTCAACCTAACGCGACGAGCTATCATCCCGCTTAAGCTTATTATCTCAAACTACTTCTGCAACTACGAAGGTGCTTCCTCCAACAAACACAAGGTCATGTTTGCCTGCCTTTGCCTGAGCAGCCTTTAATGCGCTTGTAACTGATGGGTAGGCCTGGCCTGTAAACCCAAATGCTGCGGCTTGCTCTCTCAGGTTTTCTGCATCAAGCCCGCGTGGGATATCAGGTTTACAAAAGTAATAGGTGGCATTGGCAGGGAGCATGGCAAGTACCTTGCTGATGTCTTTATCGTTAACCATGCCTATCACAAAGTGCAGCCTTTCATACTGTACCGATGCAATGTTTTTCAGCACTTCGCGTATGCCTTCGGGGTTGTGGCCTGTATCACAAATTGTTAGCGGCTGCCGGCTCAATATTTCCCAGCGGCCATGTAGCCCGGTAAGTAATTTTACCTGCTTCAATGCCGTAGCGATATGCTCATCACTTATATCGAAGCCTTGTTTGCGTAATTCATCAACAGCCGTAAGTACCGTTTTTAAATTTTTTTGCTGATATGTACCTGTTAAATCTAATTGCAGGTTATAGTCGTTTTCAATACCACTTATGGCAATATTCAATAGGCCATTTACGTCAATGTCTGCATTCACTATATGCCAGGCTTCGGAAGCAAAGCGGATAGGGGCGTTCTCGAGCAGTGCCTTATCAGCGAAGATATCGGCAACTTCCTGCTGAAATTCCCCAATTACTACAGGAGTATATGATTTAATGATGCCTGCTTTTTCCCCTGCTATCAATTGCAGCGTGTTGCCAAGCATGTTCATGTGGTCCCAGCCTATATTGGTGATTACAGATAACAGCGGGTTGATAATGTTTGTAGAATCGAGCCTGCCGCCTAAGCCTACCTCTATAACGGCAATATCCACCTGCTCCGTAGCAAAAACATCAAAAGCAAGGGCAACGGTCATTTCAAAAAAAGATGGCTGTATGGCGGCAAAATCCGGCTGGTGCTTAGCTACAAAATCAATTACGGTTTCCTCAGAAATCATCTGCCCGTTTATACGGATCCGTTCCCGAAAATCTTTTAGATGCGGGGAGGTGTAAAGCCCCGTTTTGCATCCGGCCGTTTGCAGGATAGCTGCCAACATGTGCGATGTTGAACCTTTGCCGTTGGTACCACCCACGTGAATGCTCTTGAACCTATTTTGCGGTTGGCCTAATATGTCGCAAAGTGCAATGGTATTGGTAAGATTTTTTTTAAATGCCGATGCGCCGTCGCGCGTAAACATGGGCAGTTGCGTGTATAAGTATTGAAGGGTGTCTTGGTAGTTCATGGCGGCTACTTAATTAGTTCATGTCCGAACTAATCTTCATGCACAAAGTTAAGGGCAAACTGTTAACTTACTAATGCAAACAGCGAATTAATGGCGTTTGAAAACGAATACCACATTACCGCGTTGCTCGTCACTATTCTCAACCGCGCTGACTCTCGAGTTTTTAACAGCATCAACACATCTTTGCAATAACGAGTTATCTGCAATAGTGGTACCCCTGCCAACGGCTGCGTAAATAATGGTACCATCTTTATCAACACGAATGTCTACCACTACCTTGCCTTCGTTACGCCCGTCATCGCTCACATTTGGCTTGCTTACAAAATTGCGCTGGGTAAGGTTAAGGCCGCCGCCATTACCGCTGCCTGTGCCGTTGTAATTATTTGTGAGCGTGGTGCCCGTAGTTTTGCCCTGGTTGCCCGGTGTGTTGCCGGTACCATCGCCAGCGCCTGTGCCGTTGTTGGTTTTACCTTTGTATAAAGCGTTTTGGTTAACACTTGGCTTTGCTTCTGTTTTGGTTGGCGTTGTAGCTACCGTATTGCTCGGCGCTTTTGAGTTCGCTGTTACTTCGGGCGCGTCCTCGTTGGTTTGGGTAACCACGTTCTTATCACTGTTATCAGCCTGCACTTTTTCTTCGGTAGGTGGGGCTGGAGTTACTTTATCAGGTTTGGAGTTGTTGGCTTTTTCGGCTACAGAGGGTTCTTCAGTGCTCATGTAGTCGCTGCCCATACCTTCATCAACGGTACCGTAATTTACCAATATGCCGCCTGTACCTTCTTGAGCCGGCGCAGGCTCGCGGAAAACAATAAAATAGCACATAGCAATAACCGCCGCAAGTATTACACCTGTAGCCGCAAATGCCTTTGGATAATTGTTTTCTTCTCTGTATTCCATTTTAGTTCAGTGTGCAGTTGTTAGTAGGCCGTGTGCAGTTGATTTGCAAACTGTAAACTTTCTTACTGTAAACTACCCCTTAGGCTCGGTGGCCAATACCATTTTAATATTTAATTTTTGTGCTATATCCATTACCTGCACCACATCCTGTATGGCAACCGTGCGGTCAACATACAATACGATGGTAAGCTCGGTTGCCATGCTTTTGTATGATTGTAACGTTGGCTGCAACTGGTCAACAGGGGTTGGCTTTTTATCAACCGTGTAGTTCAGGTTTTTATCTATCGAAACGTTGATGGTTTTTTTAGATACCGACTGCCCGCTTGATGATTTTGGCAGCATCAGCTTAACTACGTTGGGATTGGTAACGGTAGACGCAATAAGGAAGAATAACAGCAGGAAAAACATGATGTCGTTCATGGCCGAGGTGTGTACCTCTGCCGATGCGCCCCTGTGTCTTTTTCTTAAGTTCATTTGCTTGGTTCCTCTAACAGGTCAATAAATTCGATGGCATCCGTTTCAAGTTTCAGTATCACTTTATCAACCATCATATTTAAAATGTGGTAGCATACATAGGCAATGATACCCACAAATAAACCGGCTGCCGATGTAACCATTTTTACGTATAAACCGCCTGATATTACACCCATGCTGATGTTATCGGTTTTTGATATATCATAAAAGATCTTGATAACCCCGGCAATGGTACCCAGGAACCCAAACATCGGCGCTATACCGGCTACTATACCAATGATGCCTATGTTTTTCTCCAATTTTGAAACCTCAAGTTTGCCCACGTTTTCAATGGCGCCTTCAATGTCTTTAATAGGGCGGCCAATACGTAGTAACCCTTTTTGCAGCATACGGCCAAGCGGCGAGTTGCTGTTACGGCAAATAGCAATAGCCGACTCAAGGTTGCCCGATTGTACACTGCTGCGCACCTGGGTCATTAAATGTGATTCGTTTTTTGAGGCCTTGCGGATAGTGAAAAAGCGTTCGAAAAATATAACGAGGCCAAGTACAGCAAGGATACCGATAGGTATCATTACCCAACCACCTTTTATAAGCAAATCGCCAAACCTTAATTCTTCATCGGGTAGTTTTGCCAGTTGCTGGGTGGCCTGTTGTGCGGTATCAATAAGCTTTGCAGCTGTATCTGTAACCTGCATAAGTAACATCATATTGAGCTATAAAATTAGTGAGTGTTTAATTGTTAACTGATTTTGGTTGGCTTTTATTACTTTTTGTAGGGCTGCACAAAAAGATCTGCATCCTTTAGCTTCCCTTTATGATCGGTAAGGAGTTTGCGTTTCAAGGCATCGGCCTCATCCCATGTTTTAAAGGTACCAACGGTGATTTTAACTTTACGGCCCGGCACATTTTCCAATATATGCGCTGGTATACCCATTGACTTGTAATTGCTGATGGCTTTATTTGCTTTTTCGGGCGAATCGAATGATCCGGCCAGTACTTCAAACCTTGGGCCTGTTATGGTTTCGGTTGCGGGTATGGCAACTTTTTTATCTGGCTCGCCACGTTTAACTATGGATACCGTGTCCTCGTCATATTGGGGAGTCTGCGCGCTGTCAACAACAATTGCCCGGGTAGGCTTCTTCTCAGGCACCCGTTTACGCACACGGGGAGTATCGGTTGCTGTTGCCGGCGTTACATCCTTTTTAGAGCCTTCAAATATATCAGGACTATATTTTTGGAGCAGTATGTAAGTCAACCCACAAAATAACACGATGAGCACTATGGCAACCAGTATAGATGTAATGCGCCTGCGGCGGGTAAGATTTACTAAATAAGCCTCATGCTCTTCGTCGGTATCAAACCGTGGTACGTCAACGTCCGATTGATATGTGGCTGTATCTATTGAAGCAGCCTCCTGTAAACGTTCTGCCTCCATAGCGGCCGCCTGCTCATCAGGATTAATACCCTTTTTAAACAGACGCAAAGTAGGCAGACCAAAAAACTCGGCATCGCTATCAATGCTATTGTTTGACCGAAAGGCAAGGCCCGATGTATTGGTGTAAAACCAACCAACCTCGCCAAGCGGTACTTCGCTGCCAATAGCCTGCTGCCTTAACGAGGTGACAAACTTTTCGGTAAAGTATTTGGATGATGCCAGCGATATGTTCTTATTATCAGCAATATACTGGGCCAGTGTATCGTCATCAAGTGACTGCTGATCAAACTGAATGCTGTAGCACGGCGGGTAAAACCTACCTTCCTTTTCGTTATAGTAGCCATTTACACGTGTGTGCGCAAAGTAGCCAAGACCAGGCACATTAACTTCGCCATGCTGCCCAAGCAGTTCGCTTATAAAATAGCCTACATCCATTTGCTAAAAGTACACATTATTATAAAAACTCAAAAAGCTTAAAAAGCATAACCTACGCCACCAAAGATGTTGAAGCCATACGCAGGGTAATATACCCATGTACGGTTGCTTGAGTTAAGCAGGTTGTTAGCCTGTACAAATATGGAAAGCTGTTTGTTTACTTTGTAAGCTGCGCCACCGCTTAGGTCGACAAATGATGGGTTGCTCACGTTAACTGTTGCCGCACCGATAGGCCTGTCTTTAGTATCACCGCGAAACATTAACGAGCCTGTGATATCAACCTTATTGCTTATGTGCAGGGCAGTACCCGCAGTGATAACAACCTTAGGTAAGTTCCATGGTTGTGTCTCGGTTGCAAGGCTGTAATCCTTGTATTCTACGCGGCCAAAAATGTTTACGTCGTCGCCTGCTTTAAAGTCAAGCTCGCCATTGAAGCCAGTAACACGCGCTTTGCCATCATCATAAATAACGGCAAACTTGTTAAACTCGTCTGCAAAGTTGTTAACCAGCAACGGCATGTTTTTGATAGAGTTGCGGTAAACGGCTGCTTTAAATGCCAGGCCCGGTGCCATTGTACCTTTTAAACCTACGGTAATATCAAGCTGATCTACCGAGTTGCGTATGTTTATGTTTTGGCCCAGGAATGGGTTAATAGCAGCCAAATCTGCCAGGGATGTTCGGTTTACGTTACCTTTTGCCTCCGCAAACAAGCGTACATATTTTGGTACCACCTGGAACTCCAGCTTAGCTGCCGGGAAAATAAAGAACCTGTCGGACAGGCCAAACTCTTTGGCTATAGTCACACCCGCGTCGATCTTGTAATTTTCGCCCTGGAACCTGATGTATGGATTTGCGCGTAAAATGTTATTGCCCGAGTCGTAGTTTAAATCTTTCTGCGTAGCCAAATCAACTGAGCCACTTAAACCTGCATAGAATTGGTTTACGGTTTGGTTTACAAAGCCGCTTAACACAATGTTGTTTTCGCGGGCATTAAATGCGTTGTTAAACAGGTAACCTTTTAATTTAACTGCGTAAGTAAAGGCGTTTTCAACATCCTGGTAGTTCTTTGCTATTTCGCCTTCCGCGCTTATTTTGTTAAAGGTTTGCTTTGCAGGATCAAACGGGGCAGGAGGGTTGGTTTGGTCAAAACCGTAAAAATAGGTTTGGCGGCGGTTGTAGTTAATACGGCCCGAAAATGTATTGTCGCCAACTACGCTTTTGCCAAAGACACCTATTTCCTGGCGGCTGTCATTTTGCTTAGGCAGAGTATTGCCCGATTGTGCAATGTGTTTAACAAACCCGCCTAATTGCAAGGCCTCGTCCCGGCCATTTGAAAAATAACCTTCAGCAAACGTTGTTTTCATGCTGCCCAAACCGCCTTTCACGTAGTTGTTGGTCAAAGCAGAGTCCTGTTCGGCAGGGCGTTTCATGGCTTCAAGCTGGCGTATGTTGTTGTCCTGCTCCAGCTTTTTATCGGCCGGGGCGTAGGTCATGGGAGCCTTAAATACGTTAAGATCTTCGAGGTCGGGGTTACGGCGAATTTTAACTGCCTCGGCCAATACCGGTTTATAATTGGTAGTAACTACAATCTCTTCAGACAGGCTTCCACCCTGGTTTTGGGCAGTATTTTGACCGCCCTTTTTAGTAGTATCTGCAGCCGCAGTTTTGGCTGCTGCATCGCCAAGGCTTTTGGCTGTGCTTTTTGCCGGGGTTGCTGCAGACTTGGTTACTTTTTTAGTTGCTTTTACTGCTGGCTTCTGCACGGTTTTAACGGCAGGTTTTTTTGCTGTTTTGCCCTTGGTTTGCGCCATTGCCGGAACAAAGCAAATTACCATTAACAAGGTAAGCAGTGTGAAAGTGTATTTAGTGTTCATTTTGCTCATCTCTCTTATTGTTCTTTGTTCTCGGGTTTAGTTTCTTCGGCAGCAGCCGGTTTGGTTTCGCCGCTGTTAACGGGTTGCGCCTGCTGTGTGGTATCTGGTTTAGTTTGTTCGGCAGGTGCCGCAGGTTGTTGTTCTGCAGGAGCCTGCTCTATGTTTTGGTTGGGTGATAACACCTGCAGTTTCTTTTTGGCTGTTGGTAAAATATCGTCATTGCCTTTATAATTTTCAATAACGCTTTGCAGGGTTGCCTTAGCCTGGAAGTCATCCTTAAGGGCTACATAGTTATCAGCTAAGAGGATAAACGTTTTGGCAATCCAGTAATCATAGTTTGGCAATTCTTTAGCCAGGTCAAAACATGTTTTCTGCGATGCTTTGTACTTACCCTGGTTGTATTCTATCAGGGCAATGTTGTATTTAGCTTCAGCAGCGGCAATGGTTTTTGTATTGGCTACGGTATAGTTAAACTCCTTAATTGCTGCTTCGGTATCGCCACGCTGCAGCTGTGCTTTACCGGCATATAACCCGGTACGGAATTTATCTTCCTGCGATGATTTTTCGTTTTCGCGCACCAGCTTAACGTATTTTATTACATCATCAGCCATATTAATTTGCGAGTAGCAAAGCAACAGGTTGTTGATAGCAAACGTATAATCGGCCTTATATTCGGAGTTTGTTTCCAAACGTTTCAGGAACACTACAGCATCGTTATATTTCTTTTGATTGATATACAGCTTAGCCATCGATATCAATGATTTTTCGCTGTAGGCGCTTGTCCAGTCGTTCAGGATCACGTTATAATCAATAATGGCAGCGTCTGTCTGGCCAAGGTTAACCAATGCCTGCGCACGTATATAGCGCGACTCTTTTTCGTAGATCTGCTTGGTTGGAAACTTATCAAAGTAAGCGCTTACGGCGTTTACTGTTCCCTGCCAGTCGCCTTTTAAATAAAGGTTGTTGGCCGCGGTGTACATAATGCTTTCCTGCTCGGCAGTGGTATAATTACCAATACCTGTGGTGCCTGCATAGTTGATAAAAGTTTGTGCATCGCCTTTGTCAGTATATATCTTTTCTACCTGTTTTAAAGATGTCTTTGCTTCGTCAGACGATGGATATTCGGCAACCACACGTTTAAAGGCATTGGTAGCATCCTCATCGGCACCTGCATTATAGTCAATTAAGCCAATGGTAGTAAGCGCACGCGGGATGTAGCTGCTTCGCGGGTATTTCTGCATCATAGACATCAGGTCGGACTTTGCACGAACACCATCATTTTTAAGGAAGTAGGTGTATGCTATCTCAAACGATGCATCATCTGCATAGTCGGAGTTAGGGAAGCGAGTAAGCACCTCGTTCATGGTAGCTATCTTGGTATCAAAGCTACCCTGTAAGCCCTGGATATTGCCGCGCTGAAAAAAGGCGTAATCCTGTCCCTGGCTTTGTTGCGCTATAATCTTATTGTAGTTTGCCAATGCCTGACTGTAGTTTTTCATTACAAAGTAGCTATCGCCAAGGCGGCTTATTGCGTCATTCTCGGTGTACTTATCTTTCGTATTACCTGCCAGGAAGCGCTCAAAATAGTTAGCAGCCTTGCGGTATTGTTCGCCGTAAAATGCGGCGTAGGCAAGTGCATAATTCGCATAGTTGGCAACATCGGTTTGTTTAGATTCCGGCATGGCCAGGAAAGCCTCAAAGTTCTCTACCGATTCGGTGTATTTACGCACCTCGTACATGCTCTCGGCCATCCAGTACAGCGTTAAGGCCTTTATCTTTTCGTCTACCGGGTTAGCCAGCGAACGTAAAAAGATACCTATGGCGTTTTCAAAAGCACGCTCGTTATAAAACTCCAGTCCGCGGAAATAGGTAACCTTTTGATAAGCTGCCTGCGCACTTGCCGATTTATTTGGAATAGGCTCCAATATTTCAACAGCTTCGCGGTAGTTTTTAGAGTTAAGCAAAGCCTCGCCTAATAACGTTTTAACCTCATCGGTACGGGCCGAGCGGGGATAGTTGCGCAGGTAGGTACGTGTAGCTTCTAAAGCCTGGTTGTTAAAGTCGAGCTCGTATGAAAGCTTGGCGTACTGGAACAAGGCATCCTCCTGAATCTGCTTATCAAAATTTAAACGCGATGCCACCATAAAGGCGCTGCGCGCGCTTTGTTTATTGTTCAACTTCAGGAACACATCACCCAGGGTATAGCTACCGCTTTGTGCATAGTTATCCTCTTTTGATACCAGCTTTTGTAATTCGGTAGCAGCTTTGGCGTTATTGCCAACTTTATAGTAAGTATAACCTATCTGGTAATTATCCTGTGTGTTTTGGGTGCGGTTTTGATCCTGCTCCTGGAAACGGCTGTAATAGGTTACAGCATTATCATAATCGCCTTTGGCAAAGTACGACGCGCCGATAATACGTAGCATTTCTGTTTCGTGCTGTTGCTTTGTGCTGTTGATGATAGGAATAGCATAGCTGATAACATCATTATAGCGTTTATCTAAAAAGTATACGGCTGTAATATAGTACGGGTAGCTTGCCTCATACTTTTTTGAGTTTTTAAGGCGCTCAAAATTTGCCAGTGCAAGGCGGTAATCTTTATTTAAATATGCAATATACGCGTAATAGTATGTAGCATCATCTGTAAAGGGCGAGCGTTTGTTTTTAACCTCGCTAAAAAGCAATTGTGCGTTCTTATAATCGTTGGTTACAAAATAGGCGTAACCCTTACGGAATTTGTATTCGGTGCTTTGGCCGCCACTCAGATCGCCGGCATTTACTTTATTGAACCAAACTAGCGCCTCTGCAAACTTACCTTGTTTGAAGTACGATTTACCTACCTGGAAAAATGCAGCTTTAGCCAGCGGGTTTTCCGGATGTTCTTTTATAAAGCGGGTAAACATGCTTTCTGCGTCGTCGTTACCCAGCTCCAGGGCGCAAACAGCCTCGTAATATTGTGCGTTCTCCTTAAGAAGTGAAAGTTCCGACTCGAACTGCGATGCCGAGCTGGTGGTCTTCACCTGGCTGCGCTCAACCAGGCGGTATTGCTCGGCGGCCGAGGCAAATTTACCTTTATCCATCAGCTCCCCGGCGTTTTGATAAATGCGGTTAACCTGGAACGATGGGTTTTGCTGCGCCTGCGCCGAAACGGCTACAAAAACGGGCGCAAATAAGGCTACGTATTTAAGTTTTATCATAAGTGCGTACTATCGATGGTGCTAAATTAGCTAAACGCAAAAATGCATTCCACATAAGTAATTAACAAATGTGAATAAGCACTTTTTTTAAACGGCTACAGGTTAATGATGTTATGCGTGTGGAAAACTTTAAGTAAGGGGTTTAAGGCTGTTAAAACCGGCAGGGAGTATGGCGCAAAAATAGTATTATTTAATATGCAGTGGCAGGCAAAATGCTACAAAATAATAAGGCCAAGTTTGCGTTTTTAAATCGCGATGATATATAGGTTGTTGGTTGGTTATAAGTGGGTTGCAATACATTTAGTTATTGCTATAAGCTTGGTGGTATTTTCAGGTAGAAGTATGGCTCAGCCGCCCGTGCAGCTTATTAAACTGCAGCCGGCTGGTCCGGCTATCAATACATTTAAATACCACATTGCTAAAGTTGTAAGTGCCGGCAAGGCATCCGCCACGGGCAACCTAATAGAAACAGGCATCGATAAGAAGCCCTCAACCTTGAAGGTACAAATAGATGGTGGTAGCTTTGTGCTTGAAAAATTTATGAAAGCAAGCGTGGAGTCGGCCGATAAAGCAACACCTGTAATAGTTCAGATCAAAACTTTAAAAGTTACCGAAGCTTTGCTACCCAACGGCCGCATAAACGGAAGTTTGTCTACTGCCATTGAATTCAGCTTGCAAAAGCCTGATACAATTTTATACCTCACCGATTATAAAGCTACATCGGCATACCAACGCAATGCGGGTAACGCCAAGCAAATCGAGCCATTGTTAGCAACCACATTACGAAACAGCATGGTGTATCTCGACAACTGGATTAACGCCAATGCGGATAACAATATAAAGTTGGCTAAGGCTGTAAAGTCTACGTTTAAATATCATAGCGAGCAGCCCGAAGGTGATACCATTTATTATGATGCTAATAGGCCGCTCAAGTGGCAGGATTTCCAAGCGCCTCAGCCGAGGTATAGCAAGTTTGGCGCAGAGATATTTGCCAGCCTGGGTTATGCCGAACAAACTAAACTTAGCAAGGGCATTATAGAGGTTGAAATTGACTTGAAGGTTTACATGCCCAAGAGTGCAAGCTGGGTGCTTGAACGCAGTAGCTACGGCTTAAACCACGAACAGCGGCATTATGATATTGTACGCTTGGTAGCCGAGCATTTCAGAAAAAAGATTGAGGAAACAGCTTTACCGGTAGATAATTATGACGGGCCGATAAACGTTGCTTATTTTGATGCTTTATACGAGTTGGATAAACTGCAGAAGCAATATGACGCCGAAACTGAACACGGTATTAATAGGTATCAGCAGGAAATTTGGAATAAAAAAATAAGTGATGAGCTTTATAAATTGGGCATAAAGCAAAGTCAGGAATTAAGCAGCTTGTAAGTGCGTTTTAACTTTGTTTAAAAGATTGTTGATATCAAACGGTTTCGCGATAAAATCATTAGGTGCACCACTTTGATTAAGTGTTTTTGCAACAGAATGGCTTGCCGAAATCATTATTACCGGAATGTTGTTGGTGCTTTCGTCCTTTTTTAAGGCTTTGCAAAGCTCGCGCCCGTCAAGGCTGCCCAACATAATATCAAGCAAAATTAAATCGGGGTGTATTTCGTTAATTTTCTGCATTAAGTGGCGGCCGTCACTAAGAGTGTCAACCTGGTAGCCCGAATCTTCAAGTATAAATTGTAATATCTCTAAAATATCATGGTCATCGTCTACCGCTAAAATCCGTCGCATTATCTCAAAATTAGTCTCTGTCTTAAACCGTGCACAACAGTGCTGTATGTGTGCCTATATTACAACATCACTAACAATACTTATACCAATTATTAATAAGTGGGCTTTCTAATTAGTTTTTAATGATATAAATATCCTTCTATAACTATTAAAGAGAGTATTTAAAAGGCATGCAAAATTGAATAATAGCTTTTTATAAAGGCTGCAATGTAGCTTGCTGTGAAATAATGTACCACATGTAGGGCAATACGCGGTATTGGCCAAGCATTTCTTCTTAGCGTGCGGTTATTGATAGGTGATACGAATACTACTATAAATCAAGGAAGGCCTTGCTATATATACTTGTATAAGTAATAGTTAATTCAGGAAATACTTGCTACGCTTGCATTTATAACATATGTAGCGTTTTAAGGGTAGCCAAAAAAGAAACGTTCGCACAATTAAACCACGTGGGATGCGGTCATCAAACTCAGATTTGCACTTTGTGCATATGTGTTCTACTTTTTTGTTTTGTAATGCAACCATTTATACAAGCAGGGGGATTTGTATTTTACGATCAAGAGAGCGATTGTAACAAATATATTACTTTAGTTTGTTTGTATATTATAAGTACAAAAAAAATTATTGAGTTTTTTAGAGAAGCTGCAAAGCAAGAAAGGCACCATAAGGCGCCTTTCTTGTTTTGCAGTAAAAATAATATTTAATACCCGAATATTTGCTTCATATCCGGCTTAATAAGTTCGCCATATTTTTTCATATCGTCGTCGGTTACCCGTTTGTCTGATGCTACAATGCAATAGATGAATGGCTTGTTCTGTAATTCCTTTTTATTAAAGTTTGCAAGGTCGGTAAGGGTAAGTTTGTTTACCTCGTTAAAGGTATTTTTACGTTCATCATAATCAAGCCCTTTGCGCTGGGCGGCAAGGTAACTAAAGATAATGCCGTCCTGTGTTACGCGCTCGGTCTCTATCGATTTGCGAATATTATCTTTTGCAGCAATAAGTCCTTTCTCAGATTGCGGCATGTTATTTATCAAATCGTTCATGGATTTAATAGCTTCATTCATTTTATCAGCCTGTGTGCCTACATATCCAACAAAAATATCGTTATCGTCTTTCTTGGCCGATTGGCTGTAGTATGCGTAAGTTGAGTAAGCCAGGGCTTTAGATTCGCGAATTTGCTGGAATACTATCGAATTCATGCCGCCGCCAAAATAGTTATTAAAGGCATTTATTACCGGATTTGATGCCGGGTTATACATGCTCTCGTTACGTACCCATTGTATTTCGGCCTGTACCATATCGTAATTGGCGAATAGTACTTTGTTGCCGTTTACCTGTGTACGGGTAAACACTTTTTTGGCAGGATAGGCTGTAAAGGTAGCTGGCGTTTTATGTAGCGTGGCTAATGATGTGCCTACCTGCGCTGCATTTTGCGGGCCATAGTACAATATAGTATGCTTGTAATTAACCAGGCTGTGTAAAATATCAACCAGTTGCTGTGCCTTTAGGTTGTCAATATCCTCATCACTCAATGTATAGTTAAAAGGATTGTCGGCACCGTACTGTGCGTAATTTACAAGACCCTGCAAAAGCGCAGCTTTGTTAAGTTTTAAGTTTTCTCTCGATTTTTTTAAACGTGCCTTCAAGCCTGCAAGCGCTTGTTCATCTGCTTTGCAATTGGCCAGCAGGTTTTCGAACAAGCTAACAGATGGGCCAAAGTTTTCCTGAAGGCCGCTTATTGTGACCATAGATGTTTCGGTACTTGCATTTACGCTGAAGGTAGAAGCCAGTTTGTAAAACGCTTTGCTGATATCTTCTGACGATTGCTTATCGGTACCTAAAAACTGTAAATACTGTGCGGCTACCGGCAATAGCTTATTGTTCCAGCTACCCATATCAAAACGGTAATACAGGCGGAATATGCTGTTGTCTTTATTCTGCACCGATAGCACATCAACCGGCCCCGATTTACTGCGCTGTATATCTTTGCCAAAGTCCAGCCAAACAGGTTGCACTGCATTAGCCGGCATGGTGTTTATCATTTTTACATAAGGCGATTGCTCGCCGGCATTTACTTCTACCGGGGTGATAGCAGGCTTTTCAACTTTCACTACGTTTTTATCGGCACCTTGTCGCTTGTAAACAGCCACGTAGTTATTGTCTTTTAGATATTGGTTGGCAAATGCCACTATCTGTGCCTTTGTTACTTTAGATAATTCGTTTATTGCGGCCACATCTGTACGCCAGTCAACACCGCTTGTAAAATCGTCCATCAGGTTGCTGGCACGTTGCGTATAGCTTTCATCCTGTTCAATTTTGCTGCGCTTGTAGTTGTTTACAATAGATTGGATCAGGTCGTCAGAGAACTGGCCCTTGCGCAGTTTATCGATTTCGGCAAGCATCAGGGTTTTAACATCATCTAACGATTGGCCCTTTACAGGAGTGCCGCGCAAAATAAGTACGCTGTAATCCTTAAGTGTATTGGCAGATGCCGATGCGCTAAGCAGTTTTTGCTTTTTGGTAAGATCAAGGTCGAACAGGCCTGCTTTGCCATTGGTTAGCAGCGAACCCATAAGGCTCAGCAAGCGCGCATCGCGGGTGCTGGCACCAGGAAAACGATACGCAATGGTAAGGTTCTCGGGATTAGGGCCGTAAACTTCTTTAATAACCGGGGTGGTGATAGGTGCCTCGGGTGTGATTTTGTAAGGCGGAACCGGCTTGCGGGTCATCGAATTGAAATGCTGCGCAATCTTTTTGATCATCACATCCGGGTTAAAATCACCTGATAGAATGATGCCCATGTTGTTTGGCACGTAATAATCGTAGTAGTATTTGCGAATAGCCTTTAACGACGGGTTTTTAAGGTGCTCAATAGTACCTATGGTTGTTTGTTTACCATAGTTGTTGTTTGGAAACAAGCCCTCGAAAAGTGCTTCCCAAACTTTGCTTGGGTCGCTGTCCAGACCACGGTTCTTTTCCTCATAAACCGCTTCAAGCTCGGTATGGAAAATACGCAGCACCGGTTTGCGGAAACGCTCGGCCTGCATGGTCAGGAATTTATCAACTGCCGAGCTTGGTATATCTTCCGTATAAACAGTTTGCTCAAATGAGGTAAAGGCATTGCTGTTTTGGCCGCCCATAGCGCTCATCATCTTGTCATACTCGTTGGCTATGGCAAACTTGGCAGCTTCGCCAGATGTTTTGTCAATATCCTTGTATATCTCTTTGCGTTTGCCTTCGTCTTTAGTTGAGTTATATTGCTCATACAACTCGTCGATTTTATCGAGCAATGGCTTTTCTTTAGCCCAGTTTAACGTGCCAAACTTATCGGTGCCTTTAAACATCATGTGCTCCAGGTAGTGGGCAAGGCCGGTATGGTCGGCAGGGTCGGTTTTACTGCCTGCTTTAACAGCTATGTAGGCTTGTATGCGTGGTTGTTTATCTGTAGGGCTTAAAATAACAGTAAGGCCGTTTTTTAAGGTGTAAAAACGTGAGTGAGTTGGGTCGCCGGTTACATATTTGTAAGTGTAACCGCCGCCGGTTGCCGTTTTCCAGGCGTAGTTGTTTTGTGCCGAAAGGTGGGCCGAGTAGCCGCCCATCAGCAAGAGCATAAGGGTTAGTCTAAGTTTCATCAGGATATTTTAAGCTATAAATATATCACAAAAAGCAAACAATTGGCACCGGCATACCAAACAAAAAATCCCGCCTTTTTAGGGCAGGATTTGATATTTAATAAGGCGGATAGCTTATTCCCAAAGGTTACTTGGGTAAACGCCGCTATCAACCAAAGCAGAAATGCTCTTTTGTACAATTGGCTTGTCTTCTTTGTATGTAACACCAAACCATTTTGCATCGGTAGGGATTACTTTAAAGGCAGCCTCGCCGGTTTTAATTAACCCATCAGCAACAAGCGGGATAAAGAACTCAGCTTTAGGATCAGCCTTTTTAGCTTCAACAAAAGCTTTAAACATTGGCTCGCTTTGTTTGAAAACTGCCGGTGTAAAGCCCCAGAAATTCATTGATACACGGGTTAGCGGGTCTAAAGGAAATTCTTGCCCGTCTTCTTCATAGGCTACGCTGCCGTCCTCTTTAAAGTAAACTTTAAGGCGCTCGTTAATAGCAACCATGTTACCATCTTCTACCTGGCACACACCGCGCGATACCGAGCCGTAATCTGATAAGGTGCGGTCAACCTGGTAACCTATAAGCGAGTAGGTGTCGTCGCTAACTTCGGTAGTTAAAAACTTAGCCATTTTTTCGAAGGCGTCATATCCGTAAAAGTCGTCAGCATTAATCACGCAAAAAGGCTCATTCACCTGGTTACGCGCTGCAAGTACAGCGTGGGCAGTACCCCATGGCTTTGCGCGCTCAATTTCCTCTGTTATACCAAACGGTTTCAAATCATAGCTTTGGAAAACGTAATCTGTCTCGACACGCCCGGCCAGTTTAGGCTCAAATTTGGCTTTAAATGCTTCGGCAAATTCTTCACGAATAATGAAGCTGATTTTGCCAAAGCCTGCTTTAATGGCGTCATAAATTGAGTAATCGATGATGGTTTCGCCGTTTGGGCCAAAGCCATCAACTTGTTTCATGCTGCCATATCTGCTGGCCATACCTGCCGCCAGGATGAGAAGGGTTGGTTTCATAAATGCTATTTTATAAATTGTATAAAGTAAGGTGCTGTATTAAATTTTGTTTGGAATTATTTGATATATCTGAAGTCTTGCCCAGCTTCGATATTAAGCAACGACTCATAAATAAGGCGGATAACATTGTCTACGTCATCTTTGTGAATCATCTCTACCGTAGTATGCATGTAGCGCAGTGGTAGTGATATCAGAGCCGATGGTACGCCATCGTTTGAGTATGCAAAGGCATCGGTGTCAGTACCGGTTGATCGCGACGATGCCTGGCGCTGAAATGGTATGCCCGCTTTTTGTGCCGACTCGATAAGTAATTTGTTCAGGTTGTTTTGTACCGCAGGCGCATAAGAAATTACCGGCCCTTTACCGCTGCTTAAATCACCTTGCGTAATCTTATTGATCATCGGGGTATTTGTATCGTGGGTAACATCGGTAATAATGGCTACGTTTGGTTTAATACGGTGGGCAATCATCTCGGCACCGCGTAAGCCAATTTCTTCCTGCACGGCATTTACAATGTAGAGGCCAAAAGGCAGCTTTATGTTATTCTCTTTAAGCAAACGTGCTACTTCCGCAATCATGAAGCCACCGGCGCGGTTGTCTAAAGCACGGCCAACGTAGTAGCGGTCGTTTAATACCATAAATTCATCCTCGTAAGTAATTACACAACCTACGTGGATGCCCAGGTTTTCAACTTCTTCCTTTGTAGTGCAGCCGCAATCCAAAAAGATATTTTTTAGGGTAGGAGCTTCCTCCTTTTCGCCGCCGCGGGTATGAATAGCCGGCCAGCCGAATACTGCTTTAACAATACCGTTGTCGGTATGGATGTCAACACGTTTTGATGGCGCTATCTGGTGGTCGGAGCCGCCATTGCGGATAACATAAATTAAACCATCATTGGTGATGTAGTTTACAAACCACGATATCTCATCAGCATGAGCCTCGATCACAACCTTGTAATCTGCCTGCGGGTTGATTACGCCAACTGCTGTACCGTAATTATCTACAAAATGCTCGTCGATGTAGGGTTTAAGGTAGTCGAGCCACATTTGCTGGCCCTTCCACTCAAAGCCGGTAGGAGATGGATTATTAATATACTTTTCAAAAAACTCCAGAGATTGTTGATTAACAACAGCTGGTTTTTGTTCTGTTTCTGTTTTGTCTGTAGCCATTTGTAACACATGGCAGCATAGTGCTGCTATGGCAAATATAGCAAAGCAGATTTAAATGGAATATAGCATGTTAACGTTTATGTAATAGTGTTAACAATTTAATAAGAATTTAATACTAGGAGTGCCACTTTTGTAACAGTTAGTTAGATCAGTTAGTAAGAAGGGTCAGGTTGCGCAAGGCAGGCTGACCTTTTATGTTATTACAGGCATATTTCCATCCTTATAAAGTCAATACCGCCCTTATTAAACACATCACCAACTTGCTTGTAGCCATGTTTTTCATAAAAGCCTATAGCCGAAAGCCGCGCATGGCAATACAGTAGTTGGCCACCCTCGTTGAGTACAAAATTGGTTATATAATTGAGTAATTGTGTGCCAATGCCGGTGCCCTGCAAAACCTCACTAACTGCAAATTTGCGAAACTGCCAGTGGTGATCGCTGTGCTTGAACAATGATATTACGGCAACCAATTTGTTATCTGTAAAAGCGCCAAAGTGATATCCTTCGTTATCTTCCTCCATTTCCATATCGTGCTTGTACTTGCCGGGGTAAAGCACATCCCGGCGCAATTGCCAGGTAAGCTGGGGCGTAATCTGTTCAATAGAAAGCATAAGCGAATGTAAGCGGATTATGATTTAAATGGTAATCGGCTTTTATTTTCGACTGTATTACGTAAGTCTCCAATGGGAAAATAAAAATTAGATAAAATTTATTTTGATCGAACGCAGCCTTTGTTGAATTACGAAAATTTATATATTTGTGCAGCATGAAAAAAGGCCATTTTAAGCTTGCAGCAACATTTTTGTTTATGAGCATCTTTATTATGAAGATGGCCATATCTTTTGCACCTGCTTTTTGGTGCCTGAATAATAAAGCCGTTAAAGCTGTAATAATGCAGCTTGAAAACGAGACCAAAAGCGAAAAGGAAGATCCTGAAAAGGATGCCTTTAAAGAAAAAAAATCTTTCGACGAGAATATCAGTCATGTTGTTATTGCTTATATAACACACATACACGAGGTTACTATATTACATAACCGGGAAAGATCACTTTATACTGAGGTTTATCATCCGGTAATACCTACCCCTCCTCCAAACGCATAATTAATGCTGACCTGGCTTACTGCCGGGTTGGGTTTGCTATCCTGGTAATTACCGGCAAAGCAATTAAAGCGCAATCTACATTGGCATAAGCCGGTGTGTTATGCCAAAAGTGTTATTAAAATTAAGTTTTTAATTCGCGCTTATTATGCAAATTAAACAAGGCAGCCAAGCATTTGCCGAAACCCCTAACCAAACAAAATACTTTACAGCCAAAAACCTGCAGCGGGATATTCCTTCAGGGCTTGTTGTGTTTTTAGTGGCGCTGCCGCTATGTTTGGGTATTGCGCTTGCATCTGGTGCGCCATTGTTTTCGGGCATACTGGCGGGTATAATAGGGGGCGTTGTAGTAGGTACTTTAAGCGGTTCGCAGCTTAGTGTTGCCGGGCCTGCCGCGGGGCTTACTGTAATAGTATTAAACGCTATAACCAAGCTTGGCTCATACGATGTGTTTTTGCTGAGCGTATTTATAGCCGGCGCGTTGCAAATAGTGCTTGGGCTCATAAAGGCGGGCACCATAGCCAGCTATTTCCCATCATCGGTAATAGTGGGGATGCTGGCAGCCATAGGCATCATACTTATCATGAAACAGCTTCCGCACGCAGTTGGCTATGATGCAGACTTTGAAGGTGATGAAACGTTTGCCCAGGCCGATGCCGACAATACCTTTTCGGGCGTGGTGAGGGCATTGGGTAAAATTAACTATGGTGCCGTAATTATCAGCCTGGTATCGTTGGCTATCATGATATACTGGCCAAAGGTTAAGAAGTTAGCGCTTGTACCTGCGCCGCTTGTTGTTGTGGTAGTGGGTATAATCTTAGCTTCTGTTTTTTCGGGAAATGGGCTGGCGCTTTTAAATAAACAATTTGTGCAGATCCCGATTGTGGGTAGCACGCAAGAATTTGTGGGGTTGTTTAAGTTGCCCGATTTTGGGGCTATTGGCAATAAGCAGATTTGGATAACGGCAATTACCATTGCCATTGTTGCCAGCCTCGAAACATTGCTTAGCCTCGAAGCGGTCGACAAAATTGATCCTATCAAAAGGATATCGCCTACAAACCGCGAGCTGGTTGCACAGGGGGCTGGCAACTTAGTGAGCGGTTTATTAGGCGGTTTACCCATGACAGCCGTTATTGTGCGGTCATCGGCAAATGTAAACTCGGGTGCACGTACCAAGGTAAGCACTATTTTTCATGGCTTGTTATTGCTGATATGTTTACTGGCTATACCAACCGTGTTAAATAAGATACCACTATCGTGCCTTGCAGCAATATTGCTTACTGTGGGTTACAAGCTTGCCAAGGTGTCGCTGTTTACGCATATGTGGCACAAGGGGCTTAACCAGTTTGTGCCGTTTTTGGTCACTATTGTGGCCGTTGTATTTACCGATTTACTAATTGGTGTAGGTATAGGCATGGCTGTGGGTATATTTTACGTATTGCGCACAAACATGCGTAACCCATATTTTTATGAGATTACTACAAACGGCAATAGGAAAACCATCAATCTTAAACTTGCCGAAGAGGTTTCTTTCTTGAATAAGGCCTCGATACAAGCTACCCTGGCGGATTTGCCTCAAGGTATCACGGTAGTTATCGACGGGTCAAATTCACGCTACATTGACCCGGACGTGTTGGAAATCATCCATAACTACCGCCGCAATGCGTTTACCAAAGGCATAGTGGTTGAATTACATGATATAAGAGAGCGCTACGAGATGCCAAAGTTCAGGCACGTTGCGCTATGAGATATTCAAGTGTTTGCTGTTCATCAAAATTCCAGTAATGGGGTTGTTTTTTTAGTTTAGGCCGGCGGGAAAATTTCTTGCCGGCTTTTTTGCTTAATCATTTCGCCTAGATCTGATTGGTGAATAATAGATTAAGGCATTTTCAACGGGATAATAAACTAATAAAAAAGCCCAACTTTAATTAAAGCTGGGCTTTCTCTATTTACAATCATTATAACTCTTTCTGTAAAAACGGATACCTGTAATCTTTCGGCGGATCGAACGTTTCTTTAATAGTGCGCGGAGATACCCAACGCAACAGGTTTATCATCGAGCCTGCTTTATCGTTAGTGCCGCTGCCGCGTGCGCCACCAAATGGTTGCTGGCCTACTACTGCACCTGTAGGTTTATCATTAACGTAGAAGTTACCTGCTGCGTTGCGAAGGCGTTGTGTTGCTTGTGCAATAGCATAGCGATCTTGAGAGATGATAGAGCCTGTAAGGGCGTATATAGACGTTTTATCAATAGTATCCATGATCTGCTCAAACTGATCGTCTTCATAAACGTAAACGCTTAGCACAGGGCCAAACAGCTCGGTACACATGGTAACATAAAACGGATCATCAACTTTTATAACAGTTGGTTCAATAAACCAGCCTTGAGATTTATCATAGTTACCACCCGCAATCAGCTCAACACTATCGTCAGCCTTTGCATCGTCAATGTACTTAGCCAGTTTATCAAAAGATACTTCGCTTATAACCGCATTGATGAAGTTTTCAAAATCTTCGGTAGGGCCCATCTTAAACGTAGCCATCTCGCGTACCATGTGCTCTTTAACAGCCGGCCATAATGAAGCAGGTATGTATGCACGTGACGCAGCCGAACATTTTTGACCCTGGTACTCAAAGGCACCACGTAATAGTGCTACGGCAACAACATCGGCATTGGCGCTTGGGTGGGCAAGTACAAAGTCTTTACCGCCTGTTTCGCCAACTATGCGTGGGTAGGTTTTGTATTTATGAATGTTGGTACCAATAGTTTGCCAAATGTTTTGGAAAACACCGGTTGAGCCTGTAAAGTGGATACCAGCAAAATCGGGATGGTTAAATACCACCTCTCCAACTTCCGGTCCGTCGGCATATATCAGGTTGATAACACCCGGCGGCACGCCAGCTTCTTTAAATATCTGCATGATAACGTTAGCGGCGTAAACCTGCGTATCGGCAGGTTTCCAAACCACAACGTTACCCATCATGGCTGCACTTGCAGGCAGGTTACCGGCAATGGCTGTAAAGTTAAACGGTGTTAAAGCAAACACAAAACCTTCCAGCGGGCGCTGCTCTACACGGTTCCAGATACCTTTACCAGAAACAGGTGGCTGTTGCTGGTAAATCTCGGTCATGTATTGCACGTTGAAGCGCAAAAAGTCAACAAACTCGCAAGCTGCATCAATCTCTGCCTGGTATGCATTTTTGCTTTGGCCTAGCATGGTTGCAGCGTTAATAGTGGCGCGGTATGGCCCGGCTACCAGATCGGCAGCTTTTAAAAATATGGCGGCGCGTTGTTCCCAAGGCAGGTTTTCCCAGTCGGCTTTTGCAGCAAGGGCAGCATCAATAGCGGCATTTACATGGCTCTTATCGCCGAAGTGAAAAGTGCCTAATAGGTGTTTATGATCATGCGGCGGGCGCAGTTCTTTAAGGTTACCTGTGCGCACTTCATCGGCGCCAATGTACATCGGTATATCAACCTGTTGCGAGCGGGCAGCCTCTAAAGCTGCTTTAAGTGCTGCACGTTCCACACTGCGTGGGCCGTAGTTTAAAACAGGCTCATTTACTGCAGGGGGCACGTTAAAAAATCCTTTTAACATAGATATTTATTTTGGTGTGCAAAGATAAGGCTTAATGTGCACAAGTGCGAATTTGCAATCAGTCGGATTTGTTTTGTGACGGCCGTATGAAGTAGCCGATTATAATATTCTTTTCAGTTCCGGCCAAACCAATTCTGCCACAACCTTATAACCTTCTGCAGAGGGATGGAGCCTGTCCCACAGGTTGAGGTGCTTTTGGCCAGCCACACCTTTGAGAAGAAATGGAATAAATGCCATCTTATTGACTTTGGCCAGTTGCGGGTAAATAGCGCTAAATTGTACGGCAATGCTGCCACCAAGTATTGCAGGTATTTCTATCCCCAAAAGCATGAGCTTTGCAATTGGATATCTGGATTTTACTCTATTGATTATCGCCTGGAGGTTTTGCGCAATTACAGCAGGAGGAACGCCCCGCCTGATATCATTAATACCCAACTCCAAAACGAATACATCTACCGGCTGGCTAAGCCAATAGTCGAGCCGTGACAAACCGCCCGCGGTAGTGTCACCACTTAGTCCAGCGTTTATTATTTTATATGGTAAACCCAGTTTGGCTATCTTATCACCTATAAGCGCCGGGAAAGATTCTTTTGCTGCATTTGCCAGGCCGTAACCGGCTGTTAAGCTGTCGCCGAAGAAAAGTATGTTCTGCATATAATAAGGGCTATGCGTTATTAACTTTCATCTAAATTCCAAAGCCCAGGGTGGTTACGGTAATGCATAATATTTTCTATCACTTCCTGCACTTCCGTTGTACTTAATTCCGCGTTGCCGTCGGCTATATAGGTAAACAGTTTGCCTGGATCTTCAATAGCGAGGTGACCCAGGTAATTAGGGTCGAGCTTTTTTTCTAATAGTAACTCTGCTTCCTGCCTGCTCTCCATAGCAGGCGTTTCATCATTTGCGCTACTATATATATTGTAGGTGTAGGTAAGCACGGGGTGCCCGTCGGCCTGTGCCTGTATATTGGGGAGTATTTTTACCGGCCTGTTGCCTCCAACTGTAAAAAATAACGGTACCATAATATAGCTCTTTGTTTTAACAACTGTTCAACAGCATAATGGTTTTCAGCTATACCACATCCGTAAACAAACAAAAGCGGCTACCCAAATGGATAGCCGCCTTGTTATTAAGATAGTTTTGTTTAATTATTTGGTAGCACCAGGAGTGGTGTACAAAGTAGCTTGTGGGTTAAAGTTTGTCCAGTTAGCTGTCCAATCTGTTGAGCCCATAGCACCGCGGTAAGTTACTCTTTCAAAGAAAGTATCAGCAACTTTTGCATTTGTAAATGCTGCACCTGTTTCAGCAACAGAACCAGCTTTTACAGTGAACACAGGGATACCAGCGTTAGCAAAGTCTGATGAGTATTTGAAAGGATCAGTTAACAAAGTTGAAGCATTTAAAGTTGAGTTGAAAGTGTTATTAGCTCTCAAAGTAGCTTCGAACAATGATTTGTTTTCGCCTTTAACTTCGTTAGCAGCAGTACGGATGTTGCCGATAATGTTGTTGGTAAATACTAACCTCCCTGCAGTAAAGTTAGTTGAAGTTGAAGCAGCAGTAGTTACTTTTGAATCGTCGATATAGATGCCATCAACAAAACCTGCAAATACCGAGTTAAGGATGCTCTCGCCAGAGTTACGACGGATTTGTGCAGCGTGCTGGTAGTTAGCGTTAACAGATGGGATAGTTGTAGCCGCACCTGTTGGGATAACCGGGCCAACCAAAGTCATGTTAGAAAATACAGCTGAGGTTTGTGGGGTTTTATCAGAACCAGAACCATCGTTATCAGACTCGAATGCGTTTGAACCAGAAACGTCCGCAACTGTAGGGTAACGCTGAGAGATACCAAACTGTACTTTACCAGCGAAACCAAAGTCGGTATCAAAATCATCATCTACGCTACCAATAGCTAATAAGTGTTTAGCATTTACTGTACCGCCAAACCACTCAAAAGCGTCATCACCAGAACGGTAAACCATTACATAGTCTATTGTAGTGCCCGAGCCTACACCGCCCATTGTTAAACCGTTGATCTCATTATCCGGAGAGAATGGGATACCGGCATACTCGATACGTACATATTTTAAGGTACCAGAGTTATCGTTAGCTACGTTACCACCGTATTGGATGTATTTAGCAGCATCGCCTTTAGCATCTAAACCACCCTCAATACCTACGTTTTCACCTTGGTTAACAGGAGCTTTACCCAAAAGGATGATACCACCCCAGTCACCAGCGTTGCGGGTACCGGCAGCAAATGATGATGTAAATACAATTGGTTTATCAGCAGTACCTACTGCTTCAATTTTAGCACCGCGGGTAATAATCAAAGTACCTTTAGTAGCTTTATCGCCTTTAATGATTGTACCTGGCTCAATAGTTAAAGTTGCACCGTTGGTTACATAAACAAAACCTGATAGTGTGTAGATTTTGTCGGCTGTCCAGGTAGTGTTAGTAGTAATGTCGCCACTAACAGATACAGTATTTGATGGAGTGGTTACTACCGGAGGTGTTGTGTCGTCAATTACAGCATCTTTTTTAGAGCATGCACCAAAAAGCAAGGTGGCACCTAATGATAATAATAATAGAGGTTTTTTCATGATTGTTTCTTTCGAATTTTATACAAATTACGAGCTTAATTATTAAGCCTGTGTTAAGCAGGCTTTAACAAATGACTAATATTAAAATGTGTAATTAAATGATAATGAGTATGTTGAGCCAATGTTGTAGCGGCGGAAGATGTTGCCTGGACCAGACGGAATGTAAGGTTTGCCATCAAGCTCATACTCGAAGCTGTAGTTGTTTGCAAGTATGTCTGTAGCGCTTAGTTTAAACTCGCCTTTGTTTTTAAACACCTTATAACCTACCTGTGCATCTAACACGTTACGCGGCATTTCATACACGCTCGAGAAACGTGCGCCACCAGCCAGGAATATGCGTTTACCAAGGCGGTTAAACAACAAGTTTATTGATAGTTTGTTATCCAGCTCGGTGTGTGTAATACCGGCGTTAACCACATATGGCGACTGGCCTACCAACCGGCGTGTTTTTTCAAGACGATCGATACCATCATCAGGGTTGGTTACGCGCGATTTGTTAACGGATAAGTTTGCGTATGCTGTAGTGTTTTTCATGAACATGCTACCGTTGATAAAATCAAGCGCTTTGCGGGCCTCAAGCTCGAAACCATATACATAAGCTGATTTGGAGTTGAAGTAGCTGATGGTGGTGGTTGAGTTACGGTCGTCAAATATTGGTTCGATAGCGTTTTGGAATTTTTTGTAGAAAGCTGATACCGAGAATATCTGACCGGCAGCAGGATAAAATTCGTAACGGATATCGGCGTTATCAATCAATGTCCTTTTCAGGCTTGGTTCACCCTGTACTGTAGCCAGTAATTCGTAATCATAAAACGCAAAGGTTGCAAGCTCCCTAAACTCCGGGCGGGCAAGTGTGCGGTAGTATGATGCCCTGAAATTTGCTTTAGGCGTTAAACTGTAAGTAAAGTTAACCGACGGAAGGAAATCTGTATTGTTTAGCTTAACTTCCGGCTGGTTAGGATCCTGTGTTTTTAATTTCAGGTCAAATTTCTCAACGCGTAAACCGTAAACAACCCTTACGTCTTCGCCAATCTTGCTGTCCAACATGGCGTAACCAGCGTTAGTTAAACTGTGGGCATTGTATCTGTCGGCAAGGTTTGAAATCTCCTGCAAATCAAATATACCTGCGTTGATAACGCTCGGGCTAAACAGGGTTTGGATAGGGCGCTGCAAAATTGCATCGATATCGTAAGTTGAGTTTGATCTGTCGGCAATTAAACCGATGAAGCGGGCATTGAAGTTCCTGTCGCGGTATTGTGAGTTAACACCTAATTTTAAAGTGCTTTGTTTAAACAGGTTTACCGGCAGGCTGTAATCTACTTTGCCCGAGTAAATATTCTCGTTAAGTTTAGAGAAGAAACGTGCATTTTCCTTACCAAGCGTTTCAAGTGTAGCATAGTATGGATCGCCCGGGTTACTTTGTTTGTAGTTAACCTTACGCTGATCCGGCTGGTCATTGGTAATGTTGCTGAAACCAAGGTTCCATTTGATTTTTGATTTTTCGCCAACAGCATGGTCACCTTCAAGCGTGCTTTTAAACAAGCCTTTTTCAAGCATGTCATAAGCATAAAAGCGGTTGTCATTTGATGACGTTGACGAGTTAGGGCCGGTACGGTAAGTAAACTGGTCGTCCAGGATACGGTTGTACAGGTTTTTGAAGGTGATTTTGTTTTTACCGAAGCTGTATGCAAAGTTTGCAAGCGCACCAATGTTGGTAGAGAACTTGCTTATCTCGCTTTGGTAGTCGTAGTTATCATAACGCTGTATCAAATTAGGCGTTATGTTTTGCGAATTACGGTAGGTTAATGATACCGTTGTACCTAACTTGTTTTTTGCGGCACCCAACTCTTTAACATCACCAACTGTAAGCTGGTAGCTTTGCGTAGGCAACGCTTTGTTGGTGTAGATATTAAAATCATTATTAAGGCTGCGTGCCGATTGTATTTCCTGGTTTTTTGAAAGCTGATTGTTTACAATACGCTCTGTCGACGGGAAATTGTTGGCCAGTTTACGGCTGCCGTCGTCAAAACCAAAGTAATCGCTGGTTGAGCGGTAGCCGCTTTTAAAGTCTTTAAAAGTGCTTTTGGTATTGTAACCTGCGCCAATACCAAAGCTTACAAAGTTTTGATCTGGTATGTCTTTGGTCAATATCTGTACGTTACCGCCTGCAAAGTCTCCGGCCAAATCAGGGCTGGCTGTTTTGCTGATGATGATATTGTCGATAAGGTTACTTGGCACAATATCAAACGAGAAAGCCTTGCGGTTAGGCTCGGTGCTTGGCAGCGGAGAACCATCTAAAGAGGCTGTGTTGTAACGGTCGCTCAAACCACGTACAACCACAAACTTATTGTCCTGTATGGTGGTACCGCTAACGCGTTTCAATACATCGCTGGTGCTCCTGTCTGGTGAGCGGCGTATAAGTTCTGATGAAATACCATCAGATATTGATACGCTGTTTTTTTGAATAGCGTATAATGAACTTACCGACTCCTGACGGTAGGTTGCCTTAATAACTACTTCTTTTAAAGCAGTAGTTTCTGATTGCGACAGGGTGACATCAAGCGGAGTTGCTGCCCCTGCTTTTACTTCAATGTCCGAAATTGATTTTGTTTGATAGCCAATGTAGCGTATTAAAACGGTGTATTTGCCCGGGGCAACGCCGCTTAGTGCATAGTGGCCTTCAACATCTGTTGCTACACCTTTAGTAGTGCCTTGCAGGCTTACTGTGGCACCAATTAATGTTTCACTGGTTTTTGAGTCGATAACTTTACCGGTTATCCTACCCGGGTTTTGGGCAAATAGTGTGTTTGCCGATAGGGTTAAGGAAATAACGACTGAGATTACGGTTAAAAATCTTTTCACGTGTATTAATTTAATACCGCAAAATTATTACCGCGATGTTAGTTGAATGTTACTGATGTATTACCAAAAAGGACACTTAATATTAAATGAATGTTAAGTGCAAAATAAAATTACTGTTAACCAGCGTTTTGTTTTTCGGGATTTAAGTGCTGCTTAATTTCCTGCATTTCCAGTTCATAGGCACGCATACGAGCGTGTAAGATGTCTACTTCGGTACGCAGCATTTGTATCTCCGTGATGAGTTTGGCCGAGTCTGGTTTGTGCAAATGCTTTTCGCCTGTGCCCAGGATGAGCCACTCGGGCGAGTATTTTAACTGGAAGCAAAGTTTACGGATAAGATAGTAACTTATATCCTGCTTCTTGTTAATCACCTTGCTTATAAAGCCCTGATCAACACCTATGGCATTAGCAAGGGCTAATTGCCCGCCATGATCTTTTACAATAACTTTTATCCGTTTTAAAACCGCCTCGTCAGTCATAGTGTGATGCTGCAATTATAAACAATTTTATCAAAGTGAATAGAGGCAGCAACCAATCGTATAAAAAAAACGGTTTAGAACGTTTTTATTGCGTCGCTAAGATCATATACCGGCACGTCTTTTATTTGCGCCGAAATAATACTAACTGCAGCGGCCGAGCGATAGCCTGCTGCGCAATGCACCACAATTGGTTTATCGGCAGGTATTTCGCCAATGCGTTCCCTCAACTCGGGCAGCGGAATTGTTAAAGCATCAGCAAATATTTTACCCGCTTTTATTTCGGCCCAGTTGCGTACGTCTATGATGGTGCAATTTTGGGGTTGCGCTCTGAAAGCCGCTTCATCAAGTACAGGCGCTTGTTCTGTAGCTGTTGGCGGGGTAAGCAGCGCTGCTTTTATATTTTGCTCGTAGCCTATTTTGGCAATTTTGTTAATAGCAATGTCAAGTGCGGCATCACTAGCAGCAGTGAGGTAAAATGCTTCGCCCGGGTTGATGATAGACCCTAACCAGGTTTCAAACTTTTCACCGTCCTGCAAATTAATGCTGCCGGGCAAGTGGCCCTCGCGATAGTTACCCCTCGGGCGGGTATCTATAACCTGTATGCCTTCAGCCAAACCAGCATCGGCCTTAATCTTAACAACATTATCAACGCTTTCATTAAAGTTTGGTGCACCGGTTTTATTCAGTTCCACGTCATAGCCAAAATATTTTGGCATAAAAGGTTGGTCGGAAGTAAGCAGGTTTACAAAGGCCAGTTCGTCCATTAGTTGCAGGGCGTAGTTTTCACGTAACTCTTTACCAATAGTTGTTTGCAAATCTGGGCTCATACTTTTGCCACAGAGCGAGCCAGGACCGTGTGCCGGGTAAACGGTAATGTCCGCAGGCAATTTCATTAACTTTTGGCGGGTGCTTTGGTACATCTGCCGGGCCAATTCTTCTTTCTTGGCTGTAATGTTCCCTGCGCTTTCGCGTAAGTCGGGCCTGCCCACATCGCCTGCAAATAGGGTGTCGCCGGTAAATATGGCGCAATCGCGGCCGTTTTCGTCTTCCAATAATATGCAAATCGAATCGGGCGAGTGACCGGGTGTGTTAATCGCTTTTAGTTTGATGTCATTCAGTTGAATAACATCGCCGTCATCAAATGCTTCATGCGGATATTCGGCACCTGCAAGCTTGCTAACATAGATAACGGCATCGGTGGTTTTATGAATCTCAAGATGCGAGCTCACAAAATCGGCATGGGGGTGGGTTTCAATAACACCGGCAATATCTGCGTTGTGCAGCGCTGCAAAATCGTAATAAGGCTGCGGGTTGCGGGCCGGGTCAATCACTATCATGCGGCCGGTGCGAATTATTGCGTACGAGGCATGCGCCAAACCTTTATCGTAAAATTGATGAACTATCATAAGCGGTTACAGCCGGCAAAGATAGGATTTGCGCGGGAGAGGTAAAAGGTAGGAGTGTAGATGGGAAGTAAAGATGTGCATCACAGATGCTAATTCGCTTACGCACTCGTCGCTGACGAGCGCGAGGGTGGATTCAGGTCTACAAAATATAGTTCATGGGTTGATAGACGAGGATAGTGGTAATCATGTCTCAGGCGGTGTTTTTAAAATTGGGAGGTATAGTATCGAAAACTATTTAATTGATCCCTTGAACGTATTTGCTGTTCTTATCGATAAAGAAAGAGCACCTATCGTTAATGGTATTAAACTTACAGTCGGCGAAGAGTATAAATTAAAATCTTTACCTGCTAGTAAGCTCCAAGAAATAGTAGATGAGATATTTTCTTTAGTTGAACCTGAACTGGCAAGTTTTTTTTCTGACTTTGATCAATCAGAATTAGAAAGAGCTAATGTGGAATTTACTAACGGTATGGTACTTTCCTACCCTAAATGGATTTTTTTGAGGCGAGGTAAAACATTATTATTTGAAGTCTACAACAAAGTTTTCACAAGCCCAATTGTAAATTTTTCAACACTTTTTAAGGCTATGAGAAAGTTGAATTTGTTCCCACTTGAACTTTTATCAAAACTTAGTGAGTTGAAGAGTACTATTAAGGAATAATGAAAAGCCCGGCATAACCGGGCTTATAAAACCACTCTCCAAACGCCTACCAAACTTTAATACGTTCTTCGGGCTTTTTGTACATTTTGTCGCCGGGTTTAACGTCGAATGCGGCGTACCATGCATCCATGTTTACAACAGGTGCATTGGTGCGGAACTCCTCGGGCGAGTGCGGATCAGTCAGGATCCTTTGCGCGGCCGACTCGGGGCGTTGTGCACTGCGCCATACCTGTGCCCACGACAGGAAGAACCTTTGGTCGGGCGTAAAGCCGTCAATCTTGGTGTTTGATTTGCCTTGTTTAGTTTTCTTGAATGCTTCATAAGCTACATTCAATCCACCTAAATCTGCAAGGTTTTCGCCAAGGGTTAGTTTGCCGTTTACGTGCATAGTATCAAGAACAGTAAAGGCATTGTACTGGTTTACCACCTGGTCTGCACGGCCTTTAAATTTATCGGCATCTTCCTTGGTCCACCAGTCGCGCAGGGTGCCATCGGCATCATACTGGCGGCCCTGGTCGTCAAAGCCGTGCGTCATTTCGTGGCCTATTACCGCACCTATACCACCGTAGTTAATAGCATCATCGGCACCAAAATCAAAGAAAGGGAACTGCAAGATCCCGGCAGGGAAAGCAATTTCATTATTTACCGGGTTGTAGTAAGCATTTACGGTTGGCGGTGTCATGCCCCAGCGGGTTTTATCAACCGGTTTGCCCAGGCGGGTAACGTTATAATTGTAGCGCCATTTAGATATGGTTTTCAGGTTCCCATAATAATCATCACGATTGATGACAATGCCGGCGTAATCTTCCCATTTATCAGGATACCCAATTTTAACACTAAAGGCGTTCAACTTCTTAAGTGCGCGTTGCTTGGTAGCATCGCTCATCCAATCGAGGCGTTTAATGCGGTCGCCAAGGGTAACTTTAAGGTTGTTAACCAAGTCAACCATGTATTTCTTAGCAGCCGGTGTGAAGTATTTTTCTACGTAAAGCTGGCCAAGCAATTCGCCCAGGCTGCCGTCAACAAGGCCGCTCATGCGCTCGTCGCGCGGGGTTTGTACCTTTTGGCCGCTAAGTGCGCTGCTATATGCAAAGTTTGCTTTAACAAACGGCGAGCTTAGCGCGCTTGCAGCACTTTTAAGCACGTTCCATTTCAGGTAAGTTTTCCAGTCGGCAACAGGTGTTGAGGCAAGCATGCCGTCAATATCCTTGAAGAAGGTTGGCTGGCCTACAATTATGGTGTCCTGGCCGGCAACTTTAAGCATAGGCAAAAGTTTTACCCAGTTTAAGTGCGGGGTGGTTTTGCTGAAATCGGCAACCGAAAATTTGTTGTAGGTTACGTTGGGGTCGCGCTGTGCCACACGGCTTAGCTGTGATTTGGCAAGCGCTTTTTCCAGCTCATAAACTGTGTTCGCATTTTTCGCGGCTTCATCAGCGCTGCTGCCTGTTAATGCAAAAAGGGCAGTGGCATACGTTTTAAAAGCATCCTGAATTTTTTTCGAACGGGCATCATCTTTCAGGTAGTTGTCCCTATCGGGCAGGCTGGTGCCACCCTGGCGCAGGTTCACAATGTAACGCTCCACGTGTTTGTCATCCTGGCCTACGCCAAAGCCAAACAGCGGGCTGCCCAAGCCGTTCATGCGGTCATAAACCAGTTCGTTTACAACACCGTCAATGCTGTTTATTTTGTCAATACGGGCAAGGTCGGCCTGTATCGGGGTGTAGCCTTTTTTCTCAATGGCAAGGCTATCCATACCGCTGGCGTATAAATCGCCCACGCGTTGTTTAAGGCTGCCTTTGGTTTGGCCCTTTGTTGCGCTAACCTCTTTAAGCAAATTTAAAAGGCGGTCAGTATTTTCCTGCCTTAAAATGTTGAAGCTACCCCAACGGGTTTGTTTGGCGGGGATAGCATTTTGCTTTAACCAGCCGCCGTTGGCATATTCAAAAAAGTCGTCGCCCGGCTTAACAGACATGTCCATATTGGCCGGATCAATAAATTTTTTAGGGGGATCGCCGGCAGATTTTTTGCCCGGTTTGCCGCCATCAGCAGCGAAAGCACTTACCGACAGGCACAGGGCGCCGGCCAGCATCAAATTATTAAACTTTAACTTCATAACAATTTAGTAAAAAGTTAAAGCTAATAAATTAATACAGTAGCTTGCAAATAGCCTATTTGTTAAACCAGCTAAGCAAGGTTGATAATCCCGAAAATCTGAACATTACAGCCAGTAAACGGTTGGCAGGCAGCGTTTTCATACTTGTATTGGGTGTTACAATATAGTAACGCGGTATTGTAAAATTATTGTTGCCAAACGATATTATGTTTTATATAAGGCAAATCAGCAAACGGTGGCTTTTAATTAGTTATTGATATATCGATTATAGCAATTGGTATTAGTTGCAAATACTTATTTTTGCGGGCTATGGACATTGCTAAAACATACTCAGCCCAACAAGCAGAACAAAAATGGTATAAGTACTGGTTAGATAAAGGCTTTTTCAGGTCGGTGCCTGATGATCGCGAACCTTACACTATCGTTATACCGCCGCCAAATGTTACCGGTGTGCTGCACATGGGCCACATGTTAAACAATACCATACAGGACGTTTTAATTCGCCGTGCCCGCATGAAGGGCAAAAACGCCTGCTGGGTACCCGGTACCGATCATGCCAGTATTGCTACCGAAGCCAAGGTAGTTGCCATGCTTAAAGAGCAGGGTATCAACAAAGCCGACCTTACCCGCCAGCAGTTTTTAGCCCACGCGCTTGATTGGAAAACCAAATACGGCGGCATTATACTGGAGCAATTAAAAAAGCTTGGCGCATCATGCGATTGGGACCGCACCAAATTTACGATGGACGATGACATGACCGAGTCTGTTATCGACATATTTATTCACCTGTACAAAAAGGGCTGGATATATCGCGGTGTGCGCATGGTAAATTGGGACCCGCAGGGTAAAACTGCCGTGAGCGATGAAGAAGTTATCCGTAAAGAGGTAAACCAGAAACTTTACTACATAAAATACGAGGTTGCTAATGCCGATACCCCATCTGCGCAGCATGTAATAGTGGCAACTACACGCCCGGAAACCATTATGGCTGATGCGGCTATTTGTATAAATCCTAATGATGAGCGTTACACCTATCTGCATGGCAAAAGTGTTTATATCCCGCTTATTAACCGCGAAATTCCGGTAATACTGGATAACTACGTTACCATGGATTTTGGTACCGGCTGTTTAAAAGTAACACCCGCGCATGACCTTAATGACTATGAGCTGGGCATACGCCACAACCTGCCTGTAATTGACATTTTAGATGATGACGGCAAACTGAACGAAAAGGCCACCATACTGGTTGGCGAAGACAGGTTTGCTGCCCGTAAAAAGATCGCCGTAATGCTCGAGGAGGCTGATGCCTTGGAGCGTACGGAAGATTACACATCGCAGGTTGGTTTTTCGGAACGCACCAACGCGGCTATCGAGCCAAAGCTATCTATGCAATGGTTCCTGAAAATGAAGGAAATGGCGCAGCCAGCCCTTGATTACGTTTTGAACGGCGAGGTAAAATTGATCCCCGAGAAATTCATAAACACCTACCGCCACTGGATGGAAAACGTGCGCGACTGGAATATTAGTCGCCAATTGTGGTGGGGTCAACAAATACCGGCCTACTATCTGCCAAACGGCGAAATTGTGGTTGCCAAAACTGCCGAAGAAGCGTTGCAGCTTGCACAAGAGAAGAACCCGGCATTAACCGCTGCCGATTTAAGGCAGGATGAAGACGTGGTAGATACCTGGTTCTCGTCATGGTTGTGGCCGGTATCAGTATTTGATGGTGTGCGCAACCCGGACAATGCCGAAATAAACTATTATTATCCAACTAATGATTTGGTTACCGCTCCCGAGATCTTGTTCTTCTGGGTGGCGCGTATGATAATGGCGGGCCACGAGCTTCGCGGTCAAAAGCCATTCAACAATGTCTATCTAACCGGTATTGTAAGGGATAAGCTGGGCCGGAAAATGTCAAAGCAATTAGGCAACTCGCCCGATCCGCTGGATTTAATAAACCAGTACAGCGCCGATGGCGTGCGTGTTGGTATGATGCTATGCTCGCCCGCGGGTAACGACTTAATGTTCGACGAAAGCTATTGCGAACAAGGGCGTAACTTTGCAAACAAAATATGGAATGCCTTTAAGCTGATAAAAGGCTGGCAGGTTGATGATAGCCTTGCCAATCCAAACGCAATAGCTATCGAATGGTTTGGGAGCCGTTTTAATCAGGCACTTACCGAGATAGAAGACAACTTTGCACAGTACCGCTTGTCGGAAGCGTTGATGACTACCTATAAACTGGTTTGGGACGATTTCTGCGCATGGTACCTGGAAATGATCAAACCTGCCTACCAGCATCCTATTGATAGCGAAACGTACAGCAAAACAATTGCTTACTTCGAAAATATTTTGAAGCTGCTGCATCCGTTTATGCCGTTCCTTACTGAGGAATTGTGGCATGACGAATTGTTTGGCACCCGTAATGAAATGGATTGCTGTATTGTTGCCCAGCTACCCGCAATCGGGGAAATCAATGCACAATTAAATGCAGAGATCGAAGTAGCGCAACAGTTAATTGCACAGGTGCGTAACATTCGTAATAGCAAACAGCTGTCGCCAAAAGAAGCGTTGCCGCTATCTATCAAGGTCAACTCGGCTATTAACTACAACCAGTATACAACTATAATAAAGCATCTGGCCAATATCAGTAGTATTGAGTATGTAACCGAATCGATTAATGGCGCAAACAGCTTTATTTGCGGTACAGACGAGTTTTTTGTTACTCTTAATATTGCTGTTGACGTTGCAGAAGAAACTGCCAGGCTCGAAAAGGAGAAAGAGTATTTGATAGGTTTCCTTAAATCTGTAAACGCCAAATTGGGCAATGAGCGTTTTGTGGCAAACGCGAAACCCGAAATTGTTGAGAACGAACAAAAGAAGCGTGCCGATGCAGAGGCTAAATTGAAGATCATAGAGGACAATCTGGCGGCTTTGGCAAACTAATTGCAATACTACTGTACAGTTTACACTATAGTTGGGATTTAATTTATATATTTAATCAACCAATTGTAAACCAGGTAAACAATCACACAGTAAAGTATTTAGCCCAGGCAGTGAGTTTTTTTAATTTTTCAATTTATAAAATTCTAAATAAGGATCAATCCATTCTTGACCAGGCACGTATTCGCCTGCTTTACTATGGCATGGTGCTGGCCTTTATTGCAATGGGGGCGCTTTTTATAAGCGTTTACCTGCAGCATTTGCCTTACATGAGTGCATCTGCTGCAGTTATGATGGTTATACTGGCAGGGTTATTTAAGTACTTAACTTACAAGCCCGACTGGCGCATAATATCGCACATTTTGCTGGTAACTGGCACAGTTGTAAACCTTTTTACCGTATTTTATTTAACACAGCAGGTACCTATTACCACCATCCAGATTATCATCCTGGTTATCATGTTCAGCTTTTATATGCTGGGCCAAAACTGGGGTATGTTTTTCTCCTTGCTAAATGTGTTGCCTGTGCTGTTGTTTATGGTTATGGCCTATGACCATAGCTTCTTTTTCGATTTTAAGCCCGAGCGTACTGATGATGCAACAGAGATAATAGGTGTCTTTGCCAACTTTATACTTATCATCTTCATCCACAGTCACTTGTACACAGCGTTTATAAAAAATATCCGCGAGTTAAAGGCTACCGGCGAGGAACAGGCTGCGCTGAACATCAAGTTTGAAAAAGCTATCCAAAAGGCCGAGAAATCATCTCAGGCACAGGCAGAATTCTTGTCGACCATGTCGCATGAAATTCGCACCCCTTTAAACGCGGTTATCGGCATGAGCAATTTGCTGATGATGAATAACCCAAGGGCTGATCAGAATGAGAACCTCGAGATCCTAAAGTTTTCTGCAAATAACTTGCTGGCCATTGTGAACGATGTGTTAGACTTTAACAAGATCGAGTCGGGCAAGATCGTCTTTGAAAAGATCAGGTTTAACCTGGTAGAGTTGATGCAGAACATTTGCGGCGGGCAAATTATAAAGGCTGAAGAAAAGGGCTTGCTCTTTAAGCTTGATGTTGATAGCTCGTTACGAAAGAAGATCATCTTCGGAGACCCTACACGTATCACCCAAATTATTTTTAACCTGGTTAGTAATGCCATTAAATTTACCTCGCAAGGTAGCGTTGGCGTTAGGGTAACCTGCCTGGAGGACAGGCATAACATGATAACCGTTGGTTTTTCTGTTAAGGATACCGGTATAGGCATTAAGAAAGAAAACCTTGAGAGCATATTTGAGCCATTTACTCAGGAGTCTATAAGCACAACCCGTCAGTATGGTGGCACTGGGCTTGGTTTGGCCATTGTTAAGCGATTGATGGAGCTGCAAGGTGTTCAACTGAATGTGAAAAGTACCGTTGGTGAAGGCTCCGAATTTTTATTCAATATGGAGTTCCCGGTTGCTACAGAAGTGCCATCAGAACGCCGTTTTGTGCCAAAGCCACAAGCAACGGCAGCGACGCCATCCGCATTTTCTGTACCGGCAAATAGCAACGGGCGTGTAACATCAACCCCCGATGCGCCAACACCGCCGCCTGTCCAGGCACCTGAAGTAGCTGAGGTGCTAAACAATGAATTGCGTGTACTCATAGCAGAGGATAACCCAGTAAACGTTATGCTGATGAAGAAGCTTTTCTCAAAGTGGAAGATAGTGCCAACTATTGCCGATAATGGCGAGCGTGCAGTGGAGATTGTTCAATATGGTAACTTCGACATCATACTGATGGACCTGCAGATGCCTGTCATGAACGGTTTTGATGCCTCAAAAGAGATCCGCAAAATGGCTGATCCTGCAAAAGCCAATATCCCTATTATCGCTTTAACGGCCTCTGCGTTGTTTGATATTAAAGACCAGGTAGCCGCCGCCGGTATGAATGGTTATGTAGCTAAGCCATTTAAACCCGATGAACTGATGGAAAAGATTCAAAGCCTTGTGGCTACCGTTTAAAGCAGTTTATAATCGGGCAGTTCCTGTAAAAATGTATAGTTTTCCTTGTTAAAATCAATGTTGCAATAGTAGTGCTGCAAGCCATTGCTAACTGCCATAAATTTTACCTTATGCACCATGTTGTAGCGCGCAGCCTGATCAAAAGTTGCCTGGCTAATGGCCACCGATGGCGCTTTGCACTCTACAAGCAAAATTCGTTCGCCTGCCGAATTAAAAACCACGATATCCGTACGTTTGGCCAGGCCGTTAAGCCTGAGCCCGCCTTCCAGTTTTATCAATGATTTAGGATAATTTTTGTGCCTGATGAGGTATTGCACAAAATGCTGACGCACCCATTCTTCGGGCGTTATAATGATGGTGCGCTTGCGCAATTCGTCAAACAAGGTAAGCTTGCCATTATCATCGGTAATTTTGAAAGGGTAGGGTGGTAAATTAAGCGGCTGAAGCATTGTAAGTGCAAAAGTAAAAATTCAAAATTCAAAAGAGGTACTTCCTGATTAAATAGGTTAAGGGCCAGCCGACCCACGGATTTGATTTGGATTATTCAACAAATTCTCCATTTATACTTTTGACTTTATACTTTTGACTTTTAACTTCTCTCATGACTGCTCCCGAGATTATAAAAGACCTTAAAGCCCGCAAGTTTAAACCTGTGTACTTGTTGCACGGCGATGAGCCTTATTTTATTGATCTGATTGGCAACTACATTGAGCATAAACTTTTAAGCGATGCCGAAAAAGGATTTAATCAAACGGTGCTATATGGTAAGGATACTGATATCATGACGGTAATTAATGCATCCAAGCGCTACCCGATGATGAGCGATTATCAGGTGGTGATAGTTAAGGAAGCGCAGGATATGAAGTGGGGCAAGGATGATGAAGGCAAAGGCATCAATCCCGTATTGGCCTACCTCGAAAACCCGCTGCCAAGCACAATACTTGTTTTTTGCTACAAGTACGGCAAGTTTGATAAACGCAAAAAAACCTACAAAGCGATGGACAAACACGGGCTGGTGTTTGAGTCGGCCACGTTGTATGATAATAAAATACCTGCCTGGGTTGAGGGCTATGTAACCGGCAAGGGATATAAAATAGGGCAGCAGGCATCAGCCATGTTATCAGAGTATTTGGGGAACGACCTTTCCAAGATTTCAAACGAGATGGACAAACTGATGCTCAATGTAACAAAAGGCGAGGAGATCACTCTAAAACACATTCAGGACAACATCGGCATCAGCAAAGAATATAATGTGTTTGAGCTGCAGGCTGCGTTGACCCGTAAGGATGCTTATAAAGTAAACCAGATAGTGAATTACTTTGAAGCCAACCCCAAAGCAAACCCCATAGTGCTGGTATTGGGTAACCTTAATAATTTTTTTAGTAAGGTGCTGGCGTATCACTACGCTAAAGATAAAACACCGCAGGGCCTTGCAAAAGAGTTGGGCATAAGCCCTTATTTTGTGAAGGATTATGAGCAGGCTGCAAAAGGTTACAACCTTGGCAAAACCTTCCAGGTGATAAGCTACCTGCGCGAGTACGATCTGAAAAGCAAAGGGGTAGAGTCAAATGCGGGGCCGGGTGCACTAATGAAAGAACTGATGTTTAAAATATTACACTAACCTATTTGACCCTTATTTACGCTTGTTAAAATGAAAAACCTAAAACCCCTTGCTTTACTTGCTGTAAGCGCTGCTGTAATTTTCGCCTCATCGTGCGATAGGGCACAATCAAATGTGCAAACCCTTTATACCGATAACTGCGGCGTATCATGGAAGCTGATTAAGGCCGGCGAAACGCTGCCCAAAGGAATTGGTATGTGCTCATACAAAGTAACCGTGCCCGATTACCCTATGCAGGGCGAAAGCGTGTTTAAATCGGCGTTTAAGAACCGTGTAATGGCCAAGATCGAAGTTACCTACGATTACTCGATTACCAACGCGATAGATTACGTGGGAGAGGCCAAGTACCTGGGTAAAATTAATTCAGACAGCGATAGTGAGGCTAATTCGGCAAAGGCCTATGAAACGGCCGAGAACTCGGTTATCGATAAACGTATAAAAGAGGTTGCCCGCGATTTATTGATCGATGAAGACATTGTTGAATTCTCTCAGGCTGACTTTGAAACCAAGCTGCTGGACGATGTTAACAAGTTGCTGGCATCAAAAGGTGTTAAGATCAACTTCCTGAGCTTTGTACCTATCCCCGAAGAGCAAACAAGGCAGGCCATAGACATTGTAACCGCTATGAAAATATATGACAGCAAGGGCCTTGGCGAAGTGGGCAAAGCCGTAGCAACTGCCCGGGCCGGTGCGACAAAAGTGAGCGTATCAACCGAAACCAAAAAACCTGCAGAAACAGAAGAGAACGACTAATAGCCGTTCTCTTTTGTATACGTTCCATTATGCAGACGCAGGTTGGTCAGCCTAAATAACATTATAGATATCAAATTTACAATGGTTTAGCGTGTGTTGGAAATTAGATTATATTTGCCGTATCACAACAACCAGCCTGTCATGAATATATTTATTGCCACTGCGCATTTCTTTTTGTTTTTTGCCGGATTATTTCCGGCGTAATTTTTTCAGCTTCCTTAAGTATGTTAAAAAGAAATACTATCCTGCCTGGAAATTTCCTAACTATATAAGCGTAGGATAGTCCGAATATCTCCACCACAAGTTTGTAAAACGCGACTTTAAGTGACAATAAGGCAATAGTACTATTACTTTTTAGAATAGTCGTGCCCCCAGTTTTTTAGCGAATAATCCCAGTTAGAGTTTTCGGGCTTACTTGGGCGTTGCGCCATGTGCCGCTTAACGTAGCTATTTACTTTTTGCATGTGTTTATAATCGGGTTCGGTAAGCTCGTCCTTTTTCTTATTAAGGATTTTTATGATATGCTCACCCGATTTATGACCTACCGATTCGCCGTCGCCACTGTCCCAACCAACAGCTTTAGATTCGTCTGTTTTTAACCATTTCTCTAATTGGGATGCGGTCATGTTTACCGTGTCTTTAAATTCCTTGTATATTTCTTCGTGTTTATCGTTGTCCATCATTTGTTGTTTGTTAAATAAATTAACCAAAACGGAAAATGTTTTCCGTGAGTGGTATAATGCAATCCGTGCGTTTTAAAATTTTTGATTATCGCCGCATTTTGTGAAATTTGCTCCTGTTCAGACTTACATATATTAACACGCTGAATGCTTTTATAGATGAACCATTGGTTAGTAAAATCGGAACCGTTTAAATATAGCTGGGATAAATTTAATGAAGAGGGCCGCACCTTTTGGGATGGCGTACGCAACTACCAGGCCCGCAATAATTTGCGCGGTATGCAGGTAGGCGACCTGGTGCTTTGGTACCATAGCAATGAAGGTAAAGAAGTTGTAGGCATAGCCCGTGTGGTTAAAGAGGCCTACCAGGACCCTACTACCGACGATAAAAATTGGGTGGTGGTTGACCTTGAACCTGTTGAAAGCCTTAAAAAAACAGTTACACTCGAGCAGATAAAGGCTGATGAGCGCCTTAAAGATATTGGCCTGGTGCGCCAGGGCCGCTTATCGGTAATGGCCGTTAAGCCCGAAGAGTTTGACAGAATATTAGAACTGGGTAGCTAACGCTACCCTTTTTATTTTTCGGCAAAAAATAGTGCCTTCAACTCGGTAGCATCGTCTGCCTTCATGCGGCCGCCAAGTACAAGCCTTAACTGCCTGCGGCGAAGCGCACCTTCATAAAGTTCAATTTCGTCTTCAGTTTCAGGCAAGAGGGGTGGCACCGGAATGGTTTTGTTATTTTCATCAAGCGCAACAAAGGTGTAAAAGGCATCATTGCTTTTGATCTTCATGCCCGACGGCACGTTCTCGGCATATACATCCATACGCACCTCTACCGATGTATTGAAAGCACGGGTAACGCGGGCCTCGATAGTGATTACATCGCCAAGCTTTATAGGATGGTGGAAAGATACATTATCTACAGAAGCTGTTACCACAACCCTGTTGCAATGTTTTTGCGCAGATATGGCTGCTGCAATATCCATCCAATGCAAAAGGCGCCCGCCCATAAGGTTGTTAAATGTATTGGTATCATTGGGTAATACCAGTTCGTTCATGATAGTTAACGATGCCTTTGGCGATTTTCCTTCCATGCGGCAAAGATAAGTTTTCCGTTCAGATAATACTATGCGTGCATTGTATTATTGCTGTTTAGCCGTATTCAGCATGGCATAGCCTACCAGTTCTTCCCAGCGCGCTCCCGGTGGGCGATAGTAAACCAGCAATTGATAATCGTTTTCAGTTTCAAAATAACTGCCTTCCAGGGTTATGTAATCAGGTTTGTTTGTAGCACTGCTTACCCATACATACTGGTAATCATACACCCCTTGCTTTAAGAAAAGGTTGGTGTAATACCGGCCCTGTGTGTCATATTGCAGGCGGCTGTTCTCATCAATTTTATAATCATTAAACTGGCCTACAATATATGGTGTGCCTTCATTATCGGGCTTGTTGGCCGCCAGGGTAAAATATACGTGCGCATAATCGGCATCAACACGCGGATCATTTCCGTTTTGGTTTAGCACGAAAAACTTACCGTCGTTGTCATAAACCAACAAATAGTTGGGGCTGTTGCGCACCGGGTCGCCCAGGAGCATTACGGTGTTGGCGGTATCCCGGTAAATACGTGCTACCCTGTCAGAATTAAGCCTCAACGAGCGTGTATCAAAGTGACGAAACTCGTTGCCGCCTGCAAAGTCGTTAATGTTTACATCATTAAAAACCAATTGTGTGCCGCGTATATAAGTAGGTGTGTTGTTCATCCTGCCGGTTTCCGGCCGGGCATTTTGCATCACCAGGGCACGCATGTTTTGATGGGGATTTTGTACGTTGAGGCCTGCATAATCTATAGTGAAATTCACTTTTTGATTACTGCGGCGCAGCGCAACATTGTTTGATGGTAGCACATTGGCCGCTATTGATACGCGCTTTCTTACCACGTATAAACGGCGGGTAATTAACAGCTTTGTGGGATCGTTGTCTTCATACACCTTCAGTACATAGTTGCCAGGTAGTTTTGGCGCAATGTTATTGTTGGGTAGCTTAATTTCGTAATGAGAGTATTTTTGAAAGGTAGCGGTAGAGTAGGTGTAATCAAAAATACGGTCGTCTGTAAAAGATTGCAGATACTCGGCAGGCGACAGGCGCGACAAGTTCCAGTCTGCATCGCAATGCTCCAGCGTGTAATTAAGCGTACGGCTACCGCCTTTTAAATCATCAAACCCAAGGGTTACGGTTTCGCCTGCATCAAGGGTGATAATTGGGAACGACCCTTCTTTGTCCGACTTGTAAAATTCAACAGACTTAATCTCGGGCCGGTAAACTGTGTTATTATAAGTTTGGGCTGATGCAGTGGTTGACAGGAACAAAAACAGAAGGCTAAGCACTGCCTTAATATTCCCTACGTCATTACGAGGTACAAAGCAATCCTTGAGCTTTTCAAACCATTTCATAGGGGAGATTGCTTCGTATCTCGCAATGACGCTCTGTTTTGTAAGTGGCATGTGATAAAGATAGCAACAAAGTACGGGCTAAGCAATTTGCCAATGTTGGCCTTGACCGAACAAGACTACTTATTTCGTTTGCTAAATACATAACTATCAGCACATAGTTTGATAATAAGCGCGATGCATAATATCTCAAACGGTAATGAAAAAGTAATTGTAAACCATGAGGTAGCATCAAGTTTCCGACACAGGTAGATTAATCCAAAACACATCAATAAGATTGCGGCTACTCTTGTCCTATGCAACTCTTTTAAGTTTGCTATAATTAAAGTTACACGACCAAGAAAAATCAGGCACATCGCCACAGGTAAAAACTGATTATAACTGCAATTCCAGCAAAAACGGAAGTCATAACTATAAGTAGAGAAATTTATAATCTGTCCTATTTCGAATAGCAATACAGGTCCGATACCATGTCCGGCATCAATGAATATAAGCCAGCTCGAAATTATTACCAGCCAGGTAAGGCGTTTATCGTGATAGGGCATTAGGTCTTAATTATGTATTGTATTTAGTGGTCAGCTAATCTTTTCCAAACTTCGATTATATTGCCATTTCCGTAGTAACTTAAAAATTAATAAACACACAACTATTAAAAAAGGAAAAGACACTGTAAAGGTAAAGCCTGATGTGTTGTCAAAGTTATGGCAAAGAAATAAAAATCCGTACAATAAAAATCCCAAAGCTATAAGCCGTACAGGACTTGATTCTTTGATATTGGCAATTAACAGGGTGGTTTGCCCTATAGCAATTAAAATTGCTGCTGCAAAAATAGATTGATCATAACTACAGCCCCATCCAAAGCAAAATGAATTTAAATGAATGGCCGGGAGGCCTATAATGCCGATTGCTTCAGCTATGATAATGGGCATAACGCCGTGCCCGATGCCAATAGGAATAAGGCCACTTGTGGCGATAACCCAGTAGGATAATGTTTTATAATGACAAGGCAATTCAGTAATGGTAATTGATCAACCAATATAAACAAAACAGGCAAAGCTTTATGCTTTGCCTGTTTAAAATCTATGCTTCCAGTTCCATGATCTGGTCGGCGAGGGCTTCCCATTTTTGCTGGATCTCGCCAAGCTCCAGTTTTTTGATCTGGTAGTTCTGGTTAATGTCTTTCAGCTTTTGCGTTTCGTTGTATAGCTTAGGGTCGTTTAATTGGCCCTCGAATGCTTTAATTTCTTTTTCGAGCGTTGCAACCTTTTCTTCAATCTTACCCAATTCCTGATTAAGCTTTTTAAGTTGCTGCGATCTGTTTTCAGTCTGCTCCTGTTTTACAGGTTCAGGCTTTTTTTCTTCCTGCTTTGGTTTTGGCGCAGGCGCAGCTTTAGGGTCAAGCTTGCGGTTGGCATACCACTCGTCGTATTCTGCATACGTGCCCGGGTATTGTTTTATCTTCTGATCTTCGATAAACCAAATCTTGTTGGCAACATTGTCCAGGAAATACCTATCGTGCGATACCACAATCACCGTACCTTCATATTGCTGCAGTGCCTGTATCAAGATGTTAACCGAGGCCATATCCAGGTGGTTGGTAGGCTCATCCAGTACGAGGAAGTTTGCATCTGCAGTAAGTGCCTTGGCCAAAGCCACACGGGATTTTTCACCACCCGATAATACCTTGATCTTTTTGAATACATCATCGCCCGTAAAAAGGAATGATCCTAATATCGAACGAAGTTCAGTATCGCTATGTTTTGGCGCGAAAGATTGCAGCTCCTGTAATATTTGGTTCTCCAGGTGCAGGCTCTCTAACTGGTGCTGCGCGAAAAACGTTTGCGATACATTGTGACCGGTTTGCGCAGTGCCTTTATATTCGGTGTCGGCACCGGCAACGATGCGTAACAAGGTAGATTTACCTTTACCGTTGGCACCAATCAATGCAATTTTATCGCCTTTTTCAATAACAGCTTCGGCATCATCCAAAATATCTATGGTTGGATATTTTTTGGTTATGTGCTCAAGTGTTACCACGTGCCTGCCGGATTGCTTGCTGAACTTAAAGCTGAAGTTCACTTCAGGATTATCGTCGTCAACATCCTCTACACGCTCCATCTTATCAAGCATCTTGATACGTGACTGCGCCATTTTTGCCTTAGATGCCTTGGCACGGAAACGCTCAATCAAACGCTCTTCCTGTTTAATTTTAGATTGTTGGTTTTTAAACTCGCCGCGTTGAATTTCGGCACGCAGGGCTTTTTCTTCCAGGTAGAAAGAATAGTTGCCCGCATAAACGGTAAGCTTTCCTTTGCGCGATTCAACCGTGCGGTTAATCACTTTATCTAAAAACCACCTGTCGTGCGATACAATGATGATAGCGCCGCTAAAAGATTTTAGGTAATCTTCCAACCACTGGATAGACGGTAAGTCGAGGTGGTTGGTAGGCTCATCCAGCAATAAAATATCCGGAGCCTGTAAAAGGATCTTGGCAAGCATTACGCGCATGCGCCACCCGCCCGAAAACGTGCTCAGCTTGCGCGCGCAATCTTCATCGCTAAAGCCTAAACCGGCTAAAATTTCGCGTGCCTTGTATTCGATATTGTAACCGTCAAGCAGTTCAAATTCGTGTTGCTTGTCGCTCAGTTTATTTAAAAGGTCTTCGCTGTAATCCGTCTCCAGTTTTTTAAGCAGGGTCTCGATCTCGTCATGCAGCTGGTTTTGGCGCTCAAAAGCCTCCATTGCCACGTGTACAATATTCTTATCAGACGAGTAGGAAAGCAAATCCTGGTTAAGGTAACCCATTGTAAGGTCCTTAGCCATGGATATAGTGCCCGATGTTGGCGTGTAATCTCCAACAATGATTTTAAGCAAAGTGGTTTTGCCGGTACCATTGGCACCAATAAGGCCAATTTTTTCTCCGGGTTTTATATGCCAGTTGGCTTCATCATATAAGGCCCTTGCACCAATCTCGAACGTAAGGTTATTTATAGCGATCATTTGGCGGCAAAGATACGCTTTTTGGAAGCCGCCTCAAAGCCCGCCGCAAACAGTTTACCAATTGATGATTAAGCTATAAAGATCTTAAATCAAAACTGATAACCGCTCACAAATAACTGATAACTAACTCCTACTTAACAGTAGCCAGCCATCCCTCGCTCATCAGCTTTTCGCCGGCAATGCTTGGGTGTACGCCATCAAGCGTCCAATAGGTTGCAGGAGCAGCTTTAAGTGCTTTATCAAATATGGTTTGATAGGGGATAAACGGTGCGTTGTATTGCTCAGCAATATCGCGGGCAGCCTTGCGGAACAAATCAAACGTTGGATACCATGAGCTATTTACAGATTTAGTGCCCTGCAATGCAAAAGGTTCTCCAATAATCAATTTAACGTTAGGTAATTCCCTTTTGGTGCGGTCAAGCAGTTTGCGGTAGTCGGTTATATACGTATCAATGGTGCCTTTGTAGCCACTTGTTAGGGTATGCCAAAAATCGTTTACGCCAATATGTATGCTTAATATGTTGGGTTTAATTGCAAGGGTGTCGGTGTCCCAGCGCTCGGCCAACTGGTAAACCTTGTTGCCGCCAATGCCGCGGTTAAACAGTTTTAAATTTTTATCGGCATGTTTAGCCATCAATTCAGCAGCAGTAAGCAGGGCATAACCGGTACCCAACATGTTTGTGGTGTTTGGCTCGGTTGCTTTACGGTCGCGGCCCCAGTCGGTTATCGAGTCGCCCTGAAAAAGAATGATGTCATTTGCTTCGATAGCTACTTTTTTTGCAGCGTAAGCGCCGGCAGATGCCGATACAATTTCGGGAATGCTGATGGCGGCAATAGCACCTACAGATGCAGTTTTTAAAAAGTTGCGGCGAGAGTTGGCAATCATTTTGGGTTGTTCGTTTTTAGGTATATTGATGGGCAAATTACAATATTTTGCATCAGCATAAAAATTAAAAACGGTAAATTCGCCCCCATGTATCAACTGCTCAAACCGCTGCTGTTTTTGTTCGACCCCGAGAAGGTGCATTATTTTGTAACCCGCAATTTAAAGCGCTTTACACGTTTCCCGGGTGGTTCGGCACTAAGCAAGGCCATTTGGGACGTTGATGACGCCAAGTTGGAACGCGAGGTTTTTGGCCTGAAATTTAAAAATCCTGTAGGCCTTGCAGCCGGCTTTGATAAAAATGCCGAGTTGATAAGTGAAATGGGTAAGCTTGGTTTCGGTTTTGTAGAGGTAGGCACTGTTACGCCATTACCACAGCCCGGCAACTCCAAGCCCCGCATGTTTAGGTTGCCTGCTGATGAAGCCCTTATTAACCGCATGGGTTTTAATAACTTGGGGGTAGATGTAGCAGCCGAGCGTATTGCCAGCTATCGCAGGAATTTAAAACCCGGCGAAAAGGCTCTGATTATTGGCGGTAATATTGGTAAAAACAAGGTTACTCCCAATGAAGATGCCGTGAGTGATTACATCAAATGCTTCGACAGGTTGTTTGATGTGGTGGATTATTTTGTGGTAAACGTAAGCTCGCCCAACACACCCGGCTTGCGCGAATTGCAGGAAAAAGAACCGCTAATGCAGTTGCTTAACACCCTGCAACAGCGTAATAATAAAAACGGGATAAGCAGGCCAATACTACTAAAGATAGCCCCCGACTTGACTAATGAGCAGTTGGACGACATTGCCGATATTGTGAAACAAACAGGTATAGCTGGCATTATAGCCACTAATACGACCATTAGCCGTGATGGGCTTTCATCTCCGCATAAGGTCGAGACCGGCGGTTTAAGCGGCAAGCCGTTAACCCAACGCTCAACAGAAGTTGTCGCGTATCTACGCAAAGTATCGGGCGGGGCGTTTCCTATTATTGGGGTAGGGGGCATACATTCGGCACAGGATGCCATGGATAAGCTTAACGCCGGAGCCGCGCTGGTGCAGCTTTACACAGGTTTTATTTACGAGGGCCCGGCTTTGATAGGTCGTATAAATAAGGAATTGTTAAAATAAAGATATGAGTAGCGAAGAAGCATTGATAAAGGTTTGTAATGACCTTGATATTGAGTTTGATAAAGGCGATATGCAGGACTGGGGTATAGTAAACTCCGACCCGAGCCGTGTGGCCGAGTTTATTGAGTATTATCAGAACACCGAATTGGTAGACAGCGCCCGTGCGCATGTTTTCGAACTGGTTGTAGCATCATACAACGATGCCATGCTGCACCGCCCGGTGAGGCCGCAAATAAAGGCTGATTTTATTAAGTTAATTAAGGAATCGCATGCAATGCCGGCAACTAAAGCAGTACGCGAGTATTGGATAGAGATATACGATAGGAAAGATTTCCCGATAGGGAAACTGATATCTGAAGTAAAAGCTTAAGGTTTATCAGCGCAGCAGTGCATTTTCAATGCGGTGCTGCGTATTTTATAAGAGCTATAAACGCAAAAAAGGCATTTCAATTGAAATGCCTTTTTAATTTCTTGTAAGAAAGAAAAATTAGTTAGCTGAAGCAGCTTTAGCTAAAACCTCGTTGTTTTTGTCAATTTGGTTGCCTTTTTTCTGTGCAGAACGGCTACCCAATTCAATGTTGGTAGCTAACTTCAAAAACTGAACTTCTAAGCGTGAAGTTGTTTTGTTCCTTCTATCTTTTCTTTTTAAACGAGTAACGCCCATGATCTTTTTTTTAAATGTTTTTAACCCTGAGGTCGAAAGCGGATTCGAACCGCTGTAGGAGGTTTTGCAGACCTCTGCCTAGCCACTCGGCCATTCGACCTTTTTTTAAGGACTGCAAAAATAGTAAATATTATTTGTCAATCAATTTTATTTAAAGGTTTTTGCAGTAAGTTCTGAACAAAATATCGCCGTAGCTACACCAACGTTTAAAGATTCGGCTGCGCCAACCCTTGGTATGGTTACGCTGCGGGTTATTAACGGCTGTATTTCCGGCCGTATGCCATTGCCTTCGTTACCCATAACAATAAGCCCATGCGTGCCAAAATCTGTAGTATAAATATTATTACCGTTAAGCAACGCACCAAAAACAGGTACGCCCGCCTTTGATATAAACGTGCGCAGATCGGTATAACTAACATTTACACGCGCAAGCGACCCCATGGTGGCCTGTACAACCTTGGGGTTATAAACATCTACCGTGTCATCGCTGCAAATAATGCGGTTTATGCCAAACCAGTCGGCTGTGCGTATAATAGTTCCCATATTGCCGGGGTCCTGCACGCCATCAAGCACCAACGAAAAGCCTTTTTGCAGGTTGCTTACATCAATTGCACTGTCTTGAGGTATGCGGATAGTCGCAATTGCATCTGCAGGGGTTTTAAGTAAGCTTACCTTTTGCAGCTCATTCAGAGAAATTTCCTGAAGGTTTATTTTCTGCGATAAATTAAGCATTTTTGGGGCGTTACCATACGTGTGGTAAATAGTGTGTATGCTGTAGGGAGAATCAATAAACTCGCTTATGGATTTGTTGCCCTCAACAAGGAATAAACCATGCTCCCGGCGAAACTTTTTTTGCTGTAACGACGTTAGTAAACTGATCTGAGATTTTGAAAGCATATAAGATATCCCCGTATTTACGTGTTGCAATATTAAGTATTTTGGTGGGCATTATTGCCGCCGGTTGCAGCGTTACGCGCGGATTAAATAAAGATCAGGCTATAGTACGTAAAATCACCATCAAAGGGGTGGATAAGGAATTTGACGACTTTGCTTATGATTATGTAGATAAAGAGCAGCAACCCAACAACTGGCTCAATCTTCAATTCTATTACACCTTCAGCAACAAAGGTAAACGCAACATAGGCGAAGCGCCGCGTATACTGGATAGTAACCTGGTAGAGTTTTCGCGCCTGCAAATTCAGAAGTATCTTCAAAACAAAGGTTATTTAAAAGCTAAGGTTGACGATAGCATAAAGGTTAAAAACCGAAAAGCCGAATTGATTTTTACCGCTACCGAAGGTCCGCTTTTCAGAATAAGGAATTATAAAGACAGCATTGCCGACCTAAAGGTTAAGGCTTTGTATAATCAAACACGTAACAGTTACACCCACGTAAGGCCAGGCAGCAGGTTTGATACCGATAGTCTTGCTTATGACCGTGATGCTTTTTACCAGGTGATGAAGCGCAACGGTTATTACGACTTCTATCGCCAGTACATTAATTACACGCCCGATTCCAGTTTTAATAAAAGCGTGGTAGACCTGGTAATGATTGTTGATAATCCGGCTAATAGCGCAAGTCACCCTACTTTCAAGATCAACAATACCCTGGTAACAATTACCCGCAGCAATGGCCGTACCATCGGCAAGGCCGATACAATACAGGTTGATACGCAATACCGCTTTGTTGACTTTTCGGGCAGGTTTAAGCCTAAAACAGTTACCGACTATATTTTTCAGCGCAAAGGCGAATTGTATGATATTGATAAACAAACTTTGACCACTTCACGCTTATCGGAACTTAATGTATTCAGGAATGTGCCCAGCCCAACCTACGAGAAAACTGCCGATAGCACCAACCGCTTAAATACTAAACTGGAACTAGTACCGCTAAAGCGCATGAGCGACAGGGTAGAGGGTGAGTTTTTGTTTAACCAGGGGCGCTTTGGGTACAACGTGGGCAATACTTTTATCAGCCGTAACTTATTTAAGCAGGCAGCTTCGTTGCAGGTTAAACTAAACTGGAGCGTTTTGTTTGACAGCGGCCGTGCGGCAGGTGACGAACTGGGTATTCAAAATCAGGATTTTAAGGCAGGTGTTAATTTAAGTTACCCGCGTATTTTATCGCCGTTTAATTTCCCTAACCTTGCCAAGTTCGGTGTACCGCATACTACGTTCTCTACCAACTTCTCTTTGTTCTACCAAAAAGGATTGGTTGAGCGCCGCACTTTTATCAACTCCATTACGTACGATTTTTTTGAGACCTACCGCAAGCAGCACTCCTTTGCGCCGATCAATATCGAATTTTCAAGCGGTACGCTTGATCCGGCCGCAAGGCAATCGTTACTAGATAGCGGGCGTTACTCATATGTTTATCTTATCGGCCGTACTACTTTTACATCAGGAAGTTTATACACTTTCCAGTACAATGCCAACGAGCTTAATTCGTACCGCGATTTTATCTATTTCCGCGCAGGTTTAGATATTGGTGGTAACACGCTAAGCCTTGTAAGCAAGCTGCTAAACACGCCACGTGATACCGCCGGGCAGCGCACTATTTTTGGTTACACTTATTCGCAGTACGTAAAAACGGAATTTGATTACCGCCTGTACCGCAGCCTTGGTTCCGAGCGTCAATTCATTTTCAGGTTCAACCCCGGTATTGGTATACCATATGGTAACAGCAACCTGCTGATATTTGAGAAGAACTTTTACGCAGGTGGTGCTAATGATATAAGAGCGTGGTTGCCACGTACGCTTGGCCCTGGCCAGTTTAACCGCGCCACAGCTTACGGTAACGATATGGAAACCCGCCGACGCTTAAAATATCTTGACCAGTTTGGTGAAATTAAAATTGTTGCCAACGCCGAGTATCGTTACAAACTGGCCGATAACTTTTTTGGATCAAAACTTAAAGGGGCATTTTTTGTGGATGCCGGTAACGTATGGCGTTTACACAAGGAAGTTGAAAACCCTAACGGCGAATTTAGGTTTGGTAACCTCTTTCAGTCTACCGCTATTGGTATCGGTACAGGCCTGCGCTTCGACTTAAGCTTCTTTATATTCAGGTTAGATGCTGCCTTTAAATTTAAAGATCCGCAGTTTAACGGATCCGATCAATGGGTGTTTATCAAACACTTTGACGAGGTGTTTAAAACCGGAGATTTCCGCAGGGCATACCAGCGTGCCAATGCTACAGGTATTGATAATAAAGGCAACATAGTAGGCGAAAACTATAGCTTTATGCAGCTAAACTTCGGTATAGGTTTGCCTTTTTAGGTGGTTGGTTATTTGTTATTAGGTTATTCTTATTAGTCATTTGTTAATCTGTTATTTGCTACCAGTTATCCGTTGTCAATACCAAATTAAATAGTTTTAAGTTGTTAAAACCTTCATTGTGAAGATGCATTCAACTGCTAACTCAAACAAACATCCCCTTCAGACCATCGATAATACTTTGGAAGAACGTGCCAACTGCCAGGCCATTATTGTGGGTGAAATACATGAACAGGCAAAACACAATAATTGCGATGATGATAAACCGCTTAAAGAGGTAGCCCAACAAAACAAGGCCAAGCGGTATGGATATCAACAGGATCCAGCTTATTTTGACAGGGGTAAGCCTGCTGTCGTGCCTGTAAATGTAGTAAAGCATCGAGTGGGTACCACTGTCGTTTTGATGCCTTGCATATATAAATGCCGATTTATCAAGCTTGTGCCTGTAAAAAGCCGTGCCTTTGTCAAAAGTCATTTTCTCCGTAAAGCCGTTGATGGCAAAAGTAAAAATGCCCGAAACGTTTTCCTGAATGTTACCCGCTGTATCGGTAGCGATTATGGCTACTTCATCTTTGGCAAAGGGGTTTTCTTTAACAACAAAGTGGTTGATGGAAACTGTATCGGCAAATGATGCGCCGAATGCTGCCAATAGTATAATACAGGTAAGTAAAGTTTTTTTCATGCTGATGATACCGTTTTATTTTAAAGCGGCAAAGTAACGAGCATAAAAATAGCGTTTTTTATTACTTGTTAAGTATATAAATGCTGATGTTTAGCAAGGTGGCATAGCTAACCCAAAGCAAATAAGGAACCAATAGCCAGGCAGCTACCATGCTGAACCTTCCAAACCAGCTAATGTTCAGGATGATTAATATAAGTAGTAAAATGATCACAATCAGCCCGCCAAATATGTTGTGCAAGCCAAAGAAAACTATCGACCATGAAAAATTAAGTAACAGTTGAACGGCATAAATTACCACCGTTGTTTTGAAAGTGGCCGAGCCATCCCGCTTTTGCCAAACAAGATATGCTGCAGTGGCAATTAGGATATATAGGGTAGTCCATGCTACCGGAAAAGCCCAGTTAGGCGGGGTGAACGAGGGCTTATTAAGTGTACGGTACCAGCCATCAATTTCGGGCCGGGTAAACATTGATGCCACAAAACCTATGGCAAGGGTAATTACCAGGCTAATTATGAGCGGAAGTAACTGAAATTTACGTGCGGGTGTGGCGGTTGTCATATTCTAAATGTATACACCTATTGGCAACGGTTAAAATTGATGTTGGTTTGTATTGTAATTGAAAACCGGCACACAGCTAAGTCTTTGCCCTTAACAATGTGCCGGTACTTATTTAGGGTTTATAAATTCCCCCTTAATTCCTGCTCGCGTTCAATAGCTTCAAACAGGGCTTTAAAATTACCGGCACCGAATGATTTTGCACCTTTGCGCTGTATAATTTCAAAGAATAGCGTAGGCCTATCCTCAACAGGTTTGGTGAAAATTTGCAGCAGGTAGCCTTCGTCATCCCTGTCAACCAATATGCCTAATTGTTTAAGCGGTTCAAGATCCTCATCTATATGGCCAACACGGTCAACCAATTCATTGTAATAGGTGGTAGGTACTGTCAAAAACTCAACACCGCGGCTTTGCAGATCCGTTACTGTTTTTACAATATCATTGGTGGCAAGCGCCATATGTTGTACCCCTTCGCCCTCGTAAAACTCCAGGTATTCCTCAATCTGCGATTTCTTTTTACCTTCCGCAGGTTCGTTAATTGGGAACTTTACAAAGCCGTTGCCGTTGCTCATAACCTTGCTCATCAAAGCTGAATATTCGGTCGAGATCATTTTATCGTCGAACGTTAAGATGTTTTTGAAGCCCATGATGTCTTCATAAAAATTTACCCATTGGTTCATTTTATGCCACCCCACGTTACCTACGCAATGGTCAACGTAAAGCAGGCCCGTATCACTTGGGTTGTAGCGGGTAGTTAAGTCCTTATAACCCGGTAAGAAAGCACCATGGTAGTTTTTACGTTCAATAAACAGGTGTACCGTTTCGCCATATAGTTTAATGCCGCTGGTGCGTACTTCGCCGAATTCATCGGTAATGGTTTGCGGCGGCTGGTAGGCCTCTGCGCCGCGGGCGGTGGTTTGCTCAAATGCACTGTAGGCATCATCAACCCAAAGGGCCAATACCTTTACACCGTCGCCATGCTTTTTAATATGCTCTGCGATGGGGTGCTCCGAGTGGAGCGGGGTAGTCAGTACAATTGTTATTTTCCCCTGTTGCAAAACGTATGATGCCTTGTCGCGCACACCCGTTTCGGGCCCGGCATAAGCAAGATCCTGGAAACCAAAAGCTGTTTTATAGTAATGGGCAGCCTGCTTGGCATTGCCCACATAAAATTCAACATAGTCGGTGCCGTTTAGGGGTAGAAAGTCGGCAGCCCCCTCTAAATCTCCCCCGACAAGGGAGACTTTATTTTCTATTTCTTTAATCATTTTTTAGTAATTGTTTTCTTTGTAAAATCTCCCTTTCCGGTAGGGTTTGGCGGGGCTTTTAAACAACCCAGCTTTTGTAATAGTTCTCATCTTCAATGGCAATGGCATCTTCGGTAAGCATCAGTGGGCGAAAAGGGTCTATCATCACAGCCAATTCATCGGTCGCCTCTTTACCTATCGATTTTTCGACCGAGCCCGGTGCCGGGCCGTGCGGTATGCCGCCAGGGTGCAATGTTATCTGTCCTCTAACCACGCTTTTGCGGCTCATAAAGTCGCCATCTATATAATACAGCACCTCATCACTATCTACATTGCTATGGTTATATGGTGCAGGTATGGATTGCGGATGGTAATCAAACTTGCGCGGCACAAATGAGCATATCACGAAGTTGTTCCCCTCAAAGGTTTGATGCACTGGTGGTGGTTGATGCACACGACCGGTTATGGGTTCAAAATCATGGATAGAAAAAGCCCAAGGGTAATGAAAGCCGTCCCATCCTACAAAATCAAATGGGTGAGTGCCATACGTATAAGGGTAAATAAGCCCCTGCTTTTTAATCAGGATTTTAAAGTCGCCATTCTCATCGTGCGTCTCCAAATCTGCAGGGCGCTTTATGTCTCGCTCACAATAGGGGGCATGCTCCATTAACTGGCCGTATTGGTTGCGGTAGCGTTTGGGTGTGCGTATAGGGCTAAAGCTTTCCACAATAAAAAGCCTGTTATCGTCATCATCAAACTCCATTTGGTAGATGGTGCCACGAGGTACCACAAGGTAATCGCCGTACGCAAACTTAATTTTACCGAAGCCCGTTTTTAAAGTGCCGCTACCCTTATGTATAAAAATAACTTCGTCGGCCTGGCTGTTCTTGTAGAAATAGTCCGTCATGCTTTGGCGGGGCGCTGCCAGTGAAATATGCAGATCGGCGTTCACCAAAACAGGCTTGCGGCTTTGCAGGTAATCGTCTGCCGGTGCTATATTAAACCCTATGAGGCTGGTGTGCTTCAGATGCTTTTCGCGGGCTATTTTGGGTTCGACAGAGTAGGGCTCACCCAAAGATTTTACAATAGTTGGCGGGTAGGCATGGTAAACCAGCGAGTACAGGCTCGAAAAGCCTTCGGTAGATACCAGTTCTTCGGCATACAAGCTGCCATCCGGCTTTCTAAACTGCGTATGTCGCTTATGCGGAATACGCCCCAGTGTGTGGTAAACAGGCATAATTGATTGACTTAATTTTGTAATACAGCGTATACGCAAACCCGGGCAATAGTGCAAAGGCAGCGTTTAAAACAGCTTAAACAAATTATACGATTAGTTGGCTAAGAAGAGAAGGCAGCTGAAATATGCGCGCCGCAAAAAAGAGAATTAGTATTGCGCCAAAACTATTTTGGCAAGCACAGCATCCCTGAACATGGCCGACCTGCTCATGGAGGTTAAGCCAAGGGAAAAGTAAAATTGTTTGCTAATGCTCATAATTGGTTTTACTAAGTTATGATTAACTTATATAAGTAGCAATATTAAAGGTTGCACATTATAACTTAATAATATAATTGAACGTAAAAATGTTTAATTTTGATATGGAAAAAATTGATTGATGATAAAAAAGCCAGCCATATTGTTGGGAGTTGGAATCTGGATAGTAGCCACGCTGCTATATTCGGAGTATAGCACTTTTACGGGTAGCCATACCTCAATTGGTTTCCCGTGGAGATTTTTTTCGCACAAACCGGCCAATGCACCTTTGTCAGCCGGCGAAGAGATCGAGTTTATTATTGAATATCTTTTGCTGGACGTAATTATTGCCTTGATAATTGTTATGCTGCTTAACTTTATACTGGCAAAAACAGCCAAAGCCATAAAGCACGCAGACTTATAAATCTCATTAAATTACCACAATTTTGTAATGAAAGCTTATTTGAAAAAGGGCGCTTAACCCTGCTTGCTTTCGGCTGTTAATTCGCCTTTGGGCAAACCTTCTTCCAAACGGCTTGGGCGTATAACATAGTAAATACCAAGCAACGCTACTATCAGCGAGATAATGTAAAACGTTCCGGGCAGGAAGGTTGCAAGGCTTTCGTCCATAGGGAATACCTTGGTAAGCTGCAAAAATACTGTTTCGCGTATGCCTGCACCACCAATACTGATTGGGATGATGGTTGCCAGTGCCGATATAAGGAATGACAAAAGATATGGGGAATATTTGCCGTCAAAATCCTGGCCTATCATGATAAAAACAATGGCCAGTAGTTGCAGGCTTTGCACAGCGACTGCCTTGGCGTGCGCCGCGAAAAAGTAACGTGTGTAATCTCTAAAAAATTTATAAGCTACGAAGTAATAGATGATTGAACCGGTAACGAAAATGCTAAGCGGGATACCGATATGAATATCTATCTGAGGTATTAAAAATATCAATGCAACTATAATTAAACCTATTGCCCAAAGGCCGCTCAGCCTGTCGAACATAATGGCCCAAAACACCTTTTTAGCCGGAAGCTTATAGTTTTTGTTGAGCAGATATATCTTGTAACCATCACCACCAATACCTCCCGGCAGCAGGAAATTATAAAATAATCCTAACAGATAAAGCCTGAAATTAAAGCGTGGATCAAGGTTAAGTTTTATCGATTTAAAAAAACTTAGTAACCGCCAGGACGAAATCACCATTGATACAAAAAAGCTAAGCAGTGCGGCCAGCATCCACCAGTAATTGGCGTTTATAAGGCGAAGCTTTACCTGCTCAAGCGGTACTTTTCTGAAAACGAAGTACAGCAGCACGCTGGTTACAGCAAATTTCAACACTACCTTGGTAATGTTCCAGGCAATGTCTTTCCAGGTTTTGGGCTTAACGGCCTTTTCGGTTTCTTCAACCTCGGTCTGTATCAAGTCTTTCATCCGGCTGCAAAGCTATGGCTTTTTTTATTTACCAGTGCCATAGCACTGATTGGATGATGTACATTTCACAGATTTTAACAATAGAGGCGTTGTCGTTGGTGCAAAAGTCATACAAATTGGTGAATTCGTGAGAATGTAATCGCTTTATAAAATCAGTGTAATCATCGTTACTAATCGATGTAATCCTAAAATCAAATGCGTATTTTTGCGGCAAATTTTAAAACAAGCTATGGGTAAAGTACAAGTAGGTATAGTGCAGATGACCTGCACTGCAAACAAACAGGAAAACCTCGACAAAGCAATTGTTAAGGTTAGGGAAGCTGCCGCAAAAGGTGCGCAGATTGTTTGTTTACAGGAGCTTTTTACGTCATTGTATTTTTGTGATGTAGAAGATTATGACAACTTTAAACTGGCCGAGTCTATTCCTGGTCCGTCAACTGATGCGCTGTCGGCTGTAGCTGCCGAGCTTGGTGTGGTTATCATTGCATCACTGTTTGAGAAACGTGCCCAGGGCGTTTACCATAACACGACAGCTGTTTTGGATGCTGATGGTGCTTATTTGGGTAAATACCGCAAGATGCATATCCCGGATGATCCGGGCTTTTACGAAAAATTTTACTTTACCCCGGGCGATTTAGGTTACAAGGTTTTCAAAACCAAATTTGCCACTATAGGGGTGCTTATATGCTGGGATCAATGGTATCCGGAAGCTGCCCGTATCACCTCATTAATGGGTGCCGAAATATTGTTTTATCCAACTGCTATTGGCTGGGCAACCACGCAGGACGAAGCTACCAATACCAAGCAATACAACGCATGGCAAACCATTCAGCGCAGCCATGCGGTTGCCAATGGTGTGCACGTAGTTAGCGTGAACCGTGTAGGCGAGGAAGCAGGCGTTAAATTCTGGGGTGGATCATTCTTTGCCGATCCGTTTGGCGAGATCATGCACCAAACAACTGTTGAGCAGGAAGAAGTGATTGTAAAAGAACTTGATCTTAACAAATCCGACTATTACCGCAGCCACTGGCCTTTCCTCCGCGACCGCCGTATAGATTCATACCAGCCGATAACGAAAAGACTTTTGGATAACGATTAGTATTTAGAGAGACCATAGTCGATAGCCCATAGTCAATAAGAAAAAGAGCCAAATGGCATTTAAGTTTGAGAATCTTCAAGTCTGGCAAAGAGCCTTGGATCTATCAGAGCAAGTGGATTTGCTTACAAAAAATAGTTTTCCTAAAGAGGAGTTATTTATATTAACCTCTCAAATAAAACGAGCTGCTGATTCAGTTGTGCTTAATATTGCTGAGGGTTGTACAGGTCAATCAAATGCTACTTTTAAACAATTTTTAGGTTATGCGCTGCGGTCCGCAGTGGAAGTTGTATCCTGTCTTTTCGTTGGCCAGCGACGAAGAATAATTAACGAGACCGACTTTAAAAGGCTTTATATAGATTATGAAGCATTGTGTAAAATGATTTCTGCCTTAAGGAATACGCTATAACATCAAATTATGGACTATAGACCATCGACTATAAACTTAAAATCCTTCCACTTCCCTGCCGAATGGGCACCGCAAACTGCTATGTGGCTTAGCTGGCCGCACAAGGAAGCTTCGTGGCCGGGTAAACTGGATTTGATATATCCCAAATACTGCGAGTTTATCAAGGTAGTAGCCCAGGGGCAGCTTGTGCGCGTTAACGTGGGCGATCCGCAAATGGAAGCTTTTGCTAAACAGCAATTGCAAATTGCAGGTGCAGATTTAAGTAAGATCGAGTTTTATCATTTTCCAACTAATGATGCCTGGTGCCGCGATCACGGGCCGGCTTTTTTGGTTAATTATGATACCAAAGAAAAAGTGATTGTAGACTGGGGGTACAATGCCTGGGGCGATAAATACCCTCCGTATGATCTGGATGATGTAATCCCTACCAAAATTGCCAACCATTTTAACCTGCCGGTGTATCATCCCGGTATTGTGATGGAAGGTGGCTCGGTAGATTTTAATGGCGCCGGTACAGTTTTAACCACTACGGCCTGTCTGCTTAACAAAAATCGCAATCCGCATTTAAACCAGGGCCAGATTGAGGAATATCTTCAAAAATTTTACGGCGTTGAGCAAGTACTCTGGCTTGGCGACGGTATTATTGGCGATGATACCGACGGCCATATTGATGATATTACCCGCTTTGTAAATGAAGATACCGTTATTACCGCCGTTGAAGAAAACAAAAGCGACGAAAATTACAATATATTACAGGAGAACCTGCAAACGCTGAAAACCATGCGTTTACTTAATGGCAAACAGCTTAACATAGTTGAACTGCCAATGCCTGATGCCGTTGTGTATGACGATCAGCGCCTGCCTGCTTCATACGCGAACTTTTACATTGCTAACCAATCTGTAATAGTGCCAACCTATCGTTCAAGGAATGATGATAAAGCATTAGATATTATCCAAAGCTGCTTTCCCGACCGCAAAGTTGTAGGTATCGATTCTACAGATATTATCTGGGGCCTGGGTAGTTTTCATTGCCTCAGTCAGCAGGAACCGGCGGTGTAGATAGAGCGCGAGCCTGGTGTTTTACTTTTAAAATTTCATGTCATTGCGAAGAGTGCAGCGATGTAGTAATCCCCGTAATTGGATCAACCAATAGCGACGGGATTGCCACATTTTTGCGTGCAATAAGACCGCCCTTAATCCACCACTAAGTGCCAATTAGCATTCCCCTAATTTTTTACCGACAATTCTCCCGCACTTACCGACATCTTTAATCATATTGCCAATATAAGGTTGGCTAATCACAATTGTTAATATAGATTTGATTAACAATAAAAATTACAAACGTCATGTCTAACAATATAAACACCCCTAATAAAACCCCGCAGAGCAAAGCTATTGCAGGGCTAATATTAGTAGCCATCGGAGGCTACTTCTTGTTACAGCAATTTGACTTTTTCTTCATTCCCGACTCTGTCGAGCTGTGGCCATTAATTTTGATCTTCATTGGTCTGTACGTTGGCGGGCGCAGCAATTATAAAAAAACATCGGGCCCTATTCTTATTGGCTTAGGTGCTATTTTTATGGTTACAGAAAACATTAACAATTCCGAGGGCTTTGTATGGCCGGTAGCCTTAATGTTCTTAGGTTTCTGGATCTTATCAAAACGTAACAATGCCCAAAGCAGGGCGCAAAACAACGCTTACTGGGATAACAAATACCAGGCAACGCCTTATGATCCAAACAATCCGCAAGATTTTGTTAACCCGGATGCAGCAACACCGGATGCCGAACAGGGCCCAGCTGCAACCGTGCCACCAAGCGACGATGATTGGTTGAACGCTACGGCAATATTTGGCGGCTATAACAAAACTATCTTTTCAAAAAACTTCAGAGGGGGCGACATTACCGCAATATTTGGCGGTACCGAGATTGATTTTACCCAGGCAAATATAAACGGCCGTGTGGTGATTGAGCTTACCCAGGTATTTGGCGGTACCAAGATAATAGTGCCGGCCAACTGGCAGGTAGTGGCAGATATGGCTGCCGTTTTCGCCGGGGTGGATGATAAGCGTATTAAAACTGCGCAAAATATAAACAGCGACAAGGTGCTGGTACTAAAAGGCACCTCGTTATTTGCAGGCGTTGATATCCGCAGCTATTAATATTCATTAAATAAACTACTGATTATGAACTGGTACGTAGCAAAATTGGTGTTCAGGGTAATAAGCGGAAACGGTGAGCATAATGCCCAATTTGATGAACAACTGCGGTTGATTAAAGCTGATGACGAGCGCGAGGCCTTTGAAAAGGCAAGCAATATTGGCCATGCCAACCAGGATAGCTTTTTAAATGTGCAAAAGCAAACGGTTAAATGGCAGTTTATTGATGTAGCCGAGCTTAATGCCATTAGCGGCCTTAACGATGGTGCCGAACTGTACTACAACATACATGAAGCCCCCGATCCGGATTTGTATATTGCATGGGCACATCATAAAGGTGCTTTGCTTGGCGTAAAAAACTAATTATCATAAAAAACCAAAACCTTGGCTTCACCAAATACTACGCCATCAAAGCTATTAGCTGCCTTTGCCATTTGCGGATTGGCATGGGCTGCTATGCAGGGCTATATTATTCACAGTTTCGGGTTCACCTGGCTTACCGCCATTACCGATAGTGTGCTTAATGTTGCCCTGTTGGCAATTGCCTGCTGGCTTATCAATAATAACCTGCGCTACTATCAGCCCGATAAGGAAAGTTACTTTTACTTATTTATTTGGTGTGCTGCTTTAGCAGCTGCCTGCGTGGCAGGGTGCCGCTACATTTTGCCTTTATTTAATATGGGCGATGTGTACAACAATTTCTTACAGCAATCATTGGTTTTACGGGCTTTCACTGTATTCCTGGCAATAGGGTGGATGGCTATGATAAGCGCCCTTTGGTACACCCAGCTTGATCATAAACGCACAGAAGAACGTAAAACGGAGGCCGAAAAGCTTGCCCGCGATGCCGAGCTTTACAATTTGCGCCAACAATTGCAGCCGCACTTTTTGTTCAATAGCTTAAACTCTATCAACGCACTTATTGGCTTTAAACCTGATATGGCCAGGCAGATGATACACCAGCTATCGGATTTTTTGCGTGGCACGTTAAAAAAGGACGAGCAGCTATTGGTGTCTCTAACAGATGAGTTGGCCCATTTAAACCTATATCTTGAAATTGAAAAGGTACGTTTTGGCCACCGCCTGCAAACCGAAATAAGCTGCGATAAAGCCTGCGGCGAAGCTATGCTGCCGTCGTTACTGTTGCAACCTCTTGTTGAGAATGCTATTAAATTTGGCTTGTACGACACAACTGATGCCGTTACCATAAGCGTACGTGCCGAAATGGAGGAACAGTACCTCATCATCATGATCCAAAACCCCTATGACCCCAAAACGTCGAGGCCGCGCAAAGGTACCGGTTTTGGCCTTAGCGGGGTGCAGCGCAGGCTTTATTTGATATTTGCGCGCAACGATCTGATGGAAACTCACGCAAATGATAATATATTTACAACCATTATAAAAGTACCGCAGCTATGAAACGCGCTTTGATTATTGATGACGAGCCTTTGGCACGTATGGTTGTATTGGAATATTTGCAAGATTTTAAAGATAAGATTGAAGTGCTGCAGGAGTGTGGTGACGGCTTTGAGGGCCTTAAGGCCATACAGCAGCACCAACCCGACTTGATTTTTTTGGACGTACAAATGCCCAAAATAAACGGCTTTGAAATGTTGGAACTGGTGGATAATCCGCCAGCGGTGATATTTGCTACCGCTTTTGATGAATACGCCATTAAAGCGTTTGAGGCTCACGCTGTTGATTATTTGCTTAAGCCATTCAGTAAAGAGCGATTTTCAAAAGCTATTAAGAAATACATTGCGCAGGCTCCAACGGCTGCAACAGTAGCAAAGGGTACAGAAACCTTGCTGGAGGCCGCTGCGCAATCACCGGCGCAAAACGAACGTATTGTGGTTAAAACCGGTACCAAGGTTAAAATTATATCGGTACTGGATGTAGAGTATCTGCAGGCCGATGATGACTACGTAAGCGTGGTTACCGCCGAAGGTGCGTTCCTGAAAAATAAAACAATGGCGTTTTTCGAGAAAATACTCGATCCGAAATATTTTGTGCGTGTGCATCGTTCATATATCATAGCCATACAACAAATTACCCGCTTAGACCCATACGAGAAAGACAGCCACTTGGCCATCTTAAAATCAGGTGCCAAAATACCAGTAAGTAAAACGGGGTACGTGAAATTGAAACAAGTGTTGGGGATTTAAGAGTATCATGAACAACGTTTTTATCGGAACCTACTTCATTTGGTTACTGTCCGAGATTGTGCTTAACCGGATGCTGCACTCAAAAAGTACGGATAAGCAGGGTGCCGACAAAAATTCACTATTAATTATTTGGATAATTGTAGTTGCAGCGGTTGCCGCAGCGCTTTTTATCTCTATGAGTATTTACATCCCAATAGCACAATTTAAAGCTATAAGATATATTGGGCTGGGCGTAATTCTGTTAGGCATCATACTCAGGTTTGTTGCCGTAATTACATTAGGCAAATATTTTACGGTTGATGTCACCATAAGGGAGGGGCACCAGTTGGTAAAAAGAGGTTTCTATAAATACTTCCGTCATCCTTCTTACACAGCGTCGCTGCTTACTTTTATTGGCTTTGGTATATCGCTAAATAACATCATCAGCCTGGCTGTAGTTGTGGTGGCTGTTATTGCTGCTTTTAAAATGCGCATCAACATCGAAGAAAAAACCCTGACTGATCAGTTTGGCGAGAAGTATACACAGTATAAGAAAGAAGCCTGGGGATTGATTCCTTTTATACATTAGCTTTGATTGAAGAGATTGATGTCATTCTGAGCGATAGCGAACAATCTAATTGCAACCGTACTTAAGAATGCAGTGTTTATCATAGATCCTTCGCTTTCGCTCAAGATGACAGACTTTATTGTATTCTAGAGTTAAAGGTAGATAATATCATATCGCCATTTCGGCGGACGAAGATTTTACTCTGCTAACAATACCATCCAGGCTTCGTCGGTACGGCCAGTTGCCAACAACTGTTTTGCTTTTAAATGTAGTTGCAAATCGCGTGTTTGCGTGTCGCCAATGGTGGCATCAAATAAATCCTTTATCTCTTCGCGTTGTGTATAGGCTGCTATCTCTTCATCGGATGGGAGTGCGGCTACACTGCCCAGTTGCTCCAAATCAGTTGCCGATAATACTTTTGAGTTGCGTACAGCATGTGGAATTGCATCCAAGCCAATAACAGGAGTAGCCATTTATTTCTTAAGATTAAGTATTGAAAAATCGCTGTCGCTTTTTTTGATAATATTACCAAGCACACCAAGGCCTGTCACTTCCATTTCTACAAGGTCATTCGGTTGCAGCCACTGTGTTTTATAGTTTGTATCGTTTAACAAGCCGGTGCCGTTAAGCTCAAGAAAGCAGCCGGTACCAACAGTGCCGGAGCCAATTACGTCGCCCGGTAAAACATCGCATCCGTAGGCGGCACGTTCAGTGATCTCGGCAAACGTCCAATCCATGTCGGCCATGTTACCGCGGCTCACTTCCTTACCATTTACGTGGCAAAGCATTTCAAGGTTGTATGTGTTGCCGGTGTGGCCATCCTTAGTGTTTGTTAAGTGCGGTTCCAGCTCATCGGGCGTTACCAGCCAGGGGCCAATAACAGTGCTAAAATCTTTACCTTTTGCAGGGCCAAGGTTCAGCAGCATTTCCTCCATCTGCAGGGTGCGGGCACTCATATCGTTCATGATCATGAAGCCGGCAATGTAGCTGTCGGCTTCAGCTGCTTTTATATTACGGCCTTTTTTATTGAGTACCACAGCTACTTCAAGTTCAAAGTCCAGCTTGTCGAAATGGTCGGGCATGCACTCAATCTCTCCGGGGCCTTGTATGGCGTTATGGTTGGTGAAGTAAAACACAGGGTACTGGTCAAATTCGGGAATCATATCCACTCCACGATTACGTCGAGCCGTTTCCACATGTTGCCTAAAGGCGTAAGCATCCCTGCATGATGTTGGGTGCGGTACCGGTGCCATCAGCTCAAAAAACAATTCCTGCCTTGCTTCTAATTCACCGCTCTTTATTGCCCTATCAACCTTTTTAGCGTGTTCCATCAACTCGTCGCCACCCCATAAAAATGCAATCATATTATCAGGGATGAGCTTATCGCACGAGTGTAGGTTGTAAATGTGGCCATCTATAAAAATGCCCAGGTGCTCGCGGTCTTCCGTTTTGTATGATACTAACTTCATGGATGTGGCATTAATTGGTTATGTCAAAATTAAGCATTTTAATTACCAACAACCAATCCGTCAACCGTTGGTTAAACTGACTTTATCCGCGTCGATCCTGTTACTTGTAAATCCCCGTATTTGCATGTGTCAAACCATTATTACTAATTTGCCGTTCCGTTATAAACCAATAAAACCAAATGAGTGCTTTCAATGATTTTAATAACCCGCAGGTTGCGGCGTTGCCCCGTCATTTAAAACAATTTATTGTAAACCAGCACTACGAGCACTACACCCCCATAGATCATGCTGTGTGGCGCTACGTTATGCGGCAAAATTACAGCTACCTAAAGGATGTAGCTTACTACCCATACATACCAGGCCTGCAAAAGGCCGGACTAACCATTGAAAAAATACCCGACCTGCAGGATATGAATACTGCACTGGCTAAAATTGGCTGGGGTGCAGTGACGGTTGACGGCTTTATACCACCTGCAGCCTTCATGGAATACCAGGCTCACCGGGTATTGGTTATTGCAGCAGATATACGCCAATTAAATCATATAGAATACACGCCAGCCCCCGATATTATCCACGAGTCGGCAGGGCATGCACCCATCATTGCAGATAAAGATTACCATGAGTACCTGAGTTATTTTGGATCGATAGGGGCGAAGGCGATGTTCAGCGCGCAAGATTTTGAGCTATACGAGGCCATTCGCCGGTTATCTATCCTCAAAGAAATGCCCGATGCAAACGCTGCCGACATTGAACAAGCCGAAGCCCAAGTGGCCAATCAGCAGGAAAATATGGGCGAGCCATCTGAAATGGCGCTACTGAGCCGCCTGCACTGGTGGACGGTTGAGTACGGCTTAATAGGAACGCTTGATGATCCTAAAATATACGGCGCCGGGTTGCTGTCGTCAATTGGTGAGAGTGCCAGCTGCATGACAGCGAATGTTAAAAAGCTCCCTTACACCATAGATGCCTTAAATTACAGCTATGATATTACCAAAACTCAACCCCAGCTTTTTGTAACTCCAACCTTCCAAAATCTCATAGATGTATTAGAGCAATTTGCCAATAATATGGCTTTTAGGCGGGGTGGTGCCTATGGGATGCAAAAGGCAATTGAAAGTAAAAACACCTGCACTGCTGTTTACAGCTCGGGCCTGCAGGTGTCAGGTACGTTTACTGATATGGTAACCGACGAAAAAGGATTGCCGGTTTATATAAAAACCACAGGACCATCAGCTTTAGCAATTGGTAATAAGCAACTGGCCTGGCATGGCAAAAGCTATCATAAAGATGGTTTCAGCTCGCCGGTGGGGCGTTTAAAGGGAAAGGCTAAGCCGTTGGAAGAATTTACTGTTGACGAACTTAATGCCATAGGCATAAAACAAGGGCAGCAGGTAACATTGGATTTTGAAGGTGCCACACGGGTTATTGGTAAAGTCGAGATGATTCGCGGCGAAGCCGGCAAGATACAGCTGATCACATTTACCGATTGTACGGTTACTAACGGCATGGGAGAAACCCTTTTTAACCCGGCCTGGGGCACTTATGATATGGCGGTAGGGGAGCGCATAGTTTCTGTTTTTGGCGGCGCGGCTGATAAGGATGCTTTTTTGGAGGTAATCTATCGCTCAAACACGGCCACCCATCATCCACAGCATGACTACCGCACACTCGAGCTGCACAAGCTTTACCAGCAGGTGCGTAACAGGCGCAACAAAGGTGGCGACCTCGGTTTTTTAGGCAATGTATGGATGATGTTGCAACGTTACCATCACGACGATTGGCTATGCGCTTTGGAGATTCTTGAACTACTGGAACACGAAGATGCCGAAGTAAATCTTGCCGCGGAAATAAGGCAGTTCCTGGAACATAAAGCAGCTAACCAACCCGAATACAAAAAGCTGATAACAGATGGCTTGTACTTGATTAAGCATCCGGTTGAAGAGAAATTGGTGGTGTAATAAAATTATTAGCTTTGCCTGCTAGGATACTCCGTAAAGGAAAAATTTGAACTATGAATATTATTATTACAGGCGCCAGCAGCGGCGTTGGTTTTGAGGCCGTTTTAGAATTGATACTTTCGGGCAAGCATAAGGTAATTGCTTTAGCCCGTTCCCAAGATAAATTAACAAAGTTACTTGAAATTGCAAAAGGACTTAATCCTGAATGCGAGCTGTATGCCATTGCGTTTGATATTGTGCATGATGATTACCAAGGCTTGCAGCAATTTATAAGGGCAAATTTTGATGGTAAGATAGATGCCCTCGTAAACAATGCCGGTGTTTTAATTAATAAGCCGTTTATGGACCTTGATGAGGCCGATTTTGTGGAAATGCTGCAAAGCAACTACATAGGCCATGTGCGCATCATTCAAAGCCTGACCGGCTTTATGGGCGAAGGCTCACATATCTTAAACATAGGCAGTATGGGCGGCGTTCAGGGGAGCGCAAAGTTTGCCGGGCTGTCGGCTTATTCGGCCAGCAAAGCTGCTCTACATGTGCTTACCGAATGCCTGGCTCAGGAGTTTGCCGAAAAGGGTATTAAAGTTAATTGCCTTGCCTTGGGTTCGGCACAAACAGAAATGCTTGAGAAAGCCTTCCCTGGCTATGAGTCGCCGGTTATGGCATTTGAAATGGGTAAATATATTGCCGATTTTGCACTTACCGGGCATCGCTTCTTTAATGGTAAAATTTTACCGGTTGCGGTAACTACGCCTTAGTTTCTTAAATAGAATAGTGTTCCGTCCCTTTCAAGGGACGGCAATGAAGCATTTGAAAAGGAACGACGATAAATTGATTGTAAATTTCATTGCCGTTAGCTTTAGCTAACGGTTACTATACATTCTCAAATTCTTGTCTGGACGATCGCTTGGTGCTGAATAACCCGAGACTCATGATAATACTTGTACCTAATATTACAACAAATAATAAGCCTGTACCCAGCATGTGGATCTTGATATCTGCAGGCACGCTGTAGTAAAGCAATACACTGATAAGGCCTCGTGGCACAATTACCAGTTCGGGCATCATAACTCCCTTTAAAACACCCTTCAGGTACACAAAGCGCACAAAGTAAATAATAAGCAATACCAGACCGCCATTAACCAATACGGCAATTTCCTGCAGTTGGTAAACATTCATAGTATAGCCAAATACAATAAAAAAGAAGGTGCGCATAATAAAGGCACTCTCGGCCGATAGCTGGAACAGTTGTTTAATATCCTTGCTTAGAGATGGATAGATAAATATCTTTTTGAACCAGTTGCCCGGGATCTGTTCGGCATTATTGAGGAAGAGCCCCAAGGCCAGCACAATAATCAGCGACGACAAATGGAACGACTGGCCAATGCTGTAAACCAATATCAGTATGGATATAATAAGGAATGACTTTATATGATGGGTAAGCCGCCCAATAAGGTAGAGGAGAAGCAAGCAAGAGCCAATGGCTACAAGTAATATCAGCGCAAGCTCGGCACCAAGCTTAGCAAACGATGATATGTTAATTTGCTTGTTGCTAAGCATAAAATTGAACAGCACAACCGTAAGTATATCCGAAAAGGATGACTCATAAATAATAAATTCTTTCTTTTCCTTACTCAGGCTTGATGCTGAGGGTATGGCAATTGCCGAGCTTACCACGCAAAAAGGTATAGCGTTTATAAAACAGCGGTATACGCTTTCGCCGCTTATATAACAAAATGCGGCTGTAATAAGTGCAGCCGTTACAAGCAGTATGGTAAGTGCCGATAGGAACGACTTTTTTATGACCGTGTTTTTGTCACTGCTATATTTAAGCTCGAGGGCACCTTCAAAAACAATCAGGATAAGGCCAAGCGTGCCCAGCGCAGGCAAAATAGTCTGAAAGTTGATGTTACGCCAGCCAAAATAATCGCTGGTAAGGCGAATGCCGATGCCCAAAAAAAGCAGTAATATCACCGACGGTATTTTGGTTTTACCGGCAATCAAATCAAACAGGTAAGAAAATATCACCAGTCCGCTTAATATTATTAACGATGCGTATGTAGTCAAACTATCTGCTTAAGTAAATAGCAAAGTTAAAACTATTTTTAACGAAGCCATTGTAACAACAGTAGCTTGTAAGCCCGCCGATATTCATTTATAAGTAATTTAAACCTTGTTGCGGTTATTTTACCAAACCGTGTATTTACAATTGCTGTTAGTATTGATATTTGTTAAAAGAACATTATTATGTCTCAACTATTTTCACCTATAACCATAAAAAGTTTAACGTTTAAAAATCGGATAGTAGTTTCGCCTATGTGCCAGTACTCTGCTGCCGACGGGTTTGCCAACAACTGGCACCTGGTGCATTTGGGTAGCCTTGCTGTAGGCGGCGCGGCGCTTTTAATTACCGAAGCGGCCGCGGTATCAGAAGATGGCCGTATATCATTTGCAGATATCGGTATTTGGAAAGACGAACATATTGCCAAGTTAAAAGAGATCACCACCTTTATTGAGGAGCAAGGCGCCATAGCCGGTATACAGCTGGCACACGCAGGCCGTAAAGCCAGCCACACCGAACCTTGGAACGGCAGCAAACAAATATTGCCGGCAGACAAGCACGGCTGGGAAACGGTGTCTGCCAGCGCTGTGCCTTTCAGCCCGGATGAATTGCCGCCGCACGAGTTAGATAAGGCCGGAATCACACGTATTATAAACGACTTCAAGGCCGCGGCCCTACGTGCTGTTGCAGCGGGCTTTAAAGTGGCCGAGGTGCATGGTGCGCATGGTTACCTGGTATCGCAATTTTTATCGCCGCTAAGTAACCGCCGAACTGATGAATATGGGGGATCTTTTGAGAACCGCATCAGGTTTTTAATTGAAGTGGTTGATGCCGTTAAAGAGGTTTGGCCGCAGGAGTATCCGCTGTTTGTGCGCATATCTGCCACAGAATGGACCGAGGGCGGCTGGACAATAGAAGATTCTGTTGCGCTTGCCAAAGTTTTAAAAGACGATGGCGTGGATCTGGTTGACTGCTCATCGGGTGGTAATGTTCCCGGCGTACGCATTCCGCTTAAACCAGGCTACCAGGTGGATTTTGCAGAGACGGTAAAAAAGGAAGCAGGGGTGTTAACAGGTGCGGTTGGCTTGATAACCACACCACAGCAGGCCAATGAAATTATTGAGTCGGGCCAGGCAGATATGGTATTATTTGCCCGCGAAATGCTGCGCGACCCACATTTCCCGTTGCGTGCCGCTCATGAGGTAGGCCATGAAATTAAATGGCCCGTACAGTATGAACGTGCAAAATGGCGCGACTAAGTGATGAAAATCTATCGTAAGATATAAGTCTTCCCATGCAGTAAACGCAATCGGAATAAATTAATTTATTCCTTAACACGTATTATTTTATTACAACACAACATATTATTACTTTCGTTATAAACTCAAAACAATAAACTTATGAAACGTACAGCAAATGCACATTGGAATGGTACTTTACAAGACGGTAAAGGCGAAATAACTACCCAAAGCACTATTCTTAACAACACACAATATTCATTTAAAACCCGCTTTGCCGATGGCATTGGCACCAATCCGGAAGAGCTTATTGCTGCTGCACATGCAGGCTGCTTTACCATGGCCGTTGGAGCGGCTTTAACACAGGCCGGTTTTACCCCTGGTGATTTAACTACCGATGCTATCCTTGATTTGGATATGCAGGCGTTAGAGATTAAAGGTATTCACCTGGAGCTTAAAGCATCAGCTATTGATGGTGTTGATGAGGCTAAATTTAAAGAAGTGGCCGAAGGTGCAAAAGCAGGCTGCATTGTATCTAAAGCACTTAGCGTGCCTATTACCTTAAATGTTACTTATGCATAATAATATCGCTAAATAATTGTTTAACAAAGCGATGGCCCAAAACCATCGCTTTGTTGTTTTTAGCTACCTGATTAAATAAATATGGGCAATCGCTTCCTTAATCGTATATCTGCCACACTTGTGGTTACCTTGGTAATTGCAGGTTTTTTGGTGTTCCTGTTCTTTTATATCAAGCATGAATTTACCACAACCCGCACTGAGGTCAATGATGATGTGATGATATCGCGCATTGTATCAATGGGTAAGCTTGAGCTGGTAAAATACTCCATGAAGGATGTGGTAGAGAAGAAAGAATTGCACATGATCATTCCCGACTCGCGCGTTTTGTTTGTTGCCGTTGGCGAGGTTACAGCCTGTATCGACCTAACAAAGGTGCGCAAGGACGACATTGTGCAGCAGGGCAAAGACAGCGTTGTGGTTACCCTGCCCAAACCCGAGATATGTTACGTAAAACTTGATCATGGTAAGTCAAAAGTGTATGACGTATCGGGCGTTTGGTTTGCCGATAAGTCCAAGCAAATGGTGGAAGACGTTTATAAAATTGCCGAACAGAAAATGCTTGCAGGCGCAAAAGAGCAGGATATTTTAGGCAAGGCGCAGCAAAATGCGGCACTTATATTTAAGCCATTTTTAGAAAACGTATCAGGAAAAAAAGTAACCCTGCAGTATAAGTAAAGGGTTTTTGTTATTGTTTAATTATAGCGATATATTTATGCAGTTTATTACTTAAACCATAAATATGACCCCGAAACTTATTAAACTATTAACATTGGGTGCAGCCGGCGTTTTATGCTCCCTGAGTGCACTTGCCCAGCCAAGGTTACCGCAAGGTTATTTTTGGAAAAAACTTCCCAACGGGCTAGAGGTAGTTGTTATCGAGAACACCAAAGTTCCGCTTACTACCATTGAGGTTGCTGTTAAAAACGGTGCTTATACCGAAGGCCGCGAGTACAGTGGCCTATCGCACCTTTTCGAACACATGTTTTTCAAGGCTAATAAAGACTATCCCGACCAGGAAAAGTTTTTGAAACGCACGCAGGAACTTGGCGCGATCTGGAACGGCACCACCGGCAACGAGCGCGTAAACTATTATTTTACAGTTGGTAAGGATAGCCTTGATGCCGGGCTAAAATTGATGAATGCTTCTATCCGCTTCCCGATATACAAAGAGGAAGATATGAAAAAGGAGCGCCCTGTGGTTGACGGTGAATTTCAGCGTAACGAAAGCAGCCCGGGTTTTCAATTGTATTACGAGGCCAGCAAAAGGCTTTGGGGTGATTTAATAACCCGCAAAATGCCAATCGGTATTCACGAAGTGATCAATACCGCCACACCCGAAAAAATGATGATCATCAAGGGTAAATATTATCACCCTAACAATAGCCTGCTTATTATTTGCGGCGATATAAAACATGAGGACGGCTTTAAAAAAGCGGAAAACATTTTTGGCGACTGGCCAAACAGCGGTTTCGACCCGCATGTAAAATACCCTATACCTGATTTTGCACCACTCACCAAAAACGAAGTTTTTGTGAAGGAAATGAGCATTGCCAGGACACCGTTTATGATGTACGCCTGGCAAGGGCCTGCCTACACAAGAGATTCGGCCTCAACGGTGGCTGCCGATGTGTTTTCATACATCGTAAGTTTAAACTCTTCAAAATTTCAGCAGGCGCTGGTTGATAAAGGGTTGGCATCATCAGCAAGCCTTAGTTACACCACAAGCCACTACACGGGCGACATCAGCATATTTGTAGTGCCTAATCCCAATAAGCTAAAGGAGTGCCACGAGGAAGTGCTTAACCAGATTAAGCAATGGGGTAACCCGGCTTACTTTACCGATGAGCAACTTGCCGATGCGAAAGCTATATTACTGCGTGAGCATAGCCGCCAAATGGAAAAACCATCGTCGCTGCCATCGCAACTGAGTTTTCAATGGTGCAGTACATCGTTAGATTACTATACCGACCTTACCGACAACTACCAAAAAGTGACCCGCGCAGATATTGCTAAATATCTTAAAACCTACATTGTAGGTAAGCCAATGGTGGCAGGTATGATATTAACGCCCGAGATGAGTAAACAGGTAAATGCAGCATCATTTTTTGTGGTTAAATAAATCAAGACAGAGCAACATGAAAAAATATATATATGTAATGTTTATGGCTGCTGCAACGGGTTTTATTAGCCCTGCATTTGCCCAACAAAAAGCCTATGAAACAACGGTTGATGGGGTTAAGGTAATTGTGCAACCAAGTGGTAACGATATTGTAGAGATACAAGCCGTTATAAAAGGAGGGGTTGCCAACTACCCTGCTACCAAAATGGGTATCGAATCTATGGCCATGACCGCACTTACCGAATGCGGTACATTAAAGCACGATAAGAACGCCTTTAAAAATCAACTCGAAAAAATCAGCGCCTCTGTTTATGGGATTACCAACAAAAACTATTCGGTTATTAAGCTAAATTGTATTAAAAGCGATTTTGATACCGCATGGCCTTTATATGTTGAAGCGGTAACCATCCCGGCGTTTGATGCAAAGGAGTTTGAGCGCATTAAACAAGACGCTGTTACCAACTTAAAAGCCAGCGACTCGAACCCCGATGTAGCAATTGACAAATATGCCGACAAAATAGCTTTTGCAGGCCGCGATTATGCAAAGGATCCTGAAGGCACGCCGGAAATCATAGCAAAACTAACCGCTGCCGAAACCAAGGCTTACTACCAATCGGTACTTACCCGCTCACGTATGCTGATTGTGGTAGTGGCTGATCTTGACAAAGAAACCATTGAAGCTAAAGTAAAGGGCTTGCTTGCTAATATTAAGCAAGGCACGCCTTTCGAAATGAAGAAGTCGTTTTTCAGGGTGTACAAAAACACGTTCTCGTCCGAGAATCGTGAGTTGGCTACCAATTATGTAGAAGGCATAACTAGCGGTCCGGCTCCTGGTACGCCGGATTTTGATGCCTTTAACGTTGCTATGCGTATTTTTGCCGATAAGCACTTTCTTGACGTACGCACAAATAACGGCTTGTCGTATGCGCCGCAATCATGGTTCAGCGTAGGGTCTACATCTGCAGCAAGGTTTTCGGTTTCAACTACCGATCCTAATAAATACATTGCCGTGTTTGATAAACTGGTTGATAGGATAAAAACGCAAGGCTTTAGCGCGGCAGATGTTGCCAATATGAAAGTTACTTACCTAACGGGGTTTTACTATAAAAACGAAACCAATAGCGCACAGGCCTCATCAATAGTGTCAAACCAGGTGCTTCACAATAACTGGAAACGCTCATTAACCCTTGCCGAAGATGTTAAGAAATTGACACCCGAGCAGGTTAGCGATGCCTTCCGTAAATACATTGGCAATATTGTTTGGGTATACCAAGGCGATACCAAAAAGGTAAACCCGGTGCTATTTACAAACGGCCTCAACAAAGGCGACTCACCGGTTAAGAATTAGTTTATAGTAGATAGATCATGGTCAATGGTTCATAGATCATAGAATAGAATATAGTCCATGGTCCCTAGATTAAAGCCGGATTCTGTTATGCTTTGCGTAGTGGGATCCGGCTTTTTTTTGTGTCAAAATAAAACAAAGACTTATCGATGCAAAATCGGCCCCAATGACCTAATCAACCTTCTTCTGCTCATGCGTTGGCAGTACGGCTTTACGTTTGTTGCGGTTGCGCCACATTTCGCCCATATGGTGGGTGGGCACGTTGTCGCCAAGTAATTTGCCCCAGGGCTTAAGGTCGTCTATGCGATCAAAAACGATTTTAATAACCGCCACAAATGGGATGGATAAAAACATGCCCGATACGCCCCAAAGCTGGTTGCCAAGCAGCACAACGATGATAGACATCAACGCGTTTATCTGCACTTTTGATGATACAATGCGCGGCACCAGGATATTGTTATCAATAAACTGGATGACGATGTAGGCGATAACCACGCCTAACTGAGTGGAGTAACCATCTTTAGTAACGGTAGCCATAAGCACCGGCAACGCAATGGCAATAATACCGCCCAGGTAGGGTATAAGATTAAGTATGGCGCCAATACTACCTATTAGTATGGCGTATTTAACACCAAGTAATAAAAGCGCAATTGAATTCATGACGGCTACAATAATCATTTCGATAAGCAGGCCTACAATGTAGCTTTGTATGGCACTCTTAGTTTCGCCCAGCACATCACTTACCTTTTTGGAGTTTTCTTCTGCAAATACCTCAAAAAGAAAGTTGAGGATAAGTGTTTTGTAGTACAGCATTAAAAAGATATAGACAGGCAGCAGAAAAACTACCGATAATGTACTTAAAACGCTGTTTACGGTACGGCCCACCATAGCCTGACTGTTGTCTAAAGCATCGTGCACCATTTGGTCCTGCTTTGTAATAGCTACCCCGAAGGTTTGCTGGATCCAGCCTTTAAGGTTTATGGTGATATCACCAAGCTTTTGCTTAAGCATAGGCAGCGAATCGCCGAATTGGATGATTTGAGTGGAAAGAAAATAAAATACGGTGGCTACAAATAATATCATTATAGCCATAGCTATAATAATGGATAATATCTTAGGTACTTTGTGCTGCTGCAGGCGGTTGCAAAGCGGGTTAAGCAATACCGCCAAAAACGCCGCAAACGCCAATGGTACCATAATATCTGCGAGTGTTGCCAGTACATATACCAGCAATATCAACCCAAAAAGTACAACAGTGCTCTGCATGTAAAAAGGCTGATCTTTTATTTTAATACCCATGTAGTTGTGTTTTCATATAAACACTAAGGTATTTAAGGCGGCAATTGTTTTAAGTATGGTTTACAAGATGCAAATAAAAAAAGCGCCTGTAAATCAGGCGCTTTTGCAATGTTGCTTAACAATATTTTACAATACATTTTTCCAGCTAACCAGGTCGCCTATAATACGGTCAAGGTCGGCAGCGGCAACGCGTTCCTGGGCCATGCTGTCGCGATGGCGTATGGTGACTGTGTTGTCTTCAAGGGTCTGGTGATCAACCGTGATACAGAAAGGCGTGCCAATGGCATCTTGGCGGCGGTAGCGTTTACCAATAGCATCTTTCTCCTCGTATTGCAGGTTGAAGTTGAGTTTCAACTCATCCATAATCTCACGGGCTTTTTCAGGTAAACCATCTTTTTTGGTGAGCGGGAAAATAGCCGCTTTAACAGGGGCAAGGCATGGGTGTAGGCGTAGCACAGTACGGCTATCCTGTTTTTCTTGGGTGCTTAGGTCTTCTTCCTCGTACGCGTTAATCAGCGTAAGCAGGAACATCCTGTCCAGACCTATTGATGTTTCTATAACATATGGGATGTAGTTACCGTAAGGCTTGCCTGTTTCAGGGTCAACCTCAGGGTCAAAATACTGCATTTTTTTACGAGAGAATTTCTCGTGTTGGCTCAAATCAAAATCAGTACGGCTGTGAATACCCTCTACTTCTTTAAAACCAAACGGGAAATTAAATTCGATATCATAAGCAGCATCGGCATAATGCGCGAGTTTGGTATGCTCATGATAGCGGTATTTTTCTTCGGCAGTGCCAAGGGCAAGGTGCCATTTAAGGCGGGTAGCTTTCCACTTGTCGAACCATTCGCGCTGTGTGCCGGGGCGAACGAAGAACTGCATCTCCATTTGCTCAAACTCGCGCATGCGGATAATAAACTGGCGGGCAATAACCTCGTTACGGAAAGCCTTACCAATTTGCGCAATACCGAAAGGAATTTTCATCCTGCCCGATTTTTGCACGTTCAAATAGTTTACAAATATACCCTGTGCAGTTTCGGGGCGCAGATAAATAGTTTCAGACTCATCAGCGATGGCGCCAACTTGCGTGCTGAACATCAGGTTAAACTGGCGCACATCGGTCCAGTTGGCGGTGCCGCTTATAGGGCATTTTATACTTTGTTCGATGATAAGCTCGCGCAGACGAGGTAAATCCTCCGCTTTAAGCGCGTTGTCCATTGCTAACTGCAATTCTTCAGCTTCGCTGGTTTTGCCTTCCTCGTCAAGTTTTGCAATACGGTCTTCAAGCAACTGATCGGCACGGTAGCGTTTTTTGCTGTCCTTGTTGTCAATCATCGGGTCGCTAAAGCCATCAACGTGTCCGCTTGCTTTCCAGATGGTTGGGTGCATAAATATGGCCGAATCGATACCGACAATGTTATCGTTCATCTGCACCATGGCTTTCCACCAGTAGGTTTTGATGTTGTTCTTCAACTCCGAGCCGTTTTGGCCGTAGTCGTACACGGCGCTAAGGCCGTCATATATCTCGCTGCTTTGAAATACAAAACCGTATTCCTTGGCGTGCGATATTACATTTTTAAATAAATCGTCGGTTTGAGTGCTCATAATAGGGCAAAGATATATTTTTAGCGCTTAAAGCTTAAAGCACAATGCAAAAAGGTTCTGAGATCAGTTTTAACATTTTTCATCCTGAGTCACGAAGGATCTCATAGCTGCTATGTTTGAGAAATGCATTGTTTATAACAGATTCTTCGCTGCGTTCAGAATGACAAGATATTATTGGTAGGCAAAGAGAGATCATTTTCATATGATCACATATCTCATTTCCTAAATCTCGCATTTAACCTATAACTTTACGCCTTATGAGTATTAAGGTAGCGGCATTAACCAAGGTTTACGGGCAGCAAATAGCCGTTGATAACATCAGTTTTGAGGCAGGCAAGGGCGTGTTAGGTTTTTTGGGCCCAAACGGTGCCGGTAAAAGTACCACAATGAAAATGCTTACCTGCTTTATTCCGCCAACTGATGGCACCGCCACCGTTTGCGGTTTTGACATTGGCACACACCCGCTTGATGTAAAACGCAATATTGGTTACCTGCCCGAGAGCAACCCTTTATATACAGATATGTATGTAAAGGAGGCGCTTGCTTTTGTGGCCGGCATACACGGCCTGCACCAGCCGGCCAAACGCATTGCCGAAGTTATTGAGCTTACCGGCCTTGGCCCCGAACAGCATAAGCAGATCAACGAACTATCTAAAGGATACCGACAGCGTCTAGGATTGGCGCAGGCAATACTGCACGATCCGCAGGTACTTATACTGGATGAGCCTACATCGGGCCTCGATCCGAATCAATTAATAGGTATAAGGCAGCTGATAACCGAACTTGGTAAAAAAAAGACAGTTGTGCTATCTACCCATATTATGCAGGAGGTTGAAGCCGTTTGCAACAACGTGGTGATCATCAACAAAGGCAATATTGTAGCTAATGACACGCTTGGCGCTCTCAAACAGCAGAATAATAACCAGTCTTTGGAAGAAATATTCATCAAGCTTACCAACCAATAATTAATATTTTTTCAAAAACCTTTTTAATAGATGGTTGTCTGTAGATGCAGAAAATGCATTTGCTTATTTATTTATTAAAATCATGAAAAAAGTATTACTTCTTTTAGCCGTTATCAGCGGCTTGTCGATCAGTTCTCACGCACAGTCTCGCAGAGCTTCAAAAGGAATTTGGAGCATTGGTGCAGAAGTTGGCCTTCCGGTTGGCGACGCATCTGATTTTTACAGCACTGTGCTTGGTGCCTCATTAAAGTATGATATCCCTGTAGCGCAGTCTACATTCTTCAACGTTTCTGCAGGTTATAATGCCTTTATGTTGAAAGACCGTTTCAAAAACAGATTTACAAAATCATACGGTGCTATACCGTTGAAAGCAGGGTTAAAATACTATGCAGATCAGCGTTTCTTTATTGAAGGCCAGTTGGGTGCTGCTTTTGGTACTAACGATGGTGCAGGTACATCATTCGTTTATGCACCTGGTGTTGGTTATACCTTTGCAGGTGGCATAGAAGCAGGCTTACGTTACGAGGCTTGGTCAAACAACGGCACGCTTGGTCAGTTGGGCCTGCGTGTTGCAGTCAATTTCTAAGCATTATCTTATTGATATTAAGGCCCGGCAGTTACTGTCGGGCTTTTTTTTTGAAAAAAATGTAACGTTTTGTAACAATGCGAGTCTATTACAACAATTCGTCATACAACCGTGGCGAAACACTTAAACTTATACAATTAAAAATGAAAAGAGTACTACTTTTATTAACCGTAATATGCGGTTTCTCAATGGGTGCATTCGCACAATCTGGTTCACGTACAGGCAAATGGAACATTGGTTTAGAACCAGCGTTACCTCTTGGTAATCTAAAGTCCGTTTATTCGTTTGCACTTGGTGCTTCGGTTAAATATGAACTACCCGTTGCTTCATCAACTTTTATAACCTTTAGTGCCGATTATCAACGCTTTTTTATTAAAAGTGATCTTAAAGATGCCCTCAATTCTGTAGGTATTGATAAATCAGGTGTTGGTATAATACCGGTTAAGGTGGGTGTAAAAACTTATTTTGATCAAGGCTTTTTTGCAGAAGCTCAAGTTGGTGCAGGTTTTTCAACTGAAGAAGGAGGTAGTACCTCTTTTGTATACGCTCCTGGAATAGGTTATACTTTTACCAGTGGCTTTGAAGCAGGTTTAAAATACCAGGGCTATTCAAGTGACGGAGCAAACGATGGCGTTTTAGCTTTAAGACTTGCATACAGGTTTTAATTTGAACCGTTAATGTAATCAAAGGCCCCTGTTCAAGGGGCCTTTTTTGTTTTGAAAGGTCGGGTCCGCTTGATTAGCAGTACCCACTATGATTTATGACCTCGTCTTATTAACACACCGATATTTCTTAAAACTCCGCCGGTGCGCTTTTTAAAAGGGCATTATTTAAAAGCGCATAAGTTTGTAACTTTACTGCTTCCTAATAGCTGAATATACTGTGCTGTCTATCCTTAAAAAAGAAATAACAACCTATTTAAGCTCAATGGTGGCATATGTTACCATTGTTGTGTTTTTACTGGTACTTGGTTTGCTACTTTGGGTTTTCCCTGATACCAGTATCCTGGCATACGGTTACGCCGGCCTGGAAAGTTTATTTAGCACTGCGCCTTATCTTTTTATGTTTTTGGTGCCTGCCATAACCATGCGCACTCTTGCCGAAGAACGCCGCGAGGGCACTTTCGAGTTGTTGCTTACCCGCCCGCTCACCGCTTTTCAAATTGTGATGGGTAAATACCTGGCAGGGGTACTCATTGTGCTATTTGCGTTATTGCCTACAATTATTTACTACATTTCTGTTTACCTGTTGGGCGCACCGCAGGGTAATATCGATACAGGTGCCGTAATTGGTTCATATATCGGCTTGTTTTTATTGGGCGCTGTATTTACGGCAATAGGACTATTTGCTTCATCGGTAACCAAGAACCAGGTAATATCATTTACCATAGCCGTATTTTTGTGCTTCTTCTTTTATAGTGGGTTCGGCTCATTAGGCGGTTTGCTATCCTTACAAAATATCGGACTGGGCAGCCTGGGCATTGTAGAGCACTACGAGTCGGTGAGCCGTGGTGTTTTAGATACGCGCGACCTGATCTACTTCCTGATGCTGGCCGCATTATTTTTATGGCTTACGCTGTTATCGCTACATAAGCAAACCGGCCGAAAGTTTATTAATACCGTTTTTTTAAGCGTATTGGGTATCATTTTTTCGGTAAGTATTTTAACAGTATTCTCAAATAAATTCTTTACCCGCTTCGATTTTACCAAGGAGAAACGCTTTACCATATCACCCATCAGCCGTAAGTTATTAGATAGTGTTAGTGAACCGGTAAACGTGGTGATTTATTTGGAAGGTGATAATTTTCCGGGTGGGATGAAACGCCTGCAGACATCTGTGCGTGATATGCTCAGCGATTTGCAAGCCTACAGCAACGGGCACATGAGCTACCAGTTTACAGATCCCTTGAAAGATATTTCGCAAGATGAGCAGAAAGCCGCCTATGAAAATCTTGCAGCAAAGGGTATTGAGGGGCAAAGCCTGAGCGTAAAAACGGATGATGGTGTATCACAAAAGGTGATCTTCCCTTTTGCATTGGTAACCTACGGCGGCAGAAGCATACCGGTTAAATTATTGCAAACGCAAAGTTCAATGGGCCTCTCGCCCGATGAAGTACTCAATAATTCTATTCAAAACCTGGAGTATGCCTTTACGTCAACCATAAAAAAATTGGTAAGCGGTGGCAAGCAGCGTATAGGCTTTACCGAAGGGCATGGCGAACTTACAGATCTGCAGCTGAACGATGCAATGCAATCTTTAAGTGACGGCTTCCTGGTAGGCCGGGTTGATTTAAACACCATTGCGGCGGATAGCCTGCAAAAGGTAAGCCTGCTTATAATACCAAAGCCCGACAAGGCTTTTACAGAGGTACAAAAGTTTAAAATAGACCAATACCTGATGCGCGGCGGGCGCATACTTTGGGCCATTGACCAGGTAAACGCCGAAATGGACAGCCTGCGCGGCAAGGGCAACCAACAATTGGCTTTCCCCAAGCAGCTAAACCTGGACGACCAGTTGTTTAGCTACGGTATACGCATAAACTACGACCTGATTGCCGACCTTAATTGCGGTGAAATACCTGTTACCACTGGCGATGTAGGTGGGCAGCCGCAAATACAGTTGTTAAGGTGGCTGTTTTACCCTGTGTATCTGCCAACTTCAACGCACCCCGTGGTAAGAAACCTGGATGGTATCATAAGCCAGTTTGCCAATACAATTGATGTGCTGGATACGCGAGGTGTAAATAAAACAGTATTACTGGCTTCGTCGCCTTTTAACAAGAGTTTAAAGGCACCGCACATGCTTTCGTTACAGGCGTTGCAGCAGGAGCCCGATCCTAAAGAGTTTCAAAGCACGCCCAAAATTACCGGTGTGTTGCTGGAAGGGCAGTTTACATCAGCATTCCGTAACAGGCCCGTGCCAGAAGGGATAGAACAAAACACCCAAACCATACAGCAAAGCAAGCCTGCCAAAATGATTGTGTTGAGCGATGGCGATATTTTGCGCAACCAGGTAGGTACAGATAACTCGCCTTATCCTTTGGGATACGATAGATATAGTCGCCAAACCTACGGCAACAAGAACCTGCTGCTCAACATTGCCGATTACATGACCGACGACTCGGGGCTAATTTCACTGCGATCAAAAGAGATAAAAATACGCCTGCTGGACCGTGCCCGTATACGCCAGGAAAAGCTGATGTGGCAGCTTATAAATACGGTTGTGCCAATTGCAATTGTGTTAATATTTGCTATTTTTCAACATTATATGCGCAGGCGAAAGTATGCCCGCTAAATTTTATACTTTTGGTAGATAAACGTTAATTATTACTATGAGATTTATAGTTTCCACATCAACATTGCTAAAGCAACTGCAATCTGTAAGCGGTGCGTTGAGCAACAGCACTGTTTTGCCCATACTGGAAAACTTTTTGTTCGAGATAAAAGAGGGGAACTTAACTATTTCTGCTACCGATTTGCAAACCAGCATGACCACATCGCTGGCGGTTGAAGCAAAAGAAAATGGCCGTATAGCTATCCCTTCGCGCATATTATTAGATACCTTAAAATCACTACCGGAGCAGCCTGTTGCTTTTTCGGTTGATGATAAAACCTTTGCCATTGAAATAAGCGCCGGAGATGGTAAATATAAATTGAGCGGCGAAAACGGCGAGGACTTCCCCAAGATCCCGGTTGTGGAAAACGCGTCATCAGTAAACTTGCCTGCATCTGTATTGGGCGAGGCCATCACCAAAACTATATTTGCGGTAAGTAACGATGAGTTGCGCCCTGCCATGACAGGTGTTTATTGCCAGCTAAGCAGCCAGCACTTAACATTTGTAGCAACTGATGCGCACAAGTTGGTACGTTACCGTCGCCTGGATGCAAAGGCTGATAGCACCACGGCTTTCATCCTGCCTAAAAAGGCACTTACGTTGTTAAAGTCGGCCCTGCCGTCTGATGATGTAAACGTGTCTGTAGAATACAACAACACAAGCGCATTTTTTAAATTTGGCAACATTAATCTTGTTTGCCGTTTAATTGACGAACGCTACCCTGATTACGAAGCGGTAATACCTAAAGAGAATCCTAACAAACTGGCTATTGATCGTTTATCGTTCCTTGGCTCGCTTAACCGTGTGGCTATTTATGCCAACAAAACCACTCACCAGGTAAGGTTGAAAATAAGCGGCAGCGAACTGAATATATCATCAGAGGATATTGACTTTGCCAACGAGGCGCATGAGCGTTTAAGCTGCCAGTACGAAGGCGAGGACCTGGAAATTGGTTTCAATGCACGTTTCCTGATAGAAATGCTTAAAAACCTGAGTTGCGAAGAGGTATCGTTAGAAATGTCGACTCCTAACCGTGCAGGTTTATTACTGCCACAAGGCGGCGACGAAAACGAAGACGTATTGATGCTGGTAATGCCGGTTATGCTAAATAGTTATGCGTAGGTTAGAGATTAGTTATTGGTGAGTGGTTGAGCAGTGATTGTTTTTGCCATTATTAAAACCATTAACTGATAACAACTAACTAATGTCAACACAAAAAAAGTCCGGCACTTGCGCCGGACTTTTTTTGTGCCCCCGGATAACAAATCTTATAATTGCACAGTTATATAGCATCTGCCCATAAAATATGTTAAACAGATCCACTTTGTTTCTTTCGTTGCTTGTAATAGCGGTGCTGGCCTCTTGCAAAAAAGATGGCGACGACTCGCTAGTTACCATTCCTACAGGGGCCAGGCTGAATGTTATTAACGCAACTAATGATACGCTGAATTATTATTTGAACGGAACAAGGATAAACAATACATCAAGCCTTTATCCATTGGGTACATCCGGCTATATTCTTTCTGCCGTAGGCGAAAACAATTATCAATTCAAAAAATTCCGTAATGCTGCTGCTTTATTCAGCCTGCCGCTTGCGCTTGATTCGGGCCGTGTGTACTCACTGTTCGTCACCGGGCAATCGGCAGAGAGTACCATTTTAACTGCCGATACGCTTGCCCCTGCAGTTCCAGACAACCTAAATCGTCCACGGGTACGTTTTGTAAATACCTCGCCGCAGGCGGGCAACCTTGATGTGCTGGTTGGCGACACGGTTAACTTTAAAGTGAGAGCCTTTAAATCTGTCTCGGTATTTTTACCTGTAAATCCGGGAAATAAACGTGTACGCATTTACAAGAGCGGAACGGGTGCATTGTTATCAGACGAAATACGGGTTTTAAACAACAGCCGCGTTTATACTTTATTTAGCAAAGGCACACCGGGCAGTGCCGGTAATAATGCGTTTGCAACAGGCTTAGTAATTAACCAATAAATGAACAGTAACAAGAGCAAAATTTTACTTTACCTGTTTTATTGTATAGCAGGCGGCATGCTTATACCTGCCATAAGCGCCTGTTCAAAAAATGGTGCAACGCTATCTACAGATAATGCCTACCTAAACATTATAAACCTAAGCCAGGGTATTGGTACGGTTAACTTGTACGCCAATACAAACAGGGTTAGCACTGCAACTTATAATTACCCCACAGCTTCGGGCTACTTTTTGCTGAATATTGCCGATACGCTTTTGCAAATACGCCCAATTGTGGCCGCAAACGTGCCGCAGGTAAACTACCTGGAATTGCAACGCAGGCTGCAAAAAAATGTCAGGTACACTTGGTTCTTAACAGGGTCGCGTACTGATGCCTCACTCGATTATGTAATCACGGTCGATTCATCGTCAGTACCCACCAGTGGGCGGGGTAAAATAAGGTTTGTGAACCTGTCGCAAAATGCACTCGCGCTTAATTTATACGCTAATGACACATTGGCTTTTGCAAATGTGCCTTACAAAACGGTAACTAAGTATATCGAAGTTACAAACGGCAATTACACTATTGATATCAGCGCCACATCAGCACCAGCGTCGCCTGTCAAAACCCTTACAAACTTCAGCATACTCGATGGCCGCCTTTATACCATATATACATACGGGCTGCTGGGCCGCCCAAGTAATGATAGTGCTGCGTTTAACGCCAACTTTGTACTCAACACCATCCCCGACATTATAAGATAACATAGCTGTTTTAGCTTTATGTTATTACCTTTACGCAAATAAAACACGCCACGCTTTGGAAATTCTGCATAACCTTATCGACTTTATATTACACATTGATAAACACCTGGCCGATATTACCAGCCAGTACCAGGGTTGGACCTATCTTATCCTGTTTGTGATCATATTTGCCGAAACCGGTTTTGTGGTAACACCTTTCTTACCGGGCGATTCATTGTTATTTGCAGCCGGTGCCCTTATTGCCGGGGGCGCATCCGGCCTTGACGTAAACTTGTTATGTATAATTCTTATTATATCGGCTTTTGCAGGCAATACCGTAAATTATTTATTGGGCAGCTATCTTGGCCCCAAAGTATTTAAAGAAGAAAATAAGATATTAAAGCTAAGCTACTATTTGCAAACCAAGGCTTTTTTCGATAAGCATGGCGGCAAGGCCGTAATATTTAGTCGTTTTGTACCTATCATTCGTACCATTGCTCCTTTTGTGGCAGGGGTAGGGCGTATGCCTTTTGCCCGTTACAGCTTATATAATATTGTAGGCGGATTGTTGTGGATAGTAATATTCCTTTACGGTGGTTACCTGTTTGGTAATGTGCCTTTCTTTAAAAAGAACTTTTCGTTGGTTGCCCTCATCATCGTGCTGATATCTGTATTGCCGCCAATATTTGCTTTTATAAAAAGCCGTATGGGTAAAAAGGGGCCGGTAGAGGGTTAACGATTAGGTACCGGTTCAATATACACCCTACCCGAACGATACAATTGCTCCTCATAGTTGAGTTTTGCAAGCTGCGCTTTTGTAAGCGGTGTGGCTATTAATTTATCAAGGCTTGGCTGCCCTGCATCTACCCATGCCGAGAACCAAAAGCTCCCTACGCTCAGGATTGACGAACGCATGCGCCTTTGTACCATGCCATTTAAAAGCTTGTGATATGCCCGACTGTATGCTACCGAGTAAACTTTAACCTTCCGGTTTCCGCGTTTTTCAATGGTGTATTTCTTTAATGGAGGGAAACTTTTATCCAATTGCCGTTCCAATCTTAAAACCGAATCGACACTGGCGTATGATGACCTGCATATCCTGAACGCCTCGGCCAGCGGGTTGCTGATGTATCGCGCTTTGCCAATATCGTAATTGTAGCCGTTTGCAAAAAGCTCGGGCAGGCGGCTTTCCCAAAGGCCATGTATGCCTGTTTGGCCCGTTAGCTGTCCGTCATAGTTTTGTGTTAGGTGCAATGGTGTATAGGCGTCGGATATATAGTGTCCCAAATTGGCCGATGTAATAAGGATGCTTGTAGTATCATGCGCCTTAAATGCTTTTACCAGCCAGTAGTAGTGCGATGTTATTGCCCACGGAACGGTGCCATATTTGTTTAGCGTGTCGCTGCTGTATTTTGCAGCGGCGTCAATCCAATGCTTGGGCATTGCCTTAAAAGGCTGCTTGCCGTAGCGGTCGGCATCAAAAAAGTGGTGCGGTGCTTCGGTGCTGTCCACATAACGTTTTTTATCGGCACTAACAGCGTGTTCGGTAATAAATTGAATGTTAGCCCGATAAAAACCTGCCATCCCTTTGGGCAGCGTAAATACAGCCAACCTGTGTATGCGGTAATGGGCAAAGAAACCCCATGACAAGCCCGACGTAACAATTACAAACAGGGCAACAAAGGTTAAGGCAAGGCGTTTCATGAGCAGGTTATTAACGGCTAAATATAATTATAAGGTTGTTGAAGGCTATGTTAATTTTATTAAAACAAAAAAGGGTTTGCATATTAAGTTTTATCGCCATATATTTGCACCTCAAATAAAAGAAAAAGAATAACAGCTATAAACGATGGCAAATCATAAATCATCAATCAAAAGAATCAGGGCAAACGCTGCGAAGCGTCTGCGTAACAGGTACCAGGCTAAAACCACCAGGAACGCTGTTAAAAAATTAAGAAGTGCAACTACTAAAGCTGATGCTACTCCTTTATTGTCTAAAGTGATCTCTATGTTGGATCGTTTGGCTAAAAAGAATGTTATTCACAAAAACAAAGCTTCAAACAATAAATCGAAGCTTACTAAATTTGTTAATGGCTTAAGCTAATCGCTTAATACGATATATAAAAAGGGATGGTGCATTGCATTATCCCTTTTTTGTTGCTTATATTTTTTAATTTAGGCTGATAAACCCACCATCATTTTGGAACCTTATCAAAACAAGATCAGCATAAAAGCATGGGCCGAAGAAGATCGCCCCCGCGAAAAGCTGAGCGGCCAGGGGCGCCGTGCTCTTACTGACGCCGAACTCATTGCCATATTGATAGGCAGCGGCAGCCGTACCGAAACCGCTGTTGAACTAAGCAAACGTATTCTTCACCATTACGATAACGACCTTAACAAACTTGGCAAGGCCGGCATAAGCGAATTGAGCCAGTTTAAAGGCATAGGAGAGGCCAAGGCTATATCTATTATAGCCGCATTGGAATTGGGCCGCCGCAGGGGTGATACAGAGATTAAAGTGCCCGACTCGATAAGCTGTAGCCGCGATGGCTATAACATTATGCGCAGGCATTTAATGGATTTAAACCACGAAGAATTTTGGTTGATGCTGATTGGCCGGGGATCGAGAGTTATAGCCAAAGAACTGGTTAGTAAAGGCGGATTAAGCGGTACCGTTGCCGATCCGAAGATTATTTTCCACATGGCATTGCAACACCAGGCAAGCGCCATCATCATGGTGCATAACCACCCGTCGGGAAACCTAAAACCCAGCCGGGAAGATCTTGTGCTTACCAAGAAGATAGCCGATGCCGGCCGCTTGCTCGACATCAACGTGCTGGATCATCTCATCATTACCGATGGTGGATATTTTAGCTTTGGGGATGAAGGGCTGATGTAAGGTCTGAATCAGAATTTACAGGATTGAAGAATTTACAGAATAAATAGTGCTGGCAGGCTTTAAAAAGTTTTAATAACCGCGTCATTGCAATGACGCACATTTAACTTTGTGTACTCGACTTTAACTTAACAGCCATTTGTCATTCTGAGGAACGAAGAATCTAATGATAGACTATCAACCGGCAAATAGATGCTTCACTACTTTCAGCATGACAATGTGCAGAAAGTCTAATACTTCAACCCAATCTTTTCAGCTAAAAAGTGCAGTACCCATATTGGCGTTATCAGTACCAATTCTTTATCGTCAGCAAATGAGCGGGGATTGTTCTCTATGCGCCCGCCTATATATTGCCCCAAAAAGGCAGCGGCTAAGATGAACGTACCTGTCCAGATGAGGGGAAGACCACCTTTCAGTTCGATAACCGCCAGTTGCGATACGCCGTAGCTTAACGCGAACAATACCAGCAGCACCATGTACGATAAGTTTGACGATAGCTTAAGCGTGTAATAAACGCTGAAGGCTATCAGAAATGATGCCCAGTTAAAATAACCATTGTATGGGCCTAAAAACTTAATGTAGGGGAATGGGATGGCCCAGGCTATGGTTAATATGCCAAACAACATCAACGGTACACAGATAAAATGGAGCAGCCTGTTTGTAGGGTGTTTGTGGCTGGCGTTTAATCTGTTAAAATAAACCTCAACCGGGCGAAGGTTTTGCTGCGGAGTAGCGGGCTTTATGTTTTTTGAATGCTGTTTTGCCATAAACAAAAAAGCCCCCTCGGTTTATGGAGAGGGCTTGCGTAAAAGTATTAATTATTTTGCAAATGCTACCGAGCGGGTTTCCCTGATAACGGTAACTTTTATCTGACCAGGGTAGGTCATCTCTGTTTGTATACGGTTTGATATATCAGCCGCAAGTATTTCACTTTGGGCATCGCTTATCTTTTCGCTTTCAACAACAACGCGTAATTCGCGGCCTGCCTGTATAGCAAATGTTTTCTCGACGCCTGGGTATGATAAAGCGAGCTCCTCAAGCTCTTTTAAGCGTTTGATGTAACTTTCTACCACTTCGCGGCGTGCACCCGGCCTTGCGCCCGAAATAGCGTCACACACCTGTATGATAGGGGATAACATCGAAGTCATTTCTATCTCATCGTGGTGGGCGCCAATCGCGTTGCAAACTTCGGGATGTTCCTTATATTTTTCGGCTAGTTGCATACCCAAAATAGCGTGAGGCAGTTCCGGATTATCATCAGGCACCTTGCCAATATCATGCAGTAAACCGGCACGTTTTGCTAATTTGACATTCAAGCCCAATTCGGCAGCCATTGTAGCACAGAAATTTGCAACCTCGCGCGAGTGCTGCAACAAGTTTTGTCCGTATGATGAACGGTAGCGCATTCTTCCCACCATGCGGATCAGCTCCGGATGCAGGCCGTTTATACCTAAGTCGATAACGGTACGTTCGCCTATTTCTACAATTTCTTCTTCTATCTGCTTTTTGGTTTTGGCCACAACCTCCTCAATACGGGCAGGGTGGATACGGCCATCTGTTACCAGGCGGTGCATTGCCAAACGGGCAATTTCGCGGCGTACCGGGTCAAAACCCGATAGGATAATTGCTTCCGGTGTGTCATCAACAATGATCTCGATACCGGTTGCTGCCTCAAGCGCACGTATGTTGCGGCCCTCACGACCAATAATACGGCCCTTAATTTCATCATTCTCAATGTTAAAGATAGATACCGTATTTTCGATAGCCGACTCTGTAGCCGTACGCTGTATAGTTTGGATAACAATCTTTTTAGCCTCCTTAGTAGCGGTAAGCTTAGCTTCATCAACAATATCCTTTATCTGGGCCATGGCCTTGCTGCGGGCTTCCTCGCGCAGGTTATCAACCAATTGGTTTTTTGCCTCTTCGGCGCTCAGGCCTGCAATGCTTTCCAACTGCTCAACATGCTGCTGCTTAAGTGCATCAACATCTTCCTGTTTCTTGATCAGTATCTCGGTTTGTGACTCTAACTTTTTGCGGGTACCGTCTAGCTCGTTCTCCTTACGGTTAAGGTTTTCGAGCTTTTGGTTGTATGATTGCTCTTTTTGCTTGATGCCGTTCTCCCGTTGGTTAAGGGTATTATTTTTTGCGTTTACTTCCTGTTCGTGCTCAGCTTTTAACTGCAAAAATTTCTCTTTTGCTTCTAAAAGGCGGTTCTTCTTCAGGATCTCCGCATTGTTTTCGGCGTCCTTTAGGATTTTTTTAACTTTATTCTGCGCGTGTATTTCCTGGTCTTTAAACAATTTGCGCAACAGGTATCGGCCAATTAATATTCCTGTCGGGACACCTACGAGGATCCCGATTATCAGGTACAAAAATGTATTCATTCTTCTTTTAGGTTATATAATAAAAAAACCGCAACTAACTTTTAAGTGTCATGTATTGTTAAAACTTCTGGTCGGATTGCTCGGGATCACGGGTTACCGTCATATTCACGATCAACGCATGCCTCTTTGATCCGAAGATATTGAAGCGTTAAGTTTTTAATAGTGAAACTTAAAATTTAACTGCGGTTAAATCTTAAAATGCTCGTATAGTAAGTCAAAAGTAAAAAGTGAAAAGTAAAAAGCTTTTGAAGCTTTCAACTTTCAGCTTTTCGCTTTCAGCTTTATTTAAAGAACGCTATTGTTTAGAAAAAAACTCGTTCAGCAAATGATCCAACTGGTAAACTTTGTCGGTTACTTCGGTGTCTTCCGTTGTGACCTTTTTATCTGCTTTTAATGATGATGTTGCATAATGCAATACACACATCGATAACAGATCCTGTTTATCCCTAACCGCATAATTTTCCTGGTATTCTTTTATGCGATCGTTGATCAGCTTAGCTGCCCGCCTTATAATCTCTTCTTCTTCCATGTTTACCTTTAAGGGGTAAACTCTGTCAGCAATATTTATTTTTATTGAGATTTCTCCCATTTGAGCTTTTCACTTTTTGTATTACTTTTTAAGCAACACAATACACTTATCTATTTCCTGCACAAAGTCGTTAATTTTTTGCTTAATGTCAACACTTTTTTCATTTGTTTCTGAAAACGACTTTGCCAGTTTCAATACACGAAGCTTCTCTTCCAGGTCTTTTGTTTTGTTGGTGCTGGCTTTCAGCGCCACATTTAATGCTTCACTTTCCAACTTAAGCAGGTCATTTTCTTCCTGCAAAGCAGCGCAAAGCTCAATAAGCCGCTCTGTTTTTTCTAATACTTTATCTAACTGGTCAGTTACTGACATTAACTTTGGTTATTGGTTGATTATGTCAATTAGTGATTAGTATTAAACGTAAAACTATTCACTAATCAACCACTCACTATCCACTATTTCCTTATTTCCGCTCCGGCTTCTTTGCCTAAGTTATAAATTAATTTCTGCATCGTAGCATCAATCGCCTTATCGGTAAGGGTTTTTTCGGTGTCTTGTAAAATGAAGCTTAACGCGTATGATTTTTTGCCTGCAGGTAATTTATCGCCCTGGTAAACATCAAACACGTTCACATCTTTCAATAATTTTTTATCTGTACGCTGCGCAATTTGCTTTAGCTGGGCAAAAGTAACAGCCGTATCAACCAGCATGCTCAGATCGCGCCTCACCGTCGGGAATTTTGACACTTCCTGGTATACAATTGTGTTTTTACGCACCAGCTGCAATATCAGGTCGAAATTGAAATCAGCATAAAACACTTCCTTATCTACATCAGCCTTTTTAAGTGCTGCAGCAGTTACTGCGCCATAGCTAACCAGCATTTTATTGCCGCGCAGATATTGCAAACCGTAAGCGAAATTATTAGTGCTGATATCTTCAGTAGTGTAATCGCTTATGTTAAGTTTTTTTAACAAACCATCAACAACGGCTTTTAGATTATAGAAAGATACACCCGCTTGCTTCTGGTTCCATTGTTCGCCCTGTTTGGCACCTGTCATGAAGATAGAAAAGCGCTGCGCTTCTACATATTTACCTTCAATATGGTTATATATCTTGCCAAACTCGTAAAGTTTAAGGTCGGCAGCTTTGCGGTTTTGATTGTAGGCAATAGCTTCCAGACCCGAGAATAGCAATGTTTGGCGCATAGCGTCCAGGTCACTGCTTAGCGGGTTCACTATTTTTACAGCATGATCCGGATCATCCGAGTAGGCAAGCTTTGTTAGCGAGTTTGCAAGGATCTCGTTAAATCCGTTTGCGGTTAAAATATCAGATATATGATTTTGAACCGTGTCTTTTTCAGGCCTTACCGAATTGTTTAACGATGCCCTTATCTGCGTAGGGATCTCGATATTGTTGTAACCATAAAGACGCAGTATTTCTTCAATTACGTCAACCTCACGGGTAACATCTACGCGGTATGGCGGCACTTTAAGTGATAGACCTGCTTCGGTTTCGGCTACTATCTCGATATCTAAAGCCTTTAAGATGCTTTTTATAGTGCCGTTGCCGATGGCCTTGCCGATCAGCCTGTCGATATTGTGATAAGTAACCTCAACTTCAAAAGGCGCAACTGGGTTAGGGTAATGGTCGAATATCTCTGATGAGATTACACCACCTGCAACTTCCTGTATCAACAGCGCAGCGCGTTTCAGCGCAAAAACTGTCATGTCCGGGTCTGTACCACGTTCAAAACGGAAAGACGAATCTGTTTTTAGCCCATGCCTTTTGGCTGTTTTACGTACCGATACCGAATTGAAGTAAGCGCTTTCCAAAAATATATCGGTAGTGCTATTGCTTACGCCCGATTTTGCACCGCCAAACACACCGGCAATACACATCGGTTCTTCAGCATTGCAAATCATCAGGTCATCTGCATTCAATTTGCGGTCGGCATCGTCAAGGGTTTTGAAAACAGTACCCTCGGCTACATTTTTAACAATAACCTTGTTGCCGGTAATCGTGGCCGCATCAAAGGCATGCAGGGGCTGGCCCAGGTCATGCAATACATAGTTGGTAACGTCAACAACATTATTGATGCTGCGTACCCCAATAACGGCCAAGCGCTCCTTAAGCCATTTGGGTGATTCTTTTACTTCGATGCCCGATATGCTCACGCCCGAGTAACGTGGAGCCGCAGCTTCGTTCTCAACCACAACTTGTATTGGGCTATTATTGTTATCGACTTTAAATGCACTTACGTCGGGTTTGGTAACGCCAATTTTTAAGTATGCAGCGATATCCCTGGCAGTTCCCAGGTGCGATGCGGCATCAGCACGGTTTGGCGTAAGGCCAATCTCGTACATGTAGTCGTCATTCAGTTTAAAGTATTCCTTGGCGGGTGTGCCTACAGGAGCGTCGGCCGGTAGCACCATGATGCCGGCGTGGTCTGCACCCAAGCCAATTTCATCTTCGGCACATATCATACCTTCAGAAACCTCACCACGTATTTTCGATTTATTTATTTTAAACGGTTCACCGGCTGTAGGGTATACTGTTGTGCCCACAGTGGCCACTACCACTTTTTGCCCGGCAGCAACGTTGGCCGCCCCACAAACCACCTGCAGGTCGGCATCGCCGCCAACATCAAGCTTTGTGATATGCAGGTGATCGCTGTTAGGGTGGTCAATACACTCCTTCACATAACCAATTACAAGGCCTTCTAACCCGCCCGGGATAGCCTGAACTTTTTCAAGACTCTCCACCTCCAAACCGGTGCCTGTTAGTATCTGCGAAACCTCCTCGGGGGTTTTATCTGTATCAATAAATTGCTTAAGCCAGTTGTATGATATTTTCATTATCCGGCAAAGATAGGATTTGCGTGTTAAAGCTGAAAGGATGTAATTATTGGAGGCTAACTAAAGTCAGAAAAATAAAGCAGGTGATTGCGGCTCCCGTTTGCAGTTTAAATCATGATTTTCTAATGTCAATCCTCTTAAGACGAAGAAACGGTCGTTCAACAAGCACAAAGCTTAAAAAAGCTAAAACGCAGGTAAGCAATAATGCTAATGCCATGGCACCTGGAAATCCAAGCGATTTGACAAAATTTGTGAGTATAAGTTGCTGTACAGGAAAGGCGTAAATGTATAAGCCGTAAGATATATCGTATTTTACATTAAGCGTAAAGGTCGAGAAGCCTTTTACAACCAAAATGGCAATTAAGGCAGGAGCAGCAATATTGAATCCGCCGTTCCTGATAAGTAATAGCGACAGCAATAATAAAAATGCCAAGCCCTTTATATCTAAAGCCAAACGGTCCTGAAATATATATAGCGCCATTCCACATAAATAAGATGTGTATAAAAGGCGGGCATTGGATAAAGTTAAAATTGCTGGCCCTATCTTGTGACTATCATCGTAAATATTAACTGCATAAACTACATATACAAAAACCAACAAGATTAAGAACGCAACCTTATTTTTATTGAATAAGCCAAATGAGCCTGCTATGCACGTCATTACATAGCACTGCATTTCCGGTTAAAGGCTCCAGAGGCTCCCGTTGATTGACGCTTGGTAATAGCTTTTTGCGGTTGCATCGCTCACGCCCCACTGGCCAATTGATAGCAACGCATTATTTTTTACGAACGACAAAGAACCACCCGGCTGCAAAAAGTTAAAATTGGCAAAGGTTGCATTATTTAAATAATGCATAGCGGGTGCCAAAATAAATGCGGTAACCAACAAGCAAGCCCAAAAACCGGGCAATATACGTAGTACACGGTTATACAAAAAGCGTAGCGGATTTGCTGTGCGTGTAAAACTGGCTGTAATTAAAAATCCGCTGAGCGCAAAAAAGGCTGCTACGCCAATGTTGCCTAAATTAACCTGCCCTTTTGAAAATACCTTAAGCGGTTCGGTGTCGTCGATACCGGCTAACAAATAGCCATGGGAAACAAACACAAAAAGGCAAAGTAAAATACGCAATGCATCGAACGCATTTTTATTGTAGGGCATTAGTAGGAATATTAAGCACCTAAAATAAATATTTTAACCGAGCTTCACCCTTTTCATTGCCTATAATAAAACAAGCCCGTTGCATAAGCAGCGGGCTTGTTTTATTCTTAAATTTCAATGCCAGTAAACACCTACTCTTTATTCGGGTCGGTATCGTCGCCCAGGTTAAGGGTGTATGACGGCTCGGCCGCATCATAAGCCTGCTCGGCTTGCGGTGTTTCATCAGTTTCACCAATAGGTTCATTAGTTTCGTCGAACCCGTTTGAGTGAATATCCTGCTGGCTCATCTGCTCATCATTTTCGGTTTGCTCCAGTTGATCGTCCTGTTGCAGCATATCGTCTTGTTCCTCCGGTGTGGTTGCCATAATTTGTTAAGTTTAATTCAATTATTATTTAAACCAAGATAGCAGCCTGTTGTTTTCATTAGCAGCTTAAAGGTTCTTGCCCAACTTTTCCAACATATCCTGCGGCACCTTTTGCAAATCAAGCATTAGGAAGCCATCAAGGCAGTTGGCAAATTTAGGATCGATATTAAAGCTTATAATTTTTGCATTAAGCGCAACATACTGGCGCAACAATACCGGTACCTTCATGCTGTTGGTTTCCACCTCCGATATAAGTGCATCCAACCCTTTAAAAGTATTCTCGCCTGCCAACAAGGCATCCGTGTCGATATTATCAAAATCAACTTTGAATTTTTTACGCGGCTTAACATACTGCGCCATTTCATGGTCAAAGTGATTGCGGTTGATGTAATCAACAATAAGGGATTTTGAAAACGTGCTGAACGAATTACTTATACTTACCGGGCCAATAAGGTAACGGTAACGCGGATTATCCATTAAATATTTTAGGATACCCTTCCACAACAAAAACAAAGGCAACGGTTTGGTTTGATATTCCTTCCGTATAAACGAGCGGCCCAACTCAAGGCTCTTTTTAAGCACCGGCGTAAATTGCTCTTTTATTTTAAACAACTCATTTATATAAAAACCTTTTTTGCCAACGCTGTAAAATATTTCGTCGCCCAAGCCAATGCGGTAGGCACCCACTATCATCTTGGTTTCAACATCCCAAATAAACAGGTGATGATAGTAAATGTCGTATCCGTCAAGATCAATTTCCTTGTTGGTGCCTTCTCCAACCTCTCTGAAAGTGATTTCGCGCAGTCGACCGATTTCACGAATTACGTTGGGTATCAAATTACTTGGCGTAATAAAAACCTCGTAGTTTTTCTCTGTCCATATTTTATAGACCTCGCGTAAAGGCTCAATTTCTTTTTCAAGTTTTTCGGGACTAACGGCAGGTGTTATGGCTTCAGGTAGCTTTTTTACCTTAAATAAGTTGCGGGCGCTGAATATCTTCTTTTCATCCTCAAGGCCTGCGCCTAATGCATATGTTTTTGCACGCAGGTAATTAAGCACCTTTGCACTGTTATTGTTATCAGGTATGTCCGCAAATTTAATAGGCTTGCCAATACGCAGTTTTATAGTGTGGCCTTGCTTGTTAAATAACTCTGAGGGCAGTTTGGCAGTACGCAGGGTAGGGTGCAACATGCTCAGCAAGTTAAACAACAACCCATTATTGCCGTGGAAGTATATTGGTACGACAGGGACTTTAGCTTTGGATATAATTTTACCCACTACCGGGTGCCAAAGGCGATCAGTAATTTCTTTCTTCTCTATTTTAAATGTTGATACTTCGCCGGCTGGAAATATTCCGATTGGCGTTCCGTTTGCTAAAAGCTCGAGCGTATTTTTTAAACCGCTTATGCTTGATGAATGCTCAACATTCTCAAATGGGTTTACAGCAATAAAATAGTCGGCCAGGTTTGGGATCTTTTTCAAGATAAAGTTGGCCATTAGCTTGGCATCGGCCCTTACCATGGTAAGCATTTTTAATAAAACCATGCCTTCAATACCACCGTACGGGTGGTTGGCAATTGCTATAAAGCTACCGTCCTTGGGTATGTTTTTTAATTCGCGTTCGTCAAATTCAATATCAATACCGCAGCCTTTTAAAATGGCATCAACAAACTCGGGGCCTTGCTTTGGCTGCGCCTGGGCAAACAAATCGTTTACCTGGTTTATTTTCATCAGCTCCATCAGCAACGCGGCCAAACCTGGCATCTTAAGCTTATCCAGTTTAGTTGCTTTTGCAAACTCTTCGGTGGTTATTATTTTCATGCTGGGTTAAAACGCAATAAAAGTGTCTAAAATTATTTACTTTACAGCTTGGAAAACCATCTTCAATGAAGCAGTACGTCAAAAATTACCTATCGCTCACTAAAAAGGAGTGGAACGGCATGGTTGTAATGTTGCTGCTCATCGCAATGGTGCTTGCGGCACCCTACGCTCTTCAATGGTTGCATAAAGATACTACAATAAATGCAGCGGAGTTTAACGCTGCCCTTGCGCAACTCAACAAAGCTAACTCGGGCTTGGCTACCGACGGAAAAAGCCGACCCAAAAAGCAACTGTTTAAGTTTAACCCCAATAGCTTGCCGGTAGTAAAATGGCTGCAACTTGGGCTAAGCGATAAGCAAATAGCTATCATCAAAAATTACGAGGCTAAAGGCGGTCGGTTTTACAAGCCAACCGACCTCAAAAAAATATATGGCATAAGCCCGGCAGACTATAAGGCACTGCAACCTTTTGTCGATATACCCGATGCTCCCGTTGCAAAACCAATAATAGAGCTCAACAAAGCCGATTCGGCTGCGCTTACTGCCTTAGACGGTATTGGTGCCGCATTTGCAAAACGCATTTTATATTACCGCGAGCGGCTGGGCGGTTTCATCAACAAGGAGCAGCTAAAAGAAGTTTACGGGTTAGACGATGTTAAGTATCGTGAAATAAGCGGACAGCTTAAAGTGAACCCGGCGCTGATCCGTAAGATTGATATTAATGCCATCAGTTTTGATAAGTTGCGGTTGATGCCATATTTAAATTATAAGCAGGTAAACGCAATCATTGAATATCGTAACCAGCATGGTAAATACGCTTCCATTGATGATTTGGCCAATGTAGCCATACTTGATGCCAATATTTTGCGTAAAATTGGGCCTTATTTAGTTTTTAAATGATTGAGCAGCAAATAAAGTCAGCTATTCGTGATATACATGATTTCCCAAAGCCCGGAATAATATTTAAAGATATTACGCCCATACTTAAAGACCCTGTTTTGTGCGATGCCATAAGCACTGCTTTTCTGGATAAGATTAAGGATATGCAGATAGATGCCGTTGCAGGTATCGAAAGCCGTGGTTTTTTATTTGGCCTTACGATGGCTACCAAGTTAGGGGTGCCTTTTATACCGGTGCGCAAAGCAGGTAAGCTACCTTATAGCGTAAACCAAAAAATTTACGAGCTGGAATATGGTACTGCCACTATAGAAATACATACTGATGCCTTTGAGCCCGGCAACCGCATTCTTATACATGACGACCTTTTGGCAACCGGCGGCACTGTCACCGCAACCAGCGAATTAATTAAGGAAATGGGCGGGCACGTTGCGGGTTTTAGTTTTGTAGTAGGCCTGAGCTTCCTAAAGGGCCTCGAAAAAATATCAGCTATAAGCGATAACATTGTTGTTTTGGCAGATTATTAGCACCTGTGAACTAGCTTTACCAACACTTCAATTTGGCTTTGGCTATTAATTTTTTACCATAATCTGATTGTAATACACTAAGCCTGCGTTTATTTTTAAAGCGCAGGCTTTTCTATTAGCTTTTTCGCAATAATGCCGCTTCCAATTAATTTGTGCCTAATTATCCTTAATATTACCATAGGTAATTAACCAATTATAAACCTATTTTTATTTACTGATATTTCTACCATATTGCCCTGGCAGATGCTGTTGTTTGGTGGTAGGGAGAGTTTCTTGAATTAGTATTCACTTATTAGTCTGCTCGCTTTTGTAAATAATTTTATTTGTATGCTTCGTCGATATTTAATGGTGTTTTTGCTTGTTTGCCCTGCTATTTGTGTAGCGGGAAATGATAGCTTGCTAAATGCTCTTAAAGCAGAAATCGGCAAAAAGGAAGTGTACAATAACGCCAAAGAAGCCCGCATACGTCAATTAAAGCAGCGCAGAGCTGCTTTATCATCAGCCGATTATGGCGCCCAATACGATGTTTGTGTAAAACTGTACGACGAGTATCGCTCGTACCAGTACGATTCGGCCTATGTTTATGTAAACAAGCTTAAAGACTTAAGCATTGCCATGAACGATATGTCCAGGGCTTACTACAGCCAGATAAAACTTGGCTTTATCCTGCTTTCGTCGGGCATGTTTAAGGAAACGTTTGATTGCATGAATAACGTAAATCCAAAACTGCTTAACGATTCCATGAAGGTTGAGTATTACTTTATCATGTATCGTTGCAATAGCGACCTTTCAAAATTTAATGCCGATAAATATTTTGCGCCCAAATACATGCAGGCATCTCGGGCATATATCGATTCGGCTATAGGTCTTACACAGCCTGGTTTGGTAAACCGCATATATTACACCGGCCTTAAATATATGCTGGCTAACGATCATGAAAAGGGATCGGCCGAGCTGGCAAAACTGCTTGCGCCTAATATGCCTATATCAATGCATCTCCGGGCCATGATTGCCTGCTCCCTGGGCCAAATGTATTTAAGACAAGGCAAGCAGGAACAGGGGACAGCCATGTTGATGCAGTCGGCAGTAGCCGATTTGCGATCATCAACCAAAGAAAACATGGCGCTTTTTACCCTGTCAGAACAATTGTATAAAACGGGAAATACAAAAGATGCTTACAGCTTTATACAACTGGCCAAAGCCGATGCCGATTTTTACGGAGCCAGGCAACGCAAATTGCAGATAGGGGCTATACTACCATTGGTAGCAGCCGCCGAGATAAACCACACCGAAAGTGAAAAGCGTACCATCCTGAAATATTTGCTTGCTATAACCGCGCTGGCCTCATTAGTTGTTTGGTTCGCTGTAATGATATACAAGCAGTTGGGCAGGCTTAAGGTGAAGGAGCGTATAATTGAAGAAAAAAATACGCAGTTAAAAGGAGTAAACCATCGCCTGCTCGAAGATGCTCATATTAAAGAAGAATATATCGGGCAGTTTTTTAAAATCATTTCGGGCTATATACTCAAGCTCGAAAAATTAAAGATGTCTGTCGACACCAAGTTGTCCATCAAAAAGTATGATGATATCCGTACCATCATCAATAACATCAACATCAAAAATGAGCGGGCAATACTATACCACAGTTTCGATCACATCTTTTTAAAAATCTTCCCTAATTTTATTCCGGTGTTTAATTCTTTGTTCGACGAAAAGGACCAGATATGGCCACAGGAAGACGAAGTGCTGAACACCGACCTCCGCATTTTCGCACTCATACGTCTTGGCATTGATGATAACGAAACCATTGCCAAAATCCTGGAATACTCTGTAAATACCATTTACGTGTATAAAATGCGCGTTAAAGCAAAGGCGAAAAACCCTGAACAATTTGAGCAGTGCATAATGGGTATAAAGGCGGTTGCACCTGTAGATTTATGATGCTATGGAGTCCTTAATTAGGCGATCTTAAAGGAATAATTCAATTGAAAAGCGGCCTAAATACCCTAAAAAAGTTTATATTTTTAGTCATTTTTTTAGGATTATACTACTAATAATCAGCATTTTACTGTTTATAAAGCTTATAAAAATTTTTAAATGGGCGTACGTTGTAGTTAATAAAGAGGATTAGACACATATTTGTAATAGATATCGTGTTTGAGTTATTGCCGACAGATATTAAAGCCAGTGAGAAGGCTAAAATTATAAACCAGTTACTGATAAATTTTTTCGTGTTCAGGGCCGTAATGCCGCTTTAAATAATTGTTTGCTCGACAGGGTTATTTACATACATGCCATTTTGCGCCCTTTGCTGTGATATAAAAAGCTTATAACCAATAATCAATTAAACCACAAACTATGCAATTTAAACACTTACTCACCTTATGTTTTTTTGCTTTGAGCTGTCTGCTTGTGCAGCCTGCTTTTGCGCAGAACAAAACAATTACAGGTAAAGTAACCGACAAGAAAGACGGGCAGCCGTTAATTGGGGTATCTGTAGGTACTGCCGGTGGTGCCGGTACGCTTACTGCTACCGATGGTACTTTCAGGCTTTCGGTGCCTGCAAACACAACCAGCCTGGTATTATCTTACATCGGTTACAATCGCTTAACAGTAAGCATCGATGGCCGTACATCAATTGATGTAAGCATGGAATCGGCCAGCACAAACCTTAACGAAGTAGTTGTAATAGGCTACGGTACGCAAAGGGTAAAAGATGCTACAGGTTCCGTATCATCACTGGGCCAAAAAGACTTTAACAAAGGTGTTATTGCTACGCCAGACCAGTTATTGCAGGGCCGCGTTGCGGGTGTGCAGGTAACGCCATCAAGCGGTGAGCCTGGTGCAGGTGCACAAATCAACATTCGTGGTGCAGGTTCAATCCGCTCAGGCGATGGCCCCCTATATGTAGTTGACGGTATTCCATTGGATAACGGCGGTACAAGCGGCGGCTATGGCGTTGGTGCAGGTAGCTCATCTGCCCGTAACCCATTGGCTTTCTTAAACCCGGCCGATATCGAAAACATTTCAATCCTTAAGGATGCATCATCTGCCGCTATTTATGGTGCGCGTGGTGCAAACGGTGTAATTTTGATTACTACACGTAAAGGCCGTAAAGGTCAGGGTGTACAGTTTTCATCAAACGTAAGCTTGGCTAACCCGGCAAGCCGCTATGATGTGCTTGGCCGCGACCAGTTCCTGGCTGCAGTTGCAGCAGTTGGCGCAAACGCAGGCCCGGTATCTGCAGGCGGTGTTGATTACGGCGGCGATACAGATTGGCAAAAACAAATTTACCGCACTGCAATCTCACAAAACTATAACGTAGGCTTTGGCGGCGCAGGTAATACTGCCAGCTATCGCGCATCTATCGGTTATGATGATCAAAAAGGTATTATTAAAAATACCGGCTTAAAGCGTTTAAATGCACGTATCAACGCTTCAAAATCATTTTTTAATGAGCGTTTAAAATTCGATTTGCAATCAACTTACTCAAACGTTAAAAACCAGTACGCGCTTATCACAAATAACGCGGGCTTTAACGGTAGCCTTGTGGGTGCAGCTATCCAGCTTAACCCAACTGCACCTGTGTTTGACGACCAGGGCCGCTATTTTAACTTAAACGGTTACAATGCGGATGGTTATCCAAACGGTAACGGTTTCCGTAACCCGGTTTCTTTATTGGATCATATTGATGACCGCGATAACATCAACCGCTACTTAAACAACTTAACCATGACCGTTAAGCTTCTTGAAGGCTTATCATACAAAGGCAACTTCGGTGCTGATATATCTCGTGGTTTAAGAAAAACTTTCTATGATCCTAAGATTGTGGGTTTCACTGATGCAATCGGTATCAGACAGGTAAACTACCCATCACCAACCGGTAATGGTACCGCTATTTACCAAAATAACAAACTAACCAACTATACTACTGAGCATACCTTAAACTATGATAAAAAGTGGAAAGATAACAGCTCATTAACAGTATTGGCAGGTTACTCTTACCAAACATTTAAAAACTTCAACGATAACCAGTTCGGCTTTAAAACATCACAGCCGGGTGTATTAGTTAAAGATTACAACGACTTCCAGCAACACCTGCCTGTACCGGTGGGCGATAGCTCGAGCTACAAACTGCAATCATATTTTGCACGTGTTAACTACTCAATCAAAGATCGATACATAATCACGGGTACAATTCGCCGTGATGGTTCAAGCCGTTTTGGTGCTAACCACAAGTATGGTAACTTCCCTGCTGCAGCTGTTAAATGGCGCATCAGCAATGAAGAGTTTATGCCAAAAGGTGGTTTCTTTGACGATTTAAGTTTGAGGATCAACTGGGGTAAAACAGGTAACCAAGAAATACCTGCTTATGCATCACTTCCGGTTCAGCAAATTATCAACAACTCGGGCGGTACTGCTTACTTGTATCAGCCAAACCCTGATTTGAAATGGCAAACCAACACCACCTATGGTGCAGGTATCGACTTCTCGATCATCAAAGGCCGCTTAACAGGTACTGTTGATTACTTTAACAAATCTATTCAAGACCTTCTATTCTTCCAGGATATTGCACAACCAACCCTTTCTTCAAGGATTTACAGAAATCTTGATGGTAACGTAATCAACAAAGGTTTAGAGGTAGGTTTAAACTTTGCAGCAGTACAGGGTAAAGATTTTTCATGGGATATTAACTACAACATGACCTTTATCAAAAATACCTTGTCGAACTTCAAAAACTACATCATCACAGGTAACATCGATGGTCAGGGTCTTTCAGGTGCATTTTCACAGTTGATTACTAATGGTGTACCATTGTTTACATTTAACGTGCCTAACTATGCAGGTTTAGATGCAAACGGTTTTGGTATATATCCTAACGGTTTGGACGTGTCATCACTACAAGGCAGCCCTAACCCTAAATTCACCGCTGGTTTAACCAACAACTTTACTTATAAAAACTGGAACTTAAGCTTCTTCCTGAACGCTGCAACCGGTTTCTATATCTATAACAACACCGCAAACGCCTTCTTCTTTAAAGGCAACTTGCTAAGTGGCCGTAACGTAACTAAAGATGTTGCTACAAGCAACGAGAACCCGCTTAACTCTGGCGAGGTATCAACCCGTTTCCTTGAAAAAGGTGACTTCCTGAGGTTGAGCAATGCTACATTGGGTTATACTTTCCCATTGAAAGAAAGCGTGTTTAAATCGTTACGTTTGTCAGTTACCGGCCAAAACTTGTTCCTGATTACAAACTACTCAGGTCTTGATCCGGAGATCAACACAGATAAACAAAGAGATCAGGTTGCTTCAAGGGGTATCGATTATACCGCTTATCCTAAAGCAAGAATATTTACATTGGGCTTAAATGCAAGTTTTTAATAATATGAAAAAGAAAAATATAATCTCGAAGGCGGCCTTATTAAGCTTAGCTTGCATGGCAGCAATGGGTTGCGCCAAACTGGATGAGAAATTATACGGTTCAAAATCCCTATACGGCGACAACGCCGGCGCCGAGCAATTGGCGGGTGTTTACTCACAATTATACGGACAAACCGATCAGGCAAATACGTACGCACTACAGGAGCACTCAACAGATGAAATGATGGGCCCTACACGTGGTACTGACTGGGGTGACTTTGGTACCTGGCGCAAGCTGCATACCCACACCTGGACACCGCTGCATAACCAGATCAACGATACCTGGGATCAGCTTAACATTGGTGTGTTCCGTGCTACAAAGGTATTTGAAGATGCTACTGATGTAAACATCAAAGCGCAAGCAGCATTTTTACGTGCATACTTCATGTTCCAGGTGGTTGACCTTTTTGGCCAGCAGCCAATACGTGATCCTAAAGCACCTGCGTCATCAATACCTACAGTATTAACACGCAGCGAGGCTACAGATTACATCATTAAAGATTTAGAATATGCTGAAACAAACCTGCCGGCAACCACAGCTAACATTGGTGTGGCTAATAAAGCTGCTGCACAGGCATTGTTAGCAAAAGTTTACCTAAACCGTGCTGTTTACACATCTGCAACAGTGGGTGGTCCGTTCACATTTGCGCAGGCAGATATGAACAAGGTTATTGAGTATGCAAATAAGGTAACAGCTGCAGGTTACACTTTGGAGCCTGCCGGTAAATACTTCCAGGATTTTGCTTGGGACAACTCTGAGATGTCTAAAGGTAACATCTTTGGTTTTTATAACACCACTACCAGTGCACCGGCATCGGCCAAAAACCGTTGGAGAATGGAGTTACACTACAACCAGACACCAGATGGTTGGAACGGTTTCACCACACTTGCCGATTTCTACAACTCATTCGAGTCGACAGATGAGCGCCGTGGTGTTGCTTACCCAGGCTTAACAAACCTTATTGGTTTGAGAGCAGGCTTTGCTGTAGGTCAGCAGTTTGGTCCGGGTGGCAAAGCATTAACCCAACGTAGCGGCCAGCCGTTGATCTTTACTCCAGAAGTAAACCTCAACTTTTCTACAGAGGCGCAAGGTATCCGCGTGTTCAAATACTTCCCGCAGCCGGCTGCTAACGGTACAGTCAACGATGATAACTCATCAAATGACTACGTAATACTACGTTATGCCGATGTTGTGCTTGAAAAAGCAGAAGCTATTTTCCGTGGCGGTGTTGATCCGCAAGGCCAAACAGCTTTAGCCTTGGTTAACTCGGTACGCACGCCTCGTGGTGTGGCTCCTTTCGGTTCAGTTACCGAAGCTAACCTGCTTGCAGAGCGTGGCCGTGAGTTGTACTGGGAAGGCTGGAGAAGGAATGACCAGATCCGTTTTGGTAAATTCAATGATCCGGTTGATCAGCGTCCAAACGCATCAGACAAAACACGTACACTATACCCGATACCTCAGCGTGCGGTTGATACCAACCCTAACCTGAAACAAAACGCGGGTTACTAACCAGGAAACCGGTTTTCAATTAGTTATATTTGATTTAAGGCGTAGCGAAGAAATTCGCTACGTTTGTTTTTTCTGCTCGGCCTAATGTTTAAAAAATTATTTTTACCCCTACTAATTTTAACGGCTGCGTGTGCCTCTTGTAATAAAAAAGGCGCTAATGATATATTATTTTCGCTGCAGCAAAATGATACCCTGGGCATTAATTTCATTAACCAGCTTAATGACCAGGACCGTACCAATGTATTCACCTTTCGCAACTATTACAACGGCGGCGGTGTAGCCATTGGTGATATCAATAACGATGGTTTAAACGATGTGTACCTTACATCCAACCAGGGAGGTAACAAGCTATACCTTAACAAAGGCAACTGGAAGTTTGAGGATATTACTGACAAAGCCGGCGTAAAGGGCACCAAGTACTGGAGCACGGGCGTAACCATGGTTGATATCAATGGCGACGGCTGGCTGGATATTTATGTTTGCCATAGCGGCAACATAATTGACCGTAAGGGCAACGAGCTTTTCATCAACCAGCACAACGGCACTTTTACCGAAGAAGCCGAAAAATATGGGTTGGTAGATAACGGCCTGTCCACACAGGCTATATTTTTTGATTATGACAATGACAACGATCTTGATTGCTTCGTCCTGAATAATTCTTTTAAGCCGATTGGTGCTTTTGACTTCAGTAAAAATTTGCGTGCGGTTGTCGATACCCTGGGCGGTGCCCGACTGTACCGTAACGATGGCGGGCATTTTACCAATGTGACCCAGCAGGCGGGCATTTTTTCCAGCGATATTGGTTTTGGTTTGGGCGTTTCTGTAGCCGACCTTAACAATGACGGGTATCCTGACATTTATGTAAGCAACGATTTCTTTGAACGCGACTACCTGTATATCAACCAAAAGAATGGCACGTTTAAGGAAGATGTCCAATACGAGATGGGCCACCTGAGCCTGGCATCAATGGGGTCGGACATTGCAGATATTAATAACGACGGGCACCCTGACATCTTTACCACAGAGATGCTCCCGGAAGGCGATAAACGCCTGAAGCAAATGACATCATTCGAATCATTTGACGTAATTAAACTCAAACAAAACGATGGCTACTTTAACCAGTACATGCAAAACTGCCTGCAGCTAAATAACGGCGATGGCAGCTTTTCTGAAATAGCCTTTAGTGCAGGCGTTGCAGCGACCGACTGGAGCTGGGGGGCCTTGTTTTTTGATATGGATAACGATGGCTGGAAAGACATATTTGTATCAAACGGTATTTATAAAGACCTTACCGATCAGGATTATATAGAGTTTTTGGGGAATAGGGAAAGCATGGATAAAATTGCTGAAAAACGGTCGTTCGATTACAAGGAGTTTTCTAATAAAATGATCTCGACTCCTACGGTTAACTACGCTTTTTTCAATAACCGCAACCTTACATTCACCAATAAGGCTAAAGAGTTTGGGCTGGACAAGCCATCGTTCAGCAACGGTGCAGCCTACGGCGATCTGGATGGCGATGGCGATAATGACCTGATTGTAAATAACGTAAACAGCCCGCTATTTATTTATAAAAACAACGCCAATAAATTGGGGAACAATTATATTCAGTTAAAGCTAACAGGCAGTTCCGCCAATACTTTTGGGGTGGGAACAACGGTAAAGGCTTTCTCAAAAGATAAATCGGTTGTTTATTACCATCAGCCAACACGGGGTTTTGAAAGTAGTACATCGCCCAATTTGCTCACTATCGGGTTGGGGAAGGTTAATGTTTTAGATTCGCTGCAGGTTATATGGCCGGGCGGCAAATATCAGGTAATAAAAAACGTAAAGGCTAATAAGGTTTACAGTTACAAAGCGGCAGATGCAACTGCGCAATACAATTACGATTTACCTTCGGCTTCAACGCTATTTACAGAAACTGCAAGCACTCTATTCGATAACGTGCCCATGCATGTTGAAGACCATTTTATTGATTTTGACAACGAGCGCCTGATGCTGCAAATGCTATCAACCGAGAACCCTTATATGGCCAAAGGCGATATCAATGGTGATGGTTTAGATGATTTTTATTTTGGAGGATCAAAGGATACGCCCGCCGCCATATATATCCAGCAGCAAAACGGTCGCTTTAAGCGCTACATTCCGGAGGATTTTGAAAAGCAGGTTTACCTGGAAAATGCCGGTGCCGTTTTTGGCGACTTTGACGGCGACGGCGACCAGGATTTAATTGTTGCGGTCGGCGGCAATGCCGATGAACCTGGCGACCCTATTTACCTGCCACGCTTTTTCGAAAATGATGGTAAGGGCAACCTGCACCGCAACCCGCAAAAAAGTATTCGCCTCTCGGTAAACGCCTCAGTTATCGTTGCAGCCGATTATGATAAGGATGGGCACTTGGACTTGTTTTTAGGCGGTCGCAGTGTACCAAAAACCTATGGCGAGGCACCACAATCGTTTGTGTTACATAACGACGGCAAAGGCAACTTTACCGATGTATCTGCAAAGGTATTTGGAGCAGATAATAAATTAGGTATGGTGACTGCCGCCCAATGGGCCGATCTGGACAACAATGGCTACCCCGACCTTGTTGTGGCCGGCAACTGGATGGGCATCAAGGTCTATAAAAATAACAAAGGCAGCTTTACCGAAGACAAACAGCTTGATAATTACAAAGGCTGGTGGAGCGCCCTGCAAGTTGCAGATATAAATGCCGACGGCAAACTGGATATAGTTGCGGGCAACATTGGGCAGAACATCAAGTTTAAAGCATCTGCAACACAGCCTATGAAGTTATATGTTAAGGACTTTGATAACAATGGCACCAAAGAGTGCATTACATCAATGTATAAGAACGATAGCATAGCCTATGTTTTCCACATGAAGCCTGATTTGGTAGGGCAGATGCCTTTGCTGAAAAAGAAATACCTGAAATATGCTGACTACGCGGGTAAACCCTTCGACCAGGTTTTTGATGCCGATGCGCTTAAAGGTGCCGAAGTACATGAAATGAATTACTTGTCGTCGGCAGTATTTATTGCGGGGGCGGGCGGCAAGTTTAACGTTAAGCCTTTGCCTTACAATGCGCAGCTATCAAATGTGGGTACCATCTTAATTGATGATATCGACAATAGCGGCAAACCATCCATAATTTTAGGAGGAAACTTTTACGGCTTTAAGCCCGAAGTAGGGCGTTTAGATGCCAGCTATGGCCAAATTTATAAATATACTGACAAAGGATTTACGTATCTTCCACCGTCAAAAACCGGTATTAAACTAACGGGGCAAATACGCTCGTCATTGATGATTAAAAACCGTCAGCAACAAAAGTATTACCTTTTTGGCGTTAATGACGATAAGCTAAAAGCTTACAAGCTACGTTAAGCTGTAACCAATGTACAAACTTACTTCACACCCATATAAGCAACTTGTTGTTTGCATTGCCGCCTTGCTATGCATAACCGTTTCATGCAAAAGCAAAAAAACGGGCGAAGGCATATTTAAGATCCTTCCTGCGTCAGAAAGCAATGTTGATTTTGTGAACCGCAGCCTGCCAACAGACTCGGTTAACATACTCGATTACCTATATTTTTACAATGGTGGCGGCGTTGCTACTGCCGATTTTAATAATGACGGCCTAGAGGATATCTATTTCGTATCTAACCAGGAGAGTAATAAGCTTTACATTAATAAAGGCAACTTAAAGTTTGAAGATATCACGAAAAAGGCTGGCCTATCTGGGGCGGGAAACTGGAAAACGGGTGTTACCGTGGTAGACATTAACGGGGACGGCTTTAAGGATATTTACCTTTGTGTAGTATCAAACTATAAAGGTTTCAAGGGTAAAAATCAGCTTTATATTAATAACGGCGACCTTACGTTTACCGAATCGGCTGCGCAATACGGGTTGGACTTTGCGGGTTTTTCTACCCAGGCATCATTTTTTGACTATGATAAGGATGGCGACCTGGATATGTTTTTGCTAACTTCATCCGTACACAGTAACGATACCTACGGCGACTCCACGCTTCGTTTTAAAGAAAGCCACGATGCCGGCGACCATCTTTTCCGTAACGATAACGGCAAATTTACTGATGTTACCAAAGGGTCGGGTATTTATTCGGCACCAATTGGCTACGGCCTTGGCGTTAGCGTGGGCGACCTTAATAATGATGGCTGGGACGATATATACGTAAGTAACGATTTTTTTGAGCAGGATTATTACTACATCAATCAGCAAAATGGCACGTTTAAAGAAGAAATAAAAACGGCGTTTGGCCATACCAGCTTATTCTCGATGGGGAACACTCTTGCCGATGTTAATAAGGATGGCTATGTGGACGTAATAAGCACCGATATGCTTCCCGAGGATATGAAAGCGCTTAAATCTACCATTAACGATGAGCCGCTCGACATATACAACCAGGAAGTAAGCGTAGGTTACTATTACCAATACTCAAAAAACAGCCTGCAGTTAAACGTTGGTAATGGGCGTAAGTTTGTTGATATCAGCCTGTATTCAGGCATGTCGGCAACAGACTGGACATGGTCGCCCCTTGTGCATGACTTTGATATGGACGGACGCAAGGACATGTTTTTTTCGAACGGTATAAAACGCAGGCTCAATGATATGGATTACCTGAAGTACCTGGGCGACCCTAACGTGGTGAAGGACTTTAAAACAAGCCGCTTTTTTGATAAAGAGAAAATAAACCTGATGCCCGAAGGATCGGTGCATAATTATTTGTACCGTGGCGGCGACAAGCTGAAATTTGATGATGTATCTGCCGGAAATGACATGGTCGACAATTCGATTTCTTCCGGAGCAGTAGCTGTCGACCTTGATAACGACGGCGACTTGGAGCTGGTTACCAACAACATGGATGCACCAGCTTTCATCTACCGCAACATGACTATGGAGAATGCGGCAAAAGATAAAAAGCCATCTTTCCTTAAGTTTAAGGCGAAGTATACAAAGGCAAACCCCGATGGTATTGGCGCTAAGTTCTTTATGCGCTCGGCACAACAGGTAGATCATCAGGAAATACAAACAAGCACCGCTTATGCAAGCACGCAGGGCACAACTTTAAACTTTACATTTTTACCCGGCGATAAGCCTGTGGAATTGATGGTGCTATGGCCCGATAACAGTTATCAACTGATTAAGGATTTCAAGATAAACGGCTTAAATACCATTAAGTACGATGCTTCACAGGCAAAAACGGCTGAAAATGTTACCAATTTAGTAAGCAACTATATCAAAGACGCACGTGAATTTAATTACTTGCCGGTAGACGCAAAAGTATTAGCTACGCAGGCCGTTTTTGAAACGCCCGATTTCAACTTTTATAATCTTTTACCACATAGCTACCTGCCACATACACCTGCCATTGCGGTTGCCGACGTAAATAAGGACGGAATTGACGACATATATGTTGGAGGCATTGCAGGAGAGGAAAAATACATCTTAGCCGGTAGTGCTGATGGTAATTTTAAAAAAGTAGCTGTAAAAGGTTTTGATGCATATAAGGACTATGGTGATACCGAGGCCCAATGGGCCGATGTAAATGCCGACGGCATGCCCGATTTAATAGTGCTTACAGCCAACCATCCTTTTATTGATGCTAAGAAGCGCCAGCAACCAAGGTTGTACATTAACAAAGGCAATTTTGAATTTGAATATAGAGCTTTACCTGCGTTACCTATACAGGTGGCCAAAGTATTTGCCTATGATTTTGATGGCGACGGTAAGCAGGATTTTTTCATGAATGGTGCGCTTTCCTTCCAAGATTATACCGCAGCCCCGGCATCTGTTGTGCTGCTTAATAAAGGAAACGGAGATTTCGCCGCTGCAAATAGCAAACGCTTTAGCGCCCTTACCGATATCAAATTCATCAACAGCATATCAGCGCAGGATATCGACCGTGATGGCACCCCTGACCTGATCGTAGCCGCCGAGTGGCAGCCGTTACAGATATTATTAAACAAAAATAAAAACCTTACAAAGCTTTCATCGGCGGTGTTAGACAAAGCCAGCGGCTGGTGGCAATGTGCAATAGTTACCGACGTTGACGGTGACGGCAAAGCCGACCTTGTAGCGGGTAACTGGGGGCTGAATAATAAATACAACGTAACCGCTACGCAACCGCTTTATGCATACAATAACGACGTTGATAAAGACGGTAAGAACGACCTGATATTATCATACTTTTACAAAGAGAAGTATTACCCTTTCCGACCGAAGAATGATTTGGAACAGGAATTGCCTATTCTGAAAAAGGAATTTTTGAGCTTCCAGAAAATGGCTGATAAAACTACGGAAGAGATATTTAAAGAGGGCATTACAAAAGATGGGCGCCTGGAAGCCAACGAGTTTAGCAGTGTTTATGTAAGCGATATCCTGAATGCCAAGGCTATTACCCCAATGCCTTATTTGTATCAGCAGGCACCTATCCGTAACATAGTACCGCTTAACAATGGTAGCCGTGAAATTTTATTGAGCGGTAACTTTTGGGGGGTAGTACCCTATGAGGGCAAGTATGATGCACTTGGCCTGGTAACCACACATTACGATCCCAAAACAAAGCAATTAGCAATGCCCGATTATTGGATAAATAGCATGCTGAACGCCCAGGAGCTTACGCATCTATACCCTTATAAAGGAGGAAGCAAACAAGGTTTTGCAGTTGTAACCTATGAAGGTAAACTGATGCTGGTTACCAAATAATTAATAAATGGGTGAGCAAATTTTAGTTACCCATTTGCCGCTATCGGGCTGTGTGAGGCGGTTAGTTTGCAGCTCCTCATAAGGCATTGCAGGCGATATAAGCCCGTGGTCTTTTTGATAGTTGCGCAACTGCCGGAAGGCATTGTAAATGGTCTTGGGGCCACCGTAAACGCTTGCGGTTAATAGGTTACCACCAAGCACCATTTTGTTGATCACCTGCCCGGCACCTGGTTTAATAACTTTATTAATAGGCAGCGCAACCATTACACGGTAGCTGTCGGGCCCGCTTTGGTCGGCATTGAGCAGGGGCTGCCCTGTAACTTTAGCACCTTGTGCAGTGGCTTGTTTTTGTAATTCATCAGCAAGCTTATATATAGCCTGCGCCGATGGGTAACCCGTTGTTACGGTATTACCTGCAATCATTACTGAGATCTTGATTTTTTCTAAAGACACATCAATACCGTACACCTTATTGTTTTGGTGCATGAACTTCTTGAAGCGCGCCAGTATTGTGTCAAGTTCGGGCTGACGGCTTTTTATTTCGGTAAACTCTTTGATGCGCTTAAATGGATTAATGCTGCTTTGGTGTTTTACTGCCCAAATCACTTCACTTTCGCCATCGCCGGTTGCAGCAATACTGATGTAGCTGTTTATGCGGGCAGTATCAAATAACAGGGCAAGCTCCATGCCGCCAAAGGTGCCGTTTTGAAGCAGGTAATTATGGCCATTGTAAGTAAGTTGTTTTTGCTGCAGCTTTGGTTTATCGCCCGGCCACCACTCGGCCCAGCGGTTTTCATTGGTCATGAATTTGGCAACCCTTACGTCGGTGGCGTCTATCTTAACCTTGGCATTTATAGTGATGTATTGAGGGATGATAAAATATATACCGATGAAGGCAAGCAATAGCAGGCCTATTACAAAAAGGGCAGGTTTTTTCATAAAATCGTAGCACTAATCCAGGTTTGCAGGCAGCTGGCAGATGGCCGCCTCAACGCCTGCAAAATAACCATTAAATGTGGTCAAAGTCAAGCGCCAAAAACCTTTAAATAACGGGAAAAGCCTATATTAGCACTAATTTCCAATAAAACCTGTTTAATTAAACCATTGCTAACTGGGTTGCCAGTTTATACTACTATGAAGCGTTTGTTAACCCTGCTTACGTTTGTTGCTTTGTTTGCTATATCCTGCAAAAAGGCCGACTACCAAAAGTTTACCCACAACCCCGAATTATATCGCACTACGGTTAAAAAGCTTAATGATATTGTGCTTGAAAATAACTTTCCGCCGGTTATTGCTTCCCGTAACTATGCTTATGCCAACATTGCTGCGTACGAGGTTATCGCCGCCGGCGATCCTAAGCATTACCGCTCGCTCGCCGGGCAAATCAAACATTTACCTGCGGTACCAAGGCCGGTTAAGGATGCCGAGATCGATTTTCCATTTGCATCCATGTTGTCTTTTTGCCAGGTAGGTAATGCCGTAACTTTTCCTGAAGGCAGTATGGAGATTTACGTAGAGGAATTAAAGCAAAAGGTGAAAGATGCAGGGATGCCATCATCGGTCTTTGAAGCTTCCGTTACGTATGCCGATTCTGTTGCCAAACATATTTTAAAATGGAGCAAGGGCGATAACTACGCTCAAACACGGTCGGCCAGTAAGTATACGGTAACCCGCAAGGATGGCCGCTGGATACCTACACCGCCCATGTATGCCCAGGCGCTTGAACCGCACTGGGGCGAAATACGGCCGATGGTGCTCGATTCATCTTCACAAATACCTGCGCCCGAGCCGCCTGCTTACAACATGACCGATAAAAAAGGCACATTTTACAAGGCCGTAATTGAGGTGAAAAATATGGTTGATAGCCTTAACGAAGATCAGCGCCACATGGCCGATTTTTGGGATGATAATGCCTTTAAATTAAACGTTATAGGCCATGCCTCATTTGCCACTAAGAAGTTTTCGCCCGGTGGCCACTGGATGAACATTGCCGGTGCGGGCGCCCAAATTAAAAAAGCCGACTTTGGTACAACGGTGGCGGCATACACACAGACATCTATAGCGCTTTATGATGCCTTTATTAACTGCTGGTATGTAAAGTATAGAGCAAACAGCGTGCGCCCCGAAACCGTAATAACCAAACTGATTGACCCTGATTGGCGGCCGTATATACAAACGCCCCCCTTCCCCGAATACATTAGCGGGCATGCCGTTATATCAGCCGCTGCGGCGGAAGTGCTTACACATAATTTTGGAGATAACGTAGCCTATACCGATTCGTCTGAATCGGAATTTGGAATCGCGCCCCGAAAGTTTACCTCCTTTAGGCAGGCAGCAAACGAAGCCGCACTTTCCCGCGTGTATGGCGGCATCCATTACCGCAATGCTTGCGTAATAGGCAGTCAAACAGGCCGAGTTATTGGGCAAATGGTAAACGAAAAGTTGCAGTTGAAGATCAAATAAACCCTTATCCTTATTATGAAAAAGAACATATTTACATGCGTTGCTATATGCTTTATGGCTGCGGGCAGTGTAATGGCGCAAAATGTAAGCCCCTGGACAATTAAGGCTGATAAGATTGACCCTGCAAACTACTACGGTATAACGGCCGCCAATGGGATGATAGGCATTGTGTCCTCGCCCGAGCCTTTCAAGGTAAAGAACGTGGTATTGGCTGGTGCTTATGATCTGTACGGGCGTGGGCGGGTAAGTAATTTCCTCAACAGCTTTAACCTGCTTAACATGTATCTGGAGGTTGATGGTAAACGCATCGATGCCAAAATGGTAAGCAATTATAAGCAGGAGCTTGATATGCAGCATGCCGCCATGACAACATCTTTTGACTATGGTGATAAGGCATCTATAAAATATACCTACTACTCGTTAAGGCAATTGCCTTTTACGGTGCTGATGGATGTGGCGGTAACGGCCAAAAAGCCCATCAACATAACCGCTGCCAGCGTTATGGAAGCGCCTGACGCGTTGAAGCAGGTAGAGAACTATTACAACGAGATAGACCGCCCGCATGTAACCATCAGTTTGCTCACATCAACTGCAAAAAGCCCTACGGGTAAGTTGCAGCTTTGCGCATCAACCTCGTTTTTGTTTAACGAGGAGCATGGCAAGGAGCCTCGCGTTATTCATGAAATGTGGGACAACAACATGCACCTCATGAAATTTAGCCGGACCATGGCTGCCGGGCAAACGTATAAGTACGGCGTTACAGGATCGTCCATTACATCGGCACACCACCCCGACCCGTTAAATGAAGCTGAGCGCCTAACTATTTTTGCGAAGCTTGAGGGTAGGGACAGGTTAATACAATTTCACAACAAAGCCTGGGATGAGCTTTGGAAAAGCGATATCCAGATCGAGGGCGACCCGCAAGCCCAGCAGGATGTGCATAGCATGCTTTATCACTTATACTCGTTCTCGCGGGCGGGCTCTGCTTTGTCGCCATCGCCAATGGGTTTGTCTGGTTTAGGTTATAATGGCCACGTTTTTTGGGATACCGACCTTTGGATGTTCCCGGCCATGTTGGTGTTGCATCCCGAGATTGCAAAATCTATGGTTGAGTACCGCTACGAGCGACTGGATGCAGCGCGTAAAAACGCGTTTTCGCATGGCTACAAGGGTGCAATGTTCCCCTGGGAAAGCGCCGACAGCGGTGTGGAAGAAACACCGGTCTAGGCCTTGAGCGGCCCCTTTGAGCACCATATAAGTGCCGATGTTGCCAATGCTGCTTGGGCCTATTATTGTGTTACACAGGATAAGGACTGGCTGCGAGAAAAGGGCTGGCCGCTGCTTTCGGCTACGGCAGATTTTTGGGCAAGCCGCGTAGAACGTAATGGCCCGGGCCATTATGATATTAAAAATGTAGTAGCCGCCGACGAGTGGGCCGAGAATATTGACAACAATGCCTTTACCAATGCTGCCGCGAAGGCCAATTTAATGAATGCCACTGCGGCTGCTAAATTGCTAGGCTTAAAGGCCGATAGCGATTGGGTAAACGTAGCAAATAACATCCCCATCCTTAAAATGGCAAACGGCGTTACACAAGAGCATGCACAATACAAAGGCGAAGGTATTAAGCAAGCCGACGTAAACCTTTTGGCTTATCCCCTTAAAGCCATCACCGACCCGGCACAGATCAAAAAAGACCTTGAGTATTACGAAACCCGTGTACCAAACGAAGGTACCCCGGCTATGACCCAAGGTGTTTTTGCATTGCTTTACGCCCGTTTGGGTAACGGTGAAAAAGCCTATCATTGGTTTAGGGATGCTTATGAACCCAACTTGAATCCACCGTTCCGGGTAATTGCCGAAACCAAAGGTGGCACCAACCCATACTTTGCCACAGGCGCAGGCGGCATTGTCCAGGCTATGCTTATGGGTTTCGGTGGACTGGATATTACACCAACCGGCATTGTTCAAATAAAAAGCGCCCTGCCGACAAAGTGGAAATCATTAAAGATTACCGGGGTAGGGGTTGAGAAAAAGACTTATACGGTGAAGTAGATGCTGGACAAAGCTTATATATTTTAAAATTTTTAGTGATATCAATTAATAACTAAACATCCTAAGTGCAGTAAAATGATTGACTTCCAAAATCATAAATACGATCTTGTCGAGTTAGCCGCAATTTTCGCAAAAGATACCAGGAGGAGGGACTTTATCTTTTACTATGATAACTGGGGAGAGGATAATAACGAGAACTTTTATACCAAATTTATCGACGAAAATATTTGTAAAGGCAAAACATCAAGACAAGATGATGCTATTGAAGTATCCATTCGAGCTGGGATTTTTAGAGGAAAATATTTTGACTGTGTAAAGGCGATACTACATTCTCGCAAAGGACATTGGATAAAGCTGACTTGTTTGGATTGGTTGTATGAGTTTTCAAATAAGATTGATACTGCAAAGTACATTGAGCTTAATACTTGTTACATGCGGAGGCCTAATCTTTCGGAACTTAATAAAGTGCAAGCAACCTTAAACTTATTAAAAACGGGCACCTCAAGAGAATTGTCAGCCGAGCTTTATTCCCAATTGCTAAGTGCCGAAATACCGGGGACTTTTTACCGAGTTAAAATCTTATTAACTGATAGCAGTGTAAAATTTAACGAAACATCAAAGCCTGATATGGTAAAGGTATTTGTCGAAATTGCCACACACTCATCCTCACTGTCTGAAAGTCAAAAGCGCGACATTGTGATATTTGATTAAAAACACGTGTCACCAGATTTGCAGTTATCAATACCTAATTGCGAAAGCCTTATAGATTTTTATCAGTTAATTACTCCGCCTTTTTCTCCTCAAACTGATATCTGTTCATCAGCTTAAGTAATACACCATTTGTCCAGCCGAAGCCGTCTTGGAGGGGATATTCGCCGCCGCCTGCGGTAAGGCTTGTATCAACTACATTATATTTTTCGAGCAGTTTGCCTGTTTGCTTAAATACGCGAATGTTAAGGGTAATCCAACGGGTAGTAATGTCTTTGGCCAAGGCCTTTTTGCCATAGTTTTCCAATCCGTCAATCGCCATGTATTGCAGCGGAGCCCACCCGTTTGGCGCGTCCCATTGCTGGCCGCTAAAGTTAAGGGTAGTAACCAGTCCGCCGGGTTTTAAAAAGTTTTTCTGCAGGCCGGCTGCTATTTTATCTGCCTGCGCCGGGGTAGCCAAGTTAAATTCTAAAGGGAAAACTGCGGCCAGGGTAGGTATGTTCGATTGTTGTTGCGTTGTCCAGTTATAATCATTAAACCAGCCGGTTTCTTCATCCCAAAAGTATTTCTGGATTGCTTTTTTACGCTGTGCGGCTTTGGCGGTGTAAGCAGTGTACTGCGCCTGGTTGCCCTTTAGCTTATAGCTTTGCGCAATGGTTTGTTCAAGATTATACATTAGGCAATTCAAATCCACCGGTACAAGATTGGCTGTTTGTATGGTATTTAACTGGCCCGAACCATCAAACCAACGGCTACTAAAATCCCATCCCGATGCTGCTGCGGCGCGTATGTTATGATAAAATACAGGCAGCGGTTGCTTTGTAGTTTTTGCTGCATCAACATCTTTAATGTACGATTCTTCTCGCGGCTCGTCACTTTCATCCCAATAGCGGTTAAACAGTGTGCCATCGGCCATACGAACTGCCCGATGGGTGGCTTTGTTGTTGGCTAATTGCGTGCCACCAAGCATCCAGTAATTATATTCTTTTACAAGTTGTGGCTGATATTTGATAAGTATGCGGTTGCCCTGGCTTTTAGCAAGCAGGCCAACCATCATCGAAAAGAAAGGTGGTTGCGAGCGGGTAAGGTAATAGGAGCGGTTGCCGTTCGGGATAAAGCCGTATTTATCTATCAGGAAGGCAAAATTGTCGAGCATGTTTTCAATCACATCAAACTTTTTGCTTTCCTGTAGGCCCAGCATGGTAAAATAGCTGTCCCAGTAATATACTTCCCTAAAACGGCCACCAGGCACAATGTATGGTTTTGGTAATGCGGCCAAGGATGAGTATTTAGTGGCTTCGTCCGGCTGGCGCTGCAACACCTGCCATAAAGTATCAATATGCTTGCGAATGCCCTCTTCCACATTGGTTTGAAACGCGTGGGTAACGCCGGATGGCACACTAAAATTGGTCATCACGAAATTACGCAAATCAAAACCTGTTTTACCCAATTGCTCATTATAAGCCTTCATGATTTGTGCAGGCGGGTACTTTGGCGTACAATCAACAAAGGTTTTATTGTCAGGAAAAATATCTGAGGATTGCACGGCTTCAAAAAGGCCGGGAAATAGCTGGCTTGGCGTACTTTGCTGTGATGTTGCATGCAGGCTAAAAAGCAGGCATACAAATAAGGTTATATTTTTAATCATGATATAGATTTAACGACTGCCCAACCCCAAAAAGGTTTAAGCTGTTGATAAATTTAAATCATTAAAAAGCCAATAGCAAGTTTATGATTGGTTATCAGAGAGTTTGTCAAGCTTATCCAGCTTCAGGAAATAGCGGGTAAGCAAAAACACAATATAAACAACAAGCGGTGCGGCAAGTATATCAATGGTGTAATGGATATGCTGTATCATTAGCAGTATGGCTACCGCTATAATGGCTACAAAAGCAATGATCTTATCGTTACGTTTTTCCAGACACAAGAACACAAGTACAAGGGTAGCCGTATGGCCCGAGAAGAAAAGGTCGCGCGTTACCGAGGCATTTCCATAAAATACACCTGTAAGCGGGTCCACAAGGTTAACCAGGCCAACAGGTGGCTCAAGTGCCACACATGTTATGGCCAGCATGCGTGCAAGGCTTACAAATACAAGTGTCCAAACGTAGTTAATGTAAATTTCGGGCTTGTACAGTGCTCGTACCAATATCAACAACCCCATGCCCCAGATAATCAGGAATATAGGAACAGAAACATCGTGGGACGGTAGCGAAGCCAGTACCCCGTCGTGCAGAATTATACCCTGCCTTTTTTGTATGCTCTTGAAAAACAAAGGCATTAGCGAAAGTATAAAGGCTATACATATCGAACCCCATAAAATGCGCATCCTTTTAGGTTGCGATTGCAAGGCGTTTGTCCATGCTCGTTTTATAGAAGGGGTATCAACCGGCGTCACGTATATAACAGGCAATTATTAAGGAGCGCAAAGTTACTAAAAGAAGCAATATTAAATACAGGTTAGTGTAATATTAAAGCAAAGCTATGGTTTTGAATTACCTGCCTGAAAAATAAGCTGAATGGCTTTAATTATATTTATCCTTACCACTTTACAGAATAATTTTGCCGTTTCGCTCCGTTTATGATTAACTTGGGATGTTTTAAAATACCTACATAGATTAATTACGTAGTTTAAATTAAAGCTTAGTATGCAGAACCCCATCCCTGATAATGAAATGCAACGGATCATTAGTTTAAGCGACTATGATCTTGATTATTCCAGCCTGCAGGAAAACTTTAAAGACCTTGCAAAACTTGCGGCAAAAGTTGCCGGTACCGAAGTTTCATTAGTTAATTTGATAGATACCTACACGCAATGGACCGTAAGCAGCCATGGTTTGGATATAGACCAAATGGCCCGCGAGGATTCGGTATGCCAATATACTATTGCTTCGAACGGCCAATTTGAAGTGCCTGACCTAACCGCCGACGAACGCTTTAAAAATAAATTTTACGTAGTAGATGACCCAAGCCTGCGCTACTATTTTGGCGTGCCGCTGACAACCAGCGACGGACAAAACCTTGGAGCCCTTTGTGTAATGGACAAAGCGCCAAAAGAACTATCGCCGGAGAAGGAAGAACTGCTCAAAATAATTGCCGATGAGATCATAAACCGACTCAATGCACTCAAGGTAATTGCCGGTTTAAAAACGGAGCTAAACGAAGCTCATCAAACTAAAAAGAAAGTAGCACACGATATTCGTGGCCCGTTGGGTGGCATTATTGGTTTGGCACAGGTTATTAGTGAGCAAGGGAAAGATAACGAGATTGATGAGGTACTTGAGTTTATTAACCTGATACAGCGCAGCGGCCGATCTTTGCTTGAATTAGCCGACGAGATACTTACCATTGAAAAACCACAGCGTGAAGCCAACGCAGACGAGTTTACGTTACTGATATTTAAGGACAAGCTTGAAAAACTGTATACGCCGCAGGCTATAAATAAAAACATTAAGTTTACTGTCAATACCTCTGCAGATGCTGCAAACGTTCCTTTTTCTAAAAATAAGCTGTTGCAGATCACAGGGAACTTAATATCTAATGCTATGAAGTTTACCCCACGCGATGGCAGCGTTACGGTTGACTTGAGCCTGAAGATAGAAAAAACGCAAAACACCCTTCAAATTAACGTTGCAGATACCGGCGTGGGCCTAACGGCAAACGAGATATTTCATATACTAAGCGGTAACAAGGCATCAACTAACGGTACAGGCGGCGAGATAGGTTATGGCTTTGGCCTGGCTTTGGTAAAACACCTGGTTGATACCATTGGTGGCACCATGCATATTTACTCGCAGCCGGGGCAGGGTGCCAACTTCGAAATTTTGCTGCCGCAAAAGGAGAGGTAACAATTATTGGTAATGCTTTTATTACAGTGTTTTATCACACAGAATATTTAATAAATTAGCAGAAACCAATACAAACCTAAAATGAAAAAAAACACACTTAGCAGGCGCCGCTTTATAGGTATAAGTGCCGTAGCAACGGCGTCTGCATTGTTTTTATCCAAAGCTTCATTTGCTGCCTCGGCCTTAATGGCTGCCCTTAAGCCCAACTCAAAAATCAACGGTGTGCAAATAGGTGTTATTACCTATTCGTTCCGGAGCATGCCGGGCACTGTTGAGGATTTGCTTAAATATTGCATTGAATGTGACATAAACGCCATTGAACTAATGGGCGAGGCCGCGGAAGCTTATGCGGGTGCACCAAAAAGGGAGTCGGCAGAGTCTTGGGATGATTTCAGGCCCAAACTGGCGGCTTGGCGATCTTCCGCATCTATGGATAAGTTTAAGGAAATCCGTAAGATGTTTAATGATGCCGGTGTATCCATCTACGCCTGGAAACCAAATGCGCTTGGCGCAAAAAATACCGATGCCGAAATTGATTATGCCTTTAACGCAGGTAAAATGTTGGGCGTAACACACCTAACTGTAGAGTTGCCAAACGATGATGCCCTTACGCAACGCCTTGGCGATATGGCCGCCAAACATAAGCTGATGGTAGGCTACCACGCTCACACCCAGGCAACGCCCACACTGTGGGACAAAGCGCTAAGCCAATCAAAATACAATGGTATTAACCTGGATATTGGCCACTACTCATCAGGCACCAGCAGCAGCCCGGTGCCGTTTATTGAGAAGTATCACGACCGTATTACCAGCATGCACATTAAGGATCGTAAGTTTAACAACGGGCCCAACGCACCATGGGGGCAGGGAGATACGCCAATAAAAGATGTAATGCAGTTGATGAAAACAAGCAAGTATAAGTTCCCGGCAACTATTGAGCTGGAGTATAACATACCGGCAGGGTCTGACGCGGTAAAGGAAGTGAAAATTTGCCGTGCTTACCTGGCTGACGCTTTAAAGTAATATTTGCTATCTTAACAACATGAAGAAAACCTTATGCTTTGCGCTTGTCGCTCTTATATTGAGCAGTTGCAATTACACTACCTATAATATGAACCGTGGCGAGCTCAAGATCGCTAAAAAGGACACATATAATGTTTACTACAGCACCATTACCCCTAATGGCGTAAAGGCCAAAGTAAGCTATGTTGATAAAGATGGTAAAGATCACGAAGAAAAATTTGACGGCGGCCGGTGGGAAAAGCTGGTACAGTTGCCATCAAAGACTGCCGTTATATTTAAAGTAGACACAAAGTTGCCAAAAACTACACCTAACAGCCAATTGATCACCAATATTAAGGTTGATAATGCAGTGGTGTCCGAGCAGATACAGACTGGCAAAGATGTTAAATACAGGTTTGCATTTAAACTGCCCTGATCAAGCCTTTATCGGTCATAAGAAATTAAAGCCCAAGCATTAGTTGCTTGGGCTTTAATTTGTATAAGGGAAGTTCAAATTAGCTTACTACTGGTAACGAACCTCCGTCGATGCTATATATTGCACCTGTCAAGTAAGCTGCCGACGGCGATACCAGGAAGCGAACCAGTGAAGCGACTTCTTCAGGCTCGGCCATGCGGCCCATTGGTATACCGCCTATTTGCGTTAGCAGGTGGTTTACACCTTCCTCAACCGATATACCTGCTGATGCGGCATAGTCCTTTATAAAGTTTTCCATCATTTCGGTTTTTGTAGCACCGGGCGCTACAGTAAGCACGCGTACGCCTTTGCTTGCAAGCTCTGTTGCAAGCGCCTTGCTGTAGCTATTTAAGGCAGCTTTGGATACTGCATACGCCAGATTAAGATCCCACAATGGTAGCTTACCTGCAATTGATGATATATGTATAATCACACCGCTACCTTGCTTAATCATTTGTGGCAACAGGGCTTTGTCCAGGCGTATGGCAGAGATAAGGTTCAACTGGAGTTCCTGCTCCCAATGCTCATCTGTAAGGGTACTGAAGCCGCCACCAGGCGTGGTGAGCCCGCCAACATTATTGATTAAGATATCAATGCCTCCGTAAGCTTCGCTGATGGTCTGTGTTAGGTTGGCTACGTCCGTAGGGTTCGTTAGGTCTGCCGCAATGAAATGATACGGGCTTTCTGCCGGTTGAGTTCTCGCACTCACAATCACCTCAGCACCCGATTTGGCTAACTGGTCTGCAATGGCTTTACCTATACCTTTTGTGCCACCTGTAACTAATGCTTTTTTTCCTTTTAAATCTAATACTTCCATGTTGCTGTTTTTTATTCTGAAACAATTGTTTCAGAATTGTTTAAAAAAATTTATTTTGATAATTGTTTAATGAAATATTGGGCCATGCGTTTGATTTTCACAGGGTCTTTATGCAGTATATATGACTCGTGCCAGCCTGTCCAGGTACTATTAAAATAGTCTGCGAGTAACGCAGGATCTTCATCAGCGTCAATTTCTCCTTTAAGCATAGCGCTTTGAATAAGGTTGTATAAAAACTGATAAGATCTGTCGCTATCTTCTTTTAAAATGTCCTTAACCCGCTGGTCGTTGGTTGCCATTTCAAAAGCACATTTAATGGCCATGCAGCTATCTTGTCCATTGATAATAATGTCGACCGCATCATGGATGTAATCCACCAATACGGAAAAAGGTGAATCTTTGCTTGATAATCTTTTATCCCAATCCTTTTTTCGGATGTCAGTATAGTGGTTAACACAGCGCACAAACAGCTCCTGTTTGTCGCCGATGGTGTTGTAAAGGCTGCTGCTGTTAATCTGCATGGCATCGGTCAAGTCGCGCATAGATGTAGCATTATAGCCCTGTTTCCAAAAAACTTCCATCGCTTTTTGGATTGCCAATGTTTCATCAAATTCAACGTTTCTTGCCATTGCTTTACAAAGGTACAATAATCTGAAACACCTGTTTCAGATTATTGTCATATATGGATGTTAAATTTGCTCATATTCCTATTAGCTGATCGCTGGCCTCATCGGCTCAGATAATCGTAAATTTCATGCCCGGTCTTGGTTCCATCGGCTAATTTTTCAGTATAGTCATAGTAAAAAATAAGCTTATTTGCACCAGCGTCCTGAACTTCGCAAGTTACTGTTTGTTTCGGAGCTGGTGTACCGTCGGCAAAATAAGCATCAACCACAAAAGTTAGTTTTTTGCCGTCAACCTTGTAATTGAAAGTTGTATAATTACCTATTCCAGTTCCATCGGTATTGAATTGAACATATTCTCCTCCAACAAAAATATATGTACTGTCTTTTGTTTGGCCGCCTGAGTATTGTTTCCGAAGGCTTGTTAAGTACCTCCACTTACCTGTTATTACCGGAGCCTGGGGTTCTTCAACTTTAGTTGACGACTCTTTTTTGCATGCTGTAAAGTAGACTGAGAAAAATAAAACCGTTGCTACCGTGGCGAATTTCTTAAACATAAGATGTGATTTGAGATTTGGATTTATAGCGAAGATATGCCATCGTAACTAAATCTTCATTAACAGTGGGCCGTAATTATTTTGCGTCTATCTGCTGTATTAAAAATGCATCGTTTTGCTGGAGCACATATGCATATTGGCTCTTATTGTACAGAAACGTTTTGCACACTTTTAGTAAATGTTTACTCCTGAATGCTATTGCTCGAATTAGTTTTTATTAGATAACGTAGGCGGTTTCAAATTAGAAAAAAGGTTTGTGAGACTTTACCGACAGGTTTTGGTGTAGCAGTTATAGAGAAATACGGTACGATAAGTATTTAATATACTATCGTACCGTATAGCTTAATGTGTTCCCGACGAGATTCGAACTCATATCATTAGAACCGGAATCTAACATTCTATCCATTGAACTACGGGAACGGGAGGCCAAATATAAGTAAAGTATTTTACCTTATAAATGAAATCGGCCCCGTTGTAAAATAGATTTACTGCCAGCCACCCCCTAATGAGCGGTAAAGTTCGGCAACGGCGCTAAGTTGGGCACGTTTAACCGAAGCCAGTTCCAGCTCGCTTTGCAAAACATTGCTTTGCGCGGTGATAACCTCAAGGTAATTGGCCAAACCATTGCGGAAAAGCATGTTGGCGTTACCCGTCGCCTGTTGCAGCGTGCGCACCCTTTCGGCAGCTACAGTTTGCTCAGTTTTTAACTTTTCTATTTTGACAAGCGCATCAGAAACTTCGCCTACAGCATTTAAAACCGATTGGCGAAACTGCAGCACTGTTTTTTCGCGCTCAACCTTGGCAACCTCGTACTGGGTTTTTAAACGCTTGCGCTGGAATATTGGCTGAGTAATACCACCCGCAACCGTTCCAAATAAGGATGCAGGTATATTGAACCAATTGCTTGCCCTGAAGGAATTTACACCACCCGTGGCTGTAATATTTAAGGCCGGATACATGCTGGCCTTTGCAATACCCACCTGGGCATTGGCTATGTTAAGTGCAAGTTCGGCGCTGCGTACATCAGGGCGGCGGCTTACTATGGCCGATGGCAAGCCTGATGGCAGGTTATCGTTTAGTGGCAACTGATCTAGTTTAGTGCTGCGCTCAACGCGGCTTGGTAAGGCACCGGTAAGTATGCTCAACGCATTTTCTTGTATGGTTATATTTTGCTCGAACTGCGGTACCAATTGTGCGGCTACCAGCCGCTGTGCTTCGGCTTGTTGCACTGCTAAAGAGGTAACCTGGCCGGCATCAAACTGCAGGTGTATAATACGCAGGGTACTGTCGTTAAGCGTTAAGTTCTTTTTGGCAACATCAAGTTGGGCATCAAGCATCAATAAGTTGTAATAACCTTGCGATACCGAGGCTACAATATTGGTTTGCACCGCTTTTTTCGCTTCGGTAGTTTGTAAGTAGGTGGCAAGCGCGGCTTTATTCTGGTTGCGAATGCGGCCCCAGATATCAGCTTCCCATGAAAGGCCCAAGTTGGCCGAATAGTCTTCGATATGTTTGGTGCCTAAGAACTGGCCAAGGCTTATACCGTTCAGGCTATTGTCTGACGGGCGACTGGTAGTAGCCGTTACGTTTAAATTAAGCTGTGGCAAGTAATTCCATTTTACCTGTTTAAACAATAAGTCAGATGACTCGATGTTTTTTACCGCTATCAGCATGTCGTAGTTATGCGCAATGGCGCTATCTATCAGCTTTTGCAAGGTAGCATCGGTAAAAAAGTTTTTCCACTGTATGTTGGCTATGCTGGCGGTATCTGCAGTGGTTGTTTGTGCGTTGCGGAAAGCTACCGGCAATTCCGGTTTTGGCGCAGGCACATCTTTTGAAACTTTACAGGCGCTCAGTATTACCAAGGATATTAAAATCAGCCTGTTGATTATATTTTTCATTGTTTTATATGATAGATGCAACCCGGCCGGTTTACCTAGCCGGGTTGCATTGTTGTTTAAGATAATTGTGGTTGTAACTCTTCGGCCGGGTGTTCCTGGTCGTTTTTATCGAGGTTTTTTTCAATTGGTGCACCCGTAACACGTTCCTGCAAATGCTGGAATATTACAAACAACACGGGTATGATAAATAAACCTAATATTACACCAGACACCATACCGCCGGCTGCACCTATACTGATGGAGTGGTTGCCCTGGGCAGACGGGCCTGTGGCAATACTCATTGGGAATAAACCGAACACGAATGCCATAGATGTCATGATAATTGGGCGGAGCCTTGACCTTGATGCATCAATGGCCGACTCAACCAATCCGTAACCTGCCTTGCGGCGCTGTACGGCAAATTCCACAATTAAGATGGCGTTTTTAGCAAGCAAACCTATTAGCATAATAAGTGCTACCTGTACATAGATGTTGTTTTCGATACCTGTTAAGCCAAGCACCACAAACACACCAAAGATACCGGTAGGAATAGACAGGATAACTGCAAGCGGGAGTATATAGCTTTCGTACTGTGCCGACAACAGAAAATATACAAACACTAAACACAGCATAAATACAATTGCAGACTGCCCGCCAGATGAGATCTCCTCGCGTGTTTGGCCCGAAAACTCGTAGGCGAAACCTTGCGGAAGCTCTTCTTTAGCAGTTTCCTGAATAGCTCTGATGGCATCGCCCGAGCTAAAGCCCGGTTTTGGGATGGCATTGATCTGGATAGAATTGAATAGGTTATAACGTGACGCGGTTTCTGAACCGTAAACACGGGTTAGTTTAACCAGGGTATTGATGGGCACCATTTCGCCTGTTTTGTTTTTTACAAATACACGGTCGATCGATGAAGCATCGGTACGGTCGGCAATATCGGCCTGTACAATAACACGGTAGTATTTACCAAAGCGGTTAAAGTCTGACGCCTGTGCGGTACCGAAATAAGCCTGCATGGTCTGCAAAATATCGCGCACGTTTACACCAAGCTGGTTGGCTTTTTCGTCGTTAACCTCCAATTGTAATTGCGGATAATCTGCCTTGAAGGAGGTAAATGCAAAGGCAATTTCTTTTTTCTGCATTAGTTTGCCAATGAAGTTATTGGCCACGCCGCTAAATTTATCTAACCGGCCACCGGTTTTATCCTGTAGCACCATGTCAAGGGCCTCTACGTTACTAAAGCCCGGTACAGTTGGGAAACTGAACACGAAGAAGTTACCACCAGTTATTGCACCTAACTGCCCGCGAATGATGTTTTGCAGTTCGTCGATATTTTTGACGTCGCCACGATCTTCATTTGGCTTAAGCAATACAAATATTACTGCCGAAGATGGGCTGCTTGAATTAGTTAACAGGTTAAAACCTGATATGGCCGTTACAAACCTTGACGCGGGTAAAGCCCTTAATTTTTCTTCGGCCTGGTTTAAAACTTTCGTAGTACCATCTAATGATGTACCAGATGGTGTTGATACCGATATAGCTACGAAGCCCTGATCCTCTGTAGGAATAAAGCCTGATTTTGTAGTACTTACCAGGTAAACTGTTACTGCTGTAATTACAGCCAGGCCGCCCATGCTAATCCATTTATTTTTAATCAGGAATTTCAATCCGCCAACGTAACGGTTGGTAACCGCTTCAAAGCTGCTGTTAAAACCGTCGTAAAACTTTTGCGCAAAGCTGCGTTTTGGTTTCAGCGTACCATCCTCGCGCAAGGCGTGGTTATCTTTTAGGAACAAGGCTGCCAACGCAGGGCTAAGTGTTAGCGCATTTATCGCAGATATAACGATTGCGATCGACATCGTAAACGCAAACTGGCGATAAAAGATCCCGGTTGAACCTGTCATGAAACCTACCGGAAGGAACACGGCAGCCATTACCAACGTAATAGAGATGATGGCGCCTGTAATTTCGTGCATGGCTTCGGTAGTAGCGGCTTTAGGGGCCAAATGTTTGTGTTCCATTTTGGCGTGTACTGCCTCTACAACCACAATGGCATCATCCACCACGATACCAATGGCCAGCACCAGGGCGAACAGCGTAAGCAAGTTGATTGAAAAACCAAACAGCTGCATAAAAAAGAACGTACCTAAAATAGCCACCGGTACTGCAATTGCCGGGATAAGTGTTGAGCGGAAATCCTGCAGGAAGATGAATACCACAATGAATACCAGGATAAAGGCTTCAATCAGGGTATGTTGCACCTGCGATATCGATTCATCCAAAGCGGTTTTGGTGCGATAGAACTGGTTCCATTCAACACCGGGAGGGAAATCTTTAGCGGCTTTCTCCATTACTTTGTCAACAGCAAGCTGTATTTCGTTTGCGTTTGATCCTGCTAGTTGTATCAAACCAAAAACTACACCTTCACGTCCGTTCAAGTGGGTTAAGCTATTGTATGAGTAAGCACCCAATTCAACACGGGCTACATCTTTTAAATGCAGTACCGAACCATCTGCATTGGCACGGATAGCAATGTTTTCGTACTCTTCGGGTTTGGTTAATTTCCCCTTGTATTTAACAACATATTCAAAAACTTCGGTACTGCGCTCACCAAATTTACCCGGAGCTGCCTCTAAGTTTTTATCTTGTATGGCGGCCATAACCTCTGCAGGTGTAATTTTATAAGTGGCCATTTGCGTTGGATTTAACCAGATACGCATCGAATAATCTTTAACACCACCAAATATTGTGGCCGAGCCAATACCCGGGATACGTTTGATCTCCGGAATGATATTAATGGCGGCATAGTTGGCGATAAATGTGGGGTCGTATTTTTTAGGGTCGGTTGTATAAATACCCACCGCACCAATTAAGCTGTTTTGCTGTTTGGTGGTGGTAATACCCTGTTGTACAACCTCGGCAGGTAATTGTGCTGTAGCCTGGGCCACACGATTTTGCACGTTTACAGCTGCCTGGTCGGGGTTGGTGCCTTGTTTAAAGTAAACGGTAATGGCCAGCGATCCATCGTTACTGGCGATAGAGCTCATGTAGCTCATGTTTTCCACACCATTGATAGATTCCTCAAGTGATGGTGCCACAGAGCGCAGCACGGTTTCGGCATTTGCGCCCGGGTATATTGCAGTTACCAATACTGCCGGCGGGGCAATATCCGGGAATTGCTGCAATGGCAATTTGGTAAGGCCCAGCACACCCACTATAACCAGCAGTATGGATATAACGGTTGATAGTACCGGCCTTTCTATGAATTTTCTAAACATTGTCTTCGTTTTTGCAGAATCAAGACGCAAGGGCTACCCGGTAAGGCAGTTTTTACTACCTTTTAGTTAGTGGCGACGAATGGCTCCCGACTCCTGATCCTTAAATTGTTATTTCTGTTGTCTTTGTGTGTTTTGCGTAGATTAGCGTTTAGCTACGGCGGCTACTTTTTCGGCAGTTTTCTCAGGCTTAATAACCATCCCTTCCTGCAGGCGGTCAACGCCGCTTAGCACAATCTGGTCGCCGGCTTTAATGCCATCTTTAACCAGGTAGTTTGTGCCGCTTGTACCTTCAATGGTAATAGGTAACTTCTTAACCTTGTTGCTATCTGCAAGGGCAAATACAAACACTTTGTCCTGCATTTCAACGGTAGCTGATTGTGGTACTATTAAAGCATTGCTGTGTGCAAGGCTCAACCTTACTTTGCCTGTGTTACCGTTGCGCAATAAACCCTGCGGGTTAGGAAAACTTGCCCTTACGCTTATAGCACCTGTAGTTTTATCAAACTGGCCGTCAATCATATCAATATGGCCGGGTTTAGTGTACTCGCTGTTATCAGCCAATACAAGGGTTACAGCAGGCAGGTGTTGTAGTTTTTCTTTCAAAGTAGCGCCTTCGTAGTGGTCTTTAAAGCTTACAAAGTCCTTTTCGCCAAGGGCAAAATAAACGTGTACGTCGTGCACGTCAGATAGTTGGGTTAAAGCCTCAACATCTTGCGGAGATACCAGGCTGCCTTGTTTTTTCAACAGGCGACCGATGTAACCGCTAACTGGTGCTTTAATAGTAGTATAACCTAAATTAATTTGTGCTGTAGATACATTGGCTTTAGCCTGGTCAATGTTAGCTTTGGCTACAGATTGAGCTGCCTTAGCAGATTTTAACTGAAAGTCAGACACGACTTTATTTTGCACAAGGGGTGTAAGTTTTTCAACCTCGAGTTGAGCGTTTGCATACGCAGCCTCGGCAGCGTGCAATGATGCAAGCGCATTATTTAAAGCAGCACGGAAAGGTTGTTGGTTGATCTGGAAGATTGGCTGACCCGCGCTAACATAAGCACCTTCGTCAACAAATACCTTGTCTAACGCGCCGCTTACCTGTGGGCGCACTTCAACGTTTGTTGTACCTTCAATAGACGCAGGGTAGTCTTGATAGGTAGTGCGCGAGCCCGCTGTAACGCTGGCCACAGGTAATGATGGCGGGGGCGGAGCCTGCTGCGTTTGCGGCTGGCTGCAGCTAAATAGTGATATAGCTATAATAGCAACTAAAATAATTTTCATGATAAGCAATTTAGTGGATGATGTTCGCGGGTTAAGCGCCGCCCGGAGGCTGCTTATATAAACCGTTTCTGTTGTTTTTGATGAGTAGTCCATTTTCTGTTGAGTCTTTGTTGTATGATAGGTGTTGTGTTTGTTGTCATTTTTTGTGTTAAAGCAAGATTTGCGCTAATGCTCAAACATCTCAATTAACGTCCGTAAATTATTTAACGGTGTTAAGTAATGTTTACAAAGTTTAATCAGCGTTTCCATATTAGTTAGTGTCGATATAAATAAGCTTTTAATTACTATTGTCAAATCATTTAACAGTGTTAGAAATTTAACAACGTATGTTAAAATAAAAATTTTTTAAGGGGTGATAGATTTTACAATACCTGTAATAGCATCCCTAAGCACCTGCCTGTTTATTGTATCATTAAAGCCTCTATCCAAAAGATTGATAGAAACCAAGCCGTGTACTACCGACCAAAATGTATAATATTTGGTGCAAATCACTTCCGACTCCATATCTTCGATATGCATCAGTTTGCCTATCGATTCGGTAATAATATCCCACGGGCACTCTGCCTCAGGCAGTTTATTTACCATCTCACAACTGCAGCTTGCATTAATGCCAAACATTACCTGGTACAGTTCTTTATTGGCAAAAGCAAAGTTCCAATAGGTAAGCCACATTTCTTCCAACTGGTCGCCTGGATTATCATGTTTGTCTTTGGCTTCCTGTAATTGTTTGGAAAGCTTCAAATAGCCCTGGCGGGTTAACTCAAGCAAGATGGCTTCCTTATTGGCAAAGTACTCATATATAATAGGGGCGGTGTACTCAATCATATCCGCAATTTTGCGCATACTCAATGCCTGCCATCCCTCTTCCTTTACAATAGTAAGCGCAGCCTCCAGAATGTTACATCTGGTTTCTTCCTTCAATCTCAATATCCTGTCCTTGCTGGCCATTGCCTGATTTTACTCCTATTAGATTATTTAACAGTGTTAAGCAAATGTATAACCATTTTAGCAGCACCGTTTCATTTAATTGTCATTTACTTAAAATATTTTACCATATATTCGAAATTCTACCTCTTAAAGTATGAACAAAAGCTTTTTACCCGAAGATTGGGTTGTAGTAATTCTTGGATTTATTATTATCGCAGCCTCGTTGGGTGGCATTATTATTTCATCCCCGGAATATAGTTGGGAAAATAGTGCAGTACTTACAGCCAAAATACTCAGCGGCGCAAACCTTCTTAAGATAGGCGTACAGTTTATTTATGTAATGGTAATTGCCCTTGCTGGCGCTATGCTTACCGGTAAATCATTTACCAACGTAGCGAAGGTATTCCCCATGGTGTATGTTTTAACCGTATTAGCACTTATAGTAGCGGGCAGCAGCCAGATGAAGGCGCTTAATCTCGAGGCGGTGATATTTAGCCTTGCAATTGGCCTTTTGATAGGTAATACTTTTAAATTGCCGCAATGGTTTAAGGATGCGCTGGCTTCAGAATTTTATGTAAAGATAGGCTTGGTACTGCTGGGCACGTCAATCATCTTTTCGGATATATTGAAGGCTGGTTCGCTGGGTTTGATACAGGCCTTGATCGTTGTGATATCGGTTTGGTATTTTTCATACTGGGTGTGCAAAAAGCTAAAGATCGATTCGGAGCTAACCATGATGCTCTCGAGCGCGGTATCTATCTGCGGTGTCTCTGCAGCTATTGCTACATCCGGTGCTATTAAAGGCGATTCAAAGAAACTTTCGCTTGTTATTTCATTGGTATTGATTACGGCTGTGCCCATGATGGTTTTTATGCCTTACCTTGCTAAGCTGATGGACCTATCGCAAGAGGTTACAGGTGCATGGCTTGGGGGTAGTATCGATACTACGGGGGCTGTAGTGGCCTCGGGTTCGTTGGTTGGCGAGACAGCATTGAAAATCAGCTCTATTGTAAAGTTTTCACAAAATGTATTACTTGGCCTGGCTGCGTTTGCTATTTCTGTGTACTGGACGTACACTAAACATCCTAATGCAGCCGACAGGGAAACCAAGCCTACACTTGGCGTGATATGGGAGCGTTTCCCCAAATTTGTGATCGGCTTTATAGCTGCCTCATTATTGTTTTCACTACTTATCCCTGCCGAAACCGCAGCTGCTGTTAAAAATCCGCTTAAAAATTTGCAGGGCTTATGGTTTGCCCTTGCCTTTACCAGCATAGGCTTGGAAACCAACTTTCGAGACCTTATCAATAAAGATAGCCGCAAACCCGTGTATGCATTTTTGATTGCGCAGGGCTTTAATGTTGTGATTACACTGGTTATAGCAATGATGTTATTCAGGTAACATAATGCACGTTAAAACAAGAAAGGGTAGCTTTTGGCGACCCTTTCCTGTTTTATAAAAGTAAATATAATTACACGTTAAAACGGAAGTGCATAATGTCGCCATCCTGCACAATGTAGCTTTTGCCTTCTACAGACATTTTACCGTTTTCTTTAATAACAGCTTCGGATCCGTTAAATTTCACGAAGTCCTCGTATTTAATCACTTCCGCACGGATAAAGCCTTTTTCGAAATCAGTATGGATCACACCGGCAGCCTGCGGTGCAGTAAAGCCTTGCGTAATGGTCCAAGCTCTTACTTCCTGTACACCGGCAGTAAAGTAAGTAGCGAGGTTTAACAATTTGTAAGCAGCTTTAATCAGCTTATTAACGCCCGATTCGGTAAGGCCCAAATCGTCCAGGAACATCTGGCGCTCTTCGTAAGTATCTAACTGCGATATTTCAGATTCTATTTGTGCAGATATGATCAATACCTCTGCGTTTTCTTCTTTAACCGCCTCGCGTACTTTGTCAACATAAGCGTTTCCGGTATTAACGGCACTCTCGTCAACATTACAAACGTATAATACCGGTTTGGCAGTAAGCAGTTGCAGGTCGTCGATGTATTCTTTATCCTCGTCAGATACCTGGGCTGTACGTGCAGATTTACCCGACAGCAAGTGCTCCCTGTAAACAAGCGCTACTTCGTAGGCTTTTTTAGCGTCTTTATCGCCACCGGTTTTAGCCATTTTCTCAACCTTCTGGATCTTTTTCTCCAAAGATTCGAGGTCTTTTAGCTGTAACTCGGTGTCAATAATCTCTTTATCTCGTATCGGGTCAACAGAGCCGTCAACGTGGATCACGTTATCATTATCAAAGCAACGCAAAACGTGTATAATGGCGTTTGTAGCGCGGATGTTTCCTAAAAACTGGTTACCTAAACCTTCGCCTTTGCTGGCACCTTTTACAAGGCCTGCAATATCAACTATCTCGATAGTGTTCGGCACAATGCTTTTCGGGTTAACAATTTCGGTTAGTTTGGTAAGGCGCTCATCGGGCACGGTAATTACGCCCACGTTGGGCTCAATAGTACAAAACGGAAAGTTGGCCGCCTGTGCCTTTGCGTTTGATAAACAGTTAAAAAGTGTAGACTTGCCCACATTTGGCAAACCCACTATACCACATTGTAAACCCATTGTTTTTATTTAGTTGATTGGTGGGTAGTTAATTAAGAGAGCAGTTAACCACTCACTATTTACTTAATAAACCACTCACTTATAAAGCCGCAAAGATAACACAAAAAAAGCCTTGAAATTTGAAAAAATAAACGACTTTTGCCTGCGCACAAAAAGGGCATTATCAAGGTTAAAAACATGTAAACAACAGGGGGCTTTTTATGGAAGAAATGGTTGAGCAAATTGAATTATTACTGGAGCAGGAAGACACTACCCAACTTCGGGAATATTTAAATAACCTCAATATTTCGGACGTAGAAGAGCTTATTGATGAATTGCCTGAACACGGCCCGTTGTTTATCGAAACCCTTTCCATTAGCCGTGCTGTAAACGTTTTCAGGATACTTGACTTCCCCACACAAGAGCGCATACTAAAAAAACTTTCGGGCCCTAAGAGTAATGAGATCATTACCGAGTTGCCGCCCGATGACCGCACCGCGCTGTTTGCCGACCTGCATGGCGACGTTGTTAAAACATTAATCCTGAACTTATCGCCTGCCGACCGTAAAGAGGCGCTGATACTGCTGGGTTACGAAGAAGATAGCGTTGGCCGTTTAATGACACCCGACTATGTTGCGGTTAAAAAGAACTGGGATGTTAACCGCGTGTTGTCGCACATTCGCCGCTATGGTAAAAACTCCGAGACCATTGATGTTATTTATGTAATTGATGAAAAAGGTGTATTGCTTGATGATATCCGGATCCGTGAGATATTATTGGTTACCCCCGAAACCAAAATAAGTGAGTTGATGGACGGACGCCTGATTGCTTTGGATGCAAACGACCCGCAGGAAGAAGCCATCAATGTTTTCAGGATGAATAACCGTACCGCTTTACCGGTTACGGATAGCGAAAATATACTATTAGGGATTGTTACGGTGGATGATATCCTTTGGATAGCCAATGAGGAATATACCGAGGATATCCAAAAGATTGGTGGTACCGAAGCTTTAGACGAACCTTATCTGGATATCAACATCTTCAGGCTGGTTAAAAAGCGCGTAGGGTGGTTAATCATACTTTTTCTGGGTGAAATGCTTACTGCTACGGCCATGGGCTTTTTTGAGAAGCAGATAGAAAAAGCGGTTGTACTTGCATTGTTTATTCCGCTGATTATATCAAGCGGAGGAAACAGCGGTTCGCAGGCATCTACTTTGATTATACAGGCCATGGCACTTGGCGAAGTAACCATAAAAGACTGGTGGCGGGTTATGCGCCGCGAAATTTTATCGGGCTTAATGCTTGGAGGTACGTTGGGCATTATCGGCTTTATGCGGATATTTATATGGTCTCAGTTTTCTGATACCTATGGGCCATACTGGCCACTGGTAGGGCTCACAGTAGGGCTGGCTTTGGTGGGTATAGTTTTATGGGGATCCTTAGCAGGATCAATGCTGCCACTGATTCTTAAGAAGCTCGGTGCCGACCCTGCAACATCTTCGGCTCCGTTTGTAGCTACACTGGTTGATGTGACCGGCCTCATCATTTATTTTAGCGTAGCCGTAAATATCTTAAGCGATACCTTGTTAAAGCATTAGGTAAAGCCGGCTATTTTACCCTAATCTCACTCGTTATTTACTGCAAATAGTTTGTTGTAATTGAAATAGTTTCTCTATTTTAAGGCAAAATTTAAACCTTACAATGGAACCATTTGAACACAATGAAATCCCGGCTACCGAGCCGAAATTAATTTTAACAGAAGAAGCGCAGTATTATCTTCAAAAATCCGGACAGTGGGCCTATTTTTTAGGAATAGTAGGCTTTGTACTTACTGGGCTTTTTGTGTTAATGGCCTTATTTATAGGTAGTTTCATGGCTGCGATGGCTCGCTTTAGTCCTACAGGTGCAGGTATGCCTGCCGGTACCGGTGGTCTGTTTAGCTTTTTTTATATACTTATTGCTGTTTTTTATTTCTTTTTCTCGCTTTACATATACCAGTTTGGTGATAAAATTAAGAAAGGTATTGTATATGGTAACGCTATTGATGTTACAGCTGCGTTAGGAAAACTAAAATCGTTTTTTAAGCTTTGGGGAATTACTACTATTGTTATAGTTGGTTTCTACGCGTTAATTTTTGTGATTGTGATAGTTGCCGGTGTAGGTGCTGCATCAATGATGAAATAAGATAAACCATAAAATATTTATAAAACAAAACGGCCCGCAATTGCGGGCCGTTTTCATATTCTTAGGTTTTGTGTTTGGGTGTTGTTAAAAGGAAAAGTCTTCATCAGCCTTGGCAACTTCTGATGCCTCGCTATATTCGTAGCGTTTTTCAATCACTTCCTGGTGATCCTTAATATACTCAACGGTGTCTTTAAGGCCCTCGGCAAATTTCTCAAAATCTTCCTTGTATAAAAATATCTTGTGCTTTACAAACACACCATCTTCCAGGCGTTTTTTGCTCTCGGTAATGGTAATGTAGTAATCATTTGATCGGGTTGCCTTCACATCAAAAAAGTATGTTCTTTTGCCAGCCCTTATCTTTTTTGAGTAAACCTCTTCACGCTCTCTGTTGTCAAAATCTCCCATGTGTACAGTATAGTAATAGTTTCGGTTGGCTAAATATACTTAAAAATCTTATGCGCAAGCATTTATTGTAACATATTTAATATCTATTGAAACTTTTACGCTATAAAGTTGTAAAGGTTTCGCGCTTAGGCGTTTTCAGCTTCCTCTAACAGTTGTTTTTCGTATAAGTCGAAATATGCTCCGCGATTATCCATAAGCGCGTTGTGAGTGCCTTGTTCTATGATTTCGCCGTTGTCGAGCACCAAAATCTTATCGGCATTTTTTATGGTAGATATGCGGTGTGATATTATTATACTTGTTTTACCCTGCATAATACGGCCAAGGTTGCTCAATATTTCCTCCTCTGTACGCGTATCAACCGCCGATAAGCAGTCATCAAATATTAGTATTTGTGGCTGTTTAACAATTGCGCGTGCTATACTCACCCGTTGTTTTTGCCCGCCGGATAGCGTTACACCACGCTCGCCGATTAAAGTATTAAAGCCGTTATCAAGCTCAATAATATTATTATAAACAGCGGCATCACGTGCAGCCTGCTCAACAGCCGGCATGTCCAATACATCAGCGCTAAATGCAATGTTATGCGATATAATATCCGAAAATAGGAAAACCTCCTGCGGCACAAAACCAATTTGCCTGCGGTAGCTGTCGAGATTTAGTTTGGTGATGCCCTGCCCGTCAATTATTATTTGCCCGGCAGTGGTATCATACATCCGCATAATGAGATTTGCAATAGTTGATTTACCTGAACCTGTACGACCTATAATAGCCACCATTTGCCCCGGCTCGGCAATAAAAGATATATTTTTGATGGCTTTAATGCCCGTGTCAGGATACGTAAAGCTTACGTTATCAAACTTGATCTGCCCTCTTAAATCTACTTCAGATGCCTTCGGTGATTGTATCTCTGGCTGCTCATGTAAAAACTCGTTGATACGTTTCTGCGATGCGGCGGCACGCTGTATCAGCGAAGTTACCCATCCTAATGATATAACCGGGAAGCTTAGCATGTTAAGGTAAACAATAAACTCGGCTATGTTACCCGGTGTGATGTTGCCTTTCATCACCTCTACACCACCTATGTACATGGTAATAACGTTGCTTAAGCCGACCAGCAGCAGCATCACCGGGAAAAATACCGATTGCACCTTTGCCAGCGCCATGGATTGTGTTTTATAGTCCTGGCTTTCGGCTGCAAACTTGTCTTGTACAAAGCCCTCGCGCACATATGATTTTATCACCCTTATACCTGAGAAGTTTTCCTGCACAAAGCTGGAAAGTCCCGACAAGCGCTTTTGTATCTGTTCGCTGCGGTGGTTGATGGTATTGTTTACATAAAATATAATAACCGCCAAAATCGGCAACGGCATTACGGAGAATATGGTGAGCCGCACATTTACAATTAGCATGGCGTAAATAACCATCATGAACAGCACCACAGTGTTTATGGTGTACATAATACCGGGCCCAAGATACATGCGTACCCGGCTAACGTCTTCGGTAACGCGGTTCATAAGGTCGCCGGTGTTGTGACGGCGGTAAAATGCTAACGACAGGCGTTGGTAATGCTCGTATATCTCATTTTTTTGATCGTACTCGATATGCCTGGACATCAAAATGATGGTTTGCCTCATAAAAAACAGGAACAAGCCACGCAGCAGGGCCAACACCAATACCAGGATACCAAACAACAAAAGGCTCGAGCCGAAAACATCATAGATCATTTCCTGCCTGTTAAAGCCTGTAAAAAGCTGGAACATGCTTATATTTTCGGTAACCAAATCAAACGCTACGCGAATAACCTGCGCGGGCAGCACGCCAAAAATGTTTGATATAATTACAAATAAAATGCCCGGCACCAGGCGCCAGCGATATTTGTAAAAGTATTTATTGAGGTAGGCAAGTTCTTTCATATGGGTTAAGCAAGGCAATAGGTGTGCCGCCCCGGGGCAATTGCTTTAATGCTTCCAAAAGTAAAGCTTACTTATTGCATATTCAAAAAGCGGGGCTTTTTCTTACCTGCCGCAAACATTGTAACCGTCACAGGTTGTTCATCTTTCAATTGAACCTGTAGCAGACTCTCGTGCAGCTTTGTCGCAATCAAAAAAAACACCTACTTTTGCCGGACAATCATTGCAGCCGAAATGCCCTCAATACAGCCTCGAAATAGCATATTTGAACAACTTGATACCTACGGGCATAAAAAAATTGTGTTTTGTAATGATCCGGATACTTCATTAAAAGGGATTATAGCCATTCATGATACTACACTTGGGCCAGCTATGGGCGGCACACGCATGTGGAACTACAAGAATGAACAGGATGCCCTTGAAGATGTTCTGCGCTTATCAAAAGCCATGACATACAAATGCGCTATTGCCGGTTTAAATATGGGTGGCGGTTACTCAGTTATTATGGGGGATTCTCGCCAGGATAAAACCGAGGCATTGATGCGCAAGTTTGGCCGTTTCATTAAAAACCTCAACGGCGAGTTTGTAACGTCTGAAGATGTGGGCACCAACCCGCGCGACATGGAATACATCCGTATGGAAACCGAGCACGTTACAGGCATACCTGAAAGCCTTGGCGGGAGCGGCGACCCTGCACCAGTGGCGGCAAAAGGTGTTTTTATGGGGATGAAGGCCGCCATAAAGGAACTTTACGGTAATGATAACGTAGCCGGCCGCAGCGTAATTGTGCAGGGCATTGGCCACGTTGGCGAAAACCTGGTAAAACTGCTGCGCGACGAAAACGCAAAGGTATACGTAAGTGATATAAATGATGACAGGGTACGCCAGGTATCAAAAAAATATGGTGCTGAGGCGGTTTCAAATAACTCAATATTCGATCTGTCTGCAGATATTTATGCACCATGCGCTATGGGAGCAACCATCAATACACAAACTATTGCCAAACTCAAGTGCGGCATCATAGCCGGCTCGGCCAATAACCAGTTGCAAAACGAAACAGAACACGGTAAAATGCTGGTGGAGAAAGGCATCCTCTTCGCGCCTGATTATGTGATCAACGCAGGCGGTATCATCAGTGGTTATTCGGAGTTAATGGGCTACAATAAAAAACGCGCACTGCAGTTAACAGAGAATATTTACGAAGCAACCCGCAATGTGCTAAAGCTTTCAAAAGCCGAAAATATTTCTACCATTGATGCCGCAAACAAAATAGCCGAAAAACGTATTTCAGATATTAAAAAAGTTAAGTCAACCTATTAGTAATTTATCATAAAACAGAGGGCAAAGGCTCCTCATAATCGTTCTTACAATGTTAAACAGAAGGCACCTTAGGGTAAAAGTGTTACAAGCGCTTTATGCGTATCATCAATCGGATACAAAAGAGATTAAATCTTTTGAGAAACACTTATTAGGCAGTATTGACCAGGTTTTTGAGATGTATATCTGGATGCTGTCGCTGATAAGCGAAGTAGTAGATTACACTTCACGTGATGCCGAAGAGCGTGCAAACAAACACTTGCCATCGGCGGAGGATTTGAACGCCAACAAAAAGCTGCTTACCAATAAATTCATTACTTCGCTGTTAGATAACAAGGAGTACATATTGGCAGTAAAGAAATATAAAGTTGAATGGTCTTTTGATCCTGAATTGGCCAAATCACTTTTTGATACCCTTAAGGCATCTCCGGATTACGCCGAGTATCTTGCTAAAACCGACGATTCAATCCAGTCTGATAAAGATATTATCAAATTCATTTTCAAGAAGGTTATACTTAAATCGTCATTAGCCGAGCAGGTTTTTGAAGATAAGTTTATTTACTGGCCGGTAGATAAAGAGGTATTGCAGGCATTGATAGCAAAAACCTTTAAAAACTTTTCATCAGACGATAAGCCGGAGCAAAACAAGCTGGCCGAAATAAGCGGCAACTGGGTTGAAGACCGTGAATTTGTAGTGAACCTGTTTGAGCAAACAATCCGTCATGATGCCGCCTACCAGGAGCTTATTGCCCAAAAAACGCAAAACTGGGAGCCGGACCGTATCGCAATGATGGATACCCTGTTGATGAAAATGGCCATTGTTGAGTTCCTGAACTTCACATCAATCCCTGTTAAGGTGACTATTAACGAGTACCTTGAAATATCCAAGGAGTTTAGCACGCCTAAAAGTAATTCGTTTATAAACGGTATCTTAGACAAGATTTTGGCCGAGCTTAAAGCCGAGAACAAGATCAAAAAGATGGGTCGCGGATTAATTGAATAACTTAACATGAAAAAACTTTTCTTTAGTACCATAGCAGCCTGCATTTTTTTAGCAGCCTGCAGGCAGCCCCAAGCCAAGCAACAGGCCGAAGCTACTACACCAGCAGCAGAAACTGCTGCAGCAACAGCCAATGCACCTGCCATGAAGTTTGAAAAAGAAATGCATGACTTTGGTAAAATTAAAGAAGGCGAGAGCGTTACTTACGCTTTCAAATTTACCAATACAGGCAAATCGCCGCTTATTATACAGGATGCAGTTGCAACCTGTGGTTGCACCAAACCCGAGTGGAGCAAGGCCCCAATACAACCAGGCGCAAGCAGCGAAATAAAAGTAACCTTTAACAGCGCAGGCAAAGTAGGCCTGCAGGATAAGCAAGTAACCATTACTGCCAATACAAATCCTGCCCAAAATATGGTGCACTTAATTGGCGAGGTAACCACCAAATAATTTAAACGTTTAAAATGACAGCAACTATTCTTTTACAGGCCGGCGGCGGCATGGGTGTACAGCAATTAATTATGTTTGGCTTAATTGCCGTTGTGTTTTATTTTTTCATGATACGTCCGCAGGTTAAAAAGCAAAAAGATCAGAAAAAATTTGCCGAAGAACTAAAAAAAGGCGACAAAGTAATCACTACAGCCGGCATACATGGCCGCGTGTACGAAATAGCCGATACAACTATCCTTATTGAGGTTGAGAACGGTGCACGCATCCGTTTCGATAAAACTGCAATATCTTTAGATGCAACAAAAGCGTTGAACACGCCGGTTGTAACAAAATAATGCCTTTTGCCGGTTTGCGCACAAGCCGGGCAACAATTTAAAGCGAAAAGAACGGGGCATTTGCTAAATTGCCACCGGGCTTTTCGCTTTCTGTTTTAAATAATAACTATGGCCATAATAAAACTATCAGCAATTGAGCGCAGGCGTTTGTCGGCATTCATTACGTGCCTGGTAGTTGCGGTATTGGCCTGGTTGTTCACCGCTCTCGGTAATCCGTACAAATACACCGTAAAGCAGGTTGTAACCTATAAAAACGCACCTAAGAAGCGTGCATTCCACGCATTGCAGTCTGATACGGTCGATGCTACTGTACAGGGTACTGGCTGGCAAATGTTATTTTCGCGGATAAATAACGATCATTTGCCCATAGTGGTAGACCTGCATACACTTGAAACGCGCGATTACGTTGTACTGAGTGCTCAATTAAAGCAGATCAACTTAAAGAAGCAGGTAAATCGTGAAATTATTACAATTAATCCTGATACGCTCTTTTTCGATTTTTCTAACCGTACCGTTAAGCGGGTGCCGGTAAAACTGGTAAGCGTTATCAAATATCAAAAACAGTTTGCCCAGTCGGGTAATGTTGTTTTACAACCGGCATACGTTACGGTAAGTGGCCCCGCCGATGTAATACAAGGGATCAAATACTGGCAAACCGACTCGGTTAAGCTATCAGATATTAATGAAAGCTACAGCTCGCGTGTAAGCCTTAAACCATCGCCCGAGGGTAATTTGGATATCAAACCAAAAAGCGTTAGGGTAAACATTCCCATAGATGAGTTCACCGAAAAAACCATGAGCATATCGGTTAAGCTGATCAATAATCGGCATTACTATGATGTAAAGGTTTTTCCGCAAAAGGTAAAGATCACTTTTACTACGTCTCTTACAGATTATGGTGACATAAACGAAGATGATTTTGAGGTAGTGGCTGATTTGGATAACTGGAAGCAAAATGGTTACAGCGTATTGCCCGTTAAGGTAACGCATGCGCCATCATTTAGCAAGATTGTGAAAATTGAGCCGCAGGTGGTTGATTTTATCGTTAAGAAATAGATGTTTAAAGTAGGTGTAACCGGAAATATAGGCAGCGGCAAAACCACTGTTTGCAAGGTTTTTGAGGTATTGGGCATACCTGTTTTTTACGCTGATGATGCTGCCAAGAAGGTTATGGTGGAAGATGATTTGTTAATTGCCGGTGTTAAACAGCAGTTTGGCAATGAGTCGTACTTTGAAGATGGTAGCCTTAATCGCAAACACATTGCCGGGATTGTTTTCAATGATAAAGAGCAACTTACTAAACTAAATGCACTGGTGCATCCGGCAACATTTCGCGCGTTTGACGCCTGGGTAGCGCGCGTAGACAAAGCTGTGCCGTATGTTCTAAAAGAAGCAGCCCTGTTGTTCGAAAGCGATTCATATAAAATGTGCAACCGGTCGGTACTGGTATCGGCCCCGCTTGATGTTCGCCTGCAAAGAGTTATAAAACGTGACGGCATCAGTGTTGATGAAGCCCGCAACCGTGACGCCCGCCAGTTTACCGAAGAGGTAAAACGAGGCATGGCCGATGATTTAATTTTAAATGACGATACCGGGCTGGTTATCCCGCAGGTTTTAAAACTGCACCAGCTTTATCTTTCGCTTTCTCACAGCTAATGATCCTTGACGATTTTTTAAAATTTGACGCAAACGGTCTGTATTGCCGTTACGCCGATTTTTATCTCGACCCACAACAACCGGTTAAAACGGCCGTAATTTCGCACGCCCATGCCGATCATGCCGTTAGCGGTAATGCTACTGTTTATGCAACGCCGGCAACCATAGCATTTATGCAGTTGCGGTATGGTAAAAGCGCAGGTAGGGAGCTCTATACAGCCGCATATAATGCACCTTTTACCATTGGGGAGGTTCAAATAACTTTTATATCAGCCGGGCATATGCCAGGTTCGGCCCAGGTATTAATGGATTATAAAGGTATTCAATATTTATACACCGGCGATTACAAATTACAGCCCGACGACACCTGCGAGCCAATTGAATGGGTACAGGCCAATGTATTGATAACCGAAAGCACATTTGCCGATCCCGCTACACAACATCCCGATCCGGTTCAGGAAATTAAAAAACTGGCGGATGTTAAATCGAACATATTGCTTGGTGCTTATGGAATTGGTAAAAGCCAGCGCCTCATCAGGATGATAAATGATCATGCTCCGCAAAAGCAAATACTTGTTCATCACAAAGTAATGCCTATAAATGCCGTTTATCAAAGGTTTGGCTTTGAGTTGGGCCCGCACCAAATGTATAGCCGCAAGCTGATGAAGGAGCAAAGCGAGTACGTGTATATTGTTCCGCCTTTTACATTCGATAGCTATATAAGAGCAACTGGAGTAAGGCGGTTTTTTGCTTCGGGCTGGAAAAAGCTGCAGGTAAATCAGCAGGATACCTTGTTTATATCAGATCACGCCGATTGGAACGATATTTTGGAAGCCATAAAGCAGGTGAAACCACAGCAAATATGGACTTTGCATGGCGACGGCAGGCACCTAAAGGAGCATTTTAAAGATAGCATTGTGGTAAAAATTCTTAACTGATGTTGCAGCCGGGTACCGACTATTATATAAACGACGATGGCAATTTTGTTTTTACGGAAGCCTACCATAAAAAGCGCGGTTACTGCTGTAAAAACAAGTGTTTGCATTGCCCCTGGCTTTACGGGCGGGAAAAGCCGGTTACCCAAGCAAAGAATAAATAAGTTATATTTGCTTCTTTATCAGATTTATGGGAATAGAAGAAGATATCAAGAGCACCAACTTTGAGGATAATTACCACAAGGTAGTTATCAATATCAACTATACTTATGGGTGGATAAACAACTATATGCGCCCCGAGTTTGAGAAATTTAAGCTTACCCAGCAGCAGTTTAACATTCTGCGCATATTACGCGGGCAGTATCCAAAACCGGCTACCGTGAACCTGCTTAAGGAGCGCATGATTGATAAAATGTCTGATGCATCACGCATTGTTGATCGCCTGGTGCAAAAGGGCTTGGTGTCACGCTGCACAAATGCCCGCGACCGCCGCGCCGTTGATATCCGCATTAGCGAAGAGGGCCTCGCCACCCTCGAGAAAATGGACAGCACCTTTAAAACCAAAGACCTTTTTAAACAAAACCTTACCGACGAAGAAGCCGCCCAATTGAGCGATTTGCTTGATAAAATGCGGGGGTAGTTTTACATACAAAATGTTAAGGCGTTTGCGGGAGCAAGCGCCTTTTTTTCAAAACTTCTCTAAGCCCTAAATCCCGGCTGCCATTTCTTAAACCCAACAGCAAATAACCAGCCCACCAAACTACCGTAAATGGCCCCACAGGTAATATCTAAAGGGAAGTGTACGCCTACGTAAATCTGTGCAAAGCATACAGTGGCCGCCCATACAACCAGTGCCGGAGCAACCCATTTCCATCGCCTGTAAAACAGGCAGCTTAAAAATATGGCTATGGCAAAATGGTCGGTGGCATGGGTGGAAGGAAAGCTGTATCCCGTGCCGCAAGGTACGCGGCTAATAACCGTTGCGGTAGTTACAGGATCGCGACAGGGGCGCAGGCGTTGTACCTGTTTTTTAACGAGGCTGGCGCTGGTAAAATCAGCAAAGCCAACAGCTAAACAAAGCATTAATATTAAGATAGCGCCTTGTTTAAGGTACTTCCAGATACAAAAGCCGATGATGAAAATGTAAAGCGGTATCCAAAACTTTGGGTTACGCATCAGGGGCATTATCCAATCAAAAAAAGCATTGGTGCAATCGGTATTAATAAAGCGAAACAGTTGCCTGTCGAGGTCTAAAAGTGCGTTGAGCATTGCCTTTATGCAGATATGTTGATAGCCTTAAGTTTAAAGGCAGGTAAATATAGCCATTATGCAAGGGTTAAACAGGCATTAATTTTACATTGGTATCGGTTAAATATTGTTATTTTTGCAGCCTAATATCTATCAGCGTTTTGACATTAATAAAATCAATTTCAGGCATCAGAGGGACTATAGGCGGTAACGCCGGCGAAGGATTAACGCCTCTTGATATTGTTAAGTTTACATCTGCTTTTGGTAGCTGGGCCGTTAAAAGGTCGGGGCTTAAAAAAATTGTGATCGGCCGTGATGCCCGCATATCCGGTACTATGGTTAATAATTTGGTTGTGGGCACCCTGCAGGGGCTTGGCATCGACGTGATTGACCTTGGCCTTTCAACCACACCAACGGTTGAAGTTGCCGTACCTGATGAGCAGGCAGCAGGCGGTATAATCATTACCGCCAGCCATAATCCTAAACAGTGGAACGCGCTAAAGCTGCTTAATGCCCAGGGCGAATTTATAAGCGATGCTGATGGCAAGGAAGTACTTGAAATTGCCGATAGCAGCAACTTTATATATGCCGATGTTAACGACCTTGGCAAGGTAACGGTTGATGACAGCTATCTGCAAAAACATATCGACAAGATACTGGCCCTGCCGCTGGTGGATATTGAAGCCATAAAGGCAGCGAATTTTAAAATTGTTATTGATTGCATAAACTCAACCGGTGGCATATATGTGCCGGCGCTGTTAAAAGCGCTTGGCGTTGAAACCGTGCACGAGCTATATTGCGAGCCCGATGGCAACTTTCCGCATAATCCCGAGCCACTGCCCGAAAACCTGAATGCCTTGTCGCAGGAGGTTGTGAAGAAGCAGGCTAACCTTGGCATAGCTGTAGACCCTGATGTTGACCGCCTTGCGTTTGTCAACGAGGATGGCAGCATGTTTGGCGAGGAATATACTCTTGTAGCTGTATCAGATTATGTTTTGAAAAATACCCCCGGTAATACGGTATCAAACCTTTCGTCAACCCGTGCCCTGCGCGACGTTACCGAAAACCGTGGCGGCGAATACCATGCTGCTGCTGTTGGAGAGGTTAACGTGGTAAATAAAATGAAAGAGGTAGGCGCCGTAATTGGCGGCGAAGGCAATGGCGGTGTAATTTATCCGGAGTTGCACTACGGTCGAGATGCCTTAGTGGGCATTGCTTTGTTTTTAAGCCATCTGGCAAAATATGGTAAGCCGGTTTCTGTATTACGAAGCTCATATCCCGGCTATTTTATCTCGAAAAATAAGATCACGCTTACGCCTGAGATGGATATTGATGCCTTACTGCTGAAGGTGGAAGAAAAATACAACAAACAACCGCATACCACTATTGATGGTTTAAAGATTGAATTTGACAAAGAATGGGTGCACCTGCGCCGATCAAATACGGAGCCTATTATCCGCATTTATTCTGAAGGGAATTCTGAAACCGTTGCAAACGGCCTTGCAAACAAGATCATTACGGATATAAAAGAGATACTGAATTTAAACGAATAAAGCAGGAGTTACCCATTGCTTACTGCTCACTTTAACAAATAACTAATTTATACAATGCGCGTTTACTTTGATAATGCAGCCACTACCGCTCTTGATCCTGAGGTTTTAAAAGAAATGTATAAGGTAATGGAAAGCCAGTTTGGCAATCCGTCGTCTATACATGCCCATGGTCGCGAGGTACGAACGGTTATCGAGCGTGCACGTAAAACCATAGCAAACCTGCTGCATACATCACCTGCGGAGATCTTCTTTACAAGCGGTGGTACCGAGGCTGATAACACAGCTATCCGTTGCAGCATCATTGATCATAAGCTTACGCATGCCATTACAAGCCGGCTGGAGCACCATGCCGTGTTGCATACCCTGGAGGCTATAGAAAAATCGGGCCTTATCAAGCTAAGCTTTGTTAATACCGATAACAAGGGTGCGGTAGATTACGATCACCTTGAAACCTTGCTAAAAACCAATGAGCGCAGCCTGGTATCGTTAATGCACGCTAATAACGAGTTGGGCACCATTACCGATCTTGAAAGGGTAGGTGATATAGCTGAGGCCTATAATGCAATTTTCCATAGCGATACAGTACAGACCGTTGGCCATTACCAACACGATTTGAGCAAGCTGAAACTGCATTTTATGGTATGTGCCGGACACAAGCTCCACGGGCCAAAAGGCGCGGGCTTCTTGCACATCAATCATAAAGTTAAGATCAACCCGATGATATACGGCGGCTCGCAGGAACGCAACATGCGTGGTGGTACCGAAAACGTGTATGGCATTGTTGGGCTTGCCAAAGCGTTGGAGCTGGCTTATTCGGAAATGGATGCACACCAGGCGCATATACAAGGCATTAAGTCATACATGAAGGCTAAACTGGAGCAGGAAGTTCCGGGCGTGACTTTTAATGGGGAAACAGACCCGTCCAAAAGTTTGTACACTGTGTTAAACGCATCATTCCCTGAAATGGAAATGGCCGATATGCTGTTGTTTAACCTTGATATTGCAGGTATATCAGCATCTGGTGGTAGTGCCTGCAGCTCGGGTACAGATATTGGTTCGCATGTATTAACGGCTATAGGCGCTAATCCGAACAGACCTTCGGTAAGGTTCTCATTCTCGAAATATAATACGAAGGATGAGGTGGATTACACGGTGGCTAAGTTGAAAGATCTTTGCCTTGTGAGCGCTTAGCAACTTATTTTTCGGCATAGTCTTTGTTTTATATTAACTACATCAATAAAACAAAAACTATGGAAACCAACGAGAGAAACCCGGAGTACAATCCAAATATCAATCCGAACGAAAATCCTGAAGAACAACAGTCACATCAGGAAGGTTCGGGTTACCACCGCCAATCAGAACAGGAGCAACAAAAAGAAGGTGCTGATACATCATATAGCGAACAAACAGATGTAACGCCACCAAACAAACATGAGTTCCCATCTGAGGGTGTAGCTACAAAAACAGATTTTGCAAGTCGCCCGCATGGCCGTACCACCGGCCGTATGTTAGGCCACGAGCCAGGTACAGAGGGTATATAATAGCCCCCACGGCCCTCGAAGGGGAAGTAGGAATTAAAAACGCCATTCGTAAACTGCGAATGGCGTTTTTGTTATAAATTAGGCTATGAGTTTAGAAATGTTAGTTCATGTACCGTTTATAACGTTTATTGGACTATTGCTTTATACTAAATCAGAGTCGTTACGAGTTCGGATTAAGCAACCTGCGATTTACTATTTACTACTGATATTTTTAAGCATCTGTATGTACTTCGGATTATTGGCAATATTAGTCACAGTAAGTTCCGAGAATTCCCCATTTTAAGTCTCATTTGTCATGTCATTGCGAGCGATAGCGTGGCAATCTCGTCGCTTGTAAATATAAACGCGATGAGATTGCCACGTCGCTGCGCTTCTCGCAATGACATTTTTTAAACAGCCATTATAATAAACAAAAAGGCCACCTGTTTCCAGATGGCCTTTATATATTGTCAAACTTAAATTAAGCTTCGGTTTCTTGCTTCTCCTCTTTAACACCGAACGGTGCAAGCATTTTTAGGAATGAAGCCAATTTCTCTTTCATCTCTCGGCGATCTACGATAAAGTCAAGGAAACCATGCTCCTGTACAAATTCTGCGGTCTGGAAGCCTTTAGGTAAATCCTTTTTGATGGTTTCTTTAATAACACGCGGGCCTGCAAAGCCTATAAGCGCACCCGGCTCCGCAATGTTAATGTCCCCAAGCATAGCGTATGATGCGGTAACGCCGCCTGTAGTTGGGTCGGTTAATAAAGATATGTACGGAACTTTGGCTTGTGATAGTAAAGCCAGCTTAGCCGATGTTTTAGCCATTTGCATTAATGAAAATGCAGCCTCCATCATACGGGCACCACCTGATTTGGATATCATCAGGAAAGGAATTTTGTTGGCAATGCTGTGATCTATTGATCGGGCAATCTTTTCGCCTACAACAGATCCCATTGAGCCACCTATGAAGTTGAAGTCCATACAGGCAATAACCACATCCTGGCCGTTCATTTTACCAACAGCCGCACGGATAGCATCCTGTAAGCCGGTTTTTCTTTGTGTTTCGGCTACGCGATCAGTATATTTTTTACTGTCTGTAAACTCAAGCGGGTCGCCCGAGTGCAGGTTGGTAAACAACTCGGTAAACTGGTTGTCATCAAATAATACCGAAAAATATTCTTTTGAGCCTATGCGCAGGTGAAAGCCGCAATAGTGGCAAACATATTGGTTTTCAACCTGTTCGGAGTAATGCAAAGGTTTTTTACAGTTGGGGCACTTGTTCCAGATGCCATCAGGAGCTTCTTTCTTTTCCTCAGTAGTTGTAATTATCCCTTTAACTTCTCGTTTAAACCACGCCATATCGTTATCAGATTCTTTCAATTTTAGTGCAAAGAAACAAAAAAAGGTTTGAATAGGGCTTAAAAGTTAGCATAACTTACGCGCCAACGCTTTATGGTAAAATTATCTTATTGTAAATAATACACTAATAATTGTACCGCTATGCGCTTAACAAGCTGTTTAACAACATAAAGCTTTTGCTAATTGTTTAACTTTTTATTACAACTTACAGCTAAAACCGTATTTTTTTATAACTTCGAACCCCAAACATACGCACATGGATTTAAAAAACTATAAAGGTGTACTGCACGGCGATCAGGTGCAGGAACTATTTGAAGCAGCAAAAAAGCATCAGTTTGCTTTACCTGCTGTGAACGTAATCGGTACCAACTCTATCAACGCAGTTATGGAAACTGCCAAAGCAGTTAACTCGCCGGTTATTATCCAGTTATCAAACGGCGGCGCTCAATTTTATGCCGGTAAATCGTTAGATAACTCAAAATTGCAGGCTTGCATTTTAGGTGCAGTATCGGCTGCTAAACACGTGCATTTATTGGCAGAGCACTACGGTGTTGCTGTTATTTTACATACCGACCACGCAGCAAAGAAATTGTTGCCATGGATTGATGGTTTATTGGAGCATGGCGAAAAATTCTTCGCTGAAACTGGTACGCCATTATTCTCGTCACACATGCTTGACCTTTCTGAAGAGCCAATTGAAGAAAACATTGAAATATCGGCAAAATACCTTGAGCGCATGGCTAAAATGGGTATGACTGTTGAGATTGAGTTGGGCGTTACCGGTGGTGAAGAAGATGGTGTTGATAATACTGATGTTGATAGCTCACGCCTTTACACACAACCTGAAGAGGTTGCTTACGCTTACGAAGAACTGTCTAAAGTAAGCCCGCGTTTTACTGTTGCAGCTGCTTTTGGTAACGTACACGGTGTTTACAAACCGGGCAACGTTAAATTACAGCCGGTTATTTTGCACAACTCTCAGGAGTTTTTGAAAGAGAAACACAACCTTACTGCCGAGAAGCCAATTAATTTTGTATTCCATGGTGGTTCTGGTTCAAGCCAGGAAGAAATTCGCGAGGCGATATCTTACGGTGCTATCAAAATGAATATCGATACAGATATGCAATGGGCTTTTTGGGAAGGTATAAAAGACTACTACCAGTCAAAAGAAGGTTATTTGCAAACACAAATTGGTAGCCCTGATGGCGAAGATTCTCCAAATAAAAAGTATTACGATCCACGCGTTTGGTTACGTAAAGGCGAAGAAACTTTTGTTAAGCGTTTAACTACCGCTTTTGCAGATCTTAACTGTTTAGACGTCAACAGCAAGCTGTAATTAGCTTAATGACGCAAAAAAAAAAGCGCCGGTGTTTTAAACATCGGCGCTTTTTTTTAGTTTAATTTCAAACAAAGCCCCGCTAAAATGTCATCACATCAGAAAAAAAACTTCTTCGAAAAATTTTCAAATTGGGCTACAGTAGCCACCGGTAGTTCGGCTGCTTTTATCAGTGCAACGGTTGTTATTATCGTATGGATCGTTACCGGGCCGGTGTTCCACTATTCGGACACCTGGCAGCTTGTAATTAACACTGGTACCACAATCATTACATTTTTGATGGTGTTCCTTATTCAAAAATCGCAGAATAAAGATTCAAAGGCCATTCATCTAAAGCTCAACGAGTTGCTTGCATCGCACCAGGGCGCAAGCAATCGTATGGTAAATATTGAGGACCTCACCGAGAAGGAGCTTGATCAGCTCCATAAGTTTTACATCAAATTGTCTAAATTAGCCGAACAGGAAGATGATATAACCTGCACGCACTCTATAGATGCTGCAGAAGAAAACCACGAAACCAAGCAAACCGGATTCCGCTCAAAAACGCACTATCAAAATGCCCTCAAAAACCGAAGTAAAAAAAGTAAATAACCCTGCCGAATTAGAAAAAGTATTTGCCATACGCCGCGAAGTATTTGTTGACGAGCAAAATTGCCCGCCAGAGCTGGAATGGGAGTTTGAGGATGAATCGACCCACTTTTTGGCAACGGTTGACGGCGAACCAGCAGGAGCAGCCCGCTGGCGAAAAACCGAAAAAGGCTACAAGTTGGAACGCTTTGCGGTACTATCAAAATATCGTGGTTACGGGGTAGGTGGAGCGCTTGTTAAAGCCGTAATTGCAGATTTGCCTGCCGATGCCGACTATGTATACCTTCACGGCCAGGTGCAAGCCTGCGGTTTGTATGAAAAATATGGATTCCAAAAAACCGGGCCCGAGTTTGAGGAAGCCGGTATTAAGCATTATAAAATGGTGCTGGCTTAAGGTAGCTTCAAGGCGTAGCAACAATTACTTACGATAAATAGCCTTAAACAGAAGGAAATGGTCCTGCTGAACTTGTTTCAGCACCCCATAGATACGTCAACCGCGAGTCATGTGCAATATATGTTATGAGATGCCGAATTTATTTCACTGTTGTCCGGTAAAGACCGAAGTTAGTTTAAAAAGCCGTGATTGCATGCGATCAAAGCATGTTATGTCTTAAAATCAATATCCAAGCCCCCCAATTCAAGTTGGAGGGCTTTACCGCTTACCGCGGACAGCCTTTCCGGG
>NZ_VOEJ01000005.1 GCF_007846085.1 Mucilaginibacter pallidiroseus
AACCGTACAAAAACATCCGCTCTCAGGAGCCTATCTGTACAACAACTTTACTCTCTTTCAAACCCTAACTCAAAGGGGTCACTTTAGATTGGCGAAGAGGGGTCAACATCAGTGGTATATCCACCTTAGGCATTTTATTATCCGGGATTCAATACCCTGTCCAGCTCTGATTTGGCTACATATACAAATTTGCCTTCCTGAAACTTGAACAGGTTATTTCGTTTAATGATCTCGAATAGCGCTTTCTCAGAAATATTGAATTTCTTTTGTGCTTCGCCCATATTGTAGCATTCCGAGATCGGTGGAGGTTTGAGCTCCTTCAGTTGAACCACCGGAGGCAGTTCAAATAACTTATCGATATCCTTTCGGGCGACAAGTGTTTTTCTTTTTGATAGGTTAACGGCATTGAGTTTACCCAAGTTGATCATAGCGTAGATCATCTTATCGGATGCGCGAAGTAATTTTGCCGCAGTTTTGACATCAAGGTAATCTGCTTTGACCTGTTCAGAAGCGTTACCCTCCAGTACCTTTTTAACGACCTGATCCATCGACGCCATTTTCTGACCTCGTTCCTTAGCCTTATAAAAACGTTTGTTGCACAGTTTACTGCAAAAACGGGTCACTGTTGTCTTTGCTTAAAAAACATTCCCGCATTGCTCGCATAACCTATTTACCGTAAAATTTGAACTCATTCTAAAATCATTCGTTAAATCAGTTTGCCAAAATTTCAGCAAAGCAATCCCACGGGATAATTTCCCCTATTTTAAAACATTAATAATCAGATTATACCCCATACAGGGGAGATAACCGGGGCCTTAACTACAGATATGTTTTAAATTCTATCATCAGTTGTTAAGTCCCCAACTTTAAGGGTAATTAAGCGTATATAAGGCGCTATAAGCGGAAATAAGGGTATATAAGCGACTTAATTTCTCCCTAAAATTGTCAACTCAAAAATTTTCTTTTTTGAGTAACAAGATAGTAACAAAAGTAAGAAATACATCGCTAATTATCCAAGAAAATGGATAAGCAAAAATATCATAAGTTACTAACAATCAAATTTTTAATTGTCATTAGTTGTCGATGTTTTGGGTTGTTTGGAGGGGTCACTTGCCGATACAGAACTTACTAAATATATTCTCCAACAAGTCGTCGGTTGTTACGGCGCCGGTTATTTCGCTGAGGTAGTGAAGGGCCTGCTTGATGTCCATTGCGAGGAAGTCGGAGGTTACGCCGTCTATTCCATCGAGCACGCGGATCAGGGATTGTTCGGTTTTTTGGAGGGCTTCCAGATGGCGAATGTTGGTTACAAGAGTTTCGTTGCCCGTAAGTTGTTCCTTTACCGCAGCATTATATATCTTTTGCTTGAGCTCGTCAATATGCAGTTTTTCCTTGGCTGATATAATTATGGCCTTTTCGGTGTGTGGCAGTGTAGCAAGCTGATCCGGGTTCAAAAGATCGGCCTTATTAGCTATCACCAGCATGGTGATACCTGGTGCCTGCAGACTGGCTATATCAGCTTCTAGGTCGGCCAAAGATATCTGCTCTGCATCGAATACATAAAGCAACAAGGCCGACTGACTAATTTTTTCCATTGTGCGCTGCACACCTATTTGCTCAATAGCATCCGTTGCTTCGCGGATACCGGCCGTATCTATCAGTCGAAAGTTTATTCCTTTAATGTTCAGTACTTCTTCAATCGTATCACGAGTGGTTCCTGGGATATGGCTTACAATGGCGCGTTCTTCATTCAGTAAGGCATTCAGCAAGGTTGACTTTCCCGCGTTAGGCCTGCCGGCAATTACCGTGTTTACACCGTTTTTAATGGCGTTACCCAATTCGAACGATTGTATTAACCCACCTATTATTTTGGTAATTTGATGGATCAATTGCTTTAGCTGATCACGGTTGGCAAACTCAACATCCTCTTCAGCGAAGTCAAGCTCAAGTTCGATGAGCGAGGCAAACTGCACCAATTGTTCGCGCAGGTGTTGTAGCTGGTTGCTGAACCCGCCGCGCAGTTGCTGCAAGGCTACCTGTTGCGACGCTTTTGAGTTAGACGCGATCAAATCGGCAACGGCTTCGGCTTGTGACAAGTCCAGTTGGCCGTTCATAAAAGCCCTTAAGGTAAACTCGCCGGGCTTTGCGGCCCGTGCGCCATTTTTTAGCAGTAGCTTAATTATCGACTCGATAATGTAATTCGACCCATGGCATGATATCTCCACCACGTTTTCGCGCGTGTATGATTTCGGGCCGACAAATAACGACACGACAACTTCGTCCAATATAAAATCCCCATCGGCAATACTACCGTAGTGCAGTGTATGAGTTGCCTGTTTAGTTAAGTCTTTGCCTTTAAAAACTGCGTTAGCCATCATAATTGCATCGGGACCCGAAAGCCTGATCACCCCTATCGCACCGCTCCCACTTGGTGTAGCAAGGGCTATTATAGTATCTTCTGTTTGTATCATTGAGTCATCACGTTAGCGGGTGTTTCCACTAACAATCTGCAAAATTCGGTATTTACAGCCAATCTTCCTAAGTCATAATCCTGTCAACGATGTTTAAAAATAATAGATTGATGCCTTCAATCACTCAACTACATTTCCCTACCTTCGCGGTATTATGGTAACTTTTTTTGAAGCATCGCTTGATACTATCTCCGTACACCATGTAGGCAACCAATCTCAAGGAGAAATGTATTCCCTCTCCGACGAGCCTCTGGAGCTAAAAGATGAAGTGATTCCGGCGTTATTGTTACAGTATTTTTTAAAGCCCTTCGAAAAAGCCAACGAAGTTTACCATTTGATGCACAGCAGCGGCGACCTTTTTTTAAATGAGGTGTATAACTTTACCACTAAAGTGTTTGAGGATCAGCAAAAGTTTCAGGAAGCTTCAGACCAACTGGCAAAACACTTATACAGCGTAAGCACCCACCCCAACATTAAAGGCGGCGAATTTTATGTTACCTACTTTAAGCAGGTGCAGATAGAAGGTGATTTGCTGGATGCTATTGGCATCTTTAAATCAGAAAATAAGGAAACATACCTGAAGGTGTATCCTGATCAGGGAGGCTTTGCGGTAGATTACGAACAGGAGGCCATCAACATCAACAAACTTGACAAAGGTGTACTGATCTTTAATATTGAAAAAGATAACGGCTACAAAGTAGTTGTGGTAGATAAGGTTACCGGCGGCCAGGACGCAGCCGTTTACTGGAAGGACGAGTTTTTACAGCTCCGCATACGTAACGATAGCTTTAACCAAACTACTAATACGCTGGGCGTTTACAAAAACTTTGTGACCCAAAAACTCGACGAAGAATTTGACATGAGCAAGGCAGATAAAATTGACCTGCTTAATCGCTCGATGAAGTATTTTAAAGAAAAGGAAACCTTCGACCTGGATGAATTTGCCGAAGAAGTGATCAGCAACCCCGAAGCCATTACATCATTCAAAAACTTCAAAACCCAGTACGAAGAAGAGTTTGATAGCCCTATAGCCGACAGTTTTGAGATATCCGGTAACGCTGTTAAGAAACAGGCCCGCGTTTATAAAAGCGTTTTAAAGCTTGATAAAAACTTCCACATATACATTCATGGTGATAAGGACTTAATCGAGAAAGGCTTTGACGATGGCAAGGCTATGAACTATTACAAGGTTTATTTTAAAGAAGAAGCATAGTCAGCTTCAGGTCTCCATACAGCATCAACCCCTTTTAGGAGTACATAAATTATTCTAATTAAACCGATTTAAAAACTGTAATGCGGCGCTAATCGTATCTAAATGTAACAATCTACCAATTGTTGAACATTTACGTGATAGCAATTCCACTAAATCCGTCTTCGTACTGCCGCATTTTTTTGGCATTCCTACTAATCTTTTTGATCGGTGCAAAGGTTGCTATGCCGGCCTTTGCTGAGTCGAAGCAAGAGAAGGTAGTGTCTGCAGAACAAGGCGATGATGATAGTGATAAGAAGGCTGAAGACGACCTTTCTTTAAAAAAAGAAAAGGAGGCTATTGGCTTTTACAATGAGCATACTGCCTTTCTGCCACAACAGATTGACATTTTGCACAACACTGCTTATCAAAACAATTACAAATCATCTCACCACCGTAAGGTAACTATCCCGCCTCCCGATAGCGTCTAATTACATTCCGAAATCACTGGCCCTCGGCCTCAAGTCATTTATTGTAATTAAAAATCTATCTAATGAAATCATTAAACACCTATATATTAAGGGCAGGTATACTTTGCGCCCTATCTACAGTTTTTTTAACATCTTGTAAAAAAGATAATGATGGCCCTAAACCGGGGCAAAACGAAGTTGCAGGTCCCGACCTGGCAATTTACGCCGTAACAGCCGATAATCAACTGCTTGCCTTGAATGCTAAAAACGTGGCATCGGTTACTGCAACAGTTGCTATAACAGGCTTGCAAACCGGCGAAACCATTGTCGGTATCGATTTCCGCCCGGCGACAGGTGAACTATATGGCTTGGGAAGCACCAGCCGCATTTACGTGATCAATAAAACATCGGGCGCTGCAAGGGCAATTGGTGCAGCAGCATTTACCCCTGCCATTACAGCTTCGGCAATGGGTGCCGGGTTCGACTTTAACCCTACGGTTGACAGGATACGCTACGTTGGCTTTGACAAACAGAACCTGCGCATCAACCCTGAAACCGGAGCCGTACAAGCAGTAGATGGCGCTATAAACGGGCCAACAAATCCTGGTGTTGCTACAGTAGCTTATACCAACAGCCGGGCAGGTGCAAGCACAACTACACTTTTTGATATAGACGTTACCAACGACAAATTGTACAAACAGGACCCGCCTAACAATGGCACCCTTGTAGAGGTTGGTGCACTTACCGTTGATGCCGAAGCAGCTACGGGTTTTGATATCAGCCCGGATGGTACCGCCGCATTAGCAGTGCTAACCGTATCAGGCACTAAAGGTCTATACAGCATCGATCTGACTACCGGTAAAGCAACCAAGGTGGCAGGCCAGTTAGCCGCTACCGTTACAGCAATTGCTATCCCTACAGAGCCGGTTGCTTATGCCATATCTGCAAGTAACGAGCTAATGATATTCAACCCGATGAACCCGGCACCTGTTGTAAAAACAATTACAGGTATTGCCGCGGGCGAAAATATCCTGGGTATCGACTTCCGCCCGGTTAATGGTCAGCTTTATGCGCTTGGCAGCACAAGCAGGTTGTATACAATCAACACATCGTCTGGCGCGGCTGTAGCTATTGGTACTGCACCGCTTACAACGCTACTGTCCGGTACCGATTTCGGTTTTGATTTTAACCCAACTGTCGACAGGATTCGCGTGGTGAGCAACACCGGCCAAAACCTTCGCTTGAATCCCGACAACGGATTAGTTGCAGCTATTGACGGTAACTTATCACCGGGAACGCCATCTGTAACCGGAGCTGCTTATACCAATAATTTTGCAGGTGCAACCACTACTGTACTGTTTGATATAGACACACAAACCAATACCCTTTACAGGCAAGACCCGCCAAACACCGGCACGCTTGTATCTGTAGGCTCGTTGGGTGTTACAGCAACAGCAGCAAATGGGTTTGATATTGGCAGCACCAGCGGCACAGCGTACGCATTGCTTACCGTAAGCGGCGCGACCAAAGTATATACCATAAACCTTACAAGCGGCGCGGCTACGGCTGGCGCTACTTTACCTGTAGCTGTTAAAGGCTTTACAGTAGGTTTAGGTTTTTAACACATATTAAATCCGCATACAAAAAAGGCTCAATACTAATGGTATTGGGCCTTTTTTGTGGAGTGATGTAACACATTACGTTATTACTACCTCACCAGATTTTTCAGCTCTGCTCGTTATTCCAAGCCAGCTTCATGAAATGCAAAACCTCATCGTTAATATTATCAGGATGCATTATCCGTAGGTGATGATTAAACTGACTTTGCCCCGGCACCTGGGCAATTTTCCTGAAGCACAAATTATCGGGATATGCTTGCTCAAATGGGAAAACTATGTCTATGAAGTTTTTACCAAGCTGTGTTACCCAGGCAATACGCCTTGTACTATTTGCTATGCCAATCATGGTTTTAGCGGGATGCAATGCAACCGGGCCTGAAGTTTGAAAATGGCTTATAAAGCAATTAAATAATGATAACGTAAGCTCACTTTTGCCCGATAGTAGGGCTGAAATCTGTTTGTCTGTTTCTTTATCCATGACTCGAATTAGATTGAAGATAGTCATAAAACTGTATTATTCGCATTTAACAAATGCAATTTAGTTGCATTTGTTAAATTGCCTGTTACTTTTGCTTTATGGCAACAGCATTTGATGTAATCATTATTGGCGGCAGCTACGCGGGACTATCCGCAGCTATGGCACTTGGAAGGGCACTGAGGAGCGTTTTAATAATTGACAGCGGTAAGCCCTGTAACCTGCAAACGCCGCATTCACACAACTTAATAACCCACGATGGCGAGATACCATCCAACATAGCCGAACTGGCTTTAGAACAGGTTTTAGCATACCCTACCGTAGTTTTAAAAGACGGTATTGCTATTGATGCAGCAAAACTTAAGGATGGATTCACGATACTTACAGCAGACGGAGAAACTTACACGGCCAAAAAGTTACTATTTGCCACAGGCCTTAAAGATATTATGCCCGATATACCCGGCTTTGCTGAATGCTGGGGCATATCTGTAATTCATTGCCCCTATTGCCATGGCTACGAGGTGAGGCACCAGCCAACCGCACTGCTTGCCAACGGCGAAATGGCATATGAGTTTGGCAGCCTGCTTACAAACTGGACAAGCAATCTTACAATTTTTACCAACGGCCCCTCAACTTTAACTACTCAACAAACCGAAAAATTAGCGCAGCACAAAGTGTCCATAAACCAGCAATTTGTAAGCGAGATCATACACAATAAAGGGTATATTGATAGTGTGGTATTTGCCAATGGTGATAAACTTGAGTTGAATGCGATGTACGCAAAAATAGGTTTTGAGCAACACAGCACCTTGCCCGAGCAATTGGGTTGCAAGCTAACTGAGCATGGCTTAATTTATGTAAATGAGATGCAGGAAACCAGTGTTGAAGGCATCTATGCCGCAGGCGATAATACAACATTGATGCGTTCACTAAGCAACGCAATAGCTGCAGGGGGTAAAGCCGGCGCTATGATAAACCACAAGTTAGTTAAGGAAAGCTTTTAAAGCTGGGGCAGGATGCCTTCTATACCCCAACGCTCTTCGATACCGAGGCCGAAAAGCGCAAAATCATATTTAACCGGGTCGGTTGGGTCGAGTTCGCGCAGATTATGGGTAAGCTCTACAGCGGTTTGCCAATCGGTTCGCTTGCGTGTAATTAATTTCAGTTTACGCGCCACACGGTCAACATGCAAATCGCAGGGGCATATTAAGTCGGCAGGTTTAAACTCGTTCCAGATACCGAAGTCGACCCCCTGCTCATCTTTTCGTACCATCCAGCGCAAAAACATATTGAGCCGTTTACATGTAGACTTTTGCGACGGCGATGACACATGCTTTTTTGTACGATGAGGAAAATCGGGCAGAGAAAAGAAATATGAGCGAAAGTGGTTGAGGGCGGCTTCGGCCCCCCAGCCCCCTGAAGGGGAAGCAGAAACATTGGCAGGGTCAGTCTGAGCTTGTCGAAGACTTAATGAAGCGGTTAATGTTTCGACAGGCTCAACATGACTCGTTAATGTTACCATTTTTAACTCCCCCCTGATAGGGCCAGGGGGCAAAAACGCATCCTCTAATGATTCGTATCTTTCATAATGCCACCTGAAAAAGCTGATGAAATAAAGGGTATCTATATCGTTGAATGTGCGATGCTTGAAGTGCAGCAATCTTTTAAGATCAGGCTCCTGGTGATTAACGATAAAATCATAGGGCGCACCATCCATTAGTGCAATTAATTCTTTACACTTATTAATGATGGTAACCCGTTGCCCCCAGGCCAGGGTCGCGGCCCAAAAACCCATGATCTCGATGTCCTGCTTTTTGCTGAACAAATGCGGGATACTTACAGGGTCGTTAGCGATAAACTCCGGTCGATTGTATTGAGCAACCTTAGCGTCTAGAAAGGCTTTGAGGTTATCGTTCATTATTTGTATCAGGTATCAAGTAGTTAGTATCAAGAAAAAGGGAACCGAAAGCGTGCTGATACTTGATACTAACTACTAGATACTATTAGGCCAACGCCTGCTTCAAATCTTCCAATAAGTCTTCAATGTCCTCCACCCCTACACTTAAACGCAGCAGGTTATCTACAACACCGGCCTTATCGCGCTCTGCTTTGGGGATAGAGCCGTGGGTCATGCTTACGGGGTGATTAATTAATGATTCAACGCCACCTAACGACTCAGCCAAAGAGAATACTTTAAACGAGCCGGCAATACGGTAAGTGTCTTCAAGAGTTGCATCCTTTAATACGATCGAGATCATACCGCCAAAATCACGCATCTGGTTTTTGGCGACCTCATGGTTCGGCGAATCGGGGAAGCCCGGCCAATAAATCTTTTCAACCCTTGGGTGGTTTTTCAGGAACTCGGCTACCTGACGGCCGTTTTCACAGTGCGCCTTCATACGCAAATGCAGGGTTTTAATACCGCGAAGCACCAAAAAGCTATCCATGGGGCCGGGTGTGGCACCGCAGGCATTGTATATAAACCAAAGCTTTTTATAGAGCTCTTCGTCGTTCAGCATCAGGGCACCCATTACCACATCGCTGTGGCCGCCGATGTATTTGGTTACCGAATGCATAACGATATCGGCACCAAAGTCAATCGGGTTTTGCAGGTATGGCGATGCAAAAGTATTGTCTACCACAAACAGCAAATCTTTCGAGTTTGCAATTTTACCTACCGCCTCAATATCTACAATTTGCATGGTAGGGTTGGTAGGCGTTTCAATCCATATCAGCTTGGTTTTGTCGTTTACATATTCGTTGATGATGTCGGGGTTAGACAGATCAAGGAAGTGAAACTTGATACCATAATTAGCATAGATCTTGGTAAAGATTCGGTATGATCCACCGTATAAATCATTTCCCGTAATTACCTCATCGCCAGGGGCAAGTAATTTCATTACGCCATCCGTAGCGCCCATACCGCTCGAAAAAGCCAAACCATATTTAGCATTTTCCAAAGCTGCCAAACAATCTTCCAAAGCCTTACGTGTAGGGTTTGTACCACGCGAGTACTCATAGCCCTTATTATCGCCAGGCGATTTTTGCCAGTAGGTTGATGTTTGGTATATCGGCGTCATAATAGCGCCGGTAGTTGGATCGGGCTCCTGCCCTGCGTGTATTGCTTTAGTTGCGAATTTCATAAGTTAGTGAATGGTTGATTGGGTGAGTAGAGAGTAGTTGGGTATCGGCGAATGGTAACATAAACTAACCACGTGCACAATAATCGATTCATCACTCACCCATTTTCTTGCTTTTTAAATATTGAATATATCCATTTATTAATTTCAAACAGCTTTCATATTCTGGATGAAACGATTGTAGAATTTCCTCAGTAATAATTTTTTCGTCCAGAGCGATAATCAAATGGTCGAGCGTTTCCGTTAATGAACCTCTTGCCACAATGCAAAACCGGATATTATCCTGATAATGAAAACGTCCGTGCCCTTCCGCTAAGTTATTACCTATAGAACGTGAAGAACGGATGATTTGATCTGCCAACCGAAACTTTTCATCAACCGGAAACTTCTTTACAAGATCAGAAACAATGTTTCTGATCTTCCTCGATTGCTTCCAGGCTTCTAACTCTGTGAACGAGCCCATACTCTAGATAATAATAAGATTGTAGTGTTTATTGCATTAAATTATGCATAAGCAGTTAAACCGCTCACCATTAACCCAATCAACTACTCACCAACATTAATATGCCCTTGCAAACAACACGCGCTGTGTAGACGGCTTGCCGGTAAGGATGCACTTGCCCTCTTCCTGCTTATTGTTTAAAGGTATACAACGTATTGTTGCCTTAGTTTCGTCTTTTATTTTTTGCTCAGTTTCTGATGTGCCGTCCCAGTGGGCAGATATAAAGCCCGGTTCTTCGTCGAGCATGCGTTTAAACTCCTCCCAGGTATCCACTTCTTTGGTGTTCTCTGCACGGAAATCAAAGGCCTTTTTGTAGATATTCTGTTGTATCTCTTCTAACAAACCTTCAATCCTTTCGGCAAGTCCTTCCTGCGCAACTGTTTCCTTAGTTTTAGTGTCGCGGCGGGCAAGCTCGACTGTGCCGTTTTGCATATCGCGGCTGCCTATGGCAACGCGCAATGGTACGCCTTTCAACTCGTACTCGGCAAATTTTGCACCCGGGCGGTGTGTATCGCGGTTATCAAATTTGATGGAGATACCTTTCGCCACAAGTTCTTTTTTAAGCGCATTTACAAACGTGGTTATGTTTTCCAGCTCCTCATCATGCTTGTAAATAGGCACTATAACCACCTGTATTGGTGCCAGTTTTGGTGGCAATACCAGGCCGGCATCATCACTGTGCGACATGATGAGCGCGCCTATCAAACGGGTTGAGACACCCCATGATGTTGCCCACACGTAATCCTGCTTGTTATCTTTTGTGGTAAATTTTACGTCGAACGCTTTGGCAAAGTTTTGCCCTAAAAAGTGCGATGTACCTGCCTGCAAAGCTTTACCATCCTGCATCAGCGCTTCAATACAATAAGTGTCTAACGCACCTGCAAAACGCTCGTTGGCGGTTTTGCGACCGCGCACTACAGGCACCGCCATAAAGTTTTCGGCAAAATCGGCGTATACATCAAGCATCTGTTCGGTTTCGGCTATAGCTTCCTCGGCGGTAGCATGTGCCGTATGGCCTTCCTGCCATAAAAACTCACTGGTGCGTAAAAACAAACGGGTGCGCATTTCCCAGCGCATAACGTTGGCCCACTGGTTAACCAGGATAGGCAAGTCGCGATAGCTTTGGATCCACCCGCGGTAGGTGTTCCAGATGATAGTTTCGGACGTTGGGCGGATGATTAATTCTTCTTCTAATTTTGCGTCGCTGTCCACAACAATATTACCATCTCCATCGTTCTTAAGGCGGTAATGTGTTACAACGGCACATTCCTTTGCAAAGCCCTCTACGTGGCTGGCTTCTTTAGAGAAAAATGACTTGGGTATAAGCAACGGGAAATAAGCGTTTACGTGCCCGGTATCCTTAAACATTTTATCGAGCGATGCCTGTATTTTTTCCCATATAGAGTAACCATAGGGCTTGATGATCATACATCCGCGTACGGGCGAATATTCGGCCATATCAGATTTTATTATCAGGTCATTAAACCATTGCGAATAATCTTCGTCTTTACTGATGACACCTTTGCTCATATATTGATTTTTGGAATGAAATTTGACTTTAATTAAGTATTAGCAAAGTGCCAAATTTATAAATTTATACGTTTATTTGGACTCGAATATTTACACCACAAAAATGAAAAGGAACCTTATCTACGGAATTATCGCGATCGGCGCTATAGCGCTGAGTTCCTGCTCCGTCAGCAAAACTGCATCTACAGCTAATGATGATGTTTACTTCTCGAAGGCTACCGCTGCCGAGGAACCTCAATATGCTGCCCGCCAAACTTACAATCAGGATGCCGGCCAGCAGGACAGTTATTATGACGGGGGCGATGACGATTATTTTTACTACGACGATTATGCATCGCGCATTAATCGCTTTAGCTATTACTCTCCTTTCGGATATTATGATTATGCATATAGCCCATATGGCTACGGTTACGGCGGTGGCTGGAATATAGGCCTGGGTTACGGTTGGGGCGGCGGCCTTGGCTGGGGTGGTTACGGCGGCTGGGGCCTTGGCCTTGGTTATGGCTGGGGCGGCTATGGCGGCTGGGGTTACAACCCATGGGGCTTTGGCTATTCACCATACTATTACTGGGGCACCGGTTGGGGCGGTGGCTGGGGTGGCGGCTATCCTTACTGGGGTGGCTACTCGGCTTACAACGGTGGCAATGCCCGCCCTAATCGCGGTAACGGAAACCCAGGACGCGGAATGGGTAATGCAAATAATGGTTTAGCAACACGCGGTATATATAATGGCCGGGCAGATAATGGCATTGGCTATTATCCTGGTGGACGTGCAGTACGCGATGCCAACGGCATGTCTGTTGGTAGGCCGGGCCGCAACGGCAGCACAGTTAACCAAAGGCCTACGGCTCGCGGTAACGACGGATACCAAAGGCCGCAAATTTACCAGCAACCTGCTCCGCAACCTTCTTCATCATCATTTGGTGGCGGCGGTTCACGTGGTGGCGGCGGCTCAAGCGGCGGTGGCGGAGGCAGACCGGGCAGACCATAATTTTATAACCTTGCACACATATATCCATGAAAATAAAATATATACTAAGCGTGGTGGCTATAGTAGCCCTCACAAAAAATAGCTTTGCACAATATTCGCAAGATGCGATACGCTTTTCGGGCGGCTTAAACGGATCAACTTCCCGCATAAAAGCATTGGGTAATGCCGGTACCGCTGTTGGTGGCGACTTAAGCAATATAAGTGGCAACCCTGCTGGTCTTGGTTTCTTTACCCGTTCAGAGTTAAGCATCACCCCAGAGTTTGATGGCTCAAAAGTGAAGTCGACGTACTTTGGCCAGTCTATGAGTGATAGCCGCAATTCGGGTAACGTAGCGCATGCCGGTCTTGTAATTTATAACCAACTTAGCAAACCGCGCGGTGCCGATAAGTCAAAAGGATGGCTAAGCGTTAACTATGGTGTTAGCTTTAGCCGTAACAATAATTTTTACGAGAACATCTCATACGGCGGGGTAAATAACACCAGCACTATTGCCAATTACTACAGTAACCTGGCCAACCAAACCAAACTTAGCGATAACCAGGGCTTTTATCTGCCGGATGGTTCGCTACAGTCATGGGCATACAACCAGTATTTAATTGAAGAGCAAAATGGCAACTACTTCCCTAATGCGCAAAACGGAAGCACCCAGTTAATGGGTATAACCCGCGAAGGAGGTGTAAGCACGGTTGATTTCTCATTAGGAGCCAACTACAGTAATAAACTTTATCTTGGTTTTGGCGTAGGTTTCACATCATTAAGGTATAACTCTTCGCAGGTATTTTCAGAGAACGGTGTTGTTAACTTACCAGCAACTCCAACGGATCCCGCTGAGTCATTAAATTACCAAAGCCAGTTTTACCAAAATCAAATTACTCGCGGATCGGGTATTAACGCGCGCTTAGGTTTAATTTACAAACCGGTTGAGTCGGTACGTTTGGGCGCGACGTTTACCAGCCCTACCTGGTATAATATCGATGATAATTACAGCGAGGGCTTAAGTACCCGCTATCCTCAAAGCACCTCAAATGCTAATTTCTCTGATGGTACAACTGACCCTTACTTCCTTAATTACAATTTACGCACGCCCTGGAAAGTAGCGGGTGGTTTAGCTGTATTTGCAGGCAAGTACGGTTTTATAACTGGTGATGTGGAATACGTAGATTATTCATCAGCTAAAATTTTACGCAACAACGATTACAATAACACAGGCGATAATGCTGATATAGCTTCTTTATACCGTGGTGCAATAAACGCACGTATTGGTGCCGAAGCAAGGTTGAATAGCATATTCTCGTTACGTGGTGGTTATGGTATCCAGGGCCGTGCACTGAGAGATAAAGACCTTGGCGGCGATATCAAAACGGCAAGTGCGGGTATAGGTGCCCGTTTTGGCGCTTACTATGTTGACGCTACTTATCTACATATAACCAATAACCAAACCGTATTTCCTTACGAAGTTGGTGCGGCAAGCCCTTCTGCCCTTCTTAATAGAAGCGCAAACAACGGATATTTGACAATTGGTTATAGATTTTAAGTTAGAGAACAGTTGATCAGAGGTGAGAGATTGGTAAAATCTTAATTTCTGTTCACATAAAACAAAAAAAGCGATGAACATTCATCGCTTTTCTTGTTTTATAGGATTTAACTAAAGGGCCTTATCTCTAATCTCCTACCTCCAATCTCTCTAATTAATCTTCATTAACAAATGAGCGCAGCATCCAGGTATTCTTTTCTTTAAACTGCATAAAGCGGTTTACCATATCATTAGTGCCATCGTCGCCGGCATCGGCTGTTATGTCCAAAATTTCGCGTTCCATTTCAATGAGGGCAGCCATATCTTCTATCAAAGCTTTTACCATGTCGATGTCTTTCATACCAATGGTGTTCACTTCTTTTAAAGCCGATGTTTGGATATAATCCTGGAAAGTGCTGTATGGGGGTTTGCCTAGTGTTAGGATGCGTTCAGCAAGTTCGTCAATTGTGGTCAATGCCTCGGTGTAAAGCTCTTCGAATTTAACGTGTAGCGTAAAAAAACTTTTGCCTTTAACATTCCAGTGGCAACCGCGTAATTTTTGATAATGTATGTGATAGTTGGCCAGCAAATCGTTAAGATGATCAACTACCGGCTTTACTTTTTTTTCCTCTAAGCTTATTTTTTCTGCGTCCATAATGATTGTGATTGTTTTGATTGTTTAACAGTAGTGGTTATGCTTTGTTTATCAAATATAAGGTGGATGAATTTAAAATCCGATATTTGCACACTCATATGACAATGCTTCAACCATCCATTCAAAAGAAATTTAACGGCACCATTTGGCGGCTGGAATTTGATGAATTAAGCAGTGTTTTAGCATTAGAAATTCGAAATCAACAAGATAAGCAAACCAGTTTTACCAGTATAGACATAAATACGGGCAATATCAATTTTGAAGGGCTTACCACGCCCGAGCGTTGGCTTACCGGCATTGAATGTGTTTATAACAATGTGTTATTACTTCATCATTATAAAAATGAGTCGGGGCCCGAGCATAGGGCTGTAATCGGTATCGACGCAACCAACGGCCAAACCCTTTGGAGCAACTACAGCCTGGCCTATGACCATTTAACAGAAGATGGCCCCGCTTTATACAATACCAGTGTACAGCCACGCAAATTATTTATTGCCGATATTAAAACAGGAACAACTAAAAGCCCAAATAACAGCGCTGCAAATAAACCTTTGCAAAACAGGATAGTCATACCTGATATGCTGCCCGCTGCAGATCTTGTGCCTGGCAGCCTGCCTTTACCGCCTTACGGAAATATAGTACATTATCTCCGTCACAATAATTACATAATAGTATCTTTGCACACGCAAAAAAACGGATCGCTGCAGCAGCATTTGTTTGTAATGCGTGGCAGCGAAATAGTGTTTACCGATTTGTTGAACACTAGTATACAAAAACTGCAACCCGAGGCGTTTGTAATACACAACAATACCTTGGTTTTTATAACAAATAGGGATACGATCAATATCATAAACCTGTAAACTATTGATTAATAATAAATTATGAAATTTAAGCTGTTAGTGTTAATCATACTTTCTGTTGCCCTTTCCTCTTCGTTATACGCAACTTCAATTCCTCTCGATTCGATAGGTATCGAAAACCTGAACGGTAAAAAAGTTATTCTGCATAAGCTCGATCCAAAAGATAACTTTTACTCTATCGGTCGCAAATATGGTGTAAGCCCTAAAGTAATTATGGACTTTAATAAGAACGCCAAGATGGCTATAGGCGCTATTATCAAAGTACCTACCGAGCGTTCGATCGTAGAAACTACCGGTACTCCAGCACAGCAAACGCAAGCCCAACCAGCGGTGCAGCAACCTGCAGCCACACAGCCCGCAGCAGTACAAACAAAACCAGCAACACAACCGCCTGTAGTTAGTCCGCCTCCTGCCACACAAGGCAAGCCTGTTATTACGCAGCCGGCTCCAGTTGCAGCAAACAACCAGGCAGCCAACAACGCCAACCCACCCGCCATACAGCAATACAAGGTATCGGCAGGTGAAACGCTTTATTCAATTGCCAAGCGCTTTGGCACCACTGTGGAAGATTTAACCAAGTTGAACAACTTAAAATCGACCATAATGCCGGGGCAGGTATTGCAAGTGCGTACAGGTACGCCGCCCCCACCGCAACAGCCTGTAGCACAACAGCAAGACAGTAATGGTGGCATCCCTCCACGCAACGCAGGGTCAGACAGTTTAATAACCAGGCGCGACTCAACCTATCTTGCGCCGGACAGCCTTGACAGACGCGGCACCAACCGTTACGGATTATTTGAAAAGAATGAAAAGGGTGTGGCCACTTACATTGATGATGCCAGCCTTGATCCTAATAAAAAACTGATACTTCATCGCACCGCCCCTATTGGTACGGTAATGCGCCTTACAAACCCAATGACAGGCAAATTTGTATTTGCGAAGGTTGTGGGCCGCTTTACCGATGACCAGGCTACCAGGGATGTAATTGTTGTGATGACTAAAAATGTTGCGCAATCTATTGGCGCTATCGACAAACGCTTTCAGGTAAATATAAGCTACGGAACTCCTAATGAATAAACCTTATGTTATTGGCATTGCCGGCGGCAGCGGCAGTGGTAAAACTTTTTTTTTGAAATGTTTTCTGGAGCATTTTACTGACGAGGAAGTGTGCCTGGTATCGCAGGATGACTATTATATCCCGGTTGCACATACCATGACCAAGGAGGAAAACAAGCTTTATAACTTTGATCTTCCATCCACCATTGATCATGACCATTTTGAGGATGACATTTTCAAGCTATTGCGTGGCGAATCATTCGTGAAGCAGGAGTATACTTTTAACAATCCCGACGCAAAGCCTAAGATGCTGGAGATAAAGCCTGCTCCTATCATTATTGTCGAGGGCCTGTTCATATTGCACTTTAAAAAAATAGCCGAAGTATTGGACATGACTATTTTTATTGAGGCCGATGAAGAAGTTGCCCTTGCACGCCGCCTGAAACGCGATTTGCTTGAGCGCGGCTATTCTAACGATGACGTACAATACAAGTGGCACAACCATGTTGTACCGGCATACAAAGAGTATCTATTACCTTACAAGAATACCTGCGATAAGATCATCATCAACAATACCCAACAAGCTGCAGACATTATCAAAGTAACCGATGAGATTTCGCAGGAACTGCGCGACAAAGTGTTAAGCTGATTTACCGTAATGGCTGTGACGGCGTGGTGTTCCTGAAAAACATAAGGGCATCAAAATCTATACCGGGCCGCATTGGTAGTACCCTCTTAATACTCCAATTTGCAAATACATTGGTAATGTTGCCTGTTTGCCCGCTGATTAGGCCATTGCTACTAAATGGCAGGTAAAAATTAGGCTGACTGGCGGAAGCAAACCAAGCTGAAAAAGAAGGTTGCGGGGTTTGAAACGCATACTTTACGTAATAGTCGCCATTCATAACGGTTACGCCACCTTGATAGGTATCAAACGCAAGCGCAAAATACTGGCTTTGATATTTATTTCTTAGATAATAGCCCATCCCCTTGCATTGCGCCATTGTAGTATCCTTGGCCAAGTGCACGTTGTGCCCCCAGATAATTGTTTTCCTTTTTCCTGCCTGTTGCGTTTCGGTGATATTGGCCGCCATAAATTTGTCGCGCGCCAATGGGTCCGTAAGTAATGTACCTTGGTATAATATCGACAACCTCTTCTTAAATTCAGCGAAGCCAACTGGCCCGGACTGCTGACTGCTTACCTCGGTATTTAAACCTGAAAGTATGGCTTGTTCTGTTAAGGGCAGATCAAACATATTGTTAAAGCCTAGAGCCGTAACTTTTTTTAAAACCTTAATAGCATTCGGGCCACTTTGATACGTTTGCTGATGTTGTAGTAAATAGTTAATGCAATACTTGGCAGATGCATCAATATCACGCTTAAAGTAATCGGTATCAAAGCCGAATATAGCAACCTTTGTTCCGGCAGCCTGCTTATCATTAAATTGCTTTAGTGATTGGAAAAGCCTGTAAAATTCTTCCGTCCTAAACAAACGCAGCGGTTTCATGAGTTGCCGCAAATTGCCTCTGCCTGTTTGCAGGTAATTATTGATCGGCTCAATAGCTGAATAGCCATACTCAAACCCTATAGATCGATAATTGTCTTTACTTATCAAATAATTAACAATCCGGCTTTTCTCTGTATAAAACTCATGCGTACCGTGTGATGCTTCGCCCAAACCGCAGATAACGTTACCCTTTAGTTGCGCTGCCAGGTATGGCAAATAGCTACCTGAGGCATCAACCGGCTTAATGGCCGCATTAAGCGCGTCAACATCAAATTGCTGTGCAAAACATATAGTAACGAAAAGCTCTAAAAATAATACAAATCCAAGAAAGCGTTTAAACATGCCCTACCATACAAGTGATGGCATATATACAAGATGTATCAGGGTTTGGTTTTTCAAAATTTGCCGGGCGGCGAATAATAGGATGAAAGTATCAATCGCAGTTAAGCAGCAGATCGTAATATTTTTTCATCAAAACGGTATCGTAATTTACCAGTGAGTTATAAGCTTCGGTAACCAATTCGTTAAGGATGGACGATCCAAGCTGGCCCGCACCATTCGGAATGGCGTCGTAATACGCTATTAACTCCTTCACCCGGATAATTTCATACAGAAGCTGCTGTATAAGGTCGGTAGTTTGAGAATTACCGCCTTGCATGCCCTGCCCGTTATTCAGGAAGCTTAAAGGATCATTAGTAGTAGAAGTCATCTCTCGAATAGGAACGGCTTTATCATGTACACTTTACACTTATCACTCTAACTATATGCTACAGATCTTTTGACGTTTTGTTTTGCGTTTTTTTTATTTTATAGAATGCAAATAACAAAGCCCTCATTAAAAGGGCTTTGTCATTTTTGATATTATCCCGACAATTACTCCTTGTCGGCTGGTTTGTTGCTCTCCGGCTTTGGCAATAAAGCCTTGCGGGAAAGTTTTAACTTACCTTGTTTGTCAACATCTAACAATTTAACACGCACTTCGTCGCCAACCTGGAAAATGCCATCCATGCTTTCAAAGCGTTTGTGGTCGATTTCTGATATATGCAGTAATCCGTCTTTACCAGGCATGATCTCAACAAATGCACCAAACGGCATAATTGATTTCACTTTACCTTCATAAATCTCGCCAACTTCCGGTTTTGAAGCAATAGCACGGATACGACCAACAGCCGCATCAATAGCAGCTTTATTATCGGCAAATACCTGCACTATACCAACGTTGTTAACCTCTTCGATAGAGATAGTAGCGCCGGTTTCACGTTGCATTTCCTGGATAATTTTACCACCGGGACCAATAACGGCACCAATAAACTCTTTATCGATTTTGATGGTAACGATACGAGGAGCGTGTGGTTTGTAATCCTCACGTGGCGCAGTAATGGTTTTAGCCATTTCGCCAAGGATATGTAAACGGCCGTCTTTAGCCTGGTTTAATGCGTTTGATAATACTTCGTAAGATAAACCGTTTATTTTCAAGTCCATCTGTACAGCAACTATACCGTTTTTAGTACCGGTTACCTTAAAGTCCATATCACCTAGGTGATCCTCATCGCCAAGGATATCTGATAAGATGGCATATTTGGTACCCATTTCATTTGTTATAAGGCCCATTGCGATACCTGATACCGGGTTGGTAATTTTAACACCTGCATCCATTAAAGCTAATGTACCGGCGCAAACTGTTGCCATTGATGACGAACCGTTTGACTCAAGGATATCAGAAACGATACGGATAGTGTACGGATTTTCATCCTCGCTTGGCAATACGCGTTTTAATGAACGCATAGCCAGGTTACCGTGACCAATTTCGCGACGACCAGCACCACGGTTAGGACGAACTTCGCCAGTTGAAAAACCAGGGAAATTATAGTGTAACAAGAATTTTTGGTAACCATTGATGAAAGCACCATCAATCATCTGCTCATCATCTTTAGCACCTAAAGTAACGGTGGTTAATGATTGCGTTTCGCCACGTGTAAATACGGCCGAACCGTGTGCAGATGGCAGGTAACCAACTTCGCTCCATATAGGGCGGATCTGGGTGGTTGAGCGACCGTCTAAACGTTTGCCTTCATCCAATACAAGGTTACGGATAGCATCGTACTCAACATCGTGGTAGTACTTTTTAGCTAATGATTTTGTGATGTCATCAATCTCGCCAAGCGTTTCGATGTATGCATCTCTTACGGCCTTAAATTTAGCACCGCGCTCTTCTTTTGCAGAAGCTGCAGAAGCGATGTCATAAACCTGCTGGTAAGTAGCCTCGTAGATAGCTTTTTTAAGATCTTCGTTGCTGTGCTCGTGGTTGTAAACACGTTTCTCGGTTTTGCCAACCTCAACAGTCAATTCTTTTTGAGCAAGGCATTGAACTTTGATAGCGGTATGTGCAAACTTAATTGCTTCAACCAGTTCTTCTTCCTGTATCTCGGCACTTTCGCCTTCAACCATGTTTATATCATGCTCGTTACCGGCAACAATAAACTCAAGGGTTGCATTAGCCAATTGGCTAAGTGTTGGGTTGATAACCAATTGACCATCAATTTTTGCTACACGTACTTCAGATATAGGGCCGTTGAACGGGATATCCGAAACAGATAGCGCGGCAGAAGCTGCCAAACCTGCAAGTGCATCAGGCATAATATCTTTATCGGCACTGATCAGGGAGATCATCACCTGTGTGTCTGCATGATAATCTTCAGGGAACATTGGGCGCAGCGCGCGGTCAACCAAACGAGAGATTAAAACCTCATAGTCTGACAAACGTGCCTCGCGGCGTAAAAAACCACCCGGGATACGGCCTGTAGCAGCGTATTTTTCCTGATAGTCAACAGAAAGCGGTAAAAAATCTACCCCTTCTTTGGCCTCAGGCGATGATACTACGGTAGCAAGCAACATTGTGTCGCCCATTTTAACTACTACCGAGCCATCTGCTTGTTTGGCCAGTTTACCGGTTTCGATTTCGATGGTGCGACCATCGCCTAAATCAATAACCTTTTTAATTACGTTTAAACTCATCTTTTTTGTGTTGTGGCGTGCTTTTCATCTTCGGGAGCACACCGGATTTTTATGTGTGTAGAAATTGTTTTAAAAAGTAAAAAAGCCATCCTGCATTTTGCGGACGGCTTTTTTTAAAATTTCAACAAAAGTTATTTGATGATATCCCTTAGCTGTAAAGCTTTGATGATAGCACGATATCTTTCAATGTCTTTTTTAAATAAGTAAGCTAATAACGCGCGGCGTTTACCTACTAGTTTCTGCAATGATAACTGGGTTGAAAAATCATGTTTGTTTTTTTTCAAGTGACCGGTTAAATGTGCAATACGTGTTGTGAATAAAGCTACCTGACCTTCGGCCGAACCTGTATCAGTTGCGCCTTTTCCGTGTGTTGCAAAGATCTCTGCCTTTGCTTCTTTACTTAAATACATTACCTGAATAATATTAAAGCGTTTATACTTTTGTTAATTGTGGTGCAAAGATACGCTTTAAATTCGAAAGTAAAAGTGTAAAGTTTAAAAGTAAGGCCTATATCCCGCATTGTATCGAAGTAAAGGATTTTAACTTATGAATTATTTGATTGCGCAATCAGTATGCTTTTTGACTTTTAACTTTCTACTTTTGACTTATTATGTCATACGCAACCTTTGAGACAGAACACCGTGTACGCCCCGATGATATTGATATGTTTAGGCATGTACATAACAGCCGTTATTTCGATTATGTACTGGCAGCCCGTTACGAACAGATGGACCGCTACTATGGCATGAGCATGGAGAAATTTATGGAGCGTGGTTTCGGCTGGGTAGTGCGCACGGCCCATGTTGATTACAAACGGGCCCTTACCATGGGTGATTATTTTACCGTGAAAACCGGCATTGAAACCATAAACGATAAAGGATGCCGCGTTGCATTTACCTTAACCAACAAAGCCACCGGCAAGGTTTGCTGCGATGGTTATTTTGATTATGTAATGATTGATATGCAAACCGGCCGCGGCGTAAAAATCCCTGAGGATATTGTTGAGCATTACGGGATATAGCATCAGATATATCCGGGCGTAATTAAAACGCAGAAAGGCCTGCAATTAATGCGTACCCTCGATAATCTTTCCGTAAAAGTTGCCCACGTTCATACCCATAGCACGTACCTGCTGCGGAATAAGGCTATTTGCCGATTGTCCTGGCGTGGTATTTATTTCTATAAAATAAAACTCCTGCGTATCCTTCAGTAAAATAAAGTCAACCCTTACCATGCCGCGGCAGTTCAGTCGCAGGTAAACCTGCGTAACAATCTCACCAATCTCCTGCACCTTTTCGGCGGGTAAATCTGCAGGGGTTACTTCCTCAGTTACACCGGGAGTGTATTTTGCTTCATAATCAAAAAAGTCTTTCGAGCTTTTAATTTCCGTGGCCGGCAACACGGTTACTTTGCCATCCAAACGGGCTATGCCAATACTAAACTCGCGTCCTTTTATAAACTCCTCAATCAATATCTGCGGATCTTCCTTAAAGGCTTTATCAATAGCATCCTGCAGGCCGGCAACATTGTAAACCTTGCTCATGCCCACGCTGCTGCCGCCGTTATTTGGCTTAATAAAAAGCGGGAATTTTAACGTTGCTGCAATGGTGGCGGTGTCATGCCTGTCCTTTTGGTGCAACTGAACAGACTTTGCCGTATGCAAACCATGTATGCCCTGCACCACAGATTTGGTGTAGGCCTTATTCATAGTAATGGCCGATGTTGTGGCATCGCAGGTGTTGTACGGAATGCCTATCATATCCAGGTAGCCTTGCAGCTTACCATCCTCACCGGGTGTACCATGCACAGTAATAAACGCAAAATCAAATTTGATTCTGTCTCCCCCTATTGTAATTGAAAAGTCGTTCTTATCAACAAACACGTTTCCGTCAGCACCCTCATACACCCAGCTATCGCGATTGATAAGTATGGTGTATACCTTATATTTTTGCAAATCGAGATTGGCCGCGATATTTTTTGCACTGTTGATAGATACTTCGTACTCGCCGGTATAACCGCCGGCTAAAAGGGCTACGTTAATAGGATTCATGCTGATGATAGTATGCTATGTTTCGGTTTCGAAATTAAAGATAAAAGCTAATTAATTGCACCAATTTAAAAATTGATTACCTGGTGCTACACCGGGCCAAATCATATAGCTAAAATTCTGAATACCGAAATTTTGCGCTATGTTTGGTGGTAATTTTGCGATTGTACATATGGAGAAATTTTGGGCTTATTTAAAAACAAGGCAATTCAGAAACACGATATTACTGGTTATAGCAACTGTTATTACCATAGTGCTGGTAGCTTTTTTTAGCCTGAGCTCATATACCCGCCATGGCGAAGGTATCCCTGTGCCAAAATTAAAAGGCCTTAATGTTGACCGTGCAATGGAATTGCTGAAAGAGCAGGGATTTAATTACAAAATTGACAGCGTTTATGTGCCCGACCAGGCACCCGGCGCCATTGTAGAGCAAGACCCTGATGCCGGTACAAACGTAAAAGAAGGCCGTACTATTTACCTTACAATGGTTACGCAACTGGCACCAAATGTATCGCTTCCTGATTTGCTTACCAACGAAAGTATATACCGCGAAGCTGTTGCAACGCTATCTAACTATGGCCTTAAAATAGGCGACACTACTTATACATCGGACATTGCCCGCGACCGTGTTCTTGAAATGCGCTATAACGGGCAGGTAATTAAACCGGGTACAAAAATACCAAAAGGCTCAAAAATTGACTTGGTGCTGGGTAATGGCGAAGGTGCAAGCGAGGTAGATATACCCGAGCTTACTGATCTTGACCTTGACGCAGCCAAATTTGCTATTCGCGGGGCTAAACTTACCATAGGCACTATCACCTACCAAGGAACCATTACCGATTCAACAAACGTTGTTGTTGTTTCGCAAAGCCCAATGCGCAGCGATTCGTTAAGCAAAACCAGTATTGGTACGCGTATAAACCTGGTTGTTTCACAAGGACAAGCACTACCTAATGAATCAAATTGATGCTGTACAGCTGCAGCAACGGCTCAATAACGGCAATAGTATTAATTTACTTGATGTTAGGGAGCCGATGGAATACCTTACGCACAACATTGGCGGGCAAAACATCCCTGTAGGGAAACTTCAGGAGCATATCAGTAGCTTAGCTTACAACAAAGCAGACGAGATTATCGTTATTTGCAGTGCAGGACTACGCAGCCAAACCGGTGTGCAAATACTTGAGCAAAACGGCTACACAAACGCAGTTAATTTAAAAGGCGGCTTAAAGGCCCTGCAAAGAGCAAACAATCAATAACAAACCATCCACCACAATAATCATGTTAAAAAAATTTATTATCGCGCTGATCATCATCGTTGTGATATCACTGGCAGGTACCGGTATTTTTTATTACCTGCGCCTGTTTGGGCCTAATGTAAGCGATAAAGAAAAATATTTGTACATACACACAGGCTCCAACTTCGAGGCCGTTTATGATACCATTCGTGCAAAGGGCATTGTAAAAGACACTACAACTTTTATGTGGGCTGCCCACAACATGAAATATATTAACCGGGTTAAACCGGGCAAGTACCGCCTTAAGCCGGGCATGAACAACCGTAACTTCATCAACATGCTGAAGGCCGGCAATCAGGAACCTGTTGACTTTGCTTTCCACAACATACGCCTTAAAACACAGTTTGCAGGTTTTGCCTCAAGGAAGCTCGAACCGGATTCAACGGCATTTCTTCGCCTGTTAGATTCGGCCCAGTTTGCCGAAAAACATGGCTTTACTACCGACAATATCTACGCTGTATTTATCCCGAATACCTACCAGATTTACTGGAACACAACGCCCGAAAAATTCTTTGAGCGCATGTATGCCAACTATCAAAAATTTTGGACGGCAGAGCGTAAGCAAAAGGCCGAGGCCTTGAACCTTTCTCTCGTGCAGGTATCTGTTTTGGCATCTATAGTTGATGCTGAGGCTTTGCATGATAATGAAATGCCTGCTATTGCGGGATTGTATCTGAACCGTCTTAAAAAAGGCATGAAATTGCAAGCCGACCCAACAGTAATTTATGCTACCGGCGATTTTACAATAAAACGCGTACTTAACCGCTACCTGGTTACCAACTCGCCTTATAATACTTATATGTACACTGGCTTGCCTCCGGGCCCTATTATGATGCCATCGGTAAATGCTATTGATGCTGTGCTTAATTATCAAAAAAGCGACTACCTGTACATGTGTGCCAAAGAGGATTTTTCGGGCTACCATGCGTTTGCAACTAACGAGGCCGACCATAAAATAAACGCCCGCAAGTTTCAGCAGGCACTCAACGAAAGAAACATCAAACGCTAATGTTTCAGCACTCAACCAAGCTTAGGGTTCGCTATGGCGAAACCGACCAAATGGGCTACATGTACTATGGCAACTACGCCGAGTTTTTTGAAGTTGGCCGTGTAGAAATGCTGCGCAGCCTGGGCCTTACCTACGCAGGTATGGAGGCAGATGGTATTATGATGCCTGTGCTGGAGATGAACTGCAAATACCTTAAACCGGCACGTTACGATGAGGAAATTACAATTAAGGTTACCATGGCCAAAATGCCAGCTGTAAAAATTCATTTTAAGTATGAGTTGTTCAACGAAAACAATGAACTGATACACGTTGGCGAAACCCTGCTTGCATTCATCAACATGAAAACCAATCGCCCATCGCTGCCAACGCAGGCATTTTTAGATAAAGTGAAGCCGTTTTTTGAGTAACTTAGCTTGTAATGAAATGGGTGCACAATTTTTTATGCCGGTTCAGGTTTTACCAGCACCTTACCGACTGGGCCAAAACGGTTTATATACCCGGTTTTAGGCCGCTGCCGCTTTACACCGTTATTGTATTTTTTATTGAGGAGATACAGAAAACGTCGCTTACCAACAGGGCGGCCTCGTTGGCATATAACTTCATGCTGGCGTTGTTTCCTGCCATCATCTTCTTATTTACGCTGATAGCCTATATCCCGGTAGATCATTTTCAGGACGACCTATTAAGCATTTTCGAGCAAGTATTGCCTACCAATGCATATCTGGCCTTTCGCAGCACTATAGATGAGATAGTAAAAATTCAGAATGGCAAATTGCTTTCAGTTGGTTTTATAACAGCACTATACTTTGCCACAAACGGCGTAAGTAATTTGATGCAGGCCTTTAATAAGTCGTCCCTGATACTGGAAACACGTACCTGGCTTAAAAGGCGCTTTATAGCGCTTATTTTAACCGTTATCATCAGCATTGCATTACTCATAGCCATAGTAATAATGGTGGCGGGGCAAGCAGTAATTGTATTTTTGAAAGAGCGGTTGGATAGTGATGCGCATTTCTGGTTTTTGCTGATCGCATTTTCGCGATGGATAATTATACTGCTTATATTTTTTGTGAGTATTTGCATCCTTTATCGTTATGGGCCTTCCAACAAGCAAAAGTGGAAATTTATAAACCCCGGCTCCATATTGGCTACATCATTAGCCATATTAACTTCGGTGGGGTTTACTTATTACACCAACAACTTTTCGTCGTACAATAAAGTTTACGGATCTATAGGCACGCTGATAGTGGTTATGATTTATTTGTACCTAAATTCACTGATTTTACTCATCGGATTCGAATTAAATGCCAGTGTCGACCTCTCAAAACGCACCGTCAGGATCTCAAAACCGAGGTTTAACACGTTTAAATCGTCAAAAAATACCCAAATTGAAAAATAAGCGTTTGTGCTTCAATCCTTTACAGAAAAGTAAAAAAAAGTTAACTTGAAATTTGCCAATTCGGCCCGGATTTGTACTTTTGTCCCCGGAGAGTTGGCAGAGTGGTCGATTGCGGCAGTCTTGAAAACTGTTGACTGTAACAGGTCCTGGGGTTCGAATCCCTAACTCTCCGCTGATAATTATCAAAACGTTCAAAAACGCCTTAAATGCATCATTTAAGGCGTTTTTTGTTTCAAGACCTGCCCACATTATTCAATAATTCGCAACCATCTGGGAACCTAATCGGACCTGTACATGAAGCCAATAAACCGGTTCGTATGTTAGGCGCAATTCAGGATATTGATCGTCAAAAAACCTATAGCCAACTCTTGTAATACGTCATTCACTTCGCAGGCTAAGCTAAGCTCAGTGATATTGCAGGCATTGGATGTTCCGGGTTTTAAAGGGCTTGCCATAATTATTACTGTTCACTCACTTTTGGGTGAGTTATTGTTGATGGGTTGCTTTGAAACGAATTTTGCTCAAAATTAAAACGTATGAAATTGAGTAAAGTCAAAGCAAAAGCATTTTATATTCTGCTAATCATTACGGTTTCGTTTGCAAGGGTAAGCGGGCAAGCGATCCAGCAGCCACCGGTTTATGTACTGGTGCACGGCGCTTTCCATGGAGGATGGTGCTGGCAACGGGTAAGTAATGAATTAAGATCACATGGCGCGACCGTATACACACCAACCTTAAGCGGGTTAGCCGAACGACGGCATACCTTGCACAGAGACATTGATCTGGATACCCATATTACTGATATTGTAAATTATCTGATAGCCGAAGACCTGCATAATGTCATCTTAGTCGGTCACAGTTACGCAGGTGCGGTGATCGCAGGTGTGGCAGACAAAGTTCCTGAACGGCTATCGAAACTGGTTTTTCTGGACGCTATGTTGATGGAGAACGGGCAGAGTGCGCTGGACGTTAGCCCCGAAGATATTAAAGCGTACTTCATCAAAGCTGCCCGAGATCATGATCAGGGTTTAAGCATCCCATTTTTTACCAGCGACTTTTTCGGTGTGAAGAATGCACAGGACATAAAGTGGGTAAACGAGCGGTTAACGCCTCAGCCACTCAAGACCTTTACGCAACCGCTTAAGTTATTCCACCCATTCGGTAACCACAAGCAGCTTATTTATATAGCCTGCACGGCCCCTGAACTACGTGCGATAAAACCCTTTGCCGACAAAACTAGAGCCAACAAGGCCTGGAAATACATGGAGCTAAAAACCGGGCATGATGCCATGATAACAGCGCCTAAACAACTTGCAACAATGTTGATGCCTCTGAAGTAATGAGGTTTTCTCCGGAATATAAACGGTTTTGAACACACAATACGTGGATTTGAACACTTGCTGGTGATCCTGTAAACTGATCTTTGATTCATCAATAAATCAGTAAAAGATGAAAATTGTCGTAACGGGTTCATTAGGAAATATAAGTAAACCATTGGTGATGCAGTTGATAGCGCAAGGGCACGATGTGACAGTTATCAGCAGCTCCGAATCAAGGAAAGTTGAAATTGAAAGCTTAGGCGCAAAAGCTGCAATTGGTAAAATAAAAGATATTGCTTTTCTAAGCGACGCATTCGCAGGTCAGGATGCGGCTTATTGTATGATCCCCCCTTTCAACTTCTTCGCGGAAAAAAATCTTGATTACAGGAAGGAAACGTCAGGTATAGCTGATAACTATTTTCAGGCAATCCAAAAGGCTGGCATAAAAAAAGTTGTCCATTTAAGCAGTGTGGGTGCCGAAAAGGCGGCCGGAGCCGGTGTCTTGGATTTTCACTATCTGGCAGAAAGTATTTTGAAGAAACTCCCTTCAGACGTAGATGTGATCTACTTAAGGCCTGCATCGTTTGATTATAACCTGTATGCTTTTATGGATATGATAAAAGGCAACGGGTTTTTAAAAGGTATCATAGGCAAACTGCTTTACTTAAGACATTACGGTTTTGAGGGGCTGTTTAAAGGGTATTCCGGCATTATCTTATCAAATTATGGCGGAGATGATAAGATAGCCTGGGTATCTCCTATTGATATAGCAGCTGCAATTGCAGAAGAGATCACTGCTGATCGAAAAGGTAAAAGCGTAAGGTATGTGGCCAGTGACGAATTAACCTGTCAGGAAATAGCAACGATATTAGGGAATGCAATTGGTAAACCCTACTTAAAATGGGCGCTAATCAGCGATAAGCAGATGAACGATGCCTTCATCAAAATAGGTGCGTCTGAAACAAATGCAAAAGCATTTACAGAAATGAACGCAGCGATACATAATGGAAGCCTATTTGAAGAATACTTTAACAACAGACCAGCCAAATTAGGAAATGTTAAAATTAAAGATTTTGCGAATGACTTTGCTCTAAAATATAATGCACAATGAAAAAACTATTATTATCAATTCTCTTTCTATCATTTACAAAGATGTTATTTTCACAATCCAATGCTGATGATATTGTAGGTACCTGGTACAGTCCGGTAAAAGCCGGTAAAGTGCGCATCTATAAAAAGCAGCAAAAATATTTTGGTAATCTTGTTGAGCTGAAAGATTCCGTAGATAAGGAAGAAAAACCAGTGCTGGACGTTAATAATCCTGATGTGACAAAACGTAATAGCCCGCTGGTAGGTATCACTTTACTTAGTGATATCACCTATGATGCTCGGAAAAAAAGGTGGAAAGGTAAATTGTATGATTATGACGGAGGAAAAGGAAGGACCTTTGACTCCTACCTTACTATCACGCAAAGCGGTGATCTCAATATCAAGGGCTTTTGGGGATTGTCGTTCTTTGGTTTAAATCCGGGATTGACGCTGCAAAGGGTCGCTGAGAAATAGTTGTGCTATTAAAAATGTTTTAACACAATGCGTATGCAACAACCGTATAGAATAAGGACAATAAAAGAATATCACAAGATCTTAGGCATTGGCAGCCCGCAACATCCAATGGTAAGTGTCATCAATCTTAACGAGATCACACCTTACAAAGGCGAAGAAAATATTAAAGTGATCTTTGACTTTTATTTGATTTCACTTAAAAAAGTGGATGCTGGACGTGTTCATTTTGGTTATGGACAACAACAGTATGATTTTGATAACGGTGTATTGTTCTTCATCGCTCCCAACCAGGTTTTTACATTTAGCGCAGACCAGGATTTCAAAAGTTCAGGTGTAATGTTGCTCATTCATCCTGATATTCTTTGGGGATTCCCTTTATTGGAAGCAATTAAAAAATTTGAGTTCTTTAATTATGAAATTAATGAGGCTCTTTTTGTCTCTGAAAAAGAGGAGACGATACTGGTTAGTTTTATCAAAAATATTGAGCAGGAATACCATTCGCACATTGATAAATTCAGTGATGCCATTATCATTTCTCAAATTGAATCACTCCTCAGCTATGCTGACAGATTTTATACGCGCCAGTTTCTCACCCGTAAAAGATCCGGAAGCCAGCTACTCGATAAGTTAGAAAATTTACTCAATAATTATTTTGATGGAGACGACATTGCTAGAAAAGGGCTGCCGACCGTTCAATATGTGGCCGGGCTTTTGAATTGTTCGCCAAACTATCTGAGCGGCGTATTAAAAACGCACACGGGGCAAAATACGCAACAGCATATTCACAACAAGGTAGTTGAAAAAGCGAAAGAGAAACTGTCCATCACGACGCTCACCGTAAGTGAGATTGCTTTTGAACTGGGATTTGAATATCCACAATCTTTCAGCAAGCTATTCAAAAGCAAGACACAGCTCTCTCCGATAGCGTATCGGGCTTCTTTCAACTAATTTCAAAGCCACCATTCTATAATTGCTTCATGGCCCTGGCTGCGTAATTACCGGTTCTGCACGTCTTAAGCCTGCCCCCCTGGGTGCTTCTAGCTAAATAAAACAAGCGAACCTACAACTACCTTTCCTGTAAAGCGTAGCGGCACACCTGAAGAAATGGCGGGTAATTACTTATTTCTGGTAAGTGATGACTCAACATTCATAGTTGGAACTGAGATAGTGATATAAGGTGGCTGGCCGCAATTGTAATCAACGAACAGTAATAGAATAGTGTTATAATAATCACGTTGTTATGAAAGTTTTGGGTACTAAACAAATTATATCGTGAACCTCATCAAGTTCACTTTTTTTGTGTAGCGCCAACTGATGCTTATTGACAAAGCCGATTACTTAAGATGCGTGTGCAAGATTTTAATTACCTTTATCGAAATTTTTTTAATTACTTTAATACAAGTAGCACGATTAAAGTTTGATGCTATTTATTCTGATAAGTGAATACTACGCTCAAACCATCTTACTTACTGGCACTATTAACGGTATTAATAGGCACTTCCGCAATAGTTGGCTGGTATCTGCATATTCCTAGTTTATATACTTTCCTATCGCATGGTGCATCAATGAAATTCAACACTGCTTTTATAACAGTGTTATTAGGTGTATCAATCGCTCTAGCCATTAGTAGAAGGCAATTGTTAGCCAGTATCCTGGGCTTATTATCATAGTGTTCTGTTTGCTAACATTGGCAGAATACCTCTTAAACCGGGACCTTTATATTGATCAATTACTGTTCCCGGATAACCTTACCAATCCTCAGGCCGAACCTCCGGGTAGGATGTCATTATTTACCACTATTTCATTCGTTGTAATTACATTGGGTTTGCAGTTTGCGCTGATCAAAAAATATTTTACTGCACAAATTGTCATGATATTGGGATTACTCCTCACTTACATTTCCTTTGTAGGTGTTCTTTATAATATAAGCGGGCTATTTTCATTTGGCCCTTACTCGGCCATTGCGTTACCAACAACACTTGGCCTTATCAGCGCATCTCTTGCAAGTCTGTTCTATACGTCTGATAAGGGCTGGCTTAGTGAAATGGCTTACAGGCATTCAGCAGCGATAACCACACGATACTCGCTATTTTATTTTTTTCTTTCGGTACCTGTATTTATTGGCCTATTTCTCTTGATGCTTTCAAAAGCACGTTTACCTGCCGAGCTTGCTATAGTGATTCTTATTGTAGGTTTTGCTGCATTAACGCTGCCTTTTGCCTTCATCCTATTGAAAAAGCTTAACCGCTCTGATGAAAGGTCGCTAAGATTAACGGAAGAATTAAAGGAGCGCAGTAAACAGTTGCATTATAATAACGAGGAACTGGCTCGAAGTAATAAAGAGTTGGATAGCCTGATCCACATCATCAGCCATGACCTGAAAACACCTATAGCAGGGCTACAAACCTCGCTTGACATCCTGGAACGAAAGCTGGGCCCACAACTTGAGGAAAAGGAACTACAATTACTTGCGATCCCGAAAAGGTCCGTCAAACGGTTGAATGAGACTATCAGACGTCTTAGCGATATCATAAAAGCAAGACAATTTCAGGACATTGTGAAGGAGAAAATCGACTTATGTGGTTTAGTTGACGAGATCATTCCGAACTGCAGGTTTTAATTCGCGAAAACAATGCGCAAATAAATGTCAATATTGCGGAATGCGATGTTTATTATAAACGGATCCATTTACACAGCATCCTGCAAAATTTAATTACAAACGCGATAAAGTACCGACACCCGAACCGATTGCCAATTATTAGTATTGATGCGGAGCAAACGCATAACGAGATTAAAATAAGCGTGGCCGATAATGGCTTGGGTATTCCAAAAGGTAAACAGAAAGGCCTATTCAGTAAATACATGCGTTTCCATGAACATGTAGAAGGTACGGGCGTAGGGCTATACCTTGTTCAGCAATTACTTGGAAGCCATGGAGGATTTATCACGGTTGAAAGTGAAGAAGGTGAGGGCGCAACTTTTACTGTTTTTTTGCCATTAAAAGAAGTGCCCGCAAATAACAATAACAATCATTAGCAGCAGTCTTATTAAATTTCCGCGGATTCGACGGCTTTGAGGTTCCTTTTGTTAACCTCCGCTGCAATTTTGCCGCAACTGAGTAATGAGCAGGTAATGGTCTTAGGCATACTGAATAAAGGTCCGGCAGTATCGCTTCACTACCGTGCCGGGATATCAGCGGGAACCAACTTCCTGTGGGAAATCAACGGTTCTGATGGTGATATTGTCATTACAGGCGGATTAGGTCATAATCAATTGACACCAGTGACTATTCAATTTGCTGTTCGCGGGCAGGAGCTAAAATAATTGCAAATTCCTGTGAAAGAATTTAGCAGGCCCGATCAACCTGTCCGCGGCGTCTATGTTGCCTATTTGCAAGGGCGCGATGTCTTTTAACTGCTCATTCTCGCTTTCTTTAACAAAGGCGCTGCTCATGATATTTATTTTAGACACGAAAGCCCCGTTAAACTGGGCTTCGCGCTTGTTTAATGTTAGAACTATTTGATCTTTTTTTCGATGGCGGTGCGCTGATTACCCGCTTATTATTTGCCGTCTCTTGCCGCCTGCTGGCTGATACCTTCTTTATGCGCCTCATACTTAATCTCGTGTGGCTGATCCGATACCGCATTCCTCTCCACTTTACTTCCCCTTGTGCTCATAGGTATATGATTTTTTCTTATTAATTAGCAAAGTTTATCACAAATGATTTTTAGCCCATGTATATAGGACTGTTTCATTGATGTTTTAACCTGAGTACAGGCCTGCGAGGAAGATACTACAAAGTCACAAATCAGTATTAAGATTACCAGAGCAGATCTATTGTTACTTTCCTCATTTAATACATCCTAAAATTGGCGTTTCTCATGAGTTTGCCACTATTGCGCATAATACATCAAATTGGTAAACAACAAGTTGATGAGTGCTGATAACAGAAGTTCAAGGCATACTTTTGCCCATGTATTACGGGCAACAAATACTCTCGTACTACCTTTCACCCCTGACTTTGTCTATCAACTAACATGAAAAAAGGATTAATGCTTTTCACCGCACTGTTCATGAGTGCAAAAGTATTTAGTAGTGAGTATGTTATTGCACCTAAATCGCATAATCCTCAACCAGACACTTGCAAACCCACAAGTACCTTATCCTGCGCGGATGTTAAGGTTGCATTACCCTTTAGCCTATCTTTTGATACGCCAGCGAGCGGAACCATTTTAGATAAAAATGGCTTAGGTACTGGCTTTAGAACTGTAAATACTTACTCCGGCGCCCGGCTGTCCGAAGATGGGCAGACACCAATTCCAGGCGTACCAGGATATGATCCCTCAAAAATCACACTTGCAGCCGGCCGACTGCAGATAGTGGCAAACAAAGGGATAGACTATCTAAAAAACAATAACCAACTAAACTTACTTGGTGTACAAATACAATCAGGTGGAAAACTACAATTAGACGTAAAAGTAATCAATCCATATAACGGCACCCAGTCGCAGCAGGCAGGTATTTGGTTTGGCTTAAACGATAAAACTTACATTAAATTAGGTGTTACAGGCAATAAGGTGGAGCTACGGAAAGAGTATAACGATATATCATCTACGACAAGTGGAAGCGCCAACCCCGACCAGCGTATCACGGGCGTGATCAGCGGGCTTAACACTAACACTGTATGGCTCCGGCTCTTAATTGATTCTGTGTCACAAACGGCTGAGGGTTTCTATTCAACCAACGGCAGCGACTACACAAGTTCCGGTAAAACCGGCTATACGAATGCGAGTGTCTCCACTTCGGAAATGGGAATCACCTCCGGAACAGTATACGCAGGCTTATTTGCATCGTACCGGAACGGAACCAATCCTGTCACTTATACCTTCGATGACTTTAGTATTCAATCCGTTGTGATACCTCCGTTTCATGGCTGTGCCCCTATAAGTACGTTGCCATGTGCATCGCTACAAATAAATTTGCCTTTAGCACTTTCATTTGACCAACCAATAGGCGGCACTATCAACGATAAGAATAGCCAAGGCACAGGTTTTACCACAGTAAATACACTGTCTGGTACACGTAACGCTGCGGATGGTCAGCTTTCGGTTAAGCAGATTCCGGGATACGAACCATCCAAAATTAAGTTAGCCGGCGGTCAGTTGCAATTGGTAGCCAACAAAGGTATAGATTATCTGACAAACAATAATCAACTTAATCTGCTGGGTGTTCAGGTTGCCGCTAGGGGACGCCTTCAACTGGACGTAAAAGTCATTAAACCTTACAATGGTACGCAATCACAGCAAGCTGGGCTTTGGTATGGGTTAAATGATAAAACCTACATCAAACTCGGCATCACCGGCAATAAAGTGGAATTGCGGCGAGAATTAAACGATATATCATCAACCGTGGTAGGATCCTTAAATCCCGACCAGCGCATTACCAATGCTATAAGCGGGCTAAACACAGATACAGTTTCACTTAGGCTGGTTATCGATTCGCTCTCCCAAACTGCCGAGGGCTTTTATTCAACAAATGGTACCACTTATACCAGCACAGGTAAAACCGGTTATGCACGCCCTGGTGTCGACATTTCGGGAATGGGTGTTACGTCAACTATAGTAACAGCCGGTATTTTCGCCTCCTATCGTAATGGAACAAGCCCGGTAAATTATTACTTTGATGACTTTGCAGTATCCGATGTCTCTCCAACACAACGAAAGCTGAGCTTCTCGAAAGATACATTAAATTTTACGGTTATCCGGTCCGGACAGGTCATACCACAATCAGTTAACTTAATTACGACGCCCGCTACTTTGGCCTTTACATTAACAAAAACTGAGGCAAGCTGGCTTTCATTGCCATCTAATCCGACATCGACCTTAACTTTAGGCGCAGAAAATATTAATGCTGCCGTCCCCCCCGGCAACTATCAGGCGCTTATCACCGGCACGGCAGACGGGTACACACCAGCAAGCCTATTGATAAACCTAAATGTAATAGAAGGCATTAATAATAAAGCTATCAACGTTAATTTTCAAGCCGCGCAAACCGTACCACCTGTAGAGTATGTTGTAGATTACGGGCAGGCTTATGGTGAGCGTACAAGTACAAGCCAAAGTGTGGGCTTAGTCTATGGCTGGAGAAAAAGGACAGATAATACGCCAATCAATCTGATCGGCAACGGTCGATTACGTACCCTGCCGGAAGATATTTTGCTGGCAACCCTATTTCACATGCAGCCTAACCATATACCCGGTAACTTTTCTGGCATAAAAACGGAGGGGTACTGGGAATTAAAAGTACCTAACGGTACCTATGATGCAACTGTATCCGTTGGAGACGGCACGGTTTCGAGCAGCCCAGAGATACATACCCTGAATATAGAGGGTGTAAATGCAATAAACCAATTTGTACCTAAAGGAAAGGCCGGCGACATTGGAAGATTCAGTTCTAATACCATACGGGTTACTGTAGCCGATGAAAATTTAACAATCGATGCCGACGGTGGAACGAATACAAAGATCAATTTTGCCAGTATTATTCCGGTCACTACAGCACCCTACCTTTATTGGGCAGCAGCCAATCAAAATATCACGATAGAAAAAGGCACAACTCTGAATAAGTCATTTTCCGTTGTACTAGGTAGCTCCGATAATTTAGCCAACGCCTATTCCGTAACAGCAACATACACAACTAATGCAGCACCATGGCTTACTTTTAACTCGTCGCCGTCAGGCATTCAGCCGGCTATCAGCTTTAATTACTCGTCAGCCAACGCTCTTCCGTTAGGCACCTATTACGCTAAAATAAAGGCAACATCCGGAGCGTATTCCAGCGCAACGTTTACCATTCAGCTAAACGTTGTTGACGGTACGAAACCCTATGTCATTTCCTCCAATCCGTCAAACGCCTCTATAAATGTCAGCCTTACAACCGTTAGTATTGCGGCTAACAATTTGCATGTACCACCTGTGGAAGGCTTTCCAGGCGGCGTTGATAATGCCAGTATTAATGACACCACCGTAGTGCTTTATAAATACACAGATACAGCGATGGAAAAGGTATTAGGCACAGTACAGGGTACTGGTGGTGGCGATGCCATAAGCTTTTCGCCAAAAAGTAGTTTGGAAGCCAACACAAGGTACAAATTTGTTATAACCTCAAATGTAAAATCTTATTCCGGGGCTGCCTTTGCACCCTTTGAAGCAACGTTTACAACCGATGCTGCAAAAATTGATTCGAGCCAGTTCCTATATGCTCAATTTAAGAAAGTTGCCATTCCAGGCACTCAGAATATTAAATACTCGTCGTTGACATTCGGTCCCGATAACAAATTTTATGCGCTTAGGCTCAACGGTATTATTGAACGATACGACGTTAACCATGATGATGGTTCACTATCTAATAAAAAAACTATTAGTACACTTTATAATAAGTACGGCGAGCGCACAGCTATTGGTCTAGCATTTGATCCCCGTTCTACGTCAAGTCATAATATTTTGTGGGTAACGCACAGCTCCGGGGGCTTTGCCAATGCACCAGCTTTTGATGGCAATATATCCCGCTTGGAGGGTGATAGTTTACAAATAGAGACGCTTATGGTTACAAAGCTTCCGCGCTCAACCAGAGATCACATGGTTAATAGCCTGGCGTTTGGCCCGGATAGCGCTTTATATTTTTGCCAGGGCAGCAACAGTTCTGCCGGGGAATATGATAACGATTGGCAACGTAAAGAAAGCTTACTGGCTGGTACGGTAATGCGTTTAGATATAAATAAATTAAATGGCTTTTCATTGCCGCTTAACGTGCAAACAAGCGCTGATCAGGCGGTGATCAACAGCGCGCCGGCTGCATTGGCAACCATGAGCGACGGTACCTACAACCCTTACGGCATTGTTTCACCACTGACCATTTATGCTTCAGGCGTGCGTAACGCATATGACCTTGTATGGCATTCAAACGGCCAGTTGTATGTACCAACCAACGGGTCTGGAGGGGGTGGTAATTCGCCAGCCTCTGTGAACGGTACCAGGAGGCCCGACGGCACTTTTTATAACGGACCGATGATTCCCGCCACCAATAATATTAAAGTGCAGGACGACTGGTTATTCAGGGTTAATCCGGAAATGCCGGTGGGATATTACGGCCACCCTAACCCCCTTCGTGGTGAATACGTGATTAACCGGGGTTATGCTGATAATCCGTTATACTCGCCAGCTATAGTGGCAGATACACGTTACAGGCCTGCGTTTGATTTTGGCTTGAATCATTCGCCTAATGGTGCTTTAGAATATAAAAGCAGCAATTTTAATGGTGCTCTTAAAGGCAAATTGTTAGTTTGCCGTTTTAGCGGCGGTGGTGATATTATTGTATTGGAATTGGGATCAAGTATCAAAATTGATAGTGCCGGTAGCAATGGGCAAGCTTACGACATAATTAAATCAACAACAGGATCGGGTAACATGGGGCTTGTAGGGATGTCGGGCTTTACGAACCCGCTGGATATTGTAGAGGATGTTACTAACGGCAACCTCTACGTCATAGAATATAACTGGAATGACAATACTAATCTTACCGGACAAATAACGTTGCTAAAAGCACAAGATCAGCCCATTAAACCAATGGGGGTGCTTGCTGTTGCTGCCAGTCCGGAGATTACTGACAGCAAATCGATGAATAAGAGTCATTGGATAACTATAATGAACAAGGGTGAAGGTATTTTAAAAGTAAAATCAATTCAGCTATATGGTGAAGGAGCTCCGGCTTTTAAAATTGCAGGTGTACCGTTGCCCACTAATAACGAACCGTTAGCGTTACAAAAAAATAGTGCCCTATCGTTCCGACTAAATGTGACGGGGAAGTGGCTAAGTAGGGCAATGGCTAACCTACGTATTACAACTGTTGAAGACAGCGTAAAAGAGTTGCATTTCAGCCACAGAACGGCGGCAATCGATACGCCCACTAATGAGGTCACTAAGACAACTGGATATACCGAAGTTAGCAAAACCGAACGCAAACTTTTGGTATATCCAAACCCCAGCAACGGTGCCCCTATATTTATTAATCTTAAAAACTTTAATAAAAACGAAGCGGTAAGCTTGTTGCTTTACGACGGGAACGGGCGCTTATTGAAAACGATAAGAGCCGTTACGGATTTGAATGGTGAATTTAATACAACGTTTACCATAGAAAAGCAAAACGAATCAGGAAGTTTTTATATAGTAAGGGCTGTTTATGCCTCAGGTTCAAAATATGCAAAACTCATTGTAACACGCTAAACAACATCAGCATGAACTCAGCCTGCCGATTTACGATGTAAATAACTAATCTTACGCTAACCTTTGTTAATCGATACTATGTATTTGCTCCACTAGATCGATAGAAAGCCAAACTTAAACCATTCCTAATCGACTAACTATACAGCATGGGACCGCTAAAATAAATTTTAAAAGAGCTCACGAAGACTTGAAAAAGCTGGAGGAATACATATCTTGCATAAAATAGGGCTTATTCCTGAGATATGATTCATCAAACGCCGATGTGCAATAAAGCATGCGAGCATTTCTACACGAAACTTAGGCGAAATCATGAAAATCAGACGGCTGACATGCCGGGTGGCATTTATTATTAACTGAAGACAACGCTTAATTAAACGTTATCTTCAGCCATAAACCCACAAGTATTTAAAACGATAAAACTAGCTTAAACATAAACTATCATTTTTAGTAACGCACCTTAACAGTAGTTGCTGATGCTTTTCCAACAGGTCAATGTATTTATCTTTCCAAAGCTCATCTTCGATTGATTGATTTTGAGCACTGATTGAGTTTGGAGAATATTGCTTAATTGGAACATCAAATTCTTCGGATGTAAAATATTCCGGGAATTCGCTACTAAAATCATGTCTGATAACTCTTCCAATTTTTAAAATCACCTCATATTTGAGGTGCTTATTTTGAAAGTAGTTATATATTGATCTTCTATTTACATTTAGAGCTTGAGCGAGCTCAGTAATGCTAAAACCGTTTTTCCTTACCAGGTATTCGGTTATTTGCCCGTTGTGTTTTTCCATGTTAGTGTGTAACAAACATAGCAATTAATGCCACTTAAACTTTATACATTTCCGCCAGCTGAAAGCACTTTAACAACTATTAGTTAATACCTAGTGTTATATTTACAACAACAACCATTCAAATTGTATTATTAAGATAAAACCAATACACAAAATTAACCTGCCTTACCTATAAGAGAAGGCCATTGTAACAATCGTGGTACAATTAATTTTTGGTTAAATAAAAACGAAAATAGTTCCTAACAATTGCTCACCTTTACATTAATCTCAGAACGGGGGTTCTTTGATCAAGATTTAAACTTCTTAGCTGTAGTAGGCTTGGAAGTTTTTTTGTTTAAGACAACTTTTGACAAGGTGCGTCGTATAAAAGTTAAATTTTGATTAGAAGCCCTAAATTGCCTGGCTTAGCGGCCGGGCTTTTTATGCCTGATGAAATTGTAATTAATCTGAACGTTTTTAATCCAATTTGTCTGATTAACTATCCAATTACCCATCTCGTCAAAAATCAAGCGTTACACTTAAGACGATCTGACTTTTTTTATACCGTTGTTGACAGAGGCATTCAATTGAACCTACATGTTAAAGGGGCAAAGTTATCAAGACTACGCTACTTGATTGCATTTAGCACTACCCTATCAAACGCCGTTAATATTTCTTTGTAAAGACATCCATGAATCAGGAAATCTTTCTGCGCCGATGTTAGGCAACTATAGGGTGAATTGTTTGACTGATATGAATAGTTAGCTAGTTGATTGCTAGCGAAAGCTCTCATATCCGCTTCACAAACCTAAAAACTCCCTGTTTTACCCAAAAGTATGATGTCTAAATGCAAATAAAGAAAACACACTTTGCAAAAAAGATATTTTTAGGAATTGGATTATCATGATAAGATTAATCCAACTTGAAAGCAATCATTTCGGGCGCACAAAAACTGGACGTATTAGGAATGCGATTAATGTACAGATTCCGTACTGGGCAGCATGTACCCATTACTGACGCAAAATTAAGCGAGAGATTTGTTGACTAAATGCCAGTACACATGGGGGACTGGGTTGTCCGGATTTCAGATTATTCAAGTCAAAATCATCCGGTAAACATTAACCGGATGTATTGCTTTGTCCGGTTTCCGCTAAAAAGCAACAGCGATTTGGACACCATAGACAATTGTAAAAAGCAGCATATTACTGATGCTGTATATATAAATGCGTAACTAAGTAACAAGTTAGGAATTTGCTCTTTGATATTAATCTTAATAAATATGATATGATAAAAATATATCCATAAAGAATTCCTGGAGATAAAACGTATTAGAAGGTTTAAAGTTGGCCAGGAGGCTATAACTTTATGCGCAGTTGGACTAATCAAATAACAGATAATGCAAAGCATTAGGCTGTAACTTAAATAATATAGTTGTGGCGGATATTTAAAATGTTGCGTTGCGGGGATAGAGCCTGTTATATGTAGGAAATAAAACGCGTATCCAATAAATAATAATATTGCACTAATTAATACATAACATATTTGATTCAAGTTGAATGATAAGAGCCTTGTTCCTAAACTGAAGATCAATGTGTAGAAAATGCCATAGAATACTATTGAACTGAAGTATAAATAATGTTTAGCCCCAAGAATCACCTTCCATTCAATCAGTAAAAGGAACTCATAACTTAAAAAACAGCAGAGTAGTATGATCAGGTAAGTATTATTACTTCTCAGCTTTTTATTGAAGCGATCAACTAGGGGGGCTAAGGCTGATGTTATTATAAAAACCCGAAAAATCCAGACAAAGCCAATACCCGAAATGAATGTATAACTGTGAAAAACGTTGGCAAACGTTAGTTTATCAAATTTTAACTCAAACATTGTTAAGCATAAAAAGTATAAGGTAAGGAATGTCCACGCTGGATATACCAATCTTTTTACACGCTTTGCAACAAAATCAATAGGATTAAGCTTTTTTGGCTGAAGTGAATGCGTTAACCCCGAAACAAGTACCATTAGCGGTACGTCAAAATTGCGCAACTGAAATAACCATGGTGGTGGATATAAATGGGCGAGTATAATAAGTGATAAGCCTAAAAACCTGAGAAAATCAATAACCTCATTACGGTCAGTCTGCATATTTATATCGGATAAGTTAAGTCTTTGGTCAAAAATATTTAAATAAGCGGCCGGTTGTAACCGTTATGTCATTATGGTCAATTTTTGTAAACTATGCTCATAAAAAGGACATGCCCTGTGCGCAGTCTATAGCCACGAAGTAGTTGTACTTGCTTAAATTGCAACACATCAAGCAGTGTATGGGATACTACAAGTAAAGCCACTGCGTTACAAAAAAGTGCCTGCGAAGGATTGGAGATTACATGATTGAGGGAATGTATACACTGTGTACGTTAAACACTTCATATTAAAGGGTCATGTTTACGTGTATATTATAGAATATAAAGAATTGCAATTTCTCACTATTTGAACATAATTGACATCTGTCGAACCCGTCCTATAGGTAATTTTAAAATTATGAGTGTGAATTTGTGGGAATATTGTTGTCAACTTCATTTTGATCGATAAATGTGGCATTGCTTTGGTGGATGTGTGATCATCAACACTAAACAATGAACAATTACCACCACGGCCAATTAGTAGAGTATACTATAAGAAAAAATGGTTACAATTTAACAGACTTAGCAAATAAGCTCAACGTTAACCGAAGAACGATATACAATTGGTTTCAACAACCTAACCTTAAAATCTCTATCATTATTGCCATTGGCAATGTTATAAGACATGATTTTTCTCAGGATTTACCGGGCATATTAGAGGATAAAGACTTCAGCTTTAATAGGCCTGTAGTAAAAAGCTATAATAAGTCGAATGAGAACGACTGGATGGATAAATACTTGACGTTGTTGGAACAGTACAATAAAGTTTTAACGGCAATGGTTGATGACCAAGAAAAACCCATGCTTGTTATGTAATGGTGCATATTGATTTGCATTCATTACACATTCACAAGTTTCGGTAGTCTGACCAATGCTTAGTCAATCAGTAAGCACTTTTGAGGCTGCTTTATGGTAACGCTGAGTTCGTTGGTTAACACATGCGGAGGCAGAACTTAACTGAATCTGATGATAAATATAATTTTAACATTAGATTTAGTTAATACGCAAAAGCAAAGGAAGATCATTCATAAAGCACAATCATATTTGGCACAACTGGGAAACACGGACCAATAGCGTCTGAATGGTGTGGTCCGCGCTGTTGAAGATCTAATAGCCCATCCAACATTTCGCGATGTAACTGGACTTTCAACTTTGACTGGTAAAAGTCCGTATGTATTGATGTCGCTTAAAACATATTTAGGCGAATTTCTTATATACCATCTTTGAAAAGAAGTGAAACTTTTTCAACTGCACCGCCATAAAGTGGAGAACAATTAAAAAAGAGAGAGGAAATAATAAAAATCCACATTTACAAACGAAACACCTCTGATACCGACCACAACAGTTATGTAATTGTCAAATTCGCGAAACTTAAGTACATAAATCCGATGACCCTGCAAAATTTTGCCTAAATTATAAGGTAAGTAACACTATGAATATTGACAAACAAATTGATAATGTGGATAGTACAAAATAATGCTCGGATATTAACAAATAAAGTTGATTGATAACCAACAGAGCAACCGCAAACTTGAATTGTTATAAATTGTTCTATATCGATGTCTCTTAATTAGTAATTGTTCGTTTAGCATATTGGACGTTACTCGGGAAAAGCAGATCCTGTAGGCTCGTGTCTCCATCCATCCAACTCCTGGCGTCCATAGCCGATTGCCAAAGTACATTATCCGGGCTGTTCATTAACAACTCCTCGTCTGTTAAGTAAGCTGAGTTGATCCACGCTATAGATCTTTTTAATCTAATGACATCCAGCATGATTTTTATCTTGGCAATGTTGTCATTTCCAAATGCATCATATGGTGAACACTTAAGCATGTTTTCTTCTAATTCTAATACCGACTTTTCAATTTCCTGTTCACTTCTTATCATGGACACAATTATTAGTGTTTTTACTTACAAAATAGATGCCACCTCATCTCTATTTACTGGTTTGGTTAGTATATCGCTTACCAAAGGATGCGCTTTGTATCGTTCGATTTCGGAATGGAAAATAGACGACGTGAGAACATGTATTTTGATCTGACGAAGCGGATCAATGTTTAACCGATGAAATTGTTCCAAAAAATGTCCACCATTCATAATCGGCATTTGCAAATCAAGGAATATGTGCTTCGGCAGTTTATCAGGACTATTAAAACAAAGTTCTAATAATTTATTTATGGCCAACTCACCATTAGCAAATGTATTAAGTTCTACGTTAACTAACAATTGTTTCAGCGTCAGTTTAAAAACCTGTATATCCATCTCCGAATCGTCAATCAAAAAGACTGATGCATAATCATTTAAAGCTGAGTCAATCTTATGGTTGTTGATATATATTTCTCGTGCAAGTCGATCTTCTTCGGGAAATTCTAAAGAAAAATCATGTTCGATAAGCCGCCCTATTGTTGCAATAACTGCCCACTTTAAATTGGGATTTGATAGTAGCCTATCAACAGTTATCTTATTTAAACTCAATAAAGCTGATAAACTTTCGGCTTTTAAACCTTTACGAATTAAAACCTTTTTTACGATCTCTCCATTATGCTTTTCCATTGTAACAGGCTATCAGGAATTAATTGACCCACAGGTTCACTTATAAGGCAATTTTTTGTGTGAAGTTAGCACTTTCCTTAAATTATAAATAAACTTAGTACTGATTTGTTTGGACAAAACAACACTAAATAGTAAATGTCAAAATTTGACAAATAGAATAGGTATACATAATCGCAGCCAACATTTGCATCAGATAAACCTACTCATAATGAATGCTTAAAACGTGAGTTAGTTTGAACTATAATGCGGAAGTACATTTTAACGGAGTATGCCAAAATCACATCGACTCAAATCCATGTATAAGCACAAATGCCCTTGTAGAGATAGCAGTTGTAGGTTATTGAATGTCTCGATTAAACAGATTTGATAAGTGGTCAATCAATAGGTCTAAAATAGCCATTAATTAATTGTTTTTTCTATCTGCTTACTCAACAGATTGCTGTATTGCTCTAGTAAATCAATATACTTATCCTTCCATACATCCTCATTTATGGGTGAACTAACAGGAGTTGGGGTGGCGCTAATTGCGCCAATTGGAAATGTAAATTCGTTTGAACCGAATAATTCAGGAAACTCGTTACTAAAGTCGTGCCGAATGACAATACCTATTCTAAAAATTATTTCTGACTTAAGATACTTATTTTGAAAATAATTGTAAACAGATCTTCTGTTAACATTTAACTCTTTTGCAAGGTCAGTAATACTATAACCGTATTTCCTTACCAAGTATTCAATTATCTGCCCGTTATGTTTTTCCATGATAGTGTAGTGTATCCGAATTTAATGAAATTAAATCTTATCCACGTAAAATTATAGCTCTTAGTTGTGGATTTCATAATTAAAAACCACAATTGTTAAAAAAAAACCAATTAATTAGAATCAATCTTAATAAACTGATAAACATTTACTTTTATTATAGAATAGCAAAAAAATTAACTTCACTTAATTGGCACTTTAGGTATAATCAATTACATTAATTTTCACTAATTAGGAAACGAGACATATTTAATTAGGATTTACACATCTTGGAGAACTAATACTCAAAAGTTTTCTTCTTTAAAAAATTTAGGTTAATCCTAGCCCGTCAATTCCACCTATGTAATCGTTATAACTTTTCGGATGCTGAAGTGCTCAGTTAAAACATTCAGACACTTCGTGATTTTTGCGTTATTACTTTATTATATATTCTATAAAATGGAATACACTTCAATTATTGCTAAACACCAAACAGGCGCTTTTATAAATAAATTGTATACAATATCGAGAAAAATTAGCTCACTGTTTAACCTTCAGTAATGCCTATCGTAAGGCATAGCTTTGAAATCTATTTAAATTCGCTGAGCTTTCAAAAATAGCCTACAATATAACAGAACGTTCCATCCTACGCAATGAGGGTACGGTTTATGCTTAAAAATTGTGTGTACTGCACCAGATATCCAAATGGCGCCATATTCTTTAACAACTAATGCAAAATAGTGTGGCTACAAGAATTGATGAATTGCTTTAGGATAGAGCGATATCTCTAGATAATTATAATCGACCAATTAATAGCGTAATTTAATTTTTCAATTTTGAACATTGTGCATGATGTATACCTAAATGTGCAATTAAAAATTCAATCTGCAAGCTATATTTGTTCAACCAATTATAATTAATTATGGGGCTTCAAATCCCTGCTTCCAAAAAAATTTCCTTTGAAAGGAGAGGCCATGTAGCAACCAATGCAATAGCTATTTGTTCTCTTCTTTCAAGGAATTGGAAAGCAACGGCAGTTACAGCTAATTGATTACATTTAATTCACCAACGCCCTGAAAAATTGTACTTAGCTTGAAGGCGAACTGTTTGGGGAAGACAATCATCACGTTTATCATACGGCGTGACGGTACTCCAATATAATGTGATTAATAACAGCGATGTAAGAGGGTGTATTTAGCCCCGAAGGCACTTGCGGGAAAACTGTTGCCTTTAAAGATGATGTAAGCGATTGATACTTTTGGGGGCACATTTTCAGGCGAATTCCGTGATCGGACAATTCGAATAGAGCAACTTTATCATCAAAAAACATGTCAATAACGCTTTGCTCAAATACCTTCTCTTGAACAACATAGTTGATCATATGTCTTCTTCTGTAACTGTTCCATAAACATAAACCCCTCTTTTTTCCTCGGTTCATATAATGCTGTAATTAGCGCAACTTTGCACTAATGCATTATACGTTGGCTTTTGTAAAATGTTAAGGTTTAGTTTATTCAAATTTTGAATCACCGTTCAGTATGTGCATTATCAAATAATATTACACATATATATTATTTTGTAATTGCTATCAAACATATTTATTTATTTCTATTCCCACAATAGTTTATTTAAATACATAACCGCTGTATAAGCTGACTTCTATGTTACTTTCATAATAATTAATTGCTTAGTGCGGAATTTTAAGTGAGTAGCAGGTTACGTTACCTGTGAGACTTTTACAACTTATTGCTTTGAAGTAAATTAGGCATGCTGCATGGTTTTGCAAATCAAAATCAGATCCACGTATTAGAATAGCCTTAGAATTAGCCTTCCTTATACCCAAACTACACTGTAATTCAATACTTTTGCGCACCCTACTGGACACGCTTATGACCTTCACTGTTGACAATGTAAAATTGTTTATCGACTACGTCGAAAATCTATCCGTACGTAATGGCATTTTAGGACCATTTTACTATCCTGACACGCAAATAAGGGAATGGAATATTATTAAAATTGATGACCGATTTATGCTAAGACTGCTTAAGATGTCCCCTGCTGATCATCAATTGCTTGTAGAATTATATACCTAATTGCTGCTTAAAAAAAAGGCAATTGCCTATTACTTAATTTTTAAAATTAAAAGTTACTTTTGAGCGTTGATTGATATAATGTATTCATAAAAGCTGGGCTTATCGTATTCACACCAGGTTTACTTAAATGGTTTGCATATCCCATTTGTAGGGTAAAGAAAATGCGCAGCGAGGTTAAAAACACGATCGATTAGAAAATTATGCTACATTGTTTAACTTACATAAGTAAGGCGGCTCAATTTATGTCTGACGCTCAACTGCTTACCTTATTAGAAGAATCGCGTAAGAATAATCAGGAATTTGGTATCACCGGAATGCTCCTTTACGTGCGCAGTTCGCTTCTTAAGCATCCGCATGGTCGTTTCGTACAAGCACTTGAGGGTACTGAAACTAATGTGCATAGGACGTTCGAAAAAATCAAAACTGACAAGCGGCATCATGGAATAACCCTCATAAACCGATTCGACATTCCCAAAAGATCATTCAATGATTGGACAATGGGTTTTGAAACATTGAGTTCACTAACATTTAGTGAACATGCGAAAGGATTCAAGCTCGACCAGACATTCCTTTCAAAAAACGGGCCTGATTTTTACGAACCTGTATTAGATACCCTAAAATCATTTTACTATCTAAATAAAACTTACGGTAGTTAGCAACCACAGTTGCGCTATGAGTGACTCTTATAATGATTTCTAACCGTTTATCTGTTTATAATATAATTGGATGAATAGCCATCCACCAACGCAGTAAATTTTAAAGTCCGCCATTCGCCAATACTTCTTTGAACCAGACAATATTTTTAACGCTATATTCAGCCCGTTTAATTAATACGTCTGGCTATACCCTCATCAGTTCTTAAGAGTCCCATCGTAAAATAACTACAGCGTTAACAAAAAATAGCGCTGCGAGGAGCGCATCCCTGTCACCTTGATCTGTAATATAGGTCGGTTCTACTTTGAACCTCTCAACAGATGCATCGATATTAAGTCTGATAATTATTTGTCTTCCAACTCTGCAGCTTTGGAAACGTACGTGATATGCACAAGATGAATTAAATTAAATACGCCGTTTGTGAAAAACACCTTTTGGCCCACATTTTTCCACTTAGCAATTTTGTTCCTCAATGTTGGCTCATCTGTAAGTCTATCATTAACGTTCTCTCGAGTTTGAAACGCATATAACGTTTTTTAAACGGATAATGTTAGATATAAGCTCAGCAAACCTTGTTAGGTTGGACTATGTAATTTTAGGTATAATTAATGATCACTTATAGGAAGTCAACAATGTACAGATTGAGATTCGTAAAAAGTATTCTTAAATCCAGCACAGCACAAACGTTGCAGCATAATATTGTCGACCGTATAAGCAAAATTGTCCGTGTTTCCCGCTTACTACACAAATGCAGCACAAATATTAAACAGCAAAATTTCAGGCATTTGTATTGAGGGAAATAACATTATGGATACATTTTTTTCTTTTGACCCTGCCGAAATGTTTGGATTAATTTTCATCACTGCTGTTGTAATTATTTATGTAACATTGACTTTATCCAGTATACGCAAGTCACGCAATTATAAACGAATGGAGGAATAATGAATTATTCAGCTGCATAACTGCTCCAACTGCAAACATCATGGATAAATGGACCATCGAAATTTTAAAGGATGATAAAATCCATTTTACTAAAAAATTTTAAAATATATGGCCAACTATTGACAACGTATATGTTGCAACGTATATTTATATGTCTAAATCTTTTCGGATATGTCTAAGCGTGATGGCCAAATACTTGAAGCTCAGATTAGAAGATCTTCATACAGTATCAGTGAAATTGCCGGACTTATGGGCGTAGATCGACGCACCATTTATAACTTATTCTCCACTAAGGATGTTAAAACTGAGTACATCATACAAATAGGCAATCTAATTAAATATGATTTTTCTTATGACTTTCCAAATAAAGTAAAACATACAGACTTTAACTTTAAACCACTGCCAGCGTCTAGCGAAGAAAACCGTAATAATTGGAAAGACAGATACATTGAGCTTTTAGAAAAATACACCAAGCTTCTAAACAGGATGATTGACGAAGATAAATAACATCGTTCAATCCTTTGTGCCTTTTTAGCGTGACCCTTTGACAATTCACATCCGTCAATATCTTTAAAGCTTACTGTTGACATTGACAGGTCAATGGTCGCCGGTGAGAAAAAACTGTAAATTTCGTATACCATAATGACGCTCTTCGTGCTGTTTAAATGCAACGGCAGCGTGTAAATTAGCAGCATAAAAGGCGCTGTTTCCTAGCAGCTTATTGAAATGCCAGTAACTGTAATCATTTAAAATGACGTGTCACTATTAACAAAATTTCTTGCTTAAGCAATCCAAACCTTATGAAAGCATTTATTATTTGCTGCACCATCCGAGGTGTGATGTGCAACCTACGCGTTACCGCTAAACGTACTCAACTCACTCAATTTTTCGTCTACGACGGACGTAGGTGGTTGTGTACTCTAAGCAAGGGCATTAACGAGAAATACAAAGTCATATCTTCTGGCGTACTGCCTCCTTCTATTACTGAGCTTGAAAGCTTAGGTGGAGAGATTGATTTATTCGAGAAGGCAACACTGGAGACCATTTGATATGAAGAAAACCTGTGTGATACAATGCAAAAATTGCACACAAACGGCTCAAGTTGACTAAGTATATATTTTTAGATTTTAGTATAGATAGCTTTGTAGAAGGCGATAATATGATTGATAAAAATCCTATTAAAGCCTTTAGCTGTAACTATGAAAAAACGTACCTTATGTCAGCTACTTTACGCTGTCCTTGCAACTGCATTATTGCTAACCAGCTGTAAACTTGACCCACCTATTTATCCGCAACATGATACGGAAGGCGAAACTGTCCCTGGTCAACCTCAACACCCGGTTGTCAACACAAATCTTAAAGTAACAACTGTTATGTCGGGGTTAGATAACGTTCCACAGCCCTCCAGAATATGTACTACTGTTAATGGCAACATTTATGTGACTTCGTTTAGCCGTGGAATGGTTTTTAAGATCACAGCAGCCGGATCTGTAACGACAGTATTAAGAAACCTGGACAAACCGCAAGGTATTAAGGCAGATAAAAACGGGAATATCTATGTGATGATTACTGGTGCTAACAAAATTATCAAAATAACACCTGATGGACAAGCAACTAATATCCCTTTAAGTTTGCCCATTGATGGGGCACAAGATCTAGCTATAGCTGATGACGGAACAATTTACATTGCAGATACTGGCAATCAACGAATATTGAAAGTGAAATCTCAAGGCGAAGCAACCGTTTTTGCAGGGAAAATAGATGTATTTGGGTTAAAAGACGGTGTGGGCTCAAACGCTCATTTTAGCTCTCCAAGCAACATTAGGCTGGCAGCTGATGGTTTTTTATGGGTAATTGACGGTAACGGTGTCGATAGAAGTGCTAAATCAATTCGTAGAATTACCAAGAGCGGGCAAGTAAACACGTATTATTTACAAAAAACAAAAGGCTTATTTATATCAGACATAGCGGTGGCCAAACGCGACAAGCAATTGATTTCCTCGCCCGTTGAAAATCTTTTTTTGGTATTATCGAATAATACGCTTAGTCATTTAGGAACGAATGGCGTTGAAACGATAATATCACCAACGACGGCATCCGGTTTTCTGAATGGCGATATTAAACAAGCACAGTTTTCAAACCCAACGGGAATTTCGGTATCCGGTGCTAACATCTACATAGCAGACCAAAACAATAATGCTATCAGAAAAATTACCAGCTCTAAAACCAATAAAACCAATTAACCATGTTCTTTAATAAGTTATTAAAATAACCGACTTATATTTTACATTGTCACCTATGAAATATAGTGAATAAAAAAGGCTGTCACTTTAAAATGACAGCCTTAGTATTACAGGAATTATTTAGATGGTTTTGTTTCTATGTGAAAGCGGGTGGTGCCTTTTCTATTTGAGCTGCATTGTAAGTTGACGTATTTAATATTTCGTTTACAACAATACTCACCTCAAACGGATAAATATTTTTCATACAAATATTATCGTCACAAACAAATTTACCACACCCTGTTACCAGATCGCACTGAACAACGCGTTTTAATAATGTTACCTGACCAGGATAAAAACTATGTGGTTTCCAAACATTAATATTTGATGTGCCGCTAAAAAGAATGACCGATTTTTTTCTCAGCATCGCCGCGATGTGTGAAAATCCCGACTCAAGCCCCATGAATAGTACCGACTTTTTTACGAGGTAAATAGACTGTAGAATATTGTACTTGCCTATACAACTTATTACATTTGGTATAGAAGCAATTGTAACGGCTTGTGCTGGGGTTGCATCATCTGCCGTCCCTAAAACATATACGGGTATATCCCTGGCAACAATTTTCAAAGTTTCTATGAAATTATCTACCGGCCACCGTCTCGATTGTGCGCCAGCTCCTAAATGTATCACCATATAGCGATCAGGCAAAACTATATCTGTTACAGGAGTATTTGGCACATCATTTTCATCCCAGTAATCTTCAAACCTGATTGCAGGTAACCGCAAATAATCAAAAATTGGCTTAATTAAATCGGTGCTATGTCCATTGTGTTCAAAATCAAAAACTTCATTTAACAGTGCTTCCCCGCCGCCAACGTTGTAACCGGCAAAAACTTTTTTGCGGGTAAAAAACTTAATGAACAAATTATTGCGCAAGTCGCCTCTAATGTCAAATAGCAAATCGGTTTTAATCGCTCGGAGTTGCTTGATAAATTTTAGGTAGCTGCCTTTTTTACCACGCGCAAACCACGGTGCGTCGGCCACCATCACATTATCTATAAACTTAAGTTTACTCGCAATAGCAAAGTTCTGACTATTGACCACAAGGTTTACCTTATAGTTTGAAGTAACCTTTAATTTTTTTAATGCTGGAAGCATCAATATCAAATCTCCAATATGAGCGAACTGTACTATGGTTATTTCTTTAACCTCAGGCTTTTGCGGACCTTTAAAAAAAATGTAGAGCAATTTATCTACCAACCTCACAAAACGCAGTTTATTTGCTGATATATTGCCACTAAACCTATATGTAATTTTTTTCATTGTTGAATAGGATTCGATTTTAACACCCAAGCAAATTGATGATAACGAGCCGTTGTTGAGCGATAGATCATACTTAACAGCCACTTTATGGCAGAAAGCGCTTGATTAGTCAAAAAGACCATCAACCGCTTTACAAAAGATATGGCCTATTAGTATATGCATTTCCTGCACACGTGCAGTTATCTGGGACGGCACCACAATATTAGTATCGCACATACCGCTCATTTTGCCACCACCCCGGCCTGTTAGGCCTATTGTTCGGCAACCTACACCTTTTGCAACCGATAAGGCGTTAAGAATACCAGGGCTGTTTCCGCTTGTAGATATGGCGATGAACAGATCACCTGGCTTAGCAAAAGCTTCTAATTGCCTCGAAAAAACATGATCGTAACCGTAATCATTTGCAATTGCAGTTAGTGCCGATGTATCTGTAGTTAGCGCCATTCCCGGCAAGGGCTTGCGTTCTTTTACAAATCTACCCGTTAGCTCTGCCGCTATGTGCTGAGCATCTGCTGCACTGCCGCCATTACCGGCAAGAAATACAAAATTGCCAGCTTCGATAGTTTCTGTAATCAGCTTACAGCCCTCCTCAATATCCTCAGTGGATGCCTCTATAAGGTTTCGTATAGTATCCAAATGATCGTTTAATTCTTCTAAAATCATGTAGCTTTTATTAGTGTGATGCTTGAAATTTGTGCGTTTCGTTTTGTATCTCCATAACAATTTCTTCTAATGTTACGGTTGCGCTGCCTACCTGCCTAATTACAATTGCTGCAGCATAATTAGCAATCTCGCAAGCCTCGTCCAGGTCAAAGCCCAATGCCACAAAAAATGAAATGGTGGCTAAAACGGTGTCGCCGGCGCCAGTTACATCGTATACCTCCGTAGCTTTTACAGGCAGGTTTGTAATGCCTTTTTTATTAAAAATTGATATCCCTTCTTCTGATAAAGTCACAACAAGGTTTTCAACTTCAGTTTGTTCAATAATAAGCTTTGCAGCCACTTGCAGATCAGCAATCGTATCAACTGAATCTACCTTAGCCGCAACAGCCAATTCGCTCCGGTTTGGTTTAATTACATATGCGCCGCTATACTTGGTATAATTACTTCCCTTAGGGTCAATAATAACTTTCTTTTGGTACTGCTTAGCAATCTGAATAATCCTCCTTGTAAGGTTTGAAGATAAAAAGCCCTTATTGTAATCAGATAAAACAACTATGTCTGCATTTTGAATAAGAGGTTCCAGATGACCTATCACATGCGCTTCTGCAGCTACATTTAAGTTATGAGTGCTTTCTTTATCAAGGCGGGCAAGTTGATGGCCTTCCACCAGTATCCTGGTTTTTACAGTTGTTGCCCGGTCTTTGTCTCTAAGTATACAATCAGTATTAACACCTTCACGCTTCAATATTTCTGAAACCTGATCTGCAGGCACGTCATCCCCCGTTGCACAGCTGATAGACACATTTGCGCCAAGTGCTACAAGGTTTTGCACAACATTGCCAGCACCGCCAAGCGTATATGTTTCCGCCTTCAAATTTACAACTGGGACAGGGGCCTCTGGCGATAATCGGCTTGCTTTCCCCGTCATATAATGGTCAATCATTATATCACCAATCACCAGTAAATTTGGACGACAGCCTGCCGACTGCAAATCTTTGAGTTTGTCGATTAACATATGTTTTTAAATATTTTTTTATTTGATATGAAAGGTATGCTAATAAGCATTTTCGTCGCCATTTATAACGTGAAATACCGTCATGAATATTATTTTTAAATCAAGCAGCATAGACCAGTTTTCCAGGTACCATATATCATGCTCAACTCTTTTTTGCATTAGTGTAGGGTCTTTCGTTTCACCTCTGTATCCGCTTACTTGAGCCCAACCAGTAATTCCCGATTTCAGGAAATGCCTAACCATGTATTGATTTATAATCTGGCTATACTCGCTGGTATGAGTAAGTATATGTGGCCGGGGGCCAACTACGCTCATCTCGCCTAAAAACACATTGAAGAATTGCGGTAATTCATCAAGGCTTGTTTTCCTTAGAAACCTGCCTATTGGCGTAATTCTGTCATCATTAATAGTTGCCTGCTTTTCGCCTGCATTCATTCGCATGCTTCTAAACTTGTAGCATACAAAGTCTTTGTTATCTTTTCCGCTTCGCAACTGTTTAAATAGTATCGGACCGGGGCTCTGAAGCTTGATAATTAAACCAATTATCGGGTATAGCCAGCTTATGATAAATACAATAACCAATGAGCTGAATATCAGGTCAAACAACCGTTTTTTAACTCGGTTCTCTATCTCTTCAAGTGGCTCATGTCTATGACTTAGAACTGAAAATTCGCCCATGTAGCTAAGTTTAAGATGATTTACCATAGATTCTGACATATCTGGTATAAGCTTTAGACGAAGGCAATTCTTCTCAGCCTGTTTCTGAAGCAACTCAAATTCATGAATCCTGTCTGTTGACAGGGACATGTATATGTCTTTTATGCCGCTGTCAGCTGCGGATTTAAGTTGCCCGACGATCGATGGTAAAACCTGACCGTGAGCATCGAGATATGACGTGCTATGTTGATCCAAGAAACCCTCGAACGCAAAATAGCTATCACGCTCTTTGAAAAAGCCCGCCAGCCGTAATGCCATTGGATTGTTGCCGATAACCGCCACTGAGCGCGCGATTTTAAAGTGCTTTTTAAATAGTTTTTCCGACAGAAAATATAGGTAACTATTAACTGTCATGCATAGAAACATAATGATGTAAAAAAGCAAAGTAGAGCTAATTACATCAGCAGACCCTTTAGATAGCAATATGTAAGGCGTAAACAGGATACTAAAAAGTGTCAAGCTCTTAAATGTAAGCGTGTAACTGTTACGTTGACTATGCAAAAACTTACGATTATAAAGGCCGAAATATATGGCTGTAAAAACCCAAATGTAGTTTGCAACAACCAATTGACTTGTAAAACTATTAACACCAAAATTGCTATGACTAAAAGCTACGATAAAAGCAAAATTGGTTATTAAAATGTCTATTACAGACATTGCCATGTAAACTAAATAAAGGTAGCGTGTTTTCATATTAGATCTTAGTATAGTTCGGGATGATAAACAACCTGTAACTATTTACCAAAATAAATCAATGCTCAAAAAAGCATTGATTTATTAGGTGCCACCGCAATATACATCCAATTTAAAAGATAGCTTTGCGAGGGGATATTGTTGGATAGTTAATGTGAAATTGTGTGTATAAAACGTTTGTTTTTTATACGCTTTGTGTCTGATAGCTCCCGACTGTTGCACGCCCCATACTATTGTAGTAAAAGCCGATGTCGTTCATTTTAGCAACATCAAACAGGTTTCGGCCATCAAATATTACTTTGCTGCCCAACAGATTGCTCATTTTAATAAAGTCAGGATTTCTGAAAACACTCCACTCGGTCAATATCAGTAAAGCATCTGCTCCGTTTAATGCATCATATTGATTTTCTGCGTAAGTAATTGTTGCGCCCAATAACTGCTCAACATTTTTCATAGCTTCCGGGTCATAAACATTTACCTTGGCACCGCTACTTAACAGTTCATCAATCACCTGTAAAGCAGGTGCTTCGCGGATGTCGTCCGTCTCTGGCTTAAAGGCCAGTCCCCATAATGCAAATGTTTTGCCAGTTAAATCATCTCCGTAAAAGGCCTTGATTTTACTAACCAAAACCGATTTTTGGAGCGCATTTACATCCATTACCGCGTTTAGAATCTTAAATTCATAGTCGTTTTCAGAAGCTGATCTTGCCAAAGCCTGAACATCTTTCGGGAAACAGCTGCCGCCGTAACCAATTCCAGAAAACAGAAAGCGCTTGCCAATACGCTCGTCAGCACCAATGCCAAGTCTGATCATGTCAACGTCTGCACCTACCTTCTCGCAAAGGTTAGCAACTTCGTTCATGAATGATATTTTTGTAGCCAAAAACGAATTTGCTGCATATTTGGTCAGTTCGGACGATCGTTCGTCCATAAACACAATTGGGTTACCTTGGCGCACATAAGGCGCGTAAAGTTCGTTTAATAGTCCTTTGGCAGTCTCATCGGTTGTACCGATTACAATCCTGTCTGGCTTCATAAAATCCTCGATAGCAACACCTTCCCGCAAGAATTCAGGATTTGAAACTACTGCTACCTCGACATCTGTATACTGCTTGAAAATAGCTTTCACTTTATCAGCGGTGCCTACCGGTACAGTGGATTTGGTGACAATCACCTTGTATGACGATATCGTTAACGCAATGTCTCTTGATGCACCAAGCACATAACTTAAATCAGCTGCGCCATCACCTCCCGGAGGAGTCGGTAAAGCCAAAAAGATAATTGTTGCCTCTGATACTGCTTCGGCAAGGTTAGTAGTGAAGTGAAGCCTATGCTCCGCAATGTTGCGGTGCAGCAATGTCTGTAAGCCGGGCTCATATATTGGTGACTGACCTTCGCGCAACATATCAACCTTTTGCTGATTGATGTCCACGCATGTAACATCATTTCCGGTTTCTGCTAAACAAGTACCTGTTACAAGGCCTACGTAGCCTGTTCCAATAACTGCAATTTTCATATTTTTATAATTAAATGGTGAATGTGTTTTTGTAAGCGTATTACTCACGCTGAGCAGATTTGCCCATGCTTACCTTAAATTTTTCTTTAGCGGTGACAACAGATAAATAGTACCTGATGTAAAAAACAAGCAGCTTTTGCGCTACGTGCATCTGTTTACCCTTGGCTATAATCAAAGGAATACTTTTTACCGGCGGGCGTAAATCATATAAAAGCTTAACAGCTGCCTGCAATATGTTAGGCGACGATTTTTTAATGCCGGCCTGGCCCCCACCTACTCTTTTGGCTTTCTTTACCAATTCTGCAAGATGATGCCTTGCTGGATGGCTCACTATAACATTATCAGCATACAAGATTTGGAAACCAGCGTTACGCGCCCTTACCGCCCACTCGTAATCGCCGCCAGAAAGCAGGTCTTCACGAAACATGCCTACTTTTTCAAATACGTGCTTATAAGCGAACATGTTTGCGGTAACGCCGGTACCATCTTGCTCCACGTATATATCCTGATTAAAGGCATAAACGGTTTCATAAAGTTCGGCATTTGTTAATTTATCCGATTTGTAGTAAAGACGGATTTTTCCGGCAATGCGCTGATAATCTGTACCGTTTTCAAAAGCAGTTATCGCATTGCTAATCCAATCGCTGTCCGGAATACAATCCGAATCTGTAAATCCAATAATTTCGCCTTTTGATATCCGTATACCGGCATTACGTGCTACATATGAGCCTGGTTGTTCCTCCACCACAACTTTGCAGTTGCCAGGCAAAAAATAACCTTCCGGCACTTTGTCGGCCGTGTAGTTATTCACGACGATGATTTCGAACAGCTCGGAATCGTAGTCTTGATTAGATAGTGCTTGCAGGCACAAAGAAAGCCTTGCCCAATCTTTATAAGTTGGTATGATGATCGAAACAAATTTCGGGGTCATAAAAGTTTATAATGAGTTAATGATTTTAAAAACTACTTTAATTGCTTGACATACTGCCTTGCTTTGATTTTTACTTTATGATATAAAGCAACCTTAGGCTGATGCACCTGTAATAAGCTGTTCACATACTCGGGGAATAAATACTGAAAAGACATGATCTCGGTGTATATATATAGATCGATAGTTGACTTAAGCGCAGGTGTTAACTGGGATCGGTAGCGCAGTTCGTTTTTAATCTGTAACCGTAGGTTTACTCTGTTATTTAAGATTTGCTTTAACTTAGTAAGATCCGTACTCTTTGATACTGAATTATTCGAAAAGTGAACAATTGTATTGATACTTTTATCTGTAATTACAACGGCCTTATTTTTTATAAGTCTGAACAACAAATCGTATTCCTGAGATGAAGTTAACGCCTCATCCCATCCGTTTACCGCGCGTAAAGCAGTAGCCCGCCATAGGTTTGAGCTCGTAATACCTAATTTCGAGTTAATAAGCCCCCTCCAAATGTTTTGGTCGGTATAACGGGTTATCTCCGTTTTGCCATTATCATATTTAAGCAGACAATCCCCAGCCACAACATCTGCGTTTGCTGCAAGTGCAAGATTTAGCTGCTGCTGAATCTTTTCGGGCAATAATTCGTCGTCTGCATCCAGAAACTGTATCCATTCGCCTTTAGCGTATTTCAAACCGTAATTACGTGCAGCGGGAGCACCTTTCTTTAGTTCCTGATATATTCTGATCAAATCAGGGTGCTTTGCCTGGTAATCTCTCATTACCGCAAAAGTTTGATCAGTTGAATTATTATCAACAAGAATTAACTCAATATCTTTGATATCTTGCTTCAATACGCTCGTTATTGCTCTGTCAATAAAAGCTGCACAATTGTAACAGGGGATAATTATTGAAACCATAGGCATATTCATTGATGAAACTATTTTTTACGAAAACCGGTGTAAAAGGCCATCAATTCAGTTTTCATAAATAACCATATGATAGAGCTGTAGCAAGCCATAGTGATTATTCCAGTAATAACATAATTTACCCCGGCAGCCTTTACCAGGTAAGCAACAATCGTGGTAATTATTGCGTCAATAACCGGTGGCTTAATAGCCAATAAAAACTCTTTAAAGCTGATCTTGATAGGGATTAAATAGTTGAAGGTGTACTGCGCCACCAAGACAACAATAAATTTATTAAGCAAAATAGCCCAGGCGGCACCTAATATGCCATAGTAATAGATACCTACAGCTAATGATGGAACAAAAATAGCCGCCTTCAATATCTGTTGCTTCATCTCCAGACCTGGTTTGCCCAGCCCCCTTAACAAGGCGGTATTACCGCTCACTAAAATGTGCAGCATTACCGAAAAAGATAATATTTGCAGCGGCCCAACAGTTCCGGCCCACTTAGCGCCGAAAATGTTGACCACAAACTGATCGCCCGCTACAATAAAATAAGTCATGATCGGGAATATAAACAGACAGTTAAAAAGCACAACCTTTAAGTAGTATTTCTTTAACAGCTCAGGATCGTTTTGCTTTTTACCGTAAATAGGGTACATAACACTATTGATAACAGCCATCAATCTACTTCTGAAGGTATCCGTAAGTACGAATGCCAATGTGTAAATACCAAGAGATGAAGCGCCCAACAGTTTACCGATTAACAGATAATCGATATTGTTATATAAGTAATTTAAAATATTAGATCCGGTAGTGTAAACTCCAAAACCAAATACATCTTTAAAAGCTTGTTTTTCTAAAATAAACGCCGGTTTCCACTTTGTTGCGTTAAAATACAAAGGCATGGCAAAAAACAAATTGGCTACAGAATTAAACACAAGCGCCCAAACCCCTGCGCCCATAAAGGCCATTATAAGAGCAATGACACCTGCGAGTATATTTGATGTATTATCTATAAATGCCAGCTTCTTAAAGTTCATTTCTTTAGTAAGCTGTGCTTTGTGTACAAGGTTAACCGGGCTAACCAATATCCCTATGCTTAATACAGGGATAATTTGCTGCAACATTGGTTCGTGATAAAATACCGCTGCGAGTTTGGCTACAACTAAGCTCATGATGGCAAACAAACAAACGGACCATATTACCCCTACCCAAAACGCGGTGTGAAAGTGCTCCTTACGTAAATCTTCAACTTTACGCTGTACTAAAGCTGAACCAACGCCCAAATCATTCAACACCTGCACAAATCCGGTAAAAACCACAGCCATACCAACAAGGCCAAACTGCCCCGGAAATAATAATTTCGCTAAAATTAGTTTTAATCCGAAAGCAAAGGATTGATTTACGACAAGTTGTAAGAAATTCCAAAATATCCCGCTTGTAACAAGTTTCTTATCGTTTTGTAAAGCAGGTTGCTTAACAGTAGTATCCATCAATTTTAATATTTATGCTTTACCGATTATAATGTTGGCTTAGTAGCGATTGTAACCGCTTGGCTTACCAAGTCGCCGGTTACTTCTTTGTAAAGCGACAAATGTTTGCTTATATATTTTTGAACCGAAAAGTTCCTGGCTTCTCTTACGCAATTTGCTTTCTTTACGGCCAACTGTTCCCTGTTTTTTAAAATGTAACTTAATTGAGCTGCTAACTGCCCCTTACTGGGCGAAAATATCCAGGATGTGTCCGAGCTGTAAAGCTCTTTCAAGCCTCCTCGGTCTGATTGGCATACCGGTACCATGTACGACAACGATTCAATAACTATACGACCAAATGGCTCATTCCATAGCGCAGGGACCACTAATACATTTATGTTATGGTAAAAGTCATCTTGCTTAACTACGCCTAAAAACTCACATTCCACATCATTGAGCTTAAGCTTAAGCTTAAGTTTGTTTATAAATCCCGGATTACCATGGCCTGCAAATAATATCTTCAAATTAGATTTTTCTGCCACATCCAAGGAAGCTATTTCATCAACCATATAGCTTACCCCTTTGTCACTATCAATCCGGCCAATATAGCCAAACACAATTTTTTGGGTCGGCTCGCTTGTATTGAAGGAGGTGTTTCTCGTGTCAACCGCATTGTAAATCAGTCTGCTCTTTGCAGCGATTTGTGGGTGATAAGACTGATATTTACTCAGTATAAAGTTGCTTATGCCAATAAACCTATCAGGGAATTTGAAAAAATGTTTTTTGACGCTGTGTGTCGTTTTGCAGGGGCTGCAAAGCGTATTACAATTATTACTATTATACAAACTGCATTTGTGGCACAACATATAATAATCGCGCATAGAATGTACTAACGGGATTTTCTGCTGTTTGATGATATACCACAAAAACGGCGAAAATCCTTGTATACTATTAGTATGTGCGATATCCGGTTGTATGCGCTTTAATATTGATTTTACCTTAAAATAATATAAAAAATTCAGCGAGTCGAGTAAGTGCCAGAACACTTTTAAAAACTGGGAATGCGGCTTTTTGTCGTAACTGTTAAAAATATTTAATTGTTTAATGCTAATTACAATTACCCCGTTTACTGTGTAAACTTTATCTTCAACACCAGTAGTTAATACATAAACCTGGTTGCCTGTAGCTCTTAACCCTTCAGCTAGTAGCTTTACTGAAATTTCTGCACCACCCACAAAAGCAGGAAAATAGTAGGTATTTGTAATTAATATTTTCATACGGTTATAGCTTTTGACTGCACACCTTCTGATACTTCCTGCGGCATTCCTTTTTGTAAAAGATACTTCCTTGTGACGAACGACCTTATCTTTAATACAAATGCAGCTTCATCAAATGACTCAGCATGTGCCCTTATAAAAGCCGGGCTAAAAGTTAAGGTCTCAAATAAATCGATAGCGCCTTTCAATGCAAGCGCAGTTTGCTCTTTAAAAAATAAGGCGGTGGCTGAAGCAGCGTCCGTTGTATAGGGAATCATTGTTTCTGTTACTCCGCCTTTACCGTAAGCTATTACAGGCCTTCCCGAAGCATTAGCTTCTAACGGTGTTATGCCATAGTCTTCTAATTGAGGAAATATAAATGCCTTACAATTAGCGTAGACCTGGGCAAGTTCTTCACGCGTTAAACCACTTAAAAATGTGATATTAGGGCTGGATATTTTTCTAAGTTCATCTTCTCTTGAACCCTTGCCAACGATAACCAAGTTATGTTGCGGCATGCTTTTAAAAGCTTCGATAACCATATCCACTTTTTTATAAGACTCAAAGCGGGATACAACGAGGTAGTATTGCCCATAACCTTGTGAGACAAAAAAGTTGTCGCATTTTACTGAGGGGTTTATGATAGCAATTTCGGTCTTAGGTTGATAGGCTGCTTTAATCCTCGGAAGCACTTCTTGCGAATTGGTAATAAACCAACTAGTTTTATCAGCAAAACCTTTATCTACACCCTTCATGTAGTTGATAACCTTTTGATATATAAATTTTTTGACACGGCCCGAGTTAGCTATCTTCTCATATGACTCAGAACTCCAAACCAATCTGAAGGGATTGTGGCAGTACGTTATAATTAGGGCATTACTTGCTGTTTTAACGTATTTTGCACAGTGTGTTGTTGACTGTAAAACAACGTCAAAAGCTGTTAAATCCAGCTTTTGCATAGCCAATATGCCCAACGGAAAATAAAATCGTTTACAATTTTTTTCGCTCTTAAAGAGTTTACCGAACCAACTGGTTTTTATTTCACAATCTCTGAATTCAGGATACGTGTTTTGCTCATCATAGCTAAGCGTATATATCGGAGCGTTTGGAAAAGCGTTGTGAAAGCTTAACGCAACCTGTTCTGCTCCGCCTTTACAAACCAGGTTGTCATGTACAATGGCGATTTTCATAGTGTATTTATCGTGTTTAAAATTGGTAGTGATCTATTTCGACACCATACGGTGCTGCAAAATGATTTTCGCGCAAAAAGAAATGGTTACTTAAATCCTTGTATCAGCTGTTTGTAAGCAGTGTAGGCTTCTTTTGGCGCATATAATCTATTGCCTTCCTGATTTATCAAGCCGTAGTGGGCTTCCTCAGCATTACGTTTGCTTAATGCCGGCTGATCATAGAGTTCATATACAAATATGCCAGTTACGCCGTTACTAATTAGTTGAGGTATAGTACTGGTTAAATAATTACTTTGCGTTACCAAATCGGCCTTTAAGGTTCCTTCGGAATAATTAATCTCGGTAACCCAAACCGGTTTGTTGAACTTCGTTTTGATAATCTCCAGCATGTTAATACCGTTTGGTCGTGCGTTGGTAATTGGCCCCATATTGGAGTACCAATGGCAACCCACTATATCATACTGTACATTGTTGTCTTTTAATAATTGCAAATAATAATAATGGGTATAGCTTACTGATAAGGTTATCTTCATATTAGGAGCTACCTTTTTAACCCCGTCAGTAAAGCCCTTAATGGCCGTTATTACACGCTGTGATTTTTCGATGTCATAGTCAGATTTTTTGGTGCCGCCAGAATTGCGCGGTAGCATAATTTTTAAATCAGCTTCGTTATTCACCTCTATAACAGAAAAGTACTTTCCATATCGCTTTGCAAAGTTATTTCCCTGCTTATAGCTGACATTATAAATCGCTTCGCTATCAAGCCCTTTAAGCCCGCTTTGCATAAGTACCGGTAACGCTGCTAACCCGTTATCGGCTAACTTGGACAATAATTGCGTAAACGCTTGATCTTTCTTTGAAAAACCGTCGCTATCTAATAGAACATCGAAGCGATAAGTACTTACATGAAGGTCTTTTAAATCAGTTATTTGCTGGTCAATATTTTTGGTGTAGGCTACTTGGGTGAGCGGGTGCCCATTTATTCCCCATGTCACTTGGGGTAAACTATGTTGCGCAAGTGCTAAATCAAAAATGCACAAAAGCATTAGCAATGTAGTAACCGCTGGTTTGATTTTCATCTCAGTACGTAGGTGCTATTAATGTAGACAGTTTTAAATCACAGTTACTTGACAACATCCCCGTAACCAATTCCGTAACCGTACCCTGAATATTTCGCCTTAGAAAAATCAACATCATTTATCACCAGGTATAAGTTTTCTACGTTATCCTTGGTCTTGATATCATTGATAATGTCAATTTGGTCTTTTCCGGTATAGTTGTGACGGCATACAAATATGGTCATGTCTACATGTTTTTGTATAACCAAAGCATCAGAAACCAAACCAACAGGTGGGCTATCTACAAGGATAAAATCAAAACTCTTTTTTAGTTCATTAATCAGAGTTGGAAGTTTTTCACTCAAAAGTAATTCGCTTGCGTTAGCAACTACCGGACCAGACGAAATCAAAAAGCAATTGTCATCAAATTTGCTTGGTTTAATCATTTCGCTAATTGGTAGATCATCCATTACGTAGTTAGAAAAACCTTTTTCCTTATTATTGATACCCAAGAACCCTGATAGGCGTGGTTTGCGTAAATCAAGTTCAAGCAAAACCACCTTTTTCCCTGCCATTGCAAGTGTACTTCCCAGATTTGATGTTAAGAAGGTTTTACCCTCCCCTTCTACGCTCGATGTGATCATAATCACGTTTGATTGCTGATTATCCAATAAACTACGTAGTTTGGTCCGAAGCGTTCTGAAACTTTCGGTAACAGGAGACCTGGAATTTATATCTACTAATCGACCATCAGAAATAGCGTTGTGTCCAATTTTGCCGATGATCATTACATCGGTTTGTTTTTCGATATCAGCTTCCGAGTTGATTTTCTTTGCAAACAAGCTTTTCGAATTAACATACCCTAGTGGTACGATAAATCCCAAAAAGAAAGACATCACATAAATAATGGGCTTAATAGGTTTAGCAGGTGTTTTGCTACTTTTGGCACTGTCAACAATACGTGAGTAAGGCATATCCGCAGCTTTTGCCATGGCTGTTTCCTCACGTTTTTGTAACAAGTACACATATAGCTGCTGTTTTAATTCCTGCTGTCTCGCAAAATCGCCTATGGCGCGCTGTTTGCCCGGAACCGCACGAATTTTACTTGTTACGGCATTATTCTGGCTATTTGAGCCAGCGGTGGTCAGTGCAATCTCCCTCGAATAGCTGTCGATACTTTGCAACAAGTTGCGCCTTGCTAAAGATATCTGTTGGTCAAGATTTTGAATAACCGGGTTGGATTCTGTGTAAGATAACTTGCTCTTTTCTCGCTCATTAATAAGGTTATTGTATTGAACCAAACCAGCTGCAAACGAAGCATTTTGAATGCTTAAGGAACTTGGAATAACATCTTTATTCCCTGCATCAGCCAGGCGCCTTTTCAAAGCGTTGATTATGGACAATTGTACCTGTTGTTGCTGGTACCTATCTGCATAGGCACTCGCGTTCCCTACTAATACTTTTGATTGTTCAGCAATATCAGTAATATTATTATCGCTCCTAAATGCCTGATAATTCCGTTCAATACCACTAAGTTCCTGCTCAACAACAGCTATCCGGTTATTTACAAAGTTTATAGTACTATCAATATTCCGTTTTCTGTTGGCCAAATTGTCTGCCAGATAACGAGTCATAATTGTTTGTAAAATGGCTTCTCCCTTTTTTGAATTTGGGTAGTAAAGGGTTAGTCCTACCGTTGTAGTTGCCTTATCAGTAAACTCAGCATCATAGCCGTTCATAATTGCTGTGGTTGCATCGTCTTCGGATTGTATCGTAGTCGAAAATTCCTGCTTTACGGGGGCAACTCCGTTACGTTTTTGGATTTGAATATTATATTGTGGCAACGACACTGTTTTCCCAAACGGAACTTTCATATCCACACCTTCATCGCTGTTGGCTATATTGACAGTTTTGTCATCTACCACATTTATTACGTATTCTCTTTGTTTCAAAGAATCTACCTTATTTTTTATTATATCAATTACAAACGGTGTTTCGTCAAACGCTTCGGTTGCTAAAAAACCGCTTTTATAGAAATATCTAATATTAAGGTGCATACTTTGCACAACTTCCTTCATCAGGCTTCTTGATCGCAGCACATCCCCTTCATTTTTGATGTTATCGTTCAACGTTAATGCAGTTGACGCACCACCATTTGCAAATTGTGAAGAAGCATCTGGCGAAGTAGGGTGCTGTTGAAGTAATATAGTGCTTGACACAAGATATTGCTTAGTTGAAAAAGTTACATAAGCATAAGCAAGGCCCAAAAACACAACGAAGCTTATTGCGAATAAATACCAGTGTAACTTTAATTGTAAAAGAAATTTATTAACGGCATTGCCATTCTCTTTTACCGGGCGGATCTCCATAAAAGTTTATTTTATTGTTGTTGAGTAATTGAAGTGACGGGTTGCTTATAAATACCTAATAGCTAAAATGATTGCCGTAAATACTGTAGCCCCTGCGGTAATGTATCTAAATACGTTATTATCATTATTCTGCACCTTAGATTTATCAGGCTCTATGTAAACCACATCATTTTGCTTCAGATAGAAATAGGGAGAGTTAAGCGTCGACTTTTTTGTAAGGTCAAGCCTTACGGTTACATTTTTTCCTGCTGCATCCTTGCGAATAAGCAATACGTTATTTCGTTTACCATATACTGTAAGATCGCCGGCATAGCCAATAGCATCAAGCAAACTAACCTGCTCGTTAGGTATAACGTATGAAGCAGGTTTGTTAACTTCACCTATTACAGTTATTCTAAAATTGGAAAAACGAACATCCACAATTGGGTTTTTGAAAAAGTCGGTAGCCCGCTTACGCACAATATCCCTGGCCTCAAGCGTGGTTAGGCCACCTAGCTTTATACGGCCTATTATCGGCACGTCAACAAATCCGGTTTTGTCTACCAGGTAACCGGTAACCGGGTTGATAGTCCCTGATTGAGGATTAACACCCACATTTGTAAACCCACCGTTCCTGCTATTAATAGCAGTCGTAGCTTGTGGATCAATAGTGTTTATATTGATAGCCAGTATATCGTCGGGCTGGATAGTTGTCTCAGTATACGCTGCAATATTGATGGGCGTTGCACTATCCGACTCAGGCATATCCTGAAAATATTTAAGCCTTTTTGTATTTACACACGAACTAAAGGCCACTACTGTGAACAGAAGCGCCAGTTTCAGGTGTTTGGTTGTACCTTGTATTTTCATATTGTTTAGATGATTTTTGGACATATGCCTTATGTAAAGCATGCAAAGCTTCGCCACTCCGCTTACATAAGCAATTTTGTTATTTTAAATATGGCAACTATCATTAGCATCTGATTTTAAATTGGTAATCATGTTGCTAACTGTTATCAAATATTGCAATAAAACGTGTTAAAATTTAGCATTTAAGAGGGTTGACACCTTATTGTAAAATAGTGTGCAATTAATGTGAACAACGGTTTATTGAACGAGTAATTTGGCATAACCCCGCCCACTGTTTGTGCGGACATTGATAATGTAGACACCCATTTGCAATGTCTTATTTAGGTTAATAAGCCTGTTTACGCTTCCTAAATTATCAGTAATGATTTTTTGTGTGTGAATGGGCTTACCCCAACTATCGGTGACGGTTAACACGCCCTCCTCATTTTTGCCAAAATTTGAAAGGCTGATGTTAAAAGAAGAACCTCCATTTGGGTTAGGATAAACGCTTACTTTCTTTTCCGATGAGATCAGATTGAGATCTTTCGATATTGGTGTTGCAGCTAACCTATTGCTTGTAACAACAGTATTATCATTTACCTGAAACAATTCAAGAGCAGCTAAAGCGACCCTATTTGCCGTAGGGTTAAATTTGATATTTAACACGCCGTCGCTAACGGTCACATTATAATCTTTAACAATCGCTGTACGGTACGGCACTTCACTGATGATGTCAAAATTGGTTAATACCCGCTGATTTTCAAGTGTTATCGCAAAAACCCGCTGGCCTTCATCTTTCCAATAATTTTCAACGAAGTGAAATCTAACCTGATAATTACCATTAGTAACAGGTATCTCGTACCTGGTTTCGGCCAAATCAGCAGCTGCAGACAAATAAGTTTGATAAAGGGAATCTATATCAGTACCATCTATGCCGCTCGCAATTACCTGCATATCTAATTTTATAGAACCTTTACGATAGTTTTTGTCAGACTCATACAAGTTGTTTCCAATGGTAACATTTGCGTCGGATCCTCCTTTAATACGCCTGACGACATTCACTGTTGACGTAGCTGTGTTAGCTATGCCGTATAATGGTATCCTTAAGGGGCTGATGCCACTATTGTAGTTAACTATCAATGCAGCATTTTTTATACCTACACTTTGCGGACTAAACCTTATGTTGATGACTTTTGTAGCCTGCACTGCTAATGTTGTAGTGGAAAAACTGCCGGTTGAAAATTCTGATGCATCAGGCCCTACAAGCTGTATACTTTTAATTTGGATTGATGGGTCGGATGTACTGTCAGCATAAGTAGTACCGGTATTTTTAAGCGTTACAGCTATTGTGCTAGTTGCACCTGTTTGTGTTGCATCAAAGTTATAAGCCGTGTTTGGCAAGGGTACCAGGCTGGAGTAATGAACCGATCCCGAATCTGGCCGTATATTTTCTACATAATAAATATTGTCCTGATAATCGTAGTTGGTATAGGATGTGCCGAGGTAATCTCCGTTTAAAAAGTATGCATTCGGAATAACGTTTCCCTTGTCATCTAATGCTTTTAAAACACGTATCCCAATTAATCCGTTGAAGTTTTGTTTTCGATCTGATGAAGACGACCCTACTCTAAAACCGAATGTATTAGTTGGATTAAACTCACCCCGCGCCAGATTAACACTTGACCCGATTAGACGAGGTAAGATCGATTGCCCATCAAGAGGATTGTGCGTGAATATATTGCTGGACGATGATGACCCTTTATTGAAATACCTGATTGATTCTGTTGCTGAGCAGCATCCGTGATAGGCCGCCAGTTGAACAACCGTTACAGGTTTACTAGGGTCTGCACGAACGAAATAATCTGCGTTCACCTCACTTGAGTTTGGTACGCGTGTTTTACCATCCACACTACCATCATTAGCTGCATAGCCAACAACACTTTTAAAACCAAAAGCATTTAAAAGTTGCTGAGCAAATGGTTCATTGGTACTTTCACCCTCCTTTTGCCATATACCGGTAAGCATTACTTTCTTACTTGGCGCAATGCTATCATTACTAATGATAGTTAATGTATCATTTAATATTTTAAGGCGCGTACCTGCATCTTTAGCCCTAAAATTTATAATTACATCGGTATAGGTGCCTGCATTAATTGATACCGGCAATGTTGCAGCAGTATCTGTGCCAATGGACACTATTTTCCAATCCTGTAAGTTTGTAAGGTTTAGTGCTGTAACTCTAAGCTTACCTGTACCTTTATTGTTTATGCGCAACCTTACCTTGTCATGATTAGCATTGTATGGTGTAGTGTCTGGACTGGTACGCCTCCAGGGCACTTGAATTAATGAGAAAACTAACCGATCATTCGATGGAAAACCGTCCATATTTTTCAAAACCATATAAGCGCCCGTGGTTGATTGCGCCGCGATATTGAACGCGTAGGATGTATTTGTCACATTCCCATTTCCATCTACCGCTTTCACTGCAAGCGTATAATTGCCCGCAACGGATAATGTAAATGGCGATTTGTAATTTGTGAAGGCACCGCCATTTATTGCATATTGCAAAGAAGCCAACCCAGATCCGCCTTCGTCAGTAGCAGATAAATACACCTGTACCTGATCATCATAAACACCTGTTGATTTAAGTGTGCCAACTAATCTTGCGGTGGCTGTTGGCACTGTATTGTCCGCAATTGTTGTTGCAGGTATAATATTGATATAATTGAGCTTGGAATTGGTCCCTCCAAATGCATCCACCGTTAATTTACCATCTGTTACCTGTACCAGGCCGGTAGCTACCCGGTATTTATTGGATGAAGAGGGTGTAAAATCGGCTATCACAGGCAGGCCTTCCACATTTATTTGATTATTGCTATCGTAATATCCAGAATCACCGGCACTTACAATTACGCGGTACATACCATTACTCATAGCATACTCCCATGTACCCGGAACCTGACCATTTGTTGTTGCCTGCATTTGTACCAGGCTTAGCTGTTTTATATCTCCAGACCCTGTTCTGAGGCGCATATTTGCTTGGAGGTCGGCAGGTTGGCCAGTTGTGGGGCTTATCCACCCAAATTGCCTCGACGTATTATATGGAAGGCCCGTGTCAGCAATATAACCCGTTGGAATCGGCGCTGAAGCTGTTTGAAAATTGACGTTAACCGTTGCGCTAACAGGAGCTTTCACAGAAGTCAAGGCGAAATCGTCAAACGAATAGGTCACGGCGGTACTTCCATTACGATAGCTTGCATATATACCCGCATAAGTGGTTAAAGTAGCAATATTGGTATTAGCTATGTTGAGTGACGCTGTTGGATAACTTGACCCAACGTTGACAAAGTTTACGCCATCCACCGAATAAAAGCCTTCAACCGTATTTGCTACCGAATCAACTACCATTCGCAGGCTAACGGTTTTATTATTTAAACCGGATATCACTGAAGTTATGCGCTGATCTGGATTACTCGTACCAGATACGGTTGAAGAAACATCATTAAGTTCTTTCCTTAGCTCAACCTTATTTCCGTTTATGGAAAGCTTTATAAATGTTTTATCGTTCAGGCCAAACCACAATCCTGCCTGTTGCGCTTGCGTACCATTGTAAGGGTTAATTAAATTCGCCTCTAATTGTAATTTTGCGGCTGGTGCAACTTGTACCCCCAACACATTTAGCTGATTGTTATTGCCCTGATAATCGATACCCTTGTTAGCTGTCAATTGCAAAACGCCACCTGTTACTGCAATTTTTGAAGGCTCGTAACCGGGCACTGTCGCAAAGGTATTCGAACCGTCTGCGGTGAGCCTAGTGCCTGAATAGGTGTTTACCGTTGTAAAACCAGTACCGAGGGCGTTTCGATCCTTAATTGTCCCTGCAATGTTATTGGAGAAGCTAAGGTTAAATGGTAGCGCCACTTTTAACGCGTTGCAATCCAGCGTACTAATAGGCGGGCAAGTATCAGCAGGCATCAAAATCATTGCCGTACGCCTGTTGGCTAAGCTGCTACCAAAAGCTGCTGAAGTTTGCGTTGATGAGCAAACTATTGCAATTACCAAAATAAGCGCATAACAAAACACGACGGCATACCCGTCTTTTCTGGTAAAATTTTTCATATTTAAATTGATGAGGTTACTAACCAGCGAAGTGCTGACTAATCACATTTATTTGACTTTTTTGACTATCTGGCTGCGTGAAGTAACTGCTTTTTCGTTATCTTCAGTGACCTTAAGTAAGGTGATCTGAGATATCAAATTAGGATTCTCGTTCCAGTTAAACTCACTGATGTATAAGTTGCCGTTTGTTACATCTTCAGTTATTTCCAAAGGATTGGCAAAACCAACCATACCTTTAAGGCCATAGTTTCCAGATCCGCTTGCTGATTTTACGATATCATAAATACTATCGTTTGCTTGATTAACAAGTTGCTTCTTAGTAATTGAACCAGGTTCCAAAACAATAATATCGCCACCGCCACTGAATCTGCAAACCAATAATTTTCCTTTCAAAGCACGTTTGAAAGCGTTGCTTTTGTATTCGATAACGCCATTGGGTGATTTATTAAAACCGAAATCAAAAGCGGCACCTCTATAATTATTATCCGGCTTTACCCCAGGTGCGTACATCGGGTTATCTTTACTGCCACGGTTAATTACATATTCGCCCCGCAGGGGATTTGGATGGCCGAAATAGCCAACTTTCCTGTCGGGATTTATTCTGAATAGCCAGTCGTGCTGTACCGGCACATTCTCAGTAGCTTTAACTGCCGATCCGTTATAAAAAGTACCATCAGGGCGCCTTGTACCTCGTATAGATTGTGGTGAATTGCCACCGCCACCAGATCCATTGGCAGGTATATAAAGTTGTCCGTTACTATGCCAAACCATATCATACCCGTTACGTATGCCCGAGGCAAATATGGTTAGAGGCGAATTTATGCCGTATGGATTATAAGTGCCATCAGAAAGCTTAATCGAACCTATAGGCGCGTTATCTATTAACTTTTGATTTGATGTAGTTTTAACATCAAGCGGAAGTGCAACCTTCTCAAGTTTTTTTAGGTCGAGGCGCATGATACAACCAGCCAGCAAGGTTTCCTCTCGTTGCCAACCTTTGTCAAATCTACCTGCGGAACTATTACTGCCCTGCGAAATATACAAAGCACCATCGGGGCCAAATACGATGCTGTTTACCATATGGTCTCTGGTAGATCTGGGCAAGTTTATGATCATCTGTTCCTCGGTCAGCAAGTCAGGACCGCTTAAGCGCGAGATTTTCCCATCGAACTCCGGAGCCGCATTTAATCCCGATGATGAATAAGATACCCAAGCAACAGGGTGCGCAGCTGTAGATGAGGGATCGAAAGTAAGGCCGATAGCCGTTGACTCGCCGCGTTTTTTTACGAGTGTATTAATACTGGTCATTCCACTCAGCATACCAGATTCATGATCGATTTTGAAGCGTTCAATACCTCCATTTATCTTCAAAGCATAAAATAGTCCATCGGGTCCAAATGTGAGTGAAGTATACTTTTTATTTTGAGTACCTGGTACAGATATCTTAGTAAAAGCAGCTTTAATAATGTTACTGGAATCAACAGGAGCAGACGATGTTGAGAATGAGCTCTCAAACGGCTGAAATGAAGCTCCGCTGTAAGACTTTACCCCGCTCGTAATCACAAATTTGTAATTTGTGTAGGGTTCTAATGGCTGGGCAGGTGTAAAACTGATAGCGTCCCCGCCGCCCGTGCCCTGCACATTGCCGGGGACAATGCTATCTGTATCATTCGCAACTTTTATTAATTTAACTGTTTTATTTGTTATAGTAGCATTATTTACACCGCCCTTAAATCCTTTTTTTGCCGGGACAGAAATACTGTTTGCTGCAATTGTAGAATTTATGATTATTGTAGCGCCGTTAATTGGGTTAGCACTAATAACGTAGGGCCTAGTTTCGTCAACCACGCGTAACCTAACATCAATAGCCGCTGATGAATATCCATCAGCTGTAGCACTTATCGTAGCGTTATAAGTCCCCGGAGCAAGATTTCGGTTGACCGCATAATCAATTTTTACAGAATCAGTATCGTATGCTTCTCTACTTAAGTGAATCCAGTTTACACCTTTATCTGGATAAGCTACCGTCAATTTGTATGGCACCTTTTTAAGCGCTGAGTTTCGTATTCTAAGGGTCATGTATTGAGGAGTTTTAACATCTCTTCTCAATAACAAATTTTGATCTGCTGATTCAAGATACAGATAAGGATTAACTGAAATTGGCGCAATGCTTACATAGCATATTTTTGTATTAATACCGCCTTTAGCATCAATGGTTAACAGACCATCATTCACCGTTACGGTTACAGTTGCTTCTTTAAATCTGCCCGGGCTTCGTAATTTACCCATTGGTTTAAAATTGTAAATTGCTTTAACACCTTCAACGTTTATACAATCCAATTCTTTTGCCTTATGAACAGCCCCGTCGCCCGTAGCAACAGTTACTTTGTATACGCCATTTAAAACTTTCAGCTCCCAATAACCGCTGGCCTTAACGCCATCAAACGCACCGTATCTTAAACCACTGATATGATCAGCCTGCATGTGCATAAAGGTGGATAGCAAAACGTCTTCTGGCTCGAGTCTTGCGCGGCCATTTCCGCGTAAATCAAGTGGTTTGTCATCAGCTACACTTTTCCATCCAAACGTCAAATCTGAACCTTCAAAAACACCGGGATGAGCAGAAAAAGGTTCACCCCAATCTTTTAACCAGCCCACAGGTGCCTGAGTACCATCATTTTGAAAGTTTATTTGTATTGGGCTTATTATAGGCTTAGCCGCCAAGTTAAAATACTTATCAAAGCGGTAAACAGGCTGCTTACTTACCTCTTTCCTACAGCTGATCGTATAGCAAATAATGAAAATTAATGATGCGATGACACAAATGGTCCTAAGCGGAGACTTTATAATAAATTTAATGATTGTTGCCATGTTTAACTAAAATGAAGCCTCGCAATGATACAGCTTCGCCCTTCCGCTTACATTAAAATTTTTGCGATTTATTATTATTACAATTTTAGATTAATTACTGCTTCATTGGAACTCATAACACCCAGTTGTACGCTTTATGTGCATTTACGCGAAATGGTGAGCAATAGGAAGTCCTGACTTTTTAAAAAGTTGATTAACCCGACGTGGAACAATGAAGACTTTGTACTTGGAATATGTATTGAGTACAAATGATACACACTTTTGTTAAACTTCTCACCCTTCTACAAATTAATATACAACCCCTTTAAAAGATGTTTTAAGAGAAGCCTATGCATTAGTTTAGTAAGAAATTACGAGTGAGGCCACGACACTTGTTATCATATCTACAAACAAACCGAGCACTATCATGAAAAGTCCAAACGATCCGAACTGGATGGTTCTTTATACAAGATCCAAATGGGAAAAAAAAGTGAATAGGCTATTGAATGATCAGAACATAGTGGCCTATTGTCCATTGGTAAAAACCAGCAAAAAATGGGTTGACCGGCAAAAGGTAGTAGAAATTCCGCTATTCAACTCATACATATTTGTATATGCCCGGCACTTGGATTTGGAAAAGATTGTGCAAACGACAGGGGTTGTGACATATATAAGTTACTGCGGAAAACCGGCAATTGTACGCGGACAAGACATTGAAAATATACGTGCAATGGTCAACAAATATCATGATTTGCAAGCCATACCTCTACAGAACCTCAATATTGGAGACGAGGCCGCCATATTAAGCGGGCCATGGAACAACTACCAAGGAGCTATTCAAAAGATCAACGGTAAATCAGTTGTTATGATCCTGAAATCAATGAATTACGCCCTTACAATAAGGACTGATCTTCAAACACTAACGCCAATTTCAAAACGAAACTAAATCACACTACACAACATATGGATAAACATTACGGACAAATTGTTGAACTGACTATCAGGAAAAAAGGCTTTAGTATCAGCGAACTTGCAAGGCTTGCTAACGTTAACCGAAAGTGTGTATATAACTGGTTTAATCAGAAATACCTCAAGCCGGAAACTATACATCGCATCGGAGTATTTATTAATCATAACTTTTCGGTTGAATTTCCTGAACTATTTACTGCAGATGATTTTATCCAACCCCTTAATGACGAAAATTTCGGTTCGTCAACTGATAAAGTTGATGGAAGTACCATATGGAAAGACCGGTACATCGACCTTTTGGAAAAATACAATGACTTATTACTTGAGCAATATCAAAGAAGCTTATAGGTAATAATAGTGCAATCCAAAGTCATAAATAAACAAAGGCAGACCATTATTAGATCTGCCTTTTGAGATAAGAGTATCCCCCGCTACCCTCTATAAAATAAGCTATCTAAAACGATATCATTTACGGCACGAGCACTTTAGCTGACCAAACTTCATTAACTTTTTTGTTGGCATCGTTATGATAAATTTGCTTGCCCTCACGGCTATAAACATTAACCACAATTGCCTGGTCTACATCTGCGGCTGTAACATCTACGCTTAATAAAAAGTTTCTTTGGTATTTAAGCGTGTATGTACCAATCGTTTTATCTATCGTTACTTTGGTAACCTTATCTGCAACAGTATAACTGATGTTGCATTGTCCTGCACACTGTACTGTCAATCTTCCTTCGCCAAATTCTTTATCCTGGTTTACGTCATCTTTTTTACATCCGCTATTCAACATCAACGCCATACCCAGGATTGCGATACATTTTAAGGCAGCTGAACTTAGCTGCGGCTTAACGCGATTATTCAATTTTTTCATCTTTAAATTTTCATAAAAGTAGACGTTACATGTTGCAAATCTACCCTTATCCCAAAAGTGTATAACAGGTTGTGAAATAATGTAAATGCGTTATAACCACAATTAAATAATTGATTTGGCAAGATGGTGGTATGTTATACTTTTATGCTTTTTATATAGATAAAGGAAGATTATAATTATAGCAGCATTCATATTCAATTTTGCTGCTATCACGCTTTACACACATTTGGGCACAATAGCGCAGGCATCTTTTACAAACAAGCTACTTACACTTAAATTTGGTTGCTGCAATTATGGGCACATTTTATAACTACATGCCGACACCCAACAAATCAAATATATTCCTAAAAATATCCTTACTCCTTATAAGCATTAGTATATCGTGCTTGATTTCTGTTGATGTAAACGCAGAATATGATAAAATAGGCGCTTTAGCAAACGTTTATCTCCCATATATAATGGGTGGCTTCACATTATTGTTATTTGGTATTAGTTTGCTTATAAACCGATACAGAAAGTCTACGATTGCTTGCTTTTGCCTCTCAGCAATAAACATCTTCACAGGAATAGCCCTAAATCTAAATTTTGGCGGGTTTATTAAAGATCTTGAAGCCAAGGAGATCGGAAACCTGGCCCCTTTTGAAAAAAATATTAAGCAATCTAGCAATGAAAACATATTGATTAATGAGCCAGCGCTTTATCCCATATTTAACGGCTCTGTTTTCTCCTTGTCTTATAATCCGAAAAGTAACCTAACTGTAGATAAAAAGACCAATCACAACCGTGACAGCGTCACGATAAAGTTGACAAATCAGCGCGTTCAAAACCTTGTCATCAACAAAGCGACTTTCTCAAAGCTTAATTTGTGGGATCTTAATTTTAGTGATACTAATAAACATGTGCTAAGCCTCCCTATTTCTGTACTGCCAGGCAATTCTATTGACATTAATATTCGTTTCACCGGCATGGCACTTAATAACCGGGTTACTCCAGTATGGTGGCGAAGTATTTTTAAATTACATAATTGGTTCATTGGATTTGGGCGCTACTTTAATCATCAGCCATCAGCCGGAAGCACTTGCACAAATGTTGATGGCCTGCTTAACATATACACAAATGATTCAACAGGAAATGTAAAAAGCTTTCGACTAAGTGCCATATGGCAATACGGCGCCGAAAATGATTGGGAGCCGGGTCTGCAAATGATAGTTAATGCATTTCATTTACGAACAAAAATTGGCTTTACTTATTTCGACAATTTGCTCAATGGAAATGAACTTGTTAAAGGTAGCGATGAGATCTTAGCAGATTATTTTGAGTCAGCCGATAAGAAGTTACCGATCTTAATTAAAAAGATTGCCTCCTATCATGGTTGTTGCAACATCAATGATGCCGATACGCTGGAAATATATTATAAAAAAGAAAATTTAACCCTTGGAATAGAAAGAAATGATAAACATAGCGGGCAGATGTTACTTCCAACAACCTTCCCATTGCTGTTAAATGAACAAAGATTTAACCCCTCAATTCCATTCGCACTAAAAATCGGATCGAGCTATTCGGACCGAAAACTAAACTTCGGCCGTAAAATAGGTATCAGGGTATGGAAAGCGATTGATGAGTATCAGCGTGTAATCCCGAACACTTATATTGTAGGTAGTGATTATCTTGGAAAAAAAGGGACAAATTATGATTACCAGGATAACGTTTATATGATTCAAAATATCAAACTTTATAAAGACCAAAAGATATTATATTCAAATAATACAAATTAAGGTGGCAAATTTCTTTTGAAGACCTATTAGCAGACTTTACGTATAACATACTGACTAGTAACAAATATACCAGTAAATCATAATCGTTATCCAGGATTAGAGTTACAATCAGGATTAGATTTATAATTTCAAAAAGCAATTAAATATGTACCTAACTGCTGCTTCGGTATAGACGTTGCGCAGAAAATTAACGCTGCGATTATTTTTATTCAATATAGCAGATTAACAGTATCAACATATTCAAACTTCCATATTGCTGCTGAACTAGTGCATGAGCTCTCCAAACAATACAATATGTCAGTCTGCAATGGATCCAAAGAAATATCGAATGAAAATTCCGAAACGATATGTACTATAAAAATATCAAGGGTGTAAAGTTTAGCATATCAGCGGATCTCATATTCAATCGATGAAAAATCACGCAGTATTACAGCTCAAATTATGTTGTTAGCTGCACGTTAAGGACTATAGCTTAGGCTTATTATCAAAGTCAATAAGCATCTCTTTATACTGGCTTAAAATATGATCCGGTAGGTTATCACGCTTTTTAAGATTTTTAAAGAAAGCCGTGTTTTTAGCATAAATACCTTCCTCAAAGCAAAATTCTTTGTGATCATATTTCAAAAATAAGCTGATATCCTTACGCAATAATAAAAGCACGAATACATTTATGGCCGTAGCAAATCTTTTCATTTAAATAATTTAAGGTACAGATTTATACGTTTTGCGATCAGTAGATGTTACCATGGTCATCCTTTTTTTCACGATTTTATGGAATTAACCGTAGATAATTTGACTTGAATTCGAATAATTCGCAGCTTACCCTTTAGTAAAGTATTATTTAGTAACATATAATCAGATATTAGATACAACTATTCTTCCAGCGAGAGCAAAGATTTAAGGTTGGACCGTTTATGTGCAAATACACATTCGGCATTAGCGCAACACAAAAGATGCACACAATTGATATTTTTATGTCATTAATATTAATTTTATATGGCAGCGAAACATCATGGCCAAATCCTCGAATTTACTTTACGAAAAAATAATTACAACATCAGCGACTTGGCAAAGTCCATGAATGTCAATAGACGAACGTTATATAATTGGTTTAACCAGGAAGTGGTGAAAAAAGATATAGTCTTCAGAATTGGTTGCATAATCAGGCACGATTTCTCTATTCAATTGCCCGAACTTTTTACAGAAAATGAATTCAGCCTTATCAACATGCCTAAAGTAGCCAGAAACATCAGTGCTACAGAGGACGGATGGCGAAGCAAATACATCAGCCTTCTATATAAGTATCGCAATTTACTAGACGAGATGAAGAAAGGAAAAAAGCAATAAGCGCATAATGTGTCTATATTTTATAGCCTACATAGCTATAATGATATTTCTTGTATCGCGTCCATTTTGAAATAGTCCATTGAAAAGTAATGAACGATATGTTGGCTTACAGTATTTCGACTTAACCTGAAAAGATGATGTAAGGCTAAATCATATTCACAGATCATTATTCAGATATGATAATAGAGGTCATATTGTTTTAATTTTTAATACAAACGATAAATGGAAAAACATTACGGACAAATTGTCGAATTCCAAGTTAGGAAAAACGGCTACAGCCTTACGGATCTAGCAATAGAGTTATCTGTAAACAGAAGAACGATATATAACTACTTTGAAAACAAGTTTTTAAAGACCGAAGTGATATTTAAAATTGGATGTATTATAAGGCATGATTTTTCTATAGAATTTCCTGAATTATTTACGAAAGAAGATTTCGTGTTACACAATAACCGTAAGCATTTTGCACGTCAATTAAACAGGGCACATAGCAAAGCAATTGTCGATGATCCCTGGAAAGATAAGTACCTAAATTTACTAGAAGCATACAATCAAGTGTTATTAAATAAGCTCAATAAAACAGCCACCATTGAAAAATGCTTATAAAATGATTATAATTTATCACATTATACCGTACTGATTTCGTCCGTTTCAGTTGTTTATTTTAGGTAGCATAGTTAAAAATAGTATCCATATCTGTGTCGATCTAACTGTAAGAATCCAGATTTGATGCCTTAAACATTAAGCATTTAAAAATTTAACCGCCGATTTCTTTAAGGCGCATTTCTACTCGCCGGTTTTTCTGCCGGCCTTTACTAGTTCTATTGTTAGCAATGGGGATTGTACTGCCAAAGGCCGTGGTCACAATCCTTTCAGCAGCTACCCCCTTGTTTACAAGATACGCCTTTATTACATCCGCGCGTGCCTCTGACATTTTCCAATTACCAATATAGGTTCCTATTGCATCGGCGTGACCTCTTAATGCGATGGCATAATTATTTTTAGTGAGAAATGCTGCAAGGTCATTTAGTTGTAATCGATCACCATCCGAGATGGTGGCCTTGCAGAATTCAAACTCTATGTTTTTGGTTAAAGCCTCAATGTTAGTTAGCCTTTTCTTACCCAAACGCATAGACGCTTGCGGTTTCGAAGCTGCTAACAAAATACTTACATTTAAAATAATAGCTAATAATAAGCCTGGCACTTTAACTTTCATATTCAAAACGAATTAGTAAAATGAAAAATATGCATTAAACAGGCCAAAACAAGCAAAATAGCAAAAGTGTACACCGGCACGTGCAAATGCTCAACTTGATTCCAAATGGACAAGCATCATAATAGGTATAATTTAGGTTTTGATTTCGTCTAAGTCGTCCTTACTTACAGGAATGGATGGAAACGGAAAGACTTATGATTAAAACCGGTGTAGAGGGTTGATCAAACTGTGATGTCGCTATTAGTAACCCGAAACACTCCAATATTATCTTAGACATGCTTTCACAGAAATGCTCATTTAGCTATACAAACCCTTTAATCAAGTGGTCTGGCTACACACTTGTTATATCTTTACATTAAGATTTTTATTATGAAACCAATCAATACACTTCCCACATTTTATCCATCATCAGGAATGTTTCCTTTTATGAAACGAGCTATATTATTTGCCTCATTATCTTTAACGGCTTTAAGCTGCAAAAAATTTGACGGAACAGACAGAGATTTCGGTTACGCTAAAATTACCGTGAAATGCGAGAAATGCAGCGTTTCATATATTTCAGCAGAGCAACCTACCTCATTTACTGTGGAAGGTAGTACGGCTATAAACTACATCAGGTATAAACGAAATTACAATTTAGACATAAACGTACAATCGCTTGGCGTAAAGCAGGCAGTAACTTTGGGCGTGTATAGCAGAAGTGGAAAAGAGGTGTATTTTAGCAATGCTTCACAAGCCGAAAATGAAATAAAAAACGCCAAAATCATAATTCCATAATAATTGCGATTGTCTTCACTGCCAGTATACGCACAGATGATGGTAAGGCGTCATACGCACCTTGTTACCTATACCACCCACAATCAATCTTCATAAATAGTGCAAGCAACTAAGTTGATAAGAAAGCAGCTATAGAGATTTTGCGGGGCGCTGCAATTATTTTAATTGTTTCTAGGCCATGTAATCGGTGCAAGTCGTCAGATGGCGTTAAAGTATCTGAAGATTCAACATGTAGATTTCTTTATGACGCATTTAGTATATCCGGATACCGCTGTTTACAGTAATATCCGGGTATATATATGCCTACAAATCTCTTTTATAATCTCCCTTTAAATAAGCAGTTTGTGTTGGGTAAGATCAACAGCTTATTTATTCTACTCATCGTTGTATCTACGTTATTCTATTCAATACAACACTTAGCACAAATTACCACTAGTTGTATAATTATGCTTTAACCTCTAAGTCAGATTAACCCTGTCGAATCTCAACGAAGTTATAAACAAGTAATAAAATCTTCCCAATCCTCTGATTATAATCAGCTACAAGCGTTAACTAAATGTTGAATAAAAGTTAACTTGTTTACAATCGTTATAGTAAAATGTTTGTAGCATATTAATTTTTAATATTTTTTAATTAAATTAAAACAATACGTAACATTCTTTTAAGTTTTGCCGTTAAAGATTGAAATATTGATTAAACCCCCTTAACAAATGGTAAAAACTTATCTATTCAAAAAACATGGCTTGATGCTATGCGTCACGTTGTTAGGTTTGGCATCGTGCAAAAAAGACGACGCAATTCTTCCATCATCAGACAATCTAAAAGCCGAGTCGACTATCGGTGCCGCAGTTGACCTGTCAGAATCTGCTATGTCGGTTGGATCCATTCAAAGCCTATTAAGCGGCTCGACTTTACAAACAGGTATTGTAGGTCATCCTTTTGGAAGTGAGCCTTACAAAAATATTTCTGCGGCCACGCAAATTAAATTAGTAAAAGGCATGGGTATGAACTGGTACCGTATCGGTACGCTTGTTACATCGACCGGAGAGGTAACCGTACCGAAGCTATTCAATCCTTTATTAGAAGAAGCAGCTGCCGGCAATGTCAACATCCTCCCCATGGTTTACCTTCGCACCATGGACTTTAATGACACCCAGCAAGAATCGTATGCCAAGGGTAAAACACTGGGCGCAAATTTTGCAGCCAAGTATGGCAAGTATTTTACCTACTATAACCTTGGTAACGATTTAGAACTTGATTTGCTCCTGCCTAAGACAACCGGTCAAAGTCAGGCGCACTACGATCGCGCTAAGTTTAATGTCACAGCAGCTTATCTGAAAGGCATGGATGACGGAATTAAATCAAAAGATCCCGGCGCTAAAACAATGATTGGCGCAGGTTGGCTGCACTATGGGTTTTTAAGGATGCTCGAGTGGTATGGCGTTAATTATGACGTAGTAGCTTACCAATGGTATTCGGACATGGAAAATGCTGCTCCAAAAGCACCTAATAACATTCCTGACATCACATTAAAACTTTCAAGCTTGTTTCCTAATAAACCTATCTGGTTTACAGAGTTCAATTACCGGTACAAAGCTTCATATACGCTGGAGCAAAATGAAGCGGCACAAAAAGAATTTATAGCAAATTTCCTGGTAAAGTGCAGAAATAATCCGCAAGTAAAGGTAGCTATCGCCTATGAACTACTTGACGAACCTGTAAAAAGCTTTCAGGAGTCCAACTACGGTCTATTGAAATGGGTTACTCCATTCACCGCCTTTAAAAATAAAATTTCCGCTACCGCACTTCAACTAAAGTAGTTTAAATTTAAAAGGCCCTGCAATCATACTAAGTGGGGCCTTTTCTTTATCGCGCGATTTGTTTTCCTGCTGGTGCTATTCCTGTCAGGACCGGCTTCATTCCAATATTTTCTGACAAAACATTGTTATTAACAATTTCGCTTGTATTTACAGTTTCAAACTTCATATGCTTTATTACAAATCCTAAAGCAATGTATATCCATAACGATGGATAGCCAAACTCGGGCACCGAAGCCATCATGATTAAATACACAAATACCAAACCCAACTTGTAACAAAGTGATATTATCGGACTAGCTATTTTAAGCCCTATGTTTTTCAATGTAAACCATGTAAATACAATTAGGCCAACCAGGCCGTTGTTTACTATCAAGGTTGAAAAAAAATCTGTCGACCGCACATAGCCAAATCCTATACCAAACGCCTGGTTTAGCGGGTTCAAGGTAGACCAGTAAAAAAGGTGTTCCGTAAAGGCCCCGCTACGTTGTTGAGAGGATGAACTTTCACCGCCCAATTTCCCTACAAATATGAAGTTGTACATGCTGTCGAGTAGATGCTTAAAAGCATTGAGTTGCAAAACAAGACAGAAAACAATTATTAAAATACTGATGTAGTAAAAAATAGTAAAGTTTCTTTTGTAAATAATCCAGCATGAGTAAAACAAAATCATACACATATAAGCTGTAGTGGAAAAAGTAAGTATAAGGCAGCCCAGCATCAGAAGTTGGTCAAATTTCCTGTTTAGTCCAAAGGTCAATACCCAAAACGGAAATACTGTAAAAACAAACATCGAAGGCTCGCCCGTATAGCTTTTTATTCTCATCATCCCTATTCCCCCTAAACTAAGGGTTTGAAATAATGAGGCGGACTTTTCTCCTTCTCCAAAAGTACGATTCACCACAAAGTCGCCGTTTTGGCCGGTAAGCATATATAAAAGAAATTCGTAAAGCCCATAAATACACAGGAGACGTAGACCCCAATATATATAATTGATGATTTTTTCTGTTGAGAAATATTTCACATATGCATAAATTATAAATCCAACTATTAGCGTAATGGATTGTGTTATATGCGAGGGTCGATAGAAGGTTTTAGTCAGGTTCTTTTTATTATTGAGCAATATTGTATTAACCAATTTCAGATTCAACACCAGATTAATAAACTGCGAACAAAAACTTAGCAATAATATAACCCCAAAAAAATAGGCGAGCTCGGTGTAAAAGCGGCCCTTCGCTCCGCCTAAAGAGCAGAAGGGAATTAAGCCAAAAAGTAATGCTGACAACACATTTATGATTGTAGAACCCGGAACGCTAGGCGCTAACACAAATGTGGTGATAGGAAAAAACAACATCAAGACATTTGTGTACTTATTTACAAATGAGGCGGATGCACTGGGCAAGGCATAACTCTGTAACGAATTTTCCATTAAATGGTAAGCATTTTAAATTGTGGCATCTTTGACAAAGATTGGTAAAGCACAGGAAAAAAAAGCTACGTTTGGGGAGTTGGTAACTTATTGTATAAAAGTGAGAAAGTATTCAAAAATCATAAAAATTACACTCAGGTTTTTAGAAGCTGGAAATCGCACGCAAATTGCCTCACCATAACTACAAACTAATGTATGATATATAGACACTGTCCCAATGGATTTGAGTTATATATCTTAAAATTAACCATTTACAGCTATCTGATAATTAGTATCGGTTTATCGTTGCTACACTCCCGGCTATTGAATTGGGCAGTAGTATTTTTATTTGATACATCACTCATCATAAAACTTGCATATTTATCGGTAGCCAATTGTGCTCTCACAAATTCGGTCACATCAAAGTATACTCTTTTTGCAACAGGGTCCACACTTGCGGCACTTAATACGCCAGATGTTGGCTGCGGGCTGTTATTAAAAGTTATGCCTTGTTCTGACCAACTGTCACTATTAACACCGAAAGTTGATAAACTTAAACTATTTGTGTTATCAATATTTCGTCCATAAACGCTGAGCGTAGCTGAGTGGATCTCAGTAAAATTGACTAATGAAAATTTATAATAAGCAGCGCGTAAATAGCTGCTGGAAGTGGCACCTTTTATAAAAATCAAAGAATCCGCCCCGTAGTTATTTGACGCAAATTTTCCGTTTCTTACATAGGCATCTTCCGAAGCAACAATTTCAATAGCGGGGTTAGCTTTTTTTGGCGTCCATCTGTAATTGATTGCTGAAAAGTTACCTCCTGTATAGTGAATATTGCCATTCAGAATAGCTGCAACTCCTGCAGATTTTGCAGCACGCATTGGCTCGATTACCGACCAGATATTAGTTGCCGGATCGTAAGAAAACACCTGCTTGCCAGGTGTGTTATGTGCAGTTTGCCCGCCAAGCACTATAATTTTGTCATCGAACACTACTACAGAAGATAATATATGGTCGATACCAAAGGGCATGTCTGCCAATTTTGTCCAGGTATTTGACTGCTCATTGTAAACCTGCAGTGTACGTTGCGGCACGGAAGCTTCGTTTTGGTTATGCGAGCCACCCATTATATAAATTTGACCGTTAAAAACGGCGGCGCCGGGATGATTTACAGCGTTAAGTAGCGGAGCCAGTGTTACCCAACCTGCATTGATGTTATTCAAGTCCAAAACCAAATGAATACCGGTATCCGAGCGCGACTGGTTAGCACCGCCAATGTAATGCAACTTACCATTCAAATAACGCAATTGGCCAGCTGCAAGCGCTTGGGGCAAATCGGGCATTTTAGTATAATTATTTGCAACTACATTGTATTTCCAAACCTGCTTGGTGCCAAATATTTGCCCGGTGCCAGCTGCGTTTGATGTATATCCTCCTGCCAAATATATGTCGGTACCATCGGTAGCAACTGCAACGTGTGTCCCTCCGCCGAAATTTGTCCCATAAGGCTCATGTGGCATGCTTTTGATTGATGCCCATGAGTCATTAAGCGGGTTATAAACGTAAGCCCGTTTTGTGGGTGTCCATTGTGGGCGTTTATTTACATCAAAGCCACCAAAGATGTATAATTTACCCTGTACTACTTCGCCTTGTATTTCATGCGTTGCAATTGGCTGCGACTTTGCGGTACCCCAGACGTTGCCTGATGTACTATCGCTCAAACTCGCTACCGATACATTTGCAATGCCGTTCGCATTTAAATCTCCAGCATTATCCTTTATGTCTGACTTTTTGCAAAATTGAAAACATACTGACACTAAAAGCAATGCAACGGCAGTATGCCCCTTGTAATTTTTCACGAACATATTTAATATCTAATTTTTTATGGTTCGTAAAGTTACAAAGGGCTTATGCCGAAGCCAACGTTTGAAATATGATTGCGCTAAAACTGTGAAATCATTTATTTCTCATTAAAAATCAGAAGATATTGGTAAAGTGCCCCAGTAGCCGAACCAGACAAATTACCACCAATATTAACTTTGCCCGCCGCAAAGTCCTTTTTGTAAAGATCCATAGTAGCCAACTTGGGATCGTCCGTGCCAAGCGTTTCTTTAACTTTGGTAAAACCTTGAAGCCAGGTTGGTAATGTTTTAGCTCGTGGATCATAAGCTATAAAAACAGTGGTAGCACGATTAAGTGTGAAAGAGAGGTAAGTATTCAATTTATTTGTCTTATCGTCATTAGCTACTTTGATGAATGATGACTTGATCAGGTAACTTGGTAACGTTTTGATTTTATAATTTCGATCTGTATAATAGGTAGCATCGGTAACTAACCGTGATGTTTGAGGTTTAACAGATGAATATCCGATTAAATTTGTAAACAGATCTGTTGCCGGTTTTGAGGGTTCTGAAGGCGTTGTTTCCCCACCATCTGGCGTAAATAATTTTGCAAAGCTTTGTGCTACCAGCTTCTTAACAAATATGGTGTAAGGTAAAGACCATTTATAAAAGCCATAGTTGCTTTCATGTCCTTTTTTGTAGGGCTCATCAAACAATTGATAAGCAATCGCAACTTTAACACGCGGATTGGTTTTAATCTTATTAACAAACTTTGTCATAAATTCTTGTTGATCAGCCTCATTATCAGTTGACGTGGCTTTGTAGCGATAACCAAACTCAGTGAACCATATTTCTTTGTCGGGAAATGAATTTGCCAAGGTCACCGATATATCAGGAATGTTGTAAGGAGCTCTTGAAGCAGGCCCCTCCATATCAGAATACCAGTGGTAACCTATAGCATCAAATTTTACATTGTTATTTTTACATAGCGTTAAAAAGCCCCAGTGTAACCAGCCCGCATCTATAATGGTTTTGGCGCCTGGATCTTTAAGTTTAATTCCTTCATCCATACCTTTTAAATATGCGGTGGTGATTGCTGATTTATTAACGTCATAGTGGGTAACCTCACGACCAGTAGTGCCAGACATTAACAAATCGAGCTCCAGATCATTTCCCAAATTGTAATAACTAAAATATTGGCCATATTTTGCAGCGAAGTTAGCACCCAGGGTTTTACCCTTTTGATAGGCGACAGATGGCTTATCATTAAATGTCAATGTGCGGGGATTAAGCATTGGCAAAAGATTTACTGCGCCGCTGGCAGCAGCTTTTTGTAAAGATGAGAATAGAGATGACGATGAAGCGGAAATAGTACCATCGGACGTTGTCAATACATTAATGCGATACCAGTTCATGTTCATCCCTTTGATCAGCTCCACTTGTTTGGCAGCAGATGTTGCAAGGTAAGGCGCATCGCCAAATGGATGACCGTTAACGCCTAACATTAAACTCGATGATGAGGCGATAGATAGGCTACTTTGAAGCGTTTCATTTACTGCACTGAGCTTTCTGTTTTCGGAAGTGGCAGATTCCGGCAGGAAGTCATCTTGCTTTCGACACGAGGTGAATAGTAATCCGGCAGCACAAGCTACTGCCACTAAACTTTTAGCGTAGTTTGAAATCATAAGGGGAATTTTAATTAATCAATAGTTACAGCTGTTTACGGAACAACTGCATAAAAGTTCAATATTAGTTGGTTTTTTTTAAAACAATAACAACATTATTGTCGTTCTATTGCAGACACTGCAAAATTGCCCCATTCTGCTCCTTTACTGTGAAATTTATATTTTCTTTATTGCCCCTACCCGAATTGAGTTTTGCAAAACTAAAACGGCCGGTTCAATGGTGTTCCGTTTCATAACTTACCAGTATCTATAGATATTTTTCCGATGCCTGATTAGCGCGTTGTGATATGCTTGTAAGTCGTCGTAAAAGAAGTGTTCAGATCAGGTACACCGTTAGTAATGCTGAATGTTATTCGTTTGAAGTTTTGATTCAATTGCCACCTTTCAAGGTAGATGGATTGTAAAATCGAATTTTTATTAATCACTCCCCGCCGGTAAGCAAACAAATAATTAGCTTTTTAGAAAAAAACGCCGGTAGAAGTTCTTAGTATTAGCGCCCATAGTATTTTGCGTTTAGAATTTTTTGCAACAACACATGATAGCATATCTTGCCCTTTAAAAAGCATTACCTGCCTATGTCTAGGTAATATCTAGCGCCTGGATATCTTCCGTTTTATTATTTTTTTGAATATGAAAAGCTTTATTGACTCATCAACTCAATACACCTTCTTTCATAAGCTCTAGGTTGTAACACAGCATATACATAGCGTTATAAGCGCAACGATGACTGCAACTTTAAGAATGACTGCCAGGATGCATAAAATTCCATCTCGCTACAATAAGTATAACCCCGGATCCAGGAGGATTTTGCTTGAAAGCTTTTTAATCGGCACCATTGCCATCACATGTGTTTCTGCCTAGTTTAAACAGAGCTATTGTAAGGACCTATAGCCAATACACGTTAAAAATAGATGCGATATAATGGAAGGACTTAATTGATACAATTGTACCAAATTTCGTACTAAACACTTTTTTTAATTCTTAGAAAGTCACAACCCTTGCTGCTATATTACTGACATTATGCCTTGCACTAAATGTCATCAGGCTGCGATGAAGTTTGGCCATATTGTTCTCACCAATACAACGAGCTTTGTAACCAATATCATCAGTATGACCGTTTGACTTACTGGCCACCTACATTGCCAATAGCCATTTATAATTCGGATTCAGTACTATTAAAAATATATCGCTAATCATAAGTCAATGCCAGGTGTTGGGAACTGTTCCTTTTCTTTGCACAAGAATTGTTTGCGCTACAATAGTATATACTAAACTACAAATCCCCAAAGACTTAAACGTAGTTTAACACTAAAAACCTGTTAAAATACGAGCTATCTCGATCGATGCCACAATTACTTCGAAAAGCATTATATTAAATTAGCGATGTGCGGTAATTTTTAACGATATTTTCGTGCTTGATTGTTTGATATCTTTTGTATGATATAGTGGTGAACCTATAAGGCATTTCTCCAGCATAAAGGCACAGGATTCTGAAGTACTTACTTTTAACTTACGAAGTAAGACAGCAGTCGCTATTTTTATCTAAACACTTCAACAACAACTTACGGTGCTGCTCTAATAGGTCGATATACTTACTTTTCCAAACTTCTTCTTCAGAGCTACTGTTTGCCAATGTCGGCGTATCAGACGGTGATTTAGGTAAAACTTTAAACTCGCTTCCAGAGAAAAATTCCGGAAATTCAGCGCTAAAATCATGCCTGATGATAATGCCTATTCTCAATAGGATATCGACTTGAAGGTTTTTGTTTCGAAAATAATTATAAAGTGATCTTCTGTTTACATTTAATTGTAAAGCAAGATCGGTGATACTATAGCCGTACTTTCTGACCAAATACTCAGCTATTTGTCCATTGTGTTTTTCCATTGTAGTGTCCACGAAGTTAATAATTCTCTTTAATCGATTGATTAATATAGCTTCAGGTTGTGAATTATTAATTGTATCTAATGTGGATTGGTGACCAATAATAACATCTCATGTTGAAATAAATTATGAGTTTGAGCACTTTAAGATAAAACATTACAGCTAGCTAATTTCAATTCTATCGTTAATATTTATTAGTTCAATGTACACTTGCTTTACTGATGGCAATACTTACCTATTAAAGTTATAACATCAAAATAGCTTTTAAATTTCTATGAATCTGCAAAGCAAATTAGGTAACTTTTGATTACCCCGGACATTGCAAACAAACTTCGGCGCTTTCCCACCGATAGTATTATTAATTATAACGTTAGTTTAGCTTAGTTTGCGAAATGTACTACTATTTAGCTAGCTATATTTTCATCGCATCGAATCAAATCCGAAATTTCGACTTTCAATACCGCAGATATTTGTAAAAGCGATATGAGCTTAAGTTTGGAGACACATCGTTCAATCTTAGAGTAAGCGTTTTGGGTAATTCCTAATTTCTTAGCCATTTTAGCCTGTGTCATACCAAGCTTAGTCCTTACTTTTTTAATATTGAGTGCAATACCCTTAATATTAACAGGTGATAATTCTTCCATTCTTATTTTTTATAACAGCTAAAGAAAGAACAATAACACTTACTAAAAAGGCCGCTTTACAAAGTGTATACTAATAGGTATTTACATATACGATATTATAGCAAAAAGGAAATATTAAAGGCACAATTTTTCTCGAAAATTCACACCTACGACAAACAGGCTGTGTACAATTTTGAGAAGGCAACTTCAAGATTAAGTGGGAGATAACAACTAATTTAGCTTTAAGGATTGCAAAGCGAATCTAGTATAATTCAACTCGATTCTTGATAGTTTCGACAATTACAATGGAAAAACAAACCGGCTACGTATAGTTGCGCCTATTTTGGATCATTGGTGCCTGCCACCTTATCTTATGAGAGCTTACTTTTTAAAAAAGTGCAAGTCTTTAAACCAAAATTAGACCTGGTTTTAGATAAAGATAAGTAGTGGCCCAAATACAAAGCAAGAATAATACATGGTGCATACTGGTATGCATCCATTAACATTAATTTATAAATTGATATCACATGTTACCTCCAAAGCAATTTAAAATTTGTGAAAAGTGTGGTCACCAGTCTTTAGAGCGGGCACCACGTAAACTATTATACAAAACATTACTTTCCTGGTTGCCGTACAAAAGGTATGCGTGCTACTATTGCCTGCACTCCTACCACAAGTTAAGTTAGAAATAGATTGCTTTGCATCATGATTTTTGATACCATGATCTCACTATTTAAATCGTAATGAACTTCTTATTTTACCAAAGGATCGTATTCAAGATAAAATTATTAAGTGATTACCACTTTAAAAGCAGCCAACGACATTATACTAGTAGTTATATGCAATGGTATCCCATTGGGAATTTGTAAAACTGAAACTTTATTTGACTAAAAGCTTTCGTTTTAAATGATGGCGAAACATGTATACCAAATTGTGTACTTTAATTTAATACACGTTAAATATATTTGACAACCGATTGTGATTAGTTTTAATTTCAAGTATTATTATGTACCTTCTTTCCGTGCACATTCCATGAAAGAATAATCCAGCTAGCGATGTCGTGTTTTTTCTTTCATGGAGTGGGAAAGAAACATCACTTTACGTCGGCCTCAAAGACTTGCAGGTCCTGCAGGTCAATTGTAAAGTATATGGACGGCTGGGCGTAGGGGCGTCTGGCCGTTTTTGATAAAACTAAAACCGGTTTAATAATTTTCAATTAAATATTATTGATGCAGCAGATGATAGCAGTTAGATTACCAATCACCGCTTAAAGACTAAATTAATTAGTAACAAGGTAAGCTATTTAATTTAGGAGTATTGCTTTTCCCTGCAGCAATTTTTATCACCCGTAACTTTTACGCATTGGATGGTAATCGTAATTGAATTTGTTAAGTGTTCTGCCGTCAATGCTGATAAACTTCAAATGACGGGCGTCGTTAATTTAACATTTACTACCGTTTATTATTAATTAGCTAAAGGCCAATAGCTAATTAGCTTAAAAAGCAATATGATGCGGTGAGTGTGGTTATTTAATAGCGTATTGGCAATCAGACACAATTGTTTCCAAATTTCGAAGGTGCACGGGGATAGCTAAACCTGAAGGAACAGCTGGGTATGGTACGCGTTGAATAGTGTTTAAAAGTAGTTTGAATTTATCAGGGCAAATTGATAAGCTAATATTATCTGTGGAAAGGTCAAATATACCAAGATTGTCATTGAACAATATACTCACGATCTCTTTTTCATATATCTTTTCTTTTGCAACATATTCAATCATGTTTCTCCTTCGATAATGTGCCCAAAGATATAATGCTCTTTTCCTGCTTCTATTCATTTACAACTGTTTGTACGCTATTATCGCAAAGTTATGATTCGGCTTATTATTTCAAAGTGCAACGGTCATTTTAGCCTTAGAAAGTATAAAGTGAGGTATTTAAGCCAAAAAAGAACATTTAACTTTACCTATTTTAACAATCTTCGACCATGATATGTGAAATATTCACCACCTAGTAAAAAGCGGGGATTTTCAAATACCTGCGATGAGTGAAAAAAAAGGCAGTTGCTATGCCAGCAACTGCCTTTTGAATTTTAAATGTCAATTTCGGAACGTAAAAAGAGTCATCAATACAGTATCAAAACCAGGTTTGACTTCTGCATTACTGCTTTCAATTCTTCAAATGCACTTCTACAAATTTACTAAATACATACTTGACAAATTTGCTAGGCAAAAAAACAACCTATCACATTTAATCAGCAGTTTACTTTTCAAAGTTCAAAACCAAACTGCGCGTTAATCATGGCGAGTGCATTCCCTTGAATCTTCGGTTTAAAGGTTTACGTATAGCTTAAGCTATACGTAGCTTTTTATAGCTTGACCAATACTACAGCAATCACAGATTAGTATACAAACCAACTGAAACCCATAACTTATAATTTTTTCATTTCTATCTTTCAGCATGACATTTACAGTAAAGAGCTATCAGTGCTTCAAAGACTTTGTATCGGAAATATGCTTGCGTAATAACATTCAGGAGCCCGATCGATATCATGTCCACCACCAAGGCGATATCAATAAGGTTCAATTAAGCGATGCTTTTATCGAGCATTTAAAAAAGTACCCTGTCGCCTTCGAGCAGTTAGTAAACTATAAGGGGTAAATAGTACATTATTAATTAAGCTTATCGCGCTCGGCAGTGGCATCTATGGGTATGAAAATTGAGCTTTTAAAGAATTGTATAATCACTACAACGTTTAACTCATATAAGCAAGTGGAATATTTTAGCCATGCGGTAATTTAATTAATATTTCATCAACAAAAGGTGGTGATAAGATGTCCCTCAAAGTGTGAAGTGTTAGTTTTACGATGCTTTGTATATTTGGCAAGTAATAGTAATGGCCGGCATTTTACCGGATCATTGTGATAAGGTTTAGGTATATAAGTCCTGGCAGCAAGTGCCGGGGCTTATTGTTTCTGCTCTGTGATCAGCCGATAACCGCAAAGCAATTGTATGTTACTAGAAATTCATTTTTAAGTAATTTCAAGATCAGCAATAGCGCCAGGGCATACCAAAATACAACGATCGGCGAAGTAAGTCAATCAAACCGAATATGGATTAAACCATACAGTTAGTCTTGTTTTTCAGCTCAGACACAAGAGCGGTTCTTATCAATTACATATTAACGCCCTCCGCTCATTGCTTTTTCTTTGCACAGGTCCGTCTATAAGCCACCGGACATCGGCCGTCTTCAAGCGAAGCGACTTCTGATGCTGCGCGTTTGCAGTCCTTATCAAACTAAATTATACGGAACGATAATAGGTAGGCAATACTTAATGCAATACGTCATTAATAATATGATCTACTGTGGTTATCTTCAAAACGCTAACTATAGGCATATTACAAAGTTATCCATTAAAAACTTAGTTACTGGATGGCCTATCTAGTTTCAATAACTCTATACGTAGTGATTCATTTTTCAGCTTTACCTCTTTCAATACTGCTAAAATATATGTCGAGCTCAATTCAACACTTAGCTCCACCTCCACAAATACACCATCTATCCCATTAGCCATAAGCTGTAAATCTTCGTTAATATTAAAATAGCTATCATAACCTTTTGGCAAAAACCGTATGCGAGGCCGCTGTTTTTTCGGCGTTAACGTGATTCTAACAATTTCGCCTTCACATCCTGCAATCGTTGTTTTAGACAAACAATAGCGATAACCTTTATTTTTTAAAAAACACAATAAACCCTTTGTTAACTGCAATTTCATGGTAAAGCATAATTGAGTAGAGATTAACCAGCGCCTTCAAGCTTCTTTCAGAAATCTCATGGTGATATAGCAACCCTATTATTCCTTTTTGGTTTAACGGATTTAATTGAAATAATCTTTATAAACGGTTATTGTTCTTTTTACACAAAATTGGATCACAGTATGTTATCCAAAAATGTAGATTCTAAATAGGTATGCTATAGTTCAGAAATCAATACGTCGATTTAAAATAGAGCAGTATCTGTTTGGTGCCTTAAACTTGCTATAATTTCGTTACAATAGAGATTTGTTTGAAGTAAGTGGTTTGCAGGTGAACCGGCTTCTAAGCACCATATCGGCCAATTGCATAACGAAACATTTACACGATAAACGCCTAGATTTGTAAGCATCAATAAGTATTGGTAAATTAATGCCGATCTTACCTGACCCTTTTTCAAACTCATATGGATATGGCACTGGTTTTTGCACTGAGGTAATAACGCGTTAATAAACCAAAATAGGTGTATAATTGCGATGTCTGCTAACGATTTAATATTTACGCGATTTACTACGTCGCATCTTCGGAAAAGTCATAATCCTGTACTAAAATGGAATAACGCACTTGATTATGTCGCAAATTATCTTATATTTATTATCTCAACGATTTCGACATGTTATTGATTATACTTAATATATTGTTTACACTTGCGTTCCTTGGCTTCGCTTATGTTAATTTGAACGATAATGATTGGTACTTATGGGTGCCAATATACTTGAGCGCAGCTATATGTTGTGGATTGGCGGCTTTTCACAAATTATATCCTGCAATTTACATCTTACTAATACTGTTTTATCTCATTTACGCTGTACTACTTTTCTTTCAAAAGGACGGTGTAAGAGATTGGATTGTTATTTATAAAAAACCCAGTTTGATAGAAAGCATGCAAGCCAATAAGCTTTACATCGAAAAAGCCAGGGAATTTTTTGGGTTACTTATTATCAGTGGAGCATTGATAATAAATTATTTCATAGCTACTATTTAATGATTACTGAATTTAAATCAGATAGATTTATAGCATTATTGTCACAAATTCTAAAAGCCAACATTCCACATGATGCGTACATCTGGTTAAACAATGACAAGAATGTTAGGGCAGATGCTTTTGATACCGCTTTTGCTTCGATGCCCCGTAAAACAGGTAGAAGAAACCTAACGCTAAGTGCTGACCAACTTAATGACCTCCGTGTACTGCGAAATGGCCTAAGTTTGAATAATTGGACAGCGGACCGTCTTGGGCGAGTTCAACTTCTAATGAGATTTTGCCTCGCAAATGATAAGGATAGTCTGAAAATTATTGAAAGTCTCTTTGCTACCGCAGAAATGAATGAACAGATCGCCCTTTATAGTGCAATACCCTTACTTCCCATACCGAAGTATTGGGTAAAACGTTGTATAGAAGGCATAAGAAGTAATCTGGATCCAGTACTTGAAGCGATAATGTATGGAAATCCATATCCAGCAGAAAACCTGGATGAGTCTTCGTGGAATCAGATGGTACTGAAAGCTTTTTTTACATCGAAGCGGGTCGATTTAATTTATGGCTTAAAAAACAGGGCTAACCCCGAACTCGTTCGCATGCTGATCGACTACGCTCAAGAACGGCGAGCGGCCGGTAGGGAAATACCACACGGGCTGCATGAGCTGATAGAAAGCTTCACTGATCCTAAAAATTGATAGGTTGACTTAATAATTAAATACATAGACAGTATTAACTATAGATATAAAATGTGCTGCAATCATACTTTAGAAAACAATAAATCAACCGATCAAAAGCCTGACGAGTCATTTGAATTGAATCTGATAACCGGCATGAGTTTTTTTGATCCGCATGTCCACATGACGTCGAGAACGACGGATGACTATCAGGCAATGGCCGATGCGGGAATAGTTGCATTAATAGAGCCCTCATTTTGGCTTGGACAACCACGTACAGGCGTGGATAGCTTTAAAGATTATTTCAGTAGCCTGGTTGGCTGGGAAAGGTTTCGGTCCTCACAATTTGGTATAAAGCACTACTGCACTATAGGCTTAAATTCACGGGAGGCCAATAATGAAGCCCTAGCCGAGCAGGTAATGGAGGTTTTGCCTTTATTTATGTACAAAGATGGCGTGGTTGGTATTGGCGAAATCGGATTTGACGACCAAACCCCTTTAGAAGAAAAATATTATCGATTACAACTTGAACTGGCAAAAGAGGCTAATTTACCAGTTCAGATTCATACGCCACATCGTGATAAAAAACGCGGCACGCAACGCAGTATGGATATTGCTATTGAACATGGCATTGATCCGACGATGGTTATCGTGGATCATAATAACGAAGAAACGGTAAAAGATGTATTAAACAAGGGCTTTTGGGCGGCTTTTACGATTTATCCTTTCACAAAAATGGGTAATCAGCGTATGGTCGAAATAACCAAGCAATTCGGTCCTGAACGAATCATGATCAATTCGGCCGCAGATTGGGGCATCAGTGATCCGCTGGCTGTCCCCAAAACTGCGGCTTTAATGAAACAGCAAGGTATAAGCGTCGATGATATCCGGTTAGTAACGTACCAAAATGCCATTACCGCTTTTGCGCAAAGCGGACAAATTGATGAGTCTGATTTTACTTCCGGCATAGATCAAAGTATTAAGTTTGAAGGAAACAGTATATTGCGCGGAGGACAGCAACCCCGTATTAACAAATCATCTATTATTATTCGTTAATAATTTGAAAAAAGCACTGAGTTACTTAACAATAGTACGCCCCGCCAACGTAGTGACATCCGTTGCAGATGTGGTCGCGGGGGTGGTAATAGCCGGAGCCTTTACGAACGAAAGTACTAAAAACAATGTCACCGGAATTTGTTTGCTATGTTGCTCAACTGCCTGTTTATATGCGGGAGGTATCGTATTCAACGATGTATTTGATGTGAATCTTGATAGGATTGAAAGGCCAGAACGCGCAATTCCAAGCGGCTTGATTAGTTTAAAGCAAGCAATTCTTACAGGTAGCCTACTCTTAGGTGGCGGTATTGCATTCGCAGGTTTGCAAAGTCTATTATCAATGTTATTAGCGTTATTGATTGCTGCTGCCGCTCTTATTTATGACAAAGCAGGTAAGCGCCACGCCTTTTTTGGACCGTTAAATATGGGCATTTGTCGTGGGTTAAATTTACTTTTGGGCGTTTCCATCATACCGTTGGCACTATTCCAATATTACACTTTGGCAATCGTCCCACTCATCTACATTTTTTCCATAACCATGGTCAGCCGTGGGGAAGTACATGGCGGAAATAAGTCTAACTTGTATATTGCTGCAATTCTATACATAATTGTTACGACTTTCATAGTAACCTTTTCCTATTTTAATCATACACTGCTTTGCACTTCTACATTATTGATTCCCTTTCTTTGGATGATTTTTAAACCGCTATCCAAAGCAATAAAAAATCCTGTCGGGAAAAATATTGGGGCTGCTGTAAAAGCCGGTGTGTTATCACTGATACTTATGGACGCTGCATGGGCCGCAACATTTGGTAACATTTACGCCGCAATCTTAATACTTTGTTTGTTACCAGGGTCATTATGGCTGGCAAAAACTTTCGCGGTCACCTAATTGTGAACACTTTCTTACATACATGAATCAGCTCTCTCAATCCTTTACAATTAAATATGAATACCAGGTTTTCTTCACAGAAAATTTATTTGACTTAAGCAATACACTGCTAAACGATTTTTTATTAATTCAAAAAAAGCCCTCTGCACCTGTCAGCAAAATACTTTTTGTATTAGACAAGGGAGTCGTCGAAAAAAATGCCACTCTGGTGAAGCAGATCGAAAGTTATTTTAAACAGTATAATACAGTTGATCTTGTCCCACACTTTTTGATAGTTCCAGGCGGAGAGATTGTTAAGATTGATGAGATCTACGTCAACCAGGTTCTTAAAGCTGTTGACACCTTCTCAATTGATCGTCACTCCTACATTGCGGCACTTGGAGGCGGCGCATTATTAGATATGGTGGGTTACGCAGCAGCGATAGCACATCGGGGAATTAAGCATATTCGGATTCCGTCAACTGTACTTTCTCAGAATGATTCCGGTATAGGTGTAAAAAATGGAGTGAATTATTTCTCCAAAAAAAACTTTTTAGGAACCTTCTCTCCCCCTGCCGCTGTGTTTAACGATGAAATATTTTTAAAAACACTCAGCGATCGTGATTGGCTTTCTGGTATAGCAGAAGCCGTAAAAGTAGCTTTGCTTAAAGATTCCGCTTTCTTTGAATGGATTGAAGCCCACTCGATATTATTGGCTAAGCGAGATATGCCGGCCATGAAATACTTGATATGGAAATGTGCAGCATTACACTTAGAACATATTGGTGGAGCTGATCCTTTTGAGAGCGGGTCATCGCGCCCATTGGATTTTGGACATTGGAGCGCTCATAAACTGGAATACCTAAGCAACTTCGAAATGCGTCACGGCGAGGCCGTAGCAATAGGAATCGCTCTTGATACAATTTACTCTAATGTTTCTGGTCGATTATCAACAGCCGAAACTGAAAGAATTATAACAACACTGCAAACCTTGGGATTTCAACTAACACATAAAATGTTATTTATAAGCAATGAACAGAGCCCCCTTGTTGCTGGCCTGATGGAATTTAGAGAGCATCTTGGCGGACTGTTGACCATTACGTTGTTAAATGGTATTGGTTGTGGTGAAGAAGTACATGAAATCGATATTTCCATGTTAAGCATATCCGCTGAAAGGTTAAATCTTATAGAAGAAAGAAAACTCTATTAATCATATGGAAGTATTGAACGGGCACCTCACCTACTGTACAAATATCTATCCGGGGGAAACCTGGACGGATCACTTCTTTGCCTTAAAGCATAGCTTCTCAGAAATTAAAAGTCATTTGTGTCCAAATACGTTCATGGGTATTGGGCTACGTCTATCTAACATCGCCAGTGTCGAGTTACTTCAGGAAACCAACCTTAATGAATTTAAATCCTGGCTTCAGGCTAATAATGCTTACGTGTTCACCATGAACGGGTTTCCGTATGGCGGTTTTCACAATGTGGTAGTAAAAGATCAGGTCCATGCGCCGGATTGGACAACACTGGAAAGAATAGCTTACACGTCGAGACTATTTAAAATACTGGGGCAACTGCTGCCAGATGGCATAGATGGCGGTATTTCAACGTCGCCATTAAGCTACAAATACTGGTTTGACAATGAAGATAAATCAGCTAAAGCTAAACAAGCTGCTACCGTAAATATTATTAAGGTGCTTGTTGAGTTATACGAGATTCATATTAACACAGGCAAACTTTTGCATCTTGATATAGAGCCTGAGCCCGATGGACTACTTGAAACCGGCAGGGAGTTTATAGAATGGTTTGAAAAAGATTTATTGCCTTTAGGCATCGGCATGTTGAAAAGTCACTTCAATATTACCGAAACAGACGCATCAACTATTGTTAAAAGGCATATCAACCTTTGTTACGATATTTGTCATTTCGCGATAGGATATGAACCGCATCAAACGATCATTGAGGAGTTAAATGACAGAGGCATAAAAGTTGGTAAAATACAGATCAGTGCGGCTTTAAAAGCCATATTTAATAATACGGCGTCAACCAGAAACTCCATACATGCAGCGTTCCAAGAGTTTGATGAGCCAACGTACCTTCACCAGGTAATTGCAAGGCAATCAGATGGCGGTCTCCAAAGGTATGCAGATTTGCCTTTAGCGCTTGAAAAGGACACTGATGCACTAGAATGGCGGGCCCATTTCCATGTGCCAATATTTTTAGAAGATTTTGGTTTATTGCAATCAACGCAGGAGGATATCAAGACTGTATTAAGTATCCAGCGTGAAAAACCGTTTACCAATCACTTGGAGGTGGAAACTTACACCTGGGGCGTTTTACCGGAAGCACTGAAAGCTCCGCTAGATCAGTCTGTTATTCGCGAACTTCAATGGGTTAAATCTCAATTTAGTTAACATTTCAGCATATGAATAAAACAGTTGTTATCAATATTGTAGGATTATCTACGTCCGTTATTGGTGAACATACACCTTTTTTGAATGATTATATAAGGAGCAAATGCCTAAAGCAAATTGAGCCACTGCTACCTGCGTTAACAACTTCAGTTCAGTCAGCATATGTGACCGGGAAATATCCTTCAGAAACTGGTATCGTTGGCAATGGTTGGTACGACAAGGTAGACAGCGAAGTTAAGTTCTGGAAACAATCCAATAAACTGGTGTCTGGTGACAAGATTTGGGATAAAGCAAAAAATGCTGATCCTTCCTTTACCTGTTCAATTATGTTTTGGTGGTATAATATGTATTCAACTGCAGATTATTCGGTAACACCGCGCCCGAATTACTTAGCTGATGGCCGCAAGATGCCAGACTGTTACTCGCATCCTGCAGAACTTCGGGATTTATTGCAGGAAAGATTAGGACAATTTCCACTATTCCAATTTTGGGGGCCTGGTGCCAATATTAGATCAAGCCAATGGATAAGTGATGCGTCTATGCTAAGTGACGATCTATATAATCCTACACTTAGCCTTGTATACCTTCCGCATTTAGATTACTGTCTGCAAAGGCATGGCCCTAACATTAAAAAAATAGCCAGAGAACTACGCGAGATAGATTCGCTACTGAAAAAATTGATTACGTTTTACGAAAGAAAAAACGCTAAAATTATTTTACTATCAGAATACGGAATAGCTCCTGTAAACAACCCTATTCATATTAATAGATTGCTTAGGCAACATGGTTTCCTAAATATTAGAGTTGAAAGAGGATTAGAATTGCTTGACCCTGGCGCTTCAAAGGCTTTTGCTGTCGCTGACCATCAAATAGCACATATATACATTAACGACCAAACCATAACTGAAAACGTAAAGGCATTATTAAAAACTGTTGCAGGCGTAGAAATGGTGCTTGACCGGGAACAGCAAGCTGTCCATCATATTTGCCATGAACGTGCAGGGGACCTAATTATAGTGGCGAACGAAAACAGTTGGTTTACCTATTACTTTTGGTTAGAGGATACGAAAGCTCCCGATTATGCGCGTGTTGTTGACATTCATAAGAAACCGGGATATGACCCCGTGGAAATGTTTATGAATTCCAAATTACGAGCCGGATATAAATTGCTTAGAAAAAAAACTGGACTCAGGTATGTTATGGACGTTATTCCTTTAGATGCAATACTAATTAAGGGGTCGCACGGAAGGGTGAATGTCAAAAACGAATATAAACCTATAATTGTAACTGATAACAAAATCGATAAGGCCCATATAGCAGCAGTAGACGTCTTCGACATTATTTGGGAGCAATTAACTTCACTTTAACTATGAATAAGCACAGCCACCAACTGCGTTGGCAATTCAGTAAGCCAGCTTGTAGATTGATTTATACCAACGGATATTGAATGCATGAGCTCTTGAGTGAAGCTGATTTACGTTTTCTATATAGCAAAGCGTCGGTCGATACGATTATCAAGTGAGATCGTTATCCTTTTGGCACCACTCTAACTAAGGGGGCAGCAGTACCTAAAAAACGTAATTGTGCGTTAAATCAATTCGTACAATGCAAGTTTAATAGTTTTATAAAATCCATGCCAAAAAGTAAGTGACAATATTGGTCGTGTTGCTGCTTTACACACCGTTTCACAAAATTGGCATCAACTGTAGCTACTAGAACTAGCTTGATAACTATTAGGATATATTTGGTTACTTCTTATAACGCGATTATAAATATAATAATCGTTGTTTGTAGAACGATATAGCAATAATACGAGTCGTAATTGAAAATTTCCTGATGAAGAAGATATTGGTAATTGAGGATGACCGGGATAATATGGATACCATTAAACTTATATTGGAATCCGATGGCTACAAAGTATTCGGTATAGAGGGAACAACAGACATTATTAAGAGTGTGCACGAGTCACAACCTGATCTTGTTCTAACAGATTACCTCTTGAAGGGCCAAAACGGCCTTAGTATAAGTAACGCATTAAAATCCAACTTGGCGACTCAAAACATTCCAGTAATACTCACGACTGCACACAGGGATATCGCTATGTGTATTGATAAATCAAGCTTTTCGCATATAATTATCAAACCATTTGATATTGACACCATTCTATATGCTGTAAGAACTGGCTTAAATGATTTGAATAGAATAAATGGCAAGGTATAATTCAATTATTACCATTACTCGTATATAAAGTGGCAAATTTGTGTTCGGTGATTTAATATTTTGCAATTACATTTTGTTGCGATATTAAATACAAATTGTCTTTATTTATTGTTAAAAACTATTCACCTTTAAACAATTGTAAGGCTTATCATATCCTTTAATTAATAATTTTGAAATAGTTAAATTTAGGAAGCTCGAGAATGATCTTAATCTTGCTATTATTAGGCTCTCAAGCAGACCAGTTGGTTCGATTGATTTATGATTCATTGGGTCAGCTATTTCGAATAGTTCTAACATCATTACATAAAATAGCCAAGTCTGATTTGGATAGGCTTTTTCCGATCTTCTTAGTCTTTTGTCCATTTGCTTTTACTTTTAATTATTGTAAACGAGTACACCTGATATTTTCGATAATTTGCGTATACTTTTGCGAGCAGTGTGGCCTGTCTATCAAAATTCATAATAGTTCAACCATTCGCTTCTGTCAACACGTTCAACACCTGCATCCGGTAAAGCTTACCAATAGGTATAACGTTGCTTAAAATATGTATCTCTTCCTGGGTGTAAGAATCGATCTTGTCGAGCGCTACCATATAGGACCGATGAACCCTTATGAATGCAGATGACGGAAGCATGGCCTCAAGGGAAGTGATCGCGTACTTGGTGATGACCGGGCCTTTCTTCGTATTTATCTTGACGTAATCTTTCAAGCTCTCAATGTATAAAATATCACCGAGCATAACCTTTACCATTTTTCGGTCGGCCCGGAAATAAAGGAAAGCTGGATCGCCAGCATGCTGGCTGTTAACCGGCATTTGCGTTTCGTTCCTAATATCCTGCTCAGGTAGCGCTTTAAAGACCGCTTTCAGGAAACGGTCGAAACGCACAGGCTTGACCAGGTAATCCGTGACATCCAGTTCAAAGGCCTTGACCGCATACTGTTCAAAAGCGGTCGTCAGGATAATCTTTGGCGGATTAACCAGTGTGCCGATCAGATCCAGTCCTGAAATCTGTGGCATCTGAATATCCAGAAACATCAGATCGACATGGTGTTGTTTGAGTAGGCTAATGGACTGCACTGCGTTACCACATTCGCCGATGAGGGTAAGCATCGGTAGCTGAGCGACATAACGTCGCAACAACTCCCTTGCAGGGGGTTCATCGTCAACAATGAGGCAGTTATATTTCCTGATGGGTTCCATGATAAATAGTTTTCACTACATCTGCCGAAACTGTTGCCAGCGCGATCCTCAAATTTACAATATACATTTCTTCTTCATCATTGATCACAAGTTCATGCTGACCCGGGTACAAAAGTGCCAGGCGTTTGCGCACATTGGCGATCCCGATCCCAGGGATTGTGTTTTTACTAATTATGGGTTTGCCATTGATCAATTTCATCGACAGTTCATCGTTGTTTACAAGAATAGTAAGACTTATCCAGGGATGCTCAGTTACCTGGCTTGCACCGTGTTTAAAGGCATTCTCGATAAATGGTAAAAGCATTAGTGGTGCGATGAAATGATCAGTTGCTTTTGGCATCTGCACGGATAGATCTAGACCATGATCATAACGTGCTGATTCCAGCGCGAAATAATCCCGTATCATTTTTAGCTCTTTGTCAAGCGGAACGAATGGCTTACTGCAATCATACAGTATATAGCGAAGTAGGTGAGAAAGGCCCATGATCATCCCAGATGCCTTTTCGGATACTTCCTGTGTGAACGAATAAATGTTATTAAGCGTGTTAAATAGAAAATGCGGGTGCAATTGGGCTTTTAGCATTTGCAGCTCAGCATTTGCTTTCTCCTTCTCCAGCATCAGTGCGGTCTGCTGCCTTTCATAAAAGCACTTCATCAGCTTAATGGCAGCGGCTACGCCGCCAACCGTGATACTTCCCCGCAAGCCGGCCAGCATGGCCACGCCAAATTGTACATAAAGTGCCGGATGAGGCTCGCGGGCCACAACAGGCGATATCCTATCTGCATTTAAATGACGTAGGTGGTCGATCACGGTCATAGACAAGGCCGCTGAAAGAGCAGCTGTTAGAAACACGAGTACGATTGCGCTAAATGTAGCCCAAGCATATTTTCCAGGCAACACCAGCGTTGGAATGACCAAATACATAAGCATATAAGCCAAAAATATACTAGGGATCAAATACATCAAACTTTCCGGTGATGTGATGATCAAGCGGTGCAGAAAGGGTTGTTGCTGCAAGGCAGGTGACGGCGAGAACGAGTACAGCAAAAGCTGGAACAGGAACCAAAGCAGCCAAAAACTGAGGTGCCGCGATATTCGCCATTTCGCGCTGTTGGAATATATGAATGGTATCTGCTGCATTGAACTGAATTATCATACTAAGATACATATCGGCTATCAAAGCCTATTAACAGCGCTCACTTATTCGACAAACGCAACTAAGCAGCCCATCAGATCATTTTGTCGTCGACGAAATGATCTGATGGGCAAAGACCAAGTTTATGTTTTCGGAATAGCTACGTCGGGCTACTTTCCAAATTTTGTATGACCAATGCCGGTAGATTTGAATAAAAAACATCACTATGAAAGTATCATTCACCTTAGTTTTTTTGACCTGTTTATCGCTTGGTGCGTTCGCGCAGACCGATACGACGAGCTATCCAAAGGAGCGCCAGGAGATCCGGCAACTTCTGCGCAGTCAGGGACCCGGCACAAACATTGACTGCGCGGATATGATCGCAGTTGGACCAAAAGGCGACATTTCTTTCACTCATCAGCAATGGATAGAAGCGCAGAAAAAAGAAAAGCTGGTGTTTAAGTCTGTCAGGCCGGTACCCGGCAATGAGTTTATCCGGATCTATGATGGCACCACCGCAGTGGTCAACCTGCTGATCAATGTAAATATTATGGTTGATGGCCGCGACCTGAATATCAAGGTCCGCCGTCTGGAAGTGTACCATAAAACCTCCGGTAACTGGTGCCGCGTGGCCGGCCAGGGCACGGAGGTGGACGAGAACTTATTCCCGGTTAATAGTAAATAATTTAAATCGATGACGATCATAAAAGTAAGCATTTTAACCATTTCGCTGTTACTCTCTATGAAATGCTCCATGGCTCAAAGCACCGTCGAGAACGAGATTCGCAGGTTAGATCAACTGGAAGCACAGGCCACCATCAGCGGCGATACCATCACCTTAAAAAAGCTATGGTCGCCTGGCTTTGTGGTAAATAACCCTGCGAATATGGTCGTGAATGTTGCGCAAATACGACAGCTGATGAAAGAAGGCAAGATTTCTTACACAACATTCAACCGTATAATTGAAAAGGTCACGATCACCGGCCCGGTGGCAGTAGCCATGGGTTACGAAGAAAATGAGCCTGAAAAAGCAACGGATAATGCCGGGAAGAAAGTGACGCGCCGTTACACCAACGTCTGGCTAAAAGAAAAGGCCGGCTGGAAGATCATTGCGCGGCAGGCCACCATCATTGATGTGAAGTAAAGAAGTGTAAATCATAAAATATCACTATGAAAAAAGCAATTAACCTGCTGATCGCCGTATCAGTATTGCACTTAGTTATGTTAGGTGCAGGTTGTAAAAAAGATAAAGCGCAAAAAGATCCGGATAAAGACACAAAAGGGCTTTACAGCTTTTCAAACACAGAATACACCGGCATAGCGAACGTTGGCAATCATTATTTTCCCAGGCCGCTGTCGTTACGATTTGGGGCGAAGGACAGCGTCACGGCATGGTCACACCTGACGCTCAGCGTATGGCGCCGGGGTGATGTGAATGGCAAAATAACAAAAGTAGAAGAAGACGATCAGGGGTTCACTTACGTCACGATACTTTTTGATCTGCCGGGGGATGAACAATACAACTCACCGCAGGTGTATAGGATCTCTGCCGATAAGAAAACCATCACAGGTGGCTCTTCACCTATTATCTCTATGGTGGATATGAAGCTGTTCCCCAAAGATGCCCCCAGCGTTGTTGGCGTTTGGGCACAGCCGGAGCATCCCGGTTGGTTCCCGGATGTGAACGTAACATACTTCCTGGAAAGAGGTGTAACCAATTATAAGCAAAACGGTGAGTTTATCCTCATCGCATTTGATCCGGCGCTAAACTTTTCCGAAAAATTCAAGCAGGATGGCTCACGTATCACATTCTGGGGCGTTAACCCACTAGTGACGGCGAACAAAATTACCAGTATTCCATATTATGGCGTGCTCTCCGCTGACGGCAAGATATTATATGTTGATGCCTACGAGTTTTCAGCGGTACGTATAACTACCTCATTAAGCACATCTAACTATTACGGGCCGAGAGGTGTGACGCCTTGGTTGATCAGGCAATAGTCTGGCACTCTATCATGCGCTCTCATAAGACATCTAACGTTGCTCATTGACAATAAATTAGGATAAAGTAAGCCCCATTCAAGCGTCATCAAGCAATTAACCGCTTGCATAACTCCAAAAGCTTTACGATTGAACAATTTAAATCCAGCTTTCGTAAACTTATGCTTAGAAGGGATAGTGAAGCATACATCAAAGTCAGCATTTCAAAAATTATTCCCGACGCTCTTTAATTCCAAAAACATAAACGCTCTTCATCCGCAGATTTTACGGGACGAATTTTTGTCACTGCGTAAGGACTTCCGGAATTGGTGGAAACCAAAGAAATTTTCATATATTTACTGTATAAGCATTAGCATTTATTGAATAATCTGGCATGTGACCTATTGGCGACCTAGGCAAGTCTAAGATAAATAAGGCCTTGATTTAGAGTATATTTATATAAAATTAATTATTCCTTAACTCTCCGCCAGAAGTATTTAAAAGTGTTAAAAGTCCTTTAATTGAAAGATTAAAGGGCTTTTTCTTTTTCATTACCTACCAAAACTCGCATACAATCGTAACTCTATTAAGTCTTTCAAAAATCAATCAAAAAATAAAATGACGCAATGAAAGCAATACCATGTAATAATGCATTCCTAAATATTTTGAGATCATCTCGTCCAAAATTAAACCGCTAATTCTTTACGTATAATTTCAGCGCCTGCGCTTAATGCACTTAACTTACCTCTTGCTACAGTTCGGGATAAAGGAGCCATACCACAATTCGTGCTTGGGTAAAGGTTTTCTATATCAACAAATGCGAGCGTTTTACGCAGGGTGTCTGCTACTTCTTCGGGTGTTTCGATCTCGTTTGATGCCACATCAATGGCGCCGACCATTACTTTCTTCCCGCGAACAAGTTCGATCAAATCTAGAGGCACATTTGAGTTATGGCATTCTAATGAAATTATGTCAATATTAGAATTCCGAATTTTAGGAAAGATCTCCTCGTATTGACGCCACTCCGCACCCAGTGTCTTTTTCCAATCATTATTGGCTTGTATGCCATAACCGTAGCAAATGTGTACGGCAGTTTCACATTGTAAACCTTCAATGGCTTTTTCTAAAGCGGCCATTCCCCAATCATTAACTTCATCAAAAAAAACATTAAAGGCAGGCTCATCAAACTGGATAATATCTACCCCCGCATCTTGCAGTTCTCGCGCTTCTTCATTAAGTACTTTCGCAAATTCCCAGGCAAGTTTTTCGCGGCTTTTGTAATGGGCATCGTATAAGGTATCCACCATAGTCATTGGCCCCGGTAATGCCCATTTGATAGGCTGAGTTGTCTGCTTACGTAAAAACCTTGCATCTTCTACAAAAACAGCTTTTTGCCGCGCCACCTCACCAACAACAACCGGAACACTCGCATCATAACGGTTACGTATCCTAACTACTTTACGATTTTCGAAATCTACACCGCTTAAATGTTCAATAAACGTGGTTACGAAATGCTGACGTGTTTGCTCGCCATCACTAATAATATCCACGCCTGCCAGTTGCTGTTCCTGCAAAGAGATGCGCAAAGCGTCCTGTTTGCCCTCCAATAACTGCTCGCCTTCGAGTTTCCAGGGTGACCATAACTTTTCGGGTGGTGCCAGCCAGGCAGGTTTGGGTAAACTTCCCACAATGGACGTGGGTAATGATCTTTTTATCATAAAATAATTTGAAAGTGTATGGTTGTATAATTAAATCGCAAAATTGGCAGACCACTCATTCAATACGCTTTGGTAGGGCTTGATGAAATGCTCTTGCGCATATTTGCCCTGTTCCACCGCCAGCCGACTGCGCTCTTCGCGGTCATAAACAACTCGGGTAAGTGAATAATCTTCGTATTGAAGACTAGGCTGATAGATTTTCGCAGCCACTGAATTGGCATTGTAAATTTCAGGACGATAGATCTTTTGGAAAGTCTCCATCGTGCTGATCGAGCTGATCAGTGCAAGATCAGTATAATCGGCAAGCAGGTCTCCGGAATGATAAAAAGCCATGGGCGCAACACTGCCCGGAGGCATGAAAAAACGGACTTTTAAGCCCATTTTAGCGAAATATTGGTCAGTAAGTGAGTACTGATCCTGCAGGTATTCAAATCCCAGTACCGGATGCTGATACTCCGTGCGCGTATAAGTTTTATTGCTCGATACACTTAAACAAATGATCGGCGACATCTTAAAGTACTCTTTGTAAGTGTCTGAACTCACAAAGCATTGATAAAGCTTTCCATGTAGTTCACCAAAATTTTCAGGAACAGAAAATTGAGATTTGTTTTTATTGTACTCGGGCAATAAAATACTGAAATCATAATCACGGACGTAAGAAGAAAAGTTGTTTCCGGCGACACCGTCGATACGCTGGTTGGTCTTACGGTCAAAAATATTCGTCTTTAAAACTTCGATCAACGGCAGATCGTTGCTGCCATTTTTGTCGTCGATATGCATTGTTACAGTAATAATCTCGAGTTCAACCGAATAACGATCAGCTTTTGGGTTATCCCAATGAGCTAATGCATTGAATCGATTATTGATCATGTTCAAGGCATTACGCAGGTTTTGCTGGCGATTAGCTCCTCTGGCTAAATTGGCAAAATTGGTGGTCAGGCGCGTTTCACTCGCGGGGTGATAGTTTTCATCTAAGCAAGTGCTCTTTAAGGTGAACACAAAATCATTATTGATGGTATGTTGTGTATTTTCCATGTATTTCTTTTAGTAATTTCTAATCCTCTGATATGATCGATACCATGTAAAATGGGTCATGATCATCGAAAAGTTCTTGATTATTCCGGATACTACAGGAAAAGAAGGGGAATGAGATATGTGCACATACAGGCACAGCTAACCCACTAGGGTTTGCACCTTTTGTTGTACAATCTGACCAATAACCTCTTTACGCGGAAGTATCGTCAATTTAGTAAAGGCAGGTATCCTGGCTTGTAACGATTTTTACCGGCCTTCCCGTTTGCACAGTGACCATAATGGGTAAAACCTTAATTGTGTTACTTACAGTTGCGCGACAGCTCGTGATTTGCACACGATTCCCTATTAATTCACCGCTAAGTAAAACCTTTACCAATTGTTGAAATATATAAAGAACCCAAGTTTTAAACTCTCGCCAAAGTTATATAAACAGTTATTAAAGCTAGGTTGAAGGCTTAATTTCGAATAAAATTACCTTTAATTGAGCCTTTGTTGAATTATTATGCGGTTTAGAGATCCTTTCGCGTCTCTTAAAAGTAATTTATGCTATGGTGCAACTGGATGAGGTCGATTTCAAACTATTAAAAATATTGACCAATGATTCAAGTCAGACAATCAAGAAAGTCGCAGAGCAGGTAAATTCGGTAACATCGCCAGTGGTACAAAGCGTGATACGATAAGAAACTACTGAATTTATCAAATCATAAATAACTGATAGTAGTACAAAATAATGATGGTTCAAACTTCTCTCTCACCTCCCCTACAATACAAAGTGTCATTTAACCGCCAGTGTCGACAAAGTAGATCGTAATTCTTTGATAGTGGCAAAGGCATTCAATTCACCTTGCGAGATTGCCTTCTAAAACTTCTTATGTGAGTAGTATAAAAAAGGGTAGCCAAACTTTTACTTAAATACGGCGCCCAAGTATTCCACTTAATTAATTTTCACTATTTGAAAAAATATTAAACAATACGAAATATCTCGAGTTATAAACATATAAGTTGTAACGCGACTTAATTTACGCTACTCATCGACCGGGCTATTTAAGCTTTTTATCCTTCCGTTATTAGGCCGATAATTTTAGGTTTTCTATGATCGCTGACCCCTTTAATAGGGAAAAGTCATACTGTACACCGATATAAATTTTTCATTATTAATTTTTTATTATGGCTAATTCAACAAAAACGTCTGCACCATCAGACGCTAAGAATCCTCAAACACAGGAAGCTGGGAAACACCTTACCAATGTGGGAACCGCTGGTAGGGTGATATCGCTCTTAGGCGGTGCGGCACTAGCCTATCACGGCTGGACCAAGAAAGACACCGCTGTCGGAAAAAGTCTGACTACTGCAGGCGCTTACCTGGTGTTACGCGGAGTCTCCGGTTTTTGCGCAATTAACAAGGCATTACAAATAGATACAGCGCATTCCGGTGCTGCGGGCTTTGAGGTCACCTCAAGCGTGACGATACTTAAGCCCCGTAATGAAGTCTATCAATTTTGGCGTCAGCTTGAAAACCTGCCCAAATTTATGGCGTACCTCGAAGAGGTGAAGCAGACGGGCGGCAAGCGCTCACACTGGGTGGCCAAAGTTCCGCGGAATATTGTCACTAAAGAAAAGCTGACGACCATAGCATGGGATGCTGAGATCGAGCAGGAGGAAAAAAATAGCCGCATCAGCTGGCGCTCCCTGCCCGGCTCTGAAGTTGAAAATTCTGGTGAAGTAATATTTACGGATGCTCAGGCAAACCTGGGTACCGTTGTGCAAGCGACCATTTCCTATCACCCGCCTTTAGGAATTGCCGGTGAACTGGCGGCCAAGTTACTTAACCCGGCATTTAAAGAGCTGGTTAAACAAGATTTGCGCCGTTTTAAGCGCCTGCTAGAAGCAGGAGAAATCCCAACCATCATCGGTCAAACCTCTGGCCGTAAAGACGAGAACTACTAAACCCATTTTTTTTATTTAATAGATTACTTATGAAAGCGATTTGCTGGGAAGGGATCAATAAGGTGAGTACGGAAACTGTGCCGGATCCAACTATTCTTAATCCTCGGGATGCCATTGTGCGTGTCTTTTTATCGTCGGTATGCGGCTCTGATCTGCATTTGCTAGGTGGTTACATACCCGCTATGCGCGCCGGTGATATCATCGGGCATGAATTTATGGGCGAAATTGTTGAAGTAGGCCCGGAAGTGAAAAAACTGAAGAAGGGCGACCGAGTTGTGGTTTGCTCTGTTTTATCCTGCGGGGGCTGTGAGTTCTGTCAGCGCGAGGAATACTCCTTGTGTGATAACTCCAACGCCGAACCCGAATGGACCGAGAAAGCATATGGCTATCCGGTAGCAGGAATATTTGGTTACTCTCATGCTCTAGGCGGATATGCCGGTAGCCATGCCGAGTACACCCGTATACCTTTTGCTGAAAATACTTGTTTTAAGGTGCCTGAAGGTGTAAGTAACGAGTCTGCTTTATTTACTTCTGACGCATTCCCAACAGGATACATGGCGGCCGACTTCGCGGGAATAGAGCCGGGCGACACCGTGGTGGTATGGGGTGCAGGCGGCGTTGGCCTGATGGCCATGCATAGTGCCTGGCTATTGGGAGCCGGCCGGGTGATCGCCATAGATCAGTATCCTTATAGACTGGAACAAGCCCTTTTAAGGGCCAAGGTAGAAGTTCTAAATTTTAGGGAAGTTGATGTATTGCAGGCCTTGAAAGACATGACTGGCGGCCGTGGCCCTGACCGTTGTATTGATTGCGTGGGTATGGAAGCCAACAGCACAGGAATCGAAAAAATATATGACTATGCCAAGCAATATGCCAGGCTGCAAAACGACCGGCCTGCTGTGCTCCGCCAAGCAATTATGGCTTGCCGTAAAGGCGGAACGGTGTCTGTGATAGGTGTATACGGTGGGTTCGTCGATAAGTTCCCGATGGGTGCGGCCATGAACAAAGGCTTAACGTTCCGCATGGGCCAGCAGTTCGGGCAGCGGTACATTCCCAAATTGCTGGATATAGTGGCCAGAGGAGAGGTGGATCCCGCCTATTTACTAACCCATAAACTGTCATTAGATATGGGGCAAGAAGGATATATGATGTTTAAAGAAAAAACCAACAATAACATGCGTTCGGTATTTGCTCCTGCCGGATAGATCAATTTGTCTTTAAGCCTTGTCAACCAGAGACAATTATTATTCACTTAATTAAATTTTTATGAAAGCATTAGTTTATTATGGGCCAAAGGACGTGAGGGTCTCAGAGGTGCCCGACCCAAAGATCGAACAACCCACCGACGTATTGGTGAAGATCACAACCACTAATATCTGTGGTTCGGACCTGCATATGTACGAAGGTCGAACCGACATGGAAGAAGGACGCATTTTCGGCCATGAAAATCTCGGAGAGGTTATAGAAGTAGGCAACGCAGTGGTTAACATCAAAGTAGGTGATATGGTGTGTATGCCTTTTAATATTAGTTGCGGTCATTGTAAGAACTGCGAAAGTGGGCTTACTGCCTTTTGTTTGACCATGAACCCTGGGTTTGCAGGTGCTGCTTACGGCTTTGCCGGAATGGGACCTTACAACGGAGGGCAGGCCGAATACCTGCGGGTACCATTTGCTGACTTTAACTGCTTAAAACTGCCCGAAGATGCTCAAGAGAAGGAAAATGATTATGTACTGCTATCTGATATTTTCCCTACCGGTTTTCATGCAACCCAGTTGGCGGGCGTTAAGCCCGGGGATAACGTGGTTATATATGGAGCCGGGCCGGTGGGCTTGATGGCAACGATCTCAGCGGGCATAAAAGGTGCTAACAAAATTATGGTAGTAGATGACCATCCGGACAGGCTGAAATTAGCCGAAGAATTGGGTGCCATACCTATCGACTTTTCAAAAGCACCAGCAGTTGACCAAGTCCTTGAATTGACGGATGGTGTTGGAGCTGACAGAGGCTGCGAATGCGTTGGTTACCAGTGTTGCGATAAACACGGGCACGAACATAATAATATCACCATGAACGAACTAGTGCAGGCGGTTAAGTTCACAGGCTCCATTGGTGTAGTAGGTGTGTATGTTGCACCCGACCCAAAAGCCGCAGACCCTCTTGCAAAACAAGGCCACATGGATTTCGACTTTGGTAATTTCTGGTTAAAGGGTCAAAGTATAGCAACAGGACAGGCAAACGTCAAAGCCTATAACCGTCAGCTTTGCGGTTTGATTTCTTCAGGCAAAGCCAAACCATCCGTCATTATTTCTCATGAGCTTTCATTGGATGAAGCGCCAACTGGTTACCAGCATTTTGATGCCCGTGACAAAGGATGGACGAAGGTGATCTTGAAACCGGGTAAGCAAGGTGCCACTAAAAAACAATCAGAAGAACGGGAGGTAGTAACCGCATAATTCTCAAAATAGCTGTGGTTGGAATTAGGAAAGCCTGTTAGTTAAGGATGCAGGCTTTCCTGTCCTGTATGATATTAATAGCGACGATCCTAGCAAGCACTTCAATAGTATTCTTTTATACCTATTCAATTTCAATAACCCATACATTGTTTTTAGAACTTTCTTATGCATAATCATCGACCAACTGACAGGCTTGAGTATTTTAGTGACGCTGTTTTAGCGATCGCGGCAACGTTGCTTGCTACGGAATTGCCTAAACCGGAAAGCGAAACAGGTTTGCTGCAAGAAATTATTAAACTATGGCCTCATTATGCTGCATTTGCCGCATCTTTCCTGTTTATATGTATTGCCTGGTCCAACCATCACAACATGTTTATTTATATCCGGCAAACTGACCAATACTTGCTTCTCTTGAATGTCTTGTTCTTAATGTTTGTTACGCTGATGTCCTTTAGCACAGGCTTATTGGCCAGACACGTAGGCAAACCCGATGAAAAAGCGGCAGCATTAATCTATCATTTCACGTTACTGTTGATGACATTGCTGTACAACTGCGTCTGGTGGTACGCAGTCAAAAATAAAGAACTGTTCGAAGATGCCGATTCAAGGCTAATAGAACTTCTGACTAAAGAATATGCAATTGCTCCAGCACTGCACTTGGTTGCCTTAATCATTTGTTTTTGGAATGTATCGCTTAGTATTATACCTATTATATTACTATACATTTATTTCGCCCTTCCACGTCTCAGTGAAAGAAAATTAAATTAAACAAATGTGTGCTACTGCGGTAATGCCCTGATTAGCGAACGTCTCCATTTCTTCCAACTGCGGGTCGCCATTTACCCCCAGATTATGGGGCAAAAAAATAAAAATTATTGGAAGCTATCACTACAAGCACGCAAGTATGCGCGAAGGCGAACGCCTTTGACAGGATTTCCGCCTCGAAAGGCCGAGTCTTACTATATATTCTAGGTCTATCTGGAGAGTTGATTAGATAATAGGGTCGATCATAGCCGTTGATGCAATAATAATTAGTATAAATATATGAGCCTAGAAAGGGGCTTAGGCAAATCAATCGATATGAGCCTACCGCTGTGGGTATATTAGTGCATTTGGCAAACAGTATTGCATTAAATGATCTGAAAATTGCAATATAAATAATAAATAGAGGTCGTTTATTCTACGCGGAAAAGAAAGAACAAGCTACCCGTTATCCTTACTCAATTGCTCAATCACCTTTGAATTACGGATAAGGGAATCATCAAGTTCGTACGCACAGGCCTCAAGCATATGCAGCAAATTACCCTGTTCTTCTTTCGTTTCGGGCGAACTTAGTAAAGGCAACATGCCTAAGATCGAGCATAGTGGTTTTCGTAATTCATGCGAATGAGACCAAGCGATCCGAAGCAAAGTGTCATTTAATGTTTGTAAGCGTGCTTCTTTATCCAAAACTTCCGTAACATCCGTAGCCATTACAAGCTTACATGGCTCGCCATTAAATCCAAGCGGATGGCTTGTTACGGCCATGCTGATCTCCTTGCCATCTGCCTTAACATGACGCCATATACCCGCCTGCCTGATGCCCTGGCGCGGATCTTTGAGGATTTCTTTTAAACGTGCATGTTCGGCTTCAGGACGAATATTAAAGATGGACATGTTCAGGAATTCATCCTCACTGTATCCGTATTTATCCAAACAGGCATCGTTGACCATGACAAAGCGTAAAGTTTTGATGCTATAGATCCACATCGGGTTAGGATTGGCAGCAAACAAATCACGGTATTGTGCTTCAGAATTGATCAGGGCGCTTTGCTGCAGCGTCACCTGCCTGTAAAGGATCATCAGGACGACACTGAACCAGCTTACATCATTTATCGTGCGCACAACCTCCACCTGCCAATCCGGGTAACCTTGTCCCCAGCTCGTGATTAGCCGATCGCTTAACATTGCCCACGTCAGTCCGCAAATAAATATGATAAGGATAAGGCGATTAAATCTTTTACGCATGGAGCCGGTGTGATTGTGATAATTGCCCTGAATGTCAAGGTTGATATGATAATATGCCCAAATTAAATATTTATCCTATTAACAAAGAATTATAATTCGTTGTTAAGCCTTGACCAGCATGCGAATGGTCACATCAGTGGCGATTAGGTAAGGTCCTGTACTTTCTTCAAGTAAATCAGCGCCATCGCGCTTCCTATCAAGATCAACGCCGTTGGAAAATCTATGATTGAGCGGGTAGCGATAATAATTACCGAGCCCACCAGCGCACCCATCGCTTCTTCAGTAATGTCCTTAACAAAAGCTTTGATGCTGACATTTTTGTCATCTTCTTGAATGATGGCGCAAGCGATACCTTGAACAAGAAACAGGGAAGGAAAGTCGCTGCTGCCGCTACACTTGCACCAGGAAACCGTTGACAGGTAACCAACAAAGCCGGTGGTGATCACCATCGGAACGGACGTGATCATGGCAACAGCGACCGCATCAACAAATTGATCGTCCTTATATTCCTCTTCAGTCAGCCACTGCTTTTTTTCTACTAAATCGCGGTTCATATAACCCAGCAGGCCACCGGCCCGCCGAAGCCCAGAGCGCGAAGCTTTAAAAAATAGAGCGTGAGCTGTTTTAATGAATAAGTTTTTACTATGATCAGAATGCAATACCGAATTGGAAGCCTATGGTGAACGAAGTAGGTCTATTATTGCCGAAGCGTAACGGTAAGGGCACTGCCGCGAAAAGGCTGCTAGACTTGCCCTTGATCACGGTTTAATTAAAACTGGCGTAAGTCCGTACCTGCCGGAGGTTTCAAATGCTGCGCGACCAGCAAGTATCCAGCCCTTGCCTTAGGCTACCAGAACGCCTGGATGGAATATGAAATTGGCCATTTTGCTGTTGCCGTTCTCCGCCCGGATAAAGGGCACAAATTCTGCCGAGAAGCCGATCTTAGCGCTTTTCCAGATATTTATACCGGTTGGCATGCCTAGTACGTAGTGGTCGCCAAAGTTCGTGTCGGTTCCGGCGCTGCTCCATGTGCCGATGGGATGTAGGATACCCACATAACCAGCCACTTTAGGGTAGGTCTGCGTCGGTGTTTGGCCATAGCTGCTGACCAAAATGATAAGGGAGAATAAGGTAAGTAAAGTAGTTTTCATGATTAACGCTTGTATTTAATAATGCAAGGCTATCAATGATTCCTGTACCAAAATTGTATCTATTTAACCATTGGTCTGAATTTTACTTTTTGAGCGACTTTTTGTAGGCAGATGGACTATGACCGGTTACCTTTTTGAAGATCCGGTTAAAATGGCTTTGGTCAGAAAATCCCGTCAGGTAACCGATCTCTGTTAAACTGTGGCCCGAGTGCTTAATAAGGCCTTGCGCTTTTCGATACGAAGCTTGCGCATATAATCACCGAAGCTCAGGTTATCAAAATATTTGGAGAACTCCCGTGACAAATAGGCCGGGTTTACCTCCAGCTCTTCTGAGGCTTGTTGCAGACTCAGGAATATATTCGTGTCCAGTTGGTCTTGGATCATTTCTTTCAATGTTTGAGCCCACTCCGGCACTTTTTTACCTTTTGCCTGTTTAAGATATTGATGATACACCTGTAACAGTAATTGCTCAACCGGCCCGTCTTGAGCATGTTTCTTTTTGAACAAGTGGGTAGCCCAATTGTACAAGCCGTCATAAATGATCATGCCTAACCTCAATAATTCCCGGTCGTCTGTTATATCGTGAGCTAACCCCGAAAAACAGCTTCCAGGCCGGCTGCCTGCGGTGCGAAATCATGCCGGTCCGTATCTGCGCCGCGTACAATAGCGGCGATACGGAACAGGGCCGGATCTTTGAGCTGATGTTTTTTTATGATGTAGTCAAATGTGCATTGGTCATTGTAATGGGAATACTCGACACCGGGCAGATCAAACGGAATGGCGCCGGTGGCTTTTGCTTGGACTATCACTTCGTTGTAAGGCACATAAATGATATCCGCATCTTTATCGACAAAGCGTTTGATCAACCATGGACAGGCGATACGATCGATCTTGGGGCGTTCACGAGTGATCCATTTCATAAAGTAAATTTACTATCAAAGAGGATATGTGTGAGTGGTATCGCTAAAAACATATTTTACGCCATAATATTAAATAGCCAGCTTTATAATAACAAAGATAATTTGATCTATCTATAAGTTGGTGAGGAATAATAACTGGCAAAACATATAGTGGCCTTTGTGTGATTATAACACAGGTGTAAAAGCAAATACCTCAACAAAATATTAGTACTTTTTGCATTAGCTTAAAACTTATCAGCAGTTAGCAACCCGTTATTTACAAACTTTATAAACACAAGTCTGCTTTTTTTAAAAGTTGACTTATGAAATTGCCAGTTAGGCTTAAGGCGGCATCCGCTCCTTAAAATTCAGTTTAGAAGATATTGGTCTTACAAATTTGTGTTTTGAGATAAAATTGCCTTTACAGCCCCTTCAACTCCAAAGAAAAAAGTTGTGCCTTTGGCGCTGTTATTACTTATCGTGTTTGAGCCTGTTGCATAGATTGCATATCCATTTAATGGCTTATCCCTTGTTATAGTATTACTTGTCAAAAAATTACTATCGCCGTCAATAACCATTTCGTGAACGCCGGTGGGTGTATTATTTAAATTGTTATTATAAAAAATATTTTGCTGTATTTTGTTGCCGAAAACAAATGCAGCTATACCCGATCCTGCATTATATTGAGCTTTATTGCCGCTGAATAAGTTACCCCTTCCGTCCAAATAAAAACCTGTTTGCTTATTATACTCTGATAAATTCCCTTTTATCGTATGTCCGGTATTTCGGGTGCCAGTTCTCGGGTTATCTGTAGTTAAATCAAACCCGTCATAAAAATTGTATCTCGAAACATTATTTAATATATGAATTTTGTAATTGCGGGCGTTTAAGCCTCCAATATCTCCCTGATATAATTTTACGCCAGACTCTCCGCAATGTTCAGTTACATTGTTTTGAATATAACCATCATGATTGGCAAGAAAAACAATTCCGTTAAAGCTTGCGTATTTTACCTTGTTGTTTTTTGCTACATTTCCAATACCGTCTTGCCCGTTTAAATTACTAAAAGCTATTGCACCTACACTGTTTTTCCCGCCTATTATATCGCAAAAACTTATCGTAGAATAGGATGCATCATTTATAAATATTGAAACGAAATTGCCTGTTATGTGATCTACTAAAATGCCGGTAGCTTTACCTGAAAAGCTAATTTTCGGACCTACATCTTGCTTTTTTTCTTTTTCTGTCAGGCTATTCCAAATGTCTGTATCATTTACAGTAGGCTGATAACCACCAGTGTTTGCTTTTTTATGTAATATGATCTTCCTTAAGTTACCGGTACTGCGCCCAATAATTATTGGCGCCGTAATATTTTGGAAATGTAAACTTGCTATAACGGAGTTAGTACCTTTAATAACATTTAAAATAATACCATCGCCATAAATAATAGATTGCCTGCCTGCACCCTTCCAAATTACCTTGCCCAAGTGACTGATGGGTTTTGAAACGAGGTATTTCCCGGGAGGAAAGTAGATCGCTTTGCCGCTGTTAGTTGCTGCCTGAATCGCTTTGGTTGCGTCTTTTCCGTTACCGGTTGCTCCAAAATCTGCTACGCTTGTGTAACCTTTTGGTACAGGCCCGGTTGTAGCCAAATTCGAAGTCAGGGCAAACCATAAAAGAAGTATAAATAATTGCTGTATTCTCATCTTGTTAATTTCTCTGCGACATAAAGTCAGTAAAATCGCAATTTAGTGATTTTAAATTTTTGTGGGTATTTAACAATTTTTAGAGTATGCACCGGCATAGATCAATGTTGATTTTTTCGAGTCTTAATAGGTGCATAATCCACTGTTGTTAATTTTATAACTTGCAAGTCATACACATTTGTTTATGCATAATATATCTTTAAGCATTGTTTAGTATATCGCAAATTAATAATGCAATATTTGCAAATAAGATCTCATGAAAAGCTAAAAGATCAAATTCATAGGTTTTGGTATTTGGAAAAAGACTTTGGTAGCAAACCATCTGACTTTGAAGTACTCCCGGACGTCAATGCAGAGATCATTTTTTATTTTGCAGGCGACGTGGCCCTGCACTATAATGATATTCAAGAAACAATGTCTTCACCCTTTATTGTTGGACTTCTGGACCGGACTGTTCATTTCCGGGCGAAAAACCGTTTGCAGATCATTGGTGTTAAATGCTACCCTTGAGCAGTATATAAATTGCTTGATTTGCCTACTCTTCCAGCAGGCGTAGTTACCAAGGCAACACATCCTATCGCGTCGCTGCAAAAGGAGCTGAGTATATTGCTTGAACAAGATAAGATTAGTGAGGTATTAAATTTGGTGCAAGACTGGTTTCTAATACGCTACACGGCATCAAACGGCAAGCCCTTACTAGTCAAAGCTGGTAAAGCAATGGTGAAGGGCAATGGCGCTTTACCAATTGCAGCCGTTGCGGAAGCGGCTCATTCGACGGTTCGAACGCTGGAGCGTAAATTTAAAGCCTCATCAGGGCGCACCGTGAAAGACGTTTCCGGATTAATGCGATTTGAGCAAACCCGTGATAGATTGTGGGGCGATCCGGAATTAAATGTTGCTGGCCTGGCTCATGAACTCGGTTATGCGGATCAATCTCATATAAACCGGGAATTTAAGCGTTACAGCGGCATTACTGCTGCTGCGTTTGCCAAACAGATAAAGGTGCGTAAAGCAACGTTTGGTAATGATTTGTCGCAATTGTTCTATCCTCTCCTCTCTAACTTGTCCAGTTTTGTGCTATAAAGATATAGCGCATGAAAATGATAAAAGATCAAAAAATCCTTATTTCTGGGGCAAGCATTGCTGGCCTTTCGGCTGCTTGGTGGCTGGAACACATTGGTTACCATGTTACTTTAGTGGAAATGGCTGAGCAATCGCGGAGACAGCAGGCGGAGCGATAGACCTGACGCCCGAATCTGTAGATCTCATTAAACAAATGGGCCTTTACGAACAGTTTAAAAGCCATCAACTCGGCGTGGACCGCATTGAATTTAAAAACAAAGACGATGAAACGGATGGCAGCATAGTACTTAGCAAACAAGACGTTGATCAACCCGGCGCCAAAGATGGAATTGAAATTGAGCGCGACAAATTCGTAAACGTCATGCTCAGCGCTTTGGGCGATCGGGTGGAATTTATCTTCAATGATAGTGTCAGCACATTATTTGAAGAAAATGACGTCATAACTGTTTCATTCAAAAAAGCTGCGCCTCGCACTTTTGATCTGTTGATCGGTGCTGACGGTTCACATTCCAATATCCGTAAGCTTTGGTTCGGACCTGAAAGTGACTACAATATTTTCCTCGGTCCTTCGATCAGCATCGTTCCCAGCCTTTTGGTGCCGCAACGAACTATGCAGATATATTGCACGCCATACAGGTCGGTAATGCTGAATGCATACAATGGAAAGACAGACATAATATTCATGTATTTGTCGGATCAAGAGATTATTTATGACTACCGGGACATAGCAAAACATAGGCAGATGATCACCGATCAATTTGCGGGCAAAGGATGGCGGGTTGATGAATTATTGGCGATCGTTGACCAATCAGATAATTTTTATTTTGACAAGTGCTGCCAGATAAAAATGCCTCAATGGTCAGCTGGGCGGGTGGCGCTCATCGGAGATGCGGCTTACTGCGCTTCGCCAGCAGCAGGTCAGGGTGGCCCTTTGTCCCTAATGGGCGCAGCGGCCCTGTCCAAAGCATTACAACAACACCAGGGTAACTACCAGTTAGCATTTCCGGGATTTGAAGCAAAATTGCGGCCGTTCATTGAAATTATTCAGGCGACGGCAGAAAGCAACATTAAAGAAAAGCGTTTGCTACAGACCGAGGAAGAGATACAGCAACGGAACACCGAAGCCAAGCTATTATGATATTTACTAACGATAAAAAAGTTTCATCCGGAAAACTATGAAAGGAATTATTGACTGACAACAAAGACAAGGCTGTTTTTAAGAACCATGCCAGGACTGAATATCATTTGGCCGCCGGGGACAATTTTTATTCTGTGGGGCGTCCCACAGGTCGGTTCTTGGGATTGGGCTATTCGCCGATTATATTCCAGTTGCCGCATTCCGGTATTCATTACCGTATTGAGCCGGTATTGGATGCGACTCAAGCTAGCGACTTAGCCGGCTTAATGCACGACAGCTTTGAAATTAATCTCCTTTATACACCCAAAGAAGTTGTACAGAGAGATGCTTTTGATGGAAATACACTTGGAGCTTATTACCTTATTCACTTTGATCCCCTCACCAAAAAGGCGCTCGAATTGTAACATCCGCATTTAGATGGTCATATGAATATTAAGATTATCGGACAAAATTTGGCTTTATTCGTAGCCGTTTATAAGGAGTTATAGTATTAACAAAATTATATAGCTAAACCTCTCATACCATCGGCTTGGATAAACTACATTTTATACGTTGCGCAAGATACCTTCAACTACTTATCAATTTTTATGTTGTATTAACCACGATAGGTTGTTATTACATTGTTAACTAAGCCATGACTAATAAAATTAAAGTTTTAGTGGTTTTGCTTGTTGCTGTTTCCATTGCTTGCAATAGCTCACAGCAAGCAAAGATTCCTACGCCATCAAAAGCTGATACCGTTGTCTTGAAAGGTAGCGGGGTAATCTTTATTGCCCCAGGCGAAGAAAGTATCAAAGCACTAAAAAGGAAACATGGAAAAAGCTTCTACACGATTGCAGATGATGCTAATGCCTATTTTGCTGAAGCGTCGGGCTATTTGGATTCTTTAAAAGTTCTTTATAAAAATTACGATGATAGCAAGATTATTGTATATGACAATAAAAATACCGTCAGCAAAATCCCCAGGCATGCCAGCCCCTGGTAGGTGATCTTTTACAAGAACGGGAGATATGAAACGCTGAATCTGATAGATGTTAAAGAAGGATATACAAAATTTTTTAAGTATAAAAGTCCGGCAGCCCAAACCCGCCTCGACGCTAAACATATCATAGATTCTATTGCAGCAAAAAAGTATTTTGTATTAGAAGATATAGCGTGCGATCTCAATTCGGATACTTTCAAAGATAGGATCATCGTCTTCGGCAATAATAGTTACGTCAGTGCACAAGACCCAGCAACTAAGGTAGCCCCGATCGCGATTTTTATGAATGACCAGAATAAAAAATACAACGTCCTGATAAATGAGAATATTTATCCGAGTAATTTTGGAGATGCTTTTAAAAGGTTAGTTGTGAAGAATAATTACTTCACCTTTGAACTTTTAAATGAAGTACCCGACCAATATGCCTCTGAGAAGTATATCACGTTTAAAGTCAACAAAACCTCAAATGAAATTGCTCTTTCAAGATACGGGGAAAACATCAACTGGAATGACGGAAATAGGACTGAGACCCTGTGTTCGGACAAAGACTTCGGAACGATCTTATTTCAAACCTTCGATTCCAATACCATTAAAGCTCAATGTAAAAAATAACTTCTTGTCTTAAGGTACCTCTATAAGCAGCTACCACATGGAAACAATAGACTCAAAGTAAAATTGCAGCTTGCAGCTATCATTCCTGTTCGTTTCTCAACGCTTTTATGAGTTGTCTTCAAGCCCAATCCTGTTATTTATTGAGTCATGCAAGCCTATCATAATAAATGTATTAATCCCTTAGGTGAGCTTGAACAAGGGTGAGTAAATCCACCCACCCTTACTTTTGTATTAATCTGCTTTCTGGGCAAAGGAGTCCAAAGTCATAGGCTTTGGAAGATCCACTGAACTGCACGCGTCAGCCAGTGTCATTTCTGTAACAAACAACTCTTTTGGCGTGCGGACTTTTTTCATATTAACCAGCCAATCTTGCCCGGGCTCCCTGTATCCCAATGGAAGGATGACCGTACTTTTATATCCTGACCCTTTTAAATTAAGTAATTCATCAAGCTTGTCTGGTAAAAAGCCCTCGATAGGCGTTGCATCCACCTTTTGCTCCGCAGCAGCAGCGATAGCCATTGCAAAGGATATATAACTTTGCTTAGCTGCATGATGGGCCTGCCATTCCTGGCCAGAACGCTCGTACAGATCAAGGATGACCTGCTTGTATGCATTCATGGTTTCGTGTGGCAAGCCACGTTCATCCATCATGTAATTAAACACTTTGGTTACCCGTTCATCTGTATAGCCATCCCAGGCGGCAAAAATAAGTAAGTGGGAACAATCAGTAATCTGGCTTTGATCATACGCGACCAGCCTGATTCGTTCCAGCAACGCTTTATCTGAAACTACAATCACTTTATACTGTTGCAATCCCGATGATGATGGCGCCATACGCGCGGCTTCTAATATATAATCCAGCTTTTCTTGCGGAACCTTTTCACCGTTCATTTTTTTAGTAGCGTAACGCCACTCCAGATCTGTTAGTAAACTCATATCGATATAATTTCCCCAAATGTAGGGTTAGTCAGTGTCAATAGGTAACTTTAGGACCAAAAGTAATGGTGACTATCGAGGGGTCATTGTGACATAAAAGTAACTATATGGGATCAAAGGATGCGGAACCGGTATTACCACCGTTTGATGATTGTTTAAAAAAAATTCGGGCACTAGATGACACGATGGAGCTTTTAGCCGGTAAATGGAAATTATCCATTCTGGCCCGTCTCTGTTATAAGCCCATGCGTTATTCGGAAATCTTAAACGATATCGAACCGCTATCTGGTAAGGTACTTAGCCGGGAGTTAAAGGATCTCGAAGCTAATGGTCTGATTAAACGTCAGGTGAACGACACCAAGCCACCATCCGTTACTTATAGCGTGTCAGATTATGGAATGTCACTAAGAGATCTTTCAGATAAGATCGCAGAATGGGGTTTACTACATCGCGAACGGATAAGGGGTTCTTTTAAAGAAAAGTGATAAAAAAATGCGTAAGAGTTTGTGGAATGACAACGCTGCTGCAGACCACTATGAGCATCAATATAAAGCGTTTCATGGAGTAATTTTAAAAGTAAATGAGTTAAGGATCAGTTGTGAGCGGTCGCCTGTCTTCAAAAAGGTTGCGAGCATCTTTGCTTTATTAGGCATGATAATACCCTGAAACCATTTTTGTTTGTTAATTTGGATTGTTACCGGTTTTTTAATGTCGATAAGTTCCGTAACAATATCGATTGTAATTTCCTTAACGCAAGAGGTTTGAAGATCAATCACGTTATCGCTTACCATGGCCCGAACAGCGCCGCTCTTGTGTTTAAAAAAGTTGGCCTTACCTGTTTTACCTTCTTGATTGGTTATCATGGGTTGGATGGGCGTGTGCCAAGCAGCAGGTGTGGCAGCTGTATCAAGCTGATTAATATTTACCCAATAGTAGCTTCCATTTCTGACGTCGTCAGTTTCCCAAACCAATTTTTTGGGCGCGGGTTCCCGACGATTGCTGGCAAGCGAATCGAAAAGAAAGTAAACACTGTCAGGCGTAGCATACGGAAGACCATGGGTGCCTCTGATTACACGGCGGTGCCAATTACCACCAGCATTAACGTCCTGATCAAGTACATTATTGACCATGCTGAGTGGGAAAAGCTGATCGTTTGTAGCGCTGACGCTGTAAAACGGGGTTTGATTATGCAGATTACGTAACGTGGTATTACCAGTGTAGATTGAAGGAAAATAACAGATGCCGTAGAAGGCGGCAAATGGAGTAGCCTTGTTCATAGCAAACCAAACAGCCCCCCTACCACCATCGGAATGACCGCCAATGTACACACGATTATCATCGATATGGTAAAGCGTTTTTACGTGCTTAATTTCTTTTAAAATATTCTCGAACGCGTCCTGATTGTAAAGCCAGTTAAACCCTTTTCTACCAAACGGAAAAATAATGAATGCATTCTGTTCAAATGCCCGTTTAAAAAGCTTGGCCTGGCTGCGAGGCTCATACGCCGGGTTGCTGAAATTTTTAGGGCCGCCAACGCCTCCATGCATAAAAACATACAGCGAACTGGCCTTTTTTGCATCGTAACTTTTAGGTATATAAACCAAAAACGGAACGTTTAGCGAGTCGCCAGCTTTTACATAGTAGAGCGTCCAGAAGCCGGTACGCTTTGGTGATGGAAAAGCATTAAAGTCTTTTAGGCGCTTGAGCAACTGCTGCGGTGTGCTTCTAGCTGCCAGCTTCGCAAGATAAGCTTCTTCTGTAAGTAGCGATTTATTCACCCGTACGGTCGTGTCGTTTAACATATCCGTGATCTCTTTAAGTGATCTCATCGCCGAATCGGCCTTAAACCTGAACGGTTCTATAAAAGCTTTCCACTCCGGGCGGTTGTGCAAACAGGCTGCGAGCGGATCATTGGCAAATGTATCGTATGAGGACAGGTCATAACCGATCTCTGCCGAACGTCGTAAATAATAAGCGATTTTTTCAGTCTGCCCTGATTGGCAGGCCGCTACTGCGGCGTAGAAAGTATCATAATTACTTTGCCCATGATGTGGGTCCGCATAAAAGGTGTCATAAAAGTGGTAGGCTTTTTTGAAATCCCTTTTTTCGTAGTAGACCCTGGCAGAGTCATATAGGTTAGCCGGTTTAGTTTGTGCGATTACGCTGTTAGAAGATAGGATCGCAAATAAAAAAAAGCAGCACTTCAAAAATCTGATCATGACACGAAGTAACTGCTTATTCAAGTGTCGTGATAGTATTTTTCAGCCAGACTTTACCGGGTTGTAAGTTTTAAACTCAAACACCAGCCTGCTGTCTCCCACTTGTGCTAATTTGCATAACAGATCACTTGGATTGGAACCAGTGAATTGCCTGTAGAATTTAATTAAATATGACTGATCATAAAAATTACTTTCGTGCGTAATATCGCTGAGGCTTTTAGAACGCTCATCGAAAAGCTTATTTTCCAGCGAGTATCGGAAGCGGGCGATGCGCTGATGGGTAATAGGTGAAACACCGAGGTGCTTTTTAAATAGCCGGTTGAATGTTCTGAGTGATAGCCCCGCTGTGGCTGCGACCATTTCCATCGAGCGATCTGAATGAACATCAGCCAATAATTCAAGTGCTTGTTGCAAACTCCGTTGAGTAAATGGTCTGTAATAGCGGATAAGCAGGTTCTCCAATAGCTGCATTTGTACCGACCGGGTATCGTCGAATAAGTCTGCAGGTATAGTCCAGGCATTGAAGAGGCAAGGGTCGGCGGTGATTAGGTCTCCAAGCGCCTCATCGATGAAATGATTTAACCCTAAAGGTTTGAATAGGATGGTAACTCTGGAAAGGACGCCTCCCATATCGACAAGTAAAGGGCTTTGACGTTTGCCTTGCAGCACGCATGATATATTGTTCGATCCGTTCCCTGTTACAGCCAGTTGCCCTCCAGTATAATGAATACTTGCCCCGCAATAAATTGTAACAGCGTTAAAGGTGTGAGGAAAAGAATAGTGTCTGCTCTGAAAATTATCAGCATCGCTTTTAAGGGTATAAAAACAATAGATATATTCCTTAAGCAAAGGCGAAACAGGGTAAACAGGTTTGAATTCTGAAATCATACTAACAAGACGGCAAAAAGATTAATGCGTTACACCGGATTAAGTGCTCAATAGGCAAGATTATTATGCAACGCTGACTCTTACACATTCGAGATCACCAATAAGTTACACCCAAAAAGTATTTAAGCATTTAGTCGCGCATTAAAAATGCGTAGATTAATTCTATTATTTCTATAGATATTATATTAATTTATATATTTGCATCGTCAAGGTTCTTAATTAATTATCAAGAAAGACTGAGGGAAAGGCCCGATGATGTCTTAGCAACCTGTACGCCAAAAGTATAAAGGTGCTAATTCCTGCCTGCAGCAATGCAGAAAAGATAATGTTTGCAATTATGCATGCCCTTTGGGCACTCATTACATCATCTCTATCCGCAGCCATCTTAAATAATTGATAAGACCAATAAATAGCTACTACATTAATCGAATTTATTTTTTACAGCCCTATATATGAATACAAACATTTACACTAAGCCGCCTTTACCAAAACTGCAAACATTGCAACGTAAAGCTACCTCGTCATCTTCTTCTTTCCGCTCCTCTTTAATGTGTTGCTGCTGCTGTTCACGTTAACCATACCGCGCTGCTATTTATAGCCACATCGCGCCAAATACCACTTATTATTTAATACTCATGAGGCGTTTTAAAACGCGCTCACTAGTCGTTTTTTACCTTTACACATTTAATATGTTCAAAATTTATAAATTTTTATCGGCAGTATTATTGCTGTTTGCAAGCGTGCAACTTACCAATGCACAGGCTGTTAAAATAAGCGGTGTTGTTACCGCCCGGGCCGACGGCCAGCCACTTCCTGGTGTAAGCATTGGGGTAACAGGATCCACAAACGGTACACAAACAGATGTACAGGGTAAGTTTACCCTCAATGCAAACGCAAATGATATCTTAAGGATATCATACATTGGTTTTACCACTCAGGAAATTAAAGTAACCAACACCAGCAATCCATTACAAATTGTACTGCAGGAAGCGCCTAATTCTTTAAATGAGGTTGTTGTGACTGCGCTAAATATATCTAAGGATAAAAAATCTCTGGGCTACGCCGTTCAGGGGCTTAAATCAAAAGATATTTCGGAAGCAAAAGAAACAAACCTCGTCAACGCACTCTCTGGTAAAATAGCCGGTTTGCAGGTTACAGGCAGCCAGGGCGATATGGGTTCGTCCCGCATTATCATTCGCGGCGAAACATCTGTATCGGGTAACAACCAACCGCTATTTGTGGTAGATGGTGTTATTGTAGATAACTCGCAATTCCAGGGAACTAACGGTTCAAGGGATTTTCAGAATGCCATAGCAGATCTCAACCCCGAGGATATCGAATCAATGAGCGTGTTGAAGGGCCCAAATGCAGCGGCCCTTTATGGGTCGCGCGCTGCGGCCGGAGTTATCCTCATAAAAACCAAAACAGGCAAGGGCACCAAGGGGCTTGGCATAACTATCAACTCCAACACATCATTCGCTACGCTTAAAGTTTTCCCGGATTACCAGAACCAGTTTGGACAAGGCTCAAACGGCAGGTTTAGCTACGTAGATGGTAAGGGCGGCGGTATCAATGACGGAGTTGACGAAAGCTGGGGCCCGCCACTGGATGGCAGGCTTATACCGCAGTTTTACTCAAACGGGCAGGCTGTTCCGTTTGTGGCGCATCCAAACAACGTACGCGACTTTTTCAATACAGGTGTTACCTTAAATAACGGTGTTGCACTTGCAGGTAGCGGCGAAAAGTTTGATTACCGGGTGTCTTATAACAATTTACATCAAACGGGCGTGGTACCTAATTCATCTCAGGGCCGTAACTCGATTATGCTGAATTCAACCTTCCGCCCTACTAAAAAACTGACTGTTACAACAATAGCCAATTACATTAAGGACGATGCTGGTAACCTGCCGGGGGCGTATGGCAGGCGCGCAACCAGCACCATGCTGCAATTTACCTGGTTTGGACGCCAGGTGGATATCAACCGCTTAAAAAATTACAGGGATGCAAACGGAAATACCTTTAATTGGAACAACAGCTATTACAGCAACCCATATTTTATTGCTTACGAAAACACCGTAGCCCAGCACAAGAACAGAATTATTGGCAGTGTGGAACTGAATTATAAGATCATTGACGGCCTATCTGCAAATTTCCGCACAGGTACCGATTATTATAACGACCGTCGTAAAATCAAAGTGGCATACGGTACCAACGGAACGCCTTTCGGATCGTATGAAGAGGACGCATATACTGTTAACGAAACTAATACCGAGGCGCGATTACAATACACCAAAAAACTTAACAAAGATTTTTCGTTCGATGGATTTTTAGGTGGTAACATCAGCACCATACTTAATGAGCAAAACGACCAGATAGCACCCAAGCTGGCTGTGGCAGGATTATATACCCTAAGCAACTCGCGCGACCCTTTGGTGTCATCAAATTACTATGGGAAGCTTAAAACCTACAGTTACTTTGCATCGGCACAAATCGGGTTCAGAAACTATGCTTTCTTAAACTTAACAGGCCGTAACGATTGGTCATCCACCCTAGCTACAGCAAACTTATCTTACTTCTATCCTTCAATCAATGGCAGCTTGGTAGTATCAGAAGCCTTAGACTGGAAAAGCGATGCCTTAAGCTATTTAAAACTACGGGGCGGATGGTCTAAAGTGGGTAAAGCAACAACGCCTTACCAGTTAATCAATACGTACAATTTTACGGCGCCATTTGGTACTAATCCGCAGCAGAGCGCTGCAAGCATCAATCTAAATCCCGATTTAAAACCCGAAACAACAACTTCTGGCGAGGCTGGTTTTGAAGCAGGCTTTTTAAGAGACCGGATAAGGCTTGATGTAAGTGTTTACAACACCAATAGCGTAAACCAGATATTAAACGTTGATGTTAGCCCAACAACCGGCTATACACAAAAACTAATCAATGGAGGCCGTATAAATAACAAAGGGCTGGAGGTTCAGTTAAGCGCCACACCGGTAAAATCAAATAGCTTTACCTGGGATGTTACCGTTAACTATTCACGTAACAAAAGCAAAGTGGTATCGCTAGATGACGACGGCCAGTTGCAAAGCTACATTTTGGGCACCAACCGTACGGTGCAAGTATTGGCAGCCGTTGGCCAGCCATACGGAACGTTGTTTGGTAACGCTTACACACGTGATGCGTCCGGACAAATTGTTATAGGTGCAAACGGCACGCCGGTTATAAACCCTGCAAAACAATACCTGGGCAAATACACGCCGGATTGGCTTGGAAGCATTAACAACAGTTTCACTTATAAAGGTGTTAACCTGAGCTTTTTAGTGGATGCCAGGATAGGCGGATCCATATACTCAAACACCAATCGTACGGGCACTTACACAGGGGTGCTTGCCTCAACCCTACCCGGCCGGGGTGCAGCCAATGGAGGCTTAAGCTATTACTACCCGGGTAATAACACATCTGTACCTGCGGTGCAGGTAAGCAACGGAGCAACGGCCCCTGCCGGTGAGACAGTTTATGATGACGGTATGGTATTTAAAGGTGTAAAGGCCGATGGAACGCCAAACACAACAATTTTGTCGGCCCAATCCTACTATAAAGGCTTTACCAATGTGGATGAGGCATTTGTTTACAGTGCATCATACGTTAAACTACGCGAAGTGAAAATTGGTTACACGTTCCCGTCGCAATGGGTGAAGGGAGTAGGCTTGCAATCGGCAACTGTTTCACTAGTGGGCCGTAACTTATGGATCATCCATAAAAACGTACCGAACATCGATCCGGAAACTGCCTTCAATACAGGCAACGGCCAGGGCCTGGAAGACCTTACACTGCCTACCGTACGCAATATAGGCTTTAACATTAACCTTAAATTCTAACTACCATGAAATTCAAATACATCACCACCATATTATCAGCAACGTTCATATTGACGGCAACGTCATGCAGAAAAGATTTGGAAGAGATCAATCAAAATCCTAACGCTTCTCAAACTGCCCAACCCGATTACTTGTTAACGGCGGCCACCAAAGCAACTGCAGATACCTATTGGGGAACGGCCAATAACATGGATGCAAGTTTGCTTTTTGTACAGCACTGGGCAAAAATTCAATATACTGACCCCGACAGATACATTTATACCAACACATCTTTCCAGGATTTATGGACGGTTGGTTACACGAAAAGCATTGTAAACCTAAACCAGATCATCAAATTGGCCGATGCACAATCAAACCCCAATTACAAGGGCGTAGCATTGGTACTCCGGTCATGGGTATTTCAGCTTTTAACAGATGCTTACGGAGATATTCCATATAAGCAAGCTACCAATATCAACGAGTACTTAACACCAGCTTATGACAAGCAAAAGGATGTGTATTTTGCTTTGCTTGATGATTTAAAAGCAGCGCAAAGCCTTTTGAACACAACCGGACCTGCAATTCTAGGTGACGTAATTTATGCCAACAATATTGCGTTATGGAAGAAGTTTGCCAACTCCCTCCGCCTGCGCATTGCACTCCGGATAGCCGACCGCGAACCGGAAAAAGCCAAACAAGTGATTACGGAAATACAAACCGAAGGTGGAAGTTATATAAGCGCTAATAACGAAACGGCACAATTGGTTTACCAGGCTTCACCAAACCAAAACCCTATAAGCAACCTGTTTGATACACGTGACGATTACCGCATCAGTAAAACAATTGTTGATAAGCTTTTTGCATTGGCCGACCCCCGCCTGCCTGTTTATGCAAGCAAAACACAAGATGCCACGCCAGCTACTTATGTTGGTATACCTAACGGATTGCTTGTTGGCGATGCCAGCAACCTTGGCTTTACCAAAACATCTAAACCGGGCACCTACTTTTTGGCTCCAAACGCACCTGCCGTTATATTAAGCTATTCCGAATCTTTATTTGACCGGGCAGAAGCCGCCGCCAGGGGTATTACAACCGACAACGCCGAAAGCTTTTATAGACAAGCTATCCAGGCCTCATTACAGCAATATGGTGCAACAACTGCGGCAGTTGATACCTATTTGGCATCAAATGCGGTGCAGTACGATGCCACAAATTATAAAAAATCCATTGGTGAACAAAAATGGATAGCATTGTTTGGACAAGGTTTGGAAGCCTATGCAGAATGGCGCAGGTTAGATTATCCCCAATTGCAACCGGCTGTAGCCGGAACACTAAGCGGGAAGCTGCCATTAAGGTTTATTTACCCCGGCACAGAACAATCTTTAAACCGGACAAGTTACCAGGCTGCCGTAGCAAACCAGGGAGCTGATGTGCTCACAACTAAACTATGGTTTGATGTAAATTGATATCTATTAATAATCTGATATTAACCGTTATATGAAGGGGCTTTGAGCCCCTTTTTTATTGCAATCGCTTTAAAACAATTGAGTTTTAAAATCATCAAGCAATTGTTACGACTGTGGTCTGGACGTCATAACATAACCAAAATAAAGTGCATCCTGAGTTATGTTAATTCATGATTTTTATAGCCCATGTATCACACCAACAGCTAATGTCCCCAATGTGAGGATGCCCCAAAGTATAGCTAACCATACCTCGGGTTTTATCACGTAATGATTGTTATATTCTTTGTCGGTATCCATATGCATTTACATTTACCCAGCACTATTATTGTCAATCAAATCGGCTGATGGTAATTCAATCTCATCGCCGTTGTCAAGTTTTACGGTAATTGTATCACCTATCGCATCAACTACCTCTCCCTCTTCTCCCCGTTTGGTAATAACCCGCTGCCCTTTCAAAAACAAATGCTCATCCATGCAAGTACAACCTTAAAGAATAATTATTGTTTTTTATTAGTTTAAATTAAAAACCAATAGTTAATACATTAATGATATAAGGAGCGGTTAAGACAGCGTACGTAAGCATGCACTACCTATTAATAGGCAGCCAACTGCTATTAGTCACTTGTGCATTCAATGCTGATTAACAAGAAGTGTAAAAGAAATTAGGTGTAGTAACAAAGCGCAATACTTCGTTATTGAATAGTGATTTTGCTCTTCTTAAAAATCACAGCCCATTTCTCCAAAAATAGTGGCGAAAGCATAGGCTGCTTAACAGCCACAAAATTGATGAATAATGCAGATCGGCCCTGTATAACATAATACAGTTGCGATTCGGGCTTAGGGCTATCGTAAAAGCCTGAAGCCTGTATTTTAAACAGTATCCGGTTGTAGCCATTGGTTTGGCTCTGCTCTATAACCATTAGCGTAGCGTTTTTTGCACGCTTCTTCATCGATGCCAATATCACCGGCGGAATAGCTACCAGCGGTCGCTTCGCGCCCTTTAAAACCAACATCGAACCAATGATTTACCAGTTTTGCAACGTTTCGTTACCCGGAATAAGTTCAACCATTTGCTGGGTACCGCTTTTTTGGTTCGAACCTATCTTCCACTTATATTCTTCCGGCCAAAATATTTTAAGTACTTCCTGCTTCGTTTGGGCAAATGTGTTTTGCGCTGAAACAATAAATAAGATGGCAATGACTAATTTTTTCATGATTAACAAAATAGATTAAACACATCCACAGTACGGCTTATATTATTGCACTGCTCATAATTCACTCTTTATTAACGCGTAACGCTCCGCACAGTTTCAACTATGGGAGATTATCGCCCTATTAATATAGCCGCCTATGGAGGCAGGTCTTCTTTTAAAATCTATATTTGCCCCAGCATTACGTAACTAACCCCTACTACATGAAAAAAGCTGCAATACCATTGCTATTGGCTGCCTTATTGGCTTTGCCTGCTCTGGTAAGGGCGCAGGACAGGAAATCCATTATTCCCTTGAGCCATCTTCGTATGAATGATACGCTCGTGGTTTCAAGCGCAGACACCATACAGCAAAAGGACCTTTATGACGTAATTCGGGGCATTTTTAACAAACACTCCAAAACCGAGAACAAGGCAGCGGTAATTGGCAGCAAGCCCGTTATATCAATTTTACCGGCGGTGGGCTATACATTGCAAACAAAATTGGCTGCCACTATATCCGGCAATATTGCTTTCCGCATGTCGCCGGAGTCGCGCATTTCAACCATATCATCAAACGCAGCTTACACACAGCGAAAGCAGATCTTGATACCCATACAGTCAAACATCTGGACAAAGAACAATGCCTTTAATTACATTGGCGATATTAAATTTTACAAATATCCTCAAAGCACTTTCGGACTGGGCAGCAATTCGAGTGTCAGCAACAACAATCCCATGGACTATACGCTTATACGTGTAGCCGAAACTGTCTTGAAGAAAATAGTGGGTAATTTTTACGCAGGTGCCGGTTTTATTTATGATAACCATTACGGGATCTCTGAAGAAGGTAATCCCGATGGCTCAACATCCGACTATGCCTTGTATGGTGAAAAAAGCCATACCGTATCATCGGGCATAACGTTAAATGCACTTGTTGATATGCGTAACAGCACCATAACCCCTACCAGCGGCTTTTATGCCTCGCTTATATTTAGGGATAACAAAAAGTTTTTGGGCAGCACCTCATCATGGAAATCGCTCATTGTAGATGTGCGCAAATATTATCGCTTCCCCGAAAATTCAAAGAATGTATTGGCGCTTTGGAGTTACGACTGGGTGGTGCTTACCGGCAGGCCACCATACCTTGATTTACCGGCCACCACCTGGGACCAAAACAACGGCACGGGCCGTGGTTACATACAGGGCCGCTTTCGCGGTGCACAAATGGTTTACCTGGAAAGCGAGTACCGTTATGGCATCACCGCAAACGGCTTATTGGGCGGCGTTGTGTTTGTAAACGGGCAATCGTTCTCGGCCAGCCCCGGCAGTAGCCTGGAACGCATGCAAGCGGGCTACGGGGCAGGCTTGCGCATTAAGCTAAACAAAGTTTCTAAAACAAATATCGCTGTTGATTACGGTTTCGGTAACCAGGGCTCAAATGGGGTATTTGTAACCGTAGGAGAGATTTTTTAAAGTCATATATTCTAAAACCCTACAACAAAGGTGCTGTTAGTAAAGTAAAACGCTATGGCACTGGATAGATTTATTGAGGCACAAGAACGTGATTACGGTACTGCACTTACTGAAATAAAGAACGGCCGCAAGCGCAGCCATTGGATGTGGTACATATTCCCGCAAATACAAGGGCTTGGCAGTACCGACACCTCGAAATTTTATGCAATTAAAAATCTAACTGAAGCGTCCGAATACCTAAGCCACCCTATATTGGGTAAGCGTTTAATAAAGATAACTGAGGCTTTATTAGCAAACTCGGGCAATGACGCTCACGCTATTTTCGGCAGCCCGGATGACTTGAAACTAAAATCTTGCATGACGCTATTTGACGCAGTACCCGGCGCCCCCAACTTGTTTAGGCAGGTGCTTGGTAAATTTTACGGCGGGCAAAAAGATCAGCGGACGCTTCAGCTGCTTGGCATAAATAACTAAGCTCCCTTGCGCGATTGCAGGCTGTTCATCAGTTGATCGTACAGGTCGTCGTTGCTCTTTTTCTTTGGCTTAAGCTTTTTAATGGTTGGGCGCTTGCCTTTAGCCTTAGCTTCAATAATCTTAAGCAATTCGGTGTGGTATTCGTCTTTATATTTTGATAGGTCCAGCGGCTCGGTGTATTGCTCAATCAAGTTAAGGCCCATATCCAGTTCCTTCTTACTCACGGTTACTTTATCATCCAGTTTCAGCTCACTTTGATCACGAATTTGCTGCTCAAACCTTATCCGTGTCACCACTATAGATTTCTCAACCGGGTGTATCACGCACAGGCTCTCGGTACTGCGCAGTACAAACCTTGCCAGGCCAGCCTTTTTAGACTTCTTAAGCGCTTCTAACAGTAAAGCATAGGCCTTGTTATTTTTTGTGGCCGGTTCGGTATAGTACGATGTTTCGTAGTACATGGGGTTAACATCGGCAATATCAACAAAGCTTTCAATCTCTATCACCTTACTTTTTTCAGGCGAGGCTGCCTCAAAGTCGGCTTCTTCAACTATAACATAGTCATCATCATACTTATAACCCCTTACAATTTTGTCATAAGGCACCTCTTTTTTTGTCTTTTCGTTTACCCGCTGAAACTTAATATTGGCATGATCGCGGCTATCAAGCATATCCAGGTCAAGCGAGGAAGTTTGTACTGCCGAAAATAGTTTTACCGGGATGCTTACCAACCCAAAACCCAATGAGCCTGTCCATATTGATCTCATAACCTACGTTTTTAATGATTTCGCTGATGCGGATGATGTGCCTCTATTTTATCTGCCAACAGGTTTAAAACCCTCTCATCCAAATTACCCGGGTTTTGGCAAACATGCAGGTACTGGTGAGCGTCTGGCTCAAAACTGGCAACCATTTTCCCATTTTCAAAAACTTTGAATTTGCAGCGCTCATCTTGATGATGAAGGTACTCTCCTATTTCAAATTGATAGGTTTGCTTTTTCAGCGTAACGGTTACCAGATAATTTTCCATACGGCAGCTTATTTCTGTGCAACAACGCCGCTACGCTTTTGTTTAACGTTGGCTGTAACTACAAAGCCCTTAGCTTTTGCAGCTAACGGCTTTGCCAAACATGTTTTTACTTAAGCCAGCGCCTGATAAATTTCGGCGCTAAGCAACCCGCTGCCACCGCCGTAGTGGTAAACAGTTTTGGTACCGGGGCTGTGTTGGTTTACAAATTCTGTTACTTCGGATTCCTCGGCCTCGGTAAAACCATTGCCCAAAAGTGCTATATCAAAATTATCACTTCCCAGCATTTGCTTTGCTTCAAAAAGGTTGTTGGTGCCTATACCTTGCCAGTCGGCGTTGTTGCCCAGCAGTCGTAGTATGGTTTCTCTTATTCCATCATGTTTACATAGCACCAGTATTTTAGCTTGCATATTATTGTTGTTTTACTTCCATTGGCACTTCCATAAGCAATAGTTGTGCGCCCGCTTGTGCATTTATGTCAAGTTCATCAACTGCCCAAATGCCCATACCATCTTTAGTATCAAGTGCCTGGCCATTGATAGTCGCCTGCCCTTTAAGTATCAAAATATAAACGCCATTATCGGCTGCATTGTTGAGCTTGTAGGTAACATTTGTGTCAGTATCAAATTCACCCATATTAAACCATGCATTTTGGTGTATCCAAACGCCTGCATCATCTTTATTTGGCGATAATACCTGATATAATTCATTAGGCTTTTTAGCTTTTATCAGCATCTGGTCGTATCGCGGTGTCACATTGCGTTTATTTGGAAATATCCATATCTGCAAAAACTTCACCGCCTCACTTGGGTCGGCATTATACTCGGTATGATAAATACCTGTACCCGCGCTCATCACCTGTATTTCGCCGGTGGTGATTATGGCCGAGTTACCCATACTATCCTTATGGATCAACTTACCTTCGAGCGGTATCGAAATAATTTCCATATTGTCGTGCGGGTGATCGCCAAAGCCGCGGCCACCAGCCACATAATCATCGTTTAAAACCCTTAGCGCACCAAATTGCACACGTTCATGATTGTAGTAACCCGCAAAACTGAAAGTATGTGAGCTTTTAAGCCAGCCATGATCGGCGTAACCCCTTGTGCCCGCTCTATGTATAACGAAGTTTTCCATCTTATAAATCTTATAATCAAAGATACAAATAAATAAATGTTTAAACACCTATATGCAACTAATTACCTGTGTTTGACATTTTTAGTGTCAGTTGACCTTTATAACATATAAGCTGCTGCATGCATCATTATTAAAACCGCATTAGAAATTCACTATTTATGTAACTTCTTCATCAATTCGCAACAATCAATAAGTTTTTTACATATTTTAGCCGCAGGAATGAAGTGGTTATTCAGATTATTTCTTTCATTAAGTTTTCTCCTCTCGTATGGTTATGCCTTTGTGCATGCTGATACGTTGCAGGTGAACAGCTCCTTACACTCGGCGCAGGCTACCTATAATAGGCTGCATGCCAAGGATACCGTTAAACTTACCACAGGTAACAATAGCAAGAAGGTACGCAAAGTTTATGCTGAAGAAGCAGAAGATGATAGCGACGAAGTTGTTAATTACCGCAAACAGCTTGATAAAGGCACCTGCCTTGCTGCATTATTTTACATACAGCTAACCGGATTTTTAAGTACAGCTCAGCAAAGTAGCCTACCCGTAGAGCCGGTATCAGATGCTCCTACAAATAAAATATACCGCACCCTGCAGGTATTCCGTATTTGATCTTCTTCTCTAAGCAAGCAACTATAAAGCCTGCTTAAATACCATTTGCCCTGCCCAAATAGTTTGCTGCAACGGGCTTAGCGTGCATGTGTCTTTCGCACTTGCCGCTTTTAAATTTCAACTTATTACCTTTTAATATTAAGCTATCATGAAGAGATTTATCATGTTCACGGGGCTGTGTGCAGTGCTTTGCTATACAAGCTGCAAGCCCAAGGAAGAGAAAAAAGAAGAAGAATCAAAACTACTGGTCACCAGCCCGCTGCAAATGGATACAACCGTTACCAACGAGTATGTAGGCCAAATCCGCGCCATAAGGCACATAGAGCTGCGTGCCCAGGAAAAAGGGTATTTGCAAAAAAGTTTTGTTGATGAAGGTGCTTTTGTAAAAAAGGGCCAACTGTTGTTCCAGATAGTACCAACCCTTTACGGTGCCGAAACCGCTAAAGCCGCAGCCGAAGTAAACTTCGCTGAGATTGAATACCAAAATACAAAAAAACTGGCCGACAGTAACATTGTTGCCCCGAACGAGCTGGCCATGGCTAAAGCCAAACTGAAAAAGGCACAGGCCGAACTGTCGCTTACTAACGTACGCCTAAAATTTACAGAAATACGCGCCCCGTTTGACGGTATAATCGACCGCCTGCAAGTGCGTTTAGGCAGCCTTGTTGATGAAGGCGACCTGCTTACTACTCTGGCCGATAACAGCCAGATGTGGGTATACTTTAACGTACCCGAGGCCTACTACCTTGATTATAAAACGCAGCAGCACCAGGCAACGCCGGAAGTTAAATTGATGATGGCTAATCACAAGCTATTCCCTTATCCGGGCAAGGTTGAAACCATTGAGGCCGACTTTGATAATGAAACCGGCAACATCCCTTTCCGTGCTACTTTTCCCAACCCTGATGGCTTGTTGAGGCATGGCGAAACTGGCAACGTACAACTGGTTGTTCCGCTTAAAAATGCACTGCTGATTCCGCAAAAGGCAACCTTTGAGGTGCTTGAAAAGAAATACGTTTTTGTGGTTGACAAGGATAGCCGTGTGCAGGCTAAAGAGATAAACATTGGTTCGGAAATGAACGATTTGTATGTGGTTACCGGCGGCATTACCGCGTCTGACAAAATCTTGTTAGAGGGTTTACGCAAGGTTAAAAACAACGACAAGATCGCTTACAACTTTGAGGACATGAAACACGTGATCCCGCAGTTGCGCCTACCGTCAGAATAATTTGGCAACCTAAAACCAATAAACATGTTTAATAAATTTATTCAAAGGCCGGTACTTGCCATAGTGCTGTCACTGGTCATTATATTAATGGGGGTATTGGCTATCGAAACGCTCCCCGTTTCGCAGTTCCCATCCATAGCGCCACCCATGGTGGTGGTAAACGTAGCCTACCCTGGTGCAAGTGCCGATGTATTAGTTAACTCGGTGCTGGTGCCGATGGAAAAAGCCATCAACGGTGCACCTGGCATGAAGTACATGACGTCTGACGCGACAAGCGCCGGTGAAGCTACCATTCAGGTGGTATTTGACCTGGGTACCGACCCTAACCAGGCTGTAGTAAACGTAAAGAACCGCATTGAGCAGGTAACTAATAGGCTGCCAGAGCTGGTACAGCGCGAAGGTTTGGTGGTAAGCTATACATCGCCAAACATGCTGATGTATGTTAACCTTTACAGTAAAGACCCTAAGGCGAATGAAAACTTCCTTTACAACTTTGCCAGCGTTAATATCATTAATGAGCTTAGCCGACTTAAGGGTGTTGGTAGCGCCAAAATTTTGGGTAGCCGCCAGTATGCTATGCGTATATGGCTAAAACCCGACAGGATGCGTGCCTACAACGTATCTACCGAGGAGGTAATGGAAGCCATGGCGCAACAAAGCGTTATCGGTTCGCCGGGCAGGCTTGGCCAAAGCACGGGTAAACGCTCGCAATCGCTCGAGTATGTATTGACCTACGAGGGGCGTTATAATAAGCCCGAGCAATATCAGAATATCATAGTACGCGCCAACAAAGACGGCGAACTGCTTTACTTAAAAGATGTGGCTGATGTTGAGCTGGGTAGCGAGTTTTATGACATCTACTCGAATATGGATGGGCACCCATCTGCAGCAATCACGCTTAAACAAACCTACGGCAGTAACGCCAGCGACGTAATTAAAGAAGTTAAAGAAAAGCTCGAGGAAATTAAGGCACAATCATTTGCGCCGGGGATGGATTACCAGATAAGCTATGACGTGTCCAGCTTTCTTGATGCATCTATGGAGAAAGTTGCCCATACGCTTATTGAAGCGTTTATCCTGGTGGCTATCGTAGTATTTATTTTCCTTGGCGACTGGCGCTCTACGCTGATACCTACCCTTGCTGTACCAGTATCATTAGTTGGTGCATTCTTTTTTATGCAGTTATTCGGGTTAACAATCAACCTAATCACCCTCTTTGCATTGGTACTGGCTATAGGTATTGTGGTGGATAACGCGATAGTCGTCGTCGAGGCCGTGCACATAAAAATGGCCGAAAGCCACTTGACGCCGTTTAAAGCCACCAAGGAGGTTTTGCAGGAAATAAGCGGGGCCATTATAGCTATTACATTCCTGATGACAGCGGTATTTGTGCCGGTGGCTTTTATGACCGGGCCGGTTGGTATATTCTATCGACAGTTCTCTATTACGATGGCTACATCTATCGTGATATCCGGGTTTGTAGCATTGACGCTTACCCCGGTATTATGTGCCATGATCTTACGCAATACGCATGGCCAGCCGCGTAAAAAAACGCCTATCAACCGCATTATTGATGGGTTTAACAATTGGTTTGAGCGGGTAACAGGCTCATACACCACGCTGCTTCATAAAATTGTAAACAGGCGCGTGGTGACATATGGTATGCTCATTGCGTTTTGCGCAGGTATCTATTTCACATCAAATTCGCTACCTGCAGGCTTTATTCCGGGTGAAGATCAGGGCCAGATTTACGCTATTATCCAAACCCCACCAGGATCAACCCTTGAACGCACAAACGACATTGCACGCCAGCTGCAAAAAGTTGCCGAGCACGTTGAAGGCGTATCATCGGTATCGGCATTAGCTGGTTACGAAATCCTTACCGAGGGCCGCGGATCAAACGCCGGTACTTGTTTGATCAACCTGAAAGATTGGTCGGACAGGAAAAAATCAGCAAAAGAACTTATCGAGGAGCTTGAAGAAAAAGCGAAGGTTATTCCGGGAGCCACAATAGAGTTTTTCGAACCACCGGCGGTGCCTGGTTATGGTGCAGCGGGCGGTTTCTCGCTTCGTTTGCTTGACAAAACCAACTCAGGCGAGTACGAATCATTTGGCAAAGTGAACGATGATTTCATGGCGGCTTTGCGGAAACGTAAGGAGCTTACCGGCTTGTTTACCTTCTTCGCGGCCAACTACCCGCAATACGAATTGGAGATTGATAACAAAGCGGCTATGCAAAAAGGTGTAACCATTGATAAGGCCCTTAATAACCTTTCTATCCTGATTGGTAGTACTTACGAACAGGGTTTTGTACGGTTTGGTATGTTTTACAAGGTGTACGTACAGGCATCGCCCGAGTACAGGGCCTTGCCAGATGACCTTTTAAAGCTATACGTAAAAAACAACCGCGACGAGATGGTACCGTACTCTGCCTTTATGAAAATAAAGAAAAAGCAGGGCCTTAACGAGATCACGCGTTTCAACATGTATACCGCATCAGCAATTAACGGAGCCCCCGCCCCTGGCTACAGCAGCGGCGAGGCCATTAAAGCCATACAGGAAGTTGCCAAAAATACGTTACCGCGCGGTTACGATATCGACTGGATTGGTCTTTCAAAAGATGAAGTCGGTCGTGGTAACGAAGCTATTTACATCTTCCTTGTGGTATTGATATTCGTGTACTTCGTGTTGGCTGCCCAGTACGAAAGCTTTATTATACCGCTATCGGTAATCCTGTCATTACCTACAGGGGTATTTGGCGCATTTATATTGCTCAAGATCATGGGGCTATCGAACGACATTTATGCCCAGGTTGGCTTGGTAATGCTTGTAGGTTTATTAGGTAAAAACGCGGTATTGATAGTGGAGTTTGCCGTACAGAAACATCAGCAGGGCGCTACCATACTTGAGGCTGCAATTGAAGGTGCGCGGATACGTTTCCGTCCCATTTTGATGACCTCATTTGCATTTGTCGCCGGTTTAATACCTATGCTTTTTGCGACCGGGCCGGGTGCTTTGGGTAATCGTACCATTGGTGCGGCATCTGCAGGCGGTATGCTATTAGGTACCATCTTCGGGGTAATTATTGTGCCGGGCTTGTACTACATTTTTGCTACGCTTGCCAATGGCCGCAAGCTGATTAGGGATGAAGATGAGTTTCCGCTTAGTGAGGATTTCACCCACTCGAAAAAGAAGAAAAGGAAGTGGCTGTTTAAGTCAAATGACGAGCACCTGTTAACCCCCAATACTGACAATCATGAATAGACAAAGCATTTATAAATACATAGGGTTTACGTGCCTGTCGGTAGCGGTTTGGGCATGTAAAACGCCCCAATTGGAGCAAAACACGCTCGAGAAGAGCAGGAATATGCCCGCGGCTTACACAACAAACCAGGCAGACACCGCAAATACAGCCAAACTTGTTTGGAAAGACTTTTTCAAGGATCCATACCTAACAGCACTTATTGATACCGCCCTCAAAAATAACCAGGAGCTTAACATTACGCTGCAGGAAATTGAAGTGAGCCGGAATGAAATTCGCGCACGTAAAGGCGAATACCTGCCATTTATTGGCCTGCGTGCCGGGGCAGGTTTAGAAAAAGTTGGCCGTTATACCAGCAAAGGAGCAAATGACGCTACAACGGATATCAAACCGGGTAAGGAAATGCCCGAGCCACTGCCCGACTACCTGATATCTGCCTATGCTACTTGGGAGATAGATATATGGAACAAGTTACATAATGCTAAAAAAGCAGCCGTATCAAGGTACCTGTCGACGGTGGAAGGCAGAAACTTCATGGTTACCAACCTGATTGCCGAAATTGCAGATTCGTACTATGAACTGCTCGCGCTTGACAACCAATTGGCCATAGTGAACCAAAACATAGGCTTGCAAACCAATGTGCTTAAAATTGTACGCACGCAAAAGGAAGCAGCACACGCTACCGAACTTGCCGTTAAACGTTTTGAGGCCCAGGTATTGGCTACCCAAAGCATGCAGTATGACATCCAGCAAAAGATTACCGAAACAGAAAATAAGATCAACTTTTTGTTGGGACGTTATCCGCAGCGTATACAACGGGAAATACAGGGTTTTGAAAATCTGAGTCCTACCCCTGTGCAGGCGGGTTTGCCGTCTCAATTGCTGGCCAACCGCCCGGATATCAGGCAGGCAGAGTTTGACTTGGCTGCTTCAAAGCTGGATGTTAAGGTAGCCAAGGCAAGGTTTTATCCATCCCTTGGAATATCAGCAGCTATAGGTTACAACGCGTTTAATCCATCGTACCTGTTAAATACGCCCGAGTCGTTATTGTACTCGCTTACCGGTGATATACTGGCGCCGCTTGTTAACCGTACGGCAATCAAGGCTGGTTACGCTAATGCCAATGCAAAACAACTGCAAGCAGCATACAATTACGAGCGTGTTATTCTTAACGCCTATGTTGAAGTGGCCAACCAACTCTCAAAGATCAATAACCTTGAGAAAAGTTATGATTTAAAATCGCGCCAGGTGCAGGCGCTGTCTCAGTCGGTGAACATTTCTAACACATTGTTTAAAGCTACCCGGGCAGATTACATGGAAGTATTGCTTACCCAACGGGAAGCTCTCGAAGCGAAGTTTGAGCTGATTGAAACCAAAAAGCAACAAATAAATGCACGCATAAATGTGTACCAGGCGCTTGGCGGCGGCTGGAAATAAACATGAGCCCCCACCCCTACTATATAACTGCACCCTTAACGGGTGTTACAACACAAAAGGCCTGCTTGCGCGGGCCTTTTGTGTTATCACTCATTAAGCCGTGGCAGGCTCCCTCCAAAATATCTCTTGTTGCAAACCATGTTCGCGGGTTATTCTGCGTATATCATATTGAAACTGCTTTTTAATATCGGGCTGCCCTTGCATAAAAGCTTCGTTCCTTAACAATAATGCAAGGGTATAAAGCTTTGATAATTTACTTCCTGAGCCTATGGTTATGGCTTCCACATATCTAAATTCGGGCATTATCTGATTTTCGTGCCCGTTTATAACCAGCATTTTAATTTTCATGCATGCCAGCAGTATACGCATAAATGGTGTAAGCAATTCGTAAGCGTACTTTTCTTCGAGCCATTGATATATTGCGGTTACTTCTTCTGCATTCCCAAACCTGAAATAAGCATCGGCTTGTAATATTTTTGAAAAGAAAGTGTAGGTTTCATCATTACGCTGGCCATTGGCATTGCAATAACTGCCATTTATTTTTTTAACAACACGCATCAATTTACGTGGGTTATTAAATAGGTAGCCGGTATAACATGCCAACAGGCAAAGCATATCATTAGACGCGCTATGCTCAAGCTCGTTGTAATATTCATGAGGCCTGCCGGCAAGCCGGGTTAATTCTACAAGTGCTTCACGGTTTACAATTCCATATTTAAAATAGCTGTGCAAAGCCCTTAAAGCCGACAATGGACTAAATGGAAATTCGGCGAATACATCCGCGGGGATAGCACGCATTTTTTCAATACTGTTTTCAACCGCATCCAAATCAAGACCCATAATGCCTATAATGCCCAGGGCTGTGTAAACAAGTATGCGTTTGCGATGCGGAAGATTAAAAAGCAACAATGTATTTAAAGCATTTTGGTACTCGGCGTTAATAAGCTCCAGGCCGAAGAAATACTCAAACATTTGCTTGCTAAAAGGCTGATTAAAATAATTCACCAGCATTTCAGATTTATCTATCAGCTTAAATTCGTTACGCAATAAATCGCCCAAAAAGTTAACCAGCTCCAACTTTTGATTCGTGTCCAGTTCAAGGGATGGGATACGGCTGAAGCTATCCTGCTGGCCTGTGCGTATGGCATGTATAATGCACCATTTCGCAACCGGCAGTTTCAGCTCCGGGCTATTCAACTCGTTATTGATGCGGGCTATGATATTATTATCAAACCTTTCCTGATTTTCATACAGCCATGTGCGTGCTATGCTGTGGCTTGCAAAATGTATGTTGCCAAACCTAACCATATTACGCGCTGCATAACCAACCACTTCATTTATTTCGCGCAAAAATCCCACACCCAATAGCTGCCGGTAGGCAGGCTCATGCAACTTTATCAGGGGTAATAAATCCTGTTTGTCGGTGCCTTCCTCGCTTCCGCTAAGTACCATTTTGTTAACCAGTTCACGGGTAAGCATTATCTTTTCATCAACATATTTGCCAAGCTGCACTTTGTTGAGTATAAACAGCGCACTTATTTCAAACATTAACGTATGGTCAATATGTTTAAATGAAAAATCCTCTTTATGCTCCCTGTAATAAAATTCAAAATAAAGCGGGTGGCCAAAACTATCTGCAACGGCAATACTTACCGACTCTTTCATGGCAGGATTGATATGACTCGATAATGTGCCAATTTCATACGAGTTTAGCAGCGGCACATTGATGCAATTATCTCCGTTTTTAAACCCGGTGTACCAGTTGCTGCTACCTGTGAGCAAATCATGGCGGTAACTTTCCCACGTTGCCGTGCGCATACTAACAATCATTTTAAAAAAGCTGCTTTCACGGTAGATGAAAAACACATCCATCAACTGGTCAATCAATACCTTAAAATGCTCAGGTTTAAACCAGTGCTCATCAAATCCGTCAATAATCAGATAAAAAGTACCATTGTTCCTATCATTTATATCACTGAGTGCTATTGCATCTTTGCCTTGCCCGTAACCTAGTAATCCTTGCAACCAGTCATGCATATTTCGGCCGCTCAGATATGTACTAATTAGTGCTGTGCAGCTAAAAAATAAATAAATATTATCGTCGTGATTCTTAATCTGATGTTCTACCCATCGGCAAGTTGCTATTGTCTTGCCGTAACCGGCAGGTGCTGCGATGATAGTACCGGCCGAGTCACTTTGTAAAAACTCGTCCATATGCCGGTTGATAAATTGCCTGTCAACGGTATGCTGATAGGGTATCCCGCTACGGTTTCGCAATGATTGCAAGGTATATTCTGTTATGCGGTCTGCTTGCTTCTTTAAACCCCTCCATGTTACTTCGCCTGCATTAGTGGCAGCCGGTTGTTCCCTCTCCTGCCAATGCTGCCAACCTTGGTAACCGCAAAATATAGCCATAGCATCCAGGGTAAACATTGATGGCTGGTACTTTGAAAAAGCAAAACCGTACATGCGCTTAATAGTGGTTTCGCTTATTCGGTGTTTTGTTTTCTGCTCGATCACGAAACAAACAACGCGGCAATCGCCGGGGTTGATACGGGAAAGCCCGGCTTTTACAAGTACCTCGGCTTTGAGTAATTCCAGGTGGTGTGCAGAAATAGTGGTCATGATATAAGATTTATAGGTTTAGTTTTAAAGTATTATCTGACAGCTTTTTACCATCAACAGCAAATCTTAGGGATTACTATTTAGCAATACAATACATATACGGGATATCAATAAACTTGGATACCTCTAAGTACCCGAAATATTCTCACAAGTTGTCAAACCCATTCAATGAACAAAATGAACAATATACAGCGCGACATGTATCCGTTTTTAGCGGATTTTACGCTATGTTTTTATTGTTTGCCATATAAGTTATCTGTTCAGTATTTTTACCAGTTCACTTTTTGTTCACCCACATGGCATCTATTTTATCTCGCAGACGATTTATAAATTTAACGGGCATTAGCGGCATTGCACTATCTATTCCTGATTGGGTATTAGCTGGCATTGGCAAAGTGTCTTCAGCAAAAGTTTTAGAAGCCAGCATAGACGTTGATGTGAACAAAGTGATTGCACCAATTGCTCCTGAAATATTCGGGCAGTTTATTGAACATTTGGGCCGGGCCATAGATGGCGGCGTATATGAAGAAGGGTCGACCCTTTCAAATGCCAAGGGTTACCGGAAAGATGTTTTGGAAAAGGTGCAGCAACTGCGGGCAAGTGTATTGCGCTTCCCAGGCGGCACTTTTACCAAAATCTACCATTGGACGGACGGCGTTGGCCCGAAAAAGGACCGGCATGCACGGCCCAACTTGATTTGGGGCGGCGTTACCAACAACCACTTTGGGACCGACGAATTTATTGACTACTCGCGCACTTTAAACGCAGCGCCATATCTTGCTGTTAATATGGGCACAGGCACTGCCGAGGAAGCCGCTAACTGGGTTGAATATTGCAACGGCACGCGCGATACCTATTATGCCAATATGCGCCGAAAAAACGGCAATGATAAACCGTTTAACGTTAAGTATTGGGGTCTGGGCAACGAAGAATCGGCTGAGCCGGACGCGGGAAGGCTGCAAAATGTTAAGGAGTTTACTAAGGAAGCCTGGTTTTATGCTAAGCTGATGAAGCTACAGGATCCGTCCATCAAATTTATTTTGCCGGGTGCCGATGATACGTGGAATGAACAGCTGCTAAAGGATATGAATCCCGTTTGCGATTACATATCAACCCACTACTATGTAAGCACGCCCAAGAGAGATGTGCCCTCCTCATTGTTTGGATTGGTAGATGGCCTGGAAACGCAGATCATCAAGATGAAAAAGCAAATTGCCGATCTTACGCCTGGAAAGGTGACCGGCTTTAGCGAATGGTACCGCTTCCCGCCAAGGCAACAGGCTGTTAAGATATCTTTAGACGAATTAGGCATATGGGAACACGAGGGAGAAGGCGCATACCATTTGGAGAATGCTTACAATTGGAACCACGCCCTGGGCACTGCTACCTTTTATAACATTATGCTGCGCCATGCCGATGTTGTAGGTATGGCCACATGGGCGCAAACGGTAAATGTGTTGGCACCAATCCTAACAAGTAAAACTGCATCAATAGCGCAAACGGTATTTTACCCAATGGTATTTTATCGTAAACATAGTGGTGACACGGCCATTGCTGCAATTGTTAAAACACCCCAAATTGAAATGAAGGATGCAAAAGAACATGCTGCCCTTGATGTAACAGCAACAATAAATAGTAAAGACGGCAGTCTGATCATATTAGTTGTTAATCGCCACGCCGAAGCTGATACTAAAACAAGCCTGGCTGGCATTAGTAACAAATACCGCAGTGCTACAGCGTACGAACTGAACGCTGCAAGTGTATTAGCTGCTAATGATATAAAGCAACCGAAAAAAAACGTGGTAACTGAGAAAGAGCAGGCACTAAGCCTTCCCTTAAGAGAATATACTTTTAAGGCGCACTCGATCACCGCACTTGTCTTTAAGGGCTAATTTTTCGTAAGGCAAGGTTGGCGTTTATACATATATCTTTTCGTTAATTTGTTGCTGATTTAGCACACACCGGCAAATGCAGGCTACAATACTTATCATCGACGACGAAAAAAAGCTGAACGATTTGCTTACGCGCATTATTGGCCTCGAAGGGTTTAATGTTATACAGGCATTCAACGGTAAGGACGGCATGAAGTTGCTGGAGCGCGAAGATGTGCAGGTTGTTTTAAGCGACGTTAAACTGCCCGACGTAAACGGTGTCGACCTGGTTGCATCAATCAAAGCAAAAAAAAGCTATGTTGAGGTTATCAACCTTACTGCGTATGGTACAATAAATGATGGTGTAAAGGCTATAAAGAACGGGGCCTTCAATTACCTTGTTAAGGGCGATGATAATGAAAAAATAATCCCGCTGTTAAACCAGGCTGTAGACAAGGCTCGATTACAACAAGCTGCTTTTAATGCCGATAAAAAAGCTGCCGACAAATTCAGCTTTGCTCAAATAGTCGGCCACTCGAAAGCCATAACAGATGCCGTAAGCCTTGCACGGCGAGTGGCCGCTACCAATACCACGGTTTTATTATTAGGTGAAACCGGTACAGGTAAGGAAGTATTTGCATCGGCCATACATTATGAAAGTGAGCGCCGCCAAATGCCATTTGTAGCCATTAACTGCAGCGCCTTTACAGCCGAGTTATTAGAAAGCGAATTATTTGGTTACAAGGCCGGAGCCTTTAGCGGTGCTAACCGCGATAAAAAAGGCTTGTTTGAAGAGGCCCATCACGGCAGCATCTTCTTAGATGAAATTGGTGAAATGAACCTGGAGTTGCAGGCAAAGCTATTGCGTGTGCTCGAAAGTAAAACGTTCATAAAACTGGGCGATACGCAAACTACTAAAGTTAACATCCGCATTATGGCGGCCACCAATCGCGATCTTCAGCAGGAGGCCGAGGCAGGAAAATTCAGGCTCGATCTATACTATCGCCTTTCGGTATTCACCATATCGCTACCCGCACTTAACCAACGAAGGGAAGATATTGAGCCGCTTGCAAGGTATTATCTCAACTTTTTTGCAGGCAATGAAAATCGACGTATAAAAATGAGCGATGAGTATTTAAAGCTTTTAAAACAGCATAACTGGAAAGGTAATATCCGCGAGCTGAAGAACCTGATTGAACGCTCGGTGATACTGGCAACCGACGAATTAACAGCTGATACCCTACCGCCACATTTCAACAATCAGGTTACGGAATCTTCATCCCTTGATCTGCAAAGCATCGAAAAGCATCACATCAGCAAAGTACTTACGCATACCCGCGGCAACAAAACAGAAACCGCCCGGCTACTCGGCATTGGTTTAACAACGCTATATAGGAAGATTGAAGAATACGGCTTGTAAGATTTATCTTATGATGCCGAAGCATTTACAAACACTTAACTGATAGCATTCTTTCCCCTAAAACCCTCAGCTTGTCATGCTGAACGTAGTGAAGCATCTGATGACGGATTGCAAAGTATGCGAATAGATTCCTCGTCCATCAGAATAACAATAACTTTAACATTGTAGAGAGGCGACTTGCCGTACTTCCTACTCCCCCTTTCAAAACGATAATCAACCCTTCCATAATGGAAGGGTTTTTTGTTTTTAAAACTCTTTCAAGCTCATCTTAAATTAAATAAACAGCTCTTTTACAATTACTTAAACCTTAAAGCATTCACGTTGGCATTCCCATTGGCATAGGGCTCTCAAATTATTATAAAATGCTAACAATACTGCTCTTTTTGGCCATCCTGCTCAGCTGGTGGCTCATCTTCAAATCAATTAACTGGTTCGAAAACATTTAACTCGCCATGATCGCATTATTTATCATTTCAATAGCAGTCTTCATTTACATGGTATATGTACTGCTTAAACCCGAAAACTTTTAAACCGACATCGTAATGAACACCGAACTTTTAGGCATTACAGCATCCTTTGTGCTGATGCTGATTATAGGCATACCGCTCGGCAAATACCTGGCAAAAATATTTGCAGGCGAGCGTGTATGGACCGATTTTATGAAGCCGCTTGAAAATGGCATTTTCAAACTGTCTGGCATTAACCCCAACGAGGGTATGGACTGGAAACAGTTTTTGAAAGCCATGATGGCCATCAACCTTTTATGGCTGGTATACGGCTTTTTTGTGTTACTATATCAAGACAAGCTGCCTTTAAATCCCGATGGCAACCCGGGCATGACGGCCGATCTTGCTTTTAATAGTATTATAAGTTTTGTAGTAAACTGTAACCTGCAGCACTACAGCGGCGAAAGCGGTGCATCATACTTGGTGCAGCACTTTATATTTATGTTTTTGCAATTTGTGAGCGCCGCAACGGGTATTGCCTGTGCTGTAGCAGTGTTTAAAGCGTTCCGCGACAAAACCACTACAGACCTGGGTAACTTTTGGAACTATTTCCTGAAATCGATCACCCGTTTGCTATTACCATTATCAATTGTTGTTGCACTGGTACTAACTTTTAACGGCACCCCTTCAAGCTATGCAGGTAAAGACCAGTTTATCTCTCTACAGGGCGATACCGTGCACGTATCACGCGGGCCAGCTGCTCAATTTATTGCTATTAAGCACTTAGGTACAAATGGTGGTGGTTGGTTTGGCGCAAACTCGGCACACCCGTTAGAGAACCCAAGCTACCTAACAAATATGGTGGAGATCGTTTCGCAAATGATCATTCCTATTGCTATGGTATTGTGCTTTGGCTACTTTATTAAACGTAAAAAGTTAGGCTGGGTAATATTTGGTGTGATGATGATAGGCGCATTAATGTTGCTCATACCATCAATCAGCAGCGAAACGGGCGGCAATTCGGCCATAGCTAAAATGGGTATTGCACAGCCAACCGGCGCTATGGAAGGTAAGGAAGTAAGGCTTGGCCCAACAGCCACTGCTTTCTGGAGTACATTCACCACTATCGTTTCAACTGGCTCGGTAAACGGTATGCATGACAGTACCATGCCCCTAACCGGTTTATGGCAATTGCTGGGAATGATGATTAACGGCTTTTTTGGCGGTTGCGGTGTTGGTGTACTTAACTATTTCATTTATCTAATCATAGCAGTATTTATATCCGGCCTTATGGTTGGCCGTACGCCCGAATTTATGGGACACAAGGTTGAAGCACGCGAAGTTAAAATTGCAGCTTTAATAACATTGCTTAGTCCGTTTTTAATTATGGTGGGCACTGCAGTAGCAGCCTACTTATTTACCAACCATGGCAATGCCGACTGGGCGGTGAAACCATCTGCGTGGTTAAACAACCCAAGTTTTCATGGCTTTAGCGAAATGTTGTATGAAATGACTTCGTCAAACGCAAACAACGGTTCGGGTTTCGAGGGTCTGGGCGATAACAATATTTTCTGGAACGTATCAGCAGGTATTTTGATGATACTTGGTCGCTTCCTGCCAATTATTGGCCCGGTAGCTATTGCTGGCTTGCTGGCCAAAAAGAAATTCATCCCCGAATCTGCAGGTACGCTTAAAACAGATACCGTAACCTTCGGCCTCATGACCTTCGCTGTAATACTTGTTTTAAATGCATTATCATACTTCCCTGCCCTGGCCCTAGGCCCTATTGCAGAGTTCTTTTCAATGCCTAAGTAATCTAAATCATGACAACCAAATCAAATAAATTGTTCGAACCTGCCCTTGTGCAAACCGCACTTAAGGAATCGTTCATAAAACTTGACCCGCGCATAATGATGCGCAACCCGGTAATGTTTACTGTTGAAATAGGCACAGTAATCATGCTATACATGTGCGTATATAGCTTTACACACAGCGGCCAGGGTTCATTCGCATATAACCTTATCATCTTCATTGTATTGTTGCTAACCCTGCTGTTTGCCAATTTTGCCGAAGCTATTGCCGAAGCACGTGGTAAAGCACAAGCCGACAGCCTGCGCAAAACACGTGAAGAAACACCTGCAAACGTATTGCTTAAAGATGGCAGTATAGTACAAAAATCGTCAAACGAGCTGCGTAAAGGCGATATGTTTGTTTGCGAAGCAGGCGACACCATCCCTACCGACGGCGAAATTACTGAAGGCCTTGCAACCATAGATGAATCGGCAATTACGGGTGAGTCTGCCCCGGTTATCCGAGAAGCGGGTGGCGATAAATCATCCGTTACAGGTGGTACGAAGGTATTGTCTGACAAGATAAAGGTTGTGGTTACCACAGAACCCGGCGAAAGCTTCCTGGATAAGATGATTGCATTGGTTGAAGGTGCCTCAAGGCAAAAAACACCAAATGAAATTGCCCTTACTATATTGCTGGCCAGCTTCACGCTGATATTTATCATTGTTTGCGTTACGCTGAAACCATTTGCAGATTACGCCAACACGCCTATTACCATTGCAGCTTTAATTTCTTTATTCGTTTGTTTAATCCCAACCACTATCGGTGGCCTTTTATCGGCCATCGGTATTGCCGGGATGGACAGGGCATTGCGTGCCAATGTGATCACCAAATCTGGTAAAGCGGTTGAAACAGCAGGTGATATCGACGTATTACTTTTAGATAAAACCGGCACCATTACTATTGGTAACCGTAAGGCAACCCAGTTTTGGCCTGCGCCCGGCATATTACCGGAAAATCTTGTAAAGGCTGCTGTCCTATCTTCATTAGCTGATGAAACCCCTGAGGGTAAATCAATTATCGAGCTGGCTCAACAAAGCAATATGTGCATATCGATGGTTGCCCCGCAAGGTGCCGAGTTTATAAACTTTACTGCCGAAACCCGCTCGAGCGGTATCAACACCCCTGATGGGTTGAGAATACGCAAAGGCGCTTTTGATGCAATGCGTAAACTTACATTAAACGCAGGTAATAATTTCTCTGCCGATGTTGAAGAGCGTGTAAAAGCCATTGCATCAAACGGTGGCACACCACTGGTAGTTGCACAAAACGAACAGATTTTAGGCACCATCGAACTTCAGGATATTATTAAGCCGGGCATTGCCGAACGTTTTGAGCGCCTGCGCAAAATGGGTATTAAAACCGTGATGGTAACCGGGGATAACCCGCTTACTGCCAAATTTATAGCGCAAAAAGCCGGTGTGGACGATTTTATTGCCGAGGCCAAGCCTGAGGATAAAATGAACTACATTAAAGCCGAGCAACAAAGCGGCAGGCTGGTAGCCATGATGGGCGATGGTACGAATGATGCCCCTGCCCTTGCCCAGGCAGATGTGGGTGTGGCCATGAACAGCGGTACACAAGCCGCGAAAGAAGCCGGCAACATGGTTGACCTTGACAACGACCCTACCAAATTGATAGAGGTGGTTGAAATTGGCAAGCAGTTGCTTATAACACGCGGTACGCTTACCACATTCTCAATAGCTAATGATGTGGCCAAATACTTTGCCATTGTTCCTGCACTATTTATTGCATCTATACCGGCGTTACAGGCTATTAACATTATGCGCCTGCACAGCCCGGAGAGTGCTATCCTTTCAGCAGTCATATTTAATGCTATTATCATACCTATGCTTATACCATTGGCGCTTAAAGGTGTTGAATACAAACCAATTGGTGCAAGTGCATTATTGCGCCGCAACTTGCTGATATACGGCTTAGGTGGCGTTATTGCACCGTTTATCGGTATAAAACTTATCGATTTACTTATTTCCCTGTTCTTCTAATTAATTAAGATCATGAAAAATTCAAATATCATCAAATCAATACGCATCACATTGGTACTTACCGTGCTGCTATGCGTAATATATCCTGTGCTTATATCTATGGCGGGCAAATTGTCTAAAGGACAGGGTAACGGCGAAACTGTTACGCTTAACGGCAAAGTGGTTGGTTGTGCCAACGAGGGCCAGAAGTTTGATAAGCCCCAATACTTTTGGGGCCGCCCTTCGGCGGTTGATTACAACGCAGCCGGCTCTGCCGGTAGCAACAAAGGCCCAAGCAACCCCGATTACCTTAAACAGGTGAGCGACCGTATAGATACTTTGCTTAAATATCACCCTTACCTAAAACGCAGCGATATCCCTGCCGAAATGGTTACCGCATCGGGCAGTGGTTTGGACCCCGACATTTCTCCTGCAGCTGCTAAAATACAAATTGAGCGTGTTGCCAAAAATCGCTCGCTAAGTGTTGACCAGGTTAGCCAGTTGGTTGCCAAAAACACCGAAGCGCCGCTATTAGGCTTATTTGGCCCGGCCAAGGTGAACGTGTTAAAACTGAATGTAGCTTTAGACGAATTAAAGAAATAAAACATTTTCATGCTGAGACGCGAAGCATTTATCAGCCTAAGTGGCGACACACAAAGCTGATAGATCCTTCGCTCTCGCTCAGAACGACAAAATAACGAAACAACCTTGTCATGCTGAACGCGGTGTAGCATCTATTATTGAACAGAACAACCTGCTTATAGATCTTGCTCACGATCACAAAAAGCAATCTTGTCATGCTGAGGAAAGAAGCATCTATTGCACAACTTGCAAGTTGACACATGTACAGCAATAGATCCTTCGTTTGCAGATGACAATGAATGAATTATATATACACTAACAAAAAATGAAAAAAGTACTATTTTATATTGCACTTATACTTACATCCCTGTCTGTAAAGGCACAGGACTCTACCAAAACCAGCAACCTTAACATTAGCGGCTACGCCGAAATTTATTACGGTTTCGACTTTAATAAGCCCGCTAACAACAATCGCCCGGGCTTTGTATACTCACACAATCGCCATAACGAGGTAAACCTCAACCTGGGGTTTGTAAAAGCAGCTTATGATAACGGAAGTGTGCGCGCCAACGTAGCTTTAATGGCTGGCACCTACGCAAATGCAAACCTTGCTGCCGAGCCCGGTGTACTTAAAAACATCTTTGAGGCTAACGCAGGCTTTAAACTTTCAAAAACGGCAAACCTTTGGGTTGATGCGGGTATCTTTTCATCGCACATAGGCTTTGAAAGCGCCATATCAAAAGATTGCTGGGTGTTAACACGTAACATAGCTTCAGAGAACACCCCGTATTATGAGGCAGGTGCAAAAATCACCTATATTACTAATGATGGTAAACTAACCTTAGACGGCTTATACTTAAACGGCTGGCAGCGCATAAACCGGTTAGATGGCAACAGCAAACCCGCAGGTGGCGCCCAGATAGTATGGAAACCAACATCGGCAGTTACTTTAAACTATAGCAATTACCTGGGTATTGAAGGTGCAGATTCTGTTGGTGTACGCCGTTTTTATAACAACTTTTACGGTATTTTCCAGCTAACAAAAGCTTTAGGCTTAACGGTAGGTTTTGATTACGGCACACAGCAGCAGGCTAAAAACAGCAGCGAATACAACCACATTATTTCGCCGGTTGCTATAGCCCGTTACCAAGTGGCTCCTAAATGGGCAGTTGCCGGTCGCGTGGAATATTACCAGGATAAAAACGGTATGATCATAGCAACAGGAACCCCCAACGGTTTTAAAACAACAGGCTATTCCTTAAACATTGATTATGCGCCGGTTAGCAACGCCGTTATAAGGCTTGAGGGTAAAACATATAGCAGCAAAGATGATATATTTACCCGCAACGGCAACCCGGTAAGCAACAACTCGCTTTTAACGGCAAGTTTTGCCATATCATTTTAAATAAGCATATGCCTCCCGAAACAAACCAAACGGCAAACAATTTTCTGCAACTGGTAAAGCAGTCGCGCAGGGGAAAGCTCAAGATATACATTGGCATGAGCGCTGGTGTGGGCAAAAGCTACCGTATGTTGCAGGAGGCACATGCTCTGCTTAAAAACAATATTGATATACAAATAGGGTACATCGAAACACATAACCGGGCCGAAACCCATGCACTCCTTGGGGGCCTGCCGATAATTGACCGCCGCAAAACCTTTTATAAAGGTAAGGAACTTGATGAGATGGACCTGCAAACCATCCTTAACCGCCACCCCGAAGTGGTGATTGTTGATGAGCTTGCCCACACCAATATTGAAGGCAGCAAAAACAGCAAACGCTGGCAGGATGTAATGGATATTTTGGAAGCTGGCATAAGTGTTATCACCGCGGTAAACATCCAACACCTCGAGAGCCTCAATCAAGATGTTGAGCAGATAACCGGCATTACAATTACCGAACGTATCCCCGACCGTATACTTGACCTTGCCGACGAGGTGGTAAATATTGACCTTACGGCCGACGAGTTGGTTGCGCGATTAAAAGATGGCAAAATATACGAACAGGCCAAGATTGAACGCTCATTGCAAAACTTTTTCAGGAGCGATAAGATCCTGCAATTGCGCGAACTGGCACTTAAAGAAGTGGCTCACCATGTAGAGCGTAAAATAGATATTGAGGTACCCAAGCAAATCAAATTGCGGCCCGAGAAATTCCTGGCCTGCATATCATCTAATGCCGAAACGGCCAAAATAGTGATTCGCAAAACAGCAAGGCTTGCCTCTTACTACCGGTCGCCGTGGATAGTGCTTTACGTACAAAGCAGTAGCGAAAGTTTGGACAGGATAAAACTTGATAAGCAACGCCACCTTATAAATAACTTTAAGTTAGCCACCGAATTAGGCGCCGAACTGATTAAACTTAAAAGTGACGCCATAACACAAACCATTATGAAAGTTGCCGAAGAAAAAGATGTTACCACCATTTGCATTGGCAAGCCGCACTTAAATTTGTGGCAGGTAATACTCCGAACGGCTATCTTTAATGAGTTACTTAACAAAATAGCCAAAACAGAAACAGATCTGGTCATATTATCATGAAAGTAAGAACTAAACTCAGGCTGGGATTCGGCTTTTTATTTGTAATTGTGCTGCTTTTTGGGGTTGCAGCGTTATTTTACATCCGCGATATCTCTGAAAACTCAAAGGTTATTCTGCAGGACAATTATGAGTCGCTGAGCTTTGCCCGGGAAATGCGCTCCATACTGGATAACAACCAATTGCCATTAAATGCCGCAGCAACAAAAAAATTCAATTACTATCTGGCCAAACAGCAACGGAATGTTACCGAGCCGGGCGAACTGAAGTTTACCCAGGCACTACAGCAAAACTTTGTTAAGCTTAACGGCGCCGGAACTGCAAATGCCGAAACCCTGCGACAATTGCGTATGTCACTTAGTGAGATTGAGCGTGTAAATATGAGATCGATCGTCAGGAAAAACGATATTGCTCAGGCTGCAGTAAGCCGGGCTACCCTATTTTTGGGACTGGCCGGCAGCTTTACTTTTTTGGTATTGTTTAGCTTCAGCGTCAACTTTCCCGAATATATCGCCAATCCACTGCGTTCACTTGTAGAAGGTATCCGCGAAATAGGCCAAAAAAACTATGGCAAACGGCTCAATTTTACACAAAACGATGAGTTTGCCGAGGTAGCTGCAGCCTTCAACGCCATGGCCGTTAAATTAAACGACTGGGAGAATAGCAACCTGGCCACCGTTGTATCTGATAAGCGCCGTATCGAAACCATAATTGAACAAATGCAGGACGCCATTATTGGCGTGAATCAAAATGACGAAGTGCTGTTTATCAACAATGCAGCCCGCAAAACACTCAGTTTAAATGATAAAGAAATCACTGGCAAAAACACCGGGTTACTTGCCAAAAGCAACGATCTGCTGCGCGCCATTTTAGCTGTTGGTAACACCGTAAAACCATTTAAAATAGTGATTGATGGGCAGGAAGCGCACTTCCAGTTACAGACTACAGATATACAGGTGCCAAATATTGGCGATACCAACGATGGGTTGAGAATAGCAAGTAAATCTGCCGGTAAGGTTTACATTTTACGCAACATAACCGAATTTAAAGAGCGCGACGAAGCGAAAACTAACTTTATTGCCACGATATCGCATGAGTTGAAAACACCTATCGCGTCTATCAAGATGAGCCTTAAGCTTTTGAATGATAACCGCGTTGGCGAAATGAATAAAGAGCAAGCGCAACTAATAGAACATATTAAAGACGATAACGAACGCTTATTGAAGATAACCAGCGAACTGCTGGAACTATCGCAGGTAGAAACGGGCAACATCCAGCTCAACTTTGTACCATCCAACCCGGTAAATATTATAGATTATGCGGTTGAATCCATTAAATTGCAGGCCGAACATAAGCAGGTGAGTATTGATGCACATGCTGCGGACAAATTACCGCAGGTGCAGGTTGATATCGAGAAAACGGCTTGGGTAATGGTGAATTTTCTGTCCAACGCTTTACGCTATAGCGCCGAGCGGTCAAAAATTTTGATAGACGTAAAACAAGCAGGTGCCTGGGTGGAGTTCTCGGTGAAGGATTTTGGCAAAGGTATTGACGAAAGTTACCAGAAGCGCTTGTTTGATCGCTATTTTCAGGTACCTACCGACGGGCAAAATAAATCGGGATCGGGCCTTGGGCTTGCTATCTCGAAGGATTTTATAAGTGCCCAGGGCGGTACCATTGGCGTTGAAAGCGAATTGGGCAGCGGCAGCCGCTTCTGGTTTAGGTTACCGGCAATTGCCGCGGCTTAACGCCTCGCCAGCTTTTAATATTTATACAATGAACAGAACTATAAAAGACGATCCTGATACGGATCAGAACACACTAACTATCGAAAAAATTGGCGGTACTTCCATGACCGCCTTACAACAGGTAATTGATAATATAATATTGTTTGGCAGCGATGGTAACACACCGCGATACAACCGTGTTTTTGTAGTATCGGCCTTTTCGGGCGTTACTGATATGCTGCTCGAAAATAAGAAGAATGGTAAACCCGGCGTTTACCACGCCTTTAAAAAATACCAGGATTTTAACCGCCCGCTCAAAAAATTAGTTGCCAGCCTTAAAACCATTAATAACAGGTACCAGCCGCTTGGCCTGAATGTGGAGTTAGCTAACATCTTTTTAGAAAAACGGATTTACAAAGCACAAAAATACTTGAGCAACCTAGCAAACATCCTGTCATCAGGCTATGTAAGCAAGGAAGGCATATTGCAGGCCGCACGGGAGATCCTGGCATCTATTGGCGAAACACATTCGGCATATACGCTCACGCAGATACTGCAAAACAGAGGCATTAACACACAGTTAATCGACCTGAGCGGGTTCGACGATCATAACTCCTTTACGATAGACCAACGTATTAAAAGCGCATTTAAACACATCAACCTTAGCGATAGCATTTGCATAGTTACGGGCTATGCGAAAGGCACTGAGGGTATTATGCGCGAGTTTGACAGGGGCTACTCCGAAGTTACCTTCAGCAAAATTGCCCAGATCCTGAAACCGCACGAGGCCATAATCCATAAAGAATACCACCTCTCTACCGCCGACCCGGCAATGGTCGGCATCGATAACTGCCTTCCGGTTGGTTTTACCAATTATGATATAGCCGACCAGTTGGCTGATGTAGGTATGGAAGCCATACATCCAAAAGCATCAAAGCCGCTTGAAATTGGCAAGATTGACCTGCGTATAAAAAATACGTTTGAGCCATCGCACCCCGGTACGCTTATTACCCGCGACTATGTTAGCGAACACAAGCGTGTAGAGATAATTACCGGTACCGACAAGCTTTTGATAGTTGATGTTTACGACCCCAATATGGTTGGCAACGTGGGCAGCGATTTACTGATTATGCAAATATTAGCTAAATACGGAATAAGCTACACGTTTAAAACCACCAGCGCCAACAGCATATCAACTGTTATTTGGGAAAAAGATTATTCTAGAAAACTCATTGCAGACCTGTCTGCGGCTTTTGAACAGGTCACGGTGGCACCTGCGGCGATGGTATGCTTGTTGGGCTCAAATATGGACAGGCCCGGTTTATTGGCCAAAAGCGCAGCCGCATTGGCATCGGTAGATATCAATATCATGAGCGCAGGCTTGGCCATGCGTAAGGTAAATATTCAATTCCTTGTAGCCCGGGAGCATTACGCCGCAGCAATTGTGGCACTCAACAGCGCAATGAGCAGCAATAATAGTTAAACGTTTACTATGAATAGCAAAATTAAGGCTAACGAAGCATACGTTAAACACCACCAGGAAATTGAGGATATAGGCCGGTCAAACGTTTGCCCCATAACCATTTTGGAACAACAGGGTGGGCAGGCGTTTTTATTTAGGAAGATTCAAACATGGTTACGTTTGCAAAACCAAAAGCTTGACTATCGCTTGCTGTATTGCGACATAGCTGTTTGCTGTGTTTATATATTGTTTATTTTCAGCGCGCTTACGTTCAATTCGGTTGTTTTATCGCAAGATTGGCTTTCAGCTATCATCGTAATTGTATTGCTGGCCGGCTGTATACTATTTATAGGCATTCACTTAGTGCCTTATAAAAAAAGTGATACCATCGCCCCCAAGCCTGTTGCTGAAACCTGGGCAAGTTACAGGCAAATAATTAGCAAGCTGCCCGCTGCTTTAAAAGCATATACGTGCACCTTCATTTTACTCCTGCTGATGTTTGGCTATAACGAATTATATCCTATTCAGATGTTAAGCGCATTTTTGTTACTAAGCACTGCAATACTCTTTGGAACAGGTGTTTATTTGCTATCCAAAGCGCTGAACGCCAAATACATCACCAAGGTATATGTTACCGAAACTGCAAGGTTTGTGCGTAACAACCATATATAAAGGCTCAACACCCACTCAATAATAAGGCTGCCTTTTCAGGGGCAGCCTTTCAGGGTTTGTTCGTTACAACCAATTAACTAATAAACCAATTTCAGGGCTGATATGCCGTTTCATAATCATGGCAATTTGATAGCCTTTGTTTGTTTAAGCTTTAGGCTTTTTTAACCAATGCGTATTCAATTTTTGGATAGCCCCTAACACCACCGTCCTGTGTGGTAAAGCTTACAAACTTCAGCTTATATACATTGCCTGCCGCATCTTTTACAACATAAAAACGATCTGTTTTTACACCAACTGTGCCGGTTGTTGCGCGCCAGTTTGATCCGATTGTATTACGGCCCGCCGCAAAGTTTGTAGTGGCAATATTGGCTTCGCCGTAGGCAGCGTAAGTAACCGAGCTGGTAAGCACTTCAGCCACCTGCGTATTGTTAAGGTAGTTGGTAAATACCAGGTCAGAAAAAGCGTATGGGGTTGTGCCGGTGTAGTAAATGCTGTATGTCCATACAATGTCCCAACGGTCTTTAGCCGGCTCAACGGCAACGGCGGCACCGCTGTCAAAATTGATGTAGTTGAAATTGCGAGCTGTATTTTTAGTAACCGTGAGGGTTTTAAATGTAGTTTCGTTGAGCTTGGCATATTGTAGGGTGTAGCCGTTTGTTGCACGCAGTACACGTATCTTTATCAGATCAGCGGCGGCGGCAGTGCTTCCCGAACCACCAACACGGTTAATTACATAAACTTTGTTGTTTGCATCCGTTGCAGACACACCGGCAATAGCTGTTTTTGTTAAATCGCCGTTTACATCATCAAAAGTGCTGAACGATCCTTTGCCAAAACCAAGCTCCAGGTTGGCAAGGGTAACATCATTTGCTGTAACGGCATTGATATCCGTTTTATCAACCATAACGGTCGATGCAACGGCAGTGTTATTTAGAATAACACGGAAATCATCGCCATTATAAAAGCCTAAATCCCAGCTGGTACGCAGTACTGATGATTGCGCGTTGGCACTAAGATCTACATAAACCGAGTTAACCGCTGCCGAACCGCCGGTTCCACCCTCTAACGTTAATGCAGAACCCGTAGATACGATTGAAGAAAAGCTTAGCTTTAGTGTTTTGGTGCTGCCAACAACAACTGGCGAACCTGCAGAGGCTACATCAAATGTAACAGACTCGGTGCCGTTTAAAAACACGCCCTCTTTTTTTGTCAGCTTAAAGGTCACCGAGCTAGCCCCCGCAGGTACGGTTAAATTCAACTGGTTATTTGTTGCAGCAGGCGTCGTAGTAAATTCGGTACCATAGGCCACGCCTGCGCCGGTTAAGTTAACAACAACCGGTACTGCAACATCTGTAGCGCGGCCAAGGTTTAATGTAATGTCGATGGAAGCATCTGCCGATGCAATACCCTGGCTGGCTGCCGTAAAGTTTAGGGTGTTATCGGGTAGTGCAGGGTCGCTCTTTTTACAGGCTGCAGCCAAAATGGTAACGCTTAAGAATAAGTAGAGTAGTTTTTTCATGAATGTATTGTTATTGTGATTTATTGTGATGTATTAATATTTACTGAACTGATAGGTTATACCCAGGAAGTATGAGCGACCGTAACCCAGCGGCACCGGGCCGCCTGTGCTGTGTGCACCGCCAACATCAGTTGAGGTATTATTCACCGTAGTTACGTTAAACAGGTTGCGTACGCCGCCCGCCACGGTAAATGATTTGTTGATGACTTTGTTGATGGTTAAATCCGCAGTGGAAAAGGCGGCACGTTCGGCACGGCGTATGGTGGTAACGCCATTTACGGCCGATAACTCGTAAACAGGCAGTTTGCCGTTATATTTATAGAATAAGCTCACATCGGTTTTGATGCCGGTAAAGTGGTACATGATATTGCTATTCACTTCCGGATACCAGGTAAAGCCGGGCAATGTGCTATCCTCCTGCTGCATGCGGTTGTAAATACCTGTGTAGGAGAAGCCAAGCTTGGCTGTAAGGTTTTTATAGTTGAGCGTGTTCTCGAACGTACCGCCGGTGGTTTTGGATTTATCCACGTTGATATAAGTCATTACCGAAGGATCAGCAGCATCATACCCTGTTGTGATGAGGTTTTTAAATTGGTTATAAAATCCACCTATCGACGAACGGATAGTTAAAGGCCCGCTGTTCATCACCCGCCACGCCAACGAGCCGTTAAAGCTATTGGAGTATTCGGCTTTTAAGTTCTCGTTACCACGGATAGAATGACTGGCATCAAAAAAATTGAAATATAACTCACGCAATGCCGGTGAGCGGAAACCACGCGCGTACGAAAGCCTTAGATCGACATCGTCGGATAATTTGACTTTTGTATTCAACGACGGGATTATAGGAGGGGCATCATAAACAGAGTTTTTATTAAATCTGGCTCCGGGCCTCAGGCTAACCGGGCCAAGCACTATCTCTGATGACAGGAAAAAAGCATAATCATTTATGGTAGGCTTGCCTGATATACGCGCGCCGCTGCTACCTGTCAGGCTAACCTCAATACCAGGCTGTAAGGAAACCTTTTCGCTCAGTTTGTACTGTGCCGTGCTACGGAAAAACTTTGTATCAAAAATTGCTTTATCCTGCTCGCCCGTACCGAGTGTTAGCCGCACATCTCCGGTGGCAAGGTTTGTATTTGTGGTTTGGGTGCGGCGGCTGTAATCGGTGTATGACGCTGCACCGTTGATACTCAGCCTATCGTTTACCTGCCACTCGGCCTGTAGCTGGTGCATCCAGCGGGTGGTTAAATAGCGCACATCGGTACGGGTATTTTCGGCAGTTGGTGTACCCTCTTTGTAAAGCGTTTCGTCGGTACCGTCAACCCTGTACCATACGTGCAGGCTGTTTGTAAGATAGCCCAGCACGGCATCACCAAGGTATTGCTCCTTGGGCATCCAGCCAAGGCGGGCACCATCAAAAAAGTTGCGGGTAAAGTTTCCTGCTGACTGCCAGCCCTTATGCTCCCAGTTAATGCCAACATTCTCCAGGTGGGTACCGCTTCCGTTGAATGGCTGGTATTCCTTGCCGGCAGTTTCCTCCTGCACGCGGGCAACCAGCCGCAGGCTTTCGCCGCCTGAACCCTTTTTTGTAATAAGGTTAATTACGCCGCCAAGGGCATCAGTACCATAACTAACAGACATTGGCCCCTCTACAATTTCAATATGGTCAATGCTGTTAACATCCACCTGGTTAAGGCTCTCACGGGTATCGCCGCGATCAAGCAATGGCACGCCATCAAGCAATATCTTAACCCGCTGCCCGGATATGCCCATCAATGTAATATCCGTGGTACCCAAAGTAAGGTCGTTGCTAAAACGGAAACCTAATTGGTCGGTAAGCACATCCTGAACTTTAGCCGGGTTGCGCATCTTTATCTGCTCGGCAGTAATTGTACGTACCAGGTATACTGAGTTTTTTAGGGATTGCGGCGCATACTGGCCTGTAACCACCACATCTTTAAGCTGAATGGAACTGACTTCCAAGGTGACGTCGGCCAGTTGCGTAACTTTCCCCGCAGCAATAGTTACCTGTTGCTGATTTGTGGTCATACCCATTGCCTTAAATTGCAAAGTGTAGCTGCCCGGTTTTATATTGATAATATACCTTCCGTTAGCATCAGTACTTGCGCCGTAATTAGTGCCTGGTATTGAAACGGTTACGCCTGCTGCGCCTTTGCCATCGATCGTCAAAACACGACCTTGCAAACTACTTGTAGTTTTTTGTGCTAATAGGGTGGTTGAAATAATAAGTAAGTAAATAGTAACTGAGTAAACACATTTTATCATTATTTAGACTAATTAAAAATAATAATGCAAATATGAGTACTTTGCTATTCGTTAATCAACGCGAAACGGATTTAAATAGACGCAAAACGGATTTTTATTAGTTGTGTTGAGAGGGCTTAGATTTCCATAATATTTCACATTTCCTGACGGATAGTGATCCTAAGAAGATGTATCACAAAAGATACAGAGCATTAACATTTAAGTTAACGGTTTTATGACATTTGCATTCACAGCTATCAAATGTTTTTAGGATGTTTGTAGATTATTTTTAAGCGTTGCCAAGCTGACTACCGGGCCGGAATGATGTGTGATTTTACCAAGTTAACCGAAGAAGAATTGATCGATCTGCTCAAGCTGGATAAGCCTGCAGCATTTCGCGAAATTTATCGCCGGTATTGGAAAGAACTGTATGCCGCTGCCTACAAGCGCCTCAAAAACAATGAAACTGCCGAAGAAGTTACGCAGGAAGTGTTTACCACATTTTGGCACAAGTGTACTGAGATCAGTATCAGCCAAACGATAGCCGGCTATCTGCATAGCAGTACAAGTCATCTAATTATTGATCAATTCAGGAAAGAGCAGGTACGGGCTCGTCACCGTGAATCATTCAAATTAGTCTATTCGGAAAGCGACACATCTACCGAAGATTTGATCCTGGCAAAAGATCTTGAGGAAACCATAGCCCACGAGGTAAATGCCCTACCCGACAAATGCCGTTCTGTTTTCGCACTAAGCCGGATAGAACATAAAACCAACAAGGAAATTGCCTTTGAGCTGGGCATTTCTGAAAAAACGGTTGAACATCATATCACAAAAGCATTAAAAAGGATAAGGCTTGGCTTAGGTAACGCCCTGTTTCTCATGGGCTTCCTGCTACTTAAATAACAATAAATATTTTTTTTAATTCAGAGTAAGGGTTGCGCTTGATATAAACGTCAATGTATATATAAGCCCAAGTTATAAACGCTACCTTCATGAACAAACCTTTACCAGGCAATTTACTGGATAAGTATTTAAACGGCACGTGTTCCGCTATGGAAGAGGAATTGGTGTTGGCCTGGTATAAATCGTACGACAAGGAAGCAGACCATATTTCGGGCCTGAGCGAGGCTGAGCAGTTGGCGCTTGAAGAAAAGATATATGACGCCATTCTTCAAAAAATTGCCTATCGGCAGCCAATTGTCGAAGCACAAGTTATTGAATTGAATAAACCTAAGCTTCCCTGGTATAAAATTGGCGCGGCCGCGGCCGTTATTACAATTGCGGTTACCGCAGGCATTTTTTATACTAAAAGCAACACCACCCCCGCCCCGCATACTGCCAGTGCCGAAACTGTTGAATATATCTTAATAGCCAACAACTCTAATCACATCTATAAATCGGTCTTGCCAGATAGCAGTACCGTTTGGGTAAACCCACATGCTACGCTAAAATATCCGAGTGTGTTTGACAAAGCGGCCCGCATGGTGAGCATGACCGGCGAATGCTTCTTTGAGGTAACTAAAAATCCAAAAAGGCCGTTCATCATAACCAGTAATAACATCATAACCAAAGTTTGGGGAACCAGCTTTTTTGTGCGCGATAATGATATCGATAAAGCAGCTTCTGTATCTGTTGTTACGGGAAAAGTGTCTGTTTCAGTAAAATCAAAAACCAGCACTAACAATATCGCGCAGCTTAATAAGGGAGAAGTTATTCTTTACCTGAAACAAAAAGCTGTTTTCAGCAGGGCGACTAAAGCGCTGCAGATGCAAAGCAACAAACCCGATGCGGAGTTGCAAATATGGAAACATGCCAACCTGGTATTTGATAATAAAGCATTGCGGGATATTGTGCCACAATTAAATGCTACATACAACGTAAATATTAAAGTTGCGGACGATAAGCTAAACAGGTTTATGCTTAATGCGGATTTGACAGGCCTTAACCTGCCTGATGTTTTAGATGCCTTAAGCAAGGCGTTGAATATTGACTATTCTTTTATCAATAATACTATTGTACTTAACCAACCAATAAATTACCGTAAAAATTAAATATGAGGAAAAACGAACCAGAAATCAACCTATAAACATCTCAAAAGCAAAAAAACTTAGAAGTGTTGCGAGCACTCCTAAGCTTAAAAATGAAGCCCACACACATTTTACACACCGTTAGTAGCGGTGCAGGGCATTATTGTTCCATTTTTTACCAACGAAACAAATCAAATATAATGAAATTTCATTTACGTAAACCTATTCCCTGGTATCAAATCATGAGGATTACATTTATACAAATCTTCCTTTTTGGGGTGTTAAGCAGTATGGCTTATTCAAGCAACCTAACTGCCCAAAATATCCTTGACAAAAAGGTAAGCATATCGTTAGCAAACACGTCATTGCAAAACGTGCTTAACCAATTGCAAAAAAACGATAAGGTTAAGTTTATTTATAGCAACACAGCTATCAACTTAAACAAACAAGTATCGATAAGCGCTGATAACCTTACACTTAAAACCGTTTTGGACGATGTTTTAAAATCGAACGGCATTAGCTATGAAGTTATCAAAGATAGGATAATCCTTGGCCAGCCCGGTACGTTGAACACTGCTGTTGCGGGTAATGCTGTACAAGTTGCCGCAACACCTATCCGCGGTAAAGTGGTTGACTCAAAAGGCCAAACCGTTATTGGTGCAAGCGTACTTGAAAAAGGTACAACCAATGGTGTAACCACCGATGTTGATGGTAACTTTAAACTGAACGTAGCCGGTCCAAATTCTGTATTGGTAATTGCCTACATTGGGTTTGCCAGCAAAGAAGTTATTGTAGGCGACCAAACAGAATTTAACATTGTACTTACCGAGAACGTTACCAACCTTAACGAGGTAGTTGTAGTAGGTTACGGCACCCAAAAACGCGGTAGCATTACCGGTGCTATCAGCAGCGTTAAAGCAAGCGACATCCAGGACCAACAATTAACCCGCGTTGATGATGCCCTTAAAGGCCGTACAGCTGGCGTTAACGTTGTGCAAAGTTCCGGCGCACCTGGTTCGGCACCAAACGTACGCGTGCGTGGTGTAACGTCTATCAACAACAGTAACCCATTATACGTAGTTGACGGTGTAGTGTTAAACGGTGGCCTTGAATTGTTAAATCCAAGTGACATCGAATCAATGGACGTGTTAAAGGATGCTGCTGCATCTATCTACGGTTCACGTGGCTCAAACGGTGTAATTTTCATCACAACCAAGAAAGGTAAAAACGGCCCGCCGAGAGTTGCTTACAATGGTTATGTTGGCTGGCAGGCACCTGTTAATAAACCAGAACTTGCTAACGCTACCCAATATGCCACATTAAGAAACCAGGCGCTTACAAACGACGGCAAAGCTGCATTATTTGCCAATCCGTCTGCTTTTGGAACTGGCACCAACTGGCAAAATGAGATCTTCAGCGATAACGCGATGATCCAAAACCATAACTTGAGCGTTAATGGTGCAAACGATAAAGCTAACTTCTATACATCATTCGGGTACATTGATCAAAAGGGTATTGTAATGCCGGAAATTTCAAGCTTCAAGAAGTTTACCTTCACCGTTAATACCGGCTACAAACCAAAAAAATGGTTAAGCATTGGCGAAAACTTCACTTACTCTTACATCCGTAACCGCAATAGCTTAAATACAAACAGCGTATACGGTGGTCCGTTGAGCTCGGCATTAAACCTTGACCCTATTACGCCGGTAGTAGTTACAGATATTAATGGCCAGCCAAATGCATCAATCTACACCAACAATGCAGCAACTATCGTTCGCAATGCACAAGGTTTGCCATATGGTATATCAAACTACGTTGCGCAAGAGATAACCAACCCGTTGGCTTATACGCAAACGCAAAACGGCAATTACGGTTACGCTACCAATTTGTTGGGTAACGTTTATGTAGAGATTGAACCAATTGCAGGTTTAAAAGTACGCTCGCAAATGAATGCTAAACAAGCATATTATGGCAGCGAATCTTTCACGCCTATCTACTACCTAAACTCAAGCACTAGCAACCTGTCAAACACGTCTTTTTACCGCGAAAACAATAACAACTTAAGCTGGAACTTAGATAACACGGCAACTTACACCCGCGGATTTGGTAAACATACCATCACTGGTTTAATAGGCTACAGTGCGCAAAAATTAAGTGCGTCTGGCCTAAATGGTACTTTCCTTGGTTTGCCGGTTAGCAGCTTTAATGAGGCGTCTCCAAACTTTGCTTTGGCAAATGCCAACAAAATTGCCAACGGTTTCGACGACCAGCCTTATACGCTGGCATCAACCTTTGCAAGGGTAACTTACGATTATGATGGCAAATGGTTATTTACCGGTATCATCCGCAGGGATGGTTCATCAAAATTCGGTAGCAACAACGTTTACGGCGTTTTCCCTTCAGGCCAGGTTGGTTACGTAATGTCTAAAGAAGACTGGTTCCCAAAAAATACCTTTGTTGACTACTTAAAAATCCGCGGTAGCTACGGTATTGTAGGTAACGAGATGTCGTTAAACCCATTCCAATACACATCAACTGTAAGCGGTGGCCGTAACTACATTTTCGGTAATGATGTTAACTATGTAGGTTACAGCCCTAACGCACCTCAAAACCCGGATTTGAAGTGGGAACAAACCCGCACAGCTAATATTGGTGTTGATGCAACGTTCTTCCAGAACCTAACCGTTAGCGTAGATGTTTACCGCAAGGTTACTAAAGGCATGTTGCAAACAGTACAATTACCATCATATGCTGGCTTTGCTTTACAACCATCTGCTAACATTGGCGATATGGAGAACAAAGGTATCGAGTTAAACATGTCGTACAGCAATAAAGCAGGCGACTTTAACTATACAGTAGGTGGCAACATATCTTACAACCATAACGAAGTTACTTACCTGGGTAACCAGATCAGCTTCTTCACAGTTGGTAGCGTGCAAAGTACTGCTTATGAAATTGGTCGTACTGCAGTTGGCCAGCCGGTTGGCTCGTTCTACGGATTTGAGCAATTGGGCACATTTAAATCTCAGGCTGAAATTAATGCTTACACCAACGCAAGTGGCGGCTTAATACAGCCAAACGCAAAACCGGGTGATTTTAAATGGATTGACAACAATGGCGACGGTGTAATTAACGATCAGGATCGTAAGTTTTTAGGTAACCCGCTCCCTACGTTTACATATGGTGTTAACTTCAGCGCTAACTATAAGAACTTTGATATCAGGATGTTTGGCCAGGGTGTTTGGGGTAACAAAATTTACCAGGCATACCGCAGGTTAGATATTGCTACTGCCAACTACCCTATTGCGGCTTTAAACGCATGGACTGTTGACAACCCTACCAGCAACTACCCAAGATTAACTGATGCCGACCCGAACAACAACTTCAGGTACCCATCAAACTTTTATTTGCAAAACGGTGCATACTTCCGCATTAAAACTTTGCAGTTGGGCTACAACTTATCATCAGATTTCCTGAAACGTGCTGATATACAACGTGCACGCGTATACCTGGGCAGCAACAACTTAGCTACAATTACAGGTTACAAAGGTTACGATCCTGAAATAAGCGGCGGTATTGATATGGGTATTTACCCGCAGGCCCGCACATTTATGGTTGGTTTGGATATCACTTTATAATAAATACTATCATGAAATTTAGAAATTCCATATACACAGGTGCTGTTTTACTGGCTATTGGCAGTATGGCAGCTTGTAAAAAATCATTCCTTGAAAACGACCCAAAAGGTCAGTTTCTTGAAACTAACTATTACGCTAATCCAACACAAGCATTTAATGCTCTTGTTGCAGCGTATGACCCAATGGTAACCGAAACCGGTGGCCTCGATAACACATACATTAACCCGCTTGGCGCGTTAAACTCAGCATCGGATGATTGCTTTGCAGGCGGCGGCGGCTCGTCTGACGTACCGCAATGGCAAGCCATCAACAATTACACCATGACGCCGGCTATTGGCCCGCAAGGTGGCTTTTGGGCATCAAACTTCCAGGGTGTTAACCGTACCGACGTTTTGTTGGAGAAACTGCCGAACGTACCGGGCTTAAGTGCAGATCTACTTAAACGCTATACAGCCGAAGGACAGTTTTTACGCGCCCATTATTACTTTGACCTTGTTAGGCTATTTAAAAATGTGCCTTTAATACTTACTTCGCTTCAACTTTCGCAGGTTTATCAGCAACCGCAAGCTACGCCGGAAGCTGTTTATGCACAAATAGAGGCCGACCTTACAGCTGCAATCCCGGCATTGCCGGCTTCGGTATCGGCTGCAGAAAATGGTCGTGCTACGCAAGGTGCTGCGAAAGCATTACTAGGTAAAGTTTATCTTTACCAAAAGAAATGGGCTTTAGCAGCTTCAACGCTTGCAGAAGTTAACGGCACACCGGGCGGCACCAGCACTTATGGTTATAAACTGGTAAGCAACTATGGCGACATATTTAAGCCAACCAATAAGTTTAACAGCGAGTCGATCTTCGAGATTGTGCACTCTGGCCTACAAAATTACACCTGGAGCAACTGGAACCAATTTAAATCGAACGTATACGTACAAATGGTAGGCCCAAGAAACTACACCGGTCCTATTTATTACGGTGGTGGTTGGGGCTTTAATCCTATTACACCAAACCTGGTAAGTGCTATTAAAAACGACCCGCGTTACCCATACACAGTGTCGAACATAGATAGCCTTACAAAAGCTACCGGCTCTGCTTTCCTGGAAAGCTACCAAGGCACAGGTTACTATATTGAGAAATACGCACCTAAAAAAGAGAACGTTGTTACAACCGGTTTAACTGATTTGAACTGGCCGAATGACTACATCGAAATACGCCTTGCTGATACCTATCTGATGGAAGCAGAAGCTTTGGTAAACGCAGGTGGCGACATTAACCGCGCAGCAGCATTATTAAACGCTGTACGTGCACGTGTTAAGCTTGCCCCGGTAGCTGCAACTTTGGCAAACATTTATAACGAGCGCCGCCTTGAACTTGCTACAGAAGGTCACCGTTGGTTTGACCTGGTTAGAACCGGCCAGGCTGCATCGGCACTTGCATTTAAAGGTTTTAAAGCAGGTACTAATGATGTTTTACCTATCCCGTTAACCGAAACACTTAACGGTACACAACTTAAACAAAACCCGGGTTATTAATACAGCCCGCAAATAATTGAAAAAAGCTGCCGTTTTAAAAGCGGCAGCTTTTTTATTGCCTTTCCCATCAATGGCTCCTAAAAAAAAGCTTTTATTTTTATGCCTTTTGCTGCTGCCCCTGGCTGCTATTTTAACGCAATGCCTTGGGCCGCAAAAAACTACCGACCCACGCGGCGAGGCATTTGCAGGCTCGCAAAGCTGTAGGAAGTGCCATGGGGCGGTTTACGACAGTTATTTGCAAACGGCTCATTACGCTACCTCGCGCCCGGCTAACGCCAAAAGTATTCATGGAAGTTTTTCAGCCGGTCACAACGGGTTTGATTTTGGCAACGGCAGCAAAATTGTAATGGATCAACGAGCCGATGGTTTATACCAGTCTGGCTATATAAACGGCAAACGCGTACAATCCCAAAAGTTTGGAATCACCATAGGTGGTGTTAAGGCCGAAACGTATTTATACTGGCGCGAGAAGCTGCTTTTCGAGTTGCCTATATCGTACTTCAGCGCCTTGCATAACTGGACAAACAGCCCGGGTTATGATGCCGGACGGATTGACTTTAACAGACCAATTGCCACGCGTTGCCTGGAGTGCCATACATCATACGTGAGGGAAATTGAAAAAACAAGCGGCAGTATTACCGACCGCAGTGTACAATTCGATAAGGCGTCTATTATTTACGGAATCGACTGCGAACGTTGCCACGGCCCATCGGCAAACCACGTAAACTTTCATACCGAGTACCCGGAAGTTAAGGAGGCGAAATATATCCACACAAACAAAAGCTTTACCCGCCAGCAAAAGCTGGATGCCTGTGCCGTTTGCCACAGCGGTAACAAAGAGGCCTTTTTACGCACGGCCTTTGCGTTTAAAATGGGCGATACGCTAAGTAATTTCAAGGAACACAATTTCTTTTCGCAGAATGTTAATCCCGCTACACTTGATGTACACGGCAATCAAAACGGCCTGCTGGCAGCAAGTAAATGTTTTACCATGAGTAATATGGATTGCAACAGTTGCCACGATACGCACAAAAAGCAAACTGGCGACCTTGCTGTGTTTAATCAAAAATGCCTAAGCTGCCATACCCATAACAACGGCAACGAGTGCCCGCTAACCCAAAAGCTCGGCACGGCTATTAAAACAAAATGTATTGATTGCCACATGCCCGCAAAACCTTCCAACCTTATTGCGGTTGAAACTAATAAGAACAATAAGTTGCAAGTGCCCTACCTGGTACGCACACATTATATAGCGGTATATCCGCAGGAAACAAAGAAAGTGATGGCTTTTATAAATGGAGCCCGCTAAAGGCATCAGGTCATTAATAGTCCCTTGAGAAAGGACTACATGAGATTGACCTGATTTAGTTGATAACGCCCCGGGATGAGATCCGGGGCGTTCTTTTGTTGATCAATTTTACAATGACGACTGTGTATTGTCTTCCCTGTCGTCTTCATCAACATCTGTTTGTATGATGTCGTCCGGACCGGTGCCAGATTCAATATTAGTTTCCTTATACGTCGAATCCCAGTCGTCACCGCGCGTTTCTTCGGTGCCTGATAAGCCTTTGTTAGTGGTGATAGTTGTTTCGCTTACATCATCAGGCAATGCTTCTGCCGGTACAGTGTTATCTGTGCTATCCTGGTAAGTAGCGTTCCAATCATCGCCGCGTTTGTCGGCATCTGTTATTGCGTTAAAATTGCTTTGCGTTTTCATAGGTTAATATTTAGAAGTACTAAAACAATATGTATGCCTAAATTATGATGCTGATCTTTTCTTTGATATGACTTCTATTAAATTACATCAAATCATTTAGCTTAATTGGCAGGTTACGTACACGTTTGCCCGTTGCATGGAAAATAGCGTTTGCAATAGCCGGCGGCACGCCTACCAAACCAATCTCGCCAATTCCTTTTATGCCAAGGTCGTTTACAATTTGATCATCTTCTTCCACAAATATCACATCAAGCTGATGGATGTCTGCATTAACAGGGGTATGGTATTCGCCAAGATTAGTATTCATGAAACGCCCTATCCGATGGTCCATTACAGATTCCTCGCGAAGTGCTTTACTTATGCCCCAAACCATGCCGCCCAATATTTGGCTGCGTGCCGTTTTTGGATTTAAAATTTTGCCAGCGGCAATAGCGCTTACCAGCCTGGTTACTTTTACAACACCGAAATCTTCGTCAACCTCAACTTCTGCAAATATAGCGCTATGCGCGGCACGGGTATACTTGCGCTGCTTCATCATTTGCGGCCAGCCCATGTTTTTGCTTGCTATTTGCTTATTTTTTGAGGCAGCTGCCAAATCGGTATAAGCAATCGGTTTGACTGCGCTGTTCGTAGGTTGAAGCTGACCATCCACAAAGGCGATATCATCTAAGTTCACAGATTTATATTCTGCATTGGTACTTTGGGCTTTTTTAAGTAACTTCTTTTTAAGCCCAAGGCACGCTGCCTGTACAGCCGTTCCGCAGCTTGCTGCCGTAAATGACCCACCCGAGATTGGTGCGAAAGGCATGTCCGAATCGCCAAGTTCAAACGTCACATTGTCCAAGCTCATTCCCATAGCGTCGGCAGCAATTTGCGCCATTACCGTATAAGTACCTGTACCAAAATCGGCTGTAGCGCTCCGTACCGTAAGCTTTCCATCCGCGGTTAAAATTGCCTCGGCCCGGGTAGGCACCTGCATGGCTTCCCATATGCCGGTTGCCATACCCCATCCTACCAACTTGTGCCCCCGGCGCATTGACCGTGGCTGAGGGTTGCGCTTGGCCCAGCCAAACTTTTCGGCTGCCTGCTTAAAGCACTCTTTCAGCTCCTTACTTGAGTAAGGCTTACCCGTAGTTTCATCTTCATCGGTATAGTTCAACAACCTGAACTCTACCGGATCCATACCTGCCTGGTGAGCCAATTCATCAATAGTGATTTCTACCGGGTGCATACCAGTGGCGCCGCCCGGCGCACGCATATCCATTGGGCTTGCCATGTTTAACGGAGCCAGTTTGTACTGGAGATTAACATTTGGCGATGGGTAAATCATATTTGCCCAGTTAACAACTATCTCAGTGTAATCTTCATAGGTAGATGTTTCGGCTACACTTTCATGCTGTATCGATTGCAACTTACCATCAGCATCCGCACCGTAGAAAGTATTTTGTAGTGTGGCCGGCCTGTGGCCAAACGTAAACATTTGGTGCCTGTTTAATGTAAGCCTCACATTGCATTGCATATCCAGCGCTGCCATTACCGACAGAAACAACTGATACTGTGGCCGCAAGCCTGATCCAAATGCCCCGCCCACAAACGGCGACAATACCCTTACATCTTTAAACTTTAAGCCAAATACGTTAGCTACATACATTTGGGTATTTACCGAGCCTTGCGTTTTGTCATAAATTTTCAGTTTATCTTTGTCCTCATAAACTACTGTTGTTGCAAAAGGCTCCATGGGGTTATGGTGCTCAACCCCGTGATAAAAACTCCCTCCTGCTTTTAGCGGTGCAGCCTCATAAGCTTTAGCCGCGTTTCCCTTTGGTTTTGGTGGTGGTGGTTTTAAAAATGATGCAAGTCCTTTTTTAGGATCGCGGGCATTTTGCAGGTTTGCCACAAGGTCTGTATCGGATTTATCAGCCTTATATTCAACCGTAATTAATGATGCAGCATAGCGGGCCACTTCAAAACTTTTAGCAACTACCATCGCAATTGGCTGGCCGTTGTACACCACCTTATTGTTGTGCATGGGTACAAATGGCTTGCCTGGCGGGGCATCCATATCGGCGTAATTCAAACTCAGCCATGCTGTTGACGGCCGGTTTTCGTGGGTGTAAATTTTTACAACGCCGTCAACCATTGCAGCCTTTGTAAGATTTATCTTTTCAATTTCGCCGTTTGCAATTGTGCTGTTTACCACGTATCCGTAATGCAGGTCAGGTACGTTATATTCCGCGGCGTATTTAGCTGTGCCGGTAACCTTGGCCGGGCCGTCTACACGGCTTATTGCTTTGCCAATATATTTCTGTTGCATATTACTTATCGGGGTTTAGTGCTGTTAAACAATTACGCACAATGGCACGCTTTGCAAGCTCAATTTTAAAGGCATTGTGTTTTAGCCCTACCGCGCCCTTTAAAATAAGGGTAGCTGCCTGGGTGAAGCTTTCTTTGGCAGGTTGCTTGTTTTTCAAAAATTCCTCTGCCTCCGTAACCCGCCATGGTTTGTGTGCGACACCGCCAAGTGCTATCCTGGCGTCGACTATCAGGCCATCCTTCAATTCAAAAGCTGTAGCTATCGAAACCAGCGCAAAGGCATATGACGTACGATCTCGAAGCTTGAGATAAGAATAGTTTTTATTGAGGCCGCCCGGTGGTAAATCTATCGATGTAATAATTTCGCCGTGCTGCAAATTATTATCTAACTGCGGCGTATCGCCCGGCAGGCGATGAAACTCGTTAAAAGGAATTTGCCTTTCGCCCGTTGCGCCGCTAACGTTAACGGTTGCATTGAGAGCTGCGAGTGCCACACACATATCACTTGGAAAAACAGCTACGCAGTGCTCACTCGACCCTAAAATAGCGTTCATGCGGTTATAGCCATCGTAGGCAGCACAACCACTTCCGGGCTCGCGTTTGTTGCAAGGTGTAGCAATGTCATAAAAATAATAACACCTGGTGCGTTGCAATAAATTGCCACCATTTGTTGCCATGTTACGCAACTGCGCCGAAGCTCCGGCTAAAATGGCGTCGGCTAATAGTGGGTAACGCTCCTGCACCAATGGATGATAAGCGGTATCTGCATTGCGGGCCAGTGCGCCAAGACGTAGACCGGCGTCCGGCAATTCGGTTATTTCATCGAGCCCCGGAATTTTATTTAGATCAATCAATTGATTTGGCTTGGCAATGTTTTCCTTCATCAAATCAATAAGATTGGTGCCGCCAGCTATAAACGCAGCATCAGGATTTTGCGAGATAATATTTGCAGCCTGTTTCGGTGTATCTGCCGCTATATAAGTAAAGTTATTCATTACCCTGCGCCTCCTTCACTTCCATAATGGCATCAACAATGTTGGTATAAGCACCGCACCGGCACAGGTTACCGCTCATTAATTCCTGCACATCCCCTCGCGTATGTGCGTGGCCTTCATTAAGCATCCCAATGGCCGAGCATATCTGCCCGGGCGTGCAATACCCGCACTGAAAAGCATCATGATCAATAAAAGCCTGCTGCATTGGGTGCATTCCGTCTTGGGCAATGCCTTCAATGGTAGTTATATCATTACCGGTTTGCATTACGGCAAGTGTAAGGCAGGAGTTGATGCGTTTACCGTTTACCAGAACCGTACACGCGCCGCATTGCCCGTGGTCGCAGCCTTTTTTAGTGCCTGTGAGGTCGAGCCGCCCACGTAATGCATCAAGCAAAGTAACCCAGGGCCGCACAGTTATGGTGCGATCATGCCCATTTACCCGCAACACAATATCAAGCTCCGGCGCTAAAGCCGCCGGCAACTTATCATGTTCATTATTTATTACCTGTGGCTCCGACTTCATACTTAAAGAATTTCGTTATAAGAAAACAACCCGATACGGCATTACTTGTTTGCTTATAACTATTCTAAACTCAGTATGACGCGTACTGCTTAACGAAGCAACAAATTATAAAATGAAGTACTATCCCCTCGGAAGGCATCAAAATCTACCGTGTGGTTAATACCATCTATCCGGGCAGTTTCCGAGTGTTGCCAAAACTGCCAGTTTGTACCATCGGCCATCTTTAATTCCTGCTGATTGTAGTGGGCAATCCATAAGGGGTAGCTATCAAAATAGCCGTCGAGATAATCCTTATAAAAGCTAAGCCCGGTGTATATAATAGGTTTGGCACCGGTATGCTTTTCAATATGCTTGATAAATGATGTTAGTTCCTTTCGCATGTTTTGCGGAGAGGTGCCATCCAGCCTTTCAATATCAACCACACAAGGCAAATCTCCCGCTTCCACATTTACATTTTGCAGGAAAAACCTGGCCTGCCATAAGCCATTCTTTTTAGGACGGAAAAAGTGGTATGCTCCGCACGTTATGCCCACCTTCGGCGCTTCGCGCCAGTTGCGCTTAAAATATGGGTCTACAGTAAGCAGGCCCTCGGTAGCTTTTATAAAAGCAAACTTGATGCGCACGCTATCTTCTTCCATTGCAGCCACGCGCTGCCAGTTAATTTTACCTTGGGCGTATGATACGTCGATGCCGTGGATCTTATACCTGGTGGGGATGCGGATGTTGAAGCTTCGGTATTTGCGGTAATGCTGATCTTCGCCAATATCAAGCAGCCATCGCCACGACGATGATGCCATTTTAAGCACGTAACCATAATAAAAAGGTGATAGCAAGATGAGTGCAATCACCGTATATTTTGGAAACTCGCTGGGGTTACTTTTCTTTTTTGCAGCCGGCTTTCGTTTCGTGGTTGCACGGGGTTTGGGTTTGAGTATTTGTTTGGCAGACGGTTGTTTTCTTGGCGGCACAGCGCAAAGATAAAACGATTACAAGCAAAATTACCCGTTTTAAATTTTAAACATCGGGTGCTATTGTGTGCATTTCTTAAGATATTTACAGCCAAGCTAATAGTTTACGGGTGGTTACAGGTTACGGCATAAATGATATAACGCAGCACACTTTTGTTTTAAAGGACACCCCTTTTGAAAACATCACCGAGGCCGTTGTACAGCAAAATACCGCAGCCAACATCGATCCTTCATCCTACCAAGACATTACGCCACGCCACATCCAGCTCAACGAAGGCGTTTTTACGCACCAGTTTGATACGACCTTCCCTCCGGTTGGCCTTTTACAGCAACCGGGCCTATTAATATTGACCTGTAGCTGCGCGGCTATTGCCGGTAAAATGTGCATGCACCAGGCGCTTGCTTTGGGCGCTGTGTTACGCAAGCCCGAGCTTGGCATTTTTTTTAATGGTAAATTGCGGCATAAACAATTGCAGAAAATAGCTGCTGAATATGGTTTGGAAAACGAACCTAACCTCGACCGTTTCTTCACCGTTAATTATCAAAATAAAAAGGCAGTAATCAGCGCTGCATCTACGTCTCTCGTAAAGGTAACCAAGGAAAGTCTTGCTAATCTGAATGAGCTCATCGCCCAGCCAACGCAACTGCCGAATAACGAAACCGATCATGCTATATGCGTTGTAATCAAACAGCATAAGTACTACAAGTATCTTTTTATTGAGTTGTACTCGGCGCAAACCACTAAGGAAGGTAAAATTAAAAACCCCATGGTGGTTGTTAACCCGCTGGATATGATCTGGCAAACTGACGATAATAGCTATCTTAAGTTTTTTACCGGAATTAATAAATTTCAAAACCACCTTAACAACACCCGTACCGAGGCCGATGTGAAAGCCCTGCGTGCCATTGTAAAAAATGAGCCGGGTTATACATTTTACTATCATAATGCTGATGTATCTGAAAACGTAACGGCAACATCTGTAGTGCCAGTGAAGGTTGCCATAATTCCCCGTGAGGTGCGGTTGAGTGTTAAGCAAAAGGGTAACTTCTATGAAGTTTCGGGGAGCATCCGTATAGGCGACAAAGATTACCCACTTAACCAACTTGGCATCAGTTTTAGCTATTTTGTATTGCTGAACGGTACGCTTTTCCTTGCCGATAATTTGCAGGTATTGGCGCTGATAGATCTGCTCAAAAACCGCACAGACAACCTGCTGGTACACCAATCAAAGTTCGAGGAATTTAAAGCCGGGTTCTTATCTAAGTTGGAAGACAGGATAAACGTTGGTTATAAAGATATAAAGCCGGCAACGCCGAAACAGCTACAACAACACGGCTTTACAGAAGGTACCGAAAAGATAATTTACCTGTCCGACTTTGGGAGTCACGTGATGATAGTCCCGGTAATGCGCTATGGCGAGGTAGAGATACCCATTCGCACCAAGCGACTTATTTACGGCAGCGACGCAAAGGGTAAACCTTTTTTGATTGAGCGCAACCAGGAGGCCGAGCTCGAGTTTATGGCGCTTTTGCTAAAACAACATGTGTATTTTGAGGAGCAGCTTAACGAGGATGACCTGCAGTACTTTTACCTGCACAAGCGCCATTTTTTAAATGAGGATTGGTTTTTGAGCGTGTTTGAAGATTGGGCTGCCAATGATATAACTGTATTGGGTTTTAATGAGCTTGAAGGCAACAAGCTCAATCCAAATAAAGTTAAGATTACCATAAGGGTGCTAAGCGGTATAAATTGGTTTAATACCGAAGTTAATGTGCGCTTTGGCAAAGCACGCGCACCGCTCAAAAAGGTGAACAAGGCTGTACACAATAAAAGCAGGTACATCCAGCTTGATGATGGCACACTTGGAATTTTACCGGCAGATTGGATAGAAAAGTTTGAAAGTTTTTTTAACGCCGGCGAAATAAGTGCCGACGATACGCTGAACATCCCTAAAACAAACTTTGATATTATCGAAGAGCTTTTTGAAGGGCACCAGCTTGATGAAGCCATGCGTACCGAAGTGGCCAACTACCGGCGCGACTTTAAAAACATTGAAGATATTAAAAGAGTGCCCGTGCCTGCCTCGCTATTGGCAAAACTGCGCCCCTACCAGCAGCAGGGCCTTAACTGGCTCAACTTTTTGGATAGCCATAACTTTGGCGGGGTTTTGGCCGATGATATGGGTTTGGGTAAAACCATTCAGATCATCTCATTTATTTTAAGCCAACGGGAAAAGAATCAGCAAAATACCAACCTGCTTGTAGTGCCTACCTCAGTGCTTTTTAACTGGCAAGCCGAGGTTAAACGCTTTGCCCCTTCCATCAAACTGCTCACTATTTACGGTGCCGACCGCCTGCGCGACATTCACGAATTCGGCTCCTTTGAGATCATCCTAACTACATACGGCACTTTGCTGTCCGATATTAACTTTTTGAAGAATTATACCTTTAATTACGTTTTCCTGGATGAATCACAGAACATAAAAAACCCCGATTCGCAGCGCTATAAAGCAGCGAGATTATTGAAGGCGCGCAACCGCATTGCTATAACAGGGACACCTATCGAAAATAATACGTTCGATTTGTATGGGCAACTATCTTTTGCCTGCCCTGGTATGCTGGGTACAAAACAATACTTCCGGGATATATATGCCATACCCATAGATAAGTTTAAAAGCTATAAACGTGCAGAAGAACTGCAGCAAAAGATATCTCCCTTTATACTGCGCCGCACCAAGGAGCAGGTAGCTGCCGAGCTGCCGCAGAAAACAGAGATGATACTGTATTGCGATATGCAGCAGCAGCAACGCAGCATCTATGATGCATACGAGAAGGAGTTTCGCGACTTTATATCGGCCACTACCGAAGATGTGTTAAAGAAAAGTCCGATGAATGTTTTAAAGGGACTTACCCGCTTGCGGCAAATATGCAACTCGCCTGAACTGATGGCCGGAGAAAAGCCGCCGGGTAACGAGTCGGCCAAAATTGATATGCTGCTTGAACAGATTGAGGGAAAATCGCCCAAACATAAAATCCTCGTGTTTTCACAGTTTGTATCAATGCTGGAGCTGGTTAAAAAACAATTAATTGCGCGCAATGTTGATTTTTGCTGGCTCACGGGAAGCACACGCAACCGCGAGAAGGTGGTTAATGAGTTTCAAACCAATGCAGATAAGCGTGTGTTCCTCATCAGCTTAAAAGCAGGCGGCACAGGGCTTAATCTTACCGAGGCCGACTATGTTTACCTGATCGACCCATGGTGGAACCCTGCAGTTGAAAACCAGGCTATAGACCGGGCGCATCGTATCGGGCAAAATAATCACGTGGTAGCCATAAGGCTAATTTGCCCTAACACCGTCGAAGAGAAAATAATGGAGCTGCAGCAGACTAAAAAGCAACTGGTCAATGATTTAATTAAAACTGATGCATCGGTTTTACAGTCGCTTTCAAAAACGGATTTGCTATCGTTATTAAAATAAAAAGGGTAACCAATGGCTACCCTTTTTTGTTGTAAAGTTCTTTTAATTACAATTGATTGTGGTTGATGATTTTTAAACCTGGTTTTAAATCATTAACCGTGGCCGATGCAGTTCCTTTAGCAAATACAGTGTAATTATTGCCACTTTGAAGGCTTGTATTTTCTAAACGCCCAATTTCGGCACCTGTGTTATGATCTTTGATAACCATTGCAACGTTATTAATGGGTGCAATTTCAATAAAGTTGGTTGCCACCTTGTAAGGCACATTGGCAAATATTGGTGTTTGCCCTGCAACTCCTACATCAACAGATGATGTGCCCGGAGAAAGGTGCACAAACCTAATACGCACTTTATTAGTTGCAGGCGCACGCAACGAGTCAACTGTTAAAACATAGCTTAACGAGTCGCTTGGGGTTGCGCCAACACCGGCAATGTATAGCGAATAGTAAGTGTCTTTATTAAGCTTTAAAGTTTTGTTGATGAGTGTGGTGTTTGCAGTGCTGTTTTCGGTTACGGTAAATTTACGGTCGCCGCTAAAGGCGCGCAGGTAGCTGAAGCCCGACAGGTAGCTGATACCGCTTGAATTTAATTTCTTGTCATCAATAGCAACATTGATAGTTCTTGAGTTTGGCGATGCATTTATAATACTTATTGCCGCTACATCCTGTGCCGGTATAACTGTGTTGTTATCGTTTTTTAGGCACGATGTAAAAACCACGCTTGCCGCAGCTACTGCCACCATAGCAGCGCATTTAGCAATCCCTTTTCCCTTAAGTAATGAAGTGTAAATCATTTTATTGCAAATGTTAAGTGTTTATAGTTTCAACCGCCTGCTTGCCCGGCGGTCATATATAAAACGTAACCCAATTACTAAACGCTACAGTGCAATTGAAAAAAATTAAGTGCACCACTAAATCATTAATTAATGGTTATTAAATATTGACCTGCTGATACCCATTTCCAAACCCCTCAGTTCGGCCAGCCCACGCAAACGACCTATAGCCGAATAGCCCGGGTTTGTTTTTTTGGCCAGATCATCAAGCATTTGGTGCCCGTGGTCGGGCCGCAAAGGTATATTTACTTGGCGGCGTTGCATGGCCAGTATAATTTGTTTTACCACGGCATACATATCCACATCGCCTTCCAGGTGGTTGTCCTCATAAAAATCTCCGGCAGCGTTGCGGCGGGTGCTGCGCAGGTGTATAAAATTAATACGGTCGGCAAATTGGGCAAACATGGCGGGCAGGTCATTATCTGCCCTTACCCCAAATGACCCCGTACAAAAACATAGACCATTGCTCAGAGATGGTACAGCATTAAATAAATATTGCAGATCATCAGCCGTGCTCACTACCCGCGGCAAACCTAAGATATCGTAAGGTGGATCGTCCGGGTGAATAACCATCTTAATACCCAGTTCATCGGCCAGTGGAACAACCTCCTTTAAAAAATTAACTAAATGCAAGCGCAATTTAGCGGCATCAATGCCTTTGTACGTATTTAGTGCCTGCCTGAACTGCTCAAGCGTAAAGCTTTCTTCGCTACCCGGCAATCCGGCAATAATATTCCGCTGCAGTAGCGTCTTTTCGGCATCGCTCATTAAATCAAACCGCGCCCTGGCAGTTAAAATCTCATCATTATTATAGTGTTGCTCCGCCCCTTCCCGCTTCAATATAAAAAGCTCGAACGCAGCAAATGCAGCTTTTTCAAAAAGCAATGCTTTTGATCCGTCGGGCATTTCAAAAGCCAGATCGGTACGTGTCCAGTCAAGCACCGGCATAAAATTGTACGTTACTATTTTAATGCCACAGGCTGCCAGGTTGCGCAGGCTGGTTTTGTAATTTGCGATGTGTCTTTTGTAATCGCCGGTTTGAGTTTTTATGGATTCGTTTACGGGTAAACTTTCAACAACCTCCCAAGCCATACCAGCAGCGGTCACTTCACCCTGCCGTTTTTTTATTTCCGAGACCTCCCAAACTTCGCCATTGGGGATATGATGAAGCGCCGTTACCACACCTGTGCAACCTGCCTGCCTAATATCGGCCAGGCTAACCGGGTCTTGGGGGCCATACCATCGCATGGTTTGCAACATACTGTAAATATTGGCTGAAGGTGTCATGTTGATATGGTTGATTAAAGTCTATTTATGCAGGCATCTAATATATAAAGCAAAAGCAACGCAACCTCAGCTTTTTTAATATAACTTTTTCGCAATCCTTGATGTAAAATCCTCCGCATGAGAACTGTATCACAGAGCTCAACCATCTGTTAATATGCCTATAACTTAATTTTTACAATATATTAACCGTTTTAAATAAGCGATAAACTAATATTGCACATTAACAGCCCTACCTGCGGCTTCCCCCTCTTTAATTGATATTGATGGATGAAAGTGTTATACAACTCAACTTTTCTTAAGCTATTCCTGATTGTTTTGCTTTGCCAGTTAAGCATAAGTGCTCAGGCACAATTATCAGCGTCGGCAGCCAATCGAGGGCGTTATATAGACAGCTTAAGCAAAATAGAGACTGCAAATTTTCTTTTCAACACCAATATATCTTCTGCAAATAACAGCTCAGTTAAAAAGGTCAGCTCACCGGTAAATGTATTTGATGCAGATGATAGCGAATTACAAAAGTCGCTCTCTGCAACCTTGACAAAAAAAGAGCAGCGTGTCCAGCTGATGGAATACCTAAAACAGCTGGATATGGAAGATAACCTGAACGCCAACCAGGCCAACCGTAAGTTGATGTTTAGGTTTGCCAGCCTTTTTACACGGCTTAAAATGTATCCACTGGCAATGAAATGCTTTTTTAAAACCATAAAAAAAGACCGGGATAAAGCAATTAAGCAACAAACAGATAACAATTCCCTTGACAATAACCCCGTAGATAATATTGACGACCTCCCCATCAATTATAAAGATGATTCGCTGATAACAGTGCAGACTCAACTGGTAAAGAATGAAAAAAGTAAGATGACCACTTACCAACGCATTGCCGGGACTTTTAACGATAACAAACCCGCAATTGCTTATGCCATGCTGTTCCATGTTAAGCAGCCTGTACCGGGCAAACGTAAAATATTTTCGTTCAGTAACACAGGGCATACGTTTATTACCCTGATAAAGTACAACGCCGACTCTACCTACGTTACCTGCTCTTTTGGCTTTTACCCAAAAAAAGACCAGCCGCTGGCAGCTACACCTGTAGCACCATCATCGCCATCGCAATTAAAAGATGATAGCGGGCACCTTTGGGATGAAGTGGTTGGCAAATTCATTTCGCAGCGAAAATTTGAACGTATACTTAGCCTAACCAAAAAATACGGCGATCTGGAGTACCATTTAAGCAAAAATAACTGTACCGATTTTAGCTTGCAGGCAGCGTCGCTGGCGGGCATCAGCATCACCGAAACTTCGGGCAAGTGGCCTTTGGGCAGCGGCAATAACCCCGGCGTAACCGGCCAGGCTCTCATAGGCGGCAAATTTAGCAATACCGACGAAAACCCGGGCAACAATCTATTCTCAACGCTTAACCTATCGGTTTTACATTAGCATTACTGACCAATAAAAAATAAATATTGGATTAATATTATTTATCGTAATATTGCGATAATGGGAACTACCAAAGTTGAAGCATATACTGAAGCACAAAATTTACTTGCTGCGCAGCTTAAGGCCATAGCCCACCCGGCACGAATAGCAATTTTACAGGAGTTGATAAAAGCCAACGCCTGCATTTGCGGCGACCTTGTAAGTGAATTGGGGCTTGCCCAGGCAACAATATCGCAGCATCTTAAGGAGCTCAAAAGCGTTGGGCTTATCCAGGGCACTATTGAAGGAACCAGTATTTGCTATTGCATTGAACCGAAGGCATGGCATAGCCTGCAAAAAAAAGTAAACGAACTATTTAACTCTTATAAAGAACTTAACACCTGCTGTTAAAAAAATTTACATTCATTAATCGCAATATTACAATGGAAACAAAATTAGGAACTGACGATAAGTTGAAAGAAATAGTAAGGCAAAAGTATAGTGAAATTGCTTTGCAGGATAAGGAAGACAATCAGGCATCATGCTGCGGTGCAGGCGGATGCTCAACCGAGGTTTATAACATCATGACGGATGATTACACAAACTTAAATGGCTACACCGCAGATGCAGACCTCGGTTTAGGTTGCGGCTTGCCTACTCAATTTGCAAAAATTAAACAAGGCGATACGGTGATTGATCTGGGAAGCGGTGCAGGTAACGATTGTTTTGTTGCACGTGCGGAAGCAGGCGACACCGGTAAGGTTATTGGTATTGATTTTACCCCCGCTATGATTGCAAAGGCCCGTACAAACGCCGAAAAATTAGGGTACAACAATGTTGAGTTCAGGCAAGGTGACATTGAAAGCATGCCCGTAACATCAAATGTTGCGGACGTGGTGGTGAGCAATTGCGTGCTTAACCTTGTTCCTAATAAAAATGGGGTGTTGAAGGAAATATACCGTGTTTTAAAGCCCGGTGCCCACTTCAGCATATCTGATGTTGTATTGGTTGGCGAGTTACCCGATGCTCTGCGGAAAGACGCTGAAATGTATGCGGGCTGTGTATCCGGGGCGATACAGAAAAAGGACTACCTCGACTTGATAGCTGTTAATGGTTTTGTGAACGTGTCGATACAAAAAGAAAAACCGATTATCATTCCTGATGATATCTTAACAAATTACCTTAACGAAACTGACCTTAAAAGTTTTAAAAATGGTGCAACCGGCATTTACAGCATCACGGTTTATGCAGAAAAGCCTTTAGGTGGTAATGTTTGCGCCGGTCCTGAGTGTTGCTAATTAATTAAAAAAGATGACAAACGTATTAATACTTTGTACGGGTAATAGTTGCCGCAGCCAAATGGCGGAGGGTTATCTACGGCATTTCACCGGTAACAAAATAAACATTTACAGCGCCGGGATTGAAACTCATGGCGTAAACCCAAGGGCAATTGAAATTATGAGAAGGGATGGCATCGATATTTCAAAGCAAACATCAAACAATGTAAGCGAGTATTCCAGCATTCCGTTCGACTTTGTAATAACGGTTTGCGATAACGCCCGCGAAAATTGCCCCTGGTTTTCATCTAAGGCGATCAAGCTACATCAAAATTTTCCCGACCCGGCAAAAGCATCAGGGAGTGAAGAAGAAATAACCGAAAGTTTTGATGCAGTACGTGATATGATAAAGCAGTATATCACAAAATTCGTGCAACAGTATCTAAGCGGGCTGAGATAAACCAGCCTGCTTATTAAAATATCCCCAAAAACTTTTTGCGTTTTTTCTTCTTCGGAGCAGACCAACGTTTTGTTTGTGGGCTATCGGTTTTGGCGGCAGCTAAAGAGTCGGCGCGGCGTTTACGGCGCATCATCTTGGCTACTTCAAGCTCTTCAACCGTTTTGGCTACCGCAGCCTCGTCATAAGCTCTATTTATAAACGGAGGCTTGGCAAATACACTATTTTTTAACAGCGGCCCACCGGGCGTATAAGTTGGCTTGGTAAAAATTGCGTATGCAAAAAGCACGGCAAATATCAGCAAGCCGGCTACGGTGAATGTCAAGACCTTTTTAGGGATGATGGCCAGTTTGGGGTTACGCTCATAACGGCCAGTTGCCGGGTTCTTTTTGGCGCCCGTTTCAAGCGCGTAAGCTTTAAGACCGGCCAGTTGGTCTTCATTTACCCTGATCGCCTCCTGCTGCGATTTAACTTCAGCCTGCAGGCGCTCGTTCTCGCTCAATAAAACATCTTGCTGGCCCTGCCGCTCGCCATTCAGGCTGCCGGCAACAATCGCCTCCTGCAGCTCAATACCGCTGGCATAACGCTCACCGGGTTTCTTCTGCAAGCATTTATTTATAACTGATAGTAACCAAAATGGCACCTGCATTTCCAGGTGCTGTTTTTCATCGCTCCATGTTATGGGCAACGCAGCGTGGCGGGCAACCATCAAATCGGGCACGGGCTTTTCCATGTGCGCAATCATTACGGTATTACGCGCCGTTTCGGTATGCCCTTCCAAAGGAAAAGGCACCTGGCCGGTAAGCAGCTCATACATGATTACGCCAAAGCTGTAAACATCGGTTTGCTCCAGCATGGTACCATCATGCTGCTCGGGTGCCATAAACTCAATTGCCCCGGCATTACGGATACTGGTACGCCGTGCCTCGTCTGTAAGTATGGCCAATCCAAAATCAAGCAATACGTAATTGCCTGTGTTGATATTGTATTTTACGTTATTACTTTTAATATCGCCATGCTTTATACCCAGTTTATGGCAGTGAGCAAGCGCATTTGACAGTTGATATGCTACGCGAATCACTTCCTGCAGCATAAATATTCTTTCGTGAGGTGGCTGCAGCAAATCACAAAGATCAGGGCCCTCCACATACTCCATCTCTATGTAGGGTAATGAGCCGCTTTCGGTAATGCCCGAGCTTAAAAATTTTACGATGTTGGGGTTAGCAACCTCGTTAACCATTCGCATTTTGGCTACCTCATTGCTAAACGCGCGATAGTTTTTATCCTCGTCGCTTTCCGAATATATAGGTGTTGGCAACAGCTTAACAGCGCTGATAATAGGCCCCATACGGCGGCCTTTATAAACAGAACCCTGCCCGCCCGACCGTAACGCACCTAAATTTTCAAGACCCTCTGTTATAGTAAATACTTTGCTCATTAATTGCCCGGTTGATAACTAAACTCTAAAACAGCCGATTCGCCCAAAATAATCTGGTCGCCCTCGGCCAGTTGGTGGCCTATCGCTGTTGAACCTAATTTGATAATATCCTCGCTTTTTTCTGACCGGATCTTAACCTTGTTACGTGGTGGTACACCGCCTTCATCTGCATAAATGATAAACTTACCGGCTTCATTGTTCCACTCGATGTGGGCATGCTGGCGACTTACATACTTGTTGGCGTCGTTGCCACTGTCTGAAGGGAAAGCTATATGATTAGTGCGAAAAAAACCATCATCAGCCTGGGCCTTTTTATCACGCCCGATATTGATCTTGTCATTCCCCGATTTTACGTTATACTCCGGCTGATCTGTTTCACCATTCAGCGCACGTAAATACGCCGAAGCTGTTTGTTTGATAAAATTTGTGCTCGTTTTTATGAAAAAGGCGGCATCTACTTTATCTCCCTTTACCGCTTCCGCCGGAATATCTTCACCAAAAATAACCTCAAAGGTCCACTGGTTAGGTAAGGCCACGGCGTAGTCGTCGGCAATACGCTGCACTTCATTCTTAAAAATTTCAGGTTCTTCAAAGTAAACTGCGGCTTCGTACAACGGCCTGTCGGCTGCATTGCAATTCAGGTAAAGGTTAAGCCCCTTGATGTTGCCGCCTTCGCCACCCTCGGCTTTTTGCAATTCCTGCTTTATAAATTGCAGCAATTCATAACGAATGCTTTTTACATCATTCGGCCGATCCTCTTTTGCGTTACTGAAAAAATTAAACATGATACTTAATTGTGATATTATAAACCGCGATAATTATCAATAAACCCCCGTATTATTTAGTTGTTTGCAGGGCTAATGCTTTTAATATAACCCCTTTTTAAAAGATTTGGTATAATGTGCTGGCCGGCCAGTTTTACCGCGTCTGACGAGCCCTTGGTAGATTCGATACGGATACACACTACCACGTTGCCCCCACCCATTTGTTTGGGTGCAAAAAATACATACCAGCCATCATTAATCTGCTCGCCCTTCCAGATACGCTCGGGTGTACCTGTTTTACCCGCGACAGCAAGGCCAAGCGCGTAAGCTTTTGGTGCGCTTTGCTCAATCATATACTTACGCATCAACTGGGCATATTGCGGGTTGCTTACTATCTTGATACCCGGCTTCACTTGCGTTGTAGAGTCGCTTACCTTAAGTACGTACCTGTTATTTGGCATGGTGCCATTATTGGCAATACCAGATGCGAGGCGGGCCACCGCAGCAGGTGTGGCAATGAGCTCGCCTTGCCCCCAGGCCATACCGGATATACCCTTTGCCCTTGTTTTACGGATGTTGTTAGGATTATACCGCGGCTTGGTATTGAACTCGGTTTTACGCCACAGTTCGCGCCACTTTTCTTCCTGCTTTGCGTTTTCCGCATCACGGCCATAATAGTAACCGCCTACACCATGTAAAAACATACCTGTTTGCATGTAAAGTGTAGCCATATACTCCTGCAGGTGTTCCTGATTGGCCAACTTGATAAAATATACGTTATTTGATTTGGCAATGGCTCTTTCAAGAGTAATAGTACCTGTTTCATCCGGCTCGAAACCTTTGGTACGGATGCGCTCGTTCATGGCTACATTATATGTTTTGGCCGCAGCCGCCATGCCCAATTTATTAAATGATGCCAAACCGGTGATAAGCTTTGCTGTTGAGCCGGGTTGCGTTGCCTGGGTAAAGCCAAGGTCGGCGGTGGTCATCCAGCCTGCAAGCTGGTTTTGCTCGGCAGTAGTCATAGTCAGCTTTTCCCAATTATGCACAGGTGGCAAAGGGTATACGGCTGATGTAAGCACATCCCCTGTGTTCGACTCCATTACCACTACAGATACACGATTATCCAGCAATGATGTATCCTGCTCCATGGATTGCTCAATTGCTGTTTGCAACCCGGCATCCATCGTAAGTTTAACATCACGGTTGCGGTTTTTAAATGCCTCAACTTCATTACTGTTTATGCCTGCCAATAGCAATGGCGACAGCGCGCTGTAGTCCTTACGCACAACTGTCATTTCTTTAACCCCCCTTGCCAAAAACCTGTCTTCACGGTAGCGGTTAGCTGTGATGTTCATCTTTTTTGTGGGCAGTTTAAAACCCCGCAGCTCGGCAGCGTGCTCGTACTCGGCAAAGTAACCATTGCTGCTGCCATTAAACACTCCTGTATTTGCATCGCCTGTCCAAAAAAACATTTTCTCCTCAAAAGGATAATACCTATCCAGCCTTTTATGCTCGACCGAATCGATATTGTATGCCTGCGCACCTGCATCCGCTAATTTTGCACGCTGCTTTCTTACCAGTTCGGGCTTGCTGGTAGCCAGTAAAACGCCATACCTGTCATACAAGTTACCCGCCTGCAAACGGTTCATTAATATACCAATGCGCGGATTGTAGCTAAACATGCGTGCGCCGCTTTTATCGGCCACCAGCGCAGGTTGCACCACCCAGCGCGAATTATCAAATAAATAGCTGGATACATTTACGCCCAATAAAATAATGCCCGCAAAGGCTGCTATTAGTGCAGGTACCAGGTTACGATCCTGTTGTTGAGATATGTAACCCATTTGCACAGGCGTACCGCGCACCAAAGAGGCTGACAGCAAAAAGCCCGATGCCACCATGTTGGCCACCAAAGATGAGCCTCCATAACTTTGAAAAGGCAATGATACGCCTGACAGCGGCAGAGCTCCTGTAGAACCACCTGCGATGAGCAGGAACTGCACGAATGTTGATATGCCTATACCTGCGCACAAATAGAACAGGAAAGGTGTACCCGTTCGCCGCCCAATGATAATAGAGCGATGCAGGTATAGCAAGAACATCACAAAAATGCAGATGATACCTGTAAAGCCAAACTCTTCGCCCATGGATGGCAATATCATATCGGTATGCGCCTCGGGAATGGTTTTGGCAAAGCCCTCACCTACACCCTGCCCGCTAACGCCGCCACTGCTTATGGCCCAAAGGCCGTTTGCTACCTGGTCGCCGCCGTAAACCTCGTTGTTCCATGCATCCTGCCAAATAGCTTTACGGTCAACAAGGCGTTGTACCGGCCCGGGGAATATCTTGCCTAAGTACGGCACTTGGTCTATGGTTAAAAAGGCTGCCATGATAACCAGCACCATAATGGCCGACTCGCTCAGCTGCTTGCGTTTAAATAGCATGATAAGCCCTACAACCGCAAAGGTAGCAAGGGCAGATATCCACTCTACTTTCACTATCCAGCTTATTATTACATAGGTGACTACCGCTATGGCCATAAACATAAAATCGCCACGGGAAAATGAGAATAACGCGATAAACGTAAAACAAACAACCATTGCCGGGCCTAAATCGCCCAATATTAAAAACAGCAGTAAAGTCACCAATATGGCCATGAGGGCAAACCAAAAAAACGACCAGCGCTTTGTCCAACTGGTATATTCGCTTATCAGCTTTTCATTGGCTGCAAAAAATCCCGCAAGGAAAAATATAACCAGGTACTTAACAAACTCGCTGGGCTGGAAACCAAAAAGATTTACTTTAACCCCGCTACCTTCGGGGCCGGTACCAAATACAATGGTCATGGCCAACAGGCCCGTTGCTGCAATTATCCATGGCCAGCCGTTTGCTGCACTACGCACATTCTTGAAAGCAAACATGCGGTACACGGCCGAATCCGGTGTGAAGCGACGCAGACTAAACTGCATTACAACCAGCATGGCAATTACACCTATACCAAGGTAGGTAAGCATATCTTTGGCCAAAAAACGATCTCGTAAAGGATCCTGCAAGCTCAGGAGCGTAAGGAATGACAGCCCTGTGAGCAGCATGATAACCGGCAAGATCAATTGATCTGCCATTGAAAACTTCCAGGAAAGGATGATATGCAGGAATAAGAAGGCTCCTATAAAGCTGCCCGCTATGATCCAGAACCAGGAGTTAAAGTCTGCCGGTGTGCGTACTATAAACGACTTTTCTTTCTTAAGAATATTAAAATCGCGTGTTGAAAACAACCTGATGGTATGCGGCGACTGGCTAAATGTAAGCTCTACATTCTCGTCTAAATCCTGCACACCTTGTGAGGTGCCAAACTGATATCCGGGCTGCAAAGGCAAAACTTTAAAGGCCTTGCCGGCAGGTAAATTTTTAAATGAAAATTTCCCGCTTGCATCTGTACGGGCATAAGCAATAAGCGATTGCAGATGGCGCTTGCCGGCACTATCGGGCAGGTAAACCTTCGACAGATTGTTACCGTTTTCCTTTATTGGTCGGGTATCTTCTGAAAGTTCGTCTGTGATAAGACTATCTTGCGGCAACACCATTTGCAGGCGAATTAAGACACCACTAACCGGCACTTTTTTATTGAGTATAATGCCGCTTATGCTGTAGTTACCCATGCCTAAATCGTTTACAGCATTAACAGCCGGCGGATTTTTGCGTTCCTGGCTAAATCGTAATGAATCGTCGCCGGTATAACCCAATAACGACCGCGATGCAGTTACCCGGCTTTTGAAGGACTCCCCACCCTGCTCAAATGCATCGTCTGCATTAAGATAATACTTACGTTTATTGAGTTCCCCAACGTTATCAATGGCCTCGCCTGTGCCAATATTATTGCCTATGGTTTGGGTAATCAAGTCAATGTCGCGCTTATCTTCCAGGTAATAACCTTTGGTAAGCATTATCTTGGTTTTACCTGCCGGATCTTTTGCATTAAGGTTAACCATGGTACCCGCCTGCAGGCGTTTGTCTACATTGGCAAACCGGGTTTGCAGTACGGTATAAAGCCTGAAAAACAAAAAGCCGAACAAAACGGCGATAAGGAACAGGAACAAGCGCTCTTTGGTGCGCTTAATTTTTACAGGACTATCGGGTTGCATTTGGCTTTTGTGAAATAGGTTTTGCTACGGTGTCTGCAATTATGGTTGTATTAGAAAATGCTGCTGTAATAAACTTTTTGTCGTCTAAAAGGTACTGCCGCTGTAAAGCAACGCGGCAATTGGTAAAGCTGGCACCCTTTAAAACTACTGCGCTATTATAAGCAAGTATGCCAACGTCAAACCCATCAAACTTAAGGTTATCAACTATTACGAGTTTGCTTTTAGCTGCAATGTTAAATGCAGGGCCATTGTAAGCAGTGTCCCGCTGAAGAACAACATTCCCCTTAGCGCGAATGTAAAGCGTATCATGCTGCAAATGCAAGGTGTCGCTTATCAAGATGGGCTGCTTGTAAGTAGTGTCTGACAGGGTAAGCGTATCGCCCTTCAAATTATTTAGGGCATTTTGTAACTTGATTTCATCGGGGTGGCGTTGCACGTTATCTTCCTGCTTTACAATCGCCTGCACAGGCGGCTGCAGCGCTTTTTGCCATTGAAAATATAGCCATACACAGCCGGCCGCGAAAACGAAAGTCACTACGGCAAAAAATACGGTAAGTGCGTTGCTCTTTTTTGCGGGGCTATCAGGATTATCATTAACAATAGCAGCGCTTTCAGATTGCTTTTTTACAGTGCCGGCCACTACGTTACCGCCGTTATTACTGTTTTTTTTTAACGTAGCGGCAGGCTTAACGGCTTCCGTTTTTTTCGAAGATTTATCGTTATGTACCAAAACTACGGTTACATTATCGCGCCCGCCATTAGCGTTGGCCGCGGCAACCAATTCGGTTGCCTTTTGCCTTAATGATGAGTTTGGCTGGGCGATTATATCGATTATAGCTGCTCTGTCGACCATATCAGTAAGGCCGTCGCTACACAACAACAATAAATCTCCCGGCAAAAACGGAGATGTACCGGTTTCAACAAAGCTGTCATCGGTATCTATCTGGTTGGTAAAACCAAGTGCCTTGTTTATTTCATTACGCTTAGGGTGGTTCATGGCCTCACTCTCGCTTAAACGACCGGAGTCTTCCAGGAACCCAACAAAGGAGTGATCTTTGGATATCTTAACTAAGGATTGATCGCGCAGCAAATACAACCTGGTGTCGCCAACATGGGCGTAGTAAAAGGTATTGTTTTCAACATCAACAAGTGCAGCTGTGGCAACGCACGCCATGCTTTCCAGCTCTTTATCCTGTTGCTTTTTCTCGAAGATGTTTTGGCTGGCAGTTTTGAAGGCGAGCGTAAGGCTGTCTATTATGTTGCCATTTAAGCCATCGGCCATTGCTGTTAACGCATCTTTTGCAATAGCAGCAGCTACCTCGCCGCCATTATAGCCCCCCACCCCGTCAACCACGGCGGCAAGCAACATGCCATTTGCCGCAGGTAGGGTAACAAAAGTATCCTCGTTATTATCGCGGATACGGCCAGTATCGGTTAATCCATAATAATTTTCAGCCATTGTTCTTACCGGAGTTTTTAATGTCGGCGAAATGAGTGATCAAAAGCAACACACTTATAACCAACAAGCCTATTGATAATATCTGCGACATGCAATTATGATTTAAAAAGGTTTAAACCAATAATGCCGTTCAATAACATGCGTGAGTTTACGGGTAGCTCTACCCATTGCGGTGCATTTACATCGCTGCGCTCAACAACGTTTTCATTCAGCGTGGTAATCTCTCCAAAAGAGGCCAGGTAAAATTTATCGTCGGCCTTGTTGTATTTTATTTGGAGATGGGGCGCATTAACCCATTCTGAAGGTATGGTAAATATGCTCTCATCCTCGCGGGTTTCGTCGCTGCCCGATACGATGATATCATCCGTACGCATTAAATACTCGAGCTTTTTGCCAGCATACTTCTTGTCGGGAATGATTGTTTCTAACCGGGCGATGTTTGATGCTGCCTGCGCAGATTTACGCTCGGCCTGCTTTTCGGGCTCCAGGTTATCCTGGTACGGAATTTCAAAGTAACCCTCGCTGTAATAAGTAAAGCCTTCCAATATATTCTGATCCACATCAAAAGTTTGCGCTATACCTGTTTGTCTGGGGATAAAAGTTACGCGCAGGTTTTCTTCCTTTTTATTGTTGTCTGGCAATAATTTACCGATAAATCCTTTGTCGCCACGGGCGTAATCGGGGTGTGAAACCAGCCTGAAAACCCATTTAGAGCCCGAAGGCTTAACAGTTTTACCGGCATCACGATACTCTTTTAATATCTCATAAAACTTCTCCACTGTTTCATGCACGATCAGACCGAATATGCCCTGCTTATTGGCTATAAATTCTTTATAATCATCTGCATTAAAGCTGATAATAAACTCATGATAAAATACAACCCTGTCGGCAAAAGACAGGTCGGCAATGGAGCTTTTAAAACGCTCTATGATGTAACTGTAAACGGTATCGGGCGTTAACGCCTTTGCCTTGGCCTTTTCGGTTGTTTCGTTGGTCAAAAACCAATCCTGTATGCCAATGCGCTGCCAAAAATTGGGGGTTGATGCCATTTAAATAGTAATAGGTAAATTGATGATATGGTTACTGAACATAAAAGTTATACAGATGTTTACTGCCTGTTATTGATCGGGCTTAACGGTTGTATCGGGCTCCAGGTTTTCAACAGTATCAGTAGTAGCCGGAAATACAACTTTGGGCTGCAATTTTGCACTATCGCGCTTTCGCTTAGCCAGCGAATCTACATCTATGGCATTATCGCCAAGTTGAGTTGCTGAACCATAATTTGGCGGTACATCACTTTGCGAGGTATCGGGCTGGTTGCTTACGCTATCAGCACTAACTGATTTTTGAGGACCCTGTTTTTTAAGAAAAGTGCCGTACACAGCGACGCCCATAAACACCACAAGCAGCGTCATGATGGTATAGTAAAACGGCTTTGATAGCGATATACGGGATGGATCTTCCACTTCGGCAGTTTCAACTACCTGCTGACTTTGCTTAAGCGCTGTCAGTTCGGCTTGTAATCTCTTATTTTCGGCCTGCAATGCAGGGATATCGATATTATTTTGCACAACCGTCACGGGCGCCTCTGATGATAAACTCCCTGCAACAATTGCCTGTTCCAGTTCCACCCCGCTGGCATACCTGTCTTCAGGTTTTTTCTGCAGGCATTTGGCAATCACATTTATTAGCCATTGCGGTATCTGCATTTCTTGCCTAAGTTTGTTGGCTTCCCATGTTTCGGGCAGGGCAAGCTTACGTGCGCGAACAAGATCGGGCACCGCATTTTCGAGATGGGCCAGCATTACTGCATTACGCCCTGCCTCGCCGTTACCCTCAAGCGGGAAAGGCACCTGGCCCGTAAGCAACTCATACAATATTACGCCGTAGCCATAAACATCTGTTTGTGGCAGCATTTTACCCTCATGCTGCTCGGGTGCCATAAACTCAATTGCACCTGCATGGCGTATGCTAGTTCGGCGCTGCTCTTCTGTCATGATAGCCAAACCAAAATCAAGCAGCACGTAGTTGCCAGTATGTATGTTATATTTTACGTTGTTGCTTTTCATGTCGCCGTGCTTAACGCCCACACGGTGGCAGTGTGCAAGCGCGCCGGCCAATTGGTCGGCCACACGAATAACCTCCTTAAGCGTAAAAATTTTGTCGTGCGGCGGGTGCAACAGGTCGCACAAATCTGGCCCTTCAATGTACTCCATCTCGATAAACGGAAAGGAACCGCTATCTGTAATACCCCAACTTAAAATCTTAACTACATTGGGGTTCGGCTGCTCGTTTACCTTTTGCAGCTTGGTAACCTCGTTCCGGAAGCTTTTAAAATTTTTATCTTCTTCGCTTTCGGTGTGTATGGGAGTTGGCAGCAGCTTTATGGCGCTGAATATAGGCCCCATGCGCCTGCCTTTATATACTGAACCCTGCCCACCGGTGCGTAGCGCCCCCAGGTTTTCGAGCCCATCGGTAATTGTAAATACTTTGCTCATGTAGTTTGCAATTGTGTAAGTTATTTTTTAGCTACACACCTAAACTACACTTATTAGGATTAATTGTTGGCGAAAATGTAATCTTTACCGCCAAATACGGTACAAAAAAGCCCGGCATGTTTCACATACCGGGCCTGCTATAATATTTAGCTATTAACTTAAAGGCGCGTATGCCGATGTGCGAATAATATCAGCAAATACTTTGTAGGAATACAAGCGTGATTGATGATCGAATATATGCGATGTAGCCATAACCTCATCAATACCTGTTAATTCCAGGAATGAGGTCAGTTTATTTTTTACCGTTTCGGCACTGCCTATAAATGAATAGGCCAGCATTTGCATTACCGCTTCTTCTTCATAAATATTCCAAACATCGTCCATTGAGCGCACAGGCGGCGGCAGCAACTGGCGCTTACCTGTTACCACGCCCTTAAACATTTGCTTAACTGAAGTGGCCAGGCGTTCGGCCTCGGCATCGGTATCGGCGGCAACCACATTGATACAAGATATCACATAAGGCTCTTTTAAATATTCAGATGGGCGGAAATTATCACGATAAATCCTTATCGCTTCCAAAAAATGCGCAGGTGCAAAATGGCTGGCAAATGCATAAGGCAAACCCATTGCAGCCGCAACTTTTGCACTATCTGTGCTTGATCCTAAAACCCATATAGGGATATCCAGGCCTTCGCCGGGAACCGCACGCACTTTGCTATCGGCGTTATCTGCAGAAAAGAACATCTGCAACCTTGCTATATCTTTTGGAAAGTTGTGTACCGCATTAAAGTTTTCGCCACGGATAGCCAGCGCAGTAAGCTGATCGGTACCGGGCGCGCGGCCAAGGCCCAGATCTATACGGCCGGGATATAATGAGGCCAGCGTACCAAATTGCTCGGCCACTACCAGCGGTGCATGGTTTGGCAGCATAATACCACCCGAGCCTACACGTATTTTTGAAGTGTGCCCCGCTATGTGCCCAATAAGTATTGATGTAGCTGAACTGGCTACTCCGGGCATATTGTGGTGCTCTGCAAACCAATAGCGTGTGTAACCCAGTTTTTCGGCAAGCTGTGCAACTTCAACGCTTTTCTTAAAGCTGTCAGCAGCATCTCCCCCCTGCACAACGGTGGCAAGGTCTAAAACGGAATATTTAATATCAGATAAACTCTTCGCGCTCATTTTCTTTAGATAGATATTGTTAGCTGCCGAATTAAAACAAGCAGCAAATCAAATTTAAGGCTAATTAAGCCCCAATTTTTATGATGATTTTTTAAATGACTTTGGGCACACATACCGACAAACACATGACATATTACTAGGCCAGAGCATTATGGATAGACACCGAGGCTTAAAGTATTTGCTTTGCACAACTCGACTATTTCTTTTTTTCTATCTTAGCGCAAAACATACGCGGACGTTTTTATGATTGATAGTAGCGAGGGTAAATACATTTTGCAAAGGCTGGAGAAAGAGCTTCCTGCACATTTTTATTACCACAACGTTGATCATACTTTAGATGTGTACAAATGCACCGCAGCCATAGCCGGGCAGGAAAACGTTACAGGTAAAAATCTCGACCTGCTCTTGATAGCAGCACTTTACCATGACAGCGGTTACCTGTTACAAATAGCTGATCATGAAACTGTATCAAGCAATATTGCAAGGCAGGCCTTAACACAGTTTGGCTATTCACCCAATGAAGTTGATGCTGTATGCAATATAATAATGGCTACACGGGTACCGCAAACGCCCACATCATTGCTTGAAGAAATTATTTGTGATGCCGACCTTGATTACCTTGGCCGCGACGATTTTTTCACTATCGGGCAAAAGCTATTCGAGGAACTGAAGGCAACCGGACAATTAAATGATGCCGACGAGTGGAATAATAAGCAAGCCACATTTTTACAGCAGCATCGTTATTTTACAAAAACGTCGGTAAATAACAGGCAGGCCAATCAAGAGCGTAACCTTAACCAGATAATACAAAAATCTACCGTATAAACAATGAGTACAAACACAGCTATAAAAATCACTTTAACAGATGTAATGTACACCGTTTTAGGGATACTTTTTTGTGGGTTTGCCCTTAAAAGCTTCTTAGTTCCCAACGCCTTTTTTGATGGTGGTGTTACCGGTATATCATTGCTTATACATGAGCTGTACCACTTTAACATTGCCTATGTAATTATACTTTGCAACCTTCCATTTATTATTATGGGAGCGTTCCAGGTAAATAAGTCTTTTGCCATAAAAACGTCTTTGGCGATTATAGGGTTGGCTTTATGCTTGCTGTATCTGCCCTACCCCGAAAAGATAACTTCAGATAAATTGCTTGTATCTATTTTTGGCGGGGTGTTTATGGGCATTGGTATTGGCTTGGCCATACGCGGCGGCTGCGCGCTTGACGGTATTGAGGTGCTGGCGCTTTACACCGGTAAACGCATCAGCTTTACCATCAGTGAGATCATCCTGGGTATTAATATCGTTATATTCTTAATAGCTGCTGTTAAGTTAGGCTTGCCTACCGCGCTATACTCAATACTTACTTACTACACCGCATCCCGAACGATAAACTTTGTTATTGAGGGACTTGAGGAATATACAGGGGTTACTATCATTTCAGGTCAAAACGAACTGATAAAGGAAATGCTTGTAAAACAGCTTGGCCGTGGTATAACCATTTACAAAGGCGAACGTGGCTTTTTAAAAGAAAGCTATGACATTAGCCACCCTGTAGATATTGTGTTTACCGTTGTTACCCGCCTGGAGCTGCGCCGCTTGAAGGATATGGTACACGAGATTGACCCTAAAGCGTTCATATTTACCAGCATTATTAAGGAAGCTGCAGGCGGTGTACTTAAACGCCGTGCAAGGCATTAATAAAATATTTACCACATAAAAAAATGCCGCTGATATAATGTCAGCGGCATTTTTTATAAAAGTATTTCAATAGTTACTCTACTACTTCGTAAGTGTTAACCGGCTTGGCTTTGTTCTTCAATTCAAACTCACCATTGGGGCGGCATTTAAATGATTCTTTGGCTTGCTGGTAAACATCTTCGGTAATAATGATCTGCCCCGCCTGTGCAACGGATTGCAGGCGTTGCGCCAGATTAACCGAATCTCCGATTACGGTATAGTCGAGGCGTTTTAAGGATACTGAACCAATGTTACCTGATACCATTTCGCCCGAATTGATGCCTACGGAGATTTGCGGTTTAAAGATTTTATCGCCGGCAGTAAGCTCAGGCTCGTTGGCCAATTGGCTCTTTACAGCAAGTGCCGTATCTATCGCCCTATCCAGGTGGTACTCTCCCCTGAACACTGCCATTACAGCGTCGCCCATAAACTTGTCTACATGCCCGCCTTGTGCTATAATTTCCTTTACAATCTTATCAAACAAGCCGTTTAACAGGTTTACCACGGTGTTTGCCGGTACATGCTCTGTAATAGATGTAAAGCCGCAAACGTCTATAAACATTACTGTTGCCTGAAGCGTCTCATTTTTCATGAGGCTGCTTTCGTACTCCTTGTGCGACATAAAGTTGAGCACGTTTTCATCTACGTACATCTTCAGTATGTTGTTTTCCTTTATGGCGCGTAATGTATCCTGTAACTGTCGCACATGGTTGATGGTTTTTTGCATGGTAACATCCAGGTCGTCAAAATCAACCGGTTTTACAACAAAATCAAATGCGCCGCGGTTCATGGCTGTGCGTATGTTCTGCATATCGCCGTAAGCTGATACCACCACTGCCTTAAGCATCGGGTTAGCTTCGGGCAGGTGGGTAAGCAGCGTAAGGCCATCCATTACCGGCATGTTAATGTCCGACAGTATAATGTCCAAATCTGGGTGCTCTTTTACGAGTTCGAGCGCCTGCTGACCGTTTTGCGCAAACAAAAATTCATATACATTCTCCCTGATCTTTTTACGAAATTTCTGCTTTACCAGTATCTCCAGATCAGCCTCATCATCTACAACTAATATCTTAGCCATTACCCTGTAATATGCTTTAGTTTCTCTTTCAACAAATTAAAATCAAGCGGCTTAGTCAAAAAGTCGTTGGCACCTTTTTCCATGGCCTGCCTGTGGTTTTCATCGTCACCATATGCGGTTATCATCATCACAACCGGTGGCGGCGGCGTATCAAAAACTTCGCGGATATGTGAAAGCAGTTCGATACCGCTCATGCCCGGCATATTTATATCCGACAGGATCAACACCACTTCCGAATACTTTTCCTCAAGATAATTAAGCGCTTCCTCGCCCGATCTGGCAAAGGTAAATTCTATCTCGCCGTTGCGAACCTCTTTACGAAATCTTTGCAAAAACAGCGGCTGCACGTCCTCTTCGTCGTCTACTACTAATACTTTCATTTGGCGTTATAAATATAAAAAAACATAACGGCTTGCCCGTTTTTATTTAAGCGGCAAGGTTATAACAAACTCGGTGCCCTGCCCTTCGGCGCTATTGATATTGATGGTACCTTTATGAGCTTTAACAATAATATCGTAGCTTAATGACAGGCCCAGCCCTGTACCCTCGCCGGCAGGTTTGGTTGTGAAAAACGGCTGCATAATTTTGTCTTTTATGCTGTCTGGTATTCCCGTTCCGTTATCTTTAATGCGCACCTCTATTGCAGATGCAACCTGCCTTGTACTCACTTCAACTACAGGCTTAAATTCTGGTCCTGCGGTTTTCTTGCGCTCATGCACGGCATAAAAAGCATTGGTAAACATATTAAGCAGCACCCTGCCAACATCCTGCGATACAATGTTAGCCATTGGCAACTCTGCATCAAGGTTGGCTATTAATTCAGCATTAAATGACTTGTCTTTGGCGCGTAACCCGTGGTAAGCCAAACGGAAATACTCATCGGCAATGGTGTTAATATTGGTTGGCTCTTTTACATTGCTGCTGGCTCGGCTGTGCTGCAGCATACCCTTTACAATACCATCGGCACGCTTGCCATGGTGGCGTATTTTTTCCAGGTTTTGCTTAATGTCTGATGCTATGGCCAGCACTTCTTCGGTATCGCCTTTGGTAAGCTCTTCCTGCATCTCATCAATAAGCTCCATGCTTACTTCCGAGAAGTTGTTTACAAAATTCAACGGGTTTTGGATTTCGTGCGCAATACCCGCAGTCAGCTCACCAAGCGATGCTAATTTTTCCTGCTGTATCAGTTGGGCCTGGGTAGCCTGTAATTCTTTTATGGTTTCCTGCAACTCGTTCTTTTGCTGGGTAAGCTCAACGGTACGTTCGGCAACGAGGGCTTCCAGTTCCGACCGGCGTTCATTTACACGTTTAATCTCCTCGCGTTGCTTTTTAGACGTAGATAAACGTGCAAAGATCCAACCGAAAGCTACAAGTTGGGCAATTTGAAAATAATCATCGTTTTCGGCGTAAAATTTGGAAAAAGCCAGTTCTGTAAAGCCATTAAAAATCGCAACAATAGCTAATGGGTAGTGTGCAAACAGCAGTATATCAAAGGCTTTAAAATCAGGTTCTTTCCTAAGGTAGGTAATAAGCCCTACTAACAAAAAGCCAGCTACAATATTGCTTATATCGTCATCGAAGAACTCATGAAAAAAGAAATATAAACCAACAATTGCAAACGAGCCAAACAGCAGCATACGCCCCCACTTTATAGAAAGTTGCGAAAACCTGATTTCTCGCCTCAGCCTGAGCAATAAAAGAAAAGCGGCTAAAAAACAAAAAAAATCCATGTTGAAATTGCTTTAGGGTTTATTGCACTAAAAGTAGTTATAAAATTGAAGATTGTTGACGCTACGGCTTAACCTTATGGCGATTTGTGCGTTTACATTTTAACCAAGCATTAAAACCGACATGGAAACAACACCATTAATTATTGAACATGCCGTTAACGCTGCACCAAGTTTTGTATGGGATGCGCTGACCAATAATGATAAAATGAAACGCTGGTATTTTGAGATACCTGCGTTTGAGCCCGAAATAGGTTACAAATTTGAATTTAGCGGCGGCCCCGAAGATGGCGAAAAGTATTTGCATCAATGTATTGTAACCGCTGTTGAGCCCGAGCGAAAAATAAGCTATACCTGGAACTATGCGCATATAGAAGGCTCATCGGAAGTTAGTTTTGATTTGATACCGCAAGGAGATGACAAAACGCTGGTTAGGGTAAATCATATTGGGCTGGAGACTTTTCCGAAAGATAGATCCGAATTTGCCCGTGAAAGCTTTGAGCAGGGATGGAACTATATTATTGGTACCAATCTTAAAAACTTTGTTGAGCAACGCTAATAATCAAGCCAATTAATTCCAACAAAAACGGTCGTCAGCAAATGCTGGCGACCGTTTCTTATGACTAAAATTTATATACTAATTAGGCCTTTTTAGGCGTACCCATGCCACCTGCCGGTGTAGTTGTTGGTGAACCTGTTGGTGTAGTGCCCGGAGAACCCATTGGTGTTGTGGTTGGCGATGTACCCGGTGTTACCGAACCTGGTGTAGTTGGTGTTGTACCCGGTGTTACCGGTGTAGTTGGTGTTGTTGGCATTGCCGGTGCTGTAGGCGTTGTTGGCGGTACAGATGGCCTGGTTGGGTCCATTGGGCTATTTGGATTTGTTGGTGTTGTTGGATAGTTTGGCACTGCCGGTGTACCTGGTGTGTTGGGCATTGTAGTTGGCGTTGTGCCCGGTGTTGTTGAACGGGTTGGTGTGGTACGATTTGGTGTGGTAGTCGGGGTAGTTGAACGCCTTTTAGGCACTGTATCCTGACTTACTGTTATCAAACCGTCGGTTAATTTCGTGTTCGACGTTGTGTGTGTTGTGTTTGCGGTAGCATATCCTATTGCGCATGATGCTAAAACCGCCATTGCTAAACTTACCTTTTTCATGATAGATATTATATAATGGTTTACAATTATTAACTTATACATACACTTTATTAACTATATGTACGTATTTAGTTTTCCAAAAACCGTGCCTTAATATCTATCAGGCAAATAACAGCTACGCCATTAATTATTATTTAAGCATAACCAGCGTGGCACCATAGCCAAACTTTTCTTTACGTGCATCTAAAAATGTTTGTACTTTTTGGTTCTTACTCAGCAACTTATGCAACTCATGCTTTAAAATACCATTGCCTGTACCATGAATAAAAGTAATCTCCGTCATGTTATGTACAACGGCCGCGTCAAGCTTTTTCTTAAAAGTGTCCAGTTGTATAGCCAGTATTTCGCTGCTGCTTAAAAACTGATAGTCATCACGCAGTTTCTCTATGTGCAAATCTATTTCTGCATCAGGCTTGGTAATCTCTGGTTTAGTCTCTGACGGTTTAAAAAATGCCTCTTTTAACTTTTGCGCGTCAATAATAAGTTCCGGCTCATCTATCTGTATCATCCAGCCCTGCTGTTTTATAACCGGAACCATTTTCTTAGCTCCCGAAAAATCTTTAGCCTTAAATTGCTCTGCAACGTTAAGCGGCTCGGGCAAAGGCTGGTTTTGTTTGGTATGAAACAGCGCCTGAAAATGGAGCTTCGGCCATAGCTGCAGATCAGAAAGCTTGGCCGAATATACCTTCGCTGCGCCATGTGCATCAACCGCACCGGCAAACTCTCCCTTAAAAGCTTTTTGCTGCTCGGTAACTACCGATGCCAACAACTGGTAGGACGTTTCATTAACGATGTATAAATGCACCAGGCCATTTGCCTTTGCGTCGGGCACTACAGCTACGTGCACACCTTTTGTTTTAAAGTCGGCAGGCGCAATTGTTGTTATGGGCACCAGTATGTCATCATCAGTATGCACAACCTCGTTATGCCCATGCACATAGGTTACCTTAGAAGCCAGCACAGGTATTTCAAAATCATCTTCCACCGTTACGCCAATCATCTGCTCATCCATTATCTGGGTTACGTAACCTTCCAGCTTTTCATCTACAAAGCGCACAAAGTCGCCCAATTTATATTTCATAATTTATCCGCTTGATGCAAATGTATCAATATACTGCCATTAGCTTTACTTAACTCATCTTTAAATAAGTATTTTTACTGTGTCCTTATATTATAAAATTATCCGTACCCAAATCTCAAAGCATGCAACCCACTACCTTACCTGACACCGACTTTCTTAATAACCTTTTTACACATCACCTTAATTGTATTTATAACGGCAAGCAATTTTTAAAGAAAAACATTGGCCGCCTCATTGACATGGCCTCTTCCAAAAAGTTGCGGATAGCCATGCAGGAATTTGCAAGCGATGTAAACACCCAGATTGCGAGGCTGGAAGATATTTATAAGGCTACCGGCAGTGCCCCGGGCGAACACATGTGTAACCCAATTAAGGCCCTTATACAAGATGAATTTTGCCTCGACAAAGAGCAAACCATATCTGCATTGAATGATATGGATATCATACTTTATGTACAGCTTATTGAGCATGTTAATATCACATCGTTCCGGATGCTGCTTGCGGTAGCTAAAAAGCTACGAAAAAGTGATGTTGTACAATTGTTAAAGGAAAACTTTGACGAGTCGAAAGAAAACGATAGCTTATTTATGGCTATAGCCGAGGAATACATAGGCGTTTAAAGAAACAGAGCCGAACACAAGGCCCGGCTCTGTTAGTTATTTAATACCCCTACTAAAATAACTTATTGCAAATAACCGCAATTAAACCCTTGCATACAAGTATTGCCGCCCTGGGCTTCTGTAACAATTCGTTTACTTTGGCTGCGTTAGCCCAAAGCCATATCTTTTTTTACATTTGCGCTTACAGCCAATTGAGCATAAAATATGAACACTTTTAAAACCTTACTAACTGCAACATTATGCCTTGCGGGGCTATCGCATTTGCAGGCGCAAAGCTTATATATGCCGCGCGATATTGCCCAGGCGTATGCCAAAGGTACCCGCAGCGCCGATGGAAAGCCCGGACCAAAATACTGGCAAAACCGTGCGCGTTATGATATAAACATTACAGCAGCGTTGCCTGGACGAACGGTAAAAGGAACCGAGCAAATAGTTTACGTAAATAACAGCCCGGATACTTTAAAAAGGCTGAATCTTAAACTTATTTTGAACATACACCGCCCGGGTGCCGCACGCGACGGCGCCACCGGCCCCGATTACCTAACCGAAGGCGTTAAGATTGACAGCTTTTTAGTAGCAGGCCAAAGCCGCCCAATTAACCCGGCTGCGGCTGTGCGTACAAATCAGGTGGTGTCTTTACCAAAAGCCTTGATGCCGCATGATTCTATTAAGCTAAACATTGCCTGGCATTTTGATGTGAGCAAGCAAAGCGGCCGTGAAGGCATGATAGATTCCACTACCTTTTACCTTGCATACTTTTACCCACGTGTTGCTGTTTACGACGACTACAATGGTTGGGACCGTATAGAATTTGTGGACTCGAAAGAGTTTTATAACGACTTTAATGATTATAAACTAAGCGTTACTGTACCTAAAAACTACATTGTTTGGGCCACGGGCACATTGCAGAACCCTACCAAGGTCCTTCAAAAGGAATTTGCTAAACGCCTGCAAAAATCAATGACCAGCGACTCGACCATTCACATCGCTACGCTTGATGAAGTTACAGGTAATAAAGTAACGGCGCAAAATGACATGAACACCTGGTTTTGGACAGCTAACAACATCAGCGATATGGCCGTTGGCATTAGCAACCATTACATTTGGGATGGCGGCAGCGTGGTAGTTGATAAGAAAACCGGCAGGCGCTCCAGCATGCAGGCTGCATATAGTGAAAAAGGCACCGACTTTAAGCAATCTGTACAATATGGTCGCAATGCCTTGGGTTGGTTTAGCAATAACTGGCCTGGTGTACCCTACCCTTTTCCTAAAATGACCGCTTTTCAGGGTTTTGCTGATATGGAGTACCCAATGATGGTTAATGACAGCCAAATGGGCGACCCGGGCTTTGCACAGCTTGTGCAGGACCACGAGATTGCGCATACCTGGTTTCCGTTTTACATGGGTATCAACGAAAGCCGTTATGCTTTTATGGACGAAGGTTGGGCTACCACATTTGAGTACCTGATAGGCATTGCAGAAAAAGGCAAGGATAAAGCTGATGCTTTTTACAAGCAATTTAGAGTTGCCGGCTGGATAGGCGACAAGACAACGGCCGAAGATCTACCGGTTATTACCCCGAGCGATGAGCAAAAAGCGGGTTATGGCAACAATGCTTACGGCAAACCATCACTAAGCTACCTTGCTCTTAAAGATATGTTGGGCGATGATTTGTTTAAAAAAGCTTTACATGGCTATATGGACCGCTGGCATGGCAAACATCCTATTCCGTGGGATTACTTTAACTCAATGACTAACATATCCGGCCGTAACTTAACCTGGTTCTTTAACAATTGGTTCTTTACAAACGGTTATAATGACCTTGCCATAAAAGAAGTGGTACAAGGTAAAGATGGTCAAACTATAGTTATTTCTAATGTAGGCGGCTTTGCTATTCCGTTTGATGTAATTTTGACTTATGCCGATGGCACGACTAAAACGCTGCATCAAACACCGGCTGTTTGGGAAGCTGATCAGAAACAAACCTTTGTTACATTCAAGGCAAATATTGGCAACAACTTAAAGTCAATTAAAATAGACAACGGCATTTTCATGGATGCCAACCCAAAAGATAATACCTGGGAGAAAAAGTAGTTGAACTGACTACCACAAAAAAAGCCGGCACCAAAATGGCGCCGGCTTTTTTATGTTTTAACAAAACGAGTTATGCGTTTTGTACTGAATTGTTCCAATCATTTGCAGTGCTTTTCGCTTTAGATTTTGCTGAATCTACATAATCTTCTGCTTCGCCAACTGCGCCATTAAATTTTGATTTTACAGAGTCAACCACATTGCTGCCGTACTCTTTTGCTGACGATGCTGTATTTTGCGCTTTCGACTTTGCTTTGTCTACAAGGTCATTCACGTAATCAGCGATATCGCCTCTTAAATCCTCGCCTTTTTCTGGCGCTAATAATAGGCCTAAAGCGGCACCTGCTGCGGCACCCACTAAAAGTGCTGCTATTACTTTTGCTTGATCTTTCATGTTTCTTACTTTTTAGTAGATGATTGTTTTAGTGTTTTAACAAATACCATACCGCCCTGTTTTTATTATTAAAAAATAGTAATAAGTATCACCGTTATTTGATGCATATGCATACAAAAACAAACAAAACCGCCAAAAATCCTTTAAATAAGTACTATTTGCTGAAACTATGAATGTTAAAACGCTACAGCACTGGCTGCAAAACCTGCACATGCGTAAAGAGTTTTACCTTGTGTGCATCATTGCAATTATACTGCTCATAATATTTATTTACAAAATGGTACCTGCCGTTACAAAACCTGGATCATCTGCGCAGCGCTGGCTTGCAGCAACTGGTAATTTTTTATTGGCACTATTTGCCGCAGCTGTTGCTGTTGGCTCGATACTTTTCTGGCTGATTGGAAACAACCACCGCGGGTAATAAAAAAAGGCACTCACTTTAAAAGTGAATGCCTTTTGTAAGCTTAGTTTATTAATATAATTTATTAAACAACTTTCACATTAACGGCATTTAAGCCTTTACGACCGTTTTCAACTTCAAATTCTACTTTGTCGTTTTCACGGATCTCGTCGATAAGGCCTGTAGAGTGAACGAAGATTTCTTGGCCACCTTCGTCTGGTACGATAAAACCAAAGCCTTTTGTTTCGTTAAAAAATTTAACTGTTCCTGATTTTTGCATTATAATAATTATTAAAGCGCGCAAGGTAGGTATAATAATTGGCATTAGGCGCAAACTTTAAATTGCAGGCATTTTTAATAATAACAGGCGCGTCAATAGCAGCTAAGCAACAATAGATAAGTGCCTGCCATGCAGGGTTTGCTCAGAGTCTTTTACAATACTTTTAATTTTTTGATCCAACTCGTTAATGGTTGTCTCCATCATGTCCGAATAGGCAAAATCTAAACATTCCATCTTAATAAGATCCATCATGCCTAACAGTGATGCAACCGGCCTGCGCAACTCATGCGATTGGATGATGGCAATACGGTTGAGCGCTTCGTTCTGTATATTAATATATTCTTCCTGCCTTTTATGGTGTGTAACATCTGCCGAATTAAGTGCCACGCCAATGATTTCCCCCTCTGTGTTTTTAACCGGCATAAAAGTTATAAGGCGCCAGCATGCATGCGGGCTGCCGGGCATCATGAGCCATTCGCGCTTTATGGTACGGCCGGCAAGGGCAACGTTAAAATATTTTCTAAATTCTTTTATGATGCTGGTATCCGTATAGTCGAGCAGATCGTTACCGAGGGTCAGCTTATGGCCATAAATGGTTTTTATAAACCTTGCCGCCGCCTGGTTAAACGCAAGTATGGTGAAGGTTTTATCAACAAGGAGGTGTATATCTGCAGTGCTGTCAAAAATAGCTTTCAACTTCAGTTCAGATTCGTTGATGACTATGTTTTGCTCTAACTCCCTCATATGCTTTTGCTCAAGCTCATTCATACTCCAGCTAAGCTCCATCATGTTAACGACCTGTTTAGCCATCAACAAAATCGATTTTTTTTGATGTTCATTTAACTGACGTGGTATTACATCTATAACACAAAGGCTGCCTATTGCAAAACCGTCTTTGGTTATAAGTGTGGCACCTGCATAAAACCTGATATCGGGATTAGATGTTACAAGTGGGTTCGATTTAAATAAATCATTTTGGAGCGTATCTGGAATGATGTATAAGCCGTTCTGCTTAATTGTATGCGTACAAAAAGATATGCCTCGGTCGGTACATTTTAAATCAGTACCAGTGCCTGCCTTGATAAATTGGCTATGCTCATCAATCAGCGTTACCAAAGCAACAGGTGCTTCGCATATCTCGGCAATTAAGCCAACAATGTCATTTAGGTCTTTTGACACCGCCTTGTCTAGGTTCCTAAACCTGCTAACGGCCAATAAGCGCTCTCGCTCTGTGTAATTCATGATAACGTCCGCTGTAAACCGTAAAACACTCTTTTGTTTCGCCGGTGCTGCTTGCTGCTGTAAACCGGTGTTTAAACGTGTTATTAGCAGGATTTACCATAAATACGCTTTATCAATGCAAAAAGTTTTCCTTAAATGCAAATACTTCAACAGTGATAATAAGATACTTACGATGAATATACGCTTTGAACCTGATCGCGGAGATTGTAGTTAGAAGCCATTACTTCACCGTATGCACCTGCAGTGCGCACAGCAATTAAATCGCCACGGAATGATTGCGGCAATTCAACATCCTTGCGGAAACAATCGGTGCTCTCGCATATAGGCCCTACTACGTCGTATTTTATAAGTGAATTTTCTTTATCGCCAGCAACTCTACTTATATTCTCAATTTCATGGTAAGCCTGATAAAGCATGGGGCGCATTAGCTCCGTCATACCGGCATCCAGAATAAGAAAGTTTTTTTTAAGACCGTTCTTCACATACAGCACCCTTGATATCAGTGATGCCGATTGCGCAACCAAGGCGCGGCCCAGTTCAAAGTGAACTTCCTGGCCAGGCTTAATGGTTAAAAATTTATGAAACACTTCAAAGTAAGCTTCGAAGTCAGCAACAGTATTGCCGTCGGGGTTATAATAATCAACCCCAAGGCCACCGCCGGCATTTAATATCTTAACAGCAAAGCCGTGATCTTCAAACCACTCCTGTATTTCGTTTATACGGGTACACAGCGTACGGTAAACTTCCAGATCGGTTATTTGAGAGCCAATATGAAAATGAATACCCAAAAACTGCAGGTTGGCGCATTTACGCAGGGCGTCTGCAACATCATTAAGCTGCCAGGTATTGATACCGAATTTATTTTCGTCAAGCCCGGTAGTGATGTAATGGTGCGTATGCGCGTCAACATTAGGGTTGATACGGATAGCCACACCTGCTACCTTGCCCTTTGCAGCGGCCAGCTCATTAATGATCTCCAATTCCTGCACCGACTCAACATTGAAGCAAAAAATATCGGCATCCAACGCTGCATTTATTTCTTTATCAGATTTACCAACACCTGCAAAAACAACTTTATCTTTACCAAAGCCATGCTTAATGGCTGTTAAAACTTCGTTACCGCTCACACAATCGGCCCCAAACCCGTACGATTGAATCATGTCGACAACCTTTGTATTAAAGTTGGCCTTCATGGCATAGTGTACGTGGAAGTTATATTTGGCTGAGGCATCGCGGCAAGCGTCGAGTGTTTGCTTCAAAACATCAAGATTGTAGTAGTAAAAAGGAGTTTCAATCCCTTCAAAGCGCTGTATAGTGTAGTTGGAAAACATGTTGCCAATATTTATTTCATGCGTCATTGCGAGGTACGAAGCAATCTCCTGAAACTTACATGCCGATAAGCATAGTTGAAGATTGATTAGTACCTCGCAATGACGCGTTGTTTAGTGTAAGTGAGTTAAAAAAGCCTGTTGTGCAGACTACGCAGTGCCTCAACCTTCTCTTCACTTTTTAGCAAAAGGGAAAGGTTATGATCGCTGCCGCCGTATGATATCATACGCAACGGGATGTGCTTTATAGCTTCCAATACCCGTGCAGCATAGCCGTGCTTATCGGCCCCAAAATCGCCCACCACACAGATAATGGTGTGGTTAACGTCAATATCAACCGTGCCAAATGCTGCAAGCTCTTTGGTTATTTCGCCTAAGTACTTGGTATCGTCAATAGTTAATGACACACCCACTTCCGAAGTTGTAATCATATCTATACTTGTACGATAACGCTCAAATACCTCAAATACGCGGCGTAAAAAACCGTGGGCCAGCAACATGCGGCTGCTTTGTATCTTTATGGCCGTAATATCGTCTTTAGCGGCTATAGATTTTATCTTATCCTTTTCGCTGGTATTGGTAATCAATGTACCTTCAGCTTTTGGGTCCATTGTGTTTAGCAGACGCACCGGTATCTTGTATTTCTGCGCAGGAAAAACACTTTGCGGGTGTAAGATTTTAGCACCAAAGTAGGCCAGCTCCGCAGCTTCATCAAATGATAATTGTGCAATGGGTTTGGTACCTTTAACAATACGCGGATCGTTATTGTGCATACCGTCAATATCGGTCCATATCTGCACCTCTTCACTGCGGATGCCTGCACCTATAAGGGATGCAGTATAGTCACTACCGCCACGACGCAGGTTATCAATTTCGCCGAATGAGTTGCGACAAATATATCCCTGCGTGATGAACAGTTTATTATCTGGATGCTTTTCCAGTAACGGCGTTAAATGCTGTGTAATATGATCAACAATGGGTTCATTATCCTCATCGGTTTTCATAAACTCCAAAGCAGGCAACAATACCGAGGGCACGCCAATTTCCTTTAAATAGATATGGTAAAGCGTGGTTGATAACAACTCGCCCTGGGCCACAACTATCTTATCCTCTATGGGTGTAAAAAGGTCGTTAGCAAAACCACTTAACAGTTTAAAGTGATAATCAATTACCTCTTTGGCCTGGTTATAAAACTCGGGCGTTTGTATCAGTTCCTTAATAAATGCTTCGTACTTATCCTTAAGGACGCCAACAAGCGTTGCCGCCTTTGCCTTATCGCCGGCAAGGTAAGCCTGCCCTATTTCTACTAAACTGTTTGTAGTGCCTGATACAGCCGAAAGCACCACTATTTGCCGTTCGGCGGGATTGATTATATCCAGCAGCTTATGCATACGGGCGGGACTGCCGACCGATGTACCGCCAAATTTTAAAACTTTCATTAATTGTTTCCGTTTACCATAAAACATTAATATCCTTGTACGGTTATTAAGGCGCTAAAAATAGGATTAAAATATCTAAACTTATATCAAAAATGGGCAAAATAAAATTTGGAACCGACGGATGGAGAGCAATCATAGCTGACGATTTCACAGTAGAAAATGTGAAACGTGTTGCTTATGCAACCGCATTATGGCTTAAACAAAACTTTGAAAACCCTACCGCACTTGTAGGCTGCGACCCACGCTTTGCGGGCCCATTATTTGCCGACACTACTACTGCCGTGCTTGCTTCACAAGGCATTAAAGTTTTCCGTGCCGAAAACACGTTCGTGTCTACCCCAATGATATCTTTAGGTACTGTTCGCGTTGGCGCATCTGCAGGTATCATTATCACTGCAAGCCACAACCCGCCGGCATATAACGGTTACAAAATTAAAGCATCATACGGCGGCCCTGCCACACCGGATGATATTGAAAAAGTAGAATCGCAAATACCTGATACCATTAGCCTCGAGCTTAAATCTGTTACCGATTATGTAACCGAAGGCCTGGTAGAATACATTAACCTTGAAGACATGTATGTGGAGCATGCCGAAAACAGTTTCGATATCCCGGCTATTCGCGACAGCGGACTAAACTGGGCTTATGATGCCATGTACGGTGCCGGCCAAAACGTTATGCGCCGCCTGTTTCCTGATATTACCTTTTTACATGCCGACTATAACCCAAGTTTCGATGGTCAGGCACCTGAGCCTATTCAGCGTAACCTGCAGGAGTTTGAGCAGCTAATCAAATTATCTGAAGGCGAAATTGCATCAGGCCTTGTTACTGATGGCGATGCCGACCGCATTGGCTTGTATGACTCGGAAGGCAACTTTGTTGATTCGCATCATATACTGCTGCTGCTTATTCACTATATGAATAAGGTAAAAGGCGAAAACGGTGAAGTGTATTCAACCTTTAGCTGTACAAGCAAAATACAAAAGCTTTGCGACGCATATGGCTTGAACAATACAGTTACCAAAATTGGCTTTAAATATATCTGCGACCTTATTGTTAACTCTGGCAAACCATTTATGGTAGGCGGCGAGGAATCTGGCGGTATTGCTGTAAACGGCCACATCCCTGAACGCGATGGTGTTTGGATTGGTTTAATGATTTGGGAATTTATGGCTAAAACGGGCCGTAGCCTGCAAGACCTGGTTCAGGAGATTTACAGCGTTGTAGGTAAGTTTGCTGTAGAGCGTTATGACCTGCATGTAACCGAAGAAAAGAAACAGCAGATCATCAGCAACTGCAAAAGCGGCATAGAAAGTTTTGGCAGCCTAAAAGTGGCCAGAACGGAAGATTTGGATGGCTTTAAATTCTTCTTTGAAGATGAAACCTGGGTAATGATTCGCCCATCAGGTACCGAGCCGGTGTTGCGCGTATATGCTGAGGCACCAACCACTGCCGAATCGTTTAAAATTCTTGACACTGTAAAAGCTGACTTACTTAAGTAATTCAGGACGCCATATAATAAAAGGCTTGCTTCGGCAGGCCTTTTTTGTTATGCTATATTTAGACATTGGTGAGCAGCCTTTAACAGAGAATCATATCATCGCGAGCGTCAGCGTGGCAATCTCGTCGCCTATTTATCACCGCGAGACGGCTACTGCACTAATTTTTCGATTGCAAGAATCTCGTTTGTCACTATTAATTGTATTTTTAGGCACCAACATAAACATTGCGGCATTGCGCGGCTAAAACCTATCTTATACTATGTACACCAACCGAACTAAAGTTGCCATTATTGGCGCAGGCTTTATATCAGACATACACCTGGAATCATACCATCGCTTTGTGCCCGAGGCCGAGGTAGTGGCAATTTACGCCCGCAATGCAGACAAGGCAAAAGCCTTTGCGGAAAAATATCAAATTGCCCAATTTTTTGATGATGTAGATACACTGCTGGCACAAAGCGGTTGCGAAGTGGTTGACATTTGCGTGCCTAATTATCTGCATGCTTCGGTTTGTATAAAAGCGGCAAAGGCCAAAAAACATATCATCATCGAAAAGCCGCTTGCTGTGACTATTGAGGAGGCCGATGAAATGATTGCCGTTTGCAAAGAAAATGGCGTGAAACTCATGTATGCTGAAGAACTTTGCTTCGCCCCAAAATATGAGCGCGCACGTATGCTGATAAAAGAGGGCGCCGTAGGTGATGTATATATGCTAAAACAAGCTGAAAAACACAGCGGCCCGCATACCGATTGGTTTTACGACATTAACCTTGCCGGCGGTGGGGTACTGATGGATATGGGCTGCCACGCATTGGGCTGGTTCCGTTGGGTGCTGAACCACGAAAAGGTTAAAGATGTTTATGCCACCATGAGTACTGTAATGCATAAGGGCCGTACACAAGGCGAAGACAATGCAGTAGTGATAGTTGAATTTGAAAACGGCGTTACCTGCGTTGCCGAAAGTAGCTGGGCCAAACATGGCGGAATGGATGATCGCTGCGAAATTTACGGAACGGGTGGCGTTGTTTATGCCGACTTATTTATGGGCAATTCGGCACTTACCTACAGCCGCGATGGTTATGGCTATGCCATGGAAAAGGTAGACAGCTCTGCCGGGTGGACCTTCACAATTTTTGAAGAAGCCTTTAACCAGGGTTATCCGCAGGAGTTAAAACACTTTATAGAATGTGTACGCGAAGATAAAACACCTATTGTTACAGGCGAAGATGGCCGTGTTGTTTTGGAAATGATTTATGCTGCTTATGCATCGGCCGGGCAAGGTAAAAAGGTGGCATTACCTTTTACGCCTAAAGTTAGTAAACCGGTAGATCTTTGGTTAAATCCTCAAGCTTAATATTATGCAGGTAAAAGTATTTTCAGATTACGACGCAATGTCAAAAGCGGTCGCAGATATGGTTGCCAAACAGCTTGCAGAAAAGCCAGATTCACTAATATGCTTTCCATCGGGAGATTCGCCTACGGGGATGCTCAAACATTTGGTTGACGCTGCCAACAATGGCGATGTCGACTTAAGTAAATGCGCTTTTGTAGGGCTTGACGAATGGGTTGGCATGGACGAGAATGACTTTGGCAGCTGCAAATATTACCTAAAGCATAACCTGTTTGACAAACTTCTTACGCAGCCCAAGGAAGTAACCCTTTTTGATGCCAAAGCGCCTGACCTCGAGGCCGAATGTAAGCGCATCAACAAATACATTGCAGCAAAAGGTGGTTTGGATATGATGATAGTAGGCATTGGCATGAATGGGCACCTTGGCCTTAACGAGCCGGGCACTCCGTTTGATTTGTATGCCCACCCTGCAGAGCTTGCGCCTATTACCATTGAGGTAGGCCAAAAGTACTTTAAAAGTGAAACCAAATTAACCGGCGGTATCACACTCGGCTTGCGCCATTTGGCCGAAAGTAAAATTCCCGTACTTATAGCCAGCGGCGAAAAAAAGGCGGGCATTATAGCTCAAAGCCTCGAAGGTGAAGTGTGCAAGGATGTACCTGCATCAATCCTGCAAACGCTGCAGCATGCCGTGATTTTGTTAGATGAACCGGCAGCGTCCGGCCTAACTAAAGAGTAAATTTATCGATTAAAACAACCGCGCCATAGTTGAAAGGTTACAAGCCGTAAGGTGCAATCTCGCTTTTTAAAAACTTTAACACGAATAAAAGGATTTTTATGGGTACTTAATCAATATTGAAATACTTATAATAAAGCGTTTAAGTCACATTCACTTAGTCATAAAAAATACCATTAGTACCACATAATTTCTGCATCTTTAAGATACCAATTATAAATCTTCATGTCTGCAGAATTTACGAACAAGCCTGACGATAGCGCAGTGCAAACGTTTGATGCTATAGTTATAGGCTCCGGCATAAGCGGCGGGTGGGCGGCAAAAGAACTTTGTGAAAAAGGCCTTAAAACCCTTGTGCTTGAACGCGGCCGCGATGTAAAACATTTAAAAGACTACCCAACAGCCACCACGCCGCCCTGGGGATTTCCCTATCGCGGGCGTATGAGCGAGGAACACTATAAACAAAACCCGCTTATAACCAAGGCGGCAGGCTACGGCGATGATTGCGATCATTTTTTTATAAAGGATGCCGATCACCCCTATGTGCAGGAGAAACCGTTTGATTGGATACGCGGTTACCAGGTCGGTGGTAAATCATTAACATGGGGACGGGCTACACAACGCTGGAGCGAATTTGAGTTTACGGCGCCCAAACGTTTTGGCTATGGTATTGAGTGGCCGATATGTTATGCCGATGTTGCCCCGTGGTACTCGCATGTAGAAAAATTTATTGGCATATGCGGCAGTAAGGACGGGTTGGAAGCTATGCCCGACGGTGAGTTTTTGCCACCATTTGAAATGAATGCGCCCTTGCAACATATCCGCGACAGCGTAAAACAAAACTTTAACCGCCACTTGGTACACGCCCGCTGGGCACACTTAACCGAGCCTCAGCAAATCCACCTGGACCAGGGCCGTGGCAAGTGCCAGGCGCGTAATATGTGTATGCGCGGCTGCCCGTTTGGTGGGTATTTCAGTTCGGTAAGTTCTACCCTGCCCTGGGCGCAAAAAACGGGTAACCTAACCATCAGGCCAAATGCTGTAGTACATTCAATTATTTATGACGAGCAGTCCGGCAAAGCAAGCGGTGTAAAAGTTATTGATGCCAATACAAAAGAGGTTATTGAGTACCGCGCACGTGTTATATTCATGAACGCGTCTGCATTGAACACCAATCTTATCCTGCTAAATTCGAAATCCAAACGCTTCCCTAACGGCTTGGGTAATGACAGTGGGCTGCTTGGCAAGTATATCGCTTTCCATAATTATCGGGCCTCGGTAAGCGGCAGTATTGATGGCTTTACCGATAAATATTACTATGGCCGCAACCCAACCGACCTTATTTTGGTTAACTATAAAAACCTGCACAATCGAGATACCGATTATTATGGTGGTTACACCACCTTTATGAATGCTTACCGCCCGCAACACCCTAACGATACGCTGGAGGGCCAGGTAGGTGCCCAATACAAAGACGAGCTTTGCGAGCCGGGAGGCTGGCAGGTGTTTGCTTATTTACAGGGCGAAACTGTGCCGGTAGAAAGCAACCATGTACGCCTTAGCGACACAGAAAAAGATCAATGGGGTATCCCACTGCTGGTAACTTCGGTTGAGTATCATCCCAACGATGATAAAATGACGGATGACTTTTTAAATGAAACGGCTGGCATGCTCGAGAAAGCTGGTTGTAAAAACATAAAAAAATATAACAACAAGCAGTCGCCCGGGTTGGATATCCACGAAATGGGCGGCGTACGTATGGGTAAAGATCCTAAGACATCGTTATTGAACAACTGGAACCAGCTACATGCCTGCAAAAATGTATTTGTAACCGATGGTGCCTGCATGACAAGTACAGGCAACCAAAGCCCATCAATTTTGTATATGGCTTTAACGGCCCGTGCTGCTAATTATGCAGCCGATGAAATAAAAAAAGGCAACCTGTAAATTGAAGAAATAAGCGTGACAATTTTATAATTGCTAGCGCTTAGCTTTGCACTATGAGCGAGCAGGCCGATATATTAACCATTACAGATATTAAACTGTTGGTTGATACTTTTTACACGCGTATACAACAAGATGAATTGCTTGGGCCTATATTTGCCGACCGGATACAAAACCGCTGGCCCGAGCATTTAGATAGAATGTACCGCTTTTGGCAAACTGTGCTGCTGGAAGAATTTACGTACAACGGCCGCCCATTCCCGCCACATGCACAGTTGCCGGTTGGTGCAGAACATTTTAAACAATGGCTTACCTTATTTACCAAAACCGTGGACGAGCTGTTTACCGGAGACAAGGCAACCGAAGCCAAATGGCGCGCCGGTAAAATGGCAGATATGTTTAAGCATAAAATTGCTTATATAAAGAATAATCCGTTTAATTTTCAGTAATAGGTGTTCCCGGTATTGTCATCCTGAACATAGTGAAGGATATGTTAGGCGGACATAGATGCTTCGTTCCTCAGCATGACGTGGGAAATTTATCACATCGTTTCCAACTCATCGGGGTGCCTTGGCTGCCAAATAAAGTAATAGAACGCAAGGCAGGCCACCCCAAGTAAAAACGGGATAATGGCGAGATGCTTATAAGTTACCGGGCCAAAAGCATACAGGTGATCGAAGTCCAGAAACTCACTGATCATCCAGTAAGAATTAGCCGAGATCCAGAATGTAATGGCCAGGTTATGGCAAAGTTCGGACATCAATTCTTTGGTACGGTAGGCTATTACAATTGATATGGCCAGCGTAGGTATAATCATCACTATCCCCAATGGTTTCCAAAGTAAGCACCAGACAATGTCTTTAAAAAGCCAGAACACAATATGGAGATTCTCCATTTTTCGATACTTCAGGGGGATAGTATAATTAGCCATGTTACCGCTAAAATACTGAAATAATTGACGTGGAAAAGCGGGGCTACTATGCCAGCCAATCGTTCCAATCGGTAATCTTAAATGCGTAGCCCAACAACGGTTTTACGTTGACGCTTTCTATTACCTTCCATTCATTTAATTCGGGCAAGAAGCCTGGTACGTCATATCCGGATTTAGCCGCAGCTTTCGTATAAAATTCCGCCCTTGTAGGGTGGTGTGGCGTGCAGGCGTTGAAAGTGTAGCCAAATTTATCTTTTTCAATAATCGCCTCAGTTACGCCTATACAATCATCTAAATGGATCAGGTTGATGGGTGCCTGGCCATTAGGTACATTTTGCTTTCCGGCGAAAAACCTTCCCGGATCACGCTCAGGCCCAACCAGCCCTGCAAATCTAATTACAGTAGTTTTGAATGCAGTTTGGTTTCTGGATAATTCCTCGGCTGCAAACAATATTTTACCGGCTTCAGTATTGGGGGCCGGTTCATCTAATTCAGTAACAATTTTATTTAGGTCAGCATATACACCTGTAGAACTAATCAGGATAACTTTTTGCACACTCCCGCCGTTAATGCCAGCCACCGCTTTACCAAGTTTCGTCACATAATCCTGCCCCTGCCCTGATCGTGCTTTAGGCGGAATGGCGATGATCAGCACATCACAGTTAAAAAAATCCCGGTTAAGCTGTTCACTTTCAGGAGACAGATCAATCAGATATGGCAGTATGCCGACAGCCTCGAGTGCTTGTAATTTATCGGCAGATGTGGTTGACCCTTGTACCGTTATGCCTGTCTTTAATAGATGTTTGCCCAAAGCAAGGCCAAACCAACCGCAACCTAAAATACTCACCGTCATGCGTGCTAAGATAGTACTTAATCGTGGGCATAAATATTTCAAATGATATATTTGCTGTATGGATACACCGCAGACCCTGCCAGTTTTAACCGATACCGAATTACGTGTATTGGGCTCTTTAATGGAAAAAAGCAAAACTACGCCCGACTATTACCCCATGACTTTAAATGGCCTTACGGCTGCCTGTAACCAGAAAACATCCCGCAACCCGGTGGTGGATTTTGACGAGAACACCGTAATGCTTTCTTTAGACACGCTAAAGCGAAAAGGATTGATATCTACCGCAACCGGTGGCTCCAGCCGTGCTACAAAGTATAAGCACAACTTTGGCATTGTTTACCCTGTTGTACCTGCAGAGGTAGCCGTAATATGTCTGCTGATATTACGCGGACCGCAAACACCCGGCGAAATTAACACCAACTCGGGCAGGCTATATGAGTTTGACGACCTTGACGAGGTACAAACAATGCTTGAAAAACTTGCGGGCGGCGACACACCGTTTGTTGAGCAAATGCCAAAGCGGCCTGGGCAGAAAGAAGTGCGCTACCGCCACCTTTTAGGCGGAACAATTATTGAAGACGATGCCGTTGCCGACACCCCAAGCCGTCGCGCTAATCAATCGGAATTAGAAGAACGCCTTATTAAGGTAGAAACCGAACTGGCCCAACTTAAAGAGGCTTTGGATAAGCTGATGAACGAACTAATGTAACTTAACGTTTTGCAAATGCTTTGTAGCGTTCCATGGCCTCAACAAAGTAATAGTCGGCGTAGGTAAGCGGCACATCAATTTCGGTTCCTGCAGGTAAGTGCCCAACACTGTGCATTAATATAAAGCCTGCATTTGTGCCCACCTTGGCCCTGTAGGCCGGGGCAGAAAGATTTTTAATAATAGTTTCGGCAGTGGTAAAATACTTTTGCGCTTGCGCTTTATCAGCATACCGGCAAAGCTCAAGTAGTGCCGATGATATTATAGCCCCTGCCGAAGCATCGCGTAAAGCATTTGGTATGTTGGGCGCATTAAAATCCCAGTAAGGAATTTTATCGGTAGGTAAATTGGGGTTGTTCAGTATAAATCCTGCTATCTGGTTCGCGGCATCCAGGTATTTCTTGTCTTTAGTTTCGCGATACATAACGGTATAGCCGTAAAGCCCCCAGGCCTGCCCTCTTGCCCAGGCCGACTCATTGGCAAATCCCTGCGCTGTTTTCCTTTCCCGTACAGCACCAGTTTCCGCATTATAATTAATAACATGGTATGAGCTATGATCTGGCCTGAAATGGTTTTTTAACGTGGTGTTGGCATGGGTAACGGCAATCTTGTAAAAGCTCGAATCGCCAGTTTCCCTGGTTGCCCAAAAGAGTAATTCGAGGTTCATCATATTATCAATAATAACCAGGAAATCGCCCGGTTTGGAATCCCATGACTTGATTGCCCCAACTTTAGGATTAAACCTTGTAGATAATGATTTAGCACTGTTGATTAGTATCTGTTTATAACTGTTAGACGGGTTTAACTTGTTCGCAGTTCCAAAGCTGCAATACATCATAAAACCGAGATCATGAGTGTGGGTATTGTATTGTTCTTTGGCAAGATCGGCCATGATGCGGTTGGCATCGGTCGATAAAGCTTTATCGTGCTTTTGCTGATAAAGCTCCAGCAGCGTTCCGGGATAAAAACCGCTGCACCACCAGTCGGATTTACTGGTCTCCAATTTACCGGTAGCCTTGTTTATAGTTTTAGGGAAACGGCCCGGCTCCAGCAAAGTAGCCATGTATTTATATTGAGCAGCAGCATCGGTAAAGTTTTTGTCGACAACGGTGAGCAAAGCTTTTTGTGGTTTAGGCACAAAACGCTGCTGTGCAACGGCCGGCAAACAGGCAGACGCAAGCAAGACAGCGCCGGCGATAAGGCTTGTGAAATTCATAAAAGGGCTTATAATTGGTAAATGTATTAAAGCGAATTTACAGAAATATCAAATACATCCCGCAACGCTTTTTTAGCAGCATAGTAACCACACATGCCATGTACACCACCACCCGGCGGCGTTGAAGCCGAGCATATGTAAAGCCCTTTTGCTGAGGTTTTGTAGGGCGACAACCTAAGTGCCGGCCGCGTAAACAGCTGGCCAATGTCCAATACACCACCGTTGATGTCGCCGCCAATATAGTTGGGGTTATAAGCCTCCATCTGGGCGCTATCGATGGTATGCCTTGCCAGGATAATATCTTTAAAACCGGGCGCAAAACGCTCAACCTGGTTTTCAATAATGGCGGTCATGTCTTTGGTTGAGCCATGCGGTACATGACAATAACCCCATGCTGTGTGTTTACCCGAAGGCGCGCGGCTGTCATCAAACAAGCTTTGCTGGGCCAGCAATACAAATGGCTTTTCGGGGTGCTTACCGTCCCAGGTTTGTTGCTCGGCATCGCGTATCTCGGCAAGTGTATTACCAAGGTGTACCGTGCCTGCGCCGCCGCAATCTCTTGCCTTGAACGGTATGGGTTCATCTAAAGCCCAGTCAATCTTGTAAACGCCCATGCCGTAACGGTAGCGCTCGAGTTGCCATTTGTATATTGATGAAAATTTATGACCAGCTATTTGCAGCAGTTGTTTTGGAGAAACATCGAACAAAACAGCATGCGCGGATGGCAGCATTTTCAAATCAGTTACATAAGTACCTGTTTCAATTTTGCCACCTAAAGATTTAAAGTATGCAGCCAGTGCATTAGCAATTTGTTGCGAGCCGCCCTTCGGTATGGGCCATCCGCCTAAATGGCCTGCAGCAAGCAACACCAGTGCAATTGCAGATGTAGTTATATTGGTAATAGGCTGCATAGCATGCGCCGCCATACCTGCAAAAAGTGCCTTTGCCTTTTCTGTTTTAAACAAATTGGCCAGTGTAGTAGCGGGGGGCAAAGCCTTTAAACCAAACCGGGCAAAGTCAACTGGATGTTTCGGAAATTTGAGCGGACCTAAAGTATCGGCATCTATTTTGGGCCATATACTTGTAATTTCCTGCAATAACCTCCGATATGCCCGGCTATCGGTTGCTAATTCATCGGCAGTATCATCTATACTATGTTTCAGTATGGCTACGTTTCCATTATCAAGCGGATGAGCGGCGGCAAAAGTTGGCTGAATGTACGACAAGCCGAAATCATGCAAAGGAAGTTTGCTCAAAAACGGCGACGCAGCGGCAAGCGGGTGTATAGCCGAGCAAATATCATGTGTAAAGCCAGGCAAGGTAAGCTCTGCCGATCTCAGGCCGCCGCCTATTGTATCCTTGCCTTCTATTATAAGCACCGACAGGCCCTGCTGCTGCATCAGTATAGCTGCTGCCAACCCGTTGGGCCCCGAGCCTACCACTACTACATCATAATCCCTTTGCTCAAGCTTCATTACAGCTTAAAAATCTGAATAATCTGTTGGCCTTAAAAATATGATGTCGGCCTTTGATACGTTGTTTTGATACTGTGCCATGCCCGATAGTTTTTTCCAGTATGCGTCATCACCAAACGCTTTCCAGTGTTCATCACGATCAGCCATGCTGTTGAACGTGGTCATATACATCAGGTTTGGCATACGGCTGCCGGCAAGTACTTTTGCATAAAAAACAGCGTTAAAGCCAAGCCTTTTAAACAGACCTACCTCGTCGCCATCGTTAAACATCTTAACCTTATTTTTATAATATTTCTCGGTTGGTCCTTCATAGCTACGAAGCTCATAAACGCGCTCGCTTTTGGGTGCGCTTAAGTTTGGCAGTAGCGGACTAACAGCTTTGTCAAACGCCGAGAGTACAATTACTTCCATACGGCTGTATGGCGGGGTTTTATAAGAAGCGTTGATATATTCGGATTTACCATTGGCTGCATCTGCAACATCAATCTTATCCTCGAAAGCTTCGATCGCTTTCCAGTTGGCAAATGGTATCAACACATAGGTGCGCCTGTCGGCCGTATCGTTTGCAAGCGTGTTAAATACTCCTACCTGTTTCATGCCCAACTTATGAACGTTAGGTACAAATACATCTTTCAGGTAAGCATTTGTTACCTGCTGCTGTTCATTTGTTTTAAAGTGGTAAACACGCAATTGATAGTAGTAGCCTGTAGCCATTGCAGGAGCTGCATAGCAAGCTAAAAACGCAACTATAGCAAAAACGCAAATTTTTTTGAGGGCAGTCATGTTGTGATTTATTTTTGTAAATATATTAAATAAAACGCCCTGCAGCGTATGCTACAGGGCGTTCATTATCTTTAACAATCTGCTATTATAAATCTCTGATCCAGATATTACGGAAGCTAAGCGGCTCGCTTTTATCGCCGTGCGATTGTAGTTTAATTGGCGATGCACCGTGCGGCTTGCGGTACGCAGGTGTACCAATATATTGAGTTGGGCCAAGCAGCTCAATGTTGTTTTCAACCAATACACCGTTAAATAAAACAGTAACGCGCGCAGGTGTTTTAACAGATCCATCCTCTTTAAAAGTTGGTGCTGTCCAGATCACGTCGTAAGTGTTCCAAGTGCCTGGTGGCTTGGTTGGGTTAGCCAATGGTATAAACTGTTTGTAAATACTGCCGGCCTGGCCATTCACGTAAGTTTTGTTGTTGTATGAGTCCAATATTTGCAACTCATAACCATCATCTCCTTTACCAATAGATGCAAGGAACAAACCGCTATTACCACGACCCTGACCGGTACCTGTAATGTTTGCAGGAACTTTCCACTCAAGGTGCAACTGGTAGTTATTAAATTTTTGTTTGGTTTGGATGTTGCCTGTTTGTTTGTTAACGGTAAATACACCGTCTTTAACATCCCACTTAGCGGCTGATCCATCCTGCACCATTTCCCACTTGCTAAGGTCTTTACCATCAAACAAAACAACAGCGTCTGACGGGGCATCGCTTACCGTTTTACCTGGTGTAACTACTTTGGGTACCGGCTCCCATTTTTCGGTATCTTCAGGCTTAGCGCCTTGCTGTGCATTTGCCATAAAAACACTGCCCGATAATAAAAGGGCGGTTAATAATATCTTGTTCTTCATATTAATTTAGATTATAAAGATTTGTTTTTGATTAAACGTGCAATACGTTTTTAAGGTAAGCACTGCTTTGTGCAATGCTCTTATAAGGGTCAATCTTAAAGTTTTCCTGCTCAACAATAAAATGTTTGATGCCGGCCAGTTTAGATTGGGCTACAATGCTCTTGAAGTTAATTTTGCCCGTTCCTATTTCGGTATTCAGTTCGTTGTTGGCTTTATCCATATCCTTCACATGAACCATAGCAAAACGGCCCGGATGCTTTTTAAAGATATCAATAGGATTGTAACCGGCACGCACTACCCAATAAAGGTCCATTTCCATTGCCACCAATTTAGGGTCGGTTTCTGCAAGGATAGTATCATAAAACGTGGTGCCACCAATTTTCTCCCACTCAAAGTTGTGGTTATGATAGCCTAATTTTAAGCCGTGTTTTTTACAAACCGCAGCTGCCGTATTCATTTTTGCCGCAACAGATTTAAAATCAGTAACAGATTTTATAAACTCATGATTTAATGACGGAATAACAATATAGGTTTGCCCTGTTGCCTTTGCCGCTTCGATGTAACTTTCAAACTCAGTTGTTTTGCCTGTACCAAAAAACTCATCCATGCCGTAGTGGCCGCTTGGCGTAGTTAAGCCATGTGCCTTCAGCAACGCGCTAAACTCCTTTGCACTCAGGCCCCAAAAGCCGTTTTGCTTTGAGTAGCCATAGGTTTCAACTTCCTTGTAACCTGCTTTAGCTACTTTTGCTATAACGCCTTTAACATCCTTAGGCAAGTAATCGCGCAGGCTGTATAATTGTAAACCAACACGGCCTGTTGGCTTAGCCGACAATAATTGCGGCGCAAGTATCAACCCTGCCGAAGCAATACCGGCCTGTGTTAAAAATTTTCTTCTGTTTATCATTGGTTTTAGTATGTTTTACTTAGATGTTTGATGCATTAAACGTTTAAAGGTTTAAACATCACATATCTGCACCGCTTTACGCAATGATGCAATTTTGTCTTTTTTAGCCGGAATAAACTCTTGAGCCACAAAGCCTTTATGCCCTACCTCTACAACAGCACGCATAATTGCAGGGTAATAAAGCTCCTGCGTTTCATCTATCTCGTGCCTACCCGGCACACCGCCCGTGTGGTAATGGCTGATATATTGATGATGCTCACGGATGTTGCGAATTACGTCGCCCTCATCAATTTGCATGTGGTAGATATCATACAAAAGCTTAAAGTTTTCCGACCCTAATTTTTTAGCAAGCTCTGCTCCCCAAAAGGTGCGGTCGGCCTGGTAATCCTTATGGTCAACCTTGCTGTTAAGCAGCTCCATTACCAACGTAACTTTGTGTTTCTCGGCATGTGCCATCAAAGGCTTTAATCCCTCAACACAATTTGCCCAGCCTTGCTCGTCGGTTTTACCGCGGCGGCTGCCACTAAAGCATATCAACTGGCTATAACCCGCTTTGGCTACCAGTGGTATCATTTCGGTATAGTTCTTCAGCAACTTTGCGTGAAACTCCTTATCACCAAAACCATCGGTAAGGTTAATCTCAGCACCATTACACATTGATGAATACAAACCGTGCTTTTTAAGCGTAGGCCAGTCGGCTGGGCCAACAAGGTCAATACCTTTTATGCCAATGGCTTTAGCGGCAATGCAAAGTTGCTCAACACTCATATCGTCATAACACCAACGGCAAACCGCATGGTTAATATTGCCTTTTAGCTTTGCATCCATTCCCTCCTCGCTTTTTTCCGATGATCTAAATGAAGATAGCATACCCGCAGCGCTAACTGCTGCAGTGCCTGCCAGCATATTTTTAATAGCCGACCTTCTGTTTGATGTAGCCATATTTATACTTCTAACCTGCCTGTGCTTGGCTCTTCAATATCCAAACCTTTTTGCTCCTGGATCTGGTTCGTATCCTTAAAGAAAACAAGGAACAATACCAGTACAACACCGGCAATACCTGCAGGTACCAGCCAAATGCTCATCCAGTTGTGCGATGTATCAGATATTTTCCAATGATCAACTATCGGCCCAGAAATGTACGAGCCGATAAGCATACCCACACCGTAAGTAGCCAATGTGATAAAGCCTTGTGCTGCACTTTTAAATTTCTCGCCGGCTAAGTTATCGGTGTAAATCTGTCCTGTTACGAAAAAGAAATCATAACAGATACCATGCAGTACAATACCTGCAATAAGCATCCAGTAATTGGCGCCGGTGTCGCCGTAGGCAAAAAATATATAACGTAATACCCAGGCAAACATACCAAAGGCAAGCATCTTTTTAACGCCCAAACGCACAAAGAACAAAGGCATCAGCGCCATAAAAGCAAACTCAGATACCTGGCCCAATGCTTGTACGCCGGCAGCGGCTTTCATACCCACCTCGTTCAGGAACGGATTAGTAAAATTGTAATAAAACGCCAGCGGTATACAGATAGCCACCGATGCGACAAAAAAGGTTAAGTACGACCTGTTTTTTAACAAACCAATAGCATCTAAACCTAAAATATCACCCATTGACGTTTTCTGACCTTTTTTTGCCGGCGGGGTTGATGGAAGTGTAAAGCTCAATAAACCTAATATCAATGAAGCTGTACCAGCCATTTTGAAGGTTAATACCAATGAATTGCTTCGCTCCCAACCTAACCAGCCAATAGTTAAACCGGCAACAATCCAACCTGCCGTACCAAGGATACGTATAGGCGGAAACTCCTTGCTTGGGTTTGCCATTTGCTTAAACGATACCGAGTTTACCAAGGCTAATGTTGGCATGTAGCAAATCATGTAAGCCAATATTATCGGGAAAAAGCCCTCAAAATTTGGAACGGTGGTAATATAGTACAACAACGCTGCACCTGTTAAATGTAAAACACCCAATACCTTTTGTGCGGAAAAAAATCTGTCGGCAATGAGGCCAATAATAAAGGGAGCAATAATAGCACCCCATGATTGGGTTGAATAAGCGGTAGCGTTTTGAACGCCCGATGCGCCCAACGTTTTACCCAGGTACGTTCCCATAGTTACAAACCATGCGCCCCAGATAAAAAACTGGAGAAACATCATAGTTGATAACTTAACGCGTGTTGTTACGGTCATAATTGGTTGTGGTTTAAATTAATTCAGGTTGATTTTTGGTTTACTTTACGGTTAAAATGTACGATACCATTTCTTTGGCATCTTCCATTGATAACTGCGGGTGTGATGTCATTGGTGTAGTGCCCCAGTTACCGCTACCGCCTTCAATCACTTTTTTAGCTAATTTATCAACATCTGCTGTTGTGTATTTTTTAGCAATATCAACCAATGCAGGGCCAATAATTTTGCTTTGCGCGCTGTGGCAAGTGTTGCAATCGCTGTTTGCCATAAGTTGTGCGCCTTTTTCTGATGGTGTACCAGGTGCTTTGGTAGTACCAACATCGCTGGTAGCGGTATCATTAGCTGCATTGCTTTGTTGTGCTACAGCAGATTGGTTTGTTGCTGATGCTGAATCTTCTCCTCCTTCAGCCTCGCCCGGTTTGCTGCCGCCGCAAGCTGCTAATGCTAAACTTATACCTAATACTACAAATAACTTTTTCATTCTTGTTTAATTCTATTTAGTTCGTGTGTGTGTGTGTGTGTGTGTGTGTGTGCGTGTTTATAATCCTATTAATGATCTGTTAAAGGCCTCATCACTGCCTGATGCCGCAAAATCATCGAAGGCACGTTCAGTAACCCTGATGATGTGGTCTTGTATAAATGGAGCGCCTTCTTTTGCACCGTCTTCCGGGTGCTTGAGTGCGCATTCCCACTCCAACACCGCCCAACCTTTATAGTCGTACTGTGTTAACTTGCTGAATACCGATTTGAAATCGACTTGTCCGTCGCCCAATGAGCGGAAACGGCCAGCACGATCAACCCAGTTTTGGTAACCGCCGTAAACGCCCTGTCTGCCGGTTGGGTTAAACTCCGCATCCTTAACGTGGAACATCTTAATGCGTTCGTGATATATATCAATGTACTCCAGGTAATCCATTGCCTGTAAAACAAAGTGCGATGGATCATACAATAAACAGGCACGTTTGTGGTTATTTACTTTTTCAAGGAACATTTCATAAGTAACGCCGTCATGTAAATCTTCGCCAGGGTGTATTTCGTAGCAAAGGTCAACACCGTTCTCGTCAAACACGTTCAGGATAGGCTCCCAGCGCTTGGCCAGTTCGGTAAATGCGGTATCAACTAAACCTGCAGGGCGTTGAGGCCATGGATAAACCATGTGCCATATCAGCGCGCCGCTAAAGGTAACATGTGCATTTAAACCCAGGTTTTGTGAAGCCTTGGCAGCAGCCTTTAACTGCGATACTGCCCACTCCTGCCTTGCAGCTGGATTATTCTTGTAAGCATCGGGCGCAAAAGCATCAAAAAGGCTATCGTAAGCAGGGTTAACTGCTACAAGCTGCCCCTGTAAATGCGTTGATAATTCAGTAATTTCCACACCTGCTTCATTAACAATACCTTTTATCTCATCAGCGTAGGTTTTGCTGTCAGCTGCTTTTTGCAGGTCGATAAAGCGTGTATCATTGGTTGGTAACTGTATACCCTTATAACCCAATCCGGCAGCCCACTCGCTTATCGATTTAAGGTCGTTAAACGGCGCGTTGTCGCCAATAAACTGGGCTAAAAATATTGCAGGTCCTTTTATAGTGTTCATAGGTCGGTAAGCTTAGATGGTATAATCGGTCCACTTTTCGTTGCTCTCGTTAGATGCAACAACATTGTTGATAAAAGCCATACCTCTGATACCATCATCGATAGACGGGAAATCCAGCCATTCTTCCTGTGGTTCAACACCTTCAATTTTGGCGCTAAGCGTTAAAGCGAAGTTTTTATAAAGATTACCAAAGGCCTCAAGGTATCCTTTCGGGTGACCACCTGGTGTACGGCAGTTTGACGTGGCGAAGCTTGATAACCTGCCGCCATAGTTGCTGCCGGCGCGTAAAACTTCGGCCGGTTTATCCTGCCATCTTATGGTTAAAGTGTTTGGTTCCATCTGCGCCCACTCAAGGCCACCGTTTTCGCCGTACACGCGTATTTTCAAAGCATTTTCTTCGCCCGCGGCAATTTGCGAAGCGATTAACGAGCCTGTGGCACCTTCTTCAAAGCGAAGCAATACAGCACCATCATCATCCAGCATACGGCCTTCAACAACCGTGTTTAATGAAGCATTAAGCTGGGTTATTTTTAAACCTGATATATACTCGGCCAGGTGTGCAGCGTGGGTACCAATATCGCCCATGCAACCGCTCTTACCCGATTTTTTAGGATCTGTACGCCAAGCAGCGCCGGCATTGCCCTCTCGCTCGCTAAGGCGGCTAAGCCATCCTTGTATGTACTCAACATGTATTTTACGCACTTTACCTAATGCACCGCTTTTAATAAGCTGCCTGGCCTCTTTTACCATAGGGTAACCTGCATAGGTGTGAGTAAGCAATAAAAGCAAGCCGGTTTCTTCAACCTTTTGTTTTAGCTGCTGCGCTTCTTCAAGCGTGAATGTTACCGGTTTTTCAACAACAACGTTAAACCCGTTCTCCAGCGCAAGCATTGCAGGCGCAAAGTGGGCAAAGTTTGGGGTAACAATGGTTACAAAGTCCATACGTTTATCGGCAGGCATTTGCGCCTCGGCCTTAAAAAGGTCTTCGTAGTTGTTGTAAATTCTTTCAGGATCAAGGAAAAGCATCCGTCCGCTTTCCTGTGCTACATCGGCATGCATGCTAAGGGCACCACAAACTAATTCAATTTGTCCATCCATGTTTGCGGCAATACGGTGTATAGCGCCTATAAAGGCATCTTTACCACCACCTATCATGCCCATGCGCAATTTTCTGTTACTCATATAGTGTAGATATAATACTCGATAAACCCGCTAATTGGTTAACGGGAGCGGTTTTAAAAGTATAAAATTTTAGATTAAATAAGAAAGCCTTTCTGCATTTATAGCAGAAAGGCTTGTTTGGATTTTTTTAAGATAATGCCCAGGCCTTATCCCCTTTTTTGTAGGGGTAATTGCCATCGTATTTGCCGGGAACCGGCAGATACCTGAGGGCCTTTGTAGCACCTACTTCTGATGTGAAGAAACCTAACAGGGTTAATTGTTTCATCATCGCGAAGTAGTGGTTTGGCTCTTCCGGTTTCTTTTTGCTATTGTACTCTTTAGCTTCTTTGTCTAAAGCGGTAAGCAACTCGGTGCGCTGTTTAGCATCAGCCTCCATAAAGCCTTTGTTAAATTTCTTCTTGCTGGCATCTTCAAGGTCGCTAACACCTTTTTTGAATACCTTTTGATCTTCCGGTGTGTAACAGTCACGTACCATTACGGCCATAAAATCGCCAACATTGGCTGCTTTGGCACCAGGTGTTGCTGTTGCTGGTAGTATGGTTTCGCCAACCTCGTTAAGGTAAGCGGCAGTTTCTTTAGAAAACAGGTCATCGGTGTTTACCGAACTGCCCGATTTACATCCCGATAGGAAAAACTCAGCGCCGATAACGGTACCGCCGAGGATTAAACCCACTCTGCTTAATGCTTCTCTTCTGTTCATTTTTATTTGAATTATGAGTTTACGGTTATTTGGTTATGCGGTTAAGCTTTAAGCTCGAAACCGGCAGGATACTGGCGTTTAACGTATTGGTTAACATCATCAAAGTTGGTCACCTTCATGGCTTTGTTATCCCATGTGTATTTAAAGGCACCATTCTTTAAGTCGTGACCGCGTACGGCAAGGTTGGCCATCAGCAATGCTTCGGTAAGCGGACCGGCAACTTCAAACGGAGAGCTTACTTCCATTTTACCATAGCCGGCTAAACAAGCCTCAACCCACTGTGCGTAGTGACCGCTTGCACCACCCGGAACACGTTTGTATTTCTGAGGTGCCTTAGCATCAGACATGCGCGACTTTGGCAACAACGTAGCCGCATCAGAGTAAGTACTTGCGTACATTTTACCTTTTGTACCGATAAACAATGTACCGTTACCTTCTTCGCCACCCCATTTCTCGTTAGGGCCCAATTCATCAGGACGCTCGGGCTGTATACCACCATCCATCCAGTGCATGGTAACATCGCCTTTGGTTTTTGCTGTTTTAGGGAATGTTAAAGTGATGTGGCTTGATGGAGGGCAGCTTTCAGGGAAAACGCCTTTTTTAAACTCATCAACAAACACACTGCCTACGCTGGCCTGTACGTCTTTAACATACTGCAAGCCCAACACGCGGAAAGGAGCCTCAACAAGGTGGCAACCCATATCGCCAAGGGCGCCGGTACCATAATCCCACCAGCCGCGCCAGTTAAACGGAACTAATTTTTCAACATAATCTTTTCTTGGAGCAGTACCTAACCATAAATCCCAGTCAAGCTCTTTAGGGATATTGGTGCTTGGCGCAGGCCATTTAATACCCTGCGGCCATACCGGGCGGTTCGTCCAGCAGTAAATAGTGTGTACATCACCAATCATATCTGCATCGTACCACTCAGCCATTAAGCGGGTACCATCGTTTGATGCACCCTGGTTACCCATCTGGGTTACCACTTTATATTTTTTAGCAGCCTCGGTTAATAAACGGGCCTCCCAAATATCATGCGTAAGTGGTTTTTGCACGTAAACGTGTTTACCCATTTGCATTGCATGGTAAGCTATAATTGCGTGGTTATGATCGGGAGTTGAAATTGATACAGCATCAAAATTTTTGTGATCTTTTTCAAGCAATTGGCGCCAATCCTTTACGTACTTAGCTTTAGGGAATGATTTCCTTGAGTTTGCAGCACGGCGATCGTCAACATCGCAAAGGTATGCAATGTTGGCTTTTCCGCTTTTTGCAAATGCAGCAATATCGCTTTCGCCCTTACCGCCTGCGCCTACACCGGCAACATTAAGCATATCACTTGGTGCCGTAAATCCTTTTCCACCCAATACGAAGCGTGGCACTATCATGAAACCAGCTGCTGCGGTAGCGCTGTTCTTGATAAAGTCTCTCCTGGACGAATCCTGTATTGTGGTTCCTTTTTGTTCTTCAGTCATAGTGTGAGATATCAATACTGTAATTAAATGTTACCTTTTTTAAGTTCTTTAACAGCAAAGTCGGCTGCGCGGGCAGTTAACGCCATGTAAGTTAAAGATGGGTTTTGGCATGCTGCCGATGTCATTGCTGCACCATCGGTTACGAATACGTTTTTAGCATCCCAAACCTGGTTGTTACCGTTAAGTACAGATGTTTTTGGATCGCGACCCATACGTGCTGTACCCATTTCGTGGATACCGCGGCCCAATACCGGATCGGTAGTGTATGATTGCACATCTTTCACACCAGCTTTTTCAAGCATTTCTTTTGCGTCGTTCATCATATCGATACGCATTTTACGCTCGTTATCTTTACACTCTGCGTCAATTGCAAGTACCGGCAAGCCCCACTTATCTTTCTTAGTTTTATCAAGATAAGCACGGTTTTCGTGGTAAGGCAATGTTTCGCCAAAGCCGCCCATACCGAATGTCCAGCTGCCTGGTTCAGACATAGCGTCTTTAAACTCGCCGCCAATGTTAAGCTCGGCAATGTCACGGCCCCAGCCCTGGCGGCTGCCGCCACCCTGGTAACCAAAACCGCGGATGTAATCACGTTTTTCGCCGTTTAAGTTGCGGTAACGTGGTATGTAAATACCGTTAGCCCTGCGGCCGAAAGTATATTTATCTTCGAAGCCCTCTATACGGCCACCCGCGCCAACACCCAAGTGGTGATCCATCAGGTTATGACCAAGCTCACCGCTGCTGCTGCCCAAGCCGCCTTCCCAAACATCAGTTGCCGAATTCATCAACACCCATGCACTGTTTAATGCTGATGCGTTTACGAAAACGATTTTTGCGAAGAACTCATAAGTTTTGTTTGTTTCTGCATCAAGGATCTCAACACCTTTAGCTTTCTTGGTGTCTTTATCGTAGATGATCTTGGTTACGATTGACCAAGGGCGAACAGTTAAGTTACCAGTTGCCATAGCTGCAGGCAAGGTAGCCGACTGCGTACTGAAGTATGCACCAAACGGACAGCCTAACCAGCATTTGTTACGGTACTGGCAGTTTGTACGGTTGTTGTGTGGTACAGTGATATTAGCGGTACGGCCAATAACAAAGTGCCTTGTATCTTTATAAAAGTCTTTAAAGCGTTTTTGAACGTCTTTTTCAACTACGTTCATATCCATTGGCGGCATAAAGTCACCATCCGGAAGAATTGCCAAACCGTCTTTGTTACCAGAAATACCTGCAAAGCGCTCTGCGTAACCATACCAGTCGTGCAGATCTTTGTAACGGATAGGCCAGTCGGTAGCTATACCATCTTTGGCATTTGCTTCAAAGTCAACATCGGCCCAACGGTATGATTGCCTGCCCCACATTAATGAACGGCCACCAACATGGTACCCTCTAAACCAGTCGAAACGTTTTACCTCAGTGTAAGGGGCATCTTTTTCGTTTGTCCAGTAATTTAGATTGGTTTCATTTAAGGGATAATCGCGTTTTAAAACCGGATAATCTTCGATCATCTTTTGGGTACGGCCTCCCCTGTGCGGAAACTCCCATGGGCCTTTATTAGCGTTAACATAATCCTTGATGTGTTCGATATTCTCGCCACGCTCAAGCATTATGGTTTTCAATCCCTTCTCTGTCAGTTCCTTAGCGGCCCAGCCGCCTGAGATTCCTGACCCAATGACGATGGCGTCATAAGTATTTGTAGGCATAGTTTTATTGGGTTTTGTTTTTGTTAATTGGTTGTATCGTTAAATGTATGAATAAAAATTATTTTTCAAATATTTTTTCATTGTGTTTTTGTAACACATTGAATTTAAAGTCGGCAGTAAATAGTATATAGTCAGCAGTTTGTTACAAAGCGTTAATGAAGCTAAGAGCCGATGTGTGTTGGACCCCACAAAAGCGTTCTGAAAACTGCTAATTGCTTACTGCAAACTCACTCACGCATTAAGCTTCTTTTTCTCATTTACCCAATGGTCAACCGCGCGGGCAGCAAAAGCCATATAGGTAAGCGAAGGGTTTTGGCATGATGTCGACGTCATGCTGGCGCCGTCGGTTACGTAAACATTTTTACAGGCGTGCAAACGGCTCCATTTATCAAGCATTGATGTTTTTGGATCGTTACCCATACGTACACCGCCCATTTCGTGAATATCCAAACCGGGTGCACGGGTATCAGTATGCGCCTGTATGTTGGTAAACCCGGCCGATGTAAACATTTCGGTCATTTGTTCAATGTAATCCTTTTTCATCTTGGCATCGTTGTCATCATAATCAACAGATATTTTTAACAACGGTACACCCCACTGGTCCTTTTTATCTTTATCAAGCATCACATAGCTCGACTCTTTAGGGATAGTTTCGCCCATCATGTGCGAGCCCACGCTCCAGCCGCCCAACTCTTTTTTGGCAAGGTTATGCTTTAAGTCGGCACCTATGCCCTCGCTGTTACGGGTATTATTGCGGTAAGCGCCAAAACCTGCTGCGTAACCGCGCAAAAAGTCGGTTTCCTGTTTATAAACGTTGCGGAAACGAGGGATATAACCACCGCCGGCCGGGTTGCGACCATCAGTAGCCCATTCTTTATAACCGTCGTACTCGGCGCTGATGTGTGCTGAGTAGTTATGGAAGGCAACATATTTGCCTAAAGTGCCGCTATCATTACCCAACCCGTTAGGGAATCTGCCTGATGTTGAATTAAGCAACACCAGGTTGCTATTCAAAGCGGCAGCATTTAAGAAAATAACGTCAGCAAAGTACTCTATAGCCTCTTTGGTATTGGTATCAATCACTTTAACGCCTACTGCTTTGCCTTTTTTCTCATCATATATAATTGAGTGTACTACAGAGAATGGCCTTAACGTGCAATTGCCTGTTTTTAACGCCCAGGGTATTGTTGATGAGTTGGCGCTGAAGTAACCACCAAATGGGCAGCCACGCTGGCACAAAGTACGTTCCTGGCACTGGCCCCTGCCCTGGTCAAGGTGTATTTGATTAGGCTTTGACAAGTGCGCGCAACGGGCACTGATAACATGCCTGCCCTTATACTTATCTTTTACATGCTTGCTGAAATAATTTTCGACAGCATTTAGCGGGAAGGCCGGCAAAAATTCACCATCGGGTAATTCGGCAAGGCCATCCTTATTGCCTGATATACCTGCAAATTTTTCTACATGGCTGTACCAGGGTGCAATATCATTATACCTGATGGGCCAGTCTACAGCAAAACCGTCGCGGGCAGGGCCCTCAAAGTCAAAGTTGCTCCAGCGCTGTGTTTGGCGGGCCCAAAGCAGCGATTTACCGCCGGTTTGATAGCCACGGATCCAATCAAAAGGCTTATCCTGAACGTAAGGGTGCTCGGCATCCTTCACAAAAAAGTGCATGGCATCTTCGCCAAAGGCGTAGCAACGGTTTACAATTGGGTTGGCTTCCTGCACCGCACTTGGCACAACGCCATGGTGTGGGAACTCCCAGGGATAAAGGTTGGTTGTAGGGTAATCTTTTAAATGCTTAACATCGCGGCCACGCTCAAGTATCAGCGTTTTAAGGCCCTTTTCGGCAAGCTCCTTGGCTGCCCAACCGCCACTCATACCCGAGCCAATTACAATGGCATCGAAAGTGCGATCTTTTATACTATCAATATTTAAATTGGCCATTGCTTAAACTGCCTCTTTCTTAGCTGCCGGATACATGGCATTATACCTGCCCGGCACAAGTTCATAAACTACCTGCTTTGTCATGAAATATTGGGATGTAGTGTACCCAAATACCGTTTGCTGCTTTACCGTTTGGTAAAAGGTCAGCATTTTAGCATCATCCTTTGCCTTATCTTTGATATCTTTTTCGGCCTCGTTAACAAAGGCGGTACGCTCTGCTACGGTGCAATCATTAAAAGACTTTTTATACTTGGCATCAGCAGCGTCTGCAAAGGCCTTTAAGCCGGCTTTAAAATCATCCTGCTGCTGTTTGTTCATGCAGTCGTCAATCATTTTAAAAGCAAAAAGATGCAGGTTTAGGTCCTTGGCACCGGGAGTGTCGGTTTTTGGCAAAATAGTTTCGGCAAGGTTGGCTACAAGCTGTTGCTCATCGCCGTTTAGCTGTAAATGTTTAAGCTCAACAATTGGCTTGCTGTTGTTTTTATCGCCAAGGCATGATGGCAATACAGCAGCACTGCCCAGTATGAGGGCCATGTTACGTATTGCAATACGCCTGTTCATGCTCAAATTCAATGTATGTGAATTTTAGTGTTTATAATTGGTTTGAAATATAGGCTTATCTTATTAATATCCCCACTTTCTCATGGTTTGTAAATCAATTTTTACAGAGTCTACCGGGTCAAGGCCCTGATATGATTCCTGCTCAATAATAAGATATTCGGTTCCGCCTTTCTTTTTAGCAACCGACAGTACATCTTTAACCGGCAATACGCCTTTGCCTATAATGGTACTTTCGTAACCGGTGCCCTCATTGTTTTTGGCGCTCTTTACTTCGTCTTTAACGTGCATCAGCTCAAATCTGCCGGGATACTTGTCAATTAACGAGATAGCTGAGTTTTCGCGCCCATACATGTTACCAATATCCAATTGTTGGGCAACAAGCGAAGGATCAGTATTTTGCAGGATAAAATCGAATAAGCGCATATCGCCTACCATGGTGGTAAATTCAAAATCGTGGTTGTGATAGCCAAACTTCATCCCCGACTTTTTACACAGCTCACCGCTTTTGTTAAACTGATCCATCACCTTCAGCAAGCCTTCGCGGCTGCCACGTAATTTTTCATCAAGCCAGGGGCTTATCACATATTTTTGACCCAACACGGCAGCATCTTCAACGGTGTACTTCCATTCGTCGGTAAAGTCGTTTTTGGCAGCATCCCAATGTTCGGCACGCATTACAGTATGGCCGCTCGGCATTAACAGGCCAAGGTCATCAAGCCTTTTCCTAAATTCTTTTGCGTCCCATCCGTAAAATTTGCGGTTGATATAGTTTGCATGTTCAACATCCTTGTAACCCATTTGTGCAACTTTTTGCAAAGTGGCCGCCGGATCGGCCTTCATGGCATCGCGTACCGAATATAGCTGCAAACCTACCCTTTGTATAGATTTTGGCGCGGCAAGTATGCTTTTTGGCATAACCGCGGCCGCTGCAGCAGCTACCGCACCGGCTTTTAAAAAGTTTCTGCGTGACGAGATCATATTATTTGAGATTTAGTTGTTTTGCTTTAATTATAAGAACTTTCAGTATGGATCATTAATGCAGCACTACGCGGTATTAAGATTTGAGCAAGGCAACAGCGCGAAAGAGCCTGTAAGTTGCTATCCATTAAACTGATGATAATTGGTTGCACCAATATAGTTATTCGTTTACAAAACCAACTTTAAAAATTGCTTTTAAATAAAAAAGGGGCAACAATGCCCCCTTTTATTCTTAAGATATACCTCTTTTTTATTCGGTAACAAATATTTGCTTACCGGTTGTTGGGCAAAATAAAGGTTCGGGTACCGAAGCAGCCTGAACATACTCTTTCAAAAACTGTTGCTTTGAGTCGTGATAGTGGCTTACTGCACCAATAATACTCATAAATTTAATGTATACCCATGCCATATCTACCTGGTAGGCTTTAAATCCCGAGCGTGCACTTTTTGGAAATAGGTGGTGGTTATTGTGCCATTCGCCGGCTACAATGCCCGGCCATACCTGGTTAATTGACATATCTTTACGGTTATAATCAATACCCTCGCGGCGCTTATCCTGGCCTTTACCATGCCCCTCGTAATTAAATGTGCGCACGCCAACAGCCCATACGCCAGCCGCGCCAAATATCGCGCAGGCAAGCCCCATACCACCTAACAGGTAAAAAGCTGCAAACCAAAAGCCCCAGTTAAGTATAACACTCATTATGGTTAAAAACGGGTTGGCCACGGTACCCCACTTTTGATACTGTATGTAGGAGTTGGGCGTAACACCGGTATGTTTCATGAGGGTAACGCAGCGGTTATAATCGCGCTCGCTCATGTTACGGTTAATTGGCTGATGATTAGCATCTGCTAAAAAGCAGTACAGAAAGCCACCCCGGGCGTTATAAGGATCGCCGGGTTGATCTGACAATGCATGATGCACATGGTGCGATATGGCGTAAATCTCTTCGGGAATGATTTTTAGCGTTAAGTTTTGCGTGAAAAAACGCCAGAAATTGTTGCTGAACTTATAAGCACCGTGGGTACAGTAACGATGATACCATATAGTACCATGTGTGCCCATAACAATCATGCTGTAAACAAAGGCAATAATAAGCCCTGTTAAAGTGAAGTATTTAAATATAAAGAGAAGCAAAAACGGCGCAAGCACCAACACCATTGACCAGCTTAAAAATGAAAGCCAGTTTTTTTTGTTGCTGAATACATTGATACGGGATAAAAACTCTCTGAATATTTGACCGGCAGACGGTTTAGAGAGGTTGCCGTGCTCGTCTTTCCAGCCGTATGCGGGCTGTTCAAGCACTGTATGGATAAATGCCATTTAGTAGTGTTAGGAGAAATTAATCAATTGGGTTTATAATCGGGGTACGTCTTAAAGATAGTGATTTGTATTTAAGAAGCGTTAATTTTTTTAATAAAAAATTAAATTGTCAGAAAAGTGTCTTGAAAAATATAATTTTCATAATTCCGGCGATCATTTCTTAAACTTTGACTTTGATTGTTTGTCTAATTCAAGTACGTTAGTCTACTACCATCACAAATCAACTTATGCTTAAACGCTGCTTTATACTTTTAATTGCAATTGCCTCGGTTAATGTTTGCTTGGCTCAAGAAGTTATAGTTGTAAAAAGAAAACTCGACGAGAATATAAACGAAGTATTTGATGTACTAAAGAGCAACAATGCCATAAGAAACGGTAAGTATACGGCATACTATAAAAAGAAGACAATTTTCGCAACAGGCTCATTTGACAATGACAAACGCGTGGGCTTGTGGCAATTTTATGATCTAAAGGGTAATATAACGCAAACTTATAATTACACCTCAAAAAAAATTTATTACGAAGCGCCCGAGCTCGAATCTTCACCTCTTAGATATTTTGTTGACAGAGAGCTGAACCCTGGCGATACTATTACTAAACCACTAAGGGTTGGTGGCCGCTACTACGGCTTTTTGCCCTACCTCGATCTGTTTACCCTGCCGAGCGGCTACCAGGAATTAGATGGTAAAATAGGTGCCATGGTTGAGCTATTGGTAAGCCCAGGTGGCCGCCTCGCCGATTACAAGGTGCATCTTATAGTACCCGGCGCGCCACAGGCCTTTAGAATAATTAACATGAATATTAATTTACCCAACCCCGACGATCTTGTTTTTGTACCGGCTAAGCTGAATGGCGAACCGGTATCTTGCCGTATAAGCATACGCTGTGGAATAACATCAGGCGGACACCTGGAATTTTTGCAGTGAGATTTTGGTCATGCTTAGCACATTGAAGCATCTGATGTAAGTCATGCAGTTCGCCGATAGATGCATCGTCCCTCAGCATGACATGAAATTAATACAAACAAAACGGGCGCAATTTGCGCCCGTTTTGTTTAAGTGTCAATACTTATTAGTGATCGTGATGGCCATCAGGACCGTGGGCATGACCATGCGACAATTCTTCCGGAGTTGCAGGGCGTACATTAAGTATCTCACCTTTAAAATGTAGTTCCTGGCCCGCCATAGGGTGGTTAAGGTCAACCAGTACCGAATCTTCGGTTACTGATACTACCTGGCCCTGGAAACGGTTACCCTGGTTATCCTGTAAAGGCAACATCTGGCCCACTTCAGGTATCTCGCCACCGTCAAACATTTCTTTTGGCAGGTTAGCAACAGCTTCTTCATCAAATTCGCCGTAACCATCTTGCGCAGAAATACGGAAATCATAAGTATCTCCCGTAGATAGTGTGCTTAAGTTCTCTTCAAACTTTGGTATCATCTGGCCTGCGCCAAACAAAAAAGTTAAAGGCTGCTCTTGCGTTGCGCTTTCGGTAAGGCCTTCAGTTCCGTCCTCTTTTTTAACATAGAGGTCATATGTTAACGATACTACGTGATTTGCTTCAATTTTCATTTAATTTTTGTTTTTGGTTGTGGAAGCGTTTTCTGCAAAGAAAGCATTATGCTTCATAACCGGTTTTATTTATAAGGAATCAATTATTTATTTGTTTTAATGCGTCGGCCAAATTATCGGCCGGCAGCTGGCAGGTTTTGTCGCGGCAAACATATATGCGGCTGCCACTTTCAAACTTACCGGCGAGCAAAGGTAATGTTCCGGTGTTACCGCCCAACATTATTTTATCCGGAATGTAAGTTTGCTCCATCTGCTGCCTCAGCGTTTCAAAATCCGGCCCGGTGATGGCTATTTCGTACACCCCGAAAATTTCATCCAGTAACAGCGTAGTCCAGTTTGGATAGGCAGTACCATATTTGGCCAGATGCGGTACAATGTTACGCAGCATTTGTGCCGATACATCGAGGTAACCGTCATTGTCAAAAAACAAACCCAGCTTTTTTAAATTGCGAGCCATTACCGAGTTTGATGAAGGGATAACACCATCCATAATTTCGGATTTACGTGCTATTAGCTGCTCATCATTATCGGCAGTAAAATAAAATATGCCGCCATCTGCACTGTAATAATGTGCCAATGCATAATCAGCCAATTTTTGTGCTTGTATAAGCCAGCTTTCATCAAACGTCACCTCATAAAGGGCAATAAGCGAATCAACAACATTCGCGTAATCATCCAGGAAAGCTTCCCCCCAATTATCAGTTGCGACATTTGGTTTATAAACTCGTGCTATCCTTGCCCCTCGTAATAAATTATTGCTGATGAATAAGGCATTCTGCAGAGCCAGTTCGAGGTAGGCCGGTTCGTTAAATGCACGGTAGGCATCGCAAAGCCCTTTTAGCATGAGCCCATTCCATGATGCCAGAATCTTGTTATCAAGCCCCGGTCGCACCCGTTTACTGCGGACATCAAAAATTTTCTGTTTAGCGGCGGCAATACGATCGGTTAATTCGTTTACAGGCAATCCTAACTTTGCGGATAACGCTTCGTCATCTTCTCTCCTGAAAAACACGTTCGAGTGTTCTTCTTCCCAGTTGCCCTCTTCTGTTACATTGAAATATATGTTAAAGAGTTCTGCCTCATCTCCTAATATTTCATCAATTTCTGCTTTAGCGAAAATGTAAAACTTTCCTTCTATCCCCTCGCTATCCGCATCCAGGGCCGAGTAAAAGCCCCCCTCGGGAGATGTAAGTTCGCGCTGTACAAAATCCACAATTTCCTGCACTACCTTTTTATATAAAGGGTCGGGCTGCCATGTGTAGGCTTCGGCGTAAAGGCTTAGTAGCTGCCCGTTGTCATATAGCATCTTTTCGAAGTGCGGCACGTGCCAAACACCATCCACCGCGTAGCGTGCAAAGCCGCCGCCAATATGGTCGTAAATACCGCCGTAAGCCATCTTTTTTAACGTAAGCTTTACTTTTTCGGCGATACCTTTATCCTTCATTAAGTGCGCGTAGCGCATTAAAAACACCCAATTATTAGGCATCGGGAATTTTGGTGCGCCGCCAAAGCCGCCTTCCTTATCATCAATATAGCGGCGCCATGTAGCAATAATAGGCTGCAGATCGGCTTGGGTATATTTAGCCTGCCCGGCAACAAAGGGCACGCTCTCGTATTGTTTAATACCTTCGGTAAGCCGTACGGCGTAATCCTCGGCTTCTTGCGGTTTGGTTTTGTAGAAGTCGGCAAGGTTAAATAGCAGGCTTGTCCAGTCGTTTTTACGGAAATAAGTGCCGCCATAAATTGGCCGCTGATCGGGCAGGCAAATGCAGTTAAGAGGCCAGCCGCCACGACCGCTCATAAGTTGTATGGCACTCATATATATCTGGTCAACATCCGGGCGCTCCTCCCTATCTACCTTAATACATACAAAATATTCGTTCATTACGCTGGCTACATCGGCATCTTCAAAGCTTTCATGCTCCATTACGTGGCACCAGTGACAGGCGGAGTAACCTATGCTTACCAATATCAGCTTGTTTTCGTCCTTGGCTTTTTTCAATGCCTCTGGCCCCCAGGGGTACCAGTTTACCGGGTTGTTGGCATGCTGTAACAAATATGGCGAAGTAGAATTGGCAAGACGATTCATATACAGTAGATAATTGGCTAAAGTGTTAATTGTTTCGGGGATGTGCAAATCAATCAACTCACATGTGTGAATGACAAAGTATTGGCTTACTTATTTTTCAATATATTTTGAAAGTACAATAAATAAAATATAATTTTGACTGTAAAAATTATCAGTCATGAAAATTGCCGACAAAATTAAATGGGCCAAGTTAATTATGTTTTTGGCCGCTGTTTACAACCTGTTTTGGGGAGCAGTCATTTCACTTTATCCGTATATAATTCTTTTTGGTAACCCTCCTACCGACTTCCTGCTCATTATACTACGTTGTGTGGGCATGTTGGTTGGCGTTTATGGCATTGCCTATTACTTTGCATCACGCGATCCTGAAGCCTATTGGCCCCTAATATTTGTGGGCTGGCTTGGCAAACTGCTTGGGCCAATCGGGTCAGCGTATTATATATTGACGGGTAAATTGACACCTACGTTTTTGTGGGTAAACCTTTGGAATGATATTATTTGGCTTTATCCATTTGGGTGGATTATTTACCATGCTTTTACGGGCCAGCTAAGTACCCAAGCGAAACCTAAAGGAACCTTATACCAGCGGCTTATGGATAATGATTTTAATAAGCTGTCTGATAATTTAAAAGCTTTTCATGGGGCTAACCACCCAATTACGGTAACCGGAGAATTTAAAGTGAGTCGTGGCACGGGCTTTATAAATAATTTTTTTGCAAACCTTGCCAACTTGCCCAAAAGCATTGAGGCGGCGCCCGCGGAGCTGATTGTAACCCCAAATAAAAGCGGTGAAACCTGGAGCCGCAGGTTAGGCGATAAGCAAGTGCTGTCAAACCAATGGCTACGTGACGGCTTACTGGTTGAGCGTTTTAGCGTATTGAATATTTATTTGAAAGCTGAGACTCAAAATGGCGATTTAATCATTTACGATATTGCCTGCACAGTGCTGGGCATACCCATGCCACCGTTTTTCACACCAACAGTGATAGCTACCGGCACTGATGTTGGCAATAGCATCCTCATAGATGTAGAGATAGGGTTTAAACCTTTTGGCCGCATTATCAATTACCAGGGCAAGGTAAAACCAATTGCCGAAAATATTAAAGAGATAGCGTAACGAATACGTCCTAAAAGTGTTAGGATTTTTTAAAGCCGCCGCGCTTTCCCTTTCAGCCCAAAACATTAGTTTTGCAGATCAAGAAAGAGGATAAGGATTTGGATTACTTACAAGGTTTAAACCCCGAGCAAAAGGCAGCTGTACAGCAAATTAAAGGCCCGGTAATGATTATTGCCGGTGCAGGTTCTGGTAAAACAAGGGTAATTACTTATCGCGTTGCACACCTGTTACGCAGCGGGGTTGACAGTTTTAACATCCTGGTTTTAACCTTTACCAACAAGGCGGCCAAAGAAATGCGCGAGCGTATAAACCATATTGTTGGCCCCGAGGCTAAAAACATTTGGATGGGTACTTTTCACTCGGTGTTTTCTAAAATACTGCGTGTTGAGGCCGACAAGCTTGGATACCCAAACAACTTTACCATTTATGATACCGACGACAGCAAAAGTGTTATCCGAGCCATTTTAAAAGAGATGCAGCTGGATGATAAGCTGTACAGTCAAAATTTTGTTTATAACCGTATATCTGCAGCCAAAAACAACTTAGTTGGCTGGCAGGAATATCAAAATAACGAGCAAATACAAGCCGACGATTTTAGCAGTGGCCGTGGGCAAATGGGTAAGATATACGAGATGTATGCCCAGCGTTGCTACCGTGCCGGTGCAATGGACTTTGATGATTTACTATTTAAAACCAACGAGTTGCTTAAACGCTATCCGGAAGTATTAAACAAGTACCAGCACAAGTTTAAATACCTGATGGTGGATGAGTACCAGGATACCAACTTTTCGCAATACCTTATTGTGAAACGCCTTGCCGCGGTGAACGAGAATATTTGCGTAGTGGGCGACGATGCCCAAAGTATTTATGCTTTTCGTGGTGCAAACATCCAAAATATCCTGAATTTTGAAAAAGATTACCCCGACCTTAAAGTGTTTAAGCTGGAGCAAAATTACCGCTCTACGCAAAACATCGTAAACGTTGCCAACAGTATTATTGCCAATAATAAGGATCAGCTTAAAAAGAACGTATTTTCTGAAAAGGAAAGTGGCGATAAAATAAAGGTAATGCGCGCCTTCAGCGATAACGAAGAAGGTAAATTAGTGGCTGATGCCATTATGCAGCAGCGCAGCACCACTGGCGAAAAGTGGAACGATTACGCAATACTTTATCGCACAAACGCCCAGTCTCGATCTATGGAGGAGGCTTTGCGCAAAAACGGTATTCCTTATAAAATATACGGTGGTTTATCATTTTATCAGCGCAAAGAGATAAAAGACCTGATCGCTTATTTCAGGCTTACCTTTAACCCTAATGATGAAGAGGCGCTTAAGCGCGTTATCAACTACCCTAAACGTGGCATTGGCGATACCACCGTTGACCGTATTATTGTAGCCGCCGATAAAAATAATCTTACCCCCTTCGAGGTGATTTTGCAGGCACCGCGCTATGTAGAAAAAGCACCCGCATCGCTAAACGCGTTTGCTGCCATGATACAAAGCTTCCAGGTAATTACAAAAAACCTGAGCGCCTATGAGGCTGCCCTGCACATAGCGCAACACTCGGGCTTGCTGAAGGACCTGTATGAGGATAAATCTGTTGAGGGACTTAACCGTTACGAAAACATACAGGAGTTGCTTAATGGTATAAAAGAGTTTAGTGAGCGGGAAGATATCGAGGAAAAAGGCCTGGATATTTTTATGCAGGATGTGGCACTTTTAACCAACGATGATAACGACAAAAACAAGGATGCAGATACCGTATCGTTGATGACAATACACTCATCAAAGGGACTTGAATTTGCCAACGTACACGTAGTTGGCTTGGAAGAAAACCTGTTCCCATCGCAAATGTCGCTTAATGCACGCAGTGATTTGGAGGAGGAGCGCCGCCTGTTTTATGTTGCCGTTACCCGCGCCGAGCGCAAACTTACCATAAGCTACGCTACATCACGTTTTAAATTTGGCACGCTCATCAATTGCGAGCCAAGCCGCTTTTTAGACGAGATTGATGCTAAGTATCTGGAGCTTGATTTTACCGCCAAACCGGCTCCATCAAGTTCATTTGGTAACGAGCGTACCGCCTGGACACGTAAAACAGACGGACAGCAGGACACCTATTCAAAACCCAAAGCGGCCACATCGGCACCTGTTAAAACTACATCCATACTGGCCAAGGCTCATGTGCCATCGCCGGGCTTTAAACCATCTGATACCAGCAACCTGCAGGTTGGCATGGAGGTTGAACACGAACGTTTTGGTTTTGGTAAGGTAATAAATCTGGAAGGTAACAAGCCTGATATAAAGGCAACGATATTTTTTAAAGAGATTGGCCAGAAACAGCTGCTTTTAAAGTTTGCCAAGCTGAGTATTGTAAATGGTTGAGCCGATGCTTTATTTACCCAAAACTGGGAAAGCTTTTCTACAATTACACACTGACGATAATTAACAGATAGTTAATTGGGACTATTAAGGGCATATTTAACTATGGCATTTGCTTTGGTTAATAGTTAATAACCTTTTTCCCCTATTAATTTTTATTGTTCGTTATGACCGGAGTTATTAAAAAGCAAACAAACAAATCGGCAGGTAAAAATATCCGCACCTTACGTCACGACCGTGGTTGGAGCCAGGAAGATGTTGCCAACCGTTTAGGCATCTCTATCCCTGCATTTTCAAAAATTGAAACCGGTGTTACCGATATTAATTTATCGCGCCTGGAGCAAATTGCAAATATCTTTGAAGTTAGCGTTGTAAACCTGCTTTCTCTTGAGTACGTTGAAGAGCCAAGCACCCATGATGTAAGCTTGAATATTGTTCAGAAAAAATTACTCGACCGCGAAACTGAGATCACCAACCTGCAGCGCAAAGTTATTTTGCTTTACGAAGAACTGCTTAGCAAAGGTAGCACCGTAGCAGTTTAGTTGCCCTCATACACAAGTGTTTGCTAATTAAAACACCTGAAGCATTTTGTATACCGCTTGTATTTCATTTCATTTAAGTTTATTAAATGAAATGAAAATAAAACATGTATTTACGGCTAAACAATGTTAAAAGGCTCGGAACTGTTGATATACACCCATTTGGTAGCATAATTGTAATAAGCTTGGCTCAATTATAATGAGCTATGTCAAATTACATGATATCAATTTCGGACGGGTTGGCGGGTAACGGCACGATACATGATCCAAGCAGCAAACTCAAAATAAAAGCCATCGACTTGCTTAAATCGCGCTTTAAGCCTAGCACCGGCGAGGTTAGTTTTTTTGTAACATCAGGTAACGAAACGCTTGCATTTGAAACTATGGGTTACAAAAGGCATCGTAATCTTTTAATTTTGCAAATGATATCCCGGTACTGTGTTTACCTGGGTTTGTTTGACGCGCAGATACATGCTACCTGGCCGGCTTAAAAACCCGTTTTAGTAAGTATTTTTATTGGTATCGTTAAGCATCTCGCTTATTTCGATAATCTTTTGGTCAATGTCTGATACGCATTTGTCCATCATCTGTATACATTCTTTTTCGTCTACCAGCTTTTCCTTTTCAAGATTCATTAAGCCGCGCAACGTAGCAATTGGCCCGCGTATCTGGTGCGAAAGATATGACGAGTATTCTGAAAGTTTCTTATTTTTTGCCTGAAGATCCTTGGTACGCTCATCTATGATCTCTTCGAGGTGGTGGTTTATACGATCGAGGTTGTCCTTTTGCCTTGATACCTCCGCGTTGAGCTCTGTTAACTGTGTATTGGTAACCGTTTTGCGCTTCACGTTGTTTACGAGCAATACAATTACAATCAGCAGCAAACCCGCCACAACCGTAACCGCCCAAAACTTAATCCGGTCGTTTTGCTGCGCTATCAGCAACAATTCGGTATTCTTTTGCTTAGCCTGCTGCCTAAATTGTTCCTGTATAATGTTTATCTGGGTCGACTCGCTATTCACGTGAGCCGAACTATCCTGCCGGTAAATTCCCTGCAAGTAATATAGTGCCCTTTCAAAGTTTTTCCGCTTGGATTCGAGCTGATAGATGGTGTAATTATAGTCGTTGGTTAGCTTGTCATCAGCAACTACTGCTGCATACTCCTGCCCTTCCTGTACAAACTTTTCGGCCTCGTTAAATTTACCCTGCGCTATGTATAGCGATGAAAGGGTAAGATTGATACTGGCTACAGTTTTGCTCAAACCTGCCTGCTTAGCCTCTTTATTTGCATTCAACAAAAGCTTTTCTGCAATATCATACTGGTGCAGGCTGTAATAGGCTACTCCCCTGTTTTGCAAAACCTGTATCAGATTAGTGGTATCGCCAATATTCGTGAGTATAACACTGCTTTTGTCGTAGTAATTTAACGCCTGGTAAAAATTGTTCTTGCGGTTGTAAACGTTACCAATGTTCATGTACAAAGCGCCCATGAGGGGTTGGTCATTCATGCGCTGTGCAATAAAAAGCGATTTTTGGAAATACTCAAGCGCGCTTGTAAGGTTGTTATCTAAATAAAGGTTTCCAATGTTGTTATAAACCTTCGCCTGCCCTTTAAGGTCACCTATTTTTTCGAAGTAACCGATAGCTTTTAAGTAGTTATCAATAGCACGACGGGCCTGATTTAGGTAGTAATGGCCAATACCCATAACACGGTGCGCTTCGCCCATACCGCGGTTGTATTCAAGCTTTTCGGCAAGTGCAAGAGCTCGCTTACCAATCTCGACAGTTTGGGATGCATTATTTAAACGCAACGCATACGCATCGGTATTGAGCTTCTTAACCTCATTAGTGTCTTGAGCGGCAACACCGGCACCAACACCAGCGTATAAAGAACCACTAATTAATAAAAAAACTAACAGGGCGTAAAGCTTGGTCATTTAAACTCCTATACGTGTAAATACGTGGAAAGTTATGAAATTAATGCTAACTAAAACTGATTATCCGAAATTAAGATTTACAACCAAAAAAAATATTTTTTTTCTATTTCTTGAAAATTAAAAAACATTTTTATATTTGCACTGTTAACTATTTGATTACTAATTAATTAAGATAGTTTAAAGGTATTGTTTTTTATGAAAATTCGTTTCAAAAATGATTGAAGAATTCAACCATTAGTTAGTGGCTACAACACGTAAAGTTAAGCTAAAAAGAAGGGCTGTTTAGCTCGTTTAAAAATTGCGCAAAATATGTGCAGTAGTGAACAAGAACGGCAACAGTTGAAATAAATAATTAAGTAGACGATATAAAGTCAATTCGGTATGAAAAAAATCATTATCGCGGCAGCACTATTTGCAAGTGCTGGTTTATGTGTAAGTGCAGAATTGCTGCCAATTAAAAAAACTGAGCCCCCAATTTCTCGAGGTATTGCCAGTACTGGGCCTATAAATGACGAAGCTGCAAGAAACCTTGGCACCGCCGATTAATTATATATCCTCCTTTATTTAACAGATTAAAAAACATTTAAAAAACGAGATACGATGAAAAAGATACTGTTTGCCCTTGTTGCCATATTAATTGCCGGATTACTGCCATCATGCAAAAACCAGGTTACTATTACTTCATTCGCCAACGTAATCGAACATCAGAATAGCGCTGTATCTCCACTTAAAAATTTGGGCACCGCCGATTAACACCTATTCATTACAGGAAGATTTAAAATAATACAATGAAAAAGATAATAGTTGCAGCAGCATTCATGATTACAGCGGGCCTAACCCAATCATGTAAGAACCAGGTTAGCATCAAAACATTTAATGCTGTAACAGGGCATAGCACCCACGCCATATTTAAAAACCTGGGTACAGCAGATTAATTATCCTTTTCATTTCCAGACAAGTCAACTCACAAAACATATAAATAAACAACAAAGATCATGAAAAAATCAATCATAGCATTCGCATTGATATTAACCACAGGCGTATTATCAGCAACCACCCATGCTCCGATTAAACGGGACTCATCAACCACCAAAAAAGACTTAGGTACCGCAGATACTAAAAAAGACCTGGGTACTGCCGATACTAAAAAAGATCTAGGTACTGCTGATTACAAACTGACTAAAAAAGACTTAGGAACTGCTGACTAATTATTTAGCCCTCGCACAACCAATTACCACAACAAAAATTTCAAACAAGTACAATATATAACATCATGAAAAAATCAATCATAGCAATCGCATTAGTATTATCAACAGGTATCGCTTCTGTAGCCAACGCCGGTACCGGAAAGACCAAAAAAGACTTGGGCACCGCCGATACTAAAAAAGACCTGGGTACTGCCGATACTAAAAAAGATTTAGGCACCGCCGATTACAAACTGACTAAAAAAGATTTAGGAACTGCCGACTAATTATTTAGCCCTACCCCCACACATATCAATTACATAAATAAAACTTCAAACAAGTACAACATATAACATCATGAAAAAATCAATCATAGCAATTGCATTAGTATTATCAACAGGTATTGTTTCTGTAGCCAACGCCGGAACAGGAAAAACTAAAAAAGACTTAGGCACCGCTGATACAAAAAAAGACCTGGGTACTGCCGATACTAAAAAAGACTTAGGTACTGCTGATTACAAACTGACTAAAAAAGATTTAGGAACTGCTGACTAATTATTTAGCCCTGCCCACACACATATCAATTACCACAACAAAAACTTCAAACAAGTACAACATATAACATCATGAAAAAATCAATCATAGCAATCGCATTAGTATTATCAACAGGTATCGCTTCTGTAGCCAACGCCGGAACAGGAAAAACCAAGAAAGATTTAGGCACCGCTGATACAAAAAAAGACCTGGGTACTGCCGATACTAAAAAAGATTTAGGTACCGCTGATTACAAACTGACTAAAAAAGATTTAGGCACTGCTGACTGATTATTTAGCCCTCGCATAATCAATTACCACCACAAAAATTTCAAACAAGTACAACATATAACGTCATGAAAAAATCAATCATAGCAATCGCATTAGTATTATCAACAGGTATCGTTTCTGTAGCCAACGCCGGTACCGGAAAAACCAAAAAAGACTTAGGCACCGCTGATACAAAAAAAGACCTGGGTACTGCCGACACTAAAAAAGACTTAGGTACCGCCGATTACAAACCGACTAAAAAAGACTTAGGCACTGCCGACTAAGCTAAGCTTAAGCACCTAATGTTGAAAGTTGTATTAGCCTTTGCTTCAACTTGCTACAGAATTCATTTAATAAGCACGGCTTTAGTCGTAGCGTCTGCTAAGGCACATTGAAATTGATGCAAAATAAAAAAGGCGCAAAATGCGCCTTAGGAATGTGTAATATGCCAAATAGGTATACAATTATTTAGACTTGAACCTGTTGCAGTTATCAAGATTGTAAATAACCTGGTAGTCAGATTTTGCATCCGTTTGCTGACGGCCATTCGTTTTATTGTAAACCAACGCCTTTTGGGCCAGCTGTTGAGATGAGAGTTTAAACTCAACCGCCATAGTATCCTTCATACCTTCTTGCATAAAGGTCCAGGTAGCTTTTATAATGTCGCCCTGCATAGTGCCGCTTAAAGTACCCTTGCGACTGTCTTTCTCCTTAGGCATCCAGTTCATATCTCCGCTTACTTTGCCATTGTCGATCATCAGGTGTACTGCTGTAGTATCTTGCGCACTTGTGCCATCGGTATGTACAAAACAATATTCCATATTTTGAGCCGGAGTTTCTGCAGCAGTCACCACAGCAGTAGTATCCTGCCCGGCATTAGCTGTTGTATCACCATCTTTTTTTGCGTTACCTGCGCATGATGCAAGGGCAAGCATGCTTATAAAAAAGTACTTTTTCATTTGTTATAGTGTTTCGTAAATATTAAGCAGTAATACAATTTGCTTTAAAAAATGTTCGGCTTTATTAAATGATTAAGTTGTATGCCAACTGTACTTAGATATAGAACGGGTGTAATCATTCTTTCACGTATTTAGTCACAAACACCTCAAAAGTTTGTTTAATTGGCTTTAATACATATATTGGCAACGATTTAAGGTATTGTTTTGCATCTGCACTAAAACAAAACGCCTCGAAAAACATTTTATAACAAATACAATTAAACTAACAATTTTAAAAACTTATCATGGCAGCAGCAAAATCTGGTGGTATTACCGCCTATTCAGTTAAGACGAAAACCAAAAACGTACCGATGGTTGATCCAGTTATCGACGTAAAATCTGGTCGTTATATAGCAACAGGTAAAGATGCCGATGGTAACAAAATGGCAGCTATAATGAGCAAAGCAACTGCCGAGAGCCACATTGAAGCAGGCAACGCTAAAAAAGGTTCGGGCTGGAGTAAATAGTTCGAACTAATAAAAAACGCGGGTTTATTATGATAAACCCGCGTTTTTTATTTAAGGGCATTAATTCCAGTTTTTAAAAGGGTTTACAGATAAGCTTGCATTTGTATACCTGCCATCTTCGCTCACCTCCTTGGTAACCCAATCGGGTTTCTCAAATATTGCCTCTTCGCTCTGCAATTCAATCTCTGCAACTATTAATCCGGCGTTGTCACCTTCAAAAACATCAACTTCCCAGGTATGTCCTTTGTAGGGTATATTGTATCGTACCTTTTCAATCGATGATACAGCAAAGCCTTTTAATATTTCGATACCCTCTGCAATGGGTATTTCATATTCAAATTCGCTTCGGCTTATACCTGTAGTACCACCCTTCAGCGTTATAAAAGCAGATTTATTGGTTACACGAATGCGTACCGTACGGCTCACGTCACTTAAAATGTAGCCTTGCCTGTAAACATTGCCTTCCGGTTTGTTAAATGCAGCCCACTTTATATGATCTACTAAAAATTTCCGTTCTATCTCGATACCCATTTTTCTATCTTAACAATATTGTTATAAAGTGTTAAATAACCGGGCCTTTGGCCTGCGGTAAAGCTAATTGTTTATCTTAGCCCGAGCTACTTTTTTTGTGAAATGATCTTAAGAAAATTTACCCTCCTCGTATCATTAATCGCTCTGTTTTCTGCATCAGCGTTTGCCCAAAGGGATACTGTAGACCTTAACACCCTGCTTGCCAAAACTGTAAAATTTGCAGGCGATTACCCCATCGAGAAAGTTTACGTACACTTTGATAAACGCTTTTATGCCGCCGGTGATACGGCCTGGTTTAAGGCTTATGTTACGATGGAAAATCACCGGCCAACTAATATCAGCACCATAGTTTACCTGGATATTGCCAACAACCGCGATTCAATAGTACAGATACTAAAAATGCCGGTTACCAATGGCGTTGCAAGCGGCAGCCTTATTTTTTTACCTTCACAATATGCACAGGGCAATTATCATATAAGAGCATACACAGCATGGATGCGCAACTTTGAGCCCGACTACTTTTTTAATAAAAACATTGCTATTGGCAATGCTATAGATAACGATGTAAAAACCAATGTAAGTTTTAAAAGCAGCCCTACTGCAGATGGCAAATTAAAGGTTGATGCCGCCATAACTTACAACGAGGCAGGCATAGTGCAGGCAAATAAAAAGGTAAACTGGATTGTTGGCCTAAACGGCAGCGAAATTGCAAAAGGCAAGGGCACTACAGATGCCAACGGCATCTTGAACGTAAGCTTTACCGGAGTTGCAAATGCCAATCTGAAAAACGCCTTGCTTACAACCCAAATGGATATGGGTGAACGCCGAACGGTTACTAATAATATTGCTATAAAGCCGGCCATAGGTAGCAAGGACGTTCAATTTTTCCCGGAAGGCGGCGAGCTAATTAACGGCGTACGCTCTCGTGTGGCTTTTAAGGCTATAGACATAAACGGGTTAGGCATTGAGGCAAAAGGTTCGGTAGTTGATAATGCCGGTACCGAGGTTATTACTTTTTCTTCAAAACATCTGGGGATGGGTGTGTTTGCCATGGTACCTGAAGAAGGTAAAAGTTATAAAGCGAATATCACTTTTGCTGATGGGTCAAAAGCTACCTACCCCTTGCCACGCTCGATGCCGGGCGGTATCAACATGACAATTTACAATGCACCGGCCGATAGTAACATCACGCTGAAAATATCAACCAACCAAAACTATTTCCAGGCAAACCAAAACAAGCACTTTTACGTGATTGGGCAAATAGGCGGTGCCATATTTTTTGCAGCCAAAACTACTTTACAATCGCAGGTTTATAACGCATCGATACCTAAACGCAAATTTCCCACAGGATTGGTACAGTTTACACTGCTTTCAGCTTTTGGTTCGCCGGTTAGTGAGCGTCTTATATTCATCAACCATAAGGACAACCTGAAACTGAACATCGCTACTGATAAAAAGATATATACAACACGCCAGAACGTTCGCTTATCCGTATTGGCCAAAAACAAGCTACTGCCGGTTCAGGGTAATTTTTCGGTGTCGGTAATTGACGAAGGAAAAGTACCTTATGATGAAAACAACGAGACAACCATACTTTCGAACCTTTTGCTTACATCAGACCTGAAAGGATACATTGAAAAGCCGAACTATTACTTTTTAGCTAAAAACGCTACAGCCGAAGAAGATTTAGATTTGCTCCTGCTCACACAAGGTTATCGCCGCATATCCTACTCAAACATCATAAACAACCGTTTGCCAAAATTATTTTTAATGCCCGAATTAAACGGAATTGAAATAGCAGGCATCTTACGGAACAACACGGGCCTTCCTATTGCAAAAGGTAATCTTCGCCTTGCTATACCCGGCAAGCAGTCCGTCGAAACCATAACTGATATGACGGGTAACTTTAAATTGTCGAATCTTAATTTCAAGGATTCATCACAGCTTACATTGAGCGCGCGCAACAATCCAAATAACAGGAACCTGATGATCAACGTGAATCCGGAAACAGTGCAAAGCCCTTCCGCCAACGCCTATGCGCCGGATGAGATCACAAATATCGATAGCACGTTTAAGCCTTACCTAAATAATAGCAAGGTAAGATATGATGCCTTACACATATTGAAAGAGGTTGTAATTAAATCGACAGTTATAAAACGGGCTCCGCACCTTGACTACCCTATGTTGAGTACGCTGCCGCCATTAGCCGACCAAACCATTGGGGCCGAAAGGATTGGATCTTGCCCATCATTGCTAACCTGTTTGCCAGCTATAGCTTTAGGTATAACATTTGACAATAATCTTTTGTACCTTACCCGCTACTACAACACTCCCAATAAAGCCCCGGTACAAATCTATGTAGACGGCCTTGCTGTTGATGCAAACTATTTAAATGGTGTACGCGGCGACAACGTTGAAAATATAGAGGTTTTTTATAAAGATGGCGTAAGTGGCATTAATAACATGTTCGGCACAATGGGCATTATTTCCATTACTATGAAAAAAATAAAAAAGGAGAAGATAAGTTTTGCCCAACTTCAGGAAATGATTCCGCCGCCAAGTATACTTAATTTTATGCCGTTTGGTTACGCGCCTGTGCGTGAGTTTTACTCGCCCAAATACATAGTGCCTAAAACAAACGGCACTACAGACCTGCGCACTACAATTTACTGGAACCCTAAAGTGATTACCGATAAAACAACAGGTACAAGCACATTTGATTTTTACAATGCCGATAGCCGTGGAACCTACCGCGTAACTATTGAAGGGCTTGATACTGATGGCAACCTTGGCCGTTCGGTTATCAGGTACACGGTTAAGTAGCTATAATACTATATGATTTATTAGTCCGCTCATTTATTTGTGCGGACATTTTTGTTTAGGTAAATGACATTGTAATGGTTTAGATGCGTGAACAATTGAACGCCAACGCCTGTTGCTTAATCAATATCAAACACCAAAATCATGAGCGATATAAACACCTCAACAAACAAAACATTTAAAATAGGCGGCGAAATCACCATAAACAGGCTTGGTTACGGCGCCATGCGCATTACCGGCAAAGGCATATGGGGGCCGCCTGCCAACCATGATGAATCTATCCGCGTGCTAAAAAAAGCTGTAGAGCTTGGCGTTAATTTCATTGATACTGCCGATAGCTACGGCCCAAATGTATCTGAAGAACTGATTGCCGAAGCACTTCATCCGTACGCATCAGACTTGCTAATAGCCACCAAGGGCGGTTTATTGCGCACCGGGCCCGACCAATGGCCTGTTGACGCCAGCCCTGAGCATTTAAAAGAAGCTTTGGAAGGTAGCTTGAAACGCTTAAAAGTTGACCATATCGACCTGTATCAATTACACCGCATTGATCCAAAAGTACCTGCCGAAAAAAGCTTCGAATTTTTAAAGAACGCACAACAGGAAGGTAAAATAAAACACATAGGTTTATCGGAAGTTGATGTTGATGCCATTAAACATGCGCAGGAATACTTTGATGTGGTATCGGTACAAAATATGTACAGCGTAGATAACCGTAAATGGGAAGGTGTCCTGGAGTATTGCGAAGAAAATAATATTGCGTTCATACCATGGTATCCCCTAAGCGGTGGCAATGTCACCGCGGAAGAAAAGCTGAAAGCAATTGCCGACAAACACGGCGCTACCATACACCAGATTGCCCTTGCATGGCTATTGCAACATTCGCCCAATATATTACTTATCCCGGGCACATCAAGTGTGGCCCACCTGGAAGAGAACATGAAGACAGCCGACATTAAACTGGACGAAGCTGACATTGAAGAATTAGATGGTATTAACCCGCCGGTAGGTTAAGCGACCATTAAGCTATTTAAAAGGATATCACAAATGTGATATCCTTTTTTGTTATATGTATTTTTGCTTCAATGAAAACTAAAGAAGAGATTCTAGACAGCTTTTATAGCACTGGCGCTGATGGCAATCCCGAAATGTCTGCCAATGATTTATTGAACGCTATGGAAGCTTATGCCAGGCAGGCTTTTGAAGCAGCAAAACAAACGCAACATGGGCAGCAAACGTTTACCAGCTATGCCGACTACGTAGCCACTTTACAGCCGGAGCCACACAACGCAGAGGCAGAAACCGTGCGCCTTGTTTCCGAAACAATCATTGAACAATTTATCCCGCATGACCCCGCTGTTCAGCAGTTTTCGTTCGATTTTAAAACGTCCGGTAAAAGTTACCGTGTTCATTACCAAAAATCGGCACAGGGTTACTGGGAATTTAACGGCTACGACTGCTTATAACTTCACTTAGATATTCCTAGATATTTGCCACCTTAAATGGCTTAATATCCACCGTCTCCCAAACTTTAGCTACAATATAAATTTCGTTTTCCTTCCAGTCCTGCAGTTCGCTTTCGCTCTCAAATTGCAGCACCAGCGTTGATCCTATCATTTTACCATCGTCATTAAGCATGGCACCGCCTAAAACAAAATTGCCGCTCTCCTTAAGGCGTTTTGCGCCATCAAGGTGTTGCTGCCTCGCATTCATGCGTCTGTCAAGAGCACCCTCGTCGGTATAATCGTATCCGGTAACTAAGTATTGTTTCATATCAAGAAAATTAAATTATTAGCCAATGCAAATACGCAAAGGGCAATGCAAATTAAGTCAATTTACTTATTTGCCGTACCGCTAATAAGCTTAAGTTTTTTCATATTTGTTAAACATTGCCAAAGTAAACGCAAACATGAAAAACCAACTTCAGCAACAATTTAAACAAACATATAATAAGTCGGCCACACATTCTTTTTTTTCGCCCGGGCGCGTAAATCTTATTGGCGAGCATATCGACTACAATGGTGGCCTGGTAATGCCTTGCGCAGTAACATTCGGCACTTATTTGCTGGTAGCACCAAATGATGATAACGTTTTTCGTTTTAAAAGTATCAACTTCCCCGAAGAAGGCAGTATAGAAATTAACGCCGACCATGCCAAGCAAGGCAGCCTCTGGTACAACTACCCTACCGGAGTCATCAGTTACTTTCTGCAACAAAATAAAACGCTTGGCGGGCTAGATATGCTTTATTACGGCGATATCCCCATAGCGTCTGGCCTTTCATCTTCTGCATCAATAGAAGTGGTAACGGCTTTTGCGCTTAACCAAATATTCGATGCCGGTTTCAGCAAGCTGGACCTTGTCCTGCTTTCTAAATGGGTCGAAAACGTTTTCATAGGCCTAAACAGCGGCATTATGGATCAATTTTCGGTAACCTTTGGCGAGCAGAATAAAGCTTTGATGCTTAACTGCGACACGCTTGAATATGAAGCGGTACATACCAACCTTGGGGAGTACGTTTTAGCTATTATAAATACCAATAAGCCGCGCAAATTGGCAGAATCCAAATACAACGAACGCGTTGAAGAGTGTGCCGAAGCGCTGCAGGCACTAAAGCAGGAGCTTTATATCAAATACCTTTGCGATATTGATACCGATACTTATAACAAGTACCAACATCTGTTAACAGACCAAACAGTAAACAACAGGGCACGCCACGTAATTGAAGAGAACGACAGGGTAAAACTGGCAGCGGAAGCGCTAAGCGGCAATAACCTGGAAGAATTTGGCAGGCTTATGTATGCTTCGCACAATTCACTTCGCGATTTATATGAAGTAAGCGGTATTGAACTAGATACCGTTGTTGAATATGCCGCCACAAACCCCGACGTTATAGGTGCCCGCATGACGGGAGCCGGATTTGGCGGCTGCGCCATTGCATTGGTTAAAGGCAGCGCCTTTGATAAGTTTAGTGCAGAAGTTACAGAATACTACACCAATAAAATTGGATACGCTCCATCTGTTTACAAATCATTAATTGGCAATGGCGTTAGCGAATTGAAACAGGAGCAATATGCGTAAATTAAAACTCGACGAACTGAACCGCGCTACCATTGGCGAATTTAAAGAACAGGATAAATTGCCCGTTGCCGTGGTGTTAGATAATGTGCGCAGTATGCATAATATAGGTTCGATTTTTCGGACGAGTGATGGCTTTGCCGTTGAGCAGATTTGCCTTTGTGGGATCACAGCGCAACCACCACATCGCGAAATTGAAAAAACGGCATTAGGTGCTACACAATCGGTGGAGTGGACTTATTTTGAAACACCAGTGCAAGCCGTAGGAAAGCTAAGAGCTGATGGATACAAGATCATTGCCATTGAACAGGCCGAAAATAGCACCATGCTGCATACTTTTGAGCCAAAGCCAAACGAAAAGTATGCACTTATATTTGGCAACGAGGTAAACGGCGTGAGCGATGAAGTAATGCAGGTAATTGACGAGTGCATCGAGATACCGCAATTTGGCACTAAGCACTCTTTCAACATCGTGGTATCGGCAGGTATAGTGCTGTGGGATTTTTTCGCTAAACTCAATCTCAAATAAACAAATATGAATGCGCTTGCAAAAAAGTTACTGATGAAACCGGGTCAAAGCTGGCTGATACTAAATGCGCCCGAAAGCTATCCGTCTACTTTAGAGCCGGTACCGGATAATACGCAGCTTATCTTTAGTTTAAACGAAGCAAGTGTTAACGGTATGCAGATTTTTGCTAAGAACAGCAGCGAACTTGAAGCAAACCTTGCACAGATAAAACCGATTCTCACTAACGATACCGTGCTGTGGATCATTTATCCAAAAAAGAATTCAGGGGTACCGACAGACCTTGAAATGATGGGTAGCTGGGATATTATGGCTGCGCATGGATTGCGCCCGGTAGCCTCAGCTGCTGTAAATGGTGTTTGGACGGCACTACGTTTCCGCCCGGAACATTTGGTTAAAAAATCTGATAGCAGCAAGCAAGCCATTGGTAACAAAAACGATTATTCATCATTCATCGACCCAGATACCAAAACAGTAATGCTACCTGCAGATGCTATGGAAGCCCTGGCTGGCCACCCTACTGCACTCGGGCATTTTGACAAACTCGCCTACTCCCACAAAAAGGAATATGCAGTTTGGATTCTTAGCGCCAAGCAAGAACAAACGCGTCAAAACCGCATAGCAAAAATGGTGGAGATGCTGCTGGCAGGCAAACGCAATCCTACTGACAAATAAAAGATTGAGAATAATATACAATATTAGTAAAATGTAAAGGGCCGCATGCGGCCCCTTCTATTTTAAAGTATCTTATCTACATAAAAGAAGTTAGAAACACCATCAACCGTAAAGAAACGGTAAACAGTACATTTTATCCGGAGCGGGGCGTTGGCTTTAGCAGCGGTTAAGGCATCGGCATTGTTACCGGTAAAAGGCACGTAAAACTTCTGCTTGTAACCATTCAGGCTTACTCCTATAGCCTTTTTCAATCTGTTTAAATTAAGGCCGTATAACTTGTTTATCTGCATTAGGGTGAGCAGGCTGTTTCACTAACCTTGCCTGTTTCACCTGTGTAGGTAGCATACAGCGTAACCGTATCTTTGTAGGCATTTGCAAAAGCCATATTTGCAAACGGGTTTACCAATACCGAACTTTTTGAAGTTTGAGCTTTAACAGAAAAGTTAAGGGCAAGCAACGTACATATTTCCAAAGCTATTTTTGCCATAGATTAAATTATTGAGTAAAACCTTCCCCTCTAATCCTGGCTCGCAATAAGCGGCTATACTGTTTGAAAAAACTTTTCTAATATAATAAAATAACTCTACTGTCAATTAAATAGTTAGTAAAAAACCTGCTCAAATTGATTGACCGCATCTTTACTCTCAAGCGTTGTGTGCCCCATCAAAAACTCATCAACCTTACGTGCAGCTTCACGCCCTTCAGATATTGCCCAAACCACCAGTGATTGTCCCCTGCGCATGTCTCCTGCGGTAAAAACCTTACTTACATTTGTGCGGTAAACGCCTTCTTGTGCCTGTACGTTTTTACGGTCATCCAGTTTTACGTTAAGCTGCTGCAAAGCACCCTCAAACTGGGGGTGTACAAAGCCCATTGCCAAGAAAACACGCTGGCAAGGTATTTCGCGTTCGCTGCCTTCAACTTCGCTAAATTTCATAGGGCGGCCAAAATCATCAATCTCCCAGCTTACGTCACTTACTTTTAGAGCCCGCAGTTCGCCATTTTCATCGCCCAAAAACTCTTTGGTATTTATACCCCAAAAGCGTTCAACGCCTTCTTCGTGAGAACTGGTAGTTTTAAGCACCATTGGGTATGTAGGCCAAGGCATGTGCGCAGTACGTTTCTCGGGCGGTTGCACCATTACCTCAAACTGCTTAACCGAAGCTGCATTCTGGCGGTTTGATGTACCCACACAGTCAGATCCGGTATCACCACCGCCTATAACCACAACATCCTTGCCTGTAGTTAGTATTTCTTCTGCATTGATAGCTGTGCTGCTAACGCGTTTGTTCTGTTGCTTTAAGAAATCCATCGCGAAGTGTACGCCCTTTAACTGGCGGCCCGGTATAGGCAAATCACGCGGAATGGTTGAACCACCTGCAAGTACTACGGCATCATGCGTGCGCACAATCTCATCCGCAGCAATGGTTTTACCTACCTCAACATTGCATTGAAAAGTTACGCCATCCTCTTCCATAACCTGGATGCGGCGATCAATAACCCATTTCTCTAATTTAAAATCGGGTATACCATAACGCAGCAAACCACCGGGGCGGTCGTCGCGCTCGTAAACAGTTACACTGTGGCCTGCTTTGCTCAACTGTGCAGCAGCAGCCAAACCTGCGGGGCCCGAACCAACAACAGCCACCTTTTTGCCCGTTTTAATTAAAGGCGCAACCGGCTTAACCAGGTTTTTTGAGTAGGCTATCTCAATAATATGTTTCTCAATTTCCTCGATAGCTACCGCTGGCTTATTAATGCCTAACACACATGCAGATTCGCAAGGTGCAGGGCAAATTCTGCCGGTAAATTCGGGAAAGTTATTAGTTGATGACAAAATTTGGTAAGCCTCTTCCCAGCTGCCGCGATATACTGCATCATTAAACTCAGGGATAACATTGCCAAGCGGGCAGCCCGAGTGGCAAAACGGTATACCGCAGTTCATACAACGTGCCGACTGCTGGTTTAACTTTTCATCGCTATATAAGCCAACAAACTCATTATAGTTTTTTACCCTTTCGGCAACAGGTGTTTTATGAGGGAGTTCCCTATTAAATTCCTGAAATCCTGTAACTTTTCCCATAATTATTATTGACTGATAGTTTGATATTCTAATTTCTCCAATGCCTTTTTGTACTCTTTAGGGTAAACCTTTATAAATTGGCCCGAAGCCTCGCTCCAATTTTTTAACAGGTCTTGCGCTACCTTACTTTTTGTTAGGCTTACATGTTTTTTAAGCAGGGCCTTTATCTGCTCTTCATCCTTCAATGAAAGCGGATCAAGGTCAACCATTTCGGTATTGCAGTTATCGGCAAAGGTGCCTTTAGGGTTGTATACCCATGCAATACCACCGCTCATGCCGGCAGCAAAGTTGCGGCCTGTTTCGCCAAGAATAAGTGCACGACCCCCGGTCATGTACTCGCAACCATGATCGCCAATACCTTCAACAACCGTGGTAGCGCCCGAGTTACGCACGGCAAAACGCTCGCCGGCCATACCGTTTACAAATAGTTCGCCGCTGGTAGCACCGTAAAGGGCCACGTTACCAATGATGATATTATCCTGAGGCGAGAAGGTTGCATTAGCAGCCGGGTAAATCGCCAGTTGCGCTCCCGACAGGCCTTTACCAACGTAATCGTTAGCCTCCCCTTCAAGCTCAAATGATATACCTTTTGCTGTGAATGCCCCAAAGCTTTGCCCGGCAGATCCTTTAAACTTGTAGTTGATAGTATTATCGGGCAAGCCTGCTGAACCGTAAACTTTCGAAATCTCGTTGGATAACAACGTTCCTATCGTGCGGTCAACGTTCTTCACAACGAATGATGCAAATACCGGCGTTTTATCTTCTAAAGCTACTTTAGCGTTCTTTAACAGCTCCCAATCCAATATGGCATCCATACCATGATCCTGCTCCTCACTTTTGTAAAGCGTCATACCTTTGGCAGTATTTACAGGGTGCAATATGGCAGAAAGGTCAATCTTTTTGGCTTTCCAGTTCTTGATACCATCCTTAACTTTAAGGAATTGCACACGGCCAACCATTTCATTGATGGTACGGAAACCAAGCTCGGCCATAATTTCGCGCAGTTCCTCGGCCATAAACCTAAACAGGTTTACAACATGATCCGGGCTACCGCTAAATAGTTTGCGCAACTCAGGGTCTTGCGTGGCCACGCCTACAGGGCAGGTGTTTAAGTGGCATTTACGCATCATAATACAACCGCCGGCAACAAGGGCCGCAGTTGCAACACCCCATTCCTCGGCTCCCATTAAGGTGGCAATGGCCAAATCACGACCGGTTTTTAATTGTCCATCTGTTTGTAGCGTTACACGGCTGCGCAGTTTATTGCGTACCAGCGTTTGGTGTGCTTCGGCAAGGCCAAGCTCCCATGGTAAGCCCGCGTGTTTTACAGAGCTTATTGGCGATGCACCTGTACCACCGTCATACCCTGCAATCAGGATCACATCCGCATGTGCTTTGGCAACACCCGCGGCTATGGTGCCCACACCTGCTTTTGATACCAACTTAACATTGATACGTGCAGCGCGGTTAGCATTTTTAAGATCGAAGATAAGCTGGGCTAAATCCTCAATAGAATAAATATCGTGGTGCGGTGGCGGCGATATAAGGCCTACACCCGGTGTTGAGTGGCGTGTTTTGGCAATCCACTCATCAACCTTATGGCCTGGCAGCTGACCGCCTTCGCCTGGCTTAGCACCCTGCGCCATTTTTATCTGTAACTCATCGGCATTGGTAAGGTAGTTTGAAGTTACTCCGAAACGTGCCGATGCAATTTGCTTAATAGCCGAGCGCATAGAGTCGCCGTTGGCCATTTTCTCGTAGCGCATCTCGTCCTCACCACCCTCGCCGGTATTGCTTTTGCCGCCAATGCGGTTCATAGCAATGGCCATTGTGCTGTGTGCCTCGTGAGAGATAGAACCGAATGACATGGCACCGGTTGCAAAGCGCTTCATGATGCTCTCAATCGGCTCAACCTCGTCAATGCTTATGGCCTCGCGGTGGTGTGCAAAATCGAGCAAGCCACGTATGGTAAAATGCTTCTCGGTTTGCTCATTAATAACCGATGCATAGTTTTTATAAACCTGGTAGCTGTTGCTGCGGGTTGCATGCTGCAGCAAGTGTACCGTAGTTGGGTTAAACAAGTGCGCCTCGCCCCTGCGTTTCCATTGGTAAATACCACCCTCGGGCAATAAGTGGTTTTCAGATTTCGCACCAAAGCCAATTTTGTGTTTACACAAAGCTTCGCGGGCAATCTCGTCAAGGCCAAGGCCCTCTATACGGGTAACTGCACCTACAAAATATTTATCCACAACGGCTTTGTTAAGACCCAATATTTCGAACACCTGCGAGCCATGGTATGACTGCAAAGTAGAAATACCCATTTTCGAGAAGATCTTCAACAAGCCATCATTGACTGATTTAACGTAGTTTTTGAAAAGGCTCTTAATATCAAGGCTGGTATCTAACGCACCTGCATTTTTCAATGTTTCTATTGATGATAATGCCAGATACGGGTTGATAGCTGTAGCACCAAATGCCAGTAAAGTAGCAAAATGATGTACTTCCCAAACGTCGCCTGTTTCGGCAACAATGCCTACAGCACCGCGACGACCTTTTTTGATCAGGTGGTGGTGCACGGCAGACACTGCCAGCAACATCGGGATAGGCGCGTGTTCCGAATCGATAGCACGGTCGCTTAGGATCAATACTTCAAAACCATCATCAACAGCATCTTCCGCATAACGGCAAAGTCGCGCTATACCTTTTTCTAACGAGCCGGGCTGGCCGTCGGCATTAAAGTAGGTTTGCAGTGTTTTGGCATGAAACAAACCGGTATCGATACTCCTCAGTTTTTCAACCTGGTGGTTCTTTAATATCGGGTGGTTAAGCACAACGCAATGGCAGTGCATTTTATCCTCGTCAAGTAGGTTGCCATTGTTACCAATAAAGGTAGCAAGGCTCATTACCAAACGCTCACGAATTGGGTCGATAGGCGGGTTGGTTACCTGCGCAAAAAACTGCTTAAAGTAGCTTGAAAGGTGCTGAGGTTTATCAGACAGGATAGCCAAAGGCACATCAGTACCCATCGAGCCAACCGGTTCCTTACCATCCAAGGCCATTGGTTTGATAATGGTATCGATATCCTCGCGGCTGTAACCAAACACCTGCTGGTAACGGTAAACAGCATCTGCCGAAAGGCTGGCAAAGGCCAAACGTGGTGCAGCCAATTCGCCCAGGCGAATTTTATAGTTTTCCAACCAGGTGCCATAAGGCTGCTGGCCGGCAACTTCTTGTTTAATTTCTTCGTCGGTAATAATGCGGCCTTTTTCGGTATCTATAAGCAGCATTTTACCAGGTTGCAGGCGGCCTTTTCTTAAAACAGTGCTTTCGTCTATTTTAAGGGTGCCCGCTTCTGACGCAGCAATAACGCGGTTATCGCTGGTTATTACAAAACGTAGGGGGCGCAGGCCATTACGGTCAAGCACGGCGCCTACCTTTTTACCATCAGTAAATGATATGGCTGCAGGGCCATCCCAAGGCTCAACCAGGGTTGCATGGAACTCATAGAAAGCTTTTTTTACCGGGTCCATCTGCTCGTTGCCGTCCCATGCCTCGGGCACCAGCATCATCATTACGTGCGGTAATGATCGGCCGGTATGCAGCAATATCTCGATCATGTTATCCAAACAGGCCGAATCCGACTGGTTATTGTCGATGATTGGTAGCAGGATATCCATCTCTTCGGCGGTAAAGTAAGCCGAAGCATATGATTTTAAGCCGGCATAAAACCAGTTTAAGTTACCTGTTAAAGTATTGATCTCACCATTATGGGCAATAAGCCTGAAAGGCTGGGCCAATTTCCATGACGGGAAAGTGTTGGTAGAAAACCTGGAGTGGATCATGGCCAAACAGGATGCTACACGTGTATCTACCAGATCCGGAAAGTATTGGCGTAACTGGAAGGTAGTAACCTGCCCTTTGTACACAATAGTTTTGCATGACAGCGAGGTAAAGTAAAAATGCTCGCCGGCTGCAGCCACCGTTTCATTAACCTGTTTATTTATATAGCGGCGCAGTACATAAAGCTTGCGCTCAAAATCATCAGCATTTACAATGCCTTGCGGCCTTGCCAAAAACAGCTGCTCACAATCAGGCTCGGCCTGGCGAGCGGTTTCGCCAATTACCGATGAATTAACAGCCAGCTTACGGAAGCCAAGTATCTTAAAACCAAGCTTATCTGCAGCTGCGCCAATAATGGTGCGGCATGCCTTTTTCAAAGCGGGTTCTTTAGGGAAAAATATCATCCCCACGCCATACTCGCCGGGCTCAGGAAGGCTTATCTCAAGGTCGGCACATTCTTCTAACAAAAATTCGTGAGGGAGTTGAAACAGGATACCTGCACCGTCGCCGCTATCAGGGTCGCACCCGCAAGCACCGCGGTGTTCCATGTTTTCTAACATGGTTAGCGCATCATCAACAATGCTATGCGATTTATGTCCATGTATATGGGCTATAAAACCGGTACCACAAGAGTCGTGTTCAAATTCGGGCCTGTAAAGGCCTTGCTGGTTGCCATCTGTTTGATCCATATCTTTCACACGCATTTTTGTAAGCACGTGTAAAAACGAAGTTACTAAATTTCAATATTTTTATATTAAACAGCTTTATTTTTTTAAATTTATTAAAACAATGCCAATTTTTTATTAAAAAATTATTAAGTCTATAATATTCGTATACATTAGCTATGAAATTGACAATTGCATTTGCGCATTTAATATGCACACATAGTAAAAGCAGGCAATTGTTTACCTTTGCCAAAAAATCAGGATAATCTATACATCATGGCCGAAAAAGTGAAAGCAGTTTTTTTAGATCGCGACGGAGTTTTAAACAAGGAAATGGGCGACTATGTATGCCGTGTGGAAGATTTTCATATTTTGGACAACTTTGATGCACTTAAGGAATTGCAGGATCGAGGCTATCTTTTACTGGTAGCTACAAACCAGGGCGGCCTTGCCAAAGGCTGGTATACCGAAGACGAACTTGCAAAAATGCACGCGCTTTTAAAGCAAACCTACTATGACCATGGTGTTAAACTGACCGACTTTTTTTACTGCCCCCACCACCCCGATTTTACCGGCGACTGTGATTGCCGCAAACCAAAACCGGGCTTGCTATTACAGGGCATCGAAAAATACAATGTCGACCCGGCAAAATCATACTTTATAGGCGACCGCGAACGTGATGTGATTGCAGGTACATCAGCCGGTGTAAAGGGTATATTAATTAACAGCGACCAGCCGTTAAGCACTGTGCTTGATTTGATTGAGTAATTTGGTTGTTATATCAAAGCAATTTAAGGACGTTGTTTCGATGGTTTTAAAACAATATGCTCTTTGTATCCTTTTAAGCGATGAATGGGATTTTTAGATAAAATAAAAAACTACGATACCCTGCTTTTTTCGGCGATAGGGATTTACGCCATTTATATATTTACGAGCTATAACGGCGTAGGCATCTCGCCCGACTCAATCATGTACACAAGTGCGGCCCGCAGCTTTGCGGCACACGGCACGCTTCACACCTTCAACCACGTCCCTATTGTGGATTTCCCGGTATTTTACCCGGTATTTTTAGGCATAATAGCATTTACAACGGGCGTTGACCCGGTAGCGTTTGGCGCAACGCTCAACATGATTTTATTTGCTTTGCTGATATGGCTGAGCGGGTACATCATGTACAGGTTCAATCCATCGTCGCGCATATATAAGTGGCTGATGCTTACCGGAATCATCCTTAACCCGGGCTTATTGCAGATCTATTCATTGCTATGGTCCGAGACGGTATTTATCCTCGAAGTACTCATCTTCCTCGTGGTTTTCAGGCAGTATCTGGCCACCTACTCGGTTAAATGGCTGGTTGCAGCGGCTACTGTTGCTGCCATATCATGTGTAACGCGTTATGCCGCTGTAACCATTGTAGGCACGGGTGGCTTAATATTATTGTTGGACAGGCATCTGCCAATTAAAAAGAAAATCAGCCACATATTTATATACGGCTTTATCTGTATATCGTTGTTGGTAGCCAACCTGGCCATGAATGCCTATGTATCGGGCACGGTTACCGGACCGCGCGAACCTTCCATAACACCATTTATGGAGAACCTGCACTACTTCGGTACCGTTTTCTGCGACTGGATGGGCTTTACACCCGAACAATACTTCCTGGCTACCCCGCTGGCTATTATAATCCTTTTGGGCTTTATAGCCGCATTGGCTTATAACTATTACCGCAGGCATTTAAACAGCTACGAAAACCTGGCCATCACATTTGCGCTGATCTACGGTTTGTTCATCGTGCTTTCGTCAACCTTTTCGCGGTACGAGCGTATCAACGCCCGCCTGTTATCGCCCATGTATATCCCGGCCTTATGGGGTTACACCAGCTGGGCATTACTCGCACTGAAAAAAATCAGGGTTAAAACCACCCGAAACATTGTTGCAGGCATTTTCATACTACTGATGCTTGGCTACCTTACAAAGGTTTTTATGATAGATAAAGCCCGTTACAACGATCAGATTGCAGACGACTACGGCGTGCCGGGTTATACAGATGCAGAGTGGCAGGAGTCGGCTATGGCAAACTATCTGAAACAGGTAGATCATAATGCATTTAAAAAAGGGGTTCCTGTATATTCGGATGCACACGAGGCCGTGTATTTTTTCTCGGGCATGTCGGCCTATTTGGTACCCCATGTTTTCTTTAAACAGGAAATTGCCAATTTTTATAAAAAGAAACGGTTTTATATCATCTGGTTCGACCGCTTATATAATAAAGAGTTGATTACACTTGATGAAATCAAGAAGAATAAAAACCTTAAACTGCTAAAAACCTTTGAGGGTGAAGGTGCAATTTATGAGTACGATGAGGTAGACATGGTAAAAGTTTCTGACATAAAATAAGCTTATCATTCCGTGGGAAGCGCAGCGAAAGGAATCTGTGAAATTGCATAGCTCGCTATTAGATTCTTTCTTAAGCTCAGAATAACAAGATTTACTTACCATAATTATATAAGCGCTTATACATATTGCCATTTTTATAAAAAAGTGGCATAAAAATTTCATTTTCGGCAAAAAAATTCATTTTAAATTTTGATTTAAAATTGTAGTGTATATATTTGCAGCACTTACCGATACGTGTACTAAATACAAAATGGAAAAGTTTAAACTACATCATCTTCATCTGCATCATCACCATCTGGTGGTAAATAGATAATGTACGTTTCTACACGAAATAACAACTCCATTTTTTTTAATAGTCACTTTAAATCCAACTTGTGAAAACACTTAAAATAGCGATCCAAAAATCGGGTCGGCTCAACGAAAAATCCGTTGAATTATTGAAAAACTGCGGCTTAAATTTTGAAAATTACAAAAGCTCGCTTATCTCTCCTGTATCAAATTTCCCGTTAGAAATTCTTTTTCTGCGTGATGATGATATCCCCGAATATGTTCAAGACGGCATTGCCGACCTGGGTATAGTTGGCGAAAACGTTATACAGGAAACCGAAGTTGAGGTGAGCTACCTGCAAAAGCTTGGCTTTGGTAAATGCTCGCTTAAAATAGCGGTGCCTAACAATAACAGCATTGAAGACCTTTCTCAGCTAAACGGGCGCTCGATAGCTACCACTTACCCGGTAATACTGGATAAGTTTTTAAAGCAACAAAATATAACTGCAGATATTCGTACCATATCCGGTTCTGTTGAGATTTCTCCGGGCCTTGGCCTTGCGGATGCCATTTGCGATTTAGTATCAACAGGCGGCACCCTGAAGAGTAATGGATTGAAACCATTTGCCGATGTAATGAGCAGCGAAGCGGTGCTAATTGGCCGCAAAGGCAGCGAAGACGATGACCTGATAAAGGAACTTATTCAACGGGTACAATCAGTTTTACGTGCCAAAGAAACCAAGTATGTGGTATTGAATGTGGAACGCAAAAACCTTGAGGCCATATTAGCATTGCTACCGGGCGTGAAAAGCCCATCAGTTGTGCCATTGGCCGAAGGCGATTGGGTGGCTGTACACACTGTAATTCCTGAGCGTGATTTTTGGAGCCGTATAAGCCAGCTTAAACAGGCAGGCGCACAGGGCATTGTTGTTATGCCTATAGAAAAGATAATATTGTAAACCCCTACCCCTAAAGGGGAACAGAATTTGCGTGGCAATCCTAAAAAGGATATAATACCTCATCATGGAGAATAAAAACTATTCGCAACCAAGCTCTTTAAAAGCTCCCCTTTCAGGGGGCGGGGGGGCCATATACAAATATTCCGAACTTTCTGTCTCCGATATTTCTCGCCTGATACAACGTAATGTTGATCCGGCAAATGAGATACGCACGCTTGTTGAGGATATTATTGAAAATGTTAAACAACACGGCGATAATGCTTTGGCCGACTATGCCGAAAAGTTTGATAAGGTAAGCCTTGATAAACTTTATCTCGATAAAACCGAATTGCAGGAAATAGCAGCTGCTGTATCGGCCGACCAGCAAGCCGCTTTACAAGTTGCTTACGACAATATTTACAAGTTTCATCAAAGCCAGTTAAAAACCGAGGATAAGGTGGAAACTATGCCGGGTGTTAGCTGCTGGCGAGAGTTAAGGCCTATCGAAAAAGTTGGCCTTTATATTCCCGGTGGTACGGCTGTACTACCATCAACCTTTTTGATGCTGGGCATACCGGCAAAAATAGCAGGTTGTAAAGAGGTTGTAGTTTGCTCGCCGCCTCAAAAAAATGGTAAGGTTAACGCATTTATAGCTTACGTGGCTTTAATGTTGGGTATAGATAAAGTTTACCTGGCAGGCGGCGCGCAAGCAGTTGCCGCAATGGCCTACGGTACCGAAAGCATTGCCAAGGTTGATAAGATATTTGGCCCGGGCAACCAATTTGTAACAAAGTCAAAAACCATTATACAAAGCACTACCACTACTGCCATTGATATGCCTGCGGGCCCTTCGGAAGTATTGGTGATTGCCGATGATACTGCAAACCCTGTTTTTATTGCAGCCGATTTGTTGGCTCAGGCAGAGCATGGAATTGACAGCCAAAGCATTTTGGTTTGTACCTCGCAACAGATTGCCGAAGCAACGCAAGCCGAGGTTGACAGGCAACTACCTACCCTGCCCCGTGCGGAAATAGCAAGGCAGGCGCTCGATCAATCGTACATGGTAGTTACCGGGAATTTGGAAGAAGCCATGGCCTTTAGTAACCAGTATGCGCCGGAACATTTAATTTTAGCTACCCAACACTGGCAACAAATAAGCGGTAGCATCATAAATGCCGGGTCGGTGTTCCTGGGTAACTTAACGCCCGAAAGTGCCGGCGACTATGCATCGGGCACAAATCATACCCTGCCAACCAGCAGTTATGCAAGGGCTTACTCGGGTGTTTCGGTAGATTCGTTTGTGAAGAAGATTACCTTCCAGCATTTGACACATGAGGGTATCCAGAACATTGGACCATCAGTTGAAATTTTGGCCGAAATGGAAGGCCTGCACGCACACAGAAATGCGGTGAGTGTGCGGTTGAGCCCCCCGGCCCCCTGAAGGGGGAGCTGGAGTTAGCAAGGACAAAAATAATATGTCATTGCGAGGAGCATAGCGACGCGGCAATCCCGTCGCCAATGCATAATTCCTAAAACGCGAGGAGATTGCCACGCTGTCGCTCGCAATGACATGATAGAATAAAAAGACGTCTCATTGCGAGGAGATTGCCACACTATCACTCGCAATGACACGACGAAATAAAAATAAAATTTGTCATGCCTAGAAACGAAGGATCTATTAAGCTATAGATTCTTTCCTATACTCAGAATGACAAAGCGATTAAAGAATAACCATGTTCGACATTAATAACATACTACGCAACAATATCAAAAACCTGGTGCCTTATTCATCAGCAAGGGATGAGTTTCAGGGTGAGGCAAGCGTTTTCCTCGACGCTAACGAAAATGCATTCGGGTCGCCATTACAAACGGCTTACAACCGCTACCCCGACCCGATGCAGTACCAGGTAAAAATGAAACTGAGCCAGATTAAAGGTGTGCCTGCACGCAATATATTTTTAGGCAACGGCAGCGACGAGGCAATTGACGTATTGTTCCGCAGCTTCTGCAACCCCGGGGTCGACAATGTGATCATTGTACCTCCTACTTATGGTATGTACCAGGTATCGGCCAATATCAATGATGTTGAGGCAAAAAAGGTTCTACTAACTGAAGATTACCAGCTAAACCTTGAAGGTATTGCCGAAGCGATTGACAAGAACACCAAAGTGATCTTCATCTGCTCACCAAATAATCCAACAGGCAATTCCATTAATCGTGATGATATTGAAACCCTGCTGGCAAATTTTACCGGGCTGGTTATTATCGACGAGGCTTATATCAACTTTAGTCGCCAAAAAACATTTATACAAGAACTTACCGAATATGCCAACCTGGTAGTGCTGCAAACCTTGTCAAAAGCATGGGGCTTAGCCGGTCTGCGTATAGGCATGGCCTTCGCCAGCGAAGAGATCATTGAGGTAATGAACAAGGTAAAGCCACCTTACAATATCAACGAGGCTTCGCAGACTTTAGCGCTTGAAGCATTAGCGAATGTTAAGCAGGTGAACGATTGGATCAAGGAAACCCTTGAGCAGCGCGACAAATTGGTGCTGGCCCTAAAAGAAATGCCTTTTGTGGTAGACATCTACCCGTCTGACGCAAACTTTGTATTGGTAAAAACAACTAACGCTACCGCGATATATGATTTTCTTGTTAACCAAGGTATTATTGTGCGTAATCGCACAAACGTTGAGCTTTGCGAAGGCTGCTTGCGCATAACAGTTGGCACCTCGGCCGAAAATATTAAACTGATTGAAACCTTACAGCAATACAAATAAATGAGCCAGTTGCAAAAAGTACTTTTTATTGACCGCGATGGTACACTGATAACCGAACCTGAAGACGAGCAGATCGACTCATTCGATAAACTTGGCTTTTATCCCGGCGCATTGCAATACCTCCCCAAAATAGCAGCCGAACTCGATTACGAGTTGGTAATGGTTACCAACCAGGACGGCTTAGGTACAGCATCATTCCCGGAGGATACGTTTTGGCCGGTGCATAACTTCATTGTAGATACGTTTAAAAACGAAGGTGTTGAGTTTAGCCACCAGGCAATTGACCGTACTTTTCCTAAGGACAATGCCCCTACCCGCAAACCGTCAACAGGTTTATTGACGCAATATCTTGACGAAACCAAATACGATCTTAAAAACTCTTTCACCATAGGCGACCGTAAGAACGACATCTTGCTTGCCCGTAACCTTGGGGCAAAGGCCATCTGGATCAATAACAAAACAGGCTTGGGTAATGCCGAGTTCGACATTAAGGATGATGAAAACCTCGGTGACGTTATAGCACTGGAGACTACAAGCTGGAAAGAAATTTATGAGTTTTTAAAGTTGGGCAGCCGTGTTGTAGAACATCGCCGAACCACTAAGGAAACTGATATTTATATCAAGTTAAATTTAGATGGAACCGGTGAAGCCAAAGTATCAACGGGCCTGCATTTTTTTGATCACATGCTTGACCAGATTGCCCGCCACGGCGGCATCGACCTTACCATTGAAGCTAAAGGCGATTTGCATATTGATGAGCACCACACTATTGAAGACACAGGTATTGCCTTAGGCGAAGTTTTTGCCACTGCATTGGGCAACAAAATGGGCATAGAGCGCTACGGCTTTTGCCTGCCAATGGACGATTGCCTGGCGCAGGCAGCCATTGACTTTGGCGGCCGCAACTGGATAGTTTGGGATGCCGAATTTAAACGCGAAAAAGTTGGTGACATGCCTACCGAAATGTTTTATCATTTCTTTAAATCGTTTAGCGATGCATCAAAAAGTAACCTCAATATAAAAGCCGAGGGTTATAACGAACATCATAAAATTGAAGCTATATTTAAGGCCTTTGCAAAAGCCATAAAAATGGCCGTTAAACGCGACGCAAATAAAATGGTCTTACCAAGTACTAAAGGACTCTTATAGTTAACAGTAAGCAGTTAGCAGCTACCAGTTTAAGGGCACTGCTAACTGTTGACCAATAACTGCAAACTAAATATGATAGGCATTATCCGCTACGGCGCCGGGAATATATTTTCACTTACTGCAACGCTTGACAGGCTTGGCATTGCCTATGGTATGGTTTATACCGAAGATGATCTTGAGCAATATGACAGGTATATCATTCCGGGTGTAGGGCACGCTGGTGCAGCCATGCAAAAGCTTGAACATACCGGTTTGGTGCCACAGATAAAGGCACTGAACAAGCCAACGTTAGGCATTTGCGTAGGCATGCAGCTGTTAACGGCACACAGTGAGGAAGGCGATGCCGAAATGCTGGATATTTTTCCCGTTAAAACGCTGCACTTTCCGCAAGCCGAGTCATTCAAAGTGCCGCACACAGGCTGGAACCAGGTTTTTGCAGAGAAAGACAACCCGCTTTTTGCAAATATCCCGGTTGGATCACACTTTTACTTCGTACATTCATACTTTATTGAATACGATGAAGCATATACTTTAGCGTCAACCAATTACATAAATAAATTTTCGGCATCAATTTGGCATAACAATTTTTACGGGGTGCAATTTCACCCTGAAAAATCGGGAACGCACGGCGAAACACTTTTAAAAAACTTTTCAACTATATAAACAGATGTACATAATACCAGCTATCGACATTTTAGACAAAAAGGTTGTCCGCCTGCGCGAGGGCGACTATAGCCAGGTAACAGAATATGACGTTACCCTTGAGGAAATGATTGAAAGGTACCAAAGCAACGGCACCAACTTTATACATATTATTGACCTTAACGGTGCCAAAAACGATTTCAGTAACCAGCAGTATTTGTTTGATGTGATCAAAAAAACAGATATGCAGGTGCAGTACGGCGGCGGCATACGGAGTATTGAAAAGGTAAAAGAACTTATTGGCGCCGGGGTGCAACGCGTTATTGTTGGTACGCAAGCCATCACAAATCCGTCTTTTCTTGAAGATTTAAGCAAAGAAATTTGCGGTAACGACAAATGCAGCGACCAGGTTATTGTGGCGATAGACGTGTTGGATGAAGTTATTAAATACTCGGGCTGGATGGAAAGCTCGCCGATAAAACTGATGGATTATGTGGATAAGTGTCTTTCTTTAGGCTTTTTCCGCTTTTTGTGTACAGACATCAACAAAGATGGTAAACTGGGCGGTGCAGGTGTTGAGCTGTACTCTAAACTGCTTGATCATTCGCCGTTCATCAAACTTATTGCATCAGGCGGCGTAAGCTCCATGACCGATATCGAGCAGTTGAGCCGCATCAAAGTGGAATCGTGCGTGGTAGGAAAAGCTATTTACGAGGGTCACATCAGCATCGAAGAAATCAAAAACTGGAATTTGGAGAGCTTGATGTCGATTTAAAAGCCTATCCCCCAGCCCCCTGATTTTCAATATGTAATTGCGAGAAGGTACGACGAAGCAATCGCCTCGCTACCTATCCACGCAATGCATCGTGTTCAAATAACATAGAGAGATTGCCGCGCTATCGCTCGCAATGACATAGCTTTTTGCAATCACACTTATAAAAATAAATGCTCGCTAAACGAATTATCCCCTGCCTTGACGTTAAAGACGGCCGCACTGTAAAAGGTGTCAATTTTGTTGACCTGCGCGATGCCGGCGACCCTGTTGAACTGGCCTGGAACTACTCGCAGCAAGGTGCCGACGAACTGGTTTTCCTGGATATCACGGCTACTGTTGAGCGACGCAAAACCATGGTAGAGTTGGTAAAGGCGGTTGCAAGGCAAATTAACATTCCGTTTACTATTGGCGGCGGCATTAATGAAATAGCCGATGCCGATGCATTGTTGAATGCTGGTGCCGATAAAATATCCATCAATTCGGCAGCGGTGCGTAACCCGGCATTGATTGACGAACTGGCCAATGCATTTGGCGTGCAGTTTGTAATTGTGGCGGTTGATACCCGCGTTATGGATGGCAAAAATATAGTGCACCTTAATGGTGGGCGCCTGCCGACAGAAAAGCAAACGCTTAACTGGATCCTGGAAGCGGAAAGCCGCGGCGCAGGCGAAATATTGCTTACCTCTATGGACCATGACGGCACCAAGGCTGGTTTTGACAACGGCTTGCTTAAACAGGTAAACAGTGCCGTAAATATTCCTGTAATAGCATCGGGCGGTGCTGGTTCTGTACAACACTTTGTGGATGTGTTTCAGCAAACAAATGTGGATGCTGCATTGGCAGCTTCGGTGTTTCACTATGGCGAAATATTGATCCCTGATTTAAAAAGGGAATTAAGAACTAATAATATTGAGGTTAGAGAGGTATAATTGCCCTTGCTTAATTGCGAGGAACAATAGTATCTCCGAACTTTGAAGAAATAACAATGTCATTGCGAGGAGCGCAGCGACGAAGCAATCTCGTCGCCAGTGCATAAACACGAGGAGATTACCATGCTATCGCTCGCGATGACATGATATAAAAACACAATGAATATCGATTTCAACAAATCTGACGGCTTGGTGCCGGTTATTATACAGGACGAGCAAACGCTTGAAGTTTTGATGCTTGGTTACATGAACCAAGAAGCTTACGATAAAACGGTACAAGAAAACATCGTTACCTTTTATTCACGCTCGAAAAACCGTTTATGGACCAAAGGCGAAACCAGCCAAAATTATCTGCATGTTAAAAGCATGCATATCGACTGTGATAACGATACACTCCTTATAAAAGTGAAGGCAGATGGGCCAACCTGCCACACTGGCTCGCGCAGTTGTTTCCAAACAGAATACAACCAAAACTTTTTGATGGAGTTGGAAAACATCATTGGCGACAGGTTTGACAACCCGCAGGAAGGGTCATACATCAACAAATTACGCAAAAAAGGTCTTAAAAAGATCACGCAGAAAGTTGGCGAAGAAGGTGTTGAAGTAGTGATAGCTGCGCTGCATGAAACTGATGTTGAATTGATTGACGAATCGTCTGATCTGCTGTTTCACCTGATGGTGTTGTTGCGCGAGAAAGGTTTATCACTGGCAACGATTGCTAAAAATCTGGAATCAAGGCACAAATAGTTAGGCCATAGCTGATGGTTAGTGGGTTATAGCAACCAACTTCCATTAAATATATGTTGTAAACTATCAACCATGAACTACCGACCATCATCTAAATGCTAACCGTACAAAAAACAGCCGAACTTACAGGCCATGCAAACCCGATATTTTCTATCGAACTTTCTCAAAAGCCAGGTATATTATTTAGCGGCGGCAATGATAAGGGCCTGGTGGAGTGGAACATTAATGATAATACTTTCATCAAAGTGATGTTTCCTGTGCCCACTTCCGTATACGCCATTCATTGCCCGGAAGGATACCCCTTGATGTTTGCAGGACTTCGCAATGGGGAAGTTTTGGTTTTCAATTTTATCGAGCAGAAAATTACACATCGCCTGCGTAAGCACATAAAGCCTGTGTTTGATATTAAATCATCCGCAAAAAAAGATGAGTTACTCGTAGCCTCCGAAGATGGCACAGTAAGTATCTGGAGTTTGCAAACAATGGACTTACTGCATTCCATTAAAGTCTCTGATGATACCGTACGCTGTATTGCCATTAACCCTGCGCAAAACCGCGTGGCTTTTGGCTGCCGGGATAGCCGTGTAATGGTTTACGATCTTAACGACTATTCGCCAATAAAAGCGCTTATCGGGCATACCATGGCGGTATTCTCTGCCCAATACTCGCCGGATGGGCAATACCTGCTTACGGGATCACGTGATGCACAATTGAAAGTATGGGATGCAAACGATTACGAATTGATTAAAAATATCCCGGCACATATGTTTGCCATAAACCATATCCTGTTCCACCCCACCCAACCCTACTTTGCTACTGCCAGTATGGATAAAAGCATAAAAATCTGGGGAGCCTATGATTTTAAACTTTACAAAATCATAAGCCGTGAAAAAGGTTATCCGAGCCACATGTTATCGGTTAACAAGCTTACCTGGGTTGACAATCAGCTACTTTCTACGAGTGATGATAAGAGCATTATAAAATGGGCAATCACTTTCTAACAGCTCGTTCATTATATTCACTTTTTATCGCTACACTTAAATTTACGTTCATTTTGTTCATTACATTTTTAACCTATAACTAATATCTAACTTCAATCGTAAGAAAAAACGCCTGCAGTTTGCTTGTATGGCATATTACTTACGCGGTTGATGATAAGATATTTTTTGTACGGTTTCTTATGCCTGTGGCAGCTACTTGCTTACAACGCTGCAAGTGCACAGGCTACTTATGACTGGACTGGAGCTGTTAATAGCACCTGGACAACTGCCGGCAATTGGGTTGTGACACCTGCAACTGCGTCAGCGATCCCATCCGCCGCCACCGACAAAATTCGTATTGGCGTAACCCGCACCTTTACAAACCAACCCACTACTTCCACAGCCGTAACTTGCGATTCTTTAACTGTAGGCACGGCAAATGTTGTTGCCTTATTAAATAACCCGCTATTAACTATACCGTCAGCAATTACGTTGACGATAAATAACACCTTCACTGTAAACAGCATTTCGATGTACCATGGAAGCATTGGTACAGCCAACACTCGTACCACCTTTACTTTAGTTGGCACAGGAAGCGTTACTTGCAACGGTAACGTACAGATTGGGAACAACACATCACCCCCTACCGGTTTAATAATTGGAATTGGCGCGCTTAATGGAACAGTTTACAGTCGATTGAGTGCACAAATGCCTACGTTTAATATTGGCGGAAACGTCTATCTCAACTCAACGGGTAATAATGCGGACGGTGTAAACTTTCCGGAGTTTATGCTTGACAATGGCAACGTGACCATTGGGGGAAGAATTATAACGCAAAACACAAACACGTTTAGTGGCACACAAGCCTCGCCTACAGTAGCTATAAGAGGGTTGTTTCAGTTAGATAATAGTGCAACAAATACAACAAGCTTAACACTTACCAACAATGCTGCAATTAACGAGCCCATTGCCGCAGGGCAGGTTATAGACTTTACCAATAACGGAACCAGCAGTTGTACAGTTATATATGCCTCAACCACGGGCAGCCAAACCGTTTACTCAGGTGTAACTGCCCGCATTGGACGTGCTAACTTTACATATGATAATTTAACACTTACCGGGCCGAGTACAAAGGTTGTACAAGGAAACTATACCACAGGAACGCCGGGGCTAACAGTGGGAGGCAATTTATTGACCCAGGGCGGCGCTGTAAATATGCTTACCAACGGCAGTCAAATTCAGGTGGCGGGTAATTGGACCAACAGTGCGGCCACCACCCAAGGTGCAGGCGATATTGATATAAACGGCTTTCTTTCCACCTCAGGCACATTAACTCTCGGGGCCGGGAATTTATATGTAGCCGGAAACTATACCAACAGCGGCACTTTTACTTATGGTACAGGCACTGTAATATACGATGGCACGGCACAGACGCTGCTTGACAATGGAAACGGTACAACATACCGTAATGTAAACTTTACTGGCGGCGGTACCAAAACAATGTCGGCCGGCAACTTTGCCGTCGCACCGGTGGGCATTTTGACTATGTCATCAAGTTCTGTACTAAATGTAACCGGAAACTTTACTTTACAGTCCAGCACAACTTCTACAGCGTCGGTAGATGCCATTCCTACAGGCAGCAGCATTACAGGAAACGTCAACGTGCAGCGCATGCTTGTTGGTGGCAATGGCAAAGCGGCCAACGGTGCGTATACGGCACGCGGATATCGTATGCTGAGTTCACCTGTGCAGATTGGGACATCAAGACTTTACGCGTTAAATTATATAGGCCTTACCGCTCTAACCGGAGGCCCGGGTACCGGCTTCACGGTAAACAACTCCAACCCTACTATTTATTTATACCGGGAAGACGTTACCCCTAGCAATACTACTTTCAACTCCGGCAAGCATAAAGGCATCCTCAATATCAATGGTAATTTGGTTGATGTATCTGGCGGGCCTACAGGTATATCTGTGCCTATCGGCAACGGGTATATTTTTTACTTTGTGGGCAATACAACCAACCCCGCAACCAAGGCAAGTGCCAACCCTACAACCGGCCCTGAAAACACTATAATAACTGCCACTGGTAACCTGAACCAGCAGAATGTATTGGTGAGCCTTTGGTATACGCCTGCTGGTGCAACGGGTGGCACCACCGGCAAACTATCTTTTAATAGCGCATTAGGTACATCGGCAGGGTACAACATGGTTGGCAATCCGTATGCCGCAACGCTTGATCTCAATAGCGTTATCAGCACCAACAGCAGTGCAACCGGCATTCAAAACAGCATTTATGTGTTAGATAACGTAAACCCCGGCCAGCAGTATGTGGTGTACAGCCCGGCGGGTGGGTCTAGCCCGAGGGCCAACCGTTACCTGGCCAGCGGACAGGGTTTTATTGTAAAAGCTAAAGCGGCCAACTCTACGCTTACTTTCCAGGAAGCTAATAAGGCGGTTGCTTCACAGCCATCGCCGCTGCTAATGGGTATACCGTTGGCAACGCAAAACGGCCCCACAGGCTTATATGTAAAAATGGAGCGCGATAGCCTAATAGCCGACTATTGCGGCGTATACTTTAGCGGCAGCAGCTCGGCCAATTTTAACGATGAAGACGCTAAAGATTTGGATGGCACATCGTCACAAATCTACATGTCGAGCTATACGGCAGACGGCGTACGGACGGCAGTAAACCACATGCCCGATTACGTTAATGGCAGCCGGGTACGTTTGTATATAAATACCTCTGCAGACGGCATACACAAGCTAAGGGTTGAAGATGTGAGAAATATCGATACCCTGTACAACATCTGGCTGAAAGACAAATACAAAAAAGATTCGCTTGATATAAGGCGCTATGGCACTTACAATTTTAATGTTGTACGCAGCGACACCGCTACCTATGGCGGCAACCGCTTTGAACTGGTTATAAGGCGGAAGCCCCTACCGCCATACCAGCTGATTGACTTCGCAGCAGCCAAAACTACCGAAGGCATAAAATTGAATTGGAAAACCTATAATGAGGGCAACTTTACAGGCTTTACCGTTGAAAAACTACAGCCATCAACAGGGCAATACGTACCATTATACAATCAGCAAAGTAACAGCAAAACCAACTATGCTTACACGGACCTAACACCTCAAAAAGGCGTTAACACCTATCGGCTGCAGCAAAACGACATCGACGGCAAAATTACGTGGAGCAAACCCGTAAGCATATCGGTTGCTGACGACCCGACGCCTACTATCAAGACAAATTTAATAAGCGTTTACCCTAATCCTGCAGCTGCCATGATTAATGTGAGTGTAAACCCGCAAACACCCGCAAATGGATACACTGCAAAAATATACAACTACACAGGCGCCGTAGTAAGCCGGCAAAAAGTAAACGGCAACAACTGGACGCAGGATGTTACGCAACTGCAGCCCGGCACCTATATCATTGAACTGAACAAAGCCGATGGAGAGCTTGTAGGCAGGTCGAAATTTATTAAGAGATAGCGAGAAAACGATTAGTGAATATAATAACTACCACCATGAAAAAAATTCAGATCATTAAAAAAAAGGCAGCAATAAGCATTACGGCTGTGCTGACGGGTGCTGCCCTTCTCCTCTGCCCTGCAGCCGGCTATAGCCAAAGTTCGATAGATGATGATCTGGATTTGCCATGCGGCGGCGAAGATCCTTATGCAACAGAGTGCCCTGTAGATACCTGGACGTACGTGCTGGTTATAGCAGGTATATCATTTGGCACATATTCAATACACCACGCCAATAAGACAAGCGAAAGATAAACGGTATTTACAAAAAACGCTTTATAACGGTGAGTTTGTGGGTATAGCGCTTAAGTTCCTCGCTGTAAATACCCTCGTTGTCCAGCTTGTCAATTTTGACTTTGCCGGATGCGTGAATAATTTGGTTACCGTTTAATACAATACCAACGTGAACAATTTTGCCATTATCATTCTCAAAAAAAGCAAGGTCGCCAAGTTTGGCATGTGCAAGGCTGTCAACCAACTCACCCTGTAAGGCCTGTTGCGATGCATCCCTATCAATCTGTATACCTAACAATTTAAACACCACCTGGCTAAAGCCCGAGCAATCGATACCAAAATGCGTACGGCCACCCCAAAGATAAGGTGCGTTTAAATACGATTTTGCAATATTGGCGATATGGTCTTTATCCCCGATTTCTCCAATGATTTCAAACTTCTGATTGCCAATATAGCTGGTGGTTCCTTCTAAAAAGGCAAGCGAGCTGCCTGCGGCCAGGTATACAACGCTATTATCAGAAATTTTCCAGGCTTGGGTTACCGGGCGGTATGTTAAGGGCGGCGGCTCCTGCAGTAACCTTTTATAGGCCACATGGCCAAGCATAGCAAACTGCAACCTATCTACCCAGCCGGTGTAATTGTCGGCAGCTGTTTTTATTTGGGCCCACTTTTCGCGCCATTCAATTATTTCAAAGGCTTCCCCAAACAGCAGCTGCGATACCAGTTCGCTGCGATCGCTTGGTTCGGCCCGCATAGGTACAACTGCGAGGTTACAAATTCCGTATTCCATAACTTAGGTATGGCTTTTAAACGTTAAAACTTATGTTAAAGTTTCTGCAACAAAAAAGGGAGCACAAATATTGTACTCCCCTTTGGTTTACAGTAATGATTTATTAACCGTTAATGTGTAACCAATCTTTTTTGGCAAGCAGTTCTTCTTCGGTTTCGCGTACGTCCTCGTCATCTACACAGCAATCAACCGGGCAAACGGCAGCACATTGCGGCTCGTCATGAAAACCAACACACTCGGTACATTTATCAGGAACTATATAGTAAATATCATCAGATATCGCTGCCTGTGTTTCTTCGGCATTAAGCGTATTGCCATCGCCAAAATCAATTACACCGCGCAAACTTGTACCGTCAGAAAAACGCCAGCCCGCTCCCGCATCATAAATTGCATTGTTTGGGCATTCCGGTTCGCAGGCGCCGCAGTTAATGCATTCATCGGTAATTATAATCGCCATATTATTTAAATATTCTTATATTCTCAATTAACTTTGCCCTTTAACAGGGCTCGCAAATATAACAAAAAAAGGCTTCAGGGGTTTACCCCGATTACATATATATGTCAAAATTAGATATAACAAATACTATAAACACCTTCGCAATGCTTGGCAAACAGCTACGTACACCAAGTCAAGAGCTGATCAGCATCATCGAAACAGAGCGTCAGCATAACGCATGGTTCACGGCAGACAGTGTTTTAAATGCCATACTTGCAACCGGCGAAATGCTGAATGAAGCCGACCTTACAACATGGCTAAATAAGTACAGCTTTGTGAACGAAGGTGGCAAAAACGTTGGGCTGGTATTGGCTGGCAATATTCCTCTTGTAGGTTTTCATGATGTGCTAAGTGTGCTGGTATCAGGTAATTTTGCGCTTATAAAAGCATCAACGCAAGATTCAAGGCTGATAAGGCACGTACTGGAAATGCTGGTAAAAATTGATGGCACTTTTACCAACCGCTTTAAATTTGTTGAAAGGCTGGAAGGCTTTGATGCCATTATTGCTACCGGCAGCAACAACACATCGCGGTACTTCGAATACTATTTTGGTAAGGTACCGAACATTATCCGTAAAAACCGCAACAGCATTGCCGTGCTTACCGGAAATGAAACTGCCGAAGAACTGCATGAGCTTGGCCATGACATCTTCGATTATTTTGGTTTAGGATGCCGTAACGTATCTAAACTTTTGGTACCTGAAGGTTACAAATTTGACTTCCTATACGAGTCGATAGAGGATTACAAAACCATCATCCACCATCACAAATACAGCAATAATTACGACTACAATAAGTCCATATACCTCGTAAACCGCGACGATCATTTCGATAACGGCTTTTTGATGATTAAACGCGATAGTAAGCTTACGTCGCCCCTGTCTGTGGTATTTTATGATACCTACACCAGTTTGCAGGACGCTGAACAGCAACTTGCTGCGCAGGCCGACCAGTTGCAGTGCATTGTAAGCAACGCGCCTATTAATACTCAAAATCAATTGGTAAGTTTTGGTGAAAGCCAGCATCCTAAACTTTGGGATTATGCCGATGGGGTTGATACGATGGCCTTTTTGGTTGGGTTAAGTTAAAAGCATAAACACTAAGCTGAAAGCTTATTTAGGAAAAGCTAAAAGCTTTCGCCCAAAAAAAGTAAATTTGAAAACTAAAGCTTTAAGCCTTGTGCTTTTAGCCTTAAGCTTTAAACGATGTACATTATAAAAGTAAAAGGCGTTGCCAAGATACCCGACTATGTGCAGCTGCGAGATGATAAGTTTACGCTGCTGGCTTACTTCAGGGTAGACCGACCCGAAAAGTCGCTTGATAAGATTGGCCTTGGCGACAAGTACGATTACATAATGGGCGTTGTACAAGAACTACCCTTTGGTAAAATTTTAAAATTAGACCTGTAACACCATGATAGGAAATTCTATTATAAAACTAAATAACGTTGATGTATTTCAGCAAAAGCACCTGGTACTCTCAAACGTTAACCTGCATGTAGATAAAGGCGATTTTGTTTGGCTTATCGGCCAAACGGGTTCAGGAAAGAGCAGTTTACTTAAAATAATTTATGGCGATTTGCATATTGCCAGCGGTACGGGCGTAGCCTGCGGTTACGAGCTAAGCAAACTGGCCGGTAAAGACGTGCCATTTTTGCGCCGTAAGCTTGGTATCGTTTTTCAGGATTTTCAGTTACTTACAGATAGGTCTGTTGAACAAAACTTACAGTTTGTTATGCGTGCTACAGGCTGGACAGAAAAACAACAAATTGCCGACCGTATTTTGGATGTACTTGAAAAAGTTGGTCTTCGGTCTAAGCTGAAAAAGATGCCGCATGAGCTTTCAGGCGGCGAGCAGCAACGCGTGGTTATAGCCCGTGCCCTACTTAATAATCCAGAAATTATTTTGGCCGATGAGCCTACCGGCAACCTCGACCCTGAAACATCTGAGGAGATTGTTTTATTGCTTAAGCAAATAAGCCAGGGCGGTACGGCTGTACTGATAGCCACGCATGATTATCATATCATCCGCACGTTTCCGTCACGCATTATAAAATGCGAGAATGGCAAAGTGTTAGAAGATGTGCAGATAGCGTAGGGCTGTAGTTTAAAATCTCCGGTTTGCAGTTGGCCTCCACGGAACAAAATCGTGATAACTGCCAACTTTAAACTGCAATCTTTACCGACCAATTATGACTCCACTGACACCTTGTCGCATTTATTGCTATGGCAAGGAACTTGATTGGCGTTATACGCCATGAAATTTAATGACATGCTAAAGAAAAAAAAGAAGGAAAATTCAGAGATGGCTGATAATACTACTGACATAAACAACGAGAACGGACAGACTGACGGTTTGGAAGATAATCAGCCAACCGAGCAAGCTAACGATGCAGTCAATGCTGAGGAAAAACATAAAGAGGAGTTAACCGCAGCTAACGATAAATACCTAAGGTTATATGCCGAGTTTGACAACTTTCGCCGTCGCACCATAAAAGAGCGCGAGGAAGCACGCAAAACCGAAGGTAAAGATGTTATTGTAGCGCTGTTACCTGTATTGGATGATTTTGAGCGCGCATTACGAGCCATGGAAAATGCCACTGAAGTCAGTTCAGTTAAAGAAGGCGTTGCCCTTATCCAAAACAAGTTGAAAAATGTACTTGCGCAAAAAGGCCTTAAGGAAATGAAATCTATAGGCGAACCTTTTGATGCCGATTTACATGAAGCTATTACCAACGTGCCTGCGCCTGATGATATGAAAGGCAAAGTAATGGACGAAATGGAAAAAGGCTACGAGCTTAATGATAAAGTTATACGCTTTGCAAAAGTTATTGTAGGCGCATAATCATTAAAATAAACACCGATAAACCTCATTGCCCGATTGCTGTTTACGCACGGGCAATTGGTGGTTAATATCAAACATATTAACAACATTAATAACCGATGCGAATCGGTTTAAAATGATCCGAAGGAATTTAAATAATGGCTAAGAGAGATTATTACGATGTGCTTGGGGTAAGCCGTGGCGCGGATGCTGATGAGATAAAAAAGGCATATCGTAAAATGGCTATCAAGTATCACCCCGATAAGAACGAGGGTGACAAGGCAGCCGAAGAAAAGTTTAAAGAGGCAGCCGAGGCTTACGAGGTATTAAGCACGCCTGAAAAGCGCCAGCGCTATGACCAGTTTGGCCATGCCGCAAATGCTTCGTCGCCTAATGGTGGCGGCTATGGCGGCGGCAACATGAATATGGACGACATATTTAGCCAGTTTGGCGATATTTTCGGCGGTGGCGGCAGTCCTTTCGATGGTTTCTTTGGTGGTGGCCGTCAGGGTGGCGGTGGCCGCAGGGTTGCCCGTGGCAGTAACCTGCGCATTAAAGTAAGGCTAACACTTGAAGAAATTGCCAACGGTGCCGAAAAGAAAATAAAGGTAAACAAGCAGATTGTTTGTAAAACCTGCGATGGCACGGGGGCAAAAGATAAATCGTCTTTCCAAACCTGTAAAACTTGCGGTGGGCAAGGATCGGTACGCAGGGTTACCAATACTATATTGGGCCAGATGCAAACTACCAGCACGTGCCCTACCTGTAACGGCGAAGGCTCAACCATTACCTCGAAATGTAACGTATGCCACGGTGACGGTGTTGTTCGCGGTGAAGAAACCATAACTATCAATGTTCCTGCCGGTGTAAGTGAAGGCATGCAGCTTAGCATGAGCGGTAAAGGTAATGCGGCCCCACGCGGAGGCGTTCCCGGGGATTTGATCATCCTGATTGAAGAGATTCCTCACGAAACCTTAAAACGCGACGGCAACAATGTAATTTACGATTTGCATGTAAACTTTGTTGATGCCGCGTTGGGTACCAGCGTTGAAGTTCCTACCATTGATGGCAAGGCCAAAATCAAGATCGAGCCTGGCACACAGGGGGGTAAAATACTTCGCCTGAAAGGCAAAGGCGTACCGGAGGTAAATTCATACCACCGCGGCGACCAGCTTATTCACGTAAACATCTGGACACCAAAAGCCCTGAGCCGTGAAGAGCGCGAGATATTAGAGAAACTGCAAAGCTCTCCAAACTTTAAACCTAACCCCGGCAAAAACGAAAAAAGCTTTTTCGAACGGATGAAGGAGTATTTCGAGTAGTCTTGAGCTGAAAGCAGAAAGACTAAAGCTGAAAGCTAAACAACAAAGCCCTGGATTTTATAATCTGGGGCTTTGTTGTTTACTTCTTGATAGATCCTGTAACAAATAAACCGCTGCACCATCTAAACACCACAAAACCAACCTAACATGCTAAGTATTCGCAATATTGTGAAACAGTACGCCGGGCACAAGGCGTTGAGCGATGTAAGTTTAGAAGTTGAGCGCGGACAGGTTTATGGCCTGCTTGGGCCTAATGGTGCCGGCAAAACTTCCCTTATCCGCATTATCAATCAAATTACAGCACCCGATAGCGGCGAAGTTTACTTTGACGGGCAAAAGCTAAACCAAAGCCACATCGAACGTATTGGCTACCTGCCCGAAGAGCGCGGCCTTTACAAGAAAATGGAAATAGGCGAGCAAATGATTTACCTGGCCCGGCTTAAAGGCCTTAGCCGCGCAGATGCTACAGCCCGCCTCAAACACTGGTTTGCCAAACTTGAAATGGAAACCTGGTGGAAAAAAAAGATTGAGGAACTATCAAAAGGCATGCAGCAAAAGGCACAATTTGTGGCTACGGTGTTGCACGAGCCCGACCTGATCATTTTAGATGAGCCCTTTAGCGGTTTCGATCCGGTTAATGCGGAGATCATTAAGAACGAAATTCTAGAGCTAAATGAAAAAGGTGCCACCATCCTGTTCTCCACCCACCGCATGGAATCGGTTGAGGAATTGTGTGATGCTATTGCACTCATCAACAAATCCCATAAAATATTAGATGGTAAGGTTAAGGCTATTCGCCATTCATATACAAGTGAAACCTACCTGGTTGAATACACAGGCGCCAAGATCCACTTTTCAGATACCGCACCATTCAGCGTTTTAAGTGAAACCGAGGGCGACGACAACAGCCACAATATCAAACTTAAACTTCATCAGGGCAACTCGGCTAATGATGTTCTGCACTACCTGCTGCCGCAAACACGCATCAACATGTTGCAGGAAGTTATACCAAGCATGCACGAAATTTTCATTCAAAAAGTAAAGCAAACCGGCCATGAATAAAGTATTACTTATTATACAGCGCGAATACATTACCCGTGTACGCAAAAAGGCTTTCATCGTAATGATATTTGTAGTGCCTTTGCTGATATTGGGCATGGGAGCCGTTATAAAAATGGTAGCCAGCAATGCCGAGGAACCCGATAGCGCATCTGTTATTAAGGTAAAGGATGAAAGTGGCCTGTTTGCCGGTAAGCTTCATAACGGTAAAAAGATTCAGTTTTTGCCCACAACCCAATCATTGCCAGAGATAAAGAAAGAACTCATCAACGACGAGAATCTGCTGGCGCTTGTCATTCCTAAAAACTTCAATAGCAAAGATTCGATACAGATACTATCGAAGAAAAAGCCAGGTTTTGCCCTTACGGCCGGTATAGAAAAGCAAATGAATGCCATAGTTGTAAACGACGGTATGATTAAAAACCACATTGATACCGCAGTTCTCCACAGTATAAAAAGCGACATTTCGCTTAACGCAATTGAGGTAACCGAAAAGGGCGACAACAAATCTAACATCGGCGCCAACATTGCGGTTAGTATCGCATGCGCTATACTTATTTATCTTTCGCTGTTTATATATGGCGCCCAGGTAATGCGTGGCGTTATCGAAGAAAAAACAAGCCGCATTATAGAGGTCATCATTTCATCTGTGAAACCGTTTCAACTGATGCTTGGCAAAATCATTGGCGTAGGTTTAGTAGGCTTAACCCAGTTTGGTGCCTGGATAATCCTGTCAATCATATCCACCAAAATAGCCGGGCAAACCGTTGGCTCAACGCCTGGCGGTATGATGAACGCTCTTGCCGTTTTACAAACCATCCATTTCGGTAAGATACTGGTTTGCTTCCTGTTTTACTTCCTGACGGGCTACCTGCTTTACAGCGCCATATTTGCAGCCGTAGGCTCGGCGGTTGATAGCGAGACAGAAACCCAACAATTTATGTTTCCAATAACACTGCCACTGCTATTTACCTACATATTGTCGGTATCGGTGCTTTTCCAGGCGCCAAACAGCGCTTTAGCAGTATGGCTATCTATTATTCCCTTTACTGCACCGGTAGCCATGATGGTGCGTTTGCCATTTGATCCGCCTGTGTGGCAACTGGCGCTTTCTATGGTTTTAATGGTTGCCGGCTTTTTGTTCACCACTTATGTGGCAGCACGAATTTATCGTGTTGGCGTACTGATGTATGGCAAAAAGGCAAGCTTTAAAGAGCTGAGCAAATGGTTTTTCTATAAAGAGTAAGTTTAATAAAGTGTGTTGAAAATCCCTGCAAGCGTAAAGTTTACAGGGATTTTTTATTTTTACGGCAGATGCCTGATATACAAACAACGCAAACCGGCGGCCGCGTGGCCGTAATGGATCTTGGTACAAACACCTTCCACCTGCTTATTGCAGAGAACATTGCCGATACTTTTAACGAAATATTTAAACTAACTGAACCTGTTAAGCTTGGCGAGGGCGGTATTAACAAAGGCATGATACAGCCTGCCCCGTTTGGCCGTGGTATGGCGGCTATGCAAAAGTTTGAAGCGCTGATTGATGAATATGGAGTAACGAACGTAAAAGCAATAGCCACTTCGGCCATACGCAGCGCAAAGAACGGGCAGGACTTTATAGCCCGCGTAAAGCAGGCAACCGGTATCGAAATAACCACTATAAACGGCGCACAGGAAGCAACTTACATTTACCACGGCATAGCGGCAAGCGGCTGCCTAAGTGGCACCAACGCTTTGATTATGGATATTGGGGGCGGCAGTGTGGAGTTCATCATATGTAACGATGATGAGATACTCTGGAAGCAAAGCTTCGAAATGGGTGCGGCAAGGTTGATGGATAGGTTTCACCAGACCGACCCAATCCCTTTAGCTTCCATAAAAGCAATGACGGCGTACCTGAACGGGAAACTGGCCGATCTCTTTAAAGCTGCAATAAAGCATCGCCCGAAAGTATTAATTGGTTCATCGGGTGCATTTGAGAGTTTTGCTGAGGTGATTGAGTTAAGTAAAGGCCGAAATTTTGACCTGAAAACAACCAAATCATACGAGTTTGACACAGACGAATTGCTCGATCTGATTGAGATGCTTGCCAAATCAACTCATACCAAAAGGGAAGCCACAAAGGGCATAATACCGGTACGTGTTGATATGATTGTTACAGCCAGTTTGCTTACCATTTACATAATGCAAAAACTCGGCATAGCCGATGTGCTGATGTCAACCTATTCGTTAAAGGAAGGTGTGATGGCCGAAATGCTGGGTATATAAATATCCTGCTTAAGGGTGTGCAAGCAACTGGATGTTGATTATCGCAATCGCCTTTGCTCCAACTCGGCCCGGTAAACTTCATTAAGTTTAGGCGATGGGTTTACCAAAAGATATATCCTTACGCCACGTTCGCGCGCAAGCGGCGTAGTAATTTCGCCGACTTGTTTGTAGCTTTCTACTATCTTACTTAATCTGCGCTCAACGTTATCATCATCGTCTACATAAATAATGTAACGGCCGTTTAGGTCTGACGGTGCCCACAGGGCAAAGCTGCTGTTTAAAGAAATAATCTCGGGCAGGTTATACTTTCTGCGGAAATGGTTAACAGCCCCTGCTTCGCCATAGCTGTCTGTAAAAATTTGGGTTTGCTTCTTTTGCTCGGGTGTTAATTGGTGGTAAGCCGCGGCTACCTTCTGTGCCATTTCTTCCCATCCCAGCATGTCGGCATAATCTTGCGTAAGCGGGTGTTGCTTTTGGTCTTCCCAGCGTGTTAAAAAACTGATGAAAGGCATCCGGGTTTCCGCATTTTTTATAAACGTTACGGTGCGTTGTAAAGGCAGTATCGGCAGTACCAGGGGAAGCAGCAGTATGTTGGGCAGTACCAACAGTACAATTACAGCTACCCTTAATGCATACACCTTACGCTTAAAAAACTGCTCAAAAGCAAAACCACCGGCGGCAAACAGCATTGGGTATGCGCCAAAAAGGTAATAGCTTTTGCCACTCATTTTAAGAAGAAATAAAAAGATGAGGATATAGGCAATGGCAATAAACCTAAACCTTCGCAATTTGAAAGATATAAACAGGAATATAAAGCCGGTAAGCCAGATAACCAGCGCTGTACCGTTCACCATAATTTGCTGCATCACAAAATCGGCAGGCGATAAGTTATCGAGCTGCTGCTCCCGCAGTTCCTTCATATGGGTTAGCACAGGCAGGTGGTGCGCAAACTGCCATATAAGGTTCGGCAAGAATATAACGAAAGCCAGCAGAGCCGAGAACAAAATATGCTTATTAAACAATAACTTACGTTCGCGGCTTATCAATATGCCGATGATGAGCGAGCCGGTAAAAAACGCCATCGTATATTTGGTAAGCATCCCCAACCCTACTGCAGCACCCAGCCAGTACAGATATTTTACGTTTGCCGTATTTAAATATCTGCAAAACAACCAAACGGTAACTACCCACCACAATTGATCGAACACAACGGGTTGAAACAGGTATCCAGATGCTGCAAATGCCGGCGAAAATATCAGCGCCAGGCAGGCCAATGTGATGGCAAAGCGCTTGCCACCAAGCTCCACCACAATTTGGCCGGTAAGCCAAATAATAATACCGCTTGCAAGGGTAGTAAAAATACGGGAAGCAAATACCGAGTCGCCGAATACCGACAAGGAGATCTTAGCTAATAAAGATATAAAGGGTGGTACTTCCTTATACCCCCAATCCAGGTGATCGGCAAGTACAAGATGCAAAAACTCATCACGATGGAAACCAAAGTTACCTATGGCAAATAAGTTGATCAGGATTTTTAATGCAACAAATATCAATACAAAGGTTGAGTAGATTGACCTCCGGTTTTTATAAGACATCAGTTGTATTTATTGATTACAAGGTTTTTGAGCAGACAGCTTGGGTATAAAGCTATAAAAAAAAGCGAAAAGCCGAAAGTTTACACTCCCGGCTTTTCATAATGATAATCAAGCTGTTATTAAACGCGGGTAATATCTGCACCCAAAGCCTTAAGGCGGGCATCGATATTTTGGTAACCACGTTCAATTTGCTCGATGTTGTAAATAGTTGATTTGCCCTGTGCCGACAATGCAGCAATAAGCAGGGACACACCTGCGCGTATATCCGGCGATGTCATAGAGATACCACGTAGCTGCACTTGTTTGTCCAGACCGATAACAGTAGCGCGGTGCGGGTCGCACAGAATAATGTTTGCGCCCATATCCAAAAGCTTGTCAACAAAGAATAAGCGGCTCTCAAACATTTTTTGATGTATCAGCACAGATCCTTTTGCCTGTGTGGCAACAACCAGCACAATGCTCAGCAAATCCGGCGTAAAGCCAGGCCAAGGCGAATCGGCAACGGTAAGTAACGAGCCATCGATGAAGGTATCAATCTCGTAATGGTCTTGCGAAGGGATATAAATATCATCTCCCCTCAATTCGAGCTTTATACCCAAACGTTTAAATACGTCGGGTATCATACCAAGCTCCTTGTACTGCACATCCTTAATGGTGATTTCGGAACCGGTCATGGCAGCAAGGCCAATAAATGATCCTATCTCGATCATATCCGGCAACATGCGGTGCTCCGTACCATGCAGTTCATCAACCCCTTCGATAGTTAACAGGTTAGATGCAATACCGCTTATTTTAGCACCCATACGATTCAGCATTTTGCAAAGCTGCTGCAAATAAGGTTCGCAGGCTGCGTTGTAAATGGTAGTAGTACCTTTGGCTAATACCGCCGCCATTACAATATTTGCTGTACCGGTTACCGATGCTTCATCTAACAAGATGTAGGTACCCTGCAGGTTTGATGCATCCACATTGTAAAAACCGTTATCGGGATTGTAATCAAAGCGTGCGCCCAACTTTTCAAAACCCAGGAAGTGAGTATCCAAACGGCGGCGGCCAATTTTGTCGCCACCCGGTTTTGGGATAGATGCCTTGCCAAAGCGGGCCAACAATGGGCCCAATATCATAATAGAGCCGCGTAAACCGCCGCCCTTGGTTTTAAAAGCTTCAGAGTTAAAGAAATCCTGGTCGATATCTTTTGCCTCAAATGTGCAGGTATCACGCGATATACGGTTCACCTCAACACCCATATCGCCCAAAAGCTCAATCAGCTTATTAACATCCTGTATATCAGGAATGTTATTGATGGTCATTTTTTCGCCGGTAAGCAACACGGCTGATATAATTTGCAGAGCCTCATTTTTTGCCCCTTGCGGAATAATCTCGCCTTTAAGCTTTTTACCGCCCTGTATCTCGAATGCGTTTTTCATTGGTTAGTGTTTTTGTAATCCTTACACAATGGTCCATTGTCTATGGTTTTCCAAAAGTATAAATTCTCCTGTTAATTCAGCTTCAACTATTGCCTGTGGGCTGCCAGCTTAATACTTTTTAGCCCCGCCGTTGTTGCGGTTACGGTTATTTTGGTTGTTGTTATTACGGGCGTTGTTATTGTTGTTTTGCCTGCCACCGCCGCCGCCACGGTTGTTTTGATTGTTTTGCCTGCCGCGGTTATTGTTGTTATTATTTGGCGCAGGGCGAAACTCAACCCGGTTTAAATTGATGTTTTCCTCAAGCTTTAATTCGCCGCCCGACAGGTGTTGAAGGTCCGACAGGATGATCTCGTCGGCAACCGAATCTTTGTTCCATTGCACGTAAGCCATTTTCATGAAGTTCGCAATGGCCTGCACCATGTGGCGCTTGCGCTCGGGCTCTTCTATACTTTTCGCCTTTTGAATCATCATTTCGATGGTTTTACCATAATGCTTGTATCGAATGCGCTGGTTGGGGTACTTTAAAGGCTCCGGTTTAATGTGTATAGCGTCTTCTGAAGGTTTCGGGTAAGGCGAGTCGACATCAAGTTGGAAACCCGAGATGATGTGCAAGTGATCCCAAAGTTTATGCTTAAAGTCGGCTACATCACGCAGGTGTGGGTTCAGAAAACCCATCAGGTCTATCACTACCTGTGCATAGCGGTTACGCTCTTCTTTGGTTGGCAGTGCAACAATGTATTTAACCATGTTTTGCACATTGCGGCCATATTCTGTAAGTAAAAGTTTGCTCCTGGTAGAGTTATAATCGAAACCACCAGGCAAGTTGGTTAATGCCATGTATATTTTGGATAATAAAATTTGAAAAAAGTTATCCGGCACATGATCAGTCAGCTGGGCGCTAACCGGAGTGCTAGATTGAATGTTGCAGAACTACAAATATAATGTAAATGTATTATTGTACAAATGGTTAACCCATCGTTATTTTATTTGTTTTATTTTAGGCAAAGCTCATTTTATGAAAAACAAACCTATATTGATTACTTCTGTAGATATCTATCGCTTTAGCATCCCCATGGAGCCTTTTACAATTGCAACCGGCACCCTGGACCATGCACAGAATGTTTTTATAAGGGTACATACCAATGCGGGGCTTTACGGTGTGGGCGAATGCTCTGCCTTTCCGATGATTGTGGGCGAAACGCAGGATACCTGCCTGGCAATGGCCCGCGAGTTTGCCCGGTTGTGGAAAGGACAGAATGCCCTTGATATCCCGGCCCGGATGCAGCAACTACACAGTTTTACCGCAGGCAACACCACTATTAAAAGCGCCTTTGATATGGCTTTATATGACATTGCTGCGAAACATGCAGACCAGCCACTGTACAAATTTTTAGGAGGTGAACCACGCGAAGTTGAAAGTGATATCACCATTGGTATTGGCAAGCCCGCAGATATGGCCGCCAAGGCAGTTGAATTTAAAAATAATGGCGCCAATATCCTTAAAGTAAAGCTGGGTAAAGATGCACCCGAAGATGTGGAGCGAATTAAACAAATACGCGACGCCGTTGGGCCTGGCTTGAAAATACGTGTTGATGCTAACCAGGGCTGGACTTTTGACGATGCTGTTTTTGCATTGCAAGCTATTGGCCAATATGATATTGAATTTTGCGAGCAACCTATGCGCACTTGGTATGATGATAAACTGCCGGAACTAATGACACTATCTCCCGTTAAAATAATGGCCGACGAAAGCGTTTATAATCATCACGATGCTCGAAAGCAAATCGTGAGCAAATCGTGCCATTACATCAATATTAAAATGGCCAAATCCGGTGGTATATTAGAGGCAAAGCAAATTCATGATACGGCTGCCGCATATGACATACCTTGCATGATGGGTGGTATGCTGGAAAGCCGAATTGCGCTGAGTGCTAAACTACATTTTGTTTACGCCAGCCCGAACGTTAAGTTTTATGATATGGATACCTGCATGCTGGGCCACCTTGCCGACCCATGCATTGGCGGAGTAACTTATGACGGCTACAAATTAAACATCAGTGATAAAATCGGTATAGGTGCCGACGCAGATGAAGAATTTTTGGCAGGGTGTGAAAGGTGGGTGGTGTAGCCACTAACGTAAAAAGCGTCATTGCGAGGAAGCAATCTTCGACAAGCATTTAGCAAACTGTTCTATCGAAGATTGCTTCGCTGTTGCTCGCAATGACGCGTGGAGAGTAATATTTATTTACTTACTCAGCTCAGCAAAATACTTATGAAACAACGGTATAGTCTCGATGCCTTTGTAATAATTAAAGATATCGTATTTCTCGTTTGGCGAGTGCAGCGCATCGCTGTCAAGCCCAAAGCCCATCAATACGGTTTTAAGGCCAAGTTCAGCTTCAAAAAGGGCCACAATAGGGATACTACCTCCTCCGCGAGTTGGGATAGGATCTTTACCGAAAGCTTCGGCAATGGCCTTTTGTGCTGCTCTATAGGCAACACTGTCTGTTGGTGTCACCGCTGGCTCGCCGCCGTGGTGTGGGGTCACTTTTACCTTTACAGATGCCGGCGCAATTTTTAGAAAATGATCGGTAAACAATTTCGTAATTTCTTCTGATGTTTGGTTCGGCACCAAACGCATCGAAATTTTTGCATTGGCCTTTGACGGCAGTACTGTTTTTGCACCTTCGCCGATGTAACCTCCCCATATACCGTTAACCTCAAGCGTTGGGCGGGTGCCGGTACGCTCAAAAGTGCTGTATCCTTTTTCGCCCCAAAGCTCGGCTATGTCAAGGTCCTGCTTGTATTGGGTTTCATCATAAGGGGCAGAGTTTAAAGCGTCCTTTTCAGCTTGCGTCAACTCTACAACATCATCATAAAAGCCGGGAATAGTGATATGATTATTTTCATCATGCAGGGAAGCAATCATTTTTGCCAATATGGTAGCAGGGTTAGCTACTGCGCCACCATATACACCCGAGTGCAAATCACGGTTAGGGCCTGTAACCTCAACCTCCAGGTATGACAAGCCACGCAAACCCGTTTCTAACGACGGGTGCTCCATGCTGATCATCGATGTATCAGATATCAGTATCACATCGGCCTTCAGGCGTTCCTTATTTTCTTTTACGAAGGTGGCCAGGTTGGCAGAGCCTACTTCCTCCTCACCCTCAATCATAAACTTAATGTTGCATGGCAGGATATCGGTCTGCATCATCAGTTCAAAGGCCTTTACGTGCATGTAAAACTGGCCTTTATCGTCGCAAGCACCGCGGGCATATATCTTGCCATCACGTACTGTTGGCTCAAACGGCGGGGTTTTCCAAAGTTCCAATGGATCCGGTGGTTGCACATCATAGTGGCCGTATACAAGCACGGTAGGCTTGGAAGGGTCAATTATCTTTTCGCCGTAAACAATGGGGTAACCTGCTGTTTTGCAAACTTCAACGTTATCGGCTCCTGCTTCTGTTAACTTGCCGGCTACATAATCGGCCGTTTTTAAAACATCAGGGGCATATTTAGGGTCGGCACTTACTGATGGAAAGCGCAGCAGTTCAAATAACTCGTCGAGCAGGCGCTGCTTATTATCTTCTATATATTGCTTAATAAATTGCATAGGTTAAATAGTTTTAAGGCAAATATAAGGTTGTTGAAATGAAGCGTGCATTATTCAGCGTTTTTCTCGACTATTACCGCAGTGCCATAAGCTAAAACCTCGGTAATGCCCTGCATAATCTCGTTGGCATCGTAACGCATATTGATAATAGCATTGGCGCCCATAACGCGTGCATGTTGCACCAACAGCTGATAAGCTTCTTCGCGGGCGTTTTCGCATAGCTCAACATAAACAGAAAGCCTGCCGCCAAAAAGCGACTGGAAGCCACCTGCCATATTACCCAAAACACTGCGGCTGCGCACGGTAATACCCCGTACCACGCCAAGGTATTTAGTAACTTTGTAACCTTCTAAAGTATTGCTTGTAGTAATTAATGAAGTATCCATAGTGATGTGTTCTTATTGGTTTTGTTATAAAAGTAGGGTTTTATTTAATTTAGCCCCGTTAAGATTTTACAAATATGCGTATCACACTCATCGGATCGGGCAATGTGGCAACACATCTTGGGGCGGCTTTAAAAAACGCAGGCCACCGCATTGCACAGGTTTACAGCCCAACCATGCAAAATGCCGCCTTACTGGCTTACCATTTGGGTGCAGATGCTATAGATAATTTGCAGCAGATTGATACGGATACAGATATTTTCATCATTTCTGTTAAAGATGATGCCATCGCCAATGTGGCCGAGCAACTCGCAAAACACGATATATTGATGGCCCACACATCGGGCGCGGCAGTTTTACAACAGCTCACCGCTTTTACCGACAAGGCCGGCGTATTTTACCCGCTGCAAACTTTCAGCAAAACCAAAGAGGTAAACTTTTGGGATGTGCCTATGTGTATTGAAGGCGCAGACGAGTCCATTACCCAAAGCCTTGAGGCCCTTGCACGCGATGTTAGCAATAACATATACCGCGTAAGCTCGACTCAGCGCAAGGTGTTGCACCTGGCCGCTGTATTTGCCTGTAACTTTCCCAACTATCTATACGGAATAGCGCAACACCTATTGGCAGGTAGTGATATGAGTTTTGATATGCTGCGACCGCTTATAATTGAAACTGCCGATAAGATTAAAACAAACTTACCCGGCTCCGTACAAACCGGGCCGGCTGTGCGAAATGACGAGCAAACCATGGCTGCACATTTACAGATGCTTAGCGGGCAAAATAATTTGCAGGAGATATATGAGCTGCTAAGTCAGGGCATTATCAAAAACAAGGCAGCAGGTAACGCGGGATAAGTAATTTTGTTACTTTTGCCAAAATGAATATTTTTAATTTAAAGATCAACTTTGAAGAGGCCGACCATGAATCTGTGGTGCTGCCTATTGCCGAGGGAGAATCTGTGTTGGATGTTTGCCTTGAAAACGGCATTGAGTTGCAGCATAACTGCGGCGGCGTTTGCGGTTGCAGCACCTGCCACATTTATGTGAACAAGGGGATGGATAACATCCAGGAAATATCTGATAAGGAAGAAGACTTTATTGACAGGGCCATAAACCCGCGCATCACGTCACGCCTGGGTTGCCAGTGTGTAGTTATTGATGGCGACATTGAAGTTACCCTGCCGGATCAGTCGTCCTTTATGGGCCACTAATTTTTATTTGCACGTATTTTACGCTATCATATAACATGACAGACAACAAATTTGCTCTTCCGATACATTGGAACGATTACGAAGATATAGCTATGGAACTTTATGAAAAGTTTGGCGACGACTTCGACGAATCAAAAATATACCGCATACGCTTTACCGATTTATTGGAATGGGTGCTTACCCTGCCAAACTTTGCCGGCACCCGTGAGGAATCAAACGAAGGCCACCTGGAGCAAATACAATCGGCCTGGGTTTACGAATGGCGCGATAATCAATAGTTTTTGTTGTGCAAATTTCAAATGTGCGGATGTGCAGATGATTTACAGCCACTAATGACTAATTAACCGATCAAACCAATCAAATGGAAAGCTTCTTCAGCAAGTTAAAAGATATAACCACGTTTATTTTTGATGTTGACGGCGTACTTACCGATGGGTCGGTATTTGTTACCGAAGCCGGTGTGCAAAGCCGCGCCTTTAACATTAAAGATGGCTATGCTTTGCAGCTTGCGGTTAAAAGCGGTTACAATGTTGCAGCTATATCCGGCAGCCGCTCAAAAAGCGCTTTATTCCGCTTAAATAGCTTGGGCATTTACGACGTTTACCTGGGTACCAATACCAAGGTTGACAGACTTAAGCTATTTATGGAGGAGAAAAGCATCCATCCGTCAACTATACTCTACATGGCCGATGACATCCCTGATCTGGCTGCCATGCAAATGATTGGCCTGCCGGTTTGCCCCGCAGATGCCGCCGAAGAAATTAAAGCTATTTGCACTTATGTATCGCCAATACCCGGCGGTAGAGGTTGCGCGAGAGAGATCATTGAAAAAGTGATGAAGGTGCAGGGCACATGGCTTAACGAACAGGCTTACAGCTGGTAGCTCTTTAAGTTAAAAGTAGAAAGCCAAAAGTCAAAAATTGCAGAGCTGTTTATAGTTTTCGACAATGATCTATGAACCATCAACTATATACGATGAGTAATTTCCCAAAGATTATACTTGCATCCAAATCGCCGCGCAGGCAGGAACTTTTAAAGCTGATGGATATTGATTTCCGTGTGGTTTTAAAAGAGGTGGACGAATCGTACCCCGAGGGCTTAACTCCTGCGGAGATAGCAGTACATATCGCAGCAAAAAAAGCAGAAGCTTTCGACGAGGATGTTACAGATGAAGTTGTTTTAACGGCCGACACCATTGTAGCCGTTGACGGCTTAATATTAGGCAAGCCGGAATCTGCCGAACATGCTGTCGAAATGCTTAAGCGTCTTTCCGGCAAGGTTCATGAGGTTTACACCGGTGTTTGCCTGCTTTATAAAGGCAATTACAATAAATTTTATGACCGCTCCGAGGTTTTTTTCCGCCAGTTGACTGACGAAGAAATAACAAGATACGTTGAAGAGTATAAGCCATTTGATAAAGCGGGCTCATACGGCATACAGCAGCGCATTGGCCTTATCGGCATCGAGCGTATTAATGGCTCATACACCAATGTGGTAGGCCTGCCGACGGAGAAGGTATATCAGCAATTAAAGGCTTTAAAAGCATAGTCTCTTAAAGAATTTTTATAACAAAAAGAGGCGCGATAAATCGCGCCTCTTTTTGTTTAGTTTATATTTCAAACTTACGCAGATATCGCATTGATAATGTCATACTGGGTAATAATTTCTATCTGCCCACGCTCATCTTCAACAAGTACGGCTATATTGTCTTTGTTGATCATGGTCGAGATCTTGTCGATAGATGTATTCAAATCAACAAACGGGAATGGGGCTGTCGAAATACTTTTAACCGGCTGCGATTTAATGCCGGGATTTTCCATCAGCGAATTCAGGATATCGCTCTCCGTGATTTTACCGATAACCATGCCGTGCTGCGTAACCGGTATCTGTGATATGTTAAGCGATTTGATAGTGTTAATAGCCTCCAAAACAGTTTTCTCGCAATCGATAGTAATAATCTCCTGGTTCTCCTTTTTGCTGATGATATGACGTGCTGTAAGCTTCTCCTCTTTCAGGAAACCGCGATCGCGCAACCAGTCATCATTATACATTTTACCAAGGTAACGTGTACCGTGGTCAGGGAAAATAATAACCACTACATCACCCTCTTTAAACTTATCCTTCAACTGTAGAGTACCAGCCACGGCAGATCCTGTTGAGTTACCTGCAAATATGCCTTCCTTACGCGCAATCTCGCGAGTCATCAGGGCAGCGTCTTTGTCAGTTACTTTCTCAAAATGATCTATCAGGTCAAAGTTTACGTTTTGTGGTAAAAAGTCTTCGCCAATACCCTCAGTTATATATGGGTAAATCTCGTTCTTGTCAAACTCGCCGGTCTCTTTGTATTTTTTAAATACCGAACCATAAGTATCAATGCCTAATACCTGTATGTTTGGGTTTTTCTCTTTTAAATACTTTGCAGTACCCGATATGGTACCACCGGTACCCACCCCTACTACCAGGTGTGTTATTTTGCCTTCGGTCTGCTCCCAAATTTCCGGACCGGTTTGCTCATAATGTGCCTGCGAGTTGCTCAGGTTATCATACTGGTTGGGTTTCCATGAATTTGGCACTTCAGCCTCTAACCTTGATGATACTGAATAGTAAGAGCGCGGATCTTCCGGCTCCACGTTAGTCGGGCAAACTATAACCTCGGCACCAAAGGCACGCAGCGCATCAAATTTTTCTTTTGATTGCTTATCGGTGCTGGTAAAAATACATTTGTAACCTTTTATAACGGCTGCAATAGCAAGCCCCATGCCTGTGTTACCAGATGTACCCTCAATGATGGTACCACCTGGCTTAAGTTTGCCGCTCTTTTCGGCATCCTCAATCATCTTAAGGGCCATGCGGTCCTTAATAGAGTTACCGGGGTTAGTGGTCTCTATTTTAGCCAGCACGGTTGCCGGGATATCTTTTACAACTTTGTTAAGCTTTACCAATGGTGTATGGCCAATGGTTTCCAATATGTTATTATGCCACATAATCTAATTGTCTACTAAGCCTGTATACAAACAGGGATGAGGCAAAATTACTAAATATTTCGGCAGCAGCCTGCATGGGCTGTTAAAGATTTGCAAGAGCTATCTCATAATAAGCCTTTGCAATAATCGCATCGGTAAAAACAGCGTGCGAGAGGACAATAAAGCAATGGAATAACATCCTGCCATTTTTTTGAACCAAACGCAGGGACGAGAAAGCATAGAAATTTTGTTGGCGTCAAAGAAAGAAATCTTTGACAACCAATCTCTAAGTATAATTTTAAAACTTAAGGTGCTTAACGGTTAAGCTGCCGTTTATGAGTTGCTTTAACGAGTCGATACCTACCCGCAGATGGGTTTCAACAAACTTTTCGGTAACTGATGAGTCGCTCTCTGCCGTTTTAACACCTTCCGGAATCATTGGCTGATCAGATACCAGCAACAATGCACCTGTAGGAATTTTATTGGCAAAGCCTGTTGTAAAAATGGTTGCCGTCTCCATGTCAACAGCCATTGCACGCAGGCTTTTCAGGTATTTTTTAAATTCCTTATCGTGCTCCCAAACGCGGCGGTTGGTTGTGTAGCATGTGCCTGTCCAATAATCGCGGGAGTTGTCGCGGATAGTTGTCGAGATGGCCTTCTGAAGAGCAAACGAAGGCAGTGCGGGCACTTCTGGTGGCAGGTAATCATTTGATGTACCTTCACCGCGAATAGCCGCTATGGGCAGGATAAGGTCGCCTACGTTGTTCTTTTTTTTAAGGCCACCGCACTTACCTAAAAATATAACTGCTTTAGGGTGTATGGCAGTAAGCAGATCCATTACGGTTGCAGCAACCGAGCTACCCATACCGAAGTTAATAATGGTAATGCCATTTGCGGTTACACTTTGCATAGGTTTTTCAAGACCCATAATAGGTGCATTATCGTTCCACTCCGAAAATAGCTGCAGGTATTTCGAAAAGTTGGTTAAGATAATATAATCACCAAACTGATCGAGCGGGCGGCCCGTGTAACGTGGCAGCCAATTGGCAACAATTGCCTCTTTTGTTTTTAAACCCGATTTTATTGGCGATTGAACTTCTCTTGGTTTTTTTCCGGTTGTCTCCGGGGCGTCTTTCTTTATATCTAATTCTTCGTTCATACTAATTTATGTTTTGGCCCGGGCGGGCACTGGTTTACAAAACCTTTTTATACAGCAAACCCCGGCGTTGCACCAGGGTTAGTGTTTTGTTATTGAGAATGTTACAAAGATAGCAAAAAGCTATGTCTTTGTCATTAAGCTACCTTTAATTTTTTAAGGTCGGATTTTTCAAACTTCTCCATAGCATAATCAAGCGTAACATTTAAGCGCTTAACATCCTTTTTTGATGGAAACTCAAACATGGCATCAATCATGATTGCCTCGCAAATTGAGCGTAAGCCACGCGCGCCAAGTTTAAACTCTACAGCTTTATCTACAATAAAATCTAACACATCGGTATCAAATTCTAACTTTACCCCTTCGTACTCAAACAGTTTTTTGTACTGCTTCAATAATGAGTTTTTTGGCTCAGTTAAAATATTGTGAAGGGCCTCCCTATCCAACGGGTTTAAATACGTTAATATAGGCAAACGGCCAATCAGTTCAGGAATTAAACCAAATGATTTAAGATCCTGCGGTGTGATGTATTTATAAAGGTTTTTCAGATCAATATCATCTGCATCGCCTTTCATTTTATAACCTACAGTTTGCGTACGCAGCCTGCCCGCAATTTTACGGTCGATACCATCAAAGGCGCCGCCGCATATAAACAGGATATTGCTGGTGTTAACCGTAATCATTTTTTGATCCGGGTGTTTACGGCCACCCTGAGGCGGTACGTTTACCATAGTACCCTCTAAAATCTTCAGTAGGGCTTGTTGTACACCTTCACCGCTAACATCGCGGGTAATGGATGCATTGTCGCTTTTACGGGCAATCTTATCAACCTCATCAATATATACAATGCCACGCTCGGCAGTGTTCACATCGTAGTCTGCAGATTGCAGCAAGCGGGTAAGTATGCTTTCAACATCCTCGCCTACATAACCTGCCTCAGTTAGTACTGTAGCATCGCAAATGCAGAAAGGCACATTTAATACCTTGGCAAGTGTTTTTGCAAGCAGTGTTTTACCGGTACCTGTTTCGCCCACCATAATGATGTTTGATTTTTCAATCTCAACCTCATCTTTATCAACACGCTGATTAAGGCGTTTGTAATGGTTGTAAACAGAAACTGCCAATACTTTTTTTGCATCATCCTGACCAATAATATATTGATCGAGATGTGCTTTTATTTCTGAAGGTTTAAGCACGGCCGGTGTTGCCGGAGATGCCTTCACCTTACGCACTTTCAACTCCTCGGCCAGTATCTCGTTTGCCTGGTTTACACATTTATCACAAATGTGCGCATCAAGACCGGCTATAAGCATCAGGGAATCCTGCTTACCTGCACCGCAAAACGAGCATCTGATCTCCTTGCTGTTCTTGTTCATCCTACCTATTGGTTAAAAGTGTAATTTAATTATTTGCTAATATAAAAACAATGCGCTGCAACTGTTTTACGTTACAACGCATTGCTATAACAAAATAATTGCTTATTGTTTGTTGCCTCTTAAAATTTCGTCAACCATACCAAACTCTTTTGCTTCTTCAGCAATCATCCAGTGGTCACGGTCTGATGCATCCCAAACCTTCTGGAAATCGGCACCGCTATGGTCTGCAATGATCTGGTATAACTCTTTTTTAAGTTTTGTGATCTCGTGATAAGTGATCTCGATATCAGATTGCTGGCCCTGAGCACCGCCTGATGGCTGGTGTATCATTACCCTTGAGTGTGGCAAAGCGGCACGTTTACCTGCTGTACCTGCGCAAAGCAATACAGCACCCATTGATGCAGCCATACCTGTACAAATAGTTGCCACATCATTTGATATAAACTGCATGGTATCATAAATACCTAAGCCGGCATATACCGAGCCACCCGGAGAGTTGATGTAGATCTGGATATCACGCTTCGCATCGGCCGATTGCAAAAACAGCAACTGAGCCTGTATAATGTTTGCGTTTTGATCATAGATGGCATCGCCAAGGAAAATAATACGGTCCATCATTAAACGTGAAAATACGTCCATGGCCTGTACATTTAACTGGCGCTCTTCAAGTATGTACGGTGTCATAGCCGTTGGCATTTTAACCCTATCTACACCGGCAATAAATTTATCTACATATAAGCTGTTGATGCGGTGATGCTTTACAGCGTATTTACGGAATTCATTTTTATCAATATTACTACTCATGATATTTGTTTGTTTTGAATCTTTTGTTTTTAGGTAATTGCGATAAATATAGTTTTAAGTTTGAATAAACATTAAAACTATAAAGTTTTTAAAAAGTAAAATAATGACCCTCAAATAGTCATTTTAAGTTGCCCTTTCTTTTAAATAATAAATAACAATTATTGGCATAAAACACAAAAGCACCTGCCTTTTGGGCAAATGCTTTTGGTAAAAGTGTATTAAGAAATACGGTATTAGTCTTGCAGTTTGTTAAAGTCTGTAAACAATATCTCTTTCTTATCAAGTGTGATAACGCTTTTGATGTAGTCAAACACCTTAACGGCTTTAACTTCTTCAAATATTTTGTTCGCGTTTTCTTTGTCTTGCAGGTATTGTACTGTATACTGGCCCAATTGCTCGTCAGATAATGACTGCTGGCTGTATAACCTGAATTGCTGATCTAAACTCATTTTTGCGTAAGCAAAAACCTCGTCGTATTTAATTTCGATTTTGTTATCAGTAATTATTTTGTTAGCAATCAGCGTCCATTTCAGGTTTTTCGCAAAATCAGCATAACCGCCTTCTAATTCTTCGTCGCTAAGTTTTTCGTTTGTAACTTTCAACCAGCGCTTCAAGAACTCGTCAGGCAATTCAAAGTTCACTTTTTCAAGGCTGTAGTTATAGATGTCGCTTTGCAGTTTACGCTCGCTATCCTGCTTCATCATACCTTCCAGCTCTTCGGTGATCTTCTCGCGGAAACCTTCTTCAGTAGTAACCACACCTTCGCCAAATATTTTATCAAAGAACTCCTGGTTCAAGTCCGACTCATCTAAACGGTTAACGTTCTTTACAGTCAGTTTGAAGTTTGATTGCAAATCGGCAGCTGCATCTTCTTCGATTTTTAATAAACCGGCAATTTTAGCAGCATCATTACCGTATGCTTTTTGCAAATCAATTGTTAACTCATCGCCCTTTTTTAAACCAATCAAAGATGCTTTGATAGCCTCGTCCTGGATCAGGTCTAAACGTACAGACGCTGTGTTGGTAATGCCACCCTCAAAAACAGAACCATCAGGAGAAAGCTGCACTAATTCTGACCAAAGTACATCCCCATCTGCCGATACGTCAGGATTTGTCATTTTGCCATAGCTGCGACGGATATTTTTGATACGTGATGCAAGCGTTTCGTCATCAACTTTTATTTCGTATTGGGTAAGTTTATCTTTTGAATCGAAATCGATTGTAAACTCAGGAGCCAAACCAATTTCGTAAGCAAATTCAAAATTGTCGTTAAAATCCCAGTTATAATCTTTCTCATCTTCGCCACGTTTTGGAAGCGGCTGGCCTAAAACTTCTAATTTCTCGTCTTCAAGATATTTACCTAAAGTATCGTTAAGCAGGTTATTGATCTCATCAACCAAAATGCTTTTACCGTACATTTTTTTAATGTGCGATGCAGGTACCATACCCTTACGGAAACCGGGAATGTTGGCCTTTTTAGCCTGGTCTTTAATGGCTTTTTCAACCCTTGGCTGGTAATCAGCCGGATCAATATTAATTTTTACAACCGCGTTCAGGTTGTCAATTTTTTCCTGTGCTATATTCATTTCTTTAACGGATATTTAAAAATCACTTGCAGCCATAAGTTACCCTATCGCAGCTTTTTAGAGGCGCAAAAGTACGAATAATTTTGAATATACACACTTGCAACTCGCTGAAATTTTAGCCGATAAAGCTTGCCTTTAGCTCATACCCTAACCCCAATAATAAAGGCCGGTAAACCGGCCTTTATAGAAGTACTTGCTTGCAGCCAGCACTTAATCAATTTTCTTAATTGTTGATGCACCTGTTTTTTTAGTGCTAACGTCTGATGGGGTGCCACGGTATTCAATTTCTGACGCACCGGTAGTGTTAACCGCAAGGCTGCTAAGTACATTAATACGGCAGTTGCTTGCACCTGTTGTTTCTATCTGGTACTTGCCTACAACAAAATCTAATGCTTCCAACTTGCCGCTACCGGTAAGGTCAACATCGTGGCTTGCGGCCTGCCCTTTAAGCATAATTTCTGTAGCGCCGCTGCCTTTTGTGAAAACGTTAGTTGCTTTTAATTCAAGGTCAACCTTTGATGCGCCGGATAAATCAATTTTCAGATCGCCAAAGTTAAGCACACCGTTATTTGTAAACTCAACTGCGCCTGCACCTTTCAAATCTTGCAGTTTACGGAAGTGTACAATAACCTCGATACCACTTTTGCTGCAAAGGTTTTTACTGTTGTGGATACGCAGGCGGCTACCGCTTACACCTGTTTGTATGTATTGCATCAGGTTATCATCTGCGTGTACAGTAACAGTGTTGGTGCTATCCTGCACCAGCGTTACCTTATAGCCGCCGTCAACCTCAAGGCGGTCAAATTCTTCAACCTTGCGGTTGTTATCTACCATGTTACCCGATCCTTTTTTACAGCGGGATTTGCATGATGTTAAGGTTACGGCAAATATGGCTGCCGACAATATGGTTAGTTTTAAGGCTAAGTTTTTCATGATATTTATTGTGTTTAAGTTTTGACTACCGTAAAGCGGCTGAAGTTACAGCTTAATAATTAAAAAAGCCATCGAAACCATCCGACAGCTTTTTAAGTGATGCAGCGGCCTTGCTGCTATTTGTTACAAACCGGCCAACTGGTTGCCTTTTGAAATTACTGAAGGTGACCCAATTTTAGTTGTGGTTGAATTTAAAGCTACAAAACCTTTGTGGTTGATGTTTGCAGCATCGGCGTACTTAATTGTGCAATCGTCGGCTGTGCCTGTAATAGTAGCTTTAGCGGCATCGTTAACGCTGATGTTTGCTGTGTAGGCATCAAGTTTAAGATTAGCAGTGGCGTTGTTGTACAATTGAACATCCAACTGGATTTTTGACAGGTTGCCAAATGATTTTACTTCGGCATTATCATAAGCGGTGATGGCGCGTAAATCATTTGCGGTTACCCAAACTACCAGTTTTTCGTTTTTGTATGAGGCAATGCGCAACACGCCGTCTTTACCTTGTATCAAAGCGTTTTCTGCATAATATTTATTGTAAACTTTTACCTGGTCGGCGTTGCCGTCTGATACGAAAAGCTCCACATTGCCATGCACCTCAATCTTGTTGATAGTGCTGATGTTTGTTAGCACGGTGCTTACTTCGCCTTCGGCTTTTACGGTGTTTGCGTTAGCGTTATTTTTAGTGGCTGCCATTGCCATAATCATTATAGCTGCGATGGTTAATACTTTAGTTTTCATGATATTAATATTTTGATTTTCAGTGAATTGATTTATGAACTTTAATTACACTTATAAGACGAACCACTGAAAGAAACGTTACAGCAATATGCCGCCTATTACGTGTATGGCGGGGTTATCACGGTAAGCGACGTGTATCTGTCGGTGAATTGGCAGTGGGCAGTGGGCAGTGGGCAGTGGGCAGTGGGCAGTGGGGAATAGCTTTCGTTTGTTTTAAATTAAAAATAATACTGTCGCGAGTTTACAACTCGTGACTAAAATAGCGTTAGCATTAGGCTGAAGGAAAGTTAAGCCGAGGCAACTCTTGCTAAGCTCGCATCAGTCAAAACATGAGATCACAAAAACAAAAACAGCCGCCCGTAAAGGCGGCTGTTTTAAATATATGTTGAACTTTTGCAAAAGTAGTGTTTACAAAGTAACCAGTTCCTGTTGTTGGCCGGCTTTGGCAAACTTGTTTATTTTGCTTGTGGTGTTTTCTGCCACAAGGTTGGTTTGGTTAACGGTTGATGACTGGTCTTGATCTATAGTGTAGTTTGTTACGCTACCGGTTAAATTTGCTGTCGCGCGGTTTTTTAAAGTAATGTTTGCCTGGTGAGCATCCAGATCCAACTTGGCGGATGCGCTGTTGTTAAGTGTAACATCTAACTGAATGGCAGACAAACTTCCGAATGATTTTACTTCGGCATTATCGTTTGCAGTGATTGCCCGTAAATCAGCAGCGGTTACCCAAACAACCAGTTTTTTGTTGGCGTATGATGAAATGCGTAACACACCGTCTTTACTTTGCACCAATGCATTTTCTGCATAGTATTTATTGTAAACTTTTACCTGGTCGGCAGTACCGTCAGACACGAACAGTTCTACGTTACCGTAAACCTCAATTTTGTTGATCTTGCTTACGTTGTTAAGAATGGTGCTGGCGTCGTCATTATTAGTTGGCGCAGTTGCTGCAAAAGATGAAGTAACGGTACCTATAGCTAAAGTGAAGATAGTGGCGATGGTTAAGAATGAAGTTTTCATGGTATTAATATTTTGATTGTGAGTTATTTAATTATTTCTTGTTTTTAAATACACCCATATGACGCCTCCATTTTTAAAACGTTACAACAACTTTTGGCCAAATAGATGTACGGGGCAATTGTGTCGGCGAACGCCGGATTTTAGGCGGTAAAAACGGAAAGTTTTTTTTGGGGAAGTAGGCGGCAGCATGGTCTATAACCCTACTCTAGTCATTCTGAGGGACGAAGAATCTTTAACGCTCCGTCAATTGCCGATTAAATGCTTCACTACGTTCGGCAAGACAGAAAATTGCTGTCGCACTGTGCAGTATGAGTTAATTTGAAAGTCAACTACAAATAATACCGTTCGCCATCGGTTTTAATCTTCCCGGCATCTAGCAGCATACGTATGGTGGCAATTTTCTCTTTTTCGTTGCCAAGCTTTATGCGGGTTACTAAATCATCCAAAGTACAGGCATCTTCACTCAGGTGCTTTACTATTTCGTTAGTAATATTGTCGAAAATCTCGGCAGCGTTTTGTTTGCGGCGCTCTTCGAGGCAAACATCGCAAACGCCGCACTTGGGCGCGTTATCTTCATCAAAATAAGCCAGCAGCATCTGGCTGCGGCATTTGTGGTGCTCGGCGTAAGCAAACACCGCCTCCATTTTGGCACGATAAGTTGCCTTGCGTTGTTCTATAAAGGCGCTATTGATGTACAGGTTTTGTGTGTGCTGTCGTGGCTTTAGCCAGGTAACCTGCGGCATATCTGTTTGTTGCAAATAGCTCAGCAAACCAAATTCATCCAGTTGCTTTAACCCTTCTATTACCTGCTGTGTGCTCATGCCGTTACGGCGCGCAACGTCAAATTCCTTAACCCTTACATAGTTTTCAAATGCTCCACCGTATGATCGCAGGAGCGTTTTAACAAATGGATCCCAACCCGGGTTCTGGATCTGGAAGTTATAAAGCTCCTCGTTCAGCACTTCAAACCTGTAGCGTGATGGCAGGTACACACTTTCGTTAAAGCTCAGATACTCGTCCTGTTCCAAAAACTTAAGGGCGTTGAGGGTTTTAATGGCATCCAGCTTAAAGCGGCTGCAAAACTCGCCAATGTCAAGATCAAAACTCACACCCTCGCCGGTTTCATAAGCTACCTGGCAGTAATTGGCCAATTGATGATAAACCTGCTTTATTTCCTCGACAGATGGAAAATTCAGGCTAAACATTTTCTCCTGTCGTAAGCGGTCGGCATAGTTATAAAGCAAAACACCATAGGCCTTTTGCTCATCCCTGCCACCCCGGCCCGCTTCTTGGTAATAAGCTTCAAGGCTTTCGGGTGCATCCTTGTGTATAACAAACCTAACGTCGGGCTTGTCAATCCCCATCCCAAACGCATTAGTTGCTACAATGATACGCGTGCGGTTATTTTTCCAGGCTTCTTGCTTCTCTGCCCGATCATCGGCTGAAAGGCCTGCATGGTAGTAATCGGCCCTGATGCCGTTCTCATTATAAAATTTAGCAATCTCGGCCGTCTCGCGGCGGCTGCGTACGTACACTATACCGCTGCCTTTTATGCCGTTGGCCACATCCAGTAGCTTACGGGCCTTGTTTTCGGTATGCTGTACTACGTAGCTCAGGTTTTTACGCTCAAAGCTTTTTTGATAAACACGTGCTTTTGTAAATGAAAGTTTTTGTTGGATATCCTCACGCACCTGCGCCGTGGCCGTGGCCGTTAACGCCAATACAGGCACTTCAGGATGCAGTTCGCGTAAATCAGCAATATGAAGGTATTGCGGACGAAAATCATACCCCCATTGCGATATGCAATGCGCTTCATCAACCGCAATCAGGTTGACATCCATATACCTGATGCGTTCGCAAACCAGCTCGGATAAGAGGCGCTCGGGCGATAGGTAAAGGAATTTGACAGGCCCGTAAATACAATTATCTAAAGCAATATCCACCTCACGCTTGCCCATTCCGGATACGATAGCGATAGCGCTGATGCCTTTTTCTTTCAGATTCTCCACCTGATCCTTCATCAAGGCAATGAGCGGCGATACTACGATGCAAATACCTTTTTTAACAAGCGCCGGTATCTGAAAACAAACAGACTTACCTCCGCCTGTTGGTAACAGCGCCAACGTATCATGGCCTTCCAACACCGACGTAATGATCTCCTCCTGCATCGGCCGGAAGGCATCATGCCCCCAATATTGTTTAAGTATTTCGCGTGGTGTCATTAAGTTCGTTCACGAACAAAGCCCGTCAGTTTTGGCGGGCTTTGTAAATATGATTTCCGGAAAACCGGCGATTTGAATATTATCTTGAAGCGATATCAGTGTAATCCCTGTCAACTGCGCCAACATAAATCTGGCGAGGACGGCCGATAGGCTCCTTGTTGGTTTTCATCTCCTTCCATTGCGCAATCCATCCCGGTAAACGGCCCAGTGCAAACAGCACTGTAAACATTTCGGTAGGGAAACCTAAAGCCGTATAGATGATACCTGAGTAAAAGTCAACGTTAGGGTAAAGCTTACGCTCAACAAAGTATGGATCGTTCAGGGCAACTTCTTCCAATTTCTTGGCAATCTCTAAAGTTTCGTCTTGTACGCCTAATTTTTCAAGTATATCGTCGCATGCTTTTTTGATGATCTTAGCACGCGGATCAAAGTTTTTGTAAACACGGTGGCCAAAACCCATCAGTCGGAACGAATCGTTCTTGTCTTTTGCTTTAGCAACCCACTTATCAACATCACCGCCGTCTTCTTTAATTTTTTGAAGCATCTCTACCACCGCCTGGTTGGCTCCACCGTGAAGCGGACCCCAAAGTGCCGAAATACCTGCCGATATAGAAGCATATAAGTTAGCATCAGACGAACCCACAATACGCACGGTAGATGTTGAGCAGTTTTGCTCATGATCGGCATGCAATATCAGTAACTTGTTCATGGCACTAACCACAACAGGGTCTATCTCTACGTCTTCAGTACGTTGCCCAAAAGTCATATGCATGAAATTGGTTACGTAATCAAACTTATTTTTAGGATAGATAAACGGATGGCCAAGTGATTTTTTGTAAATCCATGAAACGATGGTGCTCATCTTGGCAATCAATTTAATGATCTCCATGTTGATCTCTTCGGCGCTTGAACCCTGCTTAAGCGAAGCCGGGTTAAAAGCTGCCAGTGCACCAATCAAGGCCGATAGCTGCCCCATTGGGTGCGAGCCTGATGGGAAACCATCAAAAAACTTCTTCATATCCTCGTGCACAAGGGTATGCAGGCTTATTTCGCGCTCAAAGTTTTTAAGCTGATCGGCGGTTGGCAGTTCGCCGTATATTAAAAGGTAAGCAACCTCAATAAAAGTTGATTGCTCTGCAAGTTGTTCAATAGGGTAACCACGATATTTTAACACCCCTACCTCACCATCTAAAAAAGTTATAGCACTTTTTGTGGCGCCTGTATTTTTGTAGCCAATATCAAGTGTAACGTAGCCGGTTTGGTCGCGAAGTTTTGAAATATCAAGTGCCTTCTCGCCCTCAGTGCCCTCAATTACAGGAAGTTCGAATGTTTTATCTCCAATTTTTAATTGTGCGGTTTCAGACATAGAAAAAATAGATTTGCAACAAATGTAATTAAATCTGCGTATTAATAGCCTTTAAGATATATTTACTGTTTGTAATATTATTATTAACAAGAATATCGCTTTTAAGCCCTTATTGTTTGATCAAACTTTTAAAATTCTTCGTGGTATATGTCATTTAAGGATAGGGCGCTGTTGTTGCTTGATAACGACAATACCATATACAGGCTACTATTAACCGGCCTTCTGGTTGCTGCGCCATCGTTACATTATCTTTGCTTTGATAATTCATACGACCCATGGTGGCTACGTAGCATACAAGCCTTCTGCTGCGCAATAAGCCTGGCACTGTCCTTTAGCAACCGCAAAACACTATACAAAGCCGCTACCTATGTAACCATTGTTGTTTACATCGATATAAATAATTGCCTGCTACTGGGGGTTAACGGCTTTAAGCATGTTTACCTTTTTAGTGCCATCACCATATTTATTGCGCTAACACTTTTTTGTAAAAAAGGCTGGGAGTTTGTTACCATTACAGCTGTTAATACGGCATCTGTGTTTACGGCGTGCCTTATTGCGCCCCGCCTGTTCATATCTACGCCTGCATTAGTTATACTTTTTATAGTTTTCACGCTGATAGCCTATGTATCATTCATGGTAACGCGCAGTTACCAGCTTCAGTTTAAGAAGGCCATTAATAAGGTACTTTACCTTAACGAGTCGTTTCGCGAAAGCCAGCAACGTATGCATGCGCTCATCAGCTCGGCTAATGACACTATACTTGAGTTTGATGAAAAACATATCTGCATAAACGTTTGGCTCGCTCCCCAAACGCCCGAGTACCTAAAAGCCGAAATTTTCTTAAACAAAACGCTTTTAGAGGCTATCGGACCCGAGCGCTCAAAGCCCTTGCTTGAGGCTTATAACTACGTTTTAGACCACAAGCAAACCCATAGTGTAGAGTTCGAGTCAAAGTATGGCCAACCAGGCTGGTATGTGGCAAAGGCTTCCCCCATCATTGATGTGAACGGAACATACAGTAACCGAATAGCGATATCGGTGGCAGATATAACCGCCCAAAAAAAGCAGCAGCAAGCACTTACACAAAGCGAAAGTTTGCTGCAGCAAGCCCAGGCAATTGCCAAAACCGGTAACTGGTGGTATAATAGTGAAACAGGCGAAAATTATTGGTCGGACAACTTATACAAGACGCTTGAAATTGACAGCATATCGGCCGGGCTTAAAAAGTTTGAATACTATACAAGCCTTGTGCATCCTGATGACAAAGACAGGGTTGTAGCCTGGTTTGCAGACATCAATGCCGATACCAAAACGAGTATCGACCATAAACTGGTGACGCCAAAGGGCAACGTTAAATATATACGTATACTAAGGGGAGATATTTTTAAAAATGCCGATGGCAGTTTAAAACATGTGGTTGGCATTATACAGGATATCACCGAAACTAAACTAAGCGAAAAGGCTGTAAAGCTAAGCCAAAAGGAATTGATGGAAGCCCAAGCCATTGCCAAAATTGGCAACTGGAAGTGGGACACTAAAGCGATGGTTTTATCATGGAGCGATGAGATCAATTCGATATTCGAGATTAAAACGCAGCCGCTGCCATCATCATTACTTGGCAGAGTACTACTTAAATACGTACATCCGGATGATAAATATATAGTGTCATACATGTTCAGCTCGCCTGATAATGATGGCATATCGTACGAATTCAGGATCATCACGCCCAAAGGCAACCTCAAGTACATCAGTGTAATTGCGGGTAAGCTCATGTACCGCGAAGATGGTAGCTTGCGCAAAGTAATTGGTACATTACAGGATATAACGCAACGCAAACAAGCGGAGATTGACTATCGCCGTACCGAGAACAAATACCGCCTGGTGCTCGAAACTATTAAACTTGCTGCCGTATCGCTTGATGCTAAAGGCAATATTATATTTTGCAATAAATATTTAGCCAATCTGCTTGGCTACACACCTACCGAACTGCTTGGCATGAACTGGATGAATAATTTCGTGCCTAAAGATTTAAGCGAAGTTATTAACGGCTGGTTTAAAAACAATATCATTAAGGCGCACTACGTAAACCCTGTTATTTGTAAAAATGGCGAGGAACGCATTATTAGCTGGCAAAACACCGTAAGCTTTGACGAGTATGGCAACGTCAAAGAAACTACCAGCATTGGCGAGGATATAACACTTGAGCAAAAAGCACGGCAGGAATTGATATCAGCCAAGGAACAGGCCGAGCGTTCTTCGCACTTTAAATCGGAGTTCCTCTCTATTATGAGTCATGAGATCCGCACGCCAATGAATGCGGTTATTGGCACTACCAACCTGCTACTATCCGAGAACCCTAAACCAGAGCAGCTTGAGTACCTCAACACGCTTAAGTTTAGCGGCGAGAACTTGCTTAATATCATCAACGACATACTTGACTACAACAAGATGGAGGCCGGCAAGCTGCAGTTGAGTCATGCGCCGTTTAATCTGCATCAGCTCGCGCAAAATATTAAGCAATCGTTTTATGCGAAGGCTGTGGAGAAAAACCTTGAACTTGAGCTGATAGGTGATGATGCTATGCCCGATATGCTGATGGGCGACAGCCTGCGACTGGGGCAAATACTTATAAATCTGGTTAACAATGCGATCAAGTTTACCGAGGCGGGCAAGGTTACTATTGCCATGAAGTGTAAGCAACTAAACAGTGAAGAAGTACAAATTGCCTTTAAAGTTGCTGATACAGGCATTGGTATATCGGCGGAGAGCCTTGAAATAATTTTTGACCCCTTTATACAGGAAGACCAGGTAATTAACCACAACTACGGCGGTACGGGGCTGGGGCTGGCCATTACCAAGCGCTTGGTTGAGCTTTATCATAGCACCATAGATGTAACAAGCGAGTTGGGCAAGGGTACCGAATTTACCTTTGCTATAGTATTTAAGGTGGCTGCGTCTGCTACGCCAATAAACAACACGATTGTAGCAGATATTCTGCCGCCAAACCTATCAGGCATGAATATTTTGGTGGTTGATGATAACAAAATGAACCTGATGATCGCCTCAAAATTTCTACGTAAGTGGGATGCACAGGTTGATGAAGCCATTAACGGGCAAATTGCCGTTGACATGGCGTTGGCAAATAATTACGACATGATTATTATGGATTTGCAGATGCCTGTAATGGATGGCTTTGAGGCAACCACAATTATAAAACAGCGCTATCCTGCCCTGCCCATAATTGCTTTTACTGCTGATGCCATGCCCGAAACCCACGCCAAAGCCTACGAAGCTGGCATGTGCGATTACCTTACCAAGCCATTTGTGCCCGATACGCTGTTTGGAAAGATATCCAAACACCGCCTCAATACGGAAGCACCAACGGCTCAATAAAACAACTAATTTGTGCGGATAGCTTCTACCGGGTCAAGCTTGGAGGCGAAGTAGGCAGGTATAATACCTGATATGATTCCAATTATTACAGATATGCTCATACCGTTTATCACGTTTTTGGCAAACAGTTCTATCTGTACCCCGGCGGCGGCTTGCACTGCAAATGTGCCTAAGTAAACCATAAGCAAGCCGATAAGCCCGCCCATAATGCAAAGCGCTACAGATTCGAGCAAAAATTGAAGCAATATAAAGTAGTTTTTGGCACCAAGAGATTTTTGTATACCTATGATGTTTGTACGTTCTTTAACAGACACGAACATAATGTTAGCAATACCGAAACCACCTACCAATACCGAAAATATACCAATAATACCCCCTGCCACGTTTACAACGCCGAATAACTTATCGAGCTGGTTAGTTATTACGCTGGACTTGTTTAGTGAAAAGTCCTCTTCGGCACCAGGGCGAATGCTGTGGATTGACCTCATCAGTCCTTTTATCTCACTCTCAACCTCATCGTCGCTTAAATTATCATAACCACGCACCACTATTGACGGACCATACTTTTCGTTCTGAATGTCAATAACGTTTTTAGCAAAGTTTAACGGCAAAAGAATTTGCTTATCTGTCGAGATCCCCAGCATGTCTTCACCCTGTTTGTCAAACACGCCTATAACAGTTAGCTTACGCCCCATAATTTTGATTTGCCTGCCTATTGCATCGCCGCCTGGAAACAAGTTCTCGGCAATATCAAAACCGATAATGGTTACAGGAGCCCCCGTGCGCGACTCAATATCGGTAAAGTACCTCCCATCGGCAAAGTCAAAATTTCGTACCTTATCATGCTCGTGAGATACGGCATCAATCTGGGCGCCATCAACCGTGTTACTGCCGTATTTAACGGTGCGGTTGTCAATACTGATTTCATAGGCAATTGCCTTGGCTGTCTGGCTTCGGCGACGCAACTGTTCATAGTCGCGTAGTTTGGGCACCGGGCGCTGCATGTATTTCCACCACGGAAAATCGCCCTCGCTTACCCAGGGCCACTTCTCAACATAAATACTATTATTACCCAGTTTATTAACGCTTTTTTGCAAGTTGTTGCGCAAGGTATCAACAGCCGAATACACGGCAATAATAGTAAAGATACCTATGCTTACGCCCAGCAGGGATAGCATGGTGCGGAGTTTATTTTGCCTTAATGCATCGTAAGCAAACAGGAAACTTTCTCTGATAAGTTTTAATACGATCATATAACGGCTTTATTTTTAAAGTGCTTTATAAGTGCAAACAACATCGGTTAGACTGCGTTAAAGCATTTAAGTTACAGCCAAATATATGTTTTGGTACAACACTTAAAATCAGCCATTTCTAATAAGGTGGCAAAAAATAATAAAATAAACGTACATTTGCGCCCTTAAAATTCGTTATTTAAACATGAAATTATCTCAATTTAAATTCAACTTACCTGAATCTTTAATTGCCCATTCGCCATCTGATAAACGTGACGAGTCCCGCCTAATGGTTTTACACCGCGACTCGGGCAAAATTGAGCATAAGATATTTAAAGACGTGCTGGATTATTTTGACGACCAGGACGTTATGATACTTAACAACACCAAAGTATTCCCGGCACGTATGTACGGTAACAAAGAAAAAACCGGTGCTACCATCGAGGTTTTTTTGTTGCGCGAATTGAACAAAGAGTTACGCCTTTGGGATGTTTTGGTTGATCCGGCTCGTAAAATACGTGTAGGTAACAAATTATACTTTGGTGATGACGATTTGCTTATTGCCGAGGTTGTAGATAACACTACATCACGTGGACGTACTATACGTTTCTTGTTTGACGGCACCGACGAGGAGTTTCGCCGTAATGTGGAGATCCTTGGTGAAACACCGCTGCCAAAATACATTAAACGTAAAGCTACCGCAGACGATAAAGAGCGTTACCAAACCATTTTTGCTAAACACGAAGGTGCCGTGGCCGCCCCTACTGCAGGCTTACATTTCAGCCGTGAGCTGATGAAGCGCCTTGAATTAAAAGGTGTTGAGTTTGCAGAAGTTACATTGCATGTTGGTTTAGGTACCTTCCGCCCGGTTGAGGTGGAGGATTTAACCAAGCACAAAATGGACTCTGAGCAGTTTATTATTGAGCAGAAACAAGCAGACATTGTTAACCGTGGTATTGAGCGCAAAAAACGTGTTTGTGCTGTTGGCACCACATCAATGCGCACTATTGAGTCGGCCGTATCTGCAAATAAAACTTTGAAAGCAGCTAACGACTGGACCAGCAAGTTCATTTTCCCGCCGTATGAGTTTAGCATCGCCAACTCAATGATAACCAACTTCCATACACCAGAGTCTACGTTATTAATGATGATTTCTGCATTTGGCGGTTACGAGCACGTAATGAATGCTTACGAAGTGGCCGTTAAAGAAAAATATCGTTTCTATAGCTACGGCGACGCCATGCTTATCATCTAAGCATTAGCTTAGGCATGTGATATAAAATTTGAGATATGGGCTAACACTCATATCTCATTTTTTTTGCAGTTTATTGTGGTCGCGCTCCTTTATAACGAGTGCCTACCACCCTTGCATCTGCGACGCAACTATGCTATATATTAAAACCAGCGCTCGTTGGTAACGAGTGCTTAATATGGTCTTTCGTCTGCGACGCAACGATGCGATATAATCGCAACGCCGAAAACGCACTCGTTATAAGCGAGCGCATTACGCCACAAAATACTTTTACTACTTTTGAGTGCCGAATATGACAAATCTTGAATCTCATACCTCAAATCTTAAATATAAGGAAGCATACGCTGTGATAGTTGCAGGCGGATCTGGCAGCCGCATGCAATCGGCCGTACCAAAGCAATTTTTGGAGATATGTGGCAAACCAGTGTTAATGCACACCATCAATGCATTTTACAAAAGCACTTTTGAGCCAAAAATAATACTGGTACTTAACGCAACTTATCATGATTATTGGTGGGAGCTTTGCGAAAAGCACCAATTCGATATTGAGCACCAATTGATAGCCGGCGGAGAAACCCGCTTCCATTCCGTTAAAAACGCCGTTGATATTATAGAGAATGAAGACGCTTTGATTGCCGTGCACGACGCCGTGAGACCACTTACTGATATTGAAGTGATAAACAATGCCTACCAAACCGCACAAAGCAATGGCAGTGCTATCACAGCCGTTAAAAGCCGCGACTCGATAAGGCAGATGACAGGCATTACATCGGTAGCCTTGCGCCGTGAGGATATTTATTTGGTACAAACGCCGCAGACCTTTAAAGCTGGCTTGTTGAAACAAGCTTATGAGCAGCCCTATAGCGATTACTTTACCGACGATGCATCTGTTGTGGAGCAAGCCGGCCATACCGTTCACCTGATTGAGGGTAACTATACCAACATTAAGATTACCTTCCCGGAGGATATTGCCATTGCCGAATTGCTGTTAAACAAAAAAGGCCCGCAGTTATAAACTGCGAACCTTTTTGATTTGGGTTATATTATATCAAGCCCTGCGAATGATACCCAGCAGTAATGCTATAATTGCGATTACAAGCAATATATGGATCAAACCGCCTGCATGGTTAACAAAAAATCCGAATATCCAGCCAATTACAAGTATAACTGCGATAATGTACAATAAACCTCTCATGATAGTGTTTTTTTAAGTTGATGTTTAAATTTTCCTAAATCGGAAATTGTCATACTAAAATCATTCCAAAAGCGTTTATCAGCAAAAAAGCCCCATTTAAGGGGCTTTTTGTATGTATGAGAATTAAAATGTTCAGCTTTTAGGCCGATGGTGTACACCAAAATGGGGTTAAGCCCTTCTTATAACGCCCAACAATAAAGCGATGATGGCAATAACCAATAGGGCATGTATAATACCGGTAGATCCTGCATAGAAAAATCCGAAGGCCCAGCCAATTATCAGGATCACTGCAATGATGTAAAGTAAATTTCTCATGGTGTGTTTTTTAGTGTGACTGTTTAAATAAGTAAATTTTAAACTTTAAAGCTAAAATCACGCCACAACAACTTTAGAACATAAAAAAGCCCTCATAAAAAGGGCTTTTGATATTTGTAAAGATTAGTATTCGTCTTCGTTAAAAAAGAAGTCGTCTTTGGTAGGATAATCCGGCCAAATCTCCTCTATATTTTCATAAGGCTCGCCATCATCTTCAAGGGCCTGTAAGTTTTCTATAACTTCAACCGGTGCGCCCGAACGTATAGCGTAATCAATTAATTCATCTTTAGTTGCCGGCCATGGGGCATCTTCTAAATGTGATGCAAGTTCAAGTGTCCAATACATGTTTTTATATTAGTTGGTAAATTTCCGTTTTCGCAAAAGTATAATATTTTTTTATTGATTATTACTATTTTTTTGCAATTTTTTTAACCTCTCGGTACCCATTGATTTTCAGGTACTTTATCATCAAACGCAACCATACGTGCCAGGGTAAACAAGTAATCGCTCAGCCGGTTTAGATAAATAATTACCCTTTCGTCCACCTTACTTTCATCTGCCAGGTGTACACACAAACGCTCTGCCCTGCGGCAAACGCATCGAGCCACGTGGCAGTATGATATGGTGTTATTACCGCCGGGCAATATAAAATGTTTAAGCTGTGGCAAAATATCGTCCATACGGTCAATCTCTGTCTCAAGCAGCTCAATGTCCGCATTGTCCAAATGAGGTATTTGCATGGTCGATTTTTCAGGGTCGGCGGCCAGCAAAGCACCAATAGTAAATAGTCTATCCTGAATTTTTAACAAAGTATTTTTATGGCTGTTGTTCAATGGCTGATCGCGTATTAGCCCAATGTAGCTATTCAATTCATCCACTGTGCCGTAACTTTCTATGCGGATATGGTGCTTGGGTACGCGGGTACCGCCAATTAATGATGTGTAGCCTTTATCGCCTGTCTTGGTATAAATTTTCATGCTTTGTATTAAAAAGCCGGGCTTATAAAATAAACTGCAAATTTGCGTTAATGAAACTTAAACATGCCCTGTATGTTTTGTTCCAAATATATGCCATTACATATTATGAAAACTATTATATCAACAGCAAAGCTTGCGGTAATCAGCGTGAGCGCCTTGGCGCTTTTAAGTTTTAGCTGTGGCAACGCTGGCAATAGTAAAAATGTAGCTGCTCAAAAAAAGCAGGAAGCGCCGGTAGCTGCCCCATCATTTAGTAAATTCATCAGCGAACAACAGTTTAATACGCTCTTCCCCGAGCGCGATAAATTTTATACCTACCAGGCGTTTATTAAAGCCGTTGATGAACTTGCACTTATTAAGCTGCGCGTTGCGCGCCGTGCCGAATCTGTTTACCAGTTTACCCGTACCGACAAAAGTACAGGTAAAGCCACCATTGTACGGCAGGACGGCGACTGGAACGAAGCCTGGGCCAAAGTTAAACCTGATAGTGTTTACATGATAGATTATGGAAACTTTTGTACCGCCGGCGATGCCCAAACCAACAAACGTGAGCTGGCTGCATTTTTTGCGCAAATAGCACATGAAACACGCCATGGCCGTAACGAAAGCTATACCGACGGTTTAATGCTGCTGCATGAGGATAACACCTCTCTTAATTATATTAGCGATAGCGACGAGTATCCGCCGGTTAAAGGTCAGAAATATTATGGCCGTGGGCCAATGCAAATAAGCTATAATGGCAACTACGGCTACGCGTCCGACTGTATATTTGGTAACAAGCACATACTGCTGGATAAGCCCAGCCTTATTGAAACCGACCCGGTAGTTTCATTTAAAACAGCAATTTATTTTTGGATGACACCAGAAACGCATAAACCATCGGCACATGATGTGATGATTGGCAAATGGCAGCCCAAAGAGAGTGATAAGGCTAAAGGCCGTACTCCCGGCTTTGGCATGACGATCAACATTATCAACGGCGAACTGGAGTGTAATAAGGGCGAAGATAATTACAGCATGAAAGACCGTATTGGCTTCTACCAGTTTTTCCTGAGCAAACTCGGCGTAAGCGACCCTAACTGTGCCTGCAGCTGCGGAAAGATGGAACCTTATAAATATTAACCCAACCAGTTCATGCTGAACTTATTTCAGCATCTCATCGTTCATCGTCAGCAATGACTTTCTGTGGGATGCCGACATAAATTCGGCATGACCATTTTTTATACAGCAATGGACTTAAACGGGTATGCTATCTTCCTAAACATCGAATGGCATTTACCCAAATTCAGAATATTACTTAACTTAGCGTAACAATACCAAACGCCCCCCTGATGAGTAATTTTCTGTTTGACACCGACGGACTTGAAACCGCCCATGTTGAAAGCTTTGACGCTACCTGCAAAGCATTAAAAGACCAACACCGTGTAGAAATACCGGGACACATCAATTTCCAGTTAGAGCAATTTGATTTGCTGCGGGGCTACAGCGACGTAAATACTCGCGATGTATTTGCGCTGAAAAACGGCGGCAGCGATAGTTACATGCTTTTTTTAGAGCTTGGCACAAACTCGGTAAATAAAGGGCAATTCAAACATCACAGCCAATACCAGCCCTGGGCACTAGCCTACCTCAAGCAGAACTTCGGCCGTGTTATAATCCGTACCGAAACTTTTTTCGACAAATTAAAGGAACTTGTGCTACCTATTGAACTTGACTTTAAAGACGACAAGCCGTTTAGTAACCGCTTTTATGTGTTAACGGATGATCGCCATAAGGCCGAGAAAGCGATAACACAGCAATTCAGGAATGCTGTCATGGAAATTGAGGAGAAGGATTTTATTATTGAGATTGTTGAGCATACCCTTATTATAGGCAACCGCAAACCCATACTGCCCGAGCACGCCTGCTACCTGGCAGACTTTGTTACTAAGCTTGCCGCGATAGCATAAATCCATGGCTGGTTAGCCAGGCCGTTAAACCGTCGGGATCATTGGTGCCTATAACTATTACGCTGTCATCATCAAGGGTTAATTGTAAGCCCATATTACCACGAGCGTTATAGTAAGTTATGCCTGTACTAATGTCATACCTTATACCATAGCCAACAAAGCCGTAAGCAATTACCTCCATATCTTTTACATCGGCAAAGCTTATTTCCTTTTTCAATAACGGGAACATGGTAATGTTGATGCTTTGTGTATCTATCATGGTTATGAGGCGCATATTGTAGGCGCCGAAAGTCATCCCTACTGTAATGGCCCAGATAGATATAAGCAACGTGTTTGATGCAGGGTGGTTGCCAATCTGTATCTTCAGCAACACTTGTATTACTACAAATACCGAAAAAACCAGACTTATAAATGCTGCCGGCAAGGTTAAAAGGCTACTGAATTTTTGGCTTTCCCGGTACATACTTAACCTTCGCTCAATTATAAATTGTTAGTTTAATTGAAGTTACGAAATTAATAGGAAAGCACTATAATAACGGGCAATCTATTTTTGCAGGTTGATGCCTGAGGTAGGAATGCGGTTGCTAACGGTTTGTATATTATCGTTGATATAATCGTTCTCCACCAAACCGTCACGCATACGCACAATTCGATGGGCATGCAAAGCAATATCTTCCTCGTGCGTTACCAGTATAATAGTATTGCCTTTGGCATGAATATCCTCCATCAGCCCCATAATTTCTATTGAGGTTTTTGTATCCAGGTTACCTGTAGGCTCATCGGCCAAAATAATAGAAGGGTTGTTGATGAGCGCCCTGGCAACGGCTACACGCTGGCGTTGACCGCCCGAAAGCTCATTCGGTCTGTGGTCGGTTCTGTTGCCTAAACCCACATTTTCCAATGCCTGGCGCGCGCGCTGGTTACGCTTTTCCTTACTTACCCCAGCATAAATCAATGGCAGGGCTACGTTATCAAGCGCACTATTGCGGGGCAGCAGGTTGAAAGTCTGGAAAACGAAGCCTATCTCGCTGTTACGCACGTCGGCCAGTTCATTATCCGTCATGTGGCTTACGTTGATACCGTTCAGGATATATTCGCCTTTGCTGGGAGTATCAAGGCAGCCAAGAATATTCATCAGGGTTGACTTACCAGAACCGGATGGCCCCATCAGCGCCACAAACTCACCTTTATTTATGGTTAACGATACCGATTTAATGGCATGGATAACCTCGGCCCCGATAACATATTTACGGCCGATATCATTGATAATTATAAGAGGCTCCTGTTTGGCAAATGATAGCATAAAATGCGGGTAATTTGCTGCTTTGACAATGAGGCCGGCATAAATGTTACAGATTTTTTCAGAATCAGGAAATCAGATTCAGGAATCAAGACACTTTGGCTTCTTCTTATCCTGAATCTTGATTCTAAAAACTACTTATTAATAACCTTCGCTACTAAAAAGTGGCTGCCGTCATGCTCGGGTGCGTTTTCAAGTGCCTCGGCAGTGGTAATAACCTGTTTTACCACATCTTCGCGAAGTATGTTTTCATCGTCGGTCATGTAAACAAGTGGTTCAACGCCTGTGGTATCAACCTCGTTAAGCTTATCCATAAAGCCCAAAATCTTGTTCATGTCCTTTATAATCTCGGGCTTTTCGGCTGCCGAAAGTTCGAGGCGTGCAAGGTGGGCTACTTTGTCTACTGTTTGTTCGTCGATGATCATGCTTGTGCTAATTTATCATTGATGATGTTGTACACCTGGTCGCGCAAGGCGTCGGCATCATCAATAGTTAAATGCGCCGTTTCAATAGGCTTATGTACAAATATACGGCAAACTCCGGGTTTCGAGCCATATTTAAGGCCATCATCCCACAAAACTTTCCAGGTATCTAATGATGTTACGGGTATAATAGGCACCTTCAATTCTATAGCCATCCTGAAGGGGCCATTCTTAAATTGGTGCAGCGTGGGCGGGTAATCGTCGGGTATAGCTGCCTCGGGGAATATAATGGTGGTTATGCCGCTTTGCACCCGCTCCATAGCTTTTTTAAAGGCGCGAAAAGAAGCGATCTTACTGCTGCGGTCAACAGGGATATCAACGGTTCTGAAAAACAGCGACGTTACAAAAAAATCAGCAAGCTCCTGTTTGCCCATAAAGCAGTAGTCGCTCTTAATCAGCGCACTAACGGAAGTGATATCCAGGTTGGATGTATGGTTAGGGCAAACAATGTAAGTTTTACTCCAGTCTATCGCCTGCTCATACGCTATTTTATAACGGATGCCAACACAAAACGAACTTACTAAGCCCCACATTCTCCTAAGTGCTGTCATTTTAGGGTAGCGGCTCGGCTTACGCGAAAAGTAGTAGAAAAATGGGTATAAAAAGAAGTATGAAACAGCCACACTTGCACCGTAAAGGTAAACGTGCGCTTTTCTGAATATCATTTTCATCAACCTCAAAAATATAAAAATTCCTTACTTTCGGCCTTTATATGGAAACTGTTGTTAGCGGCATTCGATCTACCGGAAACCTGCATTTAGGAAACTATTACGGAGCTATTCAAAACTTCGTAAAGATGCAGCATGAGTATAATTGCTATTTTTTTATTGCCGACCTGCACTCGCTTACTACCCACCCTACCCCTGCTGATTTACACGGCAATGTAAAACAGGTGCTGGTAGAATACCTGGCGGCAGGTATCGACCCGGAAAAAGCTACCATATACATACAAAGCGATGTTCCTGAAGTGGCCGAACTTTATTTGTACCTGAATATGAACGCCTACCTTGGCGAGCTGGAACGCGCCACATCATTTAAAGATAAAGTGCGCGCCAACCCTGATAATGTTAACGCGGGTTTGCTAACCTACCCCGTTTTAATGGCTGCTGACATCATCATCCATAAAGCTACTAAGGTACCTGTTGGTAAGGACCAGGAACAGCACCTTGAAATGGCCCGTACATTTGGCAACCGTTTCAATCGCTTGTACAAAAACGACTATTTCCCGGAGCCCTATGCATTTACATTTGGTGAAAACCTGGTAAAAATACCGGGGCTTGACGGTAAGGGTAAAATGGGCAAAAGCGAAGGCGCAGGCAATGCCGTTTATTTATCAGATACGCCCGAGGCTATCCGCAAAAAAGTGATGCGTGCAGTTACCGATGGTGGACCAACCACAGAAAACCAGACTAAACCGCAGGAGATACAAAATCTGTTCGACCTGATGAACGTGGTATCGACACCGGATACTTACGCACATTTTGAGAACCTGTACAATACAATGGCCATACGTTACGGCGACTTTAAAAAGCAGTTAGCCGAAGACATGATCATCGCTACAGCACCCATCCGCGACAGGATCAATGACATCGCAAATGATGCCGACTATCTACGCAAGGTAGCCCAGTTGGGTGCTGATAAGGCTCGTGAAAGCGCGCGCAAAACCATTAAAGAAGTAAGAGAAATAATAGGGTTTAAGAGCTTTTAAGAATAGCACTTAGTTGATGGTTCATGGTTCATAGCTTATATTAGCAAAGTAGTTGGTGTTGTAAGCATATATTTTCCATGAACTATAATCTGTTAACCAACAAACGCAAAATAAACACATGCACATAGCTATTGTAGGAAATATTGGCGCCGGTAAAACCACGTTAACCGAAATGCTGGCCAAAAATTACGGCTGGGACCCTTTGTTCGAGGCGGTTGATAACAACCCTTACCTGGAGGATTTTTACAGCGACATGAAACGCTGGAGCTTTAATCTGCAAATATATTTCCTAAACAGCCGTTATCGCCAGATTGTAGAGATCCAAAAAAGCGGCCGCAATATTTTGCAGGACCGTACCATATACGAGGATGCTTACATTTTTGCAGAAAACCTGTATGATATGGGCCTCATGACCAGCCGTGATTATGAGAACTACGAAAGCATGTTTGACAACATTACTGAGTTTATAAAACCGCCCGATTTGCTGGTTTACCTGAAAGCTTCGGTACCTACGTTGGTGAATAACATTCAACGCCGCGGCCGTGAGTATGAGATTGGTATCAGGATAGATTACCTGTCGAAACTTAACGAGAAGTACGATAAGTGGATAAGCAATTACAACCTTGGTAAGCTGCTAATTTTAGACAAAGACAACCTGGACTTCGCCAACAATACCGAAGATATGGCCTTTATTGTAAATGCCATTGAGCGTGAAATAAATGGGTTGTTTTAATATAAAGCATTTTTTACTTGCAGCCATTGGCTGCATTTTTTTTATATCGGGATGCTTATGGCTTAGTCCAACCAAAGAGTTGGATTTAAAATCATTTACTATCACCGTTCCTAAAAACTGGTCATACAAGCCCACTGAGGGAATTGATTCATTTGTTGGAGAAATTATTGGGCCTTTTGTAAATTTAAACTTCGACTTTAGTGAGATGGGTTATGCAAATTCGCTCATACAAACGGAACAAGACTTTATTAAAGCCGAGCGCTATTCAAGATCTTGCAATTTCTGCAAGCCAGGGATCACATATATCAGTGAAAAAGATGCCACAAAAGCTATTACTGATGAAATGAGAAGAACCGGGATCAAAAATCGGAAACATATAAAAATAGCGCCAAATCCCGTTTACGAAACCAAAGAAACAATACGGAGTCCGTTGACAAAAGAAAAAGCGAAATTTCATAACCCGGACTTCATAGCTGATTTAACATATCAAGATAGTACCATTTCAGTGCCTGTCAATATACCAGAAGACATTAAGTCACATAACTTTCGGTTTGACACCACGTCAAAATTTATCATCAAGACAGTCTGGCCAAAATTCACCGGCAAAGGCATGACAGGTATTTATATCAAAAGCAAAACTTCCGCTTTAAACTTTAAGATGAGTGCTTATAACCTTCCAAAACAACAGCAGGACGAAGTACTGAAAGCTTTTAAAACCATCCAGATTAAAGGAGAACTCGTCAGTCCCTAATTACTACCTCTAAACCCTGCCGGGGTTAAACCCGTTTTGTTTTTAAACAACCTGTTAAAATACTGCGGGTATTCAAAACCAAGCTTGTAGGCCGTTTCGTTTATGGTAAGTTGAGTGGTAAGCAACAGTTCTTTCGCTTTTTCTATCAGGTGTTTATGAATATGCTGCTGTGCGCTTTGGCCGGTTACATTGCGCAGCATATCGCTCAGGTAATGGGCAGATACATTCAGTTCGGCAGCCACATCATTTACATTGGGCAACTGTTCTATTACATCCTGCTCAAAGTAGGTGCGCAGGTACTGGTTAAATTTTATGAGCAAATCTTCCTCGGCATTACGGCGGGTAATAAACTGGCGGTTGTAAAAGCGGTTGCAGTAGTTTAGTAACAGGTCCAGGTGCGATACAATCACGTCTTGGCTAAAAGCATCTATGGATTGCTCATATTCGTTACGAATATCCTGCATTATCTTTTCTATCATCCGCTCCTCATCTTCAGATAAATGCAGAGCCTCGTTGGCGCTGTACGAGAAAAAATTATAATCGTTTATCTTTTTACCCAATCCATATTTACGAATCAAATCAGGATGAAACATCAAGAACCAGCCCGAAATGGCGGGTGTGTTCTGATCCATATCAATAGTAAAAACCTGCTTCGGTTCCGAGAAGCCCATTATCCCCTCGCTAAAATCATAATACTGCTGGCCATACCGCATTGGGAACTTAATATTACGCTTTATAAATACGCTGTAAAAATTGTAAATCATTTTTAAGGGCATATCGGTACGCATTGGCACACAAGCTATCTCAACAACCATCAATAATGGATTTTTTGGTTTCGGATATCCCAACAGGTCGCAAAAATCCGTTATGGAATTAAGCATTATGGGTTGCGTAGTTTTTTTCATAGCTTGATTTAATGCGCATGGCAGACTAGTAAAATGTAGCTGCCATGCACCATAAATATATAATGATTTTACAAGTTTACGCCATTCATCAGCGAATCGTTGTAACGGTTGCCTGCAGTAGCGCCCACCGGCACTATCGACTCAAGGCGAGCCAATTCATCGGCACTTAGCTGTATTGCAGTTGCTGCCGCGTTTTCTTCCAAATACTTTGTACGCTTGGTGCCAGGTATGGCCACAACACCCTTAGCAAGCACCCAGGCCAGCGCTAATTGCGATGGGGTAACGTTCTTTTCGCCAGCCAGTTCTTGTATCTCGGCCAACAGGTCCATATTTTTATAAAAATTTTCACCTTGAAAGCGCGGTATCTGCCTTCTGAAATCGTCGTCAGCAAAATCGTCGGGGTTTTTGATATCGCCGGATATAAATCCCCTGCCCAGCGGCGAATAAGCCACAAAACCAATTCCTAAATCATTCAGGCTATCAAGCACGCCATTTGCTTCAGGCTCACGCTCAAATAATGAATATTCACTTTGTACGGCGGTTATTGGGTGTACGGCGTGTGCTTTTCTGATGGTAGCGGCTGATGCTTCCGACAAGCCTATGTACCTAACCTTACCCTGCTGTACCAGTTGTGCCATTGCGCCAACAGTATCTTCAATTGGCGTGTTTGGGTCTACGCGGTGCAGGTAATACAGATCAATATGATCAGTGCCCAGGTTTCTTAAAGACCTTTCAATTGACTTGTGTACATATTCCGGGCGGCCGTTAATTGCCCAGGTAAGCTGCTCGTTATCGTCAATTTCCCAGCCGAATTTTGTGGCAATGGTATAGGCATTGCGGTTCCCTTTTATGGCTTTGGCCACGAGGCGCTCGTTCAGCATTGGGCCATAAAGGTCGGCCGTGTCCAAAAAGTTTATACCTATTTCGAGCGCTCGGTGTATGGTGGCTATAGATTGCGCATCATCGGCTTTACCGTATATATCGGCACCGGCAAGTGTGGACATACCCATGCAGCCTAAACCCTGTACCGGCACTACCAATCCCTGGCTACCTAATTTTGTTGTTTTAATCGTTTCCATTGTTTGTTTAAATAAATGTTGATACAAAGGTTGGTATTGCCACTGGCCAAAAATTATACAAACCCGACCACTTTGTATACAAACCGTATAAAGCGCTGGCGGAGTACGGAAATACGTTGCGTGGCAAAACTTTAAATGGCGGCTTTAGGTTTCATAAACTAAAAAGGATACAATGCTCAAACACATATATAAGCCTGTAATATTTGCTGCCATTTGCGTCATGCTTGCCGCTTGTAGTAAAAGCAAGGGGCCGTTGGCTATCTTTAATAAGTTGTCACCGCATGATGCTTATGCGCAGCGCTTAAAGGACAATGGATTTGACCGTACGGCTATGGGTAGCGCATGGTTGTTGCAGGCCCAGCAGGTGATTGCCAAACCGCTAAACATTACCATCCCCTATAAGGAAGCGGGTTACTTTGCTGATGACAAAACGGGCGGCACCGCACTACGCTTTAACGCCAAGCGCGGGCAAAAGCTACGCATAGCCATCAGTAAGAAGCCGGTAAGTAATTTTGATATTTATGCCGATTTGTTTGAGGAGCAAAATCAGCAGCCATTAAAACTCCTTGCCTCGGCAGATACTGTTGGCGCGTTACTGGAGCATGAGGTTAAGCAAACAGGCAATTACATTTTGCGCTTGCAACCCGAGCTTTTGCGCGCCGGCGAATACACGCTTACCATTACAGCCGGGCCGTCGCTCAGCTTCCCGGTATCGGCAGTGGGTAAGCCACGCATTGGCAGCTTTTGGGGCGACGGGCGCGACGAAGGCGGCCGCAAGCACGAAGGGATAGACATTTTTGCACCTAAGCGCACCCCGGCAATAGCAGCCGCAAATGGCACTGTAACCGGCGTAACCGTAAACAACCTTGGCGGCAACGTAGTTTTTATGCGCCCGGACAATCAGGACTACTCGCTCTACTATGCCCACCTGGATTTGCAGAGTGTACAACAGGGCCAAACCGTTACAATTGGAGACACCATTGGCCTGGTTGGTAATACTGGCAACGCACGCACTACGCCACCGCATTTGCATTTCGGTATTTACACAAGCAGTGGCGCAATTGATCCACTGGCTTTTGTTGACCGGGAGGTTAAAGAGCCGGCTCCGATATCTGCCCCGCTTAAGTATTTAAACGCAACGGTGCGCACATCCGTGCGGAACGGAAAATTGTATAACCTGCCCTCAGATAAAGGCTACGCCATGCAAACGCTGGAGTTAAATACGCCTTTAACCGTTAGTGCAGCTGCCGATGGCTGGTATAAGGTTAACCTTCCCGACGGGCTTACAGGCTACATTAACAGCCGCAATATTACAGAGGCAGGCAAAATCCGCAATATCAGCCTGAAAAAGCAACAATCCCTGCTCAATGCCCCCGACAGCATTAACGCCGCCCGTAAAAAACTTATAGTCCCTGGGGAAAAGGTTACTTTACTTGGCACTTATCAAAATTATCAGTTAGTTAAGCATGATAATGAAACTGGTTGGATAGCCGCCAATTGATTATTGATTTGGCAAATAATCAACCTAAACATTTACAAACAGTTACTACCAACAACTAATGGCTTTTCCACAAAAGCATTTTGGGTAGCCCAAATCCCGCAAATTTTCCTACTTTTGCATCCCGTACACAAACATTTGGCAACGGCCTTTTTTCGGTGCCGAAGATTTCAAAAAGATCATGACTAAATACATTTTTGTTACGGGTGGCGTTACCTCGTCGTTAGGGAAAGGCATTATTTCAGCCTCATTAGCTAAACTTCTTCAGGCCCGCGGGTACCGCGTAACTATCCAAAAATTCGATCCTTACATTAATATCGATCCGGGTACACTTAATCCTTATGAGCATGGCGAATGCTATGTTACCGAGGATGGTGCCGAAACCGATCTTGACCTTGGCCATTACGAGCGCTTTTTAAACAGGCCAACAACGCAGGCCAACAATATTACTACCGGCCGCATTTATCAAAATGTAATTAACCGCGAGCGCGAGGGTGCATTTTTGGGTAAAACCGTACAGGTAGTACCACACATAACAGATGAGATTAAACGTAACTTCCGCATATTGGGCGAAAGCGGCGATTATGATATTGTGATAACCGAAATTGGCGGTACAGTGGGCGATATCGAATCGCTTCCATTTGTGGAGGCCGTACGCCAGTTTAAATGGGAAGCCGGCCCAAGCAATGCCCTTGTTATTCACTTAACGCTTATCCCCTTCCTGGCTGCGGCAGGCGAGCTGAAAACCAAGCCTACCCAGCACTCGGTAAAAATGTTATTGGAGTATGGTATACAGCCGGATATTTTGGTTTGCCGCACCGAGCACCACCTTACTGCCGATATCCGGAAAAAAATTGCACTTTTTTGTAACGTAAACATCAATGCGGTAATCGAATCGATGGATGCATCTACCATTTATGATGTGCCATTGCTGATGTTGAAAGAACAATTAGATAAAACGGTACTTACAAAGCTTAAGCTGCCAAATAAAAATGAACCCGACCTGGAGAGCTGGAAAGACTTTTTGGGCCGCTTAAAAAACCCAACTTCTGAAGTTAAGATTGGCCTGGTGGGTAAATATGTTGAGCTGCCCGATGCTTATAAATCCATCATCGAATCATTTATACATGCGGGTGCTAAAAACGAATGTAAAGTACGTGTACAATATATTCCGTCAGAATCATTAACGGTTGAAAACGCTGTTGAAAAACTCCAAGGCCTGCATGGTGTGCTTGTTGCACCCGGTTTTGGCGAACGTGGTTTTGAGGGCAAAATCGAGGCGATCCGCTATGTGCGCGAAAACAACATTCCTTTCTTCGGTATTTGCCTGGGCATGCAATGCTCTGTTGTGGAGTTTGGCCGTAACGTGCTCAATCTTGAAGGTGCAAGCAGTACCGAAATGAATAAGGATACGGCGCATCCGGTTATCCACATGATGGAAGAGCAGCGCAACGTGGTAAACAAAGGCGGTACCATGCGCCTTGGAGCCTACAACTGCGAACTTAAAAAAGGCAGTAAAGCGGCAGTAGCTTACGGTAAAACCAGCATAAGCGAGCGCCACCGCCACCGTTACGAGTTTAATAACGACTACCTCAAAGATTATGAAGCAGCCGGTTTAACTCCATCGGGCATTAACCCGGAAAATGGTTTGGTTGAGATAGTTGAACTTAAAAACCACCCGTTTTTTGTGGGTGCACAGTTTCACCCCGAATTAAAATCAACGGTTGCTAATCCGCACCCACTTTTTATTAACTTTGTCGCCGCTTCACTGGCTTATGCCCGCAAGAAGTAGTTTGCACGATAAAATACATAATGGATAAGAATACGTTTACAGGATTATTCCTGATCATGGTAATCATGGTGGCCGGCATATGGATTATGCAGCCGTCTGATGCCGACATTAAAAAGGAGCAAATACGCGTTCATCAGGACTCGGTTAAAAAAGGCCTTATTAAAACTAAAGGCAATGCACCGCAGGTTGCAGCAAACACACCTGCCGATACTGCTAAAACAGCCACCGTTGACTCTGCAATTTTAAAAGCTCCTTTTGGCGCTGCCACAGTTGGTACCGAGCAATTTGTTACTGTTGAGAACAAAGACCTTCGTCTAAAAATATCAACCAAAGGCGGCCGTGTTTACAGTGCCGAACTTAAAGGCTTTAAAACCTTTGATAAAAAGCCACTTGTTTTATTTGATGGCCCGGAAAATAATTTTGGTTTCAATTTTAGCGCTGCCGGTAAAAATATCAATACTGATGAACTTTACTTTAAGCCAAGCGCAACCGGCCTTACAGTTAACGGCCAGGACTCGTCCTCAATATCGTTACGCTTAAGCTACAGCCCAACCCAATATATCGATTATATATACAGCCTAAAAGGTGAGGGTTACAAAGTAGGGTTAACAGTTAAACCCGTAGGGCTTGACCAGGTTATTGCTAACAGCGGTATGCTTAACCTTAAATGGGATGCCAATGTGCGCAAGCAGGAGAAAGACATGAACCTGGAGCGCCAGTACAGCACCGTTTACTATAAAAATACCGAAAACGATGTTGACTACCTGAGCACCAGCAAAAACGAGCAAAAGGAAATTGGCGATAAAAAACTGCAATGGATCTCATTCAAACAGCACTTTTTCTCGACCGTATTGCTAACCAAAGATGGTTTCAAGAAATCTACAGTCGAGGTAAATACCGATCCGTTGGATACTGTACACATCAAGCAAATGAAAGCAGGCCTAACGCTGGAGCGCCAGGCTGATGGTACCTATCCGCTGAGTTTTTATTATTTGCCAAATCGCTTCCATACGCTTAAAGACCAGGGATATGACATCGAAAAACAGATTGACCTTGGTTGGGGCCCGCTTAAATACATTAACCGTTTTGCGGTATTGCCGGTATTTCAGTTATTACAAAACTTTAACTGGAACTACGGTCTAATCATCCTTGCGCTTACGGTTATATTGAAGTTGGTGTTGTCGCCGCTTACGTATAAATCATATTTGTCAATGGCTAAAATGCGCGTGCTAAAGCCCGAGATGGATGAGATTAAAGCAAAAGTTGGCGAAGACAATCCTACCCTTTTACAACAGGAATATTTAAAGCTTTACAAAAAGGCCGGTGTAAACCCATTGGGTGGTTGTTTGCCATTATTGCTACAAATGCCAATTGTAATCGCATTCTTCCGCTTCTTCCCAAGCTTATTTGAGCTTAGGGGCGAAAGCTTTTTATGGATGCATGACCTTTCAACTTACGATTCGCTGATAACTTTTGCGCCACTGCCTATCATCGGGTGGACACACATCAGTTTAATGTGTTTGTTGATGACCATATCTACATTAATATACACCTACTTTAACAATCAGATATCGGGCGCCACTGGTCAAATGAAATACATAGGTTACATTACGCCTATCATTTTCTTTGGTGCACTTAATGGTTACCCATCGGGTTTGAACTATTACTACTTCCTTGCAAACATGTTTACGTTTGTACAGCAGTACCTGATCAAATTTATGGTTGATGATAAAAAGATACACGCACAAATTCAGGACAACAAAAACAAACCTGAAGATCCTAAAAAGAAAAAATCGGGCTTTGCCGCAAAAATGGAAGAAATGATGCGCCAGCAACAACAGATCCAGGCGAAAAAAGGGAAGTAGAGATTAGAGATTGGTTGATTAGAGATTAGTTGCCATCGATACACAAAGACCCGTAGTTAACGCTACGGGTCTTTTTATTTATAAAGCTACTGAACGTTTTAAAAGTTAAAACCATCCCAACTAAAAATATTAGCAAAATATTTTATATTTGTAAACGTATTTAAACTATGTATGCAATTGTAGATATCGAAACCACCGGGGGGCATGCCAGCGCAAACGGCATTACCGAGATAGCGATATGCATACATGACGGTAAAAAAATAACCCGCCGTTTTCAAACGCTTGTTAACCCGCATCGTGATATTCCGGTTTACATACGCGCATTAACAGGCATTACTAACGAAATGGTGCAGGATGCGCCGCCTTTTGAGGATGTTGCGCACGAGATTTTCCACCTGTTAAAGGGACAGATATTTGTTGCCCACAACGTAAATTTCGACTATTCTTTCCTGCGCTATCACTTGGGTACCGTAGGGTACGATTTGCAATGCAATAAGCTTTGCACCGTGCGCCTTGGCCGCAAAATTATGCCGGGGTTGATGTCATACAGTCTGGGAAAGATCTGCAATCACTTAGGCATTACCAATAATAGCCGCCACCGCGCTATGGGTGATGCCGAAGCTACCGCCGAACTATTTTCCATGTATCTTAAAAACGATACGGAAAACCACATTGGCAAGGCGCTTAAGCAAAATTCTAAAGAGCAGGTATTGCCCGCAAATCTTCCTAAGCAGGATATTGATGCCCTGCCAACCTCGCCGGGGATATATTACTTTCATGACAACAAAGGCAAGGTTGTTTATGTAGGCAAAGCAAAAAACATACGTAAGCGCGTTTGCAGCCATTTCACAGGCAATAATCCAAACTATCAACGCCAGGAGTTTTTAAAAACTATACATCACATTAGCCACCAGGTATGCGGCACCGAGTTAATTGCTTTTGTATTGGAGGCGGTAGAAATAAAGCGCCTTTGGCCTAAGTATAACAGGTCATTAAAAAAGTTTGAAAATACCTTTGGCATTTACATGTATGAGGACCAGCGCGGTTATATGCGTTTGGCGGTAGATAAGCATCGTAAGCACATGCCGGCTGTATATGCCTGCAACTCGTTACTTGACGGTCGCAACCTGCTGCTCAACCTCATAGATACATTTGGCCTGTGCCCTAAGTTGTGCTTTATCCAAAAGAATGACCAGCCATGCAGCGGCAGTAGTGTAGGCAGCTGCGCATGCGAAGGTCATCAGTCGGCTGGTGAGTACAACGAAAAGGTTAATGCTGCCTTAGATGAGCTTAAAAAGGCCTTGCCTACGTTTGCTATCCGCGATGAAGGCCGTAATAATGAAGAACACAGCTGTATCTTGATTGAGGAGGGGCGTTTTTACGGCATGGGTTACATTTCGCATTATTACAATGCCGACAACATACAGCAGCTTAAAAGCTATTTAACCCCCTACCCCGGTAACGATTACATCCGTAACATAGTAACCGGCTACGCCGACCGTTTCCCACAGCGGAAAGTTGTGTTTGCGTAGTACCTTTTAATATTGTTATCATTAAAGGGCAACGTCTTATCGAGGCTTTTTTAAAACAAATAAATTTCCCAAAAGTTAATATACTATCAAAACTAATAAAACTGAAAATGGATAGTATTAATCAACAACAACCCGAAGATAATTTTAAGAACCTTGAAGGTAACGAAGCCTGGAAAAAATTGAAGGAATTAGCCGAGGAAGCATCAAGCTGCTTTTTTTGCAGCAACATCAAAACAGGTTTGCCCTTCTCTACCCGCCCAATGTCGCCGCAAAAAATTGACGATAACGGCGACCTGTGGTTCTTAAGTGCAAATGATAGCCATAAAAACGAAGAGTTACAAGCCGACCCGATGGTTCAGTTATTGTTCCAGGGTTCAAAATATTCTGATTTTTTAACCATCTATGGTATCGCAGAAATAAGCGAGGATAAAGACAAAATTGATGAGCTATGGGATCCGACGCTTAAAACCTGGTTTACCGAAGGTAAAAGCGACCCACGTATCTCAATCATTAAAGTGTCGCCAACACAAGGCTACTACTGGGATAACAAACACGGCAATGCTATAGCCTTTGTTAAACAACTGGTAGGTGCCGCTTTGGGTAAAACTTTAGACGATTCTATTGAAGGTAAACTGGAGGTATAAGCCTTAATTTACCTATAAACAAAAAAAGCTTGTGTAATTGCTATTACACAAGCTTTTTGCTTTTGACAAACCTTAGATGGTAATAACCTCTATATGATACCGGCCTTCTCCAGTTCGGCCTGCATTTGTTGCTGTAACTTAAGTGCTTCGGCACGGGCAGCCTCGGCAAAATCTTCCCCGTTTGAGGCATAAATTATACCCCGGGACGAGTTGACCAATAAGCCGCAATCTTTGGTCATGCCGTATTTGCAAACATCTTCAAGGCTGCCACCCTGTGCGCCCACGCCAGGCACCAGTAAAAAATTATTAGGAGCGTATTTACGGATATTGGTAAATTCGGTGCTTTTTGTAGCCCCTACAACAAACATCAATCGTTCGGCATCTGCCCAAGTGTTTGCAGTTTGTATCACGCGTTCATAAAGTGTATGTTCGCCAATCTGTAAGTATTGAAAGTCCTTGCTACCTACAGATGATGTTAACGCAAGTAATATAACCCATTTGCCATCGTATTTTAAAAACGGCGTTACACTATCATTACCCATGTATGGCGCAACGGTAATGGCATCGAAACTCATGCCCGACATATCCTCATTAAAAAACGCTTTTGCGTAATTATCAGATGTGTTGCCAATATCGCCACGCTTGGCGTCGATAATGCTCAGACAATTTTTGGGGATGTAGTTCCAGGTGGCAATAAGGCTTTGCAAACCTTTAACACCGCGGCTTTCGTAAAAAGCGGCATTAGGTTTGTAGGATACGCAAAGGTCCTGAGTGGCATCAATAATGCGTTTATTGAACTCAAAAACTGGATCAGGATACTGCTTTAAAAAAGCGGGGATTTTATCGATATCAGTATCAAGGCCGATACATAGAAAAGATTTTTTGGATTTGATCTGCCCAATAAGTTCGCTGCGTGATATCATTGATAAGAATTATTTTGAAGTTCAAAAAAACTAAAAATATGCTAATAGTAACAATTATTTAATAAATTTGCATTTTATAATATTTTCCATCATATTGCAGCGTTTTCCCTTGCATTATCTTGCACAACGAAACAATTTTGATCATCACGGTACAATTTAAGCTTAAAAAACTTGCCTGCACTATATAATATTGTTTGGTGCAAACCACATATTTCTTTTTATTCACAACAATCCCCCCATTGAATTACATTTCAAAACATGTCTGATACAATCGAATTGAACGACAAACTCGTTTCAGAGTTACGCGATATTGCGAAAAGTTTAGGTATTGACAAGGCTGATGAACTTAGAAAAGCACAGCTTATAACGGCAATAGTTAACCAACAAAATCTTATAAAGGCTGCCCGCAATCAACAAGAGGCTGACGAAAGCAACTACGCCGAAAAAAGCGCCGAGCCGGTTGCTGAGGCCGAGCCGGTTGCTGAGGCCGAGCCTGTTGCTGAAGCAGGCGACAAAGCCCGCAAAAGAACCCGCACTATAAAATCTAAAACACCGGCTACCAGAACTGAAGTGCCGTTAAACGATACCAACCTGTTTGATCAGCAAGACGAGCAACAGCCCGAAGCTGAAACGAACAATGAAGTGGCTGCTCCGGCTCCTGCCTTTGAGGCAGAACCAGCACCAAGAAAAGAGGTAGCCGCACCATCCGAAACCCGCCCGTCAAAATTTGAGCGTCGCCCTAATCAGCAGCCGCCACAGGCGAAAACACAGGAGCCCGCCATTAATATGGATTTTGATAACGTAATTGTTAACGAGGGTGTGTTGGAAATTATGCCCGATGGTTATGGTTTTCTTCGCTCGTCAGATTATAACTATCTAACATCTCCGGATGATATCTATGTATCGCAGTCGCAGATAAAATTATTTGGGTTAAAAACCGGAGACACTGTTCGTGGCAGCATCCGCCCGCCAAAAGAAGGCGAAAAATATTTTCCGCTGGTACGTGTAGAAGCTATAAACGGCCGCATACCTGCTGAAGTGCGCGACCGTGTACCATTTGACCACCTTACCCCCCTTTTCCCATCGGAGAAATTAAATTTATTTACAGATCCGGGTAACTATTCAACCCGTATCATGGATTTATTTTCGCCCATTGGTAAAGGGCAGCGTGGCCTTATTGTAGCACAGCCAAAAACTGGTAAAACCATGTTGTTAAAGGATGTGGCTAATGCCATAGCCAAAAACCACCCGGAGGTGTACCTTATCATATTATTGATTGATGAACGCCCGGAGGAGGTTACCGATATGGCCCGTAGCGTACGTGCTGAGGTAGTTTCATCAACATTTGATGAACCAGCCGAGCGCCACGTTAAAATCGCCAACATTGTTTTGGAGAAAGCAAAACGTATGGTTGAGTGCGGCCATGATGTGGTTATACTGTTAGATTCGATCACTCGTTTGGCTCGCGCCTATAATACAGTTGCACCAGCATCTGGTAAAATTTTATCAGGTGGTGTTGATGCCAATGCTTTACACAAGCCAAAACGTTTCTTCGGAGCAGCCCGTAACATCGAAGATGGCGGCTCATTAACCATTATTGCAACTGCATTAACAGAAACTGGCTCGAAAATGGATGAAGTTATCTTTGAAGAGTTCAAAGGTACCGGTAACATGGAGCTGCAGTTGGATCGTAAGCTTTCAAACAAGCGTATATTCCCTGCTATTGATATTACCGCATCAAGCACACGTCGCGATGACTTACTGCTTGACCGCGAAACCCTGCAACGTATATGGATATTGCGCAATCACCTGGCCGACATGAACTCGCAAGAGAGCATGGAATTTTTACAGGGCCAGATAAGGGGTACAAAAACCAACGAGGAGTTTTTGATATCGATGAACTCATAATAACTTTCGATGTATGGAGTTATATTTTATGATAACATAACGTATAACTTCATATATTTTGACAAAATTATGATACCTTCATACCGTGATGAGAGGACAAATTAGACATTTACCAAACGCTATTACCTGCGCTAACCTGTTTAGCGGGTGTATTGGCATTGTGTTTACATTTCAAGACAATCTTGTATTTGCCTCTTACGCAATATTTTTAGCAGCAATCTTTGATTTTTTTGACGGTTTTGCGTCGCGTGTACTTAAGGCACACTCATGCATCGGAAAAGATCTTGATTCGCTGGCAGATATGGTGAGCTTTGGCGTGTTACCATCGGCAATTATGTACGAGTTGCTGTTGCAGGGGCCTCAAATTAATCACGTTAGCGAGTATCTTAATTATATTGCCTTTTTAATACCAGTATTTTCGGCATTGAGGCTGGCCAAATTTAATACTGATACACGCCAGGCCGAAAGCTTTATAGGCTTACCAACCCCGGCAAATGCTATCCTAATCGCATCAATACCGCTTATATTGGTTCAGTATGATGAAATTGCAAAGTATGTACTTAACCCGTACGGTTTATCGATTTTTATCATCGTGATGTGTACCTTGCTTGTTGCAGAAATTCCTTTAATGTCGCTTAAGTTCAAGAACAAGGATTTCAATAAAAACTTTTATCGTTATTTATTACTGCTGTTTTCGGCAATACTCATTCTATTTTTTAAATTTGCGGCAGTTCCGGTAGTTATAGTGATGTACATTACGCTATCGATAATACAATTAAAATTTGCCAATGATAACTTTATGAGCAGTTCGCACAAAAACGGCTAACTGCAAGGTTACAACAGCGCGTTTAAAACACAAATTGATGAAAAAATTCCTGGCCGAAATTGACGTAATGCCAAAAAAAGAAATTCTTGACCCACAAGGTAAAGCCGTAACCGGCAGCATGAAAAACCTGGGTTTATCTGAAATACAAAATGTGCGTATTGGCAAACACATCTCTTTGGAGATTGAGGCTGAAAGTACAGAGGCTGCAAATGCCAAAGTTGACCAGGCTTGCAAAAGCTTGCTTGCCAACTTGATTATGGAAAGCTACACCTTTAAACTGGAAGAGCTAAACTAAAAGCAAAAGACTAAAGTTTATAAGCTGAAAATAAGTTAAAAGAGAAAGGCAACCATTTGGTTGCCTTTCTCTTTTTTTATCATTCCTATATCTATTTTATAGCTTTAAGCTTAAAGCTATAAGCCCGCTTCTTTCTCGGCTTTGATCTTTTGCAGCTCAACTAAATTGGTCGATAATGTGCTGTTAACTTCGCTAAATTTTTCTTTGATGGCAGATACATCAGTAGCACCGGTTTTACACATAATCTCTACTTCCTGGATGTTTGCCTGGCTTATAGGCATACCAAAAAAACCAAGATTTGGTTTAAGTTTATGCGAAGAAGCTGCTGCTGTTGCCCAGTCGCCGGCGTTAATGGCATTATCAATAGCTGAAAGCAGCTGTGGCGTTTGATCTAAAAACATGGTAATAGAATCGACGATAAATTCGTCACTACCATCTGCAATTTCATACAAAAATGATAGGTCAAGGTCTTGCGTCATATCTGACATGGTGTGCGTTTAAAGTTCAAATGTATAATTTTTTCACAATCAAGTTATCTTCCAACTCGCTTTTGAGTTGCAAAATACTTTTATTTAATAAAGGATGAAACAGATTGGGAGCCAACTCTCCTAATGGCTCTAAAGTAAATCGCCGGTTATGCAACTGCGGATGTGGAATTACCAAATCTGGCTGATTAATTATTTCAGTCCCGTAAAATAATATGTCAATATCTATAACCCTCGAGCCCCACTTCACAAAACGTTTGCGCCCTATTGCCAATTCCATAGCCAATATTTTTTCAAGCACGTCTCGGGCGGGCAACGCTGTCTCTAACTCAATAACCTGGTTAAGATAGTCGGGTTCATCGGTTTTACCCCATGATTGCGTTTCGTAAATGGATGATAGCCGGGTAACCGGGGCTATATCCTGCCCTACGTGCTTAACCGCTTGCTTCAAATAATCGAGCCTGTTGCCCAGGTTGCTGCCCAACAATACAAAAACATTAACCATGTTGTAACAAATATTAATACCCAGGCTCTTAACGTTATCCCGTGCGTAATTACTAAGTTTGCATATATAAACGATTTATAACACTTAATGAAACAATTCTTCAAATTTGTGCTGGCCAGCATGGTGGGCGTTGTACTTGCCACCGTGGTTATAGCCGCTATAACTGTTGCCATGATTGCCGGCGTTATTGCTGCGGCAGCCGGTGGCGATAAGGCAGTTACGGTAGATGCAAACTCCATTTTACATGTAAAGTTCGACTATCCGATAAACGAGCGTACGCCAAACAATCCATTAGCCAACTTTAATTTTTTAGGCCTTGAGGGTGAAAAATCTGTTGGATTGAATGATATATTGGCCTCTATTAGGAAGGCAAAATCAGATAAAAACATTAAGGGTATATTCCTGGATGAAGGCTACATGATGAGCGGCCAGGCAACCACCGAAGAGGTTCGTAACGCTTTGATCGACTTTAAAAAATCGGGCAAGTTTATTGTTGCATATTCTGAGGTTTACACACAAGGCTTTTATTACCTGGCATCTGTTGCCGATAAAATATACATCAACCCTAAAGGTATATTCGAATTTAATGGCTTTAGCTCCGAGATCACTTTTTTTAAAGGGGCTTTAGACAAATTGGGTATCGAAGCACAGATCATAAAAGTAGGTACTTATAAAAGTGCTGTTGAACCGTACTTTTTAACAAAAATGAGTGATGCAAACCGCTTGCAGGTTACCTCATATTTAGGCTCGTTGTATGACCATTTCCTTACCGGCATCAGCAAAAACAGGGGTGTAAACAAGGATACGCTTTTTAATATTGCTAACAGTGGGCGCATACAAGAGGCCGAAGATGCGCTAAAATATAAACTGGTTGATGGTTTGAAGTACAAAGACGAGATACTGCTCGACCTTAAACAGCGCACCGGCATAGCCGCAAAAAAAGACCTGAACAGTGTTGACCTGGACGAATACGTAAAAGTAAACTTAGACGACAAGGATACCAATCTGGATAAGGCCAGCTCGGGCGATAGGATTGCCGTTGTTTATGCATCGGGCGAAATATCGGGCGGCGAAGGTGATGACAACAGCATCGGCTCAGAAAAAATATCGAAAGCCATACGCCAGGTAAGGTTGGACGATAAGGTCAAAGCCGTAGTGCTGCGTGTAAACTCGCCGGGTGGCAGCTCACTGGCATCTGATGTGATATGGCGCGAGGTAATGCTCACCAAAAAGGTAAAACCTATCATAGTATCCATGGGCGATGTGGCAGCGTCTGGTGGTTATTACATTTCCTGCGCAGCCGACTCGATATTTGCCGAGCCCAATACCATTACAGGTTCAATAGGTATTTTTGCCGTGTTGCCAAACATGCAAAAGCTGTTTAATGATAAATTAGGTGTCACGTTTGATGGCGTTAAAACCGGGAAGTTTGCCGACCTGGGCGATATCAGCCGCCCGCTAACGCCCGAAGAAAGGCTTATTTTACAAACCAGCGTAAACCGTGGTTATGATGACTTTACAAAGGCAGTGGCACAGGGTCGAGGCAAAACGCAGGCGTATATAAACAGCATTGGCCAGGGTCGCGTTTGGACCGGTAGCCAGGCGCTGAAAATAGGTTTGGTTGATCGTCTTGGCAACATCAATGACGCTGTTGCCAGTGCTGCCAAAAAAGCTAACCTGAAAGATTATAAGTTGGTTACTTATCCCGAGCAGAAAAGCATATTTAATAAATTTGGCAGCGGCCTGAGCGCCGAAGTAAAAAGCCGTTTTGTTAAAGCCGAACTCGGCGACAACTACCGCGTGTACGAGCAAATTAAAGGCCTTACCAAAATGATGCGCACCCCGCAGGCGCGCTTGCCTTATGATGTAGTTATCAGGTAACTTAGTATAAATATTTTGTAGAAAGGCTGCCTAATGGGTGGCCTTTTTTCGTGTTAATCAAACCTTCTTTGCTCAACTTAGTTGTTTAAACATAAGTTGTGCCCTCCAGCTTAGTTTAACTGAAAAACCAATTCGTACATTTACCGCCGGTTAACCGATTATGGAAAATAAGCCTATTGCCCGTTCCCTCCGTTTGTTGTCGCAATTAATGGAACTGCACAACGAAAATCCTTTTAAGATAAAATCAATTGCCAATGCGGCCTTTAAGGTAGATAAACTGCCATTTGCCCTTGCAGGTAAAAACACTGCCGAGCTGGAAAAGGTTGATGGCATAGGCAAAAGCACGGCAGGTAAAATAACTGAACTGCTTGAAACCGGTACCATGACCGATCTGCAGGATCTGCTTGCCCAAACTCCTGAAGGCATCGTGGAAATGATGGGTATCAAAGGCATCGGTCCGAAAAAGATTGCGGTGATTTGGAAGGATATGGGCATCGAAAACATTGGCGAATTGTACTATGCCTGCAATGAAAATCGCCTTGTTGAGGCCAAAGGTTTCGGACTAAAAACGCAGGAAGAAATACGCTGGCTTATCGAGTTCAGGATGGCGGGCAACGGCAAGTTTTTGTATGCCCAGGTAGAAAAAGAGGCTCACGAGTTAATGGAACTGATAAAGGGAATTTTCCCGGATGCGCTTAAACACTTTGCAGGAGAGTTTCGCCGCTTGTGCCCGGTAATCAGCGAGCTGGTAATTGTGGTAGGCAGCGTTAATCAGCAAATTGCTCATGACGCGTTGGTTAGCTCGGAGCTGCTAAAAAACGTAAGTTTAAACGGAGACCATATTAGCGGCGAATTGAATAATGGCTTGCTGGTTGACATCATTTGCGTACAAAAAGCCGATTACTATAAGCAGCTTTTCATAAGCACCGGTAACGACGAGCACGTTGATGCAATATTGAAGCGCATAACCACTGAATTGGAAATACCCTCGAGCGAGGAACTGATTTACCAAAAGGCAAATATTGAGTGGGTACAACCCGAGCTGCGTGAGGGCGATGCATATATACAGCAAGCTAATACCGGGCATTTGCCTACCCTCATTAACTATCACGATTTAAAAGGGACACTTCATAACCATAGCACGTGGAGCGATGGTGTAAATACGCTCGAAGAAATGGCCCTATTTTGCCGCGACGAACTTAAATTGCAATATTTAGGCATTAGCGACCACAGCAAAAGCGCCTTTTACGCAAAGGGCTTGAGCATTGAAAGGGTGTTGCAGCAGATGGAAGAGATAGATTATCTTAATAAAAAGATTGAAAACTTCCACATTTTTAAGGGTATCGAGTCGGATATATTGAATGACGGCTCTCTGGATTATCCTGATGAGATACTGCAACGCTTCGATTTCATAGTGGCCTCTATCCACTCCAACCTTAAGATGCCCGAAAATAAAGCAACTGCGCGTTTAATAAAAGCCATAGAAAATCCTTACACTACCATTTTGGGGCACCCCACCGGGCGCCTGCTATTGAGCAGAAAAGGTTATGAAATTGATTATAAAAAAGTAATAGATGCTTGCGCCGCTAACAATGTAATTATCGAAATCAACTCAAACCCGGTACGGTTAGATCTTGATTGGAGCTGGCACCAGTATGCTATGCAAAAAGGAGTAATGCTGTCTATTAACCCTGATGCGCACCGTAACAGCGGTTTCCATGACATGCATTTTGGCATCAACGCAGCCCGTAAAGGCGGTGTTACTAAACAAAATTGCTTAAATACGTTGTCGGTTGATGAAATATGTGCTGTTTTTGAGGCTAAAAAAGCTAAGATATAACAGCATCTGTTTTATACATTTGCAACATGCGCAATAATCTTGAACAAACCCTGCTTGATAAAATTACCGACGAACCTGCTCTGATTGCCAAAATGGCCCAATGGCGGGGTGAGGGAAAAAAGGTTGTCTTTACCAACGGTGTGTTCGATCTGCTGCACCTGGGCCATATTACCTACCTATCCAAAGCTGCCGAGTTGGGTGATAAATTAATTATCGGCCTCAATACCGATGCATCCGTGAAGCGTTTAAAAGGTGAAAGCCGACCGGTAAATGACCAAAGCAACCGTGCAGCTTTGCTTGCTGCGCTGTTTTTTGTTGATGCTGTAGTATTGTTTGGCGATGATACCCCGCAGCAATTGATCTCGAGGTTATTACCGGATGTGCTTATAAAAGGAGCCGACTATACTGTAGATAACATAGCGGGCGCCAAAGAGGTGTTGGCAAATGGCGGAGAAGTAAAGACTATAAGCTTGGTCGAGGGCTACTCATCAACCTCTATAATTAACCGCATAAAAGGCCAAACAGCCTGACGTAATGAAGATACTGGTAATTAGGTTCAGTTCTATGGGGGATATTATTTACACCACCCCTGTTGTACGTTGCCTTAAAAAGCAATTACCCGATGCCGAAATTCATTTTATTACCAAGCCTGCCTTTAAATATATTTATGATAACAACCCATATTTAGATAGGCTGCTGCTACTGAAACCCCGCCTTGCCGATACTATTGCCGAGATAAAGGCTGAGAATTACGATCACATTATAGACTTGCACAACAACCTGCGCACGGCCATCATCAAGTTTCGCACAGGAATACCGGCATCAACCTATAATAAGCAAACCGTGCGCAAATGGCTTAGCCTTAAATTAAAGCTGAAGCTTGTACCACCGGTGCATTTGGTAGACAGGTACCTTAAAACAGTAAAATTTTTAGGTGTTACTAATGATGGCCAGTCGATTGACTATTATATAAAACAGCAATATCAATTATCTGATCTATTGCCACCAAGCCACGTTAACGGCTATGTAGCTTTTGTTATTGGCGCTACACATTTTACCAAACGCATGCCCAATTATAAAATAATTGAACTTTGCAGGCAGTTAAAACAACCTGTTGTGCTATTGGGCGGGCAGGATGTACAGGCAAATGGCAGTGAAATAGCGGCTACAATTGGCGGCAATGTTTATAACGCCTGCGGCAAAACGACATTGGATGAGTCGGTTTACATAGCTTCGAAGTGCAGGGCATTGATAGGTTTTGATACAGGGCTAACTCACATTGCAGAAGCTTTTAACGTACCGATAGCTTCTGTTTGGGGTGGCACCGTTCCCGATTTGTTGGGCGTACAGCCTTATATGGTAAAGGAAGTGTTGGTTGCAGGTGTTGATTTGGAGTGCAGACCGTGCTCGAAGTTCGGCCTGGAAAAATGTCCGCTTGGGCATTTTAAATGCATGAATGATATGCCTGTTGAGCCTATTGCTTCCTTTGCTAACCAGGATTAGTGACACCGATGTTGGCGGTATTGATATAAAAACAATAACCGTATTTGAGCATTTTATAAACAGGCGGGCCTGCAAAACCGACCGTAAAACTCTAAATCATGAAACAACTAATGCTGATACGCCACGCCAATGCACTTCACCAATATGTAAAAGGTGATTTCGAGCGGCAGTTAAGTCCGAAAGGTATCAACGAGGCTATTGAAATGGCCGACAGAGTGAAAGAGGCGGGTATTAAACCGCAACTCATAGTTACCAGCGAAGCAGCCCGGGCCGAAAGCACCGCACAAATATTCGCCGAACGACTTGGCCTGCCTGCCCCCACAACTAATGGTGTAATTTACGCAGGGGATCAGAATGACTTGCTTAAAATAATTAATGAGTTACCTGCTAAAAAAGATTGCATAGCCCTGGTTGGCCACAATCCCGACATTAGTAACCTGCTCTATTTACTTACCGGCGATTTAAAAGACGTGCCTACAGCGACGGTAGTTCTAATCTCTTTTGAGTTTGACGATTGGCAGCTCATCAGCGGCGGTACAGGTACCATTAAATGGTATGGCTCCCCTGCTTAACTAATGCAATAGGCCTTGCCGGGTAAAGAACGGATATAGCCTGACAGTTCCATATCAAGCAAAGTCATGGCCAATTGGCTTACCGGCATATTGGTTTTAATAGTTAAATCATCAATCGCAATCGGCGCACTTTGCGCCTTTATTAAATCATAAATCAATCGCTCATCTGCAGATAGATCAATGGCCAGGGTCAATTGTTCTGTCGCCGACTTACCTGTATCATGTTTCTCCCAACCCATACTGTAAGCTAAATCGGCCACGCAGGTAAGCAACTGCGCCTTATTATTGCGAATCAAAAAGTTACATCCTTCAGAATATTCGTCGCCCAACCTGCCCGGAAAAGCAAATACATCACGGTTGTAAGAGTTGGCAATCTCGGCAGTTATCAACGCTCCACCCTTTATTCCGGCCTCAACAACTATAGTAGCATCGGCCATACCGGCCACAATGCGATTACGTGCCGGGAAGTTTTCACGTGCGGGCAGCGTGCCCGACGGATACTCTGTTAATAAACCACCACCGTTTTCCTGCATTTTCCGCGCCAGCTCACGATTAGCAGCCGGATACATCTTATCGTATCCATGCCCCAATACGCCCACCGTGGGTACGTTGAATTTCAGGCTGTCGCGATGGGCCGCCGTGTCTATCCCCAAAGCCAGGCCACTTACCACAAGCACGTTATATTCCTGTAACTCTTCTATCAACTGGCGGCAAATATTGCGCCCGTAGTCGGTTGCTTTACGAGTGCCAACCATGCTGATCACGCGCTGGTTATTCAAGTTAGCGCTGTTTTTGGCGTAAAGCAACAGCGGCGCATCATTACAATTTCGCAGCCGCTTCGGGTAGCGGGCATCTGTATAAAACAATACGTCAATATTATTTGCCTCAACATATGCCATTTCTTTTTCAGCACGGCGCAAGGCTTCATCAAAATCCGACTGCTCTAACCTTTTAACACCTATGCCCCTTGCCTGCTGCAACGCAGTTTTAGATAATTTGAATACCTGCTCGGCCCCGCCAAAATAATCGATCATTGAGCGGCCGAGTACCGGGCCTATATTATTTACAAAAGTTAAAGCGAGATGGTGTTGTAATGACATTTTAAGGATTAGCGGCAATAAAAGTATAAAATAACCCTAAAATATTTAGCATTAATAAAAAACTACAAAAATAGTTTGCAAACTATATAAATAGTTTATACCTTGGTCTAACTATAAAAATAGTTTGCTATGAAAATGAAGGAACTAACCAAGGCCGAAGAACAAATAATGCAGATACTGTGGCAATTAAAGGAAGGCATTGTTAAAGATATGCTGGAACTAATACCAGAGCCAAAGCCTGCTTATAATACAGTATCAACGGTAGTACGCGTACTTGAGGGAAAAGGATTTATTGATCATAAAGCCTATGGCAATTCGCATGTGTACTTCCCCATTATTAGCGAGGATGCCTATAAAAAGTTTACGGTTGATAAGCTGATGACCAATTATTTCGACAACTCTTACAAAAGCCTGGTATCATTTATTGCAGACGAGCAAAAGTTAGGTTTGAAGGAACTTGATGAACTAACCGAACTGATTAACAACCTTAAAAAGCAAAAGAAATGATCTGGCTAACCTACCTGCTCGAAGCAAATATTTACCTGGGCGTATTTTATTTGTGCTATTGCCTGCTGCTTAACCGCGACACGCATTATAATCTTAGCAGGATATACCTGCTGGCAGCTTGTATATTGGCTTTTGTGCTGCCTTTTACCCAACTCAGCATTTTAAAACCAGCGGAACCCCAGCCTACATTTGCGCCTGTTGTTACAATGGTAGCCCAGCCGGTGCAACAATTTGCACCTTTACAAGCACAGCAAAGTCAAATCTCTTTTAACTCACAAGATATTCTACTTTTTGCATATGCAGCAGGTGTAACTGTTGCATTATTCATATTTGCCATCAGGCTTTACAAACTGTTCCGCTTGTCACAAATGGGCAGCAGCGAACGCCTCGGCAGGTACCGCATCATTTATCTTGAGCATGATAATTCGGCGTTTTCCTTTTTTAATTACCTGTTTTTAAGTAAAAATATAGCTCAATCGGCCACAATACTTAATCATGAAATGGTGCACATAAAGCAGCGCCACTCGGCCGATATTATTTTCATAGAATTACTTAAGGTAGTTAATTGGTTCAACCCATTCATTTACTTAACCGAACGCAGCCTCAAAACAATACATGAATACATAGCCGACGAGCAAACCGCCGCCCATGAGCAGGATGCACTTACCTACTCTTCCTTTTTGCTTCAAAACGCATATGGGCTGCAAGGGTCATCAATTGCGCACTCTTTCTTCAATTATAACCTTTTAAAAAAGAGAATAATCATGTTAAACCAAAAACGATCAGGTAGATTAGCCAGGCTAAAATACCTTGCAGTGGTGCCCCTTTGCGGTGGTATGCTCTGCACATCAACGCTCGTGTTTAGTAAGGATTACGGCCTGATTGACCTTAGCCTAAAAACTGCCGAGAAAACCAGCCCAAACACCATCAAGTATCTCAAAATAAGGGATGAAGTCAAGGATATCACTGCCTATTCCGACAATGTTACCGTTACCGAAAATGGCGTTAAAAGAACGTACCTGGCTAAGTCGATCACTGATGCCGACATCGCCAACTTACTAAAAACACAAAACCTAAAGATTGAAGTGATTGAGGTGGACAGTAAAACCAAGCTGCAGATTCCTCGGGTAGAAATGCCGGATACAGCAATAAACACTACCAACAGGGCGGCAATGCTTGAATTTAATAAGGCCCTCAGCAAAAAGATTAATTATTCGAAAGCGGCACGAAACAACCATATTGCCGGTCGAGTAATTGCCCGCTTTGATGTTAAGGACGCCAAAATTTCAGGTGTAAGTATTGTACGCGGTATTAACGGCGACCCTGATAATGAAGTAAAAAACGCGCTGGAAAATTACAGCGGCCCAATTAAACTTAAATCCGGCTCTTATTCCATACCAGTTTTATTTGCTATAGTTGATGCTAAAGGCAATGTAATACAGTCGGCACCTTCTGCTAAAACCATTAAACGCTTACCGCCTCCACCCCCACCTGTACCGGCAACACGATCGACGTCGGCAGTTATGGGCCTTAATGAGATAGTTGTCACAGGTTACGGCACAGGTTCTGCGCTTCCTCCGCCACCTCCACCGCCAGCTGTAGAAAGGGTGAATAAACCCGCAGCTAATTACCCGCCGCCACCGCCGCCTATCGAATCAATTTATATCAATCTGATAAAATACATGGGTAAACACGTTCGATATCCGGCTGCTGCGCGGGATAATAACGTAAACGGGGATGTATTGCTGAGCCTTAGTTTAGACGGAAATCATAAGATTACGGATGTAAAAGTTGTTAAAGGAATTGGCTATGGCTGCGATGAAGAGGCTGCAAGAGCGCTGAAAAGCTACGAGGGTATCATAAATAAACCAGCAGGCACGTATCAATTAATGACGACCTTTGCCCTGGTAAGTGAGGATGAACTGTCGAAATCGTACATCCCAAAAGCAATTGACAGCAAAATTATAAATCAACGGAACTTTATTGGCCAGGCATTGATTACAAGCTCGGTTAAAACGTCTGCGACTAAGCCAACCACTAATGGTAGGATTGATGAAAAGCCGGCTGGTATTTCAAATAAGTCAAGGGCTTTAATATCAGCTGCACAGAATGAAAGGATTCCACTGATGATTGTAAATGGCAAAAAGTTTATACCGCCTGCAATAAAAGATGGTCAAACCTATCAAATTACTACAGAAGATTCGTTAAAATATTATCCACCAAACAATGCTATAGCGCTTCAAAGGTGGGGCACCGATGCACAATACGGTACTAATGAATTTTTCGGCAGATTTACTTATGTAGTTAAGGACCGGGAATTGGTTAAATAACCTTACCCTTTACATAGATAACCTGCTTGGTATCAAAAAACTCCTCCTCAAAATAATCCTTGAGGTAGAATTGCTGAACGGCTAAACCCGACTCGGCAATTTCTTGTTTAAGGTCGCCACCTTTTAAATAAAGTATTCCGTTAGCCAGTTTATTCCTTGATTCCTTATTAAATTTACCACGCACCCAGGGGTAAAAATCTTTCAATTGTGTTACCGCGCGCGATACCACAAAATCGTACTTGTCCTTAATTTCTTCGGCACGTGCATGGGTAGCTTTCAGGTTTTTAAGCCCCAAAGCAGTGCTCACCTCTGTAACCACCTTTATTTTTTTACCAATAGAATCAACCAGGTGGAACCGCGTATCAGGAAACAGTATAGCTAGGGGAACACCCGGAAAACCGCCACCGGTACCTACATCGAGCACGCTTTCGCCGGGTAAAAAAGGCATTACTTTGGCTATGCCAAGCGAATGCAATACATGGCGCTCGTATAGCAAATCAATATCTTTACGTGATATCACGTTGATTTGGTTATTCCATAAGGTATACAGCTCCTGTAAACGGCCAAATTGTAACTGCTGCTCCGGCGTAATATCCGGGAAATATTTAAGCAGGATATCAGATGTCATCCTTGTTGTATCGATTTATAATGTTGCCTAATAAGTATCTGCCCCTAAACAATTGCGCTTTCACGGTACCCAATGGTAGGTCCAACTGCTGGGCAATTTCTTCGTATGATAGCTCATCGAAGTAACGCAATGTGATCAGATTACGGTACCGTACGGGCAAACTTTCAATTAATAGCTTTAATTCGGTGGTTTGCTGTTTTTTTATCGACGTTTCCTCGGGGTTAAGGGTATCAGCCTTAATTTGCAATGGCATTTCGTCACCGTCGTCGTCAAGCATACCATGTATCGATTGTGTATTGAGGCGCTTTTTGCGGATAAAATCGATACAATTATTGGTGGCCACCCTAAAAAGCCAGGTACTAAATGCAAATTCGGGCTGGTATTTATCAAGTTTTTCGAAGGCTTTTGCAAAGGTTTCAACAGTAAGGTCCATTGCGTCTTCCTTATTGTTCACCATCTTAAGCACCATAAAATATATCGAATCTTTATAGCGCTGCATCAAGTCGGCATAGGCCTTTTGGTTGCCTTCGCGCGCCTTTAGCACCAACTGGTAATCGTTCCTGGCATTCTCCGTAAAGTGCGAATTTACTTCCATCTGCTGGTTTTTATAAATGTACCTATCAACCCAAATACATTTAAATATATATAATAAAAAATGTCTAAAAACGGAAGCGACCAAAGTAGATCGGCCCCGTTGAGCATTTTAAAGCTTTTACGATATATAATATATTGTAGAATGAGCCTGAAGATATATAAACCTAACACCCAAAGCGGCTCAAAGTTGAACGCAAGGCATAATATTAACAGTATATAAAATAACGACCCGCTCAAAGCGTCGAAGCTAAGCATACGCCTATGCTTGTTTTTATACAGTTTACCCACCCCCATGTGCCGCCTTTTTTGCCTGTACCAACTGCCAATTGTTGTTTTAGCATCGGTAAAAGTAAAGGTGTCGGGATGTACTTCAATGGCCGTATTGGTTGATGTTGCGTTTTGATTTACAAACAAATCATCATCTCCAGACATAACATGCATGTGTGCAGCAAAGCCCTTCGCCCCAAAAAAGAGTGATTTGGTATAGGCCAAGTTGCGGCCTATACCCATGTAAGGGTTACCGGTTAACGCGGTTGAAAGATAATTAATAGCCGTTTTGATAGTCTCGAAACGAATTATCGGATTCAGGAAGTTATTGGTGCGTATATATGGCGAATAGCCTAATACAATTTGTGTTGAGCCATTAAAATTGGCGGCCATGCGCGTTATCCAATTAAGCGTGGCTGGCTTGCAATCGGCATCGGTGAATAGCAAATGCTCGTTTTTAGCGGCCTTAATGCCCAGCGTTAATGCAAATTTTTTACCTGTTTTATAGCGCGCATGTTCGGTAATGGTAACTATTTTAAGATGCGGAAACTCACTTTTTATGTCCAGTAAAACCTCATCAGAATTATCGGTAGAGCAATCGTTAATTACTACAACCTCAAAATCAGGATAGTTTTGCTGCAGTATATATGGCAAATTTTCGATGAGATTACGGGCCTCGTTGCGGGCGCTGATAACAACAGAAACAGGGATATTTATGACAGGAAGGGCATCGGCAACTTTATAGCTATTTAACTTGCTATGGTTGCTGATAAGGTAATACAGCTGCACTATAAAACATACCTGGAGTAAAATAAATAATGCCTCGTAAATATAACCTTCCAAATCCCTTTAAATTGAGGTGCAAATTTGTTAAAAATAGCCGAGAATGTGTGTAATTTGAAGTTAAACTTATAAGGTTTGGCCGCATTTTACGTTGCTTGTAATTGCAACATATATATTAAGGTATAGTTTGTACCCCATAACCATGAGTTTTTGTACTCGTTTGCTAATTGCCACCCATGTAAACAGCACCCCTTAATACCAACCTAAATCGTTAATTTTGCGGCATTAATGAAATTTAATTTAACAGCACAAGACCCACTTTCAAGAGCCCGCGCGGGCGAGATTGAAACCGACCACGGCACTATACAGACGCCCATTTTTATGCCTGTTGGTACCGCCGGTACCGTAAAAGCAGTGCACCAGCGCGAGCTTAAAAACGATATAGAAGCACAAATTATATTGGGCAATACCTACCATTTATACTTGCGACCGGGGCTAAATACCCTTGAGCAGGCCGGCGGATTGCATAAATTTAACGGCTGGGATGGCCCTATTTTAACCGATAGCGGTGGTTACCAGGTGTATTCCCTAACGGAAGTTCGGAAAATTAAGGAGGAAGGAGTAACTTTTCGCTCGCATGTAGACGGATCTAAACACCTGTTTACGCCGGAGAATGTAATGGATATTCAGCGCATTATTGGTGCCGATATTATCATGGCATTTGACGAATGCACCCCCTACCCATGCGATTATAACTACGCTAAACGCTCAATAGAAATGACGCATCGCTGGCTTAAACGCTGCTGCGACCGCTTTGATATTACCGAGCCTAAGTACGGCTACAGCCAAACTCTTTTTCCTATAGTACAAGGGTCTGTTTATAAAGATCTTAGGGTACGCTCGGCAGAGGTAATTGCATCATTCGAGCGCGAGGGTAATGCGATTGGCGGCCTTTCTGTGGGCGAACCTGCAGAGGAAATGTACGCCATGACAGAAATTGTTTGCAATATACTACCGCAACAAAAGCCGCGTTACCTGATGGGTGTAGGCACACCCGTTAACATTTTGGAAAACATTGCTTTAGGTATTGATATGTTTGATTGCGTTATGCCAACGCGCAATGCCCGTAACGGTATGTTATTTACCAAAAACGGCATCATCAACATCAAGAATGAGAAGTGGAAAAACGACTTTTCGGCTATTGAAGCTGACAGCGATTTGTTTGCCGACACCGTTTATACCAAGGCCTATTTAAGGCATTTGATACATAGCGGAGAGATGCTTGGTGCACAAATTGCCACCCTGCACAACCTGCATTTTTACCTGTGGCTTGTTAAAGAAGCAAGGCAAAAAATTATAGCAGGCGAGTTTTATGAGTGGAAAAAAGTGATGGTAAACCGCCTTGGGCAACGGTTATAATGAGGACTTTTTTGCATAAATATTTAACGGTTATTGACCGTTTTATCATCAAAAAATACCTGGGCACGTTTGTGTTTACACTAATGATTTTCCTGGTGATATCGGTGATATTTGACATCTCCGAACACCTTGATAATTTCCTTGGAAAGAATGCATCGCTCAATGAAATTGTGTTTAAATACTACGCCGGTTTCATTCCTTTTTACCTCAATTTGCTATCGCCGCTTATCAACTTTTTGGCCGTAATTTTCTTTACGGCAAAGATGGCAAACCAAACGGAGATAGTCCCGATACTGACAAGTCGTGCCAGTTTTAACCGCTTTTTAAGGCCGTATTTTATTGCCTCAACGCTCATTTTTTTGGTGTCTTTTTTTGCCAATGTGTACTTGATTCCCTTTACAAACAGGCTTAAAATTGAGTTTGAAAACGCCAATTTTTTTGCAAATGACGACCCGGCAAAGAAGGAAGTTCACATTCAATTGGATAAAAACACCTTTGTTTATCTCGACTCTTACGACCCGCAACTGAAGGTTGGATACTCTTTTCAGCTCGAAAAATTTGATGGTGACGAGCTTAAAATGAAGCTCACTTCACCCACAATTTCGTTCGATTCGGTGAAAACAAAATGGAAAATTAACAGCCCAACCATACGCAAAGTTGATGGGTTAAAAGAGTCAATAACCTACAATGGGCCTGCGATTGATACCGTTTTGGACATGCGCCCGGTAGATTTTGAGGTGCATGATAACGTCACAAATAACATCTACGGAGCCTATTCTTTATCGGCTTTAAACGCCGGTATAAAGCGCGAACAAACCCGCGGTACCGGTGCCTTAACAGACATGGTTTTCGAAAAATACAGGCGTTTTGTTGAGCCATTATCCTCATATGTGTTGGCATTTATAGGGGTCGCAATATCGTCAAGAAAGGTGCGCGGAGGGGTTGGTTTACCACTTGGGATAGGCATTTTTATATGCTTTACCTTTATCGTGGTTAACCGGTTTGCCTTCGTTTTTGCGGTAAAAGGAGGCTTCTCCCCAATGATCGCCGTGTTTATCCCAAACACCATTTTCGGTATTTTGGGCTATTATCTTATCAAAAAAGCGCCGAAATAATGCTCAAAAAAGTTACCCAAACAGGCGTAAATACCAACCTTTTACTGCTTCATTTGACGGTTTTTGTATGGGGATTTACCGGAATTTTAGGTCAATTAATCACCATTTCGGCCGTACATTTGGTATGGTACAGGGTGGTAATTGCTGTCATTTCATTGTTCCTATATTTCAATTTCAGCAAAACAACCATTAAAATCGGGTCAAAAACAGCGGCTAAATTGATGCTTGCAGGGGCGTTAGTGGGTGGTCATTGGATACTTTTCTTTGCTTCTATCAAGCTTTCAAATGTGCCGGTAACCCTGGTTTGCCTGTCATCCATCACCCTTTTTACAGCAATATTGGAGCCGATAATCAACAAAAAACGCATCTCGAAAATGGAGATAGTTGCCGGCGTCTTCATCATCATCGGCATAATTCTGATATTTAAATTTGAAACTAAATACACTAAGGGCATAACCGCAGGGCTGCTAAGCGCTGTTTTGGCCAGTCTTTTTTCCATTATCAATGGGCGTTTTGTAAAGCAAATTGATGCTCCTATAATATCATTTTATGAGCTCTCGGGCGCAGTAGTCTGGATAAGTTTATACCTACTGGCCACCCAGGGATTCAACAAAAGCATGCTTTTAAAACCTGCAGATATAGGCTACCTGGTTATCCTTGGCACGGTTTGTACCTCAGTCGCGTATGTCGCGGGCGTATCTGTGATGCGTGAACTTTCTGCCTTTCGCGTGGCGTTGATAACCAATCTGGAGCCGGTATACGGCATCGTCATGGCATTTGTTTTCTTTGGCGATATGAATAAAATGACGGCCGGATTTTGGGCTGGCGCCTTTATTATTTTGTCTACCATCTTACTTTTTCCTGTTGCTCAAACACAGGTGGCCCGTCGCAAAGCACGGGTTTAATAGTAGTGCTTTTTTCTTATCATCGGCAAAATTCAAGCTCCAAATGCCTCGAGTAGGGGTGAAGTTTCATATTCTTTAATTAGGCATTTTTAGCCCATCTAAGCCATTTTAATTTTTTGACACAGATTACCTCTGCTACCGCGATTCAAATTCATCAGGGGCAAAATACAAAAAACACTTAGTGTTAAATAATGAAATCATGTCTGCAGTGATTTTAGGATGATAATTATTCTCTTCTTTGAAAATAAATTGTTGATTCTAAATAATTATAAAGTAAATAAATATCAATTAATCAATATTTTATGTAATATATAAAAAGTGATAGTTTATCAAATGTCTTTAAAACTAGTATCAAATTACTAATAATATTAGCATTTGTATTTATAACCATTTATATAATTTATAATTGTTTAATAATCAGAGTATTTCAACGATTTATTTAAGCTTAAAATATGAATATAGCTAAAAACCACTCGAACAAAACTTAGTGTATTGAAGTAAAATTTAAGAATCTTTAAAAATTCGCGCTATTACCAACTGTGTATACGGGCATAGATTTATACGAGCTTTTTGATGCGAGAAAAACCGGTGGGAAAAATGGAAAATAGCAGCGTTGTGGCAATCGTCGGTTTTTGAAAATAGATGAGAAGAAATTCAATCGTCCCTATAAATCTCTCGGAAGCCCAGAGGTCAATTAGTCGTGATTGCCGGGCCCCTTTGACGACCTTTCCAAGATCCATTAAGAAAAGTTTGTTGCAAAAGCATCATGATATTTTTCGAGAAGACGAAAGACAGAGACAGACGCTTTATGGATTTTAAAAAACATTTAAAAGCTGCATCTTGTAATACATTAAAGCATTATACATAATGAGCGTAAAAAATATTTTTGTACTAGTGGTGACAGTGCTGCTTACCATCGTACTAATGCAAAACACCGACGAAGCAAAATTCACAATTTTGTTTAGCGACATGTTTATTTCCAAGCTTACAGTAATGGCTTGTGTAGCATTAGTAGCATTTATAATTGGAGTGCTTGTAGGCAGGCCAAAAAACAAGAAGTATGATATCGAAAGCTATCACGACGAGGTGCACGCTAAAGATGATCCCAAAACACTAAGCAATGAGGACCGTGATTATATAAGCTAATTAAAGCTGCGCCGTTGTTAGCAAAAATGAAAGCTGTGATAAGCTATTCAAATTGGTTCATGTTAGTGCATCCCTCCCTACTTGTCGACAACCATATTCGAGGCTGACTGCATAAAATCTCTGTCCATAAAAAAGCCGACTGACGAATATTTAGTATCGGTCAGCCGGCTCAAGTTTTAGTCGCTAAGAAAATTTTAGACGTCGTAGAAAACCTGGCAACTTTCTTCGAGATGAGAAAGATCGGGAGTGTCTTTAAATATCCCAAAAACCGATGCGCCAGAGCCGCTCATACTGGCGTATAATGCACCACTCTCATACAAGCTTGCTTTTACGCCACGTATAACGGGATGTGCATTGAAGATATGACCCTCAAAATCGTTACGAATGTGCCTTTTCCAGTCAGCCAGGGGCATTTGCACCAAGTCGTATAATGTTTCTTTGACAGGCGCCGGTTTTACGCCTCTGTAAGCCTCTGCGGTTGATACATGAGCATCTGGCATTACCAAAACTATTTTGTAGGCGGACAGGTCGATTTTTACCGGCTCAAACTCGTCGCCCTTTTCAAAAGCAAAGACAGGTTTGTTGTTAATAAAAAAAGCACAGTCGGCACCAAGTATCCGGGCATAGTCTTCCATCCTATCTGCGTCCAATCCGAGCTCGAATTTTTCATTCATCAGTTTGATGAAAAAAGCAGCATTGCTCGAACCTCCACCCAGCCCCGCGCCTATCGGGATATTTTTGTGAAGATGAATTTTCACAGGAGGCAATTTTGGAAAATCTTTTTTTAGCAGGTAGTATCCTTTGATGCAAAGGTTATCATTAACATCCCCAGGTATCGAAATTCCCGACGATTCAAAAATCAACTCATCGGCCTCGATCACTTCCAGCACGTCGTTAATTTTTATGGGGTAAAAAACTGTCTCGAGGTTGTGGTAGCCGTCGGGCCGGCGGGCAATAATGTTAAGGCCAATATTTATCTTTGCGTTTGGAAATACGATCATCCTGAAATTGATTAACACCGGTGTATTTTTAAACATCGGTAGGATACCAAAATTAGATTAATTTTCTTTGTGTTTTAATTCAGGGTGATTTAGTGAAAATTTAAGTAGAGCATAATTATATCTCTTTTTAAAAACCACTCACTTAATCAACCATCCACCACTCACTAAAATAAACAATGAAACAATACCTCGACCTGATGAGACACGTGATGGAGAACGGCGCGCAAAAGCATGATCGTACAGGCACCGGCACCCTCAGTGTTTTTGGCTACCAAATGCGTTTTAATTTGCAGGATGGTTTCCCAATGGTTACCACAAAAAAGCTCCACTTAAAATCTATCATCCATGAGTTGATTTGGTTTTTGAGTGGCGACACCAATATCAAATATTTAAAAGATAACGGCGTGCGCATTTGGGACGAGTGGGCCGACGCCGATGGCAACCTTGGCCCGGTGTACGGTTACCAATGGCGATCATGGCCAAAACCGGATGGCGGCCACATCGACCAGATAACCCAAGTGGTGAACACGCTAAAGACAAATCCCGATTCGCGACGCATCATGGTATCGGCCTGGAACGTTGCCGACGTTAACCAGATGGCGCTTCCACCCTGCCACAGTTTGTTTCAATTTTATGTGGAGCCCGCCAACGCATCAAAAGGCGAAACTAGGGGTAAGTTGTCATGCCAGTTATACCAGCGTAGTGCCGATATTTTTTTAGGGGTGCCTTTCAATATTGCTTCATACGCTTTGCTAACCATGATGATGGCCCAGGTATGCGACTTGGACTATGGCGACTTCATACACACCTTTGGCGATGCTCACATTTACAATAATCACCTGGAACAGGCGCAGCTGCAACTGAGCCGCGACCCGCGACCGTTGCCCACCATGAAGATCAACCAGGATGTAAAAGACATCTTCAGTTTCAAGTTCGAAGATTTCACTTTAGAAAATTACGACCCGCATCCGCACATTAAGGGAGTGGTTGCGGTTTAGGTATTGGGTCATTGGGTCATTGGGTCATTGGGTCATTGGGTCATTGGGTCATTGGGTCATTGGGTCATTGGGTCATTGGGTCATTGGGTCATTAAGGGAAAGTTTGATTTTGGCGGGATGGTTTGTTTGTTATTTTTATGCTTTAAACCTAAACTTGAATGAGCAATAAAATCGAAGACCTCGAAATTTATAATCTGTCGGATGCCTTATCTAATAAAATCTGGTCAATAGTTATTTCCTGGGATTATTTCGCTAAAGACACTATTGGCAAACAATTGGTAAGGTCGGCTGATTCGATAAGCGCAAATATTGCTGAAGGCTTCGGCCGGTTTCATTATAAAGAGAACAAGAACTTTTGCTATTTTAGCCGTGGCTCAATCATTGAGACGAAGAGCTGGCTAAATAAAGGTAAAATGAGAGGGCTGATCACGGATGAAGATCATGTTACACTTATTTCTGATTTAGAAACGATTCATCACAAACTGAATAGCTACATTAAATACATTGGCAAGTAAATAATTGAACAATAACTAAATGACCAATGACCCAATGACCCAATGACCATTTCCATCATAGTAGCCATAGCCCAAAACAACGCTATTGGCAAAAACAACCAGTTACTTTGGCACATGCCGAATGATCTTAAACATTTTAAGGAGATCACATCCGGGCGTACCATTATCATGGGGCGCAAAACATATGAGTCGGTAGGTAAGCCGCTGCCAAGGCGCCGCAATATTGTTGTCACCCGGCAGGACATGCAAATACCCGGATGCGAAGTTGTAAAATCAATTGACGAAGGCCTGGCACTCTGCGCGCAGGACGATGAAGTGTTTATTGGCGGCGGTGCCGAGATCTACCGGCAGGCAATGGACAAAACCGATATCATCTACCTTACCATTGTCCATAAAGAGTTTGAAGCCGACACTTTTTTCCCTGAAATAGATTACCAGCAATGGGACGAATTGAGCCGGGAATACAACGAGCCGGACGAAAAAAATCCGCTACCTTACTCGTTCATCACGCTAAAGCGCAGGTAACAAAAAAGCCGATTATTTTGTTTCAATTAAAAATTTCATGCTTGTGAAATTTTATTAGATTTGCCGTCTTATTAAAAACGCTTATAAACTAATTCATTACATATTTTAATTCGCAATGCAAGGAAAAGGGGTTATTAAATTTTTTGCCATCATACTGGCTATTGTGTGCCTTTACCAGCTATCATTTACCTGGGTGGCCCACAAAGTTGAAAATGATGCAAAAGACTATGCTAAGGGTAATGCCGAGAAAGAAAGGGCTTATCTCGATTCGATATCTACCCAACCGGTGTATCCGGTATTGGGCCATACCTACCAATATTGTGTAGACAGGGAGCTTGCTCTTGGTTTGGACCTTAAAGGCGGTATGAACGTTACTATGCAAATTTCTTTGCGCGAATTGGTACAGTCATTATCAAACAACAATACCGATCCTGTTTTTCAACAGGCGCTTACAAATGCGCAGGCACAGTTGGTAACCAGCCAAACAGATTACATAACCCTGTTTGTAAACGAGTATGAGAAACTTGCACCTAACGGTAAGCTTGCAGCTATATTTGCAAACAACAACAACCAGGACAAGCTAAAGTACAATGCTACAAACAGCCAGGTTGAGAGCTATCTTAAAGACCAAGCATCAGTTGCTGTACAACAATCATACACCGTATTACATACCCGTATAGACCAGTTTGGTGTAACCCAGCCAAACATACAGTTGCAAAAAAGCACCAACCGTATCCTGATCGAGTTGCCGGGTGTTAAAGAGCCTGAGCGTGTGCGTAAGCTATTATCAGGTACAGCAAAATTGGAGTTTTATCAAACTTATGATAATACCGAAATTTACTCGTTGCTAAACAACATCAACGGTATCCTTGCTGCCAAAGCAAAAACTGCAACTCCGGCAAAAGATACTGTTGCTAAAACCGCTTCTGTTGATACTGCTGCTAAAAAAGGCATCAATGCCGATTCTGCAAAGTCGCTTATCAGCAAATTAAAAAACAACACTGCTTCAGATACATCATTAGCAGGCAACCAAGCCAAGTTAGCTGCTCAAAACCCGTTATTTGCTGTTATGGCACCAATGGTTTACCAGGGCGAAGGCGGCCAGCCACAATTAGCGCCAGGCCCTATTGTAGGCCGTTCTGCTGTTAAGGATACTGCAAAGGTTAACGCTTACCTGCGTAGTGCCGAAGTAAAATCGGTAATTCCGCAGAGCCTTAAATTCCTTTGGAGCGTAAAGCCTGTTAAGGATACTAAGGTATTTGAGTTGTTCGCTATCAAATTATCAGGCGCTGAAAACGGCCCGGTATTAACTGGCGATGTGATCAATGATGCACGTAACGACGTTGACCAGATGAAAGGCGGCTACGAAGTTACCATGTATATGAACTCGCAAGGTGCCCAAAAATGGAAAACCATTACTGCCGAAGCTTCAAACGGTGCCAATAAAAAAGCTATCGCCATTGTGTTGGACGATAACGTTTACTCGGCCCCTACCGTGCAAAACGAAATTGCCGGTGGTGTGTCATCAATCTCTGGCGGTAACTTTACACAGGAAGATACAAAAGATTTAGCCAACGTGTTAAAAGCAGGTCGCCTGCCGGCACCAGCCCGTATCATCGGCGAAGAAGTTGTAGGCCCGTCATTAGGCCAGGAAGCTATCAGCGCAGGTCTATTATCGTGCGTGCTTGGTTTAGTTGTTATCCTGATTTTCATGATCGCTTACTACAACCGTGCAGGTACAGTTGCTGTAGTAGCTGTATTGATCAACGTATTTTTCCTGATGGGTGTATTGGTAAGTATCCGTGCGGTGTTAACACTACCTGGTATTGCCGGTATTATTTTGATATTAGGTGTTGCGGTAGATGCTAACGTATTGGTTTACGAGCGTGTTCGTGAGGAGCTTGGCTTGGGCAAAACAATCCGTGTTGCCGTGTCTGATGGTTTTAAACATGCTTTACCTTCAATCCTTGATGCTAACATCAGTACTTTCTTAACAGGTGTTATCTTGTTTATCTTCGGTTCGGGCCCTATCCAGGGTTTCGCCACCACATTGATGATCGGTATCGTAACTACCTTGTTCTGCTCATTGCTGATTGCCCGTTTAATTTTTGAATACATGCTTGAAAAAGGCTGGGATATTAAATTCTCACGCCCTTGGAGCTCTCATACATTTAAAAACGCTAACTACGGCTTCGTTAAAAACCGCTTTAAATTCTATGCCTTCTCTGGTATTTTCATCGCAGCAGGTTTAGTGTCTATGTTTACCCGTGGCTTTAACTACGGTGTAGATTTTGGCGGTGGCCGTACTTATGTAGTTAAGTTTACCAACGGTGTTACTACCGAGCAGGTACACGATGCAGTTGATGCAACCCTTGGCCGCGGTACCGAGGTTAAAACCTACGGTTCTGACAAGATCAGCATCACTACCAACTACATGATTAACGACAATGCGGCAAACGCAGATGATAAAGTACAGGCCGAGCTTATCAAGGCGCTTAACAGCACACCTGCTACCAAAATTACTGCTAACCAGATCTTGAGCCATCAAAAGGTTGAGGCTACTATTGCAAACGAGGTTAAGGCTTCTGCAAAGTGGACTATCATCCTTGCTATCGTGGTTATCTCGGCTTATATCCTTATCCGTTTCCGCAAATGGCAGTTTAGCCTTGGTGCGATGGTTGCTACCGCGCACGATTCATTGCTGGTATTATCGTTCTTCTCGTTATTTAAAGGTTTATTGCCATTCTCTTTAGATATCGACCAGGCGTTTATCGCAGCATTGCTTACGGTTATTGGTTACTCAATTAATGATACCGTGGTAGTGTTTGACCGTATTCGCGAGTTCCTTGACCATCGCCATGCCAAAACTGATGACCCTGCTGTGGTTATCAACGAGGCTATCAACAGTACATTAAGCCGTACCATTATCACCGCTTTAACCGTGGTATTGATATTGGTTGTATTGTTCATCTTCGGTGGTGACGTTATTCGCGGTTTCTCATTCGCACTATTAGTGGGTGTACTTTTCGGTACTTATTCATCAATCTGTGTAGCTTCGCCGGTAATCGTCGACTTTGGGAAAAAAGACCTTAAATAATAAATAACACTTTTATTTAAAAGGCCCCAAAGAACATTTGGGGCCTTTTTTGTTATACTATTAGGTTAACGTCCGGCCCCCTAATCTCACATCCGGGCGCAAACTATAAATACATTGGCCGTATGCTTGGCGGTAAATCAAATTAATTATTACAAACACTACACATACAACACCATGAATGGCAACGATCAATCGAAGTTTCCGACGGTAATTATAATAGGCGGCGGTTTTGGCGGCATAGAAGTGGCCAAGCAGCTTGCAGATAAGCCGGTTGAGATCATATTAATTGATAAGCATAACTATCATACTTTTCAGCCGCTGTTATACCAGGTGGCAACCGGAAGTTTGGAGTGCGAGTCGATTGCGTTTTCGCTGCGCAAAAACTTTGAAGGGCAAAAAAACCTGCGTTTTCGCAATGCCGAGGTTACCGGGATTAACCAGGCAACCAACACAGTGCATACAAGCATTGGCGATATGCAGTACGACTACCTGGTAATTGCTACAGGCTCAACTACCAACTTTTTTGGCAACAAAGACATTGAGCATTATGCAATGCCAATGAAATCTATACCTGAAGCATTAAACCTGCGCTATCTGGTGCTGCAAAACCTTGAGGAGGCCAATTTAAAGGCTTCTAAAGAAGAAAGAGCGCCATACCTGTCATTTGTATTGGTTGGCGCCGGCCCTACCGGTGTAGAGCTTGCAGGCGCCTTGGCCGAATTGCGTAATCACGTTTTGAACAAAGATTATCCGGAACTGGTAAAGGATGAAATGAAAGTTTACCTCGTAGACTTTTTGCCGAAAGTTTTAGGGCCTTTTTCGGAAGAAGGGTCAAAAGCTGCTGAAGGTTATCTCAAGAAAATGGGTGTAGAACTGATGCTTGGGGCTAAAGTAGAAAACTACAATGGCGAGGAAATAACCTTTGGTGATGGTACAAGCATCAAAACCAAAAATGTGATTTGGAGTGCCGGTGTTATGGGTGTTGTGCCCGAGGGCGTTTCAAAAGATGCCATTGAAAAAGGCAACCGCATACGTACCGATGAGATTTGCCGCGTAGTTGGCACCAGCAATATATTTGCCATTGGTGATGTTGCTGCCATGATTACCAAAGACACACCTAAGGGCCACCCTGGTGTTGCTCAAGTGGCAATACAAATGGGCGAGGCTACAGGTAAAAACATCCTTAAGCTGTTACGAGGTGAGCAAACCGTTCCGTTTAAATACAACGACAAGGGATCGTTAGCAACAATAGGTCGTAATAAAGCTATTGCAGATTTAGGGAAGATCAAGTTTCAGGGCTTTTTTGCCTGGTTAATATGGATGTTTGTACACTTAATATCGCTGATGGGTGGCCGTAATCGCGTTGTGGTTTTCATTAACTGGATTGCAAGCTACGTTACCTATAATGGCGGAAACCGCATCATCATCCGTAAATTTGCCCGTGAAGAACTGCATCAAAAGGATATGCAGGTTTCTCAAGTGGATTAATTTTCGCAATCAATGAGCAATGCCGTAAAATTAACTGAGTGCCCCCGCGATGCCATGCAGGGGCTGCACAACTATATACCCGCCGAAGTTAAAGCGCATTACATTAACCTGCTTTTGCAGGTTGGTTTTGATACCATTGACTTTGGCAGCTTTGTATCGCCCAAGGCTATTCCGCAAATGAGGGATACGGCCGAGGTATTGGCACAACTTGATATTACACCCGGCAACCGCACTAAGCTGCTGGCCATTGTTGCCAATTATCGCGGAGCGGAGCAAGCCGCACAATTTGATGAAATAAGCTACCTTGGGTTTCCATTCTCCATTTCAGAAACCTTCCAGCTGCGTAATACAAATGCGTCTATAACTGAAGCGCTCGACACTGTTAAGCAAATAGCAGGGTTGTGTGCCCTTAAAAATAAAACGCCATTGGTTTACTTATCCATGGGATTTGGCAACCCCTACAGCGACGATTGGAGTACAGAAGCTGTTTTAAACTGGACAGGCAAGCTTGTGCAGGAAGGAATAACGCAAATTGCCCTTTCAGATACCATTGGCATTGCAACACCCGAACAGATAAGCATTCTTTACCCCGCCCTTCAAAATGCGTTTCCGCAAATTGAACTTGGCTTACACTTGCACTCGACAACAGAAACATGGCAGGAAAAAATCGCTGCTGCATACGATGCAGGATGCCGCAAGTTTGATACCTCTTTAAAAGGCTATGGCGGCTGCCCAATGGCCAAAGATGACCTAACCGGCAATATAGCTACCGAAAATGTAGTTGCCTACCTGTTGCACAACAATATCCAGCTTGATCTCGACCTTGATAAATTGGGCGAGGCGATGGAATATGCGAATGGCATACTTGCTTAGCATCCGTCGGCTGAAGCCGACGGCAATGACTACCTGGGTCATGCCGATGCATGTCGGCATCCCGAGTGTATGGCTCCTAAGCTTGTGGGATGCTGAAACAAGTTCACTGTTGTCCGGTAAAATATTTTTGGAAAAGTTAAGGGGTAGTTTATAGCTACCCCTTTGTTGTTGATATTTGAGTTACCACACTTAAATATTCAACATGGGCAAAAGTACT
>NZ_VOEJ01000006.1 GCF_007846085.1 Mucilaginibacter pallidiroseus
GCCCAGTACTGCGGGCTTGCCTTGTGCCTGTTTGCTGCGGATCAGCGCTGCTATGCGCCCCGCTACTGCCAGTGAGGCCGTCTGCTGATCGGCATATACCGTTACCGGCAGCTTCTCATAACGCGTCTCTTCCAATAAATTTAATCTTGCCATATGTATGTTAAATAGAATCAGGTTTTTAATAATTGGCTGCAAAAAAAATCCCCACCGAAGCGAGGATTTACCAACCAATTAACTATAAAAATTAAACCCCTTACGCAGGGAGAACCAAAATGCTTTTGTAAATGATTGTCTATTAATCATTAAAACAAACTTAATAAACCAAATGGTAAAAAACAAAATACTTATTAAAAAAATTTAAAAAGATAGGTTTAAGCTTCGTTTAAGGTCATTTATTAAATACTCAGGTTCCTCCAGCCCGACATAAACCCGGATTAATTGGTGGCGAAAGTTGCCGATGTCATAATCAGTCTTGGCAATGCCGGCAATAGCTGGTATAACCAGGCTTTCATGGCCGCCCCATGAAACAGCCATAAGGATATGCTTTAGATTATTGCAAAATGCTTCAATCTTTGGTAGTGTCGAATCTTTCAACGTAAAGCTAAACAGACCACCGCAACCTGTCATTTGCTGGCGGGCCAAATCAGCTTGTTTAAAGTCGCCATCAAAGGGCCAAAGTACTTTATCTACCTGCGGTTGCTGCTTAAGCCAGGCTATAACTTTACCGGTACTTTCAAAACTGCGTTGCAACCGGAGCGGTAGCGTGCGCAAGCCCCTTATAAGCAGCCATGCCGAGTGCGGCGATAGGCTGGCACCTGTATTCATAAACTCATGATCGAAGATTTTTTTAATCAAAGCCTTGCTGCCCGTAAGAATGCCCGCTACAACATCAGAATGCCCGCCAATATATTTGGTGGCCGACTGTGCCACGAGGTCGATACCCAACTTGGCAGGCTGCTGAAAAAGCGGCGTGCAGTAGCTGTTGTCGATCATGGTTATGATGCCATGTTGTTTTGCCAGTACGGCCACAGCTTGCAAGTCCTGCAGATCGTAACTAAAAGTGTTAGGACTTTCCAGGTAAATGAGCCGGGTATTTGGCCGTAGGGCAAACTCAAAATTTTCGGTTTTAGTGCCGTCAACAAAAGTGGTTTCAATACCGAATTTTGCCAGGAAGTTTTTGAAAAGCTTAACCGTCCAGCTATATGGATTGTCAACCGATATTATATGATCGCCCTGTTTAAGTAAGGCTAACACGGGTACGGTAATGGCCGCAATGCCGCTGCTAAATACCAATGCATCTTCGGCACCATCAAGCGCAGCCAATTTTTGGCGCAAAATATTCAGCGTGGGGTTATTACCACGCGAGTAAAGGTTGGCCTCAAACTCATCGCCCAGAGCATTCCGGAAATCATCAACAGTATTAAAAGTAAAATTACTGCTTTGAATAATGGGCGGGGCAACGGCGTTAAAATAGCTGCCGCGTTCTTCGCCCAGCTCATTTATGATGTATGAAATATCCATTAGTTAATTATCGGGTGAGGCTGTCTTTTTGTTGCGTGCGCCGATGTAATAAATACCCAGGCCAAGCACGTAAGCGGCAAGGCACCATAGGGCGGCGTAAGGATCATCTTTAAAAGTGATGAAGATATTAATGGTAACAAACCAATAAGCTATGATGAATACCAGGGGGATAAGCGGAAACAACTTTATCGTGTAGATATTACTGGTATCCATATCCCTGGTTTTTTTGCGGAGGATAAAAATGGCTACTGCCGCTAATGATAGGCCAATGGTATCAAAAAACATTACATATTTAAGCATTTCGCTAAACGAGCCTACAAAGAAAAGGATAACTAATGCCGCGGCTACAAAAAAGCTCATGCCAAACTCCTGTACTTGCGTGCGCTGGTTTACGCGCTTAAATATGGATGGCAAGATGCCATCTTCGGCCATTGCATAGTACACGCGCGGGTTGGCCAAAATGTTTACATTAACATAGGCCAGCACCGATACAAACATTAATATAGATGTTATTTTGTAGCCTGTTGCGCCGAAAATAACCCCTGCCAAATGTGCTGCCAGCGTACGGGTTTGCTGCAGTCCGCCCAAGCCTAACACGGCATAGTAGGCGTAATTAATAGCCAAGTACAATACAATTACGGTGCCTATACCTACAAATACCGCCTTAGGAATATTGCGCTTGGCATCGATAATGTCACCACCAAAATTGATAGTTTGCTGATACCCGCCATAGGTGAAAAACACTGCAACCAGGCTAAGGCCAAAAGCCGTAACCATGTTGTAGTTTGCAGGCAGGGCAGCTATGGCAGCTTTAGGTGTAGCGTCACTTTTAAAAATGGCGGTGCATAAAATCAAAATAGCAACCACCTTAAAAATGCTGAGCACATTTTGCGCACGTGCGCTAAGCTTTATACCTAAAAAGTTTATAACATATAGCACCAAAACGGTTGCTATGGTGGTGAGCTTGGTGCCCGTTGCGTTTTGAAAGCTGGCCGGCAGTAAAATGGGGTTGATGTATTCGGCACCCAATAATGCCACCGCCGCAACAGATGCAGCATTACTGATAACCAGCACCCAATTGATCATAAAAGCAAATGCCGGGTGGTAGCAATATGAGAACACCTTATAAAAACCACCGGTGGCAGGGTAGCGCGCACCTATTTCGGCAAAGGTAAGTGCACCACACAGGGTAACAACGCCGCCAAATATCCAGGCGCCAAAAAATATCCAGGTATTGCCGGCCTTTACGGCAACATCGCTGGGGCTGCCAAATATACCCATGCCAATTACCAGGCTTATAACAATCATGCTCAAATCAAACCGGGTTAGCCGTGGTTGTATGCTCATTTATACGCTACGTTTATTTTTAAATTTAAATTTTAATTGTAAAACCGAAGTATTAAATTCGGTAATTAGTTTTACATCTGCCCTAATTTCCAAAAAACTACTTGAAGCAATTTAAGCAAATAATTACAACCCTCGTGCTGTTGTTTTGCGCCGCTACGCTGTGGGCTCAAAACAAGAAGCAGGCACCTAAAATCAATGGTCGGGTAAAAATTATGAAAGTTGCTGCACAAAATAACAAACCGCAGCAGCCGGGCGCACGGCTAAAAGCTTTTAAAGAACTTGCAGAACAGGCTAGCCTGACTTTTACCTTTCCGGCCGGTTTCAGGGAAACGGTTGTACCCAATAACGAAGACTTTTCTTTCGACTATGGTATGGAGCTGCCCGGTAAGGAATTTGAAATATGGTTCCAGGTGCGGTCGCAAAAAGAGAACTGGGCAAGCTATGAAAAGAACCGTGATGATGACAAAGCTGAACTGGCCAACCCCGACTCCCTATACCTTGGTCTTGGTAATGCAACGGCTATCGCCCTTACAGGCGAAACTAACTTTTTTACCCGTACCATACCGGCCAATCTTACCGCGCGCTATAATGCAGATGGCGGCCGATCGTACTTGTTAAACCTGCTGGATAGGAAAGTTACCAAGCGGTATAAATATGCATTGTTGGTGACCCTGCAAAAAGATCATATTGGTACCGTGCTTGCCGTTTGTTTCAGCAATGAAAAAGGCCCCGACTTTTTTAAGTATGTAACCCAGGCCAGTACTTGCCTAAAGTTTAAAGAGTAATATTTAATGTTAATAAGTTGACACATTTAAACACGATTTTAGATGTGGAACTTTATTTTTGCAAATGGGGCGTATCGCAACCCCGCGAAACAGGATTGATATATGGCAGAGAATATAAATTATAACGACGATAGTATCCGCTCGCTCGACTGGAAAGAACACATCCGCTTAAGGCCGGGTATGTACATTGGTAAATTGGGCGATGGCTCCGCCTATGACGATGGCGTATATGTTTTGCTGAAAGAGATTGTAGATAACTCGATTGATGAGTTTGTGATGGGTGCGGGCAGAACTATCGACATTAACATGAGCGACCACAAGGTTGCTGTGCGCGATTATGGCCGTGGCATACCGTTAGGTAAAGTAATTGATTGCGTATCCAAGATAAATACCGGTGGTAAGTACGACAGCAAGGCCTTCCAAAAGTCGGTAGGTTTAAATGGTGTAGGTACCAAGGCGGTAAATGCCTTGTCTACTTCCTTTACCGTGCAAAGCTACCGCGATGGCCGAACCAAAATAGCCGAGTTTGCCAAAGGCAAACTGGTACGCGACGAGCCCGAAAAAGAAACTTCGCAGCGTAACGGTACTGCCATCAACTTTTACCCGGACGATTCGATATTTCGCCACTACCGTTTTATACCGGAGTTTGTGGAAAATATGATATGGAACTATGTTTTCCTGAACTCGGGCCTTACCATTAATTTCAACAACCAGAAATATTTTTCGGAGCGTGGACTTTATGATCTGCTTTCCCGTAATGCCGATACCGAAAACTTGCGCTATCCTATCATTCACCTTAAAGGAACAGATATCGAAATAGCCATGACGCACGGTCAAGCATACGGCGAGGAATATTATTCATTTGTTAATGGCCAGCATACCACGCAGGGCGGTACGCACCAGGCAGCCTTTCGCGAAGCTGTTGTAAAAACCATTAAGGAGTTTTACGGGAAGGATTTTGAAGCAACAGACATCCGCGCGTCTATTGTAGCTGCTATCGCGGTGAAGGTGCAAGAGCCAGTTTTCGAGTCGCAAACTAAAACTAAACTGGGTTCGCAAAATGTTGGTCCGGATGGGCCAAGCGTGCGCACTTTTATTGGCGATTTTGTAAAGCGCGAACTTGATAATTACCTGCATAAAAATCAGGCAACTGCTGACGCGTTAAAAGCAAGGATTCTGCAATCTGAAAGGGAACGAAAAGACATTGCCGGTATTAAAAAATTGGCTAATGATCGTGCAAAAAAAGCGTCGTTACACAACCGCAAGCTGCGCGATTGTAAGCTTCATTTTGATGATAACCACGAACGCAGGCAGGATACCACGCTTTTTATAACCGAGGGCGATTCGGCCAGCGGCTCCATCACAAAATCGCGTGATGTGATGACGCAGGCAGTGTTTAGCCTGAAGGGTAAGCCGCTTAACTGCTTTGGCCTTACCAAAAAGGTGGTTTACGAAAACGAAGAGTTTAACCTGTTGCAGCACGCCCTAAATATTGAAGACGGCATTGATGCCCTGCGCTATAACAACATAGTAATAGCAACAGATGCTGATGTTGATGGGATGCACATCCGTTTGCTGCTGATGACCTTCTTTTTGCAGTTCTTCCCTGACTTGGTGAAAGCCGGTCACGTATCTATTTTGCAAACGCCGCTATTCAGGGTGCGCAACAAAAAGGAAACTATTTATTGCTACAGCGATGAAGAACGCCGCAACGCCATTGCCAAACTGGGCAACAAGCCCGAGATAACTCGCTTTAAAGGGCTGGGAGAGATATCGCCAGATGAGTTTGGATTGTTTATTGGTAAAGATATCCGCCTTGATCCGGTGATATTAAAGGGTGCCGATATTAAAGGCCTGTTAGAATACTTCATGGGCAAGAATACCCCAACCCGTCAGCAACATATTGTAAATAACCTGCGGGTTGAGAAAGACGACGAAACCGTGAATCCGCTCATAGCTGAAAACTTAACAGAAGAGGAGTTGCCGGTAGCGGTGTAAACCCAATACATTATTTTTTCAAAGGAGACGCAAGGTATTGTGTCTCCTTTTTGTTTAGGGCTACTGTTGCTAATTAAATATAATTCCGCTATCTTGTATCCCCCTCTTTTTCAGGAGAGTTAAGTAAATGACAGAACACGAAATTAAAATAGCTTTTACCGAATACAACGCATTTGATGAATTAGTGCAGGCTGATAAAAACCTGTGCCTTGAAGCCGAAAAAGCTTTGGCTACCTCACATTCCCCTTATTCAAAATTTAGGGTAGGCGTGGCACTGCAATTGCAAAGCGGTAAAATACTCCATGCCAGTAACCAGGAAAATGTTGCTTACCCATCGGGCCTTTGTGCCGAGCGTGTTGCGATTTTTAACTGGGGAGCCAATCATAAAAATGATCCCGTTATTAGCATGGCGGTTACTGCGCAGACCGATGAATTTGAGTTGCTTAAGCCTATTACATCATGCGGCTCGTGCCTGCAGGTAATGGCCGAGTGCGAAAAAATGCAAAACCAGTCGCTAAGGGTATTGTTATACTGCATAAATGGCCCTGTTTGGGTAATAAATAATATACAAAGCATGTTGCCGTTTATGTTTTTTGAAGAGCGTTTAACACATACCGCATGAAACTAAAACTAATAATACTATTTATACTGGGTACAGCCGCTATATCTGCAAAGGCGCAAACCGGTTTCCCTTTTGATAATGAGATCCGCGATTTTAAAAAGCAGGATAGCATTAGCATGCCGCCAAAAAACGGCATCCTGTTTATAGGCAGCTCGTCTATTCGTAAATGGACCGATCTTGAACAGCGCTTTAGCGATAAACCTATAATCAGGCGTGGGGTAGGCGGTAGTACGCTTGAGCAATTGGTAGATTATTATACGTCATATATCCTACTGCCCTATAAGCCAAAAAAGGTATTTATTTACGCAGGTGAAAATGATATAGCTGCCGGTAAAAGTGGCGTATTTGTAGCGCAAGAGTTTACAAAACTATGGGCTATGCTGGAGCAGAAATTGCCCAAGGCCGAAATCTATTTCATGTCGGTTAAGCCCAGCCCAAGTCGTGCTAAATATGACGACCAAGTACGTGCGGCTAACAGGCTGATAAAAATATTTTTGTTAAGCAGGGGAAACGGGCATTTTATTGATGTATCAACCACCATTCTTGATCCGGTAACTTCAAAGCCCGACCCTGGATTATTCGAGAAGGATATGCTGCACCTTAACAGTCGCGGGTACGACAGGTGGCAGGCCGTATTGCAACCATATGTAAACTAAAAAAGGCTCCCCGTTTATGGGGAGCCTTTTCAACACTTAAACACTAACTTAACTATATAGAAGGACTATTTAAAAACGCTGTACACTTTGGTAATTTTCCAGCCGTTGCCGGTATTGGCAATGGTTAAATAATTGCTGCGTACAAAGTTGTCATATTGCATATCAACACGTATTACGGCAGCATCGTCATTACTTTCTACAATACTGGTGCTGGTTGTGCAAGCCTGAGATACATTCTTACCTTTCTGCATATACTGCATCATTTCTTTTTTATCGAAATTTAAAACCTGCTTGCCGCGCAGCATACTAAACCTGGCCGATTTGTCGAGCACGTCGTTAAAGCCGTCAAGTTTACCGCGCGTCATGGCGTTTACGTACGTATTAACGGCGTAGGTTTTGGTAAGTCCGTCGTTTTTATCAATAATGGCAGTTGCGTTAACCGATGTGCCGCATACTACTAAAAGGGCAAGGCCTAAAACAATTGATTTGATAGTTTTCATGGTATTTTTATTTTGTGGTTTTTAATAAATTTATATCTATAAGATGCAGGTGCGCATCGCTTCGTTACACCGTTTTGGCTCAAATTGAACGATTTAACAATCTTTTAACATTTGCACCCAACTGATGTATATTTGTTTACTCATGGTTGATTTTAACACCATTATTTTACAGGTTTCCGAGCCGGGAGATAAGAAAGGCTGGAGTTACATTGAGTTGCCGGCAGATTTAGCTCAAGATTTGCTGCCTGGAAATAAGCAAGCTTTCAGGGTAAAAGGTAAATTGGATGAAGTTGCGGTGAGCGGCTTATCGGCTATGCCTATGGGTAATGGTAACTTTTTGTTAGCAATAAAGCAACAGATAAGAAAGGCGTTGCGGAAAGAGGCAGGCGCTATGTTACGTGTAAGTCTGGCGCATGATAAGGATTTTAAGATCGAAGCTCCCGATGACCTGCTCGATTGCCTCGGGGACGAACCACAAGCCCTGGCATTTTTTAATAGCCTGAGTAAATCTCACAGGGGCTATTTTATAAAGTGGATAAACGATGCCAAGACCGAGCAAACCCGCGCCAACCGCATTGCTGCAACCATAAACGCAACCGCCCGCCATATGGATTACGGTGCAATGCTAAGGGAGTTGAAAAAGCTGAGGGAATAATTAGTTAAGACTTAAAGGTGTTTCCCCAAGATGTAATATCGAATTGAATTTTAAGGTTCAAATTATTAAGTAAGGTGATGCATTGCTCACTCAGGATGATCGAACCCAGCATTTGATTCCTTCCATGAAAGTCCATGACAACATGAAGGTAATATGTTACAGCGTAAGATAGGCCAAGTAACTTTTCTTGATGGCTTTTAAGAATCAATAAAAGTTTAAGAATTTTATCTTCAAATTCATCGGGTTCCGGGTTGGGTTCGAATACTACATAACTTAACTTAGCTCCATCATTTATGTTGTCTTCAAAGTGCCAGTGGGTGGTGTAGCCAACAATGTCTAAATCTTCAAATATTTGTTTAGCAGTTAAGGTTGTAGACGTCGCTTTCAGAAACACAGAATTACGAGACTCTGTGATAATCCCCGTAATGTCATTACTACTAACATTAATGTACAAGGCAAATGCAAAGTATTCGCCTTGTATTGGAACATAAGCTATAATAACCCCCTCTTTGTTGACTTTTTCTCTGTCTATTCGTTCAATTTTTATTTGGTTACCGTCGTAAATCGGTTGATGTATATCAAGGTACTGCTCTGTAGTGGCCAAGGTCGGTGATCCAAACTCTCTGTTCACCAAGTCGGAAATTCTTTATCAGTCATTAAATATTTTTTGATCTGCAGATTTATTAGATGCCAACTTAATGTAATTATGCAAAACATCAAAGCCATTTAAACTGGTAAAGTAAGCCCGGATGCTTATATTTACCAATCCGTAATTTTTTGAGTAACTAATGAGCGACGATCTGAGTAATAACGATTTGCCCGAAAATATCGAAGAAAATAAGCTTCAAAACGTAACTTCTCTTAATGGCCTGTATGAAAACTGGTTTCTCGACTATGCTTCGTACGTGATACTTGACCGTGCCGTACCCCACATTAACGATGGTTTAAAGCCGGTACAGCGCCGCATATTGCATTCCCTTAAGGAAATGGACGACGGGCGTTTTAATAAGGCCGCCAACGTTATTGGTAACACCATGAAGTACCACCCGCATGGCGACGCTTCTATTGGTGATGCAATGGTACAGATAGGGCAGAAGAACCTGCTGATAGATTGCCAGGGCAACTGGGGCGACCCTGTAACAGGCGACTCGGCCGCTGCACCGCGTTACATCGAAGCCAGGTTATCAAAGTTTGCGCTCGATGTGGTGTTTAACCCCGATACTACCGTTTGGCAAGCCAGTTATGACGGGCGTAACCGGGAGCCAATTACTTTACCGGTAAAGTTCCCGCTGTTGCTTGCCCAGGGAGCCGAAGGTATAGCAGTAGGTTTGGCAACCAAGATTTTGCCGCATAATTTTATCGAGCTGATTGATGCATCCATAGGGGTACTACAGGGCGTAAGGCCTAACCTTGTGCCCGACTTTACCATGGGCGGCATGGCCGATACTACAAACTACAATGAGGGCCAGCGCGGCGGCAAGGTACGCGTGCGTGCCAAAATCATGGAGCGCGATAAAAAGACGCTTGTAATAACCGAGATACCATTCTCGACCACAACAGGCGGACTTATTGATAGTGTAATATCTGCCAATGATAAGGGCAAGATCAAGATCAAGAAGATTGAGGATAATACGGCTCAGAGTGTCGAGATCGTAGTGCACCTTGCGCCGGGCATATCTCCTGATGTTACCATTGATGCCTTGTATGCTTTTACCGATTGCGAGGTATCTATATCGCCAAACACCTGCGTAATACAGGATGACAAGCCTCGCTTTATGAGCGTAAACGATATGCTTACCGAGAGTACGCATTTCACCAAAGCGCTTTTAAAACAGGAGCTGGAAATAAGGTTGAAGGAGCTGATGGAGAAGATTTTCTTCAGCAGCCTTCTAAAAATATTTATCCAGGAGGGGATGTATAAGCATCCGGATTATGAAAGTTCTTCAGACTTTGAGACTGTAGTAGCTGTGCTCAACCGTTTGTTCGAGCCGTTTTTTGCACAGTTTTACCGCCCTATAACCAACGAGGATTATAAAAGGCTTATTGATAAGCCAATGAGCAGCATTACCCGTTTTGATGTGAAGAAAACGGATGAGCAGATCAAAAATCTGGAGCAGGAAATTAAACAGGTTAAGCACCACCTTAAGCACCTTACCGATTACACTATTGCCTGGTTCGAAAAACTAAAAGAGAAGTACGGCAAGGGCCGCGAACGTAAAACCGAACTGCGCACTTTTGACAGGGTGGAAGCTGCACAGGTTGCGCTGGCCAACGTTAAGCTATATGTAAATAAGGTTGACGGCTTTATTGGTTCGGGCCTTAAAAAGGATGATAACGTTGAACTGGTTGGAGACTGCTCTGATATTGACGATATTATTGTGTTCCGTAACGATGGGCGCTTTATTGTAACTAAGGTTCAGGATAAGGTTTTTGTAGGTAAGGATATTCAACATGTTGCCGTCTTCAAGAAAAACGATGAGCGCACCGTTTACAACATGATTTACAAAGACGGTCAGACAGGGGTTGCCTACATCAAACGTTTCTCGGTTACAGGTATCACCCGTGACAAGGAGTACGACCTTACGAAAGGTACCAAGGGCTCGAAAATGATTTACTTTACGGCCAATCCCAATGGCGAGGCCGAGGTGGTGAACGTGCAGCTAAAGCCTCATTCAAAACTGAAGAAATTGAATTTTGATGAGGACTTTGCCACAATTGCCATCAAGGGCCGTGGCTCTATGGGTAATATCGTTACAAAATATCCTATCAAAAAAATTGTGCTGAAAAGCAAGGGCGTATCAACCCTGGCCGGGCGCAAAATATGGTATGATGATATCTTAAAACGCCTTAATGCCGATAGCCGGGGCAAATATCTTGGCGAGTTTGATGGCGACGATCGTGTACTTACCGTAATGAGCAACGGTATATATGAGCTTACCAGTTTTGACCTGAACAACCACTTTGATGACAAGATGATACTGATAGAAAAGTATGATCCGGCCAAGGTGTTTGCCGTTGTGCATTATGATGGTAAGAGTAAAAACTACATGGTTAAGCGTTTCTTGTTCGAGAATACGGTTATAGGTAAACAAACCAGCATCATTAGTGAGGAGGCTGGCTCGAAGCTAATCATCATAAGTGGCGCTGCGCAGCCGGTTGTAAAGGTTGAGCAACTGAAAGGCAAGGCATTGGTTGAGGAAATGGCCGAAATTAATCTTACCGACCTTATAGACATAAAGGGAATGAAGGCTATGGGTAATCGCCTGTCGGTACATCAAGTTAAGTCGGTTGAGTTAATTGCCGAGCATGATGATGAAGAAGATGTGCCGGACCCTGCCCCTGATTCTGTAGAGGATACGGAGATCATCATAACAGGCGAGGAGAAGGCTACTACAGATGAAGCACCTTTGGCCAGCACTAAGCCACAATCTGAAGCGTCAAATTCCGTTAGTGATACAGCGGTAAATGAAAAATCACAGGAACTCTCACAGTCCGCTGATGCTGCGTTGAAGTCGGTGCAATCATCTTCCCAACCTGTGCCATCCAAAAAAATAGATTTGGAGATCACCAACCCCGATGATATCGACATGGATGATAAGGGCCAGTTGGGCCTGTTTTAACGGAGAAAAAAAAATGCTGAAGCGATTATTACTTTGCTGTTCCCTGTTCTTTAGTTTGATCAACACGGTAACGGCACAAACTACCGAACATACCTTCGCACTTGGCGATAGCACATTTTTGCTTGACGGCAAGCCGCTGCAAATGATATCGGGCGAAATGCATTGTGCCCGTATACCGCGCGAATACTGGCGCGAACGTATGAAAATGGCTAAGGCCATGGGATTGAATACTATTGGCACTTACGTTTTTTGGAACGCCCATGAGCCGGTACAGGGCAAGTACGATTTTAGCGGTAACAATGATATTGCCGAATTTGTACGCATAGCAAAAGAGGAAGGCCTATGGGTAATTATGCGCCCGAGCCCCTATGCCTGCGCCGAATGGGAGTTTGGCGGATACCCCTGGTGGTTGCTGAAAGACAAAAACATGAAAGTGCGCAGTAAAGATCCAGCCTTTATAAACGCCTACCGTAACTATATGATGCAACTGGGTAAGCAACTTGCCCCGCTGCAGGTAACGCATGGCGGCAATATCCTAATGGTGCAGATAGAAAACGAGTACGGCAGCTACAGCAACGATAAAGAATACCTTGATTTAAACCAAAAGATTTTTCGCGAGGCAGGCTTTGACGGTTTGCTGTTTACCTGCGATGGCGCAACGCAAATGCCTGCCGGTTATTTGCCGGGCCACTTGCCCGCTGTTAACGGCGAGGATGATCCGGGCAAGGTTAAGCAACTCATTAACAAATACCACAATGGCAAGGGACCTTACTACATTGCCGAGTGGTACCCAGGTTGGTTTGATAGCTGGGGTAAACACCATAGCGGCAGCAATGCTGATAACGACGCCAAAAAGCTTGATGCAGTATTGGCAGCGGGTATATCCATTAATATGTATATGTTTCATGGTGGTACCACGCGCGATTTTATGAATGGCGCCAACATGAGCAAAACCGAGCCTTATTCGCCACAGACAGCCAGCTATGATTATGATGCCCCGTTAGACGAGTCGGGCAACCCCACGGCTAAATTTTTTAAGTTTAGAGAGGTTATTGGCAAACACTTGCCTCCTGGTGTAACATTGCCGCCTGTGCCCGAAAAAAAGAAGCGTACCATAGCGCTTGAAGCTATTAAAGTAAGCGGTGTTGCAAATATATTCAGCAACTTACCAAAGCCGGTAGAGGCTGATAAGCCAGTGAACTTTGAAGACCTTGACCAAGGGTATGGCTATGTACTTTACCGCACAACTTTGCCAAGTGCTGTAAACGGCTTGTTAAAAATTAAAGAGCTACGCGACTATGCTACGGTATATTTGAATGGCAAACGCATCAGTATTTTGGATCGCCGGCTTAAACAGGATTCGGTCCAGTTAAACAGCCCCACAGCCAACAGCGTATTGGATATTTTGGTAGAAAATAACGGGCGGATAAATTACGGTCCTTATCTGATTGATAACCACAAAGGCATTACAGAGAAAGTAACTATCAACGGGCAGGAACTCTTCGGCTGGAAGATGTACCAATTCCCGCTGTCAACAACAGCAGGCTTTAGGTTTTTGCCGCAACAGGCAGGAGATGTTGATCAGCCGGCCCTTTACCGCGGAACATTTGCCTTACGCACTACCGGCGATACCTATTTAGATATGCACGGCTTTGGTAAAGGCGTGGTATTTTTAAATGGCCATAACCTGGGTAAATATTGGCAAATAGGCCCAACCCAAACCATATACGTCCCTGCCGGATGGTTGAAGAAAGGTATTAATGAAGTAATAGTGTTTGATGAGTTGGGCGGAGACCATAAAGATATATCTACATTGGATCATCCTGTATTAAGCGAATTATTACCATCGGCAGCTCCGGTAAAATAGAAGTGCAAGTACACAAAATAAAAAAGGTTGCCTGCGGTACGCAGGCAACCTTTTTTATAAATACTGATGGCTGATTATAAAATCAGGATCAATACCAAGATGATGATGATAATAGCACCAACTGAAAGGTAAACGCCGCCGCCACCCATTGCCTGAGCTTCGTGTTTAAGGCTTTTCAATTCAGATTTCAATTCTTTTTTCTCAGCTTTGTTCAAGCCAGATTTATCCATTGCTTTGATCTCTTCAACGCGTTGTTTGATCTCAGCAACACGAGCATCTTTCTGCTCTTGTGTCATGTTAGCTGCAGCTTCTTTAAAAGCTTTCTTGTCGTCGTTAAAGGTTGCTGCGTTGCTGTTAAAAGCTGCTACCGTAAGCAGCATGGTCATTGCGATTAGATAAATTTTCTTTTTCATAGTTTTAATATGTAAGTTTCATCAATTAATCATTAAACCAACGTAAATGTTTTAAAAAAGTTAAAAAACAACCTGGCTTAAATGCTGATGTAATACGATGCCTCGAAAACATGGCCCACATCAACCTTTTGTATAGCCTCTTTTGCTGAAATATCCGTTGGGCCTGATGCGCTGTCGGCACAGCCCAACCATGGTTCGATGCATAAAAAGTTTGCACCTGGCTTATTCCATAATCCCAGATAGTTAAAATGCGGAAACTCTACAGAAAGTGTCCTGTCGTGCTTATCGCTTTTTATTGTTACCATCCTCGATCTGATATTTTTAAAAACCAATGCATCAGCTGCAAATAAGTCTGCTGTTAAGTGAAGCTTTTTGTCGAGCGTTGGCACCGGGTGAGTTTCGCCTGTAAATGTACCCTGGGCGGATAGCAAATGTGTATGCAGTTCTTCCTGCATCTCAAACTTTAAATAATAGTCTTCAAACTTTTCGCCTTCATTAAACGGCACGTTAAACGCAGGATGCCCGCCTACAGAAAAGTAAACGCGTTTATCATCGCGGTTAATAACCTTGTACGTTACGCGCAAGGCATTGTCTATCAGCATATACAAAACCTGGAAATCAAATTTATAAGGATAGACCTCAAGCGTTAGTGGCGAGTATGGTAACGAGAAGCTGGCATGTGCATCGTCTGCATCAACCGTTATAAAATCGGTTTGGCGTGCAAAGCCGTGCCTTTTCATAGGGTACTTTTGCCCGTCAACTATCAGCTCGTCATTGTTAAGCTGGCCAACTATAGGGAAAAGGTTAGGTGCGTGGTAAGCCCAAACATCGGGGTTGGCCTGCCACATTTGCTCAAAGCCGGTTGCTTTATCTATTAACGAGGATAGCTGCGCTCCTTTAGGATCAATAGCAGCCTTTAAAAATTCATTTTCGAGGATAATCATAGGTGGTGGATTGTTGGTAGAATAGTATTTTATTGCTTATCTGTTTTAACCTTACTATTGATAATACTGTCCTTTTGTGCTTGGGTAAGCTTGTAGTTGAAGTTAAATAACGCGCTTTCAAAGTCGCCGTATGCAGGGTTTGGCAGAACTATAAACTTTTTACCAAACTGTTCGCGTAGCTGCACAGTAACATCGTTCCGTTTTCCTTCGGCTGGCTTATTTTCATACAGCATGTCAAAGTCCGGCAGGTTATCGCCGCAAAGTAATACGATATTATGCGTTTTAAGTACCTGTAAACGGCGACTTTCCTTGCTTGATGTTGTTTGGCGCAACTGCAGGTGCTCGTTATCGGCGTTAGGTAAATTATACTTTTGCAGGTTTTTTAGCGTCGCAGCACGTTCATCCTCGTCGCGGTTGGTTATATAAAATACGGTAACACCTTTTGATGCTGCATACTTAAAAAATGCCGGCGCTCCGGGTACGGTGTCTGCTTCGGCTTTTGCTGTCCATGCTTTCCATGTTTTTGCATCAAAGTCAAGATTAGCAGACGCACGCATGGCGTCATAAGGGCTGTTATCAAGCACGGTTTCGTCAATATCTGTAACTACGGCAAGGGGTTTTTGCCCCGGGTTTTTTAAAGCTTCATCCAACCGTAATTTGGCTATATTGTAAGCCTGGTAGCAAAGCGCCTTATATTCTGCCGACCGTTGCTGCCAAATTGAAGCCCATAATTTGCCGCCATTGGTGATAGATGGGTTTGTATTTGCAACAGGTTTGGTAGATGAGCAGGCTGCCAAAAACAGGCCTCCAGTAACGGCTAAAACTAATACTGACTTTTTCATTGGGGCTGTATTGTTATAATAACTCCGGCTTTATTTGCGCCGTAAATGTTTTAGCGAACTTAGTTAATTTAGGCTGTATCACAAAAACGCAGTAAGGCTTCATCTGGTTATCGGTGTAGTAGTTTTGGTGATTTTCTTCTGCCTTGTAAAAATCACCAGCAGGTGTAATTTCGGTAACGATAGGTTGATCGAATACTTTTTCCTCAGTCAGTTTTCTGATCATCGCCTCTGCATGGCGTTGCTGCTCCGGGTTATGGTAAAAGATGGCCGAGCGATACTGGTTGCCCACATCATTACCTTGTTTGTTTAAAGTTGTAGGGTCATGCGTTTTAAAAAATATAAGCAGTAAATCGTCTAGGCTAATTTCGTCGGCATCAAATTCAATTTGCGTTACTTCGGCATGGCCGGTTTTTCCCATACATACTTCATCATAAGTTGGGCTTTGTTTGTGGCCGCCCATATAACCCGATGTAACAGACAATACACCTTTAAGCGACTGAAACACAGCCTCGGTACACCAAAAGCAGCCCGCACCAAGCGTTATTTTTTTAATGTTCATATAAAATTGATAACGAACGGTTTATGTGTTTGGTTTATTGAAACTGTGAACGTAACTTTATTTTATTGCTACAGTTGCAATACCTAAGTTGACCCCTAAAACACCTTTATTACATGAAAGCTATCGCGTTGACCTCCCGCATGCTGCTTGGCCTTATTTTCCTGATTTTCGGCCTCGATTTCTTCCTTCATTTCGATTCGTTATTAAACCTTCCCGGACTAAACCGGCAGGCCGACACTTATCTTAACGGACTTACCCGTGCCGAGTATTTTTTCCCGATTCTTAAAATAATTGAAATTGCCGGCGGGCTTGGCCTAATCATTAACCGTTATACTGCTATGTTTGTGGCGGGCCTGTTACCGGTTACACTCAATATATTTCTGTTTGATTTGTTTTTGGGTAAACCGCTGCTGCCACTCGGAGCTACAATGCTGTTTTAAACATTGTGTTGATTTACGCCTACCGCAAGTATTATAAGTTTTTGTTTACCCTTGCACCGGCCGTTTAACCCTCGCTGAGAGGGCCAGACCGAATTTCTCGGCGAGTTCATTCAGGTCTTCAATAACGGCCTGCTGTAATGTGATGCCGTTTTGCAGATGATACTCCTCTGCTGCTAACTCAGGCTCGCCGGGGATGATCATCTTTTGCGCAGGGTCGATTGTGGTGGCAGATTTAAATCGGCTGATCCATGCGTCCATGTCGGCCTTAAAGTCAGCAACCGGCCTGAAGCCATCTACACGCATGGCACCTAAGAAATGGCCGATGCCCTTGCCGGGCGAGTTTGCGGGCGGCTCCAAAAACGATACAAAAGGGGCACCCAGGGCCCAAAGCCTGCACCGGATAATACGCCAGATAAAATATCTACAGTTGCCGAAAGCCCGAACCCTTTGTGGCTGCCATGCTCGCGATCGCTGCCCAGGGGTAACAGTGCGCCACCTGCTTTTAAGGCGTGTGGGTTGGTGGTATAGTTGCCCTGCTGGTCCTGTATCCAGCCTTCAGGCACTTGCTCGCCTTTGCGCTGTGCTATCTCCAGTTTGCCATTGGCCGCTGCCGATGTAGCCATATCCACAACTACAGTCGGATAATTCCCCGCAGGGAATGCATAACACATAGGGTTTGTACCCAATAAACGTTCGTTAGAAAATGTTGGCGCAACCAAAGGGCTTGCGTTTGTCATGGCAAAGCCTATCATATCCTTTTCTACAGCCATAAGCGCGTGGTAACCTGCAATACCAAAATGGTTGGAGTTGCGTACCGATACCCAGCCGGAGCCATATTTTTCGGCCTTCTCCATTGCCACCTGCATGGCAAACGGCGCTACCACAAGCCCAAGCCCTGCATCGCCATCGACGGTCGCTGTTGTAGCCGTTTCATGTACGATTTGGATGTTAGGAGTAGGGTTGATGCGCTGCTTCTCCCACAGCCGCACATAGCCGCTAAGCCGCGCCACACCATGCGATTCGATGCCCCTAAGGTCCGACTTCAACAAAACATCCGCCGCCAAAACGGCGTGTGCATCACTGCAGCCTATACACAGGAATATATTTTGTGTAAATGTGCGGAGGGTGGACTGGGGGATTGGCATGATGATATAAGTTTTGTTATTTAAACTACAAAATAGAGCCTTTAGACAGATCGCAACAGAAAGGATATGGATGACTGAGTCTGCTATAGTGAAAATCTGAATTGATCAATTGTAACTTAAATTGTCACAGAACATAGAAATCGTCGTGGGTGAGAAGACGTAAATGGTATATTCGAATACTTTTGATCCCGTCTACTTCAATATATTTTCTACTTTGTCGGCGATTAATTTTTCGTTGTCTGACGTTAGTATAATCTCTCCTTTCTGATTAATGAGCACGTAGTAGGGAAAAGCTTGTACATGATAAAGTTCGCTTGCGCTGTTTTTTGAATCAATCTTATAATTTTTATCAATAACCTGCGGCCATGGCATTTTTTCTATATCAAGGGCTTTTGTCCAGTTATCCCACTTTGCATCGCCTGATATGCCTACGACCTCCAGTCCTTTAGGATGGTATTTGGCGTATAGCCTTTTCATGTCGGGGATATTTGCGCGGCAGGGTTTGCACCAACTCGCCCAAAAATCGAGTAACACCAAAGATCCTCGGGTGGAAGATAATTTTAGGTTTTGTTTATTCCTTTTCAATAAGGTAAAGTCCGGCGCCCGTTTACCAGCCTGAAGTTGTTCCAGTTTTGACAACTCAGTATTCAGCCGCTGATAATATAATGAAGCCTTAGCCGGACCGGTGAATTGAGCCAATTTTGGCGCTAAATAAGATGCCGAACGCTCACCTGCTTCACGATAAAAATCCGCAAACACATAAATACCACCAACAGAGGCAGAGTTCTGGCTGATAAAGTTTTCTGTCCAATGCTTCACATTTTGAGGCAGTACGTTGCGTAATGAGTCGATTTGTTTAATGATTTTTGCTGCAGAATCCTTTTTTGCCAACCTCATATTTTTGGTTAGAATAAAGAACTCAATCAATCCCGTTTCCTTTAAATAGCGTTCGTAAACGTCAGCCATTGGTGACCCGGTTTGGGTAATATGCCAGATTATTGGATAATCTTTACCATCTGCTAACTGATACTGAGCACCTGTGGTATCGATTTCCAACGTGCTGTGAGGGGCATCTATAAAAACCTGGAAAGTCCAGTTTCCTGGTTTAATCATAAAAGGTTTTCGTTCTTGTGCTCCTGAATTGCCGCTTATTGTAAATTTTCCATTAAGAATTTCCGCGCTGTCTATAGGTTTGGAATCATAGCCAAGGTGATAAATTTTTCCAGAGTTTATACCTCTGATTTTCCCTTCAATAGTGTATGCGTTTTTTTCTCCATTCTGTGCTTTAGCTTGAAAGCTAATAAAGCAAATAATCAGCCATAAGGCAAATTTTAGATTTCTATTCATGGGAATTGCATTGATTTAGATTATTACAATATCGCCAAATTTTAGGGAAATTAATGTATAAAAGATGCTTCGTTCCTCAGCATGACAGTAGATTTATATAAAACGAGGCCAAATGTGAATAAAACAAAACAGGAACTTACTCCGTCAACACTGTAAACTTAAAATCAAGCGGCTCAAAGTTGCGGATGAGTTCATCTATAAATAAATGGCCCCATTTAACGTAGCTCAGGCCGAAATTTTCACTGCGTTCCTGCAAGCTATTTTTGGGGAATATGTCCTGTTTAATTTGTTCTATTTGCTCCAGGCGGGTTTCATAATTGCGTTTCTCGGCTTTTACCAGCTTTTTTTCGAAGTTATCCAAGGCATGCTTCAGGCGAGCCTGCACAGCCATGGCAGATACGCTAAGTGTGCTGTCGATTTTATGTGCTCGCAATTTAATCTTCTCAAATGTGCGTTCAAATTCGCGCCACTCTTCGGTAAGTGTAAGGTCGTGATCGCTATGCTTTTTTACCCAGGCATTCTTGATCTCATCCGTGCTTTTAAAGATATCGGCAGGGCTAAGCTCCATACTGTTGATTTTTGCAGCAGTTTCTTTTTTTATTACCAAACCAGAATTACGAAGTATCAGGATTGGAAAATCAATACCATATTGATCGAAATTGGATTTCAGTTCCAGCCAGTAAACCACCTCGGCACCACCGCCTATGTAGGCAATGTTGGGTAAAATGCATTCCTGGTAAAGCGGGCGCATAACAACGTTGGGGCTAAATCGTTCGGGCGTACTTGCTATTTCCTGCTTCAATTCAGCTTCGCTAAAGCTTATATCGGTATTCATTACCAGGTAACGGTCGTTCTCGAAAACCAAGCGTTCGCGCAGGTTATCCTTCAGGTAAAAAAAGTTTATTTCGCGTGGGTTTACCTGTATGTGCACGCCAAGGTTTTGCAATTGCGCATTTACAGCAGATATATTTTTAAAGCTATTCTGCTCAATAATGTCGCGCTCCATAATAGGGGCAAACTCTTGTTTGAGGCGATGGTCGTCGGCATCAATAATTACCAAACCATAGCGGCCAAATATGGCGTTAACAAGGTAGCGGGTAGCATCGGCCAGTTTCTCAAATTTGGTATAGGCGGTTTCAACCATTTCGCCCAACTCTTCCGAGTAGCCGTCGATACCTAAAACACCCTTGTATTGGTTGATGGCCTGGCGCATGGTATCCGGGTTGATACGACCCGTAGCACCGGAAGCTTCGTACCACCAGTGTACTTTTTTACCGCCTATGTTGGTGTAGTTGATCTCGGCAAAGTCGTGATCTTCTGACGCCATCCAGTAAACAGGCACAAAGTTTTTATCCGGGAAGTTTTCCTTCAATTGGCCAGCCAGCTTAATGGCGGTAACAATCTTATAAATGAAATAAAGCGGACCTGTAAATATATTAAGCTGATGGCCTGTAGTAATTGTAAAGGTATCATCAGACGACAGCAGATCGATATTTTGTTTAATAATTGCTGCCGAATCCAACTCCGGATGGCCTGTATTACCAAAATACTGTTCGTTTAATACCTGGGTTAGTAGCGGGCGGTTAGCAACTACCTTTTTATGTTTGAACAGATCGGCAAAGCCCTGCATGGTAGGGCGATGGCTGTAAAAAGATTTAAGCTCCGGCACATCGTCAAGGTAATCAATTACCGTTTGCGAAAAGTATCCGGTGTCTTTATAGTCGATACAGGCTGCATCCATATTGTAATATCAATATTAAAGTCTGAAGCGAAAATACGTCAAACCCGTTTAATAGTGAGTGCCGAATTTAGATGTTAAAATCCTATTAACAACATGGTGCAACCTTAAAGGGTTTTATTTTACAATTTGTCCATAAAGACTTTTGAAAAATAAATTGAGAACATTAGCTTTAAGCCCTTAAACCATTTCACATGAAATTTTCTTTTACATTCTTTTTTTTATTACTCCTTGCCATTATATCTAAGCACGCTCATTCTCAAAGCCGGGTAGATGCCGCCTTGCTCAAATTAGATAGTGTTTCTCAAGATATTCCTAATGTAAAGTCTTGGATTTTTGTCCCAGCAACCGGAAAATGGGATGGCGATGGGGGGATTCCCAAGTTTGTCAGATGGGCCGTATTTACCCACAAAGGTCAAAAATACCACGCCTTTATTTATCGAAAAATTTCTGGCTTTTATAAATACCCACATATTAAAGAGGGCTACACAAACACCTTTTATGCAAATTTTATAATTTTTAAAGAGAAAGAATTTCAAGATATTATAAATAAGCTAAATAATAAAAGCGGAAAAAATATCAATATAAAATCATACAATAATGGATCTGTTTTTATATCTGCTATTGATAGTTTCAATGAAGCAACGGGTGATGTATTTTTAAAAGCTTTGACTGATGTAATGAACAAGTCAATATTTAGTAAAAGGAACGAAATTTTTCCGCTGAATTCTCAGACAGTTGATGGTGTAGATGTAGTAAGATTCGGGATGCCTGCTAACCCGGAAACTGAGGATTATTCTATTAAAACGGCTTACTATGAGGCGCCATTTTCGGACTTCATAAACACAATGATTATGAAGTAGCTAATAAAAAAAAGCTCAACCAACTGGTTGAGCTTTTTACTTTTAAAATTTACTTCTTTCCTATTTTACAATTTGTCCATAAAGGTCAAAGTCTTCGGCGCTGTTAATTTTTACGTTAACAAAACTGCCCACTGCTGCATAGTTTATGCTGGCATCAATCAGCACTTCGTTGTCAACTTCGGGCGAGTCATATTCGGTACGGCCTACAAAGTAGTTGCCGTCTTTCTTGTCAATCAACACCTTGTAGGTATTCCCGATTTTTTCTTGGTTTTTTTCGAAGGAGATGCCTTGCTGTATCTCCATGATCGCATCGGCACGTTCCTGTTTCACTTCTTCGGGCACATCATCGATGAGTGTATGGGCGTGGGTTTTCTCCTCGTGTGAGTAGGTAAAGCAACCCAAGCGGTCAAACCTGGTATCCTCAACCCATTGCGCCATTTCTTCAAAGTCCTGCTGGGTTTCACCAGGATAACCGGTAATCAGCGTGGTGCGCATGGCTATGTTTGGTACACGGTCGCGTATCTCGTTAACCACATCAATGGTTTTTTGCTTGGTTAAGCCACGGCGCATAGATTTTAGCATATTATCTGTAATGTGCTGTAAAGGCATATCCAGGTACTTGCAAATGTTATCACGCTCGTTCATCACATCAAGCACTTCCATCGGGAAACCTGAAGGGTAGGCGTATTGCATACGGATCCATTCTACACCATTTACATCGCTCAGGCGTCGTAACAACTCGTCGAGGTTGCGTTTGCCATACAAGTCCAGGCCGTAATAAGTTAAATCCTGCGCAATCAGTATTAATTCTTTTGTTCCGTTGGCCACCAGGCTTTCGGCATTTTTAACCAACTGATCAATCGGTGTACTTACGTGCTTACCACGCATCAATGGGATAGCGCAAAAAGAGCAGGGGCGGTTGCAACCCTCCGCAATTTTAAAATATGCAAAATGCGAAGGTGTTGTGAGTAAGCGTTCGCCAATCAGTTCGTGGCGATAATCAGCACCTATATTTGTGAGAATGTTTTGCAAATCATTTGTGCCGAAGTAAGCATCAACATTGGTTATCTCTGCCTCAAGCTCGGGCTTGTAACGCTCGCTAAGGCAACCGGTAACAATTACTTTGCCTACTTTACCTTGTTCTTTAAGCTCACTGTATTGCAATATAGTATCGATAGATTCCTGCTTGGCATTGTCGATAAAGCCACAGGTATTAATAACTACGATATCGTTTTTGCCAACCTTATCAGCCTCATGCACTACATCATAAGCGTTGCCTTTGAGCTGCCCCATCAGCACTTCGCTATCATATATATTTTTTGAACATCCAAGCGTAACTACGTTTACACGTGGTTTAATCACTGATTTCACTGATTGACTTCGTACTTTCATTGTATAAATTTTGATTCCACTGATAATTGTTAGTGAAATGCTTAGTATGATATTCTTTTTACCTCACAGCTTTCATTACCGAAATTGATAAGAAGGCCTGTTTTAACTTTGCTTGCCCTTAAGTAAGATAGTACCTGATTATGAAATAGCTTTGGTATAAAACCTGTAACTGATTTTAACTCTACAATAACTAAATCTTCTACAAACAAATCACATCTAAATTTGCCTAAAAATTGTTCGTCGAAGTAAACGCTAAACTCTTTCTCTGCCTCAAACTTTAACGCCCGGCTTTTTAGCTGATGTTGAAGTGCCCTAGCATATATCTTTTCATTAAAACCTGGGCCCAATGCCGTGTGTACTTGAAAACAACATCCAATTATTTTCTGAGTTAAGGCATCGTGTTCGAAATTTTCCATGCAATCGGTGGAATCGATCAACAATCAATAAAATCAGTTATTAAACAAACTATTTACAAAGTCTGTGCGGTCAAAAAGCTGGAGGTGGTCCATGCCTTCGCCAACACCTATATATTTAACGGGTATCTTAAACTGATCAGATATACCTATAACAACGCCGCCTTTGGCCGTGCCATCCAATTTGGTAAGAGCTAACGCATTTACGTTGGTAGCCTCGGTAAACTGCTTGCACTGCTCAATAGCATTCTGCCCTGTAGAAGCATCAAGAACCAACAAAATTTCATGCGGTGCGCCGGGTATAACCTTTTGCATCACATTTTTAATTTTGGTAAGCTCGTTCATTAGCCCCACCTTATTATGTAAACGACCGGCAGTATCAATAATTGCCACATCATCTCCATTTGCCACGGCAGAGCGTAAGGTGTCATAAGCTACAGAAGCCGGGTCGCTGCCCATTGCCTGGGCTACCACTTTAACACCAACACGCTCGCCCCAAAGTTTTATTTGATCAACAGCTGCAGCGCGGAAGGTGTCCGCAGCGCCCAGCACCACCTGGTTGCCCGCCTGTTTTAGCTTGTGTGCCAGTTTGCCAATAGTGGTGGTTTTGCCAACGCCGTTAACGCCAACAACCATTATAACATAAGGCTTATGTGTGCCGTACTCAAACGTGCGGAAATCGTTGCTGTTGTTTTCGGCAAGCAGCTTTTGTATCTCGTCCTTTAGCAGGTTGTTAAGCTCGGACGTGCTTACATATTTATCGCGGGCAACGCGGGCCTCTATACGCTCAATAATTTTAAGCGTGGTGCTCACACCAACGTCAGATGTTACTAAAACTTCTTCAAGTTCGTCAAGCACATCATCATCAACGGTTGATTTACCGGCAACTGCTTTAGTGAGCTTCGAAAAAAAGCTATCCTTGGTCTTCTCAAGCCCGGTATCAAGTGCCTGCTGCTCTTGCTGAGTGTTTTCTTTCTTTTTAAAAAAATCGAATAATCCCATGAGTGATCAGAATTTACAGAATTTTAGGATTCTCAGAATTGTATCTGACTCAAAACACAGGGCTTAAAGGATTCTGTAAATTCTCTAATCCTGCAAATTCTGATTCAGATGAATTATAACAAAAAAAGCCCTCTCGTTATCAACAAGACGGCTTTTATATATTTATCAAAAGTGATTACAGTTTACCTGCAATAGCATCTTTAACGTTATCGTTAGGAACGATTTGCTCTTTGAATGAGTAAGCACCGGTACGAGGCGACTTAGTCATGGTAATAACTTTTGAAAACTCTTTACCTTTACCTGTTTTAAGGGTTGCAACTACTTTCTTTGCCATGTTTTTATGTTTTTAATGTTGTAAAGTTATTATAACGATATCACATCGCCAAAACAACCGCGTGTCAACAAAATTATTTAATCTCTTTGTGAACTGTTACTTTGCGCAATACAGGGTTAAATTTCTTCAACTCCAAACGCTCTGTAGTATTCTTTTTGTTTTTGGTGGTAATATAACGAGACATACCTGGCATGCCGCTGGTTTTGTGCTCTGTGCACTCCAATATTACCTGAACCCTGTTACCTTTTTTAGCCATCTTTATATATTTTTATGTGATAGTTTAACCAAGTAAATAGTACTCCTATTCACTTAAAAACCATTCACTATTAAATGTATCCTTTTTTTACAAATTTATTGATACAAGCGCTGATTCCGTTTTTGCTGATAGTTTTAACGGCAGAAGTAGATACTTTTAAAGTAATCCATTTATCTTCCTCAGGAATGTAAAACTTTTTAAGTTTTAGGTTTGGATAGAACTTACGTTTGGTTTTAGCGTTTGAGTTAGAAACGTTATTACCGTTCATGTAGCCTTTTCCTGTTAGATCACAAATTCTTGACATGACAATTGTTTTTTAATATCTCGCTCTTCTCCTAAAAAGAGTTTGCAAATATCAGACATTTAAGTGATAAACGCAATACTGTTTGTGCTAATTTTTCAAGTTTTTTTGATCTCGTGCTAAAATCAGGGTCGAATGTGTAATCCAATAACAGTCACTGCATAATTTATGTTATTCCTTCAAACAAAAAGAGAGCTGCATTGCATACGGTCATTTCAAAATTAATTTACACATAACGCATAAATTACTAATTTACGCCACCATTATATCCTTAATATGCAAGTAAAAACATTTGACGAGTACCAGCAGGTATACCGTAAAAGCGTGGAAGAGCCTGAAGCTTTTTGGGCAGAAATAGCCGAAAATTTTAAATGGCGCAAAAAGTGGGATAAGGTTTTGGAGTGGAACTTTACCGAACCAAAAGTTGAGTGGTTTAAAGGTGCGAAACTAAACATAACCGAAAACTGCCTTGACCGCCACCTGGAAAATAATGCCGACACCCCAGCTATTATCTGGGAACCGAATGACCCGTCTGAAAACCACCGTATACTTACTTATAAGCAACTGCATGATAAGGTTTGCCAGTTTGCCAATGTATTAAAAAACAATGGAGCAAAAAAAGGCGACCGTATATGTATATATATGCCAATGGTGCCCGAGCTGGCCATCGCCGTTTTAGCCTGCGCGCGCTTGGGCGCAGTGCACTCGGTAGTGTTTGGCGGGTTCTCGGCGCAATCTATTGCTGACAGGATCAAGGATGCCGAATGTAATATTGTAATAACAGCAGATGGTGCCGAGCGCGGTAATAAGAATGTTCCGCTTAAGTCTGTAATTGATGATGCTTTGGTACAATGCCCAAGCATTAAAAGGGTAATTGTACTTACGCGCAGCCACACGCCGGTATCCATGATAAAGGGCCGTGATGTTTGGTGGGAAGATGAGGTTAAAAAGGTGGAAACCCAGGGTAACCCGGATTGCCCCGCCGAAGAAATGGATACTGAGGACATGCTATTCATCCTTTATACATCCGGCTCAACGGGCAAGCCAAAAGGTGTGGTGCATACCTGCGGTGGTTACATGGTTTATGCGGGCTATACATTCGCCAATGCTTTTCAATACCAACCGGGCGAGGTTTACTTTTGCACGGCCGATATTGGCTGGATAACCGGGCACTCATATATTGCTTACGGCCCGCTTACCCAAGGGGCTACAGTGGTAATGTTTGAAGGGATACCAACCTACCCGGATGCGGGCCGCTTTTGGGATATTGTAGATAAATTTAAAGTAAACATATTTTATACCGCGCCAACTGCCATACGCTCACTGATGAGCTTTGGCGACGATATTTTGAAGGGAAAAGACCTAAGCTCGCTAACAAAGCTAGGCTCGGTAGGCGAACCGCTTAACGAGGAAGCCTGGCACTGGTTTAACGATAAGATAGGCAAAGGCAAATGCCCTATTGTTGATACCTGGTGGCAGACCGAAACAGGCGGTTTTATGATATCGCCTATTGCCAACGTAACACCGCTTAAGCCGGGTTATGCCAGCCTGCCTTTGCCAGGTGTGCAAACGGTTTTGGTTGATGAAAACGGTAAAGAAATTGAAGGTAACGGCGTAAGCGGAAACTTATGTATCAAGTTCCCGTGGCCGGGTATATTGCGCACAACATACGGCGATCACGAACGCTGCCGGCAAACCTACTTTGCTACGTATGAAAATATGTACTTTACCGGCGATGGTGTTTTGCGAGACGAGGATGGTTACTATCGCATCACCGGCAGGGTAGATGATGTGTTAAATGTATCTGGCCACCGCATTGGCACCGCCGAGGTAGAGAACGCACTGAACATGCACAGTAGTGTTGTTGAAAGTGCCGTAGTTGGCTACCCGCATGATATAAAGGGCCAAGGTGTTTACGCCTTTGTGGTAAGCCCGGATAAACATGGCAATGAGGATATTACCCGCAAAGACATCATCATGACGGTATCCCGCATTATTGGTCCGATTGCAAAGCCCGATAAAATTCAATTTGTATCGGGCTTGCCTAAAACACGGTCGGGTAAGATCATGCGCCGCATCCTCAGGAAGATTGCCGAAGGAGACACCTCAAACCTTGGTGACACGTCAACGCTGCTGGATCCAGGTGTGGTTGAGGAGATCAAGGCGGGAGCTTTGTAAATAAAGTCAGAACATATTAATAGAAGCCGGGATACAACAACCCGGCCTTGTGTTTGGTGCCTTAAATATCCATTGCTGCGCAAATAATTATTTGAAACCAAACGCGGCATGTGCTGTTTCTATAATACATCTAAATTTAAGGAGAAACAAAAATGGATAAGTTAGAATTAAAAGGTGGCTGGAACGAGCTGAAAGGTAAAATTAAACAGGCATATGCTGACATTACCGACGACGATTTGAAACACGAAGAAGGTAAAGACGATGAAACCCTGGGCCGTATACAGCAAAAAACCGGTAAAACCCGTGAAGGTGTTATCGACTGGCTGAAAAGCTTATAGTCGGTTGATCAGTAACCTGTAATCAGATATTAATTCTGATTGATACTTATAAAGATAGGCCCCAAACCGGGGTCTTTTCTATTTATAAAAAATCCTGTCATTTTAAGCATAGCGAAGAATCTATCCACTTGTACGGATGCTCACTACAATAATTCTATAAACCTACCCCTCAAAATAGCTATTTTTGCCCCAATGATAAAAGCCAAACAACCTACTATACTTGTAGTAAACGATGACGGAATAACAGCGCCGGGTATCAAGGCCCTTATGCATGCCATGAAAGATCTTGGCCGCGTAGTGGTTGTAGCGCCGGATAGCCCGCAATCTGGTATGGGCCACGCCATTACTATTGGCAAACCGCTGCGTTTAGATAGGATTGAACTTTACGACGGTATTGAAACATACCGCTGCAGCGGTACCCCGGTAGACTGTGTAAAGCTTGCTGTAACCAAAATATTCAAAGGTCAAAAACCTGATTTGTGTGTGTCGGGCATTAATCATGGGCTCAACAACTCTATAAACGTATTGTACTCCGGTACTATGTCGGCAGCTGTTGAGGGCGGTATAGAAAGTATACCCTCTGTGGGCTTTTCGCTGGATGATTATACCATGGAGGCTGATTTTGAGCCATGCATAAAGTTTGTAAAGGAAATTGCTGTGCAGGTACTTAACAACGGTCTGCCAATTGGCACGGTGCTTAACGTTAATTTCCCGGTTGGCGATAAGATAAAAGGCATTAAAATTTGCCGCCAGGCCAATGCTAAATGGGCCGAAGAATTTGATGAGCGTATGGACCCATATAAACGCCCTTACTATTGGTTAACGGGTGTTTTTCAAAATAACGATAAAGGTGAGGATACGGATGTTTGGGCGCTTGATCATGGGTATGCATCTGTAGTGCCGGTTCAGTTTGATATGACGGCCCACCATGCCGTATCTGTACTAAATAGCTGGAAATTTGATGTTCAATAGAGATAGTGTAGGCCTTGGCTTGGTTGCAGGTGCTGTGTTGCCGGTCCTTTCATGGTTTGTGTTTGATTATATTTTGCAAAACGATGCTATTATCATGAACAAACCTGGCGTGCCTTACCTTATCGCAGCCCTGCTTAATTTATTACTAATGCGATACCTGCTCAAGGTAGATAAAGATAACACAGCTAAAGGGGTGATGATGACTACCTTTGCCTTTATGCTGGTGGTGTTTATATTTAAGATACACTTTTAAGTAAATGAAGTATTACCTGGTAGCCGGCGAGGCCTCTGGCGATTTGCATGGGGCAAACCTGATGAAGGCGCTAAAAGAGCTGGATAACCAGGCCGATTTTCGCTTTTTTGGCGGCGACCTTATGCAAGCCGAAGGTGGTACCCTGGTTAAGCACTATGCTGATATGGCTTACATGGGCTTCTTGGAAGTGGTCCTCAACCTGCGCCCCATATTGCAAAACATGAAGGCATGCAAAAAGGATGTTCTCGAATGGCAGCCCGATGTTTTGATATTGATAGATTTCCCCGGATTTAATTTAAAAATAGCTGAGTTTGCAAAAAGCAAGGGGTTTCTGGTATGCTATTACATATCACCAAAAGTATGGGCATGGAACCAAAAGCGTGTGCTCAAAATAAAGCGCGTTGTCAACCATCTTTTTTGTATCCTGCCTTTTGAGGTGGATTTTTATAAAAGCTGGGGTATGGATATCGATTATGTGGGCAACCCATTGTTAGATGCAGTAGATGCATTTAAGCCGGACAGTACTTTTATAGAAAAGAATAACCTGGGTGGGAAAAAATTGATAGCACTACTGCCCGGTAGCCGTAAGCAGGAGATAAGCCGATTAATGCCCGATATGGTTGCCGTAACAGACGTATATCCGTCATACCATTTTGTTATCGCCGTTGCACCATCGTTTAACGCAGACTACTACCAGGAATATATACTCGGTAAAGATATTTCCATTGTTTTTGGGGCCACTTACGATCTGTTGCATAATGCCGAAGCTGCCATAGTAGCGTCGGGCACGGCAACATTAGAGACAGCTTTATTCAATGTGCCCCAGGTAGTTGTTTACAAAGGTAGCCCGGTTACTATAACTATTGCCCGTATGCTGATCAAGATCAGGTTTATATCATTGGTGAATTTGATTATGGACAAATTGGTGGTAAAGGAGCTGATACAGCAGGACTGCAACCCGGTACAAATCGGAAAGGAGTTAAATAATCTACTAAACAAGGGAGATTACCGCAAAACGATGCTTGATAATTATGATGAGCTCGACCAAAAAATGGGCGCACCCGGGGCATCACAAAAAACAGCAGCACTAATCATCAAATACGCATCAAAAAAATAAGGCTTTACAATTTGTAAAGCCCTATCCGTTCTCAAAGGTGTAATGTTTATTATAGAATAGATGTGATGTGCGTATGCTTTAAGCAGCTTTTAAACCGCTCTGTATAGCTTGTTTATTATTGTTGCTCACAAACTGTGTTTTCTCCCTAAAAGCTTTCAGGTCATTCATTAACAAGTCTTTCAATTCTTGATCAAAACGGGCAACTAATTTGCTGGTAGCTATTTTATTGTAAGTTTTCATAGGTAGATGTTTTAGTTGTGAGTATTGTTTAAGTTTAATTACTAAGCAGCTGCGTTAAGTTGTTTTGCAGCTTTTACCGCTTTAAGGTCGCTCATTAACAGTTCCATTAACATTTTGTCGAAACGTGCTACTAATTTGCTTGTTGCTGGTTTTTGGTAAGTTTTCATATTCAAATGTCTTTAGTTAAGTTATATTTTTAGTCTTGTTGATCTTTTTGTTCTTCTTGATTTTCGGTTAGGTTATCGTGTCTGCGTTTTGCTTCTTGATGTTGCCTTTCCATTTGTTCATCATCTCTCGCGTCAGAGATTTTTTCGGGAGCGGTTGGGTTTTCCCAATCTTTTTCACCCTCTTGTGTAGCTTTCTTTACGATTACCATTTTTACGCTGTTTGATAATTATTATTCCAAATCAGTGCCAAACATTACAACCTCTGCAAAATTGTTTTAATAAATGCATGGGTTGTTAAACAAACTGCACGAAAAAGGCTCAAAAATTATGTTTTTGAGCCTTCATGATACTGTTATGACTATTAATGAGTACTGTACTTAACTACAATGTGCTGTATAAATTAGTCGTTTTGCAGAATTTTGAATTTTTTGACTGACCGTTATCGAACAGTTTGCTGCATGGTTTTGCGCGTTAATAAGTGTATAATAATTGCTACAGATGATAATGCTATACATACAAGGCACACGCCAGTCCACCCGTAAATGTCCCAAACGTGCGATGCAATGAAGGTACCTGTAGCTCCACCAACAAAATAGGTAACCATATATACGGTATTGATGCGGTTTCGTGCCGCAGGGTTTAGTGAAAATATTAGCGCCTGATTTGATATGTGCGTGGCCTGTACGCCCATGTCCATTACAATCACACCTATAACAAGTCCTGCAATGCTGCTTGCCGAAAACATGAATATCACAAATGAGATTACTATCAGCGCCAGCGTAAATGTAGCAAGCTTATATCCATCCATCTTATCTGTAAGTTTACCCATGGCACCCACTGAAATGGCCCCGGCAGCGCCCGCCAATCCAAAAGCTCCGGCAACATCGCTCCCTTCGTTAAATTGTTGCTTTAACAAAAATACAAGTGTGGTCCAAAACGCGCTGAAACATGCGAAGCACAACGCGCCCCTTAGTGATGCAAGCCTTAATTTAGGTTCGTCCCTCACCAGGTGAATCAACGATTTCATGAGTTGCTTGTAATTACCTTTGTAATCAGGCTCAACTTCGGGCAACAGAAAATATACCAGTGCCCACATAATAAGCATAATGCCGGCTGCAATGTAAAACATAGCGCGCCAGCCCATGTGCGCACCAATAAAACCGCTTAGTGTTCGTGATAATAATATACCTATTAGTAAGCCACTCATTACAAAGCCTATTTTTTTCCCGCGTTCTTCGGGTTTGGCCAGGTGGGCGGCCATAGGGATAAGTAATTGTGGGATGATAGAGGTGCAGCCAATTAAAAAACCTGATAGGATAAGTATGTGAATGTTGGGCGCAAGTGCTGTAATAAGTAGTGCTATTATAATAAAGGCAAAATCAATCAGCATTAGCCGCTTTCTTTTCACCATATCTGCCAGTGGTACTAAAAAAAACATACCAGCAGCATAGCCTACCTGTGTTAACATCGAAACCTGGCCTGCTTTTCCGCTGCTTACTTTACAAGTAGCGGCCATATCCTCTAATAATGGTTGATTATAATATAAATTGGCCACTACAAGGCCTGTAGTGAGTGTCATAACCCATAATGTGAGCGTTGTAAGCCCAGGGTGAGTTAATTTATTGTGCATATTTTTAATATAATGCGCAAAAGTGTTAAAGTAATTTTAACAAATGGTAATACTAATATCATCATTGCTGTAAAATAAATTCTGAAAAACGTCGTATAATTGCTAAACAAATGCTGCGATAGTTATTACACATTGGATATTGTAAAAAAAATTAAAAAAATTCTTTGCAATTGAAAACTTAGTGTTACTTTTACACTATCGAAAGATAACAAACAAGTCTTCTCATAATTTAGGTTTATAATTGGTTAGTAAAGGCCCCTGCCCATCAGGGGCTTTACTTTTTTATTAGCTTTTCTGTTTCTTTCCCATAACGATTTTATGTTCCGTTGTTATTTCCTGTCAAGTAGCGTTAATTACAATAAATTGCATATCTGATAACTACCTTTGATTAATGATTGAGCAGCATTACATAAATGATTATGCGCCCGGCCTTACAGATACTATCAGCGGTGGTAATTTCGCGGCTGTAAAGCTTGATGATTTTTCGGCCGAAAGTGTGGCTGCTACGAGGCGATACAGTCGTAAAGATTTTTATAAAATTTCTCTGTTGACCGGGCACTCCACATACCATTATCGTGATGTTGAACATAATTTTAAAAGTGGCGAATGGGCGCTTGCATTTACCAACCGCGATGTACCATACCGATGGGAAGTGCACAGTGGCAGTTGCAGTGGCTACGCATGTATGTTTACCGAAGATTTTTTACCCCTCCATACGCATATTCGACCGGCAGATTGGGCCGTCTTTAACGGAGCGGCAACCCCGGTTTACAGGCTAAGTCTGCATGAGCAAGAATTGTTCGAAAATCTTTTTAAGAGGATGCTTGCCGAGCAGGATTCGGTTTATGAGCATAAATATCAGTTGTTATTTTTATATGTACTGGAGTGTATTCACTTAGCTTTAAAACTTCAACCCGAACCTGATGCTGATAACAAGCAAACCGCTGCCTTCCGCCTTGCGCAAAGTTTTAAGACACTGTTGGCTGGGCAGTTTCCGCTGGTTGAGCCCGTGCAAAAAATAAAATTACGCACTCCGCAGCATTTTGCCGATAAACTGGCTGTTCACACCAATTCGCTAAACCGCGCGCTTAAGGATGTAACCGGAAAAACTACCAGTCAGCTTATTAATGAACGTATAATGCAGGAGGCCCGTGCGCTTTTGAAGTATTCGAACTGGAGCATAGGTCAGATCAGCAACTGCCTGGGTTTTGAAGAACCAACGCATTTCACACGCGCATTTAAAGCGTCAACTGGCCAAACACCATCGTCGGTACGTCAATTGGTTTGATGGTGGACACTTTCGGTTTGCTTATGGTTAGCTAAGGCGCAATAAGTGACTGTAATTTTGTCGTTATGAAAAACGAACAAAATAAAACGTGGTTCATCACTGGTACTTCTACCGGGTTGGGGCGCATACTTACCGAAAAACTATTAGAACAGGGCCACAACGTGGCGGCCACTGCCCGCAAGCCGGAAACTTTACAAAGTTTGATAGCGCAATATCCGCATCAGTTATGGGTAGCCGCGCTTGATGTTACCAATACTGTTGCCGTAAATGACATAGTTAATAATGCATTTGCACATTTTGGACGCATTGATGTTGTTGTGAATAACGCAGGTTACGCGCTTTTTTGCTCAGTAGAAGAGGCGGCTGACGAGCAGATACGCAAGCAAATTGATACCAACGTTATTGGTTCTATTCAGGTTATTAGGGCGGCGCTTCCGCATTTGCGTGCGCAGGGTGGAGGCAGCATATTGCAACTTTCATCTGCAGGCGGGCAAACCACTTATCCAAATTTTAGCTACTACCATACCACCAAATGGGCTATTGAAGGCTTTTGCGATACATTAACGAAAGAAGTTGAGCCGTTTAATATAGGTGTAACCATAGTTGAACCAGGTGCGCATAAAACATCATTCGGTACCGGCATGGAAACCGCCCCGGTAATGGATGCGTACGATCAAACACCTGCCGGAGATGTAAGGAGAGCCGTAGCCTCGGGCGCATTCCCTATACGCGGCGATGTAAATAAAACCGTACAAGCAATGATAGATGTGGTTGATCAAAACCCGATGCCTAAAAGGTTGGCGCTTGGCGGCGATGCTTACCGCGATATGCGTGCGGCACTTGCGGGCCGACTTGCCGAGCTCGACGGGCAAAAGGATATTGCACTGGCCAGCGAAATGGAAGAATAACTTACCTATTCAACAGAAATTATAAAGGCTGCGCTGTTAAAGGCGCGGCCTTTTAGTTGTGCAGAATGATTAAATGCGCTTTGTGGCTATTTAAACACTGTTTTTATATATTTGAGAGGATCCTCATTGGTTCTTTAAGAGACACTTTTCAAATAGCTTCTTCATCTAATATCTGTATGAATAAAAACTACTTCGTTTTGTTAATGGCCTTAATGTTGTTGAGCGGTGCTGTTGCGCAACCTATTGTAAAGTCAACGGAAGCCAACAACAGGGCATTTAAAGCAAAGCTTCCTAAGATTGCCATTGCTGGATTGGGTATCGAGTCGAGCACCTTCTCTCCGGCGTTGACAGATGAGGAGGCTTTTCACGCAACTTATGGCGCGGATGTATTTTCGCGCTATCCTTTTATCGCTAAAGATTCGGCCTTACGCAAACAGGCTTTTTGGGTGCCCACCCTAGTTGGTAAATCGTTACCCGGCGGGGCCGTAACCAGGGTTGCTTATGAGTCGCTGGTTAACAAAACACTCGATTCACTTAAAAAGCACCTGCCATATGATGGCTTATACTATGATATACATGGAGCCATGAGTGTAGTTGGTCTTGATGACCCAGAGGGCGATTTTATTGAGCGGATTAGAAAGGTAGTTGGTTATAAAACTATCATATCAACATCAATGGATTTGCATGGCAATGTATCACAGCGCCTGGCTAAAAATTCGGACCTGATAACCTGTTACAGGATGGCGCCGCATGAAGACGCCATGCAGACCAAAGCCCGTGCGGTTAAAAATTTAATTGATCGTATTAACAGTGGTAAAGGAAAGCCTGCTTATAAGGCCTGGATACCCATCCCAATATTGTTGCCCGGCGAAAAAACAAGTACACGTATTGAACCAGGCAAAAGCATCTATGCGCAAGTTGAACCCGCATCAAAACAAGCGGGAGTAGTTGACGCAGCTATTTGGATAGGTTACGCCTGGGCAGACGAGCCCCGTAACCATGCTGTAGTAATGGTTACAGGCGATGATAAGCAAAAAGTAAAGAATACTGCAGAAAAGCTGGCGCGGGATTTTTGGGCAAAGCGAAATGAATTTGCCTTTGTTGCGCCGACAAGTAACTTGCAGTATTGCCTCGACAAGGCTTTGGCAAGTGATAAGCATCCGTTCTTTATAAGTGACTCGGGTGATAACCCTACAGCGGGCGGGGCAGGAGATGCTACCTGGACACTTACCGAAATACTCAAACGGCCGGAATTTAAACAAGCCGGCGGGCCATCATTAATATATGCATCCATACCCGGCCCGGAGCTTGTGGCAAAAGCAATAGCTGCAGGTGTTGGCAACCAAATAACTGGTAGAGCGGGCGCTGCTGTTAATGCGCGTTTTGCCCCACCCGTTGAGCTTAGTGGCGTGGTTGAAGCGATTGTTTATGGTGATAAAGATGCCGAAGTAGAAGTGGTTATTAAAGTTGGGAGCACACATATTATAGTTACGAAAAAGAGAAAGCCTTACCACAAGGAGGCAGATTTTACCCGCCTGGGTCTTACCCCACGAAAAGCAGATATTGTGGTTGTTAAAATTGGCTACCTGGAGCCAGAGCTGTATGCCATGCGTGCCGATTGGTTATTGGCTCTTACGCCGGGAGGGGTCGATCAGGATATTGAGCACCTGCCTTACAAGCGCATTATAAGACCGATGTTTCCGTTTGATCAATCAATGGAAGATCCCGATCTGTCTGCTCGTTTAATTCCACTATCTGGAAGCAGCAAATAAATGGCATTTAGGGGTAAGCACATAACATTTTGATAAGGGAATAAGCTCCAATTATTTTTACAACTAAACAGAATAGTCTATTTTTGTTTATATAAGTTATGTTGTACCTACTCATCGCAGCCGCAGCCATATTTTTCATTATGCATGTGGTATTGTTATTTACATCGTTTCGCAATGCCCAGCTTGCTAAACGCCGTTATTTTTATTCGCACCTTACCTTGTGGATAACTGGCGGTGCGGTTTTCTTAATGGCCTTACTTTATAGCGGTGATGGTGAATCAGGTTTTTTAGATTACTTTAATACTGCTTATAAACGTGCACTTATTATTGTTTTTACCCTGGCACTTTCGCTTGCAGCACATTTATTGGTCCGCTTCGTAGCGCTGCCGCTCATGGCTAAGCGTGCATGAATATTAAAATTTTTTTGTTGGCAGGCCTGCAGTATTTGCGGACTCGTTTTATTGTTGAGGAAGCAGAAACAGGTGTAAATAAAAAAAGCTACCTGTTGGTAGCCTTTAATGTGGAGAATATCGGAGTCGAACCGATGACCTCTTGCATGCCATGCAAGCGCTCTAGCCAGCTGAGCTAATCCCCCGTCTGTAGGGTGCAAATATAGTAGTTCGTTTGTAAGTTAAAAACAAATAAAAAAGAAATCTGCTTTCTTTTTCTCTTTAACTCAATCATCAATACCACCCGATCAAGAAAATTTATTGGAACGCTCTTGTAGATTTAATTTTTTAAATACTTCATTATAATTCTGAGTAGTAAAACAAATTGACTTTTCACAATCCAGTTTACACGGAAATCCGTAACTGTGCCTAAAGGTGAAATTAATCATGGCGTTGCTTGGCTTTTTATTTGCCTTATAAAAGATAGAAAACCAAGTGTTTATTGCTATGAGTGCCTTTAAACGCTGTTTGCTGGTCATGGCTTAATGTTTCTTATAAAAATCAAGAAAAAGCAGTCGAGAGTTGAGCCGAGTAATGAGCAAGGTGTTGCACATTGGTGTGGAATTTTTTACCCACTATTAGCAGCCTTGAACTTTTTAAGAACATATAGGAATGTTTTTTTGTGAATCGCTTGTTTAAAAATTAACACGTTTCATATAACGAAAATTCGTAATATAATATACCAGTTATTAAATATAATGCATTGATTTGCACCGTTTTTGATTAATTTTACAATAGCTATTCATACCCTAAACAATTGAAAACACATTTACTAAAGCTGTTGCTTTTTATTGTATCATTAAGCTTCCCGGCAATTCTGTTTGGGCAGGAAACTTTCGACGGTACTAATAATCCTCGAGAGTGGTATTACAATAATCTAGAATCTGCAACGGCAGCTGACCCTGCTACCTACATGCCCGGTGCGGGTTCAACTAGGAACGCTTCTCCGGCAACTATCAATCTGGCTGCCTCTTCTTCTTTAAATAACAGCAAAAGCTATTCGACGTCGGCTCTTTCTTCGGTAGGTTACCTGAGATGGAACTTTTTTGGAACCGGAGCAAGTTCTGTCAACTTAAATAGTACGAACTGGGAATGGGAGTTTGATTATAAAAATACCGGCAGCTTCTCAGCGGCCGATCCTAATCCGTCGACAGTTACAAACTCATGGAAATATTGGCTCATTACTTCGGCTTATAACGGTAACAGCACACTGGGTACCTACGTTACGCAGGTTGGTAGCAATTTTTATTTAAGGACTAAGACCGGTACAAACTCCAACGAATATTTTGATAATGCTACTATTTCAATGCCTTTAAATGGTCATACCTATCAGGTTCGCATATTAAGAAATACCGTTGGCTACTTTTATGTTTATCTGCTCGATCGTTCTACTGGCGTTACAAGCACCAATGGGCCTTACAACGTGGGGACTACTTATAGTGTTTACTCATATAGTTACCTTGAAGCGTCGTCTGGCGCAGCTGATAGATTTCAGTGGGATAATTTCAACTTTTACAGGCCTAAGCTCGACTTTACACCTATATCTGGCAACGGAGTGTCAACTTCAATTTATCCCGGCATTGTTAACGCAATACCATACGGTGTAAACGTAAGCGTCCGTGGCGATATTTATATTGGCAGATTGCGTTTCCCAACCACCACCGATGCACAATCATTGTTTGCTGATAACAGCGGGGTCTTATACAAAACAACTACTTTGCCTTTGGCAATCAACAATGCAACTTCTTTAGTAAGCAATATTGGTTTATTTAATACAGGTACGTCGCAGTTTACTGTTCCTACGTCAGAGTACTACTATTCGCCCGGTAACACCGCAAATGGAAATACGGTAAATGTCATAAATTATTTTTTGGTTGCTCAAGGCCGTAATCCATTTTATAACGGATACCCATCATCCATTTCTTTTTCGGTAAGCAATACCGGCGACGATACGTATCAATCTTTTTACGGAACAACCGGTCCTTACTATGGTGCGCAGTCAACATCGTCAAGCACTTCAACACCTACAGCTGCTTCAGCCCCGCCAACAATATCATATACTACGCCTCAAAACTTAACGGTGGGTAATGCAGTTAATATAACACCTAGTGTTACAAATAGTACTACAAGTTATTCCATATCGGCCACTTTACCTGCTGGTTTGTCTTTCAGTACAACCAACGGCTCAATTACCGGCACACCAACTGTTACGTCGGCTGCAACAAATTATACCGTTACTGCCACAAATGCAGGAGGGAGCGCTACAACAGTAATTAACATCGCAGTAACTGGTTTTACCATAACCGCACCGGCATCCGGCACATCCTACAATATCGGAACTAACTTCACTTTTACCGTTGGTAGTGTGCCAGCCGGAACGCAAAGGGTTGAATATATTGTTAATGGTGCATTTTTTGGCTCTTCAACTACATCTCCATTTTCTTTAGCAGCGAGTACGACAACAGGTGGCAGCTATTCTGTGATTGCAAGGGCATATAATGCTACATCGGGTGGCACATTGCTAAATACAACACCGGCTATAACTGTTAATGTATATCCGCCGGCACCATCCACTACGGGTGCTTCAAGGTGCGGATCTGGGACTGTAACGCTTACTGCAAATGGAACAACACCATCGGGCGGAAACTATAACTGGTACGCTGCATCAACCGGAGGCACTGCATTGCAAACCGGCGCGTCGAATACTTATACACCTAACGTTACTGCTACTACTACCTACTATGTGTCTTATGTGGTAAGTGGTGTGGAAAGCACATCGCGAACTGCAGTAACGGCTACTGTAAATCCTCTACCTGCCGCTACATTTACCGCCACATCATCAGTAGTTGTAAATACAGATGCCACGGTTACACTAACCAGCACTTATTCAAGCTCCAATACTTATGCATGGGATTTTAACGGTGGTACTCCGTCTACCGGTAACGGTCAAGGTCCGTTTACAGTAAGATGGTCTACTGCCGGTACAAAAACTATAACATTAACTGTTACAACCACAGCAACAGGGTGTAGTACAGTTGCAACTCAAACTGTAACGGTAACTAATGCCGTACCAACAACGCCAATAGATATCAACACGACCGCAAACACTATTCCTGAAAACTCGGTAGCTGGTACACTCACTAACGTTACTGCTTATGCTTATGATCCTAACTTAACATCAAATGGTACTAATCTTGCATTAAATAAGCCGGTTACAGTCACTTCTTTGGAAAATGGGAATCAATTTCCAGGATCTGCAGCAGTTGATGGAAATTACACTACCGGCTCAAGGTGGTCAAGTGCATTTTCAGACCCGCAATCGTTAACTGTTGATCTTGGTGCTGTATATGATATAGGGAGAGTAAAAATTACTTGGCAGACAGCCTTAGGTAAAGACTATCAGATACAGGTTTCTACAGACGGAACAGTTTTTAATACATTAAAAGGCATTGTTGGAAATACCACACTTGAAAATGATCACACAATGCTTTCAAAAGCTGATAGAAGCAGTTTAGCCAGATATGTAAGAATTTACGGAACAGCGAGGGGGACCGGTTACGGCTATTCAATTATTGAGTTTGAAGTTTACCGCTCGGGTGTTGACTATTCACTTTCAAATAATGCGGGCAATAGATTTACTATTGATCAGGGTACAGGTGTGATTACCGCAGGTAGCGTTGCTACGGATTATGAAACGGCTACATCCCATAGCGTAACTGTAGTTGCTACAACGCCAAGCGGCACTTCGTCTCAAACCTTTAATATCACGGTAAGTGATGTGAACGATAATACTCCGGTTATTACGTCAACCAATACAGCATCTGTTACAGAGGGTACTACCGCTGTAAAAACAATTACCGCTACAGATGCCGACGGTACATCGCCTAATAGTACCATAACTACGTATGCTATTGCTGGTGGCACCAATGCTTCTTTGTTTACCATAAATGCCACTACAGGTGCCCTTGCATTTGTAACTGCGCCCGTGTACTCCACATCAGGCAGCAACAGCTATGTTGTTAACGTTACAGCTAAAGATGGTGGAACACCTGCACTAACTTCGACGGCTCAGGCTTTGACAGTTACCGTTACACGTTCTACTTTTGATTCTTATGCATACCGCATGCCTATCACTTTACAGTCGCAGGGCATTGGTATGTCAGGTAACCTAACAAATTTTCCGGTGTTGGTAAGCGTGCAAAACAATGCAGATTTAGCGGTTACGGCTGGTGTTTGTACAAATAAAATACAATACCCGGCAGGGCCTAATTATGATATTGCATTTGTTGATGCCGCCGGTAATGAGCTAAATTATCAAATAGAGAAATACGATGCCTCCACAGGAACGCTACTGGCTTGGGTGAGGGTACCTGTACTTTATTCGGCAGCTAACACATCGTTGTACCTTTATTTTGGCAGGGCGGTCGCGCCAACAAACCATACAACTGCCTTTGCAAATGCTACTTGGAGCAATGTTACCTCTTCACCAACTACTTACCAGGCAGTATGGCACTTTAATGAGGTGCCATCTACTACTACTTCTTCGGTAGTTGATGCAACAGGATCTGGCGATAATTTGATAGCCAGTAAGACAACAGTTGTACAAAATGCAAATTCAATAATTCAAAACGGCGTCACGCTAAGTGGTGGCACGCTGTCGAAAAGTGCTGCAACAGGCCTTACAGCGTTAAACACATCCTTTACCATGTCATCATGGGTTTATTACACAGCTTATCCAAATTTTGCTGACAATGTTATGGTTCTGCAGGATGGTGGCTCTTACGTACAAATGGCTTTCCGCGGCACATCAAATAACTCGGTAAGCGCAAACGTAGGTGGCGGTGGTATATTAGTTAGCAGCAACCTTACACCGGCAGCTAATGCATGGCACCATATTGTCTATTCTTACAACGGCACAACTAACAGTATATATGTAGATGGTGCACTTGCCAACACGAGTACAACAGCGCCGAACACGGGCACGCCTAACACCATTGTGTTTGGTAGTTACGCAGTTGGCAACGGCGAAAACTTTTATGGCACCGTTGACGAAGCAAGATTAATAAATACGACCTTATCTGCAGACTGGGTAAAAGCAGAATATGCTAACCAGCGTGCGCCGCTAACCTTTTGTGTTACCGGTGCTACCAATGCAGATGCGACCAATGTTTTAACTATCCCAGGTGGTGTAATTTATACTTACAATGGTTCTACATACACGCCGAACGTAACAGGTGTATCTGCAACGCCAAGCTTTAATGGTAAGGAAAGTTTCATTCTGTCAGGCAATACAACCCTTGGCGGTAACTACAGCGCATATGCAGTAACGGTAAACAACGGTGTAACGTTCAACTTAAACGGGCAAACGCTAAATGTGGCTTGTAATGTTATAAACAATGGAACTATAAGCTCGACCAACGATAACTCAACCTTAAATTTTAACGGCACAACAGCCGGACAGACATTTACCGCTGGCGCAACTTCAAATATTGCGACAACAGGCAAACTTACTATCAACAACACCTACACAGCAAGCCCAAGTGTAACTATTAAAGGTGGTCCTTTTAATATCACCAGCTTACTTACAATAACCAGCGGCAATCTGATAGTTGATAACGCGAGTAATGGTACATTAACCTTAAAAAGTACTGCAACACAAACTGCCAATGTTGCAGCTATACCTGCCGCTTACAGTGTTACAGGTAACGTAAGCGTAGAGCGCTATTTTACCGGTGGCAGTGCCAACAGTCGCGGTTATAGGTTGCTTTCATCGCCGGTATCGGTATCTGCAGCGAGCAAAATTTTGCCTAATTTGCTTTATCTAAAAGATAATGCGTATTTGACAGGCACCGGTGGCACAACAAACGGGTTTGATGTTGCCGGTAACCCAACCTTGTATTTCTATAGAGAAAACCTGGTGCCAAGTTATTTATCATTCTTAACCAGCAACTTCAGAGGTGTTAAAACCATAAACACAGCTTCAAGTTTTACGATGGATAACGAAAGCGGTAACTACACGCTGCCCGCCGGTAATGGATTTTTGTTTTTCTTCAGGGGTAACCGCGCTTCAAACTCAACAACCAACACAGCGGCCATTGCAAATACAGCTACCTTCGTATCGTCAGGTTATCTTAACCAGGGCGATGTTACAGTTACCCACTGGTATACCGGTGGGAACCTGCAATACAATGTTATTACGGGTAACGAAAACGTAAGGGGCTTTAACCTTGTTGGTAACCCTTACGCAAGTTCAATAGACTGGGATGGAACAGGTATAACAACCAGTTCGAGCATATCATCAACAATATGGGTTTATAACCCACAACGTAAGATATATGCAACTTATATTAAGGGGAGTGGCGGTGTAGGTACAAACTTTAACGGCGGTGCAGCTAATATTCTTCCGAGCGGGCAGGGCTTTTTGGTAAGGGCTACTTCAAACTCGCCTGTACCAAGTGTTAAATTTACCGAGGCTGCTAAGGTTGCAAATCAGGTAACTTCGGCAACGTTATTAATGTCGACAGGTGGTACAACAAGCACAACGCAGCCGCTACAATACCTGCGCCTTGAACTTTCTAAGGACTCTTTGAATAGGGAGGACGCATTGATATTCTTTAAAAGTACATCCAAAGATGTATACGTTAATAATGAAGATGCTCAGTATCTTCGTGGTAATAACACGTTAACCATGTCTACTTTATCGTCCGACAAAAAAGATGTGGCTATCAACTCTATTCCATACCCAAAAACCAATACTACGGTTATCCCGGTAAACTCTAATATTTCAGTATCTGGTCTGTATCAAATTAATCTCACCGAGGCAAAAAATATTCCTGATCTATATGAGGTTTATCTGATAGATGCGTTTAAAAAAGATTCGTTAGACATATTGAGGAATAAAACCTATAACTTTAACGCCGTTGCAGGCGATAGCACAACGTTTGGTAACAAACGCTTTAAACTTGTTATTCGCCAGAAAGCATCGATGGCTTTGCGTCTGTTGGATTTTAGCGCGTCGAAAGTATCTAATGGTGCCCAGCTTGACTGGACGACAGAAAACGAAAGGGACTATACCAACTTTACCGTTGAGCGTAGTACCGATGGTGGCAAAACGTTTGACGTTATTGGTGGTTTTGCATCGGCAGATAAAGGAAATTATTTCCTTATTGACAAAAACCCTATCATCGGCCTTAACCAGTACCGATTAAAACAGGACGATGTTAACGGTGCCATCAGCTATTCAAAAATAGTTAACCTGATGTATAGCAAAACGGCAGGCAGCAGCGTTTCTGTTAATAATGTTGCTGTATTTCCTAACCCTGCTACAACCACCATTAATGTTGGTATAACCGAACAGGCAAACTCACCGGTTTATGCAATACGCATTACTGATGGTTTAGGGATGGTGGTACGGTCTGTAACAACAACGCAAACAACATGGCAAAGCAACATAAGTGGCTTGCTGCCCGGCACCTACTTCGTACAGGTTACAAATAACACAACAAAGGCTATAGTGGGTAACGGTAAATTTATAAAACAGTGATAATTGGCTGATGAAGGGGATAATTTTTAAACGAACGCTTTTTACTCTTACAGGTACTTTACTTTTAAACCTTTGTGCGTTTGCACAGGATTGCGAAGATGGGCCTGGTTTACCGGGTGCCGACCCAGATGCAGGCCCCTGCGAAATACCGCTTGATACCTGGGTGATAGTATTGGTAATTGTTGCTGTAATATTCGCTGCTTACCGTTTAAATCAAAAACAGAGAAGCCTGACTGCTTAAACATAATTAAGCTTGGCTCAATAACAAAAAACGCGCCGGTGATGTATCACCGGGGCGTTTTTAATAATGTAGATATTGTAATACCTAAGATTTAAGTGGAGCAGGTACAAGCTCCAATTGCTTAATAATACCTTCAACCACCTTTGGTACTTCTTTAAGTGTTTGTTTAGGGTTGGTAAGCTCGCCTACGCCATAACCGCGCCATACAATTGCCTGTGTTTTGCTGTCAATCAGGTCGATGATGATAGTACCTTCTTTATACGGAACGCGCTGCGCATAAGTGCCACCCCAACCGCCATAATATGGCCAACCCCAGCCACCGTAAAAGTAAGGGCGGTAAAAGCCACCCCAACCCCAGCCGCCCCATCCCCAGCCACCATAAGGGTAGCCCCACGGCGATGAATATCTTATTTTGGTACCACGGCCGGTAACAGTTGCGTAGGTCACTAATAAATCAGGGTTTTGATTGGACATGGTTAGGCCTTTGGCCGTTAATGCGTTTTCTGTAGCCTGTTGTATTTTGCCGTTGCCAATTTCGGTAAGCGGGCGCCACTGCTTGTTTGGGTTTTGCGGAGCAGGCGCCATTGCGAAAGTTTTGTACTGGCTAAGGTTAGTTTTGTTTGCTGCAGCGGTGTAATAGTTGTAGCTGCTGCATGATGTTAGCACCGATATAAACAGGGCTGCCAGCATCAAAGGGATATATTTTTTCATGACGTCTTGATAAATTAGTATTTGTTAGACAAACTGGACAGCAAAGGTTTAACGGCTTAAATTATTTTTATAAATATTTTAATTGCAAAATTCCTGGCTTACGCCAGGTACTTACCAACTATTGGCATCCTGCGGCCCATGCCAAATGCTTTTGGTGATACGCGTAATATTGGTGGTGTTTGGTAGCGCTTATGCTCGGCATTGTTTATCATCTTAATTACCCTTTGTACAGTACTGCTTTCATAGCCAAGCTTAATAATTTGTGCCGATGAGCAGCGCTTTTCAACGTATTCTTCAATTATCTTGTCAAGCACGTCGTATTCGGGAAGCGAGTCAGTATCTTTTTGACCGGGCCTTAATTCGGCAGATGGTGGTTTAACTATCGAGTTAATAGGTATAATCTCCTTATTGCGGTTAATGTAACGCGCCAATTGGAAAACCTGCGTTTTGTAAACATCGCCCAGTACAGATATACCGCCGCACATATCTCCATATAAGGTACCATAGCCTACAGCTGCTTCGCTTTTGTTGGATGTGTTGAGTAGGATATAGCCAAACTTATTACACATGGCCATCAAGATAACGGCACGGCTACGCGATTGTATATTTTCTTCGGCAATGTTAAATGGCAGGTTTTTAAATTGCGGATGCAGCTGCTGCTCAAAAGCGTCGGTAATATGCGCAATGTTCACCGTTTCTGACAAGCAGCCCAAATTGGTAATCAGGTCCTGGGCATCTTTGATAGAGTGATCGCTTGAGAATTTTGAAGGCAGCAGTACTGCCATTACATTTTCCGGGCCCAGGGCCTCGGCAGCTAACGCACATACCACAGCCGAATCAATACCACCTGACAGGCCAAGGATAGCTTGTTTAAACCCTGATTTATGAAAGTAATCGCGGATACCGAGTATCAAGCCCTGGTGTATTTGTTCGATATCTGTTTGGCGGCTTTCTTTGGCGGTAGACGCATGCTCAAAAGATATTGATCCATCATCTGCCAAAGTGTAGTATTTTAAATCCTCCGCAAAATACGGCATCTCATCGGCTATCTTCCCGTTGCTGTCAAATACTAAAGATCCGCCATCGAATATCAATTCAGTTTGGGCACCCACGTGGTTAACATAAAACAACGGCAATTTATAGCGTTGCGCATTGTCGCTCAGTATGGCAATTCGCTCTTCGTCGTGATTGTAAGCAAAAGGTGATGCTGCAATATTTATCATTACATCAGGTTGCTGTTCTATCAGCACATCCATGGGTCTTGTAATGTACAGCGGGTTTTCAATAGTGTTCCATAAATCCTCGCATATGGTTAGCGCAATACGTTTGCCCTTAAAATCGATACAGTTAAACTGGGTTGATGGTTCAAAATATCGGTACTCGTCAAACACGTCATAATTGGGTAGCAGGGCTTTGTTTACAATTGCTTTTACCTTACCATCTTCTATAAAGTATGCCGAGTTGTTAAGGTCCTTACCCTGCGGATTATGGTTTGGTGTAGGGATGCCTAATATGCATGCAATGCCAATACATTCGGCGGCAATTTTTTGGGCAGCCTCCTCGCACAGGTTAATAAATTCGGTAAATTCCAGGAAATCGCGGGCCGGATAACCGCAGATACAAAGTTCGGCAAACACCACAAGATCGGCCCCTTCAGCCTTAGCCTTTTGTATGCCGGCTATTATTTTTGCCGTGTTCGATTCAAAATTACCAATATGATAGTTGAGCTGTGCTAATGCAATTTTCATGAGATGGAGGGTGGGCGTTTACCCGTGTAATGCAAATAAAAAAATTATTTTTGCTAAAAGCTAAAATGATGCGTTATTACCTAAAAACAAGGCTTGTTTATTTAAGTTTTGCCGTTGCCCTTATTTTTACCGCCTGTAACAACTCACCTAAAAAGGTTGATGTTAGTAACATACCGGTTGATGTAAAGATAGAGCGTTTTGATCGTGATTTTGATTCGCTACGTATCAAGCCAATGGCACAGCAGGCGGCTTTTTTACAACAGAAATACGGCGTTTTTTATATTGATTTTATTGAAAAGATACTAAAGGCCGGTGCTGTAAACGATACCTCATATTTTAAGACCCTGCGAGAGGTTTTTGCGGGCAAAGCCTATATGGATCTGAAGCACGATGTTGATTCGGTTTACAAAAACCTGGATACACAAGATGCCGAATTAACGGATGCCTTCAGGCGCATTAAATATTACTTTCCTCAAAAGCGCCTGCCTAGAGTATACGCTTATTTTTCGGGCTTCCAGGCGCAAACCTCTATAGGCAACGGCTATTACGGTATAGGGCTGGATTTATTTTTAGGCAGGAACTCGCGCTTTTATCCTGCTTTGATAGAAAACTTCCCGATGTACATATCACGCAGGTTTACGCCCGAAAATATTGCACCGCGTGTGTTGGAAGGCATAGCACGCGAAGATATGTTTCCTGAAACCGACGGGGGCGACCAAACGCTGTTGGCAAAGATGATTTACAACGGGAAGATCATGTATTTTATGGACAAAACCTTACCAGATGTAGCCGACTCTACCAAGATAGGATACACCACAAAGCAGGAGGCCTGGTGCAGGGATTATAAAGCCGAGATATGGAGTTTTTTCCTGGAAGAAAATCTTTTGTACGACAGCGATTTTCAAAAGATACAACGTTACCTTAACGAAGCGCCATTTACGCCAGGCCTTGGGCAGGACAACGAGGCCGCTCCTAAACTGGCTGTGTGGACGGGCTGGCAAATTGTAAGGCAATACATGGAAAAGCACCCCGACGTAACGCTTGCACAATTGATGGCAGAAAAGGACGCCCAAAAGATACTCAACGCAGCCAAATACCGGCCTAAAAGGGAAGAATAGTAAATTACGGTGTCATTGCGAGTGTAGTATGGCAATCTCGTCGCCGGTTAGTAGACACAAGGAGATTGCCGCGTCGCTATGCTCCTCGCAAAGGCATAAATGATTAATAATTACAAACCTGTCATTCTGAGCGTAGCGAAGAATCTGTCTGCGAGCATTCCATTATAAACAAGATCTAGGGCCTGCGTTTCCTCTTACTGGCAAACAACAGTTGATTTGTAAATAAAAAAAGCGCCTATGGAACAATCATAGGCGCTTATATTTTGAAAGACTATTAAATTTAGTCTAAAATTGCGAAAACTCCTTTTAAGGCAACTATTACACCAATAACCAATATGATGTTTGATAAGGTTGAAGCAAGGCCAAAATCAGCAAAGCGTAGAAACACGCCTACTAAACCTATAGCAATAGCAACAACTAATAATTTATAGTGGCTTTCTGAATTGGCGTTTTGAGTTGATGGATTCATTGCGTTTTTATTTGTGGCAAAAATATAAATGTTTAACGAAAATCTATACTGTTATTGTTTATTTTTTGTTCCAACCTTCGGGCAGGTTTTCTTCAATTTCAATGTTTTCAAATTCGGCACTTGCTCTTGAACCGACCACCATGGCCCAGGCAGCCATTTTTGCAATACCTTCTTCCAGGCTAACGTTTTTGCTGTTGCCAAAAACTCCCGCAGCTTTAGAGTGATCGCTATGGGCGTGCATTACTTCTTTGCGGGCCTGCAGGTGGGTAACCTGCGGGTCAACGCCCAATTCTTTCGCTACCACTTGTACCAACTCGTTAACGGTGTAAGGCTTATCCGCACCAACGTTAAATACCTGGTTGTAGGCGCCCGGTACGTTTACGCAATTTGCTATGTGCGGTGCTACGTCATCAATGTAGCTAAATGCACGGGTTTGCTCACCATCGCCAAAAATAGTCATTGGCTTTTGCTGCATTATCTGGTTCATGAAAATGCCAATCACATTACGGTACTTGTCGCCAATGTTTTGGTTTTCGCCATACACATTGTGCGGACGGAAGATCACGTAATTTAAACCAAACATGTGTTGCGCAGCTTTAAGATCCATCTCGACAGCATATTTTGCCACACCGTACGGGTCTTCGGGCTGTGGAACCATGCTTTCAAGCATTGGTAACTGGCCTGCGCCGTAAACGGCAATCGACGAAGTGAAAACAAAGCACTTTACCTTATATAATACTGCCAGGTTAATGAGGTTTACAGAGCCAATTAAATTGTTATTATAATTAAACCTGCGGATGAAGTGAGATAAGCCTTCGGCAGCGTAGGCAGCCAAATGATAAACATAATCAAACTTATGTTCGGCAAATAGTTTTTCAAGCAGGTCAACATCGTTTATGGATCCTAAAACAAACTCAACGCCTGCGGGTACATGATCTTCGAAACCGCCACTCAGGTCGTCAAGCACTATAACTTTATGCCCAAGGTCTAAACAATGCTTCGCAACGTGCGACCCGATGAATCCGGCACCGCCGGTAACCAATGATGTAATCATAATAAAGTGATAAAAGGTTGATGAATGCTTTGGCATCCACCTCAAAATTATAAAAAGAGTTTAGTTAATGGCCATACTTCGCAAAAACCAGACCGCGACCGGGTTTTTATGGCTAGCACTACATACGTTATAAGTTTCACTTTGATTTTGCAGCCGCCCAAAATATCGCATTTTTAAAAAGCCGTGTATAAGCCGGGTTATTAAATAGCGTTGGTGAATGGCCCATGAAAATGTAAACGTTGCGTGCCTTTACATGCTCATTTACCCATATTACCGGATGATCGCCCATTTTTATAGCTGAATTTGGCTTGTAGGTATCCTCGTTAACCGTTGCAAGCACCCGCACATTGGGGCGTGGGCTTTGGTTGTATATATAAAACTCCTCTTGTTTTATTATGAAGGATGATGGGATGCCTTGCATTACCCGGTGCTTTGCATTTTCAACACTTATGGTGCCTTGAACAAACGTGGCTATGTAATCTTTGTAGATGATATTCCCCATGAATGTCGAAAACCATTGCCACATGGGGAAGGCATCAAATTCGCCCAGTAAGGTTGCATGATGAAAGCCAATCCAGCCGCCCTTGCCGTTTTCAATATAATCCTGAAAGGCAGCCGCGGCAGCAGGTTTCCAGCCGTAGGGTGGGTAATCAAGTTGGATGAATAACTGGTAGTGCGATAAAAAGGCAGTGTCTATTTTGTCGGTATTTTGGATATAATCTATTTTGAAATGATTGGTGGCAGCAAGCTTATTAAGCCAAACCTTTGCAGCAGCCGAATAAGCTACATGATGGCCGCCGTTTTCATACAAGGCCAATACATTAAACTTGTTTTTGACTTTTTGACCAAAGCCATAACTGCAGATTATAAAACCAAGGCAAAATAGGATGAAACACTTTTTCATAAAAAGGGCAGCACAATTGCGCTGCCCTAAAATAGCTAAATTAGTTTTTAATTGCCCACACGGATACAGAGCCCGCGCGGCAATAGAATTCGGCCCAGCCGTTTTCGTCTATTACAATTTCGGCGTCGTGCTTGCCCAGGTAATCAACAAAGGTTTTGCCTGCGTGCAGCTTGCCAATCTCCATTGATTTTGATCCTTCGTCGCCGTTTGATATCACTACCGCACAGCCCGAGTTTTCGTGGTCGCCGTCGCCTTCACGTGTCCAGCCAATACAGTTAGGGTGGTCAAAATAATCGCGCTGCATACCGTACGCCACATTTTTGCGAGCGTACAATAGTGCTTCGAGCCCTTCGCAAGGCTCAATTATCACCTCGTGGTCGTTACCATCATCACCTTTGCCGGTGTACTTTGTGCCATACATGTCCGGATAGAATATGCAGGGGTAGCCAGCCTCGCGCAGTAATATCAACGCATAAGATATCGGTTTAAACCATTGCTCAACCGGCATGGCTAGGGATTGCAAAGGTTGGGTATCATGATTTTCAACCAATGTAACCGCGAGCAATGGATTGGCTACAACAAGAGTATTGTCAAATATGGTTCGCATATCATAACCGCTGCCGCCAGATGATGCATTGTGCAGGTTCAAGTGCAATGGCGCATCAAATAACGATACCTTGCCATCCATACGGTCAATGTATGCCTGCAGCGTACCAACATCGTACGACCAGTATTCGGCTACGGTGAAAAGTTCCTTACCGGTTTCGTTACGCATGTAGTCCAGCCATTCGTGATAGAAGCCCGGCTCGATATGCTTCACGGCATCAAGGCGCAAGCCGTTGTATGGTACTGTCGCTAAAAACCATTTGCCCCAGCGCTTAAGTTCCTCGCGCACTGCAGGGTTTCTAAAGTCAATATCGGCAGCCATCAGGTAATCATAGTTGCCGTTCTCATCATCAAACACATCCTCCCAGCCTTCGCCGTATTGGTTTTGTATGCTGTATATAGCTGTTTCCTGGGTTTTCTGATCGTAATCAACCCCGGTAAAGCACTGGTGATCCCAAATAAAGTTTGAGTGTTGCCCACCCCTGCCTGGAAAAGTAAATTTTGTAAACGCTTCAATCTCATAAGCATCGCTTATAAACTCGTTGCGGTTATCAGGATTAACCTTGCGTGCCATAACTTTCTCGGTTTCGTCTGCACCGCTCATATGATTTAGTACAATGTCTGCATAAACGTTCAGCCCGGCATCACGTGCTGTTTTTACAGCATCAATTAACTCTTGCTTTGTGCCATATTTTGTACGTACCGAACCTTTTTGATCAAATTCGCCCAAGTCATAAATATCGTAGCTGTCGTAACCAACCGAGTAGCCGCCTGCCGCGCCCTTGTGAGCCGGCGGGAGCCAAATAGCGTCTACCCCTAAATCTTTAAGGTAGCCGGTTTGGTCTTTAAGACGGTTCCACAGGCTGCCATCAGTAGGGTAATACCAGCCAAAAAATTGCATCATCGTATAATTTTCCATGTATGTAGAGGTAATTGTTGTTTAAACATCTTACAACCAGCAAATAGAGTTATGGTTTGAGGCACGATGTTATTTGTTTAGACGCTTTTTATTGGCATTATAGTTGTATTAAACAGTTTACTATTTACCTAAAACATTAAAAAAATGGGCTTATTAAGATTTATAGCGGTAGGTGCCGCAATAGGATACGGAATAAACTATATCACAAAAAAAGGTGCAAACGGTCGTTCAATTTTGGATGATATTACCGAGGATGCACCACAATGGTTTGATAAGGCAAAGCAGTACGCTGCAGAGAAAGTTGACCTTGCAACCGAAAAAATACAAGAGGAAAGAAATAGGTTTTAATAATCTGTTATAGATCCTCACTTTAAACTCTCGCCCGTTTTGGGCGGGAGTTTTTTTGTTTATTCAAGATACCATAAGGCCTTTTAAAACGTTAATATTTGTATACATCTCCCGGCACATATTATTTATAAACCAATTGGGCTGCGCTCTTAACAGCTTTTAAATTTTACGGCCATGATAAGTAACAAAAAATCTGAAACAGCTACAGTAGCTGATGCTTGGTTAAGGACTGAAGGCCCTCTTTGCGAAAAGGATGAACAGGCCCGTACCGTTGAGTTACTGCGCAAGCAGCAGGATGAAGCGGCTAAACGGTGGAACGCGTTACAAGCCGCTAAAAAACAACACTAATTTTATTTAAAGGCTTATGCCGACTTCCAAATTTTGAATACGTTTTTGTAGCGGGCATCATTGTCAGTTATCACAATTGACAGGTGCTCGGTACGTACGGGGAAACGTTTGTCAATCACGGTTTGTATTTGCTGTAGCAGGTTACCCATGCGCTGCTCAAAATCGTTACGGCTTATTTTAATCAGGAGTTGATTGCCGGCAATGGCAACAATACCCACACCTTTGAGTTCTGAAGATAACAGCTGTAATACACCGTGGCTCAATGTCCGAAGAGAGAGTTCTGCAATAGATATGATTTCGTTCATCGTAATAGGAAATTTAAATTATACGCATCAATTAATAGCAGTGCTTAAATTTAATAAACGTATTTTATTTTCTGCAATAAAATTGTGTTTAATAGTCGCCTTTAGTTTTGACAACGTCCCGTTCGTTTATGCAGAATAGTCTTGGTGGGGCTTTTTAAATTGCTCTTCATCATTTCTTTCCTTCGGTTTGTTATTGGGCAAACGGCAATTCAACACTTGGTTGCGTTACCTGTTTTCCTGCTTAACATTACATATATATTAAGGTTTTTGCAAAAAAAAATTTTAACAAAATTTTACAATTGCAGTTTAATTACTGCTGGCAATTGCCTGCCATATGAGCCAGGTATTTATCATTATATAGCCAGCAAGCAAAACCTGTGCGCATATAAAATCGAAGCGTTTGGCACGTTCAATCTGCTCGCGTTTTATTAAAAGTAATGAAAAGGATGTAGAAACAATTACGGCAAGTATAAATAATAGCGTAACACCGTGCAGCGCATCAACCAGCGTAAATGACGTTGACTCGGGCAGCGACGAATCGATAATATATTTGTTACCTATCACCGCAAACAGCGCACCTACACTGAGGCCAAAGCGCGAGTCGATACTATCGAAGTGAATGTAAAAACACATATACGCGATAAGGAACGCTACGTACATGCCCAAAAACATTTTCCAGAACAGGCCGATGGCATTGCGATCTATTTTTAATTTGACGCGATAGGCACTATATTCGGTATGGGGCTTCTTAAGGCTGATATCGCCAAAGGCTGTTTCATACTGCTTAACGCCGGTAGTGATGCCAACACTATCAATATTCCAGCCCTGCAATAAAAAGCGTGGGTCGAAATGCTTACCTGATAAATCTGCCTTAAAAACCAGAGATTTGGAATCGAACTGCGAGTTTTCTATTGAGAAGCGCAATGTTTGCTTATCAAACGGGAAATTATCGATCTTCCAGGAGTCTTTCATTACACATTGCAGCTTCATCAGCATGAAGACCTGGTTATCGCTCGAGTCGACAGTTGTAAATGATTTTGTTACTTCTTTTGCCAGGGGCACTTCCAGATTTTTATCAAAATCAAATTTTTTGTTTTTGTACCTAAGCCACAACCACAGGTTAACACTATACTCCTTGTCTTTAAAATTAACATCGTGTATGCTGGTGATGTATATGCCGGTTAAAACCGTATCGGGTACCTGCGCTTGTGCGTGGCTTTTATTAATGATACCACATAACAATGCTATCAATAATAAGATACGGGCAGGGGCTTTCATCTTGTGGTGGTGTTTGGGCTATATAAAGTTAAATTTATAAAAATTGTTTTGATAGCTTTTATATGCCGAAAGCTTATGTAAATGCATATTAAACAATATTTTATAATACCGCACTATTTACTGAAATTGCTGCATCTTTTACGTATCACAATTATATGGGTAAACTTTACCGGGCCATTTTAATATTCTTATTGTTTACCGGTTTAACTGATGCTGCCTTCGCGCAAAAGCAATTGGTAAGTACCGCTCAAAAAAATCAGCTCGACCAGCTTTCACTTAGTGCCGATAAGGCTTTTTCTGCAGGCTACCAGCGTGCTTTATCGCTGGCTCCGTCAAGGGGCTGGGCTGTGCGCCGGGAAGGACCGGGCGGTGCTGTGATACAATTGCAAGGCGTAAATAACTTGGGTTTCCCGGTGTTTCGTACAACCTTTAACAATGTACTTGCAGCTGCAACAACCGCTACAAACGCTGTGCAGCCGGGCGGCGAGTTGGGACTGAATCTGTCGGGTTCCAGTACATTTTTAAATAACAAGCTTGGTATTTGGGATGGCGGCCAGGTATACAGCCAGCATACCGAGTTTGCAGGCAAAACCATTACTGCTAAAGATAATTCATCAATTATACAACATGCTACGCACGTGGCCGGTACCATGGTGGCCCGGGGCGCTTTTGCGCCGGCTAAAGGAATGGCTTTTAATGCCGCCACACTGCAGGCCTGGGATTTTGATAATGATGTTACAGAAATGAGCGGTGCGGCTGCGAGCCTCATCTTATCAAATCACTCGTATGGCGATGTTGCAGGCTGGAACTATAATTCTACCCAGGCCCGTTGGGAGTGGTACGGCCTACCCGGCGACACCGAGGATTACACTTTTGGTTTTTATGACGACAGGGCACAGTCTTTTGATAACATCGCGTACAACGCACCTTATTATTTGATTGTGGAGGCTTCGGGTAATTCGCGCAGCAGCACGGGCCCGGCAGTTGGCGAAACTTATTACGGCTACACATCCCGCACAAACCCTACCATTATCAACAAAGGGCCAAGGCCTGCAGGTATTAGCAATAACGATGGTTATGATATTATAAGTACTACAGGCAATGCCAAAAATATCCTTACTGTGGGCGCTATTTCGCCATTACCTAACGGGCCGGTGAACCGTTCTGATGTGGCTATTGCATTTTTTAGCAGTTGGGGCCCTACGGATGATGGGCGTATAAAACCGGATATTGTAGGCGACGGCGTAAACGTAACATCAACAAGCAACGCAGGCACCAATTCATACGCTACACTATCAGGCACATCAATGGCTACGCCTAACGTAACCGGATCGCTTTATTTACTACAGGAGTACTATGCCCAAAAGAACAATGGAAACTTTATGCGGGCAGCAACCCTTAAAGGACTGGCATGCCATACTGCCTTTGATGCAGGTAACGTAGGGCCCGACTATATTTATGGTTGGGGCGTTTTAAATATGCGCGCCGCTGCCAAGGCAATTACCGAGAACAATACCCTTAGCATGATCAGTGAAAACTCACTTGCACAAGGTCAAACGCGTACCTTGGAGGTAGTGGCCTCAGGCGATGGGCCGCTGGCCATAACCATTAGCTGGACAGATCCTGCCGCTGCACCAACGGCCGCAGGCACTCTAAACAGCCGTACGCCAAAACTGGTAAATGATCTTGACCTGCGCATTAGCGATGGCACTACAACCTTTACACCCTGGGTGCTAACGCCTAACAGTCCATCGGCAGCGGCAACCACCGGCGATAATATTCGTGACAACATCGAGCAGGTTTATATTGCCAACGCTACACCGGGCAAGCGTTATAGCGTCACCATCTCTCATAAGGGGACGCTATCGTCGGGTAGCCAGGCGTACTCAGTTATTGCTACAGGCGTAGGCGGTAACTCGTACTGTGCGTCTGCCCCGGCATCAACTGCTGATTCTAAAATTGTGAGTTTTGCTTTATCAAACGTAAATTATACAGCGGGCGCAGGCTGCACAGGATATGTTGATAACACCAGCCAAACCATAACCCTCGAGCAGGCCCGAGCTTACCCGTTTGGTATTAACCTGGGCACCTGCGGAGGAAACTTTAATAAAGCAGCCAAAATATTTGTAGACTGGAACGGCAATGGCACTTTCGAAACCGACGAGCTGGCCGCTACCACTAATATAATAAACGGAACAGGCGCATATACAGGAACCATCAATGTGCCTTTAACGGTAACACCAGGCAACTTTAGTCTGTTGCGAATTGTACTATCCGAAACAAATGACGCCTCATCAATTTTGGCATGTGGCACTTACGCCAAAGGCGAAACACAAGACTATAGAGTGCAGTTTACCCTGCCGGCCAACGATGCCGGGGTAACAGCTGTTGTAACGCCCGATGCGCTATCATCATGCGCGGTTGCTACATCCGTTACTTTGAAGCTTAAAAACTTTGGCGGTGCAGCCATCAGCAATGTTCCTGTAAATGTTACCGTAACCAGCCCCGGCAATGCTGCGGTAACGTTTAATGAAATTTATACAGGTACCATAAACCCGCAACAAGAGGCAGATTTTACGCTATCCGGCAGGTTTAACACTACGGCCGGTACCACCTATACAATTACTGCTACAACGCAGCTGGCTAATGATCCAATTACAACAAATAACCAGGCCAATGGCACGCTAAGCATCAGCCAGCCACCAACCTTAAGCGGACTCTCGGCCTATCAGTGCGGCAACAGCAACTCCTACCTTTTAAATGCCACAGGTGCGGGGCAGGTGCTTTGGTACACATCGGCCACGGCAACATTACCTGTAGCTTTTGGCTCGTCGGTAAGGGTGAATACCGCTGCTGCCAGCAGTAATTTTTATGCAGGACTAAATGATTTTAGCGGCAATGTTGGCCCTGCAACAAAAAACGCTTTCAGCGCAGGTGGTTACAATCAGTTTACACCGGATGTTAAAGTATATACAGCTGTGCCGGTAACTATTGAAAGTGCAAGGCTTTATGTGGGTAATGCGGGTCGTGTTACGTTCAGCGTAACAAATTCGGCCGGGCAGGTGGTGTCAACATCAAGCATCAATGTAACTGCCACACGCAGAAACCCTGCAGCTGGTGCACTGGATGATGACGCAACAGACCAGGGCCGTGTGTACACCCTAAACTTACAGTTGCCTGCTGCAGGCAACTATACTATTACGCCAAGTTACGAGAACGGTGCAAGCCTTTACCGCAGCAATAGCGGGGTTACAGGTTACCCTTTTAAAATAGGCAATGTGTTTAGCATAACAGGCAACACGGCAACATCGCCAACTAATGCAAGTGATACTACCTACTACCGAAATTTTTACTATTTCTTTTACGATATGCGGGTAAAAAGCACAGGCTGTCCGGCTATATCAAGGCAGGCAGTTACAGTTGGCAACCCGGTGATAACGCAAAACGGTGAGGTGCTTAACTCAAGCGTTGGATTGGGTAACCAATGGCTGCTCGATGGTGTGGAGATAGCCGGTGCAACAGGGCAAAGCTATACGCCTTTGCAAAGCGGCAATTACCAGGTGGCCGTAAATATGGGCGATGGCTGTGTAGCGCTATCGGAAGTGTACCGCTACGCCATTATTGCTAAAAACCCGGGGCAGGATACCGATATCGGGCTCACCATGTTCCCGGTGCCGGCAAGTACAATTTTGAATATCGTTTTCGTTGCAAAAGAGGCTGGGCCACTCAAAATTTCATTGCTTACCTCTGCCGGGCAAATAGTTCATGAGCAGTCGCAAAATATAAGCGCGGGTAACTACAGTACCGTAATTAATGTAGCCAACAAGCTTCCCGGAACTTACTTTTTGAAAATTGTGCTCGGGCAAAAAATCTACTCCAAAAAGGTCATTATCATAAAGTAATTTATTGATTGCATTGCCTTATCGGCAGCAAACCATTAATAATAAACAAGGCCACGCTGTAAATGCGTGGCCTTGTTTATTTAAGTTTTTAGGCAATTTAAAAGGTGTATTTGATACCCAGGCCCGGTGCAACGTCAAAGAAAGGGCCGGTAGCCAGCTCAAGTCGTGGGTTAAGGTCCAGGCTCACGGCAATAGGCGCATCCGGAAATTTATACTCAAGGCCCAAAACAGCATCGGCACCTAACAGCAGGTGGCTACTGTCGTAATAGCGGTCGTCACCAAAACGCCTGAATTCGCCTTTGCCAATTGCACCAATGTGGGCACCCGCACCATAATAAAAGTTTAGCAAGGGTACATTAAACGCTTGCTGATGCAACTCATACAGCCCGGTAAATACAGCACCACGGCTGCGAAAGCCCAGGACACCTTCGAGCGCGGTTCCCTTGTCCATAAAATATTTTACCGAAATGCCGTTTTCAAAAGCACCAAATTTACCACCAACGGCGGTTTTATAATCCTGCGCGGAGGCACGTTTGGTTACCACCAAAAAGCAAAACAGTACAAGTGTAATTGAGGCAAGTTTTTTCATTACGTAATTTTAGGGTTAGCAAAAGCTGCCGATAAAAAAGGCAGCACAATTAGTAGGTTTTTAAGGTAAACAGATGTAGTATTATCGCCCTAATAACGTATTAATTGTGTTTTTATGCAACGGCGTACAAAATATGTGCGATAGCTTACTGGTTTTCAGCAGCAAAAATCACGTTTATGTTTTGTGATTTGGTAGCAAATGGAGAAATTGTGGCGTTAAACGTGATAAATCTATATAATGAGTAGCAGGTTGGGTATCCTAAATAAAACAATTGTATTAGCAATACTTCTATTTTCTTCTGCATCATGCGTGCAAGGGCAGTTGGGCCGGAATAACAGTGCACAATATCGTAACGGCATGGTGGTTTGTGCCTACCCGGATGCAGCAAAAGCGGGGCTTGATATTCTGAAGAAAGGTGGCAATGCGGTTGATGCCGCGGTAGCCGTTCACTTTGCCCTGGCGGTTACGCTGCCCCAGGCGGGCAATCTTGGAGGCGGGGGCTTTATGGTTTATCGTGGTAAAAAAGGGGAGGTGGCTACCCTTGATTTCAGGGAGAAAGCCCCGGAAGCGGCTAACGCTAATATGTATCTTGATGCAAACGGCAATGTAATACCCGATAAAAGCTTATATACGCATCAGGCATCGGGCGTGCCCGGCTCTGTTGACGGGATGATACAGGCACACAAAAAGTACGGCAAACTTAAATGGGCCGACCTGCTGCAACCCGCTATTGATTTAGCTACAAAAGGTTTTAAAGTGACAACTCACCTGGCTAATGATCTTAACAAAAACAAGGCACAATTTACCAGGCTAAACCCCGGTAAAAATTATTTTGTAAAAACTACCGACTGGAAAGAAGGTGATATCCTAACACAAGCTGATCTTGGCAAAACGCTGGAAGCAATACAAGCAAAAGGCAGGGCCGGATTTTACGAAGGTACAGTTGCCGACCAGATAGTTGCCGAAATGAAAAGCGGCGCAGGGCTGATTAAAAAAAAGGATCTGCAAAATTATCATTCGGTATGGCGCAAGCCTTTGATTGGGCAATACAAAGGGTACAAGATCATTACCATGCCGCCGCCATCAAGCGGAGGGATTGCGCTTTTACAATTACTGCAATCTGTAGAACCCTATCCCTTGTCGCGTTGGGGCTATAACCGCGACTCGACCGTGCAGGTTATGGTAGAGGCCGAGCGCAGGGTGTATGCAGACAGGTCCAAATACCTCGGCGACCCTGACTATTATAAGGTGCCAGTTGACAGTCTGCTAAATGCAAAGTATATTTTGAGCCGTATGCAAAGCTTTAAATGGGAAGCGGCAACGCCAAGCACAACCATACAGCCGGGTAGCTTTGCCGGTTACGAAAGCGACCAAACCACTCATTATTCTATTGTTGACCGCGACGGTAATGCCGTATCTATCACAACAACCCTTAACGACTCATTCGGCTCTAAGATCTTTGTGGCAGGAGCGGGGTTTCTGCTTAATAATGAAATGGATGATTTTAGCGCCAAGCCGGGCGTGCCAAATATGTACGGTTTAATAGGGGGCAAGGCCAACAGCATACAACCGGGGAAGCGTATGCTATCATCAATGACGCCGACCATCATCGAGCAAAATGGAGATTTATTTATGGTTGTTGGTACTCCCGGCGGATCAACCATCATGACATCGGTTTTCCAGACAGTGCTTAACGTGATAGCATTTGATAAAAGCATGCAGGCTGCCGTTGCCGCTAAGCGTTTTCACCACCAGTGGCTGCCCGATGTTATATACACGGAAGAGGGGGCGCTTGACAGTGTAACTGCAGGTATACTCACAAAAAAAGGTTATGTGCTAAAACCTCGTGGGCCAATTGGCCGGGTAGATGCTATACTAAAAACAAAGTGGGGTTACTATGAGGGTGGCGCCGATCCGCGTGGCGACGATACCAAATTAGGTTGGTAAATTTTGGATTATAAGTAACCGCTATATTATTGCCGAATACATATTATGCGATAAAAAAATACGTTATGTTTGCTGCCTATGCGTAACAGTGTAAAACACCAGGAAACTATCGACTATTTTTTAAAAATAGTGTGGCAAACGGTTGCCAACAGGTATAACCAATTGGTTACAGAGTTTGGCATTACACAATCTATCGGTTACCTGCTTATCAATATTGATGAAGAGGGTACAACAGTATCGCAGGCAGCTGCGTTGCTCGGCTTAAAATCTACAAGTTTGTCGCGTATGCTTAATCAGCTGGAGCAAAGCGGGCTTATTTACCGTAAAAGCAATGCCGGCGATAAACGATCTGTTAAAATATACCTTACCGACCTTGGTAAGGAAAAGCGCCAGCTAGCTAAGAATGTGGTTAAGCAATTTAATAACTATTTAAATGCTCATATCAGCGACGCCGATAAACAGTATTTAACCGAGATGCTAAAGAAAATCAATCAACTCACCCTTAACTATAAACCCTGATCTGGCCGGGTTTTACTACATCCAAGTGTTAAAAAGTGTTAAGCTGCTGTTTTTGAATTATAAAACGATAAATTTGCCGTTTGTAAGGTAGCATGAAAAGGGTACTGTATATATTGTTGATGCTTGTAGCGGGTTTAACCGCATGCAAAAAAGGCTATGATGCTGCCGATGAGGCTATGGCACAGGCCGAGGCCGACGATAAAATAGTGCAGGATTATCTTGCTGCCAATCCCGATGTTAAAGCAGTACGCCTGGATAGCGCCAATGTGCAAACCGGTATATATTACGTTGTGGTTGCGCCGGGATCAGGCAACAGTTTATTTACCAGCTCAACTTCTGTTACGGTAGATTACGTAGGCCGCAAGCTTTTAACAGGCGAAGTATTTTCACAATCAAATAATTTCCACCCATCCTTTAGATTGGGCGAAGTGATAAGGGCATGGAAACTGGCGCTGCCAAAAATCAATAAGGGTGGGCGGATACGAATTATTGCACCGTCGCGTTATGCATACGGCGCTTACGACCAGCCCAGTATAGGTTTACCGGCAAACTCGATAGTTGATTTTGATATACAACTTTTAGATGTAACGAATTAGAATAGATGAAACAAAGGATTTTTACTTTTTTACTACTTACCATTACTGCATTGACGGCTTGCCGTAAAGATCGCAACGAACCGTCAATTAAAGAGTACGACGATGCGCAAATACAGGCATACATGAGCACGAACAGTCTAAGTGACTTTAAACGTGATACAACTGACGGAGACACGACCGGCTTGTACTATAAAATAATAAATAAAGGTTCGGGAGCGCCGCTGGAGTATTCTGATTTCATATCATTGGTTTACACCTTGCGCTCTATGGACGGCAAATACACCGCTTCAGACACTATTTTAAATCATCAGTATTTACTTTTAGGCTATGTATCGAAGTCTTTGCCTAAGGGCTTACAGCTGGGTATTAAAAATGCACTGAAGTTCCGTGGCGCAAGTATGCGCTTGCTTATACCATCGCGCCTGGCTTATGGCAAAAGTGGCTTTGGTACCGGTAGCATTACTAACACAAACGGGCGCATAGCGGGCAATCAGTCATTAGATATGTATGTACACGTAATTAATGACCAACAGGTTTACGATGATCTGGTAATTCGCAACTATATGAGTGCAAACGGTTTAACCGGCTACACAAAAGCTGCGGATGGCACCTATTACAAAATTATTACTGCGGGTACATCATCTGTAACGCTTAACGAGTTTTCGACAGTTACCTGTACATTCACTGCAAACCTAATGAACGGCACAGCAGTGAATGAAGTATATAAAACATCCAGTGGTGCCCTCGCGGTATCCTCAACTTTCCCTTTGGGCGTCATTAATATACTCAAAACTTCAGGCAAAGTTGGTAGCTCTTTATCTATTATAATCCCTTCTCGTCTTGGAGCGGGTACACAAGGTGTTGGAGTTGTGCCACCAAATGCACCCGTAAGGTATGATATCCAGATAACTGATATTACAAATCCTTAAAAAACTATTTATTTAGTGCTTTTTTAAAAGCCTTAAGGCAGCGCTCCCGCGCGAAAGCGTGGTCGACAATGGGGTTTGGATATTTGCTGAAGTCGGCATATTCCGGAACCCATTTTTTTATGTATTCCATTTTAGGATCAAACTTTTTCTGCTGGCTTTCTGGGTTAAATATTCTAAAATAGGGAGCCGCATCTGTGCCACTGCCGGCTGCCCATTGCCAGCCGCCTACGTTACTGGCCATTTCATAATCCAATAGTTTACGGGCAAAATAATGTTCGCCTAAGCGCCAGTCAATCAGTAAGTCTTTACTTAAAAAGCTGGCGGTTACCATGCGCACCCTGTTGTGCATAAATCCTGTGGCGTTTAGCTGGCGCATGCCGGCATCTACCAATGGGTAGCCTGTTTCGCCTTTGCACCAGGCTGCAAATTGTTTTTCATCATTCACCCATTCAACCCTGTCATACTCCGGCCTGAAGGCATATTTAGCCGTGTGCGGAAAATGGTAAAGGATCATGCTGTAAAATTCGCGCCATATCAACTCGTTGAGCCAGGTTTTGTTACGTGCTTCGTTCGCATCATCGGCACATTTCCTGATGCTCACTGTGCCAAAGCGCAGGTGCAATCCAATGCGTGATGTACCGTGTACGGCCGGATAATCGCGTTTTTCGGCGTAATCATCAATTACATCTGCATACTTTTTGTCCGGGATGCATTGGTCGCTTTTTACAAAGCCCATTTCCTTTAAAGTAGGCGATGCTGCCGGGCTAAATTTAAAAAAGTTTTTGAAGTGCTTTTTGTTAGGATATGCCTTAAGGTAGAAAGGCTTGAGTTTTTGCAGCCACTTATTTTTGTAAGGAGTAAAAACGGTGTATGGTTTGCCGTCATCCTTTACCACTTCGGCCTTTTCGAAAATTACCTGGTCCTTAAAAGTCTTAAATTCAATTTTATGTTTTGCCAGATCAGCCTTAATTGCCTCATCACGTTCTTTGGCGTAAGGCTCATAGTCGTGGTTGGTGTAAACTCCGGCCACCTGGTAATCATTTAGCAATTGTTTCCAGGCATTTTCGGGCTTATTGTAAAAAACCTGCAGGCCACTGTCTAGCTTTTGCAATTGTTTGTTCAGGTCTTCTATGGTTTCATAAATAAAGGTAACGCGTGCATCATCTTTATCTTCCAGGTCGTCGAGTATCTCTTTATCAAAAATAAAAATTGGCAAAACGGGATTGCCACTTTTAAGCGCATGGTACAGGCCCGCATTGTCGTCGAGCCTTAAATCGCGCCTGAACCAAAATATACTTACAGGTGCTTTTTTATCCATAAATTTCTTTTAATGCAGCGGCTATATCAGGGTAAGTAAATTTAAACCCGGTATCTTCAATTTTTTGCGCCGATGTGCGGGTGCTGCCCAACACAACGGTGGCCATTTCGCCAAATAAAGTTTTAATTAAAAAGGCAGGGACTTTGGGTGCCCAAAGCGGGCGTTTAAGCTGCCGGGCCACTGCTGCCGTTAATGTGGCATTGGTTACCGGGCAGGGGGCTGCCATGTTATACACCCCGCTAATGCTTTGGTTTGCTATGCCGTCGAGGTACATGTTCAAAACATCATGGTGGTGTATCCATGATACCCACTGCCTGCCGCTACCCAAAGGTGAGCCTACGGCAAGTTTTACAGGGAGAGCAAGCTTAGGCAAAGCACCGCCATCTTTGGTAAGTACCACACCGGTGCGGTATTTTACTATCCGCACGCCGAAATCTTTGCCGGAGTCAACCGCTTTTTCCCAAGCAACACAGCACTTACCCATAAAATCATGTGCTGGTGTAGCATCTTCTGCAAGTATTTCATCGCCACGATCGCTATAATAACCTATCCCGGAAGCCGAGATAACAGTTTTTACCTGGTTTGGCTTCTGCCGCATAAGGCGATATAGCAAGCCTATAGATTGCGTGCGGCTATCTATTATTTCCTTTTTTCTTTTCACGGTCCACCTTTCATCGGCTATACCTGCACCGGCAAGATGTACAATGGTATCTACGCCGTTTAAACAGTTGGCGTCAATTTCCCCCTTTGGCACATTCCATAAAAAAGTTTTTACACCCGGCGTGTTGCCTTTACTTCGGCTTAAATGGCTTACGATATAATCTTTTTTAAGTAAAGCATTTGTAAGCTCCTTCCCTAATAAGCCAGATCCGCCGGTAATTAATACGCTTTTGCTCACTATATGTATCTTGTTAAATAATATTATTTGTCTTTGTCGGCATAGTTTACAATTCGGCGTGCCATACCGTTAAATATAAATAGATGGAACGGCCACATTAGGTACCAGTACATGCGGCCCCACAAGCCACGTGGGCGGAAGGTTGCTATCTGGCTTAGTAGCGATTTGCCGTTGCGTTCAATTATCTTAAACTCCAGCCAGGCCTCGCCTGGGATTTTCATCTCGGCATAAAGCAATAAACGACCGGTTTTTTTATCGGCCAGTAAAACACGCCAAAAATCAACCACATCCCCTGCAGATATGCTCACGTTGCTGGTACGGCCCCGTCTTGAGCCTACACCACCAAAAAGTTTGTCAAGGAAACCCCGAATACTCCATATCCAATCCCAATAGTACCAGCCGCGGTTACCGCCAATGGCCATTACATTTTTAAGCACCTCAGCTTTGTCGCGTTTAAAGGGCTGTTTTACTTTATACTCCAGCGTGCCATTTTGCGGAACCTTAATCTGGTCCATAAAGGTTGAGTTGAGGTAGCCGTAGTTAAGGGCGTCTTTCCAACTGGAAACGATGGAGTTTTGTTCGATTTTTTTGAAGGCAAGCCGCAGCGCTTCGCGATATGTGAGGCACTTGCGGGGTACAACAGCATCAATGTCGTGGTTCTTCATCACGGTTTCGTTCTTCATGCTGTCTACCAAACTTTGCGCAAGCGAATAGCTGGTTGAGGTAACAAAGTATAACCAGTATGATGAAAGCTTTGGTGATAGAAAAGGAATGGTTATGATATAGCGTTTAAGCCTGCGTACATCTGCATAGGTAAGCATCATTTGTTTGAAGCTTAAAATATCCGGGCCGCCGATGTCAAATGTTTTACCAATGGCTTTGTCATTCAGCAAAACACCTTCAAGATAACCCAATACATCACGTATGGCAATTGGCTGGCATTTGGTGTTAACCCAGCGCGGCACGGTCATAATGGGAAGCTTTTCGGTAAGGTCGCGGATGATCTCGAACGATGAACTGCCCGATCCAATGATGATGGCTGCCCTTAACACCGTTACCGGAACGTGCCCTTCGGCCAAAACATCTTCTACGTGGCGGCGCGATTTAAGGTGGTTTGACAGGTTTTCGTCGTTGGTTATGCCACTGAGGTAGATGATTTGCTTAGCCTTGGTTTTATTCACTGCTGTTGCAAAATTGCGTGCCGATAGTGCTTCCATTTCCGCAAAATCCGCCGCCTGCGACATGGAATGCACCAGGTAGTAGGCAGCATCAATATCCTCAGGAAATTGCTCAATCGAATCTTCCTTTAAAAGATCGGCAGTTAGTAAGGTTACCTTATCTGCGTAATCGCTTTGTTCATGAAAACGCCGTTTATCACGTACTACGCAAACAAGGCTGTGCCCGGCATCCAGCAAAATGGGGATGAGCCTGGTACCTATATAGCCATTAGCGCCTGCGAGTAACACTTTCATGCTCTAGCAACAAGCTAATGCTGCAGGTGTTTTAAGTTTTAAGCCGGTACAACTTATGGTATTGTTATTGGTGAGTTAAGTTGACCAATTGTAGCAATTTATAGCTGTTAGTATGCGCTGCGAATGGATAGGGGCTTTAAGTAGCGCAAAATAATATTTATTTAAAGTGGAGCCTGGTGGAAAGTATTTGCCTAAATGAGTAAAAGCCTACACAACAGTTAAAAGCAAAAAATTGGATTTAATTGGAAACCACATTTAAAAAGTTACGTATATAAATTAATTATTAAAAGAATTTTATGCTTACACACGATTTTGAACGCCTGCTGATCATCTTTTTTTTGATCATTTTCTTTGCATTGGTAGGCTATGGCGCATATTGTAAGCGTAAATCAAATTCATACATAGGCACGGGCCGCGTAGCCGACATAGAGCTGTGGGAACTTAAGGCCATAGCAACCTGGGTGGTAACCTTCTGTATAATAGTAGCTTTATTGATCGAATTTTTTTAAATCGGCCTATCGCTTACACCTCTTCTAATACATGCGGCTTATAAGTATCTGTTTTAACAACAGCCTTTAACTCATGCAATATATTATATAAACCAAAATTGGTGCGGTTTACATAAATGAAGTGTTTAACGCCACGCGCCTGTTTAAATTCGGGCATTTTGGAAATTTTATCACCAAAGGCAAACAGCTCGTCAAAGAAAGCTTTTTGGCCAAAATCAAAATGATCTGTAATATAAGGTTTGGCAAACAAGCCAATCATCTGCTTAAACATGGTGTAGTAAAACTCCACTTGTGCGGGCGTATCACTTGGTAGGATCATTTCCAACTCGCGGAAGGCTTTTATCGTATCCTCTTTACTGTCGAATAAATCTGTTGAGGTAAGTGCGAAGAACGGGTAGTAAAAATCATCGGGCATCACTTTAATGCAGCCAAAATCAATGGCGCCAAGGTTGCCGTCGTCGGTAATCATGAAATTGCCCGGGTGGGGGTCGGCATGTACGGCGCGCATTTCATGCTGCTGGAAATTGTAAAAGTCCCAAAGTGCCTGGCCTATCTGGTTGCGCAGTTCCTGTGAAGGATTGGTTGCCAAAAACTCGCGCAGGTGTTTGCCTTCCAGCCAGTCCATGGTAATGATACGCTTGCTGGAGAGCTCGGGATAATAGTGCGGAAATACAACATTATTAAGTACCGCGCAGGCCTCGCTAAACTCAATAGAGCGGCGCACCTCAAGTTCATAATCAGTTTCCTCGAGCAGGCGTTCTTCAACCTCACGCATATAAATATCCAGTTCTTTTTCGCTCATGCCCAACATACGGAAGGCAAATGGCTTTATCAGTTTTAGGTCCGACGAAATAGAATCGCCTACGCCGGGGTATTGTATTTTAACAGCCAGTTTTTTTCCGTTAAGCTCGGCCTGGTGCACCTGCCCAATAGAGGCCGCGTTGGTTGATCGGATATTGAATTTATCGTAGATCTGATCGGGGTTTTTGCCGAAGTATTTCTTAAAGGTTTGCACAATAAGTGGCCCCGATAACGGCGGCGCATTGTATTGCGATTGCGTAAACTTGTCTACATAAGCCTGTGGCAGCAGGTTTTTATCCATGCTGAGCATTTGAGCTACTTTAAGTGCGCTACCCTTCAGTTCACTTAACGACTGGTAAATGTCTGTAGCGTTATCTTCATTAAGTTCCGAGCGGTCGAGCTCAGGATTGAATAATTTTTTAGAATAATGTTTTATATAGTTGCCACCTATTTTAAAGCCTGTTTTTACAAACTTTGCGCTGCGTTCAACTTTGCTTGTAGGTATACTATTTTGTTCGTTAGCTGTATTTTCGCTCATTGTTATTTGTAAAATAATTTTGCCAGTTGCGCAACGGTGATGGCTGCATAATCATCAATAACCATATCGGCCATTGCGGCAACCACACTTGCCGGATTGGCAGTTGTTATGCCTACAACTTTCATACCTGCGTTGCGCCCAGCCTTTAATCCCGACTTAGAATCTTCAAATACAAATACAATCATCGGGCGATGCTTTAAGTAACTCGGCTGCCTTTAAAAATATCTGCGGCGAAGGTTTGGGCTGGCTAACCATATTACCCGTTACCAATTCATCAAAATATTGGCGCATCGGTATGCCATCAAAAATAAAATCAACATCATCTATGCTTGAGGAAGTAGCCAACGCAATTTTTAATCCGGCTTTTTTCAGATTTGCTAAAAAGCTAATCAGCCCGGGTACGGGTTTTAAGTGCGGTTTAAAGGCCAATTGATAAAGATGCTGTTTCTCTTCAACTAATGCCGTTATAAAAGCTTTATCACGGTCATTGCCAAAGTATTTTGATACCGTATTGGCTATTGGCACGCCGCTTATTTCGGCTAAGTAAGTTTCGCGCTCCAGATGCGGTAGGTTGTGCTTTTTAAAAAGGTCAACCCAAGCCCGGTAATGAAACGGCGTGTTATCAACAAGGGTGCCGTCCATATCAAATATAACGGCTTTGCCTTTCAGGTCGACGATATTATGCGCTGCTTTGGTCCCGGAAATGTTTTCGCTCAAGTTCTTTATCGGTTGTTAGTTGGACAAGGGAATGCATTAAAACTTAACCTTCTCTGCAAAGCCGCTGTTCTTAGCCAGAAACTTCCCATAGTCAAAAAGGTTGTCGATAGGGGAGCGCTGGAAAAGATCGAACGTTACATTTACACCTTTTTCTATCGCCTCATCGGTTTTTTCGAACCCGGCCGAGCCATCGTTTATCCAAAAGTTAAGCACAAAGCCAAACTGGATCCATAGCGCATCCTTATAACGCTTGCTGAAAAACTTACGGTCGCTTATCTCCGTAGTCTCAATACCTTCGTTTAAAATCTCCTGAGCAAAGTTTTCAAATACTTCACGCAGCCCTTCCAATACTTTTGGCGAACCAAGTGTGCGAGCATGGTTTTTAAGGCTGTAACCAGCAAAACTGCGGTTGCTTTTTAGTAATTCAAAAAAGCTGTAGAAGAACGACAAAGCCTTTTCCCTAGCCGAATATTGCCCCCAAACTTCCTGGATTTTTATCTCGGTAATGGTTTTGGTAGCCAAATCTTTCCAAATGCTTTGCTCAACCGCATCAAATGAACCGAAGTAGCGGTAAAACTCATCCTCGGGCATGGCGTTTTTCTTGGCAAAAATATAAACCGATTTTGGTTGCTCACCTTCAGTCAATACAAAATCTATATAGGCTATTTGGATGCTTTCTGTACTGGTCATAATAATTTGATTTGATATAAAGTTACCGTTTAATAAACGTGCTTTTATCATGTTTGTGTTATAAAACACTGCATTTTAGGCATAAACGGAAAAGGCGCATGTTGTATTGTTTTAACAAATGTTTAAAAGGTGTCAAATATGTTAGCCGGTACGGTTTAGGTCACAAATAATTGCCATTTTTGTAATTAATCTAAATAAGGGGTAGATTAGTTGTTCATATGAGTAATAAAACAATACTGGTTTGGTTTAGAAATGATTTGCGGATACATGATAATGAGATATTATCTGAGGCCGTTCGTCGTGCCGACCATGCATTGCCCGTTTATATATTTGACCCGTTTTATTTTACTCCTGATGCTTCCGGCATGCCAAAAACCGGAAGTTTCCGTGCCCGCTTTCTTTTAGAAAGCGTTGATGATCTGAAAAAAAGTCTGCAAAATTTAGGTGGCGATCTGCTGATACGCACCGGCGACCCGGCTGAGATTTTACCTCAGCTTGCCGAGCAATATCATGTAAGCGAAGTTTATCACCACCGGGAAGTAGCGCCCGACGAGACCAATATCTCTGAGAAGGTTGAAGCGGCATTATGGAAGATGAAGCTGAACTTAAAGCATTTCATTGGCCATACCATGTACCATAAGGAGGATCTTCCTTTTCCGATAAAAGACATACCAGATAGCTTTGTAACTTTTAAAAAGAAGGTTGAGCGTGACAGTAACGTAAGGCCATTCTTATTAAACCCCGGGCATATTTCTACGCCCTTAATTACTGACGCCGGCGCAATTCCTACCCTTGCAGATTTGGATATCACCGAGCCTGTTGACGATCCTCGGGCAGTAATGCAATTTAAAGGTGGGGAAACCGAAGCCCTGGAAAGGCTTAAACAATATTTGGAGTGTAATGCACAAAACGGTGGCGGTAAAGGTGGCCGCGTAGCACCTGCGTCGGGGTTATCGCCCTGGTTGGCTTTAGGTTGCTTATCGCCAAGACAGGTTTACTGGGAGGCTGTCAACTTTCAGCGCGAGCATCCAGCTTACAACGCCGAACCTATGATATTGGAGTTGTTGCTGCGCGACTACTTCAGATTTATGTTTAAAAAGCACGGACAAAAGTTTTTCCGGTCGGAGGGTTTTAATGCGCAGGCGCCAAACCTTGCCGAAAACCAGGATGACTTATTTGATAAATGGAAAAACGGCCAAACAGGCGTGCCTTATATAGATGCAGCCATGCACGAGCTTAACGCAACAGGCTTTATAAACAGCTTTAGCAGACAGGCAGTTGCTAATTACCTTACCAATGATTTAAAGGTTGACTGGACACGCGGCGCCTTATATTTTGAACAAAAGCTGATAGACTATTCGCCGGCCAGCAACTGGGGCAATTGGGCCTATATTGCAGGGGTAGGTAACGATACAAAAAGCAGCCGCTATTTTAACAGTGCCAAAGCAACCGATCAGCTCGATACCAAAGGCGAATATATTGATACCTGGCTGCCGGCTACTGTTGCAGCATCTTAAAACAATATAGCTATACCTCTTTCGTTTTCCTGTTGCAATGTAATTTGCCACGGTGATATCCTAAAAGCAAGTCACGCTGCAAATAATGCAAACAAAGCTTTGTAAACCCAAGTGAATAGCAATACATTAGCCAAAGCATTAAATGTTTGCTAAAACCATTGCACGGGCAAAAAGTTATAACATATAATTTAGGCTTTTTGCGCTAATAATGCTTAATTTTGTCCCGTTTTAAACACCGATTTCTCATGGATCGCCTCAATTATATAAATAGCGGAAACGCAGACTACATCAGTTCTTTATACGAAGAATATCAACAAGACCCCGAATCTGTAGATTACGGCTGGCAAAAATTTTTTGAAGGCTTTGATTTTGGCAAGGGCAGCCAGGCTGCTAACGCCGGCGCTGCGCCTTCTGCAACTCCCGAAAATTTATTGAAGGAGATAAACGTAATGAATATGATTAATGGCTACCGCACACGTGGCCATTTATTTTCAAAAACCAACCCGGTGCGCGAGCGTCGCAAGTATTTCCCTGGTAAAGAGCTTGAAACTTTTGGCTTAAGCAATGCCGATCTGGATACTGTTTTTAATGCAGGTGTTGAGGTAGGCTTAGGCCCTGCCAAACTACGTGATATTCACCAATTGCTTGAAGATACATACTGCCGCGCCATTGGTGCCGAGTACCGTTACCTGCGTAATCCTATCAAACTGAAATGGTTTGAGGATCGCATGGAAAGCAAACGCAACACCCCCGAGTTTTCTATCGACCACAAAAAAGCCATGCTTTCAAAATTGAACGAGGCTGTTGTGTTCGAAAACTTTTTAGGTACAAAGTTCCTGGGTCAGAAGCGCTTCTCATTAGAAGGCGCCGAGGCCTTAATACCAGCGCTTGATTCTGTTATCCACAAAGGATCGGAACTGGGCATACAGGAGTTTATTATAGGTATGGCACACCGTGGTCGCCTAAACGTGCTTACCAACATCATGGAGAAAACCTATAAAGAGGTGTTCTCGGAATTTGAAGGTAAAAACTATGATTCGGAGTCTCCATTTGGCGGCGACGTTAAATACCACCTGGGTTATTCAACAGATATCGAAACCAAAGGTGGCAAAACTGTTCACCTGAGCCTTTGCCCTAACCCATCGCACCTGGAGGCGGTTGACCCGGTTGTTGAAGGTATTACCCGTTCAAAAATTGATTTTAAATACAACGGCGACCATTCAAAAATTGCCCCTATACTAATACATGGTGATGCTTCTGTAGCTGGCCAGGGTATTGTGTACGAGGTGTTGCAGATGGAAAAGCTTGATGGTTACCGCACTGGTGGTACCATACACCTTGTTATTAATAACCAGATTGGCTTTACAACTAACTACAAGGACGCCCGTTCAAGCACCTATTGTACAGACGTTGCAAAAACGGTGCTATCGCCGGTGTTCCACGTAAACGGCGATGACGTTGAAGCTTTAGCATACGTTATAAACCTGGCAATGGAATATCGCCAGGTGTTTAACGAGGACGTTTTTATAGATATACTTTGCTACCGCCGCTACGGCCACAACGAGGCTGATGAGCCTAAGTTTACCCAGCCGGTATTATACAAAGCTATTGAGGCACACCCTAACCCATTGCAGATATACAGCAAAAAGCTGATAGCTGAGGGTTCTGTGGATGATGCTTATGTAAAGAGCCTTGAAAAGGATTTCCGTGCCGAGCTGCAAACCATGCTTGATGAAGCGAAGGCTGCAGATAGGTTTACTGATACCATCCCGATGTTTGAGGGCGCATGGAGCGGCCTGCATTTAGCAAATCACCGCGAACTGATTAAGCAGGTAGATACATCTGTAAGTGCCGAAACCATTGCCGAGATCGGTAACAAAATTACCGACCTGCCGGAGGGTAAAGCTTTCTTCAAAAAAATTGAGAAGTTGTTTGAGGACCGCAAGGCTATGGTTAATAACACCAAAGTGTTTGACTGGGCCATGGGCGAGCAACTGGCATACGGTACGCTGTTACAGGAAGGTTACCCTGTACGCTTAAGCGGCGAGGATGTTAAGCGCGGTACGTTTTCGCACCGCCATGCTGTATTGACACTGGTTGACTCTGAAAACGAGTTTACACCGCTATCAACAATAGAAACTGAAGCGCCATTATTTATTTACAACTCCCTGTTATCGGAGTATGGTGTTTTGGGTTTTGAGTACGGCTACGCCTTAGCTAACCCTAAAGCGCTTACTATTTGGGAAGCACAATTCGGCGATTTCTTTAACGGTGCGCAAATTATTGTTGACCAATACATTGCAAGTGCCGAAACTAAATGGCAGCGTGGTAATGGCTTGGTGATGTTACTGCCGCATGGTTATGAAGGCCAGGGCCCCGAGCACTCATCGGCACGTGTAGAGCGTTTCCTTGAGCTTTGCGCTGATGATAATATTCAAGTTGCTAACTGCACAACACCTGCAAACTTCTTCCATATATTAAGGAGGCAAATGCACCGCGATTTCCGCAAGCCGCTTATCATCTTTACACCGAAGAGCTTATTGCGTAGCCCTAAATGCGTATCGCCAATTGAGGACTTTACCAATGGCAAATTCCATGAATTGATTGATGATGATTACGCAGATGCTAAAAAAGTAAAACGCGTGCTGTTATGTACCGGTAAAATATATTACGATTTACTGGAGAAACAACAGGTTGACAACCGTAAGGATGTTGCCATTGTACGTGTTGAGCAATTATACCCAACCCCGGTACAACAAATATTAAAAGTAAAAGCCAAGTACGAAAAGGCTTCCGAATTTATATGGGTACAGGAAGAGCCCGAAAACATGGGCGCATGGCCATACATTTGCCGCAAGTTCCATAACGAAGAATACCTGAAACTTAACGTTATTTCTCGTTTAGAAGGTAGCAGCACAGCAACCGGCTTTGCAAAACAACATGCTGCACAACAGGCACACATTGTTGCAAAAGCTTTTGAGGCGCCTGCAGGCAAAAAGGTTAAAGAGACGATTGACAAGACAACAGAAAAAATGGCGAATGCCGGTGCGGATTGATTTTAAGTAGAAAGTAAAAAGTAAAAAGTCAAAAGTATTGGAAATGAATCTTCGGCTTGGAACTTTAAACTTTTAACCTTTAATTTTCCACTCACAAAAACAAATACTACAACTACTAAAACTATGAGTTTAGAAATAAAAGTTCCGCCGGTAGGCGAATCTATTACAGAAGTAACTTTATCGGCCTGGAAAAAGCAAGACGGCGACCAGGTAGAGATGGATGAAGTAATTGCCGAGTTAGAATCTGATAAGGCAACTTTTGAACTTACTGCCGAAAAAGCCGGAACTTTGAAAATATCAGCTGCCGAAGGCGATACCCTTGCTATTGGCGCTGTAGTAGCTACAATTGAAGAAGGTGGCGCAACTGCCGCAACTGCTGATAAAGCGCCTGCTGCACCTGTGGCTGTTAAAGATGAGCCTGCAAAAGCGGAGAGCCCCGCAGCACCTGCCAATGCACCGGCCCCTGCACCTGAGCAAGGCGGTTCTTCATCACTTGAAATAAAAGTACCACCTGTGGGCGAATCAATCACAGAGGTTACTTTATCACGCTGGATTAAAAAAGACGGCGAAGCAGTTGAGATGGATGAAGCCATTGCAGAACTTGAATCTGATAAAGCTACGTTTGAACTTACTGCCGAAAAAGCAGGTACATTAAAAACTATAGCTGCCGAAGGTGATACACTTGCTATCGGCGCGGTGGTTTGCACCATTGAAGGCGGTAGCGCTGCTGCTCCTGCTAAACCTGCCGACGCACCGGCTGGTAATGTTGCTGATGCTATTAACGAGTCGCCGCAAGCTTCTCCGTCAAAAGGCACAACCTATGCATCGGGCACACCGTCGCCTGCTGCTGCCAAGATATTAGCAGAAAAAGGTGTTGATCCTGCCGGCGTTAGTGGTACGGGTGTTGATGGCCGCATTACCAAAGGTGATGCGCTAAGCGCTCAGGCTCAAAGTCAAAAGCCAAAAGTTGAAAGTCAAAAGCCTGCAACGGCACCTGCTTCACCAGCTGCACCTGCCGGTTCACGTACAGATCGTCGCGAAAAAATGTCGTCGTTACGTAAAACGGTTGCCAAACGTTTGGTAGCTGTTAAAAACGAAACTGCAATGCTTACCACGTTTAACGAGGTAGATATGTCGCCGATAATGGAGCTGCGTGGCAAATACAAAGATAAATTTAAAGAGAAACACGGTGTTGGCCTTGGCTTCATGTCGTTCTTCACAAAAGCCGTTACCGAGGCATTGAAAGAGTGGCCTGCTGTTGGCGCACGTATTGAGGGCGAAGAGGTTGTTTACAGCAACTTTGCTGATATCTCTATCGCCGTATCTGCACCCAAAGGTTTGGTGGTTCCGGTTATTCGCAATGCGGAAAGCATGACCCTGGCCGAAATTGAAAAAGCCATTGTTGTATTAGCCGGCAAAGCCCGCGAAAACAAACTGACGATAGACGAAATGACCGGCGGTACCTTTACCATTACAAATGGTGGTGTGTTCGGTTCAATGATGTCTACACCAATCATTAATTCACCGCAGTCTGCCATTTTGGGTATGCACAACATTGTGGAGCGCCCGGTTGCAGTAAACGGCCAGGTGGTTATACGCCCGATGATGTATCTTGCTTTATCTTATGACCACCGTATTATCGACGGTCGCGAATCAGTTAGCTTCCTTGTACGTGTTAAGCAGCTTTTGGAAGATCCTGCAAGATTATTGTTAGGAGTATAGTTTAAAAGATAAGAGGTTAATTCATTATAGATTAGCCTTTATATATGGAAGCCCCGCATTGCGGGGCTTTTTGGTTTTATGCTCTTTACTTGCTGATAAACAGTCTTTTTGTTAGCTGTGTCATTGCGAGCGATAGCGTGGCAATCTCTTCGCTGGCAATCTAAACGCGATGAGATTGCCACATCGCTGCGCTCTTCGCAATGACATTGTCTAAACCCGAATTTCAACCAATTCATCAAACCAACTTCCTCATCGCCATTATGTAACCAATATGCAAACCTTCATGAAACGGCAAAAAGGCAATTGCTTTATCAATGCTATCGATAGTTACGCCATAGCGTGTTGTCCAGGTTGGGTAGTTGGCAAAGATCTGGTTGTCGTAATCTGTCTTTAATTGATCAAGGCTTGTGGTAAGGTAGATTTTTATGAGTGCCAATCCTTTCTCGTCCACAGAGCTATTCGGGCGACTATCTGGTTTGTAGGCCTGGAAAAAGCTGTCTTCCACCCATGTGTCAAGTCCGGCGCGTTTGTAGCATACGCCTTGTTGTGCGGCTATTAAATGACCAAGGTTCCAGATGATGTTGTTGTTAAACCCTTCGGGAATTTTGTTTAATTGTTCAAGGCTAAAGATCTCGAGCGTTTCCAATATTTTAAGGCGCGGCTGGCGCATTATATCTAAAGCTGTTTCTATCATGCATCAAATATTCACAATCGGCTTTACTTATACAAGCGGGGCTACCCAACAGTAATGCACATTTATTTTACCTTTGCACATTCTAAAAAAGTAAATGCAGGATACTACAGCAAGCCATATCAATCAATCAAATAAACCGATATGGTATTTCATTTTATGCTGGACGATATTCAATGCCTTACAAGCCTACACACTTGAACTGCACGCCGACGAAGCCTATTACTGGCTTTTTGCCCAGAAGCTGGATTGGGGCTACTTTTACCACCCACCTATGGTGGCGCTGTTCATTAAAATAGGTGACACACTTTTGCATAACGAGCTTGGCCTGCGCCTGCTTACCGTGTTAAGTAACAGCGCAGCTATTTGGTTGCTTTGGCTAGTTGTGAAGCCTTACCAGGTCAGCAGCAAGTGGTTTATACTGTTGGTATCGGGCATATTGGTTTTTCATGTTTATGGCTTTACCAGCACGCCCGATGCGCCGCTTTTTTTCTTCGCAGTGCTATTCTATTATTTCTACCAGCGTTATCTGCAACACGATAAATGGCAAACTGCTATTATTATAGGGATCATTACTGCTTGCCTGCTATACAGCAAATATCATGGGGTACTGCTTATTGGGTTTACAATACTATCAAACCTAAAGCTTTTTAACCGCAAAACCTTTTACCTGGCGCTGGTTACAGGCGTTGCCCTGTATGTTCCGCATATACTTTGGCAGGCGCATAGGGGTTTCCCAGCGGTTAATTACCAGTTGTTCGAACGTTCGGTAGGGGGTGGGTACGATCTTGAATTCAGCCTTGTGTATCTGGCTGGACAGTTGGCATTAGGCGGCGTACTCATAAGCTGGTACTTATTTTACAAAGGCTTTACTGCTAAAATCACCGACGCATTCGCCCGTGCATTGTTGGTAAACGCCATAGGCATCTTTGGCTTTTTCTTGCTGAATACATTAAAGGTAAATGTGCAGCCGCACTATACCTTGATTGCGTTTATACCACTGGTTTGCCTGGTGCTGATAGGCCTTGCGCGTAAAGACGCCGCGCCGGGTTGGCTTGGTAAGCTGGCCATCATCAATGTGATAGTGGTAGTTTTTATAAGATTGGCGCTGATGTCGGGCTTACCATTTCTGCGCAAGGTTGAAGCGCTTAAGAGCTATTTTGGGTTTCATGAATGGGCAAACCTGGTTCATGCAAAGGCAGGGAATGCTTTTGTTGTGATGGATGAAGGTTTCCAAAATCCATCAAAGTATAGCTATTACACACGCAGCCTGAAAGGCTTTGCTTACGACTCGCGAGGCTACGGCCGAACCATGTTTGACATATGGCCTATGGAAGACAGCCTGCAGCATCAGCGCATTTATTTTTTATCGAAAATTAAGCAGCAGGGTTTAAGCACCGACAGCATTGTTTGCCGGGCGGGTAAGTGGTATGGCGGTTGGGTTGATGATACGCGTACCTATCAAAAAATAGCCATTGATGCCAATACTAAGGAAGTGAAAGCACACCCCGGGCAAATAATACATTTTGACCTTTCCATAACCAACCCTTACCCGTACGATGTTAACTTTACCAACTCGGGTTACAAGCATGCAGTTTACCTGGAGGCTTGCTTTTTTAAGAAACGGGACATAGTTTACATTTCCCCTGTTGAGGGTGGTTTTAATGAGATTAAACTTGAGCCAGGCAAAGTGCTAACAGAAAAACTAAGTGTTAAAGCTCCTGAGCAAAAGGGAGAGTATCATGTACTATTTTCCATCCGTACCGATCCGTTTAGCGGGGCCAAAAACAGCCCATTTGTAAAAGTTATTGTTGATTAGCAATTATTGCATATGATTAAAAAGATATACGCATTAGTATTACTTACCATTTTAAGCCGCGCCGCAATGGCCCAAAATGTCGACTTCCATTTTAACGGTATGGGCTTTTTTGATAACCGCGAATACAAGGAATTTGTACAACGGTCGCGCACATACTCGGGCGTGCGTACCACGTTAGATGTTGGCTTCAACCTTGACAGCATGAATCACTTTATTGTGGGAGCCAACATGCTGCACGAGTTTGGGGGTAAGCCATTCTTTCTGCATGTTGATCCGGTTATTTACTACAGCTTTACGGGCAAAAACTGGTTGTTTAATGCCGGCTCATTTTCCCGAGAAGGATTGCTTACCGATTACCCGCGTGCAATGTTAAATGATACCCTGCGTTATTACAGGCCGAACATACAGGGTTTACTAACGCGGTTTAAAAACGAGCACGTTACCGAAACCGTTTGGATTGACTGGGTGAGCCGCCAAACCAATACCGATAGGGAGCAGTTCCTTTTTGGTTTTTCAGGGAAATATAAACCGGTACTTAACGGGCCTTTTTATTTGTCGCACTACTTTTTCCTGCTGCATGATGCGGGCCCGGCAATAGCCATCCCTAATGATCACATCCAGGACAACGGTGCTGCACAAGTAAAAATTGGCGCCGACCTGAGCCGTAAAACATTCCTCGACTCGTTGAGCATTGAAGCCGGGGGTATGCTTTCATTAGAGCGTACACGCGGAGTTGATGGATTTCAAAAACCTAAAGGCTTTGTTGCCAATGCTTATTTAAGCTATAAACGCTTTGCCCTGTTTGATGAATTTTACAAAGGCGACGGGCATAACATCATCTTCGGTGATGCTTACTATCAAAAGAAAACCTATAACCGTTTGGATATTATTTATACACCTTTTATTGCCAGAGGGCTTCGCGGGCAATTTGTGTTAAGCCTGCATCAAACGCCGGGCTTTAGCAGCAATCAGCAAGCTTTCAGGTTGCTATATGATATTGGCCGCAAAAACCTGGTAAGGTTTAAGGATTAATTTCATCAGCTCTGTGCTGATTTTTAGTACGTTTAACCAGCAAATAAAAGCTCATAAGGTGTCTGTTTTAGTTTCAATTTGCCGATCTTAGAAACTTAAATAATCATCTCTTCCTGTTGCTGCGCCCCCGGCAAACCGGTAGAGAGCCGGTTGTATACAACCAAACCAATTATGAGCATCAAAAAAATATTACGAATAACAGCATTGGTTACACTGGTTGCACCATGCAAAATATGGGCACAACAAAATCAATTCTCGGGCTGGGGGGCCATATTTCATACCCAAAAGTTTTCGGACAAGTGGGGCATTTCTTTCGACGCGCAGTTCCGGTCGGCTAACCACTTTGATTACCTGCGTAACATCCTGGTGCGCCCATCTTTAAATTACTATTTCGATGGTAATAAAATGGTAGCCCTGGGCTATGCGTATGTTACCACCAATGGCCGTACAAACACCGGCGCTTCGACCTTCAGGCCGGAGAGCCGTATTTGGGAGCAGCTTATTATCAACCAAAAACTTGGTAAAGGTGCAACGCTTCAACACCGCTTTAGGCTGGAGCAACGATTTTTAGGTAACACGGCGGATAATGCGAACGATAGCTATTTTGCCCAACGCTTCCGCTATTTTGCAAGGGCCGTTATTCCATTCAACGGGAATGCCGTTTTTAAGCAAGGCCCTTTTGTAGGTTTGCAGGATGAGATCTTTTTTAACGTGCAGAATAAGGATAAGGTAAATCAGCACTTTTTTGATCAGAACAGGGCTTACTTAGCGTTTGGGTATAGGTTAAGCCCGGCCTTTGATATCGAAAGCGGATACATGAACCAGTACACCAAACAGGCCAACAGTTATACTATTAACCATATTATCCAGTTAGCACTTTATACGAGGTTTTAATTGCTAACTTACCATAAATGGCGCAGCTAAGTAACGATCAGAATTTACGGCAACTGGCCAACCTGGAATTGTTTGCTGGGCAGGTGGTTGAAGGCTTTATAACCGGCTTGCACCAAAGCCCGTTTCACGGATTTTCGGTTGAGTTTGCCGAACACCGGCTTTACAACAATGGCGAATCTGTAAAGAATATCGACTGGAAACTTTTTGCCCGTACCGACAAGCTCTTTGTAAAACAATTTGAAGAAGAAACCAACCTGCGCTGCTACTTGGTTTTAGATACTTCATCATCTATGAATTATCCCGGGCAGGGCATTAGTAAGCTGCAATTTTCTATCTACGCTATAGCATCGCTTATGTATCTGTTTAAAAAACAGCGTGATGCCTTTGGGCTCTGTTTATTTGCAGATAAGGTTGATTGGATGAGCCAGGCACGCTCAACCACGGCACATATGTATTACCTGTTTGCCGAGCTCGAAAAGGCATACGCCGCTCCTAAACAAAACGCAGTTACCAGCATTGCCCCGGTATTGCATCACATTGCAGGCGAGATACACCAGCGATCAATGGTTATCTTGTTTAGTGATATGATGGAAAACAGCCTTGATGCTGAAAAAATGAACAGTCTTTTCGCGGCCATACAACATCTTAAATATCGCAAGCACGAGGTGATTATTTTTAACGTCACCAGCAAACAGCACGAAGTCGACTTTAATTTTGACAATCGCCCGCATCATTTTGTAGATATCGAAACAGGCAAAGAGCTGCGTATCCAACCCAATCAAATCCGAGAAAGTTACATCAGTGCTCTGCAAAAATATCGCCATGAGCTTCAGCTTAAATGTGCCCAATATCGTGTAGATATCATTGATGTGGATATTGAGCAGGGCTATAACGGTGTATTAAAGGAATATCTGGTTAAGCGTAAAAATATGATGTAGTCCATCATATAACGCGACTTTAGATGGAAATTGCCGCCAATTGCTGTTGAAACAGATTTTATAAAAATATCCAAATCAAATCATGCTTAATGGTGTTAAGCATTAAAGAATTTTGTGGTATGAGATTATCTGTAGAACGTAAACCCATTAGAGTAAATCCTGATCCGAAACGTGTAATAGCCAGGTTTTTTTTTAACGGAAACGATCGAGCAAAGGAAGTTTTGCAACGTGTTATGAGCCTCAGCGAAGATGCCGCTTTCGGTATTATCTCGCCGTTGTTGCAGGAGTATTCAAAACGCCACCGTAATATAACCCGCGTATTAAACAGGCATTGCAGCAAACTTAAACCGCTGTTTGCAGAACTGGGTATCGATTTTGATAGCTTATCCGTAAATCGCAAGCTACTTATAGGTTCATATTTTACCCATGAGTATTCAATCGAGTCAGCCGCATTTTTCAACCCATCTGTTATTGAGGATCCGGATCAAACCGAATTGGAAGAAGGTCAAAGACGTGTTATCATCAGCTTCAGAGCAGTAGGTGAGGGGCATATATCCTCTATTACGTTCCGCCGTGCGCTTATAGATAAGTTTAACAACATTACAGTTCAGCCAGCCGGTAGCTACATAGATGAGGCGGAAATTGTCAGAAATGCCGTTTACAATAAAAAGTTATTTTTTGAAAAGGCTGCCATTACGCAAATCAACATTGATATACTAAGCGAGCTTGAAAGCAAACTTGATCATCATTTTGAATATGCTAACCTGCGTAGAATAATATTAGACTCGCAACGTTTACAGGAGAATGATATGAAAAAGCTGGAGTATGACAAGATACTTTGGCTTGCCGACTCATATTATGAGATCGTTTTCTCGCTGGACACCGACATATCCGACAGGGTTATTTTCCCAATTTCGGAGTATGAGCGTAAGGGTATAGAGGATGCGCGCTTTGTGAAGTTTACTGATGATGATGGCGAATCTGTTTATTACGCTACCTATACAGCTTATGATGGCTCGTTGATAATGCCGAAGCTATTGCAAACAAGCGATTTTTATAACTTCAAAATAATGCCATTGTACGGTGCAGGTGCGCAGAACAAGAACCTGGCATTGTTCCCGCGTAAAATAAATGGCCGCTATGCCATGATTTCTCGCATTGATGGCTGGACCAATTACATCATGTATTCCGACAAGATTAATATATGGGAAAAGCCGCAAAGCTTACAAAAACCGAAGTTTAGCTGGGAGTTCGTACAAATAGGTAACTGCGGTTCGCCTATCGAAACAAAGGACGGATGGTTGGTAATTACACATGGTGTAGGCCCTATGCGCCGTTACGTTTTGGGTGCAAGTTTACTTAAGCTTGATGACCCGGAAGTTGAAATTGGCCGTCTAAAAGAGCCACTACTTGTTCCAAATAGCGATGAACGCGAAGGTTACGTGCCCAACGTACTATATTCATGTGGCTCGATAGTGCATAACAACAAACTAATTATCCCTTACGGTATCTCCGATTCATCAACCTCATTTGCCGAAGTTGATCTGGATGAATTACTAGCTAAGTTTAAAGAAGACGGGCTGGAGTAGTCTATTTATAATTTTGAAGGGGCGCTTGTGAAAACAAGTGCCCCTTTTTTGTTTTGTCATTCTGAGCAACGAAGAATCTTAAGTGGACATAGTTAATTTAACGTCTGTATGAGCCAATTTGAAACCTCATAGCTTCATAATGTTCGACAAACTCAACATGACTCACCTACTTCCTGCGTAAGCCTGAGCTTGTTGAAGAGTAACTAAATTAGCGGTTAAAGAAGGCAAAGATTACCCCACTATCTGCTGATATAACTTAAAATAATCTTTGGCCATTTTTTCTTTAGAAAATTGCGATGATGCCCATTCGTGGCAATTTTTTCTATTAATTGATCCGAGTTGACCAATCGCGTCAACGGCTTCATCAACGGTATCTACTAAAAATCCGGTCTGCTGGTGTTTGATCAACTCAGGCATCGAGCCTTTGTTAAAAGCGATAACAGGGGTGCCGCAAAGCATGGCTTCTGCCACGCTCATCCCAAACGGTTCGGCAAAGTTGATGGGGTGGAGTAAGGCAAGCGCATTGCCTAAAAGTTCATTACGTTTTTCGGGGCCGGCGTGGCCAATGTATTGTATCTGGTCGTTAAGATAAGGTTCTACCTTTTCCTTCCAGTAGTTTTCATCCTGTATAATGCCTGCCATCAATAAGCGTTTGTTACTCTTTAAAGCAATCTGTATGGCCTCTGCAGCGCCTTTATCGTGGTGGATGCGCCCAAAGTATACAAGGTAATCCTGCGGCTTATCCGTAAACTTAAAATCTTTTGTGTCAAGCCCGTTATAAACGGTAGCTAGATAGTTCAGGTCAGGGCTACGGTCGGCATTGCTGATGGATACATAGTGCCCCTTGGAATTATATTTTTTGTAAACCGGAATTATACGTGGCGATGAAAAGCCATGGATAGTGGTAACAACAGGCGTATCAATTAAGCCACTATAGGTAAGCGGCAAAAAATCAAAGTTATTATGAATGATATCAAAATCGGCGGCCTGTTCCATCAGGTTGCTGATGTGTAAGCATTCTAAGACTTTGGCATCCTGGCTGCGATCTTCCTCGTATCCTTGCTCACAAACCGATTGTAAGCTACCGGCGGTTATGGAATCGCCGGTGGCAAATAATGTTACATCAACGCCAAGTTTAATCAAGCCTTCGGCAATATTTGACGCAACCTGCTCCCATGGCCCGTAATGCCTGGGCGGTGTGCGCCAGGCTACGGGTGCTAATATGGCTGCCTTCATTTAGCAGACCTTAACTTTTTGATCTACTTTGTTATATTCGTACTCCAGCTCAAAAGCCTTTAATACAGTTAAGTGCGATATCAGGTAAGCTAATGTACTTTCGGCGCCCTGATTACGGTTTATACCGGTTGGCAACAATCCATCACAGCAGCCTTTAGTTTCGTGGTCATAAAGCGGCGCACGTAGGGTGTTTTCGCCCAGGAACCATTTATAGCTCAGGAACATTTTTTCGATATACTGCGGCTTGCGGAATATCTGGTATGCCTGGAAGTGCATCAGCACCATAGCCATAGTTTCAATAGCTTGCTGATCGAAAGTTGGGAAAGTACCACCACGGTAATACCAGCCATCGTTACCCACAGGGCTTAAGTAGCCGTTTGATAGCGTTAATTTATCAAGGAAGGCCATAGTTTTAAGCGCAATTTCTTTTGCCTTTTCGTTGCCGGTAATTTCGCACGAGTGAAGTAAAGCAAGCGGAAGGATAGCGTTATCATAAGTCATACCTTCTTCAAACCACTCCCAGTCATCAGATCGGGTAGCTTCGTAGGCATCGATCAGCGGTTGTGTTAAGCGAACCAGTTCCGCAACCATGCCTTCATCCGTAGGGAAAACCTGCAGGTAAAGTGCTATACCTATAATGGTATTTGCCTGGCCGCGAATATGTTTTAAAGATTTAAAATGCGGGTACGATTTATGGAACAACTCCATTGCAAACTCACGGTAGGAGTTGTGTGCAGCGCAGCTTATCAGGTGGCCAAGGGCCCATATGGTACGGCCGAACGAATCTTCGGATCCTACTTCATCCAAATAACTGCGGTTGAAGCTTAAAAAGTTCCGGAAGTTACCATCATCCGTTTGCATGTAGTGAATATAGCTAAGGTAAATAGGTAACAGCCTTAAAGCATCTTCGCTTTTGTTGCGCTGGTAGGCCATTAAAGCCATGATTAACGCGCGCGAATTATCGTCAAGGCAGTAGCCTTCTTTAAGGTTAGGAATGCCGTATTTGGCATGTTGAACAATGCCGGTATCATCAGTTAAACGCAATACATGCGCCAGGCTGAATTTTGGTAATATCTCCGGATCAACTATGCTGTTCTTTAATATCTTGTCGCTAAAGTCATGGCGCGCTGATGCTTCCTGTGCTATTTTAATGAAAGATGCGCCGGTAGCCGGCCAGCGTAAGTGCAAACCGTATTCGTAAGCATTTTCTTTCAGTTCACTTAAAACGTCGTCATTATCCAGCAGTTCATTAACTGTTTCGGCCAATGCTTCAGCATTCTTGAAATCAAATAAGCGTCCGCGGCCGTCAGCAAGCAATTCGGTAGCGTGCCAGTATGGGGTAGATACAACGGCCGCACCTGCGCCAACCGCATATGATAATGTTCCGCTGGTTATTTGAGCTTCATTCAGGTACGGTGTAACGTATAATTCGCAGGCGGTTAAGTAATCTATCAACTCATCCTCGGCCACAAATTTATTAATGAACGATAAGTGCTGCGACACCTTTAATTGTGCAGCAAGGCTTTTCAAATAGTCCCTGTACTCTTCTCCGGAGTTTTTTATAACACCCGGGTGCGTGTTGCCCAATACAACGTACATCACATCAGGGTGTTTTTCAACAATTTTTGGAAGGGCATTAACTACCGTTTCCAAACCTTTGTTTCGGCTGAGCAAGCCAAATGTTAACATAACACGACGGTTTTTAAACTGGCTTAAGTTTTTAACCGGGTTATTAGCAGGTGCCTCTAAATCCGGCACGCCATGCTCTATGATCTGTATTTTCTCTACAGGTATATCGTATATAGTTGTCAAAAACTCAACCGCACGTTTGCTCATTACCACTATTTTGGCAGACTGCTCGGCAATTTCGCGGATGATGATGCGCTGTACAAAGCTTGGATCCTTTAAGATCGTATGTAAAATTGTGATTAGCGGTTTTTCAAGCCTGTTTATCAATGGTAATATGTAAATACCGCTTTCGCCACCATAAATGCCAAATTCATGTTCCATTATTACTGCATCAACCGAGCTTGTATTAATGAAATTTGCTGCACGGATATAATCCTTCTGATGATTTTGACGTATAACGTATTTTACATGCGAAGGATATTCGTACTCTTGAAGATTTTCTGAATCGTTAAGTGCAACAACATAGCCACCATCAAGCGGAGATTTACGCTCCGGGAAGTTGGCATTAATGGCATTCATTAAATTGTGGTTAAAGGTAGCTATTCCACATTCGCGAGGTGGATAGGTTGATATATAGGCGATTTTCATATTATGTTGATAGATAGTCGTGCTTGTTATGACGCCAACCAGCTTTTAACCAGTTACCGCCCGCTTGCCTGACTTAAATTGTATCCACTAATTGACCCAAAAAAAGGTGTTTTTAGGGCATCAGGACACATTTACGTCGGACGCGTACACATGTGCATAAACTGTACCAATAATATTACAGCCTTTATTTATAGTAAATATTCGACGATGTAATTAAACTAATAAGAAAAGTTTATGTTTTTAAGCCAAGCGCTTAACGCGTATTTGTATGTAAATCAATAGCATCCAAGATAACTTTGCAGGCCTTTTCAATCTCGCTTGATGTGATGATGAGTGGAGGGGCAATACGCATAGAATTACTGCAATGTAAAAACCAATCGGTAATTATCCCATTTTCTATACATGTGTCGATTATTTTTTTGAGCAGTTCGAAGCTTTCAAACTCAACCGCGAGCATAAGGCCCTTACCACGCACCTCTTTTATAGCCGGATGAACCAGTAATTGGCGAAACAGCGATTCTTTAGCAGGCACTTGATCAATAAGTTCTTCTTGCAATAAAACTTCCAGCGCAGCCAGCCCTGCTGCGCAGCAAACCGGGTGTCCGCCAAAGGTTGTGATGTGCCCAAGGATAGGGTTCTCTTTAAAGGCACCCATAACATCGGTATTGGCTATAAAGGCGCCAACGGGCATACCGCCGCCCAATGCCTTGGCAAGCAATAAAATATCAGGCACAATACCATAGTGCTCAAATGCAAATAACTTACCTGTGCGGCCAAAGGCAGCTTGTATCTCATCAAATATCAACAGGGTGCCAGTCTCATTACAGCGCTGGCGCAATGCATGCATGTAGGCTACATCCGGTATACGAATGCCGGCTTCGCCTTGTACGGTTTCTAAGATAACACAGGCGGTTTGTTTGGTTATGTTTTCGAGTTGAGGCGTATTGTTAAGATCTATGAAACTTACGCCCGGTAGCAGGGGCCGGTAAGCCTGTTTAAATTCTTCGTTACCCATTATGCTTAGGGCACCATGGGTACTGCCATGATAGGAGTTGGTAAACGCAATTACCTCATGCCTGCCTGTGTATCGTTTAGCCAATTTTAAGGCGCCCTCAACTGCCTCTGCGCCTGAGTTGGTAAAGTAAACAGAGTTTAAAGATGTGGGCAGTATACTCACCAATTTTTCGGCAAAGCGCACTTGCGGAGTTTGTACATATTCGCCGTACACCATCAGGTGCATGTACTTGTCTACCTGATCTTTCACTGCCCGGATTACCGTAAGGTTGCTATGGCCAAGGTTGCTTACGCCAATGCCCGATATAAGATCTATATGAGCCTTGCCGGCAGTGTCATAAATATAAACACCCTCTGCACGTTCAAATTCCAACAAAAGCGGAAAATGCGTTGTCTGGGCATTATTGTTCAGAAAAAGCTGGCGAAGAGTTAGCATAACGATATAATTACATAAAAGCAGACGGGATAAGCCTGCGCTGCAAAAATCGTAAATTTTAGGCACAATTAAATTTGCCGGAATCTCTATACGGAAATAAATCAGGGAGAAGGGACTTAGTTACCCGCGCGGATGCTGCGTTCGCTTAGTTGCTTAAACAACTCATCGGTAAACTGGCGCTCGCTTTTGTAAAGTTCGCTTACCTTTTCGGCAGGAAGAATTTTTAAAAACTCATCGCGGTAATGTTTACGAATGTTAACCATCTGGTTATCGTATTCAATTTCCTTGTCAATTTGCTCGGTACCATTAGCCTGGGCACTTGAGTTATTAAGGCGCTTTAAAATACGTACAGCGGTAAGTTCCTGCTGATACTTGCGGTAAACGGGCCAAAAACGGGCCGATTCCGAATCGGTAAGATTTAATTGCTGGCCGATAAATCTTTCATGTGCAGCCTCCAGTTTAGGGTTGCGGGATGCACTCCTGAACCTCGCAGCCGGAGCATTACGCGGGCGCAGGTTATTTGCCTGCGCGTTAGCATCCTCGTTGCCCCAGGTTAGTACAACTACAAACAAAAAAATATATCTGAATAAGCTATTCATCAAAAAGTATCAATTAAAAATCAACATAGTCCTGGATGTCGGCATCAAGGGCCTGTGTATTTATTTGTTTTGCATCAACCATCTCGCGTGCGTCGCCGGCGTCAACATGTAGTTCCAAATAATCTTTTATCTCATCAACCGGCACATCAGACAGTTGGGTATGCAGCATTGTTTTATTGTGCTGAACGACAACCGGTGCAGTTACAGGTTTAAAAAACACCGCGAAGCCTACAATCAGTGCAAGGCAGGCAGCAGTAGCATACTTAAAAGCATCTAACGCGAACAATTTGCGGGTAGTAAGCTTACGTACAACAGCTTGCTGCGCTACAGTTTTGTTTAGTATTGCTGCATTAAGCTTGTCAAAGTAACCGGCAGGTACATCAAAGGCATTCACCTTTTCCTGATCGTTCAATAATTCGTCAACCGCAATTTTAGCGGTGATCTGCTCACTAAGGTTTTCGAAGTATCCTTGCGGAACACCGAAAGATGCTTCTTCAGAAGGAGCCGCCTCCTCAATATTTATACGGCTTTGTATGTTTGCAGATAAGTTTTCAAAGTAACCATCCGGCACATTAAATGCATCTTCACCTGAAATTTGTTCCCCGATGTTTATACGGCTTTGAATATTATCTGACAGGCTCTCGAAGTAACCGTTCGGCACACCAAAATTTTCTTCGGTTGCCGGTGCCTGCTCTTCAATGTTTATGCGGCTTTGTATCTTGTCTGTAAGTTCGGCAAAGTAACCTTTAGGTACGGTAAATACATCAGCGTTTGCAAATTCAATATTAACCCGGCTTTGAATGTTGGCGGTAAGGCCTTCAAAATAATCGTCGGCAACGGTAAACCCTGCCCCGGGTGTTGCATCTTTTAACTCACTTAACTTTATTGTATAAATAATACGCTGCCCGGCATCTTCAAAATAACCAGACGGCACTGTAAACGGGTTCTCCTTCGTAAACCGTTTAAGTGACATTTCTTCGTCTGCCCACTCGTTGTTGTCCATTTCGCTTTTCATATTTCCCTTATTAGATATACCGCGGCTGCAAAGGTTTAATGCTAAGTGTAAAAAAATTAATCTTTCGACAGAATAAATGCCTCAATCTTTTTAACCGCTAAATGATAAGACGTTTTTAGCGCGCCGACACTGGTGCCCAGTACGTCGCTTATCTCGTCGTACTTCATGTCGTCAAAATACTTCATGTTAAATACAAGACGTTGTTTATCGGGTAAAGTTAAAATGGCTTGTTGTAATTTTCTTTGTATCTGGTCGCCGGTAAAGTTATCCGAGCTGGCAAGGGTATCGGCAAGTTCATAATCAACCTCATCAAGCGGTACGTTGTTCTTTTGCTTTTTCTTGTTCAAAAACGTGATACACTCGTTAGTGGCAATGCGGTACATCCAGGTGTACAGCTGTGCATCATTCCGAAAGCCGGGCAGGTTTTTCCATATTTTTACAAATACGTCCTGCACAATATCATCGGCATCGTCATGGTCAATAACCATTCGGCGCACGTGCCAGTAAATTTTTTGCTGGTATTTTTTAAGCAACAGGTTAAATGCCTCGTTACGGGTTTTCTCTTCCCGGAACTTGCTTAAAATCTCTTCATCTTCTACCTGAACGGACATTTATTAAAATTTATACTCTAAAATAAATATAAAGCCTTTTTTGTTTGCTTGTGCTTGCTACGCCAACAGATCAAGCACCTGCTGTGACGAATTTTTGGTGTCAACCTTTTCAATCACTTTATCAATTATGCCATCGCCGTTTATGATAAAAGTGGTGCGGGCGGTACCCATATACTTTTTGCCGTACATGTTTTTTTCTACCCAAACGCCATAGGCCTCAACAATGCTGTGCTCGGTGTCGGCTATTAATGTAAATGGTAACTGGTACTTGCTCTCAAACTTCTTGTGCGATTTTTCATCATCAACGCTTACACCGATCACTTCAAATCCCTGGCTCAAAAGCGACTGATAGTTATCCCTAAAATCGCATGATTCGGCCGTACAACCCGGTGTGTCATCCTTCGGATAAAAATAAAGGATCACTTTTTTCCCTTTATAGTCTGATAACGAAACGGGCTGGCCGTTTTGGTCGTTAGCGGTAAAATCTGGTGCTTTGTCGCCCTGGCTTAATTTTGGCATGTTTTCTATCGGTTAAATTCGGCTGTAAATGTGGTAGCATTGCTTTTAACATCGGTAACTACCAACTCAAATGTATGCTTTCCGGGTGCAATATCGTTATTAAAGGTGTAACTTAAAATCCTGCTTTTATAGGCCCATTCCATCAGTACCCATTTACCATCAATTTTGCCTACGTAGCTTTTAATGCCCGATAGGTTATCGCTCATCCTGAAATTTACTGAGCGCACCTTAGCCATGTTGCTGCCGTTACGAATATTTAATGGCGTTATAACCGGCGGTACGGTATCAAGTTTAATATAATAATCGCCAAAGGCACGTGCAGATGCCTTAACATACCCACCATCATATTTGCCGCCAATACTGCCGGTAGCCGCGTTTACAATAACGGCTTTATCTGCAAGTTTCCCCAGGTCAACATCTGGTTTTATCCAAAGGTCATAGCCTTCATGCAGGGGAGTTAGCTTGTTGTGGATGCGATGCGTTAACGATAGGGCACCCACTTTAGCCGGCATGGTACTGTACATAAAATCGAGGTTATCATACAAATTGCCGGGCATTACGGTAACCTTTACCTTGTCGTTTGCAAACTCATTTTTTTGATTGAACTTAAACCACTTGCCCAAGGGCTTGTCGGGCACGGGGCTGCCTGCATCAGTGTTTGATTTTACTTTAAGTGCTAAGGTAGATGTATTGCCCGCAATATCTTTAACAACATATTCAACATCATGCTCGGCGTTATCATTAAATGGAATTATGCCGCCGTTTATTGATTGAGGGTACAATGTGATACGACTGCCAGGCATAATAAAGCATTTTTGCATCCAGCGGTGTGATGTTAAATACGCCGGATAATCAATATATGCATTAATGGCCCTTGTTTGATCAAAGCCAAACCGCTCCACAGCAAAAGTGTATACAGTTACACCATCAAGCTTAAGCTCGGCCGAGTAAATGCCGTTGCGGTTGATAGATGCGCTGTTTTGATCAGTCACGCCAATGGCGAAGCCAATGTTACCGCTTAAGTTAAGCGTTTGAGGCTGTGCCAAACGATAATTGCCGTTTGAGCCAGTGACCGCCATAAATTCCTTTGGCGTTTTTTCACTAAACGGGTTGCCATTTAAATGATATATGCCGATGGAAGTAATAGCCGGTGGGATTTGATCTGGTATAGTAAGGCCGAACAGCTGCGGGTTAATCGTTTCCTGAGAGGTGGTATCGCGCAACTCGAAGTGAACATGCGGCCCTGCCGAAGCACCTTCGTTACCCGAGGTTGCCACAATCTCGCTCTTGCTTACGTTAAACATTCCTTTGGGGATGGCTATGTCGGCCTCAAAAGTTTGATTTTTATACTGGTATTCTTTGATGTACTTAGTCACCGCAGGTGTAAAAGCCGATATATGCCCGTAAACCGACGTATAGCCATTGGGGTGAGTTATGTATACCGCCTTGCCAAAACCGCCAAATTGTATACGTACACGTGATATGTAACCATCATACACCGCATGTACCGGGTAGCCGGTGCGCTGGTTGGTTTTAAAATCGAGACCGGAATGGAAGTGATTCGGCCTCAACTCGCCAAACGAACCTGCGGTACTTGGCGACAGATCAAGCGGATAGCGGAAGTCGGTAGTAGGATACTCTCTACTTTGAATAAGCTTTTGTGCGAAAGCTATATTGTTTATTGAGCTGATTAATAGTGTGGCTGCAGCAGCTATTAAAAAGGCGCGCTTGTTATTTTTCTTAATATTCGTTCGATCGGTCAAAAACAGGTTATTTAACATAAAAATCTAAAAGCTTTTCCCCTTCTAAATACCCTTCCAGCCTGTCGCCTATGTTTACTTTGCCAACGCCAACAGGTGTACCGGTATAAATAAGGTCGCCTTTTTTTAAGGTTATGTATCGCGATACAAAGGCGATAATACGCTCAAACGAAAATAGCAGGTCTTTTGTGTTACCCTTTTGGCGATTTTCTCCGTTTATATCAAGTTTAAAGTTGATGTTGTAGATATCGTCAAATTTATTCTTCGGTAAAAAGTTGCTTACAGGTGCCGATCCGTCAAACGCTTTTGCCAATTCCCAGGGCAGGCCCTTTTCTTTATGTTTGCTCTGGATATCGCGGGCAGTAAAATCCACCCCTAGTGCAATTTCCTCGTAATAATTGGCAGCAAATTTTTCGCTGATGTGCTTTCCTTCTTTTACAATCTTCAAAACCACTTCAATTTCGTGATGTACATCCTGCGAAAAATCGGGGTGGTAAAAAGGTTTATTATCTTTCAGAAGCGCGGTGTCGGGCTTCATGAATATCACGGGCACCGTTGGCACCGGGTTGTTAAGTTCTTTGGCGTGTTCGGCGTAATTACGGCCAATGGCAATTATTTTCATAGTTGCCGAAAATAGAAATTCTAATTGCTAAAAGCTAATTGTGGATTGATAAAAGGAGGAGAGAAAGCAGATGTGTTACCAATAGCAAAAACCGCTACTATAATACCGAAATGCGTTTGTTTACAGATTCGGTACCTACAATAATGCGTACAAAATAAAAACCGCGGCTTAGCTTGTTGCTGATGTTATAACTAACGTTTTGGTCACCGTTTTCAACCCTTTGCGAAAATATTGTTGCAACGTCGTTACCCAGCACATCCATGATTTTGATGTTCACGTATGCATTGCGCGATACGGTGTATTTAACATTTATCAGATCCGTTAGGTTGATAGGGTTGGGGTATACCTGTACGTTGGTAAGCAACTTATCATCGGGCCGGGGTACATTTATTTTGGTAGTTGATATAACGGCCGGTTTAAGCGGCGGTAACGTTAAATGAAGGCTGTTACGAAAAGCAGCCGGTTTTGATGGCCTGCTGCGCACGTTGCGCAGTATGGATGTATCAGTTTTTTGGGCAACTACACCTCTCGCAAACGCAAAGTTCACCGCTATTGCAAATGCAAATACAGTGAGCCATGAATTTAGATAAGTATATTTTTTACCCATATATCTTAAGATATGCAAAAGTATAAATAAAGTAATGATACGCTTGTTATACTTGCCAAATAATAAATAGTTTTAACAATTTTTAACAAAATAACCATTATTTAGTTATTCTTAACAATCAGACTTATACGGATATCATTAGTTTAAGTTGTAATGGTTTTTTTAATAGTTTTGCATCCATTTAAAAAATATCGTGTCAAATCATAAAGATCTACAAAAACTATCGGCCGCTGGGCTGCTTATTAGTTTAGGAATCATTTACGGAGATATTGGTACATCCCCGCTTTATGTATTTAAAGCAATCATCGGTACCGAACATTCAAGCCTTTCCCAACAAATATCACAAACACTGGTACTTGGTGGCGTGTCACTTATTTTTTGGACACTTACCCTGCAAACCACCCTTAAATATGTTGTGATTACTTTGCGGGCAGACAACAAAGGCGAGGGTGGTATATTCTCGCTTTTTTCGTTAGTGAGGCGCAAGGCCAAATGGCTGATAATACCGGCCGTGGTTGGTGGCTGTGCGTTACTGGCCGATGGTATTATCACTCCGCCAATTACCATATCATCTGCTATTGAGGGTTTAACGGTATACTATCCCAATTTGCCAACGGTGCAAATTGTTATAGCCATTATTGCAGGCTTATTCATCATACAGCAATTCGGTACATCGTTAGTTGGTAAAGCATTTGGGCCTATCATGTTCCTGTGGTTTACCATGATGGGCGTGTTGGGTATTGGTTACATTATTCAAATGCCATGGATATTGAAGGCGATAAACCCGTATTATGCATACCAACTGCTTACCTCAAACTACAACGCCTTCATAATACTTGGCGCGGTTTTCCTGTGTACAACAGGTGCCGAGGCGCTGTATTCGGACCTTGGCCACTGCGGGCGCGACAATATCCGCATCAGCTGGATATATGTTAAAGTCTGCCTGATATTAAACTACATGGGCCAGGCCGTTTGGCTTTTGCAGCGCGAAGGGAAGGTTGTTGACCTTGCAATGAACAACCCTTTCTACAAGATCATGCCGGAATGGTTCCTGATATTCGGAATTGGCATTGCTACTGTTGCCGCTATTATTGCCAGCCAGGCGCTGATATCGGGTTCGTTCACCCTGATTGCCGAGGCTGTCCGGTTAAACTTGTGGCCAAAAGTAAAAATCAACTACCCGTCTGAACAGAAGGGCCAACTGTATGTACCAAGTGTGAACTGGTTGCTTTGCGCCGGTTGTATAGGGGTGGTATTGCTGTTTCAACATTCGGCAAGGATGGAGGCTGCATACGGCTTAAGTATAACCGTGGCCATGTTAATGACAACCATATTGGTATCCAAATTTTTGCAGCGAAAAAAAGCGCCCACTTATATTATTGCATCGTTCCTGGTTGTTTACCTGCTTATCGAGGGTACGTTTTTACTGGGTAACCTTGTTAAGTTTGTGCATGGCGGATGGTTTACACTCACCATTGGTTTGGTGCTGTTCCTGGTTATGTGGACATGGCACACCGCCCGCAAAATTAAAAACCGCTATGTGAAATTTATTGAGGTTGATGATTACTTCAACATCATTAAAGAAATGAGCGAGGACGAATCGGTACCAAAATACGCATCGCAGTTGGTATACTTAACCAGTGCAAATTTTAATTCAGAGATTGAATCCAAAATCATTTACTCTATATTACAAAAGCAGCCTAAACGTGCCGATGTTTACTGGCTGGTACACGTAGATGTGGTGGATGAACCTTACAAACGCGAGTACGAGGTAGACTTTTTGGTGCCGGGTAAATTGATCCGTATCGACTTTAAATTGGGCTTTAGGGTTGAGCAGCAAATAAACCTGCTGTTCCGTAAGGTGGTTGAAGAGTTGGTTAAGAACGGCGAGGTTGATATCACCAGCCGTTACAAATCATTAAACAAGCACAAAATTGTGGGCGATTTTAGGTTTGTGGTGATTGAGAAAGTACTGTCGCGTTCGCATAACCTGTCTTTCTACGAAAAGTTTATTATGTTTATTTATACGCAGCTTAAAAAAGTAAGCTTATCAGAGGAGCGCAACTTTGGCCTCGATCTTAGTTTCGTTACCGTTGAAAAGGTTCCGCTGATGCTCACCTCGCCAGATTCGGTTGAGCTGCACCGAGTATAAAACAAGGTTAAATAAAAACGCCCGGCTTAGTCGCCGGGCGTTTTTTGTATCTGTTAAGCTATCTTAAATGTCTGGCACTAATTGTAAAATGTCCAGGCAACGCCAAACTTAAGCATCTTCTCCATTTGCGGGTAGCGGTTAACGGTGTAAAAGCCTTTGCTAAACAAACCCTGGTTCACGTAATCGTATTGGATAAAAATGTTGGTACGCTCTAGTGTGGTCTTGAAGAAAACACTGCCGATAGGGTATGACGTAAAAGTAACATCAGGCCCGTTGTAAAACTGGCCAATTCCAAGCGCATATGATGGCGCTTTGTATTCCGAATTGTAACGTGCCGTTACACCAAACTGAGATTTAAGCACATTAAAAAACGTTGCATCAAAGTATAAGCTGCTGTAGGTGTAAATTTCCGGGGTGCGGAGTATGTTACGGTTATCTGTTTTTTGGTAAACCAGGTAATTGTCGAAGTGCAGCCTGCGCCATTTTAGGTTTTTACCTGCACTTATCTTAAGCATGTTAATGGCGCCGCCAAATTGCATTGGTGTTGCGTCGATACCGCCGTTTGGAGAGGCAAAGTACAAGTAGTCATTAATCAGGAAATACTCTGCCTTCACATCAAATTGCAACATATCGTTTATATAGTTAAACGACAGGTTGGTTACCTTTTGATTGTTAAAATCATTATTGAATATATAATGGTTGGATATCCAATTGGTGTATATCATGCCCGGCGAACTGCTTTGCAGGTAGGCTCCCAACACTATGCGGCCTGCCTTGCGGCCGCCTGCCAGGCTTAGCTTTGCATCGTACAATAAATCGCCAAAATTTCGGCCCTGTACAATCTGCCTGATATCGCCGTCGAGGTATATCCTGTCGCTAAAACGGTATCCCAACTTGGCTTTAAGCGTAATGTTCTGAAAGCTCTCGTTTTGTACCCGGCTTGGCAGTATCTGCTTACGGCCAACGCTGTTTAGTACAGAATCGCTCACAAACTGGCTCATCTTGTAATAATCCTGCGTTAAACCTACGTCGAGCTTTAATTCATTTTTTACGAAGCCTACTGAGCGCCCTCTCAGGTAAAAGCTGTACGAGAAATCATTTTGTAAATGCAGTACGTTAAGCGAATCACGAGAGCGTGCTGCGGTAAAATAATAGTCGGGAAATACATTGTACGTATCCACACCATTTTGCAGGTAATTGTACTTACGCTGATTATAATAAAAGGTGTAAGCAACGCGCTGTGTAGGCAGCACACTGGTAGTGCCGTTTTTAGCACTATCAATACGGCCTATGTAGTAAAACTGCTTTACATACAAGCCATTGTTTTTCTGGCTCTGAAAGCTGCTGCCAAGGCGAACCGGCTCCCGCGATTTATCAAAGCTGCCGGTATTATAAATATCGTTATTTTGCAGCGAGCCCGTTTCAGGTGCCTTAAGATTATTGAATAATAAATTGGCCAGCAAGTTATACCGTTTGTTAACCGAATGGTACCAGCTAAATAAACCAAAGTTTATATCGCTCACGTTTTGGCTAAGTACATTGTTATTACTGTAATAGCCGCGCGAACCGTTAAAGTTCATCATGAGGCCAATGTTCCAGTTAGGCTTCACGTTTTGGGTATGCACAACTTTAAACAGCTGCTCTTTCGTGCTGCCCAGCGTATTATATAACGATAGCAGGGTATAAGGCGCGCGGGCATTGTAATAGTTAATATCCTGCGGCTGCAGCAGGTACGCATCCAGCGAGTGCAGGCCCTCATCAAACCCAATAGTTTTACGCGGATTAAAAAGCAGGTCGCGTTGCGAAACGCCAAGATAGCCCAGGCTTATTTTGGGGTTTCGTGGCTGGCTTAAAACGCTCCAATTCTCGAAGTTTACCAGGCCCGTATCCAGCGGGAACAACTGGATGCTGTCGCTCAGCAAACGCTCGGTTGTAACCTTTATGAATTTGGAATTGATAACAATAGAGTCGCGGTGCGATTCTTCACGCGCACGTACCGAATCCAGGTTTTGTGATTGCTCCCTGCTTTGCACTCTGCCTGTATCACGGCTGTAAACAGGCTCCATACGGCCGGTAGTTGGGTTGGTAGGATAGCGGTTTATTTGCGCCGATGCAAATTGTGCCGACGCGCAAATCAATATCACCAATAAGTATTTGAGCCTTTGGGCCATTAAAGCGTTGCTATAAGTTCTTTTAATATCAAAGTTAGTTTCGGTTCGGCCTGGCTTGCTACTGCAATTATTTCCTCAACAGATACCGGCTTTAAATCCTCCGGAAAACCTTCATCTGTCAAAACTGATATTGCAAATACAGGCAGACCCATATGGTTGGCCACAATAACCTCGGGCACGGTACTCATACCCACGGCGTCGCCGCCTATAATGCGCAGGTATTTGTATTCGGCACGTGTTTCAAGATTAGGACCTGTAACCGCAACATAAACTCCTTTGTGGCAGGTAATATTGTTTGCGGCGGCTATTTGCAGTGCTTTTTCGATAAGGTGTTTTTTATAAGGCTCGCTCATGTCCGGGAAACGGGGGCCAAGCTCGGTATTGTTGCGGCCAACAAGCGGGTTAAGCGGCTGCAGGTTTATATGATCGTCAATAACCATTAGTTCGCCTTTTTTAAAGGCGGGGTTAAGTGAGCCACTTGCGTTTGATACGAAAAGCGTTTTGATGCCAAGCATTTTTAATACCCTTACCGGGAAGGTAATTTGCTGCATGCTATAGCCTTCGTAATAATGCAGGCGACCCTGCATAGCCACCACCTTTTTACCGGCCAGTGTACCAAATATCAACTTGCCCGAATGAAACTCAAGGGTCGACATCGGGAAGTCGGGAATATTGGAGTACATCAATTGCTTTTCAACCTCAATCTCGTTCACTAAGCCACCAAGGCCAGTCCCTAAAATTATACCGGCTTCGGGCACAAAGTCGCCTATGCGGCTTTTTATATAATTAGTTGTTGTTTGGATATTGTCTAACATAGTCTGTTATAATTTTATCAAAGTTTTGCTGCCCGTTGTTTAAAAACTCGATGCCAATGGGCTGTACAAAAAATGGCAGTTGTGCCACAGCATTTTGTAACGACTGTTCTCTTAAACGCTGCGCATCTTTTTCTGTTGTGATGATGAGCTTGTTTGGTGACGTGCAGGCAGCAAAGTCGGCAGCAAGTTTACTGATATTTTTTAAGGTAAATTGATGATGATCGGGATAATTATGGTGTACAATTTTGGGCGTTTGCGTTTGCAGGTAGGTTGTAAGTGGTGCAGGGTTGGCAATGCCCGTAAGTAGAAACACAGTAGTATCTGCATCAATGCTAATATCAACATCGTTACCGTTTAATGGCCTCAAAGGTTGATACTTTATCGAGCTGAAAAACAATGGCTGCCAGTTCATGGGCGATAAGCGATTATAGCACCTGGTAAATTCTGCCTCGCCAATGTTTGGGGGGCATTTTGTTACCACCATCATATCGGCTCGCCAACGGCCGCTAAACGGTTCGCGCAGGTTGCCTGCAGGCAACATAAATTGAGGCTGTTGCAAGCTTTTATAATCAAACAGCAAAATGCTGAAGCCCGGTTTTACCGCCCGGTGCTGAAATGCATCGTCAAGAATAATCAAGTTATGTTGTGCCTTTAAATTATCTATCCCGGCAGCCCTGTCTTCGCAAACGGCTACGGTTACATCCGGATACTTGCTTTTAAACTGTGCAGGCTCGTCACCAACCTGGGTTGCCACTGCATTGGCCGGGGCGGTTATAAAGCCCTTTGTTTGCCTGCCATAGCCCCGGCTTAGGGTAGCGAGTTTATAGTCTCTTTTAAACAAAGCAATCAAATACTCTGTCATTGGCGATTTACCTGCGCCGCCAACCTCAAGGTTGCCAACGCTGATAACAGGCAAATCAAATTCCCGGCTTTTAAAAATGCCGGCATCATAAAGCCAGTTGCGGATTATTACAACAAAGCCATAGAGCAATGAAAGAGGCAATAGAAGCCAGCGCAGGAATTGCATAGGCAGTAAAGATAGGAAAGTGGAATTTATGTTACCTTAGTTAACATGAAACAAATAAGCTTCATTATTATAATAATGCTATTGGCGAATATGCACAGCTTCGCCCAAACAGATGCTAAACTAACAACTCAACTACAAAAAGCAGTAAGCGGTTTTAACGGGCAGGTTGGCGTTTACGTGCAAAATTTAAAAACGGGTAAGGTTGCCGCTATTAATGCGGATACGTTGTTCCCGACGGCCAGTATGATAAAGGTAAGCATCCTAGCTGGTGTGATGGACAAGATCGAGAAAGGCGAATTGCAATACAACCAAAAACTAAAATATCGCGATTCGCTGCTTTACGCAGGCGAAGATATTTTAGGATCATTTAAAGATGGCGATAGCATTTACCTAAGCAAGGTAGCCATGCTGATGATCACCATGAGCGATAATACCGCAAGCCTTTGGCTGCAAAAACTTGCAGACGGCAAGAACATTAACAATTGGCTCGAGCAAAACGGGTTCAAATATATGCGTATCAACTCGAGAGTTGAGGGGCGGGAGGCTATGCGCCCAATTTACGGGTGGGGTGTTACTACGCCCCGCGAAATGTGTAAACTATTCACCATGATACATGATGGTACGGCAGTAAGCCCCGCCGCAAGTGAGCGCATGTATCGAACCATGAGCCATATATACTGGGATCAAAACGCACTTGCCCAAATACCGCCTTACATACAAACAATATCCAAGCAGGGTGCTGTAGATGCATCACGGTCGGAAACCGTGCTGGTTAACGCCCCGCATGGCGATTACGTATTTTCTGTTATCACAAAAAACAATAAAGACCAACGCTGGACGGCCGACAACGAAGCTTCCACCCTGATCAGGAAAATATCGGCCCTGCTTTGGCACTATTATGAGCCGCAAAGCAAATGGAAGCCTGCAGGCGGCGTAGCAAAATATATGCTTAATTAAATTACTTAAGCTCGTTAAGCAGGCCGCGTATATCAAGCTGGCGGGTGTACATTGTTAAGTTACCGTCAGCATCTAAAGGCCATTGCTCGCGCGGGCGGTCCCAATATAACTCAACACCATTTTGATCAGGATCATTTAGGTATATCGCTTCGGATACGCCATGATCTGCCGCGCCGGTTATATCATATTTTTTATCAATAAGGCGTTGCAGTATGGCGGCAAGGTCTTTACGCTCGGGATACAGTATTGCAGTATGGTACAAGCCGGGCGCACGTTCGGGTGCCGGTGCCGAGCCTTTGCTGTGCCATGTATTCAGCCCGATGTGGTGATGATAGCCTCCGGCCGATATAAATGCAGCCTGATCGCCATACATGGTAATCAATTCAAAACCCAGCAAGTCGCAATAAAATGCCATCGCCCGTGGCAAGTCGCTCACTTTTAAATGCACATGGCCTATGCGGGTCTGGGCAGGTATTTGGTAATTGCTCATTTTATATGTGTTTAAACATCAAATTTAGCGGACTTGATTACACTTTTCGTTAAAGCATTGTAAATATGTAAATCACAAGCAAATATGGTTAAATTTCAAATCCTTACCTTTGCGGCATGATCATTAAATCTGCCGACTTTATTTGCAGCAATACGCAAGTATCCAAATTGCCGCTGCCATTAAAACCCGAATACGCTTTCATCGGCAGGTCAAACGTGGGTAAGTCGTCACTTATAAATATGCTTACGCAGAAGAAGGGCCTTGCAAAAACATCGCAAACACCGGGTAAAACGCAACTCATTAATCATTTCCTGGTTAACGAAGACTGGTACATTGTGGATCTGCCGGGCTATGGTTATGCCCGTATATCAAAAAGTAAAAAAGAAGACTGGGACAAATTTATCCGTAACTACCTTGATAAACGTGAGAGCCTGCAATGTGTAATGGTGCTGATAGATAGCCGCCTTGAACCGCAAAAGATAGACCTTGCCTTCTGCAACTGGCTTGGCGAGAAAGGTCTACCGTTCATACTGATTTTTACCAAGGCCGATAAGCAGGGCAGCCTGAAAACAGATCAGAATGTGGCCAAGTTCCGCAAGGCATTAATGACTACCTTTGAGGAGGCGCCTCAACACTTTGTAACATCATCAGAAACGCAGGCAGGCCGCGATGAAGTTTTAGCATTTATAGCTAATATCAATCAAAGCTTTGAAGCGCCTAAGTACAACGAGGAGTATTATAAGTAGTCTCATCGCTTTGTCGACAGTATTTTGTACGTTTCCCTTTTCTGCAACTAAGGCGTATCTTTGCGATGCAATTTAGCATTGCATAAGCCTTTAATATTGCAGCTCAAGTCAATGAAAAAATATTTATCGCTCGTTACTTTCTCGCATACCATATTTGCCATGCCGTTCGCCTTTATTGGCTTCTTTTTGGCAGTTACTACAACCAGCCACACTTTTGAGTGGCAAAAGCTGGCAATGATGCTGCTTTGTATGGTGTTTGCCCGCAATTCGGCCATGGCGTTTAACCGCTATCTCGACAGAGATATTGATGCAAAAAACCCGCGTACCAAACAACGAGATATCCCTGCCGGTCGCATATCACCGGCGGCTGCACTTACCTTTACTTTAACAAACTGCGCACTGTTTATTATTACCACATGGTTTATAAACCCATTGTGCTTTTATCTTTCGCCCGTAGCCTTGTTGGTGGTATTGGGTTACAGCGCCACCAAACGTTTTACGGCATTGTGCCATATCGTTTTGGGTTTAGGTTTGTCGTTGGCCCCAATAGGTGCTTACCTTGCAGTTACAGGTGCTTTTGCGTTGACACCTGTGTTTTTCTCATTATCAGTTTTGTGCTGGGTTAGCGGGTTTGATATCATTTACGCCCTGCAGGACGAAGATTTCGATCGTGGCGAAAATCTGCACTCCATTCCCGCCTGGTTGGGTAAGGTAAATGCTCTGAGTTTGTCAACTGTGTTACATATCTTTTCGGCCATATTTATCTTTATGCCTGTGTTATATACCAATGTGGGCATATTATACTATGTAGGTATAGCATTTTTCTGCTCGATGCTTATCTACCAGCACCTGCTGGTTAAGCCAAATGATTTGAGCCGTGTAAACATTGCCTTCATGACCACCAACGGTATAGCCAGTGTAGTATTTGCCGCGTTCTTTTTGTTAGACAGGGTATGGATGAAGTAACTGATGCTCAGCTAAAGCAGTTTCGCGCTCGCCTTGCAGCATTCGTTGAATTTAACGAAGCCGAGTGGATTGTGATGACACAATACATATCTGTAAAGCAGCTTAAGAAAAAGGCCCACTTTGTTGAGCCTGGAGAGGTTTGTAAGTATCTGGGTTTTGTAGCAACGGGTTCTGTAAGGTATTTTCATATCATCGACGGTAAGGACATTACCAACTACTTTAGTTTCGAGAATGATTTTGTAAGTTCTTACAAAAGCTTCCTCACAGGCGAGACATGTATAAGTTATATCGAGGCGCTTGAGCCATCTACCATATTGGTGGTAAGCAAAAAGAATTGGGAAGAAATGCTGAACAACCCTATGCTGGCGTATAAAATTGAGCGCCTAGGCCGCTTGATAGCCGAGTATTACCTCATTTGCTACGAAGACAGGTTGACGGGCTTTATCACGCAGACACCCGAAGAGCGCTATTTGCAATTGCTTGAAAATGGTAAAGATATCATCAGGCGAATGCCGCAACACTACATTGCCAACTTTTTGGGCATAACGCCGGTTTCGCTTTCGCGGATGCGCAAAAGGATCATGGTAAACTCCAGGTGATACACCTTTACTTAATAGCATCCAAACATCATTTAAAAACTTATCTTAAGATAACGTTTTGGTTTACAACGGGCCAGTAAATTTGCTTCATACCAAAAGATACAGACATGCATACCATATTAGGAGCAGGCGGGCCGGTAGCCAATGCGCTTACCCGCGAGTTAATCAACAACAACAAAACTATTCGCCTGATTAGCCGCAGGCAGGTTGCCATAAAGGCAGACAACCTTACCTGGCAAAAGGCTGATTTACTTAACCTGGGCCAACTAAGTGCCGCCACCAAAGGCTCGGAAGTGATATATATGTGCGCGGGCCTTGTTTACGATGTCAAGATTTGGCAGGAGCAATGGCCAATCATTATGAAAAATATTATTGCAGTAGCAAAGGAGCACAAGGCCCGGTTGATATTTTTCGACAATGTGTATATGTACGGCCTTGTTAACAGCCCGATGACGGAGAATACACCAAACAACCCTAACAGCGAAAAAGGTAAAGTGCGTGCTGCAATTGCCGAGACGCTGATGGCAGAGATAAAAGCCGGAAACATACAGGCGACAATTGCTCGCGCTCCCGATTTTTACGGAACCGACAGCACTAATGCTTTCCTGGATTTAATGGTGCTTAGCAAATATGCAAAAGGCGAAAAGGCCCAATGGATGGGCGACCCAAACAAGCTGCACAATTTTATTTACATACCCGATGCCGGGCGTGCAATGTACCTGCTGGGTCAATTCCCGGAGAGCGATAACCAGATTTGGCACCTGCCTACCGCACCTGTAATGACAGGCAAGCAATTTATAGAAATGGCTGCACGTATCTATGGGGTTAAGCCAAAATATATGCGGGTAAATAAGTTTATGCTTTGGCTATTAGGTTTATTTAATAAGCTTATTGCAGGCACTGTTGAGATGTATTATCAAACCGACCACGATTATATTTTTGATTCGTCGAAATTTGAGAAGGCCTTCAACTTCAAGCCAACGAGTTATGAGGATGGGATAAGGGAAATGTCGGAAACGATATATAAGCCGGAGTGAATTAAGTCGCTAATTGTTACCCTCTTTGCTATGCAACGAGGGATGTTTTTGTGTCTTTTATTACCTTTCTTCGCAAAGAAGAAAGGTTGAGTAGCGTAAATATCAGAGTAATTAAATATAAGGCAATTAGTTAACTTTAAGCCGACAAATCTTTACACATAAATGTTTTTGAAATAGGAATGGAAGTCTATTTTATAGTTCTGCTATTAGCTGTGCCTTTCTATTTGATTTTTAGATATTTTCTAAAAGATAAAATTAAAAGCAAAAACGTCCGCATAATTTGCACAATAGTAGCCACCATTATAGCCGCTCCAATATTTTATATATTGGTGGCAGTAGCACTTATAATGAATTATGAGAGCTACCCGAATAGAAATTTTGATAAAGAAGCTTGGTTGAATAATAAAAATCATCGGTATGAGTACTCCGAAGATATCATACAGGACAAACTACTTATCGGTAAAACCAAAAAAGAGGTTCAAGCTTTCTTAGGGAAAGAAGGAAACTTAGAAGCGGATGATACTTGGTACTATGATTTAGGATATAAACCGGGATTGGGGAATATAGATCCAGATGTATTGATGGTCGAGTTTGTAAATGGAGTGGCTGTTAAAGTTTCGCAATACAACACTTAAATAAGATTTAGACATTTCCGTTATTATTCCAGCCTAAAACTTTAGTGGCTTATCTGCATATTTGCATATAAGCATATCTGCACATCAATTATATGATTCATAAAAAAACACGTACCTATATCCCGGCCGATCTTGAAATTAAATGGGAAAACCTGGAACCGATATACGCCGAACTACTACAGCGCCCTATTAACTCTGCCGCCGAGCTTGAGCAATGGCTAAAAGATGGCAGCGAATTACAGGCTGCCCTTGAAGAAGATTTTGCGTGGCGCTATATACGCATGACCTGCGATACCGCTAACGAGGAATTGCTGCAAAGCTTCCAATACTTTGCTACCGAGATAGAGCCGAAAACCGCACCGGTTAATAATGAGCTGAACAAGAAGTTAGTAGATAGCCCTTACATCAATGAGCTTGATGAGGAAAAATTCTTTATTATGCTACGCGGCGTAAAAAAAGCCCTGGAACTTTTTCGAGAAGAAAACATTCCACTCCAAACCGAGATACAGGTGGAGCAGCAAAAATACCAGTCGATAACCGGCTCCATGTCTGTGCATATTAACGATAAAGAGTACACCCTTGAGCAGGCTTCGGTATTTTTAAAAGATGCCGACCGTAGCGTACGCCAGCAGGTTTGGGAAAAGATTACCGAACGCCGCCTGCAAGATAAAACTTTGCTCGATTCACTTTTTGATAAATTGCGCGTGCTGCGCCATGAGGTAGCCGTAAATGCAGGTTTCGAAAACTTTCGCGATTATATGTTCCAGGCCCTGGGGCGTTTCGATTATACCCCGCAAGATTGCTATGCTTTTCATGCAGCAATTGAAACCGAGGTGGTGCCTATTCTACGCGGATTTGCCGAAAAACGGCGCGAAGATCTTGGCCTTGAAACCTTAAAACCATGGGATCTGGATGTTGATCCTGCAGGTCGCGCAGCATTAAAGCCGTTTAACAACGGTAACGAATTGATCGAAAAATCTATCCAATGCTTCAGCAACATTAACCGTTACCTGGGCGAGCGTTTGGAGATCATGAAAGATAATAACCTGTTTGATGTAGAAAGCCGCAAAGGCAAAGCACCGGGCGGTTACAACTATCCGCTGGCCGAAACAGGTGCACCATTCATTTTTATGAATTCGGCCAATACCTTTCGCGATTTAACAACCATGGTGCATGAGGGTGGGCACGCGGTGCATACTTTTTTAACTGCCGACCTGGAGCTGAATGATTTTAAACATTGCCCAAGTGAGGTTGCCGAATTGGCATCCATGTCGATGGAGTTAATTTCTATGGATAACTGGGATGTTTATTTTGATAATGAGGAGGACCTTAAACGCGCCAAGCGTGATCAGCTTTATGACGTGCTTAAAACGTTACCCTGGGTAGCAGTGGTTGATCAGTTTCAACATTGGCTATATACCAATCCCGATCATACACCAGCCGAACGTACAGATGCATGGCTAAAAATATACGAGCCATTTGGTGCTGGCTTTGCCGACTGGAGCGAACATCGCGAGGCTGAACAGAACCTTTGGCAGAAACAACTGCATATTTTTGAGGTGCCGTTTTACTACATTGAATACGGTATGGCGCAATTGGGAGCCATTGCAGTTTGGAAAAACTACAAGGAAAACCCGGAGGAAGGGCTACAGCAATACCTGGATGCCCTTAAATTAGGCTATACCAAAACCATAACCGAGATTTACGAAACTGCCGGTATCAAATTTGATTTCAGCGCAGCTTACGTAAAAGAGCTGGCCGAGTTTGTGAAAGCCGAATTAGATAAGATTTAATTACAATCAAGCCCTTCCCAGAAACCGGAAGGGCTTTTTAATATGAATCAAGTCATTAATTTTTTCTGGACAATACTATGCGGCTTGCCGGTGGTTATCTTTTGGATTTTTTTTGGCGACGTACAGCTACTTATTGCTTTTCTTATAATCAGCCTGCTAAGCCTTTTTATTCCTGCACGATTTATGCAACTGAGCAAAAAGCCGGTTTGGTACAATAAATTCGGCGTTAAAGTAACCCGCCGTTATGTGCAGCATGGCGATTGGGTAAACAGCAGATCAAAGGTTAAAAATCCCGCTTACCGTGTAATAGCAAACCGCTCATCCGTAGGCAAATACCGTAAAATGATCAGGCTGTATGAGCGATATCATTTCTTCTGCTTTGTACTTTTTACGCTCACATTTATCTACGCGATTGTGGGTTCACATTACACACTTGCGCCCTTTATTTTTATAGCCAATATTATATACAATGTGATGCCGCTAATGCTTCAGCAATACAACACGGCCCGGCTTATGAAGCTAAAAAACAGTTTGGCAATTGCCTAATAAACAAGTATTTAACCAATTTTTAAAACTTATAAGTGAATTTTGAGTTTTAAAATTCATGAAAAAGACACTTTTAATATTAAGTGCGGTGCTGTTTTCAATATCCGGCTTCGCACAAATCAAACCACTAACAACTGTAAAAGTTGATAGCCTGGTAAGTGTAAACCTGCCCGAAAAATATACACGTAAAGATACTTTAGGCCAAACCATATTATCAGGTAATAGCGACTATGGTTATATGGTTGTTATACGCGCACCTAACGCCAATACCGATCCTTTGAAAAAAGAGAAGGATTTAAATAAAGTGCTTAAAGATTATATCGCAGGTATAAAAGGCCAAAGCTCGGGCGCGGCACTTAACGTGCGCGATACCACCCTGGGCCAGTTAAAGGCAAAAACATTTACACTTGAGGTAGACGAAGGCCAGGGTAAACAATACCGTAACTTCATCCTGCTTTATACGCAAGATGTTACCTACACCTTCGAGTATTATTTTGAAGCAGCCCGTGAAACGCTTATTAAGGATGAGTATAAAGCTTTCACAAGCTCAATCAAAATTTCCGACCAATTACACCGTACAGACCAGTACCTGAGCAACGCAAAAGGAATGTCGTCTGGTGCTAAAATAGGTATTTACGGCGGCGGTGCCTTGCTGCTTATCATCATTATTGCTGTTATAGTAAGCAAACGCAAAAAGCAGCAGGAAGCAGCTTAAACTATTTTTTGAGCAGCCCCCTGCACCAAAGGGGGCTGTTTATAAATGCCTTTCTATCTATAAAAGCTATCCACAAGACAGTTGTGATAGCACCCACTACTGATCCTGCCATTACATCCTCAAAAAAATGCTGGCTTAGGTACATGCGTGAATAACCTATCAGCACCGCAACAGCAAAGAGCACTAAACCCCACATTTTTTCCTGAATAAGATAAGTGAGCGCTATTCCTGCTGAAAAGGCGGTAACCGTATGGCCCGACGGGAAGCTATGCACTTTCAGAATGTACAGATCTTTCACAAGATGTATTTTGGATAACTGATCCTGGAAATAGAGGCCGGGCCGGGGCATATCAAAAGCATACTTTAATACCTGGGCAACTAATGAACTTACTCCATAGCTGCTGGCTAATAAAAAACCCGATCGATAGCTTTTCAAGATGGCAAGGGCTGCAGCAATTAACAATACCGTGATGCCGTCGCCGGCATAAGTTATGTATGGCATAACAATGTCGGCAAGGTCGCTATAATGGCTGTTTACAGTAAAATATATGGTTTCGCGGCTGTAAAGGAACTTTATAACAAGGCACCCGCAAAGCACAATAATGTAAGGTAACAAAAAGTATCTGGTCCTGTAAAAAACATCGCGGGCTCCATTATTCATGCGGCACAAAGTAAAGCATATCCTGTTTCAATGCAAAAAAATAGCTATGTTTGGTATGTTTTTGCATTAACTGACCAAATAATAAATGTCGAAAAGTATTTTCCGCAAAAAATCGATAGATAAAATATTGGCCGATGTTGCCAGTGGATTTAGTGATAGCGAGCACTCGGGCGGCATCAGCCTGGCAAAGGCCCTCAATGTAACAGATTTAACTTTAATGGGTATTGCCGCAGTGGTTGGTGCGGGCATCTTTTCAACAATTGGCGAGGCCTCATTCAACGGCGGGCCGGGCGTTACCATCTTATTTGTTTTAACGGCCATAACCTGCGGATTTTCGGCCCTTTGCTATGCTGAGTTTGCATCGCGTATACCAGTGGCTGGCAGCGCCTACACCTATGCTTACGCGTCATTCGGCGAATTAATTGCCTGGATAATAGGCTGGGATTTGCTAATGGAATATGCTATTGGCAACATAGCGGTAGCCATTTCCTGGAGCGAATATTTTGTCAATTTGCTGGAAGGTTTTAAAATACACATGCCATCGTACCTAACGATGGACTATTTTTCGGCATTTACCGCCCACGAAAAACTTGCGGAACTTACCGCAAGCGGCAACACGGCAGAGATAACAGACCGAATGAAGTTGGCTGCCAATGCATGGGCAACTGCGCCAGGCAGCGGCGATATCAGGTTTATCGCCAATATACCGGCGCTGCTTATAGTTATTATTATTACTTACCTAGTTTATGTAGGCATCCGCGAAACCAAAAAGGCAACCAATGCCATGGTTTACCTTAAAATATTTATCGTTTTAGCGGTTATTGCTATCGGGTTTTTTTATGTTACACCAGCCAACTGGCACCCGTTTTTGCCTAATGGCTTTGGCGGAGTAATGAAAGGTGTATCTGGTGTGTTTTTTGCCTACATAGGTTTCGATGCTATATCTACCACGGCAGAGGAATGCCAGAACCCACAACGCGATCTCCCGCGCGGTATGATTTATTCTCTTATTGTTTGTACCATATTGTACATACTTATAGCTTTAGTGTTAACAGGTATGGTAAACTATAAGGAATTACAAGTGGGCGACCCGCTTGCCTTTGTGTTTGCCAAAGTGGGGCTGAATAAAATAAGCGGAATAATTTCCATAAGCGCAGTAATTGCTACTGCCAGCGTGTTGCTGATATTCCAGTTGGGCCAACCACGTATTTGGATGAGCATGAGCCGCGACGGTTTGCTGCCGAAGGCATTTTCACGTATACACCCAAAATATCACACGCCATCATTTGCTACCATAGTAACGGGTATTGTGGTTGCCGTACCTGCTTTATTTCTTAACTTAACCGAGGTTACCAACCTTACCAGTATAGGTACATTGTTTGCGTTTGTGCTGGTTTGTGGTGGCGTACTGCTATTACCTCGCGAGGCTACCGTTAAGGGTAAATTTCAGCTGCCTTATGTCAACTCTCAGTTTATAGTACCGGTTCTGTTTATCATCGGTGTCATATTTTTTAAAGATAAAATTGGCAACCTGATATCGGGCGAGAACGTGCATGAGCGTTTTCCATATTTCCTTTTCATCTTGTTATCGCTCACGCTAACGGTATTATCGTTTGTTAAGAAGCTGTCGCTTATCCCTGTTTTAGGGCTATTGAGCTGCTTTTACCTTATGGCCGAGTTAGAGTACCAAAGCTGGATCCGTTTCCTTGCCTGGCTCGTTATAGGCTTGGTGATCTACTTCTTTTACGGTTACAAACATTCCGTAATGGGCAAAGAGAAAGCCATCAGAGAGTAATCAGCTATATAAGATCTAAGCCGGTTTTTTTGTTTTTTGACGATGCAGAACTTGGCTTCGATTAAATCAGGTTTTTTGTTTCTTCTTTTTTGCCGCGGGGAAAAGGACGTTGTTTAGGATGAGCCTATATCCGGCCGAGTTCGGGTGTAGTTTAAGATCAGTTGGCGGGTCGCCCACCTGGTGCTGGTAATCTTCTGGGTCGTGGCCGCCGTAGAAAGTCCACTGGCCCTTGCCATATTCACCGTGTATATACCGGGCCTCGTTAGCCGTTTTCATTTCACCCATTATGGTAACGCCGGGCTTAAGTCTGTTCTTGTTATAAGCGGTGGTTAGGCCCATAAAACCCTTTATCACTTTATCATGGTTCTGTGTAAGCATACTTGGCACCACATCCCACTTGGCCGAAAAATCGAACAGTGTAAAAAAGTCGCGTGTACGCTCAACCTGGCGGGTAGGCGTAACGTCGATATTGCTGAACTGATGCGAGCTGGGGTTCATATCCAGCGTAAAGTTCTGGAAGGCAAAAGTCTGTGTGAAATCAAGTTTTGATTGTGCTGACGGGTCAACCGGATCGCCGTCGTACATACTGGCGCAGATATCGGTGTTTGCCGCAGACAATGCAATATCAAATGTATCCGTGCCCGAGCACATGGCAAACAGGAAGCCGCCGCCGGCGCAAAAATCACGGATGTGCTGTGCTACAGCAAGTTTCATTTGCGACACCTTTTTAAAGCCAAGCTTAGCGGCAGTTGCCTTTTGTGCCTTCAGGTCGTCATTATACCATTGGGCAAACTGATAAACCGCATAAAACTTGCTGAATTGACCGGTAAAATCCTCGTGATGCAGGTGCAGCCAATCATATTTGGGCAGGTCGCCGCGTATTACTTCCCCATCGTAAATTACATCATAAGGGATTTCGGCATATTTTAAAACCATGGTAACGGCGTCGTCCCAGGGTAGCTTATTTTTGGGCGAATACACCGCCATTTTAGGCGCTTTTTCCAGCTTTACCAAATCCATGTTAACGGATGGATCGGTAACCTCGCTGATGATCTGATTTACTTTGCCATCGGCAATTACCTCGTAACTTACACCGCGTATTTTACATTCGTCCTCGAGGCTTTTGCTGTAACCCATCATAAAACTGCCGCCCCGGTAATTGAGCAGCCAGCTGATGCTCTCGCCGTTTTTTAAGGTCCAGAAAGCGATACCATACGATTTTAAGTGGTCCTTCTGCTCCTCATCCATAGGAATAAGGATAGAAGCGGCCCTGGTTAAGATGGGGAGAAAGCTTAAAGCTAAAAGCAGAAAAGTAAAAGCTGAAAGCTTAAAGCTAAAAGCAGAAGGCTTTGGGGTTTGCGGAAAATTTTGACTCGGTAAAATATTCATCTGCTGTTACCAAATGTAACGATTAATTGGAAATGGTATTATGGAGGGGGTATATTAGGGGTGTGAATCGAAAAACAATCATTATAAATGCTCTTATAGTATTAACGTATTTCCTGCTTTTATTGGTTTGGCTTTTTAATGTATCCGGCGAGGATATAGGCTTAATAGGAGCTTCGATTATATTGGGGTTTATAAATTGGGTTGTCGTTTTGGTAAAGTCTTATCGGGAACGGGACATATCGTCATTAGTTGGCTTTTGTTTAGGAGTGTTGATTTGTACTATAATATTTAAAGGGGTTGACTTCTACAAAGGGCGAACTAATAAAGCTGATGTAACGATAGGAGAATCCAAAGGGTAATGTATACAAAATGCTTAAAACATAAGCGATGAAAATAAATTTGCAACGAGTGCGCTCATTGCTACGCGTTTGCGTTAGGGATAGCAGCGGATACCGGCCGCGTGAATAAGGCCTGCAGGCGTATGAGCGGATAGCCCGGCCGCAGGAAACGCCCAACTGTTATATAATTTGCACTACCGCTAAGCTTTAAGCTTTTAACTTTCGGCTTTTAACTCAATTTATTACCTTTGCCACCTGTTTAAATTTATAACAATGAGCAAAGCAATAATCAAAACCGAAAAAGGCGACATGACCGTAGAGTTTTACGATCAGGATGCGCCAAATACAGTAGCTAACTTTTTAGGCTTGGCTAAGTCAGGTTTTTACGATAACGTAACCTTCCACCGTGTTATTCCTAACTTTGTGGTACAAGGCGGCGACCCGACCGGTACCGGTGCTGGTGGTTCAGGCAAACGTATCGACTGCGAGTTAACAGGCGGTAACCAATACCACGATCGTGGCGTGCTTTCAATGGCACACGCAGGCCGTAACACCGGCAGCTCACAATTTTTCATCTGCCATAGCCGCGACAATACCGCTCACCTTGACAGAAACCACACTTGCTTTGGTAAAGTGGTTGAAAACGTTGACGTTGTTGACGATATACGCGCAGGCGATAAAATTTTAGGAATAGAAGTAATTGAAGGATAGTAATTGGTTGATTGAGAGAGCAGTGAGTAGTTGCTGTCTAGTTAACTGAATCAATAAATATAATAATGAATTTACAGGGAATTGTTGCCGTATCGGGCAAGGCGGGCTTGTGGAAAGCTTTGGCTCAAAATAAAACAGGTTATGTTTTAGAAAGCCTTGACGAGCAAAAAACCAAACTGATTGCCAACTTATCGACAGCTAAACTTGCCGCTTTAAGCGAGATAACCATTTTTGGTTTTGACCAGGATATTAAACTGATTGACATTTTCGAGAAAATGAAATCGGTTGCTGCTATTCCAACCGTTAAAGACGATGGTAAAAAGCTTCGCGAGTTTTTTTACGAAGTAGCACCAGATCACGAAGAGGAAAAGGTGTATGCATCTGATATTAAAAAAATCATCACCTGGTATAACATCATCAAGGATCAGCCTTTGTTTAACGAGGCTGACCCAACTGCTGCTCCTGTAGCCGAAGCTGCACCCGCTGCTGCAGATGAACCTGTAAAGGAAGAAGCCGCTGCTGCCGAACCGGCAGCCGAAGCGCCGAAGCCAAAAGCAAAAAAGACACCTGCTAAAAAAGCATAAGTTATTTTTATTTCATAAACAAAGCCCCGATAGTTTTGCTATCGGGGCTTTGTTGTTTAAAATCATTTGGAAGCTTATACTTATAAAAGGTCATCCTGAACTTGTTTCAGGATCCCACCAGATGGCTTCGATAAGCGAGAGAGATGCCGAATAAATTCGGCATGACCGGGTTTAAATTAATAGTGTTAATTCTTTAATTCAATAAAATCAAGTTCACACAGCATCTATGGCATCGTAAACAATAACCTTTTCCCAAAGATGGCTGCAGTCTTTTATAAATTGTTGGTGAATGGGATGGCTTTGGTAGGTGGCCTGGCCTTCAAGGTTCTCGAAAAACATCAGCTCAGATACAGCCCAGCTATTGTCTACCACGTCGCGCTTTTCGGTACTGGCTACTACGCCTATGCGGAGTTCTTTAATCGTATCTATCTTTTTAAGTGTTTTTAATCCCTCAATGATCCTGTCGCGGTCGGCAACCGAACCGGGATTTTTAAGCCAGAAGAATACGTGATGTACTATCGGGTATTTGCTTTTTTCCATAGGTAGGTTGGTTGCTGATGCAGCCACGGTACCTGCTGCTACAGTAGCTGCTGTTGCTATAAATTTACGACGGTTGGTTGTGCTCATAAATATCAGTTTAACGGCTTCAAGATAATGAAATCATCTAACAATCGGGCTGCTCACATTTCTCATTCGAAAACTCGGGTTCAAAGGTGCTGTGGCTTATAGATAAATGCTCCAGCCTGTGGCGCAGATCGTGCTTGATATCGTTAAAGCTATTCATGTATTCGGGGTTAACCACCAAATGGGCAGTCAAAGCATTTTCTGTAGTGCTCAGGGCCCAAACATGCATGTGGTGAACATCTACCACGCCCTTGGCTTTTAGCAATTCGGATTTAATTTCTTTCAGGTCAATATCTTTCGGTACCCCATCCATCTCCAGGCGTAGGCTATCAACCAATAAGTTCCATGTGCCGGTAAGTATTACTATACCGATGATAATACTCACGGCGCTATCTATCCAGGCGAGGCCGGTAAAATAAATAATTACACCTGATATCACTACGCCTAACGATACAATAGCATCCACCGCCATATGCAAATAGGCTCCCTTAACATTTAGGTCGGTGTCCTTGTCTTTCATAAACAGCCAGGCTGTAAATGCATTTATCAGTATGCCAATAAAAGCTACCCAGGCAACGGTGCCCCCGGCAATAGGCTCGGGGTGGATAAAGCGCATAACGGCCTCGTAAATAATGAAGCCCACGGCTACCACCAATATCACAGCGTTAAAAAAGGATACGATGATAGTTGAGCGCTTATACCCGTAAGTGTAGTTACGGTTAGATTTTGCTTTGGCCAGCTTAAAGGCTAACAGTGCCAGCGCTAATGAGGCTACGTCGCTCAGGTTGTGCCCGGCATCGGTCAGCAATGATAATGAACCGCTTATAAAACCTGCTATAGCCTCCATGATGACGAATGCCGAGTTGAGTACAATGCCAACTATAAAGGCCGTATTAAGATGATCTATTTTAGGTGCGTGATCGTGATGGTGGCCCGCGTGATCGTGACTATGCATATGCTGGTGTACAAACTTGATTATATGTAAATGTGCAAATAAATGCGTTATAATGATAACTGGGAAAGCAGCTTAAGGTTTGTTCTTCCTTAATCATGTAAATCCAATATCATTCAGAAACTTTGACAATCTCAAAAATCCGCTTAATCGCGGTCATTTATTGATGGTGATAAGGCTCACCCTTGATGATACTATAGGCACGGTAAAGCTGCTCTACAAAAAACAGGCGTACCATTTGGTGTGAAAATGTCATTCGGCTAAGGGAGATCTTGTCGTTTGCACGCGCGTAAACCGATTGGTCGAACCCGTAAGGGCCACCCACCACGAAGATTAAATTGGCTGATGATGTTACCGAGCGTTTGTTGATGTAGTTGGCAAACTGTACGGAGGTAAATTCCAGGCCATTTTCATCAAGCAATATGAGGTGATCCTGACTGGTAACCTTTTTTAGAATCAGTTCTGCCTCTTTGCTTTTCTGCTGTTCTTCGGTTAGGGCCTTGGTGTTTTTAAGCTCGGGGATGTCAACAAGTTCAAGCCTGGTATAATGTTTAAGGCGCTTTACATATTTTTCGATACCTTCTTTTAAATAAGCATCTTCTGTTTTGCCAACCGTAATAAAAGTAATCTTCATGTACCTGCCTTAAAATATGCGCCGAAATTTGCGGTTATTATTGTAACATTGAGGCTGCAAATTTACCTATAAAGCCGCAAAACCTTATGGATAGCTCAATAATAAATAACTACACCCAAGCTGCAAACGCGGCCGCGCTGCAGGCCGATAAATACCGTAAGCAAGCCAATACTTATTCGCTTTTGCGCCTGGGCATTTTTGCGCTGATGGTGTTTGCCGTTTACCTTACCGTTACCAATGATGATTTTACCATAATGGCGGTAGCTTTTATTGTATTACTGGCGGGCTTCGCTTGGTTGGTATCAAAACAGGCAGCATTTGAACGCCAGCGCGACTACTACCTCAACCTGCAACGCATCAACGAAAACGAGATTACCAGCCTGCAAACAAGCGATAACATTTACAGCAATGGCCAGCAGTTTGCCAACGATAAGCACTTATACACTTCCGATTTGGATATTTTTGGTAATGCTTCGCTCTATCAACTCATCAACAGGGCGGCGACTACCGCCGGCAATTTTAAACTGGCTGCCTGGCTTGATGCACCGGCAAGTAAGGATGTGGTTTTACAAAGGCAGGACGCTGTAAAGGAAATTGCAGCTAAAAACGAGTGGAAAAAAGAACTGCAAACGCTTTTACTTTTCGCTAAAAACGATGACCCGAACCGACTGATAAACCTGTTTAAGTTTTTGAAGATGCCGCTTAATTTTCCCGGTGAGCGGGCGTTAGGCACTTATGCAAAGGTTGCGCCTTATTTGTTGGTATTGGCTATAGTGGGAGCGTTGTTTTTGCCGCTGGTAAAGTCCGTGGCTATACTTATTGCACTTGTCAATCTTGGTATTGTTGCAAGCAAAGGTACCCATATTAAAAAGGCCGACATGGTTGCCGACAAAATAGGCACTATGCTGGGCAATTATGCAGGAGTTTTCAATAAGATTGAAAGTGAGCCCTGGCAGTCTGCTTATAACAATGCACTTGCCCAAAAACTGAAAGATGATGATACCTCGGCCAAAATTAAGGAGCTATCGGGCTTAATTAGTAAGCTAAATTATCATCTAAATATAATTGTTGGTGTAGTGCTTAACGCCACCATGCTTTGGGATATCAGGCAAATCATCGCTATTGAGAACTGGAAACGCAACAACCAGCAGAATATTGAACACGCGTTTGACGTGATTGCCGACTTTGAAGCCATCATTAGCATCGCAACAACAAATATCAACTATCCTGAATGGGTAACACCGGTAATAGCCGATACAGAAGGGTACACGCTAAAGGCAAAGAATATTGCTCATCCGCTTATCCGCACGGGTAACCGGGTTGATAACGACTACGACTTGAATAACACGTTTGGCATCGATATTATAACGGGTTCCAACATGGCGGGTAAAAGCACCTTCTTACGTACCATAGGCATCAATTCGGTGCTGGCGCTTGCCGGGGCAAATGTTTGTGCATCGGTTATGGAAGTATCCGTGATTACTATCGTGTCATACATGCGCATCAAAGATTCGCTCAACGAAAGCACGTCAACCTTTAAGGCCGAGCTTGACAGGTTGCAGATGTTGCTTGCGGCGGTTGATAATGAACACCGTGTGTTCTTTTTGATTGATGAAATGCTGCGCGGCACCAACTCGGTCGATAAATATCTTGGCTCAAAAGCAGTGATTGAGCAGCTGATAGCTAAAAAAGGCGTGGGTATGGTGGCCACTCACGATTTACAAATTGCCCGCCTGGAAGACAAGTACCCGGGATATGTACGCAATTACTATTTTGACATCCGGGTAGAAAACGACGAAATGCTTTTTGATTATAAACTTAAGCACGGCGAGTGCAAAACCTTTAACGCATCATTACTGCTTAAGCGGATTGGGATTGAGGTAGGGGAATAGATTTCAGATATGCAGATCCCAGATTTGCAAATTTAAAGTGTGCTGGTCTTAGATATGAAGCTATGTTTTCTATAAGGTATGTAGATACGAAAGCATGACTTTTTATAGAAGCCATTAAAAAACGAAGCACCGGCAGATTAACTCTGCCGGTGCTTTTTATATTATAGTACTATGTATTATTAGCGTTGTTGTGCACCGCCGCCGCCTACGCCGCTTTGGTCGCCGCCTTGTACCTGATCGTCATTGTTAACGCCTTTTTTCTTCTGCATTGGGTTGCTGAAGCTGATTTTACCAAAGCTGTAGCTAAACGTGATACCGAACGACTGGAACGGAATACGTGAGTTAAAGCTTTGCGTAAAGCCAGGGCTTGAGATATCCTGTTTAAATGATTTGTTAACCGCAAATGGCTGTACGGCATTGAAGCCAATTGATGCTTTCTTATCAGCAAATTGCTTTTTAAGACCGAAAGCGTAAATACCAAACGCAGGGCTTGTTCCTTGTATAGTGCGGCGCTGTGAGTTGTTGAACGCAAAAGCCTCAAAGATGAAGTTTTTAGGCAAATTCAATGTTGCGCTACCAAACATGGTGCTCATTACCCTGGTTTTTAATGCATCCTGGTTAATAAACCCTGCGTATGCAGCATAAACAGTAGGGTTATACGTAAACACGTTGATGTTTGCACGGATAGTCAACGGCTTTATTGGGTTTATTGATCCGAAGAAGCTTGCACCCATTGAGTTGTTTTCTGCAACGTTGTTTTGTACCGTACGGTTAATTACAACACCGTTATCATTAACAGGGCTGGCAATACCTTCGATAAGGTTACCTGTGTGTTTGTAATAAACCGAGAAGTTAACTACCGATGATTTAATAAATGCATTATAATTCAACTCAACGGTTTGTGAAATTTCCGGCGCAAGGTTAGGGTTACCTACGCTTTGGCTTTGCTGGTTAGCACGGTTAATAAAAGGGTTTAATACCTGCAAGCTAGGGCGCTGTATACGTTTAGCGTATGACAACTTAAGTGTATTTGAACCTATTACCTTTTGTAAAGTTAAGCTTGGTACAAAAGTATTATAGCTTGCTGTAAAAGGCTGCAAAGTTTGTGAATTGCTTCCGTTTGCATAAGGTGCCTGCGGGTCGCCCTCAATCTGTGTATTCTCTAAACGCGCACCTGCCAATACCGAGTAATTTTTAGGCAGTGTGATGGTAAACACACCATAGCCTGCATATACGTTCTGGGTATAATCGTACAGGTTCGAGTTTTCTGTGTCTAGTACCGGGTTGTTACCGTCAGAGTTTACAGTGTATATATCATAAGAGCTATTGATACGGCGCTGGATAGTTTTACCACCTGCTTCTAATTTAAATACTTTGTTAATTGGCAAAGTATAATCGGCCTGTGCAGTGTACTCGTTGTTTTTACCATTGTTGTTTGCCTTTTGGCTGTTGTACAAAGCCGTAAACAAGTTGGTATAATCTGTTTTGATATCGCTGTGGCTCCACTGGCCTGATACCACGATTTCGTGACCCTGTTTTTTAAACTTGTGGGTGTAATCGATATTCCAGTCAAAACCGCTGAACTTGTTTTTGTTTGAGCTGCGGCCAGTATAATTTAAGTTGTTAGCACTGTTAAGCAAATCTTCAAACCTGTATGTACCGCCGCCGTTGGTGTTAAATCCACCATCGTTTACGGCAATTGTACTGTTAATGCTATTAAAACCATTAAACTCGTAACCAGCCGTTACCGATCCGCGGATACCGTGACGTTTTACCTCGCTGCTAAGGCTGTTTGTGTTACGTTGGTTAACGCCGTTTGCATTAAGTGTCTGGTTGAAATCGGTATATGATGTTTGAGGCCAGCCTGCATTACCACCAATATTGGTTGAAAAATTAAAACGGTTTTTGTTATAGTTGAAGTTGATGTTACCGTTATTTTGACGGGTACCTACACCACCGCTCACGCTACCGCTAATACCCGATGCATTTTTGGTTTTGGTAATGATATTGATGATACCGCCAGAGCCCTCTGCATCATATTTAGCAGATGGAGAAGTCAACACCTCGATGCTTTTGATCTGATCTGCAGGGATGGTTTTTAATACATCGCTTAAGCTGGCAGATGTAGCACCTGAAGGCCTGCCGTTAATCAAAACACGGACATTCTGGTCGCCGCGTAATGCCACGTTACCGTTCATGTCTACCGATACCAATGGCACTTTTTGCAATACATCTGTTGCATTACCGCCAGCTGCTGTCAGGTCTTTTTCAGCATTGTAAACAATTTTATCTATTCTGTTTTCTACAAGTGCCTGCTGGCCAACTATCTGCACCTCCTTTAAAGCGCGTGCTGTTGGCGCAACAATAATGTTGCCCAAGCCTGCATCCGGTTTGGAAGCTGTTGTAGTAACCGGATCAATGTTTTTAGTTTGATAGCCGAGGAATGAAACAGCAACTTTGTAAGAACCTGCGCGGATGTTATCAAACTTAAAGTTTCCTTTTTCGTCGGTAAGTACACCGTTTATAGGTGTTTTGCCGCCGCTTTTAAATAAGCTAACGGTTGCATAGTCCACAGGTTTTTTGGTAAGCGAATCTATCACCGTACCCGATATCCTGCCTACCACGCTTGAGCCCGCGCCGCCGCCGCCAACAGGAAACTGAGCCCTGGCTGTTAATGCTGCGCAAAACATTATGGTTAATAGTAGTATTCGTTTCATATAATTTGGTTGAATTTTGGAATTGGAGGCGAAAATGCTGAAAATGTTACAGGCAATTTTCGGTTAATTGTAATTATCTGATTACTGTAATGTATATGTTACACTATGTGCCACATTTACACCATTATAAGAAGCTTTTTTTGAGAGCCTCATACATGGCCGCTCTATTAGCAAATAAAAAATATAGGCGAAAACAATACTAACAATTATACCGCTTGTAAACGCAATGCCCTTACCTACAATTGTTTTAGGTAGATTTTGACCAAGGAGGACAACCAGCCTGCTACCTATGGCGTCATGAGTTAAGTATAAGGAGAATGAAATCCGGGCAAAGAAACTCACGGCCCTGTTTTGCTTTAAAGGGAGTACCAGGATCAGTAATGTTAGAACGCCTGCGGCGATTGGTAGCCAGTTGCCGGTAGCACACTGATAAACGAAAATTGGCAGTATTAACAGTGTGGTTAGCAACCCGGTAGTTTTTTGGGAATACCATCTGTAATAAAGCATGCCTAAAGCAAAAAATGAGAATACGCCGGAAATAGTACTTCCGGGTACGTCTATGGAGCAGGAGAGCAGCCATACTCCCATCACAAACCAAGTTCCCCACCTTCCATTAAACACCGGGAAAGCTAAGGCAATGAACAAGTAAAACTGAAATTCGATACCCAATGTCCAATAAACCGGGCTTAAATATGGTTTGCCGGTAAAGTTATTGATATAGGCAAAATGACCGGCCACGTTAAGCCAATCCGGACTCGTGTAATCGTTAATAAATAATCTATTGAGTAATAAAATCAGAATAATGGATGCCACGTACGGCGGCTCAATGCGGATTAGCCTTTTAATGATAAAAGTGCCGGCGTTGCGCCAGGTGTACCCATGGGGAATTGCCCAGCAAATAATAAAGCCTGATAGTACAAAAAACATTTGTACACCAAGCCACCCGTACTTTAATACAGGTAATGCCTTTCCACCCAAATGAAACAATGCTACAGCGAGAGACGCTATTGCACGCACGTAATCTACCTGTGGCAAGTGCTGTTTTAACGCAGGGGTGGTTGGCATGGCATTGTAAAGGTACGGTAAATATAAAAAAGGCCGCCAGGCTAAAGCTTGGCGGCCGGTAGAGTACAAAAGTTTTATTAATTAAACCACAATATTTACAATGCGGCCTTTCACTACAATCAGTTTCTTAGGCGTTTTGCCGTCCAGGTATTTTTGAACATCTGCGCTGGCTAATACCGCTTCTTCTACTTCTTTTTGTTCAAGCGTAAGCGGTAAGCTAATGGTTGTTTTCATTTTTCCGTTGATAGATACGGGGTAGTTGAATGAATCTTCGACCAAGTAAGCCGGGTTGAATTTAGGATATGAAGCGTAAGACAATGTGCCTGCCTCGTTGCCAAGCAATACCCAAAGTTCCTCGCAGATGTGCGGTGCATAAGGCTCTAATATGATCACCAAATCCTGCAGGATAGCGCGTTTGTTACATTTAAGATCGGTAAGTTCATTAACCGCTATCATGAAGCTTGATACAGATGTGTTGAATGAAAAACGCTCAATATCCTGCTCAACCTTCTGGATTATTTTGTGCAATGCTTTCAACTCAGCTTTTGATGGCTCGGCATCACTTACCGTAAAATTAAAATCAGCGTCATGGAACAATTTCCAAAATTTACGCAGGAATTTGAACACACCCTCGATACCGTTGGTGTTCCACGGTTTGCTTTGCTCAAGCGGCCCAAGGAACATTTCGTACATGCGCAGCGTGTCTGCGCCATAGCGTTGCGCGAGGTCATCTGGGTTAACTACGTTATAGTAACGTTTAGACATTTTTTCAATCTCTACACCGCAGATATATTTCCCGTTTTCAAGTATAAATTCGGCATCTTTGAAGTCAGGGCGCCATTCCTTAAACTTATTTAAATTCAATACCTCATTCTCCACAATGTTTACATCTACGTGAATTGGCGAAGTTTCATAGTCCTTTATCAAACCATGTGACACAAAGGTGTTGGTGCCTTTTCCTTCTGCATCAATTAAACGGTAAACAAAGTTACTTCGGCCCTGGATCATACCCTGATTGATAAGCTTTTTAAAAGGCTCTTCTTCAACCACTTTGCCAATGTCTTTCAAAAACTTGTTCCAAAAGCGGCTGTACAACAAGTGACCGGTGGCATGTTCGCTGCCGCCAATGTAAAGGTCAACGTCTTTCCAATATTCGATGGCATCCTTAGATGCAAACTCCTGATCGTTATGTGCATCCATATAGCGATACCAGTACCAGCTTGAGCCGGCCCAACCAGGCATGGTGCTTAGTTCGTATTCACCTTTTGGGTGCTTCCAGTCCGAAGCGCGACCCAATGGTGGTTCTCCAGTTTCAGTTGGTAAATATTTATCAATGTCAGGCAGCAAAAGAGGTAAGTCTGACTCTTCTATTAAGCGCGGTATATTAGCTTTAAAGTAAACCGGTACGGGCTCACCCCAATAACGCTGACGGCCGAAAATGGCATCGCGCATCCTGAAATTTACCTTTGCTTTCCCCAAGCCAAGTTCTTCCAATTTAGCAACTACGGCAGCGGTAGCTTCCTTGTATTCCAGGCCATTGATAAAATTCGAGTTAATGTATTTACCTTCCTTGGTCGGATCAGCCTCGGTATCTATCTTTTGGATATCAATGATCGGGATGATCGGTAAGTTAAAGTGCTTGGCAAACAGGTAGTCGCGCTGGTCGCCGCTTGGCACCGCCATTACAGCGCCTGTGCCGTAACCTGCCAAAACATAATCCGCAATCCAGATCTGTACCATCTCGCCATTTAGCGGGTTGGTAACATAGCTACCCGTAAAAGCGCCTGATACGGTTTTGGTATCGGCCATACGGTCAAGCTCACTTTTCTTTTTGGTTTGGGTTATGTATGCTTCAATAGCGTCTTTTTGCTCGGGCGTGGTCAATTGCGAAACAAGCTCATGCTCGGGTGCTATTACCAAGAAGCTTACACCAAAAATGGTATCAACTCGGGTGGTGAATACTTCAATATAAGGAGCCGGAGTTTCGGTGCCGGTTGCTAGAGTGCCCTCACTTACACCCGCACCAGCTGCCCCATAGATAGGAAACTTTACACTTGCACCAACGCTCTTGCCAATCCAGTTGCGCTGCATTTCTTTAAGCGGTTCGGGCCAGTCAATAGTATCGAGCCCGGTAAGCAGTCGCTGGGCATAGGCAGTTATGCGCATGCTCCACTGCATCATTTTCTTTTGTTCAACAGGGTAACCGCCGCGCTCGCTAAAGCCGTCTTTCACCTCGTCATTAGCCAACACGGTACCCAGGGCGGCGCACCAGTTTACAGTGCTTTCGCGCAGGTAGGTAAGGCGATATTTTAACAATTCTTCCTGCTGCTGCTGGTTGGTCATGGCCTTCCACTCGTCGGCAGTAAAACTTAATATTTCATCATCGCAAGCGGCATTGATACCGGCAGAGCCGTTGCTCTCAAAGTGCGCTACCAATTTGTCAATACCTTCGGCTTTATCGGCATCTTTATTATACCAGCTGTTAAACAGCTGCATAAATATCCACTGTGTCCACTTGTAATAATCGGGCGAGCTGGTGCGCACTTCGCGGCTCCAGTCGAATGAGAAACCAATTTGGTCCAGCTGGCGGCGGTAGGTGGCAATATTGGCTTCGGTGGTAACAGAAGGATGCTGACCGGTTTGTATAGCATACTGCTCGGCCGGCAGGCCAAAGCTATCATAACCCATAGGGTGCAACACGTTAAAACCTTTAAGGCGCTTGTAGCGTGCAAAAATATCTGAGGCAATGTAACCCAGCGGGTGCCCAACATGCAGGCCCGCACCAGATGGGTAGGGGAACATATCCAGCACATAGTACTTTGGTTTATCGCTTGTGTTTTCGGCTTTAAACGTATGGTTGTCGGCCCAAAACTGTTGCCATTTTTTCTCGATATCCTTAAATTGATAATCCATTATTGTATTTACACATTGGTAAGATTGCGAAAATAGTAAAAACTGCTTACACATAAATCATTAAGCAGCAGTTTCAGCACACAAAGTCCATATATCCTGTAGGCTTACATTAAAGTTTGCGGCGCATTTTTAATGGTGTACTTTCGTGGCACATGGCGGTTTACGTACGCAAACCGGGCCGTTTAAACATGGGCAAAGCGTTTAAGGATAAAGATATGCAGGCTGTTATTGGCTGGGTGCTCCGTTTAGGGGTACTTATATCTATGCTTGTGGTATTCATTGGCGGGATTATTTATCTGTATCGCCATGGCCATACAACTGCCAGTTACCATCAGTTTAAAGGTGTGCCCGATTTTGTTACCGGCATACCCAACATTTTTAGCGCAATTGTAAACGGGCGCGGCCGGGCCATTATACAGGCGGGCATTATTTTACTTATCATAACGCCAATTGTGCGGGTAGCCTTTTCAATTGTTGGCTTCATCATCGAGCGTGATTGGCTTTACACCGGTATCTCCGTTATCGTATTGCTTATCATTCTTTTTAGTGCCATCAGCGGCCACGCAGGATAAATTTCTAAAACTATTTTGATTTAATGGCGCTGTATAGGTATGTATCGTGTTCCTGTACATTCATCGGCTTTGCAAAGCGTGGGCTATGATGCCGATGCAGAAGTTTTGGAACTCGAATTCCATGATAACGGCGGCGTTTGGCAGTACCTTAACATCAAGCCATCGGTGTTCAAAAAATTTGCACGATCACAATCATTAGGCAATTACTTTGTAACTAAAATAAAAGGTAAATATCCCGAGAAAAAGGTAGGGTAGTGGCTATTGATTAAGGCGCTTTTGCTCGGCCTCGTTACCTACATTGCGGCGCGCTGCTGCCTTAACTGATTTTTTACCGAAGCGGTACGTAAAGTCGAGCTTAAAGTAACGGGTTTCGGTTTTATCGTATATCGAGAGCCTTAGGTTGTTAAAGTTCACATTTCCCCTGTCTCGCCTAACGTTAAATATGTCATTTGCATTGAGTGTTAGCTTGCCGAGCTTATTAAACAACTGCTTGCTTATGCCGGCATTTATGTAGTAAACAGGTTTAAAGCGGGTAATACCATAAATAGCGCTGCTTTCATAGTGGCCGGCAATTTCGGCAGCAATGGTTTTACTGATGGTAAAATTTTGACTGGTATTAAGCACCAGATAGCCCGATCCTTTACTAAAGTTGCCATAGCGTAGATACACTACATATTTTTGATAAGCCAGGTCGGCATCAAAAGTAGCCGTCCACCAGTTGTTAAACGTCACCGGAGCGTTAAAAGTAACGCCGTAGTAATAGGCCTTACCCAGGTTGCGCCTTGTGGCCAGGTTTATACCTGTGCTATCATTTTGTACATAATAGCTAAAATTGCCATTGGTAATAAAGGATGCGTAAAGCGATGTAGTTATATCTTTATTATAAGTGTGGCTCAGCTTGATGGTATGGTTATACTCCGGCCTTAAATAAGGGTTGCCCTGCTGATAATTATACGGATCAAGATAAACCAAAAACGGATTTAGGTTATCATAGATTGGCCTTTCCAAACCACGTGAGTAGGCTAACGAATATTCGTTTTTGTCGTCCTTTTTATAATTAAGCAGGAGCGAAGGGAACAGGTTCAAATAATTGTAAGGTATAACCCGGCTCGAGCTTATTGAATTACCTTTTGATTTTGTGTACTCGGCACGTAAACCTGCCTGTAAATCAACTTTGCCAATGGTTTGGCTGTAATCTGCATAGGCAGCGCCTACATCCTCGTTATAAATAAATTGGTTGCTAAAATTTGGGTCGACGGTATAGCTATTTCCTACAAGCGGGCCAAAAATGAGGCTGTTGTCACTTCTTGATTTACTTAGTTTCACGCCCGAAGCAAACCTACCTGTTTTAGCTATTGGCGAAGTAAAATCTAGCATGCCTGTCCAGTTGTAACGGGTAGATTTTGACAGGTTTTGAAGCAACAATGGGCTACGATACATTTGCCCGGCGGCATTATAAAACCAGTTGTCGATATACTCATCGTTGTTACGGCCATAGGGCGAATAAGTTATGTTGGCCGCCAGTGTTTTGCCCGCCTTGTCAAGCGTGCCTGTGTAGTTAACGTTGTAATTTACGTTGTGCAACTTCCTGTCGATGGTAGAATTAGCCAGCACGGTAGAGTCAAGCACGCTGTTGTTTTTAATATCCAGGCGATTATCTTTTTTGAAGTCGAAGTTATTGCTAAAGCCGGTAACTAAAACGCCAACCGTATGTTTGGGAGATAAAAAGAAGTCGGCCCCGGCACGGTAGTAGTTGGTTTGCCCAACCTGGATATTATGATATGCCGAGCGGTAATTGCTTGTTAATCCAGGGTTGGTAACATCCCTGTCGTTAACAATTTCCCTAAAGGTTTTATTGTTGGTAAAGTTATAGCTGGCGTAAATATTTACGCTTTTGGTGCGATGATTAAATGAGATACCGGCATTGCTTTTATAAAAAGTGCCATAACCTGCGCCCAAAGAAATGGTACCATTTGTACCTACGTTTTTGCCCTTCTTTAAAACGATATTAATAATACCGCCTGCCGATGCATCGTATTTTGATGTGCCGCCCGACAGGATTTCCATACGCTCAATATTATTGCCAGGCGTGCTTCTAAGCAGAGCCGCGAGGTCTGATCCGGTTAGGTTGGTAGCTTTACCATCAACCATAACCAATGCACGCTGCCTGCCGCTCACGCTTATAACATCATTATTGTCTACTTTAACCCCAGGCGACTGCCTCAAAATATCCAATGCCGATTTACCTTCGGCCGTGATGCTGGCCTGTGGGTTAATCACAGTTTTGCCGGGCCGCACTTCAACAAACGGGGTTTTAGCGGTTATGGCAACTTCTTTAAGCTGTGTGCTTTCGGGCAGTAGTATAATCGGCTCCGCGTTTGTTTGGCGCCCGCTGATTACATTATAGGCAGGAGAGTAGTACTTTTGATAACCCAGGCGCGTAACAAGTACAATGTAAATACCAGGTTTAATATTATTAAATGCATATGTGCCCATGCTGCCAACCAGGGCAGATGATACCACGGCAGAGTCGGCCCGGTTTAGCAGGATGACCGTTGCCGCAGCGGCTGGCTGGTTATTTTGTAGAGCAACGTTACCTTTTAATGTTGTGGTAACGGGTTGAGCCAAACAAATACACAATACGCATGAAAGGAATACCGTAAGCAGGCTTCCTGTTATTAATCTCATCAATACGCATGAAAGGAATACCGTAAGCAGGCTTCCTGTTATTAATCTCATTAAATTAGTTAGTAGAATTTTTAATCGATACGGTTGCTTTAAAAAACAGAATGTCTAATATAACAACAATATTACAATTGTACACTGTATGTAAGGTTTGTACGCTATATGAGAATAATTTGTTGCATTTTCTCACATTTTGATAAACGTATAAAGGCACTAATTTTTCTTATTTTCGCGCTTAAGTATTTTTTAAGCTATTGATGATGAAGCGTGTATTTATAATGTTGATGTGCTTGTGCGTTAGCGCAAGTGCCTGGTCGCAAACCCCGCCCGCTGTTTATGCAACTGTTGCCAACAAGTTTAAAGCCTTGTATAACAATAACCAGCCCGACAGCATTTTTGCTATGTTTAGCCCCGAGATGAAGGCCAGCCTTCCGCTCGACAAGTTTAAGCCAACAACCATCCAACTTAAAAGCCAGTTGGGCAACCTTACCCAGACTGACTTTGTGAAATACAATGCTCCACTGGCTATCTACAAAGCTGTTTTCGAAAAGGCAACCTTTCTGCTAAACATATCTCTTAATGCGCAAAATAAACTAACCGGCCTTATATTGAGCCCCTATGTGGAGTCGACAAAGAGCATCGAGATAGACCCTTCTTTGATAGAGTCGCCGGTGCAATTAAAAAACTTTACCGGAACCATATCAGGAACGTTAACAATGCCCAAGAATGCAAATGGTAAATTACCCGTTGTGCTTATCATCGCCGGATCGGGCCCTACAGACCGGGACGGTAATAGTCCAAAGCTGGGTTTAAACGGCAATACTTATAAAATGCTGGCAAACGAACTGGGCAAAAACGGCATAGCGACAGTACGTTATGATAAACGTATGGTTGGCCAAAGCGTAAGTGTTGCCAAAGAAAAAGAAATACGCTTTGAAGACTATGTTGACGATGCCGTGGGCCTTGTGAAAATGCTAAGCGAAGATGACCGCTTTTCGAAAGTGATTGTTTTGGGCCACAGCGAGGGATCCTTAATTGGTTTGCTTACTATAAGGGGGCAAGCCGCAAAAGGATTTATCTCTGTTGCAGGTGCAGGCCGCCCGGCCGATCAGATTGTTATGGAACAAGTAAAGGCAACACAACCGGCATTTATATTCGATCAATACAAACGTATGCAGGATAGCTTACGCAAAGGCAAATTTACCGATAATATCGACCCGAAACTTTACCCAATAGCCAGGCCGGATATACAACCCTACCTGATGTCGTGGTTTAGATATGACCCTATCCGCGAAATGAAAAAGGTAAAAATTCCTACGCTGATTCTCCAGGGTACCACAGATATACAGGTGCCCGTTACCGATGCCGAAAAGTTGAAAAAAGCCAACTCGGCTGCTACATTGGTTATTGTGCCGGGCATGAATCATATTTTAAAAGAAGCCCCGGCAGATCAGGCACAGAACGCTGCTACTTACAGCCAGTCAAACTTGCCTATAAAGCCCGAGGTTACAGCAGCTATAGTAGATTTTGTAAAGAGGATTAATTAGCTTTATAGCATATCAAATAAAACGGGCAGGTAATTACCCGCCCATTTTATTTATTTGACAATTTTATCAGTCTATAAGGGATTGGAATTTTTCCCAGAAACCATCCTGCGGCAGCGGGGCCACTATGGTTATCTTTTCGTGCTTTACCGGGTGCTGAAACTTTAGCCTACGGGCGTGCAGGCAAATGCTTTTACGCAGGCTGCCGCGTGGATAGCCGTACTTATTATCGCCAACTATAGGGCAACCCAATGTTGATAGCTGCACACGTATCTGGTGCGGGCGGCCGGTAATGGGGTCAACCTCTATAACAAAATACCCGTCGCGCTCGCCTGTAAGGCGATAGTTAAGCTCAGATCGCAGGCTGCCCTGCACTTCTTTATCATGCGCTTTGGTGACGTTTTTCTGCGAATTTTTTACAAGCCAGTGCACCAAATTACCCGCCTCTGGCTGGGGGCGTTTCCGCGTTATGGCATAATAGGTTTTATGCATATCGCGGTTTTTAAACATTTTGTTTATCCTGTCGAGCGCTTTGCTTGTCTTGGCAAACAATATAACGCCGCTCACGGGCCTGTCCAACCGGTGCACAACACCTAAAAAGGCGCCGTTTGGCTTATTGTATTTTTGGGCTATGTAGCGCTTTACCTTTTCATCCAAAGGTTCATCGCCGGTTTCGTCAACCTGTACAATATCGCCGGCACGCTTGTTTATAGCAATAAGGTGGTTGTCCTCATAAAGTACATCCTTATCGGTAATATCAGTGTTAAATTCGGGTTTTGCCATTCGGTATTTTGTAGCCAGTGTAATGCAACGCTGTTAATATTCTTCTTTTTCGCTCGGGAAACTTTTGGCTTTAACATCGCCAACATAGTTTTCAATAGCACCGTTCATAACATCAAACAGGTTGCTGTATTGGCGCAAAAAGCGCGGTTTAAATCCTTTATTGATGCCCAGCATGTCATGTATTACCAATACCTGGCCATCGCAATGCTGGCCGGCGCCAATACCTATAGTTGGTATGGCTAATGATTCGGTCACTTCTTTAGCCAACTTGGCGGGTATTTTTTCGAGCACAACACCAAAGCATCCAAGTTCCTGCAGTTTTAATGCGTCGGCTTTAAGCTTGGCCGCCTCGGCTTCTTCTTTAGCACGCACAGTATAGGTGCCAAATTTGTAAATAGACTGAGGTGTAAGGCCAAGGTGGCCCATTACCGGGATGCCCGCCGTTAAAATACGACTGACTGATTCGGCTATTTCAATACCTCCCTCAAGCTTTATAGCATGTGCGCCCGACTCTTTCATAATGCGAACGGCCGATGCCAACGCCTCTTTTGAGTTTCCCTGGTAGGTACCAAAGGGCAAATCAACAATAACCAAAGCACGGCTTGCCGCACGCACTACAGATGATGCATGATATATCATTTGGTCCAACGTGATAGGCAGAGTAGTTTCGTGACCCGCCATTACATTCGATGCAGAGTCGCCCACCAATATGCAGTCCATCCCGGCATTATCAACAATGGCAGCCATTGAATAATCATAGGCCGTAAGCATGGCAATACGCTCGCCACGGTTTTTCATTTCCTGCAGGGTATGGGTAGTGATCCTTTTGATCTCTTTATTTACAGACATGTGGTTTTATAATAAAGTATGCAAAGGTAGAAACTAATTTGAGGAATTGCAGCGCATAAAAACGCCGCCAATTATTTTAAAATCACGTAAAACTACGTGGTTTTATACGGTTTATTTTGTATTGTTTTGTGATGTACAACTGTTTGAAATAAATCCTAAACCTTTTCACAGTTAGTAATTGATTTGCTATATGGATCGTAATTCTGAAATTAAGGAGCCGGGGGGGATTGTAAGTAAGGCCATGCCTGCGTGCAATAAAAATTTTACTCCTTTTCAGAATTACTTTCTGTATAGTAATAATTCAACTCAAAAAACTCCTGCCAAACATCGCCCATACACTCGTATCGATGCGTTAACTACAGCTTTAAGCATTACTACCGGCTGGATAGTAGTGGCGGCTATTATTTACAGTATTATTTGTCAGCTCATAGGTGGCCCGGGCGTAAAGTCGGCTGTGATATATTTTGCCGCGCTTTGCTTGATATGCATATTACTGCGCAGGCAATTAAGCAATTACTTAAGTTATAACATCAGCGAAGCAAACATCCCTAAGCACCAATAATACCTTTAATAAAAATAAATTATTATTACTTCTTTTAGGAATAATAATTATCTTTAAGCAACCTTTCACAACCTGAATTATGAGTAAAACCTAAAACTCATAACGATGAAAAACCCCTGCTGCCGTGTGTGTAAGCGGCCACTTAAAGATCGTGTTTCGCGCGGCTTCTTTTTAAAACGTATTTTATTTTTTCTGCCTGTAAGGGTGTTTTTGTGCACAAATTGCCTTGCTAAAAGGTATGTTTTAGGCAGATGATGTCCGTAACGCTCATAGGTGTGAATACCATGAGCGCATGCTAAGGGATTATAACTTCTGCCGGATTTGACTATAAGCTAAAAAATCAAAAAAAGCGTTCCTTAATCCAATTTTTTAGCGTATTTTTGCGCCGTGAATAAAGAGGTGCTTAACTTCTGCCAAAGGGCATTTTTTCACGGAGCTTCGAGCCAGAAAATCCGAATCTATAATCCTTTCAATTTTTTTGCAAAATGAGTAATTACACAAAGTTACCCGCTGTATTATTATTGGCCGATGGTACCGTTTTTCACGGTAAAGCCGCAGGCAAAATCGGTACTACCACAGGAGAGATCTGTTTTAATACCGGGATGACCGGCTACCAAGAGATTTTTACAGACCCATCGTACTACGGGCAAATAATGGTTGCAACCAATGCGCACATTGGTAATTACGGTATCAACAACGAGGAAGTTGAATCGGAGCAAATACAAATTGCCGGTTTGGTTTGCAAAAACTACAACATTCAGTACAGCCGTAAACAGGCTGACGAGTCTATCCAGGATTATTTTCAGCAACAAAATATTGTTGGCATATCTGACGTGGACACCCGCCAACTGGTGCGCCACATACGTGATAAAGGCGCTATGAACGCTATCATCTCTTCAGAGATATTGGATTTGGATGAGCTTAAAGCAAGGCTTGCCGAAGCGCCTGACATGGACGGCCTTGAGCTTTCATCACAAGTGTCTACCCAAGAAACTTACACGTTTGGCGACGAAAATGCGACCTACCGTGTGGCCGTGCTTGACCTTGGTGTTAAAAAGAACATCCTGCGTAACTTTGATGATCGCGACGTTTTTGCGAAAGTTTACCCGGCTAAAACCTCGTTCGAGGAGATGGAAAAGGATTTTGCACCGTCAGGTTACTTTATCTCAAATGGCCCTGGCGACCCATCTGCAATGCCATATGCAATTGACACAGTTAAAAAGATCCTGGATACTGATAAACCGTTATTTGGTATTTGCCTTGGCCACCAGTTACTTGCTTTGGCTAATGATATCCCTACCAAAAAAATGTTTAATGGTCACCGCGGTTTAAACCATCCGGTAAAAAACGTAATCATCGATCATTGCGAGGTAACATCACAAAATCATGGTTTTGGTGTGGTACAGGAAGCTGTTCGCGCATCTGATAAAGTTGAAATTACCCACGTTAACCTTAACGATCAATCGATAGAAGGTATCCGCGTAAAAGATAAAAAGGCATTCTCGGTACAGTATCACCCTGAATCGTCTCCGGGTCCGCATGACAGCCGTTATCTTTTTGATGATTTTATTAATTTGATGAAGTAATACCGCAGTATCGGTACAGATATTATATGAAGCTCCGGCATAAGCCGGAGCTTTTTTTGTCGATAACAATCGAGGATGTATTATGCAAGTTGCGAATAGTCAAACAATTTTTGATGGCTTCATCGCTTCCAAACACGCATTAGCAATTATCCATTACTCTTTATACCTTCGCTGCCGATGAAGTTGAAAGGGACATCCCGCACTGTTTTTATTTTGTTATTCCTTGCGTTTAACTTTGGGTGCGATCAGGTAAGCAAAACAATTGTACGCACCAAGCTGGATTATTATTACCACCATACTTTCCTGGATAATCACTTTGCGCTGTATAAGGTTGAAAATGGCGGGGCATTTTTAAGTTTCGGTGGTACCCTGCCGCAACCCATCCGTATTTTTTTGCTGATGGTAATCCCTGCGCTGGCACTGGTTGGCGGCCTCATTTATATCATCAAAAACGATAAGTTCAGTATGCTTACCCTCACCGGCATTGTGGCTTGTATAGGTGGTGGTATGGGTAATTTGTATGACAGGATTGTTTACAACACGGTAACCGACTTTATGTACATCCGATTCTCGTCATCACTGCAAACGGGTGTTTTTAACCTGGCCGACGTTTCGATAATGGTAGGGGTGGGGTTGATGTTATTAGATATATTTTTAACCCGTAACGATGATAAGCAAGCCGAAGCCTCTGCTTAGATTGATGGGTTAACCCTCTATAGGTGCCGAAAAGATGAAGTGGGTAACCAGTTTATCCATCAGCACAAAAGCTGCAATTATTAATGCTATACCAGCCACCTCATTTAAACGGTGAACAAACTTTGGTGATATCTTGTCGCGCAGTTTATTGGCATAAAACGCTTTGGTAGTATCAAGGCCAAACTGCACAATCAGCACGGTTAAAAACATAATAGCAATCTTGAGTGATCTGTTGTGCACACCTTCGTGGTAAACGGTACTTGCTGCTCCTATTACTACCGTCCAATGAAACAGGATGGTTGGATTAAAAATGCACATCACAAAACCTTTTATAAAGTAGCCCGCCTTATTTACCTTCTGCGGCACAGCATTTTTATATTCAACATCGGCCTTTTTGAAAATGTAGTAGATACCTATCGAGAATAAAACCAGGCTGCCTACTATGCCGGCTATGGTTTTGTCGTGCGAGGAAACTTCAAAATATTGCGAACCGAAGAGGATGGCGCCTACAAAAACCATATCGCTGGTAACTACACCAAGTGCTAGGGCCACGCCTGCGTGAAAACCCTTATCGATACTGGTTTTGATTAACGCGAAGAAAACTGGCCCGGTCAAGAAAGTAAGCACTAACCCAAACCCGATACCCGAAAAAATGGCTTCTATCATCCAGTAATTTTAAAATTCTACAATAGTTGCCCAAAAGCAGGCTGCTAAGATGCAATTTTAATCAGTAAACAACCAAACTATGTTTCTGATTTACTAATTGAAAATTTTAGGCGCATTATTATAAAATTTCCGCTAAGTTAGCACGTCAAAAAACCAAGGTAAACCCATATTATAAACAATGGAACAAAACAACGCTAAAAGTAATGGTTCGGCATTATATACCATCATTACTGTGTTTTTCTTCTGGGGCTTTTTAGCCGCCTCAAACGGTATCTTTATTCCTTTCTGTAAAGCACACTTTAACTTATCACAGTTCGAATCGCAGTTAATTGACTTTACCTTTTATGGGGGCTATTTTATAGGTTCATTGTTGCTGTATTTCGCATCGGCCATTTCAAAGGTGGACATCCTTAACAAGATGGGTTACAAAAACGGTATCATATACGGTTTACTAATCTCGGCTGTAGGCGCTTTAATTATGGTGCCTGCCATTAATTCCGGCTCTTTCGGCTTTATATTGCTCACTTTCTTTATTATAGCGTTAGGTTTTTCGTTGCAACAAACAGCGGCAAACCCGTTTGTGGTTGCGCTTGGCAGCCCGGAGACAGGTACGCACCGCTTAAACTTTGCTGGTGGCGTAAACAACTTCGGTAGCATCATGGGGCCGGTTATCGTTAGTATAGTATTATTCGGTTCAGCGGCTGCTAAAATCCCTGCTGCAGACGTTAAAATATCATCTGTAAATAACCTCTACTTTATACTTGCAGGCTTATTCATACTGGTAGCTTTATTCTTCTGGATCTCGAAATTACCACGTGTAACAAGCGACGAAAAGATGGAGCCAAGCACAAAAGCCAACAGGCCTTTGGGTATTATATTTATTGCGTTTTTGTTGATTTTAGCTGCAACTCCACTTAGCAATGCTACAGGCTTGCAAACATCATATTTCGTTTACGCTTCGTTGGCAATTATCCTTATAACCCTTTTAAGCTCAATATCAGCATCTGCAAAAAGCAAAGAAGGTTGGGGCGCTATGCAATACCCACAATTGATTTTGGGTATGCTGGCTATATTCACTTATGTGGGTGTTGAAGTAACTATTCAAAGCAATATGGGTGCCTTGCTTGAAACGCCTGCGTTTGGTGGTTACAAAGCCGACCAGGTTGCGCCTTTCATATCACTTTACTGGGGTAGCTTGATGATTGGCCGTTGGACTGGTGCTATTGCAGCCTTCAACCTGTCAAAAACAGCTAAATTGCTGCTTACTATTGTGGTGCCTTTCTTTGCCTTTGGCGTTGTATTGTTTGTAAACGGCGTTACCGGTACAGTTGTAAGTAACCTGTTCCCATACGCAATATGTGTAGCAATATTGGTAATCGGCTTTATAATAGGTAATCAAAAACCAGTACGCACACTGGCTTTGTTTGGCATACTGGGTGTAATATTTATGGTTACTGGTTTATTGACAGAAGGTATGGTTGCTATATTTGCTTTTACAAGCGGTGGCCTTTGCTGCTCAATTATGTGGCCGTCAATCTTCTCTTTATCAGTTACCGGCTTAGGCAAATACACCAGCCAGGGCTCTGCATTTTTAATTATGATGATTTTGGGTGGATCAATTATCCCGCCGGTACAAGGTATCCTTGCTGATAGCGCGGGTATTCACTTATCGTACATTATACCGGTTATTGGTTTTGCTTACCTGGCCTTCTTTGCATGGAAAGCCGGTGCAATACTTAAAAAACAAGGTATTGATGTTGATAACATGGAAGCATCTGGCGGGCACTAGTGTTTAGTGAGTGGAGATTAGTGATCAGAGATTAGTTTATCACTAATTCACTGATAACTAATAACAGATAACCAATCTCTAAAATGAAACCCACCTTCGATAATATTTTTATGAATCTGGCAACCGACCTGGCTAAACGCTCACATTGCGTTAAAGCCCAGGTCGGTGCTGTTTTAGCCAAGGATACCCGTATCATATCAATTGGCTATAACGGCCCCCCGGGAGGCACCCATAATTGCGACGAGGAGTTCCCGGAACATGGCTGCCCGCGCGACTCGAAAGGCAGCTGCTCGCTTGCGCTACACGCCGAAGAAAACGCGATACTTTACGCGGTGAAGAACGGCGCTAACCTTGAAGGTGCTACCCTGTACACAACACTTTCGCCCTGCCTGCCTTGCGCGAGGCTAATCTTTTCGGCCGGTATAAAACAGGTTTATTTCGATAAATCATACGCCCAGTACAAAGGCTTACCCAGCGATGAAGGAGTGGACTTTCTAAACAAGTTTGGAGTAAATGCGGTTAAGGTGAGCGAAAGTGTTTAAACGGTTAATTGTAACTTGTAATGTCATTACGAGCGATAGCGCAGTAATCCCGTCGCTTGCAAATCTAAACGCGATGAGATTGCCACATCGCTGCGCTCTTCGCAATGACATGGTTGCCCATTATCCTGTGATGCTGAACGTAGTGAAGTATCTGTCGCCGATTGAATAGTCCGCCAACAGATTCTTCGCTCCCGCTCAGAATGACAAGCGGGTGAGTTGGCGGCATGAAAAATGAAGTGACTTCTAAAGTTGCCTAGTATAAAACGGGTCACCACGCAAGAGATTGCTTCGTATCTCGCAATGACGCGTTGCTTATTTAATTCTTCAAATTTTAAAGATTCGAGTTCTTACTACAACAACGGCTCCACCTTACCCAACGCAAATTCAAGTTGTTGCTCGGGCGTAAGGTTAGTGTTATCCAAAATAATAGCATCTGCCGCGCGCACCAATGGGCTTTCCGTACGCGTTGTATCTGCATAATCGCGGTGTGCTATGTTCTCAAAGATGTCTTCGAGTGTGATATCAGGGTTTTTATCGTGTATCTCTTTGTAACGGCGTTCGGCACGCACTTTTGGGTCGGCAGTCATGAATAGTTTAACAGGGGCGTTCGGGAACACGGTGGTGCCAATGTCGCGGCCATCCATCACAATGTTTTTTGATTTCCCCATGCGCTGCTGTTGTTTAACCATTTCGCGGCGAACGGCTTTTATGGCCGATACCTCGCTTACCTTATCAGATACAGGCATCAAACGGATCTCGTCAGATACTTCTTCCCCGTTAAGTGTTATATGGGTTTCGTAATCGCGCGAATGGAAGTTAAGATGAATGTTTTTTAAGGCTTCTTCTACCTGTTCGGCGTCCTGAGAATTAATGTCGTTCCTTAAAAAATACAAAGCAACGGCACGGTACATTGCGCCGCTGTCAACGTAAATAAACTGAAGCTTTTTAGCCAGGGCCTTGGCTAAGGTGCTTTTGCCGCATGACGAATAGCCGTCAATAGCCACTACAATATTGTTGCTCATCTGTAAATACGAAGTTACGTTTTTTGCCATTAAGTTTAGCGTGGACCAATACATCGGCCAAACAAATCATTAAATTTGAACATGAACTTTAATAAAGCCGATCTGCAAAAAGAGGTTAGCTATAAAACATCGCGTAGCGGCGGCAAAGGCGGGCAAAACGTGAACAAGGTGTCTACCAAGGTGGAGTTGCTTTTTAGCATCGATGATTCCATACTGTTTTCTGACGAGGAGAAAGAAATTTTATCGCTTAAACTGCAATCACGGTTTAACAAGGATGGCCTGGTGCAAGTGGTTTGCGACGAAGAACGCAGCCAATATTTAAACAAGGAAATAGCACTTGAAAAACTTGCTGTAATGCTTGCCAACGCTTTAATAAAACAGAAAGTGCGTAAGCCGTTAAAAGTTAGCAAAGGCGCAAAGCTCGAGCGATTAGGTAACAAACGCATACAGTCTGAAAAGAAACAAAGCAGGCGCAGTAATTTTGATCTTAATTAAACCTGTACAAAGCTGTTAGTGTTCCCCACTGGTGTTTGCGGGCCATGCTTTTTACCTCTTTTGTATCAAACACTGCACCTACATCAAATACAAATCTGCTGGTGGTAATGCCTACGCCAACCTTCTGGCTCAATACAACTGGTTTTATGTCGCCGGTTATTTCCATTGTGCCTGCTTCTGGGTGATCTTTAAACAAGCTTCCTTGTACGGTAGCATCGTAGGCTACAAAGTTTACCTGCGGCTTGTAATACAAGAAAAATTCATGTTTATGCAATAGGGAGCCTTCGTCGGTTTTGCCCGCGGTACTTTGTGTACTTACCGATTGAAACAGTTGATTAAAGTTTCCTAAACGTATCATAGGCCCCAGGCCTGCACCTGTAAAGCCCGTACCTAAATTTCCGTATGACGCAAAGCTTATATCCCCGAATGAGGTGCGGCCAAGAAGACGGTTATACTCGGCACTAAGGTTCAACTGAACATCGTTACGAACCTGGTACTGCCAGGTATTAAGCTCATAAAAGCCGAAAGTGTCGTGGATGAAGTTTTGAATTTGCTCGCCGCCTGATGCCCGGCCAACTATGCCTATGGCCGCGCTAAGTTTAAGATTGCTTTCGTTTTTGTAAAGCATGTTCAAGGTTGACGCCGCGTACAGATAACCTGCTACCGGTCTGTCGATGTATTGCGCAGACGGCAACCTGCCCGATTGTGCATTGAATAGTTTTTGCCCCAGCTCGAAGCCTAATATTTTATTGGCCAGTTTGGAGTCGCTTTTAACATCAAGTGCCTGACGGTAATACAGGAAGAAGCCATTGGTATAATAGCGGTCGCTGCCCTGGCCCAAAAACGAATCGTTATCTGACTGGAAGCCGGCTTCTTTTGTGCGGTTTTGCGCATACAGGCTGCTGCCTGCAAATACGCAGATTGCTAAAGTAAAAAGTTTAAGTTTCATTTAGGGCTGATATATAGGGCTAAAATAAATAAAGCGGTTGATTAAACCGCTTTATAAGAAAAACTGACTTTAAAATGTGTAACCAAAACTTATGTAAGGCCAAAATGGATAAAATTCATGGCCTGTTATAATTGGGCTATTGCCTGCCCGAAAGTTAAATCCACCGTCGGCAGGTTGATAGCGGTAACCAAAGTTAAGTGTGCCATAGATACCGGTTTTGGACCTTGGATTGGTGTAATAAAAATTGCCATAGATGTTAACCACATCATAGTCTTGCTCAAAAAAAACATCATTTGTGTTGGCGTTATAAAATGTAAGGCCACCACCTACCTCAAAATACTTACCGCGTTTGCCTGCAAGGTAATTTAACACCAATGGCACGGTAAAAATCTTTTCGCTGCCAGAGTGGTAATAGCTGATGCCTGCACGGGCACCCCAGCCGCTTTGCTTTTTGGCAAAGCGCCAGTCGTAATTTACAGAATAAACAGCCCCGGGGCCAAGCAGCTCAAAGTAGAAGTTCTCGGCACGTTTGGTGTTATACAAATTTTTAATGGAATCTTGCTCGGTTAACTTCTGAGCGTTGGCAGCAAAGTTGCACAGGCAAATAAATGCCGCCGTTAACAGCGTGATAGGTTTAATCATAATAGGGTTTTAAGCGATATGAAGATAGCGCTTTAGCAGAAAAATACAGCTTTTTTTACACCAATAATTTTAATGATAAAATGAAAAAAGGCCGGTATCTCTACCGGCCTGTAATTTTTATGCTTAAACAAATTAGCTTACCACCACAACAGGTGCGTCTTTAGTCTTTACCGTCAAATCAAGCGGGTTCGATACCGTTTCGTCAAGCAGGGCAAGCTTTATCACATCGCGCATATCAGTTACGTAATTAAACTGCATGTCTTTGATGTAATCTTCTTTAATCTCAAGGATATCCTTTTGGTTTGATCTGCAAAGAATAATCTCTTTAATATTGGCCCTTTTAGCTGCCAATATCTTTTCCTTAATGCCACCTACCGGCAATACACGGCCACGCAAAGTGATTTCGCCCGTCATGGCAAGGTTAGCTTTCACCTTGCGTTGTGTAAAGACAGATACGAGTGCAGTAAGCATGGTAATTCCTGCCGAAGGGCCATCTTTTGGCGTTGCACCGGCAGGCACGTGTACATGCACATCCCATTGCTCAAATAATTTTGCATTGATGTTAAATTCGGCAGCGTGGGCACGCAGGTAAGCAAGGGCTATGGTAACCGACTCCTTCATCACGTCGCCAAGGCTACCTGTAAGGGTAAGTTTGCCGTTACCGGGGCTCAGGCTCGCTTCTATATACAAAATATCCCCACCTACCGATGTCCATGCAAGGCCTGTTACCACACCGGCAGTATCATTGCCTTCGTAAAGGTCCTTATCAAAAATAGGGGCGCCCAATATTTTCTCAACGTCTTTTTTAGAAACGGTGGTGTTGTATTCCTCCTCCATGGCGATGCTTTTGGCGATGCCGCGTACAACCGAACCGATCTTCTTTTCCAATGAGCGCACGCCCGATTCGCGGGTGTACTCATCAACCACCTTTTCTAAAACATCATTTTTTACAACAATGTCTTTCGGGCCAAGGCCGTGTGCCTCGCGTTGTTTCGGCAGCAGGTGACGTTTGGCTATCTCAACCTTTTCTTCAATGGTGTAGCCGTTTACCTCGATGATCTCCATCCTGTCGAGCAAAGCGGGTTGAATGGTACTTAACGAATTGGCCGTTGCAATAAACATCACGTTTGATAAATCAAAATCCATCTCCACGTAATGGTCGTAAAAAGTGCTGTTCTGTTCCGGATCAAGCACCTCAAGCAAGGCTGACGATGGGTCGCCGCGGAAGTCGTTTCCTACTTTATCAATCTCATCCAATATAAATACAGGGTTGGCTGCGCCAGCCTTTTTTACCGATTGGATAATACGGCCCGGCATTGCACCAATGTATGTTTTGCGGTGCCCGCGTATCTCGGCTTCGTCACGCACGCCACCAAGTGCCATGCGCACATACTTACGACCCAGTGCTTTGGCTATTGATTTACCCAATGATGTTTTGCCCACACCCGGAGGGCCAACCAGGCAAAGGATAGGGGCCTTCATATCATGCTTGAGTTTAAGCACAGCCAGGTATTCTATAATACGCTGTTTAACCTTATCAAGCCCAAAGTGGTCTTTATCTAAAACCTTTTGTGCACGCTTTAGGTCAAAATTGTCTTTTGTAAATTCATTCCATGGCAGGTCAAGCAATAATTCAAGGTAGTTGATTTGTACCGAGTAATCTGCCGCTGCGGGGTTTATGCGGGTTAGTTTTTCAAGCTCTTTATTGAAGTGCTCCTTTACTTCTTTGGCCCACTTTTTAGTTGCCGAACGTTTGCGCAGGTTTTCTATTTCCAGATCGGGCGTGGTGCCACCCAGCTCTTCCTGTATGGTTTTAAGCTGTTGGTTTAAGAAATAATCGCGCTGTTGCTTATCCAAATCTACACGTACTTTCGTCTGGATCTGATTTTTTAGTTCCAGCATTTGCAGGTCAAGCGTTAAATGCTCAAGCACCATATTAATACGGTCGCGCAGGGCCGGGGTTTCCAGCAATGCCTGCTTGGCAGCCATATCGGCATTCATGTTTGATGATATAAAGTTGATCAAAAATGAAGTGCTTTCAATATTACGAATAGCAATGCCAGCTTCGCTGGGTATATTAGGAGATAGTTGTATGATGCTCATGGCCATATCCTTCACAGAGGATACCATGGCCTTAAATTCTTTATCTTCTTTTCCTTTTTTATCTAAAAATGGCTCAACGGTAGCTTTTATATAAGGCTCGGTTTGTACCTCTTCTTTTAAAACAATACGTTTTTTGCCCTGCAATATCACGGTTGTGTTTCCATCCGGCATTTGCAGCATTTTTACGATAAGTGCAACGGTACCTACTTTGTGTAATTGGTCAAAAGACGGGTCCTCTATGCTTACGTCCTGTTGCGCAACAACACCAATAAGACGGCTGCTTTTGTTAGCGTCGCGAATTAATTTAATTGATTTATCGCGGCCTACCGTGATTGGAATTACCACTCCGGGAAACAGCACTGTGTTGCGTAGGGGAAGTATAGGTAATGTATCTGGAACCTGCTCATTATTCATTTCCTCCTCATCCTCTGATGACATCAGTGGGAAAAATTCGGAATCTTCATTTATAGCGGGCATAGTATTTTTAAAATCAAATGGATCGTAACTCATTAATTACCTTTTTTGTGTTGATAGCAAGCGCCATTATGGCAGGGCTAAAGCGATGAGCCCGTATACGAACAGCTTTACTATCAATTTGAATTATACAAATATACAGTTTCAACAGCCGTGCCAATATGGATGTTAATTAGTTTTAAGTGTTGTGTATGTATATAAATGGTTGATATTATGCGTTTTATGTGGTTTTTCACACCGTCAATATTTAAACATGCCCTTTAACTTAGTGTGAAAAAAAGTCAGCAAAGGACGAAGTTAAGCGCAGAGAAAAAATTTAAAACGTTGTAAATGAGTGAATGAAGAACAATGTTTACATTTTATTGAAGAAAATATCGCTACCATATAATAATTTACGCCTTTGTTAGTTTATGTATTGTTAACGGTAATACCCTTTATACTACTGCATGAAGCTGTCGGCTATTATTTCCCTTATCATTTTTACATCTGTCGAATCATTGTCGGCCCAGAACGCTTATGTGCGCCTTGGCCAGCAAGCATTTATGGATGGTAATTTTAAGGCCGCCGTGAAACAGCTGGAAAAGGCTTGCATGGTTGATACTACCAATGCCAATGCATACTGGATGTTAGGTTATTCCTATTACCACAGCGAAAACTATCGTAAATCAATTGCTGCCTTTACCAAAGTGATATTTATCAACCCGGTAGATGCCACCGCATATTACTATCGCGCGCGTGCCAAGGGCTTTTTAGGTAAAGATACCTACCTGTCACCTTCTGAACGTGAGAGACACCTGTTAGGCGCAATTTTCGATTTAACTAAAGCCGTAGCTATCGATCCGGGAGAAGCTATAAAATGCTACCAAACAAGGGGTATTGCTTATCGTGAATATGGCGTGTTTAAATTAGCGCCGGGCGCAACCTTTGATAAGGTGCGTGGCATTAATTCGTTAAAAGCTTCGGTTGCTGATCTTGAGAAGGTGTTACAGAATAATCCTGATAGGTCAGATATTTCTTCGCTTATCGAGCTATCAAAAGAGAAGCTGGCTACCGCAACCGGCCACCATTAATATCTTTTTTAAAACTTTCCTTTTATTTCGTAACTGTTAGCACCAATAACTTTTACCGTTTGGATTTTATTGATGATGTAGCAGGAGTCGGGATAATAACTCAATCGTTCCGAGGTGTTGTAAAGCAGGTTTTTTGTATCGTTTACAACAACTACCCCCGTAACTTTGCCATCTTTTTTGCTGATAACCACTTCGCGGGTTTTAAGCTCGGGTAGTTTGGCTTTATAAGTAACTGTGTTAGCCGATGAATCGATGCTGTAGCTGGATTTCCAGGCGGGTTTGTTAATGTCACTCTCGGTAAATGAGCTTAGCTCACGCTCCCAATTACCAATGGAAAGCCGTTTGCTTTCGGTGGTGCCATTGTGCTTTACGCTTTTATTCACCAAAGGGTTTTGTGCCTGTAGCTTATCGGCCTGGGTCTTAAAATATTCTTTTATATCAAAGTATTTAAGCTCGGCACCAGTTTCTTTTATCTCGGGTTTACAGGCGTATCCGCAGCAGAGCAGCAGGGACAGGCCTGTAAACGAGACGTATTTTTTTAACGGTTTATACCAATACATTACCGGTCATTTCTGCAGGTATCTGCACGCCCAATATCTGTAATACGGTAGGGGCGATATCGCCTAATTTACCATCTTTAACAGCTTTTACATCATTATCAATAACAATGCAAGGCACCAGGTTGGTAGTATGAGCCGTATTAGGCGATCCGTCTTCATTAATCATGTAATCGGCATTACCGTGATCAGCAATGATGATGAAAGAGTACCCGTTTTTTAAACCGGCTTCAACCACAGCCTGGGTGCAGGCGTCAGCAGTTTCGGCAGCTTTAACAACAGCTTCGAACACACCTGTGTGGCCAACCATATCCGTATTGGCAAAGTTAAGGCATACAAAATCTGGCCAGCCGGCTTCCAACTCGGGGATAATGGCGTCACGTATACCTTCGGCACTCATTTCGGGTTGAAGATCATAAGTGGCCACTTTTGGCGATGGTACTAACAAGCGCTTTTCGTTCTCGAACTCTTTTTCGCGGCCACCCGAGAAAAAGAATGTTACGTGCGGATACTTCTCTGTCTCAGCAATACGGATCTGTTTTTTACCGGCGCTCTCCAAAACTTCGCCCAATGTTTGGCTCAAGTCATCCTTACGGAAAACCACCTTTACATTTTTAAAGGTATCATCGTACGATGTCATGGTAACATAGTCGATATTCAAAGGCTTCATATCATACTCCGGAAATTCCTTCTGGGTTAAAGCCTGTGATATTTCACGACCCCTGTCTGTACGGAAGTTGAAGCAGATAACCACGTCGCCATCTTTTATAACAGCAACAGGGCTGCCATCTTCGTCAACCTTTACAATAGGTTTGATAAATTCGTCGGTTACACCCTCGTTGTATGATTGTTGTATAGATGCCAGTATATCATTAGTATGTGCGCCCTGGCCTTTAACCATCAGGTCGTATGCCAGCTTAACGCGCTCCCATCGATTGTCGCGGTCCATAGCGTAGTAACGGCCAATGGCTGATGCCAACCTAACGGGCGAATCGGCAATGTGGTGTTCAAGTTCGCTTATAAAACCATGGCCCGAGTTTGGGTCGGTATCACGGCCATCTAAAAATGCGTGTACAAAAACGCGCTGCAGGTTAAGTTGCTTGGCAGCATCTGTAAGCCCCTTAACGTGGTTAATGTGTGCATGTACGCCGCCATCGCTCACAAGGCCAATTAAATGCAGATCTTTATCATTCTCTTTAGCATAGTTGAAAGCGCTTAAAAGGGTTTCGTTCTGCGTAAACTCGTTATCAGTAACGGCTTTGTTTATGCGGCCAAGCTCCTGGTAAACTACGCGGCCGGCGCCCAAATTCATGTGGCCAACTTCGGAGTTACCCATCTGTCCCTCGGGCAAACCTACGGCCAGGCCCGATGCCTCAAGTTTTGAGTTGGGATATTTTTGCAGTATGCTGTCAAAAAACGGCGTGTTTGCCGCCACAATAGCGTTCGAATCGTCGTTACGGCCATATCCCCAACCGTCAAGGATAATTAAAGCGAGTTTTTTGTTATTTTCCACGTTGCAAATATAAAACCACAGTTTAAACATTAAAGCTTATACCCTGTTATTTTTTGTGCAACTATTGCGTATTTTGTTTGTCTATTACATACAGTTATGAAACCGAGGTACACAACATTGATATTGCTGCTGCTAATGCCTGCCATTACAATGGCTGGGCCTATTGACAAGGTTGCCGAACTGATTAAGCAGGGAAACACGCATGCCATTGCGCAGTTTTTTGCGGCCAGCCTTGATGTTAGCATCATGGACAATGCCAATGTTTACTCGAAACAACAGGCTGAGTTGGTGCTTGATAAATTTTTTAAAGAAAACAAGCCGCAGGCGGTTAAAATTATTCACCGGGTTAACTCCAACTCCAGCTACAATTATGCCGTTTTAACCATGCTTACCGATAAGGGAAAGTACCGGATTGCTTTTACACTAAAGGGTACGGGTGAAGCAATGCAAATGATAGAACTACGTATAGAAACGGAAAAACCTAATTAGTCGGCAATTGTTCTTACTTTTGAGGCCTACTTACGAATAAGGATTTGAACAAGGAACTTTTACACCAATTTATAGTATCGGCATTAAGTGAAGACGTTGGCGACGGCGACCATACTTCATTAGCAACTATACCCGCCGGTAAGCAAGGCAAAGCAAAATTATTAGTTAAGGACAACGGCATACTTGCCGGTGTTGAACTGGCACGCGAAATTTTTGCCGTGGTTGATCCGGCTTTAACGCTTGAAGTGTATCTTAACGACGGTGATAAGGTTAAATATGGCGATGTAGCTTTCGAGGTAACCGGCGATGCACGCAGTATACTTACTGCCGAGCGCCTTGTGCTTAACTGCATGCAGCGCATGAGTGGCATAGCCACCAAAACCCATGATATAGTAAAACTATTGGCAGGCACAAACACCAAGGTGCTAGACACGCGCAAAACCACACCGGGCCTGCGTTACCTCGAGAAATGGGCTGTGCGTATTGGCGGCGGCACCAACCACCGGTTTGGATTGTATGACATGATCCTGATTAAGGATAATCATGTTGACTACTCGGGAGGAATAAGACAGGCTATTGAAAATGCAAAGGTTTATTTGAAAGAAACCAACAAAGACCTGGCTATTGAGATTGAGGTGCGCAACATCGAAGAACTTGAGCAGGTAATACAAACCGGCGGTGTGCAGCGCATTTTAATTGATAACTTTAATTTTGATGACCTGCGCCAGGCTGTTAAAATAATTGAGGGAAGATATATTACCGAAGCATCGGGCGGCATAACTATCGATAACATCCGTGATTACGCAGATTGTGGTGTAGATTATATATCTGTAGGGGCGCTTACCCACTCGGTAAAAAGTTTGGATTTAAGCTTAAAAGCCGTTAAATTATAATAATTATATTGCGTTAGTATAACATCAATTTAATATTATTGCAGGCAGATGCTATCAATCTACTCGATTTCGGCGCTTATTCTTGCTTATCTCTTTGGATCAATCCCCACAGCCGTGTGGATTGGACAGGCTTTTTACAATGTTGACGTAAGGGAATACGGAAGTGGTAATGCAGGCGCAACCAACACCTTCAGGGTGCTGGGTAAAAAGGCCGGCATACCCGTAATGCTGCTCGATATTTTAAAAGGGTGGACAGCTACCAATCTTGCTTATGTTATAGGCGTATCCACAACGGGGCCATATAATTCTGTAGCATTTGTAAATTATGAACTTGCTTTGGGTATAGCCGCTGTAATGGGCCATTTGTTCCCGGTGTTTGCGGGGTTTAGGGGCGGTAAAGGTATAGCTACTCTTTTTGGAATGATATTAGCTATAAACCTGCCGGCTGCTTTGCTTTGCGTTTGCGTATTTATTGTAACGCTGCTAATAACACGGTATGTATCATTAAGCTCCATACTGGCAGGTTTTACATATCCGCTGGGTGTAACATTTGTTTTCCCTGTGTATATAAAATCGGTCATCATCTATGGCATGTGTATATGTGTACTTATACTTGTTACGCATCAAAAAAATATAGAACGTTTACTAAAGGGCAAAGAGTCAAAAGTTAACTTATTTAAAAAGAAAACCGCCTGACTTAACACCATGAAACACCTAAAACTATTTGCTGCTACGGCTATCGCCTCGGTAGCTTTGTACGCGTGCTCAACTGTGCCGCTAACAGGTCGTTCACAACTAAGCCTTGTTAGTGACGACCAAATTAATCCGGCTGCCGCCGCAAGCTATCAGCAATTATTATCGAGCCCATCAACCAAAGTAATCAATTCAGGTACCGACGCTCAACGTGTAAAACGTATTGGCGGGCAACTTGCCTCCGCTATTGAGCAGTATCTACGGTCAAACGGTTACGCCGATCAGTACAAATTTAACTGGGAATTTAACTTGATACAAAGCCCTGAGGTAAATGCATTTTGTATGCCTGGGGGTAAAGTAGCTGTTTACAGCGGTTTGCTTCCGGTTGCAAAAACTGATGCCGGTTTAGCCGTGGTAATGGGCCATGAAATTGGCCACGCAATTGCACGCCACTCTGCCGAGCGTATGTCGCAAGAGTTGGCTTTGCAGGCTGGAGGTAGCGCCGTAGGCGCTGCAACAGGTAATAAATCTGCCGTGACCCAGGCACTTGTTAGCCAGTTGTATGGCGTAACAGGCCAATTAGCTTTATTAAAATATTCACGCAGCCAGGAATCAGAAGCCGACAGATTAGGCCTTACCTTTATGGCAATGGCCGGTTACAACCCAAATGAGGCTGTTGGTTTTTGGCAACGTATGGCAGCCCAAAATAAAGGCGGAGCGCCGCCAGAGTTTTTAAGCACCCACCCAAGTGATGCAACCCGTATAGCTAATTTGCAAAAGCTTATACCGGAAGCAATGAAATATTACAAAAGATAATCTAATCTATAATATTAAACGGCCGCTAAACAGCGGCCGTTTTTGTTTCGAACCAATTTTTGCAAATGCTGTTATTGCTACATGGCCACATCTAAATCGCGCTTTTTAACTGCACAATGGCGCAACCTTGTAATGCTGAACTACGAGGTTGATCCCGAAATACTAAAACCCTATTTACCGGCTTTTACCGAGATTGACTTTTGGGAGGGCAAGGCACTTGTTAGTATGGTGGGCTTTTTATTTAAAGAAACGAAAGTGTTAGGTGTAAAATGGCCGTGGCATGTAAACTTTGAGGAAGTGAACCTGCGGTTTTACGTGCGCCATTTTGATGGTAAGCAATGGAAGCGTGGTGCCGTATTTGTAAGCGAGATTGTACCCAAGCCGGTAATCGTGCTTATTGCCAATAATTTGTATAAAGAACATTACCGTGCATTGCCCATGCGACACTCTATTAGTAAACAGGGTCGCGACCAGACAAATTTTTTATACGAATGGAAGCTAAACGGCAGATGGAATAAGTTAGGAGCAACCGTTCGTAACAGCTTGACGCCTATTATAGCGGGAAGCCAGGAAGAGTTTATATTTGAACATTACTGGGGTTACAACAGGCTTACAGATAGTAAAACCATGCAATATGAGGTTGAGCATGTAGCCTGGCAAATAGCCGAAGTTACCGATTATGTTTTTGAAGCTGATATTGCAGCGCTTTACGGTAAGGCATTTGTACCGTATTTAAGCAAACAACCATATTCGGCCTATTGGGCCAGCGGATCGGACATTGCAGTAAGGATTGCGGATAAATTGTTGTTTGCACCGGTGCTGCCGGATGCTATGACCGAAGATGTAGCGAATTAGCTTACAATTTATCCACGCCCAGCACATTTAATATAGCCTTTGCTTTTAACAAACACTCTTCATATTCTTTTGCTGCATCGGCATGATAGGTTATGGCACTGCCAACCTGAAAGGAAAGGTATTTGTTGGTCGAGTTATAAAGCAATGTCCTTATCACAACGTTGAAGTCAAAGTCGCCGTCGGGGGTAAAATAGCCGATAGCTCCGCTGTAAACGCCGCGTTTGCTGCGCTCAAATTTCTCCATCAAACGCATCGCGCTTATTTTGGGTGCTCCCGTCATGCTACCCATGGGAAAGGTGTTTTTGATAGCATCTATAGCAGTAACATTATCCCTAAGTTCGCATACAACCGTCGATACCATTTGATGCACTTGTTTAAATGTTTGGATACCAAATAACTCTTCAGTTTTTACCGTGCCGCGTTTTGCAGAGAGGGTGAGATCGTTACGGACGAGATCTACAATCATCACATTTTCCTGCAGCTCTTTTGGATGGTTGCGCAGTTCTTCAATTATGGTTTGGTCAACCAGTTTATCGCTATCCCTGCGGGCCGTGCCCTTTATAGGCTGAGATATCAATTTATTGCCTCGCTTTGCCAAAAAACGCTCCGGCGATGCACACATAATATAGTTACCCTCCCACTTAAAAAATGAAGAGAAAGGGGTAGGGGATAAGGAGTTAAGTTGCGTGAATACTGTTTGCGGATCAATCGATGTCCCTTCTGCATAAAATTCATGGCAAAAGTTGGTTACATATATATCGCCCCGGTTGATGTGGGTCTTTATCTGTTCGACGGTGCTTATATATTCCTGTTTATCAAAACGGGCCTTTAATTCTACACGCGGCTTTGTGGTATAGTTACATAGTTTTATAGCGGCTATCGTATCAAAAGCAGTAACATCGCCATTGATTTCAATCGTGTTGTCTTTAATTGTTATAACAATTTCAGGCGCGAAAAAATATAAATCAGGAAAGGTCAACCCATCATAATTGCCAGAGCTAAGTACCTCAACTTCATTTTTTAGATCATAGCCGAAAAAGCCTGTTATAAACCCAGGGTTTTGTGCTTTAAAATGATTGAGTTGATCAAAAGCATTGCCAGCGTTAGCCTTGACTTGCGCCTTGGCACCAACGGCAATGAGTGTATCAAATTTGCCGTAGGGATCGGTAAAGTTGTTGCTGTCGAGGTAGCAAAGGGTATCGAAAGTGTTTGCCCACTGAAAGGCCTTTTGTTTAAAAAGCTGAAGATCGTCTGCCTCGAATATCACGGTGCAAAGATAGTTAACCGAGAAATAAAAAAGGCTCCGTTACTACGGAGCCTTTGAATAATATTGTTGATAGCTTATTGCAATACCAATGTCTGCTTTCTGTCGGGGCCTACAGATAACCATTTTACAGGTACTTGTAGCTCGGCTTCTAAAAAGTCGATGTATGATTGCAGCCTTTCAGGAATCTCGTTCAACTCGGTAATACCTGTTAAATCTTCGTTCCATCCATCAATTTCTTTCAATACAGGTTCAGCTTCAACAGAGCAGATATCGTATGGCATATAATCAATCTGTTCGCCCTGGTAATTGTAATGCGTGCAGGCATATATTTTATCAAAGCCGCTTAAAACATCAGCCTTGGTCATTACCAATTGGGTAACGCCGTTAAGCATTATGGCATATTTTAAAGCCGGCAAATCAATCCACCCGGTACGGCGTGGCCTGCCTGTGGTGGCGCCAAACTCGTGGCCAATCTTGCGTAGCTCTTCGCCGGTAGCATCGTTTAATTCGGTAGGAAACGGGCCGCCACCAACGCGTGTGCAATAAGCTTTAAATATGCCTATCACATCGCCGATTTTGCTAGGAGCGATACCTAAACCAGTACATGCACCTGCTGCAGTGGTATTAGATGACGTAACAAACGGGTACGAGCCAAAGTCGATGTCAAGCATAGCGCCCTGTGCACCTTCTGCCAATACCTTTTTACCATCTTTAATGTAACCGTTAACCAAGTGTTCGCTATCAACCAAAGGGAATTGTTTTAGCAACTCAATTGCCTCAAAAAATGCTGCTTCGCGCTCACTGAAGTCAGCAACCTCACCATAAAGCGATTGAAGCATTGAGGTATGTTTGTCAACCAGTTTTTGATACTTATCTTTAAAATCGACAAGGGTAATGTCGCCTATGCGCAAACCGTTACGGCCGGTTTTGTCCATATAAGTTGGGCCAATACCTTTAAGGGTTGAGCCAATTTTGCCGTCGCCCATTTTCTTTTCAGATGCAGCATCCAAAAGCTGGTGGGTAGGTAAAATCAGGTGCGCCTTTTTGGCAATCATCAGGTTTTTTTTGGCAAGCAGGTCATGCCCTGCATCTTTCAATTTATCAAGCTCTTTTTTAAGCGTAATAGGATCAATTACAACACCATTACCAATCAGGTTCATGGTGTTATCAAAAAATATACCTGAAGGAATGGTGTTTAATACAAACTTTTTGCCTTCGAACTCCAGCGTGTGGCCGGCGTTAGGACCACCTTGAAAGCGGGCAATAAGGTCATAACCTTTGCTTAAAACATCTACAATTTTACCTTTACCTTCGTCGCCCCACTGGAGGCCCAATAATACGTCAACAGCCATTAATTGAAAATCTTTATTCCGCAGAAAAACAGAAATAAGTTAAAAATTGAGTTAAGAGTAATTTATGATACTTTACGGTCGCAGTGGCCTTCGCGTAGCTTAGTGCAGTTGCCGTAAAGGTTTAAAGAGTGGTGCTTAATATCGAATTTTAAAATGTCGCCCATCATGCTTTGTATCTGCTGTATGCGCGGGTCGCAAAATTCTACAACCTTGCCGCAATCAATGCAAATAATATGGTCATGCTGTTTGTACCCGTATGATTTTTCGAACTGGGCCATGTTTTTACCAAACTGGTGTTTGGTAACCAAATCGCATGATACCAGCAGCTCGAGTGTGTTGTAAACCGTAGCACGGCTTACACGGTATTTTTTATTTTTCATGTGGATATACAATGATTCCACATCGAAATGATCGCTTCTTGAATATATTTCTTCAAGTATGGCAAAACGCTCCGGGGTTTTCCTGAGGCTTTTATTTTCGAGATAAGCCTCAAAAATTTTTTTTACCAACGCAATGGTTTCCTGTACAGGCATAATGTTAATTTAACGAAACAAAGGTATTAAATTTTTTTAGTTGATTGAGTTGATTGGGTTTATTGGTTGAATAAGTTGAAATGTAAGTTTTGAATTACTCGTAAATTTTGGCAGCCATTAAAATGTTGGCAAATACTTTCCATTCAATTTTTTCGGGAACAGGCAATTTTTGGTTTATATAATACCCATCCATGTCTTCTGTCCATGAAGCAATTGCTTCGAGATAATCTTTGATAGTAACATTTTCCCAACTAGCCGGGTCCGTTTCAAAGTTTTTAACCAAAAGTGTAATAAATTCAACAAAGTCTTCCTTGGTTTGAACGTTATCTGTAATATAATTGATATCCTTCATCACACGCCTACTAACTAACTTTTTCCACCGCCGAATCAAACCTGCTCACGCCGGTTACACCTTTTACCATTTTGAGATTCTTGATAAGGTTATCCAGATGGTGAGTGTCATTTACGTATAGCATTAATGATCCTTCAAATATGCCATTATCACTATCAACAGTAATTGAACGAATGTTCACTTTAAAATCCTGGGATATTACGGTGGTTATCTTATTGATCAAACCAACATCATCTATACCCGTAATGCGTAAGCCAGTAAGGAAGGCAAGCTCCTGCTGATTGGTCCAGCGGGCTTTTACCACGCGGTAGCCATAGTTGGCCATTAGTTTGGCGGCATTAGGGCAATTGGTGCGGTGTATCTTAATGCCATCGCTCACGGTTATAAAGCCAAATACATCATCACCGGGGATAGGGTTACAGCAGTTGGCCAGTTTGTAGTCAATCTTTTGCAGATCCTCACCAATAAGCAAAATGTCGCTGTCTTTGGCTTTAATGTTTTTTACCAGATTCTGGAGCTGGTCGGCCTCTATCTTATCCTGCGGCTTATTTTCAATTACCTTCTCAGATGCCTGGTACTCCTTAAGGTGTTTCATGTCAACAAGGCCTTTGGCCACATTGTAAAACAGCTCCTGGGTTGATGGCAGCTTAAAGTAATAGCTCAACTTCTGCAAGTTTTCGGAGTTGTAAGTGATCTTGAGCGACTTCAGCTTACGTTCCAATATCTCTTTGCCGTCCTCAGCAATTTTACGTTTTTCCTCCTTAAGGGCCGATTTAATTTTGGCTTTAGCCTTAGCGGTAACCACAAAGCTCAGCCAGTCTTCTTTAGGTGTTTGCTTACCCGATGTAATGATCTCAACCTGATCGCCGTTTTGCAGTTTATGGCTCAAAGGCACCAGTTTGTGGTTAACCTTGGCTCCAATACAGCTTGCACCAACATCGGTATGTATCTCAAAAGCAAAATCGAGAGCGGTTGCATTCAGCGGCAATTGTATCAAGGCACCTTTTGGCGTAAAGATGAAGATCTCGTCGCTAAATAGGTTCATCTTGAAATCGTCCAGGAAGTCAAGCGCGTTCGAGTCAGGGTTTTTGAGCATGTCGCGTACTTTTTGTACCCAAAGGTCAAGCCCGCTATCGGTAGACGATTCTTTGTATTTCCAGTGCGCCGCAAAACCTTTCTCCGCAATTTCGTTCATGCGTTTGGTACGTATCTGCACTTCTACCCACTGGCCGCGCGGGCCCATAACGGTAGTGTGCAAAGATTCGTAACCGTTAGCCTTTGGCGATGAAATCCAGTCGCGCAAGCGGTCGGGATTTGGACGGTATAGGTCGGTTACTATCGAGTAGGCCTTCCAGCAATCGGCTTTCTCATTTTCGGGGGTACTATCCAAAATTATCCTGATGGCAAAGAGATCATACACCTCCTCAAAGGGGATAGATTTCTTTTTCATCTTGTTCCAGATGGAATGGATGGATTTTGGGCGGCCAAAAACCTCGGCATGCAAACCTTGCGACGATACTACTTTTTGAACCGGCTCAGTAAAGTTGGCTATAAAACGTTCGCGCTCTGCCTTCTTTTCGTTAAGCTTATTTTTAATAAACTGATAGGTCTCGCGCTCCATGTACTTCATGGACAAGTCCTCCAGTTCGGACTTAATGGCATATAAACCCAGGCGGTGCGCCAGCGGCGCATACAGGTAAACCGTTTCTGATGATAGTTTAAGCTGCTTATCGCGCGGCATAAACTCCATAGTGCGCATGTTGTGCAACCTGTCGGCCAGCTTTATCAATATCACCCTCACATCGTCAGCAAGGGTAAGCAGCATTTTACGGAAATTTTCGGCCTGCAAGGAGCTATTTGTATCAAAAACGCCCGATATTTTGGTAAGCCCGTCAATTATTTTGGCTACCTTTTTACCAAATTCCAGCTCAATGTCCTCGAGGGTAACATCGGTATCCTCAACCACATCATGCAGGAGGGCACATACAATTGATGTAGTGCCCAGCCCTATTTCTTCGGCAGCTATTTGAGCTACGGCTATAGGATGGTATATGTATGGTTCGCCGCTTTTACGGCGCATATCTTTATGGCTCTCAAGTGCAATTTCAAAAGCTTTGCGTATAAGGCGTTTATCACCCTTTTGCAGGGTAGATTTACTTGCGCGCAGCAATGCGCGGTATCTTTTTAAGATTTCGGTCTTTTCGGCTTCCAGGTCAATCACTAAATCTTTCATGTACAGGCAACAGTGTATCTAATATCATAACCCGGTAACAATAATTATTATTGCCGGGTTATATAAAATAACCAAATTATTTGCGTTAATTTTGTATTCAAGTAAATATATGAAATTTATTGCTTTTTTACTTGTGTTTTGCGGTGTGTTTGGCTTAGCCAGGGCACAAAATGACATACCGGCAACACCCGTACATCTTGGCAAAAATGATACCATCAAAACCCTGATGACCAAGGTTGATGGCGAGCTTGTACCCTGGGTGGTGCTACCGGAGATACGCATTGTTGACACACGTATTTTTGCCAGCGCGCAAGATAGGGCCAACTACTATCGCCTTCGTTATAACATTATAAAAGTATTGCCTTATGCGAAGTTTGCTGCTGCCAGGTACACACAGCTGCAACGCGACCTTGCGCTTACCGCCGATAAGAAGAAGCAGAAGGAATTGATTAAAGCGTGCGAAAAAGATGTTAAGGAACTTTTTAATAAAGATATCAAGAACCTGACCATGACGCAGGGCGACGTGCTGATAAAGCTCATTAGCCGCGAAACCGGAACTACAAGTTATGCCCTTGCCAAAGAACTTAAGGGGGGCTTTAATGCATTTTTATTTCAATCAGTAGGGAAGCTTTTTGGGCATGACCTTAAACAGAACTACGACCGCGACGAACAGCGGGACATTGAGAGTATCCTTTTCTCGTTAGGGTACACCTCAAGTGCTAATTTATAATGGATAATAATACTATTTACCAGTTTGATGTTCAAAAATTAAACGGCGACTGGACAAGCCTCTCCAAATACACCGGCAAAGTACTCCTTATCGTAAATACAGCTTCGCAGTGTGGTTTCACACCGCAAATGGCCGACCTGGAAAAACTGAAAAGCGAACTAAATACCAGCGACTTTGAGATATTGCTTTTCCCGTCAAATGACTTTGGCGGGCAGGAGCCACTAGAGGGTGATGCATTGCAAACTTTTTGTTCGTCGTATGGCAGCAATTGCATTACTTTTGAGAAAGTGAGGGTGCGCGGGCCTTATGCCTCGCCGCTTTACAAGTTTTTGAGCGACAAAAAGCAGAATGGTGTTATGGGCTCATCACCTCGTTGGAATTTTCATAAATACCTCGTTGGCCGCGACGGTAAGGTTGCCGATTATTTTTATCCCTTTACAAAACCTACAACATCAAAAATTAAGAAAGGCATACAGCGCTTGCTGGCTGCCAGCCATTAATACACCAACACATATGTTGAAATTAGATATTTTAGTTTTACCCGTGCACCCGGATGATGCCGAATTAGGTTGTGCAGGCACCATATTAAAACACCTGGCCTTGGGCCATAAAGTAGGGATAGTTGACCTAACCCGCGGCGAATTGGGTACACGCGGCACTGCCGACATACGCGACAAGGAATCAGCAAAGTCTGCCGACATATTGGGGCTTACCGTTCGCGAAAACCTTGCCCTGCCTGATGGTTTTTTTGAAAATACGAAAGAGCACCAGCTAAAAGTAATTGAGGCCATACGTAAGTACCAGCCGGAGATTGTGATAACAAATGCCTACCACGACCGCCACCCGGATCATGGCCGTGCCAACCGACTGGTTGAGGATGCCGCTTTTTTAGCGGGCTTGCGCCGCATTGAAACCAGTATTGATGGACAGCCGCAGCAGGAGTGGAGACCAAAGCAGCTTTTGCATTTTATACAAGACAGATACATCCGCCCGGATATCATAATTGATGTAACTGATTACTGGGATATCAAGATAGCCAGCGTATTGGCCTTCGGTTCGCAGTTTCATAACCCGGAGTGGAACGAGGATGAGCCACAAACCTACATATCGTCGCCGGAGTTTATACAGGTAGTTGAGGCCCGCGGACGCGAGTTTGGTAAAAGCATCGGCGCGCGTTTCGGCGAGGGTTTTACCTCAAGAAAGAGTTTGGGCGTAAATAACTTGTTTGATTTGAGGTAGGTGATTGTCTCGAAATGACAACAGAAGAACCTTGTCATTCTGAACGTAGTGAAGAATCTAATGTGCGCCAAGTAAATACTCTACTTTGATAGCGTCTATAAAATGCTTCGTATCTCAGCATGACAGGATGCTTTTCTGCTACAGCTTGCGTGAAAAATACGTTTAGCTTTTCTCAATTGATAAAACCAAAGGCCGCTCTCATCAAGAACGGCCTTTGGTTTTTATATCGCAACATATTCAAAACGGTTGTTTTCGTTGCTGCGCTCACGCTTTAGTTTGTTTTCCTTGGCAAGTTTGAGTAGTATGCCCGATAGTTCGGAAGTTTTAAAGTCCGAATCAAATTGCTCTTTGCAGTATTCGGCTATTGAAGATATAGATTGTGGTTGCTTGAAAAAGTCGCTGCTGAGCAACTGGTTTAAAACCTTTGTGGCCCCCGGCTTTTTACGACCCGGAACGGCGCGCTGACCGTAGCCCTCAATGCCGCTTACCATGCGGTCTCTTTTGATATAGGCATCTTGTCCATCAGTTTCGGTGCGCTCGGCTTCAATTATCTCATCCAAAAGCCTGTCGACAACCCGTACCTGTACCGCTTCAGACTGAAATGAATTAACAACTTCGGCAATCTCGGTAAGCTGCTTTTTTAATTTTTCAATTTGCTTGCTCATTATTAATAGTAACCTGTTTAAAATAGATGTAAAATTTTGTATTACAGTGCGTTATTTTGTCCTCGCGGGAAGCAGTGTGAGATAACGAGGGTTGACGATTTATTTAATAATCAATAATATTAACGCCGCGGTGCGATTATAGTTTATTAAAAATAGAAAAACGGCCTTTTTAGTGTTAAAAAGGCCGTTTGTAGCGATATTATTACAATACTTATACTATCAGAAATATTTAATTCAATCTTTCTTTTCGTGCACAATAACAAATATGTCTTCGTTATCTTTCTTCATCAGATATTTCTCGCGGGCAAATTTTTCGAGCTTGACTTTGTTTGAGTTAAGCTCATCAAGATCCTTGTTTACCTTGGCAGTTTCGTCTTTGTAAAACTGCTGCTCCGCTTCCAGCTTGTTTAGTTGCTGATGATACTCGTATTGAGAGAAGAGATCATTTTTATCAAAGAATATCATCCAAAGCACAAAAGCCACAGTTGCCAGGAAAAACTTATTCCGGATCAGGTCAAAAAGGCGCTTCATTTTTACTGGATCGATTTTCACTTTAAAGCTATTTAATTTTTTTGAGGGTTGCAAATATAAATTAGTGCTTAGGCACTTAGCAAATAATTATTGCCTGATTGTGCCTATAAGCAGTTAACCGTTTAACAACCAAAAAATTAAAATTTGGTTGCCGGTATTTGTAAATAAAAAAGCGAAGATCATATCAGCCCAAAAGCTAATTTCAATCTTCGCTCATAAATGCTATGCTGGTACCGCTTACCTGCGGCCGCCGCTCATGCCGCTGTTGCCGCCGGCTTTTGCTTTATTGCCGCCACCGCGACTATTGCCGCCCGGCCTTCCGCCGCCACCCGATGGGCGCTTGTTACGGCCACCATTACGGCTGCCGCCACCACCTGCTCCTTGTCCGCGACCGGCCGAACCGCCAACGCCTCCTTTTTTGGCCTTGGCAACGCTGATCATTTTCCCGGTCATACGCGATTCAATAATCTGCATGCTGATAGGGTAAGGGTGGCCTTCTTCTACAGGTATTTCTTTAGCTATGAGCTTGTGTATATCTTTTAAGTATTCCAACTCGTCCTCGCCATCGCAAAAAGACATGGCAATACCGCTGGCACCTGCCCGGCCTGTACGGCCAATGCGGTGTACATAGGTTTCGGGTATGTTGGGTAATTCGTAATTTACTACGTGGGTAAGCTCGTCAATATCAATACCACGGGCAGCAATATCCGTAGCTATCAATACGCGTGTGGTACGGTTCTTAAAGTTTGTCAACGCACGCTGCCTAGCATTTTGCGATTTGTTGCCATGTATGGCTTCGGCTGTTATGCCGGCTTTGTGCAAATCCTTAACCACCTTATCAGCCCCATGTTTGGTGCGGGTAAATACCAATAAGGTTTTTATCTCTTTATCTTTCAGGATATGGTTCAGCAAGTTCTTTTTGTCACTTCTGTCAACAAAATAAACTGCCTGCTTTATAGTGTCGGCGGTTGATGATACCGGTGCCACTTCAACACGTGCAGGGTTGCTTAAAATAGCATCGGCCAGATGTTGTATCTCTTTAGGCATAGTTGCCGAAAAGAAAAGCGTTTGCCTTTTGGCAGGTACTTTGGCAATTATCTTTTTTACATCGTTAACAAAGCCCATATCAAGCATACGGTCGGCCTCATCAAGTATCAGGATACGCAGTTGTTGCAGGCTGATGTAACCCTGGTTCATTAAATCCAGCAGGCGGCCAGGCGTTGCAATCAATATATCTACACCACGTTTAAGCGCGTCTGTTTGCGGGTTTTGTGATACGCCACCAAAAATAACAAGGTTTTTAAGCCCTGTATTTTTTCCGTAAGCGGTAAAGCTGTCGGCAATTTGTATGGCTAACTCGCGGGTAGGGGTTAACACAAGCGCCTTAATGGATTTTTGCTCTTTGTGCTTTTGCCTGTCGTTGTAAAGCAGTTGCAGGGTTGGTATAGCAAACGCAGCGGTTTTGCCTGTACCGGTTTGCGCACAACCAAGCAAATCGCGGTTTTGCAGTATGTATGGTATTGCTTGTTGTTGTATTGGGGTGGGAGCTGTATAACCCTCGGTTTGTAAAGCCTTTAAAATTGGCTCAATTAATTTAAGATCTGTAAATAACATTTAATGTTTGTAAGGTAATATTGCTATCGCGATGAAATACGCGGGATCCGGAAAGGTATAGTTTGATCAATGCCGTAAATCAACGGTAGTAAGCCGCAAATATACGCTTTTTGTAGCAAAATTATTTTACAGGTATTTGGCAACTGGCAGGCTGACTATGAAGTTTTAAAACCCTTATCCAATTTGCTCCCACTTGCCGGTATTCAGGCTGCGGTAAATGGCATCTATTATCTTCATATCTTTCAAGCCCTCTTCTCCGGGTACACGGCTTTGCTTTTTGAGGTTTACACAAGTGGCAAAGTCATCCATTTGCGCAGCTTGTTGGTTAATGTTTGGTATTTGCATTGGCTTACCATTAATTTTGCCATCAAGCCCGTCGTAGCCGAAGGCCGGCCCTAGTTCAAAATTGCCTTTAGTAGCAGTTGCTTTCAGGTAGCTCCAGTTATTATTATAACTGCTTTTACCGGTTACTTTTGCACCGCCGGGAAACTTAAGTTCCCAAAAAATGGTTTCATCAACTTCTTTAAATAATACCGGGTTGGTTTTTTCCTGTGTGGCTTTTACCGCAATCGGCTCTTGCCCAAGTGTATAACGCGAGCCTTGTATAGAATAGATACCCATATCCATCAAAGCACCACCGCCCGAAAGGGCTTTCTTTAAACGCCAGGCATTAGGGTCGCCGCCATATTTAAACCCATTGCCGGTATCAAGTGCAGTTACCTTGCCAAATATTTGCTTTTGCCCCAGGCGCATCATCTCCATATTATGCGGCTCAAAGTGCAGGCGATACCCGATTGATAATAACCTGTTGTGTTTTTTACAAGCGGCAATCATTTCACGGCACTCGGCAGCGTTAAGAGCCATGGGCTTTTCACAGATAACATGTTTGCCTGCAGCTGCCGCACGTATGGTAAACTCTTTATGCATAGACACAGGCAAAACAACGTACACGATATCGATATCCTTGTTACTGGCTATGCTATCGAAATTTTTATAGTTGTAAATATTTTTTTGAGGGATGTTATACTTGGCCGACCATGTTTTGGCTTTCTCCGGCGTGCCGGTAACCAAGCCAGCCAGGTAACAATTTTTAGTTTGCTGCAAAGCCGGCGCCAACTGCCCGCCCGCGTAACCACCCAAGCCTACCAGCGCTATCCCTAACTTTTTACCTGCATTGCTGGCTGCCAACACGTTTAAAGCCGGGGCCAAAGTTAATGCACCGGCTGCAAGAGCCGATTGTAAAATAAAATCTCTGCGTGTTGTTTTCATGGTTATAATGCTTGGTATTCAGTATTATAACACCAAAAAGTTGTGGATTGTTTATTTAGTTTTGAAGGCTTTAGCCGTGTAGTGCCATATCACACAATTAAGTCTTTGACAAGCTCAGCCTGACGCGGAATCGCAATCGTATAATCCGGAAGGTTAGATCTTTGGTAGTCTCAGACTTATACTACTACAATAAGAAAATATTACAGCCCTGCCTTGTATTTGCCTATTGCCTTTACAACAGATTTAACAATTTCGCCCTGGCCCTGTGCCGAGTTCAGGTACTTTTCGTCTGATGGGTTATTTATGAAGCCGGTTTCAATCAATATTCCGGGCATGCCGCTTTGTTGTAGTACTAATAGCCCTTGCTCGTGCACGCCTGCGCTGTGGCGGCCGTCGGTGCCGGTAAATTCATCATCAACCAGGTTGCCGAAATGGATACTTTGTTTACGATATCGCTGCTGAAAAGCAGCCAACACTATGGCATTCACTGCAGCATCTTCGCCATAACCATTGTATTTTTTCTTATAGTCTTTCTCTTTATAGATAGATGCATTCTCGCGAATAGCCTCTAACTGTTCCTGCTTGCGGTGGAAACCATAAACCAATAATAGTGCGCCGCTACGGGTACCTTTCTTTTGCGGGGTAGAGTTACAATGGATAGAAATAAACAGGTTGGCCTTGGTTTCGTTAGCGATCTCGGCGCGGCGGTGCAGCTCAATAAATTTGTCGGTGCTACGGGTCATTACTACATTAATGCCTGGCATGTCATTTAAAATGGCATCTTTCAGCTTGCGGGCAATGCTTAATGCAACCGTTTTCTCGTTTGAGAATGCCCCATGAGCGCCGGGGTCTTTACCACCATGCCCGGCATCGATAACAATGGTTTTAAACTGAAACTGACTTATTTTTTCGGGTCCGGATGTTTTTTTTAACGACTGCGCGTGTAGTGCCTTACCGATTATAAGTAATAAAATAACCGGCAGCAAATAGTAACACTTTCTTACAAAACCCTTTAACATGCCGCAAAGGTAAACGGATTGTTCAAAAATGCCAATGCATCAGTAAACAGATTAAGATTTTTTACTTTGAGGCAAAATTGATGAAACTTTTGCTTTTCTGCACCCGTAAAACCAACCGAATACTGTGTTAAAGATTATGAACGAGATTGTAGCTTCATCAACAACTACTATATTTTTGGCCTTCGCTGTTATAGGCTCTGTGTTGGTATACCTCATATTGTTATTTGATAAAAGACAGCGTCGAAAACTTAAAGCTGTTTTAAGTAAAACGGGCGATGTAAAGCCCTTATTTATGGTACGTGCTGCTAATGAAAAGTTGCACACTATCAAACAGATCTGCGATAATGATGCTTCGGCTGCCCGCACCTTGGTGGCCAGGCAACTGGATGAGTTGGTAGCCGATTATGATAAAGGTAACATTAGCCTTAACGATTATTGCAATAAGCTTAACCGCCTGCTAGCCATGGTGGCCTAGATAAAATTGCTGTTGCCGGTATAACGCACTAACTTTGCGGGCATACTAATTGCCTTTACAATGCCCGATCATTTAACAATTGTTAGCACTGCCGACGGATCAAAAACCATTTACAACGCACTTGTTGGCGAAAATTACCATTCCAAACATGGTGCCTTGCAAGAGAGTAAGCATGTTTTTGTACACTCGGGGCTGGAGTACTTTCTTGCTGGCGGCAACCAGTCGGTTGGCGAGGTTTCTATTTTAGAAGTGGGCTTTGGTACTGGGCTTAACTTTTTACTCACGGCAGATTTTTGTGTTGAGCATAGTGTAAAACTTAATTATACCGGTATCGAGGCTTACCCGCTAAGTGCCGGGATGATTGCACAAACCGGGTATGATGAGTATGTGTCGCCCGCTATTTGGCAAAGCTTTTTGTCTTCCTATCCCAGCGCTTTAAGCAACAATACTTTGCTGAATGATACTTGCCGGTTCAATGTGGCCGTTACCCAACTCGCCGATTTTGCTTCCACCTTTAAATTTGACGTTATTTATTTTGATGCATTTGCAGCAGTTCACCAACCCGAAATGTGGAGCGACGAAGCCATTACACACACGCTTCAGTTTTTAAAACCCGGCGGCGTATTTGTTACCTATGCCATAACCGGTAACCTTAAACGAGCGGTAAAAGCGCAGGGATTAAAGGTGGAGAAAGCACCCGGCGCCCCAGGGAAACGCGAAATGTTGCGGGCTACCCTGCCGTTATAATAGTCTAATTTCAATTATTCGCGTCATGCTGGATTTGTTTCAGCATCCCACCAGACATAGCACGTAAGATGCCGATATGCATCGGCATGACGTGTTTTTTTAGCCAAAGGTCCTGCTGAACTTGTTTCAGCATCCCACCAGAATTTCTAATCTACATAGCCTTGTAATTTAAAATAGTTAACAGCTAACCTTTTTCATTTAACCTATCTTTGTGTATGGCTATTACTCCTTCTGTAACCGCATACACGCCGGCAACCGCCTTTGAGCGCCTTTTAACCATTATGGATGATCTGCGCCTCAACTGCCCATGGGATAAAAAACAAACCATGGAAAGTTTGCGTCACCTTACCATCGAGGAAACCTACGAACTGTCTGATGCCATACTTAGCGGCGATATGGACGAGATCCGGAAAGAACTCGGCGACATTATGCTGCACCTTGTGTTTTATGCCCGCATAGCATCAGAAACCGACGCCTTTAATATTACCGGCGTGCTTAATGGTATTTGCGATAAGCTCATCAATAGGCACCCGCATATATACAGTGACACCGAGGTGGCCGACGAAAATGATGTTAAGCGCAACTGGGAGCAGATTAAGCTTAAAGAAGGAAACAAATCTGTTTTGGGCGGTGTACCGGCTTCCTTGCCGGCGCTCGTAAAAGCATCGCGTATACAGGAAAAGGCCCGCGGCGTTGGCTTTGATTGGGAAAACAAGGAGCAGGTTTGGGCCAAGGTTGAGGAAGAATTACAGGAGTTTAAAGACGAGTACAATGTAGCGGATGCAAGTACCATCGACCATGAAAAGGCCGAGGGCGAATTTGGCGACCTCATGTTTTCGCTCATCAACTATGCGCGCTTTATCAACATAAACCCCGAAGATGCGCTTGAAAAAACCAACCGTAAATTTATAAAGCGCTTCCAATACCTGGAAGAGCGGGCAAAAGAGGCGGGGCGCAACCTGCATGACATGAGCCTTACCGAAATGGATGTATTTTGGAACGAGGCTAAAAAGTTATAATATACAGGCAAAGTGTAGCGTTTGTGTATATTGCATCGTAACCTGCTGTATTACCTAACATTATGAAGAAGTTATATGTATTCCTTTTGCCGGCACTTGTAGTTTTGAGTGCGGGTTGTATAAAATCAGTAGATAGTGGTAACCTTACCGGTGTAACTCCATCCGGGTCATACGCGGGCGAGTTCAGGTTGCTGCTTAAACCTAAGAATAAAACAACCTTTGATACCACTAAGGCCACTATCAGGCTGGAGTTGACAAATAATATAGACTTTAAAGTATTGGGCGATACTACTGTTGTACACGCCGGCAGCAAAGGTACATACGGTGCTGGCAGTGGCACAACTGCAAATCTTATATCATTTATTGATACCACTTACCCTCGCACAGGTAAAGCCACCAAAACGCACTTAAACGGTACATACGTTTTTAGCAGTACTGCAGATGGTTTGCAGCTGCTTAGCACCAGTGCCGATACGTTGCGACTGGAATACGATCTTAAGCGTGTTAAATAATCTTCAATAAACATCCGCACTGCAATCTGGAAAGCAGTAAAAAAATATTTACCGGCATGTATCAATGTGCCGAGGGCCCGCGTAATGTAAATTAGATATCCGGGCCGGAGATTAACAACTTAACTATTAAATGCACTTAGTTTCGCGCATTACTGAGGAAGATATTGTCAGTAACTGCAAAAAAGGTAGCCTTAAACACCAGGAATTGCTGTATAAGCAGTTCTATGGCTACGCTTTGGGTATAAGTGCCCGCTATAGTTTCAATGAAGATGATGCCACAGAAGTGGTTAATGATGCTTTTATAAAAGTGTTTAATAACATCGGCAATTATAATTCCGACAAACCTTTCAAGGCATGGCTGCGCACCATTGTGGTTAATACCGCTATTGACCGCCGCCGTAAAGAAATGAAGTATCTGGCCAATACGGATATTGATGATGCTGTAGCCGTTGGCACAAATGCCACCGCAATCGAGAACCTAAACGCAAACGATATTTTAAAATTGATGAAACAGCTGCCGCAGGTGCAGCTAACTATTTTTAACATGTATGAAATTGATGGCTACAGCCATGATGAGATTGGGCAGTTGTTGAACCTGCCTGCCAGCTCGTCGCGGGTGTATTTGAGCCGGGCAAAAGAAAAGCTAAGGCAGCTGTTAACTAAAGAAACGAAAAGTCATGGATGATTTGTTTGATAAAAAATTGAACAACCATATCAGGGACGTATTTGAACAATACGAACACCCCGGCGATGCCGATGCCGGCTGGGCGCAGCTAAGGCAGCGTTTCCCGGCGCAGCAGCGCCGCAGGCCTGCGGCCTGGCTTTGGTGGAGCAGCGCTGCCGCTATTTTATTGGTTGTTGCAGGCCTGGGCTTTTGGCTTACCGGCAATAACAATACTGCCAACACTGTTGCGCAAAACAAGCCTGTAAAAACGCAGCAAGTGCAGCGCGATACCACTACTGCTGACAAACTGGACAATCCAATAGAGGCTGACCAGCAGGCTGTTGCTAAAAATGCACCTCTAAACTCAACAAAACCTCAACCTATCGATCCTTTTTTACATAATAAATACAACACTGTTGTACAGCAGCCGGTTTATGCCAACGTATTGCCTGTGCAAACAAACACGCCTACAGCTATAAAGCAAACAGTGGTGCCAATTGGTGCCATGCAAACTCCTGAAATACAAGCCAATGGTGTTAACGCAAATGGTGTTGCAGCAACTGTAATTGCACAAAACACTGCAGCGGCGAAAGCCCCTTCAGATAGCGTAAGTGTAATGCCATCGAAAATACCTTCGGGCCAAATTGCAGATGGGCAGCAAACAATTATCGCAGCTAATACAAATAACAGGAGCAGCCAGGATGTCAAGCCAAAACAGCGCTCTATAATTGAGTTGCTCGAGGCAGATAAAGTTAATAACCCGGTTGCCAAAGCAGATAAGGAAAAACAGAATAGGGATAAAAAGGTAAATTTCAGCGTTTATGCGGCTACCTATTTCAATTATGCTGAAGGGAGTACAAACCAGGTAAACGCAGGAGCCGGCTTTACGTCTGATATTAAACTTACTGGCAAACTTAAGCTATCAACCGGCATGGCATTGGCTCAAAATTCATTAAAATACAACAGCGGCCTGCCCGAAAATAGTAATGCGCGTGGGGCAATGTATTCGGCAGCGCCCGTGTCTGATCCTGTTTTGCGGCCCGATGGTTTATTTGCAGCTAATGCAGCGGTTCCGGTTTTCAGGAACTACAATGCAAGCCTTATTGGTTTGGATGTACCAATCAACTTAAAATATGAATTTAACCCCGAGAAAAGTGACACTTATGTGTCGGCGGGTTTAAGCTCCGGTACTTTCATCGGCGAGAAATATACTTACAACTATGCTTACAGCAATTCGCGCAGTGCCGAAACACAAAGCGCAGTAAGTACAAATAGCTTTAACGGCTTTTACTTTGGCCGCACACTCAACTTTTCGTTTGGAGTGGGTTATCCGCTTGGTAAAAGTAATAGTTTGATCATTGAACCTTTTGTAAAATATCCGCTTGAAGGCATGGGCGCGCAAAATCTGCGCTTTGGTGCCAGCGGCCTAAACCTAAAAATCAGATTCAAAAAATCACGGCAATGAAAAAACTTGTACTAAGCATTGTGGGCTTATTGGTCGCTGGTAGTGTGTATGCCCAAAAAGTGGAGTTATCTGTTAACGCAAGCACAAATCTTTATCATTACAGTGGCAATGGCACTACGGCAACCAGCCCTATTATAACATCGCCAGACGCATCTCAAAACTATACCAATAATCCGTACGGCAATAAAAATGCATGGGGTTTCGGTTTGGCGGGGCAGGCTCAATATGTTACCAAAGCAGGCTTTATTGCCGGTTTGCAGGCAGGTTTCGAGCGGGTGCAAAGCAGCGTAGATATTACCACCTTTTATTCGCCAATGCAAAATTATGGGGCATTGCCCACAGTAGATGGCTCAACTAAGCTTAAGAGCAATTACATCAACCTTAATCCATATATCGGCTATCGCATAATTGCAGATAAGTTTAATATTGACTTGCAGCCTGGCGTTGATGTGGGCTTTAAAACTTCCATGCGCGAAAAAGGCTCAACCGGCGAAGGCAACGTTGCAACAACAGATCGCAGTCGCGAAGATAAAAATACCGACTTCAGGTTGCGTATGGGCATTGCCGCTTATTACAATCGTATTGGTATTACTGCTGCTTACGCGCACGGCTTAACTAACGTTAAAGAAGATTTGATAGGCAGCCAAGCCAACGAAGCATATAGCCGCTTGTGGCGATTTGGCATTAGCTATCGCCTATTGTAAGGTACTTACTTAAACCTGATGGCTTTCACGGGCTGTATGCGTGTTACCAGCATCGATGGAATCACCAATACCAATAAGCAAACAACCAGCGTGCCCACGTTTAGCAGCAGCACATCTAAAAACTCAATCTTAATAGGTACAAAACTCATGTAATAGCTTGCCTGGTCCAGTTTGAAGAAATGCGTAGCCTGCTGGAAATAACCCAAACCAAGCCCGAGTATGTTTCCCAACAGCAAACCAAAGCCAATTAAGTAGGCTGCATTATATAAAAATACTTTTTGTATAACCCAATTGCGTGCGCCCATTGCCTTAAACATCCCTATCATGGAGGTGCGCTCCAGTATCATGATGAGTAGTGCAGATATCATGTTGATGACGGCTACAATTGTCATTAATACCAGCATTACCACGGTGTTCACGTCGAGCAGGCCAAGCCACTCAAATATGGTTGGGTAAGCTTCAAATAAAGTGTTGGTACGCAACAGCACGGGCAATTTGTCGTCAATGGAATCGGCCGTGTAGTTCATCATCTCGAAGTTTTTTACGTCAACTTCGTAGCCGGCAATCTCGCCTTTTTGCCAGTCGTTAAGGCGGCGTATCAGTGCAATGTCGCCTATCACAAAGGTTTTATCAACCTCATCAACGCCTACATTATAAATACCGGTTATCTTAAATTTTCGCTTTCGGGGCGGGTCCTGTATAAAATACATCAGCAGGTCATCACCCAATTTTAGCTTCAGTCGGTTTGCCAAGTATTGTGATATTAGGATAGGGGGTTTGGTATCGCCGGTATCTTTAAAGTTGATTACGTTGCCGCCAACCATTGATTTACGTAGGTGGTCCCAGTTGTAGGTACTGTCCACCCCTTTAAAAACTACGCCTTCAATCTCCTCATTAGCCTTTATAATGCCAGGCTTTGTAGCAAAAGGTGCTATGCCGGTAATTTGTTTGATAGTGCGCAGTTTAGGCAGCAGGTCGGCTTCAGGGACAAATGCCGATGCCTCGTAAGATGCATTTAGATCTGATTTAACGATCTGGATATCGCCTGCAAAGCCACGAACTTTTTGGCGAATCTCGTTCTTAAAACCCTTGATAACCGCCAACGACAGGATCATTACGCCAAGGCCAAGCATTATACCGATGATGGCAATGCGCACAATCAATTTTGAGAACGTGCGTTTTGACCTGAATGTTATCCTACTTGATATAAACCTTGCGAAACTCAATGCAGCCTGGATTTTTTGTACTTTCGCAAATATGCGTTTTATAGGTTAAACATAAACCTTTAAATTTTGCTTTAGCTATATTATGATGAGCGTGAAGTTATTTGTACCCGTTTTACTGGTTTGCCAGCTTTTGTTTAGCTGTGATGATTATGCGCAGAATAAAAAGTCAACTGCAGCACCAGCCACCAAAGCTACTGTAAAAGTTATAACCCCCGCCGCCGACCAGGTGCCGGTTTATATAGATTACCTGAAAGGTAAGAACATAGGTATGCTGATTAACCAGACCTCGATTATCGGCCCAAAGAAAGTGCCTGTGGTTGATAGCCTGCTTAAACTTGGTATTACAGTAAAGAAGATTTTTGGACCCGAGCATGGCTTTAGAGGAAACGCAGCAGACGGCGCCAAAATTGATGATACAAAGGATGCTGTGACCGGCCTACCCGTAATATCTTTATACGGAAAGCACTTTAAACCCACTTCCGAAGATTTAAAAGGCATAAACCTGATGATATTTGATGTGCAGGATGTTGGTACCCGCTTTTACACCTACATATCCACACTGCATTACCTGATGGAGGCCTGTGCCGAGAATAACATTGAGCTGGTAATATTCGACCGCCCAAACCCTAATGGCAGTTTTGTTGACGGCCCGGTGCTTGATACCGCTTACCGCGCTTTTGTTGCCATGCATGAGATACCTGTACTACACGGCATGACCATAGCCGAATATGCCCAGATGATAAACGGACAGGGATGGCTTAAAAACAAAGTTAAGTGCAAACTCAAAATTTATAAGGTTGCAAACTACAGCCGGGATATGGCTTACATGCTGCCCGTTAGCCCGTCGCCAAACTTAAATACCCAGCAGTCGATTTTGCTTTACCCTCATATATGCTTTTTTGAAGGAACCAATATTAGCCTGGGCCGCGGTACAAATTACCCTTTCACCATTATTGGCGCGCCCGAATTAAAGGGACAATACAGTTTTAATTTTACCCCGGTAAGTATGCCTGGTATGAGTGACAACCCACCGCTTAAAGGGCAAACCTGCTACGGCATCGACCTTAGAAATTACAATACAGATACTTTAAAAAGAAATGGCAGGCTTAATTTAGCATGGCTGATAGAGATGTATAACGAGTACCCGGATAAGTCGAAGTTTTTTATCCCTTACTTTACCAAGCTTGCCGGTAATAAAACTTTACAACAGCAAATTATTGCAGGCAAAACCGAGGCGCAGATCCGCCAAAGCTGGGAGCCCGGGTTAAGTAAGTTTAAGGCAATGCGTACAAAGTACCTGTTATATAAGTAAATAAATCTGTTCTGTTTTAAACTGTCTGTTATGAGAATAATTTTCATGGGTACGCCCCAATTTGCAGTTGCCTCGCTTGATGCCCTTATTGACGCTGGTTGTAATGTGGTTGCCGTAGTAACCGCTCCCGATAAACCTGCCGGCAGGGGTCAAAAGTTAAACGAATCGGCTGTGAAACAGTATGCCGTTGAAAAGGGACTTAAAGTTCTTCAGCCCGAGAAACTGAAGAATCCGGAATTTATAGCAGAATTACAAGCACTTAAAGCAGATTTACAGGTAGTGGTAGCTTTTAGGATGCTGCCCGAGGTGGTTTGGAACATGCCTGCAAAGGGAACCATCAATTTACATGCGTCGTTGTTACCGCAATATCGCGGTGCCGCGCCAATTAACTGGGCCATTATAAACGGCGAAAAGGAGAGCGGTGTAACTACATTCTTTTTGAAGCACGATATTGATACCGGAGATGTTTTGTTTACCGAGAAAGTTACACTTTCAGGTACCGAAACTGCGGGACAATTGCACGACCGGTTGATGGACAAAGGAGCAGGCCTGCTGGTAAAAACTGTTAAAAGCATTGAAAGCGGTAAGTATAACGAGCACCCACAGGCTCAACTTTCTGAGGGTATTGAATTGCGGCACGCACCTAAGATCTTTAAGACAGATTGCCTGATAGATTTTAACAGGCCGGTAATTGATGTTTACAACATGATACGCGGCCTTAGCCCGGTACCGACTGCCTATACGCATTTGAATGGCAAAGTGCTGAAAATTTACAATGCCGAATACCAGGAAACTGAACCCGGATTACAGCCGGGTGCTTTTATTAGCAATCACAAAACTTCCTTAAAGTTCGCTACCAAAGACGGCTTCATCTGCGCTACAGATGTGCAGTTGGAAGGTAAAAAGCGTATGGGTATTGAAGAGTTTTTACGCGGCAATAAGCTTTAAGCCGTTGATACGGTAAATAAACACAAACATTAACGATGTTGCCACCGCGCCAAAGGTATGCCATAAAAAATGCGTGCCTATGGCAAGGGTTGTGTACTTGTCATACACCCTAAAGCCTATTGCCAGCCCGAAAGCTATAAATGCAGCCAATACCAGTGCGCCATTGCGCCATTGTATTTTCCAGAGCAGCAACATCAGCGGTAACACAATCATCAGCACCATAACCGCGTAATTAAGGCTCACTTTTAACTGGATGTCATAATTGGGCAGCAGGCGGCGTATGCCAAATGTTAATGCGATAAATATTACAAACGCGGCCATACCAACCCAAATTTTACTTGCAAACTTCATCCAAAAATAAATGCTGGCCAATAGGCAAAGTACAGCTATGGGTACCCAATCCATAAAGATAAAAACAGGCCAGCGGCGCAAGCCGTGGTAAATGGTGCTGCCGGTGCAACCTATCATTAAAAGCCAGGTAGCAATACTTAAAAAGGTGTATTGCCTGCTAAAGCCATGTAATTTAAAAAGCCAGTAAATGCCCGGTATAAGAAATAATGCCGACGATATCATGTTGAACGGCTCGGGAAATAAATGGGCAATATTGGTTTCGGTATATATCAGGCCGCCGTCGGGCGGGGTTACGGGTAGCAGCATAATGTAAATATAAGCGGGCCTGCGTTAACATCAAATTGGTTTAACATTAAGTATCGGTTTATCAGCATTGACAATTACCTTTGCAGCCGACTTATTTTACAATATATGAGCGCAATTACCACCCGTATAGAGCAACTCAAAACAGCTATTTTACCACTTCGCGAAAAGCTGATTAACCATGAGTTGTATCATAATATAAACAGTTTGCCGTACCTGCATACCTTTATGCAGCACCACATTTTTGCCGTTTGGGATTTTATGTCGTTACTTAAGGCACTCCAGCAAAATTTAACCTGTACCACACTGCCCTGGATGCCTGTTGGAAGCGCCAACACCCGCTACCTTATCAATGAGATTGTAACCGGCGAGGAAAGCGATGTTGATGAAGCTGGCGTACGCACAAGTCACTTTGAATTGTATTTAAAAGCAATGCAACAGGCTGATTGCAGTACAGAGTCGATTGATACCTTTTTAGGCGAATTGAAAAAGGGCACTCATGTGCATAGCGCATTGCAAGACGCTGATATGCCACAAGCTGCACGAAAATTTGTACAGCATACATTTGACGTTATTGCAACCGGAAAAAGCCATTTACAGGCTGCAGTATTTACTTTTGGAAGAGAAGACCTGATACCGGGGATGTTTATTGAAATGGTTAAGAAAATCAACAGCAAGCAGCCTGATAAGGTAAGCATCTTTTTATATTATATGGAGCGCCATATTGAAGTTGACGGCGACCATCACTCTAATCTGGCATATGACATGACAGCCGAACTTTGCGGCAACAACGAATCAAAATGGGCCGAAGCAACCGTGGCTGTACAGGCTGCCCTGCAAGCACGGATTGATTTATGGGACGGCATATTGGCCCAGATAGGAGTATAAGTGAAATATTAGGGGAGCGATGGCAAATACTTATACCCAATTATATATACACATTGTTTTTGCTGTTAAATACAGGGCTTCATTAATTGATGACAGCTGGGCTGAGAGATTACGAAAATATATAATTGCCATAGTCCAAAACAACGGGCATAAAGTAATTGCTATCAATAACATGCCTGATCATATGCATATGTTCGTTGGCATGAATCCATCACAATCAATTTCTGACTTGGTAAGATTAGTAAAAGGCGATTCGTCTGAGTGGATAAATAAAGAGCGTTTGATAGGTTCACGGTTTCAATGGCAGGAAGGCTATGGTGCCTTCAGCTATGGGAAATCTCAGGTAGATGATGTAGTTAAATATATTGCCAACCAGCAGGAGCATCATAAAAAGTTTAGTTTTATGAATGAATATCGCATGCTATTAGAAAAGTTTGAGATTGAATTTGACGAACGTTTTTTATTTAAATTGCCTGAATAGTCTGTTGAAAGGGCAGCTCCTACGGAGCAAAAGCACTTCTCATCTATAGCTATAAAGCTTTAGTCCCTAACGGGACAATTGAATAACAAGATTCAAGTACTCTGGTCGGGTGGAATTAAAGAACCATTAGAAATTTACGAAACAAGGACTTATCCATATTGAAGTCATGTCATCTTGGTAGAAGAACTTAAAAAGCGATGGATGCTGTAAGAAGGTTAGGTCCTACGGAGCAAAAACACTTCTCATCTATAGCTACAAAGCTTTAGTCCCTAACGGGACAATTAAAATAGTAGGTCCAAATTCTTTTGCCCCAGCGGGGCATAAGCTTTGTAGGAATATATAATATAGAGTTTTTGCCTTGTTAAGGGCAACCCAAATTAGATGGGTAGCGCTGCTGTTGTGCTAAAAAGCCTTAGCCCATAATGCGACAATCAAATAATCCGATATAGATAGGTGATAATGCCCCAGCGGGGCATAAGCTTTATAGAAATATATAAGATAGGATTTTGCCTGTTAAGGGCAACCCTTTAGCAACAAGCACCCCTACAACTTATTCAACTCATCCAACAAGCCTTTGCTTACGCGGTTAAAATATCGTTTTACGCCGTAGCCCATAACCCATTGTATGCCCTTACCTGCATTGGTTAAAAAAACCTCATCGGCCTGATTTAAAATTTCTGCATTTATTTGTGCTTCGGTAAAAGGGATACCGCCCTCTTTAGCGAGTTTTATAACCGTTTGGCGCATAACGCCTTCCACGCAACCTTCGCTAAGTGCGGGTGTGTACAGGTGATTTTGATACCAAACAAAAATGTTTGCTGCCGAAGCTTCGCACAAGTAACCATTTTGGTTGAGTAAAAAAACATCGTCGAGCTTGTTTTGCTGCTTATAAATGGAAGCCATTACAAATGTGAGCGAATTGGCCGATTTTATATTTGATAGCCAGTTAAGCGGCTTTAATAGCTCGGTATATGTGTCCATGATTAAACCCCGCTCGTTTAAATAATATCGTGGTTCATCAACAGGCGTTATCTCAATACAATAACCCATTTTATTTTGGGTAGGGGTGTATAAGCCGTCGGCATCGCGATAAACGGTAAAGCGTACGCGGCCATGTTTTACACGGTTACGGCGGGCAAGTTCTTCTGCCTTTTCTCGGATAAACCAACTGTCGGTTTGTGAGTAGCCGTCAATTTTTAGCGCTTTCATGCCACGCATCAGCCTATCGGCATGCAGTTCGGGGAATTTTACTTTGCCCTTCATCAGGCGCATGGTTTCAAACAAACCATCGCCATACCTGAATGCGCGGTTGGCCACAGTAAGCAGCTGACTGTCGGCGGGTAAAATTTCTCCGTTAAAATTGATGAACACAGGGGGCATTAGGCAGATGAATAAGTACTTTAAAACGTATTATAAAAACAGATATTTAACGGAAAAATTATAATCGGGTTTGATGCTATCGATGATCAGGTATATGTTATTGTGGTTCAGCGTCGTTGTCTTCTGTAGCTTTAGCGCTGTCTGCACCTGCATACTTACGCCACTTAGCCAGCACGGTTTCAAAATCGGCGGGTAAAGGTGTTTCAAAATAAATGTTCTTTTTTAGCGAGGGGTGTAAAAAACCAAGCGACTGTGCGTGCAGCGCCTGCCTTGGCATCAGCTCAAAACAATTTTCAACAAACTGGCGGTATTTATTAAATACCGTTCCTTTTAATATTTTATCGCCGCCGTAGGTGGCATCGCTGAATAAAGGATGCCCAATGTGGCGCATGTGAGCACGTATTTGGTGGGTGCGGCCCGTTTCCAGCTGGCATTCAATCAGCGTAACATACCCGAGGCGTTCAAGTACCTTATAATGGGTAACTGCCCATTTACCCTTTTCGGGGTCATCATATATCGACATTACACGCCGGTCGTTCACGCTGCGGCCAATATAGCCGCTAATGGTGCCGTCATGCTCGATATCGCCCCAGGCAAGTGCAATGTACTTGCGTTGGATGGTATGGTCGTAAAACTGCTTGGCAAGATAGTTCATGCTGCGCTCGTTTTTGCTGATTAGCAATAGTCCGGAGGTATCCTTATCAATACGGTGGACCAGTCCTGGTCTGCCATCATTGCCCGGCAGAGTAGGCAATTGCTGAAAATGGTATACCAAAGCGTTAACCAGCGTACCTGTATAATTATTATAGCCAGGGTGCACCACCATGCCTGCGGGTTTATTCACTATCAGCACATCATTATCTTCGTAAACAATCTCCAGCGGAATATTTTCAGGGTATACCTCCGTATCACGCGGTGGGTGTGGCAAAACCACAGATATTATGTCGAGAGGCTTAACCTTGTAGCTGGCCTTTATAACCTTATCGTTCACCAATACGTTACCTGCATCAATGGCATTTTGGATACGGTTACGTGAGGCGTTTTCAACACGGTGCATCAAAAATTTATCAATACGCAACAGCGATTGCCCCTTGTCAACAATTACGCGCAGGTGTTCAAATAAATCCTGTTCGTCGCCTTCTAATATTGCGTTTTCGTCTGCCATCGGGCAAAAGTAATTGTTAAACTATTCATTTGATAAAAAACCGATATTTTTATAGCGGTCAAAAAAATTACGCCGTTATTCTGCAAAAGCGGTTTGGTACATCACCCACTTGTTGGCCCGTTTTATAATGGATATTCAGTTAGATATTTATAGCCCGGTTCAAAAAATACAACATCAGCTTTTTACCGAAAAGGGTATTGAGGTGTTTATAAAGCGAGATGATATGATCCACCCAATCATATCAGGCAATAAATGGCGTAAGCTTAAATATGTGTTGCAGGATGCAAGGCTTGCCAACAAACAACACCTGGTAACTTTTGGCGGGGCTTTTTCAAATCATTTATTGGCAACAGCAGCGGCTGCGGCAAAATTCGGTTTTAAAAGTACGGGTTTTGTTAGGGGCGAGGAGGTGCAAAACGATACCTTATTTTTGTGCCGTTTGCATGGCATGCATCTAATTTTTGTTGACCGGGATAGTTACCGTAACAAGCCTGCTTTGTTTGAGCGCTATTTCAGCCATGACGGAGATGCTTACTTTATTGACGAAGGAGGCGCATCGACCCTGGCGGCAAAAGGTTGCAGCGAACTGGTTATCGAGCTTCCCCAAAGATACGATCATATTTTTTGCGCATGCGGTACAGGAACAACAGCTGCAGGCATCATAAACGGATTAGTCGGGCACGAGCTTGAAACAGAATTTAACGCCATTCCCGTTTTTAAAAACGGTGACTTTATGCGTGCCGACATTGATAAGTATCTTATTAATTCAGCTATTTACACCTTGCATACCGACTACCATTTTGGCGGCTATGGTAAAACCACGCAGCAGCTAATTGATTTTATCAAACAATTTGTGGACGGTACGGGCATCCTAATAGAACCTGTTTACACGGCAAAAATGCTGTACGCTATTTATGACCTTGCCCGCAAAGATCATTTTACCCCGGGCAGCAGTATACTCGCCATACACAGTGGTGGCATTTGGGGACTGTTAGGGATGAAGGGTAAGTTTTAGCCGGCATGCAGGTAGATGGCTTAATTTATTTCAGGAGCGAAGGCATTACGTGCTACATCAATTGTTCTTATTATCTATTTTGGGCGTAGTAAACATGGCTTCTTTTATAAACTTAACAGGCGCGCTGCCATAGCTTAAAAACTTCTCGTTAAATTCTTTTTGTTTGTATTTATCGGCCTGTTTCTTTTTCCATTCTTCGCGCAGGGCCATAATTTCTTTGTAGCCGGTGTAGTAGCTGGTAAGTTGTACGCTGCTCACGCTTACACGTTTCCATTTGCCCTCGGCTTCAGCCTGTTGTTGAAATGCCTCTTGGGTAAGCATTTTTATGGCGGCCTCTTTGCTCATGTTATTGGCATGTACGCTGTAATCTAAAATGGTATTACATACCGACCTAAGGTGCCATTTGTACCACATCAGGCGCATTTCGGGCTCATTGTTGCCAAATCCGGCATCCATCATAATCTGCTCGGCATAAACGGCCCAGCCTTCAACCATTGCACCGTTACCTAAAACAGATTTAATGATGCTCGGTGCCTTATTGGCGTAAACCAATTGCGTGTAATGCCCCGGTATAGCTTCATGTATGCAAAGAATCTGTAAAATGTAATTGTTATACTCACGTAAATAACTTTCGGCGCGGCTGGCCGACCATCCCGCAAGGCTGCCCACATTGTAGTAAGTGTTGCCGCCTTTATCATAAGGGCCCGGCGAACTTACCGAAGCACCCGCCACACCCGCCATGTAACCAGGTTCTTTACGCACTACAAGTGGTTTGCTTGGGTCAAGTGTTAACAAGTCTTTCGACCTGATAAACGCAGTAAGCTTTGGTATCTCATCACTAATGGCCTGTTGAAAATCGTTAGGTTTTACGTGCTTGGCCGATAATGTATCAATAACACGTGCAATCAAATCAAGCGAATCTTTCGGCATAGCTGCGCTGCCAAAGTATTTTGGCCAAAGCTGTTTGCTCAGCTTTGTCATTTCGCGGTGCAGGTGTTTTTTGCGCTCAACGGCTGCATTGTATGTTTGTTGAGCGGTGCCTTCTGCCTGTATCTCGTATTTAAATTTGCTTTCGTAAAGTTGTTTACCCAAACGGAAACTGCGTGGTTTATCATTTTTAAGCGCCTTTAACCATGCCGCATAGCCTTTAATGGCTACTACAGATGCTGCTGCCCTGTCCAGCATCAGTTTTTGCTCGGCTGCGGGTATCTTGGTTTTTTTTAGCGAGTCGGCAAAGTCTGTTTCGATAACGCTGAGGCCGCCAAGGTGCTGCTCGGCAGCAAGGTCGGTAAGTTCGGCAACCGGGTTTTTGATTTGCTTTTCGGCCTCCTTATAATGGGCTGGAATAAAAGCCATGCGCTGATAAAAATTGCGAAGACGTTTTTCAAGCGGTGCGTAATTCTCATTCAGGATGTAAGCAAAGGTGCCTATCACGTTATATGATCCGGGGTTCCACTGGTATTCTTTTAAAGTTTCGATGTTCCACTGCATGCCTTCCAGTTGGCTGCGCATAATTTCCAGGTCCATTTTGTTACCCGGCGATAATTGGCTCGGGTCAAAACGACTCAGCGAATCCGTATTTACCTTGGCAAACTTCAGTTCCTGGTCGCGGCTTTTATCATTTGGAATGATCATCAGGCTATCGTACTTATGGTAGCCAACACTTGTGGCCCAGCCCGGGTTAAGCTTCCAGAGGTCTTCCAAAAAATGCTCTTCGTAACGGGTAAAAGCGGCATCATCACGGGCCATGACTGGGCCGGATGACTGTTCTTTTTTACAAGCCGAAAAGGCAGCAACGTACAGGCAAAGCAAAAGTATTTTACGTATCAATGCAGTAGGAATTTTGTGGTGCATAAACTTAAAACATTTGCAGCAAATAAATCAATCGGTAACTTAATTTGTTAGTACAGCATGAGTAACGAACATGATATTTTATTACAGGAGCTGGTAAAACTGCTAGAGGGCGGCGGTGCACATGCCACTTTAAAAGATGCACTTGATGGTATCCCGGCAGATAAACGCGGCGTAAAACCCCATAACCTCCCGTATAGTATATGGCAGCTTGCCGAGCATATCCGCATTGCACAGTGGGACATGCTTGAGTTTAGCAAAGATGGCAGTCACCAATCGCCAAACTGGCCGGATGATTATTGGCCCAAAGAAGCCGAACCCGCAGATGATGCCGCCTGGAACAAAACCGTTGAGCAGATAAACACTGACAGGGCAGCTTTTATAGAGTTGCTAAAAAGCGGCGATATTTATACCAAGATACCGCACGGCTCGGGCCAGAGCATTTTGCGCGAGGCTTTACAAATTGCCGACCACAATGCTTACCACACGGCAGAGATTGTTTTGCTAAGGCGCTTGTTAGGTATTTGGAAGTAGCAGCCTTACAAAGCCTGTACTTTGGCCCAGATGTTATCGTCTACCAGTACGCCTAACTCGTCGCTTTGGCGGCGTGTACGTAATGTGTTTTCGCCGGGGTAGGAAATGCGCTCGCCTGGGTTGGTTGGGCTGCTTTTTGTGTACTCCAGTATTTGTTCGATGAGGCCAGTGCTGTCTATTTTGCCCGGCTTTATACAAATGAACACTTGCGACACACCTGTTTCCTTTTTGCCGGCTTCCATTACTTTGGCAGTTGAGTTGCCGCCGCTTAGCAAGGTAGCCAGCAGATCAAGCATTAGCGAAAGGCCCGAGCCTTTCCAAAAGCCTATAGGCAGCGCGCGTTTTGTAGCGTAAATCGCCTCGGCATCGGTTGATAATTTACCTTCGGTGTCATACCCGCCAGGCACAGGCAGATCTTTTCCATCCATTTTATATTGCTGCAGTTTGCCAAAGGAGTATTGGCTTATGGCCATATCCAAAACAATGTGCCCTTCCGGGCGCGGTACTGCAATTACTATCGGGTTATTGCCCAGCCTTGGCTCGGTACCGCCCCAGGGCGGCAGGTTGGCCATAGTATTGGTAAAGCAAATGCCTATGTAGCCCGCTTCGGCAGCTTGCCAGCCGTAGGTGCCGCCGCGCATCCAATGGTTGGTGTTATTTATGGCCACACAACCTATGCCATTATCTTTAGCCAAATCAATTGCCCGTTGCATACAAAATGTTGCGTTGAGCATGCCCGGGCCAAGGTTGCCGTTCCATTGCTCCAACGCTACCATCGTGTTTTCGAAGCTTGGTTCGGCAGCAGGGTTTACTAATCCTTCTTTCACGTAATCTACAAACACGGGGAAACGGTTAAGACCGTGGCTGTAAACCCCGTCGCGGCTGTTGTTGGCAAAAATGGTGGCACACTGCTGCGCTTTTGCTTCGCTAAAACCAAGTGAAAGTAATATGCGTCTGAATTGCGCCAGCAGGGTATTATAAGGTACGCGCATAGCTGTTATAGATAGATTAGCAATGCTGCTAAAATAACCTTATCCTGATTGCCGGGCAAAATAACTACACTGATAAACAGTTATAATAATGACATTTTTTGATATGGCTAATAATTATCTTTGCTGCGCGCATGAATAAACGTACCAACTATTTATACCTTTTGCTGATAGCTGCATTTTGCTTTTTTGCTAATTCCTGTAAAAAGGAAGATAAAAGCAACATACCTAACCTGCTTACCGCAGGTCCGTGGCAATTAGCTTCGCTGCAGGAAACGCATTACACGGGGGCTACGCTTAATCGTACCGATACACTAAATCCTAATTGTAATTTTGCGCAGGTGTTTTTTTTCAGTAAGGATAATACCTGTACCTATAGCAACTTTAGCTGTGTTGATCAGCCTGTAGCCAATGGCTCATGGGAGCTATCTACCGACAAATTGTTTTTATACAGCAATATTGTTTGCCGCGATGGTAGCCAGGCAGGCAGCTCTACACCGTTTGCAAATTCGAGGATCATAAACCTGGGTCAGTTCTCATTTGTGATCGAAACTGGTGATATCAGCGAAAACTATTCTGTAAACCAACCACGCACTGTTAGGCGGTATGGTTTTGTTAGGCAAAACACAAGTAGCCGATAGTTCGTAATTTTTTATATTTTGCAATAAATATACCATCCGCTTTGAAAAAAAGAATAGCCATTTTCGCTTCAGGTTCCGGGTCAAACGCTCAAAAAATTATGGAGCACTTTAAACGCAGTGCCGATGCCGAGGTTGTACTGGTTTTAACCAATAACCCGCAGGCGTATGTTTTGCAGCGGGCCGATAACTTCGAAATCCCATCACATATATTTAGCCGCCACGAGTTTTACGAAACGGATGAAGTAATAGGCTTGCTTAAAAACCTGCAGGTTGATATCATAGTGCTGGCCGGTTTTTTATGGCTGGCGCCAAAATCATTGCTTAACGCTTTTCCTAACAAGATCATTAACCTGCACCCGGCGCTGTTACCCAAATATGGCGGTAAAGGCATGTATGGCGATAATGTCCATAAAGCTATCCTTGCAGCAGGAGAAGAGGAATCGGGCATTACCATCCACTTTGTAAACGCCGAGTTCGACGAAGGGGAGATCATTCATCAATCAAAATTCAAGATTGAACCCGGGGATACCCTCGAGATGGTAAAATTTAAAGGCCAGCAGTTGGAGCATCAACATTTCCCGAAGGTTATTGAAGGGTTGCTGAAGAAGATGAGGAGTTAGTTAGAGATCAGAGGTTGGAGATTAGAGATTAGAAAAGGTAAGCTGGGATATTAAATACTTGAAACAAAAATAAGGTATGGGAAGTTTTATGGATCTGGAAGTTTGGAAGAAAGCAAGGATTCTAAGAAATAACATTACCGAGCTTACAAAATCATTTCCCTCAGAAGAGAAGTTTCGGCTTATAGATCAAATAATTCGTTCGTCACGGTCTGTAGGAAATAATATTGCTGAAGGGCATGGGCGCTATCATTATCTTGATGCTTCGAAATTCCTTATTACGGCGCGTGGCTCTGCAGTTGAAACTATAGATCATTTAATTATTGCTTTAGATAACGGTTTTATTGATGAGCATACCTTTGAAAGACTTAAATCTGATTGCGAAGAGTGCTCGAAGATGATTAACGGATACATAGCTTACCTCAAAAAGCAGGTAAATGCATAACAAAATTATATTGTGCCTGACTACTACTTCTTTATTTCAAAAAAACTAATCTCCCCCCTCTAATCTCTAATCTCTAATAGCTACCTTTGCGGCTCAAAAATTCCGTTAAATAATGAGCCATTCTGTTCAAATAAAAAACGCCCTTATTTCTGTTTATTACAAAGACAACCTTGAGCCGATCATCCATGAGTTGAATCGTCTTGGTGTGAATATCTACTCAACCGGTGGTACCGAAACTTTTATTCGCGACCTTGGTGTCAATGTAATTGCTGTGGAGGACCTTACCTCGTATCCGTCGATATTGGGCGGACGCGTTAAAACCCTGCACCCTAAAGTGTTTGGTGGTATTTTAGCACGCCGTAGTTTTGAAGGTGACGAACAGCAACTGGCTCAATATGAGATACCGGAAATTGATTTGGTGATAGTTGACTTATACCCGTTTGAAGAAACGGTAAACTCCGGTGCGAGCCAGGAAGATATCATAGAAAAAATTGACATCGGTGGTATATCGTTGATCCGCGCGGCGGCCAAAAATTTTAAGGATGTTGTGATACTTGCGTCAAAAGATGATTACAGCGAACTTGAAAACATCCTAAAAACACAGGAGGGCGCAACTACTATTGATCAGCGCCGTCGTTTTGCTCAAAAGGCTTTTAATATTTCATCAAACTACGATACCCATATTTTCCAATACTTTGACAATAGCGAGCCGATGCCTGTTTTTAAACAAAGCATCCAAACCAGCCAGGTATTGCGTTATGGCGAAAACCCGCATCAGAAAGGTACTTTTTATGGTAACCTTGATGCCATGTTCACTAAACTTAACGGCAAGGAACTATCATACAATAACCTGGTTGATGTTGACGCTGCTGTTGCCCTTATAGACGAGTTTACCGACCCTACTGTTGCCATTTTAAAACATACCAACGCTTGCGGTATTGCATCGCGCCAAACAGTTAAGCATGCTTGGGTTGATGCCTTAGCATGCGACCCGGTATCGGCTTTTGGTGGTGTAATAATTACCAACGTTGAGGTTGATGCCGAAACTGCAACTGAGATTGACAAGATATTTTACGAAGTGCTGATTGCTCCGGCTTATACCGATGAAGCAGTTGCAATACTTACCGCAAAAAAGAACCGCATTATTTTGGTGCGCCAGCCTGTTGAGTTGCCTGCAAAGCAATTTAAAACGTTACTTAATGGCGTTATTGAGCAGGATAAAGACAATACCGTTGAAGGCCCGGAACAAATGACTACCGTTACCGACGTAGCCCCAACCGAACAGGAACTGAAAGACCTTTACTTTGCCAACAAGGTAGTAAAACATACCAAATCAAACACCATTGTGATTGCCAAAAACGGCCAGTTGATGGCAAGCGGGGTTGGCCAAACATCAAGGGTTGATGCCATGAGGCAGGCACTTGTTAAAGCTGCTGAGTTTGGTTTTGATGTTAAAGGTGCGGTAATGTCGTCAGATGCGTTTTTCCCGTTTGCTGACTGCGTGGAGATTGGTGCCGATGCAGGTATAACTGCAGTTTTACAACCTGGCGGTTCAATCAACGATAAACTTTCTATTGCCAAATGTAACGAGAAAGGCATTGCTATGGTAACTACTGGTGTGCGTCACTTTAAGCACTAACATTAGTGATTGGAGACTAGTTAATTAGAGATTAGTTACTACGTACCGAAGCATGACTGATCTCTGATCTCCGGTCAACTAATCTTTACCGGGAATACGATTTTAAAAAAAACGGAGTTATTATTAACTCAATTAATCATTGTGAATGATTTGGTTAACAACCGATTGATTTCGTGAAATTAATGTTGTTTAATATTTAACTTTGCACCTTATAATTGAAATATACACCAAATGGGTTTATTTAATTTTTTCACACAAGAGATTGCCATCGATTTGGGTACTGCCAATACCCTCATTATACATAATGATAAAGTTGTTGTCGACGAACCGTCGATAGTAGCTTTTGACCGCACCACTAATAAAGTAATTGCTATTGGCCGCCAGGCGATGCAGATGGAGGGTAAAACCCACGATAACATCCGCACCGTGCGCCCGCTTAAGGATGGTGTGATTGCCGACTTTAACGCTGCCGAGTTGATGATACGCGGTATGATAAAAATGATAAACCAGGGTAAAGGATGGTTTTTTCCATCGCTGCGTATGGTTATCTGTATCCCATCTGGTATTACCGAGGTAGAGAAACGCGCGGTGCGCGATAGCGCCGAAATTGCGGGTGCGAAAGAGGTTTATCTTATTTATGAACCAATGGCTGCTGCTGTAGGTATCGGTATCGACGTGGAAGAACCAATGGGTAACATGATCATTGATATAGGTGGCGGTACTACCGAAATTGCAGTTATCGCACTTTCGGGTATCGTTTGCGACCAGTCTATCCGTGTTGCGGGTGATAACTTTGATTCGGATATCGTTCAATACATCCGTCGTCAGCACAACATTATGATTGGCGACCGTACTGCCGAGAAGATCAAAATTGAGGTTGGTGCTGCATTGCCAGAATTGACCGAGCCACCTGCAGATTTTGCAGTACAAGGCCGCGACTTGATGACAGGAGTACCAAAACAGATCACTGTATCATATACCGAGATTGCACATTGCCTTGATAAATCTATCTCAAAAATCGAGGAAGCGATATTGAAAGCATTGGAGATCACTCCACCCGAGCTTTCTGCAGATATTTACCAGACAGGTATTTACCTTACCGGCGGTGGCGCGCTGCTGCGCGGCCTTGATAAACGTGTAGCCGCAAAAACCAAACTGCCTGTACACGTAGCCGAAGATCCGCTTCGCGCCGTAGTACGCGGTACCGGTACAGCACTTAAAAACATCGGTAACTTTAAATTTTTAATGCAGTAATTCAGATTTGAGATATGAGATATGAGAATTGAGATAAATTTCAATTTTCATATGATGAATTTTATTTTTCATCTCATATCTAACATCTCAAATCTCATATCTAATCCCCAACAATGCGTAACCTCCTGATTTTTATCACTAAGTACAACGCATTCTTTCTGTTTCTCATTTTCGAGATCGCATCGCTCATTATCTACATACAATACAATTCTTTTCAGCGCGCATCTGTAATAAACAGTACCAACCAGGTCACAGGTAATTTTTATGACCGTGCCGATGAGTTAAAAGGCTACCTTTCGTTACGGGAGGTAAATGATAAACTCGCCCGCGAAAATGCCCAACTGCGCAATCAACTTAAGGCTTCGCTGTATCTTGATACCGTTGCAAAGCACCAAGTGGATGATACAGTCTACCGCCAGCAATACGAGTATATTGATGCCAAGGTGATCAATAACTCTATTAATAAACGCAATAACTATTTAACTATTGATCGCGGTAGTACCAATGGCATTGAAAAAGGAATGGGTGTAATGTCGGCAGATGGGGTTGTCGGCAAAATTGTATTTGTGGGTAAGCACATGTCTATAGTGCAGTCGCTTTTGCATAAGGACAGCCGTTTTAGTGCTATGCTGGCCAGCAGTAAAGAAATTGGCTACCTTAACTGGGGCGAACAGCTTGACCCGCACACAGGTTTGTTGGTAGACGTATCCAACAATGCACGGCCAAAAATAGGTGAGTTGGTGGTTACATCAGATCTATCCCTGTTCCCCGCAGGTATACCATTGGGTAAGGTAAAAAGTTTACATGCTAAAGGCGGCGGCTTCTTTTTAAATATGGAAGTTAACCTGTCGGTTGATTTTAGCAAGTTGCAATACGTGTACGTGGTAATTAACAAGTTTGCCAAAGAGCAGGCGGGACTGGAGGCCCAGGAAAGGAAAGATGAGTAGAATTATCCTGATCAACCTGGTACGCTTTATTTCGCTGGTGTTTTTGCAGGTGTTCCTGCTTAAGAATATCTCGCTATACAGCCTGTCAACCCCTTACCTGTATATATTATTTATATTGCTGCTACCGTTCGAAACGCCAAACGTACTGCTGTTTTTCCTGTCGTTTATATTAGGGTTAACCATTGATGCTTTTTATGATACGCCCGGCCTGCATGCGGCAAGTTGTGTGGTGCTGGCTTTGGTGAGGGTACTATTCATTAGTGTAACCGTGCAAAAAGATGGGTTTGATAACGAACCCGAGCCTACGCTGAGCATTATGGGTTTCAGGTGGTTTTTTACGTACGCGCTGATACTCACATTGGCACACCATTTCTTTTTATTTAATCTGGAAGTTTTTCGTTTTGATGAGCTCGAATACACACTAACACGCTTTTTATTCAGTTCAATATTTACTGTATTTTTAATGTTAGTATCGGGTTTAATATTTTTCAGAAGGAAAGAACGTAAATGAATAGTTTTTTTGAGCGGCGATATGTTGTTGCCGGTATCTTCATTACTTTCATATTGATATTGCTTGGCCGCCTGTTTTATATACAGGTTGTTGATGACCGGTACTTTTTGTTTGCCAAAAACAACGTTGTTCGCCGTTTTGTGCAGTATCCCGCACGTGGGCCAATACTCGATCGTAAGGGCCGTATAATGGTGCAAAACGAGCCTGTTTATGATATTATGGTTATACCCAAGCAGGTAAAACCGTTTGATACGCTAGAGTTTTGTAAGCTACTAGGTATTGACACCGCCGGCTTTAACAAGCGTATGCTTAAGGCCCGCAAATACTCGCCTTACCTGGCATCGGCTTTCGAGAAGCAGCTTACTGCCGAGATGTACGCCGCGTTCCAGGAGCGTTTATCGGAGTTTCCCGGTTTTTTCCCGCTGCAACGGCCAATGCGTACTTATCCGGATTCTTCTGCTGCGCAGTTTCTGGGTTATATCGGTGAGGCTACCGATGCCATTATTAAACGCTCGGGCGGGTATTACAGTCCCGGAGATTATGTGGGCATAACAGGTGTAGAACGCTCTTACGAGGATGTTTTGCGCGGACAGCGGGGTGTAGAAAACCGATTGGTGGATTCGCGCAACGTGAGCCAGGGAAGTTATGCCGATGGTGCCTTTGATACCGTTGCCGTAGCAGGCGAACGCCTTACATCGTCACTGGACTTAAGCATCCAGGATCTTGGCGAAAAATTGATGAAAAATAAAGTGGGTAGTATAGTGGCAATTGAGCCATCAACAGGCGAAATCCTTTGCTTTGTGAGCAGCCCCACTTATGACCCTAATTTGCTGGTAGGCAAGCAGCGCGGTAACAATGCCGCCGCTTTATATAAAGACCCTTACAAGCCTTTCTTTACACGCCCTGTGCAGGCTTATTATCCGCCGGGTTCATCCTTCAAGCCTCTAAGCGCGCTTATTGCCATGCAGGAAGGGGTAATAACGCCGCAAACCATATATGTGTGCCCGGGCTACTATCAATCGGGTAATAGGCGGGTAAAGTGTTTCCAGGGAGAAGTACACGGCGCCGTAAACCTTGCTGAAGCAGTGGCCCATTCATGTAACGGGTATTTCTTTATGGCGTTTGATAAACTAATAAATCGCAACGGCGGCCGTAAAACAGATACATCATACAACTATTGGCGCAGCAATGTGGCTAAATTTGGTTTAGGCTCAAAACTTGGTGTTGATATCCCGGCAGAGGGTCGCGGTAATTTGCCGAAGGCTTCTTACTACGATAAGGTATATCGCAAAGGCGGCTGGCGCTCAAGCACGGTTATCTCTTTGGGTATTGGCCAGGGTGAGTTATTGGCTACACCGCTGCAGTTGGCCAACATCGAAGCCACAATTGCCAATCACGGGTTTTATTACAAGCCCCATTTAATCAAAGGCATCGGCGATAAGCAGGTTGTTAAACCCGAATTTACCGTACGCAATTATGTAGGTATCGACCCGCAATATTTTGAGCCTGTTATTGATGGTATGCAAAACGTGGTAGATTTTGGTACTGCCCGTGGATCAAAAATACCCGGCATTGTAATGTGCGGTAAAACAGGTACTGCCGAGGTTAAAGGGAAAAAGGATAACTCGGTATTTGTTGCTTTTGCACCAAGGGAAAATCCTAAAATAGCTATAGCCGTAGTAGTCGAAAACTCCGGCCAGGGTGCCACCTGGGCGGCGCCTATTGCCAGCTTTATAGTGGAAAAATACTTAACGGGAACATTAACAAAAAGAGGGATAGACCCTAATTACTATATCAACTCGAATTTGTTGCCAAACCTGTCGCCGCCTAAGCCGGTAATTAAAAAACTGGTGCCGACCGATACGCTTAAAAAGCCGGTACAGGCCGATTCGGCCCGCCAGTCGAAGTTAAAATCGGCTGCCAATAAAAAAGAACAAAGCAATAACCCAGCGGTAAAACAAACCACCATGCTTGCAAAACGTAAGGATAATGAATAACCACCAGCGCAGTTTCTTTTTTAATGTGGACTGGATAACGGTGTTGATTTATCTTGCCCTGTGCACCATCGGTTTATTTAATATACATGCCGCGGTATACGATGAAAATCACCCGCATATTTATGATCTGAGCACAAGCTCGGGCCACCAGTTAATCTTTATTATTTCCGGCATTGTCATAGGCTCGGTAATATTGCTGTTAGAGAGTCGATTTCTTTCAGCGCTTTCGCCCGCAATATACGTTGTTACCATCTTGCTGCTTATACTGGTGTTAGTAATAGGGCGTGGTGTGGGTGGCAACCAGGCCTGGATTGATCTGGGTGGCGGTTTTAAGTTGCAACCTTCAGAGTTTGCCAAGTTTGCCACCTGCTTGCTGCTTGCAAGATATTTGAGCGCTACCAACGTAAAGGTTACCGATACAAAATCGTTAATGATAGCAGGCGGTATTATCCTGCTGCCCATGATGCTCATCAAAATGCAGCCCGATGATGGCTCAACCCTGGTATTTTGTTCGCTTATTCTCGTGCTTTATCGCGAAGGCCTTTCATCATACTTTCTTATCATCGGCGGTTTGCTGGCAACGCTGTTTATAACGTCGTTAATGTTCGAGGCCTGGCAGGTAGTTACCGTTGTGGTTATTGCTGCGGCGCTGCTCATTTTCATGCTTAAGCGCAACCGGACAATGGTGTTGAAGCTGCTTATCGGCACAATTATATCTATAGGCTTTGTATTTGCAGCTAAACCACTTTACGAAAAGGCTTTAAAGCCGCACCAGCGTGCGCGTATAGATATTGTACTTGGATTATCGAAAGACAAAAAACACGTAGGCTATAACCAAAATCAGGCTAAAATTGCTATTGGTAGCGGGCGCGTGTGGGGCAAAGGTTATTTACAGGGTACACAAACTAAATATTCCTTTGTACCTGCTCAAAGCACCGACTTTATTTTTTGTACCGTGGGCGAGGAGTGGGGTTTTGCTGGTTCGGTAACGGTAATGGGGCTGTTCCTGTTTTTGCTGTTACGCATCATCCAGATCGCCGAGCGTCAGCGTGCACCGTTTTCACGTATTTACGGTTATGGTGTAGCGTCGATCATATTTTGCCACGTGCTCATTAATATTGCAATGGCTATAGGTATAATGCCGGTAATTGGCATTCCGTTGCCGTTCATCAGCTACGGTGGGTCATCACTTTGGAGCTTTACCATCCTGCTGTTTATTCTGCTCAAACTCGACTCGAACAGGATGGGTATGAACTGGGCCTAAACTTAATGCGCTTAAATCAACTTAAGCGTAACGTCTTCTTAACAAAGCGTAAAACTTGTCGGCTGCGGCTTGCTTAGCTTCCCAATTGTTTTTGGTGACGTAATTGGTTTTCAAGAAACGATCTGCCTCTTCAAAATTTTTAAAACGATTAACAATTTCAATTGCTTCGCTGTAGGCAAGCGGGTAGCCATTAAACAAATCCTTAATAAACATCATTTTATCATTAAGGTTAATGGCCGATTTTATGTCCGTTATCGGCGCTTGCATGCCCGCCGTATTGTGTTCTTTAAGTTTTGCTGCCATGCGCTCGTTAAGGCTCAATGACTTTTCCTCTGCATGTTTAGCGGCCTCGGGCTGGTATTGGCTGGTTTTAGGTGTATTATCAACCACTGGCTCGGGGTTGGTGGGCACATATGGCTCATCAATTTGGTCAAGCTCCGGGCTTTTAATTTCAGGTTCGGCAGGTTTAGCTGCAGGCGTTGGTTCAATGAACTGCGTTGCAGGTGTCGGCGCATCTTCATCTTCGTCCCAATTGTCTGCATCGTCCAAAATCAGCTCATGGCGGATGGTGGTGGGCTCCTCACGCTCGAAAGAATATGTGTCTGCAGGTGCTGCGGGGGTCAGGTCTATTGCAGGAACAGGCTCTTCTTCGGCAGGGCGGCTAACCTCAAATTGTATTGGTGTGCTTTGTACGGGCCTCGGTGCTTCCGGCTTAAACGGTGGGCGCTCAATTGGTTTTGGCTGTACCAGCGGCTCAAAGTATTTCGGTTCGTTGCTTACAGGTTTTTTATCCTCAATGGGCGCAGCTTTTACCTCTTCGGGCTTTGGCGCTGGAGGTACTATCGGCGTCTGTATAAAGTTGGTAAATACAGGCTCAGGCTTTAATGGCGCGGGCGGTTCCTCTTGCTTTAGCTCATAAACAGGCGGCTTGTCTGCTGGCTCTGCTTTAAAATCCTCATCGGCAGGCGGCGGCAAAATAAAAGTTGCCGTTTTTACTTCCGGCTTAACTTCCACATGTGGTGGCAATTGGGCAGGCTCTTTTTTTATTAAGTTAAGTTTGCGAAGTATCTCGGCATGGTCTTTTAAAAAATGGGTATTGGCAACAAATAGCTCAAGTTCAAGGTCGTTCAAACTGTCTGCGGTGGTTTGCAGGTATTCATATTGTTCGTTAAGCTCTTGTATAATCCCGCCTATTTTTCTAAATACTTCAGTTTGCTTCATGTGCCGTAATGTTAGGAAAATGCCTATCAAAAATAGTATAAAATTCTGATATTAGCCGTTCACTAAAGTTTGAACAGTTGTACAGCGAGGAAGTTTTTAAAAGGCGAAATGAGTTGGGTGGATGTATCGAGGTTATCTGCGGATCGATGTTTTCTGGTAAAACCGAAGAGTTGATAAGGCGTGTAAACCGCGCACGGATCGCCAAGGTACAGGTAGAGATTTTTAGCCCCGTTGCCGATACGCGTTACGATAAAAGCTCTGTGGTGTCACATAACTTAAATTCTATCCCGTCAGTACCTGTCAGCAAGTCGGCAGACATTTTACCCCTTGCAGATCATATACAGGTGGTAGGTATTGATGAAGCCCAATTTTTTGACGATAACCTGCCCGAAGTATGCTTGCAACTGGCCAACAGCGGTGTGCGTGTAATAGTGGCCGGGTTGGATATGGATTTTAAGGGCCGCCCGTTTGGCAGTATGCCTCAAATTATGGCGATGGCCGAGTCTGTTACCAAGCTGCATGCCGTTTGCGTAAAATGCGGAAGCCAGGCCATGTACTCTTACAGGTTGGTACCCGATGACAGCAAAATTTTACTGGGCGAGAAAGAAAGCTATGAAGCAAGGTGCCGTAAATGCTACAATCTTGATGGTAGCATATAACAAACCTGAGAAATTTTAAGCAGCCTCCTGATATAAACAGGGGGCTTTTTTGTTGCCTGTTGCAATAATAAATTTACAAGGCTAATGTAAACAATAACGGCTTTGATGAAGTTAATTATAGGTAAATACACCTGATTATGAGTGTGAGCCTACTTAGCTATCTGCATTGCAGGAAGGATGCAGAACTTACCCTTGATGCCGAGTTAAAGCGGTTGGCAGATGCATCAAAGCTGGAGCCGGGATGCCTGGCTTACGAGTTGTACCAGTATAAAGACGACCCATTAAACTATGTTATTGAAGAGGAATGGGAAAATGAAGACCGGCTGGCGAGCCACATGGAATCGCCGCATTATAAAAGTTTTGTTAGGGTGTGCCCTACACTGCTTGAGCAGGCGGCCGACGTAAAAATGCTTACAAGGCTTGTGTAACTGCATATTTTTTAAAATGTGTAGTCGTGGTAATAAACAAAAAGTGCAGTAGCACGTTAATTACAACATAAACCACCATGCCGTTAAAAGGCATTGGCTTACGATATAGAATTATGGCTGCAAAAAAGATTTTAGTTGTTGAGGATGACAGGGATATACGTGAAACCATTACTTATGCCCTTGAGCAGAATGGTTATGAGGTAATATCGTCTGAAAACTCGAGGATTTTAAAATCTCTGGATAAGCACGCCCCTGATCTGATCTTGCTTGACAACTGGCTTACCGACTGGAGTAGCGATGCCAACGGTCAGCAATTAAGTAGGGAACTTAAGACCAATCCTGCCACGAAGCATATTCCTGTGATATTGGTATCGGCCGTGAGTAACATTGCCAAAATTGCCGAGGACGGTCTTGCCGACGGATACCTGAAGAAACCATTCGATCTCGACGATCTTTCGGCCATTGTGAAAAAACACATTAAATAGAGTTGAAGGTGGAAAGTTAAAAGCTGAAAGCTTGGAAAATTCACCAAAGACAATTTACAGCCTAAAAGGGTTGTAGACGTTAAACGGCGATGATAATTATTATCATCGCCGTTTGCTTTATAGCCCTGTGTAAGCTTTTGAAAAGACTTTGAACTTTCTACTTTAAACTTTCCACTCCAACTAAAGCTTCATTCCCAATCCCAAATTGAAAGATACACCATCACCTGGCAAAATGCCGGGGCCGGGATACATGTTTATGCGGCGGGTAAAATACTTTTCGTTAAGTACGTTGTTCATGTTAAAAGTAACGTGATACCTATTGAGAAAACGATAGTTCATGGCAAAATCAACTAACTTGTAAGCAGGCACTATACCCGACGCACCTGTGGGGTTAAATGCAGTATTGTTGGCGTCACTAAAGTGTTTGCCTACATAGCTGAATAATACCGTGCTGGTAATGGCTCCGCTTAAATAGGTCAGCCCGGTACGGTTTGTCCATGTAGGTGTACCCTCAATCTGATTTCCGGTAAGGCTGGTATTTACACCAGCTACGTTGATGGTTGCATTTTTATACCTGCCATGCGTATAGGCAAGCGTGTTAAAAATGCGCAGGTCGCTTTTGCTTTGTGAGTTAAAGCCGCGTATCAACGAAATTTCGGTATAGGCTTCAATACCTTTAGCTACAGCATCGCCAATGTTGGTTAAGTAAAGGTGCGTAACGTTGGCTGCATCTGTAGTGGTAAGCGTACCGGCCCTGTCGCCGTAGAAAACGTGAAAGGCGTTTACATCAAAGGTAAAGGCGTTTGCAATTTTGCCCCTGTAGCCTAAGTCAAAATCGTAACCTTTGCTGTCCTTCATGTTTGGATCAACAATGGTAAGCTGATCTGCTGGGGTAACGTTAGCATAAATGTACGGGCGGTAAGCCTGCGAAAAATTGCCGTAAAACTGAGTGGCCCGGCTTACCTGGTACTGCAAACCTGCACCAAATAACGGGAAGTTGCGGTTGCCTCTATATGATACCGACACGGTACGGTTAACAATCACACCACTCATATCGGTATTAATAACTTCAAAACGTGCGCCGGGTGTGAACGACAATTTATCCGTCAGGCGGAAAAGGTTCTCGGCAAAAACTGCATAGTTGGTAGTTTTTAAATGCAGGTCGATGCCGTAATCTTTGGTAAGACTCAGGTCGAAGTTTGTCGCTGTTGTGCCGGTGCCACGCTGTTTGCGCTTTGTTACGCCATCAAAAAAGCGTACGCCTGTTGCCAGGGTGCTGCTAACACGCGCAATGCTGTAATCGTGTTTTAAACGAGCCTCGGTAGTAAAACCGGTGTAATAGTCGCGGTCAACCTGGCGTGGGTTAAAAGTACCCAGGGTACGGTTCAGCGTATCGTCCACGTTTGATGGTGCTATAAATTGCACGCTGTTACGCTCGCCGATAATCATGTGCGATGTTACTTCCAGATGCGTATTAGGGCTAAAATCGTAATTAAACAATATAGCCGGTATGTTGATGACCGGGTTAAAGAAATTACGGAAACGGTTTGAATGCCTGCTGGTAACAGCGTACTGTGCATCTGTTAAGCCACCTGCAATCTGCTGCACATAGTCTGACCGTGAAAACTGGAAGGCAATGCTACCCTTGCTGTTAAACTGATACTTGATGTTGGCATAATAGGCGTGGGCATTAAACGCGGCATCCGGCCGCCAGCCATTGCCGGTGCGGCTGCTGAAATAGGCGTAGTAGCTTGCTTTACCAACCTTGCCGCCAATAGCGTTATAAGAGTTTATGAAGCGGTTGGAGCCTGCCGTTTGCTCCGTTTCAAACCCGAAAGCTTTGGTGGCGTCCGGCTCTTTGATCTTGAAGTTTACCATGCCGCCAAACTGGCTGCCAAATTGCAGGGCTGCTGCTCCACGTACATATTGCACCTCGCCAATGGCCTGAAAGGGCATGTTGTAATGGTTTTCGGGGTAGCCAAACATATCCGAGTTGGTGTTATAGCCGTTTTGCCTGATGTTGGTTTCAATAGACCGGTGCATGTCCGTACCGCGTGTACCAATGTTTAGTTGCAGGCCCGCGCCGTCCATTTCCCAAACATTAATGCCCGGTACCTGCGAGAACAACGTACGCGCTACATTACCCGCAAGGTTGGCCTTACCCGGGTCGGCATAAACCAGGTTGGTTTTTTTGCCCGAAAAAATATAGTTGCCGGATACCTCCGGTAATGACTTGCTGCGCGATTCACGTACAAGTACGCTATCTAAAAGTACGGTGTCTTTTTTTGTGGTTTGTGCTGTTGCAATATGGTGTAAGCTTGGCAGCAATGCACTTGCCGCAAGCACTTTGTATAAAAGTTTCATTACAATGTTACTGATGGAAAAAATAGATTAATACAATAGCGCACGGCATAAGCTATCCGTGATTTTATCGCTAAAAAAATGCATTAAACTATTACTGCCGGAGGGCGGCCTTGTACGGGCAGAAATGGTTGCGGAATATCCGAAAAAGCATCTGCCTTAACTAAAGGCTGCTTTTCCTCAAATGATAAAAAGCGATAATCAAAGCTTAGCAATTGATAGGTGTTATCGGCACCGCCTTTTTTTACACCATTATGCTGGTTGGCATCCTTTGCAGGTATATCGTTGATTTGCCTTGCGTTAATAATATTGCCTTCTATCAGTTTGGTTTTAGCGTAGTTGGGTACAACCTTTACGTAAAGCGTATCCTTGGTGTACTTTAGCTTCACGTAGTTGTAACAGGCATTTTTTAACTGTATTTGCCCGTTAACATTTTTATAATCATTCCACTCGTTTATTGCCGGCAGGTTTTGCTTTATCTTAAGCTCGATAAGTGTGTTAGGGTTGTAAAGGTTCTTGCTTATCAGCTCATTCATAAACGCATCCGACTTTTTGAGCAGATACAGGTGTACCAGCATGTATCCACCTAAATTAAAAAAGTGAATAACCAAAAGCGTTATGGCAATAAATCGTTTCAAAAATGAGTTTTATGGACGGTTACAATGTTAATAAAATTGGCCGGTTGATGCAATTTTCAGTCATTTTTAAGAGATGGTTCAACTGTCTTTATTAACTTTTTATTAATTTAAATTACCTTTACCCGCCAACACCAAATGGCTTTTATCATCAATTGAGTTTAATGCAAAATAAAAAGCGAGTGCTGTTTTACCTGGTAGACGGTGCCCATAGCGAAGTACTTCCCGAATTGATTGAACAGGGAATACTACCAAATATAAAGCGTATTGTTGACGAGGGTACTTACCGTAAAGCAACAACTTGTTTCCCTTCAACTACGGGGCCTGCTTACCTGCCCTTCCTTACCGGCCATTTTCCGGGCACTATGGATATTACCGGCATCCGTTGGTTTGATAAAAAAGAATTTAAGCGCACCCGCTTTAATAAAAATGCCATGCGCAGTTATTGCGGGCCGGAAGCTGCGTGGTTCAATACCGATATGCCTGCCGACAAGCCCACGCTGTTTGAGCTGATGGGCGAATCATACAACCTGTACAATATGATTACCCGCAACGTGCCTGATGAATACGATCTGGGCAAAAAGGGAAAGGGCTGGTTATACACCAAAGCACATTTTAAACAAATACACCACCCGGTTGATGAGCAGGGGCATGCCCGTATGATGGAAATGCTGAACTCGGGCAAGGACTTTGATTTCCTGTTTGCTGTTTTTCCGAGCGTAGATTGGGATTCGCACTATCACCACATCCGCGATGAGCGCACCATAGAGGCTTATTGTATTGTTGACCGCAGCCTGGGCGAAGTGCGCGCCAAGCTCGAGGAAAAAGGATGGTGGGATGATACCCTGTTTGTAATGACATCTGATCATGGCCTTACACCTACAACCAAACATCTTGACCTGGGCGACTGGATGACCACCAACGGGCTAAAATCTGTTTATTATCCTGTTATCTGGAAAAGTAATCCAAAATCGGCGGTCATGATCTCGGGCAATTCGTTTGGAAGTATCCATTTGCTTAACCACGCCGGCGACCATGTACTGCGCGAACAAGGTATTATTGAGGCTATGGGGGCAGATAGATTGCAGAAGCTGGTTAAAGAAGACGCCGTTGATTTTGTGATTTATCGCGGTGACGAAGATCATACTTACATTGTACACAACCAGGAGGGCAAAGCCAAGATTACTGTCAAGGGCGAGGTATTTGCTTATGAGCCATTAACCGCAGACGTATTGCATTATGGAGGTAAGATAGAAGCAACCGGGCATCGCAATATTTTGGAGGCTACCTTTGATACTGACTATCCTGATGCTATTTTTCAAATTTACCAATTGTTCCGCAGCCGCAGAGCGGGGGATATTGTGGTAAGTGCCGATATAGGGTATGACTTGCGCGACTTTTGGGAATACCCCGAGCACCTTGGTTCTCATGGCTCATTGCATCGGCAGCACATACACGTGCCGCTTATTTACAATCAAAAAGGCTGGAACACCCGCCCGGCCCGTACAGCCGATTTGTTTGATACCATATTGAAGTGGAAAGGCATAACGCCTAAACAGTCTGAAGGCGAACCGTTATTTTAATTATATTTATCGTTTACAAAACCTAAATGGCGGGCCAAACACAAACAGCAGCAGTGCAGCAGGAAAAACAGGAAGCAAAAAATATATTCAACAAATCGGTTATCATTAAAGGTACGCTGTGGTTCGCGCTGATAACCGTTATTACTATTGCCGGCATCTTTTTTTATACCAATACAGGCAAAACAGTTGAGGCGCTGCAGCATATATCTATCAAGTATATTGCTATTTGCTTTGTAATGCTTTTTGTTGATTTGATGCTTGGCAGCTGGCGTAATCATATTTATGCGCGCAAGCTTAAACCCGGCCTGTCGCATTGGGTAAGTTTTAGGGCAAACGTGGCCAACATGTTTATGGGGGCAGTTACCCCGGCACATGGCGGCGCAGGCCCGGCACAAATTTTTGTGTATACCAGTGCGGGTTTAAAATTTATAGATGCCTTTGCCATCAGCCTCATTAATATGGGTGCTACGCTGATATTTATGCCGCTTGCCGGTTTTGTGGCCATTATGCTGATGGATACCAGTTCGGTAAGCAGTTTTGTACCAGATATGCTAAAGTTCGGGTTTACCTTCTTCCTGCTATTTTTGGTGGCCTTTATGCTTGCTTTTTGGAAACCGTTGTGGGTAGGCACAGCCATCCGTAAAATTGCGGCAGGCCTTTCAAAGCTGATACCCAAGCGTAAAGAAAAGTTAACTGCATGGGGCGAGAAAACATATCAAAACATCAACCATTACCAGCAAACCTGCAGTGTCATCATCAGGAAAAACCCTTATTTGTTTCCGCTAAGTTTATTAATAACCACACTGCTTTATCTGAACAAATATTGTCTGCAATGGGTAATTCTTTTAGGCCTTGGTGTGCATGCCAATTTGGTGCAGGTTATTGCCTTCCAGGTTATTATACAGTTTGGTATTTACTTTGCACCCAGCCCCGGTGGCAGCGGCTTTGCAGAGGTGTTAATTTCAAAATTGTTCGGTACCATAATACCCGCTACTTTGCTGCCTATATTTACTTTGCTACAGCGTTCGTTCCTGTTATTTTTCCCGGCAATGATTGGTGCGTATGTGGTAATTAATCTGCTGCGTAAGCAAACGCTTAAAAAAACATAATATATTTTGCAAATTTGTATAAAGCCCAGTTTGAGCTTTAACCTTTAATAATTGTAAGCCCCCATTTACAACAACAAAGTGTTTGCAGCCATGTAGCCGTTTAAGGTTGCGTGTGTGTAGCAAAACTTTAGCCGAATGAAATAGCTTGATGAAAGTATTACTTGTTGAAGATGAACCGGGCCTGGTATCGGTAATTGTACGTGGTTTAACAGAGGCAGGCATGGATGTAAGTGTAGCCGCCGACGGCATAACAGGCGTTGAAATGACAATAAATCACAAGTTTGATGTTATTATCCTTGATGTGATGTTGCCCGGGTTAAACGGCATACAGGTTTGTAAGGAGGTGCGCAAACATGATGATAGCGTAGCTATACTGATGCTTACCGCGCTGGACAGTACCGAAAATATAGTAACGGGCCTCAATGCCGGGGCCGATGATTACCTGGCAAAGCCTTTTAAATTTGCCGAGCTCGAGGCACGCATTCATACCCTGGTACGCCGCAGCCGCAGGGCCGAGGCCAATAAAAATATAGTAAGCATTGCAGGCCTGGAAGTTGATATTGCTTCAAAAACAGCTAAACGTAACGGGCGCAACATAGCTTTAACAGCAACAGAATACCGCCTGCTGGAATACTTTGTAAAGCACCAGAACATGATATTATCGCGCATACAGATCCTGGAGAATGTTTGGGATATCGATTTTAATATGGGCACCAACGTGGTTGATGTGTACGTTAACTACCTGCGAAAAAAAATAGATAGCAACGGCGAAGCCAGGCTGATACACACCGTTTTTGGTATGGGCTACATATTTAAAGACGACAGCCATGAAGCTGCAAACTAAAATAACCTTACTTTTTTCGGGGATATCTATCCTGGGGCTTTTACTCCTTAATGCATCGATATTCTATTTTGTATCCGAATTTAATTTTGAGGATTTTTTTAAACGGCTGGAAGCGCGGGTAAACTTGGCTGCCGAGATCAGCATCAATCCCGATAAGGAATCTACAGCATACAAAAACGTGCGGCAGCGCTACCTGGAAAAGCTGGCCAACGAAACAGAATATATCGTGCGCCTTGATACTGTTAAAGCTGGTAATTATATACCTGTACTAAACCCACCCAAAACTTTTTATGATGATATAATTGCAGCCAGGGGGCGCAAGATACGATACACACAAAAGAACGTTTTTTACGCCGGCGGCTTGTCCAAGAGCCAGGGGCAAAAGTATATGGTTGTGGTTACCGCTACCGACCCATATGGGTTTAAGGAACTCGAAAAACTTAAGCGAATATTGCTGGCCATCTTCCTGGTATCTATAATACTCACCTGGTTCGCCGGCAAAGTATTCTCATATTTTACGGTAAGGCCGGTACGTAACATTATAAAAAGCGTGCAAAATATATCGGCAAATAACCTGCATTTACGACTGGAGAATGCAAATGCCAAAGACGAAATTGCCGAGCTGATAACAACTTTTAACAACATGCTTACCAGGCTGGAAACAGCCTTTGAAACGCAAAACAATTTTGTAAGCAATGCCTCGCACGAGTTGCGTACACCGCTTACCATCATAACCGCCGAAACGGAACTATTATTGGCCCACAACCAACTGCCGCCAAGGCTGCAACCCCAGGTAGCATCCATCCTTACCGAGGCTGAAAAATTAGCCGACATTTTAGCAAGCCTTTTGGGACTGGCGCAAACAGGTTTCGACGGTAAAAAGCAGCATTGGCAAAAAATACGTGCCGACGAATTAGTTATACATGTTGCCAACTCCGCAAAGCGGATTGACCCCAAAAGCGAAATCATCATAGATTTTGATGCTTTGCCAACCACCGAATCGCAGTTATATACCGAGGGCAATGCTAATCTGCTGCAGCTAGCCATAAGTAACATTGTACTGAATGCCTGCAAGTATTCCAATAACCAACCGGTACACATTAAAATATGCGCTGCAAACGGTTATATAATTATTAAGGTGAAAGACAAGGGTATAGGCATCCCGGCAGACGATCAGCAGCATATATTCGAGCCTTTCTTTAGGGCATCTAATACAGCACAATATACGGGGCACGGCGTAGGCCTCCCATTAACGCTTAACATCATTAGCCTGCATAAAGGCTCAATAAATATACGGTCTGAAGAAGGGGTAGGCACCGAGATTGAAATCAGCCTGCCTGTGGTCGACGCATTAAGCGGTATTTCTTAATAGTCGCTAATAATTGGGCTTGATATTTATTTTGTTTAAACCAAAACATAGCCGAAAAGCTTTTAAATACTACTTTTACAGGGTTACTGATAATTTAAATTCTAATGCTTTTCTTAATACTTTCTTAAAATTTTCTAACGAGTGGCAGGTATCATTGTATATCTAAGGTTTTATAAATCAGCTACTCATGAAAACGATATTGATCCCAACCGACTATCAGCCCGAGGCATTTGATAGCATACCCGTGCTTATTAACCAACTACAGTTTGAGGAACTTAACCTGGTATTTCTGCACATGTTCAAACTGTCCGACTCGGCTACCGAATTGATGATGCTAAGCAGACGCAGCCGCGAGTTTGAGAAAGTTAGTGAAGGGTTTTACCGCCGGGGTAATGAGCTTAGAGAGCAATACAGTCAGGTAAACAGTATAAAAATTGAATTTTTATATGGCAGCACTTTAAGCATGTTCAGGAATTTTTTAGAAGAGCAGCAAATTGATATGATACTCGAGCGCGAGGCATGCTCTTTCAGCCAGATACATAAAAGCAGTATCGACCCTATGGTTTTGCTTCAGAAAAGCGGCCTGCCTGTTTTAAAATTGAATAAGAATCAAAGACGAAGTGTTAACGCGATTGCAGAAGATGAGCAGGAGCCGCATCTAAGTGAAATAGAAGGTTAGTGATAGCTATACATCAATGAAAAAGTAATACAAGAACAAGGCGGCCGCTTAAATAGTAGCCGCCTTTTCTTATATAATTGGCTAAACTTCAGCCAAATACTTATGTACGAAGCTGATGGCCATAGAGCCTTCGCCTACGGCAGATGCAACACGGTTCATGGCACCTGCGCGTACGTCGCCGGCGGCAAAAATACCGGGGCAGCTGGTTTCCAATAAGTAAGGGTCGCGTTTGTTTTTCCAGGTTTTTTCAAAATCCGGGCACATGTTAAGGTCGCGGCCGGTTTCAACAAAACCGCGGTCGTTCACAATAATATCGCCGCAAAGCCAATCGGTATAAGGCTTGGAACCTATAAAAATATATAATGCGTCGGCATTTACCGTGCGTACTTCTTTGGTCTGTAAGTTTTGAATGTCAAGCTCGCCAAGGCGCTCATCCCCGCGGGCTTCGGTAATTTCGCTGTACGGCAGCAGCTGGATGTTGCTTTGGCCGTTTATCTGATCAATCAGATAAGACGACATAGTAGCTGCAAGGCTTTCCTTACGGATAAGGATATATACGTTTTTGGCAAATTTTGAAAGGTACATGGCAGCCTGCCCGGCAGAGTTACCACCGCCAACAATGTAAACCTCTTTATCCTTGCATGATGCAGCCTCAGTCATGGCGGCACCGTAGTAAATGCCTGCACCTGTAAACTTTTCAATGCCCGGTGTAGTTAGCTGCCTGTAATCAACCCCGGTGGTTATCACAACGGCCTTGGTTTTTATCTCGGTATCATCATCAAGCACCAGCATTTTGTAATTGCCCTGTGTTTTGATCTCCTTAACGCCCTGCGGTGAGATAAAATCTGTACCGAAACGGGTAGATTGGGTGATGGCACGCCTGGTAAGGTCGGCACCACTCAACCCATTGGGAAAGCCAAGATAGTTCTCAATTCTCGAACTGGTACCCGCCTGCCCGCCGGGAGCTTTACGCTCAACAAGCAAAGTTTTTAATCCTTCCGACGATCCGTAAACCGATGCCGCCAAACCGGCAGGGCCGGCACCAATTATTACTACATCATACAGTTCATTCTTAACATTAGGGTTAAGGCCAATGCGCGATGCTACTTCAATAATGGTGGGCGTGCATTGTATGGTGCCATCATCATAAATCACGGCAGGCATGCTTTTGGGTTCGATGCTGTTAAGTTTGGTTAGCTGTTTAGCTTCATCGGTATTAGCATCTATCCATTGATAGGGCACCAGGTTGCCCGACAAAAACTCTTTTATCTCGTGCGATTTGGGTGAATATGGGTAACCAATAACTTTTATTCCTTTAAACGCCGGCCGGTAGTTACCGTTCCAATCTTCTAACAAATCGGTTAATACCGGGTATAATTTTTCCTCGGGCGGGTCCCATGGTTTGGTTAAGTAGTAATCGAGCTTAACATCATTTATGGCGCGTATGGCCGCATCGGTATCTGCGTAGGCTGTTAGCAACACGCGTTTGGCTTCAGGGAAAAAGCTTTGCGCACGACATAAAAACTCCACGCCTTCCATTTCGGGCATCCGTTGGTCCGACAGGAAAAGGGCCACTACTTCACCTTTATTTTTCAATTCCAGCAAACTGTCCAGCGCTTCTTTGGCCGATGCTGTGCTTAAAATGCGGTAGGTTTCGCGGTAATGTGTTTTCAGGTCGCGGGTAATGGCGCGCAAAACCTGGTGGTCATCGTCAATAACAAATATGATAGGTAAATCCATGTTGTGTGTTGTGGGAGATTATAGGTTATGTTAATCGTCGTTAATAGGGAAACAAACTTCAAATTCGGTATCGCCGGGTACTGATGTTACCTTAACCGAGCCATTGTGCTGTTTTACAATACGGTTAACCACATCAAGCCCCAGGCCCGAGCCTTTGCCTATATCCTTGGTACTGAAGAACGGATCAAAGATCTGCGACTTGATTTCATCCGGTATGCCGGGGCCATTATCTTTCAAAATAACCTGTACAAAGTGTTTGTCCTGCCGGGTTGAGATTTCCAGTTCGCCGCTGCCGTTTACTTCCATTGCATCAATGGCGTTGTCAATTATATTGGTCCACACCTGGTTAAGTTCGCCGGCAAGGGCTTTAATATGAGGCAGGTTTTCATCAAAATGATGCACTACCTGGATATTGGCTTTGCGCAGCTTATAATCGAGCATAGTTAAAGTGTTGCGAATACCATCGTGCACGTTTAATAGCTGTTTGCTGCTGTCACGATCCATATGGGTAAACGTTTTTACCGATTGTACCAGTTCTGATATGCGCTGAGATGACTCGCTGATATCCTGCGCCATTTTTTCGGTAAGCAGGTAATTATTGATCCAACCCAATACCACCTGAAGTTGTGGCGAAGGTATACAGCTGTTGATGTGCTCGAGGTCGTCTATAGAGAAATCAAAGTCTACCAGGTTTTCTGCGGTGTCAACGTCTTTTGCGTTATGATCCAGCAACCAGTCGTACAGGTCATCCTCCAATTCAGACCTTTTCATCATACTCAAAACCGGGCGATCCGTCTGGCTTACGCGCTCGAGGATAAGATTATTTATGCTGTCAATTTTATGCGGCTCGATATTAAGCGTAGCAACATCCTTAAATAACAGTGGCAGGTTTTTAATTTGCCCCCGCAGTGATGCTGCGCCACGTGTTATGGCGGCTGCAGGGTTATTCAATTCATGGGCAAGCCCGGCAGATAGTTTCCCAAGGGCAAACATCTTTTCGTTTTGTTGCTGCATGCTGGTAAAATCGCGCACGCGGCTGGTCATGGTATGTACCAACGCCTCGGTAAGCTCGTAATGTAACCGGGTGCCTTCCTTTAGATCTTCTGCCGTGCATTGGTAAAAACGCGACAGCTGGGTACATTCGCCATAGCCAAATGCATTTGTAGCACGCGAGTAGGGGAGGAAACCTGTAATGCCATCTTTTTTGATGGTGGCTAACTCACGCATTTTCCCATTTTGAACAGCGCACAGGCGTATAGCTCCCTCCAGGATGATGAACATTTTATTGATAGGGTCGCCTACGTTAAATATGCGCTCGCCCTCCCGCAGCTCAAATACTTCGCCTACATCAATAAGCCACTGCAGTTGCTCGTCGGGTACGGCTTGCAATGCGGGTATGGCTTTCAGTTCATCAATTGTAATGTCCATTTTGCAGCAGATGTTTTAAGGTAGTTTGCTGCCATAAAATTAGTACCAAAAGCGGTGTTTGCACCTTGCCATTAAATTTTTTTAAAAAGCTTTACCCTTAAGTTACCAATAGGTTATTTTTGAGCCGCTACCAAAAAGCTACCCTTATGAAAATTGCCCGCCTGTTACCAGCAATGCTACTCGTTACAACCTGTGCCTTCGCGCAGCAAAAAGAAGATTTTAAGGATGATTGGGCGGCCCTGTCGCACTACGAGCAGGAAAATAAAGCCCTTGGCGAGCCAAAGCCCGGCGAAAAACGTGTGGTGTTTTTAGGCAGCTCGATATTTGAGTTCTGGAAAGCCAAGGTGCCCGAGTTTTTTGCGGGCCGACCGTACATTGACAGGGGGATCTCGGGTCAGCTGTCGCCGCAGTTGCTTATCAGGTTCAGGCAGGATGTGATTGATCTTAAACCCAAATTGGTAATTATTTTGGCCGGAAGCAATGACATTGCAGGCAACACAGGCCACGTTACCAATGAGCGTATTATGGATAACATTAAATCTATGGCCGAGCTTGCGCGCCTGCACAACATCAAAGTTATTTTGTGCGAGTACCTGCCCGTTAATGATTACCCATGGCGCAAAGGCCTTGAGCCGGCGCCAAAAATAATTGCGCTGAACAAAATGATAAAAGCGTATGCCGAGGCCAATAAATTTATTGTGCTTGATTACTTTACCCCATTGGTTGATGATAAGCTTGGCCAAAAAGCCGAACTCACTACCGATGGCGTGCACCCTAACGCAGCAGGCTATAAGATAATGGCAACAGTAACGGAGGCGGCCATTAAAAAGGCGCTTAAATAATTATAGGAACATATCGCTTTCGCGGTAGGCCTGTATAACACGGGCCTCGCCTTCTTTACCGGGCAGGGAGTTGCCGTGCTCCATACCTATTACGCCTTTGTAGCCTTTCTGGTGTAAAAATTTAAAGATGTTCTTATAGTTAACTTCGCCGGTTGTGGGCTCGTTACGGCCGGGATTGTCACCTACCTGGAAGTAGCCAATCTCGTCCCAGGTAAGTTTTATGTTATTGATGATGTTACCTTCATTTTTTTGCATGTGGTACATATCGAACAGTATTTTGCACGATGGACTATTTACCGCCTTGCATATCATATAGGTTTGTGCCGATGTACGCAGGTAAAGGTCGGGCGTGTCGCTGAGGGGCTCAAGCACCATCACTATGCCGTGCGGTTCCAATATTTCGGCACCCTTGCGCAGCGCAGTTATCACGTTAGCGTTTTGGATATCCAAGGGCAAGTTGCGCGTAAAATCTCCCGGCACTACAGTGGCCAGCTTGCCGCCGCAACGCTTAGAAACTTCTACCGCCTGTCGGCATCCGTTTAAAAATATGTCAATGTATTCCTGCTTGCCTGCCGTGAGTGTGTTGGCACCGTTGCCGCCTTTATCAACCACAAAAACGCCCATGCTCATTTTGAGCCTGGCTAACAGGTTGCCAATTTTTTCCTGCTCGGCAGCAGGGCGGCTGGCCATTCCATTATCTTCAATACCGCGAAAGCCCTGATCATAAGCAAATTGGATCTGATCTAAAAAGTTGCTGCCGGCGCTGTTTTTAAACATACTATCGTGCGGACCATAGTTAAGATTAAATGGTTTGCCCGGAGCGGTGTTTATAGTTGCTGCGGGGTCGGTTGTGCAACCTATTGCAGCGTTACCCGCTAAAATTGCACCTGTAGCCAACAGGCTGCTTTTTAAAAAATTGCTTCTGTCCATGGGTCGGTTAAGTAATGGTTAGTGAAAGTAAGCGATGGCAGCGCAACAAGCAAATCTATTTCAATTTAATTGCCCTTTAAGCACCTCGTAAAGATTCATTTCTAGTGTACTTGATAACGAAGTTACAGTTGACGCTATGCATCAAGAAGTGTTAAACAACCCGGTATTGCAAGTGCTTATGAACACCGCCAAGTAAAGTGACGTTATTTATTTCCTTAAAGCCAAGGGCGGTGTAAAGCTTTTCGGCAAGTGGGTTGCTTACCAACAGGCCTATGGTTTTGTGCCCGCTGTGCCCGGCCTTATCAATTAACGCTGTTATGAGTCGTGTGGCAATACCACGGCCCTGGTGTTCCGGTTTTACAGCAAGGCAATCAATATAGTATTCGCCGGGATGCGTTTCATCTTCGGGCTGGCCGGTAAAACCCAAATAAGCTTTCGTATACTGCAAAAATGGTTCGCGCAGTTCATTCAGTCGGGCACCATCATAAGCCAATATCATCCCGCAAATACCTGTTTCGTTTTCATATACAAGCGCATTTTCGTAGCTATATTGGTTGCCTGTTTTGCCTGCAAAAAGGGTAAAAAGATAAAGTATGGTTTCAGGATCATTGCTATTGGCGAACTTTGCAGCCAGGCTATCCATAGCCAAAATTATTAATGGTGCAATATGCGGCGCATCAGTAGGGACGGCTTGCCTGATCATTGTTTGGTTGTTAGCAATTTATCGTCGAAGTAAATAAAAAGCCCGTCTGTACTGCCTGTAGCGGTATTATATAATTTTCCTTGTAAAATACTTTGGCCGGTAATGCCGGGGTTATTCCCTTTGCCAAGCGGCCAGCTGCCTTTGGTTTCTATAATATTTATACCGGCAATTTTGGCTGCATCAAGGGTAAAGTCGGTACAGTTATGTTTATTGAGGTTGTAGCGGCTTTGGCTGTAACGTTGCGTTAGTGCCAGTAGGCTATCAAAAGCAATTTTATCAATTGCTTTGGCCACAAGTTCATCAGTGTCGTACCCTGCGTCGTTCTTCAGCGTGCCATGCGACATTGGGAACAGCGGCGTGCCGGCAAAAGGGTGCTGGTGCTTTGGGTAATAGCTAAAGGATAGGGTGGTGGTAGTGGTATCACTATTGAACTTCATTAGCGTTATAAACGAATGACCCGAATTTGCCAGTTTATGCACTTTAGCTTTGCCCGGTACAGGTTGGCGTATGTGTACAATTATAGCATAACCGTTTGCTGTTTTGCCATCTTCAAAAACCTGCGCTACCGTGCTGTAATTGATAGGCGCACTTTTTCGATGAAGATGTTTTGATGAGAGAGATAAGAGGCTATCTGCCAGCTGTTCATCCGCTGCGCTTAAGTCTGCATAAGCGTAGTGTGCTCCGCTTTTTAAATAACATTTTACGGCCTGCGGGTAAAGCTTTGCCTTTGAAAAAAGCCCTGCCAGACGGTAATAGGTGTTACGCGTTTGGTTGCTTACAGGGTTTGCTGTGCGCAGGCCTGCAAGCAGTTGCCTGCGTGTGTTGACATTAGCAAGCGCCTGTTGCAAATAGTCATCAAATGCAGGGTTGATGGCAGTTTTATATTGGCGATGGGTGTTAGCACTTCCCCGCTCGGTTGCGGTTGCAACACGCAACGTACTATCAGGCGCAGCAGCGTAGGCAGTAGGGGCTTGGGCAAAAGCGGGTACTGCGAGCAGCCAAATAATTATTGGTATAAAAAAGTGTTGCCTTAGATTTAAATAGCTATACATGTGTGCGGGCTGCAATTAACAAAAAGCAAACACCTTTTTGATGTATAGGTTTTTACAAGTGGGCAGTTATTGCTGTTCTGTTACAATTAAGGGCATTTGACACCGGTAAGCTGATATCAATTTCCGCTGCTTATGTAACTATTTTGGGACGAAGTGCCGTCAACAGTGGTTTATCCTTACCAAATGGATACAAAGCGCTACCTTAATTTAATGAATGTTAAAACATGGGTTTTGGGCGGATTGGCGTGTTTAACATTACACACCGGCCTCAACGCCTTCACTATAAAGCGTTCCAGTCAACAAGGTGATGACAAAGGGCGGTCATTATTCATAAAATACTGCAGCATTTGCCACATGCAGCCAAGCCCTGCAAGTTTAACCAAAGAAGTTTGGCGATCGGGCGTATTGCCGGTTATGGCAAGCCGTATGGGCATCATTTACCCGGGGTACGATCCGCTGCGGGGGCTATCTGCAGAAGAAAGAAAAATAGTTACCCAAAACAATATCATCCCCGACCAACCTATGCTTACCGACCAGGAGTGGAAGCAATTATCAGCATACATTATAAACGCTGCGCCGGACAGCATTGCAGTCGACGAAAAGCGGTTGACGCGAAACCTTCCCCTAACCAGTTTTGTAGCCAAAGATGTAAAAATTGATGGGCAAAAACCATCATTAATAACAAGCCTTAGATTTAACAGGCAGACTAAGACGTTATGGATAGGTGACTTTTATAACCGCGTTTATAACTGGCAAAGCGGTAAAGGAGTTGTCAATACCATTAAAACTGCAAGTCCTGCGGTAGATTTTACTTTCAACGGTGCAGACACCTACTTTACCGAAATAGGCAAACTATACCCTACCGAACTTAGCACAGGTAGTTTTGTGAAGTATGCTGCGGGTAACAGCACAACTACTTTACCCGCCTTGCACCGGCCGGTAAGCTCGGTGGTGGAGGATTTAAATAACGACGGAGTACCCGAGATAGTGGTATGTAACTTTGGCAATAAAATAGGCTCATTATCGCTGTTTGTACCTGATAAAAATGGTAGCTATAAAGAGAAGGTTTTGTTACAGTTGCCTGGTGCGATAAAGTGTTACGTGCGGGATATGGATGGTGATGGCAAAAAGGATATCATAGCCATGTTTGCCCAAGGCGACGAGAGCGTTTATATATTTTCCCAAAAGGATAAGCTAAAATTTAGCGCCAAAAGGGTATTGCGTTTCCCGCCAAATTATGGCACAACAGACATGGTGCTCACCGACTATAATAACGACGGCCTTACGGACATAATAACCGTGCATGGCGATAATGCCGATTATTCCAATATCCTGAAGCCGTATCATGGCATCCGCATCAATATCAATACCGGTGGCGGTTCATTTAAGGAAAAGTTTTTTTATCCTGTTTACGGCGTTACCCGCGTACTTGCAGAAGACTTTGACAAGGATGGCGACATCGACTTTGCCGCCTCGGCCTTTTTCCCGGATTTTACCAAATTGGTTGATGAGTCGTTCGTTTACCTGGAAAATGTTGACAAGGATAGATTTAAGTTCAAAGCTTATACTGTAAAACGCGATGTGCCCATTAAAAGCCTTGCGCTTATTAAAGCGGATGTAGACGGCGATGGCGATATGGATATTGTTGCGGGCAACTTTGCACAAAGCCCCGGTAAGGTGCCCAAGGCTTTGGATGATAAATGGAAAGCTACCGACTATGGCCTAACTATTTTTGTTAACCAGCTTTATCAGCCTAAATAGAGGTTGAAGCTTTAATATAGTATAAATGACACCTACGCTTTACGAGGCGTAGGTGTCATTCAATTACTTATGGATTGGTCGACCACAAGCCAACTTCTTTTACAAAGGCGCGTTGCGGCAACTTCAGGTTATTAACCACCAAAAATGCCAGATCTTCGGGCTGTAAAACTTTCTCCACGTTGCCATCTGTAAAGTTGGCTTGCAAAGTCATGTCGGTAGCGATGGTGCTTGGGTTTACCGTAGTAACGCGGATGTTGGATTTGCGAACTTCCTGCATCAGCGCCTCGGTGAAATTTATCATAGCCGCTTTTGATGCACCGTATGCACTCATTTTTGCAGCACCCTTTAGCCCCGCGGTAGAGGCAACGTTTATAATATCGCCTTTGCCCTGCGCTTGTATCAATGGCAAAACCTCGTGTACCATATAGTAGGTGCCCAACACGTTTATACGGAAAACCTGCTCCCAATCTTCCACAGGCAGCTCAAGTATGCCGCCCATTTTGAGTATGCCTGCATTGTTAATTAGGATATCAACCGTTTTTAAAGAAGACGTTACGCTTGCTACCGCAGCTTTAACCTGCTCATAGTCGCCAACATCAACTGTGGCAAAAGCTACCTGTATGTTTGGATTAATCTGTTTTGCCTGATCGGCAACTGCTTTAATATCTGCTTCGGTGCGTGCCATGAGGCCCAGGTTAACACCTTCGGCAGCCATGGCAAGTGCCATTGCTTTGCCTAAGCCTTTACCGGCACCGGTAATAATAGCTGTTTTTCCGTTTAATGATTGCATAGTTATAGTAAATGTGTTTTTGGTATAAATTGCCTTTGTTTAAAGTAAATACAGCATTCTTTAAATATTGTTATGGTACAAAGGTTTATAATTAAATTTTCCGGGCAGTTAAAACTTAGTACTTTTAGGCTTACAGTTTTAATACGATGACCAGAATATTTACACTTTTAATAGTATCGGTTTTTTTAAGCCTGGCCGGCTTTGCACAAACTTCCGAAGTAGTTGTTGATGGTGATATAGCAACACCCTTCAAGATTAACGCGGCAAGTTTTACGTCGATGAAGGTTATACAATTAAAACATAACGACAAGGAAGGTAAAGAGCATACTTACTCAGGTATTTCACTTTTTGATGTACTTACCAAAGCGGGCGCGGTGCCTAACAACCAGCTTAAAGGTAAAATATTAACCAAGTACCTTTTAGTATCTGCGGCAGATGGTTACCAGGTTGTGATTGCTTTGCCAGAGATTGACCCTGCGTATACCGACAAAACCATTATCCTGGCTAACCAGATGGATGGCAAAAACTTACCAGCTAACGCCGGACCCTTCAGGCTTATCGTTCCGGGCGACAAAAAATTGGCAAGGAGTGTTATGCGTGTCACATCGTTAACGGTGCTTACTGCCAAAATACCTATCCGCCAATAGAAGCCATTGATTCGTTGGGCGACGCTATTCGTTTTTCGGCTGCTGCCCAGCCATCAATTTCCCTGTTATTAAATGCTTTCAACAGTATTTGTTCAAGTTGCTCATCATTGGTGCCGGCTCGCAAATGATCTTTAATATTGAGCACGCCATCATCGTAAAGGCAGTTTTTAAGCATGCCCGATGGTGTTAGGCGTATGCGGTTGCAAGTGCCGCAAAATGTGCGCGAATAAGCTGCAATAATACCAACGCTTCCCGTATGCCCGGGTACCTGGTAATTATAAGCGGTAGAAAATTGCGTGTCGGTAGTTTTTTGGAGGTCAGGATAAAGGTTTTTAATCTCCTGTAAAATATGCAGGTGGTTCCACAATACGCCGGAATAGTCATGCCCCTCGCCGTTAAACGGCATCTCCTCGATAAACCTCACGCTCACGGGCCTGTCTTTTGTGAGTGCCACCAGCGCCGGGATATCCTGCGTGTTTTTGCCTGCCATTACCACGGTATTTATTTTAACCTCGATGCCGTGGCTTAAAAGAGTATCCAGCGTAAGCATAACTGCATCAAATTCATCGCGGCGGGTTATGGTAAAAAAGCGATTTGCATCAAGCGTGTCAAGGCTCAGGTTTACTGATTTTACACCCAGTGCTTTAAGTTGCGGTACAAAGGGTGCGGTTAAAATACCGTTGGTGGTGATAGACAAGTCCTTCAACCCTTTAAGTTGGGAAAGCGAGGTAAGCAGTTCCATGATATCCTTGCGCACAAAAGGTTCGCCACCGGTAATGCGGATCTTATCAATGCCCATCTTTACCAGCAGGCTGCAAATGCGCAGCATTTCGGCATTGCTCATAAGCTCTGTTCGTGACAGCCAGTCCAGCCCATGCTCGGGCATGCAGTAAAAGCAGCGCAGGTTGCACCTGTCTGTTACTGCAAGCCTTAAATAGCTTATTGTTCGTCCGTGGTTATCTGTTAACAAAGCGTGTATTTGATTGGCAAAGGTTGCAAAAGATATTTAGTAAAGCTGTGCCACTCCTAAAAAATCACTTTGCGCTGATTTAATCCTGTTTGAGATTGGCGATGGGCTTGATTTTAATATGTAGATGTAAGCCATCCACAAAATTATTTTTCAATAACGTGCTCCGTTTCGCGGTCATGTATCACAGCCTTGTTTTTTAGCGGCTGCCCGGTCAGCTTGCTAAATACCGCTTGGATTTCTGATACGATGGAAAGTGCTATCTGTTCGGCATTTTCGGCACCAAGGTCAAGCCCGGCAGGGCCGTGTATGTTTTCGATACTGTAGTCGCTCGGAGAGGTAGCGGCTATTTCGTCAAGCATTTTATTGAGCCGTTTTTTTGGGCCAAGCACACCAATATAGGGCAGGCTCAGCGGTAAAAGCTGCTGCAGTAATGCTATGTCGTAATTATAATTGTGCGTCATCAGCATAAATGCGGTACGGTTATCAGGCAATACGTTTGTTAGTGCCTCTTCCGCTTTTGCGACTATGCGATTAGCATCCGGGAAACGATCCGGCGTATTGTAATTAGGCCTGCCGTCGATAAGGGTAACTTTCCATCCTAATATTTTTGCAAATGCCACGAGCGGCAAGGCATCGTTACCCGCGCCAGCAACAATCAGGGATATTGGTGGCAGTAGTAATTCAACAAAGCAGGTGTAATTATTATGGTTGCTGTATACTTCGCTAGCTGCACCGTTGGTTTGTAAAAGCTCCAGCGCATCTTTCATCACCGTTACGCCAACTTCCTGGGGCAGGTAGCCTTGCGTTTGTCCATTAGCATCCATAAGCAGGCAAGTGCCGTATTGAGGCGACTGCCTGTTTTCCATATCAAAAACAGTTACCAGCACAACCGGCTCGCGTGCGCTCAGATACTTTTGCAAAAAGCTTACAGGGTTGTTTTCCAACGACGGGTCAACCGGTTCGATAAGGATACTGATAACGCCATTACAGCCAAGTTGTACACCGAGTTTGGCATCATCATCGTCGGTTGTGTCATAAGTAACCAGCATTGGCTTTTGCTGCATTATTACCAGGCGCGCTTTGCGCAAAGCATCGCCTTCCAGGCAACCGCCGCTTATGGCTCCGGTTAGTTGTCCGTCCTCAGTAATGAGCATACGTGCCCCGGCACGCCGGTACGACGAGCCATCTACATGCACTACAGTAGCCAATGCAGTTTTAGTCTGCAGCTTTTGTGCTGCATTAAACGCGTTTACTATGTCCTTAATTTCTTTCAAAATATCCCCTGCACGCGTTTAAACTGTTTGCATATCAAACGGCAGCTTACGTATACGCTTGCCGGTAAGGTCAAAAATGGCATCTGTGAGCGCAGGTGCAAAAGGCGGCAACCCAGGTTCGCCAACGCCGCCTGCATCAGCGGTATTCTCCATGATGTGTACTTCTACGGGTGGCATATCGGCTATTCGCGGCATAGGGTAGTCATAAAAGTTATTTTGCTGCACAAGGCCGTCTTTAAAAGTGATCTCATGCGTGGTGGCGGCACCCAGGCCCATCAATACACTGCCTTCAACCTGTGCGGCAATAATATCAGGGTTAACGTACCAGCCGCAATCCATAACGGCCCACACCTTGTCAATTTTTATTTTGCCGTTTTGCTGGCGCGATACTTTTACTACCTGGCCAACCGTGGTATTGAAACACTCGGTAATGGCCACGCCATAGCCCGATTTTTTATCGCGCGATTTCCAGCCCGATACTTTTTCAAGTTTATCTATCAACTGCTGGCAACGCTCGTCTTTAAGATAAGCACGTCTAAAATCGAGCTGATCTTTATTTGCTTCATGAGCCATCTCGTTCAGGAAGCTTTCATAAGCAAAACCGTTGGTAGATGCATATACAGATCGCCACCACATGGCAGGTATCGGCGCCTCAAATACGACCTCAGCAAAACTCACGTTTTTAATGCTGTCGAAATACGGTTTCAGGAAACCTTCTGATGTGCTGTCATTAGCCTTGCCTGATGATTTTCCGTTGCTCCAATGATCAATATTTTGCCCGGCCATCCTGAATTTGGCCACGCTCATTTCGCCATTATCAATAACGCCCTGGCAGCGATAAGTTATACCGGGGCGGTAAGGGCCTTGAGTAAGGTCGTCCTCGCGCTTCCATATAACCTGCACCGGTGCGCCAGCCTCTTTAGAGATTACGGCTGCCTCGTGAGGATAATCCATAAAAGCTTTCCGACCGAATCCGCCACCCAAAAATGTCATGTTCACAATAACATTCTTTTTAGGCATTTTCATTTGCTTGCTCACAAAATCCTGCACCCACTCGGGCGCCTGTATTGGTCCCCATATCTCCAGCTTTTCCGGCCGGTACCATGCAACGCAGTTTACCGGTTCCATAGCGCTATGGCTTTGGTAGGGTGTTTGGTAAACAACATCAATAACTTTAGCCGCCTTGCTAATAGCTGCATCGGGGTTGCCCACCTTTTGCAGCAAAAGCCCTTCGTCTGTTTTTAGTTTTTCATGTTGGATTTTGTAAATGTCAGCCGTATTAATGTGCTCAAAGCCGGTATCGTCCCAGGTTACTTTCAAAGCCTTTTTACCCTGTAAAGCTGCCCAGGTTGATGTTGCCACAACGGCTACACCTTCCCTGTAAATGGTAAATACGCCCATTTTTACTTTAAACACCTTTTTCACTCCTGGCACCTTAAGCGCCTCGGTTGCATCAAAGCTTTTTACTTTGCCACGCATGCGCGGGTTGCGCTCGACGGCAGCATACAGCATGCCCGGCAATTTTTTATCGAGCCCAAATATGGCTTCGCCGTTTGTTTTGGCAGGGCTGTCGCGCCTGTTCAATGGCTTGCCTATCAGTTTGTACTCGGCACGTGTTTTTAAAGGAATATCCTGCGGTGGTGTAAGCTTCGAAGCTACCTCAACCAATTCGCCGTAGTGGAACTTTTTGCCGGTAGGCCTGTGAAATACATGGCCGGACTTTGCGTAGCAATCAATAAGCGGAACGCCCCATTTATTAGCTGCAGCGGTGACCAGCAATACCCTTGAGGTAGCGCCCAACTTAAGCAGGTTTTTGTATGACCCACGTATGGTTGAGCTGCCGCCGGTAATTTGGTTGCCAAATTTTTCCTGGTTACCCTCGCCAAAGATTACATCTATATCTTTCAGGTCAACTTCTAATTCTTCTGCCACAATTTGCGGTACCGATTGGTACGAGCCTTGGCCCATTTCGGCACGGTGGTCAACAATCGTCACCTTTCCGTTGGTATCTATATGGATCCAGGCATTCATTTCAATGCCTGCTTTTTCTGCATTTGCGGCGGTTATCAGGTTTTCGTTTTTTGCTTCGGCCACAAAATAGGTGCCCAGGCAAAGTGCCGACCCTGCAAGCCCCGATATTTTCAGGAAATTTCTTCTCGATATTGCGTTAGCTTCCATACAGTAAATACTTTTATAGCAATTAACTTATCTGTAAATCATTATTTAGCTTTTGCACTTGGTGCATAAGCGCCCGTAGTAAGCCAGGTTATCCAGGCTTTTTTAAAGGCGGCATGGCTCATTGGCGGCAAAGTCCGCCCATCGCCGGGATTCCAGCCGGCAAGCACAAGCCCATCGTCAGCATGTTCAATCAGCTTTTTCATACCCTTGTTGCCATTGCGTTTAGGGTCAACCAATTGCTGAGCCAGTTGCCTTGGCGTTCTTCCCTGGAAAACCATTTTCATGTTGGCCGGCGGTAAATGCCAGTTGGGGTTACCGGGTGGCATATGTAAGCCGGGTGTATTGGTTGGCTGGTGGCAGTTCGCACATTTCATGGCGTAAACACCTTTACCGTCAATCCCTCTTTTAGGGGCCATGGTGTGCAGGTGGTTATCATCGCCCTGCAATGGAATATCACCAGATGGGTGGCAGTTCATGCAACGGGCACTCATCAGCACGGTGTAAACCTGTTTAAAAGCTTTTACAGATGCAACGCTATCCTTTTTAACAACATAGCTTGTATCGGTTTTTGATGCATCGGGTTTATCATTTATAGCAAATGCCATTACACCCACTGCTATAAGCAGGCTTGCTACTACGGCAAGCGCTTTTGCAGGAAACGTACTTTTGTTTATTGTAGAAATTTGCTGTTTCATTTACTGGCCATTGCCTTTCTCTGCAACTCGGCAGCTAAGTGGATTGCACTGCGAATGCGCTGATAAGTGCCGCAGCGGCAAATGTTACCAGACATAGCATCATCAATATCCTGGTCTGTTGGTTGTGGGTTTTCCCGGAGCAGTACCGCTGCCGACATTAACTGGCCCGATTGACAATAGCCGCACTGTGGCACATTAAGTTCGTTCCATGCCTGTTGCAATGGATGGTTGTTATTGGCTGATAATCCCTCAATAGTTACAACCTGTTGCCCTGCGGCACGGCTAAGCTTGGTAACGCATGAGCGTACCGACTCGCCATTTAAATGCACCGTGCAGGCGCCGCATTGCGCCGCTCCGCAACCATATTTAGTGCCCGTTAAGCCTATAATATCCCTGATTGCCCATAACAGCGGCATGTTTGGGTCGGCATCAACTTTATGTTTTTGCCCATTAACCGTTAGTGTGATCATAAGCGCCTTTGCTTTATTTGTAAAGTTATTGGTTGTTATAAAGTTAATTTAAGTTTTGGTTAATCCAAACTAAAAGCAGCGTATGGGTTTATAGATGGCGTGATTCGTTTGCGTTGTGGCAAGTTACCAAGCAATACTACAAGGCAAGCCGGCAATGCAACATGCAACAGAGGGACGACTTAAATGTTTAATTCTTGATTTTTAAGCAGTCAGGTGTCGTAAGCCAGTTATCAGTTACAAGAAACAGCTTAGCTATCATTAATGTGCTTACTTTTGCAAAATGAAAAACTTCACCACCGAAGCCGAAGGAGCCGTATTTAATTTTATAACCATGAATCGCCGCCGCTTGCAGTTGTTCCAGGTTTATGTTGAGCATGAAGGTGCCAAACACCGCTTCCATATGCAGGTAAATGAGGAAACCGGCGACTTTTACATAACAGACCCGGCCAAGTGCCCGGAAGTTTTTCACAAAGCGGTGCCTATCTTAAACAGCGCCATAAAAATTTATGGCAAGCTGGATAAAATTCCGGTTTAATGTCAATATAACATTTACACATTGCGTTTTTTAGATTAAATTGCGGGTCGAGCTGTAACAGCTATGAGGCAGCTCTCGCTGCTAAAACAAATTATATTTGACGGTAATAACCCCTTATTAATGATGCCAAAAGCGCTTAGAAACCAAACACAGTCATATCTAACTTATCCAGTTAACCAATTCAATTTTAAACGGTACTCAATTTTCTGCGCAGCCATCGCAACAAGTATTTTTACGATGCTTAATATACAGGCTGTTGCCCAAACCAAACCCGTATATAAAAATGCAAAGGCACCCATTGATAAACGCGTAAGCGACCTGTTATCAAGAATGACCCTGCCCGAAAAGATAGGTCAGCTTAATACCCTGCTTGGTTGGCCCATGTATGAAAAAAACGGTACTAACGTGGGGCCATCGGCTGAGTTTAAAAAGGCAATTACCGAGCAGCACATAGGCATGCTATGGGGCACGCTGCGTGCCGACCCATGGACGAAAAAAACACTTGAGAACGGCCTCGACCCATATATGGCTGCAAAGGCAACCAACGCCATGCAGCGTTGGGCAATGGAGAACAGCCGCCTGGGTATCCCGGTATTTTTAGCTGAAGAAGCGCCCCATGGCCATATGGCAATAGGTACAACCGTGTTCCCTACGGCAATAGGCCAAAGCAGCACCTGGGACGATGCCCTGATACAAGAAATGGCTACAACCATTGGTAAAGAAGCACGCTTGCAAGGTGCGCATATAGGCTACGGCCCAATACTTGATCTTGCCCGCGAACTACGCTGGTCAAGAGTGGAAGAAACCTACGGCGAAGACCCTTACCTGAATGGCACAATGGGCGTGGCAGTTGTAAAGGGCTTTCAGGGAAACAACATTAACAGCGGTACTAATATTATATCCACTTTAAAACACTATACCGCGTACGGTGTGCCTGAGGGCGGCCACAACGGTGGCTTTGTTACGTTGGGGCAACGGGCATTATTGCAAGATTACCTGCCGCCGTTTGAGCGGGCCGTTAAAGCCGGGGCATTATCTGTCATGACTGCTTATAACTCCATAGATGGAATACCTTGCAGCAGCAACAGCTATTTGCTTAACGATGTTTTAAGAAAGCAGTGGGGTTTTAATGGTTTTGTAGTGTCGGACCTTAACAGCATTAGCGGGCTTTCGGGTTCAGACAAGGTGGCTGCCGACGATATCGAAGCAGCTGCACAATCATTTAACGCCGGCCTGGATAATGATTTGGGCGGCAACGTTTTTGGCAAGTCGTTATTGAAAGCCATTAACGATGGCTCGGTATCAATGGCTCGTGTTGATGAAGCTGTTGGCCGTATACTAAGGTTGAAATTTGAAATGGGCTTGTTTGATAATCCATATGTTGATGCTGATAAGGCGAAAAGGCAAGTGCGCACCAAAGAAGCTATTGCGCTTGCCCGCCGCGTGGCCGATGAGTCGATCATTCTATTAAAGAACGACAAGCAACTGCTTCCCTTAAATAAATCCATAAAAAACATAGCTGTTGTAGGCCCCAATGCCGACAATATGTATAATCAGCTTGGCGATTATACCGCACCCCAGCAGGAAAGCAATATTATTACCTTATTGCAGGGTATAAAGCAAAAAGTGCCATCGGCAACTATAAGGTATGTAAAAGGCTGCGCCATACGGGATACCACGCAAGACGAAATTGCACAAGCTGTTGAAGCCGCCATGAAAAGCGACGTAGTGGTAGTCGCCCTGGGCGGATCAAGCGCCCGCGACTTTAAAACAAGCTACCTGGCCACCGGTGCGGCCGTTGTAAACGCCAGCATGAGTGATATGGAAAGCGGCGAAGGTTACGACCGTGAGAGCCTTGATATGATGGGCCGCCAGCTTCAATTGCTGCAGGCACTTGCAAAAACAGGCAAACCTATTGTATTGGTATTAATAGAGGGCCGTCCTTTAAATATCAACTGGGCCGCTGCCAATATTCCAGCTATTGTTATGGGTTGGTACCCGGGGCAGGAGGGTGGTAACGCGCTCGCTGATGTGTTGTTTGGCGATTATAACCCTGCCGGGCGCTTGCCTATATCTATACCTGTCTCCGTAGGGCAACTGCCTGTTTACTATGGCCACCAAAACAGCGTTAGGCATGATTATGTTGAAGGCAGCACCAAACCACTTTATACTTTCGGCTACGGGCTAAGTTACACCACTTTCCAGTATGCTAATCCGCAGGCGCAAACTTCAACCGTAAATGGGCAACTATCGATAACTGTATCATTTGATATTAAAAACACCGGCAACAAGGACGGTGATGAAGTTGCACAGTTATATGTTAAAGATGATGTAAGCTCGGTAGTGGTGCCCAACAGGTTGCTTAAAGGCTTTAAGCGTGTGCATTTAAAAGCAGGCGAACAAAAGAGAATAACGTTAACCCTCTCTGCCGCAGACTTGAGCCTTATAGATAAAAACTACCAGCGCGTAGCCGAAAAAGGCGGCTTTACCTTTTTAATAGGTGGTAATGCCGAGCAGCCGCAGCTCACAGCGAAATACACGCTGGAACAAACGGTTTACGTAAAGAATTAATAATATACATGTAGTATGTCGGCAGGGTTTGTATTGAAGGAACTTGAAACTTCGCGACTGAGATTACGGCAGTTATTTGCTGATGATGCCGGGCAACTGGTTTTGTTACGTTGCGACGAGCGCGTTAACCGCTACCTGAACAGGCCAAAATCTACATCATATGACCAAGCAGCAGGCTTTATAGACAGGGTTTTATCAAATAACGCTTACTATTGGGCAATAAACTTGAAGCATGAAACCACTCTTATTGGCACCGTTTGCCTATGGAACCCAAGGTTTTCAATAGATTGTTATAATCTGTTTACATTACTGATTTAAGTAAAAATATTAGGGCGTCAATCCTTTTCAAGGTTACACCTACGAGAATATAATTCGGCGTATTTTTTTACAGCTTTTTTAAAAATTGTACGGTGCCGACGAGTTTGCATGGAGATGGTGTTAGTACCCATAATTTCACTGGCTCGTTCGCCATACTTAAAATAATTACTCCGAAATTCGTTATCTTTTCTAATAACTGAGTAAACAAATTCGCCAAATTGATTAGGCACAAGCTTTTTAAAGCTACGACGGACAGTTTTTTTATCTAAATCAATATCTGTGTATAAGCGGTAGAGCCTTCTGTTGAATAAGGCAGTATTAGACTTTTGGCCGCTATAGGCCGCTGAAAAAGCGCGCTTAGTACGACTTTTTACAGCCACGATCATCCTGCGATAAAACTTGGAAAGGTTGGCGGACTTTATTAACGTTCGATCTCCATAAAATTCAAAACCAAGATATGTTAATGGACGATTTGGATGAAACTTGCCGTTTTTCCAAAGGCTTGATAATAATTTTTTTCTTCCTTTAAATTCTTTAATTGCGTAATAATACTCTTCATTTTTACCGGGGCTTACCCGCAATTCGCTTTCAAGCAATGCGTCATCAACCAAAGCGTTTAACTCAATCTTGTCAGTGTCTCCACAAACAATAATGATATCATCAGAGTAGCGACGATAAAAGCCTTTTCGCTTCTTTACGACTTCTGCAAGCATAATTTTATCGAAATTCAAAAGATACAAATTTGCTAAAGTAGCGCTTATAGGTAGTCCTTGCGGTATTCCAACAACTTCACCGCGGTTATTTTTGAAATTGTTTTTGTGAACTTTTAATTGTCCTTTTTTTAACGTTTCTCTGAAATCCGAAGAATCATAAAAAAAAGCCGACACGTTGGTCTTCCGAATCTGAGCGAGACGCTTTTCATCAAAGCCAGCACGTCTATTTGAGTTGCTGGACGACATTCGTAAATCATCGCGATATATAAAAGAGAAGTTTGTTGCAGCTTTGAAAACACTGTAGTGGTCGGCTGGAAGTGTATATTCACCAAGCAAATCCATCCACGCCTTTTTGAGTATGCGGTGGTTCATGTTGCTGAAAAATTTCTCTATATCATATTTTAAGGCCCAGCAACCTTTTTCTGCCCTATTCCCTATCTCTTGAAACACCTCATGTGCAAAATCGATAGTTCCTTTGTTTTTGCCCTTTCGTACAGGATGTGCAATTTGAATATATGCCGTAACGCAATCAGTCAATCCCTCTGTTTCACGTAGTTCCTCCAGATATTTCCTTTGTAACTGCTCGCCATAGTGCCCAAAAATCATTGCATCAATGTGAGTAGCATAATGCAAAGGCCGAAGCTTAAATGTTTTTTCGCCATCGTGCGAATGGCCGCGTTTGGTGCCATCCTTATTCAACTTATAACGCCTGACTTTAATATTTGTATGAATGAGGGGAAAAAATGCATGCCTCGCCACTTCGGATTTGTTTCTCACAAAACCTAATACTTTACCGCGCTCTTCCTTTACATTTATTTGGTTCGTTAAATGGAGATAGCCGCGATTACGAAGCCATGTTGTTTTTCTTTTTTTCTTCATAAAAAAAGGGACTTCGGATTCTCGCGTAGTTGATATCAGACCCGCATACACCAGTAGGCTGACCGTTACCCAATTTCTTGAGTCACGCCATTGTATCGAATTATATATTGAAACATCAAACAATAGTTAAAGCAATGAAATCACTTATAAACATATTCAAGATAATCGCTATATTTGTTCAATGTCTAACCGCAGCATTGCCAATGATGAGTTGCCTCACTAAAGGTTCGCTAATGACTTATAATCAGCGGGAGATGATTAACACCTCTGCTTCTTACAAGGCCGGTAATGACAATGTACATCCATCATGCACTATTTCGCATGAAGTATCTTTTGGTCAATTCCAAATGCAATAAAAAGGCCATTTCTTCCTCCGAAGTCCCTTCCAAAGATATTATATTTGAGTTTATTTTTTCCTATGCCTAAATTTATAATTGGAAATACTGTAGTATTACAATCACACCCATTTCAAGAAAATATTACATCGATAATCATAAGCGGTGAATTTCTTATGATACCACCTATCATGATTGTCACCGAGATAATTAACCATGACGACGATCCAGAGCCTAAACCGGTAAATAAATATAAATGCATTTGGTTTTCAAGTAAGCGGAACCAATTCGTTGAAAGCAACTTACTGGAGGGAGACTTGCGCCTCATCAATTTAAAGGAAATAGAAGAGGAAGAATTACAACTAGGATCACTGGTCGCACTAAAAACACTACCAGTCGAACTTGGAAAGGAACGGAGCTTTTTGCATTCCGAATTATTACAAAACTCAACTAAAAAAACGAACACGTCAAGTGGGTTATTAACTTTTGTAAGCCCGGTTATGAGCGTTATTGAAATTGTAAAACACAATGATGAAAAAGACAGTAAGGTAAGCTCAGATATAAAACGTAAAAAAATCTACCCGGAAAATCTCGTAAAATGTAAATGGTTTGATGCTGCCGGAGAAAAGTTTTCAGAATATTTGTTACCTATTGAATCACTTTTGGTAATACCCAAACCGAATGAAGAATTGCTATCTATGCTATCAAAGGCGATTTCGGAAGATAGCTACCTACTTACTGGCGACACATTACTGAAACCATTACAACTATCTAACCGAAGCGGCTATTTTCATTTAACATATTTCGATTATGTGTTAAATAAGAACATCAGCAAAGAAATTGATCAAATTATTGATCCAAAAATAATTTTAAACCCTTTTAAAACGCATGCCCCAATTTTTAAAAAGCGTAAAAAAGGAGGTAAGATTATCTTGAAACAAACCATTGATATCAACACCTTACTTGAAAAAGCTTTAAAACGAACCGATAAAAAATATCTTTTCATAAAATACCAAGACCGATTTGGCCAGATAACTACAAGAACAATCAGTAGATATGAGTTAATTGAGGGTGAAGATGATTTATCCCTTAAAAAAAGTTTAATTAAGTATTTAAGGGCTTTTTGCCATTTACGGAATGCTGATAGAAACTTTAGAATTACTTCGATAATCGAAGTTAGTGAGTTGGTATTGGCTTACTAAATTAAAACTGCAACCGTAGGGAAAAGATTTTGTGACTTTCATTGCGATAGCATTGCCTACTGCCACAACCATCAAATAATAAATAAAAAGCCTCCTTAAATAATCAGGAGGCTTATAAAAATTTTTTCAAATACACCCCATGTGGGATCTTTTCGTGGTACCAACTGGGATCGAACCAGTGACACAAGGATTTTCAGTCCTTTGCTCTACCATCTGAGCTATGGTACCATCTCTTTGTTTGAGGTCTGCAAATGTAGCGTTTTTTTTAAAGTTGGAAACTTTTTTTTGAAAATACTTTGGTGTCTATTAACTGTTAAGGATTTGTAATCTGTTTATCAGTTAATTAGCCGAAAAATATTTTTTTAATGTTGTTATAAGCCCACAACATTGCAACTTTACCCTTGGCTTGGCCTTGTATCATTAAAACAAATGGCTACTTTAGCTTGTAATTGCTATGCATGCATAATATTTAATATGGCGGCTCAAATTGTATTTATTGTTATTTTAACAGCTGCGGTTTACCTGTTCGGTAAAAATGTGGCAAAGGTTCGCCGCAATATTTTGCTTGGCCGTGATGTTGATAGGAGTGATAACCCTGCAAAACGCTGGGGTATTATGGCTCGTGTTGCACTTGGGCAAAGTAAGATGGTGAAGCGCCCGGTAGCTGCCATACTGCATATTTTGGTATATGTTGGCTTCGTTATCATCAATATTGAGGTGCTGGAGATCATGGTCGACGGTATTTTTGGGTCGCACCGAGTATTTGCAAAGCCGCTTGGCGGCTTTTACAGCATGCTTATTGGTGGGTTCGAGGTGCTGGCTTTGCTGGTGCTGGCAGCTTGTGTTGTTTTCCTTGTAAGGCGTAATGTGATCAAACTTAAGCGCTTTAGCGGTACCGAAATGACGGCATGGCCAAAGTCTGACGCGAATTATATCCTTATTACTGAAATTCTGTTGATGGGTGCGTTCTTAACCATGAACGCCTCCGATTATAAATTGCAGCTTCTACATTTTGGCCATTATGCAACAGCAGGCAGCTTCCCGATAGGGGCGATGATAGCGCCACTGCTGCCCAATAGCACCGAAGCGCTTGTTATAACAGAGCGGGTTTGCTGGTGGTTTCATATTATCGGGATATTAGCCTTCTTAAATTATCTGCCATACTCAAAGCATTTTCATATCCTGCTGGCTTTTCCAAATATTTACTACTCTAACTTAAATAAAAAGGGAAAGTTTACCAACATGGATTCGGTTACCGGGGAGGTAAAGGCCATGCTTGATCCTTCTTTTGTTCCGGAAGGTACCGAGATAAGCCGGTTTGGTGCAAAAGACGTAACGGACCTTACCTGGAAAAACCTGATGGATGCTTACACCTGCACCGAGTGCGGCAGGTGCACATCTGTATGCCCTGCAAATATTACGGGTAAGTTATTGTCGCCGCGTAAAATCATGATGGACACCCGCGACAGGCTTACCGAAGTAGGTAATGACATCGACAAGCATGGAAAGGACTATAATGATGATAAGTCACTGTTGGATAATTACATAAGTCGCGAAGAATTGTGGGCTTGTACAACATGTAACGCCTGCGTTGAGGCATGCCCGGTTAACATCAACCCATTAGAGATTATAACCGAAATGCGCAGGTACGTGATTATGGAAGAGTCGCAGGCACCGGCCAGCCTTAACAACATGTTCGGCAATATGGAAAATAACGGCGCCCCCTGGAAGTATAGCCAAAGCGACAGGCTAAATTGGGCGCTAAACAATTAAAAGCATTCACAATGTCAAACGGTACCATAGATAGCAAACACCAGTTGTTTATTGAAAAAGTAAGCGCGGCCAAAATAGTTTGGGGCTTAAAAAATAAAGAGGGCTGGGCCAACTCGCACTCGCGTGAGGATGAGCAGGTGGATGTAATACCATTTTGGTCGGACAGGGCGCTGGCAAAGGCTTCCGCACGCGACGATTGGAAAGGATATACACCTACTGAAATATTGCTGAGCGACTTCCTGGAGAACTGGTGCACAGGCATGGCAGAAAATGATACGCTTGTAGGTACTAACTGGGATGCAAACATGAATGGCGCCGAAAGCGATGCACTTGAGGTAGCCCTGCAAATTTTGTTGCGGTTAAAGGATATGAACTCGGCCATCAAGTTTAAAAACTATGGCAGCCTTGATGATTTCATTGCAGATATAGCCAATGATGAAGAAGAGGAGGGAGAGGATTAGCTATGGAACTGATTATCCCTACAATGGCCCAAATGGCGGCCGAAGGTAAACAACCAGATATTTTGTTTTGGGTAGGTTGCGCAGGCAGCTTTGACGAGCGTGCTCAAAAAATCACGCGCGATATATGCAAGATACTGCAACATGTTAATATCAGCTATGCTGTATTAGGAACAGAAGAAGCCTGCACCGGCGACCCTGCCAAACGTGCAGGTAACGAGTTTTTGTTCCAGATGCAGGCGATGATGAACATACAGGTGCTTGATGGTTACAACATTAAAAAGATTGTAACCGGATGCCCGCACTGCTTTAATACCATAGCCAACGAGTACCCCGGCCTTGGCGGTAACTACGAAGTGATACACCACACGCAGTTGATACAACAATTGATTGACGAAGGTAAACTAAAGGCCGAGGGTGGTGAAAGTTTTAAAGGCAGGCGCATAACGTTTCATGACCCATGTTACCTTGGCCGGGGCAACAATGTTTACGAAGCGCCACGACGTGCGTTAGAAGTATTAGATACCGAACTGGTTGAAATGAAGCGTTGCAAAAGCAATGGCCTTTGCTGCGGTGCCGGCGGTGCCCAAATGTTTAAAGAACCCGAGCCGGGCAAAAAGGAAATTAATGATGAGCGCATGCTGGATGTACTCGAAGCCAAAGCCAACGTAATAGCATCAGGCTGCCCATTTTGCATGACCATGTTAAGCGATGGCGTTAAGCATATTGATAAAGAGCAGGAAATAAAGGTGCTGGATATCGCCGAGATCACGGTAAGGGCGAACGGATTGTAGCCGTATTTTGATATTGCTACAAAGTCTTATAATTGCTTTTCTTTAAGAAAAGCGAGCGCCTGTTTCAAGCTATCCAGCTTTTGAGCAGGCATTTTTTTGACGGGCAGGTTTAATGTTGTGGCCATCGAATCCACGTCGCCTTCAGGGTCGTTGTAGGTTTGCACAATAATGTCGTCGGTACGGGTACTAACAGTTATAGTGTCGGTATTTCCCTGGCCGGGTTTGTAACCAAGCGTGGTAAAACGCTGTAAGTTAAAAGAAAAATATTCCTGCTTGCCTTGTTGATAAGTTTTGCGCAGGCGTATAAAATGGTCGGGCGTAAGGCTTATTTCGTACTTTTTCAGTTTTGGTTCAACAGAGGCATCATATGCCTCGGTAAAAAAGCGATTACCCCAGCTTATCCATTCCTGCTCATTCATCAGTCCCTTAAAACTCCACAGAAACGCACAAATAGCCAACATGGTGCTGCTTAGTATTATCTTTTTGAGTGCTTTTATAATTGATGCAGGCATGACAACAAATAGTAACCTCAAGTTAATAAATTGAATAAATTTGCATTATGGAATTTTCTTCACATTCAAGGGTTTGGATATACCAGGCCGATCGTAAATTGAGCGATACCGAAGTACAGCAAATACAAATTGCCATGGACAATTTTACCCGCAGCTGGACCGCCCATAACAACCAGTTGCTTGCTAAAGCCGAGATTAGGTACAATCGATTTTTGATTTTGTTTGTTGACGAAAGCCAGGCCGGTGCAAGTGGTTGCTCTATTGATAAATCTGTAAACTTTATGAAGCAGGTTGAAGAGCACTTTGGCATCAATTTGTTCGACAGGTTTAACCTGGCCTATCGTGATGGCGAGGAAGTTATTTCCCTGCCCCGCCACCAGTTTGAAGACCTGATAAAGGAGGGTAAGATCACAAAGGAAACTATTGTGTATAACAACCTTGCCCAAACCCTTACCGAACTGCAAACCAAATGGGAGGTGCCATTTAAAGATAGCTGGCACATACAGCTGTTTGGCGATCTGGTGTAATTACAATTTGCTTATATTTGATTATGACAACTTTTACTGTGCAGGTAAAAGATAGCGATGCCGAGATGGTGTTAACTATCTTAAAAAAATTTAAGGCGAAGATTATTGAAGCACCCAAAGAAGGTAGCCTTACTGCCGATATTGCGACCGCGCTAAAAGAGGTTAAGGAGATGCAGGACGGAAAAATGAAAAAACTAAGCCTCGACGATATCTGATGGCTAATCAGGTAATTTATTCTTCCGTTTTTATAAGAAAAGCTAAAGCCCTTAAAAAACGGCATATATCACTTGTTGACGATTTAAAAGACCTTGAAAGATCATTGATTGCAAATCCGGTACAGGGTGATAACTTGGGTTCCGGATTATATAAAGTGCGCTTGGCAGTTACAAGTAAAGGGAAAGGCAAAAGTGGCGGATACAGAGTAATAACTTATTTAATTTCCAACATAGATGGCAACACTGCTATCAATATGCTTACCATCTACGACAAAACGGATGAGAGCAGTATCGACAAAAAATTCCTTGTAAATCTCCTTAAAAATCTTTTTCCGTAAGCCATGTTTATTATCAACCTCGAATACATTGTTCCGCTGGCCGACTTAGATAAACACATGGAAGCACATGTAGCTTATCTGAAAAAATATTACGCTGCAGATGTGTTTATAATGAGCGGCCGCAAAGTGCCGCGTACAGGTGGCGTGATCATAGCCCAGGCTAAATCAAAAGAGCTGATGGAAATGATTATTGCCGAAGATCCTTTTCATCAACACAAACTGGCTAAGTTCACAATTACAGAGTTTTTGGCCTCGCAATCTCACCCCGTCCTAAAGAACCTTATAAAGAAGTAAGCGTTTACTATTTTTTGTTACAGCAGCTGATAATTATATTGCATTATGGAACAATATGACAGCCGCGTAGATGCTTATATAGGTAAGTGTGCGGAGTTCGCGCAACCAATTTTAAGACACCTTCGTGAGTTGGTACATCGCGCTTCGCCGCAGATTACCGAGACTATGAAATGGAGTGCACCCTTCTTTGAATATAAGGGAATACTTTGCCACATGATGGGTTTTAAACAGCACTGCGGCTTCGGTTTTTGGAAAGCCGACTTACTGCCCGATCCGCACCAAATATTGCAGATTGGCGGAGGCGAAGCCGCCGGGAGCATTGGCCGCATAACAAGCCTTGCCGACCTACCCGACGATGATATCCTGATATGGTATATTCGTGAAGCGATGGCTATTAAAGATATGGAATTGCCCAAAAGCCCCGCCAGGAAGGCCATAGTACCAAAACCAAAGCCAATATCAATTAACGAACCTCCGCAGTACCTTGCCGACTTACTTGATCAGCAGCCAGAGGCAAAAGCGTACTTCTATAAATTTAGCCCCTCACAGCAAAAAGAATACATTACCTGGTTCGAGGATGCCAAAACAGATGCTACCCGCCAAAAGCGGCTTACAGAAGGCCTGCAATGGATAAGTGAAGGCAAAACGAGGCATTGGAAGTACAAGTAATAAATAAACAATAATTCAACTCCCCCTTCAGGGAGGTGGGGGAGTTGGCCTAAAACTCCAACGGACCTAACCTGCGCATGTTTTTACGAATTAAGTACTGCCTGTGCTTTAAGTAAGTTGTTGGCTTGGTGGCCGACCATTTGCGCGGGCTCGGAAAAATCACAGCAATAGCTGCACTTTGCCTTACAGTTAGCTTAGCGGCCGGTGTATTAAAATACGCCTGAGATGCAGCTTCGATGCCGTAAATGCCATCGCCCATTTCAATTACATTCAGGTAAATTTCCATAATGCGCTTTTTGGTCCAAAAGGTTTCTATTAGTATGGTAAACCAAGCCTCAAAACCTTTGCGCAACAACGAACGACCTGGCCATAAAAAAACATTTTTGGCCGTTTGCTGGGTAATGGTACTGCCGCCGATCAGCTTTTTACTTTTAGAGTTTTTTTCGATAGCTTTTTCGATTGCACGGAAGTCAAACCCGTGGTTCTCCAGGAACGATTGATCTTCTGCGGCAACGGCGGCTCGTTTCATTGGGTCGGCAATCTCGTCAAAGTCAACCCACTTTTTGTCTATCTTCCAGTCTTTGCCGTCGGCTTTACGTTCAAAGCCTCGTATCACCATGAGCCAGGTAAAGGGCGGGTTTACGTATTTAAAAAGTATTACACCAAACAGGCTCAGGGCAACAAAGGCAATCACTGCGAGTTTTACAATACGCAGTATTAACCTAACAATGCCGTTTTTAAAAAGCCCGCTTTTATTACCGCGTTTTTTACTGCTCTGTACTTTCCTTGCCATCTACTTTAACGTAAGTGCAAAATAAAAAAGCTGTTTGGCATAAACCAAACAGCTTTTTAAAAAGGCTCTTTATCAGAGCATATAAATTAATTACTCAGCTACTACTTCAAAAGGTACCTGAACTTTAACTTCTTTGTGTAAGTTGATGTTAGCAACATACTCGCCCAGGAATTTAGGCTCCTGATCAAAAGTAATGCGGCGACGGTCAACCTCAAAGCCTTCTTTTTTCAATGCATCAGCTACCTGTATGGTATTGATAGCACCAAATATTTTACCGGTTTCACCAGCTTTCGCACCAATAGTAAGCTTAACGCCTTCTAATTTAGCAGCAACTGCATCAGCATCTTTACGGATTTTCTCTTGTTTAAACTGAGCTTGTTTAATGTTTTCAGCTAAAACTTTACGTGCGCTTTCAGTAGCTAATATTGCGTAACCTTTAGGGATAAGAAAGTTGCGGCCATAACCTGGCTTTACATTCACTACATCGTCTTTATCGCCGAGGTTTTTTACGTCTTGTTTTAAAATAACTTCCATTTGTTTACCTCCTTGATTATTTTAATGAGTCTGTAACATAAGGTAATAAACCGATGTGGCGTGCGCGTTTAACCGCTTGGGCCACTTTACGCTGAAACTTCAAAGAAGTACCTGTTAAACGGCGTGGTAATACTTTACCCTGGTCGTTAACAAACTTTAAAAGGAAGTTTGCGTCTTTGTAATCGATATACTTAATACCATTCTTTTTAAAACGGCAGTATTTTTTACGGTTATCCTCCACTTTTGGAGCGGTAACGTATTTAATTTGGTCGTTTGCCATTAGTTGTTTTCCTCCACTTTAGCTGCAGGTTTTTTGTTAAAAGCACCGCTGCGTTTTTTGTCGTTGTAAGCAATGGCATGTTTGTCCAATGCGATGGTTAAGAAACGCAGAACGCGCTCATCACGTCTGAAAGCAATTTCCAGTTTGTTAATTAAATCACCCGGAGCCTTGTATTCAGTTAAGTGATAGTACCCTGTAGTTTTCTTTTGGATTGGGTACGCTAATTTTCTCAAACCCCAATTATCCTCTTGGACAATTTCGGCTCCGCCATCAGTAAGTACTTTTGTGAATTTGGCAATTGCCTCTTTCGCAACGTCTTCTGATAACAACGGGGTTAGAACGATCACGGTTTCGTACTGTTGCATTATTATTTTGATTTTTAATTAATTACCCGGTATATCGGGGCTGCAAATGTACAAAGTGTTTTTGTATTTATCAAGCCGTAAATTATTGTAATTTGTAGGCATCAAACTTTATTACACAATATGAAAAAACCTTTGCTACTGCTGCTATTTGTTTTTGCAACTTACCCGTTGTTTGCACAGCGTACAGTTGGCCCTGTTGAGCAAAAGCTTACCGATAACTTATGTGCTTGTTTAAATAAGCTTGACATGGGCAAAATTGCCAACAAGCAGGAAGCCGAACAGGCCTTTATGGATTGCTTTATGGGGCAAATGGACCTGGCTGAGGATTTGGCAAAGGAGCGGGGAATTGAACTTACTGATAAGGCAGAGATGCATAAAGTAGGTGTTGACGTGGGCAAAAACCTCTTAAATCAAAAATGCGAAAGCTTCCTGAAACTGGCTGTTAAAATGGCCGCAAAAGATAACGCTGGCGAGGCGTGGTCAATATCTAGGGGGGTGTTTAAAAGGGTAGATAAAAGCGGCTATACATATCTTGTAATAAGCGAAGGCGGCAGCGAGAAAACTTATTTATGGCTAAGGCAGTTTCCTGGATCGGAAGCGTTTATGGGTGCTGCAACCAAGCTTGTGGGCAAAAAGGTAAAAATTACCTGGCTAAATATGGAAGTTTATCTGCCATCGGCAAAGGGATACTATCAGCTAAAGGAAATCAAGCAGGTTGATATCTTGTGATCCAAACACGCGATCAGCTTTTTTGCTTGAACGCAAAACTTATTAAGCTGTTAAACGTCTTTTTTAGTAAAAACAAATAGGCTATGCTATCAGAAAATAATAACCAGCCAGATCAGTCGGACGATTTATCTGATGACCTGAATCTTAACGATCATGACACACCAGCCGGGCTGGGCGGCCCTTTGGAAGGTGCATGGGATGATGAGGACGATGACGACTTTGATGACCAGATGGAAACCCGTAACGACCTCAACGAAATACGTGTAGGAGACGATCTTGGCGAGCCCGACCCGGAAGATGACGACCATCTGCCGGATGATGATTTGCAATAGACTCTGGCACTTCAAATTACACACAATTGGCATTAAGGGTTTCAGGTAAAGCAATTTCTTGTTACCTTTATGCCTGTGGATAATTTCATAGTTTCGGCTCGTAAATACCGCCCGGCAACGTTCGAAACCGTTGTAGGCCAGCAACATATCACCAATACGTTAAAAAACGCTATTAGGAATAATCAGCTGGCGCAGGCGTTTTTGTTCTGCGGGCCGCGTGGGGTTGGTAAAACAACTTGCGCACGTATCCTGGCAAAAACCATTAATTGCACCAATCTGCAACCCAATGGCGAGGCCTGTGGCGAGTGCGATAGCTGCCGGGCTTTCCAAAACGGTAATTCCTTTAATGTACATGAGCTTGATGCGGCATCAAACAACTCGGTTGATGATATCCGCAGTCTTATAGAGCAGGTGCGTATACCACCGCAAGCTGCCCGTTACAAGGTTTATATCATAGATGAGGTGCACATGCTGTCGCAGGCGGCGTTTAACGCTTTTCTGAAAACGCTTGAGGAGCCACCTAACTACGCTATATTTATATTAGCCACTACCGAGAAGCACAAAATACTTCCAACTATTTTATCCCGTTGCCAGATATTTGATTTTAACCGTATCAGGGTAGAGGATATGGCCGGGCACCTGGCCAATATTGCCTATAAAGAAAACATTAAGTATGAAGATGACGGCCTGCACATTATTGCTCAAAAAGCTGACGGTGGTTTAAGGGACGCTTTATCAATGTTTGACCAGATAGTGAGCTTTAGCGGTGCAAACGTTACATACCGTGCGGTTATTGACAATCTCAACATACTCGATTACGATTATTACTTTAATGTAACTGCAAAGCTATTGGCTGAAGATAGCGCCGCTACGCTTTTGCTGTTCGATGAAATACTTTCAAAAGGTTTTGACGGGGCACATTTTATATCCGGTCTGTCCGAGCATTTGCGCAACCTGCTTGTTGGTAAGGATGCATCGACCATAAAACTGCTCGAGGTTAGCGAAACCATCAAGTCCAAATACTTGCAGCAATCGCAGGCTGCGTCGGTATCATTCCTGTTATCGGCAATGAATATTGCCAACCAGTGCGATCTCAATTATAAGCTAAGTAAAAATCAGCGTTTACAGGTTGAGCTTGCTTTGCTTAAAATGAGCCACCTGCAATCGGTATTTGATATGGCTTCGGCCCCTGTGCAACAGGTAGCTGCCCCAGACGGGGAGCTAAAAAAAAAACCTGATACCACAGTAAATCAGTCTCAAAACCCGCCTGCAGATGCTGTTTCGGTTATGCGGGATGCGCCTGTAAGCTATAATACCGCCAAAGCAACACCGCCTTTACAAAGCCAAGGTGCTGCACCTGCTAAAGTAGATACCGCGCCCGCGCAAGCGGCCGTTGCGGAAAAGGCTCGGGTGTTTATACCCAACTTGCATGCATCGGCGTCATCAATAAAAATACCGTCGTTAAAGGAGCTTACCAAGAAGGTTGAAGAAGCTGCGCAAGAGGAGGAAGACCCTTATTTAAAGGGCAGTGATAAGGAAGCCTTTACTGTAGATCAGTTCTTGCAACTTTGGAACAACTTCGGCGTTAAGCTAAAGGCCGAAGGTAAAGCAGCAGGCTTATACACCATATTTACATCTATAAAGCCCATTGCCGTCGGTCCCGAAACTTTTGAGGTTGTTGTTTCAACCAAAGTGCAGGAAGCTGCATTCAGGGACATTCGGCCGGAGCTGCATAACTTTTTACGCAGCAGTCTCCGCAATTTTACCGTGGAAGTAAATTCGAAAGTAGAAGAAACTAATACTGTGCGTAAACCCTACACCTCAATGGAGAAGTTTCAGTACCTGGCCGCAAAAAATCCAAGCCTTATTGAACTGAAGAACAAGTTTAACCTGGATTTCGATTAGGGTAATCGTGCTGAACTTGTTTCAGCATCCCACGGGCATAGCAAACGGATATGATAAGATGCCGATATATATCGGCATGAGCTTATTGCGTTTTGATTATTACGCGCCGTCAAATAGGTCATGCTGAACTTGTTTCAGCATCCCACGGGCATAGCAATCGGGTATGATGAGATGCCGATATGCATCGGCATGACTTAGTTTTGTTGATTGATACCAATATTCAATATCGTCGTGCTGAACTTGTTTCAGCATCCCAAGTGCATTTAAGACGGATATGATGAGATGCCGATATGCATCGGCATGACCGCTTGGCTTTAAACAAAAGGAGGCGCTTACAAAGCGCCTCCTTTTGTTTATGCAACGTCGTTAGGTTTATCGTTGATAGGGTAACCTTCTTCGTCAAGGTCGTCGCGGTCATCTTCCGGTGTATGAGCAAGGGCCTCATCACGCGGGTCAAGCTCTACTATTTTTCCACTGTCAATGTGCATTCCCAATGATTCCGCATCGGTTTCAAGCGATCTGCCGGTATCAAACTCGCCTTTTACATCATATGGGTTGGCTTCATCATAGGTCGAATCAAAGTCCTCGCCGTTTTTTGCACTGGTATCATATGGATCTGGATGGTCATAATCCTCGTCTTCGCCTTTAACATCCAATTCGTAGCTGTCAAGCTCTTCGTTGTAGTTTAGGTTATCATTATCAAGATTGTCGTTGGTTTCGGTTGAGTTATCAAGATCTTCCGGATCAATGCTTAACTCGTGGTCTTTATCAGTTGCCATAGGTTTTTGTTTTGTATAGTTGTTATACATTAAAAACCCTGCCACATCACTTTGTTTTACAAAAGATTTTTTAACCCGTGTTAGTAATGGATTTGCTTGCCTGCCGAGGTATAGCCGCCTAATGCAAATTTTACGCCGATGCTGTATTGGATAAATTTATCCTTACTGCGCCCCGCGTTAAAGCCGTCAACATTATCGCCAAATACATAATTGTATTGTGCGCCAAGGTCAATTTTGGTTGATGGTTCGTTATACTGGTTAAATATTTTTATTTCGTAGCCTAATCGTACCGGGATATATAACTCGCTCGATTTATCCTCGCCGCCTGTATAATAGCCGTAATGGTTTGGATCCGTAGACGTACGGTTCACATCGCGTATATCATTTACTATATAGCCAAAGCCCGATGACAGGTAGATGTTTTTGGCAAAGTTCATCAATTGGCTGCCCGAGTAATCAATTAACTCCCCTGCCTGCAGTTGGCCCCTAAATACAATGGTTTTATAGATGTTTTTAAAATACCTGCCCGATTCGCTCTCTGGCTTGCCACCTTCCATGCTTCCAGCCTGTATTTCTACAACGTAGTTTACAAAGGGGCTGTGGTTATAAGTAAAATTTACAAATGCGGCCGGCGTGGTTTTAATGCTTTCGGCATCACCAATAACGCGATTAGCCACAGCGCCCAGCCCAAAATCGTACTGTGCGTAATTGAAGCCCAACTGCGCCTTTGATACGGTTGATATGAAACACATCAGTAATATAAGCAAGGGTGTTTTATAAAGCAACTTTATCATATTGGGCAATAAGTATTGTAAATGGCAGGTGTAAATTTCTATAAAAATAACATCAAAGTTTTAAAAACCAACTGTCTGCCGGTATTTATTATGTTTACGGCCTGGTGCCAGCGCGTGTTTAACTTTTCTTTAATTATTATTGGTAAACCACTAAGCCATTTTATTTTTTTAAGTTGGCGGCGTTTTACCTTACAAAATATTTTTATGTAAGTTTGAAACCGTTAAAACTGAAATAACCACAAAAACAGGTATGTCAAAAATTAAAGTACAAAACCCGGTAGTTGAACTGGATGGCGATGAAATGACACGCATCATCTGGAAATTCATAAAAGATAAATTGATTGTTCCTTACCTCGACCTTGATATTAAATATTACGATTTAGGTATCGAGTATCGTGATGAAACTGATGATCAGGTAACTGTTGATGCTGCAAACGCTATTTTACAATATGGTGTAGGTATTAAATGTGCTACCATCACACCAGATGAACAACGCGTAGAGGAGTTTGGCCTTAAACAAATGTGGAGATCGCCAAATGGTACTATCCGTAACATACTTGACGGTACTGTATTTCGTGAGCCTATTGTAATGAGCAATGTGCCGCGTTTAGTACCAAACTGGACAGCCCCAATCTGCATTGGCCGCCACGCTTTTGGCGACCAGTACCGCGCTACCGACTTTGTAACTAAAGGTAAAGGTAAATTAACCGTTAAGTTTACGCCCGAAGATGGCGGCCCGGAGCAATCGTTCGAGGTGTTTAACTTTAAAGGTGATGGTGTTGCTTTAACAATGTACAACACTGATGAGTCTATCAAAGGTTTTGCCCATGCTTGCTTTAACCAGGCGTTGATGAAAGGCTGGCCGTTATACCTGTCAACAAAAAACACCATCCTTAAAAAATATGATGGTCGTTTCAAAGATATCTTTGAAGAGATCTATCAAAACGATTACAAAGCTAAGTTTGATGAAGCCGGTATTATTTATGAGCACCGCCTTATTGATGACATGGTTGCATCGGCCCTTAAATGGAACGGTAACTTTGTTTGGGCTTGTAAAAACTACGATGGCGACGTACAGAGCGATACCGTAGCACAAGGTTTTGGTTCATTAGGTTTAATGACATCTACCTTGGTTACACCAGATGGTAACGTAATGGAAGCCGAAGCTGCGCACGGTACCGTAACACGCCACTACCGCGAGCACCAGGCGGGCCGCCCAACATCTACCAACCCAATTGCATCTATATTTGCATGGACACGTGGTTTAGAGTTCCGCGGTAAGTTGGACAACAACCAGGAACTGATTGATTTTTGCCATACCCTTGAGCAGGTTTGTATCGAAACTGTTGAAAGCGGCAAAATGACCAAAGATTTGGCTATCACCATTAAACCTAAGGTTGAGCACGGTACCGATTACCTGTACACCGAAGAGTTTTTGGAAGCGATTGACGAAAACTTGAAAGCAAAATTGGGTAAATAATTTTTGCCTTAATACTTTTAACAAAGCCCGGTTTGCTTAGCATGCCGGGCTTTTGTTTTGAAGGTAATTTACATTATGGATAAAATATTGGCAGATTTGCATATTTTTAGGATAAAATACTACTAACCCGTGCGCCACTACCTTTCACTCATTTTATTGTTTTTGCCGCCATTATTTTTTATAGTATTACTAATTGCATTGGGTAAACAAAGCAACATTCATTTTGATACAGAATTCCCCTATCTACCCTGGCAATTTGTCTTAATGGGCGTGTTTGGCATTATAGCTACTGCTGGCGGTGTTTTAGACTGGCGTTACCATCGTAACCCGCTCAACATGAAAATACCCAAAAAAGAGCGAGATGCCGAAGCCGCAGCACTGGGCCTGGGTGGGATACCCATGTTTTTATTAATGTGGTTTGCTATGGTCAGTTCATCGCCTAAAATATATCTCATACCCATACTATTGGTACTTATCTACACCGTTGTCGCTATTTGTTATGATGAGTTTGTGTTTCATATAAAACGCTGTACTAAAATTGAAAATATTTATCATCGTATGTTGGTTTTGGGTAACGGTATTGCATGGCTTTGTTGGTTTAATTATATCTATGGATAGATGTATTATCAAACACTCATTAAAAAAAGCAGCGCACACTTAAGCACGCTACCCATAAGCAGCCAAACCAAAATCAGCACTAACGTTTTCAGTTCCGGCGCCTTGTGGATGCATCAAAGGCTTAATGAAATAACTAGCTCAAACAGGGGATTGTTGACAAATATTAATTTTGCTTTCTATGGACTACTTAAATATTCTATAAGTCTTGCGCTTTGTATTGCATCTGCAATCCTATTTTATAAACTGCATCCTCTGTTTATTCCGTTGTGTGTAATTGTGTTTTATTTGGCCGAAGTTCAATTTCTTTTTTTATTTCCGCTGATATTAGAAGGTGTGCAAACACCAATATTAACAAGCATTAAACAGACTTATAAAACAGGTATTATAAAATGTGCAGCCAATATTTTGCCTATTGGTGCCTATATGCTTTTTGGCCTGTTCAACAAAAAAGCACCACTTAAAAATTGGTATATAGGATGCATGTGCGTTTTGATATGGTATAACGATGAGGTTAGAAGTAGGCTATAATCATCCATTTGAAGTGCGTGAATACAAATTCAACACCAGGGGTTTAACCAATATTGATATTCTCTTTATATCTGACTTACATCTTAATGGATACTGCGGTAGGCTTATTGAATCATTAATCAATAAGGTACGCAGGTTAAACCCCCATATAGTGCTTTTGGGTGGCGATTATGTTGATACTAAGAGCGGATTGGAGTTGCTTTCACAATTACTTAACGGCATTGCTGTTGGCCGCCATGTATTAGCCATTGCAGGAAATCATGATTACTTTTTTGGATTGAAAAGAATATGGCAGGTAATGACAGATTATGGCGTAAACTGGATTGAAAAGCATCACGCTGTAATTAATATCAATGGTTTTAATATACGGGTAAACGGAAATATATCTGAAATAGCTATCCCGAAATGCGATATAAACATCCTGTTATTACATAAACCAATTGATGAAAAGTTATTTGCAGGTGCTTATGATATTGTTTTTGCCGGACATTTGCATGGATGCCAGGCTGTTTTTTGGGAAACAGAAAAAGGATTATATCCGGGCCGCTACATATACAAATGGAATGTAAAACATGTGATAACCGACAATTTCATCTACTTAATTAGCAAAGGTATTGGAGATACGCTGCCAATACGTTATAACTGCAAAAAAGATATTATTTTAGTTAACACAATCTAACCCTTAAAAACGAAGATGAAAATAACCTTTGCAATAATTTTAGCCTCTGTTTACGGATTAATTATCAGGTTAATGTTTGGTTTTTTGAGCGATGTGCTGGAGATAATGAGCATATCTTTTTTGTTTATTTTACCATCGTTAATAGGCTTCTTAACTATTATTTTACTCCCTTTACGTGCTGTAAAGAACCGGACCAGGGCCTTTTTTTTACCCTGGTTAACCTCGCTGCTGCTATTTATTATCACGGTTCTATTTTCTGTTGAAGGGGTAATTTGCTGGGTAATGGTTTATCCGTTTTTTTCAACAATGGCGGGTATAGATGGAATAATAGCTTATCAGTTCAAATCAAATAAGCTAAAAAAGGGTACAGACAATCCGAAGCTTAAACTATCATTATTGGCTATTTTGCCTCTATTTGCAGGTTTGCTTGAGCGCGATGCGAGTTCCGCCACAAGCCAATATCAGTTAAGCCGGTCTGTAGTTATTGAAGCGTCAACGGTGGCCGTTTGGAATAAGATAACCCATATCAGGTTAATAAGCAGCAATGAAAATCGTTCGTTATTTACCGATGTTGTAGGTTTTCCACGGCATACAAGTACGGTTATTGATACCCTTATTGCCGGCGGCCATCGTAAAGCCATGTTTGAAAAGGGGCTGTATTTTGACGAGGTGATAACAGAGCTTAAGCCTCTTCAACTGCTAACCGTTGCCATAAAAGCCTAGCCTGAGAAAATACCACCCAATGTACTTGATGAACACGTAGTTGTCGGCGGCAGGCATATAAGCATATTGAATGATTCATACCAATTAACCAAATTGCCCGGCAACAAGTGTATTTTGAAGTTAAAAAGTACCTATACCATTAGTACTCCGTTTAATTGGTATGCTGAATTTTGGGCCAATATTGTAATCAGTGATATCTTGAAAAGTGAATTAACATTAATTAGAAACAGAGCAATAAGTAAAAATATATAAGCCGTTGCAATTGCTTTAAAATACGAGAGTTAAGCTGATAGCAAATTTAAAAACCGTAATTATAGCTGTTGAAAAAAGTATAACTTAGCCGCCAATTAGCACTCTTATACAATTAAGCAGGTGCAATATTTATCTTAAAATACAACATCAGTCATGTCTGCACTATATCCATTGAAATTTAAAACCATATTTAAGGATAAAATATGGGGTGGTCATAAAATTGAAAGCTACCTGCACAAAAATATTGGCGATTTGCCAAACTGCGGCGAAACCTGGGAAATTTCAGGTGTACCGTCTGACGTATCAGTAGTTGACGGTGGCGAGTTGCAGGGCCAGTCGTTAGATAAATTGCTTGAGCAGTTTAAAGGCGAATTAGTTGGCGAAAAGGTTTACAATCACTTTGGTAATACCTTCCCGCTGCTTGTAAAGTTTATTGATGCCAATGATGACCTGAGCGTGCAGGTGCACCCGAATGATGAACTGGCTAAAAAACGCCATAACTCTTTTGGTAAAACCGAGATGTGGTATGTAATCGAAGCCGACAAAGGGGCTACGCTGATTTCGGGCTTTAACCAGGAAATGACAGAGGAAAAATATGTTGAAGCGCTTAACAGCGGACACATCATGGATATCCTTAACCGCGAGGACGTAAGCGCAGGAGATGTTTATTTTTTACCTGCCGGCCGCGTACACACCATCGGTAAAGGCTTGCTGATTGCCGAGATCCAGCAAACATCTGACATTACCTATCGCATTTATGATTTTGACCGCGTAGATGACAAGGGCAACAAGCGCGAACTGCATACAGAGGAAGCCCTGGCCGCTATTGATTACAAACATTACGACGAGTACAAAACACCATACGAAGCTAAGAAGGACGAAACGGTACACGTAGTATCATGCCCATACTTCACAACCAACGTAATGGATTTTACTCATAGCACTAACAAGGATTATTCGACGCTCGACTCGTTCGTGATACATGTTTGTGTTGACGGCGAATACACCATTAAACATGATGGAAATGCATACCCTGTTAAAATGGGAGAGTGTATACTGCTTCCAACAACCATCGAAAAAATTGAGCTTGAAACCACTAATGGCTTTAAGATACTGGAAAGCTATATAGAATAACAATTAATAAGGCTTATAAACAAGAAACCGCCCTGCATAATAGCCGGGCGGTTTTCCTGCTTTATTAGTACCCCAAGTACCAATATATTGTACTAACTGTTAATAGTATTACTTAGTTGTATTGCACCATTTCAATATCGCCGTTTAACGAATTGAAAATGTTTGTTAAATGAGTGGTGTTGATTGGCTTCATGATGTAATCTTTAAGCGTAGGATTAATCTTAGCCCGTTGAATATCATTCAAATCAACCGATGAGCTTACCATATAAACCGGGATATTTTTTCCCAAACGGGGTTTAATTTCCTCGAAGCTACGCGTAAATTCCCAGCCATTCATTACCGGCATATTGATGTCTACAAAAATTACATCGGGCAATTTGTCACCATTTTCAGGATTGGATAAGAAATTAATTGCTTCCTGGCCATTGATAAATTGCATTGTAGGGCTAAATAAGCCCGTAATTTCCATTAATTTAGTTATTCCGAACGTAAATATCCTATCATCATCAATCACACACGCGGTAACCGCTCTGGGCTCACTATTCATAAATTGTTATTAAAATGTACTAACATAATAGTAAATTTTGTGCCGTTATTAAGTGTGCTTTCTACATTTATCGATCCACCCAGCGCTTCAACTTGGTTACGGGTAATAAACAGACCAATGCCTTTTGCGTCTTTATGTTGATGAAATGTTTTGTACATGCCAAAGATATCTTCGCCGTGACGCTTGAGGTCAATGCCCAGACCATTATCCTGAAAAGTTAGGAACACTTTGTTATTTTCAATAAAGGACTTGATCACTATCACAGGCTTACGTTTGGGGTGCTGATACTTTATAGCATTGGTTATCATGTTATGAAAAATGCTCTCCAAATATGCGGGTATGTAGGCTATTTGCTGGCACCGGCTAAAATCGGCGTCGATAACAGCTTCGGATTGCTGTATGTTGGCGCTTAAGCCGCGCATGCTGTTGGTGAGCATATCAACAAACTTCACATCCTTCAGGCCCATCTGTATGTCTGACTGTATGCGCACCACCTCGTCCAGGTGCGACATGGTTGCGCTTAAACTGCCGCTTATTGTTTTTATGTGTCCAAAGATCTCATCCCGGTCTTCGGTAAGATCGTTCTCATACAAGTCAACCATAAACGCAAGGTTTCCTGCGTGCGACCGCAGGTTATGCGAAACCATGTAAGCGAAGTTTTGCAATCGTTTATTTTTATCGTCGAGCATATTAATGGACGATTGCATATTCAAGCCGCGCTTCTTAATTGCGTCGATATTCTGAAATATGCCACGTAGTAATATACAATGGCCAAAATCATCAACAATGGGCACACATTTGCTGCGTACCCAAATCACGTTATTTCGGGCGGTGCGAAAGAGTACCTCAATATCAAAGCTCTTGCAAAGATTAATAGCATCCTCAACCGCGTTGGCAACAACGCTGCGATGGTTCGGTTCAAAAAAGCTTATTGCCTCGTCAAGCGTTATAGGGGTACCGTCTTCCAGTTCAAAAATTCGGTACACATCTGTTGTTAGAAGTACTTGCCTGTTGGTCACGTCAAGTTCCCATCCGCCAATTTTGGCTATACGCCCGGTTTCTGTATCTATAAAGTTTTTACGTTCGGTATTTAGCCGGGTTAGTTTATCAGCGTTGATGTTAGTTAGCATCCCATAATAAAGCGATGTGTCTTTGCTATCGCTTTTATACGCTATACTTTTAAACCACTGGTAACCGCCGTTTTTTGTAAGTAGCCTTATTTCGCTGCTAACCGGCGACGTGCTGTTTTCGGTGTTGGTTTTTAAAAATGCATTTTTATCTGCATAGTACAGAATATTCTCAAAAAAATTAGTGTGTGTGCATTCAAGTTCGCCCACCTCATAGCCAAGCATGGTATAAAACCCGTTACTCCAGGTGGTTTTTTTGTTAATAGCATTATACTCCCACAATCCACTGGAAATTTTATCAATTAGGCGTGTAAAATGACCTAAGCTTGCTTCAGTAAATTCGGTGCCGTTTTTAAAACTCATTTACTTCGAAATTTCGTTCATTTTTTATAACCGCCTATTCTGTAAATAGTATGCCAAACCCGAATTACTGTGATTAATACAACACAAGGTTGTGTTTAATTTAATGAAATAGAAACTTTAACGCAATGATCGCTATTAAAAGTTAATTTTATTACAAATATTTTATCACTATAAATAATTTACTAAGATATTTGAATATATAACCTACATAGCACATTTTTATTATTCTGTTTTATAGCTTATTAGATACTTAAATGGTTGTCAAGACAAAAAATCAGGTTAGATTTTTATGATATCGGCTGGCCAAAGCAATCCCTAACAATAAGCATTGCTTTTTATTCACTATGTTAGCTTAATCAATTATCTACATTATGAAATTTAAAGGCATATTGGCAACCGGGCTCATCGTTGCGGCGTTATTGGGTACGGCAAATGCACAATCAAAAAAAACAGTGGCGGGCCAGCGGTGGTCGGTTGCTAAGGCTAAGGCATGGTACGCAGGCAACAAGTGGTTAACCGGTGCCGATTTTATACCCAGCACAGCCATCAATCAGCTGGAGATGTGGCAGGCCGACACCTTTGATCCGAAAACTATTGATCGGGAACTGGGCTACGCCGAGGGTATAGGTTTTAACTGCATGCGGGTGTTTTTATATAGCCTTGCTTGGCAGCAGGATAAAGCCGGTTTTAAAAAGCGCGTAAACGATTACCTGGCTATTGCCAATAAGCACCACATTAAAACCATGTTTGTGTTTTTTGACGACTGCTGGAATGCAGGCGCCAAAACGGGTAAACAACCCGCCCCTAAAACGGGTATCCATAATTCCGGGTGGCTGCAGAATCCGGGTAACCGCCTTAACAACCCGGGCGAAACGGCAATGCTGGAAGCTTATGTGAAGGATGTGCTTACAAGCTTCAAAGATGATAAGCGCATTTTACTTTGGGATTTATACAACGAGCCGGGTAACTCCAACAAGGGTAATGCATCACTTGGGTTGCTTGCAAAAGTATTTAGCTGGGCACGCGCTGTAAACCCAAGTCAGCCGCTTTCGGCAGGGTTATGGAAGTGGGACCTTGAGGAATTGAATGCTTACCAGGCCCTAAACTCCGACATAGTGACGTATCACGACTATACCGCCGAGGATACGCACCTAAAAACCATACAAATGTTAAAAAGCCATGGCCGCCCTTTAATTTGTACCGAATACATGGCCCGCACAAAGGGTAGCTTTTTTAGCAACATACTGCCGATGCTGAAAAAAGAAAACGTTGGCGCAATTAACTGGGGCTTTGTGGCGGGTAAAACAAATACAATATATGCCTGGGACACGCCAATGGCTAACGGCGGCGAACCTAAAGAGTGGTTTCACGATATTTTCCATAAGGATGGGAAACCCTATAAACAGGAAGAGGTAGACCTGATTAAAAAGCTCAACGGTAAATAGGACTTTTAGAAGTGTCATTTCTGTGCACTGGGATTGATAAACAAAACTCAGTCATGTTGAGCCTGTCGAAACACTTGTCGTTTTATCAGGTCTTCGACAGGCCCAGGCTGACTCTTGCAAATTAATTCTGCAATACCATACTAACGCGTCATTGCGAACGACAGTGAAGCAATCTTCGACAGGATAGTTAGCAACGGGCTTTCGGAGATTGCTTCGTACCTCGCAATGACGCGTTTTAAGTGTAGAAGTAAAATTATTTTCTTATAAATCAGCGTCTTAAAAAATAATTTATAAAATCTATAGGAATTATAGAATTTATATCTACTTTTGTGATGTAATCGTTCTTTAAATATACTTATCCAGAAAGACAGAGGGAAAGGCCCTATGACGTCTTAGCAACCTGTACGGTTTTAATTAAACGTAAAAGGTGCTAATTCCTGCTTCGTAAACCAATGCGAAGACAGATAAGCTGATTTAAAAGAAATCAATATCCATACGGATATTTCTCTTTTGCTTCTTTTGCGGATAACCAATCAACATTAAAAAGAAGCCCTCAAAAGCTTTCATGATAATTACTTAACACGTTATAAAAACGGTGCGGCTTTATTTGCTGTACATTTAAAAAAAATATACTACTATGAGCTTACGTATTGGCGATGATGCCCCAAATTTTAAAGCACAAACCTCACAAGGTGAAATTGATTTTTATGAATACTTGGGCGATAGCTGGGGGGTGCTGTTTTCGCACCCGGCAGACTATACACCAGTCTGTACCACCGAGCTTGGCAAAACAGCATCATTAAAAGATGAGTTTGACAAGCGCAACGTAAAAGTTATTGCCCTGAGCACCGACAGTGCCGAATCGCATAAAGGATGGATCAGCGACATTAACGAAACCCAAAACGTTGAGGTAACATTCCCAATCATTGGCGATGAAAATCGCAAAATATCCGAGGCTTATGATATGATCCACCCCAACGCCTCACTTACTGCAACGGTTCGCTCACTGTTCGTCATTGGCCCCGATAAAAAAATTAAACTGATCATTAGCTACCCTGCATCTACCGGCCGCAACTTCCAGGAAATTTTAAGGGTTATTGATTCCCTGCAACTTACCGCTTACCACAGCGTAGCTACTCCTGCCGATTGGAAAGACGGCGAAGACGTCGTGGTGTTGCCATCCATAAAAACAGAAGATATCCCGGCTAAATTCCCTAAAGGCTTTACAGAAGTAAAACCGTACCTGCGTACAACCCCGCAACCTAACAAGTAAGCTTGTTAGGTAAAAAATAAAGTCGTGTGGCCGAGAGGAGAGGCGAGGGTCTGCAAAACTCTATTACGGTAGTTCGAATCTACCCACGACGTCAGTATATACTAACTATAACTAACTACTAACTTCAAAAAAAGGGGCGGCATACTGTGCAAGGTATGCTGTTCTTGTTTTATAACACTTTACCTTTTCTGTAAGCACCATGTGGTCATGCAGCGCAGGTTTTGCACATTGGTTGTTTTAATGGGCTCAATTAGTTGTCCGCCAAGCGCATCAGTATATTTAAGCAGCATTTGCTGGTTAACCAAAAAACGTTCGCTGCCATCAGGCAAAAGGTAGCGTCCGTTGCCCAATGAAATTACTAAATCTTCGATACCGATATCTGATGCCAGCCGGGCAAACAGGTAGCCTCCCGGCTTAAGTACCCTCCACATGGCCTTCAGCATGGCATCAAAATGATCTTCGCTATCAGCAAAATGTAATACGGCGCTGCTGATAACTAAATCGAATACGCTGTCACCAAAATTCAGTTCTTCGGCTTTGCCTACAGTAAAGTTGTTTTGCGGCAGGTTGGGCGCCAGTTGTGCAGCCAGCGTCTGTGCCTGTGCTATGGCATGCGCATTAGGGTCAATCCCGTATACATCAAACCCATTTTGCAGAAAATAAACCAGGTTGCGCCCGCCACCGCAGCCGGCATCTAAAATGATTTTACAATCGTCGAACCGACCTTTTAGCAATTGGTCGAACAGGTAAATATCGATGTTACCGAATAGTTGTTGCAGGTTATTCATAAGCGGTGCTAATATGGAGTATTTACAGATTTGTTACACTTTCCTTTCATTAATTATTAATATAATTGTTTAAGGCTATCTCACAATTTTAAAACCGCCTTATACCAATTGCAATCTATCCACAAAGTTCTGCTATCGCTTTGCTGCTGCCTGTTTATTTGCGGCTTTGCAACGGCTCAAAAAAAGAATGCTGCCTATCGGTACCATATCAAACGGTCGGCGTTACCTATTAAAATTGATGGTGTATTGAATGAAGCCGGCTGGACCGAAGCCGACAGTGCAGGCAATTTTTACATGGTGCTGCCCATGGATACCAGCTTTGCCAAACTAAAAACTGTTGTGCGCATGGCATATGATAACGATAATTTTTACATATCGGCCGTATGTTATACGCCACAGCCGCAATACATGGTAGAGTCGTTAAAGCGCGACTTTAACTTCGGGAAAAACGACAACTTCATATTTTTTATGGACCCCTTTGATGCCCGTACGGATGGATTTTCGTTTGGCTCCAACGCGGCAGGCGCACAGTGGGATGGTACCATGTATGAGGGCAGCAAGGTAGATTTAAGCTGGGACAATAAGTGGTATTCGGTAGTGAAAAATTATTCGGATAGGTGGGTTTTTGAGGCTGCCATACCGTTTAAAAGTATCCGCTATAAAAAGGGTATTAAAGAGTGGGGCATCAACTTTAGCCGCAATGATTTGGTCACTACCGAAAAAAGCAGCTGGGCACCAGTGCCGCGGCAGTTCCCCACGGCAGCGCTGGCTTACACCGGCACCATAGTTTGGGATGAGGCGCCACCTGTTGCACAACGCAATATATCAGTTATCCCGTACGTGTTGGGCGGCATCACAAAAGACTTTGAGAATAATAAGCCGGCAGTTTGGCGCAAGGAAATTGGCGGCGACGTAAAGGTAGGGTTAACATCATCCCTGAACCTGGACATGACGGTTAACCCCGATTTTTCGCAGGTGGATGTGGACCAGCAGGTAATTAATCTTAATCGATACGAACTTTTCTTCCCCGAAAAGCGGCAGTTCTTTTTAGAGAACGGCGACCTGTTTGCCAACTTTGGCTATGCCGATATCCGCCCGTTCTTTTCGCGCAGGATAGGGCTTAACGCGCCCATCAGGTTTGGCGGGCGTATGACCGGCAAGATCGATAAGAACTGGCGGGTAGGGGTTATGGACATTCAAACTGGTACCTCGGGGTCAGCTAACTTACCGGGGCAGAACTTTGGCGTAGTTACCCTGCAGCGCCGTGTATTTTCACGATCCAACATCGGTTTTTTGTTTGTGAATAAAGATGCCACAGGCAATGCCCCTGCGGCAGGCAACACAGCGCCCGGTTACAACCGTAACGTAGGCATGGAGTTTAACCTGGCATCATCAAGCAACCTGGTTACAGGCAAATTGCTTGCGCTTAAATCTTTCACACCGAATGTAACCGGCCGTGATTATGTAGCGGCAGGGCATTTTCAATACCTGAGTAAATACTGGACCTTTTACCTGCAGCACGAATATGTGGGCAAAAACTACAATGCCGAAGTTGGCTATGTGCCGCGTAATGGCTACAACAAAATTAGCCCGCTGGTGCAGCATAACTTCTTCCCAAAATCAGGCAATGTTCTGTCGCACGGTGTTCAATTAAGCAGCACTTACTTTTTCGACGAAAGCTTTAAGCGTACCGATAATGAAAGCGTTTTAAGTTACCTGCTTACCTTTCGCAGCAGGGCAACGCTTACTGTATCGGGCTTTGATACCTATGTGAAGCTGTTGCGCCCGTTCGACCCTACCAACAACGGCAAGCCCTTACTGCCAACCGGATTTGAAAATCATTGGAACACAATTGATGTGCAGTTCGCATCAAAACCACAAAGTGTGTTTACTTACCTTTTAGAAGTTGCACGCGGCGGCTATTATTACGATGGCAACCGCTGGGCCGTTACAGGGCAGGTTGGCTACCGCTTTCAGCCGTATGTTAATCTGCTGCTCAATACCTCGTTTAACGATCTGCACATGGCGCAGCCCTATGGCCACAATAAGTTTTGGCTGATAGGCCCGCGTGCTGATGTTACCTTTACCAATACGCTGTACTTTACAACCTTTGTGCAGTATAACGAGCAGGCAAAAAACATGAATATAAACAGCCGCCTGCAGTGGCGCTACAAACCGGCATCAGACCTGTTCATTGTTTACGGCGACAACTCGATCCCCTCACCGTTTACAGTTAAAAACCGCCAGTTAACAGTTAAATGGACCTATTGGTGGAATATTTAGGGTTAGTTTGTAGTTATCAGTTAGGAGTTAGCAGTGATTTGTTATCAGCGATTAGTTATCAGATATTAGTTAGGAGTTATTAGTGCTTTGGTTTATCAGTTACCGTATTGTTACTTTAAATGCAATTATTTACTAACTAATCACTGTTAACTACTAACCTAATTACAATTAACCACTCACAAATCAACCACTCCCTACTCTCTAACTCTTCTTCGTCCCCGATACATGCAGGATAACTACGCTGGAGTGCGGCATGCCGAGGGTACTGCCAGGGGTTACTTTCAGGTAGGCTTTTAAATATCCATCGGTAATTGCCCGGATCACTTTATTTGTACTTTCCTCAAATTCTTCATAGGCAAAGTTCAACGATTTGCGGAATAGTATGCGGCCATTCTGATCAACCACGGCGGTAAACGAGTAGCTGAAATCTTCGTAAGCATTTTTTATGCTGATGTTAAACTCTGGCAGCATATAATCGCTCGGGATGGCGCTTTGGGTTTTATTTTCTTCTGTAAGGTTTTTTCGCACAACGGTTACTAAAGGGCTTTTGCTTTTCAGCTCTACCATCTGGCGGCCGGCAAATGCATTGGCCGTATCGGCATTGGCTTTTGCAACCTTATCGATTATGTAGGCGGTGTCGTGTTTGTTGGGTTTTATCAGTTCGGCAGGGGTGGTGTGCAACACGTTTTTAATATAATCGTTGGCATAAAGCTTCATGTATACAACAGACTTTTCGCGCAGCAGGGCCTGGTTCTCCACCTTCATCACCTGGAACAAAATACTGTCTTTAGTAAGCTTGCGCAATTTCATCCATGACCAGGCAATGTTAAAAATGGAGTCATGATCAAACATTACCGGGGCGGTAACAAACATTTTGCGCTTGGGGTTATAAATGGTAACCGAATCATCTGATGGGAACGACAAGCGCCACTCCGGCTCCAGTTGGTAACCGTAATCGCCAAAAGATATACCATTGGCAAAGTTTCGGCGCACCTCGGTATACCCACGACCCCAAACTGCCTTAAATGATGGGATCACATTTCCCTTTTCATCTTTCTGATTGCCAAGTTTTGGGTCTTTTTTACCACCGGTGCCCTTGCAGGCGTGTAGGGTTGTAACCGCAGATAGCAGGAGTATTATAGTGGTGTATTTGGTAAAGACGTGTTTAAGGTTGATCATAGCCATTGTAAAGGCGAATATAATGCCATTGAGCGCAATGCCGTAAATTTTATGCCAGCCTAATTCAATTTTTTTGATTTGAGATTGATTAGTTTACACAAAGTTTTAAATTTGCAGCACCAACACACACCAATATTTTCCTGTAGTGTAACGGTAACACACCAGACTCTGACTCTGTTATTAGTGGTTCGAATCCATTCAGGAAAACTTGAAACGCCCGGCTAAAAGTCGGGCGTTTTTGTTTGAAGGCCTGCCAAGTATAAGGCCCACCCTCGCCATTACGTCAGCAATTGTAATCTGCAATTCAAATAAATGGCTAAATATAAAATCGGCCTGCGTTTTGATGTAGGCGTAGTAGCTTTATAACTTTCACAAAGCTAAGTTTAAGGCTTATATTTAATTTACAATCAAGAAACTATGAATACAGAAAAAGCTATACTGGCCGGCGGTTGTTTTTGGGGAGTGGAAGAACTGTTTAGACAACAGCCCGGTGTTATATCTACGGTTGTAGGCTATACAGGCGGCGATGTGCCTAATGCAACTTACCGCAACCATGGCAGCCATGCCGAAGGCATAGAAATTGTTTTTGATCCCGAAAATCTATCGTACCGTAAATTGCTGGAATATTTTTTCCAGATCCATGACCCAACAACACGCAACCGCCAGGGTAACGACATTGGCACATCATACCGGTCGGCCATCTTTTACCTGAGTGATGAGCAGCGTGATACCGCGAATGCGCTTATTGCCGAAATGGATGCGTCTGGTAAATGGCCGGGCAAAATTGTTACGGAAGTGGTACCGGCAACAGATTTTTGGAACGCCGAAGAGGAGCACCAGGATTACCTCCAGAAGCATCCTTTTGGTTACACCTGCCATTTTGAACGACCGGATTGGACGCTGGCATAATTTGGACTTTAAAACAGCATTATAAATAAAAACGACGGCACAAAATGCCGTCGTTTTTATTTATAATGGAGGTTACTTAACATACTGAGCGGAGCTCTTTTGCACTAATTTCCCCCTTTAAGGCGTTATATGAAAGTGTGCCTTGCCAAACAAAATTGGTGTATGGCAGTTATTATTGTGTTTTAAAGATTAACCTCCGTTCGCACAGTGTTTATGCCGGTAGGCATTTATGCAGTAGTTTTTTACCCCTGGCTACCGCCATGCCAAAACCCGAAACATCGGGCTGCCGGAAAATTTAATAGCTTTTAAATAAACCCTTCAGTTTGTGGGAAGGTGATATAAGCGTACAGTGTGTTTGATCGGATGAAGAAGGAAAAATTATGTCCAAATTATTTATAATCTCTAACAGGCTCCCCATTACTATCGAAAAAAAAGGCGACAAGCTAAGCTATCGTCAATCTTCGGGAGGCCTGGTATCAGCTGTTAGTGCATACCTAGATCAGGAGGGCCAGCGTACGTTTACCAAAAAGGTTTGGGTTGGCGTATCCGAATGTTCCGAGCAGGAGTGGCAAACAGTGTCTGATACGTTTACGGCCGATTATGATTTCCATCCCATATTTGCAGCCCAAAAAACGTACGACCAATATTATAATGGATTTGCCAATTCGGTTTTGTGGCCTTTGTTTCACTACTTCCCATCGTATGCCGACTACCAGCCACAGTTTTTTGAGGCGTATAAAAAAATAAACCACAACTTTGCCGACGATCTGGCCAACCAATTAAACCCGGAGGATACGGTTTGGATACATGATTATCATTTGCTGCCGCTTGCGGCTTTGCTGTGCAAGCGCAATCCTAAGCTAACAATAGGCTTGTTTTTGCATATTCCATTCCCGTCGTACGAATTGTTTCGCGCTATGCCTAATGATTGGCAGCACGAAATTATTGAAGGTATGCTAGGCGCCGACCTGGTTGGTTTCCACACAAACGATTACCGCGACCACTTCTTAAACTGCGTTAGCAAAATAACACAGGCCAAGGTTCAAGATCAAATCATTCACCTGAATGGCAGGCAAATTAAAACAGGTGCTTTCCCTATCGGGATAGATTATGATCAGTTTAACAGCGCCTACAACAATGAAGGGGTTGTAGCAAAACGCAACGAACACCTGCACATGAAGCAGGATAAAAAACTGATCTTCTCGGTAGATAGGTTGGATTATACAAAAGGCGTTTTCAGCAGGCTTAAAGGCTACCGCGAGTTTTTGCTGCAAAATCCGGGTTATATTGGTAAAGTAATATTTGCGCTGGTGGTTATTCCGTCGCGTGATAATATTAGCCGCTACGCGGAGCGTAAAAAGATAATTGACGAATATGTGGGTAACCTAAACAGCCGCTTTGGCAACATTGGCTGGCAACCTGTAGTTTATCAGTACGGCCACTTGTCGTTTGATGAACTTATTGCACTTTATACCGCCTGCGACATTGCCCTGATAACCCCCCTGCGCGACGGGATGAACCTTGTTGCCAAAGAGTTTGTAGCATCTCGAAAGGATAAACGAGGTGTGCTGGTACTCAGCGAAATGGCGGGTGCTGCCGACGAACTGCCCGAGGCGCTCATCATCAACCCTAATGACCGTAAAGAAATTGGCGACATGATACGCCGCGGCCTCGAGATGCCACGTGCCGAGCAGGAGGACCGTATGGCAGCTATGCAGGCGCGAATAAGCAGCTATAACGTGGTTGACTGGGCCCGCGACTTCTTTAATCGGCTTAAGGATGCCAAAGCGGGGCAATTGCAATTGCGCGAAAACATTATGGACAATTTCGATAAGGCCAAGATACTGGATAGGTATTCAAGCGCTACCGACAGGCTTATTCTGCTTGATTACGATGGTACATTAGCGCCCTTTGCAAAGGAGCCGGGCATGGCACGTCCCAGTGACGAGGTACTACAAATCCTTACTAAACTTAGTGCAGATAACCATAACAAAGTTTACATAGTATCCGGACGCGATAGCGACACGCTGCAGGGTTGGCTGGGTCATTTGCCCATAGGCATTATTGCAGAACACGGTGCCAAAGTTAAACATATGGGTCAGGCCTGGGGATCATTTGGATCGGATCAGGTGAAGGATAAGCTACAAACTGTTTATAAAATGATGCAGGGCTATGTGGATGCCTGCCCGGGATCGTTCATCGAGGAGAAGGATTTTTCGCTGGCATGGCACTACCGCAAGGCTGATCCGGTGACGGGCCCCCTTAAGGCTGCAAGGTTATTGCAGGATTTGCAAAAGAGTGCCGATACCAGGGTGCTTTCACTACTGGATGGGCACAAGGTTATTGAAGTAAAAGGCGGCAATACAGATAAAGGCCAAGCGATAGAGCAACTGATGACAGGCCATACGTATGATTTTATACTATGCATAGGAGACGACCAAACCGACGAAGATATGTTCAGGAAACTGGCGGGTGTGGCAAATGCGTTCACTATAAAGGTAGGTGCCGAAGAATCATTAGCTGCGTATAACCTGCTAACGCCGTACCTGGTTCACGCACTTTTGCAAACCCTTAGCCAGCGTATGCAGCCTGCATAACAACAGCAGGCCTACCTGCCCGAGTTAACCTTTACAGGCTTTTTATTTTCATCAATGGCCACAAAGGCAAATGTGCCGTGTATGGCAAGTTCACGGCCATCGGCATACATTTGTTCAACGTAAATTTCAACATTTACGCGCAGGCTGGTATTGCCAATATAGCATACGCGGCCTACAAGCTCAATAAAAGTACCGGCTGGTATGGGTTTTTTAAAGTCTATTTTATCGCTGCTAACGGTAACCATAACCTGGCGGCTAAAACGGGTTGCGGTCATAAAGGCCACCTCATCCATCATGGCCATAGCTGTGCCTCCAAAAAGGGTGTCGTAGTGGTTGGTAGTATTAGGGAACACCGTTTTAAAAACGCGGGTTTCTGATGCGTTTATTCTCTCTTCTGTTGTCATGTACGTTGTTTAACCCAGCTTTCACGAAGCGTGAGGCCGATAGCAGGCTTCACCAAAACAATGCTGGCGGCTGCTGCAATAAAGGTAGGCAATATCATTGAGCAATTTTGAGCATACAGATCAATGTTTTGCGGATGACAATGTGATAGTCAGCCAAATTCACAAAATTTTTATTCGTTATTGGTTTAAGGCGTATATTCAGCACTACTAAACATCTACAAATAAAACAACACAATATGGAACCAATGGATACCGTATCAGAAGTAATTGCCCACCTGCGCGATAAGGGCTACACCGCCGACTTCAATTTAAAAGAAAGCTATCTTGAATGCACCGGCGATTACCTTAAATTACACCCTAACGAGTTTATTATAGATAAACATTACCGGTTTGAGGGCACCAGCGACCCGGGTGATGAGGCAATAGTGTATGCCATTTCATCTGCGCAACATGGTATCAAAGGTATACTTGTTAATAGTTATGGTGTTTACAGCGATCCGCTTACTGATGAAATGGTAGAAGCTCTGAAGGAAAAGGAGGTTTAATTTACAAATTGTTGATAAATAAAAAACCCGGCTTATTAGCCGGGTTTTTATTTATGCTACGTTCTGTATGTAGTTTGGTGCAATGCTGGCTACCTGTCTATACATATTGGCGTTATCTTCTATCTGGCGTCCTATCAATTTAACATCCTGTTTGTCTATAGGAGTATGGTATGACAGTAATTCGAACCCCCCGTTTTCGCCTTTACCGATGGTTGCCATCCAATGCCCTTCGTTATAAATATTGAAGTAAGTTAAAGAAGAACATTTTTTGGCCACAGTCAAAATCGCCGGCCTGCCGTTAATTTTGCTTTGTATTCTAAGTGTTTGCATAAAAAGTACAGTTAAGTTTTGACGGCATCGATCAAGCGATGCAATAGGCGACCTGTTCTCACTCATCATTCAACGCAGTATCCGCCTGTGAAGTTTATTGCATAATGTGTGCCATTTCATCGTTTGTGATACTGGATATCGCCTTGTTTAAACCCTGGTACAAAAACGGTGCTATACATCGAGAGGGAATTATTGTTACCTTATTTCCATATATTATTTATATTTGAGCATCCCCCCGGTTAAGATTCAGCTATGCAGTTAAAAAACGTTAAGGCCTGGTTCTGAAGTTTACATTTTACCTTTAAACATTTAAATAAACTTTGAACAGGTTTGATAATTCAACACTTACAGAAACGGGAAATAAACCACTTCCTATTTTCTTTCTGCAGCTGGGTAATAAAGTAAGCCTGTTTTTTGACAAGGTGCTTGAGCAGGCCGCGCTAACAAATGGTGCAGCCAATATCTATGTTTTAACAGATTGCAACTTTGTTCAGTATAGCAAATACAATTGCATTGATATTTCTCGGTACGCTTACGGTACCACCGAATTTGATGGACTTTATGAGCATCATTCCAAAAATTCGTTTTTTTTTGAGAAAACCTGTTTCGACAGATGGTTCATGATCAATGCCATGGTTAAGGCTTTGAATATCGATTGGTTTTTTTATGCCGACAGCGATGTGTTGATAGTTGAAAACCTTAACCCCATTTTTGAAAACCTTAAAGCGGGCGGTTACACTGGTTCCACTATGCGTTTTGAACTGGCGCCCGGCCGTAGTATCACATCGGCTCATAGTTCATTTTGGAGCAGTAGTTTGCTTAATGATTTTTGCAATTTTATATGCAATAGATACCGGGATAAGGAGGCGTTTGCTGCCTTACTTGAAGATACTTTGAGCGGCAAGTTTTTAGACAATACCAACATGTCAGACATGATAATGCTTGATGTTTTCGGTACTGAAATTCAGCCAGCCGTGCTGAATCTGTTTTCGCTTGAGGATAACAATATCAATTTTGATTTTAATGTGAACGTTGCCTACAACGGCCATAAGCACACTTTTGCGATGCATCCGGTATACAAAGTAAAACAGTTGCTTAAAAAAGCTGACGCAGTTTATGGAGTTATAAAAGATAGCAAGGTTGATGCACAACTATGCAGGTTTTATACATTGCATTTTCAGGGATACATCACTAAAACGCTGATCCCAATTTATGCAACGCCCCAAAATTTAAAAGAAGCAATAACCAACCGCATTTTAGGCGAGTACAACTTTACTGTACGCAAAATGAGAGTATTCAAAAATCAAGTGAAACAAAAGGCTCAAAATATCGCCCGAAAAGTTTAATTTTAATGCTGTTATAAACCAACCGATTAAACAAAAAGTTAAATAGTTGCCCAATAATTTTAAATTTGCCAATTAGTAGTTGTGAAGCCTACTAAAAATAAAATATTGCCGGCCTAATACCCTATGAAAAAAAACTTACTTACCGCGTTTCTTTTAATGATCGGCAGTATCATAATGCTTAGTTCATGCGGCGATTACCGCAAGATTGCTTACTTTAACAATATAAAGCGCGATTCTGTTTCAAAAATCCAGGCAGAATATTTGGAAACCAAAATAAGCCGTAATGATTTATTGCAGATCAATATCACTACGCTTGATGAGCGCACCACGAGGCTTTTGAACGGGCCTGGACTTACTGCAACCGGCCAAAACCTTGGCTACCTGGTTGACGATACTGGCCTCATAAGATTTCCCTACATAGGCGATATAAAAGCTGCAGGATTAACTAAGAACGAATTATCGCAAGTGATAGCCAAAACACTTGTACAAAAGGATTTTGCCAAAGATCCTATTGTTGTAGTGCGGATAAGCAACTACAAAATTACCGTTCTTGGCGAGGTTACCCGCCCAGGCATAATACCTGTGCCTACGGAGCATATCACATTGCCCGAAGCCTTGGCCAGCGCCGGCGATTTAACACAATATGGTAAACGTAATAATGTGCTTTTGATACGTGAGGTTAATGGCGAGCGCATTTATAAACGTTTTAGCCTTAACGGTGATAAGATGTTTGATAAAGATCTGTTTAACCTGCAAAACCAGGATATCATATATGTTGAACCAAATAACGCAAGGGAGGCATCGGGTAACCGTTCGGCGCAATTGCTTCCATACGTATTTAGCACCATTTCGTTGTTATTGGTTATATACTCTCAATTCATAAGATAACTATATCTATTAATGAAAAAAGCTGCTCAGGGCAACACCAGTAATCCGTTTGAAACTGTTTCTTCAAAAAACATTATCAACGTTATTGCTTTCAGATACCTGCCGTTTTGGCCAATATTTGTGTTAACGATTTTCGTATCGCTTGTATCAAGCTACTTTTATATTCATTACCAAACGCCCATTTACGAGTCTAACGCCATGATCTTGCTTAAAGATCAGCAAAGCGGGCAAATGGATATGAGCGTATTGCAGGCACTTGGTGTATCAAGTTCGGCAAAAACGGTCGAGAATGAATTGGAGATTCTGAAGTCGCGCACGTTGATGCAAAACGTGGTCAGAGAAACTAAATTTTATACTCAGATTTATGCGAAAGGATCTTTAAGAGATATTTTGGTGTATCCGGTACCCGTAGTTTTTGAAGTGCTTGACGAGCAAAAGCTGGTAAATTCGCCAAATATCCCAATTTCATTCGAGCGTATAAAACAAGGCAAAGTAACCGTGGATGGTAAGGATTATGATTTTAAATCTGTAATGCGCACTCCTTATGGTAATTTCCTGGTAAAGCCAATGGAAGGCCTCAACAATGTTTATAGTGAACCCATTAGCGGCGAGTTCTACATGCAAATTCGCAACATCAAGTCGGCGGCCGGGGGCTTGTCGGGAGCACTTTCTGTAGGTGTCGCTGCCAAGCAATCTTCGTTAATACTACTAAAGTTTCAGGACCAGGTACCTGCCCGTGGCGAAGCCATTTTAAATGCCCTAATCAAGGTTTACAACAATGCAGGTATAACCGATAAGGTAAGCACTGCCGATAACACACTTGCTTTTATAAACGAAAGGCTTGAAATAGTAACCCGCGAAATGAACGATGTGCAGGGTAAGTTCACAAACTTCCGCAAAACAGAAGGTTTTGTAAACGTATCTGAAGAAAGCCGTATTTTTCTGGAAAACGTAAAATCAAACGATCAGCGCTACGCAGCTATACAGGTGCAGTTAGATGTATTGGACCAGATAGAAAAGTACATTGTTAACAAAGGCACGCGAAGTGGTATTGTACCATCTACACTTGGCGTTACCGATCCTGTGTTTTCGCAGTTGGTGCAAACGTTATACGCAGCAGAATCAGACCTGATATCGCTTAGGCAAACAAATGGCGAAAACTCACCCAATATAGTTGCCGCTAAGGATAAAATCAACCAGATACGTGTAAGCCTTATTGAAAATCTGCAAACGCTTAGGCAAAACCTCATTACACAGCGCAACGGTATACAGCAGGAAAGTAATAAGAACAATAGTCTGCTAAAAACCATACCCGATAAAGAGCGCAAATTTTTGGATATCGATCGCCAGCAAACCATTAAAAATAACATATACACATTGTTATTGTCTAAACGGGAAGAGGTTGCGCTGTCGCGTGCATCAGCCGTGCCGGATAGTCGCATCGTAAATTATCCGGATAGTAAAGGTTCGCCTGTAAAACCACTGGTTTTCAATATTTACTTATTTGGCCTTGCCATAGGCGTTATAGCTGGGGTTGTATTTGTATTGCTGCGTGAGCAATACAACCAGGAAGTATTGTTCCGGGCAGAAATTGAGCGTGTTACAGGCGCACCAGTCATAGGAGAAATTTTACACGATGAAAGCGGAAAAACGTTTGTTATAAAAGATGGCAGCCGTACCATAATAGCCGAACAGTTTAGAGCCCTGCGTACTGCGCTCAATTTTATCGGTGTGCATGGCGATAAAAAAACGCTACTTATAACTTCGTCGATATCGGGAGAGGGTAAAAGCTTTACAGGCCTTAACCTTGCCGTAAGTTTGGCGCTAACAGGCAAAAAGGTTGCTATGCTTGAGTTTGACTTACGCAAGCCAAAGATCAGTAAGATGATGGATATCCAGATGGAGCCGGGCATCAGCAATTACATGGCCGGTATGGCAACTTACGAACAGATTTTAAGGCCCATGGACGATAAGGAGATTAAAAATCTTACCATTTTGCCTGCAGGCTCGATACCACCCAACCCTACCGAGCTGATGCTCAACGGCACACTCAATGACATGATGTCGAGATTAAAGGCCGACTTTGATTTTATCCTGATAGATTCCCCACCGATAGGGTTGGTTACCGATGCCAAAATATTGAACAAGTATGTTGATGCCTGCTTATTCATGGTTAGGCATAAATATACGCCTAAACGCTATCTCAATTTGATTGAAAACCTGTATACCAGCAACGAGTTGGTTAACGTAAACATTGTTTTTAATGGCTTAAAAACAAGGGGAGTTCTGGGCGGTACGCGAAAAGCGTATGGTGGCGGTTACGGTTACGGATCGGGATATGGTTACGGGTCTGGCTATAGCTATGGCTATGCGCAGGAGGAACAAGGAAGCAGTCTTGGCGCAAGAATCAAAAGGGTATTCAAAAAGGATAAATAAGCTTACAATGACCGGTTATGCCGGTGAGATTTTCATCAAGATATGTACGCAAACAACCCGGAACAGGAATGGGATTTAGAAATAAAACCGCACGATAGTGTCTTTAACCTCCATTTAAAGGACGTTTGGAACTACCGTGACCTGTTGTGGCTACTTGTACGCCGCGATTTTGTTTCCTTTTATAAGCAAACCATACTCGGCCCTTTGTGGTTTTTTATACAACCCATCTTTACAACCGTTATCTACACTTTCGTATTTGGCAACCTTGCTAAAATTGGCACCAATGGCGCCCCTGGCCCGGTTTTTTATATGGCCGGTATAGTTGCATGGAACTATTTTTCGGACTGCCTTACCAAAACCTCAACCGTTTTCAGGGATAATGCAGCAATATTTGGCAAGGTTTACTTTCCTCGCCTTATTATGCCATTGAGCATCGTAGTATCAAACCTTGTAAAGTTTGCTATACAACTCGTGCTGTTTTTTATCATAATTGGCTATTACATGTTCAAAGGCGCCAATATTCAACCCAATATATACCTGCTGCTTTTTCCTATTGTAATTTTGTTGATGGCCATTTTGGGCCTTGGCCTTGGCCTTATTGTTACCGCTATGACTACCAAATACCGCGATCTGGCTTTTGTAGTGTCATTCGGTATACAGCTATTCATGTACGCAACGCCGGTTATTTATTCGCTTTCTACAGCTATTAAAAACCATCACGAGATAATTGCATTTAACCCAATGAGCGGCCTCATAGAAACCTTCAGATACGGTTTTACAGGCACAGGTGAGTTTTATCCACAAGCATTCTTCATAAGCGTTGTAGCAAGCATTATATTGTTCTTTATTGGCTTGGTGGTATTTAACCGGGTTGAGAAAAACTTTGTTGATACCGTTTAATAATAGCATTACCTGGTATGAGCAATAACATCGCTATTAAAGCCGAACATCTATCTAAAGCGTACCAGCTGGGCGATTTCAGTACCGGCACCCTTGGCCGGGATATTGAGCGCCGATGGGCTTTAATGAGAGGTAAGGAAGATCCTTTTTTAAAAATAGGTGAGGCTAACGACAGGGCTGTAAAAGGCGCCAGTGACATTGTTTGGAGCCTGAGCGATCTTAATTTTGAGATAAATAAAGGCGATGCAGTAGGTATTATTGGTCGCAACGGTGCCGGTAAAAGTACATTGCTTAAAATACTAAGCCGGGTTACTACGCCAACCACCGGTAGCATAAAAGTTAACGGGCGCATAGCCAGTTTACTTGAGGTTGGCACCGGTTTCCATCCGGACCTTACCGGTCGTGAAAATATCTACCTCAATGGTGCCATATTAGGGATGCGCAAAGCAGAGATAACCCGCAAATTTGACGAAATTGTTGACTTTGCCGGGGTTGAACGTTATGTTGACACACCTGTTAAGCGTTACAGCAGCGGCATGTATGTAAGACTTGCATTTGCTGTGGCAGCGCATCTTGAGTCGGAGATATTGATTGTTGACGAAGTGCTTGCCGTGGGCGATGCCGATTTTCAGCGTAAGTGTCTTGGCAAGATGAACGAGGTGAGCAAGGGAGAAGGGCGAACTGTATTATTTGTGAGCCATAATATGGCAGCCATAAGCACATTATGTAATAAATGTATTTTGCTAAAAAATGGCAGCTTGCAAGACCTTGATTTTACTCATAAAATTATAGACAAGTATATAACGTCGGGTAAGGAGAATGAGGCCGAGATACTTAAAGATAATATAAACGTTTCTAAAGAAAGCCCATACGCTGCATTTTATGCATTGAGATTAAAGTCGGCAAATAGAGGCATTACATCTAGTTTCGGTATTAACGAAGATATTATAGTTGAGATTGAATATGATATTTTAGTTGACGGTTGCATGGTAAGCCCGAGTATTCACCTTTTAGATACACTGGATACATATGTTTTAGCAACATTCAACGCTCCCTCGGCAACTACCGAAATTGACGACTTTTACGGAAAGCCCTTGAATAAAGGCCGCTACAAGTCTGTTGTGGTTATACCAGGTAACTTTTTAAACGATAATAATTATATAATCAGCGCTTTTTTAGTACCTGAAAATTTTGCTGATTTGGCAGTAGCGGAAAAGGTATTGATGTTTAACGTTACCGAAACCGGCGATATGCGCAAAGAGTTTACCGGTAAATGGGTTGGGCTTGTAAGACCGCGCCTGTTTTGGAAAACTCAATTGATTTCAACTGATTAACAAGTTTGATTGCCGGCTGCACTGAAGCGCCTGAAATATTTGATAAGACCAATGGTTAAATTGTCAATTTGCATACCAACTTATAATAGAAGCGCGTTTCTGCGGTCAAACTTATTAAGCTTGTTTGATCAAATTAATGATCAAGAAAATGAGGTTGAAGTTATAATATCCAACAATGCATCTACCGATGATACTGATTCAGTAGTTGCACCTTATCTCCACCGTGCAAATGTTACTTATCAGTCTCAACCTGTAAATTTAGGTGCAATAAAAAACATACTCAATGTTGTTGAGCGTGCGAAAGGCGAATTTTGCTGGATAATTGGGGATGACGATTTTTTAATGCCTGGTGCAGTTAAAAATGTTCTTGAAGTAATTAACAAAAATTCATCAATAGATTTTATTTACGCCAAAGTTACCGAGATTGAAATTGATGAATATTTGAAATACCCCCAACCGTTTCATACCGAAATGGTTACCAATAATACTGGTTTACAGTACAAAATTATTGAAAGATGGGAAAAACTTTTGACGCCACAATACTCCATCATTTTTTTGGGCGAACTAATGGGTTCTGTCTTCAGGCGCGCTCTTTGGGTTTCATACAAATTAGAGGACTTGGATGAGCCTTATTTAAGTACTTTAAACACCTCGTATCCCCATTCTGTAATTTTTGCAAACACAATGATAGGGAGAAAGGCCATCTATCTTGAAACTCCTTCGGTTTTGGCGATGGCTGGTTCGCGCGATTGGTGGCATAAGTTGGGGTACATTACACTGGTTCACGTAAAAAGTCTTTTGGCGCTGTATAAAAGCAGGGGAGTATCGTTAGATATTATGATGCAGTGCTACGATCATTTTATAAAGCTAAGCGCACCGTTTGCACTTAAGTTTTTGTTTAATAGCCCTAAACAAGATGATAATAACGTTTTACTTGGTAAATACTACAGGGAAATGTTTAGCTTAAACCGCCGACTCTTAATAAACGAAAGCTACAAAGAGGTAAAGAAAAACGCAAAACATATGCAATGGCATTATAAAACACGTGCCGTGGATTACATAAGGCGATTATTTATTAAAAGCAAAAAAACAGATGCAGTTTTAAATGCCGAGCACATTAAGGCACTTCACATAGATATACCAAACAATTATAATATTAACGGCGTCATTACCTTTGTTAATGAGGGTAGCATTAAAATTGGCAACCAATTCAAAGCCAATTCAGGTGCCGATCATAACATGATTGGCGGGGATAGTGTGTTACGAATAATAGCTGCAAAGCGAGGTGCAATTATAAACATAGGCGACAACGTTGGCATGTCTAACTGCACAATTGTAGCATGGAAAAAGGTTACTATTGAAGATAACGTGCTGATTGGCGGCGGAGTAAAAATATGGGATACAAATTTCCATTCGTTAAATCCTCAGGTACGCACAGCAGATTATCATTTAGACCATGACATCAAGACTGCGCCAATTCATATCAAGCAATATGCATTTATAGGAGCAGGTTCTATCATTTTAAAAGGAGTCACAATAGGCGAAAACTCCGTAATTGGTGCCGGTAGCGTAGTAGTTGGCGATATTCCAGATAATGTTATTGCCGGGGGCAACCCTTGTCGTGTCATCAAACCTCTTTAGCAGCTAACTATGATAATTGCGAAGATCATAAGCGGTTTGGGTAATCAGTTGTTTCAGTATGCTGTGGCAAGGCAGCTGGCTATAAACAATGGGGCTGTATTGAAATTGGATATTTCTTTTTATCAGCAGCAGCAAATGCGGAGTTATGGTTTAAACCATTTCAACATCACGGCATCGATTGCTTCGCCTGCCGATGTTGCTACCGTGATGGATGTTTACGATTGTAAAAACATTTACCAAAAGTTATATTGCAGGGTTGAGGCGCTCATGCCAAAGCATTTTTACCGCCATTACAAAGAAGATGGCTGGTGGAGTTACGAGCCTGGGCTTTACAAAATTAAGGGGAAGGTATACCTTGAAGGTTACTGGCAGCACTATAAATACTTCGAGCAGCTTGATGGGCAGATATTGGAAGAGCTAACGCTTAAGCAACCGGCCGAAACGCAAGCTTACCAGGTTTTTGACTCCGTACTTGCTGATGATGCTTCTGTATCGTTGCATATTCGCCGGGGCGATTACATTACCGATAAAAACGCTGCTGATTTGATGGGCATCTTGCCATTATCGTATTATGAGCGCGCCATAGCTTATATTTGCGAAAGGGTAGATAACCCGTCGTTTTATATATTTTCCGACGATTTGGATTGGGCAAAAGATAATCTGAAAATTAACAGGCCGGTTACTTTTGTTGATATTGATGGTGGTAAAAAAGACTATTTAGAGCTAACACTTATGAGCATGTGCCGGCATAATATTTTGGCAAACAGCTCCTTTAGCTGGTGGGGTGGTTTCTTAAACCAAAATGAAAATAAAATAGTAATATCACCCAAACAGTGGGTTAAGCAGCCCGATATTAACGACAAAACATTTTTAAGTTTCCAGCAGTGGGTGCAGTTATAAATTATGGATAAGCCGTTGGTATCTGTTATAATTCCGTGCTATAATTCGGGCAAGTATTTGCCCGAGGCGCTCGATAGCGTCACACGGTATCATGATGCATCGGTTTATGAGATCATTATTGTTGACGATGGTTCGACAGATGCGGCGACCATTGAACTTTTAAATACATTAAAAAATAAGCATATAGTTATTAGTCAGGAGAACAGAGGCCCCGCAGCCGCCCGCAATACCGGTGTTAAGGCTGCAAAAGGGGAATACTTGTTAATGCTGGACAGTGATAATAAAATTGAGGCTGCTTACATTGACGAGGGTATAAGAATATTAGATGCTAATTCGAAGACGGCTGTTGTGCATGCTGTGCCTGTTTTTTTTGGTGACAGCTCAAAGCCCCGTTTCAACACCGGGCCATTTGACATGGAACTCATACTTAAGGAAAACTATATTGATAATTGCGCCATCATTCGCCGCTCAGTTTGGGTTGAATTGGGCGGGCAGGACGAAAGCCGCGCTGTGATGAGCCACGAGGACTGGGACTTTTGGATCAGGGTAACATCGGCAGGCTATCAGTTTCACTTTATTGATAAGCCTTTATTTCATTACCGCATACTCAATACCTCCCTGGTAAATGACTTTATGCTGCCCGGTGGTAATGATGGTGTTTACAGCTACATGTATGGCAAACATGCTATGTTGCTGTCAAAATATTATACCGATCTGCTGAATGAAGCGAACTATTCACGCCTGGACAGGCAGCAGCCACTACGCTCTTTCATTAAGTTTTTGCGTAACAAATACTTTAAAAAATAGCTAAATGCCCGAGGTTTCTGTCATCATACCTAATTATAACCATGCGCCTTATTTAAAGCAGCGGGTTGAGTCGGTATTGGCGCAGACTTTTCAGGATTTTGAGCTGATTATTCTTGACGATAAATCAACCGACGACAGTCGTGATGTGCTTGACCAGTACGGGCAGCATCCGAAAGTTAGCCACTTGATTTTAAATACCACCAATAGCGGTGGCCCATTTAATCAATGGAAAAAAGGGATTGATCTGGCCGTTGGTAAATACATTTGGATAGCCGAAAGTGATGACTGGTGCGAACCAAGCCTATTGCAGACTCTTGTGGATGGGCTTAACACCAACCCAACCTGTGTATTAGCCTTCGCCCAAAGTTATACCGTTAATGGCGATAATAATATACAGCAGGTATCCGCCTATCCAATGTTGCAGGATGTGGTAACCGGGCGCAATTACATCAAAGAGTATCTTTCAGCAAGTTGCAGCATTTGGAATGCCAGCGCAGTGCTGTTTAAAAAAGAAGCTTATCAAAATGTATCCTCGCGTTACACTACATTTAAAATGAGTGGCGACTGGGCCTTTTATATCGAAATGCTTACAAAGGGCGACATCTTTATATCCGGCAGGGTGCTAAATTATTTTCGTAATCATGATAAAGATGTAAGCGGGAAAATGTACGCCAGTGGTATGGCTTACGTAGAAGAGATTAAAATACTTAACCTGTTAAAGCAGGACGATTTAATAAGTACAGCCGAATTTAAACAGCATTTGCTTGATAAGTACGTGAAGTTCCTGGTGTTTAATTACAAATTTTCGGCTGAAGTTAAATCAGCTATCGAGCAGGCGCTATATGGCGATGACAACGCTGCCTATAAACAATTTTTAAAGGTTAACGGAAGCATCAAACTGTTTAAAATAAAGTTGATGCGCCGTATTGGGTTAATGTTAAAGCAGCCTGTTAATGGAAAGTAACGTTAGCCTTTGCGTGGTAATCCCCGTGCACAAGCCGCAGCCAACTGCCGATGAACTTCTGTCGCTCCGGGCGTGCGCAAAGCAGCTTTCGGCTTACAATTGTTATTTGCTCTATCCTGCAGGGATGGATATTAGTGCTTACATGAATGTTTTTCCAACACTATTGTTAAAGCCGGTGCCGCCGCAGTGGTTAGCATCGGTTGAGGCTTATAATAAAATGAAGCTCAGCCTTGGCTTTTATGAGTTGTTTTCCAGCTATCAATACATGCTAACCTACGAGTTGGATAGCTACATATTTAATAACCTGTTAGCTGATGCTAACGCTTTTAAGTTTGATTACATAGGTGCCCCTTTTTTTGAAGGCTATTGGGATGCGCGGCCGGGTGCACCATTTGCAAAGGGTGTAAACTCGGGCTTTTCGGTACGCAATATTGAATCCTGTATAAAGGTGTTGCAGTCAATGGGCAGCATCAAGTTCAAATGGGCTTTGTACAAAATATTTCTGTCAAAGTTGCCCTCTAAGCTAAAGGTTGCGTTAAACAAAGTCACGGGCTACAAATACGATATTTACATCACCGGGAAATTCGGGTTCTATTTTGATCATTTTCATTTAAACGAGGATCTTGTATGGTCGGAAATTGTGCCCAGGCTGTTTCCATATTTCACTATTGCCGATCCTATGAGTGCACTTCATTTTAGCTTTGAGTACAATCTGGAGCACTCACTTAAGTTGAACAACGGTAAGCTGCCGCTTGGCTGCCACGCCTGGTTTAAGCATCTTGATTTTTGGAAAAAGTATATTGATACAGAAAGTTTAAATTAGCAGCAAGTTTGCCCGTATGCGTCTCGATTTTTATCTTTCCGAAATGTCTGTGTCCAACCATCATGGTGGTGGTTTAACGCTGCAGCGCATATTAGGTAAATCGCTCGACGACATCTCGGCTTTCATCTATGTAGATCGCTTTGCAAATGATTTGCCCGTAGCAGAGCAGTACGCCGAAAGAAGCGTCTATGTAGAACCAATTTGGCAAAGCGATAAGGTGCGCAAGGCGATTGGCAATACAATGGCTGCCTCATTGGGGCGTAAAATATCAATGGTGCAGCGATATGCTTCAGCTGCGGCAAGGCGTATTGATAAGCGTTTCGAACAAGGTACAGAGCTACTTGGCTTGATTTGCCCCCAAGGCGCAAATTCATTATATACATTGGAGGGATTAAAGGCCATACGTCCGGTAAAATACATGTCCTGGGTAATGGACGACCATCTGCTTAAGTACAAAAACGGCCAGTGGGAGTATCCCCGCGGTGTTGAAGCAGTATTTGCAAAACACTTGCGAGAGGCCGAACATGTTTTTGTTATAAGCCCGGTAATGCAGCAGTTTTATAAAGACCGGTTTGGTATTAATTCAACAGTACTTTTCGGATCGGCAAATCCAATGACTGACAATGCCGTGCCAACGATAAAGGAAAGCGGGCCAATTAAAATAGGTTACTTTGGAGCTGTTGCAGGTTGGCAGACTGATGTTTTGCAGGCAGCAGGGCAGGCCATCACAGGTACCGACATCAGGCTTGATATCTATTCGGGCGTTGACAGGTTGCCGGCAAATTTAAGTTTGTCTGGCATAAAGTTTAAAGGCAAAGTTGCCGCGGCCGACGTTCTAAAAACCATGCAGCAGTACAACGCTTTGTTGCTGCCGATAAGCTTCACAGAAAAATTCAGGCATATGTCGGAATTCAACATTGCAACAAAAATGAGCGAGTCATTAGCGTCTGGTGTGCCGGTTGTTGCTGTCGGCCCGCCGTATGCAGCCATGATAGATTACCTTTTTAAAAACAATGCTGCAGTTATCATCACATCAAACCGGCATGAAGATATTTTGAACGGTTTAGATACCCTTAAGAGGGGGGATAACCTTAAAAACATACTTAATAACGCTGCACGGTTGGTAAATAGCGAAACTGGCGATGCCCCGATGCAAAAAAGGTGGCAACAGGTTTTGGATACATTTAAACAGGAAGCAACAGCTTTTTAAAATACACCACATCTTTCAATGTTAAACACGGTTAAAAAATTACTGGTTACCGGCTCTTCGGGTTTAATAGGTTCTGAGGTTTGCTTGTACTTCGCTAATTTGGGTTGGCAAATTCACGGCGTTGATAATAACCAGCGCGCGGTGTTTTTTGGCAGCCAGGGCGATACGCGCTGGAACCAGAGCCGCTTGCAGGATTTATTGGGTAAATCCTTTATCCATCATGAAGCAGATATCCGCGACCGGCAAGGTATCTTAGAGTTGCTAAAGCAAATAAAACCCGATGCCATTGTACATACGGCCGCGCAGCCATCGCATGACAGGGCAGCGGCAATACCGTTTGATGATTTTGATACCAACGCGGTTGGCACGCTTAATTTACTGGAAGCAGCACGCCAGGCTTGCCCGGAAGCATCTTTTGCCCACATGTCGACCAATAAGGTATACGGCGACAGGCCCAATACCATTGATCTGGTAGAACTGGAAACACGTTGGGATTACGCCGACCCGCTTTACGCAAACGGCATCGACGAGAACTTTTCTATCGATCAAAGCAAGCACTCTTTATTCGGCTCATCAAAAGTTGCGGCTGATGTTATGGTGCAGGAGTATGGGCGCTATTTTGGTATGCCTACCTGCTGCCTGCGCGGCGGTTGCCTTACGGGGCCAAACCACTCTGGCGTTGAACTGCATGGCTTTTTGAGCTATTTGGTTAAGTGTAACCTTGAGGGCCGTGAGTACAAAGTGTTTGGATACAAAGGCAAACAGGTGCGCGATAACATTCACTCTTATGATGTTGCCCGCTTTATCCAAAACTTTATTGATGCGCCGCGTGTGGCAGAGGTGTACAACCTTGGTGGTGGTAGGGATAATTCATGCTCGATATGGGAGGCCTTTAAAATTGCCGAAAAATTTTCGGGCAGGGAGCAGGTTTACACATATGTTGATGAAAACCGCATAGGAGATCATATTTGCTATATATCTAACCTTGATAAAATGCGCAGCCACTATCCAAAGTGGGATATAACCATATCTTTGGAAGAAACCATTAAACAAATTGTCGACGCGCAGCTAAGCAGAAAATAATTCGATTTGAAGTTACTATCCTATCAACCTTTTTCATTATACGCAAACGGCGGCGGCAACCGCATATTGAGGCGGCTCTACCAGGGCCACGAAGATAAAGTGATATCGCTGGTGGTTGACCAATCTGGTGCCGGTCCCGGTAAGGGCAAAGTGCCCGAAACTATTATACTTGCCACGCCGGTTATACAAAGCTGGGCGCGGTGGCATGTACGAACGTTTATTACCTGGCTCCGTTTCAAAGTTTTTAGAAGTGCAACCATACAAAAAATCCAGGCGGCTGCTCAGCAGTTTGATCACGACGTACTGCATGTTGTTGATCATAGTCCGTTTTCGGCAGCATTATGCAGCAGTGCTGCTGCGTGTGCAAAACCGCTATGGGTATCCTTTCATGATCATTTCAACACTACACAGGGTTCTTACAAAAACAGCTTCACGCTTTGGACACGCGCCTCGCGCCGCCTTGTTATATCTGAGGAATTGGGCCTTGAATACCAAAGGCTTTTTGGTAAGCAATCTTTCGAGTTGATTACAGATGGGGTTAAAGATCAAGAAATAAACCTGGCTGCGCCTGCCAACAACGACGTAAAGCTGATTTACTTTGCCGGGTTGCTACATATTGCTTACATGCCGTTGTTTGCCGTACTGGCCGACGCTTTGGATGCCCTTACGGCAAACGGGTATAAGTTCAAATTAATATTACGAGGTACACAGAACCTTGCTTTCCTGTCTGCCCGCAGTTTCGAAGTTGACTACAGGCCTACCACGCTAGACAATAATCAGCTTAAAACCGAGCTCGACGCAAGTGATATGCTATACCTGCCTATAAAATTCAGCAATCCCGACTTTTATTTATACAGCCTGTCAACCAAAATGGTGGGCTACCTTGGTGCACCAGGCAGTATCTTATATCATGGCCCGGCAGATAGTGCTGCCTGCAACCTGCTTTCCAAAAATCAGGCTGCTGTTTGCAGTACATCGCTTGACAAACAAAAGGTTGCAGAAGATATCTTACATTTGATTACAAACGGGCAAGTAGTATCGGCAAATGCAAAAAAGCTGGCTGCAGAACGCTTTGATATGGACCGGATCCAAAAAAGGTTTTGGCAGGAATAAGCTAATGACAAAAAAATGAGGCGCTTTATATCAGAGTTAAGGATTTATATCTGCAACAGGTGGATTGCCGCCGTACCCAGCCATTCCATAAGGCAATGGTATTATCGCACCATTATGCAGTTCAAAATAGGGCGAGAAAGTTCTATTTTGATGGATTGTACTTTTGATTGCACCCGGCAGTTTAGTATTGGCAACAACTCGGTTATCAACGCGAAATGCAGACTTGATAATAAAGGCGCAATCAGCATCGGTAACAATGTTTCTATCTCTCAGGAAGTGATGATTTTAGGTGCCGATCATGACCCTGACTCTCCCGGTTTCAAGAACCGCGACCTGCCTGTAACCATCCATGATTATGTTTGGATAGGCTCGAGGGCAACCATATTACCTGGTGTAACTATAGGCGAGGGCGCAGTGATTGCTGCAGGAGCAGTGGTAAATAAAGATGTTGAACCCTACAATATTGTAGGCGGCGTACCGGCAAAATTTATTAAACTCCGTGAGCGCGGGCTAACTTACCAGTTATCATACCGCAGGCTTTTCCAGTAAGATTAAAACAAGAAAATGTTAGATGTGATATTTTCTTGACTCCTCATCACTCATAATGCGGTAACGCCCTTTCATGCATTTTGCACAGAAAAACCGTTTAACAGGAATAAAAAATAGCAACGACCTTACCAAAAATGGAGTAGGTAGCCTGTAGTGGAAAGGGGCTTTACACTTGTTGCAATATAAAAAAGGCCTCATAAAATGGTTTTGTGCGCTTATAAGTTGATAGTAGGTTTAGGGGTATTTTCACTCTACATTATGCTAACATTAATCACAAATTATTAAAATGTTATAATAAAGCATTCTTCAAAAATAACAACTTAAAAATGATATTGGTAAAGAATAATGACTGCGTGCCCGAAAATGTTGCGACTAACTGTTGAACAACCATATATGTACTTAGTGAAAGCAAATTGATTTATATTAGGCAGTTGAATGGCAAATCCTCAAAAAGGCATATCTGTAGTTGTTGTATGCAGTTCCTTGCAGCAGGGCCGCGATGGCGTTGGCGATTATTGCCGCCGCCTTGCAGCCAACCTTTTACAGGTGGGGCACAGGGCAGCTATTATTGCTTTAAACGATAGGTTTACAAATGAGGTTTGGCAAGGTGTACAGCATTTTAGTGGCTATGATATACCTGTAATGCGCCTGCCTGCTCAAAGTTTAACGGTTACTGCCACACACGCGCAGGCTGCTACCTGGATAAGCGAACAACAACCACAATGGTTAAGCCTGCAGTTTGTACCGTTTGGCTTTCACCCCAAAGGATTAAAAATCGGGCTTGGCACATTATTGAGCAAATTAAATCAAGGCGCCAGGTGGCATGTAATGTTCCACGAGTTATGGGTAGGTATGGATGTGGAAGGGCCATTTAAGCACAGGCTTTGGGGTTGGCTGCAAAGGCGGCTAATATCTTTGATGCTTAATAAACTTGATCCTGTTGCTGTAAGCACTCAAACACTGCTCTACAAAAAATATCTTGCACAAATGGGGTATGATGCCACAGTCTTGCCGTTATTCTCAAACATCATCAATATAAATAAGGAACTGCGCCCGCAAGTTAATTTAAAAGATAAACCCTACTTAACACTGGCTGTATTTGGCAGTATTCATCACAGCGATATGGTGCGATCTTTTCTGATCGAGGTAGCGGACTTTGGTAGGGCGAATAATCAAAAAGTTAACATCAACCTTTTGGGGCGCTGTGGTAACGAAAAATTGCAATGGGAAAAGTACGCACTGGAAGCGGGCATTAATGTGAGCGAAATAGGAGAGCAAGATCCGGAAATGATATCCGCATACCTCCACAATGCTGATATTGGGATATCAACCACACCCGTTACACTTACCGAAAAAAGCGGATCATTTGCTGCCCTGCGCGAACATGGCTTGCCCGTTATCAGTGTATCCAGGCCATGGCATGCCCACGGCTTTCCAGAAGATATATTGCCCGATGATGTATTTTATTATCAAAACGGTAACTTTAAAGATTTTATGAACACCGTCACAGTTGCTGTTGCACCACGCAATAACGCAGATAGGGTAGCACAACAATTTATTAACCTGTTACAAAGTAATTAATGGCCGGTTTAAGTTATTTATGGGCCAACCGGATAAAATATCCATTTGCATCGCAGGGCTACATAAGGGCCTGGGCCAAGCGCATATTGTTACTTCCGCAGGTGTTTAAGCGCAACGCCCAGCGCAATGCCTTAAACCGAGCAGGGGCCCGCGTTCATGAAACTGCCGAAATAGGCGAGGCCAGCATTATAGGAAATAAAAGCCGCCTTAGCGTTGGCAAGTTCTCATTTATTGGTCGCGCATCTATGGTACTACATGGCAGCATAAATATAGGTGACAGGGTTTGTATTAATGATGGTGTTGAAATACTTACGGCAACCCACTCTGTAACCGACCATGCCTGGGCTCAAATTGCAAAAGATACCGTTATTGAAGATTATGTGTGGATAGCGCAAGGCGCCATGATATTACCCGGGGTAACCCTTGGCCGTGGGTGCGTTGTTGGTGCCAGGGCTGTGGTAAGCAAATCGGTACCTGCGGGTGCCATTGTTGCTGGTAACCCTGCCGTGGCAATCTCAAAAACACGCAGCTGGGAGCTTGACTACAACCCTTGCGAATTTTTAGCAGCCAACCAGGCATGGCTCGTGCCCGACAGAAGCAGTAAATGAAGGTAACAGTATCACACCCCACGGGCAACGCCAACGTAAGGGCAGCACTTGCAGGACTGTACGATGCCGGCATCTTAAACGCATACTACACGGCAATAGCCAGTTTTGAAGGTACGTTGTTTGATAAGTTGGCTGCTTTTGGTCCGCTTGCCGAGATCAGGCGCCGGCGGCTGGATCCGCGCTTAAAACCGTTCACCCATCTCGCACCTTGGCGGGAGGCAGGCCGGCTCATCGCTTCAAAACTTGGCGCGCAAAACTTAACCAGGCATGAGGAGGGCATTTTTTCGATAGATAAGGTATACCATAGCATAGATAATTTTACTGCCGGGCATTTAATGGCCAATAAATCCAATGCTGTTTTCGCATATGAGGATGGCGCATTGTTTACATTTAAAGCCGCAAAACAATTGGGTATTAAATGCCTTTACGACTTGCCCATTGGTTATTGGCGCACGCAGCGCAACTTATTAGCCGCCGAAGCCACGCGCTGGCCGGAGTGGGCCTCAACGCTTACCACCTTTAAGGATACGGAAGCCAAGCTTGCCCGCAAAGATGAAGAATTGGAACTGGCCGATCATATTTTTGTAGCCAGCTCATTCACGGCAAAAACTTTGCTCGATTACCCGGGCAAGCTTGGTACAGTAAGCGTAATTCCTTACGGCTTTCCGGAGGTTGGAGATGCGCGAGAGTATGCCAGCTTGTCGGGCGGGCGAAAGCTTAAATTGCTTTTTGTTGGCGGGCTATCGCAGCGTAAAGGCATAGCAGATATGTTTGCCGCCGTCAACAAATTGCGGGATCATGTAGAACTAACTGTAGTTGGCCGTAAAACAGAAGGGCATTGCCAGGCTCTTGACACCGAATTGGGCAGGCACAATTGGATGCCCAGCATGCCCCATGGTGATATTTTAAAACTGATGCGGCAGCACGACGTTTTACTCTTTCCATCGTTATTTGAAGGTTTTGGGCTGGTAATAACAGAGGCCATGGCCCAAGGTACTCCGGTAATCACTACCGATAGAACAGCCGGCCCGGACGTGATAGTTCACGGCCACAGCGGCTGGATCATTGAAGCAGGTTCAGAAAACGCAATTTACCAAACCATCGAAAAAATATTGTCGAACCCGCAATTGGTAAGTAAGGTGGGCAAGGCCGCAATGGAGGCTGCCCGTTTAAGGCCCTGGAATATTTACGGAAATGAATTGGCCCGGGCTATTACTAACAATAATTGACTATTTTCGTGATCGCGTATTTAACCCTTAAGCGTGGAATTTAGAGAAGACACTACAGCTATTGATACTAAGTACAGCCAGGGCGTTGAGCGCCGCATGGCCCGTGCGCAGGTTGTGCATGATAAAGCGATGGGTCTGCTTAAAAAGGGCATCTGGTTGTATATTCTTCTATTAATGTTTGAAGGTGCCTTACGTAAATGGGGGCTACCTGCGTTGGCTGCACCACTACTTATCGTACGCGACCCTGTAGCCATTGCTCTCTTATTCGTATCGGCAAAGCATGGACTTTTTCCTTCAAACAATTACGTGTGGACCATGATACTGGTGGCCATACTGGCTTTTTTTATAGCTATTACCATTGGGCATGGCAGTTTAACGGTAGCCGTTTACGGCACCAGGATACTTATCCTGCATTTTCCGCTCATGTTTCTTATTGGTAAGATATTCGATCATGACGATGTTATAAAGGTGGGCAAGTTTATGCTGTATCTTTCCATACCTATGTTGCTACTTATTGCCGTGCAATTTTACAGCCCGCAATCCGCATTGGTAAATCGTGGTGTAGGCGGCGACATACAAGGTGGAGGCTTTGCGGGTGCACTGGGTTTTTTCAGGCCGCCGGGTACTTTTTCTTTCACCAGCGGTAATACCCAATTTTGGTCGGTGGTTGGTGTGTTTGTTACGTATTTTTGGCTTAATAACTCTGGTGTAAATAAGATATTGCTAATTGCAGCAACATTTTGTGTAATTGCATCAATACCGTTGTCTATCAGTCGCACCCTCATTTTTCAAATTGTAATTACGGTAACATTTGCTTTGCTATCTGTATCGCGCAGTCCAAAACATTTGGGGCAAATGCTTGGCGGCCTTGTATTGGTCATCATTGCTGTGGCGTTGTTAAACAACTTTAGTTTTTTTCAGCAGGCAAGCGAGGCCCTTGTCACACGATACAGTGCGGCCAGCGATTCGGAAGGTGGTTTGGAAGGTACACTTGGTAACCGCTTTTTAGGGGGATTATTAGGCGCTTTGCAACAGGATAATCAACCGTTCTTTGGTTATGGCATAGGCATGGGTACCAACGTGGGTGCAAGGTTGCTAACCGGTAACGTTGACTCATTTTTGATTGCCGAGGAAGACTGGGGACGTTTGGTTGGCGAATTGGGCCGCATAATGGGTATCATCGTAATTGTTTTAAGGGTTTGGTTTTGCGTTAGAGCAGCATGGCTTAGCTACAAGCAGCTTACACAGCATAACGTATTGCCTTGGATTATATTAAGTATGGCTTTTGTATTTATTGCTCAAAGCCAATGGGCGCAACCAACAACTTTAGGCTTTTCTACACTTATAGGCGGCTTATTAATTGCATCGCTTAAAACCTACATGCCTGAGGCTGAAGCCGAAGAGGATCAGGAATAGATATTGGCTAACACTGCTGCCTGTAATGCATAAATCACCACTTAAAATTTTAATATACCGCATAGGAAGCCTTGGTGATACCATTATAGCCCTGCCGGTCTTTAATAAAATCAGAGAGGTTTACCCTGATGCTGATATAACCTTACTTACCAATCAGCCCATAAATAGCAAGGCCCCTGCGCTCGAGAGCGTTTTGGGCAAGCATCATTATTTCAACAGGGTGATTAACTATCCGTCGGGCTCACGGTCGCCCAAGGTATTGTATAATGTTTGGAAGCAAATATTGAGTCTTAAGGTCGATATTGCCATTAACTTGGCTACCACCAAAATGCTTAAGGATTTAGGAAGCACAAAGATGGCTGTGCTGCGCGATAAGTTGTTTCTTTTTTCAGCCGGGTTCCCCAGGCTGATGGGCTTCCCTAAAACCCTGCGGGATTATATGCTTATACCTAACCCGCAAACCGGCGAGCATGAGTGGGAAGCCGAACGTTTGGTGCGCAGGTTTAAGGTGCTTGGCGATATTCCGCTGGATCAGGACAGGTACTGGGACATGCACTTTAGCACACAGGAGCAACAGCTTGCCGATGAGGCCCTATCAACGCTCGACAAATCGAAGCCCATCCTAGCAGTTAGTGTAGGCACAAAAATGCCATCTAAAGATTGGGAGCAAAGTAACTGGATAGCCTTATTAGAAAAACTAAAGAAAAGCTTTAGCGATTGGCAACTGGTTATTCTCGGCTCCCCCGAAGAGGCCGAACGTTCTGAGCTTTGCCTAAGCACATGGGGCGGGAGCGGTGTTAACCTTTGCGGCAAAACATCACCAAGGGTATCTGGTGCTATACTAAAAAAGGCAAGGTTATTTATAGGACATGATAGCGGCCCTATGCATCTGGCTGCGGCGGCGGGCGCGCCGTGCGTGGCTATCTTTGCGGCGAGGGCACTGCCAAGACACTGGTTTCCGCGGGGAGATAACAACACGATCATCTATCATAAAACAGATTGCGCAGGCTGCGGAGTTGAGGTATGTATCGAACAAAAGAAAAAGTGTATTCTTTCTATTACCGTCGACGAGGTTTACCAGACAGCTACTGACATGGTTAATAAAACCGCAGCCAAGTATAATAATGCATTCACCGGCAATAACTAAGCCTTTGGCAATTGCGTGGCTTAAGCTTATATTTACTATAATATGTTTTTGAAGATACTGGCTTTTATTTTACCATGGCGCTTAAGGCGGCTTGCCCTGCAAAGCTGGTTTGGCTATACCATACACCCTACGGCACGCATTGGCCTGTCATGGATATATCCGCACAAATTAAGCATGGCGGAGGGGGCCAGGATAGGCCACTTGAATATTGCCATACATTTGGACGGGATTGAAATGGGCGTTAAATCGTCAATAGCCCGGAGCAACTGGATCACCGGCTTCCCGTCCAACAGCAATTCAAAACATTTTTCGCACCAGGCGGGGCGCCAATCCTTATTGATACTTGGCGAATGCGCTGCCATCACCAAAAATCATCACTTCGATTGTACAAACGTTATCCGTGTAGGGCGTTTCACAACGGTGGCTGGTTATCAATCGCAGTTTTTAACACATTCTATTGACGTGATTGAAAGCCGTCAGCACAGCGAGCCTATAACAATTGGCGAATATGCCTTTGTAGGAACAAATGTAGTGATGTTAGGCGGTGCCGACCTGCCATCCCGCTGTGTACTCGGCGCAAAATCATTGCTCAACAAGGCTTATACTGATGAGTGGACACTTTACGGCGGCGTGCCAGCCAAACCATTGCAGGTGTTGCCAGCCAATGCAAAATATTTTAACCGTGCCGATGGCTTTGTTTATTAAATTGTAATGAAGCTGCTTCATATCATAGCAAGTATGGATCCGGTAAGTGGTGGGCCATGCCAGGGGATACGCAATAGCAACCCCGACATGATAAACCTTGGCGTGTATCGTGAGGTAGTATGCCTTGATGCCCCGGATGCTTCTTTTTTGGGAATGGATAATTTTCCGGTACATGCTCTTGGCCCTGGCAAGGGCCCATGGCAGTATTCTGAGAAGCTGAAGCCTTGGTTAATGGCTAATATGGAGCGTTTTGATGTTGTGGTAATAAACGGCCTTTGGCTATACTCCAGTTACGCAGGCTGGCGGGTTATGAAAACCTTAAAAAAGCAGCGTTTTAAGCAAAGCCCAAACGCCCGGCCGTTTCCAAAAGTATTCATAATGCCGCACGGCATGCTCGATCCATATTTTCAAAATGCCCCCGACAGGAAACTAAAAGCTATTCGTAATTGGTTTTATTGGAAACTGATTGAAAATCGGGTGGTGAATGACGCCGACGGACTTTTGTTTACCTGTGAGATTGAAATGCAACTAGCCGGAACAAGCTTTTCACCATATCGGCCGAAAAAAGAGATTAATGTTGGGTACGGCATCATCAATCCGCCGGTAAAAACTCTCCAAATGGTTAACGCCTTTGCCAAAGCCTGTCCCGGTTTAAACGGCGAAAACTATTTGCTGTTTTTAAGCCGTATACATGAGAAAAAAGGAGTTGACCTGCTTTTGCAGGCTTATGCAGCAATTTTTGAACAGACTAAAAAGCAGGGTATTAAGATACCCAAACTTGTTATAGCCGGGCCGGGGTTGGAATCGCCATACGGAAAAAAAATGCGGCTTTTGGTGAGCGGGTCGCCTTTATTAAAGCAAGCCGTTTTATTTCCAGGAATGCTTAGGGGCGATGCCAAGTGGGGCGCTATACATGGTTGTGATTGTTTTGTATTGCCCAGCCATCAGGAAAATTTTGGCATTGCAGTAGTCGAGGCGCTTGCTTGTAGCAAACCTGTGCTGATATCCAACCAGGTAAACATTTGGATGGAAATACAGAATGGTAGTAGCGGCATTGTGGAGAACGATAACCTGAACGGTACTACAAACCTTTTAGAAAGGTGGCTTGCGCTTACCGTTACACAAAAACAGCAGATGGCTGCTAATGCTGTGCAGGTTTTTAATGAGCACTTTGATGTTGCACATGCATCGGCTACTTTTCATAAAACAATAGCCAGCATAAACTAATGTGGAGATGCTGTATTGGTAAAATCGAATATATTTGTCTGGATTGAAATACTTTATATACATCGCTGATAATGATTAATGAGGATACATTTACGGGGGCATCATTTTCACTTCGTAATCGTATTGCGCGGGTTATCTGGGCAATAGTTTATCAGCTGCTATTTGAAATTTCGCCAAGGCCAATGCACGGCTGGAGGTCATTTTTACTGCGATGTTTCGGTGCAAAGGTTGGTAAAGGTGTACATGTATATCCCAGAGTCAATATTTGGGCACCATGGAACCTTGAGCTGGGCGACAAATGTGGTGTGGCCAACACGGCAATACTTTACTCCCAAGGTAAAATCAAAATAGGCAAGCGGTCTGTAATATCACAGGGTGTAAACGTTTGTACCGGCACGCATGATTACACCCGTAAGGGCTCGCCCTTAATTACCAAGCCAATAATTATAGGCGATAACGTTTGGGTAGCTGCCGAAGCCTTTATACATCCCGGTGTTGAATTGGGTGATGGTTGCGTTATAGGCGCCAGGGCGGTTGTTGTAAATGACATGCCCGCATGGATGGTTTGCGCCGGCCATCCTTGCAAACCATTAAAGAAACGCGAATTAATTGATTGATAAAGCAGCTAACTTGAATATATCTGTACTAATACTTACTAAAAATGAGGAGCAGGACTTGCCCGGCTGCCTGCAATCTGTTAGCTGGTGTAACGATGTGCATGTTTACGATTCGTTTAGTGAGGACCGCACCGTTGAAATAGCCAGGGCGGCAGGCGCTACGGTTACCCAACGCAAATTTGATAATTGGTCGGCCCATCAAAATTGGGGATTGCAAAATATCAAATTTAAACATCCGTGGGTGCTGTATATCGATGCGGACGAGCGGGTATCAGACAGTTTATTAGCTACCTTACAATCGCTTAATTTACGCGATAACGTAGTTGCTTATGAGATACGCCGACGTGATTTTGCATGGAACAATAAGTGGCTTAAGCATGCTCAAATATCGCCGTTTTACCTGCGGCTTTTCCGGCCTGCGAAAATGCGTTATGAGCGATTAGTCAACCCCATATCTATACCCGATGGGCCGGTCGCTCGTATGGATGGTTTCCTTGATCATTACCCGTTTAGTAAGGGTATAAGATTTTGGTTTACGCGTCATTTAAGCTATGCCGATATGGAAGCACGTATGCGCCTGGACGACATAGGCAGCGGAGTTGAATTTTCATTACGACAAGCATTATTTAATAACGACTTTAGTATCCGTCGGTATCATCAAAAAGGCTTATTTTACAAAATGCCCGGCAGGCCATTGATTAAATGGATTTACATGGTTGTGATCCGGCGCGCTTTTTTAGACGGAGCAGCAGGTATAACATATGCAACCCTTCAATCAATTTATGAATATTTTATAGTATTGCGCACTAAAGAATTCCTCAACAATAAATAAGTATTGCAGCTCCGCAAGTCCTTTTTAATGAGTTAAATACATGCAAACTGACATTTGTTAAGCGCCTGTTTCTGGATATTTTCACGACTTTGAGTGTGATACCTAATGCTGTATGCAATAAATCAATTATATTTAAAAGATTTATTGCATACAGTCGGCTGCAATAAATTTATCTACCGATAGGGGCTATACTTTAATGAGTAAGAAGAAGATACTGTTACTAAGTCATAACTTTTCGCCGGAGCCGATAGGGATAGGTAAGTATAATGGCGAAATGATTAGTTGGTTATTGAACCGTGGATACGACTGCACAGTTATAACTACCTTCCCATATTATCCCCAATGGAAGGTGCAAAAGCCCTACAAAAATCGATGGTTTAAACGAGAGGTAACAAGTTATGCCGAAAACCATACCAAACTAACTATATATAGGTGCCCATCATATATACCTAAAGACCCTACAGGCAAGCAACGCGCTTTGCAGGACTTATCATTTTGGGTTTCCAAATTTTTTGTTGTGTTTGGGATGATATTACTTAACAGAAGATATGACCTGATTGTAACCATAGCGCCGCCGTTTCACCTGGCGCATCTTGGCCTTTTGTTGCGTAAGTTAAATGGGGGTAAGTTGCTGTATCATGTACAAGACATGCAAATTGAGGCCGCACGCGATCTTAAGCTTTTTTCACAAAAGCATGTATTAAACAGCCTGTTTAAAGTTGAAACCTCCATATTAAAAAGCGCCGATTATGTAAGCAGTATATCGGAGGGTATGATTCGAAAGATAAAGGCCAAGGTAGATCGCGATGTAAAGTACTTTCCTAATTGGGTAGATACAGAGCGCTTTTATCCCATACCAAGCCGCGAAAATCTTAAAACCAAATGGGGTTATAGCAAGGATGACATCGTCTTTTTATACTCTGGCGCCGTAGGCGTAAAACAAAGGCTCGAGCGGATTTTAGTAACTGCGCAGGATGTAGCAAAGCAGCCCAATATTAAATTTATCATCTGCTCATCTGGGCCGTATATGAAATCGCTGCAGGAACAAGCCGCGGTGCTTGGATTAACGAATATCAGCTTCATGGATGTGCAGCCCAAGGCCATATTTAATGAGTTTTTAAATATGGCCGATATACACCTTGTTCTGCAGATATCTGACGCTGCCGATTTAGTAATGCCATCAAAGCTGTCAACAATACTTGCAGTAGGCGGTGCAAGCATTATTTCTGCGTCTCAAGGCACATCACTTCACCAGCTGGCACAAGATCATGATATCGGTTATGTAATTGAACCTCAAGATCGTAAACAACAAGATATTTTAACTAATCAAGTGCTCCACATTGCACAGAATGGTTTAGACTTGGAACTAAAACGCCAAAATGCCCGCAATTACGCTGTTAAGCATCTTAACGTTGATATGGTGATGGGTAATTTTGAAAGGGATTTTTTGGGATAGGATTACCGTTCTAATATATGTCTTCATCGGACATATTTAATTAACTTCTATATCGCTTATTATAGGATAGTGATCTGATAATTTGGCCTTCTTTAAAAAGTAATTTAAAATATTAATTTGCGAACTAACTAATATATGGTCTATCTGTACATTAGGAAAATCATTGTAATAAGTATACCCAAGTCCGTAGCCTTTTTCCTGATAAGTGCTTTTCATCCCGCTAATTAATTCGTTAAAGGCAAATGACATTGGTGTATCATTAAAGTCACCGGAAATAATGTATGGGTGTGGGCAATTTTCAATATGTCTCTTTAATTTAGCTACCTCGTAGCTTCTATATATAAAGGCCTTTTTTAATTTATCACTCACCTGTTCAGACTTACTTACGCTTACATTCCCTTTAAGAAATGCATGTTCCTGCGTTTTAAACATTACTGATTGCAAGTGAACAGCGTAAATTCGTATTTTTTTATCGTTGTATTTAATATCTACGAAGATACTCCGCTGTTTATTGAAGCTTGTTGTATCAACAACCCCAGAGTTTACTATTGGATACTTGCTAAAAATAGCGTTCCCTGCAGCATTTATATTTTTTTTAGATAGTTTAACAAAATAGTAGTTTGGTAATTTTAAAGCGGCTTTAACAGAATCGTTTGAGCTTGTCTTGGTTGCATTTGACACAACGTAGTCTTCAAAAGTTATAATATCGGGCCGCTCGATTGCAATAGTTTCCAGTATTTCGTCTTTTATGTTTACTCCGTCTTTTGCTCCTATGCCAACAAAACCGTGAACATTGTACTGCATTATTCTTAAGCTATTTACAGTTTTGCTTTTAGACGAATAATTGTTCTCATGATACGTAATGTTCATCAAGATAAATTTAAACCCAACTAAGATAGAGATAGCCGATATCAAAGCCAGTTTAATCCTACGGAAGATCCAAAAAAAGATGAAAAACAGGTTTGCAAGTACTAAAAACGGAAAACCTAAACCCAGCAACGCTAATATCCAAATATCTCTCGGATCGGTAGTTGGCGAAAGGTAGCTTAGTAATAACAATAATGACGCAAGTATATTACAGGCTAATATAATCTTATCAAACAGGGATAAGCCAGGCTTTTGACGAGCGGGGTTTTTAGATGACGGCATTGCTAATTATTAATGGTTAAAAATAACAGTTGTAAGCCGCTTTTAAAATATAAGCTGAAATATTAAATTGATGTGGTTGGTAACTATTGCAAAATACCTTTGTGTAGCGGAATTAACTGTTGACGCTCATTACTGAACAAATAATTTGATGGATATAAATATGTAATAAATATCTTTACGGTAACCGTAACTCATGAAGTCCTGGCTTAAATTACTTTATTATAGATTTACTTACCGTAAAAAACAGGTTAAGCTGTTTAGTGGCGTAGTGCTCGATTCTAAAAATAATTTTGAGGGCTACAATGCTATAGGTAAAAATACTGAGGTTGCAAGTTCAGATATTGGTTTTGGAACATACATATCCGAAGTATCCATCATCAGAAAGGCGCATATTGGTCGTTTTTGCTCGGTCGGCAGTAATGTGCGGACTGGTGTTGGTACACATCCGGTAAGTGAATTTGTGTCAACCCATCCAGCGTTTTTTTCCACCCAAAAGCAGGCAGGCTTCACATTTGCGTCGCAAAATACCTTTAAAGAACATATATTTGTTGATAGATCCCCCAACCCCAAATTTGTTGTTGATATTGGCAATGATGTTTGGATAGGCAGCAACGTTATAATTATGGATGGTATAACCATTGGCGATGGCGCAGTAATAGCAGCCGGCGCTATTGTTAATAATGATGTTGCACCTTACACAATCGTTGGTGGGGTTCCTGCAAAAGTAATCAGAACCAGATTTACCCCCCAACAAATCGAAACATTACTTAATATAAAATGGTGGTTTTGGGATATTGAGAAATTAAAAGCTAAGGTTGATAGCTTCGCTACTGTGCAGGCTTTTATAGATAGTAATACACCAGCCCAATAAATAACAGAGATAGATAAAGCCAATAATGACCTTTGCTAAAAAAATCGACTTAGATTACATTATTACTTTCTTTTTTTTGATGCTTACGGCTAATGCCAATTTCTTGTCGTCGAGTACAATAGGCTGGTTCGTGATCATGGCGCTGATGATTATTGTTGGCGTTTCAAGAAAGCAATTCAATAAAGAAGATATGCAGCACATCTTCATTTTTACGCTGTGTTATTCATTTTATGTACTGTTTAGGTTTTTTTTAATAAATGATCTGGCTCCCGATTATTTGGGCAGCGACATGATCTTTTTATGCAAGTATGTTTTCCTGGCGTTTGTGGTTGCCACCGTTTTAAAGGAGCGTGCTATAGCTTATATAGTAAAGGTTACAACCCATTTAACGGTAATATCATTCGTGTTTTATGCGCTGCAGCTGCTCTCGCATGAAACAATGTATCGAACGTTTTCGGCTATTAACTTTCCAACAGGCAACGAAATACCGGGCTATACCAATGTGCTATTTTTTACTTTTACGCAAGGCTTTCACGATTTTAGCAACTCGGGCTTTGTTTGGGAGCCGGGATCCTTTGGTTGTTTTTTAGTGATAACGTTGATGTTTCACTTTTTCTTAAATCGCTTTAAATTTGACGGGACTGCAATCATCCTGATAATTGGCAATATCTCAACGTTCTCTACAACAAATTATCTTGGATTGCTGGTATTACTGTTCCTTGCTTACAGGTATCGTGTTCCTAAAATTAATCTGTGGGTTCTTATCATGATACCGGTGTGTATACTGCTCGTTATTTTTATACCATTTTTGGGAGACAAAATCATTGAAACGTACAGCGAAGACATGCGGGACCTGAACCATTTGCGCGTTTTAGAAAAGTATTACAGGCATAACCGCATGCAAATTCCGTTAAACCGTTTCTCAAGCATGTGGCATATCATGGATAGTTTCGGAAATAAGTTAATTATGGGTGTAAGTAATAAGTATAACGAAATCTTAAATAAGAGTTATACCGTAAATATATCCAATGGCGTTTTCGACTTTTTTGCAAAGTTTGGCGTGCTGGGTTTCCTTTATCTTGCTTTTAGATATGGAAGATTCTGCAAAACATTTGTATCAAAAAACGAAAATGTTGCTTATTGTTTAGGCATATTGTTGATAACCAGTTTTGGCGAACCAATACTTGCGTTACCATTCATTTTAATATTCATGTTTTTCTCGAGAGAACAAGTGCCTCTTGTTAAAATTCAACAACGAAGGCGCACGCTGCAAGATATGGGATATTGATATATAGAAGCGCAAGTTTTGGGTAAGTATAGAATAGCTGTTTTATTGGCATCATATAACCGCAGGGAGAAGACACTTGCTTTTTTGGCAAGCCTTTTTTCGCAAAGGAATTTTGATGTATCGGATATAGACATCTATTTACTTGACGATGCATCTTCAGATGGTACAGCTACTGCTGTAGCCGGCAGTTATCCAAATGTAAAGGTTATTACCGGTACCGGTAAGTTGTTTTGGGCAGGAGGTATGCGAACAGTTTGGGACCACGCAAGATCCCAGGGGCAGTATGACCTGTTTTTGCTTTTTAATGACGACGTGGAGCTAGTTGAAGACGCCGTGCAGCGAATAATAAGTTGTTACGATGTTGTTAAAAATGCTGGTTCGGTTATAGTTGGATCAACGCGCAGTAGGGTTACCGGCAAACTAACGTATGGGGGGCATACGCTCAATAAAAAAGGACATGCTGCCTATAATTTGATTACACCTGATGATAAAGAGCCATTGCCTTGCCATTTAGTTAATGGCAACGTGTTATTAGTTGATGCTTCAGCAGTGGAAAAAATAGGGATATTGAGCGATAAATACACCCATTACCTGGCTGATTTTGATTACAGTATGAACGCATACACTGCCGGGCTTGGTGTATTTGTAGCGCCCGGCTATTATGGATATTGTGAAGACGACCATGGTAATAGTTGGTTGTCTGCATCTTATTCGATAAAAGATCGTATAAAGTATTTATATAACGTAAAGGGATTAGCTTACCACGAATATTTGTACTATATTAAAAAACACTTTCCGGCAAGTTATGCAGGTGCAGTTTTCAAATTATGGCTAAAAACATTATTCCCTGTTATTTGGGATAGATTTAAACAAAGGGGATAGGTTACATTGAAGATTGTCATCTTAAATAATGATTTTAGGGTATACTGGAAGGGCCGGTTGGTTTATCTGCATAGTTTTTTGGCGAGTAATAACATTGCGTTAGACGCGATTGAATTATTTGGAAGCGGTTCACCATATGAGTTTGATACGGTGGATAATTCGAGAGAATGGTGGAGATGCCTTTTTCCTGATAATAGTTCCGCAGATCTTGACGGCCGTACCATAAAAAGCGAGTTATTTAAGCAGTTGGACGTTCTTAAGCCCGATTTAGTGATTGGGCCATCCATAGCCTTTTATGCCGGCGCTTTGGGCTTAGCTTGGGCAAAGGCAAACGGTCGTAAATTTGTAATGTTTGATGATGCCAAGCCTGAGCAGGTTAAGCGTAGTTGGCTGGTACAAACCATTAAAAATATTATCACATCTCAGGCTGATGCTTTTTGGCTTCCATCGCCGAGTTATGATGAGTATCATGAAAAGTTTAGAAATGATGACACTGTGGTATTTTATGGTTTTAACTGTATTGATAACGACCTTTTTAAACCACAAAATCCTCAACCATCGGCCAGTAAACAAATAGTGTGTGTAGCAAGGTTGGTGCCTATCAAAAATATTGAAAGCTTATTACGCGCATGGCAGGAGGTCCAAAATGTTAGTGATTACAAACTAAAAATTATTGGTAACGGTTTGGAAGAGGGCAAGCTAAGAAGGCTTAAGGCGAACCTTAACTTATCCTCTGTGGTTTTTACCAATACGGTTGATAACGAAAACTTAGCAACTCACCTGCACAACGCCAATGCTTTTGTGTTGCCCAGCCTGTCTGAAACCTGGGGGCTGGTGGTAAACGAGGCTATGGCTGCCGGCTTGCCGGTTTTGCTAAGCACCCATATAAACGCAGCTACAGATCTATTGCAAGAAGGTGAAAACGGTTACGCGTTCAATCCCTACGATATTCAGAGTATTACAAAGGCGATAATTAAATTTATCAATCTGCCGGATAACGAAAAGGGCCTAATGAGCGAGCGGTCTGTAGGTATTATTGATAGTATGAGTTACCATCACATGGGAGCTAACTTGTTAAAGGCACTAAAGCAGCTCGAGACATCCAAATTTAAAAAGCCTGGTGTAGTTGCCTCGGCATTGATAAGACGGTGGCATGGGCGTTACAATACGGCCGGGTGGGATAAGCTTTGACTGCCTGCTAAATAATATGATGCATTCTAAAGAGTTTAAGGTAAATAATTTTGATCTGCTTAGATTAATTGCCGCAACACAGGTAATTGTAGATCATTACTTTCAACATCTTAAATTACCTATAAGCCGGTTTGGTATCGATCTGTTATACCTATTTCCGGGGGTGCCCGTATTTTTTATCATTAGCGGATATCTTATTTCAGCATCTTACGAACGTAATAACAATATTAAGGTTTACGTACGCAACAGGCTGTTACGTATTTACCCTGGCTTATGGGTTTGTATAATTGTCTCGGCTATTGTGATACATATTACTGGTGTCAGGATGTTCAATAAACAAGTGTTAGCCTGGCTTCCGGCCCAATTTTTAGGCCTTATCTATACCCCATCGTTTTTAAAAGATTACGGTTTTGGATCATACAACGGTAGCTTATGGACCATACCTATTGAGTTACAATTTTACGCATTATTGCCTTTGTGCTATTTTTTGTTCAAGAAACAGCGTTTTAATGTTTATTTGTATTGCGCGTTGCTTGTATTTGTGGTTGCCAACATTGTTACGCAAGTAGTGCCAATAAATGAAAGGTTATCAAAACTCATAAGCTATACTTTTATACCTCACTTTTACCTTTTTTTGCTAGGTGTGTTAATGCAACGTCTGCAACTGTACAAATCGCCGGTTATTTATAGTAGAGCCGTTTACTGGTTAATCGGTTATATTGCTTTCAGTCTCTCGCTGTCAGGGGTCATTGAGCCTGTTACTTATACGCTTATCAAAAACATTATCCTCGCGTTCACGATTTTGGCGTTAGCATACACTGCTCCTACTTTATCAAAAAAATTGCTTCGATCAAATGATATCTCTTACGGCATTTATATTTATCACGGCCTCATATTAACAGTTGCCGTGCAATTAAAACTGGCCAATAACCTAAATCTTTTAATATTAGTTGCTGCAAGCTATTTATTAGCCTATCTGTCTTGGATAGGTGTTGAAAAACCATTTTTGCGTAGAAAATCAAAAACCATACATACGCTGCCAAAAGATTAGCGGCATTAAGGGATTTTAAAACAAGGGCTGAGCATAAGTTGTACAAGACAGTTAATCTATTAGAATGATTAACCATATATCAATTCAGCTAGATATAGCGTGTAGAAGTTAAAGAGAGTTTCTTAAAAAGCATTTTCTTCGCCGCGTACGCTATTCCAAATCGTTAGGAATATAATTTTCATATCTAACAAAAATGACCAATTTTCGAGGTACCAAACATCTGCCTCTACGCGCTGTTGCATAGCCTCTGTTGTCCTGGTTTCACCACGTAAGCCCTTAATTTGAGCATAGCCGGTAATACCTGGTTTTAAAAAGTGGCGTATCATAAATTTGTCAATCAGTTTACCATATTGCTCGGTGTGGCTAAGCATGTGAGGACGTGGGCCAACTATGGACATATTGCCCATCAGTACATTAAAAAATTGCGGTAATTCATCAATACTTGTACGCCGCATAAATGAGCCCAACTTGGTAATTCGGCTATCGTTACGGGTGGCTTGTAAGGTGTCGCTATCTTTGTTTACTTTCATGCTCCTAAACTTGTAGCACCAAAAAGGGTTATTATCACGTCCGGAGCGTAGTTGTTTAAACAATACCGGCCCTTTTGATTCCATCTTAATAAGTACGGCTAAAATTGGATACAGCCAACTGAACAAGAAGATGATTACAAAAAGTGAGAAACCAATATCAAAAACACGCTTTAAAAACCTGTTAAGCATATTTTCCAAAGGTTCCGACCTTACCGATATAATAGGTATATGGCCAAAGCTTTGTATTACAAGCGGTTTTGATCCGTAATCAAAGTACTCAGGCACAATTTTAAATCGGATCAGATTTTTGTCGGCATCTATCAGCAATTGGCTTATTTTTTCGCTTTCGGCTACAGGCAACGTACAAAAAATCTCATCTACACTGTTTGCAAGTACATAATCAATGCAATCATTTATATTACCAAGATACGTTTTGCTGCTATCATTTGGCAAATTGTCATCAAAATAGCCAACTAACTGATAGCCACGATCGGGATTGCGATGTAAAAACTTTTGCAAATCATTACTTATGCGGCCGCTGCCTACAATTACTGCCCGGCGCGTATCATACAATATCGATCGGCTGCGTTTACGGATCGTTAAAAAAACAAGCTTCCATAAAAAAAGCAGTACGCCAAATATTGCAGATGAGTAGATAAGGTATCCACGAGTAATAAAATACGCTTTTACGCCTATAACAATTGCTACAGAGCAGATTAGGCTAAGGAACAGGAGATAGGTTTTTATTACATCCCTATAAATATCTACGGAATCTTTATTGAGAACTTTGTCATACAGCCTGGTAATATTTGCTGACAATAACCAAGTAAGGTTAAACACAAGTACGATTGGGAGATAGCTCTTATTGGTGAACCAAAGTATTAAATCCTTATCAACAATATAATAAGCAATAACCATACTCAAATTTAAAATCATATAGTCAACAGTTAAGTTGATTGATTTTATAAATGTTGCGTAACGGTTTAACATAGTTGAAGGTTGCTGTAATTACAATTAAGGCTTAATGTATTTGATCACTGTTTTACTTGTATGTCTGCGTAATTGGAATAACCTCTTAATGCTTCAAGACCTGTAAAAAAACATCTAACAATATTGATTGCAACACATTGCAGGTAAAGTGATAAGGAACTAAGCGTGCTTCAGGCAACTTAACACTTCAAATACAATCAAGCTTTCAATTAATTAACTAAACCAATGCTTACAAGTTTATTGAGTGTCATCTCCATAGGTATGTATTTACCGGAACTCTTGAAGCGTGGCTATTAGCTTATAGGGACTGCCTCAGCTCTGCGTCTTTTTCTTTCGATTTAACTTAAATATCGTTGCTATGCCTCCTATTAGATAATAGTGACGATATTAATTAACTATCCAATTATACTTGAGCTTGCATTAAATAGTAACAAATTGCTATTTAAGCAGTTATTGTACGGTAGTAGCTGACTGTTTATCTAAAAAATCAGCGTAGGCCAGCTTGATACCCTCTGCTAGCTCAACTTTATATTTCCAACCACGGCTTGCAAGTTTGCTAACATCCATCAGCTTACGCGGTGTACCATCGGGCTTTGATTCGTCAAAGTCAATCTTGCCGGTATAGCCTGTAATATCTTTTATCAGGTAGGCCAGATCTCTGATGCTGATATCTTCTCCTGTGCCAATGTTTATAAGTCCTTCTTCATCATACTCCTGCATCAGATAATAGCAGGCATCTGCAAGGTCGTCCGCGAATAAAAACTCACGACGTGGCGTACCGGTTCCCCAAATAGTAACACTCTCGGCATTGCCTTCTTTAGCTTCATGAAAGCGACGGATTAAAGCAGGCAACACATGAGAGTTTTGCGGATGATAATTGTCGTTGTACCCATACAAATTGGTTGGCATAACCGATATATAGTTACAGCCATATTGCATGCGATAAGCATCACATAATTTAATACCGGCAATTTTTGCAATAGCGTAGGGCTCGTTGGTAGGCTCAAGCGGGCCTGTAAGCAAATATTCTTCCTTTAGTGGCTGAGGTGCCATTTTTGGATAAATACAACTCGAACCCAAAAACATTAATTTTTTAACGCCTGTAGCGTGTGAGGAGTGGACTACGTTATTTTGAATCTGTAAGTTTTCATATAAAAACTCGCCGCGATAGGTGTTGTTCGCTACAATTCCACCTACTTTAGCTGCAGCCAAAAAAACGTAATCAGGTTTATTTTCTTCAAAAAAGCTTGTGACAGCTTGTTGGTCGCGCAAATCTAATTCGGCAGATGTGCGCGTTATAATATTTGTAAATCCTTCTTTAACTAATTTGCGATGAATAGCAGAGCCTACCATACCGCGATGGCCGGCTATGTATATTTTAGCATTTTTTTCCATCTATAAATTATTCAAATTGATTTTTGATGGCGTATCCTGAATCTTTTAACAATTTCTCGCGGCGGAACAGATCGACATCAGCTGCTACCATTTCCTTTACAAGCCCCTGAAGATCATATTTAGGGACCCAGCCTAATTTGTCTTTTGATTTGCTGGGGTCGCCAATTAATAATTCAACCTCAGTAGGGCGGAAGTATTTAGGATCAACAGCAACTACTTCGCTGCCGATAGTAACCTGGTAGTCTGGATTAGAGCAGCTCACCACATAACCTTTTTCATCTACACCTTCGCCTTTAAAATCAACTTCAATGCCTACTTCAGCAAAAGCAAGTTTAATAAAGTCGCGAACCGTAGTTGTGATACCGGTAGCAATTACAAAATCCTCAGGTTGTTCCTGCTGTAAAATCAAGTACATTGCTTCAACGTAGTCCTTGGCATGCCCCCAATCGCGACGTGCATCAAGGTTACCCAAGTAAAGTTTATCCTGAATATTAAGCGCTATTTTGGCAACTGCCCGGGTTATTTTACGGGTAACAAAAGTCTCTCCACGCAGAGGGCTTTCATGGTTAAACAAAATACCGTTACATGCATACATACCATAAGCTTCACGATAATTTACGGTAATCCAGTAAGCGTAAAGTTTTGCAACGGCATACGGCGATCTTGGGTAAAATGGAGTAGTTTCCGACTGAGGAACAGCCTGCACTAAGCCATACAACTCAGATGTAGAAGCTTGATAAATCTTAGTTTTCTTGGTAAGATCCAAAATGCGTATAGCTTCCAACAAACGTAAAGTACCTATACCATCGGCATTAGCTGTATATTCAGGGGTATCAAAGCTTACTTTTACGTGGCTCATTGCTCCGAGATTGTATATCTCGTCGGGTTGTACCTGCTGTATTATACGGATAAGATTAGTTGAATCAGAAAGGTCACCATAGTGCAACACAAAACGTTGATCTTCTTCATGCGGATCATGATAAAGGTGGTCAATTCGGTCAGTGTTAAATAACGAGCTTCTGCGTTTTATGCCATGTACCTCGTAGCCTTTCGACAGTAATAAATCAGCAAGATATGCACCATCTTGTCCTGTTATACCTGTTACTAAAGCTCTTTTTTTTTCTGCCATGATATGATGTAATAAGTTTTAGACGATATTTTGTAAAAGTAATAAGTTTGATTTAATAATAATTAAAATTACAAAAAAATATTGGAGTGATTTTGTGATAATTACAATTTTTTATATTTAGTTTCATATATTTGAATCATAAATTAATATTCTGCGTGGTTGTGCAGACTTGTAATAAGTGTCTCCTATTTGTAGCTAAATCCTGGATAAGCAAAGTAGGATAGTTTCCGTTAGATGATGAATATACAAACTTTAGAGATATTTGGCTATCCGGTATTTGTTTCTCGACTTGACCAAATTGATTTGAAGCATAAGTATGCTATTAATACGATAAATCAATTTTCATATGTTATAGCTGAACGCGATCCTGAGTTTAAGGAAGCACTTATGTCATCAGATATTTTATTACCCGATGGTGTTGGCATTGTAGCCGCAGCTCAAGTTTTAAAAGGTGAAAAAATTAACAAAATAGCCGGTGCAGATTTACACCGGTTTTTACTTGAGAAACTTAACGCAGAAAATGGAAGTTGTTTTTATCTGGGGGCGTCTAGCGAAACCCTGAATAAGATTAAAAATCGTTTGTCTGGAGATTACCCAAACGTAAATTTCGGATCGTATTCGCCACCATTTAAGCCAGCTTTTAGCACTGAAGACAATGACGAAATGGTAAGACGGGTAAATGCATTTAAACCTGACGTTTTGTTTGTTGGCATGACGGCACCCAAACAGGAAAAATGGGTCCATGCAAACAAGAAAAGGCTTGATGCAAAAGTAATTTGCTCAATTGGCGCAGTCTTCGACTTCTACGCAGGTACCGTGAGTCGACCAAACCAATTCTGGGTAAAAATAGGGTTGGAGTGGTTTATACGGCTATTTAACGAACCCAAGCGCATGTGGCGGAGATACTTGCTTTATGGGCCAGTATTTGTTGGAGAAATCGTAAAATCAAAATTGAAGCGATAGGCATCAATTAACAAGCCTATATAATTTGCAGTTATTTTTTAAGCAATATTAAACTGGTAAAAGGTGCTAAGTTTACGGACTTGATGTACTGCTTTCCGTTGAGATCAACAAAGGTGCCATTTCCAAGGATTATCGTTTGTGGTTTACTTGTTTTGTTGGTTTTGATAAGCACATTGTTTGCCGGGGCAGCCTTTAAATTATTGCCTGAAGGTGATAACAGCGCAAAATTCTTCGAATTTTTATCAAATATAGTGCTGGTTATAGATGTTGCTAATTGTGCATCTCTTAATTGTCCCAGGCTTGTTTTGACTGTGATCGGGCTGTTGCCGGTTGTATTAACATAGTAATTACTGTCAATATTTCCGTAATCTTTAACATCATCGGTAGGGCTTGCTAAGGTTAGGGTATTTTGAGTAGCTGGCCCGGGAACAAAGGTATTTTTTGTGACTGTTATATTTCGGACTAAGCCTCCGTTAGGATTCTTGTCATGGTCCAAAATAAGTTGCGTTTTATTGTTATAGAGTGTGTTGCCTTTGATAACTATATCATGGGCATTATGTATTTTGATGCCATGCCCTGCAACGTTTGAGATGGTGTTACCAATTATATTAATGTACGATGTGCTGTCGTCAGCATAAATGCCTTCAGATGGGCTGTTGCCAACTTTTGTGGTACCATCAGGAGCTCCAATTCCATCAGATATGATGTTATACAGTACATTGCGGTTCTTGAATAACTTACCAGGCAAGTATATTCCGCCACCATCATCTATCACGGACGTAAAGCCCCTAATAACATTGTTTTTTATGGTTGCATTGTTTCCATCAAGCTTGATTCCGTCATAACCGGAATTTGTGATCGTATTGTTAGATACAGTTAAATCATCTCCATACAAGTCTATGCCAGTATAATCAAATCCTTGCCCTGGTAATAAACCCGTTTTATCAATAATGTTATTGGTAACTTTGCCTGAAGGCATAAAGGTGCCTTTAATACCGATATCATTGGACTTTTCAATCACATTGCCAGCAATTGTAATATTGGCTCCGGCTATCTGGATGCCGTATTTACCAGAAAATTTTAAATTATTTTGTGATATGGTTACGCCTGCACACTTGGCTAAACTAATTGTTGCACAGTTAGAGCCTTGTAGAGTTATACCCTTCAACATGATAGCTGAAGCTGATATGTCCACCAAAGTGTTGTATTTGGGCACGCAAACCACATATTTGCTTGGTTCGTTATTTCCAAAAAACATTATCAACTTTTTACCTTCGCTATCGTAAAACCATTCCCCCAGCCTATCCAATATTCGGACATCATTCTGTATGAAGTACCCATAGTTATCCTTGAATTCAATAGTTGACTTAGATTCATACGTTAAGTTATTACTAATATGAGATGTAATTTTACCTCTTTCAAGTATCCAATGTGTACGCCTTACAACAATTTCTGCTCCTGTCCAATTAATATTATTACCTAAATTTTTATCTGTAATGGTATTGTTTCCAACGTGCGAGTCAAACGTTAAATAGCCACCGTTTTTACTATCTGAGTTAGGAAAGCGCCCCATGCTGGTTACAATATTGTTTAATAAAAGTATATTCAACTTTGAGTCCTTAATTAAGCAAGTAGTTTCCCAAATGCCGTTTCCAAGCGGTTTCCAATCTGTTAATGTATCTAATCCATTTATTATAGGATTAGCACCTGAACCATAGCTACTGTAAACGACGTTCTTACCAGCCTGTCCGGATTGTTTTATAATAAGCTGACCATCAAATGTACAACCCTTCTTAAAAAATATGTTATCACCTGATTTAAATGGCTGATTATTTACTTTGTTGAGGGTTTTCCAAGCTTGCTGGATGGTATTCCCATTGTTGTCATCGTTCCCATTTTTACTATCCACATAGTAAGACTTTCCATTTTGTGCCAATAATGGTGAGGCGTTTATAGTAACAAAAATGAACAGAAGCGGGGTTAAAACGTCCCTTACTGACGCTGTGAGATTTGTAATGTAAGGTAGTTTTTTAAGAAAACCATATGTATGAAACGCCTTCATAGTACTTTTGATTATACGATGATAACGCAAGGAGAACCAATATGTTATAGGATATTTGTGTAAAGCCCGCTTAGCTTATTTATGTAGGTTGAAACATTATAGTTATTAGCTATATATTTTTTTGCATTAGCAGACATTTGCTCAAGTTGGTCCAAATTGTTTGTTAAGTATTTCATATGGTCCGTTATGGCTTGAATGTCATTTTTAGGAATGATGATGCCCGTTTTAAAACTTTCAACGGCCAGACCCATAGACCCATCGTTCGTAACAATTGGCACCAAACCCATGGCCATGCTCTCGAGTAGGGCTACCGGCAACCCCTCTCCATGTAAAGATGGAAGCAAAAAAACATGGTTACTTTCGAGGTGCATAATCTTTTGTATCCCTGATACTATACCATGAAATTTAATATTCGGATTATTTTTAGCGCTATCTATCACCAATCCTTCTAATGGACCAGTGCCGCATATATTGAGTGTTGCCTTATTTCCAGATTTGACATATTCATTGAAAGCTTTTAAAATCAATTCAAGGCCCTTAGACTCGGTGAGACGCCCAAGGAATAAAAATTGAACTTCATTAATATTATATTTTATTGAAGAGTTTAAAAAAGAACTCTCTACAGTATTAGGTAATACGCTTACGCCACTTTTATTATAGATAGAGTTGATTAATTCTTTTTCATGGTCACTTAGCACCACCACCTTATCAGACTTCGATAATACCGACTTTATTAGTTGCAAAAGAATCTGATTTGATGGCTTTTTTGTCAAATATTTTCCCCCGTGCAAATGCAGTAATATACGCTTTTTAAAAAGTAGAGCTATTTTAAAAACCACGTAATCCCGTAGTAAAGATTTTCCGTTTAATGCCAGGTTTAGATGTAAAATATCATAACCATTATTTTTTGAAGATTTGATTAGCGAGATATAAGATTTAACTACCGGAATAATTCTTCCAAGGCTGGCCTTTTCCTTGTCCCTTTTTCCTATTAAAAAATGTATATAGTCGATATTTGGACTATGGCTTATTATGGTGTTTACGACAGATGATATTCCACTAACGTTATCTTTTACATCTAAGCTTGGGCCGGTAATTAATACTCTCATACATTATTTTTTGCAGATGTGTTGTTCGATTGTATAGCAATTACTGTTAATTTAATGCAAGACTCAGGTAGCACTGAGAAACCACGTCATTTGGCCTGTCAATCAGAATCCTGCCGGATAACCTTTGATTTTTTCCTGTGACGTAATCATTTATTATGGCAATTACTTTTTCCTTTGCCATTGGCTCGACATAGTGCACATTTGAGTGATCGCTTTTAATTAGTTCTGCATAACCACTCTCTACATTACTAAGAATCATGGGAATGCCAGAATTAAACGCTTCCAAAACGCTATTGCCGAAACCTTCCCAAAGTGGAATATGGATAAACAAATCCATATTAGTCAGGTAAGAATAAAAGGATAAATTGAAACCATGTAAAATTATGTTTTCAGAACAGTTATACTTTACAACAATCTCTTCTAATAAATATTTCTCTTCGCCCTCTCCAAAAAAATGAAAAACAATATTCGCATTTGTTTTGGCAAAATGCTCAACCAACAAGGCTATAGTTTTAATGTTTTTTTGAGCTGACAATCTGCCAACGAAGCAAATATGGAACTTGTCTTTTGCTAGCTCCACATCAGTTTTTTCAATATCGGTATTAACTATAATAGGGTTGTGGATAACTTCTATTTTTTGCTCTGGTATGTTTGTAAACTTAAGCAGATCTTTTTTTACTATCTCTGAAATAGCAATGCATTTGTAAGCATACTTGTACAGGTATTGAATTAACTTCATCGAAACTTTATCGACAATCTTTTTTTCCGACTTCGAAAACTCGTTCATCGTGTTAGCTTCCCGAATAATTACCTTTATATTAAGTAATTGCCCTACTAAAATTGACAAGATATTACCATTTGTAAGTGTTGAATACAACACGTCTGGCGGATGGTTTTTTAAATAAGAATGTAAAGCAGGGAGTGAAGAAAAACTTCCTGATTTGTTTAATGAAAATATTTTAACACGTGCAGAAACTATAGGTAGATACTGCCCCTCTTTTTTACTCAATATCAAAGTAACATTATGCTCAGTGTTTTCGGCAACATAATTAAGAAAATTGAGCATTATTTTTTCTGCCCCACCTCCGGACAAATTGTATAAGTAAGCCGCAATTTTCATATTATACACAAAGTTAATTTATCGAATGATCGGCACGTAACACATACACTTCTTTACGCTTTATTAATGAGTAACAGCATAATGAAAGTACACAGAGTAAACGAGTGTTTGTTGCCAACGAATTGTTGATAGAGGCAACAAATAATATTGTGAAAAGAGCCGGTAACAGTGCTGCTTTATTGAAATGACGAATTTGTTTCGCCATGAATATTAGCAGAACAATGAAGAGTATTATGGAAAAATAAACACCAAACTTTGTTACCCAAACCACAAAATAGTTTTCCATAGTTCTTGTGCCGGTCTTGTTCATTAGCGCCGTTGTTTCAACCTCAGTCATACCCCATTGGAGTTGGCTATCAGTCATCTTGTCCAACATGCTTAATGTCTTCACACGTTCCTGCGCGCTTTTATCGTCTTTGAAGGACGAGCGTTTTAAAATTCTGTCCCCAAGCGAGGTATTTATAACAATTGCGTAGCCAACGCAAAAAATCAAGAACAGCCCTAATACGCTTTTCATCGTATAGCTGAATTTTTTTGAGAATGAATCTATTATAAACGATAATCCAACACCGCCTATAATGCCTATGCTCGCCCCTCGGGCACCAAAGCAAAGTACAGCCACTACAGTGCATAATAAAAGCAATAATTTTATGTATAACTTATCATTGTATATGTATAACAATATGCCAATTGCCGACATGATTAATGCGTTATTTAACGGATGGCCGTAAAGAGCGGTTGATCTAAACTCTTCAAAATACAGAAATTCCTGGCTAAGTATAGCTCTGTGCAACAATTTCTCAACAAGGGCCAAACCGAAATTTATAAAAAAGGCTGCATAAATGATCTTGCTATTTCTGATCAAATAAGTTTGTGGGGTGTGAAATAAAAGTATTGATACAAGTGCCGGTGTTACAATTGCATCTATAAGAAAAGATATACCGGCTAATCTGTTAAACACAATTAAATACATAAGCAAGAGGATGCTGAATATAATTGCCGACAGCTCAACTTTACAGTTTTGAACGATGCTTGTAACCTTGATCTTAAAAGAAATGATGTAACAAAAAAGGCTTACTACCGAAATGTATGCAAGCGGATGTATTTTAAAGATAATATTTGCATGGGGATCATTATGGTGATAGCCAACAATATTTAATATGTTGTCGTCTATAAATAAAATTAAGATAGCAAATATTAACAAAAGGATTTTATTCATTGCGACCTATATTTGGCTTGAAAGAGCTATCAACCACGTTATTTATATTATTCTCATAACTTATTTCAAAATTCATTTCCTGTTCTGAGATGTGATTTTGCAATGATTTATCTTTAAAATTTTGAAAGGTTGTAATAACCTTTGCCGGGTTTCCGCCAACTACTAAACCATCTTGAATTGACTTTGTTACTACTGCGCCGGCACCAACAATTACATTATTTCCGATCTTAACACCCTGCAAAATGATGGCGTTCATACCTATGAAAACATTGTTTCCAATCTCTACACGTTGATAATGATATCGTCTACCTCTCTCATCACCAATAAGCCATGTACTGCCATTATGGGTAATTATCTTTGTACCACCAGCAATAGTGACTTTATCTCCTACTGTTACTAAAAAGGGTTCGGATCCAAAATCATTTATGTAAATACGACAGTCCTTCCCAATATGAGCTCCCAGAGATCGTAGATAGTAGACGTTACCTTTTAAAAAGATGGTTAAATATTTTCTTATTTTTTTTGAAATACTTGACATAACTACATTAGCTTACTGTTAGACTTCGACTTTTAGCAAATTAATGAGATAATCTAAACCTATATAAATATATACTCATTTTAAGAACTGGATAACGTGTGTTAACATTAAAAAAATGATTACGCCGCTTGACCTTTTAATGACGAGGCAGAGTGCATCTTACTCTTTAATAGCAGATAATTTATCACTAAACCAACTCCGTGTACCAATACGCTTGCATAGGCTATACCAATTACTCCCCAAATTTTAGCAAATAAAATGTCCACAATTATATTTATCACAAATTTCACAGTTGAAGTAATAACCATGTTTCGTGTGAACTTTAATGCAATAACGGCATTGTTTATAACTTGGTTCAAGGAGTTTAAAATGAATCCCGCCATATTTACCAATAGTATATAAGCAATAATTTCTTGTTTAGATTTAGGCACCCTCGAATAGATAACGGAAATGATCTGAAACTTAAAGATAAGAATAAAGACGAAAACGGCTATTGATAATGTAAACACTATCAACATAGTCTTATGTAGTTTTTTTAACCTAAAATTTCCGCTAACAACATCTCCGGACCACTTAGATAGTAATAAAGTTAAAAATGATCCCAATAGGACGGTAAATACGCTAAATACTTTATCACCATAATCAATAAGTGAAACTGCTCCAACGGCCAAGAATGCAGCAACAACTCTATCAACCAATGGTGATGACGCCGCGATTGTTACACTTGCTATTTGGAAGAAACCCTGTTTCAAAAAAACGGATATTTCTTTAAAGTCATAGTTTTTTCGGGATATAGTAAGCTTATTTTTTATTCGAATGATGTAAAGCAAGTGAAAGAATTTGCCCAACTCACCTAGGTTATAGCCTATTATTACTGCGCTAATTCCAAACTGCGACCCCAAAAAGTAAATGGTTACGAAGATTATAATTGCACGTGAAAATGGAGAAAATTCGGCTACATAGAACTGGTCAATCGAATTTAAAACTCCATAAAAAAAGGAGTTGATAACTGAAAAATAAACTATGGGTACACTCAAGAACAAGAACCAATAAAGCTGTTTATCAGTCCAGACGAATAAAGCTAATGATGTTACGAATAATGCAACACAAAGAATAAGCAAAAGCTTTGTGAAGTAAATGAATACCGTAGATATAAATTTACTGTAAAGAAAACTATCGCTTATTCGTTCCTTCAGAAATGGGATAATCACTGTTCTAACCGACCCCGCAAACATGTTTCCAACAAACAGTATAATGCTGTAGCTTAGAAAGAAGTCATCTGTCTCCTTTGAAATGGAATACCTATAAGCAATATAGATTGGAATTAAGAAACCAAGAAAATTAGAAACAATTGAAACGCTCGATAACTTTATAGCACGTGCTAAAAACTTATTTCCCAATAAATTCGGCAGAATACCTTTCATCAATGACCTGTCCTTAAGACTGGGGACTTTTGCTTCATTTTCCTATTGTGTAAACTTTAAAGCCAATGTCGGTCAGCTTTTTCTTATCAACAACGTTGCGGCCGTCAAATAAAAATGCCGGTTTAATCATGTTGTCGTAAATGCGTTGCCAGTCGTAGGTTTTAAATTCATCCCACTCTGTCATGATCGCTATGGCATGTGCATCTTTACAAGTCTCGTAAGGGTCAGTTATCACGGTTACAAGTTCCTTGTTTTGCTCGGCGCTGCGGGTGGCAAGATAGTTAAGATCATACTGTATCTGCGCTTCGCCCACTTTAGGGTCATAAACGGTAATGTTGGCCTGCTCGTTAAGCAAATCATCTGCTACATATATAGCGGCAGATTCGCGGGTATCGTTGGTGTCCTTTTTAAAGGCCCATCCCAAAAACGCAATTTTTTTACCTGATACCGTATTGTATAACGTGCGTACTATATTGGTAGCAAAGCGCCTTTTCTGGTGATCGTTCATAATGATTACCTGTTCCCAGTAATCGGCAACCTGTTGCAAGCCGTAAGAGCGGGCTATGTAAACCAGGTTCAAGATGTCTTTTTGAAAACATGATCCGCCGAAACCAACAGAAGCGTTCAAAAACTTAGGGCCAATGCGGCTATCGGTACCGATAGACCGGGCTACTTCAGATACATCGGCACCTGTGCGCTCACAAAGCTCTGACAGAGCGTTGATCGATGATACACGCTGGGCTAAAAATGCATTAGCAGTAAGTTTTGATAACTCGGACGACCATAGGTTGGTAGTTAGAATGCGGTCTGTAGGAACCCAATTGGCATATACCTCTACAAGTGCTGCAATTGCTTGCTGGCCTTCTTCTGTAGTGTCGCCACCAATTAAAATACGATCTGGAGCATGTAAATCTTCTACAGCAGTTCCTTCAGCCAAAAATTCCGGATTTGACAGGATCTGAAACTGAACCCCATTGCCTGTATTTTGCAAAATGCTTTTTACAGCCTCGGCGGTACGTACCGGTAGTGTGGATTTCTCAACAATTATTTTATCTGTTTTAGATACTCTTGCAATCTGGCGTGCACAAAGCTCGATGTATTTCAAATCGGCCGCCATGCCTTTACCAGAACCGTAAGTTTTGGTTGGCGTATTTACCGAAATGAAAATCATCTCGGCTCCTGCAATAGCTTCATCAACTTCGGTTGAAAAGAATAGATTTCTTCCTCTCGCCTCAGCAACAACTTCCGACAGACCTGGCTCATAAACCGGGATATTATTTGTGTCGGGATCATTCCAGGCACTAATACGGGCTTGGTTAAGGTCAACAACCGTGACCTGTATATGCGGACATTTTTGTGCAATTACGGCCATTGTAGGTCCGCCAACGTATCCTGCGCCTATGCAGCAGATTTTGGTTATAGGTTTTGACATTACTGGGGGTCGTTATGGTTAAAATCTCTTTAAAAATCTTCCAAATTGCTCACCGAAACTTTCTTTTTCCTTTTCGGCATATGAGTTATAGTAACTATTGTTGTAGCCGTAGCTGTAACCATAGCCGTAACCAAATTTATCGCGACGAACACCATTAAACACCAAGCTATATTTAGGTAAGCGTTTAGATGCGTCTATCTCATTAATAAATTCTAACTCGTCTTTATGTGTGTAACCCTGGCGAACCATATATAAAGTGGCATGGGCTGTACGTGCAATAATTAATGCATCTGTTACCAAGTGAATAGGAGGGGAGTCGATGATGATATCGTCATAACGCTCTTTAAGCATGTTAATTAAATTATCAAGCGTTTCCTTTTCAAGTAACTCTGATGGGTTAGGCAATATCGGGCCGCAACCCAATACATCAAGATCTTCAATAGCTGTTTTTTGTATTAGCTTATCCAAGTCAGTAGCTTTTTCAGCCAGAAAATCGCTGATACCAGGATGATCTGGAGACAAATCGAACACGCCTGAGATCTTGGGCTTACGTAAATCCATTTCCAAAAGGATTGTTTTACGTTTTGCATATGCCAAAGTAACGGCCAGGTTAGAGCTTACAAAGCTTTTACCCTCGCCACCAATACTCGAGGTAAACAATGTAACGCGTCCGGGATCGTTATTGCCATGCAAGTGGAACAAGTTTGTACGCAATACGCGGAACTGCTCGCCAATGGCAAATTTACCACGGCCTTCGGTAACCACAATAGGCGTGGTAGATTCCTGGTAGCTAAGCTCGCCTAATACAGGCACATTAACTTTATCTTCAATTTGACGACGTACAAGGATACGCTCATTTAATGATTCGCGGCCGTATAGTATACCAGCGCCGGCTGCAAGGCCTATTATTAATGCTAAAGGATAAATAATTGCCGGTTTAGGCCATTTTGCTTTGTTTGCATGCGCATCATCAACTACCTCGGAGTCTGATACCGATGAAGCGTAGCGTAGGGCAACCTGCTCGCGTTTTTCAAGAAGGAAAGTGTAAATCCTCTCTTTACTCTCCTGCTCGCGTTTCATCGAGTTATATTTTCTGTCCTGATCAGGTATTTTCTTTAGTGATCCTATCAAACCAGAGTCAAATGATTCCATTTGTTTCTGCGTAGCCAATAAAGATGCTTTGGTAGCAGCGATTTTTTCTTTAAACGCTTCTCTTAGGGTTGCAATTTGCTCGTTAAGCGGTTCAAATAAGGGGTTGGTTTCTGGTGTGGTGGCAAGTAATTGCGCACGTTGAACCTGCAAAGCCGCCAGTTTATCATATAAACCCATTAAGCTTGGGTCTTGCAGGTAGGCACTTGTAGCAGGTAGTTTTTCTGCTGAGCCAGAGTTTACCCATTTAGCTAAACCTTCAATTATACCCAGTTGAATCTTCACATCATTTGATGCCTTGATATTAGCCTGGCGTATATCCCTAAAGCCCTGAGCCTGTGACGTAATATCAGTCATGCCCTGGCTACTTTTATACTGCTGTATGTCGATCTCAGCAATGTTAAGGCCTTTGTTTATTGAGTCTAAACGAGAATTAATAAAATTCAAAGTGCTTTGGGCATCTTTACCTTTACTTAAAAGCGCGTCTTTTTGATATAATGACATTAATGAGTTAAGAATGTCTTTACCTCTCGCTGGTATAATATCCGAAGTAGAAAGGTTTACGAAAGGTGCATCTTTATTTTCCAGCTCCACCTTTACTTTAGATTGATAGTTATCAGATACCAAATCCGGATCCTGCACTGTAATCAACATTTCCGATCCAATGTAATCATTAATGTAAGAAGTAGGCGTTAGGAACCAGGTGCCAAAGTCGCCATTAATAACCGTAGAAAACTTGTAAGATTTGTCGCCCGCCTCTTTATCTTTTAATACAAATGAGTTAGCATCTTTAATGGTAATAAGCAATTTTATGCCTTTTGCATCAATAGCTCCGTTTTGCTTTGAGAAATTAAATTTAACCGGGCTGTTTTTGTAAAGCTCAACGTCAGTAGCTGTTTTTTTATTTACATATGATACCCACAATTGTAAATCATTCACAACCTGATACATCAGTTTCTTTGACTGCATTACCTCAATCTCGTTTTCAACGATAACCGGGGTGTTGATAGGATCAAGCTGCTGCTCCGTTCCATTTTTATTTATGACTGTACCGCCTTCAGAACTTACAGGCGATTTGAATTCCAATGTTGCAACTATTGGATATACGGGCTGCGTGTTTTGAACGTAGAAGTATGCACCCACAAGTGCAACAATAGCGCAAAGTACAAATAGAGGCCAGTGAAATAAATATTTTTTTAACAACCTGCCACCGTCAGACGTTGACGAAGCTTCAGATACAGGCAAGGTGAAGGTTGTCAACTGCGTGTTTTGCTTACTCATATTTTAATAGTACTTATCGTGTTAAAATTATTGCTACTACTGATAATAGAGATACCAGCAAACTCACTCTTTGGAAGCTTGAACCGTCATTTTCAGACCTTGCACGGTTAGGCGTTACGTATATTACATCATTATTTTTTAAATAATAATATGGCGAAGTAAATATCTTTTTCGACTTTAAATCAAGTGGAACATACTCTCGTTTTCCGTCAATTTCCCTCACAAGCAATATATTGCGTATGCCTGTAACATTTAAATCACCAGCCCGGCTTAATGCCTCAGTAACAGTGATGCGTTCATTTACAATGTTAAATGTGCCCGGTGCTTTAACATCTCCTAAAACCGAAACCTTAAAATTTTGAATACGAACGTTTACTTTGGGCTGCTTAACTACTTCAACAAGTTTAGCCTCAAGCGTTTTGCTTGCTTCTAATGTTGATTGGCCCTGCAAATGCACTGCACCAACTAAAGGTAAGTGTATATCGCCCTGCTGGTCCACCAGGTAACCTATAACTGCGCTCTCTTCAGCTTTGTCAAGGTTGCTGGTACCATTGGGTCTTTCCAAGTTGTAGTTAAACATGTACGACGCATCCGGGTTAAGGCTGTTAACATGTAAACCAAGTAAATCTCCGGGTTGTATAGTCAGCGGGGTGAAATTTCCAATAGTTTCGGTTTTTATGCTATCCAAAGGAAGATCTTTGAAATACGGAACGTTTTTGTAAGACGTGCATGATGACATGCCAAGAAATACCAGCGCAATTAAAAATAAATTAGTAAAATTTTTCAAGCTCATATTGGTTTTGTTGAGTTTAAGCTAAACGTTGGTTTAAATGTTGTAATACAAGTGTTTGAAAACTCATAATGTAGAGATAAACTTATAGCTTTTTGCGCAAACTATTAAAGTAAATAAAACTTAAATAAAACGCCCATAGTTATCAGGAGGTGATTAATAATTTATGAGGTTTAATCATTGCAAAAGCAATTGTTTTAATTTGCTGCATTTAAGGCGAAAATACTAAAAAAAATATAATCCAATAAGTTTTAGATATTATATTTTGAATAATTTGCACTAATAATTGGCTTTTTTTAAAAAAATAAAATTTTTATGCCTTGAGCTACCCGGGCATATACGTAGTTTTGCTAACTAATGGTTTTATCCGCTATACCAAATAATACTATTATTAATGCTGATGATTTAGGTTTAAATAAAACCATAAATCTGGCAATACTTAAAAGTTTTGAACTTGGTATCATTAATAGTTCGTCATTAATAGTTAATATGGGCGGGTTTAATGAAGCCGTTGAACTTATAAAAAGCAACCGTTGTATGCAAGGCATTGGCATACATGTAAACCTTGCCGAGGGAAGACCTTTAATTTTTAATGACGCTAAATTTATAGATGAAAACGGCTTTTGGAATATAAACGCAACGAATAAGGCAACTGCCTTTTTAAATGCGCGGAACAGGAAGAGTTTTCTTGAAGAAATAAGAGCTCAAATAGTACAAGGTATTAACACAGGGCTATCATTCACGCACCTCGATTCTCATTATCATATACATACGTTGCCCGCTTTTTTTCCTCTATTTTTTGAAGTTGCCAAAGAGTTTAATTTAAAACTACGTTTGGCCCAAACTTACAACGAAGGAAACTATGCCAAGTTTTTATATCGTAAATGGATCAATAACCGTGTAAAAAAGGCAGGCCTAAATTATACCGACTATTTTGAGACGGTGCAAATGTTTTTACGCAACACTGCAACTCGAAAGCCTGATAGCGTAACAGAAGTTATGTTACATCCCGATTTGCAGGATGAAAAACTAACAGATCATACAGATGAGCAGGCTATGAAGTCGTGGTTGAATTATTTAGGCTGAATATGCGTTGCGTTTGACTTAACAATAACCGGGACCGCCCTGGTATCCATCTTTTTATCGTAGCTTTATACGCTTACCTGATACCGATAATGTCTTTCATAAAAGATAAAAGCCATATTTACCGCTAATTATGAGCGTATTGCGGGCATAAAACGCGACATTTTTTACAGCCTTATCATAAAACGAGCCAGCGTTCTGATTGGCTTTTTACTGGTTCCCATCACCATAGGTTATTTAAACCAAGTTCAGTACGGTATTTGGATAACTATCGCGTCCCGAGTTGCATGGATAAACACTTTTGATATTGGGCTAAGTAACGGATTGCGCAACAAACTTGCGCAGGCAAATGCCACCGGCGATACTACTGATGCCGCACAATAAATAACATAGCATTTAGCATCATTATAACACCTTACTGGAGTGCCTTTACAGATGCTTATGCACGCAACGACTTTGACTGGATCAAACAATCTCTTAGAAAGCTGAGGTTTATATGGCTTGGTTTTGCAGTCTTGGCTATTTTGCTTTACCTGCTTGCAGATGTAGCCTACAAAATATGGATCAAGGATATAGTGAAGGTGCCTGACATTTTATCATTGATGATGATGATTTACACCGTGGTACAAACATGGATGCTCATACAAGCTTACCTGTTAAATGGAACAGGCAAATTACGCATACAGTTGATACGCGTTATTATTAAAGGTATCATTAATATCCCGTTATCAATATGGCTGATTAAGCTGATGGGCTTACATGGCACGGTAATATCAAACATCGTGGTTATGCTGCTGATGAGTTTTTTCCTTACCTGGCAAAGCAGGCTTGTAATAACAAAATGCGCAACGGGTATCTGGGACAAATAAAATTTCCTCATGTATTTGCAAATTTGATTTTCTCTTTGTTACTTTGAAGTGCAAAGTACTTTAAAATGAAACAGCAAGATATATATGATGACATCAGCTCTATCCGGACGATCATGGAACGCTCTACACGTTTCATATCCCTTAGCGGATTGTCGGGCGTTATGGCGGGTATCTACGCACTTATAGGGGCCTATGCCGCATACACCATGCTATATGCAAATGGGGGCGAGGCTTACGTTGCCAGGAGCGGAAATGCAGATGTTTTGCATAACACCAATTTTAAGCTGTTTGTACTGGCAGCCGTTATTTTGATTGTATCGGTTTCTACCGGAATTTTGCTAACGGTACGTAAAGCGCGACGTAAAGGCAGCGCAGTGTGGAGCCAAAGCAGCAAATCGCTTTTACTTAGCGGTGCTTTGCCTTTGTTAGCCGGAGGCTGTTTTATAATAATATTGTTTATGCAGGGGCATTACGGTATTATTGCGCCGGGTTGCCTCATTTTTTATGGCCTTGCGTTGGTTGCTGCAAGCCAGTACACATTTGGCGACGTTAAATGGCTTGGCTTAATGGAAATTGGCCTTGGCATTTTAGCAACCGCATTGCCTGGTTATGGCTTGCTGTTTTGGGCAATTGGTTTTGGAGTACTGCATATTATATACGGTACGGTTATGCACTTTAAGTACGATCGTGAAGGTAACGTTAACTAATTTTGATAAAGCTTTTGAAAACCGCATACGCCTGCAAATAATGAGTGTGCTGGTTGCTAATGAGAGCTATGATTTTAACTCCCTAAAGGAGCTACTTGACGTTACCGACGGCAACCTGGCCTCGCATTTAAAAGCTTTGGAGAAAGAGGAATACATCACGGTGAATAAATCCTTTTTAGGACGTAAGCCTAATACACGCTATATGGCTTCAAAAACGGGTATGGCTGCTTTTAAGGCGCACCTTCAAGCCCTAGAAAATTTAATAAAACAACAGAAACTGTAAATTTTTTTGCGCTTTAACTTTGTAAATCAAAGTACTTTATATTATGAAAACAATTGCAATACACAATCACATCGAAAAGGAGTATGATCTGGCGCGACAACATGTCGGCAAGACAAATGCTGATTCTGTAACAACCCGAATCAAAGTCTACATATGGATAATGATCACAGGTTTATTTATAAGCGGCGTTACCGCATTCCCGATAGAGACAGAACTAAATTGGCTGATGAGCCAGGCTGGTAATTTTAACCCAACTATGGCCACCTGGCTATATAAGGTTTATAATGCAGTACATGCAACCACCACGGCCTATCCGTTTTTAGCTTATGGTACCGATTGGCTGGCATTTGCGCACGTAATGCTTGCTGTTTTATTTGTTGGGCCCTTACGCAATCCTTTGCGCAATATATGGGTAATTGAATTTGGCATAATAGCTTGTGTGGCCATAGTGCCACTGGCTTTTATTGCCGGCCCAATACGCGGCATTCCTATTTTCTGGCGGCTGATCGATTGCTCTTTCGGGCTGTTTGGCATTATCCCGCTTTACCTGTGCCATCGTGATATAAAACTGCTTCTAAAATTAACTCCTGCAACCTATTAACATGCTGCGTTTTAATAAATTTTACCTCCAGGCCACCTTGTGGCTGCTAGGTATCGAGATTATCATCGCCCTTAACGTGCACGACAACTTTATACGCCCTTTTGGCGGCGACGTACTGGTAGTTATCCTGCTCTATTGCCTGCTTAAAGGCTTTGTAAACTTTAGCAATTATAAAGCGGCTTTAGTCGTTTTGCTTTTTGCGTTTTCTATAGAAATAGCACAGTGTTTTCACATTGTTGATGTTTTAGGGTTAGGCAGGTACACCATAGCCCGGGTAATTATAGGCACCACATTTGCGTGGACGGATTTGCTGGCTTATATGCTTGGTATCATAATAGTTTTAATAACAGAGCGCTTGGCTAAATCAATGCAACCATGCAGTATTTTATAGATAAAGACTCCGTAGTGCGCCGCATTTGGGGCAAGGCTGATACTGTATTGTTTATTTTTGCAGGGGCAGCTGCCGAGTTTGCGCTTAACAAGGCGGTAGATTGGCTGTACTTCACAGGCAAGCTCCCTGCCGATCCGCTTGGCAGGCTGTTCTCTACCGTTACCTATGCCAGGCAAATTATTTTCGCCCCGCAAGAGGAAGCTTTTAAAGCGATAGATCAGATCAATAAGATACACCGCTCGGTTGAAGAGGCGCGCGGTGCACAAATACCTGATTGGGCCTACCGGGACGTGTTGTATATGCTGATAGACTACTCGGTACGTTCTTTTGAATTATTAGAGCGTAACTTAACTGCTGAAGAAAAGAACCAGGTATTTGATGCTTTTTACAAAGTAGGCAGGCGCATGGGTATCCCGGGTTTGCCGGCAAACTATGCCGCCTGGCTTGTTGGGCGTGCCCAGCATCTTGAGAACAATATGGTAAACAGCAAGTTTACTATCCATCTTTTTGAGCAATACAAAAAACATTTAGGAGCGGTGCGATATGCCTTATTAAAGCAAGTTTGGCTCCTGTTAACACCGGCTGCCGTACGGCAACTTTTGCCTTTTAAAGATAGGGCTGTGGTAAAGCCTGTGATCGGTTTATACAAATTAAGCAGGTTGATAAGCATAGATAAGCTCGTAAAAGAGGCCCTTTTACCCGGCGAATACAAGGCAAGGATTAAAGCGCTTGATATAGCTTGACGATTGCTGATTGTTAGCCAATTCACATTTGCGCCAACATCTATTAAAAGGTTTTGTTACCTTGCGGTCCCCAGCCATCAATGAAAAATCGTTCTGAATGAAAAAGATTTTCTTTATCATACCCGTATTATTTGCCTTTGCCTGCAAGCAAAACATTAAGGATAACCCCGAAACAAAAAAGCTTAATAAAATGGCCCAGGAGTACGTTACCCTGGGTTTAACCATAGGCCAGTACGACGATAACTTTGTTGATGCCTATTACGGGCCGGATTCGCTTAAGCCAAAACAGGCGGTAGCTAAGGAGTTTCCGCGCGATAGTTTGTTAGCCAACATCAACATGCTGATGAACGATCTGAAAGTTGTGGCAGATGGCGCGCAAATAGACTCGAACCGTATGCGTGCCCACTGGATGTACAACCAGCTGATAGCTTTTGGCCGCCGTATCAGGGTTTATAGTGAAGAATACCGTTCGTTCGATGAAGAGTCGCGCGAGCTGTTTGGTGTTGCGGCACCCGCTTATGCCGAAGAGCGATACAAGGCCCAGGTAGATTTGCTGGATACCCTGCTGCCAGGTAAAGGCCGTGTAGCCGATAGGTTTCAAAAGTTAGCCAACAAATTCGTCATTCCAAAAGATAAACTGGATGCCGTGATGAAGGCTGCTATTGCCGAAGCGCGCAAGCGCACGCTGGCGCATTTAAAGCTGCCCGCAAAAGAAAACTTTACGCTGGAGTACGTTACCAATAAACCCTGGAACGGCTATAACTGGTATAAAGGCAATTACACCAGCAATGTGCAGATCAATACCGATATCAAAATTTTTATTGACCGGGCAATAGATGTAGGCAGCCACGAAAGCTACCCGGGCCACCACGTGTATAATATGCTGCTCGAAAAGAACTTATATCATGATAGGGGATATACGGAGCTGTCGCTTTATCCGTTGTTTAGTCCGCAATCACTTATAGCCGAGGGCAGTGCCAACTTTGGTGTTGAAATGGCCTTCCCAGGCGACGAAAAAGTAAAGTTTGCCAAAAGCGTGTTGCTGCCGCTTGCAGGTTTAGATACAACAGGTGCAGATGTGTATTTTAAAGCATTGGCTATAAAGGCGGAATTGAACTACGCCCGTAACGAAGCTGCCCGCGGACTTATCAATGAAACCATGACCCGCAACGAGGCTTTAAAATGGCTCAAAAAGTATTGTTTGATGAATGATGAAACAGCCGAAAAATCCGTTGACTTCATCAAAAAATATCGCAGCTATGTTATCAACTACAATTACGGGCAGGATTTAATAAAAGGCTATATAGAACGCAATGGTGGTACTGTGAAGGATCAGGCAAAACGCTGGCAGCTTTTTACCCAACTGCTGAGCGAAGAAGTAAATCCCGCCGATCTGCAAAAGAAATAGATTACGATTGATAAAAGGAGAGCCTTTATCTGATGATAAAGGCTCTCCTTTTATTTTCGGAATTTTGCTAAAACCTAACTGTGACCAATCCTCTTAAATTAAATGGTGTACCAGGCGTAAAATGAATTTCGGTAACCGGATCGGTTTCATTTTGCAGTCGGGATGTGGTTGCAAACTGGGTTTCGTTCCAGGCGCGGTTAAATATGTTTTCGGTGATAATGCCAAAGGTACAACGGCCATAATTATAGCTCAGGTTGGCATCTGTTATAAAATAGCCTTTTGCTGTAATGGAGTTATCTTCATTTGCGGGGCGGGCTGCCAGGTAGCGAGCACGTAGGCCACCGCTAAAACGGCCAAGTTGTTTAATACTTAAACCGCCTGCAAAAGTAAATTTTGGAGCAAGTGGAATGTAGTTTTCACCGTTAGGATCGTCAATAGCGCGGGCGTGGGTGTATGTTGCATCGGCATTAACAAACAACCATTTGTTAAGTTGATAGCGCATGCCAAGGTCAATACCCTTGCGGGCGGTGCGGCCACCCGGTTCCACAACACCTTCATCGCCCACATAAACAAACTCCTGCTGTAAAAAGAGGTACCAAAGCGCGGCATTAATAATTAACCGCGGTGCGGGTTTCCAGGTAGTACCCAAATCAGCACCATAGGCAGCAGGCAAAGTTTGATAGCCTTGCTGAGCTGTAACCACGCGGGCATCATTACTATGAAAGCCTCTGCCAAGTTTCAGGAAAAACTGCAGGTCTTTGGTTTGATTGTATAAAAAGTTAAGTTTAGGGCTCACTATATCCTGGCCTTCCTGCGTGGAAGGGTTTCCCGTTAAAAGCTTGTTGGCATACCTGAAATTAAAATGATCAAACCTAACAGCCGGATTTATCAATAATTTACCTATTTCAATTTCGGTATTGAGGTAAGCATAAACATTGGCCTGGTTAATATCGCCCAGCATAATGGGTACCAATACCTCGTTACGGTTTTTGGTGTGCGATAACTCGATGTTATTAACGTCATCAAAACGCCCGCCTATGCCTGCCTGTATGGTAAGGTCGCCGCTGCCAAGGCCATAGCGCTTATTTAAAACCGACTCGAAGCCGGCAATATTTCTGTCCTCTTTTTGCTTAATCTGATCGCCGTTTACAGGGTCGTTTAAAAAGAAAGTAAAATTGGAGTATAGCTCGAATTTGTAGCGGCTGTAAAATGCGTTCGTTTTTAGCCACGTAGTCGGGTTGAAATATTTATTATATAAAATGTTAAAATTGGTACGGCTGGTTTTGCCGCCTTCGTTACTGTCAATTGCACCAAAGCGTGTTATTAAACCTTCGTCAACGGCACGCTGAGGGATCTGTCCGGAAGCATCCCAACTACTGGTAAAATGCGACGCACTGAAAGATAGCTTGTCGGAATTTTTAAAATTGATGGTGTATTTGCCAAACAGGTTAAGCCTGTTAAAATTTTGCGGGGCTTCAAAATAGCCATCGGTTTTTAAATAGTCCACAGCTACGTAGGCGGCCTGGTTTGGCTTGTTGAGAAAGTTGAACAGCCCGAGCGTTTTGTATGTATTGAATTTGCCATACTCCGCCGTTACCGAGCTATTGTCGAGCCTCTCTTTTGTGGAGAATGCCACATATCCTGCAGTGGCCAGGTCGCCTTTGTTGGCATGGTACGGGCCTTTGTCAAAATCAACCTGTCCAACAGTTTCAGGTATTAAAAAATGTAAATCTGCATATCCCTGGCCATGTGCGTGACTAACCATGTTTACCGGCATGCCGTCTACAGATATATTAATGTCAGTGCCATGGTCAAGATCAAACCCGCGCAAAAATAATTGCTCGGCTTTGCCACCTCCTGCATGCTGGCCAATAAACAGTCCCGGCACACGGCGAAGTAACTCCTGCGATGAGTTTACAGGATTGGTTTGCAAATCAATAGAAGCAACCGACGATAGATGATTGATACCTTCGGATACTATTACCTCGTTAAGCTGAAAAGTTGATGGCTTTAAATTGATGTTTAGTACTGTACCGGCATAAGCTACCATAACAGTTTGATAACCCACATGTGATATCCTTATCGAATCGCCCGGCTGGTTGGCTTTCAAAAGGAAGTTCCCGGTTTCGTCTGTATGGGCATGGTTTCCTGTTTTTATGTTAAAAAGATAAGCACCCTGCAATGGCATGTTGCCTGTGCCTGTAACTTTGCCCGTAAGGGATTGGGCGGATATATGAAAAGCAGAAAATAAAAGTGCAGCAATTAGTAAATATCTCATCAATAGTTTCGCGGGGATTTGCCGCGAATTTAAAAGATTTTATTGCTAAAAGGCCTATGAGGCACTTGTAACGGCTATTTAACAAGACAGACGAAGCCTATCGTTGAACTATTATAGTAGGCAAAAGGAGAGGGAAAGTAAATATCAAGATCACTGAAGCTGTAAGTAACAACCCCGGCGCAATGGCCGGGGCTGGGTTATATTATAATACGTGCATTGCAAGTATGCGCTGCAGATCATAAATATTAACCTGCTTATTAAATTTCTTTTCGATGATTGGATTCAGGTCGCTGGATATCCAGATCTTCAATTCGGCGTCAAGGTCAAAATGACCCGATGTTTCAATACTGAAGCGGGAAATGCTTTTGTATGCAATGCTCAAGTACTGCACTTTGCTGCCGGTAATGCCTTGTTTATCAACAAGTATCAAGCGCTTGTTTGTGAAAATGAATACGTCACGGAAAAGCTTAAAACCTATCTCGACGTTTTCACCGTCTACAAAAAGGTTAGCATAATCTTTTCTTAATTCGTCGGGATTTGCTACCCCGGCATTACCTAATAAGTTTGAAAAAAGGCCCATATGGTTATATTTTATGTGCATCAAATATGTGTAAAAGGATTGGTCTGCCAAACCCAATATCAAATTAAAAAGCCGTTTTTAAGGCTGTAAATGCTACTTTTACAATATTGATAACCCCCAATCGTTTAAAACTGTACCAAACTCACAACAGTATGAATTTTTTAAGATCAAGATTTTTTATTTTTTCATTTGCGCTAACGGCTGTAATTGCAACATCATGCAAAAGCAAAAAGGCAGTTGTAAAACCTGCAGCTCCGGTAAGCACACCGCCGCCACCGCCGCCTGCGCCAAAACCGGCACCTGCGCCAGCCCCGGCTCCTGAACCGGCACCTGCACCGGCCCCGCCAGATTATAACTTTAAAAATATCCAGTTCGAGTTTAACTCGGGTATATTGAAGACTGATGCTTACCCTATTTTAGATAAGGCGGCTGCAGAAATAAAGAAAGACCAATCAGTTAAGTTTTTGGTAGGTGGACATTCGTCTGCCGAAGGTACCGAACAGCACAACCAGGCGCTTTCTGTTGAGCGTGCCAATGCAGTTAAAACTTACCTGGTAAATAGTGGTGTTAACGGCGACAACCTGGTTATTAAGGGTTACGGCGAAACCAAGCCCATCAGCAATAATACTGATGAAGCCGGCCGCGCGCTTAACCGCCGCGTAGAGATCAAAAAGCAGTAGTTTTTTAAGCTATTTTAAAAAGCCTTAAGTAGATCACTTAAGGCTTTTTTGTTGGCGTTTTGGCACGATAGGGCTCACCTGAATGTGGGATGCTGAAACAAGTTCACTGTTGTCCGGTAAAATATTTTTGGAAAAGTTAAGGGGTAGTTTATAGCTACCCCTTTGTTGTTGATATTTGAGTTACCACACTTAAATATTCAACATGGGCAAAAGTACT
>NZ_VOEJ01000007.1 GCF_007846085.1 Mucilaginibacter pallidiroseus
AACCGTACAAAAACATCCGCTCTCAGGAGCCTATCTGTACAACAACTTTACTCTCTTTCAAACCCTAACTCAAAGGGGTCACTTTAGATTGGCGAAGAGGGGTCAACATCAGTGGTATATCCACCTTCACCACCACCTACGATAGCATCAAAGAACTGGAATGCATCGGCGTTCTGTACCACTTCGTAATCTTTACCCACCACCCCTAAAACAGCGTCATTATCATTGCGGACGGTCGCAAAGCAATTGGGCACCTCCGATTTAGAGGTCGCAAAATCGGGGTCGAAGCCGGTTAATTCATTATTCAGTGAATTGGTGAACAAAGGACGTTTCTCCACCGTGTAATCTAAACCTGCATAGCGGATAGCTTCCGCACTGGTGGGGTAATCCTCCACGATCTGCCCCAACCCGTGCCATGCTTTTTCCTTTACACTAAAAAAACTGTGTTTTTCTGACAGTTCGTTATAAAAAAGATTGTGTGCCATTTTCTTGTATTTTAAGGTTAATTTGATTTCCGTACCCTTTAGTTATACTGTTCGCTTGGTTTAATCACGCCCTTTTTGTCGCCTGCCTGTTTAGGTGTGCGTTTATTTTCATTTGCACCGTTCTTTGCCGATTTGGTCAGCATACTGATCTCTTCGGTGCGAAAGCGCAGGCTTGCCATCGGTTCACCATCACGGCTTACCCACGGCTCGGCGGTCATAAAGCCCGATAGCTGTACCAACATGCCTTTAGTTAGAAATGGCGCAATTCCCTCACCCCGCCAGTAGGTGCAATCGATGTAGGCGGTTTCCTCTTTTTGCTCCCCCTGCGATTTGTAACGGCGGTTGACCGCCACCCTGAAATTGGTTACTGTTCTGTCTCCCTCGATGGTTCTTACAGCAGCATCTGCTACCAATCTTCCTGTGATTTCCATGTCCTTGATTTTTAAAATGTTTAATAATTAATGAATACTTGCCTGCTCTCCCTTTCACCTGTGCGACCCTCCCGGATAGCTATTTTTCAAAAGAAAAAACGGTAAAAAAGAAAGTCAAATGAGCGGTCGTAAGGCGGAACGGGAGAACTATAAGTCCCAAAGGGTGGCCGAGCACAGCGAAGGCCATTATGCGTTCGTACGTGACGGCTGACCGAGCTTGACGCCTCTTTTGTCCGTTTCTTTGGGAAATAGCGGAAGGGTCCATTTCCCTAAGCGATCCATCGACTGTTCGACCTCGTTCGCCCTCTATCCTTAAGATGATCGGAACTTTAGTAAATTGTACTAAGAGGTCTGTCATTCGGGAACGTTTCGGATATGCAGTGGTCAGGGCGGGTAGAAATGCAAATGTGGTCAAGGAGCGGATGCTAATGGCAAAAAGCCCGACACCGGTAATCAGGCATGGCTCATTAAAACGCCTGACCTTCTAATGGAAAGAACATCGTCGTAAGCGGTTCGCTCGCCGCTCTTTTTTTTCCGGCGTCATCCGCATTGAGCCGTCGGCCTAGCAAGAGCTAACGCTAAAAGTACAACGCTATAAAACAAGAAAGTGTGGTTTGATGGTCATAGAAGAAGAGCGAAATTCCTGACAGATTGTCTCATTACCTTTCCCCTAATGGTACTCGTTCGAACACAGATCTATGAAGACCACCGACCTGATGATCCGCACCGGCCCGCGTTCAACGCCTCGTTCCCGGAAGTCATTTATAACGATACTTATTTCAGTTATCAGGATTGTAATAGAACAACTTGGAGCAACTGAAGTAATTTACGTCTCAAACAAAGTGGCTTAAGAAAATCCTAGCATTAAATCTTTTATTCGATGAGCGCGATCAGTATCACGTTGAATGTCAAAGGGATTGTTACTTACGCCAAATGACCTGCAGACCCGTTCGATCGTAGCAGCGGTCAAATGATCCCGGGCTTTTCTGGCCTTAAATAACGCTTACGATGGAAAAATTACACCTCCAGGTCAATTCAATAGTCATTACTATGTCGGGAACAGCCGGGCGGAAGCCACCCGTCAATATTGCGTGAGGGCTGATGGCGCCTGTTAAATACCTAAAGAATTTCTGCTATCCATTGCTCACTGCATTCAAGAATAAAACTGCCTTACCATAACCTTCTTATGAAAAACCTTTGCCTGCTGGCCTTTCTACTCTTTACAACATATCCGGCACTCGCTCAGATGAATGACCTTTATAAATTTTCAGAGCTTGAGCTAAAGAAAAAACTGGCAGAAAGTCAAGACGATACTGGAAGGGTCAGGATACAGGTCGGCATTGGCCGGTCGATGTTATATCGTTCAGGAGGCATGCCCAAGACGATCGATTCAGCCATGCTGATGGGCGTAGAAATTGAAAACGATAGCCGGAGACTAAATTACAACTACGGCATCATCAATGGTATGGTCATCAGAACCCTTTGCTTTTATCGTCAGGGTCAAAAGACAAGGGGGATACAACTGGCCAAACAGACACTTATTCTGGCACGAAGTGTAAGAGACAATAACGGTATAGCCGAAGCGTATATCGGAATCGCTGATCAGTACTCGATGAACATCCCAAGTGAGCTCAAGATAAAAAAGCGGTATTATGAGCACGCGACGGATCTTTTCAGAAAAGAGGCTAATTTGCCCCGGCTCGCTGCCACGCTGGAAATGGACGGTGAATTATGCTATTTATCCGGTGAAAAGGCTCAAGCAGTTAAATTGCTGACAGAGGCCCTGAATATTAACAAATCGATCGGAAAAAGAACTGTTCAAGGTATCTATTGGATGATCGCCCGGACCTCAAATAATATGGGAGACTATACGGACGGGGTCAAATATAGCTTATTGGCCATCAGAACAGCGGAGGCGGTCGGCGATTCCACGCTTAAACTTTGCAGCATCTATCATAATCTGGCGACGACCTATATCAATTTGAACGATTATCGTCAGGCGCTTGTGTATTCTTTAAAGGCGTTGCAGATCGCGAGGCGTTTTAAAGACGTTGATTACATCCTCACCGTTGAAATGGCTGCAGCAATGGAGTACACCCACTTAGGGCAATTTCAAAAATCCTTGTCACTTATGGAAGAAATGGAAAGATCGGCCGTAGATATCACCGATAGTATTGCTGTTGCAGGATCTTTCGTTAATAATCTCACCCGGGCCAAGCAGTTTAAGAAAGCCGGCCTGTATGCGAAGAAGCTGACGTACTACTTGTCCAAGATATCCATAGATAATTACAATCAACGTCTTGTACCTTATAATTTCCTGGCGAATCATTACATGCGGACCGGGCAATTAGACAAAGCTGATCATTATATTAACCTACATAGATCCGTACCTCCTGATTACCGTACACCTATAGGCCGTCGCGCCATAGAGATCGCTCAATACAAACTTGACTCGATAAGAGGTAATCTCGCATCCGCTTTTAAACATTACCAAATTTGTCAGCGGATGATCGATTCCGGTCTGAATGTGACCAAAGCATATCAAATGTCCTTACTGCAGATCGAAAATGATACGGAAAAGAAAAACCAGGAGATAGATGTACTCAACAAAAAATCATTGATCAAAGACAACGATCTTAAACGTAATCTACTCATTCAAAAAGTGATCATCGCCGGTACGTTGATGCTGGCGATCATCACGGCACTAATTTATAGCCGTTACCGCCTGAAACAACGCAGCAATACCTTGCTCATGCAGCAAAAGTCCGAGATCGATCAGCAAAATATCGAGCTTCAGTTTTTGGTCAATGATAAGAACGAACTCATCGTTGACAAAGATGTCCTGTTGAAGGAAAAGGATGGACTGCTTTTAGATAAAGATGTATTGCTCAAAGACAAGGACCTATTGATCAAGGAAGTAAATCACCGGGTCAAAAACAATCTTCAAATCGTAATGAGCCTCTTGCAATCCCAGTCCGGCTATCTTAAAGATAAACAGGCGCAGGAGGCGATACTGGAGGGACAGAACCGTGTTCAATGCATCGCACTGATCCATGATCAGTTGTTCCGTAGTGACCATGCAACGGAAGTTGACCTGCCGGCCTATATCGGTGAGTTAGTCGATTGCTTAAATTATTCCATCAACAAAGGCAGCCATAAGGTCGAGATCGGTTTTGATATCGACCCGATCATGCTGGACGTTTCCCAGGCTATTCCCATGGGCATCATCTTGAACGAGGCCGTTACTAACGCACTCAAATATGCCTTCCCTGGCGAAAGGACAGGAAAAATATGGATCTCTGTCAAAGAGTGCAGACAGATCATCACGATCCGGATAAGCGATAATGGCGCAGGCTTGCCGTCAAATTTTACCCTGGAAAAAGTCAATTCGTTAGGCATGACGCTGATCAAGGGGCTGGCAGGACAACTCGACGGCACCTTCGAAATCATTGACAATAACGGAGTGAATATCACTATAGAATTTCCGATGAGCATCCCGGAGGCAGCATTAGCCGTTGCATAATATGTGCCGGATGACAAATGAACGATCACCAACCCGATAGTTTTCGACTTAATCTATTGATAATATTTAAACAATCAATCCTTTGAAAGATCGCGAACCCATGTTTCGGCCGTATGGGCCGGCAGTTATCAAGGATCGCACCGGACAAAGAATTGTTGATTCCGAAGGCGTTACGGATATTGATCATAACAAAAAAACTGCCGCGTTATTTTCCGTAGTAACTAAGCACAGGCGGTGGTTCGATACTTAGCGATTAGGATCTTTGTTAAAATTGAACGGTACTGACGTGATGAATGTCGAATTATCAAGAGGAGTACCGGAAGCATCAAGCTTGAAAATCAGGTTGAGCAGGTTTATGGCTGGAGATGCATTTAAAACCCAAAACGCAGGAGATTTATCAAACCTGTAAATTAACAGTAAAGCCCCGTTACTTTCACGGGGCTTTATTTTTAGGATATCAAAGTCCTGCCAGTGGCTGAAAGCCAATCAGGGAAGATGACAAAGCATGTGTTCATAGAAACTATATCATGGAGGCAATATACTGAGCCACTTCGGCCAGCCGGTTACTAAATCCCCACTCATTATCATACCACGTTGCAATAGACAACAGGTCTCCTTGTTTGGCTGTTAGGTTCAGGTCAATAACGGAAGAATGCGGGTCAGCAACAATTCTGGCTGATGACCACTGGTCTTCCAGTACATCCATAACGCCCGCCAGGTCTGAACCTGACGCCGCCTTGCGGAAAGCATCGTTTACTTCCTCTACCGTACACGGCCGGGTAGTGATCAGGTTGAGCTCCGCTATGCTGCCTGTTCTCGTGGGAACCCGGTATGCCTTACCTGCCACCTTCAGATCGCTCCATATAAATTGTAAAGCTTTCGCGGCACCTGATGATGATGGAATAATATTTTCCGCTGCTGCCCAGGAATCCCGGATGTCTGCCATCGGCTGATCGGTGAGCGACTGAGAGTTGGTATAAGAATGTACCGTGGAAAAAAGCCCGTATTCAATGCCAAAAGCTTCTTTGATGATCTTAATGGGAACAGCCAGTGCATTGGTCGTACAACTGCCCATACTGATGATGTGATGCGCTGCAGGATCGAAATGCTCGAGGTTTATCCCTTTCAGGAGAACAGCATCGCAATCCGCCAGTGACTTGCTCGGTGCGCTGACCAGTACATATTTCGCTCCCTGATCAAGATGGGCCTGTGCACCTTCTCTCTTTGTCGCCCTGCCTGAACAATCTACCACCAGTTCAACACCCATTTTACCCCAGTTAGGTACACCTTTGGAGGAATCTACATAAGAGATTTCATTCCCGTTCAGGTTAAAGGTATTACCTGAAGTGGTTACCGTTCCGTGCCATCGGCCATAATTCGTGTCTACTGCAAATAAAGCACCCAGTGTCTTTAGGTCCTTCAGGTCTGCCACAGCATGCGGAACGAATAATTTTTGTCCAGTGCGATCCTTAACAATTGCCGGCCGATACGGCCAAAGCCAAAAATGGCTATCTTTTTCATAAGCGTAATGGTTAACTGTTTATTTGGTATGGAAGTATATTCTTATTGATGTGTGGATTCAATTAAACGTTTTCGGTTTCCGCACCTGCTGTAACCATGGCCAGATCCGGTATCAACACAGGAAATTCAATGGAAATGGTCACGCCTTCACGGTCTATGATATGGAAAGTGCCGCGGAGCTGACCAGCGAGTCCCCTGATGAGGGTCATGCCCAACGAATTTGCCTTCTCTAACCTAAAGTCGTTAGGCAGTCCAACGCCGTTATCACTGATACACATCCTGATCTGTCCAGCTATCTTCTTGACCGTGATCCGTATTTCACCGGCGCTATGGCCGGGGAAAGCATATTTAAACGCATTCGTCACCGCTTCATTCAAAATTATACCTACTGGTATGGCCTGCGAAACGTCCAACATCATCGCATCTATATCGAACCGGATGTTAACTTTAGTTCCTTCCTTATTAACAGCGAAGTCAAGGGAATGCACCAGGTCGGCAATGTAGCAAGCCAGGTCTATTTCGGTTACGCTATCTGTTTTAAATAACTGATTATGTATGAGGGCAATAGACCGGACACGGTTCTGTCCCTCCAAGATCGCCTGCTGGGCACTTTCATTAGCCATATACGCGGATTGTGACTGCAACAAATTCATAACGATCTGCAGGTTGTTCTTGACCCGGTGGTTGACCTCTTTGATCAGCAGGTCTTTGTCTTTTAAGAGCACATCTTTCTCCAGTAACAGTTCGTCCTTGTCGCAAATAAGTTGGTTCTTGTCACCGACCAGGAGCTGGAGTTCCACGTTTTGCTGATCAATCTCCGATTTCTGCTTCAGCAGCAGCGCGTTGCTACGCTGTTTGAGCCGGTAACGGCTGTAGACTAATGCCGTAATGATTGCCAGCATAACGCAGCCTAAAATGACCACTTTCTGCACCAGCTGATTGCGTTTCAAAATATTATCCTTTGCCAGCGCCTGTTTGTTCAGCGCCTCTATCTGCATATTCTTCTTTTCCGTATCACTTTCGATCTGAAGCAATGATATCTGATAGGCCTTGGTTACATTCAGCCCGGAATCGATTATCCTTTGAACCTGCTGGTAATGATTAAAAGCGGACCTGAAATCGCCTCTGATTGAATCCAAGCTGTAGTAGATACGTTCCCTTGCCCTGTTATTGAGCGGCGTGCGGTTGCCGGCAGGGATTGCCGCCTGCAGATCCGCGTAATGATAGGCCATGTCGATCTGGCGGGTGTCCAAATAATAGTTAGCAAGAATCCCGTAGCATACAATACGTTCATTATAACTGTCTGGTGGAAGTTCTGCCAGATCCTTCTTTAATGTTTCTGCATAGATTGCCGCTTCTTTAAACTGCCTTGCCCATGTCAGGTTATTCAGATAGCATCCCGTTACGACCATTTTTCCATAACCCTCGGTATAAAATTTTTCCATTTCCGCAAGCAGCGGTAAGGCTTTAGAAAATTCATCCAGGCGGGTATATTGAATGGCTAATGCGTAAGCCACCGTCGTAATGTAATCGGGGTCTTTATAACGCCTTGCGATCTTCAACGCCTTTAAGGAATAAGGAAGTGCCTGGCGATAGTCAGTCATGTTCATATAAACGGTGGCCAGGTTGTGGTAGATACTGCATAGCTTAAGCGTTGAATCGCCTACCGCCTCCGCGGTCCTGATCGCTAAAAGGCTGTATTTTACTGCATCCGGGTAGTCCCCCAAGCCATTTGATGTCCGTGCGATCATCCAATAAATCCCGTGGACAGCTTTGTTGCCGAGAACTTCGTTCACATTCAAAGCTTCAAATAACAGTTTGATCGCTTGTGTTTTTTCGTTCGCAAGGAAACACATTTCGGCATCGATCTCCAGGGCCGCGGCAAGCCTGTTCATATTACGTTCTTGTCTGAAAATTGCAGTTGCTTTATGGTAATAAAATGTCTTCAGCCGCAGACTATCGGGAATATGAACAGGAAAAGATTCGGCAATCGCCATGTAGGACTCGGCAATGCCGTTATTGTTCTTTACCTTTTCAGAAAAAGCCAATGCCTCCTGTGCAAGCTTAAGACCGATAGCTGGTTTCCTCTTTTGACTGAAGCATATGGATCTCAATACCACTGCATTGATGACCCCTTCGTGAAAATTGATCTTACGGCTTTCCCGTTCCGCCATGACGCCAAAGTTCATTGCGGAATCGATGGTTTCGGCCTTGTCCCCTGATCTGTATAAAATGGCACGTCCTACAGCTAATCGTGCACGTATCTTATCAGGCCCTTCCTTACTGCGATCCAACTTTTTCCATAACAGGGATTCAGGACCGTCATTGGCGCCATTTCTTTGTGCTTTTATCGGTCTTGAAAACAATACCAGCAAGATCAAAAGGTAATTTATCTTCCTGGACTTCCTAAGAATCATGGTTAGCATCTCCCGAATTTTGCAGTGGCAATTTATCGCTGTTTTCGAACAATGAATAATTACCTGTTTGATAACTCTTATAAGATTTCTGATAGAAAGTTCTCCTGCCTCACAATAAAATCATACCAGATTAAGATGAATGGCCTTTGCTACCGCCTGGCTTTGGGAATTGACCGTCAATTTCCTATAGATGTTTTTTACATGTCCCCTGACTGTCTCCGGGCTGATATTTAATTCCGATCCGATTATCTTATAGGTCATGCCCCTGACTATGGCCGATAGCACATTCTTTTCACGGGGCGTGAGGCCATAATCGGCTGCTGATAAAAAGCCTGCGTTGCGTTTCCCCAGGATCAGGAGCAACTGCCTGGAGATAATTGCACTAAGAATCGGCGCACTTTTTTGCGCCTGCATGAGGACCGGCACGAGGCACGAGTCTATCTCATTTTCCATCATGGCGGCAAAGGCACCTGTACACAGCCAATCGAAAAGCTGATCGTAATTCTGAACTGAGCCTATCGCCAATGCCTGAAGAGCCGGCTCACCGGCTCTCAAAACGTTGAAAAGCTCTTTCTTCTGGGAATTGTCATGTCCTGTATCTGTAATGACGACAGAAAACCTCTCCGGCAATTCATTAACAGGTGCAGTAAGCTGGCTGCAAATTATCGTTTCGATGGCCGGCTCTTCTCTTAAAATTTCCAGAATACTGTCTTGCAGTTTCCCTGCTTTAACCGCGATCAGGACCCGCATACAACCAAATCGGTTACGCAATTGTTCACCTTCACTGCTTTCGTAATTCACCGGTTTAACCCCTTTTCTATTCAGGGCTCAAATTTCGATGCTTTCCCTTTGTTAAGCATTCACCCAGGTTAATAAAGATCGAGTTGCTATGATCATAGCACGTTTTCTAGACAATCTGTTCAACAGTACATTCCTGATCTCCTGTTCAACTCTGATGTGTTGGGGACCACCCTATTTAGGTTATTGCGGCGAACAGCCCGTACCTGTATTTTTGCCGAATGGAAAAACGACTTGTGCTTTTCGCAATCTTCATTCTGGCTCATGCAGGTGAATCGCTGGCGCAATCTCCACCCAGCTTTAAAACAGTTAAAACAAACCAGGAGAAACGGAATGTAATGAGTATTGACCAACCACAACTTTTTCAGTATGGGGTGGCAAACGCCTTTATAGACGGCCTTTATGAGGGCGAACTTTCTGTTGAGCAATTGAAGCGAAAGGGGAACTTTGGCATAGGAGCCCCCAATCACATCGATGGAGAATTGACGATCGTCGACGGAACGGCCTACCAAAGTAATGCTAAAGGACAAACTATTGAAGCGCCGGAAGCGCTTATGACACCCTTTGCATTTGTGACGAATTTCAGGAAGGACACTAATCAAACGTTATCTGATATACACGACCTTAAAGACCTGTTTGCCCGCATCGAAACGCTATTACCCAATCCCAATGCCATTTACGCGTTACGCATAAAAGGCACCTTTTCATCGATACGAACCCGTGCATTTCCACCTGTCCGGGAAAAGCCATTCAAGCCTCTTGCCCAGCTGCTCGATCAGCAGCAGTTCTTTGAGTTAAAAGGAACAGCCGGTGACATGATCGGGTTTTATATCCCCGGATATTTATCAGGAATAAATATTGTCGGTCTCCATTTTCATTTTTTGTCCCAGGATCGAAAGTCAGGCGGCCATGTCGTAGGCGTTCATGCCAAATATCTCACTATAGAAATTGCGGAAATAAAAGCACTCCACCTGCTTCCACAGCACACTGAAGATTTCAAAAATTACAAGTTCAACGGTGTGAACAGCCCGAATTTGCAAAAAATAGAGAAGGGCGCTAATTGAAAACAGCGGAAAGTATCCTGTAATGCAATAGTCCCTGGCGGAGGCAGGCACCTGACCTCGTCATTTTCCTGTTGACCCGTTAAGGCATGTTGGTTTCCATCAACGCGGCTGGCTGGTCGGTTCATTGGAACTTCTTTGCTATGCGATTTCTCGCCGAAATCCCGCGGAGACGATGATCATACCGCCTTCTTATCCGTATTTGGAAGAGAATTTGATAAGTTCCGTCTCTTCTATCAGAAATGACAACTGTTATCCGTATTTTTAACGCGTTCAAAGCAATGAGGCGCGTTGCTAACTAACGAACAATCAATTGCATACGCTTTAACCGGAGGTTAGGAAGCCACTAAAATCACAAGGTTTGGACAGGGAGGATGTGTGATTTCATACCTATGCTGCTATTGTATTATATTCGTGAATTAAAAGTTCCCGACTTATTTGAACCTATCGTCAACACAATTCATGAGAAACGCATTTTTATGCCTTTTCTTACTGCTAACCGCAATACCGACACTGGCTCAAACCAGTAATCTCGATGAATTGCCTATGCCTGTTTTACGGCATAAATTGGCAACAAGCATTAACGATACGAATAAAGTTCAGGTACAACTGGCCTTAGGGCATTTAATGCTTTTGAAACCGACCAAAGGTGAAAAAGACATCGATTCCGCAATAAACTTTGCCTCCCAAGCCTCAATTCTCAGCCGTCAACTTAACTATGATTTTGGAATAATTAATGCAATGCTGCTTCGTGCGGAGACTTTCAAGAACCGGAATAATAGGGAAATGAGTCTAAAGACCGCTCAAAATGCGCTGGCTTTTGCTCAAAAACACAATAATAGTGATGGCCAGGCAAGGTCATACCATGTTATCGCTCAGTATTATAAAGTCTCTGATCCTGCTGAATTGCAGCATCGGATCTTATATATCAATAAGGCAATTGCCATATTCAGGAAAGACCGGAACATTCTTTGGCTTTCTTTTCTGCTGACGGCAAATGCGGACCTTTTATTTCAGGCAGGACGAACAACGGAGGGACTCAGGTTATTGTTCGAAGCGTTAAATCTCGGAAAAGGTGTAAGCCGCAGAACTGTCGAGGGCATCTATTGGAATATCGGCAGGACATCGTTCAGGTTAGGAGATTATACCAATGCGCTTAAATACAATTCATTAGCGCTCAGGACGGCGAGGGAGGTCAATGATACCACCTTGCAGGTAAGCGTAATCAACCATTTTATTGCCTCGACCTATGTTAAAATGCAAGATTACAAGCGGGCAATTCCATATTCCCTCGAGGTACTGAAATTGGCTAAACGCTACAATGACAGCGGCTTTGTCAATACGGAATTGTCGGCGCTTGCGTTGGAATACACACACACCAACCAACTCTCCAAAGCTATAACTATACTCCATGAAATGAAAGGCAGTGCCCGTAGCGATTTGGACAAAATATCGGTCAGCGTGGATTTTCTTAATAATTTAATGTATGCCAAACGCCTGGTACAGGCTGGTCAATATGCACAGGAGGTTAAAGGATTGTTAGCGAGAATCCCCCCTGATAATGTGAAAGAAGTTATGAATGCATACAATTCGCTTGCGTCCTATTATTCCGAGACTGGTCAGGTTAAACTGGCCTATCATTATACAGAGCTATACGCCACCATGGCACATAAGCTGAATTATATTGCAGGCATCAGAACAGCCGAATACCGTTACTACAAGCTGGTTTCTTTGAAGGGTGATCTGAAGTCGGCCATGGCGCATTTTCTTAAAGAACAGAAGATCAAGGACTCCATCGAAAATGCCGAAAAAGTTTATCAGATTTCCCTGCTGCATATTGAGAATGAAACACTGGAGAAAAACAGGCATATCGACTCGCTTACCCGGCAGGCGCAGATAAAAGACAGCAAACTGAAGCGAAACCAGTTGATACAGAACGTAACTATCGGTGGCTGTATCATGCTTTTGATCATCACCGGTTTGATCTACAGTCGATACCGGTTGAAGCAACGCAGTAACGCTTTGCTTACCCGGCAAAAGTCGGAAATCGATGAAAAGAACAGCACCCTTCAACACCTGGTAACGGACAAAAATGAACTTCTGGAAGACAAGGACAGATTATTGCTTGAAAAAGACCTGCTTTTAAAAGAGGTCAACCACAGGGTCAAAAATAATTTACAGATCGTCATGAATTTGCTTCAGTCACAATCCGTTTATCTGTCTAACGAAAGCGCCCAACAGGCTATTCTGGATAGCCAGAACAGGGTTCGCTCGATAGCGCTTATTCATGACCAACTATACAAGACGGAACATATCACACAGATCCATCTCTCCTCCTATATTAGAGAACTGATCCTTTCGCTGGACGGTTCCTTAAATCAGAAAACCAACAATGTAGCGATCGTGTGCGACATTGAAGATATCGCCCTGGATGTGTCACAGGCCATACCTGTAGGTATCATACTCAATGAAATTGTCACCAATGCACTTAAATATGCATTTCCAAATGACCAGATCGGAACAATCAAAATCCTGGTTAAAGAAACAGAAAGTTTTATAGAATTGCAGATCAGCGATAACGGAGTAGGTTTGCCGGAGGACTTCAATTTAGCAAGTACCAAGACTCTTGGAATCACGCTCTTAAAAGGGCTGACGGCACAGTTGAAAGGAACATTTGACGTTGAAAACAAAAACGGCCTGACGATTACTTTAACATTTCCTATTGAAGTTCCCCTTAGTCAGGCACAACTGCAAAGTACCTAACATGCAAAGTTTATTCAGCATCGCTGATCGCTTGTAACACCAGATGCCCAGGTTGGCATCTTATAACCCGAGCACTGTTCAGCATTACAATACATCTGCTCTTTTTGTTACGAATTCATTGCCGCTCAACCATCAGCGAGCATGAATTTCATATCACCACGGTGACTGATCAGGCGGTGAACTTGTTAATGATTGTTAAATGCCCCAAAATATGCCCCTGTGGGCCAACTGACGAACAATAATGCAGTTTCACCAGCGTCCTATTGTCACCGCGGCGAAATCAGAAGGCGCTCTGATAACCGCGATAACTTTATACAAAAACATGAAAAACATTTTATTGACACTGGCCGCAATAAGCGGCACAGCCTGGAGCACATTTGCCCAAACATCGAGTACGCTTCCGAAAGATTCATTGGCAAACGCACCTGACAGCGGCGCACATTTCAGCTTTGGGTTAGAGGGTGGACGTACCGTTCCCGGTCAGGCCAAAGCCATATTGGGAGCATCATTGAAATACGAGCTGCCTTTCGCTGCTCATACGCTCTTTACGGCATCGGTCGGGTACTCTTTCCTGTCGTTCCGTGAAGAAACAAAGAAAGCCCTGAATTTTTATGGCATCAACCAGACCGGAGCGAGTTTTTTACCCGTAAAGGTCGGTGTCAAACACTACCTGAACAATCACTTTTTTGTCGAGGGGCAGGTTGGCGCAGCCATATTACTTAGCGGCGGGAATGCTTACAATCGTTATAGTTCGGCATATATTTATTCCGGCGGATTTGGCTATACCTTTAAGAAAGGGCTGGAACTGGGCGTCAGGTATGAAGACTGGAGAAAAGATGTCAAAATCAGCCAGGCCGCAGTGAGAGTAGCGTACAGGTTTAAATAGACGGTAGTATGCTGACCATTCGCTATAAACAAAGCTTGCTCTAAATGCAATCCGGATGATTCGAAGCGATCAGGGAAGGTCTTCTTTCCCTGGTCGCTTTTTAGTTACACGAGACCATCAAGTGAGCTATCAAAGAACAGCTCATCACAATGGCTACGTCAACCACACTCACCCCTGGATCATGCAAGCAATATTGGTAACACATTTCTGATAGCTCTTATCATTTATATGCTGATGATTCCGGTTGAAGCAACTGTAACTTTATGAAAAAAAGTAGCGGCAACGACTGGTAATATTTCACCAAATTGACATAAATCGTACAAGAGCAATTTGCCGTTCGCTGTCAGGATCGCTGAAAGTATAACAAGATCATGACATTTACCAAATATCTATGCGGGCCAAGCTTATTGTTCCTTTTATTGTCGCTGCGGGCCGCGACACTATCAGCGCAAAGTTTTAAGCTATTACGCTACGATGAGGATTACCATTTCCTGCGGGATCCCAGCGATAACTTTTATAACAGATTGAAATATCTGCCACTTTCAGCCAACAATCTTGTATATATGAGCTTCGGTGGCGAAATCAGAAACGAATACGGGGGCAGGATTGATGAAGACTGGATCAAAGAACAGGGCTATAATTACGCTATTCTCCAGCGTTATTCTTTACATGCGGATTTCCATGCGGGTCCGCAGTTCAGATTTTTTGTCCAGTTAAACAGTGCCCTGGAATATGGCAGCCAATATGGACCTTCGCCTGCAGACGAAGATAAGCTCAATGTTCAGAACTTATTCGGTGAATATAAGATCCAAATGGATCCTGTGCATCAGCTTTCTTTTCGCCTGGGGCGCCAGGAGATCGATTATGGTTCAGGAAGGCTCATCTCTGTTCGGGATGGTAACAATACCCGCCAATATTTTACCGGGGCAAAGCTGCGGTACAGCACTCCCGGATTCACCCTGGATGCTTTTGTCCTTGCTGCAGATGAGGTCAAATTTGGTCTCTTTGACAATCGCCCCAGCCGCCAGGCCAATCTTTGGGGGGTATATTCAAACTTCGGATTTCAAAGAGGAGACAATCTTGATCTTTATTACCTGGGAACCAGGCGTGACAACGGGGAATTTGAGGAAGGTACGGGACGCGAGGTGAGGCATACGCTGGCTGCACGGTATTGGAAGAACGGCAAAGGTTTCACTTACAATGTAGAAGCTGCCTTTCAGTTTGGTAAATTTGGAAGAGGAGATATCGGTGCCTGGACAACGGCGATCGAACTGGGTTATACCTTTGATGATGTTAAATTCAAACCGTCTGTTAATATTCGAAATGATTATGTATCCGGAGATAGGCTGGCGGGGGACGGTAAGCTAAATTCATTTAACCCTTTGTATCCGAAAGGTGGATATTTCGGCTTTAACCCTTTGATCGGACCGTCGAACCTGATCGATATTCATCCCTATTTAACCCTGGCGATCTCTGACCGGCTCGCGATACAGGGTGATCTGGTTTTCAACTGGAGGTACTCCTTGCAGGATGGGTTATACCGGCCAAGCGGCAATTTCAATACTGCCGGGTCAGGTTCAGGTCATCGCTTCATTGGTACAACTTATCTGATCAGCGCAGACTTTCAGTTTAACAAGCACCTTTCCCTTAGCTGCGGTGGGCAATATTTTAGGGTTGGCAACTTTATAAAGGATATAAAGCCGCTTTGGGCGGACTCTAAATATTTCAATGCCCAATTATCTTTTAAGTTTTAGCAGTCCCAGCTAAATTTATATCCGCCAGCCAGTTGAATTAAGCGTCCCGGCAGTCATACAGCAAAATATCATCGTGAAATGCTAAAGGTACCTCTGACGGGTGTGTTCTAATTGCCTGAAAAAGTAAAATGGAAAAGGCAATACTCATATTAGATGATTGCCTTTTCCCTTCATTTCACTGGCCTGCCAGCTTTTGCTTCTTACTTATGTTGATACCCGCCGTAAAAATTCACCGGGCTCCAAGCCGGGAGTGCTTTAGGCACCACAGGAGCTTGCTGTCTGAATTCACCGGAACCGTATACGGCTTTACCATTTAAAATGGTAAGCTCTGACCGGATACTTTTAATATCCTCCTCGTTCATATTCAGGTAATCGCCGGAAAGAATCACCAGATCGGCCAGGTAACCTTCTTTAAGCGTTCCCCTGTCGTGTTCCTGGTGGATCAGTGATGCGCTTCCCTGTGTATATAATTTAAGTGCAGTGATCCTGTCCAGGTAGTTTTCCTTTGCAGTAAATGGAGTGCCACCCACAGATCTCCCGGTGGCGAACTGGTAAATGCCGATCCATGGATTGTAACTGGAAACCCTTGTTCCGTCAGTTCCTCCGCCGACCTTGATATTCTTTTCCAACATCCTTCGTACAGGAGGGGTATTCAGGGCCGCTGTTTTACCGTATCGTGAGATAAATGTCTCTGCCTGAAACGCCATGCGGTCCTGAACCGCTATCCCTCCGCCCAGCGCTTTGATCCTGTCGAGGTTTTCATCGCTGACCGTCTCCGCGTGATCAAAGAACCAGGTAAGCCCATTCAGCGGCGTTTCCTTGTTGACCTGTTCGATCACATTGAGGAACCGGGTAATGCTTTCGTTATACGTCGCATGTAACCGAAACGGCCAGCGATGTTTGACAAGTTCGTTGATGACGGCTTTCAACTGCCCCTCCATCACTGCCGGAAGCTCGGGACGCGGCTTGATAAAGTTTTCAAAATCGCCGGCCGACGAGACCAGGTTTTCTCCGCCCCCCTGCACATGGTATTCAATGGGTTGCTTATCCGAATGGTTATCAGCACTATGTTCTGTGATATCAACCATGCTGATCCACCTGATGTAATCCTGCAGCTCTGTACCGGGCTTCTGCGCAAAAAGGTAGTATGGCAGTCTGACCGTCAGTTCACCTTTTTTGGCTAAAAGGTCGGTAATAGCATAATCATCCGGAAAATTTTGAAAGCCTCCACCAGCGTCCATTACGCTGGTGATGCCGAGAGAATTAAGCTCAGACATAAATTGCCTGGTAGAATTGACCTTTTCTTCCTGGTTCAGTTCTGGCAATTTCGACAACGTAGAGTAAAGGATAAAGGCACTGGGCTCCGCTATCAAAAGTCCCGTTGGCTGGCCGGAGGGATCTTTCTGGATCAGGCCGCCCGTGGGATTTGGGGTGTCACCGGTGATTCCCAGCTTTTCAATACCTGCCTTATTCAAATAAGCAAGGCCGTACAGATAAAGGATAAATGTGGGGGTCTTGCCGGTTGCCTCATTGATCTCGGCTAACGTAGGCAGGCGTTTTTCTTCGAACTGATATTCTGTCCATCCACCCATAACTCTTACCCACTGGCCTTCAGGTGTCCGGGATGCCTGTTCTTTAAGCATAACCAGGGCGCGATTAAGTGTTTTCACCCCGTCCCATCGTAACTCCGTGTTGAAAAACCTTCCCCCGCGTATCACATGAAGATGCGAATCGTAGATTCCGGGAACAACTGTCTTGCCTTTAGCATCTATCATTTGCGATCCGGCACGTTTAAAGCGAAGGATTTGCTGGTTATTTCCCACTGCAACTATTTTGTTACCGGTTATGGCAATTGCTTCTGCTGCCGGGTGCTGATCATCAAGGGTAATGAACTTCCCATTAGTGATGATCAAATCCGCCTTTTGCTGGGCGTAGAGTCCGCTTGTAAAGGCAAGGAATAGGATAATTGTAATTAACGAAGGTTTCATTTCAGTATGTTTAAAAAAACAAAAGGCGGAATCAGATTCCGCCTTTTTGTCGCCAATGTGTTAGTGCTTCATCATTTCCTGTGCATACTGGATGCCGATACCATAAGCGCCCCCGTATTTCTTAACCAGGTCGGTAGTCGCCTTGTAAGTTTCCGAACGGGCCCAGTCGCGCTGGAGCTCCAGCAGATACTGCATTGATGTGATCGGATGGGCGCCTGCCTGCACCATCCTGGTGACCGCCTGATCATGCGCCTCTTTTGATACATCGCCACAAGCATCTGTAATAAAATAAACGGTATATCCGTCGTTGATCGCGGATAAGGCCGGACCAACGATACACACGCTTGTCCATAATCCGCCTAAAACAATCGTTTTTTTGCCTTTAGCGCTAATTGCCTTGTATACATTAGCATCCTCCCAGCTGTTCATGGTGGTCCTGTCGAGAAAGTTCGATGTTGCCTGGGGATAGAACTCGGTTACTTCGGGAAACACCGGACCGCTGAATGATTTGGCAGCAACGGTCGTCACAATTGTAGGAATATTGAAGATCTTGGAAGCGCCTGCAACAAGCGCCGTATTGCTGCGCAATAATTCGATGCCGATATTTTTGGTTGCAAAACCCATCTGACTTTGATAGTCGATCATGACCAACATGTGGTTTGTCGGATTTAATAACGCCGGACTTGGTTTTTGAGCAAAACCGTATAACGATGTCAGGGCAATGACTGATGATAAAAGAAGTTTTTTCATGGTTGTATTTTTATTTGGTGAATTATAATTGTTATGAATTTTCTGGTGTTATATAGCTTGATAGAACTGCCTTTTGAGTCAGCTCTTTGAGAAAAAGTTGGAGAAATCCCAAGGCAGGTAGGAAGATGGCACGCAGCCCGGCAATCTCAGCGCCTAAACTTCCCAGTAAAGTATTTCCAATGAATCCGCAAACCGCAATAGCGAATTTTCTAACTTTCAGCATACATGCCTGCCTGTCCTTATTTGCAAGAAAGTAACTTACTATGTTCAACGACAGCAAAGTGAATCCCACAGGCATTGCTATTATTTCACCATGCAGGCTTTTACTGAAGATATGCTGTGAGCCAAGGTCAAAAACAACTACCGAAACCAGCAGGTAATTCAAAGCTCCGTTGTCATAGTGGAAGATAAAACTCCCTGCACTCCATAAACAGCAGCATGTTATAATAACCCTTTCGGCAAATAACATCCTGCAATTATTGCCTGAGCATAAGCAAATCAGGTATATGGTTTCGGATATCGTTCTGATAAATGACTTCATGGCTTGTAGGAGATGTTTGGGTGTAGCAACCTTTTAAGCAATACAGGATAAGGTTTAAGAAGTCTCCCGCGATTTTTGCGGGAGACTTGCCTTTCATAGGTTGTTGTAAATAAGATGGGTTATTTTTTAATCTTACGATCCAGAAAATCTTTGATCTTTTCAGCGATTTCATTGCCGTGGCTTTCCAATGCGAAGTGACCGGCGTCAAACAAATGAAATTCCAGATTCTTAACATCCTTCTTGTAAGCTTCAGCGCCGCTTACCGGAAAAATATAGTCGTTCTTTCCATAGACAACCAGCATTTCCGGGTTATGGTCACGGAAGTATTGTTGCCACTCCGGATATTTGGGTGGATTGGTGCCGTAATCATAGAACATGTCGAGTTGTATCTGTCCGTTCTCCGGTCTTTCCAGGTGACGAAGGTCCATTTCCCAGTTATCGGGACTAATCACGGAGGTATCAGGCACACCGTGCGTATACTGCCACTTCAAACCATCCGGATTGTGGAAAGTACTTAATGTATGCTCGGCCTCCTTATTATTGTGATCTGCCCAGTAAGCTTTGAACGGATCCCAGAAAGTTTCCAGCCCTTCTTCATAGGCACAACCATTCTGAACGATAAGCGTATCGATCCTTTCCGGATGCTTTGAAGCAATTCTCCAGCCTACGGGGGCGCCGTAGTCCATCAGGTACAAGCTGTATTTGGTAATATTTAATTTGCTCAGTAACTCTTCAATAATTACTGCATAATTGTCAAAAGTATAGTCGAATTCAGCAATAGGCGGCTGCTCGCTTCTGCCGTAACCCGGGTAGTCGGCCGCGATCAAATGATACTTGTCGGATAATTGGTCGATCAGGTTCCTGAACATAAAAGACGATGCGGGGTACCCATGAAGCAATACCAGCGTTGGAGCATCTTTCGGTCCTGCTTCGCGGTAGAAAATGTTGACACCATTGATGTCGGTAAAGTGGTAAGTTGTTTGATTTTTCATGATTTAAAAATTTAATGATTTAAGATATTGGGATAATTTTTTACCGGATTATTGTTTATCACCGGCGACATTTCAAAAGTAGACAGCCCTAAAGTTTTTTGTATATCACGCTAATTATACATGTTATCATTAAATTGATACATATGAGATCAGCCTCATGTACAGGTATTTAGCAACCATTAGAGACCTTTTTAAATCCAGATTGGAAAGCAAGTAAAAAGCTATCCGGTCCAAGGAGAGGTGCATTTTTCGAATCAGTCCGTTAGCAAGTGTTTTGCGCGGAAAAAAAATACCCCCGGGGTGGCCGGAGGTATTTTTTAATCAAATGGGATCAGGAAGGAGAAGTCGTCATTATCGCGTTGGCAGTGCGCTTGCCCCAAATTTTCGTTTGCTCATGCGCTGGTGTGCCGGCTTTTCAGAACAATTTTCAGCAGCTAGATTATAATAGCCGGCGTTATCTTTCAGCTTTCTCCTGCAAAAAGGATCTGATCAGCTGCGCAACCTCAACTCCATATTCTTCAAGCAGAAAGTGCCCCCCGTCGAATAAGTGAAGTTCCGCATCCGGCAGTTCCTTTTGATACGCTAAAGCACCGGTACCCGGAAAGATCGTATCATTTTTACCCCAGGCGATCAACACCGGCGGCTGGTGCTCGCGGAGATAGGTCTGCCATTCTGGGTACCTGGGAAAATTGCTGCCGTAATTGGCAAAAAGTATTTTTTGAACAGCTTTTTTGCCCGGCTGTCCAAAAAAGAAATGATCCATATAGTAACTGTCTGGACTAATACGATCCGGGTGCAGGGTACCTGAAACATATTGTTCTTTAATGCCCTCCAGCGACATCATATACTCGATCGCCGCGTCCAGGCCTGCAAAGTCCTCCGCTGCTGTCAGCGCACCAATCTTTTGTACATCCGGCCCGAGGCCTTCTAAAAATACATTGGCATTTTGAATGATCAGTGTTCTGACCAGTTCCGGCCTTTTTTTTATGATCCGGAATCCGACCGGACCGCCGTAGTCCTGCATATAGAAGCTCATATGCTGAAGCTTTAGCTTATCTATAAATTGCTCAATGATCTCTGCCAGATGGTCAAAGGAGTAATCAAATTCTGAAGGATCCGGGCAACTGCTATAACCAAAACCGGGATAGTCGGGCGCGATCAAATGATATTCCCCGGAAAGCTGTTCAATCAGGTTGCGGAACATGTGCGATGATGAAGGGAACCCGTGAAGCAGTAAGATAGTGGGCTTTTCCGGATCTCCGGCCTCCCGGTAAAACAGTTCTACACCTCCAACCTTCACGGTGTTATAACGAACACCAAGGGCATTGATTTGGTCAGTTATTCTCATAATTTTTTGATTTGTTTTTGTGATTGATACCGGTAAGCAACCGGATAATTAATTCTGAACGTTTCAGCCATGTCAGCTCAGATCAAAATTAAGTCGATCTGTAGATGCCGGTATACCATTTATATAGTAAGTGGTATTAGTTTTATAATAGGTCAGGCTTTTACTTTTGATCGCTTGACGACGTGTTGGCCGCCCGGTCAGGAAAGGTCGAATTCTATTCCACCATGCTTCAAAAGTTTGAACAAAGATTAAGTTCTGTCCACTGTACATCCATGCTGGATAATTCCCTCCGATAAACGGACTTGGAGTCGCCTATGAATTTTATGATAACAGTTATAAGCCGTGTGATGGAGCGCATCAGTTTTGAATAAGTTACGATCTGTAGCTTTGTCCCAACATTTCCCATGCTATGGCACACAACGATTTAGAGAAAAACTCGGAGAAATATGTCGTCGCATATTACGGGAGCAACAGTGTTGCCGGCAATTATTTCCATGATCTCCGACATACTACATCGGTCGTCAAGACGATTAAACAGATTGCCGCACAAAGCGGACTTTCTAAAACTGAAATCCGGTACCTGAAGATCGCCGCCTGGTTCCAGTTTATAGGCTTCCTGGAGTCGCCGGAACGTCCCGAAGAAGCATCGGCGGAACTTGCCATGAATTTTTTGATCCGGGAAAATGCCGGAGATGAACCTTTACGGATCATTCCTGCTTTGATCAGGGCGAAAGCCTCCAAAACTTTCCCCTCCGATCCGTTGGAAGAGACCCTGTTTGATGCCTGCCACCGCTATATGGCCCAGAAATCATTCTCAGATAACAACCGGGCCTTAAAACTGGAAGAGGAGTTCTTCAAACACCAGGAGATCGGCAAAACAGAATGGCTGAAGCGGAGTATTGTGGCGTTTGAAAATTTTCAATATTACACGGCATACGGTCGTACAGCATTCACAAAAAAAAAGGACAGCAACCTGGCGAAATTGAAAAAAGAGCTATGGGTGCGGGAACTGGACCTTGCCGAAAAGCATGCTGAACCTGCGGGTAAAAAAAGTATGGCGATTCATCAGGAAAAAGAAGCCACAGAAAGAGGGATCGATACGATGTTCCGGGTCGCTTGTTCATATAACGAGCGGCTGATTTCGGTCGCGGACAATAAAGCGCATCTCCTTATTACGGTGAATTCCATCATGATGTCGGCGATCATCAGCCTGGTGTTGCGTAAGCTTCCGGAAAATAATTACCTGAGCTTACCAACTTTCATCCTGCTGGTTACCAGTTTTCTTTCGACCATCTTTTCTATTCTGGCGACCCGTCCACCGGTTCCAGCGGGAAAATTTACCCAACCGGAGATGGAGAAAAGAGAAGTAAATCTGCTTTACTTTGGCAATTACTATAAGATGGAAGCAGATGAATACCTGCACAGTCTGCATCAGGTTATAGCCAGCCAGGGGTTTCTTTATGATATGCTGGCCCGAAATATCTATGCCCAGGGTAAGATACTCGGAAAGAAATATGACTTTCTTCGAAAAGCCTATAGTATTTTCCTTTTCGGCCTGACCATTTCCATTCTTGCATTTATGATTGCTTACTTTTTGCGGCCTCTGCCGGAAGTTACGCGTACCTAGCCATTCGGAATTATGAAGAAGTTTCCTTTCATGGTGTTTCCGCAGGTCACTGCGATCTACATCGCCTTTAACTTCAATGCTTTTTACAGCGACTTGCTGTTCAGGCAACGACCAGATATCATAGAGACCGTTTATCCTTTTAACATGAAGACACTCGCATGGTAATTTGTAACAGGTACGGCAGCCAATTCTTCCTGATCAATGAATATTCGGTATATTCGGTCAACAGGATTTTTACCCATTTTACCCGGCTACATCCGATGAGATGCGCTATGAAACCCAAATATCTCAGCATCATTCAAAAAAGGCTTTTGCCGGTTGTCTGGGTGATCCTCTTTGTTTCTTACTTTATCCCCAAAGCAAATGCCCAGCATAATATTGGCGGATCCGAAGGTTTTGCCCGGCAAAACATGCCCGCCCTCACTGCTTTCCGTACGCAGGCCGTCAGTTACGGCGTCATATGGCCGCACATCTGTCAACCAAATAACATTCGCCCGACAGTAAAAAGAATCCCGGACTTCATCTATGGCCCACAACGGACTGAAAAAATTCCCGATCCCGCCTTCAATTACAAGAGCAGTAAAAGCACACATGTTTTATCAGTACGTTATGTGGACGAGAAAGGGGACCACAAAAATATACCTGGTGAAGGCCGGCACCAACCAACGCAGATGACAGGGCGCGTAGCAGATATGAATAAAAATTTAAAAATTGCGGTTGGAGGGCTATTGCTCCTCATAATCGTTCTTTTATTGCAACTTTACAGGATCAGGCTCAACGACAACCGGTCAATGCTAGCCAGCCAACGCGAACTTGACCAGAAAAATACGTTTATCGAAACGCTGAACAGCAATCAGGAAAAATTGCTTAAAGAGAAGGAATGGTTACTTAAAGAAGTGCAACACCGGGTTAAGAACAGCCTTCAGGTGGTCACCAGTTTACTCTATTCACAATCTCTTTATTTAGAAGATGGTGCGGCCATACAGGCTATCAAAGATAGCTTACGACGTATGCAGGCGATGTCACTGATCCATCAGAAGCTTTATCAGGACAACAATACAAGCACCATATCAATGCCGGAATATATTGATGACCTGGTAGCCTATCTGTACGAGAGTTTCGACGCAGATAGCCATATTGTTTTTGAACGGGCTATAGAGCCGATAGAGCTTGACGTATCGCAGGTGCTTCCTTTAGGGCTCATCTTTACCGAGGGCATCGTCAATGCGATTAAGTATGCCTTTCTAAAGGGACAGCAGGGAGTCGTGCGCCTGTATCTGGGTTATGATGGCCCGGGACATTTGTTGCTTGAAATCTCCGATAACGGGATCGGTCTACCGGCAGGCCTGGACGCTATGGAACATAACTCCCTGGGTCTCGACCTTATCCAGGGTTTGTCCAAGCAACTGAAGGGCAACTTTCGGATCGAAAATAACAATGGTGTAAAAATCACGGTGCGGTTTGCTGTTTAGACAGCCGAACGTCAACGTTAATAATCAGCAAAAGTGAATATGAATAAAAAAATACTGATCGTTGAAGATGAATTTGTGGTAGCGAATGCATTGCGTCTGACTTTGGAACAGGCAGGCTATACCATAACCGGCATTGCCTCTTCCGCAGAAGAAGCGGAGAAAATGCTGCAAATTCAAAGACCGGATCTTGTGCTTTTGGATATTCAACTGGATGGAAAGCGTTCGGGCATCGACCTGGCCGGGAAGCTTAATGAAGATGATATCGCCTTCATCTATTTGTCTGCGAATTCCAGCCAAAAGATACTTGAAGAAGCCAAGGCTACCGATCCTTACGGATTCCTGGTCAAACCATTCAGAGAAAGAGACCTGCTGGTAACGCTCGACATCGCCTCATACCGGCAAAGGAGTGCAATGGAGTCCAGGTTGCAGCAGGAAGTGCTCTTGCAGAAACACCTGGCGGACATCGGTAATGAAATTTCGGACGCTAACCAGAAACTATTAAAAGTTGCCCAGGCCATGCGGGTATTTATACCCTTTGATCTTGTTGTTTCGGGTAGTCGACCGGCAAATGCCGGGCAGTTCACTGATTCCGCATACCTACGAATCGGATATGATGAATACCAGTATATCGGTGAAAAGGAATTAATGACCATTGCGGGCCTGAGCAGCAGCAGCCTTTCGGGGATACTCAAAGACAGTTATGAGCTGACCGGTAGTACGCGGTATGAAGGAATATCAGACGAGCTTACCGCATTTACGCCCTTGCAGAAGGTGTGGCTCAATTGCTTCAAAATGAGCTCTTCATTGATGTTCTCGGTGGTTACCGGCAACGGAGCCATGGTAGACTATAGCTTTTATAGCCGTGAGCGCAATGCGTATAAGCAAAAACATGTAGCCGTATTAAGGCTTTTCAAGAACTGTTTGACTAATGTGACTGATAAAATGATGTTGTCAGGAACGGTATCACCTGCCATAGAACACATCACTACCAGTATGGTGCCCGGAATGGAGCCAAACCTCCAGGAATTCAAAGGGATTATCGGCAAGCATCCGCTCTTACTGGCGGCTTTGGATTTTGCCACCCAGGTAGCACCTTACAATACGTCCGTGTTGATACTTGGTGAAAGTGGGACCGGAAAAGAAAAGGTCGCTCATGCCATTCACGATCTGTCAACCAGAAAAAACGGCCCGTTCATCGAAGTAAATTGCGGTGCAATACCGGCCACCCTCATAGAATCAGAGTTGTTCGGCCACGAAAAAGGCGCATTTACAGGGGCTACTGAGAAAAGAAAAGGCAGGTTTGAGCAGGCGGAAGGAGGCACTGTCTTTTTGGATGAGATCGGAGAACTACCTTTAGAAATGCAGGTTAAATTGTTACGTGTCTTACAGGAAAGGGAAATCAATTACGTAGGGAGCAATATTCCAAAGAAAGTGGATGTACGTATCGTGGCCGCTACCAACCGTAACCTAGAGAAAGAAGTCGCAGATGGCAATTTCAGGCTTGACCTGTATTATCGCTTGAATGTATTTCCAATAACATTGCCGCCCTTGCGGGAGAGAAAAAGCGATATTGTGGATCTGATCAACTTTTTTGCCCACAAATTCTGCAATAGTTTCCATAAAGAGTTTAACGGTATATCGCCGTCGATGATCGATGCCATGCTGGCTTATCAATGGCCGGGAAATATCCGGGAACTGGAGAACGTGCTGGAGCGGTCCGTTATCCTCAACAGCGGAAATTCGGAATTGGAATTAAAACAGCACCTGACCGGTGCCACGCCGGAACAGTCAGGCAAGGCCGGTATGGAGACACTTGAGGATGTCAAAAACTCACAGCGCCAAACGGAAAAAGCCTATATCATTTCTGTCCTCAAAAAAACAGAGGGACGAATCCGAGGAAACAATGGCGCGGCGGAACTACTTAACCTTAAGCCTACGACCCTGGAATCAAGAATGGCTAAATTAGGTATAAAGAAGGAAGATTATTAAGGCCCGGGTGGAAGCTGAAGCTGATGAAACATTCCGCAGACGTTTGTAAATACATAATCTCCGTTAGTATCTTAATGATGCGGGCTTCATTTTCAAACCCGAAAAGCTCCTACCAGCATCGCTTAACTCCAATTTTTTCAGAGTCTCATCCAGATCACCTCCGATTTTTTCGGAGGTAATTAATAATTCCGCAATTTAATTAACTATTTAATATTTTATAAATAATTTATTTACAGTTATTTATAAAATTTAAAAGTTAAATAGCCTGTTATAATTTCTGTGGCACGTCTTTGACTATGCTATAGTCATGGAAACGAGCAATCAACCAAAACCAGCAACATTCATCAATCAAAAAGGGCAGCACGTTTACTATCGGAACTGGGTGCCGGAAGGTAAACCCAAAGGCATTATCCTTATCATCCACGGGTTAAATTCCCATGGTGGATATTATCAGAACTTTGCCGCCCAGCTCAGAGAGAATGGATTTGAAGTTTACGCGATCGACCTTGCTGGCCGCGGTCGGTCGGAAGGAGAACGTTACTATATCGCCGATTATCACGACGTGTTTGCCGATATTGACCTCTTGATGAATATCGCCAGTTCTGCGTGTCCATTAAAGCCTATCTTTTTGTTTGGTCATAGCGCAGGCGGCGTTTTCGCATCTGCTTATGCAATTGAAAACCAATCCAAGCTACAGGGCCTTATTTCGGAAAGTTTTGCCTTCAAAATCCCAGCGCCAGCTTTCGCACTTGCGGCCATAAAATTTCTGGCGCGCATCATCCCACATACCCGGCTTGTCAAACTGAATAATGAAGATTTTTCCCGTGATAGTTCAGTCGTGCTGAAAATGGATAAAGATCCGCTTTTGGAGAACGAAAAACAGCCGGCTAAAACCATGCAGCAACTTTTGCTTGCGGCCGAATACCTGAAAAAAGGAATGCCTGCAATTAAGCTTCCCATCCTTATACTACACGGTACAGCGGATAAGGCCACTGAGCCGGCAGGAAGCGAGTATTTCGTGGAACATGCGTCTTCGGCTGACAAACAGCTTAATCTTTATGAAGGGCACTATCATGATCTGTTGAATGACAAATATAACGGGATCGTCAGCAGGGATATCCTGCTCTGGCTGAATCAAAGAGTTTAATCCTATGATACCAGTGCAAATACTCATAACGAACCGATACACATCAAGAAGTATTCAGCATTTCGTTTGCCAGACACAAAACCTGGTCAGCGTTTGCTCCCAATAAATTATTTAAAACACTTAATCCTACAATCTATGATCAATTTAGAATGGTTCAGAACCTTTAAAGTTATTTATGAAGCGGGAACGCTTTCAGCGGCAGCACAAGCTTTATTTATTTCCCAGCCCGGCGTCAGTCTCCATCTTAGTTCGCTGGAATCATATGCCGGCCATCGTCTTTTCGACCGTGATACCCGGAAAATGGTAGCGACAGAGCGAGGTACGATGCTTTATAACTTCATTATAGACCACATGAACAAGCTTGAAGAAGCGGAGCATAATCTTCACCGAAAATCCAAAGTCGAAAAACCGACCGTAAGTATAGGCATGTCTACCGGAATTTTTCAGTATATGCTTGAAGCGCATATTTCCGAGTTGCCTTTCAACCTGGTTACCAGGTTCGGCGATTATCCACAAATGCTTCAGGAGCTAAATAACGGCACGTTAGACTTAATTCTGACGCCTCAAAAAGGCACACAGCATAATCTTGATTATAAGCCGTTCGCCAAAGAGCGGTTCGTCCTGATCTGTGGCAACCAGACAGACACCACTGAGTTTGATGAACTTCTGTTAAAAGGTGACCGGCCGGCGCTGAAGGAGTGGCTCTCCGTGCAGAACTGGTATACTACCGCCTCTGACCAGGAACACCTCAACCGTTTTTGGTCTGCCAGCTTTGATACTTTGCCAAGCTTCCGGCCGAAATATGTCCTACCATCACTCGGCTCGATCCTGCGTTGCATGGCAACGGGTAAGGGATTTGCAGTGGTACCAGATTTCCTCTGTTGTAATGAGATCGCAGGCAATTCCATTAAGGTAGCCTGGGAAGGCAGTCCGCCTGTGGAAGACACCCTATATTTTGGGAAGCGTAAGAATACCGCTTATGCAGAAGAGATCAAATTCCTGGAAGACATTTTAGCCAAGAACTGGCCGAAGTGCCCAGAACTGTTAACGTAGGAAAATTGATACGCAGGAAAAAACGATAAAGAGACCAGAACAAATGAATCTGATCCAGCAGCTTTTTAGTTGAAGGCTTACCTCAAAGCAACGTTTTAAAGACTGAACTATAGAATTCGAAGATAATATCTTATTAAATGAATCCGCTTGTTTGCCGTTTACCCGGCAAGCAAGCGGATTCCCGATTTTTATATAACTGCTGCGTCACAGACACGTTCCGGCTCACCTGCAATTTTCAAATTACACCTGCGCGGTTCATCTGTCCGCAGGGCAGATAGCGGAAGTTCCGCTAAACATCTTGATTGTACGCGGGGAAAATAATGATACCTGAAGTTAGTTCAGGCTTTGAATTTTCTGTTTGTTTCATTTAGCCAGAGACAGTAAGATGGCTGTGAGATTTGTTAATAAAGAACGGGCAAGATACGGGAAGGCTCCTTTGTATTGCCGTCGGATAATTAAAATGCCATTGGATCACCTGCAACCAGAATTGCGTAGTTTTTGATGGTAAATCAACGATGACCAGCAGTGTGCTTATGAAGCATGCTCCTTACGATAGTCAGGCCTGGCTCGTTCAGGCTCGAAGTGCACGCCGGGCGTTAGCCAGAATAAAAGAATGATCCGTGAATACTGAAAAGTAAATGGCCAGAACAGAAAGGCAGGAATCAATGTCGCTGCGATGTATACCCAGGGGTTCCAACTATGGGTAATGATGTAAGTGGTCATTGCAAATGTCAGCATAATGGCCACATTCATTCCGTAGCTGACAAACATGGCTACATAAAAATACCCTGGTTCAATCTCAAATTGAAAGTTACAATGCGGACACCTTTCATTCATTTTCTGACCGAAGATCGCCATAGGGTCTGTCAAAAACATATTGCCCGTGCGACATTTCGGACATTTTCCGTGTAGCGCCGCTTTAAATTCGGAATGAGTATAAGTGCGTTCCTTAATCATTTTATTACCTTTCTTACTATTTTCGAGTTCATTTTTCAGTTATCAGAAAACCTGCCAGTTGAAATTGCAGCGGCCTTATTGTCCTTGTGAGAGCCGAAAACGCTTAATCTCTTCCTCCAGGGATTTTATATATCCATTTCTTTCCGCAAATGCAGCTTCTATTTCTTCCAGGGTGTATCGCGGTGTGATATATTGCGGGCAATTCCAACTGTAACCCTTTACTGAAAAAAGTAACATCCGTTCAGCTTTGTGTTTATAGCCCGCCGGGTCAAGTTGTTTGAAAAGCTCCGGGTCCTCGGAGATCTCCACGATTGTTATATCTGCGAATAGCTTGAGTCGGGCCTTTTGCGGGTAGTCCATCAGGATCAAAGACACTTTAGCGTTATCAGTCGCATTACCAACGGAGATGTATTGCTTATTACCGCTGAAGTCAACCACGCCGAGCGTTGAGTCATCGAGTACCCTGATGAAACCTTTTGGCCCTCCCCGGTGCTGTATATAAGGATAACCCGTCTGGCTGATACTGGCCATATAAAAACTGTCCCTGCTGCTGATAAATTGCTCTTCGGATTCTGTGAGGCCATCTTCATGGTAACCATTTTCCATCCTTTCGTAGGCTGTACGGCTCCCATGCATTTCCTGTAATTTCTTTACCGCGTCGGTAAATGCGATTTGTTCGTAGTTCATATTGCCGGACACTTAGACAGTTCATAAAGTTTTTTCATTCTCCACGATGGCGAGATCATTGATGCTGGCATATCGTTTCTGCATGAGGCCATTCTCATCAAATTCCCAAAGCTCGTTACCATAGCTTCTGTACCACTGACCGGCGGCATCCTGCCATTCATAATGAAAACGTACCGCTATCCGGTTATCATGGAAACTCCAAAGTTCTTTCTTTAGCTTATAATGAAGTTCCTTTTGCCACTTATTGGTCAGGAACGCTTTTACTTCTGCTCTGCCATTAATGAATTCAGCACGGTTCCTCCACTCTGTATCAATAGTATAAGCGAGGGAAACCCGTTCGGGATCACGGCTGTTCCAGGCATCTTCTGCCATTTGAACCTTTTGTAGTGCCGTTTCTAAGTTAAATGGCAGTAGTGGTGCTCTTTGTTCCATGCAAGTGTATATTTTAATTTGTTCTATAATAGTCAATTGGCCTGGTTATCCGTTGATCCCCTTAATTCCCGGCCCAGCGTCCGGATCGAATTCATACTTGTCACAGCGGTCTTCATACCAATCCTTCACAAATTGTTCCTGGCTTTCCAGGTAAGACTCGATGGCAGGTATGCCTTCTGCACAGTTGTCTCCGTCAGCTAATCGAGGCACTGTGGTATTATCGTCTAGGATAAACTCGTACTTTAAGGATGTTCGGTCCAACCGTTCCTTCCAGCCAGTTATATCATGGGCGGCTCCCGGATAATATATTGTGATCATTTTATTGTTCCATTTTTTCTAAATCTCTGTTCAGATCGCTTTGCTCGCAAACCGGTTACCTATTTACCCAGCCGATAACACGAACTTCACAGGACCGATATGCAGGTCAACCAATCCCCTTTAATGCTTTGCAATTTAGAGAGAAAATCCGTTTCCATTCTTCCTTTTGGGATCAGATAAGTAATAAGCGTTATCATTCAAATAATAGAGCGTGACGCCACCAAAAAGCCAATGGTTCAATGGCTGTTGCCAACGCTGTGCGCCCCTAACAGATTGCAAATCGATTTCCACCTGCATCCCTTCGCTTAAATCCATTTTTATCATCAAATGGCTATCAGGGCACATTTTCATATCATATACCTGAAAAAGCTATGGGATAGCATCCTGCGGGCTACTGTTTGTTAAACTGCTGACCACCTAAAGTCAGGAGGTGTTTTTTAACCCAGGTGAATGCTTTACAGATTCTAAGACCTCATTTTTGTCAGGTACAATCACCAGGGATTTAATGAATGAAAAGCGCTATCTGAACCATCATCACAGACACGGGTAGAACCTGATTCGCATCCCCCAATGCTTACATGATCAATATGAAAATGAACGACAATTTAACAAAAAGGCCATTAACGCCGGGCGAAAAGATATACTGGACACTGGAGCAGAAAGGAATGATCCACTTTGTTACCGTGGCAGAAATAGAAACTTCCGTTCCACCAGGAAAAGAAGCCTGGCAAATGGCATTGCAAACGGTTCAAGCAAAGCATGCCGCATTGAATTACAGCATTAAAGGGGAGACGAGCGAAACTGTTCACTTCCAGGAGCACCGAAGCAAGCCTATCCCACTTGAAATCCGCCCGATGCCGTCTGATGGGCTATGGGATCATGAAGCGGAAAAAGAACTTGCAAAGCCTTTTGATCTGAACAGGGCCCCATTGTTACGGGTGACCATCCTGGAGCGAACCGGCGGCTGCGCCGTACTGCTGACCGTTAATCATTCGATCGGCGACGGATTATCCGCCGCTTTTCTGCTGCGCGAAATTGTGGCTACCGTTGCTTCACAAACAACGCTAAGCACTGTCAGGGTGTTAGGGGAAGTATCCGGACAGTACCCGGCCATTCCGGAACGTACCCGCTTTGATAACGCCCCGCCGATTCTCGTCCAGCATGCCGAACTGGGGAGCGAACTGACCTCACACCTTATCGCACGCGCCGGGGAAGAGAAGACCACGGTACACAGTGTCTTTACTGCTGCGGTCGCTATGGCGATCAACAAATTATCTCCTAAATGGCACAGTGAGCAGCTGGGCGTTCTCCATCCGGTTTCTTATCGTCAATTAATGGCTAAAGGTGAAAGTTTTGAATTGCTGGCAGGCATGCAAATCTGCCATTATCCGCTTGACAGGCGGCATTCATTCTGGGCGTTGGTTGAAATCGTCCGCAAAAGCCTGGAAAATGTCCGGAGCCCTGAGACGCTCGGCAGAGAAATGCAGTCGTTAGAACACTTGTTCTCTTCCAATCCCGATACCCATTTCCTGTACCAAACGCTCGACACACTAACACGTCACCAGGTTTTGATCAGTAACCTGGGCTTGGTGCCGGCGGATACTGATTATGGTGGCCTAAAGCTAAAGGCCATTTATGGCCCTATGGTACTTCCGGATCACCAGCATGTCCAAAGCTTCGGTATTACCACCTTGAATGGCAGCCTGACCATAACCTTAACCAGCCGTTGGCCTATCGACGGTCTGCTGGAAGCTGTGAAGGAAATTCTGCAGCAGGTTTAACTTATTATGGGGGCGTTATGCCAGACTATAATGTTCAGAAATCAACAAGGTTTACGAAAGCCGGTTAATAAATTGACCGGCTTTCGTTTTGGCTGTCCATGCGTAGGTTATAGAACCCCGGAAGCGATCTTTCCCCTGATCCTGCTTAACGATTGTGGTGCCACGTTCAAATAGGTAGCGACATAATAATTAGAGAACATGTTCAAAAGATGGGGCTCATTAGCCAGCATCTTTCTATAGCGTTCAGGTGCTGACAACATCATCAGGTTGGTAGCCCGTTCACAGGTCAGTATGTATGCCTGCTCGTTAAGCAGGCGCAGCCAACGCTCTATAGCCATTGAGCCCGCTGAGATGGACTGAACCTCATCAACAGAAAACCTGATTGCCGTAACGGGAGATAGCGTTTCAATGGAAATGCTTGACGGATTCGCAGAAAGGAAACTTTTATAGTCAACTGCAAAAAGATTTTTCAGATTGCTTTCCGGCTTATTGAAATGGAAAAACCAGGTTGTTGTCTTTCCCAAGGAATCAGTGAGGTATGAAATGCACTCTCCGGAGAGGATGAAGTAGAGATATTTACATACACTTCCCATATTCAACAGTCGCTCACCCTTTTCAAATTTTACGAGTTTGCAATGGGTTGCAATTAACGCTCTTGTCTCTTCATCTACGGGAACGCTTTTTGCAACATAATTAAAAAACGGGCGGCAAAATTGTTCTTGGGTACTTGCATCGGCAGCCAGCATATGCTCTTTCATAATATTCCTTTCCTGATGGGTTAAATGACCGATAGGTAAGTGAAAAAACGTTAAAAGCCTGCATGATGATACACCCCGAAGTAATATGTTATTTAAATTACAATCAACAGTTCCTCAAAATCCCATTTTGATCAGGCATTCGGTATCGCTTACTACAAAAAAAAGGGACAGTATACACCGTCCCTTTACATAAATGTCCATAGGCCATTTACGACTACTACTAACTAAACTAACTAAAAAAGTATTGATTTAAGCTCTGCTGTGCGACGCAGAACTGTGATAGAGACCGGTAATGTATATTACAACGGTTACTTTATTTCGCTTGATGATCACGATCTTATCGTTCCTGCAACTTATCCAGTTTTTTTTGGATCTCTATCAGCTCTTCATGCTGTTGTTGTAACGCCGCTACGAGCAACGGTACTAACTGCTCAGCGTTTATGGCTTCTTTACTGGTCGCAACCGGGTTGTTTTTACCTTTCTGCGTCCAGGTCGTCTGCCTGCTGATCAATCCCGGAAATTGCTGTTTGGTCTTTGAGATATCAAAACCGAAAAATTCTTTTTTTGGAGACAGGCTGTGTTCGGGTGCCTTCTTAAGCACTATGGGCTCCAGTTGCATCAGGATAGATACAGGCTGTTTAATCGCACTACCGGATCCTGCCGTTAAATTCTGTCCGACTTGCGCATTCACAGACAAGGTTATGGCCAGTAAAGCGATGGCCGGGAGCATGTTTTTAAGTTTCATTGTTAGGTGTGTTATTTATTGGGTTTCGATCCAGTAATTTCTGGGGTATTGATCTGAGGTCACATTCGATCCGCTACAATGAACGTCAAAGGTTGTTTCTTCCACTTCAAAGATCTCGTCCCAATTTTCGATGCTGAGGCGGATGGTTACAGCACCATAATGGGCTAATCTGGTTTCAAAAAAATCTTTGATCTTAAGTGCGAGTTGGCCTGCCAAAATGGGTATTGCACCCGGGTCTGTATTATTTGCAGCTACAGATGCCACTGTAATCTTAAAGCCTGGTAATTCTATACTATTTTCCATAAGAAAGGGTGTCTTGCGTAAAGACAATTAAGATTATTGCCGGCCTAATCCAGCGCGTTTCGAATCAGTTCATAAAATCTTGCAGCAGACACGTCATCTTCCAGCCAGGGTAAATGTCCGCACTTTTCGATAAAAGAAATCCTGGTTTGCGGGATGATCCGTTTGGTCTCATAGACCGTAGATTCTCCCACCGGATCCTGCCGTCCCTGAATGATGTAAACAGAGCCCCTGAACTTTTTTAGGTTTGCCGCTCTTGACTGTCCGGTTCTCTTATAATCCTGAAGGGTAAGATTATTGATCTTCGCCGCGTTGTGATCGGCAAGGTTGGTGTCTACAAGGCTTTTTGTGGCCATCGCACTTTGCCGGTTAAAAAAGTAGCCAGGCCAGATAGCACTCAGATTAGCCGCCAGACCTTTCGAAGCTTTAGCTTCCGCGAGGTCTTCTTCGCGTAACCGCATCTTCATATTACTATTAAAATATGTAAAAAAATCCCGTGTAATCCCGCCGGAACCAAGCAGTAACAACCGGTCAACATTTTTGGGGTATTTTGCCGCATAAGCCAGGGCGAGCATACCACCCCAGGAATGCCCGGCAAGTACGAGCTTTTTCAATTTAAGATGCTTTCTCAATACGTCCAGGTCCTCGACATACCGGTCTACCTGCATGGTGGCGGAGTCGATCTTAGTTAGGAATGAATGACCGGTACCGCGCTGGTCAGGGACGATAAATTCATACCCCGGTAACGCTTTCCAAATGGGTTCGAGGTAAGCGGCATTAAATCCCGGCCCTCCAGCAAGCAATACAACCGGCTTGCCGCTACCGAATTCATTAACCGTTAGCGTAACATTATCATTTGAATGAATGACAAAATGGTTCTGAGCAATTACGATAGCCGATGGGCAAAGTAGGACGAATAAGATGATTAGACTTCTTTTCATTTCAATCTGTTTAGCGTAACCGACTAATATAATCGGGGCAGTAAATATCAGTCGCCGATTTTAAGCATGCATTCACCTTGGTTAATAAATTAACCGAATGTCAACATTGTTCGTGCGGGAAAGGAAATAGGGGGAAGATTCCGGCGGTAAAAAAATATAGCCAAATTCTAGCGGACCGTTCTGACAAAGGCACGCTTCCTTCATCAACAAAGTCACAACCTGCTTGCGCTACCCGCGAGAAGCTGTGCCTCAAAACAACATGGAAGTTAATGACTGATAGGCAGAACCGGTATGACGTTGCGAACGCCTGCATTCCAGACACGACGCGAAATGAAAGCCAGTGCTAACACCAGTAAAATCAAAAATAACATTGCGGCCGATAAATCAACGCTAAGCAGGGCTGTCATCATCAAGGGACCGCTGCCATAACCGGCGAAAAGGATTGCTGACCCTTTTGCCACTGGCCTTATTGGCGATGAACCTGCCCGGGGCAGTTTGAGTATACCAATAAATAACGGCTGACTACAACCGAACCCGACTGACATGATACCTAGTAAGCATTCGGCCAGCCACAAAGGCAAATTTCCCATCAATGCCAGCAGACCAGCAATGGTAAGACCAAGTGAGGCATAGAGGATAGTGATTACCTTTTTATCAAGCCGGTAAAAATACATCAGCAGGGTGACCACAAATCCGGGCAGGCCGAAAATAAACAGATCAGTCGCGATGTGAAATTCATCTAACCCATAATAGGTGGTGAAATAATGACTGATCCAGACAAATACACCGGAGTGGAACACGCCCGTTAAATAGACGAAGCTGTAGCTATATCTGTTTTTCCATTCGGACCGTGACCTACCCGCGGCTTTTATTATAAATGGTTCGACTCCATCATACCGCTCCCGTCTATCGTGCCTCAAATAAATCAATAATAGTAAGGCTGCCAGCGTCCTGATGATCCTGTAAAGGCATCTCCATCCAATGAATTCGTTCAACCATCCTCCCAAACTTGGCCCGAACGTCATGCCTGTTGCCAGTGCAAATATGACCAGAACCATATATTTAAGCGACCGCTTATGCTCATGAGGCCGTAAAGACAATAATATTGCCGAGGGCAGCATAGCACCGGTTCCTAAGCCCGTCAGGGCCCTGATCGTTAAAAAGCCAACGGCAGAGGTGGCCATACTAAGCAAATAGGTGCCCGCACACAGCGCAACCAGGGAAAATATAAAGTATTTTCGGGGATTTACGGCCGGCTTCACAAAAACCATCGCAACTGCGGAGATCGCAAATGGGATCGCAAAGGCAGGTACAGCGAGGTTTATCAAAGAAGAACTGAAATCCTCTGCCAGGCTCGGAGACAAGGGAGCAATGAGATAAGCCTGAGACATCAACAACATGCATGCTACTGCCGGGATTACCTCAGCCAATGGAAAACCTTGTTTGATATGTTCTTGTTTCATACCCCAAATCTCGGCGGGAGAAGGTTTGTGTGCATATCATATTAATGATATGTGCTATTACCAAATTAATGCTGCAGCAGCAATTCCCAATGGAGTCTCATTCGCAGGAACTTTTTTTGCCAGTCAGTCCTCCAGAATGATGGAGATCAACACGTACAAATCAGCAGCACAGCCATAGAACCGCTTTCCGTCTATAAAAAAGGCGGGCGTCGTGGTCAAGCCGCTTTCCGTTCCAAGCCGGAAGTCTGTATTGATTTTGTAGTGAACATCTTTACTGATAGAATCTGTTACGAACCTGATGTCATTCAGTCCCAGGTTTTCCGAAAGTTTCATGAAAAGGTCATCACTTAAATTGGCCTGATTAGCCATTACGGCTTGATGCATCTCCCAGTACTTACCTTGTTTGCCTGCGGCCTCCACCGCACAGGCAGCATCAAAAGCATAGGGATGGTCGTTGAGCAGCGGATAGTTGCGGAAGGTGAATGAAATTTGCTGCCCGAACTCACGCAAAAGCCCGCGAATAACCGGCTCGGCTGCCCGTGATAAAGGACATTGAAAATCTCCGTATTCTATGATACGGATCTTCGGATTTTCTGCTCCAAGGGAATGCTCTTCCCTTGAAACGATCTGTTTTAACAGTGCCATATAGATTGTTATTTAATTAACTTCATTTACATCTATTCCATCATATTACCGGAGAAATGCAGGTAATCACCTCTGTAATGAGGAGACAACGTTGCAGATGCCGCCGCCTTGCGCTGACAAGCAAAAAGTGCCATTTATGCTTCGCAAAAAAGAGCAGATGCGGCTTAAGGATCATTACCTTGATTATTCTCTTTCGAAGATCAACAGTAAGGCAAGGGATTGAAAATTATTTGCCTTATACCTGTTATCATTATTTTAATAAGAACCACCCGGACTTTGGTAAGCGTACCAATAACTTACTGTCCGGCACCGATCAATAATATCATTTGACTGATAACAGTTAAAAATTCACTGATTTTGATTGCCGGCGTTATAAAAGGAATTTGCCCTGGTCATCCGACGCGCTAACGGAGTACCATGCGGCATGTCGGTAATCTATGTAACTCCGTCGTAATTATGCACGAAAGCCTTTTAATCTGCTTAGCATTGATCTTCAGTGCGTCCATTCTGGTGCTGGTCGCCCGCAAGCTGGCTGTACCATATCCTATATTCCTTGTAATGGCCGGGCTGGCCATCAGCTTTGTCCCAGGAGTTCCCAAAATTCAAATTGATCCCGATATTGTATTTCTCGTCATTCTTCCGCCGTTTTTGTTTGATGCCGCACAGAACACCTCCTGGAAAGCGCTATGGAAATGGCGGCGCATCGTCAGCTTTATGGCGCTGGGCTATGTCATGCTAACCGCGACCGTTGTGGCCTTCGCGGCCAGCTGGCTGATACCAGGGTTTACGCTCTCACAAGGGTTCCTGCTCGGGGCAATAATTTCGCCGCCAGATGCGGCTGCAGCTACCACGATATTGAAGAAAATACGGCTGCCCAAGAGCCTTGTTGCAATCCTGGAAGGTGAAAGTTTGCTTAACGACGCGAGTAGTCTGACCGTTTATCGGTTTGCTTTGGCCGCGATCATTTCCAACCACTTCGAATGGCCCCAGGCTGTCGGAAATTTCCTGCTGATTTCATCATCGGGCATCGCTATAGGATTAATTTTTGGATTGATTTTTTATGCGATTTATAAATGGCTGCCGACAACGGCCAACTTAAATATCGCCCTGTCTTTCGTATTGCCTTACATGATTTACCTGACTGCTGAAGAGTTTCAATCTTCAGGAGTCCTCGCGGTAGTTACCGGCGGCTTGTTTATTGCGTATCAGAATCATCATATTTTTTCGCACAGCAGCCGCCTAAGGTCGAACGCGGTGTGGCTGGCGGTAATCTTTGTGCTTAACGCCGTTATTTTTTTCCTGATCGGCTTACAATTACCCTGCGTTACTGCCGGTATCCCAAATATTACCTCCGCTACGATCATCGCGCTTTTGATCACCACTATCGTTATTGTAACCAGGCTGGTTGCAGGCTATATCTCCGCCCTTTTTACGGCATTTATAGGACGGTATCTCCGGGTTTCCATTAATCATGCAGGCTGGCGAAATCCCCTGATCATCAGTTGGGCCGGAATGCGGGGGGGGTGGTATCTCTCGCTTCAGCACTGGCCATTCCCTTGGTTGTTGCGGAGGGTGTGCCATTTCCATTTCGGCCACTCATCTTATATATTACATTCATTGTTATCATCGTCACCTTAGTCTTCCAGGGACTGGCTCTACCATGGATAGCAGAGGCACTGAAAGCTGAAGGGCTACCCTGCACGAAAGAGGACGAACAGCAACTATTAGAAATTGAAGCCCTGCTGTTCAGCGCCGCCGTTGCAAAACTGAATGCGAGTTACCCGGACGCTATTGAAGAAAACCCGATACTTAGGAATAAAATGGACCTGTTAACGTATAAAGCAGATATTTATCAAAACTTCGGTGACGATGCCGAAAAAAAAGCGGAAGCCGTTGCTATGCATACGCAGTTCAAAGTTATCATGGTACAGGTCATCGAACATCAACGGGAGCAACTCAGCATTTTTCGCCTGAAAGAAGATTTTGACGACGACGTCATCCGCTACATCGAAAACAGGTTAGACCTCGATGAAGAGATACTGGATGATGTTGCGGAATGATGTAAAAGGAGCTGCATGTGTGCATTCAATCAGCCTTTAGCCATAGAATCGGGTCATTAGATATTGTACGCGCTATGATAAATGACCAGTCAGGAAGGATGTCAATTGCCGCAGAAGGCTACTTTAAAAATAGGGATATCGTAATGCCGGACGGGATTAATCAGCGCAGACCTTCAGAGAATAACCTTGCCTCCGAATGTTGACTATCTCTACCGCGGTTTCGTCCCTGAAATGTTTGCGTAGCCGCGTGATATAGACGTCCATGCTCCGCGCGTTGAAGCAATTGTCTTCTCCCCAAAGTTTGATAAGTGCCAACCGCCGCTCAAGCAAATCATTCTTATGCTGGAAAAGGAGCAAAAGAAGGTCTGCTTCCCTTTGCGATAAAAAAATCGCTTTGGAACCCAACAAGAGTTCCTGGTACTGGTGACGGAAACGATAACTGCCGATCAGCATCTCGGGCCCGGCAACAGGAACTGAGCCCGATATTTTCCTCCGAACTAACGCTCTTAACCTTAAAATCAGTTCCTCCATACTGAAGGGTTTTTTCATGTAATCGTCTGCACCGATCTCCAGCCCTTTCAAGACGTCCTCCGTTTGGGTCCTGGCGCTTAGAAAGATGATCGGTACCTGATCATCGATCACCCGGATCTCGGATACCAGGGTAAAGCCATCCTTGCGCGGCATCATCACATCAATGACACAAACGTCCGGTTTGACAGTCTTAAACATCGTCCAGCCCTCAACTCCATTCCTGGCAACATGCAGAATAAAACCACGCTTTTCAAGGGATTCCTTGACAATACCGGCCAATACCGGTTCATCTTCGACCAGCAACACATCTATATTCTCCATGCCTTGTCAAATTTTAATTTAAATGTTGTTCCGCTACCCAGCTCACTGTATACACGAATAGATCCTTTCAATGCAGTGACCAGCTGCCGGACATAAGCGAGGCCAATCCCGTAGCCCTTAACCTCATGCAGATCGCCGGTAGACACACGGTAAAATTTTTCAAATATGTAAGGCAATTCGGGCCGGGGTATGCCCTGTCCCTGATCCCGCACAACTAATTGCCAGCTCTGCGGAAAATCCTCCGCCGTGATTTCGATCACGGCTCTACCGGGCGAATATTTGATCGCGTTATCAAGCAGGTTGACGAGTATGACGCCTAGCATATGCCGATCCGTCTTGATCTCAAGTGAACTATCGATCGCGATCTGCAGTTTCAGATTATCGGTCATCTCGAAGCGCCGGGCAACCTGCCGAACCGTATCGAGCAGCATTACATTTTCATAGACAGGATTCTGTTTTCGTTCCTCAGAACGACTGAATTCCAGGATCCGCTCAATATCTGTATCCAGCGTGTCCAGTACGGATGCGTTCATCCGAAGGTACCTGTTGAGCGATTCGGGATCATCTGCTGCTCCAAAACTGGCCAACGCTTCATTTGACGATTTTAATATGGTCACCGGTGTACGCAGTTCATGGGTAATATTATTGATAAAATCAGTCTTCATCGTGTCCAGCATCATTTGCCGGTTTATTATTCTGCTCATGTAATAAAGACTGCCTGCGGATAGCAAGACCATCAGGGAGGAAACCAGTGCCGGTAAAAAATTACTTACCATCAAGTAATGATGCCCATCCACCATTTCAGCCCTGATCAGTACAGGGTCTTTATAGAAATTCACGGTAGCGGCAACCTGCCCAGGGGATATTGATTTTTGATTCTTATGTGCATACAGCCGGAATTCTTGTGTGAGATAATTTCGCCGTAATTGCCGGTTGAAGATCCTGGTTAAGGTATCGAGATTCAGCGGCAGATGCTTTTGCTGTGACAACAGCCTGCTTACGAGCGCCTTGACTTCTGAAAGGTGCTGCCGGTCAACCGCAACCGTAGCAAATTCAGCGCTGAACCGCCGTTTGGAATCCGGTGTATCCAAGGCCATGGGATCGTTATCAGGCAGAGTCCGCATAAAAAAAGTAAGGGTCGGGTTCTTATGTTTCAACGAGGTAGGCAACTTATTCTGAGCCAATTGATACTGATCAATGCTCTGTCTTAGCGCATAGTTTGCGGTTTGGATGAAGTTCTCTTTCCTGGTTTTATAGTTGAAATAAACCCAATACAGCTGGCATAAGATAATACCACAGGCTGTAACCGCGGCAATCAAAAAAACAAATTGCAATCTCTTTTTCACCAGGGCAAATATTAACGTTTATTGTTTAAACCGGAATTAACGAGGGTTAACACTCGGAAGGAGGAGGTGCAAATTATTTAGTTAGTCATCGCTTTAGTACGTTCCACCAAACCGATCAATTCTCCAGCACTTTCTTCGGCTGACTGCCTTGGATTATAACCGATCAACTGATAACGGATAACACCGTTCGCGTCAATGATGAATTTCGTTGGTACGCCCGGCATGCCATAGAGCAGGTATTGCTTATCTTGCAGGCCGGCGGGCCCCGCCTCATCGAAAACGACATGGAAGGGATACCTGTTTTTTTTCATTTTCGCTTTCACGGTGTTCTGAAAGCCGGGCAATGTTTCCCGGGTATCAATAAAGAGGAATACGACATCTTTATCTGGTGAAAAATGATTGAGGGCTTTCTCCATCGCCGGAAAGCTTTGCTGGCAAGGCACACACCAGGTGGCCCAAAAGTCGAGCACGACCACCTTCCCTCTGAATGCCGATAAGGAAACGACTTTCCCCTCAAGATCTTTTAAGTGAAATTCCGGTGCCGGCCGGTTAAGCACCGGCACGCTGTCCCGGCTCCTTAACAGCCGACCCGCCTTGGCGGGGGCGGCATACGAAAATAATGCGACGGCGATCATAAGGATAATTTTTTGTGGCATAGCGTAATTAATTAAATTTATTTTTAACAACAATGAAGCAAAGTTATCGTCCTGCCAGCATCGGTTTGTTAACGTTATGGAAAACTGTGTTAAGCGGACTTAACATTGGCGTTTAAGTGTGGCTCTCTCAGTAAAAAACAGCGTACGGGCCGTCCAACAGTACAATTGTCAGCTCAATCAGTCTGGTATAGCAGGTTAGTATACCTGTCAGCCGTTGCATAAAGATGTGCCAGATCAAAAGGCTTGCAGATGCAGTCATCAAATCCGTGACCATTATACGTCTCGCCGATGTTGTTATTACAACTTATGGCAATCACGGGCAAGGTCGGGTAGAAACGTTTGATATGGCGGCACCATTCGATACAGAACTTGCCGGCATAAGCAAAATCTAAAAGAATCAGATCCGGTTCATGATGTTTGATCAAAGCCATCAGGTCAGCATTTAAATTACCGAGACCTATTGCAACGAAACCTTGCATTTCAAGGGCAAGACAAATAATTTCCAGCAAGTCGGGATCAGGATCAAATATCAGTATAGTTTTCATCAGTCAGGGATGTAGGCGGAAATTATCAAACAACTCCTCAAATTTCGCTTTGTCTAACCTGATCTAAAAATCAACACACTGATAAGTGCTATAAATGCGCTGATAGGTAGCAATCGAATCCATTAAATCCGAAAATTAAAATACCCGACCTTCAAAGCAACGGTAGTTTTGGTAGCGTGGCCAGACCTGCACTCATTTAATCTGTTCCAGACAGCAATCTGCTTTGATATCCCGATGGTCCAAAAAGCAAAAGCCCCGCACGATACGGTCATGCGGGGCCTTTAAGCATCTGCTCAGTTTTTACTTTGCATCAGCTTTAAATTTCCCCTCATCTACTTCTTTTAAAAATGTGGTCAGGGTACTGAAATAGCGCTGCTGGTCATCATACATGGCCATGTGGCTTCCTTCCGGGCATAAGTATGTACGGCTATTCGGCAACAAGCGTCCTTCTTTCTTCATGCTTTCCGGATTCATTTCATCGTAAACCCCGCCAAGCACCAAAGCGGGGACCTTTATACCAGGTAATCTCGACCAGAAATCCCAGTCCTTAAGATTTCCGGTGACATGAAATTCGTCTACGCCCTGCATCTGAACATAGATTGTCTGGTTTGCTTTTTTGAACGCCCGCGTCAATGGTTCCGGCCATTGGTCCATGGGCAGGCGGCAAATAACCTTGGTATATAGATTATCCATCAAAAGTTCGGTATACTTCGGTGTCGTATAAGCTTTACGCCTGTCCAGCGAATCATATATAGCCCTGTCGCGGGCGGTAAACAACTTTCTTTTAAGCGTTGCCGAATAATCAATATAGTCCCCAATACTTGCTGTCATGTTTGAAAATACAACACCTTTAACGTGTGACTGGTATTTATCGAGGTATTCCATAGCCAACAAGGTGCCCCATGAGTGTCCTACGATGTAAAAATCCTCCAATCCCAGCCCTTTGCGAACCTGCTCGACCTCTTCGACATAACGTTTAGTGTTCCATAAAGAGGTATCGGACGGCGCATCTGAATTACCGCAACCCAACTGGTCATAATAATAGATCTCCATGCCTTCCTTCGGCAGAAAGTCGTCGAAGCACTCCATGTAATCATGCGAAAAACCTGGCCCTCCATGCAGTAATAACACTTTAATCTTTCCATTTCCGACCTTTTTGGTCCATACCTTGTATTTCCCGTCAACGCTGATGAGCCGGTTTCCCCCTGTTTTAATGCTGTCAGCAGTTGCTTCACCCGATGCCGGAGCAGCCTGCTGCGGCTGCTTACAAGCGAATAAGGCGGTCATAGCGACCAATAAAAACTGTTTTTTCATAAATAAATGTTAAAAAATAAAAGTAGACAATGCCAAATTCCCTTGTGTTAAATCGGTAAATGATAGTGTTAACCGGCATTAACAATGCGCGTCCGGCTATGCTTTAAGCCCTGACCGCACCACCTGAAATACGCTGGAACATGAAGACTAAATAACTGATTAACATGATTTTATTTTCATCATTTATCTAATGACAGTTATCATCAGGGTGATGTCAAACTGAGCCTTAGGGTCATCAAAATCCGATACTTTCGTAAACGCTTTGTGAACGATCCTTTCATTTAGAAGCCGCTCATGACAGATGAAGTCTTTTAAAGGATAACCTGCCGGACATCGGCTCGCAGACAGGTAGCGACAATGCATTATTTACTTAACATTAATATTAAAACTATGAAAACAACAATTTTTAAACTAACTGCCATGAGCGTATCGGCACTGATGATCCTATCTACCGCTTTACCGGGAATCGCGCAACAAAAGCCGGTACTGAACGATGCTGAAAAACCGACCATTATTCTCGTTCATGGCGCTTTCGCCGATGGTTCCTCCTGGAACAAGGTTATACCGATCCTACAAAAAAAGGGTTATCAGGCGATTGCCGTCCAGAATCCCCTGACTTCTTTAGGCGATGATGTCGCAGCGGTCGAACGTGCCATCTCAGAAGTAAAAGGAAAAGTGATCCTGGTTGGGCACTCCTGGGGAGGGGCGGTCATTACCCAGGCTGGCAACAATGAAAAAGTTAAGGCACTGGTATATGTTGCAGCCTATGCGCCGAGCGAGGGCCAGAGTATTGACAGTATCAGCAGGGAAGCCTATGCGGAGAGAAAAGTTCCGAATGTACCAGGTTTTAACGATCCGGTTATTACCGACGGATATATTCGTTTAAAGGAAGATGCGATCATTAAATATTTTGCGCAGGACCTGCCCTTACAGGAGGCTAAAAACATAGCCGCCGGACAGGGCCGGTTTCATGTAAGTACGTTAACAGCCAAGATTACCGTTCCTGCCTGGAACAACAAGCCCAGCTTTTACGTCGTAGCAGATAATGATCAAATCATATCGCCGCAGGTTGAAGCCGAAATGGCTAAGAAAATAAATGCCACTACCTCTCACATCCCCGCAAGCCACGTTGTTATGTTGTCCAAACCGGCAGAGGTGGCAGAAGTGATATTCAAGGCCGCAGGTATTAAATAAGCTTAGACCATAAGCCCCAGCAAAGCTACCGCTTTATTGCAGGCAGTAAAATGGTCTTGCGTATTACTACTACGCATTCCCGAATGGATGACAGGCGCTACCTTTTACGGTAACAGGTAGATCTTAACCGGATTTTATAATCCACTAATTATAGCAGCATTAAGCCGACACCCAGTTGGCTTAATGCATTTTGCGTTTAAAAGACCACAGGCGAAAACGATATCAGTATTTAAGGTCAAATCCTGCGGCCACTCTATATCGGTTTTAAAAAGCCGATTCCAAATCGGCAAGATCATCGATCTCTATTTGTAGTGTCGGTAACATTATTGCTAACGGTTAGCGACCAAAATATGAACAGATCGAAGCGCATGATCTGGAAGTAACATAATATTGATAACTATTATCATTCAGGTAATACTCGGGTAATATTCAGGCCAGGTCTGTTAACCCTATATTTGCATGTAACGATTAGATCGAAACCTCGCGAAAGTTCTGAAAACAGAAAAGGGACCAGCTCTGCCCGGAGATAGAGTGTAATTAAATAGTAGCGCATAATTTATATAATGCAGAATCAAACCACTTATAACTACATCGAGGTTGCCGGAGTAAATATCTTTTATCGTGAAGCCGGACCTAAAGATGCTCCCACCTTACTTCTATTACACGGCTACCCGTCCTCTTCTTTCATGTTCAAGGACCTGATCAACGACCTTTCCGATAATTACCATCTGATCGCTCCTGATTATCCCGGCTTTGGCAAAAGCCAACAGCCGGCGGTTGCTGATTTTAATTATACATTTGATAATTATGCGCTGATCATTGAAGAGCTGCTGAGCAAATTGAACGTTGACAAATACAGCTTGTACCTGATGGACTATGGTGCGCCCCTGGGCTATCGGATCGCAGCAAAATACCCGGAAAAGATAGATACGTTAATTGTTCAGAATGGTTGTGCCTATGAAGAAGGCCTTGATACGTTCTGGGAGCCGATCAAGGCTTACTGGCATGACAGGAGCAATAAGGAAGCAGAAGATATACTCCGCAGTTTCTTCCATCCTGACGGGTTGAAATGGCAGTACACACACGGCGTCCCTGACACGACGGTCATCAGTCCCGATAACTGGGAAATGGACCTCCGTCACCTGGAAAGACCCGGGAATGCGCAAATACAACTTGATCTCATCTATGATTACAGGACAAACCCACCCAAATACCCGGAATGGCAACAATATTTTCAGGATCACAATCCCGAAATGCTGATCGTGTATGGTAAAAATGATTACATATTCCCTGCATCTGTTGCAGAGGCCTACAAAAAAGATGTGAAGAATCTTGAATGTCACTTATTCGATACGGGGCATTTCGCACTGGAGAGCCATGGTGTCCAGATCGCGGCGATGATCATTAATTATCTGGACAGGAAGGTGATCCGATGATTTACTTCCAAAAAAGGAGCTACGCCTGCTGAACCATTGCCAAATGACTGTGGTTACCAATTCCCTTCCGGCCGGGCGTTGTCTCTACTCTATTTTTTTAAGCGTAACTGAATAAGGAATTAAATCCGTATTCGCCAGCTTCGTGTGTCGATGTTCCAAGCTATCTGCCGCAGAACAGTATGGAATTGCATTTACCTGAAACTATATTAACGGCTAAAAAAAAAGTTTGGTGTTCATCAAGCGTATCGAGTAATCGCTATAGCCTGCTCGCCGCAGCTTAGAAAGCGGGGTTAAAAGCGATATTTAGCTCGTTCGTAAAGCGTCTCATTTATTTTATAACTTACTATCATACAGGTTATTGCACTTAAATTTCGTTTGGAAAATTCAATTTTACCCCTACTTTTGAGGCGTTGCTGCAGCAGCCAATAAACCAATTAACCAGTTTTTTCACTTTTAACGTCCCTGATGTCATCTAACCGGAGTTGGGCTGAAATGCCTGTACCTGGTTCCAGAAGGATATCAGGCGGAAAGGCGTGAATAACCATTTTTAAAAACCTCAATTATGAAAAAAAGAACATTAAAGATCAGCTTGTTCGTCTTTGCTGCCGCCTGCTCTTTCTGCAGTTGCAAAAAAGGCGATGACATCTCGCAACAAGGCACCGGAGCTGAACAATCTATAAAAGATGAGCCGGCCAAGTCCGTTAACGCTGTAAATGCAAACTGGACGATTAATTGGAATAACCGGGTCAATGGCGCCACTTACACGCAAAGCATGGCCAACACCGATTTCGGCAATACTACGACCTGGTACGGCTCCGGCGGAGCTTACACGACCAACGGTAACGGTGGAACGGTTGGCAGCCGGGTGACGTTACAGCCAAATCTTGATGATGGCGGCGGCCTGATCGCCAATTCCGTAATCGCTGGCGGATCGGCTTACGAGATGGATTACGATGTAAAGTTTCACAGCCAATTCAATTGGGGAAGGGGCGGAAAAGTCGGCTTCGGCTTCGGTATTGGTGAGCATAATACGGGCGGTGACCCCGGGACAGATGGCAACGGTGGTACGCTGCGGCTGATGTGGTATAACACCGGCCAGCGCGTATTTTTTTCAACCTTACCTTTACTACAAAGACCAACCGGGAACTTTTGGCGACACCTTTAGCAGGTCTTTCCCGGGTAGCGGTCAATCTTTGGCGAAAAACCAATGGTACCATGTTCACCTGTACATCAAAAGCAATACGGGCAGCAATACTAACGGTCATGTACAGATCGTGATCGATAACGTAATTGTACTGGACCAGGACATCCGCTGGACGACCAACGATTCTAAACGTATGATCGACCAATTGACCTGGCACACCTTCAGGGGAGGCAATGATTCGGCATGGTGGACGAACACCACAGATTACATCTACTATGACAACCTGGTAGTCCACCGTATCAGTAGCTGATAACCGGACAACGGATCTGGTGGTGCACTGATTGGAGTAAGCCGTCTCTGTATCCCTATAAGGGCCATCAGCAAAACGAACCGGGCTGCTTTCGCTGCCTGGTTCGTTTATTCATTGGTGATAAGGATAGATTAAAGGTGCGCATGCCGACAGGAAGTCTGGCGAAAGGAGATAACTTACAACCTTAGGTTAAGTGACAGATACGGATACCAGCCTTCTTTGGAGTGTCCTGCCAACACCTGGATAACCGCCAAGCTTGCAGGGGCAAAATATACGCCTCCGCCATTGCCGGTATGCCATTTCTCTGAGGACTCACCTTTTACCCAAACGCGTCCGGTATCATAAAATCCCGTTATGCCTAATTGACCCGGTAATATATAGCTGGCAATATTGAACAGCTTTAAACGGGCCTGCAGGTTGTTATACAACATGTGGTCACCTGCAAAGCGGTTGCCCAAATAACCAAGCAGGTTACCCCCTTGTCCGCCCAGGAACATTGATTGGTAGAAGGCTGGCTTACCGATGCTTACGCCACCTCCAATACGATCGGTAAGTACAAAGGTGCCTTTTGAATTAAGGCTGAGGTAATAAGTGAACTCAGGACGGATCTGCGCAAAGGATCGAGTGTAGCTGTTCAGCCCATTGTACGCCTGCAGTGTTACATTAATCAAATAACCACTGCTGGGCAACATATTATTGTCGCGCTGATTACTGTTAAAATTTACCAGTAAGCCCAGATGCGCTTTTTCTTTATTAACGGTCAGACTATCGTACGAATTTATCCGGCCCGGATCATTGATAAAACGACCTGCATTATCATCGGCATCCATCTTGAAATATTGAAAAGATGGTCCCGCGCCGATGGTTGCATTGCTGCCCAGATTCCAGCGCAGGGCAGGGTCAACCTGATAGGTGTTGTAGCGCGTGCGATAGATCCGGCGGTACCCTGGGAATTTAACCAGCGGAATTTCGTTGCCGCGGCCAAAAAAGTTAAGCGTATTGTTAGGCGCCTGTACAAAGGCATTAATCGTCAGGTCAGCATTGCCAATAGCATCGATCCATTCGCCGTTGTAACGTATGCGGAAGGCATCTGTGGCAAAAGCATGGGTAACCATAAGTTGCTGTACGCTGGCGTAGGGCAGTTTACGGAAGCCCTCGCGGCGCGTGTACTTAAAACCCGCACCGATTAACAAGCCATCATCGGCATTAATGGCGGCTGTAGCCAATGGCATCCAGATATTGTAAGGGTTGTTCTGAATGAACCTGGTATTCAACGTATCATTTTTAAGGTGCCTGCTTACCCTTCCATTACCGGTGAACCTAACACTGTCTTTACGACCGTAGATGCGTACGGTGTTTTCAGCCTGTCTGATGTCATACGTTTTTTGCCCGTTTCCGCCAATTACGCGCAATTTGATGGGTGATGAAGCATAATCTACAATTACCTTATCATCGCCGGCTTCCGTGTATATCCTTATCTCCCGGGTGATATCAGGGTCGTAAGCCATGTCGAGAATTTTACCGTTTTTGGCTTCGCCTGCTTTACTCAGCTTAGTGATTTGAATACGTAAGCCTTTGTTGCCGGCGTCGCTGATCATTACCTGCTCACTTTTATCGGTGGTGCGCAGATCTACTGTTTGATTGATAAACCGGTAGTACTCATCCATAGCGGCAGGTATGGCATCGCGCCGTTTTTTCATTTTATTTATAAGCACGTCATGCCGCATTTCATAAACTTCGGGAGGCAGTAGTTTTAACGAGGATTCAAGCACTTCATCGGTTTCGGCTCTTACAAAATCGTTGGCTATACGCATCCATTCTGCATGGGTAAAGTGTGCATCGGGGTAAGCCTGAATAAACCGGGTTTTAAAAAGCGAATACTTCACTCGCGGGATCTCGCCATCGAAGTGATCTAATGCAGGATTGATCCATGAAACTGCTGCCAGCGACGGGCCAAGGCCTTCGCTCAGGTGAAATACCTGGTCGCGGTCGCGTGGAACCGCGTAATAAACTTTTTCTTTACCTTTCTTCCCGTAGGCCCAGCGCCATTGGTCAGGGTGGCGATCCCAGTCGCCGAGGAGCAGGTCAAGCATTCTGGCACGTAAAAACTGTTCTGGCTCAAAACGGTTGTCGTGGTCTTCTTTCAGTTCGCCCAGCATTTTCAAGGTATTATCTGATTTGCCTGCGGGTTCCCGCTCTTCCAGCAATACCACCAATCCGCTGAAAACCTTGCTATACTCGCCCAAGGCCGGGTCGGGTGCCAGAACACCTATAATGGGGTTAGCGTGAGGCACCTTAGCCGCATCGGCCAAGGGCGGCACTACCAATGCCGAAAACGGATGCTGACTGCTCAAGGCGTCGTCTATCCAGTCTACCGCGAAAGTACCCTTGAAATTAGCCGGCAATATGTTTTCAGGTGTTTTCTCAACACTGCGTATTACCCATTCCCTGCCATTTTTATCCTGCAACCGTAACGATTTGGATTGCATACCACCGCCCTCACGAACGGGTTTTAACCCACCGTATACCTCGGAAAGTTTAATCACCGGCAGCTTAACCGGTGTAGCCCATTCCTTGCGGTAATTTTCGCCAAACAGCCAGCGGTGTAAACTGCTGACGCTATCATAAGAGGGATGTACTTTCACGCTGACGCTATCACGAAAAACAGCCGAAGGTTTGCGCTGTGCATAGCTAAATATGGTAACACTCAGTAAAGCCGTGAGGAGGGTAAATTTGCGGATCATAGGAACTAATATCTGAAGCAAAATTAAGTGAAACGGTCGCATCGCATTTACTACAATTCTGATAACTCTTAGTAGAAATCTATAGAATGCTACCATAAAATGGTATATCTGGAAGACGGGAAGAAAATAAATGAAAGATAAGTTGTCCGGAAATGCAGAGATATTCGGCCCGGCAGGACCCCTTCCGACTTCGAAACAGGTCAGCTGATCCCGGTAAGGAATAAGACAAGATCTTAGCAAGAGCTACACCTTAGTATTCGGTAGAAGTGAATAACGCGGGCTAGGTCAGCCCTCATTACTCACTTTCAGATAATTTACGTTATAAAGCAGCAACCCTATATCCGCCATTTAAGAAGACCCGGCTATTTCATAGCAACCACTTTTATTTCGACAACCTGACCGGGTATAGCCAGTTCGCTAACTCCGATGATCGAACTTGCAATCCTTTTTGGATCGGGATAAAATTTAGCGCCTATTGTTTTTCTTGTCTGAAAGCCCGCCTGCATTTCCGTTACATAAATAACCTCCTCCATAATATCATCTTCCAGGTAGCCAAATCCATTTAACAGGTTTTTAATGTTCGTATAGGCTAACGACATCTGCTTTTCCATGCCTTCTGCTAAAGTACCTTTTTCATCATGACCTAATTGTCCCGATACATACACCATATTTCCATTCTTTACGGCCTGCACATAGCCATACTCATCTTCCCAGCTGGCGATCAGCTTACCTTCATCTATGGTTTCATTGACATCAAAATTCAGGGACAAATGAAGCGTACTGGTCTTGGTTCGTATGTTTCGCCCGGCCAGATCTGTCAGCCTGAAAAGCTTGTCGTCAAATGATAATAACCGATCACTTTTGGTGTAACCATTCGTGGCCAGTAGTTGTGCTTTACCTGACTTGACTTTGTTCTCATTGTAGTAAAGAGCGCCATTCAGGCTTTTACCACTTTCAATTTTTGCGACCATAGATCAGCATATTTGTTCATTCTTTCCTTGACCTGATTGATCGATGGCTCCAGCTTCCCATTGATGATTGTCATCAAATTCATCCATAAACGGGTGTCGGGAAAGCCATGAGCGCTATTTATATTCTTAACTGCCTGGTTCAGATTATTGCCGATGTAATTCAACTCCCGTCGGAGCAGGGCTAGTTCCTCCAATATTTCGTCCATAGATTGGTCCCGATGGACTATAGTAACCGGCTCACCTAAAATCATAGCCCGGCTATATTCACTCAGCGTCTGAAAGGTGGATCTTTTATACCGTTTTTGAAGTGAATCTTCTTCGCTGGGTTTCAGCCGGATCTTCAAATACCGCGAACGGTTTTCATCGTTTTTTTCCATGATAAACTTGTCTATATCAAACCGACTCCGGAGTGTTTGACAATGGTCCCGGACCGACTCCGGAGGGAAGGGCAAGATTCGTTTGTGGTACAAACGTACATCTTGCTAACTGCAAAAAGACAGCAGTTTAATCCCTTCCCTATTGTCATTGCATCTCTTCACGGTCTGATTTATTGATCTCCATGTTCCTTCAAAAAGTTCTGTAATGCCTGTATAGTTATATCCTTTTGCGAAATATCATTTCGTGCTCCGTAGGCTTTGATTCTTCTTTTTAATCCTTTAGGGATCCAGTTGTTAAAACGTGCTTCTTCTTCATCCGCAGACACTGTTAGCACCTTGATTGGTTGCACTTGTTGAATAGGCGTTTGAGGCACTTCGTTTTTAATCTTACTTGCCAGGTTACCCAGCTTCTTTTTATAATCATCCATAGCGATCAAACTTTATGAACATTTGTCTAATGCTACAAATGCAGCAATGAATATTTGAATACTTCTTGTAATGAATATTTGAACAGGTCTATATTTGTAGTTTGCTACAAATGCACATTTATACAAACCTACATTTGTACAATTGCAGGTTTATTCAAATGAACGTTTGTACAAATGTTCATTGCTACATTTATACACTGATAAGATCAACGATCTCTTCTGCAAGAAAAGTTATCTCTTCAATTGCCTTTTGATCAGTACTTTTCAGGATGCCGGCTGTCATTGAGGATCGAGCCAGGCTTACCCGGTCAAATACACGTGATTTTAATAAAGGAGTTCCCAGCGTATGAATTAACTCAACAACCTCGGCTGTTATACCAGATCTTGGCTTTAACATATTGAGCACAATCCCCGCCTTTAATCTCTGATTTTGAGCTTGGGCAAATTTGATTAGAGCCAGTGTCGACTTGATCGCCATCACATCAAAGAATCCGGCTTTTGTTGGTACGAGCACATAATCAGAACATCCAAAAAGTTCGTTTAAACGATTAGATAAATAGGGAGGGGTATCGACTATGATCAGTTCATAGTCTAAATAAGGTATCTAACCAATTTTCTCGGGAGCCAGAATCTCAAGTTCCGAAAAATTATCTTTTAAGTGATATATACTGCCCTGTAGATCTGAGTCGATCAGGGCGACCCTTAATTGATCCTTAAAGCATAATGCCAGGTTCAATGCAAGGGTGCTTTTGCCGACGCCGCCTTTCTGGTGCGCCAATGTGATGATCTTTGCCATAACTGATTATTTAAATGTGGACTAATTAATCTCGCATGCTGGAGCGCTCAAGAGATTTCAGAATATCAGAAGGATTAACGGCGCCTCCCCGGTATCAAATTAATGGAGTTGGCAATCTCGGAAAGCGTGCTTTTTTTGCCGGACCTGATCCACTCCAGTAGTTCATTTTTATTAAAGTACAGCTTTTTCCCTTGTTTGCTCACCGGAATTTCGCGGCGGCAAACTTTGCCGTAAATCGTGGAGATCGATAAATTGAGAAATGCCGAGGCCTGCTTTATTGAAAACAAACAATCACTATCCGTCTCATTAGGATGGTCATGACTAAGAATATCTTCAATTTTAGAAACTTTCTCCAAAAGTTCGCTTACCGCCTTGGGTAACTGGTCAAATGTTAATACTTCCATAACAGCTGGTTTTGTTTGTTATGGAGGCAAAGTTATCTACTGAAAACCGGAGGATACTCCGAGTTTGTCCGAGTCGGACAGCTAAAAAATCAAAACATCGGTAATAAAGCAGATTATTCTAAGCGGTAAAGATTTCATCATTGTAAAATTGGGAAGGTAGATTCCGTTTTAAAGGCATTTAAAGCTTCTTAAATGGCTCAAGTCGCAATTGAAAGAATTTTCGTTCTTGTATGCAAGTATTGAAAAACTATGCGAAAACTATGCGAATAAAAAAACCCCACTCGCCAGAGTGGGGTTAAATCATTGATTTTGAGGCTCCTGAGGCTGGGCTCGAACCAGCGACCCTCTGATTAACAGTCAGATGCTCTAACCGGCTGAGCTACTCAGGAGTGTTTTCCGGTTTGGAGAGTGCAAAAGTATGTTTTCTGCTGATATTTCACAATATTTGCGCAAGAAAATTTTAAAAAAAATTAAAAAATATTTTACATGAGTTTGTTAGTTATTGGTACTGTGGCATTTGACGCAATTGAGACCCCCTTCGGAAAAACAGATAAAATTGTTGGAGGGGCCGCAACCTACGCAAGTTTGGCCGCTTCTTACTTTTATGACAAGGTAAAAATTGTTGCCGTTGTTGGCGACGATTTCCCCAATGAGGAAATTGCCGACCTTAATAATCATAAAATCAATACCGAAGGTTTGCAGGTTAAGCAAGGCGAAAAGTCATTCTTTTGGAGTGGCAAGTACCATAACGACATGAATAGCCGTGATACGCTGATCACCGAACTTAATGTTTTGGCCGACTTTGATCCGATCATCCCGGAAAGCTACCAGGACTGCGAATATTTAATGTTGGGTAATCTAACGCCACAAGTACAGCAAACAGTTATTAAAAGGCTTAAAAACCGCCCTAAACTAATTGTGATGGACACCATGAACTTCTGGATGGACATAGCCATGGACGATTTACTTGAAACCATTAAAATGGTTGATGTTTTAACCATTAACGATGCCGAGGCGCGCCAGCTATCAGGCGAGTACTCTTTGGTTAAGGCAGCACGCAAAATTTTGACTATGGGGCCAAAATACCTGATCATCAAAAAAGGCGAGCACGGCGCATTGCTTTTCCACGAGGATCACATTTTCTCGGCCCCGGCCCTGCCACTTGCCGAAGTGTTCGACCCAACAGGTGCCGGCGATACCTTTGCAGGCGGCTTTATTGGCTATATGGCCAAAGTGGGCGCGGTAAACTTCAACAACATGAAAAACGCCATTATCTTCGGTTCCGCCCTGGCGTCATTTTGTGTTGAAAAATTCGGTACCGAAAAAATCAAAAACCTTACCGAAGCAGAGGTTGCTGCCCGTGTGCAGGAGTTTGTTAGCTTATCTTCATTCCAAATCGCTTAATATTTTCAAGCACATACAGCAAGTCCCGGTTGATGTTTTTAATCAACCGGGGCTTCTTATTTATTTGGGCGTTGCCTTCGGCCAGGCTTTCCACTCATACGCCTTCAGGCCTTAGCCACAAGGCCGGTATCCGTTTCAATCCTTAACGCAAGAGAATATGCTGCAAGTAAAGGTGTTTTATCCTTTGAAAGGGATCGTAAAGATGAAGTGGTTGCGTGCCTACGGCACGCATTCCTTTTAGTTTCATACAGCTACAAAGCTTAAATCACTAACGGGACATTCACACGCGCTAACTTTTAACCAAAAAGTCTAATTTTGATTATTCAGCCTGCCGTTCTGCCCCATCCGGGCAAAAGCTTTGTAGAAATCAAGAACATAAAGCATTTGGCTCCGTAGGTGTCAAACAGCCATATATAGCATCAAAATACTCTAATACTCCAACCACTTTTTAATCTTCACGCCTACCTTATCGCCTTCGGTGTATTTGCCGCTTTCGTCGTTTACGGCGCGGAGTAGTACACCGTTATTTTCCAGGATCAGGTCTTCATAAAAACCTTTAAAAAGCACCTGCTTTACTATCCAGGTATTTGTTTTTAAAACATTGCTCAAGCGCACCCATTCAGGATATATCACAACATTACCCTTTTCACTTTTAACGCCCGTTGCGGTAGCAGCTTCTTCGGCGGTTAACACATTGCAGTTGGTTAAAAGTTCGGCGGTATATAGGTTGAGCGGATTGTGATACAATGTTTTTGGGTGCCCGGTTTCCACAATTTCGCCTTGTTTGATTACGATTAGCTCGTCGGCCATAGAGAGGACTTCTGCCGGGTCGTGAGATACCATAATGACCGTAATGCCGGTTTCCTTCACAATCTGCCGTATATCATGCTGTAAGCCTTCTCTAAATGATGTATCAACCTGGTTGAAAGGTTCATCCAGCAGCAAAACTTCTGGGCGTGTAATGATGGCTCGGGCAATGGCAACGCGTTGTTTTTCGCCACCGCTTAAATCTGCAACTCGCTTAAGCGCCATTTGCATCATATTGAGCTGGGTAAGCACCTGCTCGGTCTTTTCTTCTTTAAGCTTAACGTTGGTACTCGGCAGCATGGCCGCAACGTTATCCCAAACGCGGGCAAACAGGTTGAGATCATCGGTATGCTGGGTTACCATTTTCATGGCATCATGGCCGGGTATCAGCTTTTCTTCTGGGCCCCAAATGCGCTCATCTTTAAAAGTTACCTGGCCTTCATCGGGCGATAGTAAGCCGTAAAGTAAACGAAGCAAGGTACTTTTACCGCTGCCGCTTTCACCAATTATCGCCGTGATTTTGCCCGGCGTTATTTCCAAGCTAATGCTCTTTACACCCGACGATGTTGGCCCGCTATATATTTTTGATACTGATTGTGCCTTTAAAAAAGATGATTCTGCCATTTCCGTTCAAAGATAACCGCGATTAAGCAGATTTAAACCGCGATTAAACAGATTATTGAGATTTGCACGATTTTAAACCGTGATTAAGGGCTTGGCACGATATAGTCAAAATCTGATCAATCCCATAATCAGCTTAATCCTGGTTTACCAACCCACGCTCATGCCAAAGTTAAACTGGCGTAGGCCATTTTGGGGAGGGCTATTTTCAAACATATCATTGAAGTAATATTTGGCAAATACACCAATACCGCCGTAACCTATCCTTGCCGCTGCACCGTAACGTACTTTAGCAAAGTGATAGTTTCCACTTAACTTTAGATCGCCGTTTTCTTTGCTCTCCTGTTTAAGGCTGCTGCTGATGAGTATGCCAACATCCGGGCCTAATACAAAGTGCGCGCGCCTGCCGTCAGCATCATCCTTGGTACGAAAATCAAAAGACAGCGGGATGCGGATATATGTTGCCGAAAGGCGGTTCTTATCATACTTTACACCATCGTATATGTAGCTTAGTTGTGGCTGGTCGCGCTGTATGGTAACGCTTTCGCGCAGGCGCAGATTTGTCCAATCGAAACCACCGGCCACATACACCTTAAAGCTGCTGTTGAAGCGGTAACCTAACTGCACAACATCAAAACCAATATTACTGCTGCGCCACGAACGGTAGTTTAAAAACTGATTTTGCGGTTTTAGCGAAAAGCTGCCATTATCATTAAGCGTTGTAAGGCCAATATCAAAGCGGGTAAAAGTAAGCTCGAAGGAAAAGCCCGGCGCTTTTGAGTAAGTGGTAATGGTATCGCGCTGGTTAATGTTAACCTGGGCCACATCATCGCCAAAGCCAAATTTAATGCGACGCGGCCTTGGTTTTTCGTTTTCGCTGGTGTTGTTATTCGTGGTATCGCTGCCGGTTTGCGCAAATACAGTAGCAGCCATAAAACATATGGTAAGGGTAAAAAATAAGCGTTTCATAATGTGTTAATGTGCGAATATAAGCTGATTTTATCAGTCTTGTTTTTTAATTTTCATGAAGCCAAGATTAATACCCGTGATGGTTGCTTCATCGCCATCGGTATTGGTAAATTCAATTAACTTGTCTTTGCGTTTGTCAACCTTGCTTACTACAACGTTAATTAAATCGCCAAGCGTTTTTATGCGTGGTTTTTTATGCGCCACCGCAGCCATGCTTTTTTGCGGCGTTTGCACAGCAGGGTTAAGCCTTGTTTTAAACTGAACATCTTCATCATCAAACTCGGCTGGTTCAACAATGGGCGTTTCTATGCCAGGTACAACCGCAGCCAACAACTCTCCGCGCGGGGCAGCCATCGATTGCTCCCCAATAGGCAGCGCAGCTTTTACAACACGCCTCGATTGGTTATTTGTATGTTTAATTTTAAAACGCGCCGCGGCGATGGCCGTTCTATCAACAGCCGGAGCTTCAGCTATTACTGGCTGCTTTTGTTCAACCTCAATAACTTTTTGTATAGGACTTTTTACGGCTGATATCATTTGGTCTGCCTTATCTTCTTTGCTGTTGTGATTTTTAACAAAGTAAACGCCTGCCATAGCTACAACAAGCAAACTTGCAGCTACGCTTAACCAAGCCATACGCTTTTTGCGTTTGCCGGCATTGATAGTATATGCGATATTTTCCCATACCCTTTCATCGGGTTGTACCTCGAAATTTTGCAGCCCGCTGCCAAACAACTGGTCAATGTCTTTATCTTGCATATTCATATTTTTTTTTATCGATGCTCAACACCTGTTCTTTTAAAATTGCGCGGGCTCTTGATAACTGCGACTTGGATGCACCCTCGCTAATGCCCAATATCTCCGCTATCTCTTTATGCGAATGCCCGTCAATGGCGTAAAGATTAAACACCATGCGGTAACCTGCAGGCAAGCCGGTAATTAATCTCAATAAATCTTTAGCCTCAAGGCTGCTTGCTGCAAGTGCATCTACCGACGGATCGTTGCTTATATCGCTGATATCAACCAACTGCATCATTTTATGGTGTTTGCGGTAATATTCAATAGCGCTGTGCACCATAATGCGCCTTACCCAACCTTCAAAAGAACCATCGCCGCGATAACAATCAATTTTTTGAAACACCTTTATAAAGCCATTCTGCAGCATGTCTTCGGCCTCCATTTTGTCTACTGCATAACGCATGCATACACCCAGCATTTTGGCAGCAAAAAGTTTGTACAATACTTCATGCGCGTTACGCTGCCCGGCTTTACATCGCTGCACCAAATCGTCAATAGAGGCATTAGGTTTCAAAAGCATCATTTAAAGGTTAGATGATGATACTTACCTAATGGTTGCACGAGGTATAAAATATTTTTTAAAGTTTAGTTGGCGCGTAGCTGCTGATAAGCAGACGTTGTGAGTTCCTGAAATAAATTAGGATGACTGGAGAAGTGTGCGACGTAGCCATCATGCCAAGTTACCTGGCATCTTACCGGTAGATTATTTCCGGTGCTTAAAAAGAAAATAAATTCGGGCTACTTCTTTTCCCTAAGATATTTATAGATCTTAACAGCCGACATCAGTATCAGGCTGAAAACAATGATACCAACCACGCCGAAGATCCAATTAACGGCGCTTTTAAGCACCACCAGGAATACTACAGCAAACAGGATGATGGTTGCTAACTCGTTCCACAAACGGAGTTGGATAGATGTCCATTTAAAAATGCCTCGGGCCATTTGTTTCATGATGCGCTGGCAAATGAAATGATATACAATAAGCCCTAAAACAAATGCAAGCTTTACGTGAAGCCACGGCTGTGTCCAGTAATAAGGGTTAAGATACAGCATAGTGGCACCGGCAATAATAACCAGGTACATGCTAGGCGTAGCAATTGCCCACCAAAGGCGCTTCTCCAATATCGCAAACTGGTCTGACAGGATACTTTTAGCAGGCTCGGGCTTTTCTTGCGCCTCGGTGTGGTAAATAAAAAGGCGCACCCCGTAAAACAGCCCCGCCATCCAGCAGACTACAAATATGATATGTATGGCTAAAACGTATTGGTACATATGCAATCTTAGTAAGTGTCATTGCGAGGAGCGGAGCGACGTGGCAATCGCGTCGCGTTTATTATCAGGCGACGTGATTGCCACGCTAACGCTCGCAATGACATTTGGTTTTACTGTCCTCCTTTCAGGAGGCCGGGGGCTCCGTCTTAATATCTAAACTCTTTTACTACCTCTATAGCGTATTTCACGTTATCAAAAGGAATGTCGGGCATAATGCCGTGGCCGAGGTTGAAAATAAAACCCGGCTCGTTACGCATGCGCTCAAACAAGCGATGAATACGATCTTTGATTACCGGTTTATCAGCATACAAAATATGCGGATCAAGGTTGCCTTGTACGGCTACACCTTGCGGCAGGCGTTTTTTAATATCTAACAGATCAACATTCCAGTCAATAGATACCACATCCGGTTTAGCCTGCGCCATTAGCGGTGCGAATACCGAGCTGCCTTTACAGAAAGATATTACGGGGATATCCTTACGTTTCAGTTTGCTGATGATCTCCACAATATAGCGGTGCGAAAATTCGCTGTAATCATCCCACGATAAGGCCAATGCCCAGCTATCAAATATTTGCACGGCATTTACACCGGCTTCAATCTGCAGGTTCAGATAATCGGCTGTTACGGTAGCTATTTTTGATAGTAGCTGATGCGCCATCTCCGGGTGGTTATGCAACATCAGTTTGGTGAGCTTAAAATCTTTTGATGAACCGCCTTCAACCAGGTAGCTCATTACCGTGAACGGCGCACCGGCAAAACCAATAAGCGGTATGCTGCCATTTAAACGCTGCTGAATCACTTTTATGGCATCGGCAACATACTGCAGGCCGTCGCCTACATCTGTTTTTAGATTATCAATATCAGCCTGTGTACGTACCGGGTTGGCAAACTTAGGCCCTACGCCCGCGGTGAAGCTCAGGTCGCCGCCCATGGCTTCGCCTGTAACCAGGATATCTGAAAAAAGGATGGCGGCATCAATACCCAACAGATCAACCGGCAACATGGTAACATCTGCCGCAATCTCGGGGGTTTTGCACATTTCCAAAAACGAATACTTGTTTTTGATCTCCCAATACTCGGGCATAAAACGGCCTGCCTGGCGCATCATCCACACGGGCGGGCGTTCTGTTAAATTTGAAAATGCGGCTTGTAGAAATAAGGAATCTTTCATGTGCTTGGAGAGTCAAGAATTGGGAGACAAGAGTCAGGACAGCAAAGCCTTAACTCTTGATTCTTATATCTTGAATCTGTTTTAATTTTTCTTCAACTCCTGCTCAACTTTATGGATCACATCCTTCATTTTGGCAGTTATTTTATCTTTATGTTTTTCTGTTAATGACAGGTAGGCCCTGGCTTTATCGTAATTACCGTTGCGTATGCTGATGTTCGCCACATGTACCAGCGCGGCCACATGGTCATTAGCGCTGCGTAGCGGGTATTGTGCTGCAAGCTCGTAATGCACACCGGCTTCATCATACTCCCGCTTTTGCATGCAAACGCCGCCGTAAATAAATTCATAAAAACCACGGCGGTTCTTGCTCAGCTTTTCTGGGTCGGGTACTTGCAGCAGCAAGCTTTCGGCCCGTGCGTAGTCCTTTTGGTGAAAGGCTTTAGCCGCTAATACTATTGTGCCTTGTTTATAATAACCCCATACCAATAATCCGATAAATAAAACTGCGAGTGCCGCAATTTCATAAATCTTCATTTGTATGGCAAAAACAGCAATTAGTACAAAAAGCCCGGCTACAAAAATGCGTGCTTTGCTTGTAAACATTTATTAGTGCTGGTTATCAGTAAACTTATACCCTACTCCGCGTATTGAGTGGAAGTACACAGGATTTTTTGGATCCGGTTCAAAATACTTACGGAAGGTAAGGATGAAGTTGTCAATTGTACGGGTAGACGGGTAAACGTCATAGTTCCATACCGTTTCCAGGATCTGCTCGCGAGATACCGCCTCATTACGGCGCTCGATAAGCAGCTTTAACAACATCGTTTCCTTTTTGGTAAGCGGCGTGATGCTTTCATCCTCATTAACCAGCTCGAACGAATTAAAGTGGATAGTTTTGTCGCCTATTTTGTAGCTGTTAAATTCTTTCAAATCATCGCCTTTAAGGCTGCGTTTTACCAGGTTGTTTACGCGTAGTATCAGCTCTTCCAGGTTAAACGGCTTAGTCAGGTAGTCATCAGCACCTTTTTTAAGGCCCGATATTTTATCCTCATTTGTGTTTTTTGCCGTCAGGAACATGATGGGTACCTCAGAGTTTTCCAGCCTGATGGTTTCGGCAACCACAAAGCCGTCAATCTCGGGCATCATCACATCTAATATTACCAGGTTAAAACGCTCTTCCTTAAATATCTGTAAAGCTTTTTTACCATTATTTGCTGTTGATACTTTATAACCTTCCAGCTCAAGGTTCAGTTTTATGGCTTCTAACAAATGCTCTTCGTCTTCGGCCAGCAAAATTCTTTTTTTAGTTAGCATGGTGTCTGTTAATATGATATAGGTTTATGCAAATACAACCTCAAAAACACTGCCGGCAGGGCGGTTATCTTTAACCTTTATACTTGCCTGGTGCTTATCAAGCACCTGTTTAACAATATATAAACCCAAACCGGTACCTTTTGTGTTACGTGTTTCTTCACTACCTACACGGTAAAATCTATCAAAGATGCGGGCCTTCTCCGTATCAGCTATCCCGATGCCATGATCGGCAACCTGGAAATATATTTTGTTATCTTTCTCCCAAAGCTTCACGTTTACAGATTCGCAAGGGCTTGAGTATTTAATAGCATTTTCGATAAGGTTGGTTACCACCGAGGTTAGCGCAAACTTGTCGCCCGTTATTTCAATCTTTGGCTCAATTTCGGCATTGATGATCTGCTGGTTGCAATCGCACTTACTTATTTGCAGGCGGTTAACAATGCTATCAACCAATACAGATAAATTGAACTCTGCTTTGGGGAAAGTATATGAGCGATTTTCGATCTTTGCCGCCAACAGCATGTTCTCAACCATGTCATCAAGCCGCTCGATATCTAATAGCGACTTATCTATAAAATCAAGCACCTGCGCTTTAGTAAGATCGCGCTTCTGGATGGTTTGCAACAGCAACTTGATAGACGCCAGCGGCGACTTCAGCTCGTGCGTTACCGAGAGCAGGAAGTTTTTCTTTTGCTCGTGCAGTTTGGCCTCTTTATTAAGCGATTTGTGCATGAAGTATGCACCGACAGTAAACACCATGATAAACATTGCCCCTTCGCCAAGTATCATGCCTGTGCGTTGCGGCTGTGTTTTAACTAGCATATACCCCCACCAAATTAGCTCGGCAATTGCATAAGTCACAACGGCATAAAATATGAGCAATGTCTTTTTCATTGAGCCTCCTCTAAATCTCCTCCTGAACGAGGAGACTTTTTTTGTTGTTTTTAATCAGCGCTTAATTGTTACTAAATACAATATCAAGGCTATCAAATATAGCAGTTTTTGTGATTTCCAAATCATTTGCGGTATGGGCAGCAGATATGAAGCCTACCTCATACCCCGACGGACCAAGATAAATGCCCCGGTTTATCAGTTCGCGGTGCATGGTTTTAAACTTGATCATGCTTTCCGGGTCGATATCATCCGCAGTTGCTATTCGCTCTTCATTAGTGAAAGCAAACCAAAATATCGAGCCAATGGTAAATACTTTGAAATTGTAATTACGTTGCTCAGCAAAGTCCTGGATAGCTTTTACGAAACCTTCAGTTTTTAATTTCAGATCATTATAAAACCCTGGTTTTAATAACTCAGTTATTTGGGCTATACCGGCGGCCATTGCCACCGGGTTGCCTGATAAAGTGCCGGCTTGGTAAACCGACCCAACAGGCGAGATATGATCCATAATTTCGGCTGAGGCGCCATAGGCACCAACCGGCAAGCCGCCGCCTATTATTTTACCATAAGTAATAATGTCCGGCTGGATGTCGTAATAGCCCGCTGCACCTTCAAAGCCAACACGAAAACCGGATATTACTTCATCGAATATCAGCATAGTACCATTATCGGTACAAACATCGCGCAGATATTGCAAGTAGCCTTTGGTTTGTAATAACAGCCCATTGTTGGCAGGTACAGGTTCAATGATTACCGCAGCAATTTGCCCTTCAAATTTTTCGAATGCTTCCTGTATGGCGCGTTTGTCATTTAACGCTACTACTATTGTTTCATCAGCAAAAGATTTTGGCACGCCTGCAGATGATGTTTCGCCAAATGTTACCAGGCCCGAGCCCGCTTTTACCAATAAACTATCTGAATGGCCGTGATAACAGCCTTCAAACTTTAATATTTTGTCGCGTTTGGTGTAACCCCTCGCCAGCCTGATGGCCGACATAACCGCCTCTGTACCCGAGCTTACAAAGCGTATCTTTTCAATAAAGCTATTGTTGCTTAGTATCAACTCAGCAAGCTCGTTCTCTAAAGCGGTAGGCGCGCCGAAAGACATACCTTTCTGCATTACTTCGGTAACCTTTTCGCGAACGGCTGCATTGTTATGCCCCAAAATAAGCGGGCCCCATGAGCAGCAAAAGTCAATAAACTCGTTACCATCGGCATCCCAGATATGGCTCCCATCGCCTTTTTCTATAAAAAGCGGCGTACCATATACGGATTTAAATGCCCTTACCGGTGAGTTTACCCCACCCGGAAAGTATGTTTTTGCCTTTTCGTACAGTTCTGCAGATTTTTCTCTGCTTATATCGTTTACTTGCATTTTTTTACTTTATGTCATTGCGAACGATAGCGTGGCAATCTCGTCGCTTTTATACCGTCTTGCGCGGAGATTGCCGCGTCGCTACGCTCCTCGCAATGACGCGTTTTGTTGTTTCGGCCAAGAGCTTTATGCTTTCACCTTTCAACTCCCTACAGCCACTTATTCTCCAACACTTCTTTGGCGTGGTAGGTAAGTATTGCGCTGGCGCCTGCACGGCGGAAACTGGTAAGCACCTCGGTAACCGAGCGTTGCTCATTTAACCAGCCGTTGCGTACTGCAGCTTTAATCATGGCGTACTCGCCGCTTACATTGTAGGCAGCTACGGGTAATTCTGTTTGGTCTTTAATCAGCTTAATTACATCCAGGTAAGGCAAACCGGGCTTTACCATTAAAAAGTCGGCACCTTCCAATTCGTCCAAACGGGCCTCGATAAGCGCTTCGCGCTGATTGGCCGGATTCATCTGGTAAGTCTTTTTGTCACCGAATTTTGGTGCAGAATTTAGTGCATCCCTAAACGGACCATAAAATGCGCTTGCATACTTTGCCGAATACGACATGATAGATACGCCCGTAAAACCAGAGTCATCCAACACTTTGCGTATATAACCTACACGGCCATCCATCATGTCTGACGGGGCAATGATATCGGCACCGCTCCGTGCATGTGCAAGGGCCATTTTGCCCAATATCTCTAAGGTTTCATCATTCAGGATCTCGCCGTTTTCAACAATACCATCGTGACCGTCGCTGCTGTATGGGTCCATGGCTACATCGGTAATTACGCAAGCTTCCGGAAACTCTTTTTTAACGGCGCGTATGGCGCGCAGGTAAAGGCTTTCGTCGCGGTGGCTTTCGGTAGCGTGCCTGTCTTTAAGTGCCTCGTCAATGTTCGGGAACAAATCAAACGAGTTTAAGCCAAGCTTCATGCAGCTCTCTATCTCGCGCAGCAGGTTATCTATCGAGTACCTGAAAATACCTGGCATTGATGATACCTCGGTTTTTTGGTTCTCGCCTTCTACAATAAATAACGGAAAAATTAAGTTGGCCGCACTTACGTGTGTTTCCTGCACCATTTGGCGGATAACTTCACTTTTGCGGTTCCTTCTTGGTCGTTGTAACATAAGTCAGTTCATTTGTTCACAGGTTAATTTGTTGACTGGTAAATGGTGTAAACTTGAAATAAGCGACACCAATGAACCATTAAACAAATAAACTATTGAACATTATAGTCCAAACACAGCCTCTGCAAGCCCAACTTCGTCGGGCGAGAAAGGCAGGGTGTACTTTACACCCATTTCTTCAAATTTCCGGCCGGTTGATTTGCCTATGGCTACTACTTTTTGGCCGGGCTCCAGCAGGTTGTCTGCAAAATAAGCTTCCACATTGCTTGGGCTGGTAAATACCAGCACCTCGGCGCCGCTTGGCTCAACATTTTCTTCTAACACGGTTTCATAAACCGGCAGATCGATTATCTTGGTTTCAGCCGATAAACCCTGCTGTATGCTTCGCATTGGGTTATCAGCTCCCGGGAACAATACGTTTTTACCATTTGCCAGCGCTGCAAAATCAGCAGCTACATCCGCCGTGTCATTGCTATCACCAACAAAATCGGCAAAGTGACCATTACGGCGCAGCATATCTTCGCTGCCTGCACCCATTACCCCAAACTGGATCTTTTTGGGGAACTGCGGGTTAAGTTTAAAAAAGTATTCAACCGCATTTTTGCTGGTAAAAAATATCCAGTCGATGTTCCGTAATATGTACGAATCAAACTTTGTGATAACCGGTACGGTGCGTATTAGCGAGCGCGCCTCGATATTAATTTTATGCTTTGACAACGCACGATTAAAATAGCTTGTAGGTGGGATATCTCGCGATATAAACACGCTCGACGGCAACTTCCTATCTTTGGCAAACTTGGCTACAATAGTATCGGCAACGCCGTCTAAGGTATCAGCCTCAATAAAAAACCTATCAGGAAAATCTTCGCCGGTATCACCTTTAGAGGTAAATACCTGGAATTTGCCTTCGTCGCGGCGGCAGTAAACACCTAAGGGTAAATGACAACCGCCACCAAATTTCTTTAGTACGCCACGCTCCAATGCCAGCTCTTCGGCCACATCCGGGTGGTTAAGTGCCTGAAGGGCCTCGAACAGTGCATGATCGCTTTCACGAATCTGGATACCTAATACACCTTGAGCCGGTGCGGGCACAAATTCGGTAGCGGTTAATTCTTCAACATGAAATTCGCTCAGGTCGATACCTAAACGGGTAACACCGGCTTTAGCCAGCATTATGGCATCATACTTTTCGTCGCGCAGTTTACCAATGCGGGTTGGCACATTGCCACGCAACTCATCTATTTCCAGGTCGGGGCGCAGGGCAAGCAATTGTGCCTTACGCCTGTTTGATGATGTACCTACCAAGCCACCGAATTTAACCGATAACTTTTGGCGCACATCAACACAGTCCTTCAAGATCAACAACAGTTCAGCCGGGTCTTCCCGTTCTGAAACTGCTGCGATAATGAGTCCCGGAGGATTTTCGGTAGGCAGGTCCTTGTGCGAGTGCACTGCAATATCAATGGTGCCTGCCAGTAATTCTTCTTCAAGTTCTTTGGTAAAAAACCCTTTGCCTTCAAGCTTATCAAAGCTGAGGTTAAGGATACGGTCGCCCTGGGTTTTTATGATCTTTAATTCGGCGGGTATGTTTATAGCGGCAAGGCTGTCTTTTACAAAGTGAGCCTGCCATAAAGCTAATTCGCTGCCACGCGTTCCAATGATTACTTTTCTGTCCAAAGATTTAAAATTTACGTTACAAATTTAATTTTTTAATGTACAGTAACGCAGTATTAATTAAGGATATGAGAGTATGCTGACGGATAGCAGATTAATGACAGGCTGTAGCAAGTTTAGCGCAGCTTAATTTGCAGCATTCGTTAAAGGGAGGCTGTAGCTTAATTATTGATCAATATATCCTTCGCCATAATCATGGGTACGCTGATATATTTCTTTTCCATGTAGTTGATCACTTTTTCCAGTATTTCGCGCGATTCTTTATCCATACCTTGCACCTCTTCGGCAAACACGGTATTTACGGCATTATTACGGATCTCTTTGATCTTTTCCGGAACCTGGCGCATGGCCAGTTCAATTTTACGCTGTTTAAGCATAACCAAAAACTCGGATATGTTTTGGTCTATAATGGCTTCGGCGTGTACCAGTTCCTGGTAACGCTCCTGCAAATTCTTTTTGGCAACCTCGTTAAGCGAGTGTACCTCTATAAAGTTAACATCAAACTGCTCCAAAACTTCGGGGGCAGTATCATTTGGCACGGCAAGGTCAACAATTGTTTTTTTGCCGGTTTCGGCATTAAGCAATTTGGTGTAAAGCTCAGGGGTGATAATAGGCTCGGTCGCCGATGTACAAGTGATAATGGCATCAAAGCCTTTATCAAAAGTTTGCAAACCTTCTAACGTGAATGCTTCGCCTTTTAAATCCTCGGCCAATTGCTGCGCTTTTGATAGCGTGCGGTTAAATACCGAGAAATTTGAAAATTTATGCTTTTGAAGATATTTTGAAAGATTGCGGTTAGTTTCGCCAGCACCGATGATAAGCACGCGGGCGTTTGAGCAAAGTTTAAGGTCCTTAAGTTTACGGTACGCCAATGAAACTACCGAAATAGGATTTTTTGAAATATTGGTGTGCGTGTAAACCTCTTTAGCCGTTTTTACTACGCAATCCATTATCATGCGCATCTTATCAGACGTGAGGCCCACTTCCCTGGCATCCTCGTAAGCTTTACGCAACTGGGCAAGTATTTCCTTTTCGCCAACTATAAGGCTCTCCAAAGAGCATGACGTACGCAGCAAATGCGTCATAGCTTCCTGCGCTTCGTAAATAGCGGCAGAATCCACAAATACACTGGTTGCATGTGGACAAAGGCCAATACCCATTGCTTCGATAAAAGCGTGGGCAAATTCTCGGTCGACAATTTGCGGCGTAATCATCACAAATTCGACACGGTTACAAGTGGCAAGGTAAAATATTTCATCGATACCAAACCGGGCTTTAACCTCATGAAGTTTATCGGTAAGGTTCTCCTGGCATATTACCAACCTTCCCAACTCTTTAAGCTCGATTTGTTTATGCGTGAAAGCTATTACCTTTAAATACTTCAATGCCTTTGTTTTTGAACCCTACAAAAGTAATACACCATGTAGCATGCTATGTCAAAAATTTGTCAAACAGGGGTATTTAGAATGGTTATAAATTAGAAAGGATTATCAAAATAGCCTATGCGATTTTGCCAATTCATTGTTAAACAAAATAATTAAGCTGTAAAAATTGAAAATCGTTAAAAAAATCAGTCTTTTAGTTTTGATTGCCGGCTACTTTATAGCCGGGTTAAACCACTTTTATAATCCGGCTTCATACGTAAAAATTATACCTGATTATCTACCTTTTCCATTAGTGTTGAATTATCTTTCGGGCGTATTTGAAATACTATTTGCTGCTTTATTAATCAGTACTAAAACCCGAAAGCTTGCTGCTTACGGAATAGTTTTAATGTTGACAGCTTTTTTACCAGTACACATCACAATGCTTATTGATGCACCTATGCAATTGGGTAAGTTAACGGTTACACCTGCACTTGCATGGGTGCGGTTGTTGTTACAGCCCCTGCTGATGCTTTGGGCATGGTGGCACAGGCGTTAAGTTGCCATTAAATTATTATCGCTTGCTACTCCAAACCAAACAATTACAGCTAAACATAGTTAAAAAGGCACTATGGATTTGCAAAGTATTGAATTACGCAACCTGGAGGCACAGGACTACCAGGAGTTAAAAAAGTCAATGAAATCGGCGTACCTGGATATGGACGAAGATTACTGGGACGCCAACTCTATTAAAAAACTCATTAAGCTTTTTCCTGAAGGCCAGGTTTGCGTTACGGTAAACGGTGAGGTGGTTGGCTGCGCGCTATCCATCATAGTTGATTACAGCAAATACGGCGATAACCATACTTACAAGCAAATAACTACCGATGGTAGCTTTAAAACCCATACCGATAAAGGCGACGTACTTTATGGTATTGAAATATTTGTACACCCTAAATACCGCGGACTGCGCCTTGCACGCCGTTTATATGAAGCCCGCAAGGCACTATGCGAAAAGCTGAACCTGAAAAGCATTATTGCCGGTGGCCGTATCCCTAACTACCAGAAATATCAAAACGACCTTACCCCGCGCCAATACATAGACAAGGTAAAATATAAGGAAATATACGACCCTACGTTATCGTTCCAGCTATCGAACGATTTTCACGTGCGTAAAATTTTACGTAACTACTTGCCCGAGGATAGCCGCTCTAAAGGTTTTGCTACGCTGATTGAGTGGAACAATGTTTACTACGAAGAGGTAAGCTCGGTCATCAACCAAAAAACCAACGTACGTATTGGCTTAGTTCAATGGCAAATGCGCTCATATAACAACCTGAGCGAACTGCTTAAACATGCCGAATATTTTATTGACGCGGTAAGTGATTACCAGTCGGACTTTATATTGTTTCCGGAGTTGTTTAATACGCCGCTCATGGCCGAGTATAACCACATGGATGCTGCGAAGGCCATGCGCGAACTGGCTAAATTTACCGAGCCTATTGTTGAGGCGCTATCCAAATTTGCAGTATCATACAACGTAAATATCATTGCGGGCAGCATGCCTAAAATAGAGGATGAATCGTTATACAACGTATCGTACCTGTTCCGCCGTAATGGTAGTATGGAAGAAACCGTTAAGATACATCCTACCCCATCCGAGATCAGTTCATGGGGTATGCGCGGCGGCAACGACATCAAAGTATTTGATACCGATGCCGGTAAAATAGGTATTTTGATATGCTATGATGTGGAGTTCCCTGAGCTGTCGCGCATATTGGCTAACCAGGATATGCAGATATTATTTGTGCCTTTTTTAACCGATACCCAGAATGGTTATAACCGTGTTAAGTTTTGTGCACAGGCCCGCGCTGTCGAGAATGAGTGTTACGTTGCCATTGCCGGCTGCGTGGGCAATTTGCCTAATGTAAATAACATGGATATATCGTACGCGCAATCGGCCGTGTTTACCCCATCCGACTTTGGTTTCCCAACAAACGGCATCCAGTCTGAAGCTACGCCGAACAGCGAAATGATTGTTATTGCCGATGTTGACCTTTCGGTTTTGGGCGAGCTGCACGAATACGGCAGCGTACAAAATCTTAAAGACAGGCGTACGGATTTATACGGTATTATGTATAACGGGCGTAAAGTGTAGATTAGCCGCATGATTCTTACCGAGCAATATACCATTCCCGGAGCTAAGGGCCGCCCAATAACGGCCGATCTTACTTACGATGATACCAATAAGCGCGCGCCCTTGGTTATTTTCGCACACGGCATTCGCGGGTTTAAAGATTGGGGGGGCGCACCATTTAGTTGCCAGATATTTCGCCGAAAATGGTTTCCGGTTTTTAAAGTTCAACTTTAGCCACAATGGTGTTACTGCCGATCAGCCTACCGAGTTTGCCGACCTGATTGCCTTTGGTGATAATACGTTCTCAATTGAATTGGAGGATTTGGGCAATGTGATAGACTTTGCCTGCAGCGGCTCGGCTATACCGGAAGCAGATGGTGTTTACCTTATTGGCCATAGCATGGGCGGAGGCATCAGTATTATAAAAACTGCCGAAGACAGCAGGGTGAAAAAGCTTGTTACTATGGCGGCTATATCCAGCTTTTACAACCTTTGGCCCAAACAAGCCGAAGAACAATGGCGCCTGCAGGGTGTAGTTTACATGAAAAATGCCCGCACCGGCCAGGATATGCCCTACCGTGTTACACTACTCGAGGATGTCGAAAAAAATCCGACAAGGTTGAACATACAGCAAAAAGCATCGGCAATAAAACAACCGTGGTTAATTATTCACGGGGATGAGGATACAAGTGTTCCGCTAAGCCATGCCGAACTATTGCATGAGGCACAACCATTGGCAAGCTTTAAGGTAATTACCGGTGCCGACCATGTATTTAATGCCACTCATCCTTATTTAAAAGATATCCTGCCTGCTCAGCTACATAAATTTTGCGATGAGGCTATTAACTTTTTGAACAAATAGGTCAGTAATATCATATTTCGGTAAGCTTTGCAGCATATTAAACATATTGTGCTGACTTGAAGTTATTATTGCGATATGAATTTGACAGGCTCTATCAAAAAAGGCAAAAAATTTATCAATCCAATCCCTACTGATGAAGCGGGCTTAGATAAGATGATTCCCATCATTGCCGAATATATTTACCATTCGGGCCAAAACGTACCAAAGAAGAAACTGGGGCCTTTTAAAACCGATACTAGTATCTACAACACGTCGCCTGCCAGCGGCCTGCGCGTTACCTGGGTTGGGCACTCCAGCTTGTTTATTGAGGTAGATGGCATCCGTATACTTACTGATCCTGTTTGGAGCCAGCGCGTATCATTTAGCCAGGCAATGGGCCCGAAGCGATTTTTTAATCCGCCAATTGCACTTACTGATGTGCCGAAGCCAGATGTGATCATCGTGTCGCATGATCATTATGATCACCTTGATAAAGCAACCATCAAGTTTTTTGCCGGATCGGATATCCAATTCATCACGCCGTTGGGTGTTTCTAAATACCTCGAGCAATGGGGTATCTTAAAAAACTACATCCATGAGGTTGATTGGGGCGATAGCGTAATGATAAAAGATTGCAACATAACCTCCACCCCATCCAGGCACTTTTCGGGCAGGGGCATTACAAACCGTAATGAAACGTTGTGGTCGTCATTTGTTATTAAAGGGCCGCAGCATAATATATTTTTTGGCGCGGACTCTGGCTGGTTCCCCGGCTTTGAAGATATCGGCAAAGCTTTCGGCCCGTTTGATTTAACCATGCTGGAGATAGGCGCATATGGCAAGTACTGGCCTGATATACACATGGGGCCGGATAATGCATCCAATGCGCATATAGCCCTTAGAGGCGACATTATGATGCCAATACATTGGGGCACGTTTAACCTTGCACCACATGATTGGTTTGAGCCTGCCGAAAGGCTGGAAAAATTTAGCAAAGAAAAAAATATAAAGTTATTTTTACCTGAGCCGGGCAAACCTACAGAAGTAAGTACCTATAATTCCAAGTGGTGGAAACCATTTATGTAGGCTGGCAAAAAACCAATTAAACACCTTCATGAAAACAACGCGCTCAATTTTAAATGTGATATTTTTAATGACCGTGTTTTGTGTAACGGCTAATGCACAAACGGTTATCCCGCTATGGCAAAAAGGCGCACCTGGTTTTGAGAACCGCCGTAACGAGCCGGAAGTTGCCCGCGATTATTATGTGCGCAATATTCACAACCCTTCCTTAACTGTATTTGCACCTCCGGCCGATAAAGCCAACGGTGCTGCCGTTGTAATATGCCCAGGTGGTGGGCATAGGCTATTGGTATATAATTCGGAAGGTGTTGCGCCTGCAAAATTCTTTAACGATTTAGGTTTAACTGTATTTGTATTAAAATACCGTTTGGCATTGGATACCCTATCACCTTATAACGTGGAGATACACCCGCGGCAAGATGCATTACGGGCCATGAGGCTTGTGCGTAGTATGGCTGCCAAATACCAACTGGATACCGCTCGTATAGGCATGATGGGCTTTTCGGCAGGCGGCGATGTGGTGGATATGATGGCATTTAGTAATAACGGCCCAAACCCCTCGGCTAAAGACCCGGTGGACAGGCTTAATGCAAAGCCCGATTTTATTGTACAGGTTTATCCCGGCCCAGGTCACATCCCCGAAAGTGTGCCTGCAAATGCGCCGCCCGCTTTTTTGGTTGCCGCAAATGATGATGCCTGCTGTTCATTATCCATTATAAAGCTGTTACAGGCATACCGTGCAGCCAAAGTACCGGTAGAGATGCACATGTATGCCCAGGGCGACCATGCCTTTAACATGGGGCAAAATAGAAAGCTAAAATCCATAAACAACTGGCCGCAACGCCTTGCCGATTGGCTTACCGACAGTCGCATTTTAAAGCCCGAAGCGAAGAAAGTATTATACTAACTAGAGCTTTGCCGTTCACTTTTATTTGATGTACAGATTGGCTTACAATAAGACAACGTCACTGCGTTTACAATGACGTTGTCTCAGTTTAAATGTATAGCATCGAGCATAATCCCGCAATACGGTTAAAGGACGTTATAGGCTCGAATCAAACTCTACAATCCACTCGATACCGTACTTGTCTCTAAACATACCGGCATAAGTACCCCATGGTGTGTCATCAATATCGCCCTCTACATCTCCGCCGGCAGATAACCCGGTAAATACTTTATCGGCCTCTTCGCGGCTTTCGGCAGCTACCAATATTTTCGACCGGTTTTCGCTTTCGCTAACTTTGCCCATAAAGGCAGGCACATCATTACCTAGTAGTAAGTTTCGCTGTCCAATGGGCAGGGCAATGTACATGATCTTATTTTCTTCACTTTCAGATACCTGGAACTCCTCGGTGGCCAGATCTTTAAAGCGGACTACCTTGGTAAACTCACCGCCGAACACCAATTTATAAAAAGTAAAAGCCTCTTCGGCATTGCCGTTAAAGTTTATCCACGGGTTAATTGCTCTCATAATTTATTATTTAGTTTATGTTATTTAAATAGTTTCTTATTTGATTTGCAGGCTATATTAAGCAGCCATAGCTGGAAATTCAAGGATACATGGAATTGATCATGTGATTATACCCAACGGTTCCTACTTGCAATTTACCTAATTATGGCAAACGTTATTTGGCCTTTACCGTTATTTATTAAAAAATTAAAACTATGGCAAACTTCAAGGATATCATAGCATCAGAAAAACCGGTACTTATTGATTTTTCGGCAGAGTGGTGCGGGCCATGTAAAATGATGCCGCCCATATTAAAACAAGTCAAGGAAGCTTTGGGCGACAAGGTTACCATTCTGAAAATAGATATTGATAAAAATCCGTCGGCTGCAAGTGCCTACAATGTGCAGAGTGTGCCTACGCTAATGATCTTCCAAAACGGCCAGAGCAAATGGCGCCAAAGTGGTGTAATACAAGCCGGCCAGCTACAGCAGGTTATACAACAGTTCATATAAAGCATTTACAAGTAACTTAGCCACCACTGAGTGTGTGTTTTCTTGTAATTGGAAAACCATCTGCATGGAAAATAAAGCAAGAGTATAACTATCAACCACACTACATAAACGCTCGCCAGGTTAAAACCAAAACCTGGCGGTTGAAATAGGAATGGCGTGTTAGGCGTTATAATCTGCGATGTTTTAAAGCCCATGGCAAAAAATACGATCACGTTCAAAAATCTTATCAAGTAAAAGTGTAGCACGTAGTAAAAAAACGGAACGCTGCCATAAACCTTTAAAAATGCCGCCAATTTATTTACAGCTTTTTCGGTAAGAGCCAATACGAACAACCCTGCCGAAAGCGTGAGGCAACAATACATTAACGAAGGCGGATATTTTGATACATTAAGGAAGCTCATAAACGTGTAGATGCTATTTTTTTGAGTAGCCCACGGTGCTGGGTCGCCATATTGATTAATTAAACGTAAGGTTATGAACAATACAAGTGCGGTAAGTGATGAATACAATAGTATCGTCTTACGATTGGCAGCACTATATTCGTTTTTGTATACCGTACCAAAAAAATAACCGAGTAACATTACGCCCGTCCAAGGTAGTATAGCGTATAAATCAAAAATTATATGGCTCTTATCCAGGAAAAATATAGTTCCCTTTGCCGTGAACAAAACCTTTATCAAGACATCTTCGGTGGTGTTTGGTAAAGGCTTCAGGTTGGTTATTATATCATGCCCAAAAATTAGTATCAATCCAATTAGGCCAATTACTCGAGCAGGCAGCCATATCAGTAATCCTAATAAGATCATGCTCATACCTATAGCCCATATCACCTGCAATGCAAATGCGTTATAAAGTGGGTTTAAACTAAAAGCTAATGTTATTATAACAAGCTCTACAAATACCAACCAAACGCCTCTTTTAACTAAAAAGCCTAAAAGCTGTTGTTTGGTACGCCGGGTACCGGCCAGATAAGCCGAAATACCACTTAAAAATACAAAGATAGGTGCGCAAAAATGGGTTATCCAACGCGTAAAGAACAACACAGGATAAGTTGTGCGCATATCAGTTGGATCAACCATTTGGCCTCCAATATGTAAAAAGTCGCGTACGTGATCGAGCGCCATAATAAGCATGATCGCGCCGCGTAAAATATCGATTGATTGAATGCGTGTTTTTCGGGCTACAAAGTTGTCCATTGTCGCTAACTGTCAAAGGTTTACAACATGAAGTTAGCAACATTTTCTATAACACGGGTATGGGTTCATACCGCAATTATATTGATTAGACAAATCATACAACAGTACTTACAGGTTGACGTTCGACGTTGTTCAATTAAACAACTTCAGGCTTAGGCGCTTCGGTATCGTCTGCCTTTTTACGGAGGTACAGCCAGGCTAGCACATATAACGATGGCAAGCCTAATAAAAAGCCGCCAAGAACATCTGTGAACCAATGTGCGCCTAAATAAATACGGGATACAGGAATGGTAAAAATAAAAAAGAGTGAAATAACTATTACCACCGTACGCACCCATTTGGCCACACCTTCCAACTGAAACATCAGCACGATCATGAAACCAAAAAATATAACATAAAACATCATGTGCCCACTGGGAAAGCTTTTCTGGCTGGTTTCAAACACAATCCTCACAATATCTTTTGAGGGCCTTGGCCGGTTTACCAGGGCTTTAACAATTGTGCTTAACAAGCCTGATAGTGCAGTAAGCAAAGTATACCCGGCGGCCTTTTTATATTTAAACAGTAGGAACAACAAGCTTGTTGCTACAATCATAATTGGCGCCTCGGGAGTATAACCTGGTGTGCTTATCAGGTACATGATCTTGTCCAAAACCGGATTTTGGCGCGACTGTATGTAATGCGAAAACTCAATATCGAGGCCGGAAGTAGGCAGCAACGCCACAAGAGCTGTAAGCGCAATAAAGCCAATGCCTAATATAATCAATACTAGTAATATGATATTGTGTCTGCGTTTATTCATAAGTATATAGTAACTTCTGCTACGCGGTGATTGTTTAGCGTTAATACGATTGGCAGGTTTAATTTTACTTTTAAACCTCATGCAAAACAAAACGGCCCATGGTGCATACCACGGGCCGTTCTATATTTTAAAAGCGATAAATTATTCGCCTTTTTCTGCGTTTTCTTCTTTGTCAGAAGCAGCAGGAGTTTCAGTAGCAGGAGCTTCTTCAACCGCAGGAGTAGCTTCGGCAACCGGAGCAACCTCAACAGTTTCAGTTTTAGCAGCAGCTTTAGATTTACCACCACGACGACGAGTTGATTTTTTCTCGGTTGCAGCAGCACCATCTTTGGTGTAAACAGTGTTGTAATCTACTAACTCGATGATAGCCATTTCAGCGTTATCGCCTAAACGGTTTTCTAACTTCACGATACGAGTATAACCACCCGGGCGGTTAGCAATTTTTTCAGCAATTTCACGGAACAAAATGCTCACAGTGTCTTTGTCTTGTAAATAGCTAAACACGGTACGGCGAGAGTGCGTAGTGTCGTTTTTTGATTCAGTCAAAAGGGGTTCAACATAAACGCGCAAAGCTTTTGCTTTTGCTAAAGTTGTAGTAATACGTTTGTGTTGGATCAATGAAGAGGCCATGTTGGCCAACATTGCTTTGCGGTGGCTGTCTGTGCGGCCTAAGTGATTAACTTTTTTTCCGTGTCTCATTTGTTTTTGTGTTGTGGCACGTGCATACCGTTGGGCGGCATTTCTGTCAAGCCCTCGGAATTATGCCGATGTTAGTGATCTGTTGATTAGAGATCAGAGATTAGTCACTATAACCCCCGCCCCGTGTGTATAAAATAAAAAGAGGTTAAAGACTGATCACCAATCTTTAACCTCTAATCATTAATATTATTCTTCGTCTAATTTAAATTTAGACAGGTTCATACCAAAAGATAAACCTTTTGATTTAACCAGGTCCTGAATCTCGGTTAATGATTTCTTACCGAAGTTCCTGAATTTTAACATATCAGCAACGTCGTAAGATACCAGGTCTGCAAGGCTGCGGATATCGGCAGCTTTAAGGCAGTTTAACGCACGTACAGATAGATCAAGATCAACCAATTCAGTTTTCAGGATCTTGCGCATGTGCAGGATTTCTTCATCAACTTCTTTAGTTTCTTCTTTAGCCTGAGCCTCAAGCATCATGTTCTCATCAGAGAATAGCATGAAGTGCTGGATAAGGATCTTAGCAGCTTGCTTCAAAGCATCTTCAGGGTGGATAGAACCATCTGTAGAGATATCAAGGATCAATTTTTCGTAATCCGTTTTTTGTTCAACACGATAGTTTTCTAAAGTGTATTTTACGTTTTTGATAGGCGTAAATATCGAATCAATAGCGATAACACCTACAGCAGCGTCAGGATTTTTGTTCTCTTCGTTTGAGATGTAACCACGGCCTTTAGCAACAGTAAGCTCTACTTCTAAAGTTACCGCTGTGTCCATATTACAAATAACCAAATCAGGGTTTAATACTGAAAAGTTGTTTGAAAACTTAGTGATATCACCTGCTTTAAAAGCATCCTGGCCGTTAATGATCACAAATATCTTCTCATTATCACCAGAGTCGCCTACTTTCTTAAAACGAACTTGCTTTAAGTTAAGGATGATCTCGGTTACGTCTTCAACAACACCTTTGATAGTTGAAAACTCATGAGTTACACCTGAGATACGTACAGAAGTGATCGCAAAACCTTCTAACGAAGATAATAAGATACGACGCAGAGCATTACCAATGGTTACACCGAAGCCTGGTTCTAACGGACGAAATTCAAACGTGCCGTCAAAATCGTTCGATTTCTGCATGATAACCTTATCTGGTTTTTGAAATGCTAAAATTGCCATTTATATCTTTGGTTTATTGTTTGTTAATTTATTTGAGACTTGATTAATCAAAGCAATATCTTACTTTTTGTTAACTAATCAATTCTAACACGCATAAAATGCGAAATCTGCGACAGTTATTTTGTCTCAGATTTCACATCTCATTGCCTATATCTTATTTAGAGTACAACTCGACGATAAGGTTTTCCTTGATGTTCTCAGGGATCTCATCGCGGTTTGGATAGTTAAGGAACTTACCTGTTAACTCGGCAGCATCCCATTCCAACCAGCTGTATTTATTCACTTTGCGGCCGGCAACAGAGTTTGTGATGGCTTCAAGTGACTTTGATTTTTCGCGTACTGCAATCACGTCGCCTGCTTTTAACTGGTATGATGCAATGTTTACAACGTTACCGTTAACAGTGATGTGTTTGTGGCCTACCAACTGGCGTGCACCAGAACGTGTAGGAGCTATACCTAAACGGTATACAGCGTTATCTAAACGAGCTTCTAAAAACTTTAATAAGTTTTCGCCGGTAATGCCTTCTTTAGCTGATGCAGTGTGGAACAAGTTTTCGAACTGGCGCTCTAATACACCATAAGTGTATTTAACTTTTTGTTTCTCCATTAACTGTACAGCGTACTCAGATTGCTTGCCTCTTCTTTTAGAAGCGCCGTGCATACCCGGGCCGTAGTTTTTTCTTTCTAACGCTTTATCCGGACCGAAGATTGGTTCGCGGAACCTGCGTGCAATTTTTGATTTTGGGCCTGTATATCTTGCCATTTTTGTGTGTTTTAAAGTATCAAGCAGCCCGCAGCTGCCGAATCTTAGCTTTAAAAATTAGTGAATTAAACTCTTCTGCGTTTAGACGGACGGCAACCATTGTGTGGAAGCGGTGTAATGTCTTTTATAGTAGTTACCTCGATACCGGTAGTCTGCAAAGTACGGATAGCCGACTCACGACCTGAACCAGGGCCTTTAACAAACACTTCAACTTTACGTAAACCTAAGTCGTAAGCAACTTTACCGCAATCTGCGGCTGCTTGTGATGCAGCATATGGGGTGTTCTTTTTTGAACCTTTGAAACCCATTTTACCTGCAGAAGACCATGACACAGCCTGGCCGTTTTTGTTGGTAAGGGTGATGATGATGTTGTTAAAAGTAGCGTTGATGTGTGCTTCGCCAACAGGCTCTACAACAACAATACGCTTTTTGGTAACTTTTTTAGCTTTAGCCATTTTCTTTGATAATTTTTTACAGATTACTCGGATTATACATAACCCCGGACCTGTAACTGTTTATTTTAATTATATTCCTAACAACAAATGAGCATTGGCAAAAACCAGCACTCATTTGTTATTAATCTTACTATTTAGTAGCTTTCTTTTTGTTAGCAACTGTTTTACGTTTTCCTTTACGGGTACGTGAGTTGTTTTTAGTACGTTGGCCACGCAAAGGCAAACCTTTACGGTGACGTGTACCACGGTAGCAACCTATATCCATTAAACGTTTGATGTTCAACTGAACCTCTGAACGCAATGCACCTTCTACTTTAATTTGATCGTTGATGATGGTACGGATAGCAGTTAACTGCTCATCGTTCCAATCCTGAACTTTGATGTTTTCATCAATACCAGCCTCAGCTAATATATTCTCGGCGGTAGTACGGCCAATACCGTAAATATAGGTTAAGCCTATTACGCCTCTCTTGTTTTTTGGTAAATCAATACCTGAAATCCTTGCCATTTTTGTTGTTTTCTTTTAACGTAATACCGAACGGCGGGCCACCGTTGTACGGCACATTACAAATTCTTAATTATCCCTGACGCTGTTTAAACTTAGGATTCTTTTTGTTGATCACATAAAGTTTCCCGTTACGGCGGATGATTTTGCAATCAGCGCTGCGTTTTTTAATGGATGCTCTAACTTTCATCTTGGTTATTTATATCTATAGGTTATTCTTCCCTTTGTTAAATCGTACGGACTCATTTCAAGTTTAACCCTGTCGCCAGGTAAGATCTTGATATAGTGCATACGCATTTTCCCCGATATGTGGGCAATAATCTCATGACCGTTTTCAAGCTCAACCCTGAACATTGCATTTGACAATGCCTCCCGAATTGTACCGTCTTGCTCGATCGAAGATTGTTTAGCCATATTTTATTGATTATTACTTGTTTATGCTGCCCCAAAACCGGGATGCAAAGTTAATAAAAAAATATTAACTTTTATTTTTTTCTTCCAAAACTTTATCAATGTAGGAAAACGATGATAATACATCTGCTTTCCCCCTTTTTACTGCCACGGTATGCTCGAAATGCGCTGATGGCTTTTTATCTACTGTAGATACTGTCCATCCGTCATCCCAAAACTTAACACCTGCACGCCCTGCATTGATCATGGGTTCAATAGCAATCACCATCCCCTCCTCCAGCTTAACGCCAGATCCGCGCTTCCCATAGTTAGGCACTTCAGGTTTTTCATGTAGGCGTACGCCTACACCATGGCCTACAAGTTCCTTAACCACACCAAAACCGTTCTTCTCGGCATGCTCTTGTACGGCATAGCCGATATCACCAACGCGCATGCCAACAACAGCCTTCTCGATACCCAGATCAAGACATTCTTTGGTAACACGTAAAAGTTTTTGGGTAAGCTCGTCAACCTCGCCAATGGCAAATGTATAAGCCGAGTCGCCGTAGTATTTATTAAGGATAACACCGCAATCAACCGATACAACATCCCCTTCAACTAAAATATGTTTGCCGGGAAAACCATGTACCACCTGGTCGTTAAGTGATATACACAAGGAGTATGGGAAACCTCCGTAATTTAAAAATGCCGGGACCCCTCCGTTGTCACGGATAAAGGTCTCGGCAAGTTTATTTAATTCCATCGTAGTAACACCCGGGCCAATAACCTTAGCTATCTCCCCGTGTGTTTTTGCAACAAGTAAAGAACTTTCTCTTATCAGTTCTATCTCCTCGACAGACTTATAAATGATCTTTGACATGTATTAAATTAGATTACCGGCGGTGTTTCGCCTGCAGCAGTAGGTATTGCCGAACGGCCTTTTACACGACCGGTTTTCATTAATCCGTCGTAGTGACGCATTAATAAATGGCTTTCTACCTGCTGTAAAGTATCTAACACCACACCTACAAGGATGATCAATGATGTACCACCAAAGAACCTTGCAAATAAGCTGCTAACACCAACTAAACTGGCCAGGGCCGGTATAATGGCAACGATAGCTAAGAAAACAGAACCTGGCAGAGTTATTTTTGATATAACTGCATCAATGTAATCTGCCGTGGTTTTACCTGGTTTAACACCCGGTATAAAACCACCGTTCTTTTTCATATCGTCAGACATTTGCGTTGGGTTAACCGTAATGGCAGTATAGAAGTAAGTGAACAGGATAATCAATATCGCGAACACTACGTTATGCTCCCAAGAGTTATAGTTTGATAACGAAATCAAAATACCGTTTGCAGCTGCGTTAGGGAAAAACTGAGCAATAGTAGCAGGGATAAACATCAAAGCCTGGGCAAAGATGATAGGCATTACACCGGCAGCATTAACCTTTAAAGGAATGTACTGACGAACGCCACCGTACTGTTTGTTACCTACAATACGTTTTGCGTATTGTACAGCAATTTTACGGGTACCCTGTACAATAAGGATGGTAAACATTACCACACCTAATAAAGCTACAATTTCAACTATAAAGGTAATTAAACCACCTGCACCGTTTGTACGTGATTGAAACTCCACTACAAATGCGCTTGGCAACTCGGCGATGATACCCGTCATGATGATGAGCGATATACCGTTACCAATACCTTTATCAGTGATTTTCTCGCCAAGCCACATTACAAATAAAGTACCTGCGGTTAATACAAATACGTTAAGTACTGTAAATGCAGGATTGCTTATAAGCATAGCATCAGCGCTAACTTGTGATTTAAGGTAACCTATAGCCTGCGCAGCTGTGATAACAATTGTTAAATAGCGTGTATACTGGTTTAACTTGTTACGGCCGCTTTCACCTTCTTTTTGTAATTTGATGAAGTGAGGCACCGCAATACCCAACAACTGTAAAACAATTGATGCTGATATATACGGCATTACACCCAATGCAAAAATAGAGGAACGTGAAAACGAACCTCCTGCAAACATGTTTAACAATCCTACAAGCCCTTCTTTGTTTTGACCGGCATGCAGCGATGCTGCGTTAACGCCAGGCAATACGATGTATGAGCCTACACGATATATCAAAAGAAATAAGAGTGTGTTTGTGATACGCACTCTCAAATCTTCAATTTTCCAGATATTGGATAATGTGGTGAATAATTTCTTCATCGAAATTTACAACTTAACAATAGTTCCGCCGGCTGCTTCAATAGCTTTTTGCGCAGTAGCAGTAAATGCATGTGCCTTAACTTCCAATTTGGCTTTCAACTCGCCACGACCCAAGATTTTCACTACGTCGTTACGAGATACCAAACCGTGCTCTTTCAGTATATCGAAATCAACCGAAGTTAATGTAAATTTCTCGGTTAATGCTTGCAGCACATCAAGATTTACACCTACATACTCAACACGGTTAGGGTTTTTAAAACCAACCTTAGGCACACGGCGCTGTAAAGGCATCTGGCCACCTTCAAAACCTACTTTAGTAGATGTACCTGAACGTGAACCGGCACCTTTATGGCCACGGGTTGATGTACCGCCACGGCCAGAACCTGTACCACGGCCTATTCTTTTTCTATTTTTAGTAGAACCTTCTGCAGGTTTAAGATTACTTAAATTCATGATATTAAATATTTTCTACTGCTACCAGGTGGTTCACTTTCCTAACCATACCTATAATAGCCGCAGTGGCTTCAACTTCCACACTGTGGTTAATTTTCTTAAGGCCTAAAGCCTCAACAGTTTTTTTCTGGCGCTCGCTTCTGTCGATAACGCTTTTAATTTGTGTTATTTTGATTTTCGACATGACTGATTATCCGTTAAATACTTTGCCTAAATTAATACCACGTTGCTGCGCTACTGTGTACGCATCACGTAATTGAGCTAATGCAGATACGGTTGCTTTAACCACGTTGTGCGGGTTTGACGAACCTTTTGATTTTGCCAATACGTTATGTACACCGGCACTCTCTAATACTGCACGCATTGCACCACCTGCAATTACACCGGTACCGTTAGCTGCTGGCTTGATGAAAACAAAACCACCGCTAAATTTACCTATCTGCTCATGAGGAATAGTGTTGTTGATGATAGGAACCTTTACCAAGTTCTTTTTAGCATCATCAATACCTTTAGCAATAGCTTCAGTAACCTCTTTTGCTTTACCTAAGCCGAAGCCTACTACACCATTCTCATCACCTACCACTACGATAGCAGAGAAGCTGAATGTACGGCCACCTTTGGTAACTTTGGCTACACGCTGTATGCTAACCAGGCGATCTTTTAATTCGATCTCGCTGGTTTTTACTCTTTTTATGTTGATTGTTGACATTTCTGTTTTCGATTAAAAGTTTAAACCGCCTTCACGTGCACCTTCTGCCAATGATTTAACACGGCCGTGGTACAAGTAACCATTTCTATCAAAAACAACGTCTTTGATACCTGCAGCAATAGCTTTTTCAGCTACCAATTTACCTACAGCTATTGATTGATCTGATTTGCTACCTTCAGCAGTAAACTCTTTTGATAAAGATGATGCTGAAACGATAGTTTTACCAGTTACGTCGTCAATGATTTGTGCATAAATGCCTTTGTTGCTTCTGAATACAGATAAACGTGGGCGTGCTGCTGATCCTGAAAGGCGTTTACGAATGCCTTTTTTAATCCTGTCTCTTCTTGATAATTTCATGACGATTATTTTTTAGATGCTGATTTACCTGCTTTTCTTCTCAATATCTCGCCAACAAACTTGATACCTTTACCTTTGTAAGGCTCTGGTTTACGTAACGAGCGTATTTTCGCAGCTACCTGACCAATAAGTTGTTTATCGTTTGACTCCAGGATGATGGTCGGGTTTTTACCCTTTTCAGCAGTGGTTGAAACTTTAATTTCTTGTGGTAGTTCAAATACATAGTGGTGAGAATAACCCAACACTAAATCTAATGTATTGCCGGTGTTAGTTGCGCGGTAACCCACACCTACTAATTCCTGCTCAATTTTGTAACCAGTGGTTACACCAACTACCATGTTATTTAAAAGCGCGCGGTATAAACCGTGTAACGCTTTGTGACGTTTTTGATCAGAAGGGCGTTTAACCAACAATTGGTCGCCTTCAGTCTCTACTGTGATATCTCTATCAACAGCTTGTTGCAATTCGCCTTTTGGGCCTTTTACAGTTACAACGTTATCTGCAGATACAGTAACGGTAACGCCGGCGGCTAATGCAATAGGTGCTTTTCCTACTCTTGACATTACTTAATTCTCCTTCTATTAATAAACGTAGCATAAAACTTCGCCACCTACATTCTGTGCACGTGCTTCTTTATCGGTCATAACACCTTTAGAAGTTGACAGGATAGCGATACCTAAACCATTTAATACACGTGGCATGGTGTCCATACCGGCGTATTTCCTCAAACCTGGTTTACTAATACGGTTAATGCTGCGGATAGCAGGAACTTTAGTAATCGGGTGGTACTTCAAAGCAACTTTAATAGTGCCTTGAGGACCGTTTTCCTCAAACTTGTAATTAGCAATGTAACCTTTGTCGAAAAGCACCTTAGTGATTTCCTTCTTCAGATTTGATGCAGGAATTTCAACAACCCTATGGTTGGCTTTAATAGCATTCCTTACTCTTGTAAGATAATCTGCGATTGGATCTGTATTCATTATTATTGATTATGATGGTGGTTTCCTTCCGGGTAACATCCCCGGCGACCTTCCATCGGTTAATTCTTAAAAAATTGAGCCGCAAAAGTACAAAAAAATTCAAAACATATTGTAGTATGTTTTGAATTTCCTCACTCGAACATTATAAAGCTTAACGCCTTACATCATCCGGGCACTCGCATTAGTTTGTGCCTTCTGCCTTTTGGTAAATTACCAGCTTGCCTTTTTCACTCCCGGGATTTTACCGGCAAGTGCCATTTCACGGAAAGTTACACGAGAGATGCCGAACTGGCGCATGTAACCACGTGGGCGTCCTGTTAATTTGCAACGGTTGTGCAATTTTACCGGAGATGCCGCTTTAGGCAATTTATCTAATGCGATGTAATCGCCTGCTGCTTTAAGCTCGGCTCTTTTTTCAGCAAATTTTGCTACTAACTTAGCACGTTTTACTTCACGTGCTTTTACGCCTTCTTTAGCCATTGTTATTTTGATTTTTAAATGGTAATCCAAACTGTTTCAGTAACTCCAATGCTTCAACATCGTTAGTTGCCGAGGTTACAAAAGTGATATCCATACCCTGGATCTTGTTGATCTTGTCAATATTGATCTCCGGGAAAATGATTTGCTCTGTAATACCTAAAGTGTAATTTCCGCGTCCGTCAAAACCTTTATCGTTAATACCTTTAAAGTCACGAATACGTGGCAAAGCTACAGCTATTAAACGGTCAAGAAACTCATACATTGTGTTATCACGTAAAGTAACACGTACGCCTACAGGCATGTTTTTACGCAATTTGAAGTTAGAGATATCCTTTTTTGATTTTGAAGAAACTGCCTGCTGGCCAGTAATGGTAGTTAGCTCAGTGATGGTGTTCTCGATAAGTTTTTTATCGGTAGTAGCACCGCCAACACCCTGGTTAATGGCAATTTTTTGCAACTTAGGAACTTGCATTACGCTTTTGTACTGAAATTTATCTTTCAGTGCGGTGCGGATCTCCTCTTTGTATTTTGATTTTAATCTCGGTGTGTAAGTCATTACTTAATTTCCTCCCCTGATTTTTTTGAAACTCTAACCAATTTGCCGGCATCGTTCAATTTACGTCCAACGCGGGTAGTTTTACCTGTTTTAGGCTCAACCAGCGCCAGGTTTGAAATGTGTATAGCAGCTTCCTGCTTTACAATACCACCGTTAGGGTTGGCTGCATTAGGCTTAGTGTGTTTAGATACCATATTGACACCTTCAACAACAGCCCTGTTTTTATCAGTAATTATTTCAACTATCTTACCTTGCGAACCTTTTGAGTCGCCGGCGATAACCTGTACCAAATCACCTTTGCGGATTTTTAATTTGGCTGGTTTTGTTACTTTCTTTTCCATATTATAATACCTCCGGTGCTAATGATACAATTTTCATAAATTGTTTTTCACGTAACTCTCTGGCAACTGGGCCAAAAATACGTGTGCCCCTTGGCTCATCCTGGTTGTTTAACAAAACAGCAGCGTTATCGTCAAAACGGATATATGAACCATCCTTGCGGCGAATCTCTTTTTTAGTTCTAACCACTACGGCTTTAGATACGGTACCTTTTTTAACGTTACCTGACGGTATAGCGCTTTTAACGGTAACTACAATCTTATCACCGATAGATGCATAACGCTTACCGGTACCGCCCAATACGCGAATAACTAAAACTTCTTTAGCTCCGCTGTTGTCGGCTACATTTAATCTTGATTCCTGTTGTACCATGTTATTTAGCCCTCTCTAAAATTTGAACTAATCTCCAGTTTTTGTTTTTGCTCAACGGACGAGTTTCCATAATCAATACGGTATCGCCAACACCACAGGTGTTTGCTTCGTCATGAGCCATAAATTTGGTAGTTTTCTTTACGAATTTACCATAGATAGGGTGTTTCACCTTACGCTCTACGGCAACAACAATAGATTTTTCCATCTTATTGCTAACTACCAGGCCGGTACGTGTTTTTCTTAAATTTCTTTCCATTATTTCCGACGCTTAAAATTTAATTCTGTTCAGAAGCTGCCGCCGCTTTGCGTTTGGTTAATTCAGTAGTTAAACGGGCGATATCCTTACGCACTTTAGTGATACGTGAAGGGTTTTCAATTGCTGAAACCGCGTGAGCAAATTTCAATTTAGTAAGAGTACTTTTCTCTTCGCCCAGTCTTGCTGCCAATTCTTCGGTTGAAAGCTCTAAAATCTCTGAGTTTTTCATTTTCTTTAATTAATTGTTGTAATGTTTGAAAGTCTTAAAGTTGTTATGCTCTTGTAGTGTTGTATCTAAAAGACCAACTTTTTAGTCTTCAACTTTACAACCTTCCAACTTACTTATTTATGCTTCTACGTAATCCCTACGTGTTACAAACCTGGTTTGTACAGGTAATTTTTGAGCTGCAAGGCGTAATGCCTCTTTAGCAACCTCCAAAGGCACACCTTCGGCTTCAAAAATCATACGGCCCGGGCGTACAACGGCAACCCAATATTCTGGGGCACCCTTACCTTTACCCATACGTACCTCTGCTGGTTTTTTAGTTACAGGCTTGTCAGGGAAAATCCTGATCCACACCTGGCCTTCACGTTTCATAAAACGTGTTACAGCGATACGTGCAGCCTCGATCTGACGGCTGGTGATCCATGCCGCTTCGAGTGATTTTATACCGAAAGATCCGAATGAAAGCTCAGCGCCACGGCTGGCTAAACCTTTCATTCTGCCTTTTTGCATCTTTCTGAACTTCGTTCTTTTTGGCTGTAGCATTTTGTTAAAGCTTTGAGATATCAAGTTTGATTTGCAGGGCCGGCATAACCGGCCCCTTTACTCAAATCTGTATATCTTAATTTTTTGTTACTTAATTTAACTTCAGACATTGCGGCCGGAGATATTTGACATCGATATCGCTCGGAAACAGGATCTGTTGTCTTTTACTAATTATCTCCTTGGTGCACCACCACGGTTTCCACCACCTTGACCACCACGGTTGTTGTTAGCACCCGGGCCGCCTCTGCGGTCGCCACCTGGTTTACGATCGCCACGACGTTCACCGCCACGTTCGCCACCTCTTGCATTATCACGTCCGCCAAAGCCGGCACCACCTTCTGGGCGGCCACCTTTAGTGCTTGCGTTGCTTGTGCTGCCAATGTTTGGAGACAAGTCACGTTTGCCATAAACTTCGCCTTTGCAGATCCATACTTTAATACCTATTTTACCATAAGTTGTCAAAGCTTCGCCTAATGCATAATCAATATCAGCGCGGAAGGTATGTAACGGAATCCTTCCCTCTTTATATTGTTCGGTACGTGCCATCTCGGCACCACCTAAACGTCCGCTTGTCATTACTTTGATACCTTCGGCACCCATTCTCATGGTTGCAGCAATGGTAGTTTTCATGGCACGACGGAACGATATACGTGCTTCAAGTTGTTTAGCAATACCTTCGGCAACTAACTGAGCATCAAGCTCAGGGCGTTTAATCTCGAAGATGTTGATCTGAACATCTTTCTTTGTTAATTTTTTTAACTCTTCTTTGATCTTATCAACTTCCTGGCCGCCTTTACCAATCACAATACCCGGACGGGCAGTGTGGATGGTCACAGTGATGCGTTTTAAAGTACGTTCAATAACTACTTTAGATACGCCGCCTTTGTTAATACGGGCTGATAAGTATTTGCGGATTTTTTCGTCTTCAACTAATTTGTCGGAGTAGTTATTTCCACCGAACCAATTAGAATCCCAACCACGGATTATTCCTAACCTGTTGCCTATTGGATGTGCTTTTTGTCCCATTTCAAATTAGTTGTTATCGTTTTTACTATCCACAATAAGGGTAACATGGTTAGAGCGTTTGCGGATACGGAAACCACGGCCTTGCGGCGCAGGGCGTAACCTTTTTAGCTGACGGCCACCGCCTACTGAAATCTCTTTTACAAAAAGATCATCGGCGTTTTTACCTTCGTTTTTAGCTTGCCAGTTGTTGATTGCTGATAAAAGCAATTTTTCAACGCGTATAGCTGCTTCTTTATTTGTGAACTTTAAGATGCTTAACGCTTTAAATACGTTTTCACCACGGATCAAGTCAACCACCAAACGCATTTTGCGTGGTGATGTTGGGCAGTCCTGTAACTTAGCAACAGAAGCGCCACCTGTCTGAGCTTTAGCAGCTTCTTTTTGTTGCCTGATCAGTACAGACTTTTTGATTTTTGTTGTTGCTTCCATTGCCTGTTATTTTTTCTTCTCTGCGTGACCGCGGAATGTACGGGTTGGTGCAAATTCTCCCAACTTGTGACCAACCATGTTTTCTGTTACATACACAGGTATAAATTTGTTACCGTTGTGTACTGCGAATGTATGACCAACGAAATCCGGAGAAATCATGGAACGACGTGACCATGTTTTTACAACCGATTTTTTATTTGAATCATTCAAGGTAAGAACTTTTCTTTCCAAGTTATGATCAATATATGGTCCTTTTTTAATTGAACGTGCCATTATTTTTTCCTTCTTTCAATGATATAACGATCAGATCCTTTTTTCTTGTCGCGGGTTTTGTAGCCTTTAGCTAACAAACCTTTGCGTGAGCGTGGGTGTCCACCTGATGAACGGCCCTCACCACCACCCATAGGGTGATCTACCGGGTTCATGGCAACACCACGAACGCGAGGACGACGACCTAACCAACGGTTACGACCAGCTTTACCTAATACCGCGTTTGATTTCTCGCCGTTAGAAACGGTACCGATAGTTGCCAAGCAAGTTGACAGGATCATGCGGGTTTCGCCAGAAGGCAATTTGATAATAGCGTATTTACCATCACGAGCAGATAACTGGGCATAAGTACCTGCACTACGTGCAATTGTACCACCCTGACCAGGGTTAAGCTCGATATTGTGAATAATTGAACCAAGAGGGATGCTCTTTAATGGTAAGGTGTTACCAACTTCAGGAGCAACGTTCTCGCCAGATACTACAACCATTCCAACAGTTAAGCCTTCCGGAGCGATCATGTATCTTTTTTCGCCATCAGCAAAGTGTAACAGGGCTATACGTGCAGATCTGTTTGGATCGTACTCGATAGTTGCAACTTTTGCAGGGATGTCAAATTTATTACGTTTAAAGTCAATTAACCTGTATGCTTGTTTGTGGCCACCACCAAGGTAGCGCATAGTCATTTTACCGCTGTGGTTACGACCACCAGACCTGGTATTAGCCGATACTACCAACGACTTTTCAGGAACGTTTGTTGTAATATCTGAGTTAGATACATCAATCCTGAAGCGGGTACCCGGTGTAACCGGTTTAAATCTCTTTACTGCCATGTCTTATATTATATATTGCTGTAAAAATCTATAGTTTCACCATCCTTCAGTGTGATGATGGCCTTTTTGTATGTAGCAGCGCGGCCTGATACTGCACCTGCTTTTGTGTTGCGGGTTTTAAGTTTACCTACATACTTCATTGTATTAACAGCTGTAATGTTAACACCGTACATAGCCTCAATAGCGCTTTTGATCTGAATTTTGTTGGCTCTGTGATCAACTTTGAAAGCATAACGGTTAAGCTTCTCAGTTAATTGAGTTACCTTTTCAGTAAGTAGTGGTTTTTTAAGAATTTCCATAATTACTTAGCTAATGCTTCCTCCAAAGTTTTAACAGCGCCTGTTGTTAACAAAAGTTTGCCTGCGTTTAACACATCATAAGTGTTTAACTGATCGGCAGTGATAACCTTTGCTTTTTTCAGGTTTCTGCTTGATAAATACACATTGTTATTTGCAGCCGGTAGTACCAACAAAGTTTTCTCGTTAGTTACGTTAAGGTCTGCTACAAGCTGGATGTAGTTCTTGGTTTTGATAGAATCGAAATTGAAATCTTCCAATACCAGGATGTTGTTATCCTGAGCTTTGTATGACAAGGCTGATTTGCGGGCCAATGATTTAAGTTTTTTGTTCAACTTAAAGCTATAGTCGCGCGGTTGCGGGCCAAATACACGGCCACCACCATTAAACAATGGCGATTTGATGCTACCTGCACGGGCGCCGCCTGTACCTTTTTGTTTATGTAATTTGCGGGTTGAACCTGCAATTTCATTACGTTGTTTTGCTTTGTGCGTACCCTGGCGTTGGTTTGCTAAGAACTGCTTAACATCTAAATAGATGGCATGATCATTTGGCTCTACACCGAATACGGACTCAGGAAGCTGCACCTTGGCACCTGTTTCTTTACCTGATACGTTTAATACGTTAACTTCCATGTTATTTATCCACTATTACGAATGATCCCTTAGCTCCTGGAATGGAACCTTTAACTACCAATAGGTTTTGCTCTGCAAATACTTTAACCACTTGTAGGTTTTGTACTTTAACACGTGCATTACCTGTTTGACCAGCCATGCGCATACCTTTAAATACGCGTGAAGGCCATGATGAAGCACCCAATGAACCTGGCGCACGTAAACGGTTGTGCTGACCGTGAGTTTGCATACCCACACCGCCAAAACCGTGACGCTTTACAACACCCTGAAAACCTTTACCTTTAGAGGTACCAACCACGTCAACAAAATCACCTGCCGAGAAAATCTCTACGGTAACAGTGTCACCAAGATTTTTTTCGTCTTCAAAAGTTTTGAATTCAACAAGTTTACGTTTTGGAGCAGTACCAGCTTTTTGGAAGTGTCCTTTTAAAGGAGCCGAGGTGTTTTTTTCCTTTTTTTCGCCATACGCCAGCTGAACAGCAGCGTATCCGTCTGTTTCTACAGACCTGATTTGGGTTACCACGCAAGGGCCAGCTTCGATAACGGTGCAAGGGATATTCTTGCCTGTCTCATCGAAAATGCTGGTCATTCCTACTTTTTTACCAATAATTCCTGACATTTTATTTAATTTATTTTGTGCCCATCGAAGCAGTAGGGCTTCGTTCAAGGCATATTACTCCCCTTAAGGGACGGCAAAGATAGGAATTTTGTGTTAACTCTCAAATAGTTACTAAATTATTTTTAAATATTTACAGCGCCCGCATTTTGGCCCGAACAGCTGTGATTATCAGGCACCAATTGCACAGTTAACCGCAATAATTTATATTTACTGCCAACCTCCTAAATTTTAAACACATGGCCTGGGGCATTTCGCCGCGCAAAACCGCGGTTATACCACTCAATAATTATAATACCGACCACTATTTAACCCTCCTTTACCACGCTTTTAACAGCCTTGGCTGGCACATAAGTTACTTTGATCGCGATGGTATTATAGGTTACACTAATATATCATGGCAATCCTACTCCGAAGAGATTTCGGTTCGGATTATAGACGATCATGCCCATGTTAAAAGTGAGTGCGTAGGCTATCAGATGCTATTTACCGATTATGAAAAGAACGAGAAAAACCTAGAACTGCTTTATAATGAGATAACGTATATCGAGTTTCACTTACAGCATACCCTGCAAACAGATACCGATGAACTTATAGCAAGCATACCTGAAAATCAGTTTGTTAGCTTTAGCAATCCGCCGCTTGGTTACAAGGGTAAACTTAAACGCTTCCTATCAGTATTTACGCCAAAGCCGGGCTATTCGGTAACGCCAATACTTGTTCTTGCAAACATTGCCGTATTTATAATAAGTTATGTAATGATGCTTGCCAGGGTGGTGGCAATGCTTTCAGTCGCCCGAGAGCGCAGCGAAACAGCACCGCCAATTAACATGGAAGACATATACTTGTCGTTTGGCTTCAGCAACCGGGCACAGGTGTTGAATGGCGACATTTGGCGTTTGATAACCAGTACCTTTCTGCACTTTTCATTACTGCATATAGCTGGTAACATGATTGCGCTGATTTACATAGGCTCGCTTATAGAAAGCAAACTTGGCCGATGGAATTTCCTGTTATTGTATTTACTGACCGGCCTTTGCGCAAGCATAACATCAGTAGTTTGGCACACCAGTAAAATTATGGCCGGTGCGTCGGGAGCTATATTTGGTTTATTTGGTGTGCTGTTGGCATTGCTAAGCACCAATTTTTATGAACGCAACGCCCGCAGGGCGCTGCTTATAAGCACTGCAATATTTGTAGCATTCTGCATTATTCCTATCGGCAAACATGTGGATCATGCCGCACATCTAGGCGGCGTGGTTTCGGGATATATACTAGGGTTACTTGCTTACTACGGATTGCAGACACAACAGCGAAACTTTGTAGCTGTAGCTGCAAGCGCTGTGGCCATAGTATATACGGCGGCATGCCTTATGCTAGCTCCAGCTTATCAAATAAAGGAGTACAAAGAGATAAACCGACAGACGGAAAAAATCTCTTCGGCTCTTATCAAAGATTTTTATCAGACTGATAGCCTTAACCGCGACGAGCGGCTGCTGCTGCTTAAAAACAGCGCATTGCTAAAGATGGATACGCTTCATACACTTGCCAGAAAGCTAAGCGGCTTGACGTTGCCAAAAAAACAAAAAGAAATTGCAGCCATCCGCTCCAAAATAGCAATGATGGAATGCGAAGTTTACAAGCTGGTTTACCAGGAATTTTTGGAAGATGATAAACTAAAATACCGAACCCGGATATACAATACCACGCAAAAAATCAACGACCTAAGATACAAGTGGGGCCAAATAGATGATTATACTGAAGATGAGTAGCAGCGGCTTTTATTTGATTTAACTTTTACAAGCACCCACATTTGCGTTACTTTGCCTGCATGAATTTTTACACGCGTAAATGGGTAAAACCGGAGGACTTAAATGCACATGGCACACTATTCGGCGGGCGCCTGCTAAGCTGGATTGACGAGGAAGCTGCAATTTATGCCATTATACAACTCCAAACTAATGGTTGTGTTACCAAATACATGTCAGAAATTAACTTCATCAGCTCGGCCAAGCAGGGCGATATTGTAGAACTTGGTATAAAAGCAACTCATTTTGGCAACACCTCAATTACTTTAGCTTGCCAGGTACGCAATAAAATTACCCAGAAAGTTATTGTAACGGTTGACAAAATTGTTTTTGTAGCCCTCGATGAAAACGGCAAACCTGTAGCCCACCACAAAACGGCTATCCATTATACAGATGAGCGGCTAAGGGAAGATTAATTACTAATTTTTTTAGGATTTGATAAATTTTAATATAATTTAGAAGAATATTTAATTACCAATTCCTAAATTAATTCATGAAAAAATTTTTACTGATTCTTATCACAGTACTGCCTACAACACTATTCGCGCAAAAGCTGCTGAAACCTGCGGTTGACAAAATTACCGGCGACACAACATGGAATACATCTAAAGAAAAACTGTATATCCATGGTAATTATCTAACCGGACAGGCCGAGGGTGTTATTACCTGGGTTAAGGTCAACAAGCTTGGAAAAGCTTTGATACTAAATCCGCAAACAACAAATCAGCGTAGTGTTTTTATGCTTACCAAGGACGATAAGGCTTATTTAAAGCTAAGTGACAATACTACTATAACCCTTGTATGTGCTACAAATGATATTGGCCGATCTGGAGCGTTCCTTGCCGGCGACAACGTAATAACGAATGGAAGCGCTTTTGGTATTTATGATTTAACGCCGGAGGATATTGAGAAACTTTCTACAACAGCGCTTACGTTTTTACGAATTGAGTCTTCTTCAGGCAATTTCGATTGCGAAATCAAATCCAAAAATGCCGAGATGTTTAAAAAACAATTTGCTCTTGTTGCCAAATTAAAATAGTTACACAACACCCTTATATAAGTAAAAGCCCTTGTTAATGAATTTAACGAGGGCTTTTATTCTATTCCATCAACCTTCTTATCAATTCGGCGCTTTGCTTTTTGCCTTCTTCAAGGCGGCCGTCAAAAAATTGCTGCACTTCGTTAAAGTGTTTTTTGTAGCCTTCCATATCTCCATAACCTATGATGGCGCTCCATTCGCGCACTGCAGAGTGAAACTCTAAATCATCGCCACGGATGGTTTTATCGTAAAGGGCCGTTTCAATGGATTCTTCCAGCAGCGCTTCGTTTTTAAAAAGATATTCGGCAATACCCAGGCGCAGGCGGAAAGGCGGAGTCTGGCAAATTAGATTGTCATACGGGTTTACGCCAAGGTGGTACCATGCATCAACCATGCTTAGTATGCTAAGGTGCGAATTGGGCTTTTGATGACCGGCATCAGGCGAAAGCGAAAATTCGCGCATGATATCATCATTAAACATAATGGGTTTGCGGCTTTCATGAAATACGAAATCCCGGGCCTTGTACAGTCTATCTCTGAAAGCCTGTTCCTCCTCCTTGATCATCAGCTTGAACAACTCCGACTCCGAATTTGCATACTGCCTTACCTGCTGGCGCGCGTAAGGATTTAATATAGCAAGCCCGGCGTAGACGTGGGCCTTGTAACTAAATATCCGGAGCGTGGTCAGAATCTTAACATTATCTATGCCTCCTACATAAGAAGCGTTTTCCCACGGAAAAAACCCGGCAGATTTCCAGGCCGTACCCATGCTCTCGAAGCCCACGTGTGTAACCGCTTGCGTATCTGCTACTATCTTATCGTGCTCATGATAGTCAGCTATTTCAACTATGTCAGTCTGCAACTGGGCAAATAGACTATACATCCGCTGGTATGCATCTTTACTACCCCTGTGCGGTATCAAAATCAGCTTCTGCCCTTTTGGCTCAAACCCGGGACCGTGCATGGCATGAAAAGTTATGATCTGTGCATCGGCAGGCAGGTGTTTTTCGAAGATGGCAATCTCGGGATGCTTTACAGATGTTTGCCCGGCAACTATGGCACCATATTTAGTAGACGGACCACACTCGGCAACTACCTGCTCCAATTTTTCGGCCTCTACCGAGTAAATTACAAGGTCGCTTACGCGAGCCACGTCTTTGCCGTTTTCCATAACGGTAATACCAAGCGGGCTTAGTTCACCTTCCAGCTTATCACGGTTAGCAGGGAGGTCGCAACCACATACAATATAACCTGCCGCGGCAAAGGCCTTTGCGTACAAACGCCCCATATCACCCAAGCCAATAAAACCAATTTGCATATCTACAGTTAAAGCGACTAAGATAAATGCTTTTATAAAAAACCGCGCATTTATAGGCTGTTAACATCCTTTTTTATACATTTAAAAAGTAAAATCAAATTTTACAGAAATAAACAGATAAAAACCAGGCAAACCTATACCGCCAATTTTGTTTAAACTTTACATTAAAAAATAACGTTAAACTACAAACGGCTGTCCGCCTTCCAAACCCTTTACATACATGATAAAGCTTTTAACACTACGCGCGTTTATTTTGGCAGTTTTAATAACATGCAGCAATGCAGTACAGGCGCAGGACAGTATTAAAAGGAAAGCTCCTGCTAAGCCGGCCACTGTTGCACCCAAAAAATACACCCCGTATGTTAAACCCGCAACGGCAGGTAGCCCGGCAGTTAATTCCGGCAGCTATCGCCAGCCTGCTGCCCCTGCCGCACCTGTTGATAAAAGCTTGCGCGGGCAATACCAATACCTGCTTACCAAGGTTTACAACTACCAGCAGCCACTTGTATCGGCACTGGTTAAAAACTATAATGATACGCTATCTACCACACGTAAACAACTAAAGGCGGCCCAGGCAACCCTTGCGCAGCAAGCCCAAACTATAGATACGTTAAAAGCCACTGCAAATAATAAAGATCAATCATTAGTACAGGCGCAAGCCAAAGTTGATGAAGTGAGCCTTCTTGGCATCCCCATGAAAAAAACCACCTACAACTGGATCATGTGGGGTTTGGTAATTGTATTTGGTGCCGTTGCTGCAATTGTGCTGGCCCGATCTGGCGCTCATAGCCGCGAAGCAAAATATCGTATTAAGCTTTACAATGAGCTCGACGAGGAGTACAAAACTTATAAAGCCAAAGCCAACGAGAAAGAAAAGAAACTTGCCCGTGAGCTGCAAACCGAACGCAATAAGCTTGACGAATTGTTAGGCAACAGCTAGGCGAACCTGCCCTTTGAAAGGTGCGTAAAAGATGACAGATCAATTTACATTTTCTGATTTCGATTCCCACTTCAGGGGGTTAGGGGGCAAAGCGTACCTCTTTGGCTGGAATCCTCATAAATTTGCATGGGAAAATATCGACGATGATATTGAAAAGCTAAAAACTACCGGCGAATTGGAAGATAACTGGAGCGTTGCAAGCCACAAAACCATCAAGCCCGGTGATAGGGCATATATCGTTCGCGTAGGTGTTGAGCCGAAAGGAATATTTGCTTCGGGTTATATATCATCCGAACCATTTCTCGCTTCACGTAAAGGCCGAACTCATCATCGCATCAAAATCAAGCTTGATGTTTTGCTAAATCCCGATAAACAACCAATATTATCTTTGGATATACTTAAAACCGGCAATCTTGCGGAACAAACCTGGACACCGCAGGCTTCAGGAATTTCTATAAGACGGCACCTGGTAGATGAACTTGAGGGTGTTTGGCTTAGCTTCCTGGATGAAGCCGGCTTTATTGATGAGCTATAGTTTGTCGCATTTGCCCCGCTAACTTGTCTGTATTACAGGTTTATCATGCAGTTCTATCGGCTTATATTTGAGTAAACTAAACACTCAAAATATGGCAACTCAAATTTTTGTAAACCTTCCTGTTACCGACCTCAACAAATCAGTTGAGTTTTTTACCAGGCTTGGATATACGTTTAACCCGCAATTCACAGATGAAAAAGCAACCTGCATGATTGTAAGTGATACTATTTATGTAATGCTGCTTACAAGGCCGTTTTTTCAAACATTTACTAAAAAAGAAATTATTGACGCCCATAAGCAGATAGAATGTACCATTTGCTTATCTACCGATAGTAAAGTAGCTGTTGATGACATGGTGGCCAAGGCAGAGGCAGCCGGAGCAACTATACCTAACCCGGCAACAGACTACGGCTTTATGTATCAGCACAGCTTTGCCGACCTTGATGGCCACCACTGGGAAGTTATGTGGATGGATCCAGCAGGCCCGCCGCAGCAGGCGTAAGTGATCAACCCATGCATGCAATAAGCTGGATTGCTTTTTCAGCTTATTGCTATTTTATTTTTTCCAGATGTGCACAATAGGTCTTCGTAACTTTACAATCAAACTCGAGGTTTAAGGCCGCCCTATCATTTATCGCCGGAGTTGTTGATTTTGTGACGCTAACTTTGTCGACCCTACGAAATTTCGATTTGGCGCAGAACTCCAGTACCCGGATCGTATCACCTTCGCTTGTTATAACTATTGCGGAGGTAGCCACTTTAGAATTGCCAAGGTGGCAAAAGCCTTTGTTGTAAGCGATAACCGAGGCTGTTAAATCTTTATCTAAATTGAAATATCGCCATTGGGCCTGGCATTTGTATGTGGCTTGCATTTGCCGCCTTATATTGGCCGGTGCGCAGGAAGCAATGAATAAAACAATCATTAGTGATAAGGTTCGCATGTTTTAAAGATATGCGATTTAACGCAAAAAAGCCACCCTTTAACAAGGATGGCTTTTGTATTTTCGGATCTTCCGGTACTATCACACTTTGATCTCAACTTCAACACCGCTTGGCAATTCAAGCTTCATCAAAGCATCTACAGTTTTTGAGTTTGAGCTGTAGATATCCAATAACCTCTTGTAAGAGCATAATTGGAATTGCTCACGTGCCTTTTTGTTTACGTGTGGTGAACGTAATACAGTGAAGATTTTTTTCTCGGTTGGTAAAGGAAGCGGTCCGCTAACTACGGCACCGGTAGGCTTTACAGTTTTTACGATCTTCTCAGCAGATTTATCTACCAAGTTGTAGTCGTAAGACTTTAATTTGATCCTGATTCTTTGGCTCATGTTAATTGTTTGTTAATGGCTATTCCTAAGAGCTATTTATTAGGGCAGCCGGTTTATTTTAAAAAGTTGACTGAGTAACCAATCTCTGATCACTCAATCAACTAATCTATAATTTACGCGTTAGCAGCAGCTTTTTTTCCTTTAGCTTTAGCAACTACTTCGTCCTGTACGTTACGTGGTGCTTCAGCATAGTGATCAAACTCCATGGTTGAAGTAGCACGGCCAGAAGTGATAGTACGTAACTGCGTTACATAACCAAACATTTCTGAAAGTGGTACAGTAGCTTTAATTACCTGTGCACCATTACGTGAGTCCATACCCAAAAGCTGGCCACGACGACGGTTCATGTCACCGATAACATCACCCATGTTTTCTTCAGGGGTAAGGATCTCGATTTTCATGATCGGTTCAAGCAATACCGGTTTACATTTCGGCAATGCTTCACGGTAAGCCATTTTAGCTGCAAGCTCAAATGACAATGCATCTGAATCGACCGCGTGGAATGAACCATCGATCAGGCGTACTTTTAAGCTGGTTAATGGGAAACCTGCTAATACACCGTTCTGCATTGAAGCTTCGAAGCCTTTTTGTACAGACGGGATAAACTCACGAGGGATTGAACCACCGCTGATCTCGTTAACAAATTGCAAGCCTTCTTTACCTTCATCATTTGGTGATAATACAACTTGAATATCAGCAAATTTACCACGACCACCAGTTTGTTTCTTGTATGTTTCGCGGTGTTGAACAGTACCTGTGATTGACTCTTTGTAAGCAACCTGTGGAGCACCCTGGTTAACCTCAACCTTAAACTCGCGTTTAAGACGGTCCATGATGATATCCAGGTGAAGCTCGCCCATACCGCTGATTACAGTTTGACCTGTCTCTTCATCAGAGTTTACACGGAAGGTTGGATCCTCTTCAGCAAGTTTACCTAAAGCCATACCCAATTTGTCAACGTCAGCCTGAGTTTTTGGCTCGATAGCTAAACCGATAACCGGGTCAGGGAAGTTCATCGACTCAAGGATGATAGGGTGTTTCTCGTCGCAAAGGGTATCACCTGTTTTGATATCCTTGAAACCTACTACCGCAGCAATATCACCGGCACCTACGTTAGGGATAGGATTTTGCTTGTTAGCATGCATCTGGAATATACGAGAGATACGCTCCTTGTTATCTGAACGCATGTTGTGTACATACGAACCTGCATCAAGGTTACCAGAGTAAACACGGATAAAGCACAGACGACCTACGAATGGGTCAGTTGCGATTTTAAATGCTAATGCAGCAAATGGCTCTTTAACATCTGGTTTACGAAGGATTTCTTCGCCTGTATCAGGGTTGGTACCAACAATACCTTCAACGTCCATAGGTGAAGGAAGTAACTCCATCACATAGTCGAGCATGGTTTGTACACCTTTGTTTTTGAAAGATGAACCGCATGTCATTGGTACAATTTTACCAGCTAAAGTAGCCTGGCGTAAAGCGTCCAATACTTCGCGCTCAGTGATGGTAGTTGGATCATCAAAGAATTTCTCCATCAATGTATCGTCGTACTCAGCAACTGCTTCTAATAATTTCTCTCTCCACTCAGTAGCTTCGTCAACCAAATCATCAGGAATTGGCACTTCGGTAAAGGTCATACCTTTATCGTGCTCGTTCCAAACAATACCACGGAAGTTGATCAAATCAACTACACCTTTAAATTGATCTTCGGCACCGATAGGGATTTGCAATGGCACAGCGTGGCTGCCCAGCATATCACGTACCTGCTTAACAACTTTTAAGAAGTCGGCACCGCTACGGTCCATTTTGTTAACGAAACCAATACGGGCAACGTTGTAGTTGTTAGCCAAACGCCAGTTAGTTTCTGACTGAGGCTCAACACCATCAACCGCAGAGAACAAGAAAACCAAGCCGTCCAAAACACGTAATGAACGGTTTACCTCTACGGTAAAGTCCACGTGTCCTGGCGTATCAATGATGTTCATGTGATAGCTGTTGTTCCTGTATTTCCAGTTAACTGTTGTAGCAGCAGATGTAATGGTAATACCACGCTCCTGCTCTTGCGCCATCCAGTCCATTGTAGCTGCACCTTCGTGTACCTCGCCAATTTTGTGGCTGACACCGGCGTAGTACAATATACGCTCTGTTGTAGTGGTTTTACCGGCATCAATGTGAGCGGCAATACCTATGTTTCTTGTATATCTTAGATCTCTTGACATTTTATTTTTTTTGTGATTTCACTAATTTATAAAACGATTACACTGATTTAGAATCAGCTTAAACGCAATCTTACTAAATCAGTGTAATCTTAATATATAATCGGTGTAATCCTTTTATATCGGTGTAATCCCTTTTAATTAGAAACGGAAGTGAGAGAACGCTTTGTTGGCTTCAGCCATTTTGTGCGTATCTTCTTTCTTTTTAACAGCAGCACCTTCGCCTTTAGCAGCAGATATGATCTCGCCGGCTAATTTCTCCATCATGGTTTTTTCACCACGACGACGTGCATAGCTGATTAACCATTTCATACCCAAAGCAATTTTACGCTCCGGACGAACCTCTGTAGGCACCTGGAAGTTAGCACCACCAACACGGCGGCTTTTTACTTCAACAGCTGGCATTACATTGTTCAACGCTTTTTTCCAGGTATCTAAACCGCTTTCGTTGGTTTTTTTCTCAACGATGTCAACTGCGTTATAAAATATAGCGTATGCGGTAGATTTTTTACCATCATACATCATGTTATTTACAAACCTTGTTACCAGGGTATCATTAAACCTTGGATCAGGAAGGATAATTCTCTTTTTTGGTTTTGACTTTCTCATTGCTTTCTATCCTCCTTAATTATTTCTTTTTACCTTTTGTTGGAGCAGCAGCAACCTGACCTGGTTTAGGACGCTTGGTTCCGTATTTAGAACGACGTTGGTTACGGCCGGCAACACCTGATGTATCTAATGCACCACGGATGATGTGGTAACGTACACCCGGTAAGTCTTTAACACGACCACCACGGATCAAAACAATTGAGTGTTCTTGTAAGTTGTGGCCCTCTCCTGGGATGTAGGCGTTAACTTCTTTACCATTTGTAAGGCGCACACGTGCAACTTTACGCATTGCTGAGTTTGGTTTTTTAGGGGTAGTGGTATACACACGGGTGCATACTCCTCTTCGCTGTGGACAGCTGTCCAACGCTGGAGACTTACTCTTGTCTTCCAGAGCTACTCTACCTTTTCTAACTAATTGCTGAATAGTAGGCATTCTTTCCTTTTTTGTTTACTTGTTGTTATCCCGCATTTCGGGACTGCAAAAGTACAAACATTATTTTTGATTTTCAAGCAGTTGCAAAAAAGTTTTTTAAAGTGATAATCAATCGTATAGCAAACATTAATAACATGCAATCATTTTAAATTATTTGAGGGCATCCCTACCGCCTCTTCACCTCATCCAGCATAAATTTTCTGAACTGCCCTACGGCTTTCTTTTCATAAACATCGGTCATGGTAATGATCATGGCCTTGCGTACCATATTTTTACCCTTGATAGGTACTGCGCTTAGTCCGCTACCTTTTACTGTTGTTTTGGCCAGTATTGTATACCAGTTGCCCGCCTTTACAAGGTCGAGCAGCGTGGGGATATCATTAATCTCCAGCGCAATATTCGGCGATAGCTTATTTTGAAGCAGCGTATTGTTTATAAACTCCCGTGTGCTGAAACCATTTGATGGCAGCACCAGGGGCAGCGCCACCACATCTTTTAACAACACCTGATCATGCTGCGCTACGGGGTCTTTTGCTGATGATACCAAACAAAGCGGCGACTCGAACAACAACTCGTACGTTAAATGTGCATCATGCACCACCTCTTCAAACGTTAGCAAAATATCAAGTTCCAGGCTAAGCAGCCTATGCCGCAACTCTTCCGACGTGCCAAACACCACCTGCACTTTTACTTTTGGGAACTTTCTTAAAAAGCGCATCAATGCAGGTGTTAATAAATATCGCAAACCATAAGTTACGCCAATGTTTAACGAGCCGGCCTGCAATTGGTTCAACTCCTGCAACATCAGCTTACCGTTATTGGCGCGGTTTACGCTCTGCAGTGCGTAATTATAAAACAACTGCCCGGCCTCGGTAAGTGCTATACGTTTACCTATTCTGTTAAATAGCGGGATATCCAGTTCATCTTCCAACTGCTTTATCTGTTGCGAGAGCGTGCTTTGGCTGATGTTAAGCGAATCTGCAGCCTCGGTAAAATTGAGCAGTTCTTTGGCCTTTATAAAATATCTGAGCTGACGCAGTTCCATTTTCTTAAATCGGTTTTATCGATTGATGTTATAGAAAAATAACGTTTTACAAATATATGCTTAATGCGGACATTTGTGACGGCAAAGGATAAAGTCTTTTGCAAGTACTTTATATGAATATATTTCGATCTCTTAAATACCGCAATTTTAAATTATTCTTTTACGGCCAGTCCATATCATTAATGGGCACCTGGATGCAAAAAACCGCAGTGGCCTGGCTGGTGTATCGCTTAACCGGATCAGCTTTTTTACTTGGACTGGTAACGTTTGTAAGCCTTATCCCCTCTCTTATACTACCACCATACGCGGGCAGCTTCATTGACAGACATGACAGGTTCAAGACTTTGGTAAATACCCAGATCATATCAATGATACAGGCGTTTGCCCTGGCAGCCATGATCTACTTTAAGTTTTACAGCATAACGGGCATTATCTTTTTAAGCTTGGTGCAGGGTGTGGTAAATGCCTTTGACGTTACCTGCCGCCAGTCGCTAATGATTGACATGGTTGACGACCCTGCCGATTTACCGAACGCCATAGCCCTTAATTCCAGCATGACCAACCTGGCCCGCATTGTAGGCCCTGCCATTGCCGGTGTTGTATTGAGCACGTTAGGTGAGGACTTTTGTTTTGTAAGCAACTTTTTAAGTTACATACCCGTGCTCATCTGTTTATATCTAATGAGGATCAACACATCAGTAACAGAACGGCCGGAGAAAAAGATTTGGGTAGAGCTAAGAGAAGGCTTTTCATACATATCATCAGAAAAGGAATTGAGCAGCCTTATTGTATTACTGGCCATAAGCAGCATGTTCGTGATCCCGTTTAACACTTTAATGCCCATTTTTGCTAAAGATCTGTTTCATGGCACTGCAAAAACCTTTAGTTTATTTGAAAGTGCCATTGGCCTTGGCGCACTTATAAGCGCGGTATATCTGGCCAACTTAAAAACGAGCGAGAATCTTATTAAGATAGCTATTGTAGCTTGCCTATTGTTTGGTGCCGGTATCCTGTTGTTGTCGCTTACCCGTTTTCTGCCGGCATCGTTGTTTTTTATGGTACTTAGTGGCGTAGGCATGATGGCCCAAACATCTGCCATTAATACTTACATACAAACACACGCTGCGCCAAATATGCGTGGCAGAGCCATCAGTTATTACATAATGGCTTATCAAGGGGTGATACCTGTGGGCAGTTTGTTAGTTGGCGCATTGGCCGAGGTTGTAGGCGCCAAAACTACGGTAGCAATTGAAGGCATCATTGGGATAGTTGCAGCAATCGGCTTTGTTTATTACCGTGTTTATGTGCGCGGAAGCGGCAGGCTAAGTCTTGCGGGAATGCGTGCTAAATAATATTTTTAATTTGTAAAATAATATTTATACTAAAAATATAAATATGCAGTTAAGTAGCTAATTAACAGATTCATTAACGGATCAGTTAGTAGTTAATTAAGATTTACGAGAAGCAGGTATAGCGCAAGGCCAAACCTGCTTTTTTTATGTCAAATAAAAAGCCCGCAATCTTTATCAACTGCGGACTTTTACTTATTTGAAAACTATAATCAGTATTATTTAAGCACTTCTCGGCTTATTACTATCTTCTGTATCTCGGAGGTACCCTCGCCTATTGTGCACAGCTTGGCATCGCGGTAAAATTTCTCTACCGGGAAATCTTTTGTGTAACCATACCCGCCAAAAATTTGCACGGCATCATTAGCCACGCTCACAGCCACTTCCGATGCGTAATATTTGGCCATTGCCGATTGTTTGGTAACCGGCAGATGCCTGTTCTTAAAATCGGCAGCCTGCATAATCAACAACTCAGCAGCCTCGATTTGGGTAGCCATATCGGCCAGTTTAAATGATATGCCCTGGAAACTGCTTATAGGCTGGCCAAACTGATGACGCTCTTTAGAGTAATTAACAGCTGCCTCAAATGCGCCTTTGGCAATACCTAATGATAGTGCCGCGATAGAGATGCGGCCGCCATCCAATATCTTCATGGCCTGTGCAAATCCATCACCTTCATTACCCAAAAGATTTTCCTTTGGCACGCGGCAATTATCAAATATCAGCTCGGTTGTTTCGGATGCGCGCATCCCTAACTTGTTCTCCTTTTTACCCGCGCTAAAACCCGGTGTACCTTTTTCAATAACAATGGCCGATATACCTTTCGAGTCGCCTTTACTGCCGGTGCGTACCATTACTACGGCCACATCGCCGCTTTTGCCATGCGTTATCCAGTTTTTCGATCCGTTAATAATGTAATGGTCGCCATCTAATACAGCAGTGGTAGCCATGCGCATAGCATCGCTGCCAGTATTAGCTTCGGTAAGCCCCCAGGCACCTATCCACTCAGCAGTGGCCAGTTTGGGAAGCCAGCGTTGTTTTTGCTCCTCGTTTGCAAAATTCATAATATGGCCTGTACACAACGAATTATGCGCAGCAACAGATAAGCCAATAGAGCCGCATACTTTCGCAATCTCGCTTATAACGGTTACGTATTCTGCGTAGCCAAAGCCCGAGCCGCCATACTCTTCGGGCACCAAAACGCCCATCATGCCTTGTTCGCCAAGTTGCTTAAACAGCTCCACAGGAAAATATTGCTCTTCATCCCACTTCATTACATTGGGGCGAATGTAACGCTCGGCAAAGTCTTTGGCCATTTGGCCTATCATCCTTTGGTTTTCGGTCAAATCAAAGTTATAGGCACCCTCAACCGGGCTATCAGTTAACATGGTATTCATTAAAAAGTAGATTTATAATTGGTTGATGTAAAGCTAATAAAAATAAATTTACTATGCATGCATAGTAAATAATAAATATCAAAAGCTTTAGATTGTTTTGGAGTAAGTGTATATAAGTAAATTACGTTGTCATGCCGAACATAGTGAAGCAGCTACTCTTCGACAGAAAGGCTTGTAAGCAAATTCTTCGTACCTCAGAATGACAAAGGCAATATTTGCAAATTACTCCTATTGTACTGAGGATAATGAACCACCCTCATATTTGCTGCGCAGCGGTATAAATAGCGCTTTATCAGACCATACGCTCTCGCACAGGATAACAAAGCACTATCTCACAAAAAAGCCCCTGCCTTCAATTGAAAACAGGGGCGCTAATCTAATGTTATGTAAGTTTTAATTCACCGTAAGCTTCACTATGGTATCTATAGGGTCAAGTGTTAGGCCATCGGTATAAACAAACAAACCTTCGGGCTGTTGCTTAAATTTTATGGCAGGGCCGCCTGCCAGTAGTGCTGCACTCTTGACGGTGCCTTTCACATCTGGGATAAAAATATATTTTTCGGCAGGTGCGGTAGTTATGTGTGCATACATCGTTTTACCCTTTACCGTTACCACACCCCACTGCTGTGCCGGCACTACAGCGCCGCGTGTTCCATAAATGCTTTCGCCATTTTTTTGAACCCATTTGCCAACTACTGCCATCGTATCGGTAAATTCGGGCTGTATTTTGCCATTAGGCATAGGGCCAATGTTTAACAGGAAGTTTGCATTTTTCCCGGCAGCATTCACCAGATATTGGATAATTTGTTTGGTTGATTTATAATGATCGTCCTTAATGTTAAAGCCCCAGTTGTCATTTATAGTCTCACAAGTTTCAAGTGGTAGCTCACCAATTTTTGAATCGGCACTAAAGCCCGTGGTGTTTGCACCCGGCAGGTCTTTTTCAAACATCTGGAAATCTTCACCCTCTTTTGGTGCCAGGTGGTGATTATTACCAATCAGTATCGATGAATTTAATTTGTGTATAGTTCCGTAGATATCATCATAATGCCAATCGGCTTTTGGGCGTTCCCAGTTACCGTCAAACCAAATACCTTTTACCCCTGGGTATTTTGTAATGAGCTCGGTAAGCTGCCCTTTCATAAAATTAATATAACCAAGCCAGTCGCCAGCTTGCGGCTTGCCATCAACTACAGTAGTGCCGTAAGCATAATCGGGCCTACCCCAATCAAGCAGCGAGTAATAAAAGTGCAACTCAATGCCTTCCTTTTCGCACTCTTTGGCAAGCTCCATCATTGGGTCTTTCTTGTAAGGTGTGGCATCAACAATATTGTAAGCAGACAAACCTGTTTTGAACATACTGAAGCCGTCATGATGGCGCGATGTAACAGTAATGTATTTCATACCCGCTTTTTTTGCAAATGCAACCCACTCTTTGGCATTAAACTCCTGCGGATTAAAAAAATCGGCCAGCCGCTTATAATCATTATATGGAATTTTACGCTGATTCATAACCCATTCGCCGTCCCCCAAAATACTGTAGATACCCCAGTGGATAAACAAACCAAATTTCATATCCTGGAAATGCCTGCGTGCAGCCATGTTCCCTACAGTTGGTGTGTATTTTGCCTGTGCAAAGGCGCTGCTTAAGCAGCACAGCACAACCAGTACGGCAAGAGTTAGTTTTTTGATCATAGCAGTGTATTATAGTGTAAATATGTTATCCATTAACATCCATTTCTCTCCGGCGACAGCCTCTTTCAAAGGTTGTTGGTATTTCCACATCAAGGCCTCCCACTCCTGCACTTTGGCATTACCTTCGTCCATAGCTGCCTTATGTTCAAAGCTGAACTCATCAGTAGTGTCCATAATCATAAAAAGGCGCGTGCCGAGGCGGTAAATTTCCATAGCGGTAATGCCTGCTCCGGTGATGCTTTCTTTGATTTCAGGCCAAACAGCATGGTGATGCGCTTCATATTCGGCTATTAATTGTGCATCATCTTTAAGGTCAAGCGTGAGGCAATATCTTTTCATATAGTAGGTTTAAAGCTAAAGAGATAAAGCTTGTGGCATACAAATAAGCAAATGTTTAAGGTAAAAGCAATAGCTTAGGGTTTAATTTTTAAGGATGAGTACAATAGCACAATCAGAGAATTTAATATTACGCCAGTTTACCCACACTGATGATGCCTTTATTTATGATTTGCTGAACACCCCTACCTGGCAGGAATTTATTGGCAACTTTCAGATAAATGAACTTGCCGACGCATTGGCCTATATCAATAACGTACCCTTAACATATTATACGAAACATGGGTTTGGCCCCTGGCTGGTGGCTTTAAAAACCGGCGAACCAATAGGGATGTGCGGCCTGTTCAAGCGTGATTACCTTGACCAACCCGACCTTGGCTTTGCCTTTTTGCCCGGTTATGCAGGCAAGGGCCTTGCTTACGAAAGTTGCCTTGCAGTACTTGATTATGCTGTAAAGCATTTCAACCTCACAACACTTTATGCCACTACCTCGCAAAACAACCTGCGGTCGCAAAATTTACTAAAGCGTTGCGGCTTCGGGTTCGAAGGAGAGATAACGGTAAACGATATGGGCAGGCTGTCACTTTATAAACTTAGTTTACAAAAAAATAACGCAGCGGTTATTTAAGCGGCTGATAAGTTTATTTGTGATTGATAATTTTGTGTTATGAGTGATTCGAGAAGAGATTTTCTTAAAAAGGCCGCCTTTTTAGCAGGAGCTACCGGCCTAAGCAGCATTTTGCCAGCATCTATACAAAAGGCTATGGCCATAAACCCTGCACAGGGCAGCACCTGGCGCGATGCCGAGCATGTGGTAATATTGATGCAGGAAAATCGTTCATTCGATCATTGCTTTGGCACATTAAAAGGTGTTCGCGGGTTTAATGATCCGCGTGCCATCAGCCTGCCAAACAAAAACCCGGTTTGGCTGCAGTCAAACAAAAAGGGCGATACCTTTGCCCCATTTCATCTTGATATAAAAAACACCAAAGCCACCTGGATGAGTTCGCTGCCGCATAGCTGGAACAACCAGGTAAATGCCTACAACAACGGCAAGCACGATCAATGGCTTATTGAAAAGCAATCGGGCAACCCCGATTATAAGGATATGCCCCTTACCATGGGTTACCATACCCGCCAGGATTTGCCCTTTAACTATGCCCTGGCCGATGCTTTTACCGTTTGTGATCAGTACTTCTGCTCATCGCTAACCGGCACAACGCCAAACCGGAACTATTTATGGAGCGGCACTATCCGCAAGGATCAGGACGAACACTCGAGGGCAAACGTGTGGAACGAGGATTCAGACTTTAGCTCACAGGATTGGACATCCTTTCCGGAGCGTTTGGAAGATGCAGGTATATCATGGAAATGCTACCAAAACGAAATTTCGGTAGGTGTAGGGTTTGAGGGCGAAGAAGATTCATGGCTAAGTAACTTTACCGATAATAACCTAGAATTTTTCAAGCAGTACAATGTAAAACTACATGCCAAGCACATTGCATATTTAAAAAAACGCCGGGCAGAACTTCCGGCGCTGATTAAAAATGCGCAGGCAAAAGTTGAAGGCTCAGCTGCCGAGGGCAAAGAACTACTTAAGTTAAAAAAGCAACTGAAGCAATTACAAAATGAACAGGCATCAATTGAAAAAGACAACTGGATTTTTGAACCCGGTGCTTTTGACAAACTCACACCGCGCGAAAAAAGCTTGCATCAAAAAGCTTTTACAACAAACCAGGGTGACGCTGATTACCATAAACTTGCTACCCTTAAATACGACGACAATGGTACCGAACGCAGTATGCAGGTACCTAAAGGGGATGTGCTTTATCAATTTCGGCAGGATGTAAAAACCGGGAAATTGCCAACCGTGTCATGGATAACAGCGCCTGAAAACTTTTCGGACCACCCAAGCGCGCCATGGTACGGCGCCTGGTATCTGTCGGAAGTGCTGGACATCCTTACCCATAACCCGGAGGTTTGGAAAAAAACCATCTTCATCCTCAATTACGATGAAAACGACGGCTACTTTGATCACATTCCACCCTTTGTGGCGCCTCACTCGCATAAGGAAGGTACAGGCAAGGTATCTGACGGGATAAATACCCGCGTTGAATTCGTAACGCTGGACCAGGAGCTTGACCGCAAAGGTTTCCCTAATAATTACAAACGTGAAAGCGCCATTGGCTTAGGCTTTAGGGTGCCCATGATTGTTGCATCGCCTTGGAGCCGGGGTGGTTACGTAAACTCCGAAGTTTTTGATCACACATCAACCCTGCAATTTTTAGAAAACTGGCTACAGCATAAAACCGGCAAAAAGATTAAGGAAGAGAACATCAGTGAATGGCGACGAACCGTTTGCGGTGACCTTACTTCTGTTTTTCGCTCTTATAACGGCGAGAAGCTGCCTGCGCTTACCTTTTTAAATAAAGATCAATCGGCCGAGGACATACACAAGGCACAGTTTAAAAAACTGCCCGATGATTTTAAAAAGTTTAGCCAGGAGGATATCACAGCGGTAAATAAAAATCCGCTTACATCGCCATTACTTGCCAGGCAGGAACCGGGTATTAAACCAGCCAATGCCCTACCATATGAACTATACGTAGACGGGCAGCTTGATGAAGATCGTCAAAGCTTTAAGCTCACATTTAAAGCGGGCAATACATTTTTTGGCAAGCAGTCGGCGGGCAGCCCTTTGCTGGTTTATGCACCTGGTAATTACACATCTGTTACTGCCCCTCAGACAACCGAAGCGGCGCGTACATGGAACTACGCCGCCAAACCCGGCGACCAGTTACAAGACACTTTTAGTCTGCAGGATTTTGAAGATGGCAACTATCATTTGCGCGCATATGGCCCCAATGGATTTTACCGCGAATTTAAAGGTGACAAAAACGATCCGGGACTATACGCGGCGCTGACTTATGAAACTAAAGACGGCAAGCCTACCGGTAACGCCGTACTTACATTTTCGATAAGCGGAAAGATCGCGCCTCTGAAAATAGAGGTAACCGACAATGCCTACAAAACCGGAACCAAAAAATTCGAGGTACAGCGCGAAAGCTTTGCTCCACAAACTTTAAAACTCGACTTATTAAAAAGTTACGGCTGGTACGATGTAACGGTTAAAGCAAACGGCTTTGCACAATTTAAAAAGAGGTTTGCAGGCAGGGTTGAAACAGGCCAAGCTACGCAGACCGATCCGCTAATGGGCCGAGTGGTTTAAAAACTTACCTAATTAAAACCACCTGCATGGTATCTAACACCTGAGGGCGGTTTTTGTAATTTAAAAACTGTGGCTTAAGGCGCGATATCCAATAATGCTGGAACTGTGCTACGGGCTGGGCTGTCATCCCCCTATCGGTAAATGTTTTAATGCCATCGGCGTTGCCGTAAAATAAAAATGGCGGCTTGGGTAGTTCAACGGGTTTGTCAGGGTATATAGTTACAATGGGCTGTGCAATATAAAAATCCATTGGGTGAGAGTTATTCTCATGCAACTGCACCACAGGTAGCTTTTCAGGATTGTTACGATTGATCCACATTGCGGCCTCGCTGCCCGACTGGTATTTAAGCAGCGATGGATAAAATGCCAGGTTTAAATACAAGTTTACTACAAAAGAAGCTATTAGTGTCCGGTAAGCCATCTCCCTGAAATCCGTAGCTGTAAAATTGCCGGGAACGATAACCAGCAATAATAACCATACCGCTACTGTAAACCCAATATGCCAATTGAATTGTGAGGGCCTAAAGTAGAAATGCAATACGCCTATAACAAGCAACAAAACCAGCACCAACCCTAACTGTACATTACGAACCAACGTAATTGTCTTCGGCGTTTTAAGGCCAATAACGTACTGCGCCGTAATAATGGCAAAAAACGGAAACACAATATTTAAATAATGAGGCAGCTGGAACTTTGATGCCGAGAATAATAGAAAAGTAAGCATGGCACCGTTTATGCAATACCACTCATGCGACTTTACATCTTTTACGCCTGTTTTTATAAAGCGATAAATAGCCGCAAAAAGGATAAGCGACCAAGGCAAAAAAGCCCACAGCGTAGTATGAATAAAGAAAGATGGGTCGCCGTGGCCTTTTATAGGGCCCGTATTGAAAAAGCGCCCAAACTGGCTGTCCCAAAAAAAGAATTTGATGCCCGATACATGTGTTTGCCCGAAGACAACCTTCTGCGGCTGTGCATCAAACTGTACGTATAAACAATAAATTTCCGGCAGGATAAAAATCAAAACAAATACAGCAGCCAACAACCAGCGCAAATTGAATAATGCCCTCCATTGCCTGGTTATGGCTAAATGGCCCGCAATTGCACCACCTATAGGCACCAGGGCAAACATTCCCTTTGTCATGATAGCGCAGGCGGTAAACAGGCTGCCCAATAACAATTGCCAAAAGCTGTTGCGTGTATAAGCCCTGTAGATATGATATACAGCCGCTATTATCAATCCCGTTAAATAGGGCTCGGCCCTAACATCATTATTAGATAATATGATGTGTTGTGATGTAAGCAGTATCAAAACCGCCCAAAGGGCTACCTCTTTGGTGTAAAGGGCCTTTGCAAACAGGTAGGTGTACCAACTGCCCATCAGCATAAATAAAATACCCGGAAGCTTATATGACCAGGTGCTGATCCCGAAAATTTCAAAAGATAGCGCCGTTATCCAAAACGGGAAGTGTGGTTTATCAAGCCAGTCGGCGCCGTAGGCAAACAGGTTAACAAAGTCATTATGCAAAGCCATTGTTTTGGCTATACTGGCGTAAAGTGTGCCATCGGGGCCAATCACAGGTACAAATAACCCACTGAAGTTTAGTGCTACGGCCAAAGCAATGAAAATGTATGGCCAGTTAGCTTTATCGGCCCGGGCAATCGCGCTCATGCGTTAAAGGTAAAAAGTTGTGCCGATATATTTGAGGAAGGCTAAAATTTACACGGGAAAGTGCAAATGCTCGAAAGCTTAATTACTTGTGAAATCCTTTTGGTTGATCTTTACCAGGCCACGGCTATCTTTCACGCTGATGTACATGGCGACGGAATAAAAATCATTATCGAACAGGTAAATATTGTTGTTAGCATCTACTCCTTGAAACTTCATAATAAGCTTCGCCCGCTTTGCCTGCCCTATCATATTTACAATGTGTTGCGGGTCGAATGTTTCATAGGTAACGGTGTGAAGTACCGTTCCGTTGCTTAAAATTTCCTTTACCCCTATAGTAATATTTTGGGGCTTTACTTTGTTATTGATGGTAGTAAAACGTTCCAACCTTTTGCCGCCTACCTCTTCAACATACTGTTGCTTAAACACTTTACCAAGCGTTAAATAAGTGTGCGCCTCGCCATCAGTTAAGTTGGTAAGATTGGTAAGGTCATAAAAAGATATGCTTTGCGCATAACCGCCCGCAGCAGTAATTAACAGTAGCAATAAAAGGCTTATACGTTTCATATACTACGGCAAATATAATTTATTGCAGGTAAAGTAATTACGCAATAGCCAATGAGTCTTAAACATAAAAGCTCTTAACGCTACCCGGATCAAACCGCCAGATATTATAATAACTTTTTAACAAATGAGCGATCTGGCAACACATTTGTCAATAAAATGTCGAAAAGACATCAAAAGCGCTATTGGCTTTGGTGCGCGCAGCATCATTGTGTACCTTTGACACTTACAAGAATCTATCTATCCACGATAGCGTTTTTTATTTGAATTAGGCGGCCTATTGGCCATATCTATAAAGAACTTGGGTAAGCAAGCATATTATCTGAGGTTTAGTTGATCAACATTATTTGAATGATGTTGTTGTGCGTCCTGGGGTGAGATACGGGACGCACTTTTTTTACCCGCTACCGCTCTCTGTACATGCTATCTTAAATAGTCCCCTCTTTTTTGTATTCGGCCATTAACAACGCAACCATACGGTTATACCTGCGCATTCCCTCGGGCTGGTTATTAGCCTTCAGGAAATTATCGTAAAACACGCTGCTTATCGCATTTAACTTATTAATATAAGATAGCCAGTACAAACGCTCAGCTTTATAATCAGCTAACACTTGTGGCGATATTTTCTTCTTGAAAGCCTTGTATGTAACAGAATCTTTTGCCCGCAGGCTGTACATACATTCCTGCAAACCCTGGTAGTAAGCCGAATACTGCAGCAATTTATCTGCCGACCTGCTGGCTGCCAGGTAGCCTACAAAATTGGCTTCATCTTCCGGGCCGTAACCCATCTGGTGGGCCATTTCATGGCAGGCAACAAAGGGGCGTGTGTGTACCGGCATTTGGTAGTTAAGCTGCGCTTCGGTAGTAAATGGGTTGTAATAGCCCGATGTACCAATATAATTGGTGATGAAGGTGAGCAGAGAGGGCTTAATACGCGGGCTGTAAGTATGATAACTTACCGACGTGCTGCCCAGTTGCTTAACAGCACTTATAGCTTGCTGATAAATTGTGTCATTACCTTTCTTAAAATCAGCTGAAGTGAGACGCCCCCGCGAAGTATTTGCACTATCAATAAGCTGGTTGGTGACCGCTTTAAGATCCTCAAAATTTAGTGTGCTGTCGCGCAGGCCAAGCCTAGTGGCTGCCGAAGGCCGGAAATAGTTTAAGCCCCATAACAGGTAAAATATTATTATTCCTGCTTGCACAGCTATAACTATACCTAAGAAAAAACCGGCTGCCCGCTTAAACTGCGTTTTGATTAACAGAACAACTACCCTGAAGAGCGCATAGATGAACGCACATACAACCGAGATGTAGAAGATATCTCCCAAACTAAATGGAAGTATATTTAATACCGGGTGCAGTATCAAACAAATGCCCTTATATAATCCCTGCGAATAATATTGCTCCACTGCCTGCGGGTGCCGCGCAAAAAGCATTAGCAATTGCAAAAGCAGGTAAAGTGCAACAATAGCGATTACACGTTTAACAACAGGTTTTTTTAAATAGGGGTAACGCATGTAATGCAGTAAATATACACAACCAGGCTGCAACAAAAAAGCCCCGGATTAACCGGGGCCTTAACTTCATTAACAAGCGATAATTATTTTATTGATACCGGTGCACTTATAGTATCCCAGTTAAGCGAAAAGCCTTTTTTATCTATTTTATAAACTAAGCGCTCGCTTTTGCTTGCTTTTTTAGGTGTAACCATAACGCGCAAAGCATCCTGCGATTCTTCATATTTATATGCGCCCCATTGTTTAGCCACCTTATTGAAAATAATTGTCCATTTGCCTTCTGTTGGTATAGCAAATAAGCCATAGCTACCGGCTGGTAAGGCCTTACCTTCAACCATAATATCTTTAGATGTGGTAAATACGGTAGCTTCGTTAGCACCTGCACGCCAAACTTTGCCATATTTCTCCAACTCGCCAAAAACCTTACGGCCTTTTACCGAAGGGCTACCATAATTAATTGTGATGGTTGCACCTTTAATAACGCCGCTTACACTATCGCGAGGGCTCGGGATTGGCTTTTGCGCAAAAGCAGCAGCGCTAAATAAAACGGCAACAACAAGCAGTAAAGCTTTTTTAATTTGAAACACTTTTTTCATAAATATTTTAGTTTACCCGGTGGCGGTTAAAGCGTATTAATCACCGGCATACAAATATGTATAATTATCTACTGATGCCCATATTATCAAACCTTAAATTTTTTAGAATTTATAAGGCCACTTAAAAACTTTAATTACCTGAGCATGTTATATATACACAGAAAATCACATTGCAGTTAGGAATAGACCGAAAGGTTAAAACAATTGTTGTGAGTTTTTGCCCCCGCCCTAGGTGGGGGTTTTTTTTTGCCCTTTATGGCGGGGGCCGAGGCTGATACAACGGCAAGACAGATTATTATATATTTGCTGCGTTACACGCAACAATGAACAATACCGTAAAACCGTTATACCTGCTAATTTTTGTACTGGCGCTTGCGGTAAACTTTGCGGGCATAAATACTGACTTTTTTAGTGACGATCCCGGCCTTTATGCATCTATAGCCAAAAATATGATGTATAGGCATAATCTGCTGCAGTTGTTTACCTACAACCAGAATTGGCTCGATAAACCTCACTTCCCTTTTTGGGCAATTTGGCTCAGTTTCAAAACATTTGGCATAAGTGTTTGGGCTTACAGGCTGCCTGCCTTGATTTGCTTTTTATTAAGTGCCCTATACACCTTTTTATTTAGCCGTAAATTTTACGGCACAGAGATAGCCATAACTGCCGTACTTATATTGATGACGGCGCAGCATACCATGCTATCGAACGTAGATGTACGGGCCGAGCCTTATTTAATGGCTTTTGTAACGGGCGCTATTTACCATGTAGCCCGCCTGAACCAGCGCTTTACTTTTACCGATTTTTTACTAGCCGCTCTGCTTACTGCATTTGCCGTGATGACGAAAGGTATTTTCCTGATAGGTGCCGTTTATGGGGCATTACTGGGGCAACTTGTATTCACAGGTCGTTTTACTTCAGCTTTTCGTCCGGTTTGGGTATTTCTTTTTTTAACTACCGCCCTTTTTACCCTGCCAGAGTTTTACGCTCTTTACATCCAGTTTGATGCACATGCCGAAAAAGTTGTATTTGCACGAACCAATGTATCGGGCATTAAATGGTTTTTGTGGGACAGCCAGTTTGGCCGGTTTGTGAATAATGGCCCTATCAAACAAAAGTCATCAGGCAGTATATTATTTTTTGCGCATACCCTGCTTTGGGCATTTTTGCCGTGGTGCCTTCTATTTTATTATGCCATTTATAAAAACACCAGGCAAATCATCAGCAAGATTAAACTACCTGAATACTATGCTTTAAGCGGTGGTTTATTATTGCTGCTGTTATTTTCACTATCGGGTTTTCAGTTGCCTTTTTATACTAACGCAGTGTTTCCGCTTTTTGCCATTGTAACGGCACCTTACTGTTACGCAAAGCTGTCCAAAGCAGCAGAAGTGTATAGACAAGTCGCCACATGGCTTTTTATTGTTGCGCTCCCGCTTCTGATTATAACTGTACATATCTTCTTGAAGCCGCCAAGCCAATTACTGTTTGTACTGTCTTGTCTGTTGTTTGGTGCAGTCGCATTGGTGATCATAAGAGCCAAAGCCGCACCTGCCTATCGCAACTTCTTACTGGTATGTTGCGCTGTGCTATTCGCCAACTTTTATATGAATACAGTATTCTTTAACATGTTGGCATCGTACAATGGGCAGATAACAGCGGCCAGTTATATTAATCAACCTAAGTTTGATAGCTATAGCGTTTATTCACTCAGGCAATCAAATAACGTGTTTCAGTTTTATAACAAGCGGCCTGTTGCTTTTATAGCGCCGGAAGCTTTTGACAAGACCCCTCCACAGTCGTTATTTTTTGCCAACCAATTAACTCTCGACCAGCTCACTCAGCAAAAGTCAGCCTTTAAAGTAGTTGCATCGTTTGCCAATTACCCGCAAGAAAACATTTTGCCAAAGTTTGTAAATAGCGCAACGCGTAACCAGGTGCTCGATAAAGTTTATATCATAAGCCACTAAGCGGGGCGCTTACTTAACGGTATAGCTTGTAACCGAAGCTGCCGGGTAACCATTAGCATCAATACCTTCAACAGTTACCCTGTAAGTACCAGCAGGGCTATTGCTATTGAAAGACACAACGGCGTTTCCGTTTTTATCTGTCACCACGTCAGGGTTCCACATAATTGTTTTACGTGGGTTGTTAATAGCTGTATTTATATTTGGCGTATAAAATTGTCTTGCCGCATAAAAGCCCTGCGGCATAATGGCAATTACACCCGGCGACATTTCGCGGGCGAATGATGGTTCGCTTTCGCCGCCCTGCTTAGTGTTAATTACTATTACCCCTGCGCCCCCGGCCATACCGTAAATACTGGCGTTTGATCCTCTTAATATCTCCACGGTTTCAACATCATTAGGATTAAACGAGTCGATATCTGCTGATGTGATGGTGCCATCAACCACCAATAACATCGGCTCATTAAACGCTTGTGCGTTCGAGCCAACAATCCTGGCGCGTTGATATGCTTTACCCGCCTCGAAACGTATTCCGCGTGCCACGCCATCCAAACCTGTAGTTAAAGTAGATGCATTGCGGAATGATGTTTTGTATATTACCTGGTCCGCATTGCCCGCCCCGGCCAGGTTTGATGACCGGTAAACTGCATTTTTATTGGTGAGCAATGCATTGCTTAGTTTTGGATTGCTCAAATTATCGTTATTAGCATAGCTCTCCCCCTCCGGCAAGTTAGCCATAGTTTTTTCTGATGGATAGCTGTCGGCTGGAATCGGTGGTAAGTTGTGGGTTTTATCGAGCACAACATGCAGTTTGTTTTTTGTGGTAGCATTATCTATTTTCAGCAAAAAGCCGGTTCGGTCCATAAAGGCTATCTTATCAAATACAAAACGGCCGTCTCCATCTGTCTGGCTGTTTAAAAGCAGGCCACTTTGCTTAGCCATCAATACAACCTTGTTATTGGGCACAGGCTGATTAGCCTGGTTCAGTAATACACCGCTTACTTGTAAAGCCGTTTTCGGCACGTAACTATTTGCCAATATGTTACCGGTAAGTACATCCTTCCATACAAAACCGCGGTAGCCTTGCGTCAGCATCAAAAGGTCTAAACTTTTGCGGGTATCTGCATTAGGGTTATTAAAATAGTAGCCAGGCTGCTCCACATAACCCGTGAGCTCAGGTGTTAGCAGTAAATCGGTTACTATGTTACCCCTATTTTCATCCGTCGGCACCTTGGTATCATTAACTACCGATAATGAAAAATATCCCGTTGACTGCTTTTGGCTGTCGGCTGTTTTAGCGTTTAGGTTCAGCTGTACATTATCACCTCTGGCATAAGCTGCTTTGTCGCTGTTTACCATCACGTTTAGTTCAGCCCGGTTTTGAATAAAAGCAAGGCGCTCGTTTACAGGGCTTCCATCCAAAAATAATGTGACTTGCGCTACACCAGTACGTAGATCTTTCTTAGCCAAATCAAAACCTAAAGATTGATTATCAAGCACGGCTTTTACCGTTTTAACTATCCCGGCATTGTAAATTACCACCGCAAGTTCCTTATTTTTATTGGCCAGATAGAAAGCCTTGTTGGCATTTATCTCTACCGACATTTTATCTTCAGCATCGTTATTAACCGTAAGGGTCATCCCGGCAGGCACAGCTTTAGGCAAATCAACCGAAGCTGTCTTACCATCGGGGTAGGTGACCTTTGCCCGATAAGTTTTGCCGTCTTCGGGCGTTAAAAAGAATTGCCCCAAGCCAACGCGTGCGGTGGTAAATTTTCCGACTACTTTATTTAAATTATCAACAACTGTTCCTTTGATATTGATACCAAGACCATCTGCCCCTACCGCCTTAAAAGATATTCTTGATGGTAAACCAGCTACAAAACTACCACCCTCTGCAAAAAATTGAACATCGGGATTTGCGGCTGCAGGCGTTACCTTGGTCAGACTGTGCCCGGTAACAGATATTGTTCTGTACGACAAATACTCCCCGCCCTGGCTTTGCATAAATTGCGTATAAGCACGTATTCGGTAATTACCTTTTGTAAGATACTTCGGCAGTTCAAAATCGCCGTGTGCCTGGCCATTATCAAGCTGCAATATGATAGATTGCATGAGCGAATCATTCTTACCTATTAAATCGGCATACAAAACCGAACTGCCTTTTGAGATCTGATGCTGACTGCCTGCAGTTACATAAGCCTTAAAATATATGGTATCGCCAGGGTCGTAGTATGGTTTATCTGAATGAATATATACCCTTTCAACCGTTGTGGCAGCCAGGGTTGTTTGCAACTTGCTTACAATTTGCTTGATATCGTTGTCGGTTCTTGGCGCAGCTGTAGTTTGCGCGTGCAGGGTATATTGCAGGCAAATGCAGGCAAACACCATTAAAAGGGGCTTTTTCATGATCAGGTATATTTAATTATTCAAGAAGACAGGCAGCTGGTTCGGCTGCTTATAATTGGCAAATAAATATACTGATTATCAGACGAGTAAAGCAAATAATTAATTAGACGTAATTATTCCCCAACCTTCACCTCTTCCCAGTAAATAGTGTCCTGGTTTAGGCGGTTTGTGCTCGCAACCTGAGCCTTAATTTTATTAAGTTCGGCTTTAAGCTCATCGGGGTTCAATTCTGTAGCGAACGAGCAGTAATGTATAACATTGCCTGTGCGGCTGTTGATGATTTTAAAATGTTTAGCAGTAGTATTCATGGTACTTATAGCTATATAATGCACAATAAAAAAAGGCCGCCTTTTGTTTTAAAGGCGACCTTAATCATAGGTATTAAATATTATTTTGTACCGCCACCCTCTGGTGCCGATGGCATGTTTTCGCCGCCTTCATTATTACCTCTTTCGCCTTTATTTTTTGAGAACTCCAGCTTACCAAATTTGTAGCTAAGCGTTATACCAAACGACTGGAACGGCAGCTGCCTTAAGTTTAATTGGCGAAATCCAACACCTTCGGTAACCGAGCGTTGGTTAACATACAAACCAAACGGATTTGTTGCCATTAAGCCAATGCTGGCCTTTTTATCCATAAACTGTTTACGCACCGCAAAATTGTAAAAGAAAAACTGTGGCCTTGTACCCTGCAAAACCCTTTGCGATGAATTATAGTTACCAAAAGCCTCGGCTGTAAGGTCATTACCAAATTGGTAGCTCGCGTTTAAATTGATACGGTAACCAAAGCCTGTAACGTTTGCAATGCCCGGGTTGTTATTATTACGGCTTATCAGGAAAACATTACTGCGCAGGTTAAATTTGCTGGTTACCGGTACCGAAGCAAATAAATTACCGCCTACAGATGTTTGCGTGCCAATGTTTGCACGCTGGCTTAGCAATACATCATAATAATCACGACCATTAATGGTTAGCACATCATAACGGGTGCTGTAGTCTTGCAAATCGTCGCTGTTATGGCGGTAAAATACATTGGCCGAAAAGCTTGCGCCGCTGTTAAACGATTGGTTGAAGCCCAACTCGAGGCTATTGCTTTTTTCGGGTTTAAGGTTAGGGTTACCTGTGCTGATATTGTACGGATCGCTGATATTATAAAACGGGTTCACATCCCTGTAATCTGGCCTTTCTATGCGGTAATTATAACTTAACTTAATTGATTGAGCATCATTAAACTTGTGCGATAACACCATTGATGGCACGAGCGTGTTGTAGCTGGGAATAGTTACGTTTTGGAAATCGGCGGTGGTAGTGGTGTACTCGTTACGTAAGCCGGGCTTCAAATCCAGGAACTTATTAAACACCGAAAACGTTGCCGACACGTAAGCCGCGTAAATATTGCGCTTGTAGTTAAATCCGTAAGTTTGGTCGGCGTTGTTTATGTAGCTGCCATCATTCAGCAAACTATCTGTTACAACTGAGTTGCTCAGGTTATTAATGACAACCTTTGCGCCTGTCTCCAATGTAAAGCTTTTGGTAACAGGCTGCACGTAATCAAGTGAGACGTTTGTTTCCCTGTCCTTACCGGGATTGTTTGCCCTTGAGCCTGTGCTTGGGTAGCCTCCTGTAAGATAATCTTGTTGCTGAGAATATCTTGATGTATTGTTGCTGCGGCTCGAGTTAAATAAAAACTCCAGCGTTTGCCCTTCGGTTTTAAAGTTCTTTTTGTAAGCCAGGCTCCAGTCCACAGCGTTTGCACTAAAGCGGCTGTCGGAGTTACGGGCACTTGCCAGCGTAGATAACAGGGTATTTGCCGGGTTATATTGTTGCTGTAACTGGTTTGTCAAACCGGCGTTACTGTTACCAAAATGGTTAAAACCAACGGTTGCGGTGAACTCATCTTTAGGCGTAATGCTCCAGTTGAAACTCAGGCCCGATTGATAGCCGCTCCTTTTTGATGATGCACTGCCATTTTGGGCAAGGGTACTTACATTACCATCAGCATCTGTCGATGTACGGGTGCTGTTACTTAACACCGTTGTATTTAACTGCGCGTTGCCGCTAAAAAAGGCGTTAATGCCAACGTTACCTTTACGCGCGCTAAAGTTGAAAGAGCCGTTTTCGCGGCGGGTGGCCGCAGCAAGGTTAATGCTTCCATTTATGCCCTGTACTTTGTTGTCTTTTAATATAATATTGATGATACCACCAGTACCGGCCGCATCGTAACGAGCACCAGGGCTGGTAATTACCTCGATACTCTTTATCTGGCTGGCAGGTATGGCCTGCAAGGCATCGGCAAGGCTTGCGCCAAATATGCTGGATGGTTTACCGTTAATAAGGAAGCGCACATTGGCGTTACCCTGCAGTTCAACATTACCATCGATATCCACCGTAACCTGGGGTACCTTCTTTAAAACATCTATTGCTACCCCGCCTTGCGAAGTAAGATCATTAGCGGCGTTGTAAACCGTCTTGTCGATACGATTTTCGATGATCGGAGCCTTTGCTACCACATTCACGGTTTGCAATTGCTTTGATGATGGCTGTAATAGGATATTATTTAATACGGACGTAGATGGATTGCCGCCCACAATAACATGCTCGATGGTAGTTTTTTGATAGCCCAAAAAGTCAACCGTTACTTTATAATCGCCTGCAGGTACGTTGTCAATTTTAAAGCTACCCTTGGCATCGGTACTCATACCATTGAAAGGGCTGGTCGATCCTTGCTTAAATATCGATACCGTTGCGTAGTCTACTGGTTGTTTGGTATTAGCATCGGTAACTTTACCACTGATAGATCCCTTCGCCCCTCCCTGCGCATATGTATTGTAGCTGTAAGTTAAGAGGATAGAGATGATTATTAAAATTGCCTTGCGCATGGTTATAACTTATAATTGGAGGGGCAAAAGTGGCAAGAAACTTTTACAAAGCAGGGCAAGGTTTCTTAATTGTTACATAAACAATAACAATAGAATTTTTAAACCAATCATCAATTTCTAAATCATAAAGCAGCGCTTATTCCGTTAGTACTTTAATTTCAATTATCAATTTTTTAACTTGAGTGAAAATTTTAAGAATTCTAATTTTTAAATTTTACAGGAATCTGATATTTTATCTATACCTTTATTTCTTATACCCAACGTATAAACACTAACATAACATATGAATAAGAAAACCGATTTTGTTTACTCGCAAGAGTCGGAACCACACCGCATCCGTACAAAAAAGATCCTTAAACAGTTCCCTCAGTTAAGGCAGCTTATAGGTAAAAACCCTAACACCATTTTTGCTATTATAGGCCTGGTAGGCTTTCAAATTGTTATGGCCTGGTTTCTGCGCGACCAACCCTGGTGGGCAATTTTAGCCGGTGCATACCTGCTTGGTGCTTTTGCAGACCACGCTTTGTTTGTAATGATACATGAGTGTACACACCAGTTATTGTTTAAAAACCGTAACGCAAACCGTTGGGCATCAATGTTTGCCAACTTGCCGCAAATATTGCCAAGCGCTATATCATTCGAAAAATATCACATTAAGCACCATGCCTTCCAAGGTGTGCACGAGCTTGACGCCGACTTACCAAATCACTGGGAAGCAAAATTGATTAATAACTCATTTTTAGGTAAAGCTGTTTGGTTGTTATTTTTCCCGGTTTTCCAGGTGTTCCGTTTATCAAGGTTACGAGAAATACACCCTATTGACGGTTGGATTGTCACCAACTTTGCAATACAAGTTGCATTTACTACAGCTATATGGTATTTTATGGGATGGCCTGCGGTAATTTATTTGCTGCTTAGCTTCTCATTTTCTGTTGGCTTGCACCCGCTTGGTGCCCGCTGGATACAGGAACATTACCTTACACACAGTGCCGAGCAGGAAACATACAGCTACTATGGTAAACTTAATAAGGTAGCTTTCAACGTAGGCTTCCATAATGAGCACCACGATTTCCCGTCTATACCTTGGAACAAATTGCCGCAAATACGCAAAACAGCGCCTGAATATTATGACACGTTACATTATCATATGTCATGGACAAAGCTGTTCTTCCGCTTTTTGTTCGACCGTGAAATATCGTTGTTTAACCGTATCCTGCGTCGCGAACGCGGCAAGGTTGCTTTAACCGACGTATCAAAACCTGATGCCGAGATTAGCTTTGCGCCACCCGTTGGTAAAAAAGAGAGCGTTGTTGTTGTAACAGAATAACAATTACAAAAATAATATGGAGCCCTGGCCTTGGCCGGGGCTTTTTTATTGCTACTTTACAATAAGTGGGTGGACAACATAAATTGCTACCTTTGTTACAGTAAAGCAATAATGCTGCAAACTTCATAATATATTACCCTATTGGCTGTTATAAATGCACAAAAGATGAGTCGCAGAAAAAAGTTAAGGATAATAATACCTGTTGTTGCAGTGTTTTTTTTAGGTGCTTACGCCAAGCACAGGCTGATTGACAGCAAAATACAGCCCGGTGGCATACTGTCAGACAAGGAGATGGACGAAACATCGGGCATTGCCGCCTCTACGCTACACCCCAATGTTTATTACGTTCACAATGATAGCGGCGACACCAGCCGTTTCTTTGCTATTGATCCGCAGGGAAAACTACTTACAACCATTTACTACACAGGCAGCGGCCATGGCCATGGCGCTAACGACGTTGAAGATATTGCAGTTGGTCCGGGGCCCAAAAAAGGCAAAAGTTACGTTTACCTTGGCGACGTTGGCGATAACTCAAGTACAAAATCTTTTGTAAACATTAGCCGGTTTGAAGAAAAGGCCGATTGGGGAAAAGAAACCGTTGCCCACACTGCGCCCTCAACCTTATACCTCAAATATCCCGACAGCCCGCGCGATTGCGAGGCTATAGCTGTTGACCCGCTTGAAAAACTACTTTATGTGATAACCAAGCGCTGGGACAGCGTAAGTGTTTACACTACACCTTTAAAATTTACGCCCGGCGACACGGCCGTACTTACCTTCCGCACCCGGTTATTCTTCCCCGGCATAAAGCCCTTTAAGTGGATAACTGCAGCAGATATATCCAAAGATGGCACACAGGTATTGGTAAAAAGCTACGAGAAGGTATATTACTGGCAGCGAAAACCCAATGAACCTATATGGCAAACATTGCAGCGCCCCTACCGTGAGCTTCCGTACAAACAGGAAAGGCAGGGCGAGGCTATCGGCTTTACGCCCGATGGCAAGGGTTACCTCACCACCAGCGAAGGCGTTTACGCGCCAATTTATTACTACGATATCCCCGCCAAATAATACCGGCTTTTACTTAGCCAACAGATCTACCGACTTAACCGCCTGCGGGAACCAAACCATCATTTCGCCCTTGCCGCGATTGGCCCAACTGTAATATGGTATAGCTGTAAGTGTTGCGTTACGTGTCACGATGTTTTGCCCATTATCATCCACGTCAACAGCTTTTATAGGTGCGGATAAAGTCATTACGCCATTTAATAATTGTGGTTGATATTGCGCTGTAAAGGTTGACGTTTGCGGCAAAATGATATTTGATGCCTTACCATTATTGTCTTTCCATTCGGCACAATACATTAGTGGGCCGCGCTGCAATGCAACTTTGTTATTATCATCGGCCAATTTTTCGTTGGCAGTAACACGGCGAACTTCCATAGGCAGATTGACTTCAACTTTATCGCCCTTTTTCCACTTCCTGCTTAACACGGCATAGCCGTTTTGCATTGCATAACTGGCAGGCTTGCCGTTAAGTTTAATCTCCACCTTTTTGTCAGAGGCTTGCTGATAGCCATAAAGGTCTGACGGTACAGCCTCATTTTGTGCCCAACCTGGTATGCGTATCTTCAGGTTGGCTGCCAAACTACTTGCGGGGTTCACCGTAAATGCCAGGCCACCATCCCATGGGTAATTATTTTGCTGTACAATTTGCAGGCTTTTGCCATCAACTTTTAAATTACCGGTGCCGCTTATAAACAGGTTAACAAAAACATCCTTGCCATTTTGCGCATAAACATAGCCGGGTATTGACGGCATCAGGCGCGCCACGTTTGTTGGGCAGCACGAGCAGGTAAACCAACCGGCGCGTTCGCGCTCAATGTCCGGGTGGTTAAAAGCGTCGGTAATTTGCATGGCGTTGGTATAAAAAAATGATTTACCGTCCAACCCTACGCCGGATATCAGCCCGTTATAAAGCGTTTTTTCCATTACGTCAATATACTTGGCATCGCCGTGTAATAAAAACATACGCTGATTCCAGTATACATTCCCTATTGCGGCACAAGTCTCATTGTATGCGGTGGTATTCGGCAATTCGTAGTTGGCACCAAAGCGCTCACCGTCGCCAACGGCGCCAATGCTGCCTTGCACGTACATTTTTTTGCCAACCATATTGTTCCATATTTTATCAATAGCGGCAAGGTAATCTTTGTCGCCAGTCAGGGCGGCCACGTCGGCCATGCCCGAATACAGGTACATAGCTCGTACGGCATGACCTTCAGCTTCGTCCTGCGCAATTACCGGCTTATCATCTTGCCAGTAAACGCCGTTTTCCCAGGCACTTTTGCTTTTGGTGTTATATTTCTTTTTGCCCCGTTCATCAATAAAAAACTTAGCCAGATCAAGGTATTCCTTTTTACCAGTTATGCGATATAGCTTCACAAGGCCCATCTCAACAACCTCGTGCCCGGGCGCAACATGGCGTTTGTTTGGCCCGAAGGTTTTTACGAGCAAATCGGCATTTTTAAGGGCAATGTTTAAAAAGTTGCGTTTACCGGTAGCCATGTAATGCGCAACTGCACCTTCATACATATGGCCTGCGTTGTAAAGCTCGTGACTGTTTTCCTGCTCAAGTACCCAGCGTTCGGGGCCCGCCCAGCTGCCGGGGTGCAATGGGTCGATAGTGCGTGATGTGTACAAATAGCCATCCGGCTCCTGCGCCTTGCCTACTATGGTAATCATCGAATCGAGATAAGCTTCCAGCTTTTTATCGGGATGCAGGGCAAGTGAGTATGATGCCCCTTCTACGGTTTTATAAATGTCTGTATCATCAAACGGGTATGTAGTACAAAACTTGCCTTTACCCGCTGCTGCCATTTCAAAGTTCTTGACGCGGCCAGTGGCTTTGCAACGCTCAAAAGATGCGGGGATGGTAACCGTACGGTTGGTTTCGATACGAGAGTTCCAGAATTTATCGCTCAGTTTTACGCTTGTAAACGCAACAGGCTGTATAGGATAGTCCTGCTGCTGCGCAAAAACGGGAACACTCAACAGCATAAATAAAACAGAGGAAAGCTTTTTCATTAATTGTACGTTAGACAGGTAAAACTAATAATTATTATGAACGCCAGGCACTAATTGTAATTAAATACACAATTTATATGCATTTTATTGTAGGCGCAACCGGTTTGATAGCAAATTATTGCCAAGGTTCTTACTCCTAATTAATTTAATACCTTATTGATGATTTCTTTTTAATAAAGGCTTATATTTAAGACGACAAATTTAAACTCGATTATGAAAAGAAGATTTTTTACTACAGCCTTATTGGTATGCTGCGTAGTTTTTGCAATGGCAGCCGTATTTGCAGACCTGAACGGAAAATGGAGCGGCGTTATCAACACACCTGATGGCCAGGCGCTCGACGTTTCTTACGATTTTAAAGTAGATGGCGAAAAGTTAACAGGTGTAGCCAAATCACCAATGGGTGATGTAGCTGTTGAAAATGGCAAAATCAAAGGAGATGATTTCTCTTTCACTGTAAACGTATCAGGAACAGATTACCCGCATAAAGGTAAAGTATATGCCGACTCTTGCGGCGTTGACCTTGACTTCGGTGGAGCGTCTACCCACTTTACTTTAAAACGCGCAAAATAGCCTTCAAACCAACCTTATAACACTAAACGCCTGCTACCTTGTAACAGGCGTTTTTTTATGCAGGTAAATTTAAGGCAGCGTGTAATAATGTGCAGCGCAAGCTTTACCTTTGCGCCGATATGCCGAAACGTTTAACCGCTTATTTGTTAATTGTGGCCCTGCTATCAGCCAACTTCTCCCGCCTGTTTGTATATGCGGGGTTTGAGCTGAATAAGGACTACATTGCGGCCAACCTTTGCGTAAACCGCAATAAGCCGCAGTTGCATTGTAACGGTAAATGCTATTTCATGAAAAAGATAAAACAAGCCGAGCAAAAGGACAAGTCCGAAAGCCAGCAAAACCAAAAAAATCTTTTCCAGGAGGCATTTTACCAGCAACCCGAGCCGTTTAAATTTCACTCCGTGCTGCTTTCGGTTACACAGGTACCAAACCAGCGTGTCGAGTTGCCACTGCGCTACAGCGCTATCTTCCAGCCGCCACGGCTATCATAAAGCATTTTTAGTTTACTGATGTAGCGCAAACGAATTAATAATTACTCGTTTGCTGCGCCATGCTGTGGTGCCTTGATTGGCATTGCTGTATGCTGTATCTCATTATTTAATGCTGCCTTATGCAGGCAGCACAACCACGCTTTATGAAAATTTATAAACTATTACTCTATATAATACTCCTCATCCCCGTTCTGGCGAGTGCCCAGGAAATCACGGGAACCGTTACCGACGCCCGCACCAATGAGGCCATCGCAGGTGCCACTATACGCAGTGCCGATAGCGGCAGCGTTATTAAAGACTTAACCCGTACCGATGCCAAAGGCCGTTTTACCCTTGACGCCACAGGTATTAAAAGCCTGCGTTTTTGCATGGTAGGTTATAACGATAAATTGTACACTTTCACATCGGTCAAAACAATTCACATCACGCTCGAGCCTTCGACTATTGATCTGCAACAGGTTGTAGTTTCGGCCAGCCGTGAGCGTCAGGCCAGACAGGACGCACCAATAGCCATCAGCAAAATAAATGCTACGCAGATCCACGATACCAAGGCCACGGCCCTTTATCAATTACTTAACAAGGTAAACGGCGTGTACATGGTTGACCTTGGCAACGAGCAGCACACCATGGCCATACGCCAGCCCATTACTTACAATGCACTTTATTTATACATGGAGGATGGTTTACCCATTAGACCTACCGGTATCTTTAACCACAACTCGCTTTACGAAATTAACATGAGTGGCGTGCGCGATATTGAGGTTATTAAGGGCCCGGCATCCTCTTTATACGGAAGCAACGCCATTGGAGGTGCCATAAACTTTATTACCCAGGGGCCGCCGGCAGGGTATGCAGGAAACATAAGCCTCCAAGGCGATAACAACAACTACCGTCGTATTGATGCCGATGGTGGTTTTACCAGCGGCAAGTTTGGCCTTTACGCAGGTGGCTATGCTGCACGCCAACGCAATGGCTGGCAGGATTATACCGACTTCAACAAATACTCGGTAAACCTAAAAAGCACTTACGACTTTGATGCAGCTACACGGCTAACAGCCGCTGTTGCCTATAACTACTTGAACACCCAAACGCCGGGCAGTTTAGATAGTGCGAAGTTTTACAGCCGCAGCTATGGCGCAAACCAGCGCTTCACATACCGCAAGGTGGAGGCCCTGCGTGCAAACACCAAACTGGAGCATGCATGGAACAACAAAAGCAACACGTTCCTGACCTTGTTTTACCGCAACAACTCAACCGCGCAACTGCCAAGCTATTTTATATCAGACGTGCGGGATGCAAATGGCAACTACCTCAGCTCGAACGGGCAGGAGAACGATCAGAGCTTCCATAGCCTTGGCTTGCTTGCCCAGCACCGCCAGGATTTTGATTTTTTGAGATCAAGATTAATAGTGGGTGTTTATGCAGATAATAGCCCCAGCTCTTACTATGCTAAGTTTTTGGACATCCAAAAAGATGTTGCCAACAACTTTTATACGGGCTACACCAGTACCGGCCGCTATATTGATGATTATCGTATAAAGCTTTTTAACACTGCAGCATATACACAATATGAAATAAGGCCAACCGACCCGCTGCGCATTGTTATGGGATTGCGGTACGACAGGATCCATTACAATTTCACCAACCGCATACCCGCAGGGAGCACCAAGTACAAGCAGCAGGAAACAAACGACTTTAACATTGTGGCTCCTAAACTTGGCTTAACCTACAACTTTGGTAACAATAAAGGTTTGTATGCCAATTACAGCGTTGGTTTTCAACCGCCGGAAACCGGCGATTTGTACAGCGCCCGTCAGCTTACGCCACTTAAGCAGGCAACTTTTAACAATTATGAAGCGGGTGGCTGGTTTGCCGCCTTTAATAAAAAGGTTTATGTAGAGGTTACCCTTTACAACCTTGAGGGCCGAAACGAAATCATTAGTCAGCTATTGCCAGATAATACTACTCAAAACCAAAATGCCGGCGCAACACGCCACCAGGGTATCGAGTACAGCGTGGCTTATGCACCATCGAAAGAATGGGCTTTCAGGTTCAGCGGCACCAATGCAAGACACACCTATGTAGACTATAGTGAGGTAACTACCAACTACGCGACCGGGACAACCACTGTTACCAGCTTCAACGGCAACCGCATGACCAACGCACCGGCATGGATAGCCAACTCGGAACTTACTTACAAGCCGGCTTATTTGCCGGGCTTTCGCATAGCACCGGAGTGGCAGCACATCAACCATTATTTTACAAACCCGGCCAACACAAAATCATACGGCGGCTATGATATTTTTAACCTGCGTTTAGGTTATGATGTAAAGGGCAACTTGTTAAAAGGTGCAGGCATATGGTTTAACGTTATCAACGTAACCAATCAATTGTATGCTACTACCGTGTTGGCAAACCAATATGGCACAACCTATAATGCCGCCGCGCCAAGGGTATATACACTGGGCATAAGTTATTCATTTGCTAAAAACTAAGCTATGGCAACTGCAAAACAAAACTTTTACAAATGGCACCGCATATTGGGCCTGATAGCCCTTGTGCCGGTAATCAGTTGGGCATTGAGCGGGCTTTCGCATCCGTTCATGTCAAATTGGTTCAGGCCTACCATTGCGCAGGAGGTTTACAAGCCTGCTGTGCAAAGTCAACTAAAACCTGCTTTATCTTTAAAGCAGGTTTTAGATAAGAACAAGATTAGCCAATTCAGGAATTTTGGATTGGTTAACTTTTATAACCATACCTACTACCAGGTTATGGGATTGGATAGCGTCATTAATTATTACTCAGCCAATGACGCAACGCTACTAAATAACGGCGACCAGCTTTACGCGACTTACCTAGCGCGCTACTTTACTGCTGATAGTACATCCAAGGTTAAAAGCATCACCCTCCAAAAAACATTCGACGGGCAGTATCAGCCTATTAACCGTTTGCTGCCCGTTTGGAAGGTGAGCTTTGATACGCCAAATGGCATGGATGTGTACATAGAAACCAGCCAAAGCCGCATGGGCACATTTAATAACACCACCCGCAAAGTAATGCTGGTGGTGTTTGAGCAGCTGCATACCTGGGCTTTTTTAAAAACATGGTTTGGCGAGCGTGTGCAATTAATGGTGCTCTTTATAGCAGTGTCTGCCATGCTGTTTTCCCTTATTTCGGGATTGGTGGTGTATGGCCTTTTCTGGAAGAAGTTTAAAACTGTACAGCAAGCCCGCCGGGAGCAAGGGAAAGCTGACAAGCGTATTGTTCATCGTTATCATAGGCAGATAGGACTAATCGTATCGTTTGTGATGCTTACGTTTGCTGCGAGTGCGCTGTTTCATGTTATTGTTAAGCTTAACAATGTCGAACCGCAAAAAATATCTTACAGCCAGGTAATTAACAGCAACGATCTTAAATTGTCAAACCTAAGCCTGCCAATTAACGATTCGGTAATTGTTAAATCCGGATTGGTGAAATTTCAGGATAGTACCTATTACCAGGTGAGTGATAACAAAAAGATAGTTCACTATATCAACACAGCTACCGGCAATCAGCTTAACAATGGTGATAACGCATATGCTGCTTACTTAGCCGCATTTTACCGCCGGAACGAAAACCAAAAAGTTTATGGCCAACCCAAAATAAGCCAGGTACGCCAGTTTGATAACGAGTATGGCTTCATCAACAAACGCCTGCCTGTGCAGAAGATCAGCTACCCCGACGGGCAAAATTGGTACATCGAAACCACCACATCCCAATTGGCAACCAAAGTTGCAGGCATTGACCGTGCCGAGGGCTTTTCGTTTATCTTTTTGCATAAATACTTTGGCATGTCGTGGGCAGGCAAAAACGTCAGGGACATTGTGAGTATGCTTGCTGCGCTTGGCGTACTTGTTGCGGCCCTATTCGGCTTTGCAGCTTTTATTAAAAACAAATAATCAACATCATGAAAATAAAAATCATAACATTAGCTATTGCATCCGTACTTGCCGTAACGGCCTGCAACAGCCAGTCTGCAAAAACACAAACCAAGGTCGGCGAGAAAACTGCTGCTGCAAAAAAGTACTACTGCACCATGCACCCGGAAATAGGTTCGGACACGCCAGGCACTTGTTCGAAATGCGGCATGGACCTGGTGGAACGGGATACTGTAGCGAAGTAATTCATCATTGTCTATTCCTATGTCATTGCGAGTAGCATAGCGACGTGGCAATCTATCGCATTCATGATCAATGCGACGAGATTGCTTCGTTGTCGCTTGCACGTTTATTTTGATTAGTTTTAAGTCATTGCAATCAGCGTAGTAATAAGGCAAGGCAATCAGGTAATTAGTGCTTCGTTAGTAACGGCTGTGATAATTAAGTTAGACCTGTGGATGTCACTTTCTTTTCTCCCAAAAGAAAGTAACCAAAGAAAAGTCGCAGCTTGGTAACGCCCTATTAAAGTCAGTGCTTCAGCAATGTCTGTGCTATCCGTGCGTTACACTATGCTGCATTTTGAGCCTAAATCAGGACAGTGCTATTGAATTACGATAATTTTTTAATAAAGCGAAGAGCGATGGCTCCGATGAAAAAGCAAGGCCGATGCGTTGGAACAGCACGATGAAGATTATTAAAGTAACTAAGCCTAGCGGCTATTAACGACTAATCTTCATCAATGTCAAAAACCTATAAATACTGATTTCTTTTTTACTTTCTGCTTACCCTTCACAAAACCACCCCGGCTATCTTTACATAACAAGATATACGCTTATGAAAGTTGAAATTTGGTCTGACGTGATGTGCCCGTTTTGCTATATCGGCAAGCGCAGGTTTGAAGCTGCCTTGCAAACATTTGAGCATAAAGACGCTATTGAGGTGGAGTGGAAAAGCTTTCAGCTTAACCCGGACATGGTTACCGATCCTTCTTTAAACATCAGCCAGTACCTGGCAGACGTAAAAGGCTGGACGTTGGACTACGCCCAACAGATGAATAACCACGTAACTCAAATGGCCGCCGAAGCCGGCTTAACCTACAACTTTGATAAAGCCGTTGTTGCAAACAGCTTCAACGCGCACCGCTTTACGCACCTGGCTAAACAACATGGCCTTGGCGATGCTGCAGAAGAGCAATTGTTTAAAGCATATTTTACCGACGGTAAAAACACCGACGATGCCGAAACACTTGCAGCCCTCGGCGAAGCAATTGGGCTAAAACGTGAGGAGGTGCTTAGTATGCTAAACAGTGATGCTTACACCGATGCTGTTAAATATGATATTGCACAGGCGCAGCAACTAGGCATAAGGGGCGTACCGTTTTTTGTGATGAACAATAAATATGGCGTATCCGGAGCGCAGGCTACCGAGGTATTTACACAAACGCTTGAAAAGGCATTTGCCGAAACCAAGGCCAAGCTTGATGTGGTTGAGGGCCCAAATTGCGGGCCGGATGGTAACTGTTAACCATCAATATACTGCAAGTAAATACGATAGGTTTTTTGTAGATTTGTTTGTAAACACACCTGCATGAAAAATCTTATCAAGCTTTTTTTGTCGTTTTTTGCAATTGCTATGCTTGTTTCGGGCTGCAAACTTGATCCGCCAGACTATGCCGAAGGGGTTGAAACAAAGCTTGGAACAGGCACTTACACCATTAACGGTGCTACAACAACCCGTAATAACCTATCGTTTGTTGTTACGCCCGCAGATGGTGCCACCCCTGCATCAATATCGATAGGTAATGATATTGATTTTGGTATTGCCAGCGAACTGCCTTCAGGTAATGGTGCAATTGAAGGTATATTTATCATCGGTGATCAGTTTGGCTCGGGCACGGTTACATTTACAACCAACAGCGCCACATCAAACTCAAAAGGTACCGTTAAAGGAACATTTACAGGCGAACTTGTGGTTGATATAAATAACGGCACAACAATACCGTTTACGGGCACTTTTGATATTACGCAATAACAGCTAAGCTACCGCTAAGGTAATAGACTTCTTCATTTGGAAACTACTTTATCATCATACCTGTACTCAAGAAAAGTTTTTCGCGCGGCCGTTGGGACCATGTTTTTTATGGCGGGGCTTTGCTTTGCCAGTTGGGCATCGCGCATAGCAACCATACAACAAAACTTAGGTTTAAGTGATGCTGCATTAGGCGGTGTGTTATTCGCCCTGCCGGTTGGCCTGATGTGCTCTCTCCCATTTTCGGGATGGATAATAACCAAGATAGGTAGTCGTAAATTATTGATATCAGCTATAACGCTGTACAGCCTAGCCCTTGTTACACTGGGGTTGGCTCAAAATACTTTTCAGTTAATTATATGCTTACTCGTATTTGGTTTTACAAGCAATGCCGTAAATATATCTGTAAATACCCAGGCAGTAGCTGTTGAGAAAGCTTACAAAAAGCCCATATTGGCATCATTTCATGGTTTATGGAGCCTTGCCGGTTTTACAGGGGCGGGCATTGGCACTATCATGATAGCCAACCATGTGATCCCACCCTATCATTTTAGCATAGTGCTGAGCATTATCTTGATCGTGACGATCATCACATCCAAATATTTAAAAGATGACAAGGTAGCTGATGCCGGACCGGTATTTGTAATGCCCGATAACTCGTTGATAAAACTCGGCATAATTGCCTTCTGCTCGATGATATGTGAGGGCGCAATGTTCGATTGGAGCGTGATTTACTTTAAAAAAGTTGTGCTGGCACCTGTCGCTTTAGTTGGTTTGGGCTACACCGCATTTATGTTTACCATGGCAACAGGCCGCTTCATTGCCGACTCATTTGCCCACAGGTTTGGCCTTAAACGCACGTTGCAGGTGAGCGGCTTACTAACAGCAACTGGACTAACTATTGCAGTATTATTTCCGCAACTTTATACGGCATTGCTTGGCTTTTTGCTGGTTGGCTTTGGCGTATCATCTGTAGTGCCGCTTGTTTATAGCGCCGCCGGTAAATCAAAAACCATGGCACCCGGTGTTGCAATAGCAGCAGTATCTACCATAAGCTTTATGGGCTTTTTAATAGGCCCGCCGGTTATAGGTTTTATTGCCGGACTGGCCACACTAAAGGCATCCTTTATACTTATAGCCGCAATGGGCCTAAGTGTTTTCGTACTATCAACCAAGGCAAAAATCTAATCGCCTTTTTCCAGGTCGTACTCGGTGGGATTTAGTATGTATTCGAAGGTTTCGTGCCCGTTATGAAATATAAACTTCAAGCGCTCTTTTGGTAGCGTAATATCCAATGACACGGCTGCCAGCGTTTGGGGCAGGTTATCACGAATCACTTTAAGATCGGTTACATTGGGCATCTCCACGTAAATGTCCTTGCCCTGCGGTTCAATTTTCCAACCGTTCAGGCCCGCTCCGCTTAAAACATCTATCCACTTTTGCTGATAAGCACTCATAGCTTTTAAAATTAGTACATCATATCAACATGGTTGGGGATATTAAGTTTGTATAATTTAGGCTATTTAAAAGCTGTAATGTATTTACCATACACGGCAAGCGGCGTTACCCTGTTCTGAAAAAGCATTTTGGAGCTTTTAAAAAACTTTCGAAAATCGCCCTCACTTACTTGCCCGGGATATGGCACATAGTAATGATCGTGCCGTCCGTTGCGCCATGCCATTACGTACGATAGCTTGTGCTTCGAAAGAACCGGTAACAACTCTTTGGTCCACCAGTCAGATTGTGGTATTTGCTCATAGCCTGTTTCGGCAAGGCAGGTAAGCTTTTTGGTTTTGGCGGCGATTGCCTCAAGCAGGGTGAGGCGTTTATCTAAATTAGACACATACTGCTTTACATCTTTGTAGCAATAGTTATCAAAGCCTATAAAATCCACATATTCGTTCCCGGGGTAGCGCAACATAAAATCTGACTCAGCGTCGAAATCCGCTACAGAAAATACGATAAGCAGGTTATGCAGCCGCTTGTTAACACGCAGGTAATTGATGGTAAATTGCCAAAGGCTTTTAAACTCCTCAGGCGTGCTTAATTTGGCTCCCCACCAAAACCAGCCGCCGGTTAATTCATGAAACGGCCGGAATAATACCGGGATGGGTTCGCCTTGGTGACCTTTCATTGCGGCCAGGTGTTTGGCTGCCTTATCTAAATAGGTAACGTATGTTTGATGTTGCGCACCACCCGGCAATAGCTCTTTGATGGTTACCGTTGTGGTATCCCATGCATCCTTGCCGGTAACCGGGTTATCCATGTGCCAGCAAAATGTATTTATCCCTCCCCTGTCGTAAGCTTCGCGCACAAGGTCCTTCTGCCAGTAAAACGGGATGCCGTTTATATCGCGCAGGCTATCCTTCTCTATCTTAGCCAAATCCCATCCGTAAACTGCAGGATAGCTGCCTGTAACAAACTTCACGTCAGATTTTCCCTGCTCCATGCACCAGCCAACGCCGTATGCGGTATCATCATGATGGCCAAACATGATACCCGCGTCTGTAAGTCTTTGCATACTGTTATACAATTCGCGGGTTTCATTGGTTGCCTGTGCATCGCTGGGGGCACTAAGCTGGCCCATCACTTTAGTTGATGTCAACATTGCCAGGATTATCATAAAGCAAAGGCTTTTCATAGCTTACAAGAAGTTTACTGCGCTAAGATAACCATGTATGGACGATTACTGTAAGGGTTAAGCTTTAAATTGTTCGATGCTAAAACTTATTGAGGTTGAAAACATTTGCAACATCAAAACATTTACCCCTTAACTTTATTGTTCAAGAAGTCGAATTATCTAAATATTGTAATATTAGCAATATATATATTATAACCAGCAAACAATTAGGGCCTATAAGTTATCTATATTTTACATTAATCATACCTTTGCCCCATTAATGGAAACCGCCGAAAGTACACCCAAATCGCAGCCCTCCCGCATTGACAGAATGCGTTCGGCGGTGGCCGATTTTTTCCTGATGCTTTACAGGATCTATCTCTTTTTCCTTCAGTTTTTCAAAGAGGTTTTTCTGCCCCCTTATGAGTGGAAAGAGGTTTTCAGGCAATGTTATGAAGTTGGTGTAAGGTCATTTACACTTATAACGCTTACAGGGTTTATTATAGGTGTAATATTTACAAAACAAAGCCGCCCTTCATTATTGGAGTTTGGCGCAACATCATGGTTGCCATCATTGGTATCCATTGCCATAATGAAAGCATTGGCACCGTTGGTTACGGCGCTTATTGCTGCCGGTAAGGTTGGCTCAAGCATTGGTGCCGAACTTGGCTCGATGCGGGTTACCGAACAGATTGACGCCATGGAAGTATCGGGCACCAAACCTTTCAAATTTTTGGTCTGCACCCGCGTATTGGCCACTACCTTAAGTATACCACTTTTGGCAATTTATGTGGCACTAATTGCCCTGTTAGGCGGTTACCTTAATATCAACCAGAACGAGGGCACCAGTTACAGCACATTTATACAGCAGGCTTTTGAGCCATTAACCTTTGTTGACTTTTGGGCATCATTAGCTAAAGCCGTTGTGTTTGGGTTTACTATAGGTATAGTTGGTTGCTACCAGGGCTACAATGCCGATAAGGGTACCGAAGGTGTTGGTAAAGCAGCCAATGGCGCGGTGGTAACTGCCATGTTTATTGTATTTATTGAAGAAGTATTAATTGTACAAATTGCCGGTTGGTTCCGCTAATTGATATATGCAAAAGGAAAAAGTAAATATCGATAAGAGTAATGAAGTGATCCGCATCAGAGGGCTTGAAAAGTCTTTTGGCGATTATCACGTTTTGCGCGGCATCGACCTTGATTTGTATCAGGGCGAGAACCTGGTTGTACTTGGCCGCTCGGGTACCGGTAAATCTGTGCTAATAAAGTTAATTTCCGGTTTGTTGAGGCCCGAGCAAGGCAGTATAAATGTTTTGGGTAATGATGTGATCAACATAACCGAACGTGAACTGGAAGCACTACGTATCCGCATCGGGTTTTCCTTTCAGAATAGTGCGCTGTATGATAGTATGACCATACGCAAAAATCTGGAGTTTCCGCTGGTGCGTAACCGCAAAAACCTTACCCGTAAGGAGATTGATGATAACGTGCACAGCGTGCTGGAAGCAGTGGGCCTTTTACAAACCATCAATCAGATGCCAGCCGAACTTTCGGGCGGGCAACGCAAGCGTATAGGTATAGCGCGCACGCTGATATTAAACCCGGAGATTATGCTGTATGACGAACCTACAGCCGGCCTTGACCCTATTACTTGTATTGAAATTAACGACCTGATAAACGAGGTACAGCAACGCTATAACACATCATCCATTATTATTACGCACGATTTAACGTGTGCAAAACAAGTTGGCGACCGCGTAGCCATGCTGCTCGACGGGCAGTTTCAACGCGTGGGAACTTTTGACGAAGTTTTTGCGACGGATGACCCTCGCGTTAAACCGTTTTACAATTACAATTTTACAGAATAATATTATTACCATTTATATATGGACGCAGCAGAAAGAAAAAGATCAGTTTTGGTAGGCGTGTTTATCTTTTTAGGGGTAGCACTGTTTATCATAGGGATATTAACCCTCGGCGGATCGCAAAAAACATTTGTAAAAAGTATACACATCAGCGCTGTGTTCAGCGATGTGCAGGGCCTTAAAAAAGGTAACAATGTTTGGTTCTCGGGTGTTAAGGTAGGAACTATAAAAGACGTTAAGTTTGTTGGTACATCGCAGGTTAATGTAACTATGAGCGTTGATGCGGCAACACAGCCTTACATACATAAAAACTCAGGGGTGCGTATCAGCAGCGATGGTTTGATAGGTAACAAGATCATTGTTATCGACGGTGGCAGTCCATCAGCACCGGTAATTGCCGATGGCGATGTTTTGCAGACCGAAAAAATGCTGTCTACAGATGATATCATGAAAACGTTGCAGCAAAACAATCAAAACCTGCTTGCCATCACTACCGACTTTAAAACCCTCGGCCACGAGATATTGGCCGGCAAAGGTACCGTGGGTGCATTATTAGCCGATAGTTCAATGGCAATGCAATTACGTTCGGCAATGAAAAACCTGCAGGCTACTACAGAGAGTGCATCGCGTATGGCTGTGCAGCTTAACAAGTTCACCGCTAAAATGAACACCAGAGGTGGCCTCGCCGATAATTTACTGACCGATACTGTTACATTTAACAGGATTCGCGCTTCGGCGACACAGTTTCAGCAGGCGGCAAATAATGTAAGCGAAATGACTATCAACTTAAACAAGGCAAGTAACAAGCTTAACAGTACAGATAATGCAATAGGCATTTTACTTAACGATCCTAAAAGCGCCGCTAAAGTACAAAGCACCATAAACTACCTGCAGCAAAGCTCAGTTAAGCTTAACGATGATTTGGAAGCGGTGCAGCATAACTTTTTACTGCGCGGTTTCTTTAAAAAACGCGAGAAAGCAAAACAGGATAGCCTTAATGGCAAATTATAAACAAAACAACAAAGAGCGGCAACCAAACCGCTCTTTTTATTTAAATACACCACCCAATCAAAAACCTAAAAGCACCACACCTGTTGTTACAGCATGGCAAACGGAAAAGTATTATTCCAGGTAATTGGTTTAGGCGCAGTAGCAGGTATGCGCGCATCATTGGCAACAGCTATTACAAGTAACTATCTACGCAATCATCCAAATCCTGCAATCAGCAGGTCGATGTTCAGATTTATGCAGATGCCGGTGACTGCGGTAACTACACAGTTGGTATCTGCGGCAGAAATAAGCAACGATAAAATGCCCGGCACGCCCGACAGGATAGAACCGTCACAAGTAGCGGCCAGGGTACTATCAGGCGCGTTTGTAGGTGCAACCATTGCTAAAGCCAATAGGGAAAGTATACTTACCGGCATGTTACTGGGTGGTGCATCAGCATTGGCTGTAACATTTGGCAGTTTCTTTTTGCGCCAATACGTAGAAGAAAACACGCACTTAACCGATCCTGTTGCCGGTGCTTTCGAGGATGCCTTTGCGATAGGCAGCGGCGTATCACTTATGAAAATTTAATTGATAACAAGGGGCTCCGGGCTACGCTTGTCAGCAGGTAAGTCCTGGTATTTTTTGTAACAATCGTTAAGGTAAGGTATCAACTCAAAGTTGCTCTTGGTGTATACCTTTACACTCGGTGTATATAGCGATATAAAGTTTTGCATATCCTGCCCTTCCAAAGGCACATATCTTGATAAGCTTTTTGCGTTAAAAACAGCTGCAATCCTATCCATTGTCTCAAAATCCTTCAGTTGCTTTTGCAGTTTGGCTTTCTTTCTCTCGTCCTTTTTCCAGTACCACATCCGCACAACTATTCCACCCGTAGGATAACCTTTTTTATCGCGCTGGTAAACTACCGTTTGCCCGTGGTACAATGGGTCATAGTAGGTATTCATGTTACTGGTTTCCGTAGTTGTAATATTTACCTGGGCCAGCTCATTCTTTTTTGGTGTTAAAAAAATCTCCTTTTCGTTCAGGTCTGTCACCAGTACAGTATCATGCATATAAGCAAAACCTTTTAACGTGAGTATATCACCTGCTTTAGCGTTGATGTTGAAACGTCCTTTAGCATCTGTAAAAACACTTTGCTTGTTTGTGATGTTCTCAATAAAAACATCGCTTAAACCAATGCGTGTTTGATGCTCGAAGACCCTGCCTCTTAATTTTTTTTGACCAAAGGCAACCGTAGCTAAAAAACAAAAAAATAGAGCCAGGATATAGCAACGCATAATTAAAGCTACGAATAACACACAGGGCTGCAAAGCATAATGTGTGTATTTAACCTTAATTAACATTTCAATAGTTGCGGTAAAGTTAAAGTACTGGCTTTGTGAAATTTATTGCCCGAAACGATTTGTTTTTACGCTTGGCTATTTGCAGGCTATGTATTATTATATTTATATTTGAAGAACTGATTTTTTTTATACTAACCCCAATTTGGAACAACAGCTAATACCTGCCGATAACGCTTTTCAAACCGGCGCATTGACAAAGCACACCCTATATACCAAATATAGCGGCATGCTGCTGGGTTATATAGCTGAAGTTGTGAACAACAATAAACTGGCCGAGCAATACCTGGTAGACCTGTTTACCGAATTGAATGAGCCGCAGATAAAGCAACTTACCCAGCCCGGGGTTAACACATTTATTGGTTTACAGCAAATGGCGCGCAAGAAGCTTGCTGCTTTTGTAGCTACGCTTGCTGATTGCAAGCCCGATGAAAGGCCGAAAACCGAACCAATCAAAAATTCGTATATCGAGCGCATGAACGCAGAACAACAATTTGTTTTTTGCGGAATACACTATCACAGCAAAACTATAGGTACATTAGCTATTGAGTTGGATAAGACAGAGGACAGGATTAAGCAGATTTTAAAAGAATCATTTACCATAATTAGAAGTACCCGTGATACCGCAACAGTTCATAAATAGCGGCATTTTAGAAGCCTATGTAACAGGTTCTGCCTCTGAGCAAGAGGTGCAGGAACTGCTTTACATGAAAGCTACCTACCCAGAGGTAGATGAGGCTTTGGCGGAACTTGAACTTGACATGGAACTTATTGCCCGCGAAATGGCTGTGATGCCGCCGCCGGGAACCTGGGGCAAAATATCTGACCGTATAGACGACTTAATATTACGCCCGAGTGAAGAGCCTGTACCTTACCAGGCGCGACAACAGCAAAAAGAGCAAACTTACAATAATGGCAGTACCCAAACCGGGCCTCAATACATCGAGGTTGAAGGCGAATCGAGCCACATGCGTATTCACAAAGCATGGCGCTGGGCTTTTGCTGCGGTATTTGTATTAGGAAAAATATTTTTAGGCTGTGCCATTTACTTTTATCTGGAAAACAGGCAGGCGCAAATGCAAATGCAGGAACTTAAAACTGAGTTAAAACAGTTAAAAAAATAATTCGGCTAAACACACTTTTTCGGATTTGGGATTTCCTTAAACCATTTTGACTACTGTGAGTTGTATTATTAAACAGCTTACCATTATGGCAACACAATCTAATAATCCTGATAAAGAGGACAAGAATTTGAATCCTCAAGAAGAAAATGATACTGAAAGCCTGAGTACTGAAAGGCCCTTAAGTGAAAAAGATGAAATAAAGGAAGCCGAAGAACGGACGAATGAAGAAATTAAAAAGGATGCCTAAATGGTGTCTTTTTTAATTTACGGACCATTTATCCGGCATTAGTTGCTTTTTCAACATTGCAGAAGCGATATTATCAATTAAGTTTTTCTCGGTAAAAGGTTTCAGTACAACACCTGTTATACCCACTGAAAGGTATTTGTCTCTATCCTCTTTAAGCACATTAGCCGTTAGCGCCAAAATAGGAACTGATGCCTTCGTTTCATTTCCGTTGGCGCGTATTACCTGCGATAATTCTATCCCCCCCATTTCGGGCATCTCAATATCAGTTAATATTACATCGTAGTTGTTATCCTCAAACTTTTGCAATGCCTGCCTGCCGTCACAAGCGGTATCAAAACTTACATTCCATTTCTTTAAAATGGTACTCACCAGTAATACATTAAGTTTATTGTCATCAGCTACCAGCACTCGCTTACCTGCAATTATATTAGCCTGCTGATGCATATCATCCCCATCACTATTTACTTTATATGCTTCTACAGTGCTTACCTCAAACGGAATTTTAAAACTGAATATAGTCCCCTTGCCTACCCTGCTGGCAACTTTAATGCTGCCACCCTGTAACTCAACAATTTTTTTGCTGATAGCCAGGCCCAGCCCGGTACCCGGTTGTTTAGAAACCTTTTGTGCCGATTTAACCTGCGAAAACTCATCGAATATATAGGGCATATGTTCGGCATCAATACCTACGCCGGTATCCCTTATGGATACGTTAAGCATCTTAAACCCGGAGCGGTTGGAATCGTCTGTTAAAAAAGCCTTTACGGTTACGCTGCCCTGCGCTGTAAACTTAATAGCGTTACCTACCAAATTCATCACCACCTGCTTAAGGCGGTGGTAGTCACCATTAAAAACAAGACTTTTCTTAAATTCAATATCCCGTTTAAGTAAAATGTTCTTTTTGTTGGCCTGCACACGCATGCTGGTTGCAATTTCTTCAATGGCCTCATACGGCGAAAATGGCGTACTGTCAAAACTCATCTTCCCGGTTTCGTACTTCGAGAAATCCAGTATCTCATTCACAACATCAAGCAGCATTTTTGATGAACTGCGGATAGCGTATATCTGCTCGGATTGTTCTTCGGTAAGCTTGCTTTGTGTTAACTGCTCAGAAAAACCAATGATCGAGTTTAAAGGCGTACGTATTTCATGGCTCATATTGGCCATAAAGCGGCTTTTTGATTGGGCATGTATCTCTGCCTTCTCGGTATAAACAACCAGTTCTTCCTGATCCTTAAATATTTTCCAGATATTATATAACAAGATCACAACAACTGTGGTCATCAATAAAAACATCAGGCCTGATATTTTTCGATACTCATAAAGCACGGTTGCCAGGTTGCTGTTCATTTCGGTTTTGCTTGAGGCTATGTAATTATGCTCGGCTACCTTATATTTTTTGAGACTATTAATAATTTGATTAATAAGGCGGTTATTAATCTCGAGCATTTCGCGCTCGTTTGCCCGTAAGCGATTATTTGTCTGGTAAATTTTATCATAGTATTTACCGTAAACTTCGCTAACCGCCGGTAAAACAGTCATTGTGGTAATTACCGTATCGGTACGGCGCTCCACCAATACGGGTTGCTTTTTTGCTTCCTGTACCTGCTTATCTTTTTTGCTGAATACCGAGAACACTTTCCCAAAGAATCCTTTCTTCTCCTTTACCGGCTTGGCTGCAGCTACGGCTGCCACGGGCTTAACCGTATCTATTTGGACCCGAGTTTTAATTCGCCTAAGTACCGGGCGCTTAACCAGGCTCTTTTCGTTTTTCCTTAACGACTCATTTATTTTTGATGCCGACTTCATTAAGCTGTCAGACAGCGTCATGAGGCGTATATAGCTATCTGTTTTTAGCGCCTTTTGGCTTATCAAATCCTGCAGCCCTTTATCAACTCCAAGGTCAATAGCGCTTTTATCATTTGCATTTATGTTGCTGATGATTTTACGGATATCTTTAATTTGCCTTGAAAACTCTTTAGAATAATATGTTTTACCAGTTAAAGCAAACATACGGCTACTGTTGTCTGCACTGTAAAGCTCAATGATACAGCTATCTATCAAAGCTGAGTTTTCTCGGGCTGTTATCATTTTCTGAAAGGTAGTTCGAACCTTTTCGGCTTTGCTATAGTGCAGATAAAGGTAAAATGCGCTACCAAATAACACCACTATGAGCACTACGATGAGTCCGTATCTCAAAAATGATGTCCTCTTGAAACCTGTTATCATATACTATTAAAGAAAAACTACTATCGGACTGCAATGCCGGTAACTATGTACAACTGTTATAAACCTCTTTTAGCAATGGCGGTGCCACCAAACCCAATATTCCAGAAAGGTGTGGATTATAAAACTGAATGTAAATGAGCAATATGCAACTGTCTTTTTTACACTAATTAACGTTTAAACATCATTTAGGCGGTATAAATAATGACCTGTTTTTGCGCCACAGCATAAATTCTTATTAGACAACCTGCACGGAGCATTAGTGTTTGATTTGATATCCATAGCTTATAAAGCATAATCTTACAGGATATTATTAATAAAACTTGCTACATTAGGTGAGTCGGGCATGCCGGCCGTAAACTAATATACCAATTCAAATATTTAATAATGCTGGTAATACTACTTTGCATAATAATGCTTATTGTGCTTGTTAGCTGGGCAAAGCTTAACCCCTTTGTTGCTTTTCTGCTGGTATCAATAGCGGCGGGCTTAATGCTGGGCATACCTATAAACAAAGTCACCGCTTCGGTACAAAAAGGCATAGGCGATATTTTAAGCGGGCTTGTAATTATTATTTGCTTAGGTGCGATGCTTGGCAAAATGGTGGCATCAAGCGGGGCAGCGCAAAAAATTGCAGAAGTGCTGGTACAGGCGGTTGGTCAAAAATATATTCAGTGGGCCCTGGTAGCGGCTGGCTTTATCATTGGCATCCCTTTGTTTTACGGTATTGGCTTTGTGCTTATGGTGCCTCTTATTTTTTCGGTAGTTTATAAGTACAAATTGCCGGCAGTATTTATAGGCCTGCCCATGATTGCCTCCTTATCTGTAACACATGGTTTTTTACCACCTCACCCGTCTCCATCGGCATTGGTAGTATTGTTCCATGCAAACATGGCTACCACTTTTGTTTACGGACTAAGCATAGCCATACCTGCCATTATATTAGCCGGACCAGTGTTTGCCCAATTCCTCAGGAAAATCCCGTCAGAGCCTTTAGCAACCTTCAGAGCTGAAGAAATCCCTGCTGATAAGTTACCAAGCGGAGTTGTCAGCTTTTTCACAGCCCTGTTGCCCGTACTGCTTTTAATGTTTACAGCCTTCTTTCCGTACCTCGGTGTAACCAATGATAGTGTATTAAAGCTGGTTGCTTTTTTGGGCGATCCATCAATAGTAATGCTGATCGCCTTGATTTTTGCCACTTATACACTGGGTATAAAACAAGGCAAAAGCATGGGGCAGATAAGTGTTTACTATACGGATGCCGTTAAAGATATTTCGTTAATACTGTTGATTATAGCAGGATCGGGCGCGTTTAAAGAAGTATTAACCTCAAGCGGTGTAAGCAATGAAATTGCCGAAAGCCTTAAAAAATTTAACCTGCCGCCTTTGGTACTGGGCTGGGTAATAGCGGCTATTATCAGGGTAAGCCTGGGTTCGGCTACGGTTGCTGGGCTAACTGCGGCAGGCATTGTTGCATCACTGGTAGTGTCAGAGCATGTTAATCCAAACCTCATGGTGCTATCTATCGGCGCGGGCAGTTTGGCATTTTCGCACGTTAATGATTCAGGCTTCTGGCTTTTTAAAGAATATTTTAACCTGAGTATAAAGGACACCTTTCGCTCATGGTCTGTCATGGAAACCCTCGTATCAGTCATTGGGTTAATTGGCGTAGTGTTGCTGGATATTTTTGTGTGATAGTTATATAGATGAAAAAATTTGCCCTTGTAATTGCAATTGTGCTATCAGTTGTCACACTAACATTTGCGCAGAGTACCCCGGAAACATATTATATATCTTTCGACGGTACAAAAATTTATTACGAAGTGCAGGGCAGCGGCTATCCGGTGGTTCTGGTTCATGGCTTTACCAATAACAGCCAAAGCTGGAAACGCGGTAAACTTTACCAGGAGCTGCTTAACCATGGGTATAAAGTTATCATTATGGACCTTCGTGGCAACGGACGTTCCGGCAAACCACATACCGACGCTGCCTACTCAAATGGTGCCGAAGCTAAAGATGTAATGGGCTTGGTGAGCAGCCTTGGTATTAAGCGGTATGCAGTAGTTGGCTACTCGCGCGGCTCGATAATAACATCCCGCATTATGGTGCTTGATAAGCGCGTAAACAAAGCTGTTATGGGTGGCATGGGCGCTAATTATACCAACCCAAACTGGCCGCGCCGTATACACGCCTATGAGGCCTTAATGGGCGATACCACTCACCACGATGTTGATGAAATGATGGGTTGGATACATCGCAACAACTTTGATAATACTGCGCTTGCGTATCAACAAAAACACCAGCCATCTACCAGTGCTGCCGAGCTTGGTAAACTTAGGATACCTGTGTTACTTATTGATGGTACCGAAGATGACACAAACGGTGATGTTACTATTTTACAAAAGATGATACCCGGTTCTAAACTAATTAATGTACCTGGAAATCACGACAATGCAGGCAATTCTATACAATTTTCTACAGCGGTACTTAACTTTTTGAAATGAAAGAGTCTAACATCATGAATGCAGTGCAAAACAATACTGGCCTGCAATTTGTAGTTGGCAAATAATAAACATTAAAATAAGAGGAACTACTATATGAAAAAGATCATTGCATTTAGCGGCCTTGCGTTAACACTTATGTTTGCAGCAAGCCCAAAAGCCGAAGCTCAGATAAGTAAACAAGGTAAAGGTGCCATTATTGGCGGTGCTGGTGGTGCCGTAGCAGGTGGCCTTATTGGTAAAAGTGTTGGCGGCGCCGTTATTGGCGGTGCAATTGGTGCCGGCGGTGGTTATATTATTGGTAACGAAGCCCGCAAACGCGAAGAAAAAAGGAAACGTCAGGCATACTTAAGACGCCGTGCAGCCTGGAAAAGAGCTCATCCAGGCAAAGCCTATCCATATTAATAACAAGTAATTTTGAATACTTTGGAGCCGCAGTTTAATACTGCGGCTTTTTTGTTGGTCATTATGTCGGCAACACAACTTTTACGCTGCAATTAACGTAAACTATACAAAAACGTAACTATTACGCAATTATTCATTATTATAATACAATGACGTTGCGTTTAATTTATAATATAAATTTTTATACTAATTTTGTTGCCGGCAATAGGCCCTTAAACTGTTGCCATATCAAGCTGTTTTAAACTATTTAGACGCTAAAATACCTTTGCCGGCTTTTAGCTATAAATTGAAAATTTATGGTGAAGCGTATTTTAGTATTAGATGATAACCAGGATATCCTGGAAATTGTGCACGAAACCCTTACCTACGAAAACTTCGACGTTAAAAGTACCGGCGATCCATCAGTTGTATTGGAATACGTTGCCGATTTTGCACCTGACCTTGTAATTTTAGATTACCGTGTAGCGGGTAGTAACGGTGGTGAAATTTGCCGTGCAATAAAATCAAATCCCGAATACTGCAACACACCGGTTATTATTTTTTCGGCATACGTAAATCGCGATTCGGAGCTTTTAGCTTACGGGTGCGATGCCATTATTGCCAAACCATTTGATTTAACGGAATTGGTTGAAAAAGTAAATAATTTGATTAAATCGTAAACGTTAATATTAGCATCTGTTAAACGCTAATAATCGTAATGCGCTATATATATCTTGTACTGATTGCTGCCCTTTCTTTTTTTGATATTAGTAATGGCTACGCGCAAAGCAGCTACACCAGCACCGACTTTTTTGTACCCAACGGCGATTTACAAATCCAGGTACGTAAAGTAACCGAAAACACTTATTCGTCACGTAAAAAGAAACCTTTGCTGCTTGTAAATGGCAGCGTGGGGGCTACAGCGTTGTTTGATCTGCCAGTAGAAGATGCCTCGTTTGCCAAAGCACTGGCCGATGCTGGCTTCACCGTATATATGATGAACGTTCGCGGGTGGGAACGCTCAACAGCACCTGCCTACAACACCACTGATACGGCGCTTGTTGCAGGTTCCTGTCAGGAGGCATCACTGGACATTGATGCAGTTATAAATTACATTGCCAAGGACGTACCTGACGGTAAGGTTAACCTCTTAGGCGCCGAAGCCGGTGGGCATTGGGCGTCATTCTACACCAGCTTACATGCAGACAAGGTTTTGCATCTTATTGTTCTTAACTCGTTATATGGTGTTAAGGCACCCTGGAAAGCAATAGCTGTAGCAATTCCCAACTACAACAACTGGCTGTTAAGCGAACAAGCCATTGCAAATAACTGGGCTAACACCTCAGCTACAGATACACTAATGCAGGTAGATTCGCTGGTAGGTAATACCTTTGCTAAAGCGGCAACCGGCTACAGCCCCAACCGGCTGCTAAAAATACCCGGTGGATTTATGAAAGAGAGCCTGCAAATGGCGCAGGGCAAAAAGTATTGGGACGCTAAAGATATTACGGTGCCTATCCTACTTGTACGTTGCGAGCACGACGAGTGGTCGAGGCCCGAAGACCTGGAAGCTTACTTCAACGAACTACCTGCCGCTACACCTAAAAAGAAACTTGTTATCTCTCACGCTGATAAATACGTTGCGCTCGATAGAAATACCGCAGCACGCCGAAGCCTTATTATCGCCATTGATAACTTTATTAAAAAGGGGATTTAATCTGGCTTACCGGCCTGCATGTTTGCGCCTGGGACGCTGAAACAAGTTAAGCAGCACCGCTCCATCGATTAGGGAGGTTTCTAAACAAAAAATGCCCCGGCAATTGCTTACCGGGGCACTTCATTTATATATCGAAGTGGTTATTTTACTTCTTCAAAGTCAACATCGGTTACATTGTCTGCACCTTGTGCATCACCGCCACCTTGCTGGCCTGCATCAGCACCCGGCTGTTGGCCTGCTTCGGCAGAAGCTTTGTACATATCTTCTGATGCTGCGGTCCATGCCGTGTTCAATTCAGTTTGCGCTGTTTCGATCTCGTCAAGGTTTTTAGCAGAATAAGCAGCTTTCAATTTCTCAAGACCGGCTTCAATAGGTGCTTTTTTGTCAGCAGGTATTTTATCGCCGTACTCTTTCAATTGTTTTTCGGTGCTGAAGATCAAAGCATCAGCAGAGTTCAGTTTTTCAACTTCTTCTTTTGCTTTTTTGTCAGCATCAGCATTTGCTTCAGCTTCCTCTTTCATCTTCTTGATCTCGGCATCAGTTAAGCCCGATGAAGCTTCGATACGGATCTTTTGCTCTTTACCTGTTGCTTTATCTTTTGCAGATACGTTTAATATACCGTTGGCATCAATATCAAAGGTTACTTCAATTTGAGGAACGCCACGTGGAGCAGGTGGTATACCATCCAGGTGGAAACGGCCTATGGTACGGTTACCCGATGCCATTGGGCGCTCACCCTGTAATATGTGGATCTCTACTGACGGCTGGCTATCGCTGGCAGTTGAGAAAGTCTCTGATTTTTTGGTTGGGATAGTTGTGTTTGATTCGATCAACTTGGTCATCACACCACCCATAGTTTCAATACCTAATGATAATGGAGTAACGTCTAACAACAACACATCTTTAACCTCACCGGTTAATACACCACCCTGTATAGCTGCACCAATTGCTACAACCTCATCAGGGTTAACACCTTTTGAAGGCGCTTTGCCAAAGAATTTTTGTACAGCGTCCTGTATAGCAGGGATACGGGTTGAACCACCTACAAGGATGATCTCATCAATATCTGATGCACTGTAACCTGCATTTTTCAAAGCAGTTTTACAAGGGTCAATGGTTCGTTTAATCAGGCTATCAGCCAATTGCTCAAATTTTGCACGGGTTAAAGTTTTAACCAAGTGTTTAGGGCCTTCGGCACCTGCGGTGATATATGGCAGGTTAATTTCTGTTTGCGTAGTGCTTGATAATTCAATCTTAGCTTTCTCGGCAGACTCTTTTAAACGTTGCAAAGCCATTGGATCTTTACGCAAGTCAACACCTTCATCGCTTTTAAACTCATCAGCCAACCAGTCAATAATTACCTGGTCAAAATCGTCACCACCTAAGTGTGTATCACCATCTGTTGATTTAACTTCAAATACACCGTCGCCAAGCTCAAGTACAGATACGTCATGCGTACCACCACCGCAGTCAAAAACTGCAATTTTCATGTCCTTGTGTGCTTTGTCCAAACCGTAGGCAAGTGCAGCAGCAGTAGGCTCGTTAATAATACGACGAACTTTTAAGCCTGCAATTTCGCCGGCTTCTTTAGTTGCCTGGCGCTGTGCATCGTTAAAGTATGCCGGTACGGTAATAACCGCCTCTGTAACTTCAGTACCTAAAAAGTCTTCAGCAGTTTTCTTCATTTTTTGAAGAATCATTGCAGATATCTCCTGAGGAGTATATTTACGGTCGCCAATTTCAACGCGTGGGGTGTTGTTATCACCTTTAACCACGTTGTATGGAACACGCTCAGCTTCTTTAGTAACCTCGTTGAACTGGTTACCCATGAAGCGTTTAATTGAATAGATAGTTTTTGTTGGGTTTGTGATAGCCTGACGTTTTGCAGGATCGCCCACCTTGCGTTCGCCATCGTTGACAAAAGCCACAACTGACGGCGTGGTACGTTTACCTTCGCTGTTTGCTATAACTACAGGCTCGTTACCTTCCATTACAGCCACACAAGAGTTGGTGGTACCTAAGTCAATTCCGATTATTTTAGACATATTATGATTGATTTTTCTGTTGTTAATTAAGTTGCTTACTCCACCTATTTAACAATGCATGTGCCAATATGTATTTGGCAGAAAAAATCAATTTGAAGTGTCATTTATTATACAAACAGTCAGGATTGCTTTGCATACCGGTGTCAGTTTGGCAGGGTTTAGATATAGGTTTGGATATAAAAAATATTAGAGTACATTTTACTCAACCGGCTCTATCCAGTTGCCGTCACCTTTAATGATGCCTATTAGTTCATCGAGTGCATTGGCCGAATTGATGTTCTTTTTAACGGCTTGCTGTCCGCGGTAAAGGGTTACTTTATCTGTACCCGAGCCTACATAGCCATAATCGGCATCAGCCATTTCGCCGGGACCATTTACAATGCAGCCCATGATGCCAATTTTTAATCCCTTTAAATGACTTGTACGGCTGCGGATCATCTGCGTGGTAACCATCAGATCGAACAGCGTTCGGCCGCAGCTTGGGCATGATATGTATTCGGTTTTGGAAATTCGCGAGCGGGTTGCCTGTAAAATACCAAAGGAGGTAGATGTAATTACCGAAGCAGGTATGCCCGGCGCATCAATCCAAACACCATCGCCAAAACCATCAACAAGCAAAGCACCGAGGTCTGTTGAAGCATATAGCTGTAATTTAGTATTGAGATCCGAGATTTGAGATGTGAGATCAGCTTCTGTATTTTGACTTTCGACTTTTGAATTTTGACTTTCAAACGCGTAGCTTCTCTTGATGATCACAGGCACATCTAACCCCATTTCCTGCAGTTTCAGGAAAAAAGATCGCTGATCGGCCATGCCGTGCAACTCATTGGTTTCTAAAACAAATACCAGGCTGTTATCAAGCGGAATATTTCCAAAGGCGTCAGTATCCAAATCGGCATTGGTAATGCGCACAAGGTTTAATGCTGATGTACGGTCGGTTGCTTCGATATATTCCGGAAGCGTAAATACCGGGTGGCTTAATGTTTTGTCGGCCAGTTTTTGCCAGGTGGCATAATTATATAATTTGCGCAGGTTGCCGGGCATGTTAAACGATGGCAGGCTATCGCCCATGTAAACAAAATCAACCGACTGCTCGGCCATGTTGTATTTATCCAGTATCGGCGAGTATAAATAGCCGGCATCATTCAATACGGCAGGGTCTTTCAAATTGGCCGCCGACAAATCAATTACCACCCTTGGCACCATGTGGCCGCCAATAAAAGCGTTGGCTTCCTGGCTTTCACGTTTTTTGTATTCGTAGGGATTATGAGTTGAAGGTTGAAAGTTGAAAGTTGAAACTTCTTCTGACTTTTTACTTTTAACTTTTAACATTTCACTCCTAACGGAGTATCGATTCACCAGCGCAATAGCAACCGGTGCTTCAGCTTCAGGTTCTTCGGTAAGTGATACACGAACGGTATCCCCAAGGCCATCTTCGAGTAGGGTACCAATACCAACTGCCGATTTTATGCGGCCGTCCTCGCCGTCGCCGGCTTCGGTAACGCCAAGATGCAGCGGGTACTTCATACCCTCGGCCACCATGGTTTCAACCAGTAAACGGTAAGCTTGCACCATAACCTGCGGATTGCTGCTTTTCATGGAAACCACCAGGTTATAATAATTAAGTGATTCGCACATGCGGATAAACTCCATAGCGCTCTCCACCATGCCTTGCGGTGTATCACCATAACGGCTCATAATACGGTCGCTCAGCGAACCGTGGTTGGTACCTATACGCATAGCGGTGCCGTATTCCTTACAAATATTTACCAACGGGGTAAACTTTTGCAGTATGCGTTCTAATTCACCATTGTATTGAGCATCAGTATATTCTATCTGGTCAAATTTCTTTTTATCGGCATAGTTGCCGGGGTTCACCCGCACTTTTTCAACTATGCGCGCAGCAACTTCGGCAGCGTTTGGTGTAAAGTGGATATCGGCCACAAGCGGCACCTGGTATCCGCGCGCGCGCAATTGCTTTTTTATCTCTGCCAAGTTGTTGGCTTCCTTGATGCTTGGTGCCGTAATGCGCACATACTCGCAACCTGCATCAACCATACGGATGGTTTGCTCAACCGTACCAAGGGTATCCATGGTATCGGTAGTGGTCATGCTTTGTATGCGGATAGGATTGTTGCCACCCATTGGTACATTGCCTATGTTTACCTCACGGGTAACAAAACGCGAATATTGGGTTAACGAGTTACAGTAACGGCCTGGCAGCATTTTAACGGCATCAGCATTCATGCAGGGGATGGTATTAATAAGATGCAAAAATACAAAATCTTTCACATCAAAACTTAACGATGGCTGCAGGGTTTATTAAACGGGCATTAATATTATATTAGAGGAATAGCAATTACGTAACATGAAGAAAATAATAGTATGCGCAGCCCTTTTGCTTTTTTTTGCCTCTTGCAATAACGACGACCAAAAATCGTCAGATAAACCCCTCGATCAATCGCAGGATATGATACAGCAGTTTAAGCCTGTCATAAATGGTGTTTGGGTCAAAAAGAATTACATTAAAAAACTTATCAAGGAAAAATCGGCAGTTGAAGTGGCCGACCGGGCAGAAGGCATAATGGTATTTGCTATTGATACCGATAAGCTTAAAGCGGATAGCATTACCGTGCCTGTAAGCTACAGCAATAAAAAAAATGGTGTTGTAAGTTTAAAATTTCACCCCGGTCGCAATAGTACTACAATTATGCTTGGTAGCGATGAACTGAGTTATACTATTAAGAACCAAGACACCACACTGATTATTTACCATTACGATGAAGCTAAAAGAGAAACCGCAACTGATAAATACATAAAGGCCTTTAATAAACAACAAACCGACGACCTTAGTTATGCCATGACTTACCTTATTAACAGGGGTTTATTAGCAGGAAATTACCAGGGAGTTGATGATGCCGGGAAGAAGTTGAATATTATGCTTTCCGAAGATGGTAAAATAAAAGGCTACCCTGGTTTAAGCAGCTACTACTTGCAAAACTACCCGGATGCACCTTTGAACAAGTTTGATGTAATTACCTTCAACAAAGGTACGCCCAAAGAGCAAAAGCTTGCTTTTGAAATGAAGAAACGAACACTCACGCTTTACCCAACTACCGCTAATGCCGACTCGACCCTGGTTATGACCGACAAACCTTATATGACCTTAACCAAGGACCGAAAGTAAAGGCGCAACATTATCATCGTAATACTTTTTCACCAGCAAATTGATAAAGCGCTTAAGATGCATTTCGTTGAGGAAAACATTTGACCAATTGTCAAACCTTTGGCATTGTACGCCCAGGTAGAAAAAATACATACTCACGCCGAGCGCTGGCAACAGGCGCTTTTCCTCGTCACTTATTTTCGTTATCGATTCATAGCCTGATAAGAAGCCTTCTTTTTTCGCTTGGCGTTCCGCCTCATCCTTTTCGGTACTGTGCAACTGCAGAACGTAATAGGCTATATCAAGGCATTGCCAGCCGTTACCGCAAAAGTCAAAATCGAAGATATTGATATGGCCATCATCCGTAATATTCATGTTATCGAACCAAATGTCCATATGTACCGGGCCTACCCGCAATTGCGTAAAATCTGCTTTGGCCAGTATATCCAGTAGTACTTTTTGCGTCGATTGCATCCATTGCATTTCCTCAGTATCGGCAGACAGAAAGTTATTGAGGTATCTGAATGGATCCTGCAGTAATACTTTCGGCGTATAATGTACCCTTGCCAATTCCATATCCGTTTGGTGCATGCGAGCCATAGCTTCCCCAACTTTGTAATGGGTTTCCCCAGGAAAATTGAGCAGCTTACCACCTGCTGCAAAAGTAAAAAGCACACCATACCGCAAGCCTTCGGGTGCGTTCAGTGCATAAAGGTAGCTTCCATCCTCTCCCGGTAAGGCGTATGATATAGGCAGGCTTTTTTCCTTCAGCGCATCAAGCAACCTTATCTCCTCTTTGATCTCGGTAACTGTGCGCCAGTTGAGACTATAAACCCTGAATACAAATTTATCTGCACCATCCGTTATCAAATAACTATGGTTAATACCAGTTTTTAATAGCCGGGCATTTGTGGCTACCCCAAGGTTATAGCGTTGCTGCACAAAAACAGCAAGGGCATTAGAAGCAAGGGTTGAGTTACTTACCGGGATAGTTTGCATGTAATATGAGATTGATTTGGCCGACGCAAAGAAACAAAAAAGCCGCTGCAAAAGCAGCGGCCTGATATCACTTACCTGGCAATTAATCTTCCAGGTGCTTTTTAACAGCTATTAAATCCTCGTCGCCTACAGTGGCTTTTGCATTATTATAGGTTTGCAGGGCTGCCCTTCCTAATGGTGTTGAAAGGCCAATATCTGCAGCCAGGCCAAGATCTTTTGCAATATTGTTCACTGTAAACGCAGGTGCATAGTTATCAGCAATAATTGCTTCGCCCTTAATTTTCATAAATGGGTTTGCCATAGCGCCATCGTTCAGCAAAGCCATCAGCGTAGCTGCATCAATGCCATTTTTACCGGCAAGTATAATCGCCTCGGCAAGGCCCTGCGCATGTATGGCCAATAAGGTGTTTATGGCAAGCTTAGCTGCGTTGCCCGCACCTGTATCGCCAAGATGAGTTGCCTTTTTACCCATTGTTTCAAGTATAGGCTTTACTTTTTCAAATGCGGTCGCATCACCGCCTGCCATAATAACCAACTGCGCGGTTTCGGCCTGTTTCACACTACCAGATACCGGCGCATCAAGGTAATGCGCTCCCTTGTCAGCACAAGCCGCAGCCATTTGCTTACTTATAGCCGAGGATACAGTGCTCATATTCACAATGATTTTTCCGTTGATATCGGCCGCCAGCAAACCGTCCGCACCATTAAATATCTGCTCAATGGCATTATCATCGGTGACCATTATAATGATTACATCGGTTTGCTGCACTAACTGCGCCGGAGTTGCAGCAATTGCAGCACCCTGTTCTTTTAAGGCGACTTCTTTATCCCTACTCCGATTATAAACCGTCAGCGGGTAGCCGGCCTTTAGCAATTGTGCCGACATTGGATTGCCCATGGTACCTAACCCTATCCAGCCTATTCTTGTTGATTCCATACCGTAATGACAAAATAAATTACATTAATGTTTCCAAATATGGCCCGTTTTTAGCTTTATCTTTGCAAGCTAATGACAGATTACTACTACCTGCAAAAGGACGGTGAAAAAACCGGCCCTTATAATTTTGACGAACTTACCGATATGGGCCTGGAGGTTAACGACCTGCTTATGGAAGACAATGGCAGCAAGTGGAGGCCAGCATCTGATATGCCCGAGTTTTACGATTACTTTAGATGGCGGGGTTACCTTTTCCCCACAGAGGATAACCTTGCCGGCTTCTGGTGGCGTGCGCTTGCCTATTTGATAGACATGTTCATCGTGGTAACCGTTGCTTACATAGCCATGCCCGATTTGCTTATCAAGATATATAACGCGCAGCTTAACGGCGATACAAGCGAAGCCCAGCAAATGGCCCGGGTACAATTTAATTTACTCGTGCTGGGTATTGCAACCCTGTACAATTCCATATTGGAGGCAACGCCTTTACGCGGTAGCATAGGCAAAAAAATCTGTCGTCTCTCTGTAGTAGATGCTAACGGGCAACGCCTTACATTTTTACGAGCACTTGCCCGCAATGCAGGCAAGATCATATCAAACCTTGTATTTTACGTAGGCTCGCTAAACATCTTATGGGACGAACATAAGCAAGCCTGGCACGACCAGTGGGCGGGTACTTATGTTGTAATTAACAATCCCTCTCGATATTTATAAAATAAAGCCCCGGTCATAATGCCGGGGCTTTTTACTTACAGGCCAGTTACAAATTGAAGGTGACTTTTGCCAGCAGGAAGCGGCCTGGTATATTGTATGAGCTTTGCGTAAAAGTGTTAGCCGACAGATACAATGCGCTGTAGCTGGTTGTGTTAAAAAGGTTTTGAGCACTCAATTCAATATCTGCCTTAATCTTGGTAAACTTATAACGCAAACTGGCATCAGCAAAAACATATTCAAGATCATTAGCCTGTTGCTGGTGAGTAAAATAATGATCGGCAGAGACTGCGAAGAACAAATTGCTCAGCGGGTTATAGTTAACGGATCCCTGCTGTGTTAGCTGCTGAAACTTGCTTGACGATGTTATAGCGGGCGATTTGCTTGTTGTTTGCCCGTAATTAGCTTTATAGCTGAAATTTACTTTACTGCTCACTTTGGTATCGGCCCCAATACCTACGTTGTTTGATATGGTATTATAGGGCAAAATAATACCGTTAAAAATTTGGTTGTACCTGGTGGTTTGTATTGATGCCCTTGCGCTTAACGTGGTGCGCAGCGGGAATATGTATTTACTCGTATTCACGCTTCCCGACCATGAATCAATATTATTATCAAACGGCAACACTACACGTTGCTGGATATTATTGGTAATTAAGCTTGATGCAATGCTGTTGGCATTTTGATGGCTGTAAGAAAGGTTTGCACCAAAAAAGAACAGCGTTATAGCCTTACGATAGCTGAAGCCCAGGTTAGCCGCCTGCGTTTTGCGCTCAATTAAATCGGCGTTATTTGCATACAGCGTGCGGTAATTAGTATATATATATCCGCGGTAAACATCTTGTATAGTACCAATATCATTGCGGAACGAATAACCTAATGACACAAAATTTTCTACCCCTGTTTGGTACTTGAGCATAGCGCGTGGGTTAAAATATAGCCTGTCCAGGTGCTTTTTAAGAGAGTAGCTGCCGTCGCTGTAATCGGTTTGCTGATAACTCACCGGCAGGGTTACATTCAACTTAAGCTTGTTACCGGGAACATCAAAGCCAGCCTCGGCATAAAACTTTTTACGTTGCCAGTCCAGGTTATTCACCGCGCTATCGCCTAATAAATTGGTACTGTTATTTAATTGAGTGAGGTTAAGGTTTGAAAAAAGTGTTTGCGACTGTATGGCGAAACCTGCCTTGTAACTCTGTGTAAAGCTATTTCCCGGAATACGGTAGCTGAGGTAGTTATTGGTAAACCACGTAGGGATATCAACCGTTTGTGTTATTTGTTTGTAGGCAACGCCGTTGTTAAATATCTCAGGATTTAAATTTGGTTCTATTATCCTGTTTTCGGGTTCGCGGCTGCGGTTAATGTAACTGAATACCTCGATAATGTTATTGCTTTTGAAGGTATTCATGTAATTGAACTCATTGGAGATATTAGTTAAATTATCTCTGAATAACTGGTTCACGGGCACACCGTTAGTATTTAAAGCCGAGTAACCGGTATTGCGGCTGTAATCGGTTATAAAATTGTTGTTGAGATAGTATTTATCCTTATTAATATTGATGCCTATCTGCGCATGCAATAGATCGGGCCGGCGGCGGTTGTTTTGCAGCTCGGTATACCGCACGGTATCATTAGGCAAATAATATTCGCTAAAGCGCCTGTAAATTTGCTTCTGGTCGTCGCGCAGATACGAGGCATTCACCTTCAACTGCACGCCCGGTTTAACATTAACCAAATTGTTGAGGTTAATTATGCCAGCCTTGTTAAAAAGATAGCGGTTACGCGGCAGGTCGGGGTCGCCGGCCGTACCCAATGATAGCAGTGTACCAGGCTTGTCGTTATCAACACGCTGCATATAATTTCCAATGTTGTGCGATATTAAATCGCCCGAAAGGTCGTAATTGGTATTGTTAGCTTTGATATAGTTTATGCCTTTATACTTATCCTTAAACATCATGGCATTAATATCTGCATAGTACTTATCAGGCAAGCCTGCACCGAGTGTTTCCTGGCCAACCAATTGCAGCTTTGCATCCTTTTTAATGGTTAAATTTAAGGCTACATCATCACTTACCACTTTATCCTTCAGCATTTTTACGGGTTGATGGTTCTCCATCACCTGTACCTTTTCAACCACGCCATTGGGTATGGTATTGGTAGCAATGTTATACTTGTCATCCAGCAGGTTATCGCCGCCGATATAAAGGCCCGATATGGATTTGCCGTTGTAACTGATCTTGCCGTCCTTGGCTACATCAATTCCGGGCATCTTTTTCAACACATCACCAATTACCCTGTCCTGAGGTGCGCTAAAATCGGCCACGCGGTAGTCGAGCGTGTCGCCGTGTGCACGTAGCCTCGGCCTGTCATCTTTTATCACAACAGTTTTAAGTTGACTTACCGATGCCGACAATTTAAAATTATGGGAACTGGTGAAATCAGTGATGGGCTGTGCCATTTTTTTGTAGCCAATACAACTTACCTCTACCATTAAGCTCTTCTTGTCGGCATCGGCAGGGATACTGAGCGCATATAATCCTTTGTCGTTGGTAGTGGTATAGGCAATTATTACATTACCTGCACTCTTAAGGTTTACCCCTGCGTATGCAATGGTTTTTCCCAAACTATCTGTAACGAAGCCTTTTATTGTTTGCGAAAAGGCAAAGGCCGGGCCCAGCATACATACAATGTACACTATGCCAATTTTTAAAAGCCTTACCATGTTACTTCTTTTCGGGTAGTTCTATAGGGTTATTAATGGCGTCGGGCTTACCTGTCATGTTAACAGATACCGAATTTATCTGGCCGGCCCCGCCGGTCGGTCGGCCGGAAACAACAACGTTACCCACATTGTTACCACCCATAGCAGCCATAAATGCCTGCGGATCTTTCCGCATGGCTTCCTGCAACTTGGTAAACTCCTTCTCAGTTGTTTTAACGGCATTGGTTGGTAAAGCAATCAGGTTTGGATTTTTATTATCATCGTCACTGCTAAATTTAATTACGGTTGTGGGGCCGGATGCAGGTGCCGCACTTTCTTGCGCAGCTACAGCTTTAGGGTCAACCGGCTTTACCTGTTCAATACCATCAAATTTAAATTCAACTTCTTTATTGGTGTCATACGCCTCAACTATTAAACCGGGCAAACCGTTAAGTTTCCATGGGCCAACCCTGAAAGGCAGATCCGGAGAAAACCATGCTGTATAATCACGCCCCTTGAAATGGCCTGTAGCCTTTTGGCAGTGCAAAGTACCAATGGTGGCTGTATCGGCAGTGATTTTCCACTTAATAACCGGCATGGTTTCTTCTATCAGATATGGTGTTATCAAATTGTCCTTGCGTACAAACTTATTAATGGTTGGAAATTGGTACAACTCTGTACGGGTTACAGGCTTTCTGCTTGTTAATTTAAAATCCATGCGGCCGCCACTGGCTTTTTGCTCGGCCATTTGTTGCGCCAGTTGCTGGCGCATTAGGGCTTCCTGCGTTTTACGGTCGAAACTTTTATAAGCGCTCGAGGTTTCGCCCAAAAACAGCACCATGTTCTCGGTGTAAGGCTTATCTCGTTGGGTGGTGTCGCGTATGTGCGAAAATTTATATCTAACAATAGCCTTAGCCATTTCGGGTTGTTGGGCTTTGGCAAATATTGCGGCGCCAAGGCAAACGGTCAGGATGATTAATTTTTTCATTGTGATGAATAATTTACAGTTTAGCGTAATCGATTACATCACAAATATAACTAACAGAATAGTTATTCTACGATAATTTCGTAAAAAATTAACTTATTTTAACAAATGTCATTCAAATGCGCAAATCTAACAATCGCAAATGCCTGTATACTAACTAATTATTCAATCTATCCTGTCTTTAATTACCGCTGTACCCGCAATAATATCATGAACACATTGCCGCTTCGGCGTAAAAAAAGCTGTTAAATAACCTGTAAACAGCGGAAGAGTTGACAGCAGCTTGCAAAAATTACGCGAAAAGGCTTTACTTATATCAATACGTTGCCCGTCTACATCGGTTACACGTATTTTTTGTAACTGTTTGCCGTACGTAGCCTGTTTATCTGAACTTTCCATTACGATATGATAAACAAACTTGCCAAGGGGCACCAGTACGAGTAAGCTTAAGGCTATCAGCAGTCTGAGCTGTTTATCTTCCGCAAGGTAAACGGCCGCGAATGCAGGGAGGAGAAAAGCAGCAAATATGATAAACCAATCTATCACCGAAGCCAGCATGCGCTGGTCAAAACTGCCAAAGTATTGCATAGGCAATGCCTGCTGCTTAAAACCAAACAACTGCCTCAATTCGGCAATTTCATGGGCTTCCTTATAATCGTCCATGCCGGTAGCCTTTAAAAAATCACCGGGTTTTATACCGATAGTTTTTAAGTCGGCCAAAGAGTAGGGTCCTTTAGGCTTACCTGCAACTACAAGCATGAATTGACCGCTTTGCGGCGGTGCAGAAATATCAAAGCCGGAGGGTTCCATCATCATCAAATTTAAAAATTAGAATGATAATTGAGCCTCCGGCTTTTAATGGAAAAGACAAGTAAGTATTAGTAGCGGCTCACGCTGAAATCTGATAAGCCGCCTTTCATCACAACGTAGATTTTATTAGTTGCTTTATCAAAACCAGGGGTTTGATAAATGTTGTCTTTCACTTTGTCAAACCCGGCAAAATTGTTTGATGACAAGCCTGAGCTGGTTGAAATTTGGCAAGCTGCGGTTTGCGGCACTTTAATCTTAATTTCGGAAACGCCTGTAGATACATCAACTGTGGTTTTTGCCAGCGGCTGGCCAAGCTTAATATCGAATGAACCGGCACCGCCATTTAAAACCAGGCTACGAACTTTAAATTTTTCAAGGTCAAAGTTTAGTTCAGTAGCGCCTGCGTTTACATTAATATCCCACTCGGGTTTGGTGTTCAGCATAATGTTTGCCGAGTTGCCTTTTTCGCTATCCCACTGAAAATTACCCTTGCCGGTTTTTTTCATGTGCAGGCTAAGTACAGGCATAGTGCCATCCATTGTTTTATTGTAAATGTAGCGGCTAAAAAACTCTTTGGTATCGGCTTTAAACAAGTCGCTTGTGGTATCCTGCAATGTATACTTGGTACCGCCGCCGCTTATATCAAGCTTGGCTGCAGTTACAACGCTGTCCATTCTCTCGGTAAAAACGCTGCTGCCTTCCAGTTTGGTGATGCGGTTGCCATTGTTGTCATCGTCGTCGTCATCATCGCCATCAAAGTTCAAATAATAGTCGTGACGTGGAAAAAAGCGATGGTTATCAAAGTGTGAAAACAGTATCAACCCGAAACCTATTATCACAACCGAGATCTTTAAAATGGTTGCCCATGCAGAGCGGTTGTTGGCAAATACCAGGTTTACACCGGCCATTATCAAAAACACCGGCCAAAGGTGCCAAAGGTTGCTCCATCTAAAATCAATTATGTTGAAGTTATTAAGCAGGAACAGTGCGCCTAACAGAACCAGGATCAGGCCTGGCATTATTTTTTCGCTTCTCATGGCTTAAAAGTTTGTAGGGTTATGGTTTGGGTTTTCTTCGCTACCGGCATCTTTACCTTCGGTATTAGCTGCAGTTGTTTTATAAGGATCTTCTTTAGGTGTGTTAAAGTCGCTTATTACCGGTTCTTTTTTCTGCCCGTTAAAAATAATCAAGCCACCTATGGCAATTAATACTACCGGCCAAAGCTTTTCAAAATCAAGTTCTGGCATAATGTCAAGTCGGTCAACCAAAAACAGGGCACCAAGCACAATTAATATCACACCAAACATGGCCGGTGCTTTTGAAGGCTGCTTCACCGGAGGCACAAACGGGGCACCAGTTGGCGGCACGTTGTAATCAACATTGTTGTAGTTGGTATTGTAGTTGGCGTTAAAACCGCCATCAACAGGGCTGCCAAATTCGTTATAACCGTAAGGCTTTTTAGGTAATACTGCCCACAATACAATGTATGGCAAAAAGCCCACACCTTTTAATAAAAGGGCAAGTACAAACACTACCCTTACAACTGATACATCGACACCGAAGTATTCGGCTAAGCCTGCGCAAACACCGCCGATTGATTTGCGGCGCTCGTCACGATAAAGTCTCTTTTCCATTTTTTTAAGTTTTAGTTAGTGAACTGATGATTATAACTGGCCCTTTGCAGGTTTAATGATCAGTTGGTCAACATTGGCGCCGGCACTCATATTTACTATACTTGTTATCGCCGCTGCAACATCTTCAGGTAAAACCATTGTGTCTTTATCAACCTCAATGCCCCGCCACGAATCTGTCAATGTCGACCCAGGAATTATTGCTGTTACTTTAACACCGTGTTCCTGCATCTCGAGCCTCATTACGTTATTAAGACCTAACAGGGCATATTTTGTTACGCTATACATACCTGCCTCTACTACAGGGTTTAAGCTGGCTACAGAGCATATATTGAATATATGCCCTTTACCGACAGAAACCATGCGTTTACCGAAGAAACGGTACAGTTCATGGGCCGGCATCAAGTTGGTGTCTATCTGTTTTTGGAAGGTATTTTCGGCATCATTAAGTATGGATGACGGTGTGTACATACCCACATTATTAACAACAATGTCGACGAAACCCATATTTTTCTCGGTAAAAACGGCAAAGTTTTTTACATCATCGCGCTTGCTGCAGTCGGCAACCATGCTTATAACGCGCACACCGGGGGCTACAGAAGCAAGTTCGGCCTCAAAATCCAATAAATCTTGCTGATTGCGCGAACAAATTGCCACGTTTATTCCTTGTTTAGCAAAAGCTATAGTTACAGCGCGGCCAATACCCTTGGTGGCGCCGGTTATTAATGCAGTTTTCATTGATGATGGCATGGTCATTAAAAGTAAATGATATTATAACAGGCCGTAAAGCTTAAACTAAAAAATGTATTTTTAACCGAATTTTTAATAAAACATGTTCGAAAGCTTAGGAAAATATATACTCTTACTGCGCTTAAGTTTTAAAAAGCCCGAGAAATCGTCGGTTTACTGGAAAGAGATCATGCGCGAAATGGTATCCGTTGGCGTTGGTTCATTGGGCATTATCAGCATCATTTCCATTTTTATTGGTGCGGCAACAACCATACAGGTGGCGTTCCAGCTATCCAGCCCGCTTGTACCACTCAGCATCGCCGGTAAAATATCCCGCGACTCAAACATTCTGGAGTTTAGCCCTACCATTTCGGCACTGGTGCTGGCAGGGCGTGTGGGCTCAAACTTTGCATCGCAAATTGGCACCATGCGTGTGACCGAGCAAATTGATGCACTTGAAATAATGGGTGTAAATGCACCGGGTTACCTCATATCTCCTAAAATAATTGCCTCTATAACCATGATACCGTTATTGGTTATCATATCAATTGCATTAGGCATCACCGGCGGTTATATTGCCTGCGTTGTTACAGGCAGCATTAGCCCTGCAGATTACCTGATGGGTGTAAATGATGGTTTTGATCCGCTGACCATTAAGGTAGCGCTTGTTAAAGCTTTTGTATTTGGTTTCCTTATTGCCTCAATATGCTCATATCAGGGTTTTTATACTTCGGGCGGTGCACTTGAGGTTGGCCAATCGGCTACGCAGGGCGTGGTTTTTAGTTGCGTTTGGATATTATTTGCCGATCTTATTATTACCAGCTTAATGCTATGATCAACATTAAAGACATTTACAAAACCTTCGGCGACAACGACGTATTAAAAGGCATCTCAGCTACTTTTAAAACCGGTAAAAACAACCTGATTATAGGCGGCTCTGGGTCTGGTAAAACTACCTTGCTTAAATGTATAGTGGGCCTGCATGAACCAACTAAGGGCCAGGTTTTTTTTGAGGACGAGAACTTTACCGAGATGGATTTTGAGCAGCGTGTACCCATCCGCACGCAAATTGGTATGCTGTTTCAAAACTCGGCCCTGTTTGATTCCATGACGGTAGAGGAAAACATCATGTTCCCGCTTAACTTGTTTACGGATCAATCTATGGCAGAAAAACGCGACCGCGCCAATTTTTGCCTGGAGCGTGTAAACCTGAAAGACCGTAATAAACTGTACCCATCAGAATTATCGGGCGGTATGAAGAAACGTGTGGGTATTGCCCGTGCTATTTCCATGCAGCCAAAATACTTGTTTGTGGATGAGCCAAACTCCGGCCTCGACCCAAAAACTTCGATATTGATTGATGAACTGATTGCCGAACTTACCGTTGAGTATGACATGACAACTGTTATTGTTACGCACGATATGAACTCGGTAATGGGTATTGGCGACCACATCATCTTCTTACACCAAGGCCAAAAAAACTGGGAAGGCACAAATAAGGAGATAGCCCATACCGATAATAAAGAACTTAACGACTTTGTATTTGCCAGCAAGTTTATGCAAGCGGCGAAGGAGAAGTTGTAGGTTAGTATTGAGTAGCTAGTATCAGGTAGCAAGACTCCAGATTATGAAATGCTACGTGCCGCAAAGCTTAAGTCGCTCCAAATTTGTAGTTTTGCCTTTTACAAGTATCTCGATACTTGATACTAAATACTTGATACTTCAATAATGATCCAACTCCTTACCCCAACCCACTGGAAAGATTACGAGCTGATTGACTGCGGCGACTTTGAAAAACTGGAACGGTTTGGCAATATGATATTGATACGCCCCGAGCCGCAAGCGGTTTGGAGCAAAGCGCTGCCACAATCTGAGTGGCAAAAACTCCATCACATAAAATTTAAGGGCCGCAGCGCTACAGCCGGAGAGTGGTTAAAGAAAACGCCACAACTGAATGATCGCTGGCATATCGAATACAAGAATGATGATGTTGCCATTAAGTTTCGCCTCGCGCTTACATCGTTTAAACATGTGGGCATTTTCCCCGAGCAGGCCGTTAACTGGGATTATATATCAGGTAACATCAAAAAATTCAAGACGCCTAATCCGAAGGTTTTAAACCTTTTTGCCTACACTGGCGGTGCATCGCTTATAGCTAAGGCTGCCGGTGCCGATACCACTCACGTGGATTCGATAAAGCAGGTAGTTACCTGGGCTAACGAAAACCAGGAATTATCGGGCATATCAGATATCCGCTGGATGGTTGAGGATGCCTTAAAATTCGTGAAGCGCGAAGTAAAGCGAGGCAAAACCTATAACGGCATCATCCTGGATCCGCCGGCTTATGGCAACGGCCCTAACGGCGAAAAATGGAAGCTCGAGGATAACATCAACGAGATGATACATGATGTAATCAAGCTGCTTGATCCGGAAGAGCACTTCCTTATCCTTAATACCTACTCTCTTGGTTTTTCATCAGTTATCATCGAAAACCTGATTAAAAATGCGTTCCCTACAGTTCAGAACCTTGAAATAGGCGAACTATACTTGCAGGCAACTGCCGGCCCTAAATTGCCGTTGGGGGTGTTTGGCAAATTTTATAAAAATAAGTCTTGATAGTTTTAGGCTATTTATATCTTTACGATAATATACTTAACGCAAGTAATCATTTTTTTAACACAAACAACTATTAACTGCTGCTTCGGCGCGCTCTATCTATGAAATTAAAAGGTGTATTATTCTCAACGCTGATCTTGTCATCAGCATTACTTTTATTTACCAATTGCACACAAAGCAGTGGTAGCAAACCCGGAGCTTCAAATAAAGCAGATACCGCAGCAGCCGCAAAAACAGGCGAAGAAGCCGATACCATAAGTGTTGTTAAAAGCAGCTATCCGCCAGTAAACAAAGCACAGTATGACTCGCTGATGAAACGTATGGCCAATGGCGATACCAGCGGCAGATGGCCTGTAAAAAACGCACCTTATCCATTGGGGGGTGCTGTATTACCTTTTAAACGTGTAGTTGCGTTTTATGGTAACTTATACTCTAAAAAGATGGGCATTTTGGGCGAGTTGCCTGCTAACGAAATGCTTGCCAAATTAAAAGGCGAAGTAAAAAGCTGGGAAAAGGCAGATCCTAAAACGCCTGTGCAACCAGCCTTGCATTACATTGCAGTAGTAGCCCAGGGCGATGGTGGTAAAGACGGCAAATACCGTTACCGCATGCCGTTTAAACAGATTGACAGCGTGCTAGTATTAGCAAAAAAAGGCCACGCACTGGTATTTTTAGATGTACAGGTTGCCTTAAGCACCATACAAGCCGAGCTGCCATTACTTGAAAAATATTTGAAGATGCCGCAGGTGCATTTTGGTATGGACCCAGAGTTTTCGATGAAAGATGGCACCAAGCCTGGCAAGAAAATAGGTACTTATGATGCTAATGACATTAACTACGTAAGTGGCTATTTAGCTAACCTTGTTAAAAAGAATGGCCTGCCGCCAAAAATGCTGGTTGTACACCGCTTTACCCGTAAAATGGTCACCAACTATCAAAACATTAAACTACGCCCAGAGGTACAGGTTATTATGGATATGGACGGCTGGGGCGAACCTGATTTGAAATTTGGTACATACCGCCACTTTATTAACCCGGAGCCGGTGCAGTTTACAGGCTTTAAATTGTTCTACAAGAACGATTTAAAGAAAGCGCCTCACCATATGCTTACCCCGCAGGAAGTTTTGAAATACAAACCTGCGCCGATGTATATTCAGTATCAGTAACCTGTAGAGGTTAGAGATTGGAGATAAGAGACTAGTTCTTTAAACCAAAGCCCTGGATTCAAATAATCCAGGGCTTTTTCATTTTTAGTTTTTTAATTTTGACTTCATGATAAAGTGGGGAATAATTGGTTGCGGCCGTATATCGCATCGTTTTATGCAGGGTTTGGCTGCTGTTCCGGATGCGGAACTTGTGGCATCATGGTCGCGCAGGGACGAAACTGTGGATGCTTTTGTAGCCAAGTATGGTGGTACGGCATGCCGGTCGGTAGAGGAACTGCTGGCAATCGATATTGATGCTGTTTACATCTCTACCTTGCCTGATAGCCATGCGCATTACGCCATCATGGCCATGCAGGCCGGCAAAGATATACTTTGCGAGAAACCGGTTACACTTAACCTTATACAGCTTGATGAGGTTTTAGCGGTTGCCAAACAAACCGGCCGTTTATTTATGGAGGCCATGAAACCACCATTTTTTCCGCTGTATGTAAAACTAAAGGAGCACCTTGAAAAAGACACCATTGGCAAAGTGGGTTATGTTCGTGCGGGGTCGTCCGTAGCAGATATCAGTCGCGATCACCCAAACTTTAGTTATGAATTAGCAGGCGGCAGCCTGATGCAAATTTGCATTTACGAGGCCTTCCTGGCTATTGACTGGCTGGGCGAATCGGTGGAAATACAAACCATGGCCGACTATAGCGGTATGCAGGTAGATATGTTCAGCATCTTTCAAAGCAAGCACAAAGGCGGTTACGCGCAAATGTATGGGGGCTTTGAGCTGCATGGTAAAGGCGATGCCCTGATATGCGGAACACTTGGCCATGTAACCATCCATAAAAACTGGTGGAACCCGGCTAAAGCAACAATTAGTTACCTTGACGGACGTGCCGTAGTTATCGACGAACCTTTTACAGCCGGCGGTTTAAATTATGAAATAGCACATTTTTGTGAATTGATAAACTTAGGGATTAAAGAAAGCCCCGTGCTCCCCCATACTATGTCGAGGCAAATGATAGCAATGATTGATGAGGCCCGCAGGCAAATCGGCTTAAAATTTATTGGTGAATAACCAGCTTCCTATGCTTCACTACCGGCAGGACTTTCGCTCTTGGCGTTGACATTCCAGATCTTTTCTGCCTTGCGGCCTATCAGCCAAAAAGATAGCGCGAGTATGGAAAAGAAAAGTGTTTTGTTGGTATGGTCCCAAAAGTATTCGAAATACTTGGTATACAAAAAGATGATCAGGAACGTAATTCCAAATTCCCGGGCAATAACATCCTTGTTCTTCAACCCATATAATAAGAACAGGCCGGCAACCACAGCCGATATAATGCCCCAGTAATAAAGGCTTATCTGCCGTATGGTCCACCATGTATCAAGGCTACCGTAGTTACCAAAAATACTTAGCAGCCACAGCGATATAAACAGGTACAGCATTCCTACTACATAGGTAAGCTCCCAGAAATATTTAAACCATTTTTTGTTTTTGAGCAGGTAGCATGCTCCTACCAACAGCAAACCAAACAGCACAAAACGCAATGGGTAATTCATCCCTAAAAAGTATAGCGCCCAATTGGTTTGATAGCCTGTTTCGGTACCAAACCAGCTACCCAAGGATACCAGTGCAAAAAGCCAGATGAGCCGGGATTGCATGCGCCAGGCAAGTACGCCATACACAAAAACTGATGCAAGAAACAATAGAGAGTAGTGGCCCGAACCATTATCGAAGGTTTTACCCAAGTATGCTATGCAGCAGGCGGTGAAAAACACGCCAAGGAATATTACAGCTTCGTTGCTGAAAACCTTCTCGGGATGTATTTTTTCGCGGCGGCGACCAAACAGAAATAAACCTGCGGCGGCCATTCCTGATAATATGCTGATCAATATATCCGGGGTGTAGTAAAGGCCTTGCAGCCATTTTATAACGGCATCGTCAACGATGATGGATCCTATGGCAATGGCGCCGCAGAACAGGGCAACCCAAATCGAGTATTTTGCCAGGCGCATCCAGTCAAATCCTCTTACTTCGTATGAGTTACGTAAGCGGCCGGCGGTATCGGTATCTATCAGATGTTCCTTTTCCCAGCGGGAAATGGTATCATTCAGAAATTCGCTCTCCTGCCTGTCGAGGTTTAATTTTGACATCTTATAGTTGTAAGCAAATACTAATTTGCATTAATTTAAACAGACTGCAAAATTAATTAACAGTAAACATTTTCAGGATCAGGTATTAAACTGCGGCTTATCAAGAATGAGTAAGGCCATTACATCTTCCTTATCCTTACCTAACTGCACCACCAATTCATCTAATGATGAAAATTTTACATCCTCGCGCACAAAGTGCAAAAACTCCATGCGTAGCTCCTTATTGTATATATCATCGCTAAAATCGAAGATGTTTACTTCGATGTTACGCGTCATACCATTTACGGTAGGTCGGTGGCCAATGTAAGCCATGCCCGTATAATCTTTAGCCTCTACGCGTACATTTACGGCGTAAATACCATCATTGGGAATCAGCTTGTACTTTTCCTCTATCATGAGGTTTGCAGTAGGATAACCCAATTGCCTGCCCAACTGATCGCCACGAATAACCTTGCCGGTTATAAAAAACGGATAACCCAGGCACTCATTAGCAATGGCTATATCGCCATCAACCAGTGCTGCCCGTATCCGTGTCGAACTGATGGCAACATCGTTGATATCCTGCTCGGGAATCTCAACAACCTCAAAGCCATACACGGCTGCATGTGCAAGCAAATCGCTCAACCCGCCACTGCGATCCTTCCCGAAGCGGTGGTCATACCCTATCACTATTTTTTTGGTGCCGATCTGGTTTACGAGTACATCGCGAATGTAACCTTCGGCAGATTGATTGGAAAAATCCCTTGAAAATGGTGTAATGATCAGGTGGTCTATACCTAAACGCTCCAATAATGCTGCTTTTTCCTGCATGGTTGTAATCAGCTTGAGGCTTTCATCTTCCGGATGCAGGATCATCCTTGGGTGCGGAAAAAAGGTAAGGATTACGGTTTCGCCGCCAATGCTATCAGCCAGTTCCTTTAACCTTGCAATAATTTTGCGATGCCCAATATGCACGCCATCAAACGTACCAATCGTAACAACGGCATTTTTAATGGGCTCAAACTCATCTATATGATGGTAAACTTTCATAGATATAGCGCAAAGGTAAAAGGAGAAAGCATAAAGCAGAAACGTTTTTGCTTATTTACAAATAGGTTACACAGTAAATTAAGCTTTACTAATGGCGTCTTTATCCTTAAGTTCGCGTATAGCCGATACTAACTCAAGCACTTCATGAGCATCATCTATTCGGTAATTACCACTTCGTGTACGGCGCAGGCGCGACATGTATGCCCCGTTTTCGAGCGTCGCACCAAAGTCGTTAACTAATGATCTTATATAGGTACCCTTGCTGCACACCACCCTGAAATCTACCTCGGGCAGCTCAATCCGGGTTATCTCGAATTCGGTAATGGTAACGGTGCGGGCTTTTAGCTCCACTTCTTCGCCGCGGCGGGCTTTTTCGTATAGGCGTTCGCCACCTACTTTTATGGCCGAGTGGGCGGGCGGATATTGTTGTATTTCGCCGGTAAAACGGGCGGTGGCTGTTTTTATTTGTTCGTCAGTAAGATGATCAAACTCAAACTTTTTTTCAGGCTCACTTTCCAAATCGTAGGTCGGCGTGGTCGAACCCAGCACCATTGTGCCGGTGTACTCCTTTTCTTCGGCCTGAAAGGTATCTATCTGTTTGGTCATTTTACCGGTGCAGATGATAAGTAAACCGGTTGCCAGCGGATCGAGCGTGCCGGCATGACCAACCTTTAGCTTAAGCGGTTTAAAAGCATTACGAATTTTGCCAACCACATCAAAGCTGGTCCACTTGTATGGCTTATTTACCAGCAATAACTGGCCATCGGCAAAGTCTTGTATAGAATTGAACATGTAACCGCGATTAACGGATTATTGGATTAATGGATTTGATAAAAGCCGCAAAGGTAACTATTTATCCTGCCAAACTTATGTTATCGCCAGATATAACGCTTCTATATAACCTGCAGATTATGCCCTGTCAAGTAAAGGCCGATAATAATGCCACCTACTACAATACGGTACCAGCCGAATAATTGGAAGCCGCGTTTCTCTAAAAAGGTTATAAATGTTTTTATGGCTAACAAAGCTACCACAAATGCGATAACGTTACCAATTGCCAAAAGCTTCACTTCTTCGCCGGTAAACACATGGCCCTCTTTATAAAAGTCATACAGTTTTTTGCCGGTTGCTGCAAACATGGTGGGTACTGCCAAAAAGAAAGAGAACTCGGCAGCTGCTTTTCGACTCAACTTCTGCGCCATACCACCAACGATGGTAGCAGCCGAGCGCGACGTGCCTGGTATCATGGCCAAACACTGGAACAAGCCGATTTTAAACGCAGTTGCGTATCCAATTTCTTTACTTTCCTTTTCATCAACCTTATTAAACCACTTGTCGACAAACAATAAGATAACACCGCCAACAAAAAGCGTAATACCTACCGTAAGTGCGCTCTCCAGTAACTCATCTATTTTCTTGCTGAAGGCCAAACCAAAAACTGCGGCCGGGATAAAGGCAACAACCAGTTTAAAGTAAAAATCTATCGATTGAAAAAAGCGTTTGAAATACAATACAACAACAGAAAGGATTGCGCCTAGTTGTATAGCAATGGTAAACAGTTTCACAAAATCGTTAGCTGCAATACCCATTACGGATGATGCAATGATCATATGCCCTGTTGATGAAACAGGCAGAAATTCGGTAAGGCCCTCAATGATGGCCAGCACCACAACGTGAATTAAATTCATGCTTTGGTCGACGGCTTTTTAAGGATGGCCACAAAACCAAGTGCAAAACCGGCTAATACAACGATAGGTGCAATAACAATTTTGGTAGTGCTGTAAATATCTGTAGTGCCGCTCATCAGTACAAAGCCAAAAGCTACTATAGCAATGCTGATGATAAGCAAACGGTAATTTTCTTTACCGAATATAAACTGGACCGGGGCCACCTCGGTCTCTTTTGTGGTTGTAGAGGCAGGTTTAGATTGTAGTGCCATATATTTTCTTTTTATTGAAGTAAATTTAAATTACCTGTACAGGTCGTAAATTTTTAAGCGTAAAAACCTGTTCACCGCCAGGAAAGTGCTGAAGCCGGCAATAAAAATACCGATTACGATAACACCCAGGAAAACGATACCGAACTCGGTGTAGCTTTGAAGAATGATAAGATCAGGAATTTGCTTGTTTGCAATATATAGCGTAAGTACCAATATCACAATGGAGATTAATGCACCAAGCAAGCCGTGCCATATACCATAAAGCATAAACGGTTTGCGGATAAAACCCTTTGTAGCACCAACCAACTGCATCGATTTAATTAAAAAGCGCTGTGAGTAAATGGCCAGCCTGATTGTGTTATTAATAAGCGCTACAGACAGGATCACAAATATACCGGCGAAAGTTAATATCACTAAGCTGATAGAAGTAAGGTTAGAATTCATCTGGTCAACCAGTGACTGCTGATATTTCACTTCTTTAACCAATGGGTTTTTTAACAGCTCGGCCTTAAATTTATCAATACCTGCGTTGTTGGCATAGTCAGCCTTCAGGTAAATATCCAGCGACTGCGACAATGGATTATAGCCCAGGAATTTTACAAAGTCTTCACCCAGGTCTTTTTGTAGATTACGGGCGGCAAGCTCTTTACTTACATATTGGGTTTGCTTAACCATTGGGTTGCCATCCAGTTGCTTTTGCAGCTGCAGCACATCGGTTTCGTGCGCCGAATCGTCCATAAAAATATTGAGTACAATATTTTCCTTCACATAGCGCGACAGGTTGTTGGCGTGCACCAGAATAAGGCCCAGTAATCCAATCATCAATAAAACCATGGCTATACCAAAAACGGTAGATATGTATATCGTTTTGGTTTTCTTAGCCGATTCGCTTGCTTCAAATTCTTCCATTCTATTTTAGCTATGGGATATAGGCCCTCTTCCCTATCCGTTAGGTTGCGAAATTAACAAACCCGCTTTAAAGGTAAAAGTTTATATCTGATAATTAACAATTATTAACGTAGTGCGTTAGCGATGCCTGTGCTATCCCATACGTTACACTATCCCTATTGAGGAGGTTACGTTATAGCAGTGCTTTTAACCGGCCGCTTTGCAAACTACTAATTTCTATTAAAGAGCGGTGGCCATGACGAAAAACCGGGGCCGACGCGAGGGCCTTGTGAGGGGAAGGATTTTTTCGTCTTGACGTTATTCGCTTACTATTGTTATAAGACGTGCTCATGAGCTCGCTAAAGCTCGGTCTTGCTTCTTTTCTTTCAAGAGAAAAGAAGTAGCCTCCGCGGCAATGAGCGGACCAACGATCGTTATTGCACAAACGCGGTTATCCGCAAATAGGTTTTCCATTTATATTTAGCAACTGATAATACTTATTATCTCACCCTATATAGACTAACTTAGTAGTCATTACCTAAAAAAATCGCATCTTTGCGTTCGACACCTTATGGCGAATATTAAACACATCGCCGTGAGTATTATTAATTTATACATTAACAAAAAACAATGAAAATCGCAGTTGTTGGTGCCACAGGCTTGGTGGGCACTAAAATGTTGCAGGTTCTGGCAGAACGCAACTTCCCTGTTACAGAATTAATCCCCGTAGCTTCTCCTAAAAGTATTGGTAAAGAAATCGACTTTAAGGGTAAGAAGTTTAAGGTGGTTTCTGTTGAGGATGCGATTAAACAGAAGCCGGATATTGCTTTGTTCTCTGCAGGTGGCAGCGCTTCTTTAGAGCAGGCCCCATTGTTTGCCCAAGCTGGCACAACCGTGGTTGATAACTCATCGGCATGGCGTATGGATCCTACCAAAAAACTGGTAGTACCCGAGGTAAATGCAAACGTGCTTACTGCTGATGACAAGATCATTGCTAACCCAAATTGCTCAACCATACAAATGGTAGTGGCCTTAAAACCACTGCACGATAGATACAAAATTAAACGTGTTGTGGTATCAACCTATCAATCGGTAACCGGTACCGGCGTTAAAGCCGTTGACCAGCTGTTTAACGAGCGTAAAGGTATCGACGGACCAAAAGCTTACCCATACACTATTGACCTTAACGTGTTGCCTCAGATAGACGTTTTCACTGAAAACGGCTACACAAAAGAGGAAATGAAAATGGTTAAGGAAACCAACAAGATCATGGGCGACGACAGCATCCGAGTTACTGCTACAACGGTGCGTATCCCGGTTATGGGCGGTCACTCGGAGTCGGTTAATATCGAGTTCGAAAACGACTTTGACCTGGCCGAAGTGCGCGAATTATTAAGTGCTGCGCCAGGTGTAGTTGTGGTTGACGATACCGCCAACCTTAAATACCCAATGCCGCTTGACGCACACGATAAAGATGAGGTTTTTGTGGGCCGTATCCGCCGTGATGAAAGCCAGGATAAAACACTTAACTGCTGGATAGTAGCAGATAACCTGCGCAAAGGTGCAGCTACCAATGCCGTGCAGATTGCAGAATACCTGGTGGCCAACCATTTGGTAGGGCAAGCGGTAGAAGCATAAGTAGAGAAAAGTGAATAAAAAGCAGAGATTAGTTTTCTGCTTTGAAAAATAGATGAATAGGGATGATCGGAAGATTATCCCTATTTTTTTACAATCTTAAATTTACTAAAACTATAAAAACCATTACCTGTAGTTAATAATACATCTATATAAAAAACAGTATTATGGCTAATTTAAATAACAAGAAGGTAGCAATGCTTACCGAGGAAGGTTTTGAGCAGGTTGAGTTAACAAGCCCTAAAGAGGCACTTGAAGCTGCCGGTGCAACCGTACACATTATATCTCCACAAAGCGGAAAAATTAAAGCATGGGACCATACCGATTGGGGTATTGAGGTTGATGTGGACAGGGTGTTGAGCGAAGTGAGCCCGGATGATTATGATGCACTTGTATTACCCGGCGGTGTTTTAAACCCGGATAAGCTGCGCCAGAATAAAGACGCAGTAGCATTTGCATCAGCATTTTTGGATGAAGGAAAACCCGTAGCTGCAATTTGCCACGGCCCGCAATTACTGATAGAAACCGGCATGATCAGCGGCAGGCGTTTAACATCATACCCATCATTACAAACTGACCTTAAAAACGCCGGTGCCGAGTGGGTTGATGAGCAGGTGGTAACAGATAACGGCTTAGTAACCAGCCGCCGACCTGATGACCTGGATGCTTTTAATGCAAAAACCATTGAGGAAATTGGTGAAGGGGTGCACGTATAAATAAAGGCATAACTCATGTCATTGCGAGCGAAAGCGTGGCAATCCCATCGCGTGCATATTTGAGCGCGATGAGATTGCCGCATCGCTACGCTCTTCGAATTGACATTCTTTATTTCGGTTCCCCCTTCAGGGGGTTAGGGGGCTTTCAGGGCTTTTCCTATCTTTATCGCCTCATGGCTAAACAAAAAGCACTTATTGTAGGCGCGGGTATTGCAGGCATTGCCACTGCTATAAGGCTGGCAGTTAAAGGTTACGATGTTGAAGTATTCGAAGCCAACGCTTACCCGGGTGGCAAGCTGTCTGAAATTGAAACCAATGGTTATCGTTTTGATGCCGGGCCAAGTTTGTTTACCATGCCGCAATATGTTGATGAGCTTTTTACCCTGGCAGACAAAAATCCTTCGGATTATTTTGCTTATCAAAAACTTGATGTTGTTTGCAAATACTTTTATCCAGACGGCACACGCCTAAACGCCTATGCCGAAACCAAAGCCTTTGCCAAAGAAATTGAAGAAAAAACATCTGAACCGGCACAAGCCCTTGTAAACTTTTTGGCTTATAGCCGCGATATTTACAGCATTACCAACCATGTATTTTTAGAGCGGTCGTTACACCAACTGAAAACGTTTTTGCGCTGGGATACGGTCCGCTCTATATTGCGGTTCCCAAAAATCGACCCGTTTCGCACGATGCACCGTGCCAATGAATCATCTTTTAAGGATAAGCGCGTAGTACAATTGTTTGACAGGTATGCCACCTACAATGGCTCAAACCCATACCAGGCGCCGGCAACGCTGAACGTTATACCACACCTGGAGCACCATTATGGTGCCTACTTCCCGGCTGGCGGCATGTACAGCATTACGCAAAACCTTGTAAAATTAGCCGAAGATGTAAGCGTAAAATTTACCTACAACTCCCCTGTTGATGAAATAGTGGTTATCAATAAACAGGTGAAGGGCTTGCGCACGAAAGGACGGGATGTGTTAGGCGATGTTGTGGTGTCAAACATGGATGTTTGGTTCACCTACAAAAAGCTGCTTAAAAAGCATGAAGCCTTGCATCCGCAAAAAATATTAAACCAGGAACGCAGCAGTTCGGCATTGATATTTTACTGGGGTATAAAAAAGCAATTTCCTCAACTCGACTTGCATAATATTTTCTTTGGCGGTGATTATCAGGCAGAATTTGATCACATATGGCTGAAGAAATACATCTACCAAGACCCGACGGTTTACATCAACATCAGTTCGAAGTACAAGGCTGATGATGCCCCGCCGGGCTGCGAAAACTGGTTTGTAATGATTAACGTACCGGCAAACAGCGGGCAGGATTGGGACAAGCTGGTCGAAAAGGCACGTGAAGATATACTTGTAAAAATTTCGAAAGAACTGGGTGAAGATATAAAACCCTTGATAGCCTGCGAGGAAATCCTTGACCCGCGCAGTATTGAAAGTAAAACATCATCATACCAGGGATCGCTATACGGCACCAGTTCCAACAACCAGTTTGCTGCATTTTTGCGTCACGCCAATAAATCCTCAAAAGTAAAAGGCCTGTTTTTTTGCGGGGGTAGCGTACACCCAGGCGGAGGCATTCCGCTGGCTTTGCTGTCGGCGAAGATAGTAAGCCCCCTAACCCCCTGAAGGGGGAACCGAATACAATTCGCTCAAAACGTACCAAAAAAAATGCCCGACCAACATCGGGCATTAAGCTTTTACCCCCACCCTTCAGGGGGCTGGGGAATTAATTAACCATTCCCGCCAATGCCTCAATCCATTTTGGTTCGGCGTTAAGGCTTTCTACAAGCTGCACGTGCTCGCCGCCAAGTGCTTTAAATTCGTCGCCATACTCAGTTGTTACTTCGTAAACAGTTTCCAGGCAGTCGGCCACGAACGCCGGGCAAAATATCAGCAGGCGCTTTTTACCTTCTTTCGCCATCTGTGCAATTATCTCGCTGGTATAAGGCTGCACCCAGGGGTCGCTGCCCAGGCGCGATTGAAAGCAAACGGTATATTTTTCTTTTGGCAAGTTCATTTTAGCCGCAATCAACCGCGCTGTATCATGTGATTGTGCCGAGTAACAGAACTTATTGGTATCGTTAAGGGTGTTGCAGCAACCGTCAACTTTAAGGCAGTAGTTGCCTGTATGGTCGCATTTTTTTAGCTGGCGCTGAGGCAAGCCGTGAAAGCTAAATAACACATGATCGTAACTTTCCGGATTATGCTTTGCAGCATTATCAGCAAATGTTTCGATCATCAAATCATTATCATGGAACGAATTAATGAAGCTTATTGGCGGCACGGTTTGCCATGTGCTAACAATGCTCATCACCTTTTCATGTACTGAACCTGTACTTGCTGATGCATATTGCGGGAACATTGGTATAACCTGGATCTCACCTACCAAAGCCTCCTTAAGGCGCTGCAATGCCGAGTCTATTGATGGGCTCTGATAACGCATGGCCAGCTCAACTATATGCTCATCGCCAAGGCGCTGCTGTAAAAGCTGCTGCTGTAAAAGGCTGTAATGCAATAAAGGCGAACCGGTTTTTTCGTCCCAAATAGCGCGGTAGAGTTTAGCCGATTTCGGTGCCCTGAAAGGTACAATAACCGTTTTAACTAAAAACGTACGCAGTACAGGATTAACATCAATAACCCGCGGGTCCATCAAAAACTCATCGAGGTATTTACGTACATCAGCTGTAGACGGACTATCGGGCGTACCCAAATTAATCAGTAAAATTCCTTTTTTAGCCATAATTTTAAGAGGGGTAAAAATACGACATTTTACCCCCTATCCCGCTTGCGTAATAACAAATTACAAAAAAATGATTGCTGATCTGAATTTAAAATCCAGTAAAATATTAAGTCAGAGAGGTCATGCTAAACTTGTTTCAGCACCTCACAAGCAAGGCAAACACTTTTCTTATTCAACTTTTGCAATGAGCTGCCGAAAATAAATTCGGCATGATAAACTGTTGATTTTTTTCTTCTCGATATTTTGTGTGCCTACTACATTACAGGCGCGTTGTTAACACCATCGGCAACGTTTCCACCGCGACCCTTCACATCAAACGCACGGAACTTTACAGCACCTGTTGCGCTTACCGGGCTGCTGTAAACAGGGCTGCTCGCGGTTGGCTCGGTGCCGTCTGTAGTATAACGAATAACCATACCCGGGAACTGCACATTAGCCGCATATTTACCGTCTTGCAAAATGACGCCCGGCTTAGGTATCCTAAAATTGTAACCGTTGTTATAATAGGCAATTCTTGGTAGCTCGCGTTTACCCAACACATTTAAAAATTTGCTCCACTCCTCGTTGTACATAGCTGCGGCCTTTGCCGGGTCTTTCTCTGTGGTCCATGCGGGATCTTGCGCCCAGGCCCGTTCGCCCAAGGCAATCAGTTTAGGGAATATCATGTAGTCCATACGCTCAGGCGTTTTTACCGTTTCGGTCCATAAGGCACCTTGCAGGCCCACAATATTTGTTTTGCCGTAATCAGTAAGGCGTTGTTTGCCAATAAAAATATTACGGTTTACAGGCAGCCCGTTCTTATCTACATCCGCATTTTTAAAGTAATCGTAGGGGATGAACGAATAAAATTTATCAATGCCCAAAAATGCGCCCCAATAATAGCCAGGCTCATCAAATGATTTATTGTTGGCCATGTCAAAATAAAGGTTTGTAACGCAGGTTAGCACCGTTTGGAAACCGCCATTAGCCAGTTTATAAGCCAAATCTTCCTGACCGCCGCCTAGTACGTTATTCCAAACATCTACACGCATACCTTCATTAGCAAATTGCGGGTTGGGCACGTAAGCATCCTGCCCGTCAATTTTTGTTTTGCGCAGCGCCATTTCTTCCCATCCGGCCAGCTTAATGTTGCGTTTTTTAAGGATATCATTAACGCGGCCATAAAAGTAGTACCAAAGGTCGCCGGTGTTTTTAACTTCCGGATGCGTTTTCTTAAGCGCCAGGTACGCAGGCGATTTTTCCCAGACACCCGCAGGCACTTCGTCGCCGCCAAAATGAATGGTTGGTAACGGCGCACCGGCTTCTTTATAAATGTTTATCAAATCACCAACCACCGTTTCAATATAATTATAGGTTGATGGCAGGGCAACATCCATTACGTTGTCATTCCAGTATTGAACCGAGCGATAGTCAGACTTATCGCCCGCGCTGTAAAGCAAGTAACGCTCGGCACCGACTTTGTCACCAGCCGCCATCAATCGGGCGTAACGGTTTGCCATAGCCTTGATGGCACCGCGTGCGTGTCCCGGTGCTTCAATCTCTGGCATTACGGTTATATGGCGCTCGGTAGCGTATTTAAGTATTTCGATGTAATCTGCTTTTGAGTAATGGCCTGTACCGGCCGGGTTACTGAAATCCGGGCCAGAGCCATGGCCCGCAGGCAGGAAATTTTTACTATCAAGCGTATGCCCGCGTTTCGAGGCAACGTTGGTAAGCTCGGGTAATGAAGGCAGTTCTATCCGCCAGCCTTCATCATCAGTTAAGTGAAAGTGCAGGGTATTAAGCTTGTAAACAGACATCAGCTCGAGCAATTTTAAAACCTGCTGTTTGCTTTGAAAATTACGGGCAACATCCAGCATAACCGCACGGTAACCAAACCGTGGTGCATCGGCAACATTTACACCCGGTATTTCCGCATAAGCAGGTGCCGACGCTACCGCAGACGGAGGAATTAATATTTTAAGTGACTGCAAGCCGTAGTAAACGCCGGCATTGTTGCTTGCTGCAATAGTAATAGCGCCGGGCTTAACGGTGAGCTCATAACCCTCCTGACCCAGACCTGCTTTGTAGCTAAGTGTAATTGTATTGTTTGACGCTTTATTGGCAGTGCGCTTTCCAAATAATTTCTTTAGGTAAGCATCGAAGCCTGCTGCTTCTTTTTTATAAGCTTCATGCGTGGTAACAACGTTAACATCGGGCTGCAACCTGAACGAGCCGCCAGTTTCGGTATAGCTTACCGGTGTAGGGATAATTTTGGTAAGCTTTTCTGCCGGGATATCAATAATGGTTTTGTTTTGATTGTACAAAACTTCGGGCGTAACCAAGCCTATATAATTTGGAGTAAAAGGTTTTACAACAAAATTGCCGATGCTATAACCTTTGGCGGGTTCGGCATCCCAAACAAGGTACGGGCCCTCAATAGCATCTGTAAAATTTACTACAGTAGCTTTGGTTATATACTCGATCCTGCCGCTTTCGCCGGGTTGGATAGCCTTAAAATTTGCGTTGGGGGTTATGCTATACAGGTCGCCGTTAACCTGCTCAATTGTTGCGTTGCCGCTGGTGGCATCGGGCACAAAATCACCCGCAGCGTTAAAATATATTTTCCAGCCACCGGCAGGCAGGGCATCGGTACCTTTATTTGCAATAACAAGCTCGGTAAGTGCCATTTGCTTGTTTTCATAAACATATTCGTTGTTTACAACCTGCCAGGTAACAGACAGTTGTTTTGGATCGAGCCTTGGCAGTGCGGTATGGGCAGCCATAGCATTTACACTAAACACCACTGCAAGCAGTATTGACAACATTCGGCGCATAAAGAAATATGATTTAACGGTTTATAACCGTAAATATAATCTTTAAAACTTCTTAAAATATTTTTTAAAGTGCAAATTTCACAAATCCAGACCCTTCGTTACCAAATATGAATTGTTTAGGATGGATAATTTCGGCTAGAATCTCTAATGAATCAACTAGACATGGGCCGGGGCGGTTGAAATAGTGGTTACCGTCGGCAATGTAAACGCGGTTGTTTTTTACAGCTTTTAAGTCATTAAAGCCTTGCTGCTGCAACAGCAGGTAAACTTCGCGCATTGTCCGTTCAATGGAAAACCCACATGGCATTAAGACAATCACTTCCGGGTCTTGCGCTAATATGTCGCCCCATTGCACATAAGGCGAATGCTTACCTGCCTGGGCTAATATTGGTATGCCGCCTGCAATGCTAACCAGTTCGGGCACCCAATTACCGGATATCATAAACGGATCGAGCCACTCTATACATGCCACAGTTGGTTTGTTCTCCATAAATTTAAGCTTATGCCGAACGATATTCACGCGCTCATCAAGATCTTCAATCAATCGTTCCCCAGCCTCGGTAACACCTAAAGCTTTGGCAACTGTGGTTATATCTGCAAAAACATCATCAAGACTATTTGGCTGTAGTGAGATAATTTGTACAGGTTTATCGAGGTAATTCTCAAGTGCTTTCTCCACATCGGCAAGGGTGACAGCGCAAACTTCACATTGCGCCTGGGTAATAATTACATCGGGAGCAAGGGATTTTATCACTTCTTTTTTTACAGTGTAAACAGATAATGCATCGCTCAATATTTCCTTCACTTTAGCGTCAATTTCCCCACTGCTCAACCCTTCAGGGATATTAGCTTCAGTACAAACGGGCATGTTGCTTACACCATCAGGAAAATCACACTCGTGCGACCGGCCAACCAGGTTACCCTGCAAGCCAAGTGCGCAAACAATTTCGGTAGCTGAAGGCAAAAGAGATATTATTTTTTGCTGATACATATATTATCCGGCGGTGGTTTAAAGCTGCAAATATGCAAAAATGCATGTTGGGCAGGCGTAAAAAATGTAACGGTGGCTTTGCATTTTATTAAAGATATAATTACACGTATTAATATATCTTTGCTGCCCATGATATTCCTAACCTTTTTTATAGGTATAATAGCCAATTTTATAGGATACATACCACCCGGTAACATTAACCTTACATTGGTGCGTATTGCTGTTACCCGTGGTATAAAGGAGGCTTTTAAGTTTATCATAGCTTTTTCATGCGTGGAGTTTTTCTTTACCCTGTTTGTTATGCAGGGTGCCAAATGGTTATCTGAGCAGGTAAAACTTGATGTAATTATCGATTGGGTAATGGTAGTACTTTTTGGTGTACTCGGCATAGTGGTTTGGACCAACCGCAACAAGCCGCCGAAAACCAAACACTCCGATCATGCCAGCATCAAATACGGTATCATCCTCGGTTTTTTAAACCCAATGCAAATCCCCTTCTGGATGGTTACCGGCACTTATCTAATCACTCATGAATGGATCTCAGAAGATTGGTTTTCGCTAAGCATCTTTAGCCTGGGTTCTGCTGCTGGTGCCTTTCTCGCACTGTTTTTATATGCTAAGTTTGCAGGGTATATACAACGTAAGTTTGAGCTAAGCACCCGGGTAATTGATACGGGTATCGCTTTTTTGTTCTTTGGGCTGTCGGCTTATCACATTATTAAGCAGGTTTATCTAATGACAAGGGGCTAAACCTCAAAATAAACTTGCAACTATAGGCCTATATTCATCCCAAAATAGTAGTTCCGTAATGGCGAGGGATTGAAGTAACGGTTACCCACGGCGTTCAAATCATTTCCTAAGCTATATTTCTGATTTAGCAAATTATCTGCCCCGGCAAAAAAATCAAGTTTTGTTTTTCGGCCTATGGTGTGCTGCCATGATGCTTTGGCCTGCAGCAAGTGATATTTGTTTGCATAAACTGAATTGGCATCATTGAGCGGTATTGATGAAGTATAATTATGCTGCACAAATAATGACAGGCTTTGTGGCAGGTTGAAAAGAACGGATGAAACGATAACCGTTTGCGGCACTCCCGTTAAACGCTTACCCGAAAAATTACTGCCCGCCACCTGGTAATCCCTGAATTTAAATTTACTTACTGCAACAGCGGTATTAAATTGTAAGCCCCTGATAAAATCAGAGTTATTGCGGCGCACGAACCAATTGCTGAAGGCAACCTCCACGCCCGGCTGGTTTGCTCCGCCGGCGTTTATATAATATTCTGTTTCATCGGGGTTGAGCCTGCGTACAATGGCTTTATCTAAACGATAGTAAAACACCGAAGCATCGAGGAACATACTTTTATCACGGTTACGCAAACGAAAACCAGTTTCGTAATTCCAGCCAAATTGTGCCTGTAAAGATGTATTGATAACATTGTTGGTTGGCCGTATTTCGGCCGTAGTTGGGGTTGAATATCCCCTGCTTACCGATCCGCGCCAGATAAAGTTGTTGGTCACTTCATAACTTAAAGCCAGCCTTGGCATAACCTGCGGACTAAAATCGCGTTCGCCTTGCCCATTAGCTGCCGCAAGCTGGCTGTAATAATCATAGCTGTAATAATTCAAACTTACGGCAGCTTCGGCATGTAACCGCTTAAAAATATCGGCAGCATAACGGGTAAAAAAGAAGTGCTGCCCGGTATTGATCTTATCGCTCAAATTAAGATTACCCTTAACCCCTGCGTTGTTATCATAATTCTTAATAAGTGAGTTGGTTTGTTGCCACTCCACCCCTACGTTCAACTTCCAATCAAAGTTTTGTTGTGGGATGGCTGCCAACTCAAAATAGCTGCGCAGTCCGTAAGTGCTTTCATTGCGCTCTTCGTAATTGGTGATAAATGGATTTGCAAAATTTATATGATTACCAAATACAGCTGTTACATTGCGTAAGCGGCTATTGAAATGATATTCGTTGGTTAAGCCACCCAAAAACATTTCGGTAGTAATGCCAATTTTTTGCTGAATTGCGCCCGGTAAAGTAGCTGTAGGCAATCTCGCTGACCGCGGATTTGCCTGCATTTGCGCAAACGTTAACCCACCGGGTGTTTTGTAATTCAGGTCGGAATATAGTGCTACAGCACTTAACTGGTTATTCGTGCCATACCTATAAGTATCACTTGCCTGGAAATAAGCCCTGTGCATCCGGCTGTTTTCACGATAGCCATCATAGTTTTGGTATGACTGATTTAGGTTAAATGTATTTTTGGCCTTCCCAACTTGCAAAGCAGCCTTTTGATGAAACAAACCATATGAGCCGCCGCTTATGCCGGCATTTAAATATGTACTATCGGGTATGCCGCTTGCGGTATTTAGCAGAACCACACCGCCAGAGTTTGCACCAAACAAGCTACCATCGGGGCCTTTTAATACTTCAATGCGGCCTATGCTGTTAATATCGAGCGCGTTTAAGTAGGTGTTGCCCCCTGCGTCTGTCAAAGGTATACCGTCAAAATAAACTTTTACATCCCGCACCCCAAAAGGCGAGCGCAGTAAACTACCCCGTATAGAAAGACGATAGCTACCAGGTGAACGCTCCTCGGCACGAATGCCCGGTACAGTGTTCAGTGTGTTAACAAAAGAAATATCGGGCTGCTGCTTTATTTGTGATGCACCAATAACGCTTACAGATGCAGGTACACTTAAAACGGGCTGTTCCGATAGGTAACCCTTAACGGTAACCTGCTGCAATTGCCTTGCAGTATCGCGCTTTGCAGGTTTGCTTTGCGCTGACGCATAATTTATAATAAGAGAGAAAAAACAGCCCAGGTAAAATTTATTCATAGATAGCGCGAAGCTAATAATAAAGCCCTTTACCGGGATAAAGGGCTTATGTCAATTTACAATTAAAATATTATTTAGCACTTACGCGCCATATGCGGTTGCTGGCATCATCTGCAACAAGCAATGATCCATCTTTGGCAACGGCCACGCCAACAGGGCGGCCATAAACCTCACCCTCTTTTTCATTGGCTACAAAGCCTGTTAAAAAGTCTTCCATTTTTGCAGCGGGCTTGTTATTTGTAAAAGGTACAAAACCAACCTTATAACCCACTATTGCCGAGCGGTTCCATGAACCGTGCTGGCCAACAAAAGCACCATTTTTATAACTAGCAGGGAACTTATCGCCGGTAGAAAAAGCTATGCCCAATGATGCCGTGTGCGAGCCCAAAGCAAGGTCGGGCACCAGGGTTTTGGCTACCATATCCGGGCGTTTAACTTCCGGGCGCGGGTCTTCATGCTTGCCAAAGTAAGCCCATGGCCAGCCATAAAAGCCCCCTTGTTTAACACTTGTAAGATAATCGGGCACCAGGTCATCACCTAAGCCGTCGCGCTCATTAACTACTGTATATAAAGTTCCAGTGCCTGGTTGCACAGCGATACCAACCGGGTTACGCAACCCGCTTGCATAAATTATTTCGCCGGTGCCATCAGGGGTTATTTCCAATACATTTGCGCGGCGCTTTTCATTTTCTATGCCATGCTCTGCCACGTTACTGCCCGATCCTACGGCTACCAATATTTTTTTACCGCTTGCATCGGCTATAATGTTGCGCGTCCAGTGGTTGTTGTAGCCACCTGCAGGTAACGATAATATCATTTTACCGGCACCAGTAATTTTGGTTTGGCCGGTTTTATAGTCATACTTCCATATGCCGTCGGTATTGGCAACATAAAAGCTGTTACCCATAATTAACATACCGTAAGGCTGATTAAGCTTACTTAAAAACGTTTCGCGCAATTCATATTTGCCATCGCCGTCGGCATCACGCAAAAGGGTAATTTGGTTGGCGCTTTTGCCCATGTTTTGTGATTTGGTTACCCCCATTACAGTTGCACCAACTTTTTTAACACCCTTGACTTCTGTGTTGGCTTCAGATACTAAAATATCGCCGTTTGGCGCTATGTATATATTACGGGGATTTTTTAGGGAGTCGGCAAAGAGGCCTACGTTGAATCCGGCAGGCGCCACGGGCGTTTTACCAGCAGGCCAGCCAATTACCTTGCAGTAATTGCGTACCGATTTAGTTTGATATGGTGCAGGTAATGCAACTTCCTGTTGCGCGCTTGTATTAACTTCGGCAGCCTTGCTTTGGTCGGGCTTTTTTTGTTGCCCGCAGGCAGATAGTAACACGATGCCTATGGCGGATGTAAATAGATATTTCATAGCAGATGTTTAAACATAAAGCAACTGTTATAACATCTATTTGTTTTTTTAACATCTCTATAAATTTAAGCCGAACAAAAATTTATTACTCTGATAATGTGTGTAGTAAATAATTATATTTGAGCAATGCGCCTGCACCTTTCATAAATGCAGCTAACCAATTTTAAACTTTTATTAACCGCGCTTTTTTTAATGGCCGGGCTCAACTTGCATGCGCAAAGCCTGGGCAACCCCGTGCTGTTTGAAGATTTTGGCCGGGCGGCATCAGTTTACCAAACATCAGGCCCACCATTAGCCCCCGGTGTCACTACCTTAACGCCAACCGGAACGCGTTGCCCCGGCGATGGCTCCTACTCGCTGGTTACCAGTACCGACAATTGCTTTAGCAATACCTGGATAACTGTTAATAAAGATTACGGCAGCACTGATGCTTTTGGCTTCATGATGATCATAAATGCATCTAATCAACCTTCGGTATTTTATACACAACGCGTATCGTCAGATATTATGTGCCCCGGATCGGCGTACGAGTTTTCGGTTATGATAACTAACGTATTAAGGCCAACAACCAATAACAATTTCGTAAGGCCAAACATCAGGTTCACGGTAACAAAAGCCGACGGAACCCTGATAGACGACTCCTACACCACCGGCGAGATACCTGAAACCGATGCCGCAACATGGAAAAAATATGCCATTAGGTTTGAGGCTCCTGCCGATGGGCAAGGCATTATTGTAAAGCTGAGCAATGAAGTGGCCGGCAGCCTGGGTAATGACTTTGCTATGGATAACATAACTGTGAGCCCTTACGGTAATTTAATAGATGCCGGTTTTGGCACTGCTACTGGCGATAAAGAGAAAGTTTTATGTGTTGGCCAGGGTGTGGTTAATTACACCCTTACTGCCGATGCATCTACCTATACAAGCCCAAGATATCAATGGCAAATAAGCACCAATGATGGCAGTTGGCAAAATATAGCAGGAGCCACCAGTGCTACTGTTAATGTAAACGTGCCTGATGTCGCCGGCAAATACCAATATCGCGTGGGTGTGCTTGGCGGTGTGGCTACATCCCCAAACTGCCAGATATTTTCGGATCCGCTGGTTGTTGGCCGTTTTCCGGTTCCTGTATTTACATTACCTGCTACAACTACCGTGTGCCAGGGCGAAACACTGATGTTCAGCGCAGACAGGGGCACATCCTATCAGTGGTCGGGACCAAATGGCTATACATCGACAGATCAAAACCCGTTGGTATCTTCATCGGCAACGGCTAACATAGCGGGTGAATACCGGGTTATTATTACCAAAGACGGCTGCTCAACCACAGCAACCACTAATGTGATTGTGGCACCACCTTTAACTGTAGCTGTAAACAACCGCACGCCCCAGGTTTGCGAAGGCAACAGCTACCAGATGGTGGCAAGCGGCGGTACAACTTACCGGTGGCTACCAACGACGGGCTTAAGCAACCCCAATGCTGCCAACCCTACAGTCACACCGCAAAGTGATATCGAATACCAGGTATATATAGGCAACGGCGGATGCGAAAAAATAGAAACGGTTAATATTAATGTAATTAAAAAGCCAACGGTAAGCGCCGGATCCGACCGCGCCATGGCCGAAACGGAATCTACAACCATAAATGCATCGATAGCAGGCAATTATGAAAGCTTTTACTGGACGCCCAACACCTACATACAGGACCCAACCTCTTTAACACCAACCGTAAACCCGCCAGACGATATTACCTACACACTGCATGTACTGCAAGCCAATGGTTGTGGCGAAACTTCTGATGATGTAGCCGTTCGCGTTTATAAAAAAATATCCCTGCCTAATACCTTTAGCCCCAATGGCGATGGTGTGAACGATACCTGGCGAATAGCCAAACTGGCCAGTTACCCCAATAGCGAGCTAACTATATTTACACGGAACGGGCAGCAGGTTTTCCGCACCGTAGGCGATGCCAGGCAATGGAACGGGCAATATAACGGAAAGGAGTTACCCGCAGGAGTGTATTATTACGTTATCGATTTAAAAGACAACTTGCCAAAACGTTCAGGCTGGGTTATGCTGATTAGGTAGCGCCTTAAAAAGCTATAAATTTTTCTATCTGCTCGTCTGTATAGCGCAGGGTATCTTGCTGGGTTAGCAGGCCGTCCTCGTTCATTTCGGCGCGTATTGCCGAGATATGAATTTTTAAGGGCATTACATTCAAATGCAGGTAATGGCAAACCCCTGTTAGGTGATCTATACCGCGTATGTTACCATACTTGCCGGATGATAAACCAACCAACGCAGCTTTTTTATCATAAAAACTCTCAGGAAAACTGCAGGCATCGATAAACACTTTCAAAACTCCAGGGAAACTGCCGTTATACTCGGGCACTACAAATAAAAATTTTGTTGTATCAGCAATCAGCTTTTGTATGGGTTCAAATTCGGCGCTTCGTTTACCGTACAGGTCGGTTTGCAGCAGGTTGGCCGGCAAATCCATCAATGAAAGCAGGTTGGCTTGCATCCCTTTCTCAGCAAGTCGGTTTTGGTAGTATTTAGCCAGCTTTAATGTTGAACTGCCCGGGCGATTAGTAGAAGCTATGATAGTAACCATTGTTGATAGGTAAAATTGAAATTTGCGGGCAAAAAGTGTTCTTAAAATGCTAATCCACTTAATTACAGTAGCTTTTTAATATTATAAATTGCCAGCCCGAAACCACCTGCAGGCCCTATAATGTTTGTAAGTTGGCCAAACCTGTGGATTTCCGAATTATTTTAAATACGTATCTTTATCGGCGGATAAAAAACATTACAAACATAAAAATTAATGTGTTTGTTTCCCGTTGATATATATCTCCGTATTATAAAATATTGACCAGACAAGAATGAGTAAAATTATTGCTTTAGCCAACCAAAAAGGAGGCGTCGGGAAAACTACATCATCTATAAACCTGGCCGCGAGCCTTGCTGTACTTGAATTTAAAACCCTATTGGTTGATGCCGATCCGCAGGCAAACTCAACTTCGGGTATAGGTTTCGATCCGCGTAATATTAAAAACAGCATCTATGAGTGCATTATTAATGATATTAATCCTCATGATGCCATACAAAAAACTGATACACCTAATCTTGATTTACTGCCCGCCCATATCGACCTTGTGGGTGCGGAAATTGAGATGATTAACCTTGCCAACCGCGAGTATAAAATGAAAGCGGTACTGGAAAGCGTAAGAGATGAGTATGACTTCATCATTATCGACTGTTCGCCATCATTGGGTTTAATTACCATCAACGCGCTTACTGCTGCAGACAGTGTTATCATTCCGGTACAGTGCGAGTACTTTGCGTTGGAGGGTTTAGGCAAGTTGCTTAACACCATTAAGATTGTTCAAACCCGCCTAAACACCCAGCTGCAAATTGAGGGCATTTTATTAACCATGTATGATGTGCGCCTGCGCCTGTCAAACCAGGTGGTTGATGAGGTTAAAACGCACTTTGAGGATATGGTTTTTGATACCATTATACAACGCAACACCCGCTTAAGCGAAGCGCCAAGCTTTGGTATATCTGTTATTATGCACGATGCTACCTGTAAGGGTGCCGTTAACTATCTAAACCTTGCCCGCGAGATCATCCGTAAGAATGGGCTGGTGAAAGATGAAGCTTTGGCTACAGAAACTGTTTAACATTTTATGAGTACAGAAAAAAGAAACGCCCTTGGTAAAGGCCTTAGCGCATTGCTTAACGATACCGAAAGCGTACTTCCGAATAAGAATAATTTTAACAGCACGGTAAATAAACGCCCTGCTGCTGCCGAGGCTGGCAATGTAAATACCATTGGGGATGTGCCTATAAATGAAATTGAGGTTAACCCGTTTCAACCCCGCACCGAGTTTGATGAACAGGCACTTGCCGATTTATCAGCGTCTATTAAATTGCAGGGCCTTATACAGCCGATAACTGTACGCCGGGTAAATGCAAACAGCTACCAGCTAATATCGGGCGAGCGCAGGTTACGTGCCAGCAAACTTGCCGGGCTTACCAGCATACCTGCCTACATCCGTACAGCTAATGACCAGCAAATGCTGGAAATGGCACTTATCGAGAACATTCAGCGCGAAAACCTGAACGCCATTGAGGTGGCCCTGAGCTTTCAGCGGATGATTGATGAGTGTAACCTAAAACAGGATGAACTTGGCGACCGTGTAAGCAAAAACCGCTCTACAGTTACCAACTATTTGCGCCTGCTTAAACTGCCGCCAACCATACAGGCTTCCCTGCGCGATAATGAAATAAGCATGGGCCATGCAAAAGCCTTGCTATCTGTAGATAACCCGGCTACCCAGGTTTATATCCATCAGCAGATCATCAAACAAGGCCTATCTGTACGTAAGGTTGAGGAGATGGTGCGCGAGATACAGCAGGCACCTACCAAAAAAGAAGGAAAACAGCCCGAAACACTGTCATACCAACTGCAAAAGGTACAGGACGACCTGGCTTCGAAATTCAGCACCAGGGTAAAACTTAAAGTTAACAGCCAGGGCAATGGATCAATAGAAATTCCGTTTCTGTCTGAAGATGACCTTGGCCGAATACTCGAAATGCTGGATTGGTAAAATGCTGAAGCAACTGTTTCTTATCTTATTTTTTGCGGTAATAACCATTACTGCAATGGCGCAGGGTGCAGACACGCTTAAAAAAAGCGCTGCAGATACCATACCTGTTAAAAAAGATTCGGTTGCGAGAACCTCATTTTTGCCTAAAGTAAAAAAAGAAAAAGTTTACCATCCGGATAGTACGCACAGCGTTAGCAGGGCCCGCATACGGTCGACCATTATACCGGGCTGGGGGCAGTTTTATAACCGTGCATACTGGAAAATACCTATTATTTATGGTGCGCTTGGTGCTTTGGGATATAACATTGTAACCAATGGCCAACAATATCAAAAATATCTGGCGGTAGCTCAGGTTAAAAGAACAGCCTCTATACCAGAACCCGGGGATGCGTTGTACTCGAAATACATTAACAACAAGGAACTGTATGATCAACTTGCACCCTACTCGGCAGAAACGGTAGCCAGTGCTGCCGATAACTATCGCCGTAACCGCGACATCAGCATACTTGGTTTCTTACTTTCCTGGGGCCTTAATATTGTTGATGCCTATATTGATGCGAAGTTTATAAATGCCTTCACGGTTGATAATAACCTGTCTTTTAAAGCCACTCCCGGCCTTATAAGCGGGCCAACATACGCTTCAAATTTTAATACGCCTTATATTCCCGGTTTAAAACTTACCTTTACCCTTAGATAAAGAAAGTTTAAAATTCCTTTCAATGAAAATTGCATTATTAGGTTACGGTAAAATGGGTAAGATCATCGAGCAGATTGCCATTAGCCGTAAGCACGAGATCGTTTTAAAAATCGGCTCGCAAAACACCCACGAACTCACTAGCGAAAACCTGCAAAAGGCCGACGTGGTAATTGAGTTTAGCACACCGCATACTGTTTTATCAAATATTGAAAAGTGCTTTGCTGCAGGCGTGCCTGTTGTAGTGGGCACTACCGGCTGGCATAAGGAGATGGACCAGATAAAGGAGCAATGCAATCATTTTAACGGCTCATTAATTCATGGAACAAATTTTAGCGTAGGTGTAAATATATTTTTTCACGTTAACAAATTGCTGGCAAAGCTGATGAACAACTACCCGTATTATGAAGTACAGGTAGAAGAAATTCATCACACCCAAAAGCTTGACGCCCCAAGCGGCACCGCCATTACCATTGCCCAAGGAATAATTGATAACCTGGATAGCAAACAGGAATGGAAGAATGTGCTGGTTACCGACGATAAAGCCGATGATGATACCGCTGCTGCAAACGAGGTACTGATAGAATCGTTAAGGATTGAGAACGTACCGGGCACCCACACTGTTATTTACGATAGCGAAATAGACACCATTGAGTTTAAGCACACCGCCCACAACCGCAATGGTTTTGCATTAGGTGCTGTGCTGGCTGCCGAGTGGTTGCAAAACAAAAAAGGCTTTTACCCGGTAGAGGCTATGTTTAATTTTAACAATTAGTATTAATTTGCTGCCCTATACAATTAATAGATGAACTGGAAATTCTGGAACAAGAACAAAGAAAATAACGAAAACAAGAAAAAGAAAAGCGCTGCTCGTGAGTGGACCGACGCCATCATTTTTGCGGTGGTTGCCGCAACGCTTATCCGTACTTTGTTCATCGAAGCTTATACCATACCTACCCCTTCAATGGAGCGCTCACTTTTAGTAGGCGACTTTTTGTTTGTGAGCAAGGTTAACTACGGTGCCCGCACACCCATGACACCCATTGCTTTTCCGTTTGCACACCATACAATGCCCGTAATTGGCACTAAAGCTTACTGGGAAGGTGTAAAGTTGCCTTACTATCGCTTACCGGGATTAAGCGAGGTTAAAAGAGGCGATGTAGTAGTATTTAACTACCCTATGGAAGCTGATAGCCCTTACTATCGCCCGGTAGACAAGCGCGAAAACTATATTAAACGTTGCCAGGGTGCGCCCGGCGATACCCTTAGCCTGGTTGATGCACAAGTTTACGTAAACGGCAAAGCTGCCCCTAACCCACCGGGAGAGCAAACCGATTATACTGTTAGCACTAACGGTGTTGATTTAAACCCCGAAATACTGAGCGAGCTTGGCGTATCAAATTACGATAACGTGCCATACCCAACCATGACCAAACAAGCGGCTGCCGCTTTAAAGGGTTATTCAAACGTAAAATCGATCAAGCCGAACATCCAGCCAGCCGGCACTACCGAACCATTTAACCCGGTATTCCCGGCCGCGTTTCCTAAGTATAAGCTTAACCCTAAAAACAAAGATTTCGACTGGAACGTAGATAATTTTGGGCCGGTGATTGTTCCTAAAAAAGGCTGGACCGTTAAATTGGATAGCCTTACACTGCCTGTGTACGGCCGCGCCATTGAAGTTTACGAAGGCAATAAATTACAGATTGTAAATAACGAGGTATTGATAAACGGCAAAAAAGCCGACAGCTATACCTTTAAAATGAACTACTACTGGATGATGGGTGATAACCGCCACGACTCGCTCGACTCACGCTACTGGGGCTTTGTTCCGGAGGACCACATTGTTGGTAAAGCGCTGTTTGTTTGGATGAGTTGGGATAGCAATGCCGACTTTTTCAGCAAAATTCGCTGGAGCCGTTTGTTTATGGGCATTCATTAACAAGACATACAAAGTTAAAGCGCCTGTTCATCATTGGACAGGCGCTTTTGTTTTATACCTACCACTGTAATTTGCAGGCTAAACAAAAGCCCGGGCATCCTGTTACTTAAACATGACAAAGCCAGCAAACGATCAAGATAAACCATCACCATCAGACACCCCGACAGAAAGGCCCGCTGATGACGGACATAAAGCGGTAATTGAAAAAGAAGACAGGCAATATAACGCAGACGAGCCGGAGCAAGAGAATATTGCTAAACGTACCGAAACGCAGGAACAGCCTATTAACCCGGTAAAAAGCCCGCCGGCTAAAAATCAGCCCGATGCATCTGACGATGACGAGCGCCGCCTGGAATCGAAATAGTAGTCTATTCTAAAGGTTTTGCTATACCTGCAGAATTAAATTGCAGATCGTAGAGTTTACGGTAATAACCACCCTCTATTTTTAGCAACTCCTGATGGGTACCCATTTCCTTGATTTCGCCGTGATCAAGCACAATGATCTTATCGGCGTTTTGTATGGTTGATAAACGGTGCGCAATCACGATAGCCGTACGCCCTTGCATCAGCTTGTTGATGGCATTTTGTATCAATATTTCGGTTTCTGTATCAACCGATGATGTGGCTTCGTCTAAAACCAGTATAGCAGGGTTATAAACCAATGCACGGATAAAAGATATCAGCTGCGCCTGCCCTGCGGAGAGCGTTGAGCCGCGTTCCATTACATTGTAATCATAACCGCCGGGTAACCGTTCAATAAAATCATGCGCGCCTACATCCTTTGCAGCCTTAACAATTTGTTCCCGGCTTATAGTTGGGTTATTGAGGCTGATGTTATTGGCAATGGTATCACTAAACAAAAACACATCCTGTATAACGGTGGCAATTTTGGCACGCAGGTATTTAAGGTCGTAATCTTCAATACTGGTACCGTCTACCTTAACCTCGCCCTGCCCAATATCATAAAAACGGTTGAGGATATTAATAGTTGATGATTTACCGGCACCGGTTGCACCCACCAGCGCAAGCGTTTCGCCGGGTTTAACGTGAAAGCTAATATCCTTCAGCACCCAGTTATCATCAATGTAGGCAAACCAAACCTTTTTAAATTCAATTTCACCTTTTAAAACGGCAGGCGTTAGTTTCCCACTATCAGGCGCAACATCATCTGTATCCAATACTTTAAAAATCCTGTCCGCCCCTACCATACCCATTTGCAGGGTGTTAAATTTATCGGCTAACTGGCGTATCGGGCGAAAAAGCATATTCAGCAATACTATAAACCCGGTTATAACGCCCGGCGTAACACCATTTGGCGATGCCGACAGCATATGCATTTGCTGATCATTCAAAATCCGCTTACAGCCGTACCAAACCAATAGTGCAATACAAACGGCAAACAAGATCTCAACCACCGGGAAAAAGATAGAGTAATACCAGTTCGAGCGGATGTTGGCATCGCGATATTTTTTGTTAACCGCCACAAACTTGCGCATCTCCTGGTCTTCGCGGGCAAAGTATTGGATGATGCTGATACCGCTGATATGCTCGGCCAAAAAAGTATTGAGTTGAGCTACCTGTGTGCGCACTTCCTGGAAAGACGATTTAATGGCTTCCTTAAACACATACGTGGACGCAAACAAAAATGGCATGGGTATAAGCGTTACCAACGCCAACCGCCAATCTTGCCATAGCATGTAACCAACCACGGCAAGCACAAGCAGCATATCGCCCAAAATTGAGATTAAGCCTTCAGAGAAAATATCAGCAATAGTTTCCAAATCGCTTACGGTGCGGGTTATAAGCATCCCGATAGGTGTACGATCAAAGTAACGCAGGCGCAAGCTGGTTATGTGGTTGAAAATATCAATACGCAGATCCTTTATTACCGATTGGCCCAGGTAGTTGGTTAAATACGTTTGGTAATACTGCGCTATGGTTTGCACAAACAGCTGCCCTATCATTAAGGCAACCATCATAACCAGGCCATTGTAATTATTGGCCAAAATATATTTATCAAGCGTTATTTGGATAAGTATGGGCTGCAAAATGGCAACCCCTGCCAAAAACACAGTAAGGATTGCAGCTACTACAAAAACCTTTCTGTAAGGCTTTACATAATGCATAATCCGGGTAAGCAATTTCCAGTCGAAAGCCTTGCCTGTTACGGACGCCCCCCCGCCACCTGAAGGAGGAGCTTTTGATGCGCCGCCTGTTGAATTTCCGGCTTGGGCTGCTGCAGAATCTTTATTATCTTTCTCCTTACTCATAGTTATTAAATTTCACTCCCCTTCAGGGGGTTAGGGGGTTGATATTTTACTTCAGTTAAATATAACCCGCAGGCTGGTACAGATGTTCCGGCTTTGCTCCTGTTTTTGCTCTCGATAATGTCGCGAACCTGCGCGGGAGCTATTTCGCGCCGCCCAACCATAATTAGTGTGCCCACAATAGCGCGCACCATGTTGCGCAAAAACCTGTCGGCAGATATTTTAAAAACGATGCCATTAAGCGTTTGTTCCCAACGCGCGTTAACAATTTTACAGTTATTGGTTTTAACCTGGGTATTTGACTTACTGAAACAGCTAAAATCTGTATATTCCATGACTATTGCCGCCGCCTTATTCATTAATTCAATGTCGAGCTTGTCGCGCAGCAGCCACGAGTATCCGTGCCTAAAAGGATCTTTCTCAAAATGAATATGGTACTCGTAGGATCTTTTAACAGCATCAAACCTTGCATGTGCCTCAGGTGCTACCTCGAAAATACGTTTAACAGCTATATCATGAGGCAAAAGGGCGTTGAGTCCCCTAACCCCCTGAAGGGGGAACGGAACCACCGCTTCTTCCACTCCCCCTTCAGGGGGTTGGGGGGCGTCGTGTACATCTATATGCGCAAAATACTCAGTAGCATGTACACCGGTATCGGTACGGCCGCAGCCTACGGTTTGTATAGGCTGGCGCAGCACCGTGCTCAGCGCCTTATCAAGCATCTCCTGCACAGTGATGGCATTGGGTTGTATCTGCCAGCCATGGTACCTCGTGCCATCATAACTCAGTTCAATAAAATATCTTTTGATGTTTGCCACAAAGCAAAGGTAACATGATTTGCGATTTTAGATTTACCAAATACCCTTCTATATTTGTTGCCTATACAAAACACACAACAATGATACAACGCGTACAATCTATATACCTTTTATTTGCTTCGTTAGTTATACTTGGCTTATTCCTTTTCCCGCTGGCGCATGGGCTTTATGTAAATGGCAAGCTGGTTGACATTGCCATTACCGGTGTTTATGAAAACGTTAACGGCCAGCTAAAACCTGTTGAAACGTTTGTTGCCCTTACCGGCGTTACTATCTTAGCAGCAATTATTCCGCTTGTTATCATATTCTTTTACAAAGATCGCAAAAAACAAATTGCGCTTTGCTACAGTGCAATATTCCTGCTTATTGGCTACAGCTTCTGGATGGCCCAGACTGTGAAGAAAGTGGTTGGCGAAATTACGCTTGAGTATAAAAATATGGGGATCGGCATATTCCTTACCTCGCTAAGCATTGTGCTGATTATCCTGGCTGCGAAGTCAATCAAACGCGATGAAAAATTAGTGCGCTCGGCAGATAGGCTAAGATAGTTACCTTTATCCTACATGAACCTTGCTTCCTTTTCTATTGTACGATAAGGCTTAGAAAAGAAATTGCCTACTACAGTATTGAACATATCTTTATAAACCAGGGGTGTGGCGTGGCCGGAATTGGGCAGTATCCATAGATACGCTTTAGGAATACTTTCAAAAATTTCTAACGTATGGCGTGTAGTAATCACGTCATGGTCGCCACCTATTACAAGTGTAGGACAAGCAATTTTTTTAAGAGCTGAAGATTTTATATTTGGCTCGTACGACAATAGGTGCATCAACTTTAGCTGGTTTTTCATAGCTGCCGTTGGGTTCTTTACACGCCTAAGCGAATCGGCACCTTTAATATTTTCACTGAGTACCATTTTCTGCACATACGGATCCACAGCCGTAGAGTCCGGACGAAGATTTGCGCCCGTAATAGCCAATTTTTTAACCTTATCGGGGTGATTAATGGCAAGTAGCAGGCCTTCTATACCGCCATCGCTCCAACCAATAACATTGGCATTCTTTATTTTCAAATGGTCGAGTAATCCGTTTAGGTCATCAGCGATCATTTCATAGCTAAGCGAATCGGCATTGTCTAAAGTTTTGCCTTGAGCCCGGCTATCGGCAAGTATCACCCGGTACTTTTTCGAAAAATAAGGTATCTGGTATACAAAGTTTTTGATTGAACCGCCGTTGCCATGTATAATGAGCAATGGCTCCCCTTTGCCATATTCCTCATAATACATTTTTATCCCTCGAATTTCGGCGTATTTACCAACCGCTTTGTTACGACCGTACATCGTAGTGTTCATGTCCTTTTCAAAGTTTTGGGCTTTCAGGGTAAAACCGCTCACCAGCATGGTACAAGCTGCGAGTAGGATTCTTAATTTGGTCATAAGTTTAAGTGGGAAAAGACTTATAAATATATTAAAAAACATTTGCCAACATGTTTTAATAAAAGATTAAAATTTAATAAAAGAGAAGATTTGGAATCAGCAAGACTTTTTGATATTGGTAATTTAACTTGTAAAATCATGCTGATTTACAGGTAATTATTTTAGTTAACAGTCATTAAATTGCCATTTACATAAAATTCAAAATTGATATTTGATTATATAAATTATAATCTTACCTTTGCACCCGATTTGGCGATGTAGCCAAATACGTTATTTTAATTCATGAACCCATTTATTGAACTGGGACTCCGTCATGATATTGTTAATGCCATCAACGAGTTAGGATTTGAAAAACCTACTCCAATCCAGGAACAGTCAATCCCGGTATTGTTAACAGGCAGCAACGATTTTGTCGGATTAGCCCAAACCGGGACCGGTAAGACAGCTGCCTTTGGCCTTCCATTAATTGAACTTTTAGATTTCGAAGAAAATCATCCGCAGGCACTTGTTTTATGCCCAACCCGCGAACTTTGTTTACAGATCGCGAACGACATTAAAAACTTTGCCAAAAAAATGAACAACGTAAACGTTGTTGCAGTTTATGGCGGTGCAAGCATTTCTGACCAATTGCGTCAGATTCGCCGTGGTGTGCAAATTGTTGTTGCAACCCCGGGCCGTATGCTTGACATTATTAACCGTAACGCGATCGACTTTTCGCAGGTTAAGTATGTTGTATTGGACGAGGCTGATGAGATGCTCAATATGGGCTTCCAGGAAGACATTGACAGTATTTTATCAACCACCCCCGAAGAGAAAAAAACCTGGCTGTTCTCGGCCACCATGCCATCAGAAGTACGCCGTATAGCAAAACGCTACATGGACAACCCTTTTGAGTTAACCATGGGCGAGAAAAACACAGGCAATGCAAACATCGAGCATGAGTACTATGTGGTACGTGCCCGTGACAAATACGCTGCCTTTAAACGTATTGTTGATTTTAACCCTGAGATTTTTGGTATAGTATTTTGCCGTACTAAAATTGAAACGCAGGAAATTGCCGAAGCCCTTATTAAGGATGGCTACAATGCCGATTCTTTACACGGCGATTTGTCACAACAACAGCGCGATAAGGTAATGAAACGTTACCGTGAGCGCAGCCTGCAATTATTAATTGCTACTGACGTTGCTGCACGTGGTATTGATGTTAACGACGTTACACACGTAATTAACTATTCGTTGCCTGATGAGATCGAGAATTACACCCACCGTAGCGGCCGTACAGCCCGTGCAGGTAAAACAGGTGTATCTATCGCTATCATCAACAGCAAAGAGCTTGGCAAAATACGCCAGATTGAACGCGTTATTGGTAAAAAGTTTATCAAGGCTGAGATCCCTACAGGTTTCGATGTTTGCGAGAAACAACTTTTTGCATTGGTACACAAAGTACATAATGTAACTGTTAACGAGCAGCAGATTGAGCAATACATCCCTCGTATTATGGATGAGTTTGCCGACCTGAGCAAAGAGGAGGTTATAAAACGCTTTGCGTCGCTTGAGTTTAACCGTTTCCTTGATTATTATAAAAACGCACCTGATTTGAATGCTCCTGCAGATGATTTCCGCAGAGCCGAGGGACAGGGTGGCGATCGCTTTAACCGCGATGGCATGCGTTCTGAATACACCCGCTTGTTTATTAACCTGGGTAGTGTTGATGAGTTTAACCGCGGCGATCTGTTAGGTTACATTTGCAACAACTCAAAAATAAGCGGCCGTACCGTTGGTAAAATTGATGTTAAAGGTGTTTACTCATTCTTTGAAGTGAACAATGGCGATGTTGACCAGGTGATGAACGCATTTAAAGAAGTTGAATTTAAAGGCCGCCCTGTTAGGATTGAAATATCCGGCGAAGGCACCAGCAGCAGCCGTAGTGGCGGCGGCAGGCGCGAAGGCGGCTACCAAAAACGCGAAGGTGGATTTAACCGCGAACGTAGCTACGCAGGTGGCGGCGAGCGCCGTGAAGGTGGCAACCGCGAAAGAAGCGGTAACACCGGTGGTGGTTTCCGTGACTTTTCGGGCAAACGCCGCGAAGATCGCCCGGAGCGCAAAAGACGATTTTAATTTTAGTTAGTTTTCATAAAAGTCTTTCGGAGTAGTTAACCGAAAGCGTTAGTTTTAGTTTAGTTTTGTTTACAAAGCCTCTCGTTGCATCAGCACACGGGAGGTTTTTGTTTTTAGGCTATTGTATACAAGGCAGCCTTACAATTCTTGACTAAGCTATTTTCTAAACTCTACCAATACCGAGTCGGGGAACATCAGGCTAAGCTCTTTATCGGTGAGCTTTTTTATCAGGAATTTAGTGTACGGCTGGTTACCTTCAAAAGAGGTTAAAATGGTATCGCCCTTTGTAAAATAATCTTCGGGAATAGGTTCTCCGTTGTCAAGTATAAACTGCTTAGTGCTTATCTGGAGTTTGGTTTCGCCGTCTTTAGATATCCAGTTACCAATAAGTTTGGGGTTGCTTTCGTGTTTGTTGTTGCCACTACAGGCCCATAAAGATAGAGCAACAAAAGCGAGAAATAGGAACGATAGGTTTTTCATGGGTAAAAAAAGATGATAAAACAACAGCGCCTGTTAATATTAACAGGCGCTGCAATGTATGGGTTAATCGGCAGGCTTGTCTTTAAGCAACGCTTTTTTTACATAAACGTGGCGGCCTTTGCTATTTACGTAGTAGTACGCCGAATTTTTATCTATGTAAATGGTTTGGCCGTTAGGGCCTACTTTACTGTCGTACTTTTTATCCTTTACAGCAGAATATCCTTCCGATGCAATTTCGGCAGTTTTGTTACCCACCTTTTTGGCTGTCTTAGACGTTGCATGGCCAACTTTTTTCGCAGTAGCACCAATTTTTTGACCTACTGTAGTGTCTTTATGGGTTTGTGCATAACCTTGCGAGGCTGCAAATAAGCCCGCAGCAAACATGGCTGTTGTGAATATACGTTTCATTGTCTCTGAAATTAAGTTAATGTACTTATCAACTCAATTTTTCTGCCAATTTGCGCATTTCAAATACCGGCGAACTTTTTTTATACAAAATGCTGTAAACGGCTTCGCAAATGGGCATTTCAACATTGTGCTGCTTGTTAACCTGGTGTAGGCAATTTACTGCATAGTAGCCTTCTGCAATCATATTCATCTCCAGTTGTGCACTTTTTACAGTATACCCCTTGCCTATCATGTTGCCAAAAGTGCGGTTACGGCTAAACTGCGAGTAGGCCGTAACAAGCAAATCGCCTAAGTAAGCCGACTCCTTAATATCACGATCTATAGGATGAACGGTATCAACAAAACGCTCAAGCTCTCGTATAGCGTTTGATATCAGTACCGATTGGAAATTGTCGCCGTAGCCTACCCCATGGCAAATGCCGCTTGCAATGGCGTACACGTTTTTAAGCACGGCGCCATACTCGGTACCATAAATATCATCAGATACAATGGTTTTAATATAACGTGTATTCAGCATCGCGGCGAACCGCGCAGCCAGGGCAGTATCAGGTGAGGCTATTGTCAGATAGGATAATTTTTCCAGAGCAACCTCTTCGGCATGGCAAGGGCCGCTTAACACCAGTATATGGCTGAATGGAATACCGTAATGTTGATTTAAAAACTCGCCTATAATAAGGTTTTCATCGGGTACAATACCTTTAATAGCCGATACAATATACTTGTCCTTAAGGTCATCAGCGGTTACGCCTTCAAGCGCCTCTTTCAAGAACGCGGCAGGGACATTTAGCAATAGAAAGTCACAAGCGCTTATTAAAGATTTTAAGTCAGTAGAAATATTTTGCGAGGGCACCTTGATCTCGACAGAGCTAAGGTAATTGGGGTTATGCCCAAATTTGTGGATATGTTCAACCGCCTGCTCGTTGCGCATCCACCAAAAAATCTCTTTATCGGTAGTGTTGTCAGCAAGCATTTTAACGTTAGCTGTGGCCCAGCTGCCACCACCAACAACGGTAATTTTGTTTCTTATGTTCGACATTAATAATGTAAAGGTACACCGGGCCAATTGGTTTGCCAGCGGCCGAACAAAGTAAGGAAATATATTTTACAGCCTAAAGTTAAATTGGCTACGCTTGCAACTGCCTATCTCACATTTGCTATTCGGGATGCCGTAAAGCAAAACGAGGATAAGAAAATACATCCTTACCCTTGTTGCTGAATATTTATTGGTTAAATTACTTTTTATCGTCGTTAGCAAACAGCTTGGCTTTGTCAACCTTTTCTACCTGCATGCCATCGTTAAGCGTTTTTGAAATTGCAGCAAACGGCGCCGATACCACTTCCTCGCCACCTTTAAGGCCGCTTAATATTTGTATATAAGTATCATCCTGTATACCGGTTTTAACTTCAACCTGTTTTACTTTACCGGCGCTGTAAACGTAAACGTACTCTTTAACCGGTGCTGCGCTGGCGGTAGCTTTTTTCTCGTCATCATTGTCGGCGGGCTTATCAGTAGTTTTCTTTTTCTCTTCGCGGGTAGTAACGGATTGTATTGGTACCGAAAGCGACTTTACATGATTGGTATTGATATCTACAGTAGCTGTCAAACCCGGACGAAACGGCGATGTGTTGGCAGATTCATTCTTCATCAAATCGGCGTATGATTTTGCATCGATACGAACCTTCACGGTAAAGTTGGTAACCTGGTCGGCATTGGTACCTACTACATTGGCCGAGCTGCCTATCTCTATAACCTCGCCATCAAACTTTTTACCTAAAAATGCATCAATCTCGATCTTGGCTTTATTGCCTACATTAATACGGTTAATATCGTTCTCGTTAACATCTACGTTAACATCAATTTTGCTCAGGTCAGATATCGTCATAATCTCGGTACCTGCAAATTGCTGTGTACCTAAAACACGCTCGCCCTGTTCAATAGAAAGCTTTGATACCACACCATCTACAGGTGCGTAAATAGTGGTTTTTGCCAGGTTATCCTGCGCCTCTTTAACAGAAGCCTGCGATTGTGCCAAGCCGTAATTGGATCCTACCACGTTTTGCTTAGAAGCCTCTAACGATGCCTTTGCACTTTCATAATCGGCTTTTGCCTGCTCAAACTCGGCGGCAGTAAGCACCTTATTTTTATAAAGCTCGCTGCTGCGTTTGTATTTTGACGCCTGATTCTCGAAAGCGGCCTGGGCCTGTTTAAGCATTTGCGACGAGTTGCCAACGCTTGCCTTTTGGGTGTTGTATGATGCAACTGCACGCTCATAACCCGACTTTAAGATATCCGGGCGGATACGGCAAAGCAACTGACCCTTTTTAACCACGTCACCTTCTTTAATAGGCAACTCAACCACCTCGCCAGATACCTCGGGGCTTATCTTCACTTCAACATGCGGTTTTATTTTGCCACTGGCAGATACCGTTTCGTTGATGTCGCGGGTTTCAGCTTTCTCAACTGCAACCTGCGTCAGTTTGGGTTTACCAATTATGCCTGCTGCCTTAAGCACCACCAATAGTACAATAATGGCACCAGCACTTATTAAAAGGTATTTTGTAGTTTTTCCCATGATAGTATTATTTCAGGATTTTTTTGGTTTCGGGTTTATAGTTTAATAGGATTGCCAAGGTAGTAATCAATTATTTTACTTCTGAAAACCACTTCATATTGCGCCTGGATCATATCAAATTGCGACTTATTTAAGTTGGTTAATGAAGTATTATAATCGAGCGAGTTTACCAGGCCCACATTATAGCGTTGTTGTATCACGTTAAAAGCTTCCTTATTTGCCTGGTAGGTTTGCTTGGCGCTTTGGAATTTTTTATCGGCAGCCTGCACGTCCCATACAGCCTGGTAAATTACTTTACCCAATGTAGTGCGTGCCAGCTGGGCAGTTGTCTCGGCCTGCTCGTTCAAAATCTTGGCTTTGCGCACATTGGTGCGGGTACTAAAACGGTTGAATATAGGTATCTGCAAACTTATCCCTACCGATTGGTTGAAGTTGTCGCCAATTTGTTTAGAGAAAGGATAGTTCAAATAAATAGGGTCAACACCCGGTGAAGTAATGGGCGTTGCCATGTTGCCGTTAACAAAGCCCAACGTATCTATCCGGCCGTTTGGCCTTGCCCCACCCACTTGTTTACGTGCATCAGAGTAATTACTACCTATCTGCCCAAACAATACAATGCTTGGGTAATAACCGCCGCGGGCAATTTTGATATTTTGCGCGGTTACTTTTTCGCGGGCTTCGGCAAGGGCTACATCAGGGTTAACAGCCATCGAGGTTTTTAAAACCACCTCCGGGTCAAACATAGTGCTTACGTTTTGCAGCTTGGTGAGATCCGGCTTCTCTACCGCTATAGGCGTAGAGGGAGGCATCTCCATGTATTGCTTCAATGTGATAAGCGATAGCTCCAATTGGTTTTGTGCCGTAGTTATATTTAAATCGGCGGTTGAGCCCTGTGCTTTGGCCTGCGACAGGTCGGCAAGGGTTTGCTGGCCGGCATCAAAGTTTTTCTGCGCCCTGTCTAACGTTATTTTAGCAATCTCAATTTGTTGTTTGGCTGCGGTAACCAAATCCTGGTTGGTTAAAATGTCCAGGTAAGTTGTTACAACGTTAAGTATCAAATCATTTTTAACCTTGGCCGTATTACTGCGGTCGGCATCCAGTTGAAGTTTGTTTGCAATTACCTGGTTACGCAATTGCCCGCCCTGAAATAAGGTTACCTGTGTAGTAAGGTTACCATTTAAGGCAAAAATACGCTGATTGGTAAATTGGTTGGTAGATGGGTCGATATTACGGCCGAAGTTGAATGAGCCCTGCGGGTTGGCCGTTAGGTTTGGAAGCTGGTTATACCTTGCCTGTTTTACATCCTCGGTGGTAAGGGCCTCATTAAACTGAGCCTGTTTTATATTTAAATTCCGCTCGAGTGTAAGGTCGATAGCGCGTTGCAATGTAATAACCTCCTGCGCATTGGCTTTTATTGAAAATATAAAAAGCAATGTGAGGCAGGCAGTTGTTATTTTTGCGACAGGTAATTGTAATTTCATATAGTTTAAAATGTAATTATCGGGTAATTACTTAGTGCACCTAATGCTTTGTTTTATTCACTATTAAAATTGAAATGTACCTGGTAAAAACACCTTGGCTGCTTAAAAAGCTTTATCCGCAACTGATATGGAGTGCCCGGCGCGATACAAATACAATTTTTTTGACGTTTGACGATGGGCCTATACCCATTGTTACACCCTTCGTATTAAATACTTTAAAAAAGTATAATGCAAAGGCAACCTTTTTTTGCATTGGCGATAATATAGCAAAGCACTCGCAAATATTTGAAAGCCTTAAAGCCGATGGCCACGCCATTGGCAACCATACTTATAACCACCTAAAGGGATGGGATACCGATAGCCGTGTTTATCTGGATAACTACTTAAAAGCCGATCAGTTGCTTAATGCGCCTTTGTTTCGCCCACCTTATGGCCGTATAAAACGCGAGCAAATCAAGTTGCTTAAAAGCGCCCGGCCGGATATCAAAATCATTATGTGGGATGTTTTAAGCGGCGATTTTGATATCAACCTGAAACCGGAGAATTGCCTCAAAAATGTATTGAAGCACACAAAACCCGGGGCCATTATTGTATTCCACGATAGCCAAAAAGCCTTTGAGCGGTTAGCGTATGTTTTGCCTCGCGCCCTGGAGCACTGGAGTAAATTAGGTTACAACTTCGGGTTGCTATAGCAAATAAGCTGTTCTTTTCATTCCGTAAATTATCATTGCAACTTTTTTAGTGTACGTATGTTAATAGGTTATCCCCCACCGTATTTACCTAAAAATTCTTTTTATGAAAAAATGGCTATTTTGTTTAGCAGCGGTAAGCCTGTTTCTTTTCAGCGCCTGCAAAAAAGATAATGCGACAGATAACGGCGGGGACGAGCCTGCTGCTGACGTAAAACTAACTGACGCGGTACTTGCACAGGGGCTTTCATTTCCCTGGGAAATTTTATACGGCCCCGACAACATGCTTTGGATAACCGAGCGCAGCGGGAAGATAAGCCGGGTTAACCCATCAACAGGTGCCGTGATGCCGGTGATCACGCTAAGCGATGTAGTATCTCAGGGTGAAGGCGGCCTGTTGGGGATGGTATTGCACCCTGATTTTGCAACCACACCCGAGGTATTTGTAGCTTACAACTACAATAAAAGCGGCGTTTACACCAAAAAGGTAGTAAAGTTTACATACAACGGCAGCACCTTGGTCAACCCTGTTGTGCTGATTGACAACATACCTGCGGCATCTACCCATAACGGTACGCGGCTGGCCATATCGCCCGATAAAAAATTATTCATTACCAGCGGCGATGCTGCTACAGCCTCACGCGCGCAGGATCAAAACAATACCGCGGGCAAAATACAACGCATTAACCTTGATGGCACCATACCTGCAGATAACCCTAACCAGGGTAGCTCGTTATGGAGCTATGGTCACCGCAACCCCCAGGGCCTTGTATTTGTTGGCGATAAGTTATACAGCTCGGAACATGGCAATACCACCGATGATGAGGTAAACATTATTTTAAAGGGCCGCAACTATGGCTGGCCAAATGTTGAGGGCCTTTGCAGCACAGGCAGCGAACCCGGTTTTTGCAATATAAACAACGTAGTAGAGCCCATTTTTGCCTGGACGCCAACCATCGCACCATCGGGCGTTGATTATTACAACAGCGATGCTATCCCGCAATGGAAGAACTCCTTGTTATTGGCTGTGCTGAAAGATTCTGAGCTACTGCAATTAAAGCTTAATGCTGCGGGCGATAAGGTGGAAGTGGTAAACACCTTTTATAAAAGCGCATACGGGCGCATGCGCGACGTGGCTGTTTCCCCTGCAGGCGAAGTTTTTATTATTACCAGTAATGGTAATAACGATAAGATTATAAAGGTGGCGAAGGAATAATTGCTCCCTGGCCCCCTGAAGGGGGAACAGAATAGACTTAATAAATTCATTCCCCCTTTAGGGGGTTAGGGGGCGCACCTATTTAGAACCTATCCAAATAACAATTGCACAACACGCTGACTGTGAATAATTGTTATATTTTGTAAATTCGCGGCGGTAGCCTTAAATGGGTTGCAACATCTTTTTACTACACCAAAAAATCAAACAATATGGCTTTTGATTTAGATATGATCAAAAAGGTTTATGATCGCTATAACACCCGCGTTGATGCGGCCCGTAAAGCGACCGGTAAATCTCTTACTTTAACTGAGAAAATTTTATATGCACACCTTACCGAAGGTGATGCTAAACGTGCTTTTGAGCGTGGTACCGACTACGTTGACTTTGCACCAGACCGCGTTGCCATGCAGGATGCCACAGCGCAGATGGCTTTATTGCAGTTTATGCAGGCAGGCCGTCCGCAAGTTGCTGTACCGTCTACCGTGCATTGCGATCACCTTATACAGGCTAAAGTTGGCGCTGATACCGACTTAAACACAGCTGTTGACATTAACCGCGAAGTTTATGATTTCCTTTCATCTGTATCTGATAAATACGGTATCGGTTTCTGGAAAGCCGGCGCAGGTATTATACACCAGGTAGTGTTGGAAAACTATGCTTTCCCGGGTGGTATGATGATTGGTACCGACTCACACACACCTAACGCAGGTGGTTTGGGTATGGTTGCTATTGGTGTTGGTGGTGCTGATGCCTGCGACGTTATGGCAGGTTTACCATGGGAGCTAAAATTCCCTAAATTATTGGGTGTTAAATTAACCGGAAAACTATCTGGCTGGACTTCAGCTAAAGACGTTATATTACGTGTTGCAGGTATCCTCACCGTAAAAGGTGGTACCGGCTTTATTGTTGAATACTTTGGCGAAGGTGCCCGTTCACTTTCTGCTACAGGTAAAGCAACAATTTGTAACATGGGTGCCGAGATTGGTGCAACTACGTCAATTTTTGGTTATGATGAAAAAGCAGCCACTTACCTGCGCGGTACAAAACGCGAAGAAATTGCTGACATGGCTGATGCTATTGCACAGCACTTAACCGGCGACGAGGAAGTTTACGCTAACCCTGAGCAGTATTTTGACCAGGTTATTGAAATCAACCTGGACGAACTTGAGCCGCACATTAACGGCCCGTTCACACCGGATTTGGCTTGGCCTATCTCTAAATTTGCTACAGCCGTAAAAGAAAATAACTGGCCTACTGCATTAGAAGTTGGTTTGATTGGTTCATGTACCAACTCATCTTACGAAGATATTACCCGCTCTGCATCTATCGCACAGCAGGCAATTGATAAAAACCTGAAAACAAAAGCAGAGTTTACCATCACTCCGGGTTCGGAGCAGGTGCGTTACACTGTTGAGCGCGATGGTTACTTAGGTACTTTTGAAAGCATGGGCGGCGTTGTTTTGGCTAATGCCTGCGGCCCTTGTATTGGCCAGTGGGCCCGTCATACAGACGATCCTACCCGCAAAAACTCTATCATCACATCGTTTAACCGCAACTTTGCTAAACGCCAGGATGGGAACCCAAATACACACGCATTTGTGGCTTCTCCTGAAATTGTTACTGCATTTGCTATTGCAGGCGATTTAACCTTTAACCCGTTAACAGATACCCTTACCAACAACAATGGCGAGCAGGTTAAATTTGACGAGCCACAAGGTTTGGAAATGCCTATTAAAGGTTACGCTGTTGAAGATGCAGGTTATCAGGCACCAGCCGAAGACGGCAGCGGTGTACAGGTAATTGTAAGCCCTACATCGGCACGTTTGCAGTTGCTTGAGCCGTTTAAGGCTTGGGAAGGCACTGATATTACCGGCCTTAAATTGCTTATAAAAGCTAAAGGTAAATGTACTACTGACCACATCTCGATGGCAGGCCCTTGGTTGAAGTTCCGTGGTCACCTGGATAACATATCAAACAATATGTTAATTGGTGCCATTAACTACTTTAACCTGAATGCCGATAGCGTTAAAAATCAGCTTACCGGCGAGTACGGCCCTGTGCCTGCTACCCAGCGCGATTACAAAGCAAATGGCATTGGTTCAATTGTAGTGGGCGACGAAAATTATGGCGAAGGTTCATCACGTGAGCACGCAGCTATGGAGCCTCGTCACTTAGGCGTACGTGCTATACTGGTAAAATCTTTTGCCCGTATTCACGAAACCAACCTTAAAAAACAAGGTATGTTGGCTATTACCTTTGCCGATAATGCCGATTACGATAAAATACAGGAAGACGATGTTATAGACATTACCGGTTTAACTGAATTTGCCCCGGGCAAACAGCTAACCGTTGTGTTACACCATGCCGACGGAACAACAGATTCGTTCCAGGTAAACCACACTTACAACGCGCAGCAAATTGAGTGGTTTAAAGCAGGTGGTGCATTAAACATCATTCGTAAGCAAATGGCTAACTAATAAGTTAAAAGTCAAAACTAAAAATTCAAAAGCCTTCCCAATTGGGGAGGCTTTTTTGTGCGCTGATGTTTGCTGATAGCAGTGCTCTGCCACGCGCGAAATCGTCGGGGAATATTATCTTTACGCTGTGAGTTTTGAGCCTATCCCCTTTACGCCTAAAAGCCCGGAGCTACAAAAGCATATCAGCTATTTTTATTTTTTAAGTACTGACGATAACTTTGATACCAGCTATTATGCTTTCCCGCATGTAAATACGGTTTTAAACATTCACCAGCGGGCAAATTTCGAAATTAAAGATTACTACACCCGCGTTTATGGAGATACACAAACCCGTTACGCTGCCTGCGTTCAGGGCATTCGCGAGTACCCACTACTCGCACATCTGCATGGCCGGCTCAATAAAGTAACTATACTATTCAGGCCACTTGGCATTAATCAATTTGGTATAGAAAACTTTGGTGCTAAATACGGCCAGCCCAGCATGGTATTCAACTCATGGGATACAAATCCGCTATATCATGACTTCCTCGCAGCCTTTTATAATACTGAGAGCATCACCTCGCGCTGTGAGATATTGGAAACTTTTCTACTCAAAATATATCAACCAATAGCCGCACATACTGCATTGTTTAAAGCCATAGAGATGTTAAATGATGTGGAAAATGATATATCTGTAGATGAGATAAGTACTGAGCTTGGATACAACATCCGCACATTTAACCGCGTATTTAAGAAAGCATTAGGTGTGTCGCCGGTGGCCTACCGTAAGGTTGCAAGATTTAGGCACTCGCTACAGAATAGGATGCTAAGCGCCAGCCTTAAAAAGCTTACAGATATTGCCTATCAAAGCAACTATTACGACCAGGCCTACTTCAACAAAATATACCGCAGCCTGACAGGAACAAATCCGCAACGATTTTTTGATAAGATTGACAGCTTTGCAGATGACCGGCTGATATTTGAGTTCATGACCAGGTAATTAATTAGGTGCAGCTGTCCGAAAAATACAATCAAACGTAGTTAACATGCCGTTTCTTTGTTATATAAAACAACCATATGAAACTAATTTTACGCCTTGCCATTGTTGCTGCACTTACAGTAAGCATTACCGATGCTTTCAGCCAGACCAATAAAAAACTGATAGCCCAACTGGACACTATTTTAAAGGACGATCAGCGCTACCGCCGTATCAAAAATGCTTCGCCTCAACAGGATAAAGAGAATATGCGCATGCAGCATACGCTCGATTTAGCCAATCTTGCTAAAGTGGAAAAGCTTATAGACCAATATGGCTACCCGGGTAAAAGCATGGTGGGTGTAAAACATCAGTCGACTGTGTTTTTGGTTATCCAGCATAATGATACCGAGGCTCAGGACAAATACCTTCCTTTATTAACAAAAGCTGCAGGCAAAGGCGAACTAAGGGCATCATCATTAGCTATTTTAATAGACAGGGTTAAAACCGGCCATGGCCAGCCGCAGATTTATGGTTCGCAAACCCATGAAACTAAGGATGGTGTTAAGCTGTACCCTATAGAAGACGAATGGCAGGTTAATACCCGCAGAGCAAAAATTGGTTTAGGCCCCATTGAACCCTACTTAGCACAATGGCATATCAAATACAAAGTACCAACCAAAGAGCATAACCCAAACCCCGCCAGTATTTACTACGATGAAAAAAAGCGCGAAGTTATAGCCATTGAGGCTGTTGGTGGAGATACGGGGATTTTTGAACGCTTACAGTATCCTGCAAGAGCTAAAGAGGCCGGGATAAAAGGTTCGGTACTGGTTGAATTTACTGTTGGTGCAGATGGTAACACCAAAAATATTATTGTAGTGAACGGCTTGGGATACGGCTGCGATGAAGAAGCAATACGTGTAATAAAAGAAACTAAGTACAACAACAAAGCAGGTGAAGATGCCGACATGCGCATGAAGTTGCCTTTCCCATACAAAGGTTAAGTTAACAACCACAATAATAACATCCACTTAACATTGCTTTATTTTAAGGCTTTAATCGCTCGTTTTTTGTATTTAGCTTTAGCTAATTTATACAAGAACGAATGACAAATGAAGAAATTAAATTATGGCACAAGATAAGTGCCTTTGAACTGGACGACCCGGCTGTCGACTTTAAGTTTTCGGCACGCCTGGCACGGGAAAATGGATGGACAACAGCATACACCGCCCGTGTAATTGACGAATACAAAAAATTTATCTTTTTATGCTGTGTTACCGAAACAGGCGTTACCCCGTCTAATCCTGTTGATCAGGCCTGGCACCTGCATTTAACATTTACCAGGTCTTACTGGATCGATCTGTGTAAAAACACGCTTGGACGGGAAATACATCATAATCCAACCAAAGGCGGTAAACGTGAGGCAGAAAAGTTTGATGGTTTCTACACTTCATCGCAATCTTTATATGCCAACAAATTTGGGACCCCACCACCTGCCGATATATGGCAAAACAACCACGAAAGGTTTTCTGACATCAATTTCAGGCGGGTTAATCTCGATAGATATTGGTTGGTTAAAAAGCCTGAAGGGTTGTTGCTAGAACTGACACTGCCGACATTATTGCTAAGCGCGGGATTGTTTATACAAGCATCCGAATCTACTATTATACCTTTCCTTGTCTTTGTTGTCGTGGTAGTTGCAATTGGGGTTTATCGTGATATAAATGACACTCAAAACAAAAGAAATCACGACGGCAATGGGTCCGGCGGAGACGGTTGCAGTGTAGGCTGTTCTACATCCCATCATGGCGATCACCACGGCGGTGATAGTGGTAGCAGTAGCGGTTGTTCGGGATGCTCAAGCTCCGGCTGCAGTGGTTGCGGTGGCGGATGCGGAGGAGATTAAAAAAGCGACAGGCCTCAACCCATCGCTTGTATTTAATAAATCTTTAAAACTAATCTCTGCTACCTAATCTCTAATCTCTAACTAAGAAACCGCTCCTTCAAAAATTTACCAGTATAGCTTTCGTCAACTTTAAGCAGGTTTTCGGGCGTGCCTTCAAACACAACTTTACCGCCGCGGTCGCCACCTTCGGGGCCGATATCAATAACCCAGTCGGCACACTTAATAACATCCATATTGTGTTCAATTACAATTATGGTGTTGCCATGCTCTAAAAGGGCGTCGAATGATTTTAGCAGCTTTTTGATGTCGGCAAAGTGCAAGCCCGTTGTAGGCTCGTCAAATATAAAAAGCGTTTTATTGGTATTGTTACCCTTCACCAGGAAGGAAGCCAGCTTTATACGCTGCGCCTCACCGCCCGACAAGGTGTTTGATGACTGCCCTAACTGCACATATCCTAAACCAACATCAACCAGGGGTTTTATCTTGGCAAGTATCTTGGGCTCTTTGGCAAAAAACTCCACACCTTCGTCAATGGTCATTTCCAACACTTCAGACACATTCTTTTCATTGTAAGTGATGTCCAGAATGTGCTGTTTAAAGCGTTTGCCACCGCAGGTTTCGCAGGTCAGGAAAATGTCGGCCATAAACTGCATCTCTATTTTCACTTCACCCTCTCCCTGGCAAACATCGCAACGGCCACCCTCTACGTTAAAGGAGAATGCAGATGGTTTTAATCCGCCGGCTTTGGCTGCTGGTTGCGAAGCATACAGGTTACGAATCTCGTCCCACGCTTTTACATAGGTAACCGGGTTGGACCGCGATGAGCGGCCGATCGGGTTTTGGTCAACCATTTCTACCTGCTCAATCTTTGCATAATCGCCGTCAATGCTATCGTAAGCACCTGTTTGGTCGCCATTATAATTACCTAATGCTTTTTGCAAGGCAGGTGCTAAAATGCGCTTTACCAAACTGGTTTTACCCGAGCCGGATACGCCCGTAACAACCGTAAGCACACCTAACGGAAATTTGGCGTTCACATGCTGCAGGTTATTTTCTCGCGCACCCTTAATTTCGATATAGTCGTGCCATTTGCGGCGGCTCTGCGGAATTGCAATATCCTCGCGCCCGCTTAGGTATTTACCTGTAAGGCTATTGTCGTCAACAATTATCTGGTCATACGTACCAGTAAATATCAGGTTACCGCCATGCGTACCCGCTTCGGGGCCAATATCAATAATATGATCGGCCGCTTTCATGATCTCTTCCTCGTGCTCCACCACCAAAACGGTGTTGCCTACATCGCGTAACGATCGCAATACGGTTATCAGCCGCTCGGTATCACGTGGGTGCAAGCCAATACTTGGCTCGTCCAGCACATAAACCGAACCCACCAAACTGCTACCCAATGAAGTTGCCAGGTTAATACGTTGCGACTCGCCGCCAGACAGCGTATTCGACAAGCGGTTAAGCGTTAAGTAGCTTAAGCCTACGTCATTTAAGAAGCCCAGGCGGTTTGTAATTTCCAGCAACAATCGGTTACCAACCTTAACATCGGTTTCGCTTAGCTCCAATCCCTTAAAAAAATTAAAAGCTTTATCAAGCGGCATCAGCACCACATCGGTTATCGACATGCCGTTGATCTTTACGTACGATGCATCCTGGCGCAAACGGCTACCCTTACAATCAGGACATGTAGTTTTTCCACGATAGCGTGATAGCAATACCCGGTATTGGATCTTGTAGGTTTGCTCCTCCATTTCCTTGAAGAAAGCATCCAGCCCGCGGAAGTGTTGGTTACCCTTCCAAAGCAGGCGCTGTTGCGCATCGGTAAGCTGATTGTATTGGCGGTGTATCGGGAAATCGAACTTAATAGCATTTTTTACCAGCACATCGTTCCACTCGCGCATCTTTTCGCCGCGCCATGGGGCAATGGCACCCTCATAAATGGTTTTGCTTTTATCAGGTATAACCAGGTCCTCATCGATACCTATTACCTTGCCATATCCTTCGCAGCGCTTGCAGGCACCATATGGGTTATTAAAGCTGAAGAAGTTGGCAGTAGGTTCCTCAAATTTTATTCCGTCCAGTTCAAACCGGTCACAAAAAAAGCGCTCAGGTTCCTCATCCTGTTCCGGTTGGCGATAGCGAACAAAGCAATCGCCTTTACCTTCAAAAAATGCGGTTTGTATCGAGTCGCCCAGTCGGCTTATGGTTTCGTCGTCCTCACTTTTATTAACACGGTCAATAACAATCCTTACGTTCTCGGGCTGTATTTGTGTGTCAGCAGCAATGCTTTCATCTTCAAGCATACCTTCAATGCGCGATAATTGACCATTAAACTCCACGCGTACAAAGCCTTTTTGCAATAGCACGGCAAGCTCCTCTTTAAGGCTGCGGTTATTATGCGGGTGTAGTGGGCAAAGTATAGTTACCTGTGTATCATTTGGCAGGCTCAATATAAAGTTGACCACATCGGTAACGTTATCTCGCTTAACAACCTCGCCGGAAACCGGGGAAATAGTTTTACCAATACGCGAAAAAAGCAGCTTCAGGTAATCATAAATCTCTGTAGAAGTACCAACGGTTGATCGCGGGTTTGATGTAATAACCTTTTGCTCTATGGCAATAGCCGGTGCAATGCCTTTGATATAATCAACGTCGGGCTTATTCATACGGCCCAAAAACTGGCGGGCGTATGATGAAAGGCTCTCCACGTAACGGCGCTGGCCCTCGGCATACAAAGTATCAAATGCGAGTGACGACTTGCCCGAGCCCGACATGCCCGTTACCACCACCAGTTTATTTTTAGGGATGGCAACGTCAAGATTTTTAAGGTTGTGTACGCGGGCACCTTTAATTATAATATGTTTCTGCGGATCTTTATCTGCTTCTTTGATCATTTGATGTTGTTATTGCCTGCTATTGGCGGCTTAAAGCCATAGTTACAACCAATTAAATATGTTAAGGTTTAAACTATCGCTGCAAACGCGAGTCTAACTGCGAAAGACGTTACTGCAACCGACAGCAATTGTAAGGCGAATTTTAGAACGCAAAAATCCTAAAATTTTTAGCCTTTTGCAAATGTGTGCTGAAGTTAAAAGTTGGTTTATAGACGCTTAATAAAAACTTAAATTTCACAGCGCAAATTATATTTGGTTAAACACACCATTCCCGGCTAAAAAATATTTGTTTTTATTTTTTTAGATTATTATATTTGAGGGTAACATTTTTCTTAACCCTAAAAAGAAACGCTATAGATAGAACTCTACTTTTTATAACTAACGTCTAAAAATTAAAATTAGTTTATAGTAGTTTTCTATGGATTTTCAATTGAAAAGTGATCAGGATCTAATCCATCTTTATATTGCCGGAGACGAAGCAGGCCTTGTGGAGTTGATACGCCGGTACCAGTCAAAAATTTACACGTCGATTTACCTGCTCGTTAAAGACGAAGCATTGGCCGAAGATATTTTCCAGGATACGTTCATCAAGGTTATTAATACGCTTAAAGCCGGGAAGTACAATGAGGAAGGTAAGTTTTTACCATGGGTAACCCGTATTGGGCACAACTTGGTTATTGACCATTTCCGTCGCGAAAAACGTGCGCCGATGATTAACAATGGCGACGACTTTGACATTTTCGAGGTGCTTGGCCAGTACGATGAGAGCGCCGAAGACAAATTGGTGCGCGAACAAACGCACAAAGATCTTAAAGCACTTATTCAGCTTTTGCCTGATGAGCAAAAAGAGGTTTTGATAATGCGCCACTTTGGCGACATGAGCTTTAAAGAAATTGCTGATGTTACCGATGTAAGCATAAATACTGCGCTTGGCCGTATGCGCTATGCCTTAAATAACCTGCGTAAAATGATGCAAAATAAGGAGCTTAGTTTAAAAAACTAAGCATACCTAAATAATACCAATAGGGTTGAAGTATTGTACTGATAGTTAAGCACCGTTACCCGGGCTTAAATTTTTATCAGCTTACAATATCTTCAACCCTTTTTAGTTTAATATACAATTCTTAAAGCCTGCCTTAGCGCTCAAAAACTAATCTGAAAAAATTTCATCAAAATTTCATGTTGGTATAAAATATTGTCAAATAACTTTCGTTACTTTTATAATTAAACAACAAATAGCTTATGGGCGAAACCTTTACAAATTTAAATGCGCTCACAAATCAAGCTCAGGTGAAAGAAGTAGATGTTCATTTACAGGAAAATCTTGAAGCGGATGATGTGATTTTTTATCACGCCATACGTGCGGAACTGGATCTTTTGAAAAAGAACCCTCAGCCGCAAACTGTGCATAACATTCTTAACTATTCAAAAAGCCTGCGTTAGTATTTACGCTGACCGCTGTAAGCACTGGTTCGTAGAACATTGCCGCTGATGAAACGCTCATCAACTGTTTTGATCTATGAACCTTTCTATTTTTATGATTAGCCTGTTGGTTTAATTGTTGATTAGTTTATTGGCGGATAGTTGATAATTTTGCGGTGCCGGCAATAGTTCCAGATACCAATGAACCATTGACCAATAAACTACTGACCATAACCTAAAAGATGCTCAAGAAAGAACGCTATCGTCACTTTGTAGAATATTTTTCGAAAAACCAGCCCGACGCCATTACCGAACTTCATTATAACAGCCCTTACCAATTGCTTGTAGCGGTGGTGCTGTCGGCACAATGTACTGATAAGCGTATCAACCAGATAACACCGGCCCTTTTTGAGCGTTTCCCGGATGCATACGCTCTTGCCGCTTCTGATGCCGACGAGATATTTACCTACATCCGCAGTGTAAGTTACCCAAATAACAAGGCAAAGCACCTTGCCGGCTTGGGTAAAATGCTTGTAGAAAAATTTAACGGTGCCATACCTGCGGGGCTGGATGAGCTGCAGCAATTGCCCGGCGTTGGTCGCAAAACGGCAAATGTTATTGCCTCGGTTGTTTTTGATGCACCGGCGATAGCGGTAGATACACACGTATTCAGGGTAGCAAACCGCATAGGGCTCACTATAAAGGCTACTACCCCACTTGCTGTAGAAAAACAATTGGTAGAGTATTTACCAAAAGATACGCTTGCCATAGCGCATCACTGGCTGATTTTGCATGGCCGATACATTTGCCTGGCCCGCACACCCAAATGTAATATTTGCCCGCTCACCTGGTTTTGCAAGTACTATGCGCAACACAATACCGAAACTGCCCTGCTAAAAGCTGAAGCAGCAAGACTGAAGAAAGCAAAAGATGCAAAAAAGAAAAAAGCACTTAATGCTATTGCAAATGAGCTAGCCAAACGCAGTGTTGATAACAATACTTGATTACCGGCAACAGGTTAGCTAACTTCACAAGCCAACAACATAACACCTTCAAAATCAATTAAAATATTTACTAAAAAAATTAGCATTTATAAAAACTTAATTTTATATTTGTTACATTATAATAAGCGATGAGCAATACAGAAAAACTAAAAGCACTGCAGCTTACTCTTGATAAGCTGGAAAAATCATACGGAAAAGGCACCATCATGAAAATGGGCGAAACTGCGGTTGAGGCGGTCGAATCGATCTCTACCGGGTCGTTAGGATTGGATATTGCATTAGGTATTGGCGGTTTGCCAAAGGGCCGCGTTGTTGAAATATACGGCCCCGAGTCTTCTGGTAAAACAACCTTGGCTATTCATGCAATTGCCGAAGCACAACGCAAGGGCGGCATTGCAGCTTTTATTGATGCTGAGCATGCTTTTGACAGGTTTTACGCTAAAAAATTAGGTGTTGATGTGGAGAACTTATTGATCTCTCAGCCGGATAACGGTGAACAGGCCTTAGAGATTGCCGACAACCTGATCCGCTCGGGCGCAATTGACATTCTTGTTATTGACTCGGTTGCAGCATTGGTGCCAAAAGCGGAGATAGAGGGTGAAATGGGCGATTCAAAAATGGGTTTACAGGCACGTTTAATGTCGCAGGCATTGCGTAAGCTTACCGGCACCATCAGCAAAACCGGATGCTGCTGTATTTTCATTAACCAGTTGCGCGATAAAATTGGTGTGATGTTCGGTAACCCCGAAACTACCACAGGTGGTAACGCATTGAAATTTTATGCATCGGTACGTTTGGATGTACGCCGTATATCACAAATCAAAGATACGGATGAGGTATCTGGTAACCGCGTTAAAGTGAAGATCGTTAAAAACAAGGTAGCTCCGCCGTTCCGTATTGCCGAGTTCGACATTATGTTTGGCGAAGGTATATCAAAAGCAGGCGAGATCATTGACCTGGGTGTTGAATACAACATCATTAAAAAAGCAGGTTCGTGGTTCAGCTATGGCGAAACCCGTTTGGGCCAGGGTCGTGATGCAGTTAAGCAACTCATACTGGATAACCCGGAACTTTCTGAAGAATTGGAGAACAAGATTAAAGAGACCGTTACCGGCGAGCATTTAGCCGAAGCATAATCAACAAGCTCAATATTCGGCTTAATAGCCCATTAATAAAATGAAACGAAAACGCCTCCTTATCAGAGGCGTTTTTTTGTTTATCCTGTTTAATATATCTTTTATCCGTTTCAGTCGTGCCGAATTTACCCGTCATCTCATGAGGTTAATGTAAACGCTGTGATACTTAGATATCACATAGGCATAGTAACAAATAGTCAGATGGACAAGCGTCTATTTGCCACCTGTTTTTAAGTACATATAGGTTATCCCTACAATAAGCACTATAGCAAGCACAATAAGGCCGGTTACACCCTTGCGCTTATCCTGGCGTAATATCCAAACCATAAAACCAATAAGCGGAATGGCAAATACTGCCCAGAAAATCAGTGAAGGAAAACTCATTATTTATAACTAATTTGATTGTTATGTTGACTGCCCGGCAATGCCTACTACATTGGCATCCTCGCCAATGGGGCTACAGATTGGTCAACAAAATCATTTTTTAAAAATTTATGGTAACCGGCAATGGCAATCATTGCAGCATTATCGGTACAGTACTCAAATTTGGGGATAAAAACGTTCCAACCCTGCTGCTTACCCAATGCCGTTAAGCCCTCGCGCAGCCCGGTATTTGCAGATACCCCACCTGCAAGAGCAATATCTTTAATGCCATACTGCGTAGCGGCAGCTTTCAGTTTATTCAGTAAGATAGTAGCAATCCGTTTTTCGACAGAAGCGCAGATGTCTGCCATGTTCTGTTCAATAAATTCAGGGTTTTTGGCAACATTATCACGGATGAAATATAGTATGGAGGTTTTTAAGCCGCTAAAGCTAAAATCAAACCCCGGGATCTGCGGCTCCGGAAACTTATACGCATCCGGGTTACCATTGCGGGCGTTCTTGTCAATTAATGGACCACCCGGATAAGGCAGGCCAAGTATCTTGCTGGTTTTATCCATCGCCTCGCCGGCTGCGTCATCAAGTGTTTGCCCTATTACCTCCATATCAAAATAGTCTTTCACCAAAACTATTTGCGTGTGCCCGCCCGATACCGTAAGGCACAGAAACGGAAACTGTGGCTTTACATCGGCAATAAAGTGAGCCAGAATATGGGCTTGCATGTGGTTAACTTCTATCAATGGCAGCTTACGGGCAAGGGCAAAAGCCTTTGCAAATGATACGCCTACCAATAATGACCCTAAAAGGCCCGGGCCGCGGGTAAAAGCAACCGCATCGATATCATTTTTGCTTACTTTTGCGTTCAATAGTGCTTGCTGTACAGCCGGGACAATATTTTGCTGATGCACCCTCGAAGCCAGTTCGGGCACAACGCCGCCATAAGCTTCGTGAATGGTTTGGTTAGCAATAACATTGCTCAATATCGCACCATCGGCACAAACCGATGCCGAGGTTTCATCACATGAAGATTCGATAGCTAATATTATAGGCACTGTTTTAAATCAAAAGCCCAAAGTATAAGGCGTAACGCCAAAGCCTTGGATAAATAATTGATAAATAAATTCAAAAAGTAAAACACTTAATGCTGTTTTGAATTTTTACTTTTGAATTTTTAATTAATCGCAAAGTTATTAAAAAACTACTCAAAATAGCGTTAAGCGTTGTACTGATAATTTTGATACTGATAAGCATCATATTAATGCTTTTTCAATACAAACCGGTACAAACCTGGGCAGCTAAAAAAGCAACCGCATATCTGTCAAAAGAGCTTAACACTACCGTTGGTGTTAACAGCTTGTATGTGCGGCCTTTTTCTGAGGTGGTGCTGGAGGGCTTTTACATTCTCGACAAGCAGCAGGACACTTTATTGAGCACCCCAAAGCTGGGCGTTTCGCTGAGTCAGTTCTCTATATTCAATAGTCTTAAGCAACGCAAAATTAATTTCGAGTCGATACAACTGGACAACGGATCAGTTTATCTTAAAAAGCTTAAAGACAGCACCACCAACCTGCAGTTTGTGATCGACTACTTTAACGGGAAAGATACTGCATCGACCAAATCGAAACCATGGACACTCAATTTCGATAAGATAACGATCAACAATTTTCACTTTCGCTATAAAAACAACCTGCGTAACAAGCCGGTTAGCGGTGTTAATTTTGATGATTTGGATGTACGTAATTTTACTACCATAGTTCGCAATATGGATATCCGCAACCATTTGTTTAAGGCGAGGGTATCTGCACTAACGTTAAGAGAAAAAAGCGGTTTTTGGGTAAAAAACTTTAATGCCAATGCCACGATAGATACCAACCTGGTGCTGCTGCAAAACTTGCATATCCTTACCCCAAGCTCAAACCTGCGCAACTTCTTTAAAATGAAGTTTAAATCATTTGATGATTTCAGCGATTTTGAAAACAAGGTTACCATGGATGGCGACTTTAAATCGTCCCATTTATCGTCAAAAGATATTGCATACTTCACACCATCGTTAGGAAAAATTAATTTTGAGTTGGGTGTGGACGGGCGCATACGCGGCCTTGTAAATAACATACGTGCAACCAGGCTGACAGTTACCGCTGCGCAATCAACCTATATAAAAGGCGACTTCCACCTTACCGGCCTCCCCGACTGGGAGAACACCTTTTTGCAGCTGAAAGTTGACCAGATTGCCACCAACAAAAAAGACCTTGATTACCTGTACAGCCACTTTACAGGCGTAAATAACAGGAAGGTGCCTGCCATTGTAGCAAAATTTGGCAATATTGATTTTACCGGCAGGTTTACCGGTGTGCAAAACGATTTTGTTGCCTTCGGTACATTCAAAACCAAACTTGGCCGGTTTGACCCGGACATTAACCTTAAAATAAACAAGGCAGGCGTACCCAGCTATAGCGGCAAAGTAAGTACATCAAACTTTGATTTGGGTGGCTTGCTGGATAACAACTCAATTGGCCGCACTACACTTACGGCAAATGTTACAGGCCGTGGCGATGATTTAAACACACTAAACGCCCGAGGAGACGCACGCATTGCCTACATCACGCTCAAAGGTTATAACTATACTAACCTGGTGACAAGCGGAACTGTTGCCAACAAAAAGATCACCGGCAAATTAAATGTAAATGACAAAAACGTTAAATTAAATTTGGTTGGTAGCGTAAACCTAAACCCAACGCTACCGGTGTATGCCGTGAGCGGTACTGTTAATAACGCCCGCTTAAACAGATTGAAAATCCTGAAGGACACAATCACCTTTAATACTGAATTAAATACAAATTTCTCGGGCAATAGCCTCGAAAACCTGGATGGCACCATACTGCTAACTAAAATTTCACTTACCGACCCTAATAAGCGTTACGTGATAGATTCTGTTGCTGTTACGGCTAAAGGTAAAGGCGAAGGACGTGTCATATCTCTTCAGTCGGATTTTGCAGATGGAAGCATAAAGGGCAGTTATGACCTGGCCACGCTACCCGATTATTATAAAACCATTGCTAAGAAGTATATCCCATCTTTAAAAACAACCATCAGGCCGCATAAGCCGCAAAACTTTGATTTCACGCTAACACTAAAAGACCTTTCGCCGGTCACGGCCATGTTTATGCCCAACCTGCAGATACCCGAGCAGGGTACATTTTTGGGCAAGTTTAACTCCAATAATAAAACGGCAACACTAAATGGTTACATAAAAACCATAAAATTTGGTAAGATAGTTCTGCATGATTTCATTATCGATGAAAGCACTACAGACGATTTCCTGGGCCTCAACGTGTCGTTAAGCAGGGTTGATTTAACCGACAGTCTCTTTATAAAAAACATAAACGTTACCAACTTCCTAAAAAGAGACAGCCTGGACTTTAACATCAAACTATCTGACAAGGATGCAACCAACCAGTTGGATTTGTACGGGCTGGTTAAGTTTGGCAGGGACACTACTGCCAAGCTGATGATTTTACCATCGGACATTATCCTGGAGCGCGAAAACTGGAAAATTGAGGACCAGGTACGCATACGCCTTTTGGACGGTAAAACCCAGGTACAGGATTTTGAAATGTCGCACGGGCAGCAAAAAGTAAGGATAGACGGTTTTATATCTGACAATAACGCCGATAAGCTAACTGTGGACTTTGAGAAGTTTAGCATGGCTACGTTAAACCAGCTTACTAAATCTGCAGGGGTATTTTTACGCGGATCGCTTAACGGCAAGGTGGAGCTTTCGGGCATTATGAAATCGCCGGGGGTTGATGCCAACTTGGGTATTGACTCGCTTACGCTGAATAAGACTTTGGTGGGCGATGTTAAAATAAAATCTAAATTGGATAACGAGCGCCGTCTGGCCGACGTAAATGTTGGCATTACCCATCAAGGTTTAAAAACGCTTGATATCGACGGCATTTACAGCCTTGGCAAAGACACCGAGGACAATCTTGACTTTAACGTTAAGATGGATAAAACCGAAGCCATTATTTTTGAGCCCTTCATCAAAACGTTGGTAAGTAACATCAAAGGTACCGTATCTGCGGATCTTAAACTTACCGGCTCGCCTTCGTCGCCCCAGTTAAACGGCGATATCAGTTTCAACAATACTGGGCTTACTGTAATTTACCTTAAAACCGCCTACACTATTAATGATAAGGTTAGTGTAAAAAATAGTATTATCAGCATTGATAAGATGGTTGTTAAGGACTACCGCAACGGTGCAGGCGAAGTTAACGGCACGGTTGACCTGAACAAAATCTCTAACCCAACGCTCGACCTTACTTTACGAGCCAGAAATTTGCAGGCCTTAAACACTAATTTTAAAGACAATCACCTGTATTACGGGGTTGCCTACGGTACAGGAACTTTTGGATTTAAAGGGCCGATAGATAATATGAAGATAGATATTACGGCCACAACCGAGGCAGGTACCATCTTCAACATTCCACTGAATACCTCCTCTACAGCAACGGATTATGACTTTATCCGCTTTGTCGACCATAATGATACTACCCGAAAAGTGGTGCAAAAGGTAAATGCCTTTAACGGTATCACCCTTAATTTTGACCTTACCATTGGCGAAACCACAACCGTGCGCATAAGTACCGACTATGGTGTGTTAGAAGGAACCGGGCAGGCCCGTAACCTGAAATTAAATATCAACAGCCTTGGTGACTTCGAAATGTTCGGCGACTTCCTAATCACATCCGGTAAGTTTGAATTTACGGCTAAGGACTTCATTAGTAAAAACTTCACGGTAAACCAGGGGGGTACCATCCGATGGACGGGCAATCCATCAAACGCTGAGATTAACCTGAAAGCCATTTATGAGGTGCGTACCAATATTGCGCCGCTGTATGCCGCCGCGGGTTTGCAATCGCCATACGGTAACAAACAGGTGCTGGTACAGGCCGAGTTGTTGATTACCAAATCGCTCATCCAGCCTAATATTGATTTTAACTTCAACTTCCCGGTAGACCCATCTATCGTAGATGACTTGAGCACATACCTTGCCGATAATGCCAACAGAAGCCAACAGGCATTAAGTATTATCGTGCGGCGTAACTTTGCATCCGGGCAGGGCAGTAACTTAACCAACCAGGTTTTGGGCACAGCCGGCGAGGCGGTAAGCGAGTTTGCCTTCAATAAATTGAATAGTGTAATCTCACAGTCGAACATTAAAAACGTCGACGTAAACATTCGCTCATTAAACGATGCCAGTTTAGGGTTCAGGTTTTTCAATGACAGGCTTTCAATAACCGGAAGTTTATACTCTACCAGCGGTACCAGCGACCTTTTCAACAATCGCAGCAACTTGTTTAACTCCAACTTCAACTCGCTAACCAAGGATTTTGAGATGCAGTACCTGATACGTAAAGACGGTAACCTGCGGGCTCGTTACTCCTACAGGGCGCTAAACAGCACCACGCTTAATACCATAAACGATCAGCTGGGTGTACAATATGTAAACGGTGTGGGTTTGGTTTATCAGCGCGATTTTGACACCTTTGGCGAGTTTATACGCAATATATTCAGGCAAAGCAGGCGAACAAGGGCACCGGTAACGCCATCGCCGGTACCATCAACCACCACAATACCGGTATCCCCGGCGCCAACGAAACCATCGCCGGACGAAGACGACAACGATAAGGATGATTAGTAAATTAAAAAGGGGTTGCCAAATATTTGGCAACCCCTTTTTATAATTAAATACTGCCGTCGATACGCCGACGATCTCAAATCTTTAAAACTCTTTATTAATGTTCACGCATAATGGCATGATCCATTTTATCGCGTTTGGTACGAAGGTAAGCTTCGTTATGCGGATTCGATTCAATCTCAATAGGCACATTCTCAACCACCTCCAGGCCATAACCTATTAAGCCTGCGCGCTTTTTAGGGTTGTTGGATAGCAAGCGCATCTTTGATATGCCAAGGCTGCGTAATATCTGCGCACCAATACCATAATCACGCTGGTCCATTTTAAAACCGAGGGCAAGGTTTGCATCTACAGTGTCCATACCGTTTTCTTGCAAGTGGTATGCCTTAAGCTTATTAACAAGCCCAATACCACGGCCTTCCTGGTTCATGTAAACAATAACGCCTTTGCCTTCATTGCTGATTATCTCCATTGCCTTGTGCAACTGCGGACCGCAATCGCAACGGCATGAGCCAAATATATCGCCGGTAACGCATGAGCTATGCACGCGCACCAACACAGGTTCGCCGGGCTCCCATTCGCCTTTTATTAAAGCAAGGTGGTTTTCGCCGGTATCGAGCTGCGTGTAGGCAACCATATCAAAATCGCCCCATTGGGTAGGCATCTTTACCGATACCTCTTTTTTGACTAATGATTCGGCACCCAGGCGATAAGCGATCAGATCTTTGATTGATACGATAGGCATATCAAAGTGCCTGGCCATCTCCAGCAACTCGGGCAAGCGCGCCATCTCGCCGTCTTCGCGCATAATTTCACAAATCACACCAGCAGGCTCAAACCCTGCCAAAACAGACAGGTCGACAGCTGCCTCGGTATGCCCGGTGCGCCTAAGCACGCCGCCATCTTTAGCAATAAGCGGGAATATGTGGCCAGGCCTGCCCAAATCTTCGGGCCTTGTTAATGGGTTGATAAGTGCCAGGGTAGTTTTTGACCTGTCGGACGCCGAGATACCGGTGGTGCAACCGCTACCAAGCAAATCTATAGATACAGTAAAATTGGTTTCGTGCGATGTGGTATTACGGCTTACCATCGGCCCAAGCTCCAGCTGTTTTGCACGCTCCAGCGTTATAGGAGCACATACCAACCCACGGCCGTATTTTACCATGAAGTTTATTGTTTCGGGTGTAGCATTACGGGCGGCGGTTAAAAAGTCGCCTTCGTTTTCACGATCCTCGTCATCAACTACTATAATTGTTTTACCTGCTTTAATGGCCTCAATGGCCTCGGGTATAGTATTTAACATGATGTATCTTTTAAAGCCGGCAAAAGGTTTAAGCGTCCCGGCATACTAACAAAGTTAAGGGTTAATAAGATGATTAGCGTAAACCATTTGTAAAACTGTGCTTACGCCTTGGCCCCTTTGTGCGGGAAGATCTTGCGGAAGAAACGCTTATACATGTCCATATCAAACAAAGCCGAATCCGTTGCGGCTTTGTAGGTTAAAAACACCCCTACCGGGAACAGTGCAATGATAGCTATCCAGGCACCGATAAACGGAGACAGGTCTCCCTCCTTGGCCGATTTTTCGCCTATCGTGCCCACAATGTGGTAAACCAGGAAAAACGCTACCGAGAAAACTACCGGCAAGCCCAGCCCCCCTTTACGAATAATGGCACCAAGAGGCGCCCCTATCAGGAACAAAACAATGCATGCTGCGCCAAGTGTAAACTTTCGCTGAAACTCCAGCGTGTAACGGCGGATACTTTTTGAGGTATCCTGGTAATTGTTTACCCTGAAACGCAAAAAATCCTGCACCTGGCGTATCTCACTGCTGGCATTACTTAGCGCGCTAAGCTGTTCACTTTTGTTTTTAATCTTATACAGGCTGTCTACAGGCAGCGCCTTAGCTGTTTTTGAAGATTTTGGAATGGTGAAGTATTTAATGTTAGGCGTAAGTAATTGGTAATTTACGCTCAGGTTGCTATCAACCTGTTTCCCTGCCGAATCGATATAGCGTCTTAACTGTTTCAGGTTCATCATTGCCGATGCACTCCTGAACTCGTTCTGGTCGGTACGGGTCATTTTAAAGTCGCTTAAATCCAATCGCTGCTCGGTTTCACCAAAGCGATAACGTATCAGTCGTTCCCGTTCGTTAAAATTATTTTCGCCTTTTTGTTCAACGTAGGTAACGCCATCTTTTAGTTTAAGTATCAAGAAGAGATCGTCTTTTGAGCGGTACATCAAGCCCGATTTTGCAAACGTTACCGACTGGTTCGCTTCTCTCGGCTCCTTCTTATAAATCATGATGCCGTAAAGGGTTTGCCCGTCCGGGTCTTTCCGCTGCACTTTTATGGTGTACCCCGGAAAGCGGTTTGTAAAAACATTCTCGGGCAGTAAATCGGCCGACTTCTGCTTACGGGCATCATACAGTAAAGAGTAATATTTAAGGTTTGCCACCGGCAACATATAATCAGAAAACAGGAAAGCAGCAAAACTCAGTATCACCACCACCACCATCATAGGGTACATGGCCCTGCGCAGGGATATGCCTGCAGATTTAATGGCAACCAGCTCGTAGTTTTCGCCAAGGCTGCCGTAAGTCATGATAGATGACAAGAGTACCGATAAAGGCAACGCCATTGCCAGGTTAGTAGCCGAGTTGTACATCATCAGCTCCAGTATAATGTACCAAGCAAAGCCCTTGCCTATCAAATCATCAATGTATTTGAACAGGAACAACATCAATAGCACAAACATTACAATAACAAGCGTTACTATAAATGGCCTTATGAAAGATTTGAGCAGTAAAAGATGTATTTTCTTCATCGAAGCAATTGCAACATGTAACGTGCCGGCAGCCAAATAATTGTTAGGATAACCCCACTACAGCTCGCAAAAATACGTTTACTCGGCCACATATTAAATTGGCTATTTTTTGTAATAACCGCTTATTAACTTTAGCTTGGCTACACCAACTACAAAACCCTTTATGCTTCAAAAAAAATTAAAGCCGCTCTTTATAAAAATGGCTGCAGCAAGTATAGTTTTACTTGCTGCCTGTACTAAGCCCGCAGATTTGCCTAACACCTTAACTGATGAAGAAAAAGCCGACGGCTGGCAACTTCTCTTCAATGGCAAAGACATGCAAAACTGGCATATTTTTAACCAGGGAAACCAAAAAACGGCCTGGAGTGTGAAAGACGGCGCATTGTGGGCCGACCCTTTAAAGGTTAACGACAAGCACGGCGACTTGGTTAGCGATAAAATTTATGAAAACTTCGACCTGAAGTTTGAATGGAAGATAGCCAAAGGCGGCAACAGCGGTGTGTTTGTTGATGTACAGGAAGACCCTAAATACGATGCTACATTTGTTACTGCGCCCGAGCTGCAATTATTGGATGATGCCAATGCCGAAGAACGTCACAAAAAAGATTCGACACATTGGGCAGGGGCTATGTATAACGTGATAGCACGCAGCAAAGACGCCAAGCCAAACCCATTTGGCCAATGGAATACATCGCGCATTGTGCAACAGGGTGGTAAAATTACCTACTGGCTCAATGGCGTTGAAAGCGCGAAGGCTGATCTTAAAGATGCCGGCTGGCCAAAACTAATTGCGGGTACGCCCATGAAAGCCTATCGTGATTTTGGGAAGTTTACAAAAGGGCATCTGGCCATACAAGATCATAACAACGAAGTGTTTTTACGCAGTATAAAAATAAAGCAGTTGTAAAGTAAAGGCTCCCGGTATCCGGGAGCCTTTACTTTTATTCGCTATCCTGTTCGTCCTGAACGGGCTTGTCTTTGGTATTTGCCTTCAACATAACCCTGCCTTTTTTTGTAAGCGTACAAACCGGCGACCGCTGATTTTCTTCGCCTTTGGCAATATCTATCAGCGTGTAGGCTTTCAGTTTTTGCAAATCCTCTTTGCTTATATTTATGGCTCTACCCTTTTCGGCAATTACTTTAAGGGCAGCTACTACTTCGTCGTGTTTCATAATTCAAAACACAAAGATAATGCTTTTACGCTTACTCAAATACAGTTACATATATGGCCGTAAGTTTACCTGCGGTGAATTTCATTTGTACCTGTGTGTAACGCTTACCCTCACCCGGCGAAACAAAATACCACTCCGGCGATTGCGCCATTAAATCATCATAAGGTTTCACAATGTCCTTACTAAACATCGACACACGCTCGAATAATGCAGTAAAGCCGGGGTTTTTCCTGATGTTATACAGTTTTGCATATACACCGCTAATAGCTTCGCCCGTTGTGATGGACGCTTCGTTTCCTGTGTTACCAGGCCATCTGTTAAGCTTTGCCCCGTTATTGGTATAAATAGAACTTACTTTATCATTGGTAAAATAAATTTGAATACCTGCGGATGAGCCCACAGCATGATCAAGCAGAATAGATTTGTAGAGCGGCAACCTATTTTCTACACGCTCCAATTGGTCGAAAACGTTGCCTACAATGCCAATTTCGGACATTTTCTTTTCCGGTTGCATGGCTTGCAATGTAGCGTAGATGTTGGTAGCAGTTTGGCCTATTGCCAAGCCCCAAAACGCCCCTGTTGTAATTGTATCTTTCGATATAATTCTAATTACGGGTGGATCAACAATTATTTCATTCCCTGCATTTTCTTTTTTGCAAGCAGATGTAACAGCAACCACCATTAAAATAACTGCGTAAATTTTTCTCATAAGCTGTGATACTATTTGAGATAAATACGGTAGTAACTCTGATTGTGCTACACTAAACAATCAAAAAAGCACCCGTTTAACAGGTGCTCTTGATTACTCATTGAATTTTAATACTGATGCCTTTAACGGTTTGCCACCCTTCCTTATCGGTAAGCCGTATCAGGAAATGATAATCGCCGGGGTCGACATCCGCAGGTACCGTTATTTGTTCAGCAATTTCATATTGCTTAAGCCCGGCCGCTATCGGGAATGTTCTGATAAGCAGAAACGGTTTAACGGCTGTTTTAATAGCCTCCATCTGGCAGGCCGAAACTTCAGTACTATGCGTATGATGATCAAAATTATGATGCACATCTACACTTACCGAGCCCAGTTCAAAATTATCCGAAAGCCTTGCCCTGAACGTAAAACTTTCTCCACGTTTCACTATTCCGCACTGCTGCGGAAAAGCGCTTGCAGCGCTCAAATCAATAACCGGGTATTCGGTATCTACCTGCGCATCGTTGCTTTTGCTGCACCCGCCAGCCAAAATAATAATCAGGAACAGGCTGGTTGTTAAATAAAATAGTTGTTTCATGATTTTTTGCAATTAAGGGCCCGGCTATTACCGGGCCCGTTTAAAATATGATCAGGCGTTGGCTATCACGGCTTGTCGAAATGCTCTTCAAACTCGTTCTGCTTACCGGCCTGGTCAATAACTTTTAGGTGTACATGGTAATGCCCTTTTGGCGCTGCGGTTACATCAACATGTTTGTGCAGGTTGTAGGTGGTTTGTCCAACCATGGCAGCATCAGTGTAAACTACCTCCTTTTCCCAGCCTGCGCCATGTACCTCAATAGTAATGCTGGCAATTTTGTTGGGGGCGGTAATACTTGCCTCGGCGTGTAAATCATTACCTGCAGCGTTAAGGCCAACTTCAAAACCTGTTGCAGATGGTAGTGTAGGATCGGCGGTAACATTCAGGTCAAATTCGGTTTCTGTTTTTTGGCCGTTCTCGTCGGTCACGGTAAGGTGGCCGTGGTACTTGCCCTGTGCCGCATCACCCGGAACATCAATATGCTCATGAAATTCTGCATTTTTTAGACCTGCCAGGTTCTCTGTATAAGTGGTGTTAACCTGCCAGCCACTCCCATTTTCAGGTTGAATGCTCAATACAACATTGCGGATGTTACCCGGTGCAGAAATTTGCGCTTCAACATGCAAATCGTTACCCGGATGTGCGGTTTTGTTGTTACCGGCACCTACCTCCAGGCCAGTTATTGTGGGTGCAGGGGTGGCGGCATCTTTGTCTTTTTTACATGCGCCTAAAAGTGCTGTGCCGATAAGCAGCACGCTAAGTAATTGTTTTGTTGTTTTCATTTAATGTATTAAAAGGTGATTAATGTGTGTTGCTATTGTTAAAGGCGACTGTCGCCAAATGGAACTTTTAGTGATAAAATGATATTCCGCCCGGCCTCGGGTAGTTCAATGAGGCGGTAAAAACTGGTATGGTTAAGGTAGCGGGTGTTAAAAACGTTTTGCACTTGCAGGCTTAGGTTAAGTGGGCGGTTAAACCACTTAAGCTGCGTACCGGCTTGTATATTCCACAGTTGGCTTCCGGGTGTTTTACGCTCGGGCGGAACAATGTTATTTTGTGCAGCGGTGATGCGATAGTCAACCGAAAAGTATGGTTTCGCCGACCTCCCTTCTCCTTGCGTTTGATAGGTGAGGTTGAATAGGACTGACGGCGGCGGCGAAAATGGAAGCGTGTATCCTTCTTTAGCGCCCGATAACTGCCTTGATAAAAGGTACTCGGCCAAAGCCTCGGCGCTGATAGCAGGCGTTAGCTGATAGCGTATTTGTAACTCCCCGCCGTAGCGCATAACGCGGCTTTGCTGGTATTCAAATACCTGATTACCGGCGCCGTAAAAATAGTCGTGTGCCGATGTTGGGTTTAAATAGATGTAATTGGGAAAGTAATTATAAAACGGACTAAGCACCACAAGCCATTTGCCTGCATTTAGGTTCAGGCTTACATCTGCTTGGTAAGATTGCTCGGCATTAAGAGATGGGTTACCGCGTTCGTAACTAAAATAGTGATAGTTTACACCATTGGCAGCCAGCTCTTTGGCGATAGGCACCCGGAAGCTTTTTCCAATATTAGCTTTTATACTCAAGACCCCGCCGGGCGTGTAATTGGCACCTGCCGACCATACCAGGCTATTGAATGTGCGGCTCATACTATTTGCCCGCGACAAACGCGTCCCTTCAGACAGGAACCAATCGGAATAGCCAGAGATATTTATCCGCGAGTAGTCATATCTTATTGCACCATGTAAAAGCCAGGTATCATTCAGCCTGATCTTATCATACAAGTACGCGCCTGCGGCAGCTTGCTTAAATGCCGGTACAAGGAAGCTCCAACCGCTTATGTTGTTGTTTTGATGCTCTGCGCTGACCCCTAAATTCAGTTCGTGGCTGCCCAGCAAGATTTTATCGCGCAGATTTATCGAATAAACATGCTTGTCAAATTGCCGTTCCAACGTTTGGGGTATCCGCATGGTATCGGGGTAGTTGGCCGGCATGTAACCATGGTTAACATACTGGCTATACTCCTGCCTGAAGTTGTGCTGATAACCTAAATCTGCCTGCAAAAGGTGCCGGCCTGCCTGGTACTGGCTCCTGTTGATTAGTTTAAAGTGGTTTACCTGCTGGTAAGGAAACTGGATATCCCTTGACGATCGATCATGTAACAGAGTATCTACGCGCCTTGGCTCCAACCCATGTGCGTTGGCAAAAAAGCCGCTTTTAGAGAACACATTAGATACATAAAATACGGAGCGAAATTTGGAGCCGATAAAGCCAGCATCTAAATGCAACCCTGTTTCATGTCCGGCGGTATTGCGCAGCCTTTTATTGTGCAGCTTTACAGCGTAATCATAAACAAATACGGTATCTGCAGGCACGGCATAGTCGCCGTAATTTTGATAGGAAATACGAGAGTCGAAAAACCAGTTTTTGTTGCGCCCGTACAAATTTACCGAAGTACCGTAAAGGTTATTATTGGTTTTGCCAATCAGGTCTATTGAACCACCAACCGAATTGGCTTTAGGCGGCAGGGTGGGTTTAACGTCAACAACGCCGGCAATAGCATCTGCACCGTACATAAAAGAAGCCGCACCTTTTAAAATCTCCACTTCCTGCGCGGCAAACTGATCCAGTTCCAGGCCATGATCTGCGCCCCACTGCTGCCCCTCGTGTTTTATTCCTTTATCGGCAACTACTACCCGGTTAAACCCGAGCCCACGAATAAGCGGTTTTGACTGGCCCGAACCTATACCAATGGTTTTAATGCCCGGCAAGCGCGAAAGCGTAGCCATCAGGCTGCCACCCAGGTTACGCCTTATAAAGTCCTTATCAACTATCTCAACGTTCATCGATTCGGATGCGCGGCGATCATCTGCATGACTGTCCTTAACCACTACCTCAGCCAGTTGTGTATTCAGCGGCTGCAATTTTATTTCAATGAACCCCGCACCGGCATCTATATGTTTCGAAGCTGTTTTATAACCAACGTGCGAAATTGTTAAGCGATGGTGAATACCCGTTACCTTTAAACTGAAGGATCCGGCCGAGTCGGTTACCCAATGTTGAGTGGCACCTTCAACCTTAATAATGGCACCAAACAGGGGTTGCCCATCTGCATGAATAACCCTGCCCTTTAGGTTAGTTTGCTGACCCAATAATTGCTGCGGAATAAAAAGCCCTATTCCAAAAACGAAGAAAACGCAGGCGGCGGCAGCATTTTTAAATAGCCAAATAATGCCGCCAACCGGTTGAAATACCTTGTTGACCAAAACAAATAATTACCATACCCAAAGCGGGCATATCAAACAAAAAACAAAATTGGAATGGTTTGCCCGGCAAAACAGCGCGGGCCAACAGCGGGAAGGATAAGAAAGCATGCAGCGAAACTGCAACCTAAACATAAGGCTAAAAGCCTTAAAAAACATTATCCCTGTCGCTTATAAAGCGGCAACGGGTGGGCCTTTATTGGTGAAGCCCTGGAGTGTAAATTTATATATGCCGGCGTAACTTCTGCTCAGCAACGTTACTGCCTTTGTAAGGGGCGCATTTATTACAGGCGCATACGCAAGGTTTGCGTAATGGCTTTGCTTATGCAGCACATAATCACATATACTGCACTTCTCTGCCGAATACACATATTCCGTATCGCCAAGATCATCTTTTAAGGATGTATAACTGTGCTTGTGAAAAGCCTGTACAGTAGTGATAAAAACAAAAACCAATGCTAGCAACAGCGCTATAAAAACGCTTGTTGTGCCCACCGGTTTATTTAATGCTGCTTTTTTCACTATGCTGCAAAAATGTATTTTTTTAATTAAAATGCAAAATAAAAAGTAAATCAATTGCAACAGGATTGCAATTGATTTATGTAGTGGCACTTGTCTTAATTAACCCCTGCAGGCTTTGATTAAAAGACGCTGCAGGAGTGGTAACCGCTACGTTACAGTTCTTTGTCCTGAAATAATTTCGAGTCGCGGGTATTTTTTTGTACTGCAATAGCAGAAAACATGCTTAAGCAAAAAGCCATTGTATAAAATCCCTTTTCACTACGGGCAAGGTCTGCATTCCAAAGCCCTATGGTAAGTAAAACCATAGAAGCAATTGTGGCAAACCAGCTTAATCCATAATAAAGATCAGTAACCGCAAGGCCCTCGGCCCTATCCCTAACTGTTTTTTGTACAGAGATAACTGCAAATAGTCCGAATAGCAAAATAGTAAAGTAATACCCTTTTTCGTTGAGTTGCATTTCTGCATTCCACAAGCCAATGCAATAGCCAACCGTTCCGGCCAATAAAGCAAACCAAGAGGCGCTTATAAATGCGCCGGTGGGTTTAAACGGGTTTCTGGCGTTAGTTGCAAATAATGATTTCTCTGTTGTTTTGTTTTGTAGCGATTCCATGTCTGTTTTATTTATTTGTTAATATGGAAGCAAATGTGCCCACAACTCACAGTCAAAAAAATCTAAACTTTCTAAAATACTGACGATATAAAATATGATATTAATCAATTATTTAAAAGACAGATTACATGGACACGCTTACAAAACTTACTAAGCTCCTTACAAATAATGATAAAAAGCAGTTCAAGCAATTTCTGCAACACAAAAACAAGAGGAAAGACGTCAAGAATTTAGAGTTACTTAATTTTATTGAAACTGACGATATAAACGGATTAAATAATACATATAAGACACAAAAAAACAAAGATGCCTATCATGCTCTTCGTAAAAGGCTACAAGAATCTTTGCTACTATTTTTATCTCAAAAAACCTTTGAGCGCAGTTCCGAAACATATGATGCGTTGCGACTATTGGTGGTTGGCCGCTTTTTAATAGAAAATGACGTTATAGCTATCGCCTATAAATGCCTGGAAAAGGCTGAACGGTTAGCCGTGCAGTTAGAACAATTTAATCTTATTAATGAACTTCTGCTCCTAAAACTCCAATATGCACACTTGCCCGGCTCTGAAGATCTGGAAATTTTGACCGATCGCTTCTTGCAAAACCAGGCACTTATGCAACGAGAAGCAAAGCTCAATATGGCCTATGCTTTTTTGAGAAAAGAACTCAATGAAGTGCATCAAAAAGGAAAAGTAATAAACCTGACTGCATTGATGTTAACAACCATACGCAAATACAAAATTGCCGGTAAGGATTTATTGTCATATAAGTCAATCTATCAGATACTGTTCCTTGCTAATGAATACGCTGCGATTCAGCAAAACTATGGGCTAATAGAAAGATATGTGGACAGGACTAAAAAGTTCATGGCCAATCAACCAGGCAATGCTCAGTCTTATCTCTTTTATCATATCTCTATTTTGTACTTCTTAGCAAATTTCCATTTTCGTCAACTTGAGTTTGCAAAAAGCACATCACTATTACAGGAAATGGAAACGCTGATGGAAACTGATACTCGTTATTATAGTTTATTTACTTTACGGTATAAACTACTATCAGCACTTAACTTATTTTACACGGGTTTTGCAGCAGATGCAATCAACCTAATAAAACAAACACTATCAACAACAACACGGTCGGCAAAGCCGGAGGAAATTGAAGACTTGAACATATGCTTGATTATGTTCTTAGCGCTTAAGAATGACCGGTCAAGCCTTAAACAGTTAGCGCAACTTGCAAGAACCGATGCCTGGTATGAGAAGAAATTGGGTATGTTGTGGACGATTAGAAAAGCGTTGATGGAAATTTTAGTTCAGGGGCAATTTTCTAACATTGACACTACCACGTCTAAGATCAATGGTTTTAAAAGACGATACAGAAAGTATTTGCTTAAAATCTCAGAAGAGCGGGTTTCGATTTTCTTAAAGCTGGTTGAAAAATATCTAAAAAAACCAGATATAGCATTTGAAAAAGCGTATCAAAACGATGTTATGAAGTTACTTGACGGAGGTAAGAACAACGACGTTTTTACGTTGAGCTTTATTGCCTGGCTCATTGCCCGTTGGAAGAAAAGCACCGCCTATGAAGTTGTTATAGAGCTTATAAATGACACTTATGCCCCTAACGAAATAGCGCCACTCTTGTAAAATGTCTTCGCGAATTTCGCGTTAAAAAAAACGAAAAAGCCTCAAATCTTTTGATTTGAGGCTTTACATAACATTTAGCGCTGACAGCATAGAACATAAGACCCTAAAGGTCTTGCACCCTAATTATTCAGCTTAAAAACTCTTATACTTAGTAACACTACAAAATTAGTCTAAGTGATAGATCTGCATTATTTTCTCCAGCAATTTTATGAAATCAATTTTCAGATCAATCAATTTGCCTGTGTGGATATCAAAAACCCAACCGTGTATAGTTAGGTTACGTTCGGCACGGGCTTTCTGCACTTCTGCTGTTTTAATCACATTTATACACTGCTCTTCAACGTTAAGCTCCACTAATCTTTTGTAGCGCTGCTCTTCGTCTTCAATTGCATTTAATTCTTCCTGGTGTGTGCGATACACGTCACGGATATTTCTTAACCAAGGATTTAAAATACCCAAGTCGGCCGATTTCATCGCAGCTTGTACACCGCCACAATAGTAATGCCCGCATACTACAATATGGTTTACCTTAAGGTGCATTACAGCATAGTTAATTACCGACATTACGCTTAAATCGGTATTAGGTACCATGTTAGCAATGTTGCGCAACACAAATACGTCGCCCGGGGCAACACCCATTAATTCCTCTGCTGATACACGACTATCAGAACACCCAATATAAAGAATGTCGGGGGCTTGCCCTTTAGCCAGTTCGTTGAAATAACCTGGTTCTACATTCAGTTTTTTTTGAACCCATTCTTCGTTATTCTTGAATATTTTTGAAATGTCCATTTTGTAAGATTATTGGTTAGCTAATTAATAACGGTCGACCTGACATAAACGGCTATTGGCACTTAATTGTTTTGAATAAAGGCCCGCTTATATGGATCGTTAAATTAACTGAACTTTATTTAATTTGGAATGTTGCTGGCTTATTTAGCGAATAAATTATTGCTACTCTTTATACGCTAAGCAATCAGCTGAGTATACACTTAACTGCTGATGCTTGTTGGGTTCATATATTACTACTTGCTATTCAAATTATCGAGTAAAAAAAAGCCTGTCACAATTAAATGTAACAGGCTGATCTTGAAGTAGCGGGGAGCAGGATCGAACTGCCGACCTTAGGGTTATGAATCCTACGCTCTAACCATCTGAGCTACCCCGCCGGGTTATATTTTGATGGTTCCTTAAAAAGGTTTGCAAATATAGTAGAAATTCGTTTTCTTTAGAAAAAATGTTAACATTTATACCCTAATTACTATTGGAGCCCACCTATCCCCTATGTCCGAGAAAAAAAAATTTAACCTTGAATACGAGATAAAATCCTCTCCCAGAATACTTTATACTTTTTTGGTGGAAGCCAATGGCTTATCGCAATGGTTTGCAGATAATGTAAATTATCGTGACCAAATTTATACTTTTGAGTGGGACGGCGAGCTTTTTAAGGCCCGTTTGGTTAATGCCAAAGAGAACAAACTGGTACGTTTTAAATGGATTGACGACGAACCTTACTACTTTGAACTGGAAATTTTGCAGGACGAATTAACAAACGATGTAGCCCTAAGCGTTACAGACTTTGCCACAGAAGACAACATTGACGAGCGCAAGCTAATTTGGGATAACCAGATAGATTACCTCATAAGCACCCTCGGCGCATAATACTTCAAGAGCCACTCCATTACCGGGTGGCTTTTTTGTTGGATTCATTTTTTGCCCGAACAAGTCATTACAAACGGCTGACCGGATAAATTGACGGGCAACAAGCATTAACATTATTTTTGCAAAACACTAACTGGTCGTTTTACCGACGGCGCTTTAACTAACACTAATGGCCGAAAATTCAATGTCGCGGCGCCTTGGCCTGGCTCAGGCCACTGCCATCAACATGACTGATATGGTGGGCATCGGCCCGTTTATAACCTTGCCCATGGTTATCCATATGATGAATGGCCCATGGTTTTTATACGCCTGGCTGGCAGGTGCTTTGCTCTCCTTTATTGATGCCATGATATGGAGTGAGTTAGGAGCTGCGTTCCCCATGGCGGGCGGCTCATACAACTTCCTGAAAGCTACTTACGGTAAAAATGGCTTTGGCCGCCTCATGAGCTTTTTGTTTGTGTGGCAAACCATGATACAGGCTCCGCTGGTAATTGCCTCGGCAGCTATCGGCTTTGCGGCCTACTTCTCTTACCTGTTTCCGCTGTCGGGCATCGAGGCGAAGATTATGAGCGGTGGTGTGGTGATCCTGATTGTGATTATGCTTTACCGCAAAATTGAAGACATAGGCAAAATAAGTGTGGTGCTTTGGGTGGGAGTATTGCTTACCATGATATGGATAATTGGTGGCGGCCTGGCACACGGCCATTTCATGGAGCCTATTAAACACGTAAACGATGGGCTCAAGGTAAACTACGCTTTTGTGGCGGCCATAGGCTTTGCCAGCGTAAAAAGCATTTACAGCTACCTGGGATATTACAACGTTTGCCACCTAGGAGGAGAAATCATCAATCCGTCAAAAAACATCCCGCGCAGTATGTTCCTGTCTATCGCAGGTATTGCTATACTTTATATGCTGATGAATGTGAGCGTTGTAAGCGTGATACCCTGGCAGCAGGCCAAAAACAGCGAGTTTGTAATCAGCGAGTTTATGCAGCAACTGGCCGGGCACACAGCCGCCAAAATTGTAACCTGCCTTATATTGCTTGTAGCATTTTCGTCGGTATTTTCGGCTACGCTGGGCTACAGCCGCATTCCTTACGCTGCGGCGGCGGATGGTGCGTTTTTTAAGATTTTTGCCAAACTGCATCCAACCAAAAACTTCCCTTACGTATCATTATTGATATTGGGAGCGATAGCGTTTGTATTCAGCCTGCTGTTTAAATTAAAGGATGTGATAAGTGCCATATTAGCCATGCGGATCCTGATCCAGTTTATATCACAGGCTTTCGGTTTATACTTGTTAAGAAAGTCGCGAAGTGAAACTGAGTTCCCTTACAAGATGCCGTTGTTCCCGCTACCTATCATTATGGCTATCCTGATGTGGATAGGTGTTTTAATATCAACCGGGTTTAATATGGTTTTAGGGGGATTAAGCGCCATTGCATTGGGCACGGCGGTATACTTCATCAAGGCCAAAATGTATCGGGAGTGGCCATTTGGCTTAATCAAGTCTACAAGCGATAAAAATCGATAGCATTTTGCCCCCAAAAGAGTGCTTGCTCATTATTAGTTAGCTTGTCAACATACCACTTGATAGCACTTACAGCACCATCGTAGCCACCGGCAAGGTTACATACCGGCCAGTCCGACCCATACATTAGCCTGCTTGCACCAAAGGCGTTAAATACTACATCGAGATAAGGCTCAAAATCCGATGGCTTCCAGTCGCCCCAATCAGCTTCAGTAACCATGCCGGATACTTTGCAATGTACATTGGGGAACTGCGCGAGTGCTTCCATATCCTGCCTCCAGCCGTCAATTTGTTTAGCTTTGATGTACGGCTTGGCTAAGTGGTCAACCAAAAAGCGTTGGTTAGGGAAAGCGGCAACAAATTCTGTCACATAAGTCAGATGCTTAGGCGCTACCAATATGTCATACGTAAAGTTGTATAGGCTTAATAGCCGTACTCCCCGCATAAAATCGGGCCGCAGCATAAATTGATCGTCAGCCTCGCCTTGCAAAATATGGCGGAAGCCTTTCACTAACGGATTGATGCTGTATCGGGCTAACTGATCATCAATATTTTCGGCTTTCAAATCTATCCAACCCACAACACCCTTTATAAAATCGTTCTGGCGGGCCAAGTCAAGTAAAAAGTCATTCTCGGCAAGCGATTGATCTGCTTGCACGGCTACACTGCCTGATATGCCATGCCTTTGCATAAGCGGCCAAACGTCGGCAGGTAAAAAATCATCCTGGATAGCCGCCATATCGCCGGTTATCCAGGCATCCTTTACGGGATGATAGCGCCAATAGTGCTGGTGGCTATCAATTTTTAGCATAAGCCACAAGGGTTTGCCTTGATTCGCCCAGTCCATCAATACCCAATTCCACCACGTCGCCCGGCTTTAAGTATACTGGCGGTTTCATGCCCAAGCCTACGCCTGCTGGCGTACCTGTTGAGATTATATCTCCGGGCAATAAGGTCATGAATTGGCTGGTGTATGATATCAGATATGGGATGTTAAAGATCAGGTTGGCGGTGGTACCATCCTGCATAGTTTCGCCATTTACAGTAAGCCATAAACGCAGGTTGTGTACGTCTGCAATTTCATCGGCAGTAGCCAGGAAAGGGCCTACAGGTGCAAATGTGTCGCAGCCTTTACCTTTATCCCAAGTGCCGTTGCGCTCCAGTTGAAATTCACGTTCGGATACATCGTTGTGCAGTGTATAACCAGCAACGTAATCCATCGCTTCGCTTTCTTCAACATATGATGCTTTTTTACCAATTACTATAGCCAACTCTACTTCCCAATCTGTTTTTACAGAATTTTTAGGGATCGTGATATCATCAAACGGGCCAACGAGTGCAGTAGTAGATTTAAAGAATATTACCGGCTCGGATGGCATTGCGGCGCCGGTTTCCTCGGCATGATCTTTATAATTAAGGCCGATACACACTATTTTTGATGGCCGCGCAACCGGGCTGCCGAGGCGCTCATCATCTGCAATTTGAGTTAGGCTTTCTTTATTTTGCTCAACAAATGCACTTAACCTGTTTAAGCCGTCGTTTTCAAAAAATGCTTCATTATAATCTTCGCCAAAGGCAGATGTATCGTACTTAACGCCATCGATAATTACGCCTGTTTTTTCTTTGCCTGCAGCTCCGTATCTTATTAGTTTCATGGTAGTATTTAGTTATTTAAAGTAATAAAGCCGCCATCAATAGGGTAATCTGTCCCGGTGATAAAGCCTGCCTGATCCGAGCATAAATATAGCGCCAGTGCGGCTACTTCTTCAGGCTTGCCCATACGGCCTATCGGCTGGCTTTTTGATAGTTTTTCAAATATTTCTTCCTCTTTGCCCGGATAGTTTTTAGCAATAAAACCGTCAACGAAGGGGGTGTGCACCCTTGCAGGTGATATGGTATTGCAGCGGATATTGTCGGCAAGGTAATCGCGCGCTACAGACAGGCTCATGGCCATTATAGCGCCCTTGCTCATGGAGTATGCAAACCTATCGGTAATACCTACCCATGCTGCTATTGATGCCATGTTAACAATTGCACCACCACCAATAGCTTTCATTTTTGGGATAGCGGCGTACAGCGCGTTATATGCGCCTTTAACATTTACGTTGTAAATCCTGTCCAGATCATCGGGCGAGGTTCTTTCAAGATTCCCTACATGAGCTATACCTGCATTGTTTACCAGGATATCTACCCTGTTAATTTTTGCAAATACATCAAGTACTTGCTGTTGCTGACTGATATCGGCCGCGTAAACGTAAGCCTGCCCGCCTGCTGCGATTGCCTCGTCGGCGGTTTGCTGTGCGGCATCGGCATTAAGTTCGATGATATGTATGGTTGCGCCCTGTTTGGCAAATAGTAACGATATAGCTCGGCCTATGCCGCTGCCGCCGCCTGTAATAACGGCATGTTTATTTTTTAAGCTGAACATTGCTTTGCTTTATAATGAAACCCCGCGTTTCCAGGGTATAAAATCGTCCTGACCTAATTGCACTGCTTTTGGCTGCCTTAAGCCGCTGGCTACCTCAATCACGTAGTCGAGCATGGCTGTTGCCGATTGTTCGATAGTTTGCTCTCCTTCGATGATAGTACCGCAATTAATATCCAAAATATCTGGCATCTTGTTAAACACTGCGGTATTGGTAGCCACCTTAATAACGGGCGCAACAGGGTTACCCGTTGGGGTGCCCAGGCCGGTGGTAAATAATACTACGTTTGCACCTGAACCTACTTCGGCCGTAGTGCTTTCCACATCACTGCCAGGCGTACATAACAAATTGAGGCCCGGCTTCGTCACCTTCTCGGGGTAATCGAGCACCGCAGTAACAGGTGATGTACCGCCCTTTTTCGCTGCCCCGGCAGACTTAATTGCGTCCGTAATCAAGCCATCTCGAATATTGCCCGGCGACGGGTTAGCATAAAATCCCGACCCATCTGCTTCCGCACGAGCGTTATAAGTGCGCATCAGGTGCATAAAGCGTTGCGCCTGTGCTTCATCAACACAACGATCGCTCATTTCCTGTTCCACCCCGCAAAGCTCTGGGAACTCGGCTAAAATCACGCTGCCGCCAAGGCTAACCAAAATGTCAGAGACTACACCCAACGCCGGGTTGGCTGATATGCCGGAAAAGCCGTCGGATCCACCACATTCCAAACCAATGCATAGTTTTGATAGCGGGGCTGGCTGCCTGGTTTGCTTATTGGCTTCTATCAAACCAGCAAAAGTTTGCTTCAGCGCCTCGTTCATCAACTTGCTTTCTGTACCTATTTTTTGCTGCTCCAACATTACCAGCGGTTTGCTAAAGTTGGGGTCGCGTTTTGTAATCTCGTCCTGTAAAATACCTGCCTGGGCATGCTGGCAGCCAAGGCTCAGCACGGTAGCACCTGCCACATTAGGATGCGTAATGTATCCGGCTAATAAGCCGCATAAAGCATCAGAGTCGGTGCGTGTACCACCACAACCCATGTCATGGTTAATAAATTTAATCCCGTCGATGTTCGGGAATAACTTTGCGGATGCGGCTATCTCTGGCGAGCGCTGTAAATCAGCATTTAAAATATCAGCTACCGAGCCACCTTCTCGGTATAACGACACGAGGCTGTCTACTTCGGTCTCATAACCTTTTGGCTTTGCAAAGCCAAGCTTTGCCGATAGTGCTTCTTTTAATACGTTTATATTACGGTTCTCGCAAAATACCAGCGGTACCACCAACCAGTAGTTTGCAGTACCCACCGAGCCATCCGCTCGGTGGTAACCCATAAAGGTTCTATCGCGGTATTGCTCTGCAATGGCAGGCACTGTCCATTCGGTTTTACGCTTGCCTAATTCAAAACCATCGGCTGCGTGTACCAGGTTATCAACCGTAAGCGCAGCACCTGTCGCGATGTTTTGCGATGCCTTACCTACCAGCACCCCGTACATAAATACCTGATCGCCCACATTAAGCGGCGATATGGTAAACTTATGCTTTGCGGCAACATCAGTTATCAAGGTAAAAGAGTTACCGTTAAAATCAATCACGGTACCAGCTGCCAAATCGGTAAGGGCAACAAGCACATTATCGGCCGGGTGTATTTGTACAAAAGTATGTTTAGTGTTTATGGACATTGGTTTTTGGGGTAGCCACCATGGGCATGTAAAACTCTACTAATATAGAAAAGCTTAAATGTATTGCTGACAATAAATGCTCAAAAAAAATCCCCCGGCTTTTTACCGGGGGATTTTGTGTTACTGTTTTATGAGGTTATAAAGCTCATCTAATTTGGGTGTGAGCACTATTTCAATACGTCGATTTTTCGAAAGCGCTTCAGGGGTATCAGCAGTGTCAATCGGCTGGAACTCACCTTTACCTGTTGCGGTAACCCGCTCAGGAGCTATCTTTTCTACCTCGGTTAAATAACGTGATACCGATGTTGCACGCAGCACGCTCAGGTCCCAGTTATCTTTTATCTGGCCCAGGTTTTTCACCTTCTTGTTATCGGTATGCCCTTCTACAGAAAGGTTGATATCGGCTTCCTTATTCAATACCGCTGCCAGTTGATTAAGCGCCTGTTTACCTTTTTCATCTATCACAATACTGCCCGAAGGGAACAAAAGCTTATCTGTTAAGGATACATACACCTTACCGTTCCTAATATCAACCGAAAGGCCGCTTTGCTGGAAGCCTAATAATGCCTTTTGCAATTTGTCTTTCAGCGCGCTTGTAGCTTCATCGCGCTTGCGTAATATCTCTTCAACTTCTTTAAGTCGCGCTTCACGTTTCTGCAAATCGGCAGATAGCTGGCTTACCTTGTTTGAGCTGGCGTTGTAATTATTGTTTAATGATTTATAGTTGGTATTAAGCGATCTTAGTTGCCTGTTAAGGCTTGCTGTATCGTCTTTTAACTTGGCCACTTCTTCATCAAGCGTGGTAGCGCGGGTTAGCAACGAATCACGCTCAGCAAGTAAAGCCTTATGTTTTTTGGGCGACATCACCACGCACGATTGCAGGGCAGATATCAATATTACAGCAAATAAGAAATACTTAATCTTCATTGATATTAGGGTTTAAATGTTAAGCAATAGCGTTTGTAAGGAAAACATTCAGGGGATAAATGCTTTTGCAGATGTTAGCCACGGCATCAGGCGATTTTGCTGACATCAGTTCCTTATCTGTAAATTTGTGCGATACAATAAAGCTCTTTAATTTCAGCAGATCGATATTTTCATTATCAGCATCATAATCGCGCGGGGCGGTTTTAAGCTGATCCTGACTGCGGAAATTGCCAAACAGCTTTACAAAGTCTTTATCGTCTATTATCTTTTTCAGATCATCGGCACAATAGTCAATCTCCTGCCGTATCGCTTTTAGATGGTTGGCCTCGGGCATCCAGTATCCACCGGCTATAAATGAGTTGCCCGGTTGTATATGCATGTAGTACTCTACCCCACCCAACTTGGTACTATTGGTTGGTAAGCTGATGCCGAAGTTATTTTTGTAAGGTGCCTTATTCTTACTGAACCGTATATCGCGGTAAATGCGCATAACACATTTCTTTGGGTCGAGGTCGGCGCTTACTGTAGGGTCAATTTTATGAAGATTTGGAATAACCGCTGCCGCAAACTCTATAACATTTTGGCGGGCATCTTCATACCGTTCCTTATTTTCCTGAAACCAGGTACGATCGTTATTGTCAACCAGTTCTTTTAAAAATTGTAACGTTTGGGCTTTGATCATGTATGATGAGGCGCAATAACTTAATTAAGATTAAGCTTTTGGTTGCGCATATTTAGTTCAACATTTTTGCGGCGATACTTTTTATACCACACCACTCCAACAGCGGCAACAGCCAGGTAAGGAGCGGCAAGTAAAAAGAATATTCCGTTGTTAAGGCCGTTTGCCTTTTTACTGCCATCGTTTGAGCTTGTCTCTACAGTTGCACTACACATGGCACATTGTGCTTTAGCGGGCACGGTTCCTAATAGCATGAGGCCGAAGGCCAGTAAAAGGTATGCGTATTTAATATTTTTCATTATATCCTTATTAAAAATGGTAGTAAGGTTTTATCATCAAATAAACAATCACCCCGGTTATTGTAACAAACAGCCATAATGGAAACGTCCATCTTACCAATTTCTTATGTTTGGCTACCTGTAATTGCAGGCCCGAGTTAAAACTTAGCAAAATTAAAGGTAAAACACCGGCTGCAAGTACTATATGCGGTACAAGTATTGTAAAATAAATTGTGCGCAAGCTTCCAACCGCAGCAAGTTCATCTGCCGATACAACACCATTCCCATCAGCATCGCCATAGTGGGTATCGCTCTGCATCAGGTAGTGAAATAATATGTATGAGACCAAAAATATCGACGATAGGCAAAAGGTGGTAATGTTTAACCTTTTGTGCATTGTTACGTTACCTCGTTTAATAAAATACAGTGACGTAAGTAGCAATACAGTACATGTACCGTTAAGCACAGCGTTTAGCAACGGTAGGTAAGGTGTAAATGCGGGCGGTGTAGCAGGACCCGGTATAAGGTGCCTGTTCAATATAATAACAACGGCAATCACAAAAATGGTTACCCCTGCTACAAATCTTATAATAAACTTATCGGTCATTGTAAAAATCACTCTCTTAATAAAGTGCCTTATCTACTTTACGTAGTTCTTCGGCAATTTGTACTCTTATTTCTTCGTTAAGGCGATTAAGGTCGGTAAGCGATGTGCCCGAGTAGTATCCGCGGATCCGCTTCTCGGCATCAACCAGCATCACTTTATCGCTATATACAAAGTTGTTGTCGTCAACCTTAAGGGCATCAACCAACAAACCCTTGCGAGCAAGGTTATATATGGTGGTAGTGTCGCCTGTCAGGAACATCCAGTTCGGGCCGGGGTTAAACTGTGCAGCATACTTTTTGAGTACCGGCGCAGTATCATGCTCGGGATTTACCGTTAATGATACCATCCGCACCATTTTGTTTTTCCTGTACACGCTATCAAGGCCGCTCAGATTTTTGTTTACCTGTTTACAAACGTTTGGGCAGCCGGTATAAAAAAAACTAACTACCATCAACTTTTTATCAAAGCTTTTATCGGTTACCTCGTTGCCATTTTGGTCGGTCAGTTTAAAATCGCTCAGTTTATGGTAAATAGTGTCTGGTATAAACTTGCCGTGAAACTTGTGGCCGGTTTTGGCTACTTCTTTAGGTCCGTAAAATGGAAGTGGTTTATACCTGTTCTTTCCCTTTGCGGTTAGTAAATAATATAAAAATCCCGGTACCGCTAATATGAGTACCAGGATTATTATCTTTTTCGGGAAGCTTGCTTTACGCATTATTATCTGATAAAGTCAGTCCAGTAGTGGCTTTCGTTAGTCAATACGAGTATTAAACCTATGATAAATAGTACAGGGACAATTATAGATAACACTAAACCAATTTTCTCGAACTTTAAGTGCATAAAGTAAGCTACAATGTAAAACGCTTTTGCAAGGGTTAATACAATATAAATTGGGTTAGCAATGTGCAATGGCATAGTACCTTTAGGTACCAGTACAAGTGCTATAAAAAATTCTACAGCGGTTATAGCAACTAAAATAGCTAATACCTGTAATATTTTCTTTTTGGTCATGGTATCACCATGCTCTTCATGGTGTACGCTTGTTGGTTCTGATGACATATATAATCAGTTAAAAATGATCAAACTAAATAAAAGAAGGTAAACACGAATACCCAAACAAGATCTACAAAGTGCCAGTATAAACCAACTTTTTCAATCATCAGGTAGCTGCCGCGTCTTTCGTAAGTACCAAACATTACGTTGATGGTAATGATGATGTTGATGATGACACCGCTAAATACGTGGAAACCGTGGAAACCTGTAATGGTGAAGAAAAGATTGGCAAACTGTTGTGTATACGTAGCTGACGGTGCTTCGCCATGTCTGAAATATTCACCTAATTCGTGTGGGATGCTTCCCCACCAAAAACCTTCATGGTGTAAGTGGCTCCACTCTAATGCCTGGCAACCCAGGAAAGTGAACCCGCCGATGACGGTCCAGATCATCCAAACCGCAACCTCTTTGCGTGCCATACGATGCCCGGCCTCAACAGCTAAAACCATTGTTACCGAACTTGCAATAAGGATAAAAGTCATTAAACCCACAAATACAAGTGGTGCACCGTGATCGACCATACCCGGAACCGACTGAAAGATCAGGTCGGCAGCTGGCCAGCTATTTGAGCTGAAACGCAAAGCGCCGTAGGCGATAAGTAAAGATGAAAATGTGAACGCATCCGATAGTAGGAAAAACCACATCATCATTTTACCGTACTCCACATTAAACGGAGATTTCCCCCCAGACCATGGTGTCGATTTTATTTCATCAATTTGTGATACCTGTGTACTCATGTGTTTGTTAATATTGGTTCAAAAGTAAAAAAACATACAGATAAATCCATATAATATCTATAAAATGCCAAAATATCGATGACATCTGCATGTTGTATAAGTTCTTAACTTGTGGGGTATTGCGGTAGCTTCGGTAAAGGGTATTGGCCAGCAACAATAAGCCTGCAATAATGTGCAACAAGTGCATCCCGGTAAATACATAAATAAAACTTTGGGAAGCGTTAGGGTTACTAAAGTAAATACCCATTTTGCTTACCAGCACATACCAGGAATACAATTGCGAAAAAAAGAAAGCTACACCAAGGCCAATAGTAAGCCACAGGTACAAACGTTGTTTATCAAACTGCAAACCCTTAGCAGCCTTAGATGCCATATACATGGTACCGCTGCTTACTAAAATGATAATGGTACTTAAAATAAAAGCCTGTGGCATTTTGGCATTTATACCATGCCCGGTGCCTCCGCTGTAAACTATAAAACCACTGCTCAGCGCGGCAAAAAACATAAACGATGTGAATATGAAAATCCACATATTGAATTTTTTGGGCGCGAGGTCTAATTTATCTTCTGTTAATTGAGCCATCACTATGCCTTAACTATAAAATCAAATAAAAACATTAACTGCACTACTGGCAGATAATAAAACGAACCAAACATCAGCGTGCGGGCAGCCTTTATCTCCAGCGTACGCAGCAGGTTAAATGCCTGGTATAAAAATATCAGGCTCATTACTAGTGATACCCCGCCAACATAGTAACCGCCATGGCCATAAAATGTTGGTAAAAGGCTTACAGGTACCATTATAATAGCAAATATAAAAGTGATTACAGCACTGGCTTTATCGCGCTCGCCGGTTGGCAGCAAACGGAAACCCGCCAGTTTGTAATCATCATCAAGCACCCAGGCAATAGCCCAAAAGTGCACAAACTGCCATATAAATTGTATAGCAAATAGTATCAACGCAATTTCATCAATACGGCCATGCGGCTGCCCTGCTACATAACCTATCAATGCAGGCAACGCGCCTGGTATAGCGCCAACAAATACTGCAATGGGCGATTTGCGCTTCAACGGCGTATAAGCAAATGCATACAGTAATATCGAAAATACCGAAAGCAGGCCTGTAAGCAGGTTTAAGCTCCCCAACAGGTAGGTGCCAATGATGCCCATACCCATGCCTAACACAAGCCCCTGCCCTGTCGTCATGCGGCCGGCAGGCATTGGCCTGTCCATGGTGCGCTTCATTAAGCGGTCAAGCTTAACTTCAATTACTTCGTTAAAACAGTTGGCTGCTGATGTTACCAGGAAACCGCCTATAACCAGCTTTATCCACATAAGCCACATGGTAGTGCTGTAAAGCGATCCCCATGTATTGCCGCCATTGGCCTTAACCGCTATAATAAATGATATAGATGCCGAGAACGTAACCAAAAAGGTCAATCGCAGCTTTATCAGTTTTGAAAAATCGCCTCTGCTCATCGTTGTACCCCCTGCAAGTTAACCGACCTGAAAAGGTTGAGTAGTAAATAGAATTGCGCACCAAATACAAGGCTGGCCAGCACTATATGCGACGCCTGTGCAAACGGTGGCAACGATGCATATGATAAAAATATACCGGTAACAATTTGCAGCATTATCATCAAAAACGTAAAGCTCATTAACTGCTGTTGTATAGAGTGCCTGTTAAACGTACGGCGTATTAATACGTACAAAAAAATATTTAGTAAAAGCACTACAACTGCCATATCACGATGCTGCGAGAATATTTCGCCTGCGCGGCTAACCCAGCTATCACGGTAACCGCCTTCCAAATGGCTGGCAACTGCATCAATTTTTTCGCGAACCTCGGTCCCAAATGTAATCTGCAATAAGCTTATCAATACCACAGCCACCGTTAGTATAATAGTGAGCGGCTTGGTTTCCACTTTATAGCGACCCATCACCCTTGCCATGTGGTAAGTTGTTATACTGATAGCCAATATTGCAAGTGCCAGTAACATATGTACGGTAACAATCCATGCCACAAGGTTGGTTGATACCACAATTGAGCCGAGCCATGCCTGGAAAAACGTAAGCAAAAGGTTAAAAATGCTTAAAAAAACTATCCAGCCGTTGGTTTTAAGGTAGCGGAACGAATAAACAACGGTTAACAGCAAAAAGACACCTACGATAGCGCCCACAAGGCGGTTAAGGTACTCGGTCCACGTGCGTACGCCGTTAAAATCTTCGGGCATTAATATCGAGCGGTCGTTACGTATACGGGCGGCCAATTGATCGTAACCAAGTGCATTGAGCATGCGGGCAAACTTTTGATTTTTTGCCATGCGCTTTGCTACATAAACTTCCTTATAATCTTTGGGCAGTTCGGATGCGTTGGTTGGCGGGATATAGCGGCCAAAGCACTTAGGCCAGTCTGGGCAACCCATGCCCGAGCCCGAGCTGCGCACTACCCCGCCGGCCAGTATCACTAAAAACAATGTGATAATGGTCATCAGGTTGATCCTTATAAAAGTATTACCGGATGCGCTTTTGTTCATTTAATTATGTCAGAAAAAATTAGGGCAGCTATCCTTAGCGTTAAGTTACCTGCGGTACGTCGTAAGTGTGTATTTCTACTTATGACTATTACGACAAACAACTTAAAACCCGACAGCTACCCTAAAAATCAGATCTATATCGATCCTTATTTTACCTCTTCGTTGCTTTTTTGAGTGTTAACCCATTTTGCATGTGCCTCAAGGCCTGCAGGATTATCTTCAAAATCGTGCGGAAGATTTGAACTCATAGTTTGTGAAAGTGGCACAGTTTGCGGGATGAAATCCTCTTCGGCACCCGGCTTACTGTAATCATATGGCCAACGGTAAACGCTTGGAATTTCACCAGGCCAGTTACCGTGGATGCGCTCAACAGGTGTAGTCCATTCAAGGGTGTTAGCCTCCCAAGGATTCTGAGTAGCTTTTTCACCAAAGAATATTGAGTGGAAGAAGTTATACAAGAACGCAACTTGCGCAAGTGCAGATATAATAGCCGCCCAGGTAACAAAGGTGTTAACTGATAACCATTGTTTCATCGACTCAAACTCGGTAAATGCATAGTAACGACGAGGTACGCCATCCAAGCCCATAAAGTGCATTGGGAAGAACACCAAGTAAGCACCAATGAATGTTAACCAGAAGTGCAGGTAACCCAACTTCTCGTTCATTAAACGGCCATACATTTTAGGGAACCAGTGGTAAACACCGGCAAGCATACCAAATATAGCTGCCGAACCCATTACCAGGTGGAAGTGAGCAACCACGAAGTAAGTATCGTGCAGGTTGATATCCAGCGTAGCATTACCCAGGAAGATACCGGTTAAACCACCAGAGATGAAGAAAGACACCATACCGATAGCAAACAACATAGCGGCAGAGAAACGGATATTACCGCGCCATAATGTAGCTAACCAGTTAAATGTTTTTACTGCTGATGGTACAGCAATAATCAACGTAGTGATCATGAACACACCGCCCAGGAACGGGTTCATACCCGTAACAAACATATGGTGACCCCAAACAATGAACGAAAGAACGGTAATACCTATTAATGAGTAAACCATTGCGTGGTAACCAAAGATTGGCTTACGCGAGTTTACAGACATAACCTCTGACGATATACCCATTGCAGGCATAATTACGATGTACACCTCAGGGTGACCCAAGAACCAGAACAAGTGCTGGAACAATATCGGGCTACCACCTTCGTAAGGTTGTACCTGGCTACCGTTCAATACGATATCAGAAAGGTAGAAGCTTGTGCCAAAGCTACGGTCGAATACCAACAATACCACACCTGCTACTAATACAGGGAATGCTAATACCCCTAATACAGCAGTAAGGAACAAAGCCCAAACGGTAAGCGGCATTTTCCAAAGATCCATACCTTTGGTACGCATGTTAAGGATTGTACTAACGTAGTTGATACCACCCATTAACTGTGATGCGATGAAAAGCACCATACTGGTTAACCACAAGGTCATACCCATACCAGAGCCTGGCATAGCTTTAGGCAATGCCGATAATGGCGGATAAATTGTCCAACCACCGCTTGCAGGGCCTTTTTGTACCATGAATGATGATAACATTACTATACTTGCAATCAGGAACAACCAGTAAGATAGCATGTTCATGAAAGGTGAAGCCATATCACGTACACCCAATTGCAATGGGATAAGTAAGTTGGCAAAGGTACCGCTCAAACCGGCAGTTAACACGAAGAATACCATGATGGTACCGTGAATGGTAACCAATGCAAGGTAAAAGTTTGAATCTAAACGACCGCCCGGTGCAAAACGACCAAGTAAAGTTTCCATTAAAGGGAAAGCTTTATCAGGATACGCTAACTGAATCCTGAACAGGATAGATAAGATCATTGCAATAACCGCCATTATAATACCTGTTATCAGGAATTGCTTGGCGATCATCTTGTGATCCTGGCTAAATACGTATGTATTTAAGAAAGTGGCTTTATGGTGGTGTCCGTGATCATCGCCGTGGTGTGCTACTTCGTGATCGTGAACTGCTAATGTTGACATACTCGCTAATCTTATTGTATTAATTGTTTAACGCTAACCTTTTATCTTCTGCACCTTTGCTCTCAGCAGCAAATTTCAAATCCTTTTTAAGCTGATCTGTTAAATAAGGTTTTTGCTGCGACAACCAGGCCTGGTATTCGGCCTGCGGAACCACGCGAACAATTTTCTTCATGTTATAGTGGGCTCCACCGCAAATTTTGTTGCAGTAAAGTACATATTCAAAAGTAGGGTTATCCGTTTTTGCACGCATTTCCTGAGTGGTAACGGTTGGCTTAAACTTAAAGAAAGTAGGAAGGCCCGGTACAGCATTCAGTTGCACACGGAAGTGAGGCACGTAAACGCTATGGATAACATCTTGTGAGTGGATATTAAATCTCACTGATTTGTTTACAGGCAGGTAAATAGTATCGGCCTGCAAATCATCATAGCTGTATTTATCTTTGAAATCCAAACCTACTTTGTTACCGGCATTAACAAGTTTGTAGCTTGTTGTACCTAAACGGCCGTCTTTACCACCGTAACGGATTTCCCATGCAAACTGGTGGCCTGTTACATCTACGTTGATAGAAGCAGGCTCGCCTTTAGCATCGATATGGTTGGTAATTTGCTGCCAGGTAAAGAAACCAAAGATCACCAACACAGTTAATACAACCGCAGGGATAATAGTCCATACCTTTTCAATAGTATTATTGTGAGGCAGGAAGTGACCACGACGTTTTGCATTGTAACGGTATATAAACAGGAATGTAAACAATAATATCTGCGTTATAACAAATACTATCATGGTAAGCGTGGTTGTTGTCCAGAACATCTGGTCAATCTTCTTACCATGTTCCGATGCGGCGGCAGGTAATATCATGCTGCCATGAACTGTAAATTCCCAATAAGCACCGTAAGCAGCTGCAACCAGGAACACAAGGCACAAAGCGCCCATCAGGTTGTTCCAGTTCATTGGCTTTTTGCCCTGAACCTGCTGGCTAAGGTCATACACCTTAAGGATCTTACCAACAATTGCAACTATAAAGCAAACTATTAAAAACAGCAGTATATAGTAACCGGCAGTTGGCAGGCCGTTATCAGCAGCCGCTGCATCCGTTGCCGGAGAAGCGGAGGCCGCATCAGTCTGAGCCATCAGCACGTTGGTACCTAACAGTACAAACGCAGCTAACAGCGAAAGCATTTTTTTAGAACGTATTAAAAGTTTAAATCCCATTTTATTGGTTGTTTGAAGCTGTATTCCGTTGCAAATTTAACAAATATTATATGTGATGATGCAGGCTCTCATCCAGGAACGGATGTTTTTTAGGTATAAGCGATTCGGCTTTACTTAATTTGCTCAGCATCAAAAAGGTAAACATACCACCAAATGCTACAAACGTTCCTATTTCTTCAACGCTAAAACCTCTGTGCTCTTTTACTGTACCAGGCATAATCATCAGGTAATAATCTAACCAGTGGCCGGCAATAAGCACAATACATGTCCACATCATGCGGTTGGTTAAACGTTTTGCATCGCGAGACATTAATAGTAATAAAGGTGCAAGGAAGTTAATAACGATATTTAACCAGAACCAAAACTTATACTCGGGCTCCCATCTGATGTAGAAGTAAACAGACTCCTCAGGCATGTTGGCATACCAGGTAAGGAAGAACTGTGCAAACCAAACGTAGCACCAGAAGATAGAGAAACCGAAAATCAGTTTACCAAAATCGTGCATGTGGTTTTCAGTCACCCAATGCATATAGCCTTTTTTACGAAGCAATATGATAACAAGCGCCATGATAGATAGGCCGCTAACGTGCATTGCTGCCAGGTTGTACCAGCCAAACATGGTAGAGAACCAGTGTGCCTCTAATGACATGATAGCACCGAACGCAAAGATCGGAAAGGTAAAACCAAATATTACCAGGAATATACAAGCATATTTAAAGCTCTGATCGTAGTTGAACATACCGCCTTCAGTATCTTCTGCCTCAGAAAACTTAGCCATTTTGTAACCAAAAAAGCTGTAGGCTCCAAGCATCACCACTAAAGCGCCATAAAAGAAAGGTATATTTAAAAAGCCTTTTTTACCAAAAATGATAGGATCGAAGTTTTCGCTGCCAGGTATGGTTAACCCGTGTGTAGCCCAGTGTGCGTACAGGTAAGGAACTTTTTCTGTTATACCGTGCTCCACAACTTCATGTTTGAAATATAAACCGGCACCTACTATGATAAGCATGATAACGCTGGCTATAGGCAATACCTTGGCAAAAGCCTGTGGCACCCTGATCAAAGAAGCAGACCAGCCTGCCTGCGCAACATATTGATAAGCGCAGAAGAACACACCCGCGGTGCAGATACATACAAACCAGTATGACATTAACAGCAGGTTGCTGAACATGCGCTGAACGTGCTCGCCACCGAGTATAAAGCCAATTGCTATTGCTACAAGACCAATTACGATTGCCCCTAAGCTCCAGGTTTTGGCGCTTCCGGCAAATTCATAACGTTCTTCTATACTATTGTGAGTCTTCATTAAAATAAATTCTTATAAATTTTGTAATTGATGAACATACATAACAATTTTCCAGCGTTCCTCTGGCGACACTTGCGAAGCGTACGAGCCCATTGAGTTTACACCGTATGTAATTGTGTGGTATATTTTACCATCTGTAAGATCTTTCATTGCACCACCACGTGATGACTGGCCTTTTGAGTATGACGGAGGCGCAGGATAGCCGTGCTGAACTACTAAACCATCGCCCTGGCCGGTAACCCCGTGGCAAGGAGAGCAAAAAGTAGTGAACAGCTTTTTACCATCTTCAATGTTTTTTGAGGTATTTGCCAAAAGGTTTTTAACCTCGGTACCTGCCAACTCGTAACCATCCTTGGTGTTAGGATAATCGAAACGTTTAAAACCTACCGGCGTGGTACCTGCGGGCGGCACCTGAGCGGTTTGCCCGTTTTTAAAGTTAGGGTTAGCCTGGTCGCCTTCGTAAGCAATGTGCTCGTACATATTGGGAGCGTATTCCCAGCCGGTACTGCGCTTATCGTGGCATGAAGTCATCACAACTGATGCAGCGATAGCGAAAGCCGCTGTGCCCAATATTCTATATTTATTCATAGCTAACATATTTCCTTTCGTTATGCTTTACTTCTACTGCTCCTGCGTCTTTTAATAAACTGGTTATATCATCATGCGGAATGTTACCTTTTGCATCAACTGCTATAATAAAGCGGTCGTCGGTAGCGCGCAAATCCATTACCCTTGGCGCGCGGCCCGGAAAAAGGTGTGTAGCCGCGAAGAAGGTAAATGTCATACCAAAAGCGGTAAACAAGATGGTCCACTCAAATGTAAACGGTACAAAGTTAGGTATTGAAAAGCTTGGCTTACCACCAACGTTCATTGGCCAGTCATGCACAAGTGTGTAATAAACAATGCTGAATATTACGCATGCACCAAGGCAACCAAAGCAAAACGCAGCATAACCTAATCTCGAATCTTTTATGCCCAATTTAGCTTCGATACCGTGGATAGGCATCGGTGTGTACACATCATAAATCGGGATACTATTTTTCTGAAGGTTCTCGATCCCGTGCATCATTTCATCCGGATCGTCAAAACAGCCTAATATAAATTTTGTCTTGCTCATGGTTATACTTTTTCGTAGTCAGACATGTCTACACTGTCATACTTAATTAACGACTCTTTATAATACTGTACGTGGGCCGGATCAAGGTGGCCTTCGTCAATAAGTTTTTTCTTAGCCTGCTCGCTTGATGTTTTAACCAACAGTTTCACCTCAGCCATAGCTACAGAAGGCAATACCCTGATGAACAACAGGAACAAGGTAAAGAACACGCCGATTGAACCAACAAACACGCCTACGTCAACCCAGGTTGGGTAGAACATAGCCCAGCTTGATGGGATATAGTCACGGTGTAATGAGGTTACGATGATTACAAAACGCTCGAACCACATACCGATGTTTACCACGATAGATAACACCCATGAGAATTTGATGCTGGTACGCAATTTCTTAGACCAGAATAACTGTGGAGAGATCACGTTACATGACATCATGCTCCAGTAAGCCCACCAGTACGGGCCGGTTGCACGGTTGATGAAAGCATATTGCTCGTACTCAACCTGCGAGTACCATGCAATAAAGAACTCGGTGATATAAGCCACACCTACAATTGAACCTGTAAGCATGATGATCTTGTTCATCGATTCGATGTGGAACATCGTGATGTAGTTTTCAAGACCCAATACCTTACGGGTTACCAGCAATAGCGTTTGCACCATGGCGAAACCAGAGAAGATTGCACCCGCAACGAAGTACGGTGGGAAGATGGTGGTGTGCCATCCCGGCTCTAACGAGGTTGCAAAGTCAAAAGATACAATGGTGTGTACCGAAAGTACCAGTGGTGTTGATATACCTGCAAGGATCAATGATACGGTTTCAAAACGCTGCCATGTTTTTACTGAACCTGTCCACCCGAATGAAAGAACAGAGTAAATACGGCGGCGAAGGCCACTTGCACGGTCACGGATTGATGCGATATCAGGTAATAAACCTGTGTACCAGAACACCAATGAAACTGAGAAGTATGTAGAGATCGCAAATACGTCCATCATAAGGGCCGAGTTCCAGTTTACCCATAGTGAGCCATACTGGTTTGGCAATGGTAATGTGAAGTATGCTAACCAAGGGCGGCCCATGTGCGCTACAATGTATGTTGCGGCGCAAATAACCGCGAAGATAGTCATCGCCTCTGCAGACCGGTTGATAGAGTTACGCCAGTTTTGACGGAAGATGAGCAATACGGCAGAGATAAGCGTACCAGCGTGACCGATACCTACCCACCATACGAAGCCGGTGATATCCCACGCCCAGCCTACTGTTTTATTTAAACCCCATGTACCTAAACCGGTCCAGAAGGTGTAGCTGATAGATACAACCCAAAGCATTGCGCCTAATGCTGCTACTGTGAAGCCGATCCACCAGGCTTTGTTTGGTTTATTTTCAACAGGCAACAATACTTCGTTAGTAATGCGTGCATAGGTAATGTCCTTGCCGGTTATTAACGGTTCCCTGATAATTGATTCACTGTGAGATGCCATATGTTATATATCTCTTGTATAATTAAGCCTGTAATTCAGTTTCGTTTGTGTTCCTTACTTTAGTTTGGTAACCGATACCTGGTTGTACGTTCAGTTCTTCCAATACGTAGTAAGTTCTTTCGCTCTTCAATGCTTTTGAAACTTCAGAGTTAGGATCGTTCCTGTTACCGAATATGATAGCGTTTGCAGAGCAGGTTTGCTGGCAGGCCATTTTAACTTCACCGTCAGCAAGCGGACGTTTTTCTATTTTAGCTTTTAATTTACCGGCCTGTATACGCTGAACGCACATAGAGCATTTTTCCATAACACCACGGAAACGTGTGGTTACATCAGGGTTTAATACCAGTTGAGTATGTTCGTTGTTCAGGTAGTTATCAAAACGTGAATCATTCCAGTAGTTGAACCAGTTAAAGCGACGCACTTTGTAAGGACAGTTGTTTGCGCAGTAACGTGTACCAACGCAACGGTTGTATGCCATCTGGTTTAAGCCTTCGCTTGAGTGTACCGTTGCCAATACCGGGCAAACAGTTTCGCAAGGGGCGTGGTCGCAATGCTGGCAAAGCATTGGCTGGTGTACTACGGTAACGTTATCAAAGTTTTCAAGCTCAGCTATCTCCTTTTCTTTGGTTACCATACCAGTTTTCTCGTCAGCTTCGGCCTTACCGTTCTGGGCAAAGCTGTAGTAACGGTCGATACGGATCCAGTGCATCTCGCGACGACGGCCTACTTCTTCCTTACCTACAACCGGAATATTGTTTTCTGCATTACAAGCTACCACGCAGGCACCGCAACCGGTACAAGCATTAAGGTCGATAGCCATAACCCAGTCATAAACAGGGCGTGCATGCACTGCATCATTATTTGTAGCTTCCCAAAGGTCGTATTTCTCGTGCTCACCTTCATGACCGGCTGCTTTTTCAGGGTCTTTCAGGTATTCTTTTAAGGTTACTTCCTGTATTACGCTGCGACCCTCGTATGAGTGGTGCGTTTGCGTTTGTGAAAGCGGGAATATATCGCCTGTTTTCTCAACACTTGCAGCAGCAGTAGTTTGGAAAGTACCGTTACGGAAGCTGTAGAAAGGATATGCATTTTTACCAACGTTGTTACCAACTAAACCAGCCATTGTGCGGCCATAACCAACAGCTACCGATACGGTGCCTTGCGCCTGGCCTGGCTGTGATAATACCGGTAACTCAACGGTGTAACCGTTTGCAGTTATTTTAACAACACCAAACTCGTCCAGGCCCATCTTTTTAACATCAGATGGCGACATAGCTGCGAAGTTGTCCCAGGTAACTTTAGATACCGGATCCGGCAACTCCTGTAACCACGGGTTATTTGCCTTTTTACCATCGCGCATTGCAACGCTTTGGTAAACCTGCAATTGTACTTTACCACCTTCAGCAAGCTGGTTGCTGTGAGTAATTATTGTTTGGGTTACACCTGCAAGATCAAGGCTGAAAGTGTAGGTACCAGCTGCTACCGGTGCCGCTTTAATAAAGCCTGCCTGTAACAAGGTTTCCCAACCCGGCTGGCCGGCTAAGCCGCCTTTTGCCAATAAATTGGTGTTCCAGTTATTTCTAACGTATGTGTAGTAATCTTTAACCGCGTTGTCGCTCCAGATCAATAAGCTTTGCTCTGCCTGGCGGGTATTGTAAACCGGGTTAATGGTTGGCTGTAATATGGTGTAGTAACCTTCTACAGCGCTATCATCACCCCACGACTCAAGGTAGTGGTGGTTTGGTGCAACAACATTACACAAATCAGCTGTTTCATCAGCATGATCGCTGAATGATACACGCAAGGCAACTTTCTTAACAGCTTCTTTAAACTCAGCAGCTTTGTAGAAATCATAAGCCGGGTTAGCATCTAAAAACAATACTGCACCAACTTCGCCGCGTTTGGCTTCGGCTATAAACTCAACCAGTTCGGCATCATTACCGGCATACTGACGAGATGGATTATCAAGATCAATTGTAGTACCGTAGCTACCCAATAAAGAGTTGATAGCGTTAACCAGCACTTGTGTAGCAACATCATTGCTGCCTGCTACTACTAACGCACGGCCTTTAGCAGCAACCAACTCCTTTGCTGCCAGCATCACCGCTTTATCAGCATTAGCGTTCGACAGTTTTTTAGAGCCCGGTAATGTAGTACCAGAGATAGCATTGTAAAGGTTGATGATAGCTAAACCTTCGTCAGACGGTTTGATGGCGATACGGGCATCGGCATTGGTACCGGTTAAGCTCATACCAGTTTCAAACTGAATGTGGCGCGACATCTTTTTAGCCTCAAGCGATGCCGAGTTCCTGTTTGATACATACTGGCGGGTAAATTCCTCGCCAGAGATCCATGTACCAAGGAAATCTGCACCGAAGCTTACAATTACATCGGCTTTATCAAAGTTGTAGTGTGGTAATACGGCTTTACCAAAGCTGTTTTGATTGGCTTTGATGATACCTGTATATGATACTGCATCATAATTGGTATGCTTTGCAGTAGGATATTTTGTAATGAAATCAGCAATTACAGCTTGTGTTGACGGGCTGTGTACGGTTGAGCTGATGATGCGGATTTTTTTGCCTGCCGCTGCAACTGATGCCAGTTGGCCTTTAACAAAGCTATCCACTTCGGCCCAGCCAGCATCGCTGCCGTTAAGTACAGGATCTTTGGTGCGGCCATTGTCATACAGGTCAAGCACTGAAGCCTGAGCTGATGCACTTAAACCACCACGTGATAAAAGATCATTAGGGTTACCTTCAACCTTAATAGGACGACCTTCGCGGGTTTTAACCAAAATAGCGCTACCCTCGTAAGTAGATGAGTAGTAGTTGGCCACACCCGGAGTGATCTCCTCAGGCTTAATTAAGTATGGTATTGATTTGTGTACAGGCACTTTTTGGCAGGCTGCTAAAGTAACAGCACCTACACCAAAGCCAAGGGCCTTTAAAAAGTCGCGGCGAGGAGTTTTTGCTGACAAGCCACCACCGCTCAATACTTCTTCGATAGGTATTGGCTCGGCAAATTCGTGTTTATTCTTCTCAACAAATTCTGGCGTTTTGTTTAGCTCTTCTAAACCTTTCCAGTATTTTTTATTGCTATCCATTTACGTTATATAAACTGTAATGCTACGTTTTAAATAGTTATTAATAATGGCACTTGGCGCACTCAATACCGCCCAATACTGCTGCAGTAACTTTTTCACCTTTTTTGATCTTGTCATGCGCTGCAAGTACCTGATCATAGTAAGCGTTACCTTTAGCGTTAACTTCGGTGCGGCGGTGGCACTGTATACACCATTTCATGGTAAGCGGTGAGTATTGGTATACTTCCTGCATTTCCTGAACCTGACCGTGACATTTCTGGCACTCCAGTTTGGCAACAGTTACGTGTTGTGAGTGGTTAAAGTAAGCCAGATCCGGCAGGTTGTGCACACGCACCCACTGCATTGGCTTAGCTTTAGTGCTATCATATTTTTGAGTTTGCGGATCGTAACCCAAAGCATTGTATATTTTCTGAATCTCAGGCGACTCAGTTTTAACAGCTTTGTGGCAGTTCATACAAACGTTTAATGACGGAATTGAAGCGTTTTTAGATTTAAACGCACCGCTATGGCAATACTGGCACTCCAGCTTCATTACACCTGCGTGCAATTTGTGTGAGTACTTAATTGGCTGTACAGGCTGGTAACCGCTGTGAACGTTGGTGTTCCACATGGTAACCCAGCTCCAGCTGCCCATTGCAATGGTACCGCAAAGCACCACGAAGAAAACAAGCTTTTTGTTTTTGGCTAGTTTTTTAACAGTAGCTAAACGATCAACTGATGCTTTCTCGTCGGCAGTTTCCTCTTCTTCGTCAACCAATAAACCTTTGCTGCGCAGCAACAAACGCTCAAGCGTTGCAATTACCTTGTTTAAAACCAGTATAACGATGAAAGCAATAACGATAACGCCTAACAAGCCCCAGATAACAAGGCTGCTTGGGCCTTTATCTTCTGCTGCTGCACCGCCGCCATTAGCGCCGCCACCTTTGGTTTTTTCCTCCTGGAGTTTTTTCCACTCGGTACGGGCGTAGGTAATAACGTTGGCCACATCTGCATCGCTAAGCTCTGCAAACACGGTCATACCAGCCTGGTTGTACTCGTTATAGATTTTTAATGCCTTTGGATTTTTGGCAGCGATCAATGCCTGGTTGTTCTGGATCCATTTGGTCAGATAAGCATCGTCTGTTTCTTCAGTAATCTGCGGGCCTAAGGCAGGGCCAACCATACGGGTGTCAATTTTGTGACACGCTGTACACTTGGCTTTGAAAATGGCTTCGCCTTTCGCCGGATCACCTTCTGCATGGGCATTTATACCCAGAGAAGCTAAGCCTGCAACCAGTAAAACCGACCTTGTAAATCGTTTAAGAATCAATGAGATATTTCTCATAAAGTGTATTTATGCTAAATAATTTTGTATTTTAAATGTGTTAAACATACACATACGTGTAGGCTGTAGCCACTTTTTCAGGCACAAAAGTATAATTTATTACAGTATCGCTGACAAATTAGTGACACGAAACTCTAATTTATAATCGTTCTAAATTGTTTAGAAATTTGCTTTTTTCAGCTATAAAATGGCATTAGGTACCATGGGTGAGTCTTTTTAAAAACGCCTCTTTTGTGAGATAGTTTTCAAAGGTAAATTATTGTTTTAATATTCAACTCAATAGCGCCGATTGTGGAAAACTCTTTACTTCCGGATAGACAAATGTGACTATTCAATAAAAACGCCCGCAAACATTCGTGAGCGGGCGTTTCATAGTATCACAATTACCGTTATTGCTTAAGCAACCAGGCAAATATCAGTGGTGCCACAATGGTAGCATCGCTTTCTACAATAAATTTGGGGGTGTTTACATCAAGCTTGCCCCATGTAATTTTCTCGTTTGGAACCGCGCCCGAGTATGAACCGTATGACGTGGTCGAGTCAGATATCTGGCAGAAATAGCTCCAGAAGGGAATGTTTTCCATCTCCATATCCTGGTATAGCATCGGCACCACACAGATAGGGAAATCGCCGGCAATACCGCCACCTATCTGGAAGAAACCAATCCCTTTACCTTCCGAATTTTTTACGTACCAGTCGGCCAGCCATGCCATGTACTCAATACCGCTTTTCATGGTGGTGGCTTTAATGTGGTTTTTGATAACGTATGAAGCAAAAATGTTACCCATGGTTGAGTCTTCCCATCCCGGTACCACAATTGGCAGGTTGCGCTCGGCAGCGGCCAGCATCCATGAATTTTTTGGGTCTATCTCGTAGTATTGCTCCAACTCGCCGCTTAGCAATATCTTGTACATGTACTCGTGCGGAAAATAACGCTCGCCTGCATCATCAGCATCTTTCCATATTTTGTGGATATGTTTTTGTAAACGGCGAAAAGCCTCTTCTTCAGGGATACACGTATCAGTTACGCGGTTGTAGTGGTTCTCCAACAAATCCCACTCATCCTGCGGACTTAGATCACGGTAGTTAGGTACGCGTTTGTAGTGCGAGTGTGCTACAAGGTTCATGATATCCTCTTCCAGGTTGGCACCTGTACATGATATAATATCAATTTTACCCTGACGTATCATTTCGGCAAGTGATATGCCCAGCTCGGCAGTGCTCATGGCACCGGCAAGCGTAACCATCATTTTACCACCTTCGGTTAAGTGGGTTTCGTAACCTTTTGCTGCATCCATTAACGCAGCGGCGTTAAAGTGCAGGTAGTTTTTCTCGATAAACTGAGATATAGGGCCTCTTTCTGTACTCATTTTTTATGCTGTAATTATTTTGCAAAAGTAGGCATTTTAGGCACATCCAAATTTTAAATTCAAAATTCGGCAAAACAAGGGGTTAACATTTACCTTTGCCCGCATTGCTGCACTCATGAAAAAGATATTTGTACTATTACTTATTTGCGCCCTTATTGAACCTGCAAGCGCCCAGCGCTGGATACCCAAGTTTGTACGTAAAATGCTGTTCGAGAAAGACAGCAGCAAACACGCAAGCTTTGCCTTGCTGCCCGTTTTAAGTTCGGCACCGGAAACCGGTTTGGAAATAGGTGGTTCGGGTCTTTATTCGTTTTATACTGATACGCTTACACCGGGGCAGCGTGTATCAAACATATTTGCATACGGTACCATTACAACCAAAGGCCAGAACAGGCTTAACCTAAGCACCAATTACTGGACACCGCAAAACAAGTATCATATAACGGCGGGCATCAATTACATAAACTTTCCGTTTGATTTTTATGGGATAGGAAACAACACAAACAAAGCTGATGCCGACCGTCTTGGCCAAAAGCGGCTGCGCCTTACGCTAACCGGCGAAAAGCGCATTGGCAGCAATATTTACGTGGGCTTTGTTGCAGGCGGCTTCCACTACGCTTTTGATGATAAAGTAACCGACGGCATTTACGAAACCGACCCTTCAATTGAAGGCCGGATTGGCGGCACAACCATCTACCTTGGGCCAAGCTTTATTTTTGATAACCGGAACAACAACACCTACACCACCAAGGGATTAATATTTAACGCATCCTTCCAGGCGCTAAAGGGTATTGGGCGCAACAGCAGCTACAACGGTGGCTTTTTTGATATTGAGTATGCCCAGTTCTTTAGCCTGGCCAAACGATTGGTGTTGGGCGTAAACGCGCAAAGCCAGAATCTTACCGGCAGCCAGTCGCCGTTTTATTTTTTACCTGCCATGGGTAATGATGAAATTATGCGCGGATATTACAATGGCCGTTTCCGCGACCGTAACCTGTTGGTGGCCCAAACAGAACTACGCTACCGCCTTAGCGACCGGATTGGCATTGTAGGGTTTGTTGGCACAGGCGAGGTTTTTAAAGACTCGTTTAGCTTCGTGCAATTAAAACCAAACTATGGTGGCGGCATGCGCTATTTCTTCGACATTGAGAAGGGCCTCAGCATCCGTGCTGATTACGGCGTTGGCCAGCAGCGCCCCGGCGAAAGCAGGCAAAGCGGTTTTTACGTAGGATTGGGAGAAGCGTTTTAATAGATGTGCAGATTATAAATGTGCAGGATCTTAGGACTCATCTTGATTTATAACAAAACCTTGTTTTATAAGGCCATAAATAATCTTTTTTTCGAAAACTGATAGCAATTCATACATCCCATCTGCTTTTATTCCATATCCGCCAAGCTTACTTGCCCAGTCATTTGCCATTATGAGAGCCAATTTAGTTTGAGTGTCATTACTCTCATATTTAATATTGTATTCTATAGAACGCTTAGCGCTTGTAATAATAATGGTCATATGCATTGCAAAACCATTATCCTTGGAACCAACTGTATCTGTAATTTTATAAGTTATATTTTTTTCGGTCTTGGATATTTTATCTATCCCTGCTTCAAACTCACTTACCCTTCCTGAACAATTGTAAACTCGAATTGGCGGAAAAGTATCACTTATGCCTACAACAAAATATATAGCTACATAACAAAAAATTCCCACCAAACATATGCAAGCAATAATTACAAAGGCTGTAAGAAACCTATCGTTAGATTTTTTTACGAGCATATCTCCATATTTACCTACACCCTTATCTTAAAATGCTCTTTAACCTGCCCGGTTTTGAAAAATACAAGGCCTATCCAAAACAGGTCGACAGTTACAGTTACCTGCGGATGGGCTTTTATCTGTTCCCAGGCTTGTTTCATGCCGTCGCTCCAGTAAATATCATCAAAGATCAGCATGGTGTTTTCATGCACCTTTGGCAGGCACCATTCAAAGTATTTTAAAGTTGCATCGCGTTGGTGATTACCGTCGATATATACAAAGTCCAGCTGATCTAATTCACTAATAACACCCGGCAGGGTATCATCAAAATTACCGACAACCTGCTTTATACCATTTGCCCCTGCACGGTCAAAAACTTCGCCGGCTACTCCCGCAGTTGCGGGGCATCCTTCAAGCGTATATACTTTTGCGGCAGGCGCTGCGTTTTGTAAATACAGCGTTGTAATGCCCAGGCAGGTGCCCAGCTCAATAATATTATTAGGTTTGGCAAATGCAGCAAGCCTGTAAAGCAATTTGGCCAGCTTTGGCGGTTTAAGCGCGTTTACCGTTATCTGGCTTACCTTTTTTTGTTTGTTATTGTTAACATGCGAACCTGCACCCAAGTCGGTCACGGTAATGGTTCTGTCGTCACCAAGTAACTTGCCGCGCTCGGCTTCTACGGGCGCATAAGCAGGTTTATCGCTTTTATCGTATATAACTTCATCAACCAGGCGGTAAACAAAGGGCGAGTGTAAACCATGACGGTTTTTTGACGTGAACCTGTGAAACAGAAAATCCTTGGCAAGCGTTAAATTTAACATCGCTGTAAAAGTATTAAAACGTTTAGTATTTTAGTATAACATGATAAATCCAACAGAAGTAAATTCCCTCATAAAATTGCTGGACGACCCGGACAGTGAGATATTTAGCCATGTGCACGAAAAGCTTTTATCATATGGCCCCGAGGCTATTCACTACCTGGAGTCGGCTTTTGAAGAAGCTTTCGATCCCATACAGCAGGAACGTATAGCCAACCTTGTACACGAAATTCAATTTGGCACACTTAAGAACGATTTAAAGCTTTGGTACCAAAGCGGTGCATTTGATTTGCTGCAAGGCATTTTGATTGTTAATCGATACCAGTATCCAGATCTTGACGAGCAGAAGGTTATAAACCAGATTGAGGCCATAAAACGCGACATATGGTTGCAGATGATGAACGAGGCCAGCCCCGTTGAGCAGGTGAAATTAATAAATCACGTTTTTTATAGCATACATGGTTTTAGCGGCAATACCAGCAACCATCGCGACCCGCAAAACAGCTATATAAGCCAGGTACTGGAAAGTAAAAAGGGAAACCAGATTTCCTTAGCTATCATATATTCTATTATTGCGCAAAAACTGGATGTGCCTGTTTTTGGCGTAAATCTGCCGCAGCACTTCATACTGGCCTATCTTGATGAAAGCCGCGAAACTGAGTTTGAGGGCGGCGTACTTTTTTACATCAATGCGTTTAACAAGGGTTTTATCTTCGGCCGCAGGGACGTGGATATGTTTTTAAAGCAACTTAATTTAAAGTTCGATAAGCAGTTTTACGAGCCCTGCTCAAATGCTGACATCATTAAACGCGTGTTGCGCAACCTGATCAGCGCTTACGAGCATTTAGGATCATCAGAAAAGGTTGACGAACTGAATGAGTTGTTGGGCATATTTGAGCCGGGAGAGCAGGAGAATTAATGTATTGCAAGTCAATATCTTGCAGATGTAACACTTGCCTGATGTTATGCTGAATCAATCCAGCATGACACAAATAACAAAGTCATGGCAAGCATATCGGCATCTCACTTAATTGGTAATTGGCCACTTGAACAAGAATACTACTTACTCAACCATCCGTTAGCATCCATCCACGTTTTGAGCGAATCGAACCAGGACGCCTTAGTTGTCGGATTTTTCATCCCGAAACCGTGGCCGCCTGCAGGGTAAAGGTGCATTTCGGTTTTTACCTTATTGGCAAGCAAGGCCTCATACATCATTAAACTGTTTTGTACAGGCACAACGGTATCATCTTCTGCGTGTATTAAAAACGTAGGCGGCGTATTGGGGGTAACCTGCTTTTCGTTCGAATATAGATCAACCATTTCCTGCGTTGGGGTTTTACCTATCAGGTTATCTTTTGAGCCCTGATGTGTCATCGGCCCAAAGCTGATTACAGGGTAAATTAGCATCATAAAATCCGGCCGTACACTGGTGCCCTTAGGGTTATCTATCAGTACGCTGTTAAAATGAGTTCCCTCTGTGGCGGCAAGGTGTCCACCTGCCGAAAATCCCATTATGCCTATCCTGTCGGGCTTAATGCCCCAGTTTGCGGCGCTCTCACGCACTATTTGCACTGCGCGTTGTGCATCCTGTAACGGACCTATAGTTTTATCAACCATAATACTGTCGCTCGGCAAACGGTATTTAAGTACAAATGCAGCAACGCCAATTTTGGCAAACTCCTGCGCTACCTGGAAACCCTCATGCGCCGAAGCCAGCCCGGTATACCCACCACCCGGGCATATTATAACAGCGGTACCGTTTGCAATTTTTTTATCGGGCAAAAACGCTGTGAGCGTTGGCGCACTTACCTTGTTTATCCAATAAGTGTCGTTAATTTTTTCCTGATAAGTTGCCGGCGTTGGTTTTGAATTAGGCACGCCGTTAGTGTACAAAGGCATAGGCTTTTGTTGCGCAAAGGCAAAGCTTGTTATCAGCATTAGTGCAAAGGCATTAAGGGCTTTTTTCATGGCTATATAAATGGTAGCGGCAAGTTACAATTTACACGGCGAAAAGATATATAGGCGTATAGCTAAAAAAGAGAATGCCGTTGACTTTTGTTACCGGCATTCTTTTCAGCGTTCTGTCATGCTGAACATAGTGAAGCATCTAATGGCATGTATGCAAAGTTGCCAATAGATTCTTCGTTCCTCAGATTGACAAGGAAGATTTACTTACTTCCGCCAAACTCCATTAAGTAAGCTTTCAGGAAATCATCTATATCGCCGTCAAGCACCGCCTGCGCGTTTGATGTTTCATGATCGGTACGTAAATCTTTCACTAATTTATAAGGATGCAATACATAGTTCCGGATCTGGCTACCCCACTCTATCTTCTTTTTATTACCCTCGATAGCGTTGGTGGTTTCCTGGCGCTTGCGCATTTCTATCTCATACAATTGTGATTTAAGTAAACGCATGGCGTTATCCTTATTCTGTAATTGCGAGCGCGACTCCTGGTTCTTGATAATAATACCCGAAGGTTTGTGGTATAAACGTACAGCTGTTTCCACCTTGTTTACGTTTTGCCCGCCAGCACCGCCAGAGCGGAAGGTTTCAAATTCTATATCTGCAGGGTTTATCTCAATTTCGATGGTATCATCTACCAACGGATAAACATATACAGAGGCAAATGACGTATGGCGCTTGGCGTTACTGTCAAACGGCGAAACACGCACCAAACGGTGTACACCATTTTCGCCTTTTAAGTAGCCATAAGCAAATTCACCCTCAAATTGCAGGGTAACGGTTTTTATACCGGCTACGTCACCTTCCTGGAAATCCTGTTCGGTAACTTTGTAGCCATTTTTTTCGCCCCACATAATGTACATGCGCATCAGCATGGCAGCCCAATCGCAGCTTTCGGTACCACCAGCACCCGCGGTAATTTGCAGCACCGCATTTAACTGGTCTTCCTCGGCGCTCAGCATATTTTTAAACTCCAGCCCCTCAACCGCGGTTACAGCCAGATTATACTGCTCCTGCATTTCCTTTTCGGTAGCATCGCCTGCCTGGAAAAACTCCAGCAATACGCCTGTATCTTCAACAACCGACACTACTTTTTGAAAAGCATCGGTCCACACTTTTTTTGTCTTGATAGAAGCAAGCACCTTTTCGGCTTCCTTTGGATGATCCCAAAAATTAGGGCCGATGGTTATATCCTGCTCCTTTTGCATTGCATCGAGTTTGTTATCGATGTCAAAGATGCCTCCTCAGGGACGTTACTCTGTCCCTTAAATCCTGGATATTCTCTTTAGTCATAACGGCAAATATAAGTTTTTTGATCTATTAGGCGGGTGCCTGTTGCTGCCATACCATTGTTATAAAATGCAAAAGGGGCTACAGAACAAGTCCTGCAGCCCCTTTAAAAACAGCTTAATTAAGCTATGCGTAATTGGTTTAATAGTGAGCCCATATCTTTAACATTATCGCTAAGATTGCTCAGCAACAGCCTTAGGCTAAACTCATTATTATTGTTGTCTTCTTTAGATTGCCTTATCAATTCCTGCATTACCGGGGCAATCAACTCGCTCGATAGTTGGTGGGCTTGCTTCGGCTCAACATTGTAAAAGTTATTTAGCTTATTGGCAAAGCTATTTATCGCTCGTGTAATCAGTGGATTATCAAACATACCCGAGAATTGAAAATAGTTAATCAGCTCTTTGATCTTGCCGCCATCTACGTGTGCCCGCAATACGTCAATGATTGAGCTTGATGCATCATTAATAACAGCATCTTTGTCCTTCGCTTCTATTGCAGCACTTCTCAATACTGCATTGGCGTTATCTTTTACCAGTAAAAACAGTTTTCCAAACATCACAATTCCTATTAATTCGGCCGAAGCCACTAGTGAAACAATATTTTAAGTTCTAAACAAATGTATTTCCAATGCCGGATAAGTTTAGCCTTATAAATGCCGGCAATTCACAATTTTACAATGAAGCGATAATCAATCAAATACTGTTAACCACGTGTCATATACACACCCTTACGTAAATTTTCGTTAACAAAAATTGTGTCCGCAGGTTAACTTATTACATTTGTTTAAAACAACACAACTATGCTGCCAACTACCGATTTCACCAGCACCCAGTCATACAAGTATTTAACAGATCATTACCTTGATATAGTTACCAAAAACCTCAAGGATTTATTTGATGCTGATAGCCAGCGATTTGAGAAATTTTCGTTGCAATTTGAAGATATCCTTGTTGATTATTCTAAAAACCGTATAGATGATGAAACCCTTGCCCTGCTTATTCAGCTTGCCCGCGAGTGTGGTTTAAATGAGGCAATTGATGCCATGTTTTCCGGAGAAAAGATCAATGCTACCGAAGGCCGCCCGGTACTTCACGTTGCCCTGCGTAACCGCAGCAATCAACCTGTACTGGTTGACGGACAAGACGTGATGCCTGACGTTAACCGCGTACTTGCCCACATGAAAAACTTTAGCGATAAAGTAATATCGGGCGAGTGGAAAGGTTATACCGGCAAAGCCATTACTGATGTTGTAAATATCGGCATCGGCGGCTCGGACCTGGGCCCGGTAATGGTTACCGAAGCGTTAAAGGCTTATAAAAATCACCTTAGCCTTCACTTTGTTTCGAACGTGGATGGCACACACATGGCCGAAACCTTGAAAATCCTTAACCCGGAAACTACTTTGTTCCTGGTGGCCTCTAAAACTTTCACCACCCAGGAAACAATGGCTAACGCGCACAGCGCCCGCAACTGGTTTATAAACGGTGGCGGCAAGGATGAAGATGTTGCCAAACACTTTGCGGCGCTATCTACAAATAGTAAGGGCGTGGCCGAGTTTGGGATTGACACCGCTAATATGTTCGAGTTTTGGGATTGGGTCGGCGGCCGCTACTCGTTGTGGAGTGCCATAGGCCTTTCCATTTCGCTAAGCATAGGTTTTGAAAACTTTACCGAATTGCTTGCAGGTGCCCATGCAATGGACGAGCATTTTAAAAATACCGAATTTGAAGAGAATATCCCGGCTATTTTGGCGCTAATTGGTATTTGGCACAATAACTTTTTTGAAGCCGAAACACAAGCCATTTTACCTTACGACCAATATATGCATCGCTTTGCAGCATACTTTCAACAGGGCGATATGGAAAGCAACGGCAAACATGTTGACCGTAACGGTAAGCATGTAGATTACCAAACAGGGCCTGTTATTTGGGGTGAGCCGGGCACCAATGGTCAGCATGCTTTTTACCAGTTGATACATCAGGGAACCAAGTTGATCCCTTGTGATTTTATTGCTCCTGCGCAATCGCATAATCCGCTTGGCGAGCATCACAAAATGCTGCTCTCAAACTTTTTTGCCCAAACAGAAGCCCTGATGAATGGCAAAACGGAAGATGTGGTCATTGATGAGCTAAAGAAAGCCGGTAAAACAGAAGAAGAAATTAAAGCCATTGCACCATTTAAAGTCTTTGAAGGCAACCGCCCTACAAACTCTATACTGGTTAAAAAAATTACCCCGCGCAGCCTGGGTAGTTTAATTGCCATGTATGAGCATAAGATATTTGTACAAGGCATTATCTGGAATATTTACAGCTTTGACCAATGGGGTGTAGAGCTTGGCAAACAGCTGGCAGGAAAAATATTACCAGAATTGAAGGATGATGCAGAGGTTACGTCACACGACTCGTCAACCAACGGCTTGATCAATCAATACAAAGCCTGGAGATAAGCTGCCCGGAGTTCAAATTTATTAATACCCGCAGAGCTATCATTCGGCGGGTATTTTTTTTGCATGTCATTTAGGCGTAAGGTTACTTACTATGCTGTAAATACTAATAATGCAAAAGAAGCTTTGGCGTTTAACTTTCAGCTTTACACGCAAAACCGTACCTTTGCCTGTCAAAATGACTTTAAAATTGCATTGGCTTAATTGTTGAGTTTGGTGCATCATATAAAAATATTATGTTAGATTTTTTCAGTAAGCTTTTTGGAAGCAAGTCAGACCGGGATGTAAAAAGCATACAGCCTATAGTTGAGAAGATAAAAGCCGAGTTTGCCAAGCTTGACCAAATAAGCAATGACGAGCTAAGAGGCAAAACCATACAATTTAAAGAAACCATTGCACAGGGCCTTTCTGGCATCGATAGCGAAATACAAGCCATAAAAGACCGTACCGATAACGAGCCGGATATGGACGTTAACGTGAAGGTTGATTTGTTTACCCAACTGGATAAGCTGGAAAAAGATCGTAACAAAGAGCTTGAAGAGATCTTAAAAAATATATTGCCCGAGGCTTTTGCGGTTGTTAAAGAAACAGCCCGCCGTTTTTCTGGCAACAAAACCATTGAGGTTACCGCAACAGATTTCGACCGCCAGTTAGCCGCCCGCAAAAACAACGTAATTATTAAAGGCGATAAGGCTATACACCACAATACCTGGATAGCTGCCGGCAATGAAGTTACTTGGAACATGGTACATTACGATGTACAGCTGATAGGTGGTATTGTATTGCACCAGGGTAAAATATCTGAGATGGCAACGGGCGAGGGTAAAACGTTGGTGGCTACGCTGCCCGCCTACCTTAACGCAATTGCCGGCCAGGGTGTACACATTGTAACCGTGAATGATTACCTGGCACGCCGCGATAGCGAGTGGATGGGCCCGTTATATGAGTTCCATGGTTTATCTGTTGATTGTATTGATAAACATGAGCCAAACTCCGAGCAGCGCCGCGCGGCTTACATGGCCGATATTACCTTTGGTACCAATAACGAATTTGGCTTTGATTACCTGCGTGACAACATGACGCGCAGCCCCGAAGAGCTGGTGCAACGCAAATTGCACTTTGCAATGGTGGATGAGGTTGACTCCGTGTTAATTGATGATGCCCGTACACCGTTAATTATATCCGGCCCTATACCTCGTGGCGATCAGCATGAGTTTTATGAATTAAAACCGCGTATCGAGCGTTTGGTTAACGCGCAAAAAAGTTATGCGAATACTGCACTTAACGAGGCTAAAAAGGCAATCAACGAAGGTAAAACCGGTGTTGACGAAGGTGGTTTAGCTTTATTACGTGCACACCGCGCATTGCCAAAAAACAAAGCTTTAATTAAGTTTTTGAGCGAAGGTGCAAACCGTACTGTTTTGCAAAAAGCCGAAAATTATTACATGCAGGACCAGGGTAAAGAAATGCCTAAGGTTGATGCTGAACTTTTCTTCGTGATCGACGAGAAGAATAACTCGGTTGACTTGTCTGAAAAAGGTATTGAGCTGATTACAACAGCCGGAGAAGATCCTAACTTTTTTGTGATGCCTGATGTAGGTACAGAAATTTCTGAAATTGAAAAATCAGGATTAACTGCCGAAGAAAAAGTAGCACACAAAGATGAGTTAATGCGCGATTTCTCTATCAAGTCTGAGCGTATCCACTCGGTAAATCAGTTACTAAAGGCGTATACCCTTTTTGAAAAGGATACCGAATATATCCTTGATGAAGGCAAGGTTAAGATAGTTGACGAGCAAACGGGCCGTGTATTGGATGGCCGCCGTTACTCTGATGGTTTGCACCAGGCTATTGAAGCTAAAGAGAACGTTAAAGTTGAGGATGCTACCCAAACTTTTGCAACCATTACGCTGCAAAACTACTTCAGGATGTACCACAAACTTTGCGGTATGACGGGTACTGCAGTGACAGAGGCTGGCGAGTTTTGGGAAATATACAAGCTGGATGTGGTAGAGATACCAACCAACACCCCTATCAGCCGTGATGACAGGCAGGATTTTGTTTACCGTACAGTACGTGAAAAATACAATGCTGTTGCCGAAGAAATTGTAAAACTTACGCAGGCAGGCCGCCCGGTATTGGTGGGTACAACATCTGTAGAGATATCTGAATTATTGAGCCGTATGCTTAAGCTGCGCGGCATTAAACATAACGTACTAAATGCTAAAATGCATCAGAAAGAGGCCGACATTGTGGCCGAAGCTGGTCAGGCAGGTACTGTTACCATTGCAACCAACATGGCCGGTCGTGGTACCGACATTAAGCTGGGTGCAGGTGTTAAGGAAGCAGGCGGTTTGGCCATTGTAGGTACCGAGCGCCACGAATCTCGCCGTGTAGACAGGCAGTTGCGTGGTCGTGCAGGGCGCCAAGGCGACCCGGGTTCGTCACAGTTCTTCGTGTCGTTAGAAGATAACCTGATGCGTTTATTCGGCTCGGAGCGTATCTCCAACCTGATGGTACGTATGGGTATCGAAGATGGGGAGGTTATCCAGCACTCAATGATCTCGAAATCTATTGAGCGTGCGCAGAAAAAAGTTGAAGAGAACAACTTCGGTATACGTAAACGCTTATTGGAATACGATGACGTGATGAACTCGCAGCGTACCGTTATCTATGCTAAACGTAAAAATGCATTGTTTGGTGATCGTTTAGATGTTGATTTGAACAATACCTTCTTTGATGTGGTTGAAGATATCGTAACTGAATACAAAGAATCAAACAACTACGAAGGTTTCCAGATGGAGATTATCCGTATCTTCTCTGTAGATACACAGATCTCCGAGAGCGAATTTGGCAGCACATCTTTAAACAAACTGGTTGATAAAGTATTCGGCGAAGTAGCTGAGTTTTACAAGCGTAAATCTGAAGCGGTTGCACAACAGGCCTTCCCGGTTTTAAAAGACGTTTACGAGACCCGTGGACAGTATGTAGAAAACATTGTTGTTCCGTTCTCTGATGGTGTGCATGGCATACAGGTCGCCGTACCATTGAAGAAAGCGGTTGAAAACCACGGCCTCGAAGTGTTTAAATCGTTCGAGAAAAACGTGACGCTTTACCTGATCGACGATGCATGGAAAGAACACCTGCGGGAAATGGATGAGTTGAAGCAAAGCGTTCAAAACGCCGTTTACGAACAAAAGGACCCGCTATTGGTTTACAAGTTCGAGGCGTTTGAATTGTTCCGCCAGATGCTTGCCAATGTAAATAAAGAATTGGTTAGCTTCCTGTTCCGTGGTGGCATCCCGGTTCAGCAGGCACCAGAGCAGGTACAAGAAGCAAGGCCTGAGCCTAAAATGGACCTGAAGAATATGCGTACGACCAAACCGGAACTCGTTAGCGAGGGCGGCGTACAGATGGATGATACCCAGGAAATGCAAAAACCTACCCCCGTAAAGGTTGAGCAACGCATTGGTCGTAACGATCCTTGCCCTTGCGGTAGCGGTAAAAAGTTCAAGAACTGCCACGGCGTAGGTCAGAATTAATAAAGAGCCTCACCCCAACCCTCTCCTGAAGGAGAGGGCTAAAAAATATGCCATCAGGCAAAGGCATAACTAATAAATAATATCCGCATCATTGCGAGGTACGAAGCAATCTTCCCAAAGGTTACGGCTTTATACCTCGCAATTGCGCTTAATACAAAAAATAACAAATGAAGAAAGCAGTATTTGATAGTAAAGCCAAACCCGCCTTAATCAAATTCTGCTTTTTGTTTGTACTGTTACTTGGCGTCAAAAGTAGTTTTGCCCAAACGCGAGGCAAGGTTCAGGTTGTTGCGCCGCCTTTATTTGATTCGTTGCTGGCGCGCCGCGGAGCCTTGGTTACAGGTAAAAAGCAATCATCTACAGGCGGGTATACATCTTCATACGGCTATCGCATCCAAATTTTTAGCGGTAGCAAACGCACGGCAGCTTATAACGCGCAGGCAAAGTGTAACCGCGAATTTCCGGACATACGCACTTATATAGTTTACCGCGAACCAAACTTTAAGGTACGCGCAGGCGATTTCAGAACACGCATTGAAGCCGAGCGCATGCGCGAACAGCTTAAAGCATACTTCCCGATAACTTTTCTCGTTTCAGAAAAGATCAATCCACCCAAAACGGTTATCAGTAATGATTAAAGAAAAAATCCAGCAGCTATCCGCAGATATTTTTAACGAAGTGGTAGCCAATCGCAGGCATTTACATGCCAACCCCGAGTTGAGTTTTCACGAGGTAGCAACATCAGCATTTGTTGCCGGTAAGCTGGATGAATTGGGTATCGAATACAAAAAAATGGCCGATACCGGCTTGGTTGCCTTAATTAAGGGCGATAAACCCGGCGACGGTGTTGTAGCCCTGCGTGCCGATATGGATGCCTTACCCATATTTGAGGCCAACAATGTCGACTATAAATCAACCAATGAGGGTGTGATGCACGCTTGCGGGCACGACGCGCATACATCATCATTATTAGGCACCGCCAAAATACTTACTGAGCTAAAAAGCGAATTTGGTGGTACGGTGAAACTGATATTTCAACCGGCGGAAGAGAAATTGCCTGGCGGGGCAAGCCTTATGATAAAAGAAGGCGTTTTGGAAAACCCTAAACCTGCTGCTGTTATTGGCCAGCATGTTATGCCGCTTATTGAGGCAGGCAAAGTAGGCTTCCGCGCGGGTAAATACATGGCGTCGACAGATGAGCTTTATGTTACTGTAAAAGGTAAAGGCGGCCACGGTGCCCAACCACAACAAAATATTGATCCGGTTATCATTACCGCGCATATTTTAACTGCCTTACAACAGGTAGTGAGCCGCTTTGCCGATCCTAAAAGCCCATCGGTACTGTCATTTGGTAAAGTGATAGCCAACGGTGCTACCAATGTAATCCCCAATGAGGTTTACCTTGAAGGCACCTTCCGTACCTTGGATGAGCACTGGCGCAAAGAGGCCCACATCAAGATGAAGAAGATGGCTGAGGGCATTGCCGAAAGCATGGGCGGCAGCTGCGATTTTAATATTATGCACGGCTACCCGTTTTTGATAAACGAGGAAGTACTTACCGCTGCCACCCGCGGACATGCGGAAGATTACCTGGGTAAGGAAAATGTAGTTGATCTTGATATATGGATGGCTGCAGAGGACTTTGCCTACTACTCGCAAGTGGCCGATAGCTGCTTTTACCGCCTGGGTACGCGTAACGAGGCCCGTGGTATCACATCATCTGTACACACACCAACCTTTGATGTAGAAGAGGATGCGTTTAAAATAAGCACTGGACTAATGGCTTATTTGGCGGTTAAGCAATTAGGGAATTAATTTAGGGGGACATTAAACAAAAGCAGTCATGCCGAATTTAGTTCGGCATCTCATATGTAAATGCGACACTTGCAACTACCATCTTAACTAATCAGCTTATGAGATCCTGAAACAAGTTCAGGATGACGTGGTTGTAAAACCATATATAGCATGCTCAAAAAAACACTCCTTGCTTTCTGCGTTATTATTTCAGCTTTCAGCTTAAAAGCCCAGCAGATACCGCGCTTTAACCCGGATACGGTGCGTACCATTGTTATCGATACGCCGGTGGCAAACATTCGCTCGCATAAGCTTAACGCGCAGGACTTTATTGATGCCGTACTTGCAGATACCAGCTTTTACAAAGCGTTCCAAAACATGAAACGCTACGCTTTTACAGCCGAGAACCGCATTTTTACTTACGATAAAAAGAACCGCATCAACGGCCGCGTTTACCGCAAAATATTGCACGATCGGGAGCAGGGGAAAAACAAAGTGACCTACCCTGCCAAACAGGACAGCGGCGCGGTTTATAAAAAGAATGGCAAGTATGAGCTTTATACCATAGAGATGTTCGATTACATTTTTATGAATGCTTACAACTCCGAATTTGCCACGGGCGGCTCCCCTATCAACCCGAAAGGCAAAAACGCCGGCTACAAGGCAAAGCTTAAAGCCCTGATATTTACACCGGGCCGTAAAATAAGTGGCATTCCTTTTATCAGCAGCAAAACAGAAATCTTCGGGCCGGATCTGCGACAATTTTACAATTACGAGTTTGCACGCGGCACCTATGTCGACAGCATTCCGGTATATCGTTTTAAAGTGATCCGTAAGCCCAGCACTGCCGATGATGACACCATGATCAAGGAAATGACCACGATTTTTGATGCGCGCGACTTTCAGGTACTGGGCCGATATGTCGATATGAAATACAGCAATATGCTGTTTGATTTCGATGTGCAAATGAATATCGAACTCAATCGTTTTAACGGCGAGCTGCTACCTGTCAAGATCACTTACCAAGGTAATTGGGACGTTCCCCTACATAAAGAAGAACGCGCAAGCTTTTTAATTTTGCATAAGGATTATAAGGCGGTACAATAGCCTACATCTAATAAACAACGAGTCATCCATAATTTATTTGCGGGATCTCACCAGTTGAATGGACATGTAGGATGCCGAAACAAGTTCACTGTTGTCCGGTAAAATATTTTTGGAAAAGTTAAGGGGTAGTTTATAGCTACCCCTTTGTTGTTGATATTTGAGTTACCACACTTAAATATTCAACATGGGCAAAAGTACT
>NZ_VOEJ01000008.1 GCF_007846085.1 Mucilaginibacter pallidiroseus
CCCGGAAAGGCTGTCCGCGGTAAGCGGTAAAGCCCTCCAACTTGAATTGGGGGGCTTGGATATTGATTTTAAGACATAACATGCTTTGATCGCATGCAATCACGGCTTTTTAAACTAACTTCGGTCTTTACCGGACAACAGTGAAACAAGTTCAGCATGACATCCTTTTTTTGTTGTCAGCCACGCCTGTATATTAACTATAAGCTCCATTTTTCTTTCCATTCGATGATCATGTTGTCGCCGTCAAAGCGAATGGGCAGCCAGATGTATCTCCCGTCGATGGCATTTTTTGGTGCCCATTTATCGGCCATAAATATAAAGCTGTCGGGTTTGCCGGCTACGGGTAACACATAGGTGCTTTGCCCGCCAAAAGTGATGTTCGCTTTGTCGCCGATGCAAGGATTACCGTGGAATATCCAAGGGCCCAAGATAGATTTTGCCGATAGCCACCTTGCCGGGTTAGGTGCCCAGCCCGTAGTGCCCGAGCCGATAAGGTAGTAAGTGCCTTTACGTTTAAATATAGCCGGGGCCTCGGTTGCCATATCCGGGTACACGCGTACAAACTTGCCGGTGTGCCCGGTGTAGTCGGCCGTTAGCTCGGCTATGTGTAAGGTTGCGTTCTCTTCCGATGAAAATATATGGTAAGCCTTGCCGTCGTCATCAACAAAAACCGTCATATCGCGGGCCATTTGCCCGCCGGGCAGGTCACGGCAAAAAAAGGTTTCACTTTCATTTTTGGTGTTTTTGCAATCCAATTGCTCGCTTGCCGGTGTGCCAGCCGGGTAAAATGGCATAACACCGGGGTTGGGCCTGTAACTTTTAATATAGCGGAAAGGGCCGGTTGGCTTATCGCTCACTGCTACCCCTGCACGGGCGGCCTTGTAACCCTGCCCGCGCAGCTCCAGGTGAAACCACATTACATACTTGCGCGTTTTTGCATTATATACCACTTTGGGCCTTTCCAAAATGCATCCTTTTGCAATATCGCTGGTGCTATCATTTGATATGGGCAGGGCAATACCTTCGTCAGACCAGTTATACAAATCTTTTGATGAATAGCAATGCACACCCACCATGGCGCGGTTGCCCGCATCTCCTTCAACCTTGTGTTCGCCGTACCAGTAGTAAGTGCCGTTTTGGTATAACATGCCACCGCCGTGGGCATTGATGTGCACACCTTTGTTATCATACCATAAGCTACCCGGCTCAAACGCGGTAAGCTTTGTTTTCGGCACATTGCTGAAATGTTTTTGCAAGCGTTGCATTTCTGCAGCGGTAATAGGTATTACAGTACCATGCCTTGGTTTAAAATCCATGGTCACTTCCTGGTCAACCACTTTAAAATTTTCCAAATCGGTGGTTTTTGTAAACTGGTAGCGGCCTTTGGTGTAAACATCATACATCAATATGTAACCGCTGCCATCGTTCAGTTTAAACGTGCTTGCGCCCTCAACAGGGTCTTTGGTCTGCTGTATAAATTTACCGTTGGTAACATAACCGCTTGTAAGCTTGTCAGATTTTGCAATGCGTATGCCCAAACCATCGCTTTCGGTTTTATAAAAAAGGTGATACTTACCGTCTTTAACTACAATATCAGCATCAATGCAGGCACCGTTATTGGGTTCAAAGAAAAGCTGCCTGGGTTCGGTTTCCAACCCGGTAAAGTCTTTATTGGCGTAGCTATAGTATATAACATCGGGCCCTTTTCCAAAGCGCATCGACCAATATATCATGTACTTACCAGCCTGGCTGTCATAAATGGTTTGCGGTGCCCAAACACGGTTAACATCTGCAAACTTCTTAAACGTTTGGGGGATATTGACAACCGTTTTACGCCAGTTGATGAGATCGGTTGATTGCATTAACACCATAGCATGGTTAGCTTCCCAGCCATTTTTAACGGAGTTCATGTCCGTTGCAACCATATAAAATGTTTTGCCATCTTCGGCGCGCAAAATATGCGGGTCGCGCACGCCGCCAGAAGAGCTGCCAGTGGCAGGGACTATAATTGGCTTGTTTTGATTGATGGCATTAAAGTGGTATCCATCTTTACTAAGGGCAAAGCGAATGGCCTCCTGCTGGCTGCCCTCGCCGTTAAAGTAAGTGAATAAATATCCGGCGTAAGGTTGTTTTTTGTTTTGCTGTGCAATTGCCGTTGTGGCGGAGTAAATTGCCGTGATGACAAGTAGCAGTAAGCGGCGGTGCAGGTTTTTTAAAGTCATTTTGATGGTTTTGTAAAAACTGCCAAAAATTACACAAATAAATGTAATTTGCACATTTAATAACTCGCCCTGATGCACAAATTTCACTACCTGCCAATTTTTCTATTGTTGTTATCCGGTAATGCCATTGCGCAAACACCGTCTGCACCGGTTTTAACCATAACCATTAACGCACGGGATACTGCGCAGCGCATAGATAATATTGGGGCATCGGGCTGCTGGTTTTCTGAAGGGATAGGCAAGTACTGGCCGGTAGCAAAACGCGAAAAGATAGCCGAATTATTATTCAGCAAAAAAATGGATGCTCGGGGCAATCCGCTGGGTATAGGGCTATCGGCATGGCGGTTTAACATTGGCGGCGGAACAGCAGAACATGGCGATAGCAGCGGTATAAAAGATTTCAGGCGGCGTGCTGAAAGTTTTATAGCCGCCGATGGTACGTATGATTGGAACAAGCAGGCAGGCTATCAATGGTTTTTGCGCAAGGCCAGGCAATTTGGTGTTGAAAATTTGATTGCCTTTTCCAACACGCCACCTGTGCACTTTACATCAAACGGGTACGGTTATAAAACTGTTAAAAGCCCTGCATCAAATTTAAGGCCTGATAAATACGCTGCTTACGCCGACTTTTTAGCTACTGTAGCGCAGCATTTTGATAAAGAGGGACTTCATTTTAAATACATAAGTCCTGTAAATGAGCCACAGTGGGAGTGGTACGGCAAGCCCGGCCAAATGGACCAGGAAGGCAGCCCATGGACCAACCAGGAGATTCAGAAAATTACTATGGAACTGGACAAGGCGTTAACGGCAAAGAAACTTACAAGCAAAATACTAACTACCGAAGCCGGTATGCTCAATTATTTGTATGAAGGTAAATCGGCAGCGGGCAGCCAGATCCAGGAGTTGTTTAACCCTGCCGGGCGATACACCATTACCGGGTTAAAGCATGTGCCGCCAATTGTTGCCGGGCACAGCTACTTTACTGATGCTAACGACAGCACTATGGTAGTTACCCGTAAAAGATTGGCGGATACGGCTGCAAAATATAAAACTGCTTATTGGGAATCTGAATACTCCATGCTTGGCGACGGGTTTAGAGAAGGTACAAAACAATCGCGCATTGCTATAGATTGCGCCCTGTTTTTGGCCAAGGTAATAAACCGCGACCTTACCATCGGCAACGCAGCCGCCTGGCAACTATGGAATGCCTATGAGCCGGGCAAGGAAGATGTAGATACACGTTACTACCTCATTGCCCTCAAGCCCAATGAAGCCTACACCGACGGCGACTTTACCGCGACCAAAAACCTATGGGCAATGGGTAATTACAGCCGCTTTATAAGGCCGGGAATGCAGCGCATCAAAACAGGCAGAAGTGATGGCTTATCTGACATTCAGGCGGGCCAGGATGTAATGGTATCGGCATTTAAAGGGAAAGATGGCGTGGTAGTAATTGTGCTGATTAATTACACAACCACAGGCAGGCAAATACAGCTTAAGCCCGAGAACTTTAAGCTGCCACGAAAGATAAGAAGCTACACAACATCGGCACAAGATAACCTTGCCGCCGCACTTGTAAATAAGTGGGAAGAGCCGTTTACCTTAAAACCAAGGTCAATAACTACGCTGGTTTTTAAAAACTGATAATGTTGCTTAGCGCGTTGCGGCTATTTGTTTAGCCTTGGGCGTTTACTACGATTGCCTGTATCATTATTGCTGCTGCCGCTACCCCGGTATGATGATGAGCCAGGTTTGTTGTATGATGACGATGATGAGCCCGACTTGTTGTAACCGCCGCCACCCATGGGTTTGCGTTTAAATGCAGGTTTTGCCGGTGTGGCATCGGCTATTTTGGCATCAATGGTTAAATCGCCATATTGCAGGCCGTTCACACCCTCAATAATGGCTTCGGCAACCTCATTATCCTGCACTTCAATAAATGCGTATCCTTTTCCAATTTTTGTGGCCCGGTCCCTAACTATGGTCATGGTTAAAACATCACCGTACGGAAAAATGATCCGTGCCAGTGATAACTCATCTACGTTTTTTGGAAGCCCTCCAATGTACAGCTTTGTTGTCATAAAGTGTGGGCAGTAAAGTTATCAAATATATTGGCCGTAATACTAAATTATATTAAACGGCCTCAACCCAAACTTATACCAACCCTTATATTTAATGTAATGCATACTATACATAATTTGTTTAGATATGTTTCATTGACATAAAATAAACTCAAACTTAGTTACCGGCGCAGGCCTATTATTTGTTACACTGCTCAAAATTAATTAACCTAACTTTGCCAACGTGGAAAATAAAGACGAAAAGGTAAGGCAAAAAATATTGGCCGCCGCTAAAACTGCTTTTCTTAAAAGTGGGTACAACAAAGTATCCATGAATGATATTGCTATTGAAGCAGGTATTGGCCGCAGTACGCTTTACTACTATTATTTAAACAAGCAAGACACCTTTAACGCGCTCATGGTAAAAGAGAGCAAGCATATTTTTGAAGGCACCTACCAGCGCATTAGCAATAAAAATTCATTTCATGATAACCTGCATATTTACAACCGCTTCAAGCTCGATTGTATAGACGGTATTATTAAAAAATACGAGTTACTTATGGCCGATTTGCACAACAAGCCTGAAAATTTTGACGGTTTTAAGCAAGAAATAAGGGTAGAAGAAGAAGCTATATTTAAGCAGTTGCTAATATGGGGAATTCAAAACCATGATGTGGCTCCCGTAAGCGACGAAGATATAGACCATCTTGCATCCACCTTGAATACAGCGGTTAATAGCCTGCAGGAAGAAACTTTTAAAGGTGAGGGAGTTGATACCGCAAACCGCCTGGCCTGGCTCATCAGGATTTTATCTAAGGGCATCAAGTAGCTTCAATTCTTTCCTTCGTAATTTAGCGTATTAGAGACAGCACAGAAATAACATGCTCGTAAAATGTACCTTAAAAGTGCCGTTCTGCCGATTTTAACGCGTATTTAGTCTATAAAAGCAACACTTAGCGTATTATGAGGCGTGTTAAAACGTAACAGAAACCTAATTTTGTTGTCATAGTGTCATTAAAATTTATTTAAAGATGCGGAGTTTATAAAATTCGACATTTTGAATAGATTTGTCGAAAATTAAAAATTTGGCAAAGTTTTCTTTTCTTTTAAAAGGATATTCAGGGCGAATTATACAATAGCTTACACTAACATGCTTTATCATCCCAAATCAATCTACATCATGAAAACCAGGGCGTTAATTTTAACATCCATCAGTTCGGCCGTGTTGTTGTTGGCCTCATGCGGGGGCGGCAACCAGCAGGCGGGCGGCGCTGCGGCAGGTGGTGCACCACCTGTACAAAGCTATCCTGTGTTTAAAGTAACACAACAAACAGCAACAATAAATAGCCAATATCCGGCCACTTTGCAGGGTCAGCAAAACATCGAGATCCGCCCGAAGATTGACGGATATATCGAGCAGATTTTTATTGATGAGGGTGCTGTTGTAATAAAGGGTCAGTTGCTTTTTCGTATAAATGCACCACAGTACCAGCAAGACGTGAATAATTCTGCCGCGGCAATAAGCAGCGCACAGGCAGATGTTAGCGCAGCACAATTGCAGGTAAACAAGGTAAAGCCACTGGTTGAGAAGGATATCATCAGCAAGTTCGACCTTGAATCGGCACAATATACACTGCAGGCACGCAAGGCAGCTTTGGCACAGGCAAAGGCCAACCTCAATAATGCCAAAACCAATTTGGCGTATACAAACGTTACCAGCCCGGTAAACGGCGTGGTGGGCACCATTCCTTACAAGTTAGGAAGTTTGGTAAACAGCAATACAGCGCAGCCGCTTACAACGGTATCAAACATTGGTAATATCTATGCATACTTCTCGCTCAACGAGAAGCAATTGCTTGATTTTGGCCGCAAGTACGAAGGTGAAACAATAGCAGCTAAGCTTAGCAAACTGCCCGAGGTATCACTTATTTTGAGCGATGGCAGTACTTTTTCTGAAAAAGGCAAAGTGCAAACTGTAAGCGGTCTTATCAATACCCAAACAGGTTCCGCAAGTTTTAGGGCTTCATTTCCTAATCCGCTGGGCATATTGCGCAGCGGCGGTAGTGCTAAAGTGAGCATCCCTGAAACCATCAAAGACGCTATACTGGTTCCGCAAAAATCAACCTACGAGTTGCAGGGTAAGCGTTTTGTATACGTAGTTGATGCAAATGGCAAAATAAAAAGCACCGAGATTGAGATAGTTGACCAGCCCGCGGGCCAATACTTTGTAGTTACCAAGGGTATTAATGCAGGCGATACCGTAGTGTTTGAAAGTACCGCCTCATTGATGGATGGCACGCCGATTAAAGCTGATATGCAACCCGACAGCAAAGTGTATCAGGACTTAAAATAATTGTATCTACAAGTTGCGCTTCCGCCCGGCTTGTTTACAGTAACAATAAACAATCATGTTAAAAATATTCATAGAAAGGCCGGTACTATCTACTGTAATATCGGTCATCTTAGTTATACTTGGTATACTGGGGTTAACCACGCTGCCCATATCCCAATACCCCGAAATTGCACCGCCAACGGTGCTGGTTTCTGCCTCATACCAGGGTGCCAACGCCGACGTGGTTATGAACAGCGTTGTTGTTCCGCTTGAGGAGCAGATAAACGGTGTAGAGAACATGACCTATATGACCTCGTCTGCAGGTAATGACGGCTCTGCAAGAATCACTGTTTATTTCAAACAAGGTACCGACCCCGATCTGGCTGCGGTAAACGTGCAAAACCGGGTATCAAAAGCAACCCCTTTGTTACCTGCCGACGTTACTAAAGCAGGTGTATCTACCACCAAACAGCAAAGCAGTATGGTTATGGTATTTACGCTAAACAGCACAAATAAATCATTCGATGAGACCTTTTTGCAAAACTATGCCAACATCAACGTGCTGCCGCAGGTAAAACGTATTAGCGGTGTGGGCGAAGCTACTGCATTTGGCTCGCGCGATTACTCGATGCGTATATGGCTTAAGCCCGATGTAATGGCCACTTATGGCCTGGTGCCCGATGATGTCAATGCCGCATTGGCCGAACAGAATATTGAAGCCGCACCGGGTAAGATTGGTGAAAATAGTAATCAGTCGTTCGAGTATGTAATGAAATACAAGGGCCGCCTTAAAACCCAGGCCGAGTACGAGAACATCGTAATACGCTCGGCAGCCAACGAGCAAATATTGCGCCTTAAGGATGTAGCCCGTATCGAGCTTGGCTCATTAAGCTATTCGGTTGAAACTGCAACTGATGGTAAGCCATCTATAGCCATAGCGGTTTACCAATCGGCCGGTTCAAACGCCCATGAAATGATCAAGAATTGCGAAGCTACGTTAAACGCAGCCGCAAAAGCTTTCCCTCCGGGGGTAACATGGGCGCCTATATTTACCGCCAATGAATTTTTGGATGTGTCTATTGAGAAGGTAATCCACACGCTCATTGAAGCATTTATCCTGGTGTTTATAGTGGTATTCATCTTCCTGCAAGATTTCCGCTCAACGTTGATACCCGCAATTGCGGTTCCAGTGGCCATTGTGGGTACATTCTTCTTTTTACAATTATTTGGCTTCACCATAAACCTGCTCACGCTGTTTGCATTAGTGCTTGCCATAGGTATTGTTGTGGATGATGCCATTGTGGTGGTTGAGGCCGTACACGCCAAGTTGGGCAACGGTGTAAAGAATGCCAAAAAGGCAACTATGCAGGCCATGAGTGAGATAAGCGGCGCAGTGGTATCAATTACCCTGGTAATGGCTGCAGTGTTTATTCCGGTTACTTTTATTACAGGTTCGTCGGGTGTATTTTACAAGCAGTTTGGTTTAACGCTTGCCATCGCCATCATGATATCTGCGGTAAACGCACTAACACTGAGCCCTGCACTTTGCGCCCTGTTGTTAAAGCCTCATGCAGAAGGCGAGCATCACAACAAAAGTTTTTTACAGCGCTTTTATACCGCCTTTAACGTAGGGTTTGATTCGATAACCAATAAATACAAGCGCTCGGTTGGCTTTTTGGCCGCCAAAAAATGGATAGCCGTTGCAGGTATTGCCGTTTTTGGTGTGATATTTTGGTGGTTATTAAAAACCACGCCAAGCGGTTTCGTGCCTAACGAGGATCAGGGCTTTATTATAGCTGATATTACCCTGCCACCAGCATCTTCTCTTGAACGGTCAATTGCTATTGCAGACCAGGTTACCGAAATGGCCAGGAAACTGCCCGAGATGCAATCTGTAACACGCGTAGGTGGGTCGGGCTTATTAAGCGGCGGCGTTGGCGGATCATACGCTATCTTATTTATGAAGCTAAAACCCTGGGACCAGCGCGAAGGTAAAGAGCACGATGTAAATACAGTTACAGGCAAACTGTTCGGCATGACAGCCGGAATAAAGGGAGCGAGTATTATATTCCTGGTGCCGCCAACACTGCAGGGTTTTGGTAACAGCAGTGGTATCGAGTTCCAGGTGCAGGATAAAACCGGCGGCGACATGAACAAGTTTGCCCAGGTAAACGGCAAGTTTTTGGCTGCCCTCAACAAACGCCCCGAAATACAATATGCTACTACATTCTTCAATACCAACTTTCCGCAGTATAAGGTAGATGTAAACGTTGAGAAATGTAAGGAGGCCAATGTGCCTGTAAATGCCGTGCTAAGCACCCTGCAGGGTTACTATGGTGGTTTATATGCATCAAACTTTAACGAGTTTGGTAAGCAATACCGCGTTATGATACAGGCTGATGCTGCTTATCGCGGCACACCCGAGAGCATGAATAACATATACGTGCGTACCAACAACAACGTTATGGCACCTGTATCAGAGTTTGTAACACTAACGCGCGTTTACGGCCCCGAGTCTATCAGCCGTTTTAACTTATACACATCCATTTCGGTGACGGGTGCGCCAAAACCGGGTTACAGTACCGGCGACGCTATCCGTGCCGTGCAAGAAGTGGCTGCTAAAGAATTACCTAACGGATACGGTTACGAGTTTTCGGGACTGAGCCGCGAGGAGATCTCGAGCGGAAGCCAAACGATATTCATTTTCGGGCTTTGCCTTGTGTTCGTGTTCTTCTTGCTTAGTGCACAGTATGAGAGCTACATATTGCCATTCGCAGTATTATTATCTCTTCCGATAGGTTTGGCGGGTGCTTTTATATTCGCCAAAATCTTCGGTATCGAAAATAACATTTACCTGCAAATCACGCTCATTATGCTCATTGGTTTGTTGGCCAAAAATGCCATTCTTATTGTGGAGTTTGCGGTGATGAGGCGCAAAAGCGGCCTTGGTATAGTCGAATCAGCCATTGAAGGTGCGGTGGCTCGTTTGCGCCCAATCCTGATGACATCGTTTGCCTTTATACTTGGCCTTGTGCCTTTAATGCTTGCATCGGGTGCTGGTGCGGCAGGTAACAGATCTATCGGTACGGGTGCTGTAGGCGGTATGCTTATAGGTACATTGCTGGGTGTGTTTGTGATCCCGGCACTGTTCATCATCTTCCAGTCGTTACAGGAACGCATTAGCGGCAAGCCAAGAATAGAGGAAGAGTTAGAAGCCGAGCTACAATAGTTTTTAATCAACCATTTACAATCATTTAACCATGATAACACAATATAAAAAGCAAACTTTAGCCGTGCTGGCAACAGCACTGCTGTTTGCTTCGTGCGTTACCAAAAAGTATCAGCAACCGGGCCTGGCCGTACAAGGCAAGCTTTACCGCGATACTACGGTAACCGATAGTACAACAATCGCTGCCTTGCCTTACAGTCAACTTTTTAGCGACACTGTTTTACGTAGCCTCATCAATGAAGGCATTAAGCAAAATCTTGATCTTAAAACGGCAGTGCAACGCATCAATGAGGCCCAGGCAACATTGGGTGAAAGCAACGCAGCATTCTTCCCCAGCCTAAGTGTTGCGCCACAGGTTACGAGGGTTAAACAATCAAGGGCTGCTTTGAACTTTCCGGCAGAGTTTGTTGGCGCGTTTCCGTTAAGCACAACTACATACCAGATTGGCCTTAACATGAGCTGGGAAGCCGATATCTGGGGCAAACTAAGCAGCGCTAAAAGAGCCGCCTTGGCCAGCCTGTTACAAAGTGACGCAGCAAGGCGCGCCGTGCAAACACAGTTGATAGCCAATATTGCAAACAACTACTATAATCTGCTTGCGCTTGATCAGCAGCTGCGTATCACAGAGCAAACACTAAAAAACCGTATAGCCGACGTGGAAACCATGAAGGCGCTTAAGGAAAGTGCCGTGGTTACAGGCGCTGCCGTTGTGCAAAGCGAAGCCAACCGTTATGCCGCCGAGGTTACCATCCCCGACCTTAAACGCAGCATTCGCGAAACCGAAAATGCGCTGAGTATTTTACTGGCCCGCAGTCCGGGTTCCATTAACCGATCGACACTTGAGGCGCAGATGCCGTATAGCGATTTGAAAACCGGGGTGCCTTCGCAGTTGCTGAAGAACAGGCCTGATGTGCAACAGGCCGAGTTTGCCTTCCGTGCATCTTTCGAGAATACCAACCTGGCGCGTACTTATTTTTATCCATCATTAACTTTAACAGCGCAGGGCGGGGTATCGTCATTGCATATCAAAAACCTGTTCGATCATTCGATATTTTATAACATCGTTGGCGGTTTAACACAGCCTATATTTAATAAGGGCCAGAACAAGGCACGCCTGCGCATTGCCAAAGCACAGCAGGAAGAAGCTTATTATGCTTTCCAACAATCGCTTTTAACGGCAGGTGGCGAGGTATCAAACGCGTTATATGCCTATCAAACGGCTATTGAAAAGCAAGGCAGCCGTGTAAACCAGTTAAAGGCGCTGCAAAAATCTGTTGAGTTTACCAAAGAGTTGCTGCGCTACAGCTCGGCAACAAACTATACCGATGTACTAACATCTGAGCAGGCCCTTTTGGCTGCGCAACTGAGCAGTGTTAACGATAAACTGCAGGAGCTGCAATCAATAGTAAACCTTTACCGCGCCTTAGGCGGCGGCTGGCAATAGCCTTACAAATTCGCCCTACAATCACACATATAATTAATGCATGCCGGTGCTCCAGATTTTTCTGCAGCGCCGGTTTTGTTTTAATACACTACTATTATAAACTGTATTTTTGAAGTGGTAATATCCTTTCTAATTTCATGACTAAGCTTTTCTTATCCGTAGCCTTTGTATTATCAACAATAACTTTGCAGGCACAAGTGCTGCGCAAGCGCACTACGCTGCTTATGGGTGGCCGTTTTGATATTACTATAGTGGCTGCAGATTCGCTTACGGCAGAGCAAAACATCGATACCGTGATTGCCGAAGTGACGAGGATAGAAAACCTGATATCCGACTGGCGCAGTTATACCCAGGTTTCGCACGTAAATCAAAATGCAGGCATCGCCCCGGTTAAGGTTGATAAGGAAGTGTTTGATCTGGCTAAACGGGCTATTCATCTTTCCCAGGTTACAAATGGAGCTTTCGATATCAGTTTTGCCGCCATGGACAGGATTTGGAAGTTTGATGGCTCCATGACGGCTATGCCAACGGCCGAAGCAATAAAGCAATCGGTAGCCAAAGTTGGTTATAAAGACATTGTGCTCGACTCAGTAAACTCTACCATTTTTTTGCGTCGGCCCGGTATGAAAATAGGTTTCGGTGCGCTGGGTGAGGGCTACGCCGCTGATCGTTGCCGCGACATGATGGTTGCCCGGGGCATTAAAGCCGGCATTGTAAATGGCTCGGGCGATATGCGCACCTGGGGCACCCAGCCCAACGGCAAACCTTGGACCATTGGCATAACCAACCCCAAGCATAAAGATAAGCTGCTGGCCATTGTGCCCCTGCACCATGGGGCGGTGGTGACATCAGGCAATTATGAGAAATTTGTGGTGTTTAACGGAAAGCGTTATTCCCATATCATCAACCCAAAAACTGGTTACCCCGCAACAGGGCTTACCAGCGTAACTGTTTTCGGCCCAAGTGCCGAGGTTGCCAACGGTTTCAGTACGTCAATGATGGTATTGGGAAAAGATGCCGGGTTGGCTCTGCTAAAAAAATATCCTGCATATAGTTGTATCATAATCACGGATGATGGTAAAGTGATTACAACAGCTAATTTTGATATCAAAAAGTAGAAGTTGTAGATGTTCAAGGGCATATTGGGTAGCCCCTAACGGGGCAAAAACATTGGCCGGGTGTTTTCTACAAAGCGGTTTTCCCTACGGGAAATGAAATCGATTGAAACATTGAAGGATTTATTATTTATCTTCCGCAGCTTGCTCCGTAGGAGCTACCGCTTTATAGAAAGCTAACAAGTTGTTTTTATGTTCCGTTAGGAACAACCCTTTAACAAAAACAATTAATAGCAATCCATTTTAACCTGCCCGTGCGATTGATAATGACTTATGCTTTTGCCCGTATGTTTGCTGCAGATACTTTCGAGCGTATCAATCACATCCGTTTGCATGGCTAATGATCCGCAAATCATGATGGTGCCGCCGCCTGTCAAAACTTCCGCCATTAACGCCGCATCGCGCAATATTAACTGGTTCACGTATTGCTTTTCACCTTCGCGTGAGAAAGCAACGTTAAGCTTTTGCAATTTGCCGACAGCTTCGCTCTCATCAAGGAAACGCTTATAAACACCGAAAGATGCGCTGCTGCGGAAGCCGCAATACAAGTAGCAGGTTGATTTTTTGTTCTGGGCAATCATCCCTAAAAACGGAGCTATACCCGTACCGTTTGAAATCAAAACTACGGTTCCACCATTTTTAGGGAAATGAAAATGACTGTTACGCACAATGCGGGCATTGATAGTTTGCCCAATGGTGAGTTTATGCAGGTAGCCTGACCCAAAGCCGTTGTTATGCAGCTTTACACTTAATTGAACATTCCCATCTATTACGCCAATAGAGTACAGGCGTTCTCGGTGGTCATTTGCCGGGTATATAGCAAGCAAATCGCCGGACGTGACCTTGCTGCCCCGGGCGGGCTGCAATTTTAGGATAAATGTATCTTGGTTTGGCGTCGATGTATTATCAACTATTTTAAACTTTTGCAGCTTGCCCGGCAGTGTTGCCAGTGAAGCAGGTGATACATCAAGTTCTACGCCGCTTTGCTGTGACCAGGCTGCTGTCCACAAAGCAAAATCCTCCGGAGATTTATCGTTGATGGTATGAATTTCAGTGAGAGGTGTTGCCCACGCTTGCTTTTCCAAAAGGTTATTAACTTCAAAAGCAAATTTGCAAAAATCAGGGTAGGAGTGCGAACCAAAACCTACCACAGAAAACTTCAAGCTATTAGGCTGCTGGTACTTTGCTAATAAACCTTCGAATTTCGACGCATTGGTGGGTGCATCGCCAATGCCATAGGTAGCGGTCAATATTATCAAATGCTCGGCATTTTGGTAAGATCTATAGTTGTTAAGTTCAGTCAAAAAAACCTTTTCGCCTTGCTTTACCAATTCCTGCTGTACCGCTTTTGCAAAGCGAAAAGTACTGCCGTTTTCCGAACCCACAAGTATCACAAACCGCGCCTCATCAGCCTTAGATTTATTATCAAATTTGTTTTGCCTCCTTTTAAAGGTGATTACAAAGCCCGAATAGATAAAGAACAGGATATTGCCCGAGGCTATAATTAGTACAATGGCCCAAACTATTCCAATCCGCCCGGTATGCAGACTCAAGCTTAGGTTGCTGAGTATTTGCGTAGTGGGATAAAGTTGCTGGGTTATCACATCGCCTGTTATTTGGTTTACTGTCACCTCGCGGTCGGTAAGTTTCAGGGTGTAATAATCTTCCACATCTTCCGAGAATGGAAACTCTACACTTTGCACTTGTGATAGCATTGTGTTGTTGAAAACTGCAAAATCGGCGGCCTTGCGCTCGGGCTTTGATTTCAGTGCATCAAAATCAACGTCATGTTTTATTTTGATGGTTTTAATGATATTAAACCTGCCAAGCGACATGTACGTCCCCGTAACCGCAATCACCAATATAGGTATCAATGATAGCCTGCCTAACACAACATGGTAGTACTGCGCAAAATTTTCCTTCACTATTTTAGCGAAAAAGCGCTTCAGGCTACGTTGCCGCTGGAGTATCAATGCCGTACCGGATATGGTTATCAGCATCAGCAAAAAAGCGGTTAGGCCCATAAAGAACCGACCGATCTCATGCAGAAAAAGCGACCGGTGCAATGTTGTCATCCACTGAAAAAACTCGCTTTGTTTGGTGGGTTTTCCCAATACCTTGCCTGTACGCGGGTCGATGTATGCAGTAAGCCCTTTGCCCTCATCATCTGTAGCCTTAATGGTCACAAATTGGTTGGCGTCAACGGTAAGTTCGCTTATATCAGGATAGGCTTTGCGTAGTGCAGGCAGGGTTTGTGCAAGGGTGATCTGATCAAAATTGTCGGCACGGTAGGGCAGTGTCTTTTGAGAAATCGGCTCAAAAGCCAGGAATATTCCGGTGATGGAAGCAAGGGTAAGCAGTAAAAAAGAAGATACAGCTAAGGTTAAGTGGCTGTATCTCCATATTGAAATTGTCATTAATACGAACTGATGTTATATGGCGCTGAAACGTACGTAACGGATATAGCCTGTGCCTTCGCTTTTGCCTGCCAATGCTTCTGTAGTTAGCGGAATTTCCAAATCTTTAACGTTGTATTTTTGATCCTCAACGGCACTTTCAAACCTGATTTTGTAACCTGCGTTGATCTTTGCATTATCTATTTCAATAACGCCAACACTGCGGTCACCACCTGTTACGGACGCGCCTGTAATTGCGCTGATATTGTCAGTATTTTTCGATTGAAATTTGTGCCACTCTTTTAGGTCGTGATACCATTTTTTATTCTGACCCAATATGTAAAGTGTTTTTACATAGGCGTCTTTGCTATCAATTAATGACACGGCTATGTAGGCGCCTTCGCCCATATAGTTGGTCATCTGTATCATGCATTTATATTTAGATGTGCCGGTTTTTTGGGCAAAAAGGGTAAGCGGACTGGTTAGCAACACTGCCAATACCAGCATATATAATTTACGCATATTATTATTTTAGGAAAGTTACTGATACCTTGTTTTTTGATAATGATTCGTTTTCGCTGGCCAGGTCAAAGGCGGTTTCTTTAAAGTCGGTAGCTATTTCTTTCTTGGCACCTATCGAAACAAGGTACTTTAAAATGGCATCGTCTTTTGATAACATGGCTGCTTTATGCAGGGCGGTAAAACCTTCTTTGTTTTTGGCGTTAACATCAACATTGAGGCTTTCAATACGCCTTAGCAAGGCCAAATCATTTTTAGCAACGGCCATGTGGTACAATGTATTCCCATTTTTTTGAGGCGCATTTACGGCAAAGCCTTTATCCTGTAACACTTTCAATTTGGCTTCAAAAGATTCTGCGCGCTGCGGCGAGTAAGACTGCATGAGATAGGCAGCAAGGTTATCGCCGCTGGCGTCAGTTACGTTTACATTAGCTCCTTTGCTGATCAGGTAACTTACAACCGCAGCCGAGTTACCGCGCACGGCATAAGCCAAAGCAGTTACACCTTTTTTATTGGCCAGGTTTATATTTTTTACTGATGATGCAAGTAATGCAATGGTAGCCGTATCGCTGTTTGATGCTGCAGCAAGCATAAATGGCGTGTTTCCTTCGTCATCGGCCTGGTTCACGTTAACACCTTTGCTTAAGAAGTACTTAATAATATCCAACTGCCCCGGCCTGCGCACAACTGCGTGCAAAGCGGTTTCGCCGTTTTTGCCTACGGCAGTGGGTTTTATTTTAAGGCTTTCCAGGTATTGGTAAACCTCGATGCCATTGGCGCCGCGACGGGTTCCCTGTGCCGCCATCAGCATGGCGTTGTCAGTATAGGGCACACCTTTTTCTTTTAAGGCTTTCATCATATCGATGTTACCTGCACGTGCCGCATAGTTGAAGGCCGTGTTACCTGCGGCGTCAACACTTTTAATATCAAGTCCTTTTGATACAAAGTAATTGGTTAAAACCATGTCTTTATCATTGGCTACGCCAAGTAACAAGGCATTGGCACCATCGGGCGTAAGGCTGGTTTTTGCGTTTACGCCATTAGCAAAGCAGAGGTCGTAAATTTTGGTATTGGTTTGCCCGGCGGTGGCGGCAAAGTTTAGCACACTATAACCGTGCGCATCATCAATATTGATTTTGGAGCCTTTGCTAAGCAAGTATTCTATGATCTCGACATTGCCGCGGTAAGCCGCCCAGTGCATGTAAATTCGGCCGTCGTGCGTTATTTTATCTACCGGGTTACCAGGCTGGTCAATCAGATATTTGATGGTTTCATTTGGTGCGTCGGCATTAATAGCCATAACAACCGGGTCGAAGGCGCTCCCATTTTTTTGAGCCGGATCAGCACCCTTGTCAACCTCGGCCTTTACAGCGGCAGCGCTGGGTTTGCTTTTCCAGAAAGATTGATCGAGCAGCGGGTTTTGTTGCGCCTGCGCGGACAGTGTAACCATCACCAGTATGGCAATTAATATTCTTTTCATTTTTGACCGTTATTAAACTAAGTTGCCTGCTTTTGCAATGCATGGCGAAGTTAATAAGAATCATTCTAAACAAAAATAGTTGGTGCAGTAATAGTTTTGCTATAAATCTGGCGAAGATATTTTTTGGGTATCTACATTGCCTGCAAACTTTTCAAGCAAAATGGTAAGCTTTGGATTGATGATGTTTTGGCAAAAAGGCTTATTGGGATTGCTGTAATAATAATCCAGGTAGTTTGATGTGTTGAGTTTGAATGATACCAGCGAAAGTACTTTAGTAATTACAGGTGCAGCAAATTCTGCCTGTAAGGTTTCAATGATTGCGGCTGCTTGCTCAGCCTGACCATGTGATGTGGCGTACACAGCCGAGCGGTACTTGCCCCGCATACTATGGATAGCCGTACAGCTATGTGTGTAAAGGTGTATGCTGATGAGCGTTTGCAAAGAGATAACTTGCGCATCAAAGTGAACAACCACGGCTTCCGAAAAAGCGTCATCAGGCTCAAAAGAAGCAATCCAGCCTTGTTCAACCAGGCTTACACCTTTAAGCGATTGAAAGATGGCCTCGGTACACCAATGGCAGCTGCCGCCAAACCCAATAGTATCCATGATATGTATTTAACAAAACACAAGCCAAGTACTTTAGAATAAGCTAACCTGCTCGGCGGTATCGCCCTGCTCATAGTTACGTATTAGCATAATAATGTCCGCTCCATAGCTGTTTACCTTATGCGGACCAACGCCTTTTATGCCGCTAAGGGTCTTAAGCGTGGCGGGTAATTTTTCGGCAATGGTCGCAAGCGCTTTTTCGGTAAGTACCATATTTGGCATAACCTGTTCTTTGGAGGCAACTTTGTCGCGCCAGGTTAGTAGCTGCTCATAAAGTTTCTCATTGGGCAGGGCGTTAAGCGCTTTAAGGTAAGAACCCTCGTAATTGTTAATCTTATTTTTGATGGCATCAAGGTATGCCATTGTGCTAAATTCATTTGCGGAAAAATACTCCATCAATTTAACCCGGTTCATGAGCCAAATAATAAGTTGATCGGCCTTGCCGGCTTTTTCTTTTGATTGCGCAACTATGGTGGGCAGTTGCCTGTGCGCCTGCTCAACGGCTTGTGTAAGTTTATCCCGGAAATATTTAGCTGCTTGCGTGCTCCGGGCGGGATTAAGCTGGCGGTTGAATTTTTCGGCAACTTCAAAAACGTCTTTTGGTAGTTCGGGAAGCAAGTAGGCAAATCCTTTCAATTTATCTTTCAACTGCTCAAAGTTGAACAACTCGCTTAACAGGAACTGGCTGTAGCGTTGCTGGTCATGGCTTAGCCGGTCGGCGTTCGGCAGCAGGGCCTCAGCCTGTCGGTTGAAGCGAGCAACGGCCGGGTCGCCAATAATGTTACGGGCCGATACCGGATTGCGCAGCACCATGCCCGGTAAACTGCGGCAGCGGCTAAGTGCCACGTATGCCTGCCCATGAGCAAATGATTCGGACACATCAATAATCGCTTTTTCGAAAGTAAGGCCCTGGCTTTTGTGTATAGTAATGGCCCATGCCAGCTTTAAAGGTACCTGTGCAAAACTGCCCGAATTACTTTCGTTGATGTCTTCGCCATCCATCTGATATTTGATGTTGGTCCACTCAACTGCTTCGACGGCAATTTCGCGTTTGTCGCCGCAATCAACATAAACAGTACCTTCGTTTATAAGGCTTACCCTGCCTATTTTACCATTGTAATAAAGCTTTTCGGCCGAGCTATCGTTTTTAACAAACATTACCTGCGCGCCAGCTTTTAATTTCAGCGTGGTTTCGGTAGGGTAGGCATCGCGCGGAAAGTCGCCACGCACAGTAGCCTTAAACTCAATCTCGGTGCCTTGCAGGTTGTTTAGCATTTCATCATTAACGGTTTGGGCAATGCTGTTATGCGTAGTTAGGGTTATGTACGGGTCATTTTCGTTTGGTCGGAAGTTGGGTATATAGCGTTCGTTCAACAAGGCCAGGCTGTCCGGGCTGATCTGCTGGTTTCGTACTTCGTTCAGGATATCAACAAAGGCCTGTTCCTTTTGCCTGAAGACATGATTTAATTCGATGCGCACGTAATTGGCCCGCTGCATTACATGGCTGCTAAAAAAGTACGGCGTTTGGTAGTAGGGGCGCAAAATGTTCCACTCATCGTCTTTAATAATGGGGCTTAACTGCGACAGATCACCTATGAGCAGCAGTTGTACACCTCCAAAGGGATGTTTGTTGCCTTTTACGTTGCGAAGGATAAGATCGATCTGATCCAGCACATCCGGCCGCACCATACTTATTTCATCGATGATGAGCAGCTCAAGGTTGGCAAGCAATTCTTTTTTTTCAGGATTGTAGTGTGCCTCGGGCTGTTCGTCGCCGGATGGAATTACAGGTGCGAACGAAAGTTGAAAAAAGGAGTGGATGGTCATGCCCCCCGCATTGATGGCGGCCACACCTGTAGGCGCCACAACGGCCAGCTTTTTACCCGACGTTTTGCGCAGGTTTTGTAAAAACGTGGTTTTGCCCGTGCCCGCCTTACCTGTTAAAAATACAACTGTGTTGGTGCTTTCAAGGTAATCATAAGCCAATTGCATTAAAGGGTTTTTGTCTTCCATCTGTGATGCGAAATTACGAGAGTATGATGTAAATGAAAGACTATGGATATTTATTTGTCGGCCAGATTAAGCAGAAGCATTTTGTTAGATAAAGAGTGCTGCTAAAATTTTAATTTCGTACAAAATTCTATTCTTATGAATGAGCAAGTATCAGCACTTATCTCCGATCTTAAAAATGGTTCCATCACATTTGCGGATGTGATTAAGTTTATTGAAAGCCAGTATACACATACGCCAACTGCTTTTAAAAACGGTGAGGCCTACAACGAGGAAACCCAAAACCAGGGCAGCGCCAAAGTATTTGCCTTTGCGCAACTTAACCAGCTTGACCAGGAAGACACCCTACAGCTATTTGCCGAACATTATAAAGCCGTTTTTAATAGCCCTGATGGCACAGATCATCAAAACATAAGGCAGTTTATGGCCAACGGTTGGGCAGGCATTGCTTTTGAAGGTGAACCGCTTACTGAAAAGTAAAGGTTTTAACGGCTTGCTGTGATTAATGTATTACAGCAAGCTAATACTCCCACACACTTTCATATCCGCCTAAGTTTTCTACGTAAGCAATCATGTCTGCATAGAAAGGTGTTTGAGCAAGCGTAGCGCTATCGCCAATTAAAACCAACTTTAGGCGGGCGCGGGTCATGGCAACGTTCATGCGGCGATAGTCTGAAAGAAAGCCAATCGTACCGTCGGCGTTGCTGCGGGTAAGTGATATGTAGACCACATCACGCTCCTGCCCCTGAAAACCGTCGACTGTATTGACCTCCACCCTTTTACCTGAAAGCAACTCTTTCAATAGGTTAACCTGCTCCTTGTATGGGGCTATAACCGCTACGCTTACATCGGCGTAATTCATGGCTTCAATGTGGCGAACAACAAAGGCAGCCTCTTCGGGATTTATTGTACTGGTACCTTCGGCTTGTTCCTCGTACCCGGCACCGGCAGTGTCAATAAAAGTAATGGGCTTATCGTTTTCCTTTAAAGTACGATGCGCAACTGAAGCATGTGCAACCAACTTATCGCCATAAAACTTTAAAGACGAAAAGCCCATGATCTGAGTGTTCATCCGGTACTGCTCATTTAAAAGTGTTACTGCTGAGGGATGCAGAGCAACGGCCTTCTCGAGCAGGGTAGTGGTAAGGGCGCTCTTTTGAGATTTTACTGTTGGCGGTAATTGCAAATGATCACCAGCAAGTACAAGCCGACCGGCTTTTAAAATGGGGATCCATGCAGCCGGTTCAAGGGCTTGGCCGGCTTCATCCATGATAACAGTATTAAACTTTAATTTACTTATGGTGTGATGATCTGCACCAACAAGGGTGGCGGTAATTACCTGCGCTTTGCTTATCACGTCATCGCTCACAAACTCCTCTATCTTGGCAACATCGCGCATAATGCGGTGCGCTTCGTCAAATAGCGCTTTGCGTTGTTCGCGCTCGGCTTTGCCAAAATTACGCTTGTACTTATGGGCCATGTTCTTAAACTCGGCAGCCATTTTTTTAAGCTTTTTTACTTCTTTAATTTGTTGATGCCCGGCCATACGGCTATCAAGCGTGAGTTTTTGCAAACGCTCGGTTACCCGCACAGGATTGCCTATCCGCAAAACGTTCAGGCCGTTTTCTGATAGCTTCTCGCTTAGCAAATCTACGGCCGTGTTGCTTGGTGCGACAACTAATATCTGCGGCTCGCCGCATTCTACAAGGGCACTTATTGCAGCTACCAAGGTAGTGGTTTTACCTGTTCCCGGAGGGCCATGCACAATGGCCAGATCCTTCGCGCCTAAAATATGAGCCACTGCGGTTTGCTGAGATGCGTTGACCTTCGGGTTTTGATAATCAACTTGTGTAAACTGCGGGCTTTCATTTCCTGTTAAAACCTTAACCAGATGGCTATCGCTTTGCTCTGCTCTTTTTAAGGCACCACGCATTTGCTCGTAGCTGTAAACATCAAACAATAAATCGATGCCCAACTTACCGTTGCTTGCCCAATCGGGTAGCTCTTCTGTTTGTAGTGTTATGCGCATGCGGTCGCCGCCAACATAGGTTACTGTTCCCTTAATCCTGTCGTCGGCATCATGGTTGGAGAACAGTGCAACCTGGCTGCCAAAACGGATCTGATAAGAGATTTCTTTATGTGTGGTGCGCTCAACTTCAATGCTCAGGTAGTCGCCACGGGTGGGTTCGGTATTGCGTATAGCAATAGGGTACCATGCCAAACCGCCAGCCCTGCGTTGTGCTGCCAATGTGCCGTTTGTAAAGCTATTAAACTGCGCCTCGTCTGCAGCGCGTTCGGTATCAAGTTGATTTAAGAGCTGTTTAAAGTAGTCGGCCATTTACGCGTAGCTTAAAAGTGCAAGATTAATAAACATCGGTTTAAAAATTCGCTAAGTACCTAAATATTTAAACAGTGTTTGAAAGCAAAAAAAGTCCCGGAGCCATGTCCGGGACTTAAATCAGCATTATATGTTGGGGGTGTTTAGAACGAGTAACGTAGGCCAAACTGCATTTGCCAGCGTGATGCAAACAAATCTACAGAATATGGCAGGCCCGGGTCAGCAAAGGTGTACTTAGGATAAGTAGTTGCCGCTGCTGCAAATGCTGGTGTTGTACTTGGCGTTAAACCAATGCTTGCTGTTGAGTTGAAAGTGTTGGCCGAGAAATAGTACTGGCCCCACTTTTTGTTAAGCAAATTGGTAAGATTAACAATGTCATAAGTAAATGTCAAAACCTGTTTACGTTTGCCCTGGCCAAACTTAAAGTCCTGTGAGAAACGGAAATCAAGGTTATTGTTCCATGGTGTGTAAGCCGCGTTTCGCTCGGTGAACAAGCCGCGGCGGCTGCTCAGGTATTTGCTTTTGTCGATGTAGGCATCAAACGCAGCGGCTTGTTGTGCTGCGGTAGCACCGCCAACAATGTTATTAAAGAAATTGATGGTTTCGCCGGTCTTAGGGATGTAGGCTAAACTAACCTGCTGGCCGGTACCATCGATAGCACTAGGCAGGAAACCATAAGTGTACGGATTGCCCGATTGTGCGCTCAGGAAAAAGGTAAAGTTGGCAGTGTATTTCTTCTCGCTATCCCAGTTAACCATGTAGTTGATGTTTGATACGATGCGGTGGCGTATATCAAAGTTTGAGTTAGCTAAACCCGGGTTGTTTGGATTAAGCGCCTGGTTAAGCTGCCAGTTAGATTCCATTGAGTTTCGGATACCGTTGGTAACATCTTTTGAGTGTCCGTAGGTATACGCTACCGAAGCATTTAAGCCAAACGGAAATTGTTTGGCTACCTGCGCGGTTAAGCTATAACGATAACCCTGGTTGGTGTTTGATAAAAGATAAGCGTTTGTATACGATGGATTAACGGCCGTGTTAACAAATATTGGCTGTTGCTTATTTACATCGTACGGGTAGTACGTAACCTGGTCGGTAGTATTTACCTGCTGGAATTTAAGGTCGCGGATAACTTTTGTGTAAATACCTTCTACAGTAAATTTCCATTTGTCGGCAGTGGTGTAGTCATAAGCTAAGTTACTGCGCCATACCTGCGGCATTTTGAAATTATTGTCAATCAAATCAACCTGGGTAGGGCCATCGGCACCGGTATTAACCGGGTTTAATGTTTGCTGTTTTACAAAGTTTAAGCCGCCTGTTGATGATGATTGTACCGGGTTGGTGCCGGGTGTAAATACGTATTTTGAAGAGCGTTTATCAAATGCCCCATAGGTATCGCCATTGTTGTAAAACGCATAGCCAAACCATGCAAAAGGCACACGACCGGTAAACAAACCGCTACCGCCACGCAGTATGGCAGTTTGATCGCCGTTGATATCATAATTGAACGACACGCGCGGGTTGATCTGCACATTACCCAGGTAATCGTTTTTAATGTTAGCCGGTTTGGTATAGGTAAATGTAGTGCCGTAATTAGGATCAACCGGGGCGTTGGTTGTTTTGGTGCTCAGCGGTTGCTTGGTTGGTACATCGGCATAATCAAATCTTAGGCCTGCGGTAAGCTTAAACTTGTCTGATATTTGTATCTCATCCTGGCCGTAAAAGCTCAGTAGGTTAACGTTGAACTTGGCAGATGGGTTATCAAGTATATAATCGCGGGTGTTGTTGGTGTAGTTATAATTCGCCCTTACGCGTGACGGGTTGTTTGCCAGGAAGTTTGCAATGCTGCTGTAAGCCACCCGGCCGTTCCATGCGTTAACAAAATTGTAGGTGATATTATAAAACTCGTTATGTGTACCTACGGTAAAGGTATGTATACCTTTGTTTATGGTTAAGTTATCAGTAAACTCAGCGGTTTTTTGGCGCATATCAAATATAGACGCTTCGCGGTCGGTACCTAAAAATATAGTGGTGCCGGGTGTGCGGCCTGTAATTTCTATCTGCGGCAATGAAGGGTCCGAATTTGGATCGCGGAAATCGTGAACGTTTGAATAGCCCAACAGCAGGTTATTGCTGATGTTATTTGATAACCTTGACTTCAGCTCCGCAACGGTAGAAGTAGAGTTGTTGTGCGATGTGTAATCAATACCACTGAAGCGGAAGTTTTGCTGATCACGCTCCAGGTTAGTTGCTGTTGAAGTGATGGTATTGTTGCGTAGCGTAAGCTGGTTGTTATCGTTAATATTCCAGTCTAAACGGTTAAAGTATTTATTAGAGCGCGAAAAGATGGATGTATTATCATAGGTACCAATGTTATTAATGCCGTAGCTGGCCATTTTGTTGGTGATATCAATAGCATCCTGTTTGGTTAAGATATTGGCGGAACCCGCTGTACCTGCACCTGCAATAACCGGATCCTGCCTGCGTGCAAGCTCGGCATTGGTAAAAAAGAATAGCTTGTTTTTAATTAGCGGGAACCCAACCCGAATACCTGTTTGGTAATCATGAAAAGTTGATGGCAGGTTCGAGCCGTCGCCACCAGAGGCAGCTTTGGCATTGTTGGGGCCCACTAAAAAAGCACCGCGTCCGTAACCGTAAACAGACCCGGTAACATCATTTGTACCGCTACGGGTAACAGCGTTTATACTGCCGCCTAATACGTTACCAATTTTAATATCATATGGAGCAACAAGCACCTGTATATCCTGTATTGCATCTAATGATACCGGGCTGGTGCGTGTGCTGCTGCCTACCTGGCCCGATGCGTTTGACTGCCCGCCCAACGATGGGCTGAAGCCGATTGCATCGTTATTAATGGCACCATCAAGGGTTACGTTATTGTAGCGGTAATTAGTACCCTGGAAAGAATTGTTATTACTTTGAGGCGTAGTGCGCGTTAAATCTTGTAAACTGCGGTTTATGGTAGGCATATTACGGATCTGGCTTTGGCTTATGCGCGTGCTTGCGCCGGTTTTTGCCGGCCCGCCCGTTGCCGTTACCCTAACTTCTTTTAACGACGTGGTTTCGTCACTAAGCATAAAGTTGAATGTGGCGTTGCCTAATGAAAGTGTTACATCGGTATGCTCATCTTTTTTGTAACCGATGAACGAAGCCGAAATAGTGTAAGGCCCGCCTGCGCTGATGTTGTTTACAGAGTAGCGCCCGTCGGCATTGGTTTGTGTGCCGTACCGTGTGCCTGTGCTGGTATTAAGCAGGGAAATGGTTACGCCCGGCATCGACGCTCCCTTTTGATCCACAACCTTACCGCTTATAACCGCGGTAGTAATTTGTGCGTAAGCTGCGGATGTCATCATAAAAATGACGAGCAGTATGTACAGTTTTTTCATTTTGTATGGGTATTAATTCCATGCAAAAATCTTTACACACTGTTAATGCTTTGTTAACGGCAGATTAGAAAGTAATTAGAAAATTATAATGTGCTAAAATAAGCGCCGTAAATTCATTTAAAAAGTAAACGCATCGATTTCCTCGATGCGTTTGTCAGCGGGCAACTAATGATGTTAATAGCTCAACACTCAGCCACTATGACCAAAAGCCTTGTGCTTTTATCTGGGCGGACTTATAGCCTTGTTGTTTGAGCAGTTTACGCAGCCCGGTAACCATAGTGTTGTTTCCTGCCAGGTAAAAAATAGTGTTTTCCAGGCTGTACTGCTGACCGAGTACCCATTCCATCAAGCTGTTATGTCCATAAGTGTCTTTACGGGCAAGTGGCTCCACTGGTGTCCAAAAGTATTCATGGAAAAGTTTGCGATGGTCGTCATCGGCAATTACTATCCCGCCAGAGAAACGGGTATTGGGCAGCACCATTTTTTGCAGGGCAAGAATGTGGCCAATACTACTTTCGTCGCCCAGGGCTATCACGGCAGCGGTTTTATCAGGTTGGTGTGATGTGAAGCCGATCTTTTTAACATAGTTTATGGTATCGCCCTTGCTTAACTTTCGCGCCCATTTACTACCCGGACCGTTGTGCACCGCATCTACATAAATGGTGCAGGTATGGGTTTCGGCATCCCAACCAGATGGTGTATAATCGCGAAAGGTAAACCCATCTACCCTGAATTTGATATAGGGTACGTGATCCCAGTTATTCATTTCGGTATAGGGCAAATGCAGGTCTATTTCTATTAGGGTTGACGGAATCCAGGCACGTACTTCGAGCACTGTACCTATCTCCAGCAACCGCGCTTCCATAAGCTTAGCTGCCCTTTGTTTTAATTTGCTTAGCGTGGACGTTTCCATGTGAGATAAATTTAATAACACAAAGAAACAAGCCCTTTAAAGGATATTCAAGGTTAAGCATGTGGTATTGATTGGACTATTTGCGGTATTGCGCGCGGAAGGCAAGCGGCGTTAATCCTACCGACTTTTTAAACAGGCGCGAGAAGTAAGTATGACCTTCATAGCCAAGTTTGTGCGCAATTTCTTTTACATTCTCGCTGCTGTAGTATAGTAGCCTCTTAGCTTCCAAAACAACTTCGTTCAATATCCAGTAGCTAACCGGCAAACCGGTGGTTTTTTTGAGTGACTCATTCAAATAGCTTTCAGAAACATTAAGCATATCTGCATAAGCCGATGGGCTTTTAACGGTAACCATGTATTGAACAAGCAGCCGTTTAAACTGCTGAGACAGCAATACCGGCCTTGACACCTTAATAGCGGTTTGGCAGGCATCAGCATAACAGCTTGCCGCGATTCCTAAAAATGATTGTAGCAAAGAAAGCAATACAGGTGTATTGAATGCCCCGGTTTTGGACGCGTTGTAACGTTGGCCTAACAAATTAAGAAGGGTGGTGCTTTGCTGCATTAGTGCACCATCTAACTGGCAAGGTTGCTGAATTTGAAGCATGCCCTCGAAAACCTCACGATAATCTGCCGGAATCAGAGAAGCATCTACCGCCAGGAACCAGCCCGCTGCCCGCTCGTTATCAATGGCTTGATGCACTTGGCCCGGCAGAATATAGTATAATGTGTTGCGGGTAAAGGTTACCTTCTCAAAATCTATTAAAAGTGATGCGTCGCCACCATCAACCACAAAAAATATGTAGTGATCGTCCCGGTGTATGCCCATCACTTCATCATCAGCCGGCATATCACCCAAATTATAGCGCCATAATTCCATACCCATGTCGGTACGGTCTTTAAGCTGATGGATTGGGATATTTTTCATTTGGGTTTATGCAAAGGTATGTATTATGCAACTTAGCTCAAGTAACGCTGTTTTATTGTTGGGCAAGAATAATAACGCTTGTATTTTACTTCATCATTGATGTAACTTATTTAACTCGAAATTTAAATATTTACCCGTGCGCGAAATAAAATTCAGGCACAACACGTTTCTGCACATAACTATGGTTAAAAGTTGGTTAAGCACTTGTTTTATTATTACTGCAATAATTTTTTCGGGCTGCAGGCTCATTCCATCGATAGGCAGAAATCCTAAAGGAGATGACCTTACCCAATTGCAAAAATTGCCTAACTACAAGAACGGTGAATTTGAAAATCTTGCCGAGCGCGCCGACTCATTGACCAAGCATAAGTGGGTATTTTTAAATAAACGTCCTAAAACAGTCAGGCCGTCGCATGCATTACCCTCCATTAAAACCGATCTTAATAAACTGCCAGTAGGCTCTGCGCCGGTTGTTGTTTGGTTTGGTCATTCATCCCTGCTTATAAAAACCCAGCAAGCCAATATCCTTATCGACCCCATATTTAACAACCATGCGGGCCCGGTGCCAGGCTTAATTAAAGCATTTCCCGGTACAAATAACTATCGGCCCGAAGATATGCCCACGGTAGATGTGCTTATAATTTCGCACGATCATTACGATCATCTGGATTATTACACTTTTAAAAAGCTGAAAGATCGGATTAAGTTAGCTGTGGTGCCGATGGGGGTAGGGGCAAGCCTTGTTTATTGGGGATTTGATCGCAAAAAAATTATTGAGCTAAACTGGGACCAGTGTGCTACATTGCCAAATGGCGTTCAGATAACCGCAACCTTTGCACAGCACCGTAGCAACCGCACTTATGCTACCGAGAATAAAACACTTTGGGCATCATTTGTTATACAAACCGGCCAATACAAACTATTTTACAGCGGAGATAGCGGTTATGGGCCACATTTTAAGCAGATTGGAAAACAGTTCGGTCCGTTTGATCTGGCATTTTTAGAATGCGGGCAATACAGCCCCAATTGGCCCTGGACACATCTTTGGCTTGGGCAAGCTGCACAGGCAGCGGCTGATTTGGATGCAAAAATGTTACAGCCCATTCATTGGGCCAAATTTGTTGGGGCGGACCACCCCTGGAACGAAGCAATTAATAAACTCGTACCGGAAGCTGCCGAAAAAGGTGTTCCTATAAACGTGCCGCGTATAGGTGAGCCATATACAATTGGCTCGCCGCCAAAAACCATGGTTTGGTGGAACTTTGATTAATCGAAGTTGATCAAAAACAGAAAAGCCTCTTAATTTTCATTAAGAGGCTTTTAATTGCCAGTTGGGTCGGCTTTGTGATCCCGCTGGGACTCGAACCCAGGACCCCAACATTAAAAGTGTTATGCTCTACCGGCTGAGCTACGGAATCATACTTTAAACTTGATTGGGATGTAATATCCTTTTCCTTTAAAGTGGTGCAAATATAGGATTATTAGGAATTGCCTGCAAACGTTATTTTAAAATAAATTTCGTACTTAAATTAAGCGCCTAATAGCCAGTTGTTAAAATTTAAAAAGTCCGATTCTGCCTCTATCACCAGCGAATAAAATAAGCTTTCCATTTGTTGATTTGCGGCAAACATTGTAGCTAACATCGTCAAACTTTGTCCATGTCTTGCCCCCATCCGTTGTAATATTGCTGCCGGAAGTGCCCGTTGATATATAAATAGCGCCTTTTATATGTTCCACACATGACTGGTATCCCGCAGGCCCTTTTACAGGAAAAAGGCCTTGTTGTGCTTTTTTTGATTTTGAAATTACATAAGCTACCGAATCTGTGATTGTGTCTTTTGCATAATTACCACCTACTACAATCATCGGTTTCTCTGTACCTGATAATGAAAATGCCCCCATGCTTGGGCTTCCGTTTGTTAGGGGTAGTTTGATTGCCGCCCATTTTATATTCTTTACTGGAGATATCAACAAGCGGCTTACGCTACCACCGGTAACAACGCCAATGTTTTTACTTACACGTAAACACGTTCCACTTGCTGCAAACGCTGCCTCGCCTTTTAGTGCGTCGGGCGCATTTTTAACTGGTAACCAGTCTTCGCCTGCATTTAGCGTCTCAAGCATCAAAAACTTACCGTTTATGGGGTCTCCTAAAATAAAACCATGGTTTTTATCGCTGAAAGCTATGGCGTCTAAAAAGTAGGTTGTGTCGGTTATGTTAAATTTAACAGCCCAGTTTTTGCCACCATCTAACGTTTTTAAGATTACAGCCGGTGTACCGGATCCAATGATCACCGCTTCCTTCTCAGAAAATGCCTCAATTCCTCGAAAATCGCTTTTCTCAAAACCTTTAACCTGTTGCCACTTCCATGAAAGCCCACCATCAATTGTTAAACCCACTGACCCTTTAGTGCCGCTTACCCAGGCTACCTGTTCGTTAACAATGCTCATACCCCTTATGCTTACATTAACTGATTGGCTGATAGGTGTAATTTGCTGCGCTTTTAACATTAGATTTATGACGCAAAACGTAAAAATGAGGATAACATTAAGATAGCTTTTCATGGGGTTGCTTGTATGCTTAAGAGGCTAATAAGGTATTGCAAATTACCTTTTAAGCATAGCTTTTACAACCGTCAGCTTATTTTATATTTATTTTTGTGGCATAGTATAAACACCTATATTTGCCACCTCTGTAAAAGCCCGGATGGCGAAATTGGTAAACGTTGCGGTCTCAGAAGCCGTTGAGAATTGTCTCTTGAGAGTTCGAGTCTCTCTTCGGGCACATCTAAAAAGTCTTAAGTCATAACTTGCAAATGCATATTACAACTTAAGACTTTTAAATACAGACAAGCCCGGGTGGCGAAATTGGTAGACGCACCATCTTGAGGGGGTGGCATTCGTAAGGATGTACGAGTTCGAATCTCGTTCCGGGCACTTTCCTGTTTAATTGTTTTTCTTGAACTTCTTTTGGTAATACCACTCAACTATAAATACCCCGTCGCCCCAGGTCAATTTTCCGTCAGCTGTTATCTGAGCTACTAAAACCGATATGTTATGTAAGTAAGCACTTTTTAGTTGCCCGTCAATTTTGTTAAGGGCGGTTACTGCATTTAGTAATACTTTGTCGCTACTTTCATCATCTTCAAACTTTTGCGAGAGCTTTAAATTTACAAGTATCTTAGGTATTGCAGCCCGCAGAGCAATTTTAAGATTATCATCTAAATTACCTGGAATTATTGCAGTTAGGATATCAATAGCAGGTGACTCAATAACCTTCTTAAGGTTTTCGGTAATAGTTACTGCGGTGTTAACCGCGTTTTGCAAATCGCCCGGAAACTTCGTGAACATTGCTTTTATGTTATTCCATAGCTTTTTAATGAAAGAACTAATAGTCATGGTTGTTAATATTTAATATTTTTAATTTGCTCTACCTCTCGTTGCAAGAGCGCAACCTGTCCTTCAAGTACCTTTAATCGAATCTCATTGACCCGGTTCTGTGCATCCTGCCTTACTTTTAGATCAAGAATGTCTCCTTTGAGCTCGAAGTAGGTCGTCATGACGGCAAATACAATACTTGCTGTACTCGAGATAGTAATGATTATATTCTTTATCGTGATGCCTTTTAACTGGCGATGTTCTAACGATGTCATGCTTTTAAAAATAATGCGCGCTCCTTTTCGCGCCTTTTTACAAGTGTGTTGCTTACTACCTTCTTTCCTGTTTTAGGATCTGTTATTTTATTCCATAGTAAAAACTGATCTGCAGCACCCTGATAGTCGCCTGAATTTAGTTTTGTAAGCAATGCGGATTTACGCATTATACCTACGCCTACATTGTAAGTTATAGAGACAAGCGAATTAAATTGATTTGTTGTCAATTCTACTTTTACCGATCTGCTTACGGCCTCAGTATAAATTTTTAAGGTGCTTAAAAGCAACGACTCAGCTTTATGTACGTCAGCTAACTTATCGCCTAGCATTACTGATTTACCATTTTCATACCTTGTAGAACCATAGCCTATGGTCCACACGCCGGCTATATCCTGGTATGCTGTGAGCCGCAACCCTTCAAAATCCTTAATTAGTTTTAATCCTTCCTCACTCACTATCATGATGCGTTTGTTTAAGATTTAAAGATTGCTTCACAGAAAACTGTGAGATGATTACAATTGCACTTCCAAAAGATATTATTGCAGCAGTCAAATCATGGGGAACAGTTTCAAGTTCTGACAGAGACGAGCCTATTGCCGTTATGATAAACCCTATAAGTTGCGCACATTTGAAAAATAGGGGAGTTTCGCTTTTAAATCGCTGCCAAGCCGATAAGTTGTTTTTCATACGCTTTTTATTTTTTAATTGGCGGTTTTGTAGCTCGCAGACTATCAGCTACAAACTGCTGACGATATTGATATGCAACACCATTTATGATTGATGCAAAAACCTGTTGAGCTTCATCCAACTTATCCATAGGAAGCTTAATAGTCTTCAAATAAGGTATTACCCCGGCTTGCGAGCTTTGTAGTAAAAGGCTTATCTGTTCGCCGTTTAAGGCAAATTGATAGATGCGGTTATCAGCAGCCCTGTATTTACCAGCCGTATCTGCAGCGGCCCTTTTTTGGGTTGATTGAGCGAAGCTTGATAGGGTTGCAAGTACGAATAGTGCTGCGAAAGATATTTTTCTCATATTTTAAATTATAAATAGATTGTAGACTTGAAAAGTTATAAAGCTGTAGTTTGAAGAGTACCGCCATTTGCTACGGTAACGCGGTATCTCGTACCGTCAGGCGATTTTAATATCAGACCACGGTCGCTGGCCAGGACGCTGATATCAGTGGTCGCGCTGATCGAGCCGACCACCTGCAGCTTGCCGGTGCCGGCATCTGTAGTACCACCAACTACTAGGTTTCCGGTATTTGTAAACCATCGTCCCTGATCCGTGCCGTTTAATCTAAAGTTTAAGTAAGTATTAGCACCCGTTCTGTTTATCTCATTCGTATATACAGACAGCCAGTTATTGTTCGCACCCCCTAAAAGTAGATTGCCGTTTGAGGCTGGTATCAAAGCGCCGTTTATCGAGGTTTGCCCATTAACTTGTAATCTACTAACTCCATCAGTTGTTACACTACCTATTAATACCTGACCTGACCCAGTTCCATTTATTGCAACATTGCTATTTTCTGAACCAGAACCTGATATCCTGGCGTTAGTTGCATCGGCCCAAAGCCTGATATTGGTACCAGCCGTACTAAATATTGAAGCTCCACCGCTAACACCATCAACCGATTGATAAATCGTGAATTTTGAGTTTGGCACGCCGTTTCCGATCACAGTATTACTACTGATAAAAGCTTGGCCTGTAACCTCAACGTCTCCAGCAAATCCCGCGGCATAGTTATTAGTTATAGTAGTGTTTGAACCAGCTGCAGCCCATCTAAAATAGTTACCATACATCTTAGTTATGGTAGTTAGGTTGCTATGAGCAACCGTTGCCTGACCGTAGCCATTAACTGTAGCCTGAGCAATTGTGCTTCCAGTGGCACTTGATGTATAAGTATTATTTTGTTGGTTGATGCCAAGGCCTGAAAGATTAAAGCTGCCGGAAGTATTTATTGGGGCTGTGCCAATATAAACCGCTGCTGGAATTAAGGAACCTTGGGTGCTATTTAAAGCGGTACGCCCTACAATCACCGATTGCCCATTCACCTGTAATTTACTTGAACCATCATCGGTTGTTGTACCAATCAAAAGGTTTCCATTAGCGGGCGATATTCTTAATTTCTCTAGACCGCCAATGTTAAATACAATACCATTCCCATTGGTGGTGTTTAGCGTTATGGATGTGTTTGATTGCAAACTATTGCTGTAAACATTAAGGAAATTACCACCGGAATTACCTAAGCTGTAAGTTGCATTAGTGGTCGGTATCAAACTACCTCCAAAATTTGTTTGTGTACTAAATGTATGCTGGCCTGTCCAGGTTGGTGTAATTGCCTTGTTTATGACCGCCGCAGCACTTCCGGGGCCTGCGGCAATTACTTCTCCTGTTAAAGCCGTTAGGTAGTTACCTGCAGCTTGTTTGTTGGCAAATGTATTATAATCTGACGATGTCAAATAGCCGTCCTGGTTGGTTCCTGACTGAGCAATTGAATATGCGCCATTGCTGTAAGACAGCGGCCCTGTGGCAGAAAATAAGCCTTTAACGAATGTTTGATCAAGCAAAAATAAGTTAGCGTTTGCTATCAAGCCGGTGCCGGCACCATAGGTACCCGGACCGCTGATCTGCGAGAACGTAATATTATCAGTCCCGATTATAGGGTTTGCATCACCTGTGTAAGTCCATTGGCTATATTTTGTACCTGTGCTGCCAAGTGATATGGAAACGGTCAACCCCGTCAGCTCTTCGCCGCTATCGGCATCAGTCGATCTGATCCAGGGGCCCGACTGCATTAACCATATACCGTTCTCTGTTTGGTTGGTCTGATTTGTTAGCAAATACCTACCATTAGCTACGCCCGATACGCCGTCAATATTTTGTATACCGGATAGTGTGACATTGCCCGGTGCTTTTGCACGAACCGAGCTCTTCCAGGATAACCCGTTGTACAGGTTATAAAGCTGATTCCTGGTGACCGCTTCCATATCGGCAACGGCGTCGTGCGCAAGGTAAACGCTGCCGGTGAAGGTTGTGCCGTCTTTACGCGCATATTGTGCAGTATCGCTGATGGTAGTGTATCGAGCGTCCGCAGTCTGTAAATTCAGAATGCCTGTAGGGCCTGTCGGGTTAGACACAAAGCCCGGGCCTTTTATAACCAAACCGTCCTCAATTGAAGAGTAAAAGCCTTGATTTTGTATATCAACCAATGTGAGGCGCGTTTTGCCGCCTACACTAAAATTAGCCGTACCGCCCGATGTACTTAAATTGATGCCGCCGCCAACCGCGCCGATTGTTGCCCAGTTTTGATTATTATAATTACCAAAGCTTATTGATTGCCTGGTTATAGAAGTATAATCATTTGGGCTTGATGGGGTCGTGCTTTTTATAAAAATATTGCCGTCAGTTACAGTTTGATCACCAGTAAAGCTATTGGCACCAGTACTTTCAACAAATTTATTACCCTGCCTATAAAGCCCATCGGTTTTAAATTGATAGTCTACCGAGCCGCTTTGCGTTTGCAAACTAAAGTTATCGCCAGCGTACATATTCCATTGTACATTTGACAATGATGATCTCCAACTAAATTGGTTGCCTTCTTGGTAAACGCCAATATCTTTTCCAGCACCACCATTAAATGATACACTACCATCAAATGCCGTTGTTCCATTAAAGTCATTTTGGCCATTATGAATACCTGTGCCATTATGTTGAAAATATCCTTGTATACCCGTTTGTAGGAGATTGGTTACACCACTCGCTACATTTATGGCGGTATCACCTGTGCCCTGTATATTAATACCGCTACCTGTGCCACCCGTTTGGATAGCATAACCGCCAGTTGCTGTTGTGAAATTTTGGGTTCCAGTAATATTGTTATCGCCATTTTTAGCAACGTATGTATTTGATAATGTTGCGCTATCTGGGCGGTTTAAAAGCAACTTCTTAACGCCGCCAACATCGGGGATTGATCGATCATCAAGCAGCCCGTTAATCGACAGATCTGTTGCATACTTAAACCAAGTATTACCCAATGAGCCATCAAATAATACGGTTTTATCGTAGTTGAATAGTATCGCATTTTGGTTGTAGGTAGTCAAATCTTGCATGGTTAAGCGCATGCCGTCGCCCGTTGAGTTGATTTCGGTTTGTGTGCCTGTGTTGACTCTTCTATTCGTGAAATTTGTCCTGTAAGAGCCTATATCTGCACTAAGTAAATAAGTTCCTTCGGTTTGAGTCGGTCCGTCCCATCCCGAAAAGAATAAACCGTTTAAATTTGGTAAATTAAAAAAAGTGTTTTCGGTTACAACACCTCCTAGTTTAATTACAGCACCTTCCTTTGTTAGGCCGCTGCCAGCTATGGTTGAGGCAGCATTTATAGCACTATCCAATTCCGGCCGTTTCACAAACGTGCTATCGCTGTTGCCGCTCGTGGTTAGCAAATTTTTCCATTCGCCATTTTCATACTTTTGAACAACAAATGATCCGCCACCGGCGCGCTCGCCCCAGCGAAATTGCGGGACCTGATTACGATAGGATGTGTTACCTATAAACGGGCCGTTATTTGATGAGCTTACTTTGTAGTTACCTGCCGAAACGTCCCCTGGTATCAGGGTATCCGCATATGATGATAATGCTATCGTACGGGCACCCAGGTTCTGAAAATTATTGTAGCCTGAGAAAAAATTTGTTCCATCCAGCTTGGCTGCGGAAGCTAAATCATCTTGTAATAGTTTTTTTACCCACTCGCTTCTGGCAAATTTTGCCCATTGGCCGCCGCTGTATAAATAATAGGAAGTATCGGTACCTGCAATTTTTTTATACCATGTAGGGTTAGGGCTTATTACTTTTGCGTCGAGTGGCGGAGCATCCTGGCCGAGTGCAGCCGTGCAACTTACACACAGCAAAAACATATAAATGTATTTTTTCATAGTAGAGTTAAGTTTGAGTATTTAATGATGAGTCGTCCGTCGGGATAGTCTGGGAGGTCTAATGATATGGCTGTTTGAATGGGCAATCGGCCAGATCTGTCTAAGATTCTTTTGATACCTATGTCCGGCCTGTCCTGATAATTGCCATCATCATCAGTAAATTGAACTATGAATTCGCCGTTACCGTAATTTTCAAAGAACGCTGTTTGCCAGTTATCGACGATAATAGGGTTAGATCCACCGGAAAGAAACTTAAACGCATAGGGCTCCACCGGCTGGAAAAACATATTTACCGGTGTTCCCCAATCGCCCCATACTTTTGGACCAAAGAAATGGTAAGTGGCTGTATTTATGTAAAAATCCCCTTCCGTTCCAAGTGCGTTAGAGGGATTTGTATCACCACTTAAAATCGTTCGTCCGTCTTGGCCGCGCAATCCTGTTTCGCCTGCTAACCCTCTGGGGCCCGGCGGGCCGCTTTGCATCGAGAATGCTTGCTGCCAATTCAAATCGCGTTTCTGGTAGAATATGCCACTAAGGGTATCAATGTAGCTGTCATTGTTTTTACCCAGCGCTATTGCCGGGTTTCCTGCGCCGTAAAGCAGTGTTCCATCAGCCCCGTTTGCCTCCGGGAGAGTGTACACAACTGTCCAGATACCTGATTTTTTTTGAGCAAACTGGCCTGTGCTTGTTTTCAGGAAAACATCTCCGTTTTTACCTGTGTTATTTTGCGGTAATACTGCACCGAAGGTGATTGATGCGCCGGATGTTATGTTTGAGGTGAGGTATTGCAATAGCAAACTTATCGAGAACTGATAATCTACGCCATTGTTAACCAGCACAGAAATATCATTAGCACCTATACCAGGGGTCACAGGCAGTTCGCTTATTTTTTTGTCTACTGCCATGTTAGTTTAAAAAGTCGGTTATAAGTATGGGTATTTCATAGCTGTCTATGTTCAAATTGAAATCAGTGTGATCTACACTTCGGATGCGTGGGCCTGCTTGCCTGCTGCTTTTATTTTTATGATTATAATGCCAGGCATCAAAGTTTTCGTGGTGGTCTATAAGGAAGCGCTCTGTCTCATTGGCATAAGCGTTAGCTGTGCTACGCTGCTGTTGTACAAGTTTTACCACATCCTTTGGCGCTACGGCATCTGCATTTTCATGGCGTTTTATAACAGGGCCGGTAGGGGTATAGTGCACAGCATCAGCTTCAATAAACCTTGCAAACGTGAAGTATGCCATTACCGGCAATAAGCCCTGATATAAAACAATGTTTCCATGATCGTCGAGGTACTCGCAGCCATTTAGTAAATCTTTAAGATGCTGCGGCGCATCGTCGCTTAGTGTGCCATCGGCTGCAAGCACTTTTACTAATTGGTAATATAATATGTACCCCAAAAATGGCTTTAGGTCAAGTTCCTGGGCTTTATTTATAAAAACTTTGATACGCTCAGGCTTTATATTGGATGCAACGTCTTCGTAACGTTGCAACATGGCTGGTGTAATAATTAGTTTTGTTTCCATTGTGTTGATAATTTGTGATTAATGGAAGTAGTGTGAGTGATAAAATGGGTGGCATGGTTAGTTATCCAAACCTTCCCCAACCATAGCTTCTGCTTCTGTTTGTTTAAAGCCATATGCATGAACAAGCGTGGCAATTTTGTTATGCGATGGAATAGCTGATAACAACAACTCGTTTATCGCTGCTCCCGCTTTTAAGGCAAGCGCATCATCTGCTACGTTAGCAGGAACTGGTACTATGTTCCAGTTTCCGGATGGATTTAGATTTGTGTAAAAGTGACCGAATACTTCTGCCATGGTCTCACTTAATTCAATCCTGTCCGCAGCGGTGTTATCATTGAATTCTCTTATTGCTTCTTTTTTTTCGCTGCCGTTACTAAGGCCCGAAGCTTTTTCCGAGTTGATAAGTTCTTTAGGCACTGAAAAGCCTTTTATAATCCGGGCTTCTACAGATCGCTCTGTGCTCTCAAAAAGCTTGTCGTTATTTTGGATTGCATAAGGTTGGAATTCGGGCTTGGCACTTTCATCTTCATATTCTATGACAATAATCTTCTGCGCACTTTTAGCTCCCTGGAAACTCCCAAGATCCTTTTCCAACTGCGAGGGTGCATTTCTGTAGCCTCTGTCCGAACTGTTATCAGCCTCTTCGCGACGTGACTGCATAAACAACATGGTAGATGGTAAAAAACCTGTGGTTACTTCGCGGTTGTTAAAAATTTTAATGCCGGCCTCGGTTTCAAAGTCTTCCCAAACAGAATCAGCCTCAATTAATGGATAATCATCCACTTCGGGGTTAAAATAGTATAGCTGTCCTTTGTATTTATCCCATCCGCCTGCGGCAAACACCTGCTTCTTAATCGTTTCTTCACCCGGGTCATACTTGTCAAGAAATGTAATCTTGCTGCGCATGATGTTTTTCCAGGATCGTCGGCCCCAATCGTTGTAGATGCCAAATTTTTCGGCTGTTTTGGCGTCGTCTGTATCACCCATGCGGATATCTTCGAACTTCACATAGTTTACAGATGAGATTTTAAAGTTGGCGTTGTAGTTAATGTGCAAGCCAAAACCTCTAAAAAGTGCTTTATCGGTAGCAATTGCCTTTAATAGTTTTGCCAATGTAAGCCCGCAACTATTTACAAGTTGCTTACCCAGGTCGGGCTGCTCAAAGCCAATGCCCGCTATAAACTTCGCCCGCTTGTTCCAACAATCTTTTGCCGTTGGCGATTGGCCTACCAGTTCAAGCATGCGTTGTGGGTAGGCGTTGTCCAAATCATAATTAAGTATTCCGAATGTTTGATTAGGCCTTACTAAAATGCGTCGCTGAATTTGTGGTAAATAGGTTTTCATATTTCCGCCTTACCTCCAGGAAGGCTGCTTTTGGCTACTAATTTTGTTATGCGGTTCCTTCTTTTTTTTGTTGCTGATTGCGAGCTGTTCTGCTCTGTAGTCAGCGATGGAAACATAACAAACAGATTTGCGATGTGCGGGTACCGTTTCAAGTACCATGATGCTTCTTCATCGCTTAGGCTCCCGTTACAATGTTTTGCGGCAGAGCCGGGTATAAACTGGTGCAGGCCGGGTTTTAAAATGTATTTATTGGTCATGGATTTTTTGAGTTATCCATGGTTTATAGACCATACCCCATAGGATTATTGTTTGTAAACCATGGACTATGGTCTATTAACTGTGGTAAGATTAGGCTACTAAGTCTTCAATGGCAGCAAGTGTACTTGCGTAGCTGGCTGTGCCGTTTGCCGGGGCTATAGATACGGCACGCGGCGGGTAAGGTTCCCTTAACTTATCGGGGTTGGTAAGTTTTATTTTGTAGCCACCCTCAAGTGCCTCGTCGGCTGCATTGCGTTCGGCTTCTGTTACGATAAGGCCGTTAACGACGCCGAATAGTTCAATTGCCGAATCGCCATCTTTGTAATTATTTACAGCTATAGCGCAAACACGGCCATAGCCCATTGCCATAAGTTGAGCTTTCACATCTACAGATAGGCCTGCAATGTTAAAGTCTATCTCTTCTGTATATCTTGGGCCAACCTGTGTTTTGGCCAGTTTGCTTACAGTGTTGAAACTGTTGTTTGTGCCTTCAAATTTGTAAACCTTAGCAGTTGCCACAGATGTTAAGCCGGTTACGATAAGCGGATTTGTGCTGTCGAAAGTCAGCATAATATCATCCTGATTAAATATGTAAACCACATCCTCGATACCCGACGTAACAGGTGTAGCTGCGCCCAGGCTAAAGCCGGCATTTATTTTATTGTATATTGACATTATAGGAGTTATTGGAGAGTTGTTATTAGGCAGAGCATTTAATTAATAGCTTTTCAAAGTGAATTATGTTTAAGCTATTAATGTACTTTCCCTTAAGCAGATAGGTAAAACAGCTCGTTTGCAAATTTGAAATTCACCGCTGCTTTCATGCGTGCTTTCATGCGCACTACGTTATCATTTGTGTAAGGCTTCATGTAAACGGTTGATAGTTCGGAAGCGTCGCCAAGTAGATCCACGCCCAGGAAAAGGTTTGATGCGCGGGCACCCAAAATGGTGTTTGCCTGCCAATGGTTCATAAGTTGCAGCGGCACGCCTAAATAATCCATTTTCTTAGGGTCCGTAAAGGCGTTCAACACATTCACGGCTTTGTCTGCCTGGGCCTGTGCATAAGCATAACCGACGTGCAATGGTATCTGAAGGTTAAAGTCTTCCTGGCTGCGGTCGGCAGGGTCAAGCTGCGCGTAGATGCCTGTAAGTACATCCAGTACGTTGCTGGCGTTAATATAGCTTACCATTGCAGCAGTTGCGGAACCGGTAAAGGTTGCAGCCTTGCGTGTGTTTACTTCATTATAATTGCGTATCAGCCTGAAAGTAGTTGCGCTTTCTACACGGATAAAGTACGATTGGCCCTGTACATCAATACCCGCGCCGTTTGTTGTGTCTTTAATCGACCCAGTAACCGCGGTAATGCTTACCACATCGCCATCTTTTAGTGTAATTGTGCTGCCTACGGTAACTAAACCCGCTGCACTGATTGCGGTAGCAGCCATCGAGGTATTTGATTTGCTTAAGCCTACTTTGTATACGCCGTTTGCTGAGGCTATGCTTGGCAACAAGCCTGTAAAAGGCGCTGTGAACGCGGCCTCTTTTGTTGCCCCTTTGCCCAGCCAGTATAAGCGTTCGTTGGCTATCTGGATTTTGGTAAGATAGCGCTGCACCATAAAATCGCTCAGGTCAACCACTCCTTCATAGTCCTGAAAAGCACCGGGTTTTAATTGTTGCGACTCCCATGATTGTACCAGCTTGTCCCACTGTTCCTGCTTCATAAATTCGTATACCACGGGGTCAAGGTAGCTTTCGCGCTGTGCCGCAGTTGTGCCCTGGTCGGCAAATATGCCCGATGGGTCTTGCAATACCACGTCATCATCAACATCAAGTATAACCTTGCGCGATTTTACGTCGTTAATAACTGTGAGCAAGCCACGCTTTACCGAGTCGGCCTCGAGCAGCGTGCTGGCCATAAATCCTGCCAGCGCTTCGCCGGCATAAGTGTTGTTTGTAAATGTAAATTGAGCCATAATTTTTAGCTCCCCAACCCCCTAAAGGGAGAGCTTTTGGTTAATGAGGTTTATTTATAGGGATTGTAATGTGATGAGCCGGTAGATTTGAGTGCGTAAACAGCTTTATTTACCTACTGCTTTTTTTACAGCTTGCTTAGCAAGTGCGCTTTGTGGAGCAAAAAAGGGTTGTGCCTCTGTTTTGGCTTTGTTGCTGCGTTTTGAACCTTCGGGAGTGAAGCTGCTTTTGATTTCGTTTTTTACTTCCTCGCGGGTTTTGTTAAGATGCTGGTTTGCCTCTTCAAGTGCAGCTCTGGCCTCGGCCAGTAAGGTGTTTTGGGCATTTAAGCGCGCTTTAATTTCCAGGAAGCGGTTTTGCACTTCGGCAGGCTTGGCGCCTTTTGAAAATTTGCCGGCTCCAATAACTTCATCGTCTTCATCGGTAGTTGCTTTAATGCCCGATAATGATTCGATTTTACCATCTTTAACATCCAATTGCTGCCCGTCGGCAGTGGTGTAGCTGTCGGTTACGGCTGGTTTTGTTAAATCCTCGTCCTGGTAAACTTCGGCACCTTCGCAAATTTCACCGCTGTGGTGCAGCGTTCCTTTGTCAGTAACGGTTTGCTTGTTAATTACGCGTTTAAAAAAGTTCATGATCTTGTCCAGCACCGATGTGGTCCTTTCAATGAGGTCATTGTTTTCCATGTTCATATTGCTTTTTGTTATTAAGATTTTATTGATGCAGCGCTGGTAAACAGCCGGTGCCGTTTCTGTATACTTTTTAATAAGGGCGCTATTTATAACAGTTTGTGTGTAATCTTCCACGGCATCGACAAAGCCAAGACTCAAGGCCTGGTCGGCTGTCATCCAGGTTACGGCGTTGATGAGGCTGTTTACGGTTGCTTCGTCAAGGCCCGACTTGTCCATATAGATCTGTGCCAGGCGTGATTGTACTACGTTCAGCATCTGCACATCCTTTAATAATTCATCAGCGTTGCCGCCGCTACCTACCATGGGTTTATGAATCATGAACAATGCATATTTGCTCATGACTATGCTGCTGCCCGCCATTGCTACTACCGACGCTGCCGATGCCGCCAAAGCGTCAACATAGGTGGTTACCTTGCCGGGATACTTTTTCAACAGATCGTAAATGGCGATGGCATCAAATGCCGACCCACCTACCGAACTGATATGTACCTCGACATCGGCACCGGCAGCTGTATCTAACTGGGTTTTGATGTATGCAGACGACAGGCTGCCCGAGCCTATGCAATCTGTTTCGTTATCATATAAGTATATTTTCATTGTTTGGGATTACAGTATTTGGATTACACTGATTGTTGATGTAATTACACCGATTTCTTTAATGTGAATTACAGTATTTGGATTACACTGATTTTGGTGTAATTACACCGATTGTTTTAATGCCCTGACTTTTATATGACTGCCGTCCCTAAGCCGCATTATGATTTTTTAGGTTGATTGTTTTGAATGCCGTTTGGCATAATTCAAAAGTCGTAATAATTGTTTTGGCAGGTGGTGACGTTGGTTTGTCAGTTCGTCCGAACTCGAATTAAAAGAATATAACTAACTGGGAGCGTTAGATCTTGACAATGGCATCGGCCAGGTTAAGACAGATTTAAGATTGGGATTATCTCCAACCGAACAATACAAATATCGGCATAATTACTTAGCTGAGTGGTGGCGTTGGTTTGTCAGTACCTTCTGAACTTGAATGATAAGAATTTTATGAATTGAAAGAATGCCATTGGTTGGATGCACTGAGCAATGCCTAATAGCTATGATTAAATTCGGACTCCAAATTCAACCGAACAATACAAATATCGGTGTAATTACATAACTGAGTGGTGGCGTTGGTTTGTCAGTGATCTCTGAATCAGAATTAACATAGTTTTAGAAAGTGATGGATAATCCAATTAATTCATAATATTCCTATAATTCAAGTTCCGAACCTATGCAGTAAAGCAATTTAGCGCCCGCCATATAGTTCGTTCGTCTTTTTCAAATTTTACTTCAGCTTCCAGCACCGCCTGGTTTTTTGTAATGCTGCGGGTTTGTACCTGGGCATGTACCCATAGGTAGATCTCGCGGTAGATAAATACCTTCGACGTTATAAAACCGGATTTGTATAAAGTTGATAACGTACCATTATCAAACAATTGGTTTGCAAGGCTAATATTCATGTTGTGTTTGTATGCTGTATGGCATAATTTATTAATTCTTTTTACAGATTCACCCTGTTAACTGTTTGCGCCAAAATGTTCTGCTGATTGTTTACGTCTTTCACATCCACATAAATAGGGGGAAAGTTGTTGATCATTTGATAAGCCAGCGTATTTGCCATTTCTTTAACATCAACAACCGGCTGGCTATAGTAGCGGTTGGCATTGCCACCATCGGTATAAATATCACCAATTGAATATCCTTTGCCGGGATTTGGCATCGAAAAGTCGCGGCCGCCATACGCCACATTAATGGCACTTACTAAGTTGCGTGCCCACGGGTTGCGCATAGCTTCAGATACTACCACAGCCTCGCCGCTGCGCAGGTAAGCATTGGTATTATCGGTACGGCTATAGCCGGGTAGCAAGGCCCCACGCCCGTCAGAGATGAACTGACCGCCTTTGGCAAATTGAGGAGGCTTTTGCGATGCAATAGTAGCAATCTGTACTGCAGTTGATGCTATTATACCCGGAATTACAAAAGGTGCAAGCACACCGGTTTGTGATGTGGCTTTAGTTATAGCCAAAGCACCATTCACCACCGCTTGCAGTACAGACATTCGCTGCTCGGCTTTAAAAGCTTTAATTTTTTCCTGCTCTTCTTTCTTTTTATACTTTTCCTCAACTGCTTTACGCTGCGTAGATGTAAGGCTAGTGTTGCTTAATTCATTTGCCTTATCCTTTTCAAGTCCTTTTATTTTGGCTTCGGTGTTTGCTTTAATATTACTGCCAAGTAAAGAGAAGGCTGCATCAGCGACTTTTTGAGCTGTGTTTACCGCGAATTCCTTACGCTGTTGTTCGTATCGTTCCGATAAATCGCTAAGGTCCTTCTGGTGTTTTTCTTCTATAGCTTTTTTCTTTTCGCTGTTATTACCGGCCATAAAAAGCTCGTAAGCAAATTTGTCGTCAATTAACTTACGTTCTGCTGCTAACTGGTTTCCGGGTAGCTTTATTTTTCTTAATTCCTTTTCATCCTGACTAATGACATCTTTTTTTTGTTGGCCTTCCTTTTCTCTTAAATTCCCGGCGAGCACATCCATCGCCTTTTTCATATCGGCCATGTTTTGTTTGGCAAACAATTCGGCATTGTTGCCAATGTTTTGTTTGTATTTGTGTTGCAGCCGCTCGCTGCGTTTATTGAACTCCTCCTGGCTGATCTCCTTATCTCGCAAAAGCCCGTCCAGCTGCTTAAGTTCAAGATCGTACTGGTTTTTATTAAGCTCAAGGGTTTGCGCAAAATCAATTGATTTAGCCTGCATGAGTTGTTCGGCGTGAGAGGTAATGATATTATGCTTTCTTACAAAATCTTTTTTTAAAATTTCAGTGGTAGTACTGCCAACAAAATTAAGTCCATTTCCATTAGCAACCTCTGCAGCAAGCTTTTGGTAAGTGGCCGCAATATTTACTAAATTTTGCTGATCTTTTTGAATTTGATCTCCCTCTTCTTTACGTCTTTGGTTAGCTTTAGCTTTTAATTCAGCGTCGGCTATTTCTTCGGTGTTTGACATGCCCGCAGCGCCTATCCCCGCAGCTCCAGTATTGCGGTTAAAAAAATCAACCGTTTTGTCCCAAAAGGTTAATACATCTTCATCTTTTTTAAGTTTAATTTGCTCAGCTTCAACAGCTTTTTTTGCCGCCTCTTGTAATGCCATCTGAGCAGTTGCCTTATATAAAGTCATTTTTATATAGGCTGGCCCGTTTTTAAGTAGTTTTCCCTCTACTTCATTTAAAGTATCGGCATGGCCCATCGTTTTGCCAAGCGTATCATTGTATTGCCTAAGTACATCCTGTTTTTTCAAAAAGCCATCTTTTGCCAGGCCAACGTTAATTTTAAGTTCATTAACTTGTTTAATGGCTCCGCTGTACTCTGTGCTACCCACAGCTTTATTCAAGCTCTCTATACTAAGTTTTGACTGGTTGCTGGCATCTTTTCCTTTTCCCAGGCTACTTACCCAGTCAATAATGGCATCACCGTAAGTTGCAAGTAAGGTTACACCAACAGAAATTAGTGTATTCCATGATAGCATGGATGACGCTAACTCCTTTAAAATATTTTTGGGTTTGCCACCTGACTCTGCCAATTGCCGATTTTGCTCATTCAGGTTTTTAATGGATTCTACCACCTCCGGTAGTTTTTCTCCGATAGCCTGTATGCCGGCCTTCATGCCATCAGCAAAAGATGGTAATTTGCTATTTAAACCGACAACGGATTTTTGCAGTTCATCAAGCGCTTCTTTATAAGCTTTTGCCTTATCGATATCATCTTGTGATAAAGGTTTTTGTTCCATAAAATAATTGTGTTATAAATGCAAAATGGCATAATCATAGGAGGTTTTAAATACCTGTTTGTTTTGTAAATATTGTTATTCCAGTTAAAATATTAGACAATCACTTTCGTGGAAATCTTGCATAAGCAGATGCGCTTAAGCAAAAAATTAAATTAGCGTACTATTTGCGTTTATCGAAAGTCATAAAATTTTGTTGATTCCTTTGGCTCAAAGTTATTAGGTAAGCCATAAAGGTTATCATCAATGTACTCATATCCGGCAGGTAGGGTATCACCTTTTGTTGCCTGTGTGATTAACGCACTTTTAAGAGGCTCAATAGCATACAAAGTTGCGTACAGCGTAGAATCGTTATAATGAATAGGAAATATTGTACGCTTAATGTATTTACCAATATATGACGATTTATACTTATATAAACTGTCATTAGTAAATGCTGCCGGCATCAACACAAAATATTGTGAATCATTTTTTGATTTAGCTATTCGCATCAAAAAGAGTTTAGAAGTTGACATGGCAGCGAATGGCCTGTAAGCATATACCTTATCTCCTTTTTTGAAGGGGTTGTATTTAAAATCTTTATAATAAGCATTTATAAGCTTGAAATTATAAAAACTGAAAGCGGTTACACTGAGGCGGCAGTTACACCTAATGATAATGCTACTTTTTTTAATGACATGTTATATACCTATGATGTATTTAAGATGGGTTTACTTTGATTGCTTAGGATTAATAGAATAGTCGGTTATATACAAATTGCTATCTATAAATTTATAGCTCTGTGGCAAATTACCGGCTTTCAACCGGGTTGTATTGACTGCCTTTGGATTCGGCATGATAGCGTAAAGCCTGACTACCGAAGTGGTGTCTGTGCCATTGCTTGCCTTGTATTTAATTGAAATAAGCTTTCTGTTCAAATAATTTCCTATGTAAGCAGACTTATGCTTTATTAAACTATCACTAAGGAAACATTTGCCAGAAAGTACAATCTTTTTTTCTGACGAAGTTTGCGATTCGGCGATCCTGTAAATCGGCAAATCAAAGTTTTTGCTATAATTAAATGCTTCAAACGCATAAAGCCTGCTCCCTGGTGTAAAATCATTGGTTTGCAGATCTTTATAGTACGCTTTAAAGTAGCCAATATTTAAAAAGCCTATAATAGCTGCACCAATAATCAAAATTATACATACATATAGCAGTAGTTTTTTACCTGTCATGGTTTAATACCATTTGACTTTTTAATATCTGTTAATTTCAAGTCAAGGTTAAGGCTCTTGAAGGATTCCAAGTCACGTATGCCATCAGTATAATTGATAAAGTTTATTCTGCCCGAAAGGTTCTTTTGTATATTTCCGCTTACAAATACTTCATCTCCTTTTTGTAGTTTTTTGACGGCTTCCATCAACTTAGCATCTTTTGGGTTGACAAGAGAAACAAACATAGGGTTAGTGTATTCAGGGCCAGCGGCTTCGTGCCAGTTTCCGATAGGTAAAAACACGTCTACCTTTACATAGTCAACCGGTTCCGATTTTACTTCAATATTTTGAACAATCCCCACCCAGTTATTAACCGAAAGATTGTTTATTATATACTTCTCAACTTCTGCTTTGCCTTTTTCAAACGACTCTTTTTTAGTTATCTCATTTATTTGAGCATCGTAAACAGAGTCGGTTTTAACAAGCTCCCTTAAAAAAGATTGTTCAGCAGCAGGCATAGGTTTATCGGTATACCTTGCTTCGGGCGGGGGAGTGCATGCAATTAAAATAAAAGGAAGGACAAACGGGAATAAGCGTTTTGTGATCATTGTAGGTTTTGCTAATTTTATTGGTAAATATAAATATAACTTTTCAAATTACGACCGTATCATTTAGAATATTTATCTTAGAATTTGAAATTTCTAAACCTTATACATGAAAATATCATTCAATCTATTTGTATTCCTAATTGCGATTTTGGTTGTAAGCTGCCAAAACACTGGCAACAAGCATACTGGATCTTCATTGGCCCAACCTGCAGATGCTAAAGTCGTGGACATGCGTCCTGCCGCCCAAGTGGCATTTTTAAATAAAATAGAGGCGGCTTCAGCATATGAGCATCAATCAAATGCTATTGCAAAAGACCAAAGCATAACTGCTTATAATAAATATGCGAAAGACAGTCTTAAAAACATTAATGATTGGGTTTTACAGGTAGTCGAAATTAATGACAATGCTTATGATGTAAATAGTGTAATTAAAGTGCTTGGCAATACGGATGATATACCTGTATATAATTTAATGTTAGTCTCTGAAATAAAAGACGATCCTAGTACTGATACAATTGGGATTAACAACCGTGTAGATTTCACTTATACTATCCCGAAAAATCCCAAAACCGACGAACTTAAAAACAATCTTAAAATAATCAAGAGTTTAAAAGCCGGAGATATGGTAGTTGTTTCGGGCTCGCTTATGCATGTTAATGAAAAGGGTAAACTTGACTATGCCGCGTTTTTTGAAAATTCGATGCCGTGGAATGTCGATTTGCTTATAAAGTCAATCAGGAAAAAGGAGTAGTTGTAAAGCCCTTACCCCAGTTTGATTAACTCAACCTTTACCGGCTGGCCTTTACGCCAGCCATCTATTTTGTTGATGTAATAATAGGCGCTGTCTTGTTCCAGGTAAACCGGTATCAGCAGGTCCAGCTCCAAAATATCTCTAGGCGTTAGTAAAAAATAACGTTCAACCTTTTTGGTTTGCTGCAAAATCTTTTCAAGTTCGGGATAATATTTAACTCGCAGATCGTCCCATTTAAGGCTTTCTTTTTCTTCCGGCCGGTAAAAGTATGGCACTGATACGGTTGCGTTAACAATATTGCTTAAATCACCATCGGTAAATTTAATTGATCGGTTGTTGTAGCTGCGCAGATCTATCTTTTTGTCTATCAATATCCTTGGCGATACTGCAATATTAAAGTCATCATTGTCGGCCTCTGCCTCAATCATCTTTATTTGCGCAATGGTACCGCCAATGTAAGGGCGGTTAAGTGTGCCTGCAAATTGGCTTTCAAACAAATCCATCGAGGCCTGGAGTGTTTTATCAGCTACATTTATTTTTGCATCGGCAAAGCCTTTTGGCAGCACTGCATCGTCTTCTTTATGCTTCATGTAATTCACTTGTGCATAATTGCCAAGCTGAAAGGTTACCGATTTGCCTTGATCAAGGCATTTTCCGGTCCAGTTTCTGGCAATAGCGATGTTATTTACAATAGTTTTGAAAGACGCAAAATTAACCGTGCGGGCAATGCTGTCTGTTTGGCAAATGATGCCAAAACGTTGCAAAATATCTTTCAGTAAATCTTTTTGGCTGATGTCCGGAAATATGCGCTCGCACTGTACATCCTGCCCGTAAAGTACCGTTTGCGCAGTAGGCGTAATTACAAGGGAAGCGCCGGCGTAAATGGTAAAATATGCAGGCCTGTCTCCTTTAAATTCATAGTCGATACTGATTTGATTGCCAATAGCAAGGTCGGCTGTTGCAGACATTACAGTGTTCGCGATATCAACATACCCTCTGATATTACCACCGCTGCCGCTAAGGCGCTCAAAGCCGCTGCTAAAGTCGAAAGTAGTCTCCGTAAGCGCTATCCTGGTACCCGCATCGTTGTAGGTAATATATATTTTTAAAAGCGATGGATGCTTCCCGGTAACCTTTCCCTCAAACCGTATTTTAGGTATTGTGAGCTTTATTTCAACATTACTAATTTGCTGTGAAGTGAAGGTAGTACCACCATAAAACTGGCGCGCCGGGTCATTGTTTATCGTATTGAAAGGTATTGTTCCGGTATTATCATTAATTGGTACATGGCTCACGTTTAAATTTTGCATAATAGCCGCATTAAGACCATACTCTCGAGGCTCGTTTTGAAAATCTGTGCCATGTTCAAAAGAACTGTTGCTGAATTGGGCAATCAATTTAGGGTACAGCGGATCATCAAGCAAGGCACCCGCAGCTTTGTAACCGGTTGTTTCCAACATTGTATCAATCAATGTTTTAATAAAAAAGCCAGGACGCAAGTTCCTTACGTTTATTTCGCACTGACCTAATTCATTGTAAACAAGTTTACCATAATCAACAACCGGCCATATCCAGCCCTCTGTTTTAGTTTGGGAGTTGACTACGTTAGCAAGTGTCCATTTATGCTGGTGTTTTTTAAATGGTTTGCTTTTACCATATGGTGTTTGATCGTCGCCCATTTCATAGATCTTGCCACTTATGGCATCAAAAAAGTCGACGTTGCCGCTCAGGATCGTGATGTTGGCGCTGCTTTGCTCAACACTGTTTAAAACGGCTGTTCCGTAGGGAATAATCTCGAGTCCGTCCTGCATCACGCGTGCTTCATAATTGTTGTATGGCTTGCAATTGGTAAATGCAATATCATCCGGATAGCCCAGTATTTGCCGGTTGCGCTGGGTTAGCGGCAGCTTAAACTGGTTGCTGGTATTACCCTGCTGATTTTTGACTTCGGCAAGGTTATTTATCTGAAAAGTAAGTGCAATGGGACTATCGTCGGCCAGGTCAACAAGTTCGTTATTGATGTAAAGTTGAAGTTGGTTCATGGTTTGCTGATGGTTAATGGTTCATAGATCATGGTAAAAGCTATTGGCTATGAACCATGTACCGTAGGCTAAAGCCTATTGTGCCTGGACATTTATTGCAGGGAGGTTAAATGTTATGCTGAAGGGCGCGCGGCCGTTGCGGGTTTCATATTCGGCATAGGTGGCGGTATTAATAACCACTGTTTGCCATTTTACCGGATTTTTGTTTACCAGCATCTGCACCTTTGGCGAGTACTTAATGGACTGTAGGCCTTTAATGTCGTCTACAGAAAGATCCTCGGCCATCACCTTAACCTTGTTCCCAGCCGACTTGCTAATCACTTCGTCAATTCCCTGTTGGTTTTGCCAGTCGCTCACATAGTTTTTGATAATCACGGCGTTCTGCACGTCAAGGCTAACTTCTTGATTAAAAACGAAGCGGTAGTAGTTCCACGAGCCACTTAAGCCTATCCAACGCAGGTAAACCGATTGGTCATCAACCGCGTCATCAATCCTTACAGTTTGGGTTTGCGTTACAGCTTCGCTCGTACCGCCGTCGATGTATTTTAGCGTGAGATTGAGATAATATACATCGTCATTGAAGTTTTGGCTGATGAGCAAACGGTTCAGGCCAAGTTGTGCAGGCACTGGTATATTTGCAACACCCTGCCGGGCTATTACCAACCGGCTGCCATCATTATTTAATAACCATGAACCATCTTCATTAAGCAAGTAAGTAGTTTGCGGGCCGCCCGGTAGCGGTTTACGGTTAATGTCGAGCAAGACCATCTCGCAGAATATGTCTTTACCCATGAGGTGTTCGCTGTAAATAAAGCTGATATCAAACGGGTAACCGTTGCTGTACGCAGGCTCGTTAAAGTCGGTGATCCATTTTGCTTTGGTAGAACCCTGCGGCACACTTGCAAAAGGGACGTAAGAAGCTAAGTTCCCACTATAGTGATCTCCCAGCTGTTTTGCTGCATAAACCACATAATATGGCTGGGGCATCTGTACATAAGCAGATGTTTTTTCTGTGGTGCCCTCGTCCCAAGCTTCGGCGTAGGATACTGTATAGCTGGCGCTCAGGTTATCGTCCCGATAGTTGGCAAGCGCATAATTGCTCTCGTCAACGGGACGCAGCACGCTTTGCAAAAAATTGGAGATATCGGCTCGTGTTGTGCCCTGGGCGTTTGGCCGGTTTGTGGCTTTTATTACACTTAGCTGTCCCGTCAGTTTATCGGTATAAGTAATTTTGGTAATGATGCGATAGTAGGGCCTTAAGCGGTTGATGTTGATAAAGCCGGTAGCGTTACCGCTATAGGGGATATCAATTATGAGCCCATTGTATCCATTACTACCGGTAACTTTGTAGACGCCGTTATAAACGCCCGCTTTAAGGTATATGTAATCATCCTTTTGTACTGCTGAGATATTCTCACTAATGGTTACTATAGCATTCCCCGTAGCAGTATCCTGTTGTACGCTGTTTACACTAAAATCTTTACGCTGATACGTAAATACAATAGGGTTGAAGGCTGCGCTCCACCTGGAGATGTTGCCGCCCGGTAAGGTAACCGAAGGGTCTGAAACCAGCAGATTATTCAGCACCGGGATGGATACGTCTTTTATGCCTGTGCAGTTATTAGCATCTTTAACGTAAACGGTTCTCGCGCCCCCGCTAAGCCCCGTAAATACGGCCGAATTTTGATATGTGTTGCCGTCCAGGCTGTACAGGATAGGCAGGTAGGACGAACTTGCCTGCACAACTATGACAGCATCTGCCGCGCCGGGTGCCGACTCTGACTGGCGGACTTCCACGCTTGTGATGGAAAGGTCGCAGCCATATGGCGTATCTTCATATTCGAGCGTTTCGCCTTGGCCTGTTATTAAAAACGAGGTGTAGTAGGGGTTAAGCGGATCACTGTCGCTAATTTTACCGGTATATATTGCCTGGCTTTGGCCGGCAATATTAATGGTGTAGTTTTTAAGTATGCCATTGTTATTTACCTGGTAACTAATAGCGATGTTATTGCCATTGGTTAACTGCCCGGTTGCCGGGTTTATTATTTTTATGTAAACACGCCCGTTTACCTGTGTACCTACCACATAGGTGCTCGACATGTCGATGAGTGCTAAAACAGCCATTGATGTTGATTTGAATTGAATGAAGTGTTAAAGTATGTCTTGGTACATGCGGTTAAGCGTTATGGTTAGCCCCACGCCGGTTGTATTTACATCGTGCTTATTGTATACCGGCAGGCATTTGGCTTTTTCGCCGGTTTTGACTTTGAAGAACCGGCCTTCTCTATCGCGATATTTTGATGCTTTTACAATAAACTCATTAGCCATCAGCAGGGCTTGTTGCACAAAGCTTTCGTTGTCTGCAGTGAATTGTCCAAAGTCAGTTTTGTACAAAAATTCGATATATAAAATAAAGCTATTACTTACCGAGCCGTTTACCCCCGGCATTAAAGTAATGGGCTGCAATGGATACAACATTACGCATGGAAACGCAGCATCATCTGCAAGAGTATTAAGTTCTTTTTCGGTACCGTATAAAAAAGAGGGGGCGGCTGTAAGGCTTTGTGCAATAGCTTCAATTTGGTTGCGCATTTGGATATAGTTGGGTTTATTTAATTGGCCGTCATCATTTCGCTGTAGCGTTTTTGGTATTCGGCTTCAGTTTTGTTCAGCAAAAGTTTTGTAAGTACCCGCTCATAGGGCATGGCAAGTATGGTATCCCATTTTGTGATGTCGCCACCGGCAAGGGAATTTATTGTATTAATGTATTTAAAGGTTTCAAAGGCCTTTATACCGGCTCTTTTCTCAATAGCTGTAACAGCCGTTGCCAGTAGCTTAGTTTCGGTTTGTATAAGTTGGGATAACTCATAAAAAAATGTTTGGCAATTGGTAGTGCCTCCGTTACCTTTAACTGTTTTATTGTTTCAGCAAAATTGGCCGCTTCATACTCGTTATACCGCTTCCCGGTTGCTCTGCTATAGAAATAGTACCCCAATACTTTGCAGCACGCGGTAAGCGATGGATTAAAATAATCCTGCCATGCCTCTTCACCGTAAATGTCTACAAACCGGGCAACCTCCTCGGCTATTACGTCACGGGCAGCCATAAAAGCCCCCGTTGGTTCTACAGACAAATTATTGATCACGTTAAGTGTTGCCTTCTTTTTGCCTACAGTTAATCCGATTTTTTTAGGGATATCGTCGCTATCATACAAGTACTTAATTTGGTGCGAAAGCGATAATATTACATCGGCCAGATTTAAAAAGTCATCAGCGCTCTTTACAGTTTGTAAATCTGTGACAGATATGCCAGTCAGAATACTTATGGCCTGCAAATCGCTCATGTCATTGGTTTCCTGTAACTCTATCATTTGCCCCAGCGTTATTTCATCAAGGCGCGATGGCATGCTGATAGTTAATGTGCCGTGTGTTGTAATAAGTGTTTTTTCTATCATATCGGGTTTGCTTCTTTACTATGGTTTTAATATCAGGTTAATGGTAAGCGGTTCAGGATAGGCCAAGCAGTTCATTAAGCAGGCTATGGCTCTCCGGCCCAGGTTGGTAAGGAAGTTTGGTATTAAGCGTTTTGCTGGCCTTGTTATTCAGCTTGTTTAGGGCTACATAACGCAGCGGGTCAATAAGGTGGTTACATGCATCAACTGGTTGGTTAATAGCTTTGCCGCTGTTATCGGTGCGCCATTTGTATCGTTCAAATTCTTTCCGCAGGTTAGTACTGCGGCGGGTTATATTGATCTTGTAGCGCTTAAGTATATCAATGGAGTGTTGTACGCTGTCGGGCCCTTTTTTTGCACCCGTGATCATCCAGCCCAGGCGCTTCAGTTCCTCTATAGATTTTGGTTCGGCGCTATCGGCTATAATGGGAGTGGTATAATTAATACCTGCCTGCTTGAGCTTTTCGGAAATATCGGTGTTGGTAAGGCCCGTTTGGTAAAGCACTTCGTCTACCCAAAGTTCACCGTTTTGCAGGTAAACCAGCACGCAACCTGTTTCATCATTAGTGAAACCGAAATCAAGCCCCGCTGCTATGAGCTTAGCACCGATTGGTATCGCTTCGCAGATATGCCAGTTGTTGAAAACCAAACCGGTGATACGGCCTGTAAGCCCCCGGGCGTATACTTTCCATAATTCAATATCCTGTTGCTTAAGTGCCTCAATCTTTTGCCTTACTTCATAAGCAAGGAATGGATTGTGCCTATGGTCGGATATCAGAAATTGCACGTTTGGCTTACCCAGCAAATTATTATGTACCCAAAAGCTGTTGTTGGGATTATAGTCGATAAATATGCGTTTCCGGGTACGTAAAGACAGTTCTGCAAATATATCCCATTGTATGCCGTTGGCTTCGTTTATAAACAGATAGTCGCGCTTTCCGGATTTTGCGTCCTGTGCGTTTGCATAGCTTTTATACTCAATCAAACTACCGTTTGTAAACTCGTAAACCCTATCGGTTTTATTGAAGTTTTTTACCATGCGCTGCAACACTGCTGATGCAGCATGTATTGCCTGTGCATCGCGCAGTACACCGGCCTTTAAATTAGGTATATCCTGGCCAACCACTGTAATAACCTGCTTTTCATTTTCGCAGGCCAGGCAAAAAAGTACCTGTTGTATAGCATATGTTTTGCCCGAACTTGTGCCTCCCTGGTTTACAACAACCTGGGCTGTAGAGTAATAATTACTGTTAAATAATATGGTGGTATGCATGTTACATGTTAAAGTCTTGGCTAAAACTTTATTGATAAATAGGAGCTATTGCCATAGCTGGCGCAATGCAAACGGAGTTCATTAAATAATGCTTATTGAAGCCGGTGTTTTTCCTTCAATTCAATTGCGGATACTTAAAGCTCAACTTCCTTCTCGTTAGCTGCCACATTCGGGCCTGATTGTACCACTTCCACAACAATGCTTTTCGGTAATATTTCAGTGTAAGGGGTGGTTTCACTTTTATCAGTCCATCCCATTTTTTTAAGCGCAAATATTGCTCCTGTGGGTGCCTGCATGTGCAGTTTGCGTTCATATTCTTTCTCGATACGCAACCTGGCTTTGATTATATGTTTGCGGTGCTTGCCCTTGCGCTCATATTCCTCAAACTCTTGTTGGCTATTAAAGCCCAGGTGCAGCATTAAGCCGGTAAACAAAGCAGGTTCAGGTTCACGGTCCCAAATCTTTTCGGTTTTGGATGGCGTATTTTTTTTGGAGTCGGTGGCAATTGGATTTTCGTAATGAAAACTGCCCTGGATATGGTCAAAATAACTTTCAATTAAAGCCACGCATCCGGCAGTGGTTAATGGTAAAGGCATAAAATATAATATTGTGATAAATATGCCGGTTAGCAAATTAGTTATACAAATGTACGAAATTAATTTTGATATTGCTAATATTATTAGAATTTTTTGTTATGTTTATCTGCGTGGAAAGGTTAAATAAATGTTAAATTTTGCTGATGGTATTGCTTGGCACTTAAATTTGGCATTTATTTTCGTATGTTTAGTGAGTCGTCATAAACATGAATAAAGGTTTTGCCAATTTCGTAGTGTGTTTGCTCCTCGCTTTAATGGGGTTTGTTTCTGCCTGTCAAAAAGACGATAGCAGCAATACCCAGGCGGTTGATCAAAAATTGCAGGCTGCAAAAGCAGATAGTGCGCTTGCTGTTGAGTCGCCGGGGAACTACCTCGCGTCAACAGGTAGCCTTAAACTCAAGCTTGGCGACTCTGTTTACATATTTAATGCATCGCAGGATTCTGTAGCCTTTGTTAGCATGAACGTAGGCAACAATGATTATTTTGGTATAACGGCAATCAACAAAGCTCATAATTTGAGTTTTGGCATCAGTGCGAAGGGGGCAGCCGCTACCGGTGTTACCCGCGACGTAGAGGGCAGCCAGCTGCTGTTGAATCACGACGCGTTACATAGCGAACAATATTCGCTTACCCAATATACAAAGCCGGGCGATGCAGGCAAGATCCAATTAACCGCCTATAGCGCAGACACTATACTGGCCCGCGGGACCTTCTTTGTTTTTATGGCAAAGGATGACAAGAAGGATACCCCCATACAAAGGGTTGAAGGCAGTTTTGAACTTCTCGTAAAGAAGCTGTCAAAGTAATTTTAAGCGGCTTTAAAGACTGATTGTCTGCATGGTGTCTCAATGACACGTAATTGTAAAAATGATGTCTCTGCAATGGTATTCACTGCGTTTGTACCCACAAAATGGCTTATTTTTGTACCTTTGTATAAAACAAAGGAGATTAATGAAAGTATTTATTGGAGGCCTTCCATTAGAAGTAAGTGAGGCCGAATTAAACGCTGTTTTTGAAGATTTTGGGCCGGTTAAATCGCTCAGGATTGTTAAAGATCGCGAAACAAAAGAAAGCAGAGGCTTTGGCTTTGTTGAAATGGTGAATGAGGATGAAGCTAAAGAAGCTATCAGATGCATGAACGGACAAAGCTATTATGGCAAACGCATTACAGTAAATGTTGCTGAAGACAAAGGCCCGGGTTTTACGGGTGGTGGTAACAGAGGTTTTAGCCGTAATTAATTTACGCCCCATACATATTCTTTTTAAAGTCGGCTTGGGCCGGCTTTTTTTATGCTCGGAATTTTGCATTTTAGTGTTTTGAAGCGCCTATTTGTTTAAATAATAATTAGTAATCTTGTAATGCAACCTAACCTTAAATATATTGCAGTTAAAAGCAAAAATTAACAAGCTTTGGGCCAACATTACGGGCCATGCTTCCCAATTTCCGCTCGAAACAAGAATATTTCATTCGCTTTGCGTAATAGCGACTATAGCATTGGGCTATAACGTGCCTTTTAATTACCTTATTGGTTTGCAAGTGGTTTCGTTAATGAGCTTTGTAGCTATGCTATTTTTTATGCTGCTTTACTACCGCTCACGCTACCACGGCAAGGTAAATTCTTCCCTTGTAATCTTCGCATTAACCGGTAACATCCTGTTTGTATTTAACTACATATACAACTCCGGCACAAACGGCCCTACAGATTTGTTGATGGGCCTGTGTATTATGCTGGTGCTTTGTGTTGCGCCTAAAAGACAACAGCGTTTTTGGGTGGCACTCAATCTGCTTATCCTTATCGGTTTGCACGCCCTTGAGTATTACCTGCCAAATGTTATACCCGATACATATGTTAGCCGCCGGGCAAGGTATATAGATGTTACATCAGCTTATGTTGTTTTTGTATTTGTGCTGTATTACACCATTGCCTACTTGCGACGGAACTACGATTTCGAAAAAAATTCTGCGGCTAACAAGGCTATTGCCATTGAGCGGCAAAATGCCGAGATGACCCACGTAAATCATGAGCTTGCCCGCATAAATACCGAGCGCAACAAGCTGCTGTTTATCATCGCTCATGATCTGCGTTCGCCTTTGGGTAATATTCAAAACTACCTGGAGTTAGTCAATGATAATGAACTCGATAGCGATGATCGTCGGTCGGTAGAGAGCGATCTGCTTAACGTTACCCGTGGTACCATCGAAATGCTTGGCAAAATGCTTATGTGGTCAAAGGCACAAATGGACGGCGTAAACGTTAAGCTTGGCTACATTAACCTTAGTGATGCCCTTTACAATACCGTTGAGCTTGAAAAGTCCTTAGCTGCAAAAAAATCCATCACGTTCAATGTCGATCTTGATTGGGGAGCCCGTATAGTGGCCGACAGCGATATGCTGCAACTGGTTATACGTAACTTGCTAAACAATGCCATTAAATTTACACCTAACGGCGGTATCATTAGTTTTAAGGCCAAGCAAATAGGCGCGGAGTGCTGGCTCATAATCCGCGACAATGGCGTGGGAATACCAGAAAGTATGCACGCCGGTCTGTTCTCCTTCCAGGGTAGCCCAACACTTGGCACCGAAAATGAAAAAGGTGTTGGCCTTGGTTTGGTGCTTTGTAAAGAATTTACCGAACTGCAGGGCGGCCGCATATGGCTGGAATGCCCTGAAGAAGGCGGTACGGTTTTCTACGTTTCGATGCCGGCGGCCACCTGATAGCCTAAATCAGCTGATTGTAAACTATAAGTTTATATATTGTATCGATGGAATCATTTTTGTTAGTTTTGACAATATGAGACCCGGCGATAAAGTAATTTGCATAAACGATAAAATAGATCCTGATAAAAGCGAGGAAATACGCCGCGATTTTGAGATCTGGATCACCAAAGACAAAGAGTACACCATCCGTGAAATTTTAGATAACGATGGTATTGTTACCGGCGTTTTGCTTGAAGAGGTACATAACTTTCCCAAATTTTTTCAGCTCATTAACCGCTACCAGGAACCTGCTTTTGCCATTTGGCGTTTCCGCAAACTCAATTATAACAGCGCACCTGCCGAAGCAGTAAGTGAAGTAGAAGAGCTTGTATCAATAGAAGAGGATCAACTTGTAAAAACCAAGTAATTGCTTAAATATTCAAGCGCAACATATCTAATCGCGTTTTGTGATATCGATGCCGATTGGCATAACAGCTACCATTGTTTATCGCCTATAACTTCGGTTTCTACTAATTGCGTTAATACCTTTTTTAGTACCTTTTCGCGAGCCCATTGCTGTTCGATTAATGTAGCATCAGTTTCATACCATGTTAGCGGTGGGTTTATCTCAATACGGGTATTGTAAACAAACTGTTTATTGGCGTGTAATTTAGTACCCTCGTAGCTGTTAAAACCTTCCGCTTTTATAATTCGAGCAAACTGTTTTGCGCTGATGTCGAGCTGCAGGCACTCGTCCACCGTGTTTTTAAAATCTTGCTTGTCTTCCAGCCAAAGTGTGAGTGTGTCGTTGTTAAAATCATGATCCGCAATGCAAATGCGGCTATAATTATAGTCGACAGAAATGATTAGCCACCATAGTTGGTCTTTTAGTTTTTGTGAAAGTTTTATCATTGCCTTAGCGTTTGTGTTTTAATTACTATTTGTTATTGATTGATGTTAAAAGCGGGCATCCAGCCCGGTAAATACTTTTGTATTGCAGCTAAAGTATCGCTGTGTTTCTGGCAGGCAGCTTGGTAGGCTTCCAGGCGTTGTTTTAGTTGACTGTCTTCTTTCTGTCTAGACTTAAATTTCCCTGGGCTTTTAAATGCGTTGTAAACGATATGCATACTTGTAAAGTGTTTTCTTTAAACTTCTGTAGGTGTTATTTGTATATATTAATTATGTGTGTTAGATTAGCAACAATCAACGAAACAAATATACAGAAAAATCTTTAATTAAATAAAGAAAAATCTTTAAAATATTTTATCAATGGAAGACGTATCAAAATCAAACAAAATAAAAACGGTAAGGCCCGAAACACTCGAATTTATTATATTATATAACCAATTACGGGGACGCGCATTTAATAATAATTCCGAACTAGCAGAAGCACTAAACTTTAATTCGGCCAGTAGTATTACCGAGATTATTAAGAGCAGGCAGAATATTGACCCTGAAAAATTAAAGACGTTTAAAGAAAAATACAGTGATTTTTTAAATGCGCCAAAAGCCGCAGAAAAATCTGTATATCAACGTACGGAGGAAGGTATCCCTATGTACGAAATTATCGCTACGGCCTCGGGTGTTGAAGTTTATAATGACATTAATGATTCCCGCCCGGTTGGACGCATGAATTTTCCCGGTATTGAGGAATGCGACTTCGCATTGCCGGTATGGGGGCACTCTATGTATCCATATCTGGAAAACGGCTGCTGGGTGGCACTTAAGATTATAAACGACCGCAAAATACTCCCTGGCGAAGTGTATTATATTGAGTGGGGTGATTATCGTATGTACAAGCGCCTGCTGGCCAGTGATAATCCCGAAGAGGTGATTGCTCACTCTGATAACACTACAGAGATGGTTGGTAATCGTTTAAAGTATGCGCCGTTCCCAATCCGGATAGACGAGATAAAGAAGCTTTGCCTGGTAAAGGATATTCATAAAAAACATAATCATTAATATGGCCCACGATATTATAATCCGCGAGGCAAACCTGGCAGATGTGTCGGCCATTATGCAAATAGTTAAGGATGTGGTGCCCTTAATGCAGGCTGCCGGTAATTTCCAGTGGAGCGATGATTACCCCAATCCGGATGTTTTTGAAAGTGATATAGCACTCAATCAATTATGGGTGGTCGAGGATGATGGCAACGTTGTTGGTGTTGCCGCCATTACAACAGAGCAGTATGCCGAGTATGCGCAATTGGGTTGGGACATTAATGAAATAGCCATAGTTGTACACAGGCTGGCCGTTAGTCCGCATTTTCAAGGGAGGGGTATAGCTGCCGCACTGGTGGCCGAAGCCGATAGGGAAGCTGCAAGACGCGGCATTAAACTGTTGCGGGTTGATACCAATTCACAAAATAAGGCCATCCAGAAGTTGTTCCCTAAAATGGGCTATGACTTTGGAGGCGAAATTACACTGGAGTTTAGGCCCGGACTTAGCTTTTACTGTTATCAAAAGCGTTTGGACCCATCGGTGTGAAATGGCTGTGTAATTGCACTAAACGATACACAATCAGGCTGGTAGCTTTATAGTGTATGGGGTAGGGTTAACTTTGTAGACTATAGACGCTTAGTTTACCTATTACCAATTACACTATGAATGCAGCATTCCAATCGTTGGACATTAATCAACTTAGCGTAGGTAGTGTTTGGCAAAATATAGCATTCTATATAACCATACTTCTTGCTTGCGCTGTTATAGTTGTACAGCTAAACGCTAACAAAAAAATAGGCATGCGTGCTTTCTTTAAAACAATGTTCCGTGTAGTGGTTTTGCATTCCACGCAATTGATAATCTCCAAAGTCCGCGGGCAAGCATCAAAACTCGGTAAGGCCTTGCCCCATTCATATTTAAAGTAGGGGGCCTGTTAATAATGTTTTATGTTATTTCTGTGATATGTTTTTAAGCGGCTATACCCGAGATTTGAATTTATTGCTGCGAACTATTTGCAGATTAAAATAAACATATACACTATGGAATACAGACAATTGGGAGCATCGGGCCTGCATGTGCCCGTTTTAAGTTTTGGCACCGCAACCTTTGGCGGCCAGGGCGATTTCTTTAAAGCCTGGGGTAATACCCAGCTGGAGGATGCAAAAAAACTTGTACACTTATGCCTTGATGCGGGCGTAAATTTTTTTGATACAGCTAACGTTTACTCTAAAGGTGTATCTGAAGAAATCTTGGGCCAGGCACTCGAAGGTTTGCGTAACAGGGTGCTTGTATCTACAAAGGCAACTTTCAGGATGAGCGATGGAGAAAATGATTACGGTTCCTCGAGATTTCATCTTATTAATTCGGTAGAGGCAAGTTTGAAGCGACTTAACACCGACTATATTGATATTTTTCACTTACACGGTTTTGATGGCAATACACCGGTTGAAGAAACCCTGCGCACGTTAGATGATCTGATTAGTGCAGGTAAAATCCGTTACATTGCCTGCTCAAACTTTTCGGGTTGGCACCTGATGAAGTCACTGTCTGTTTCCGAGCGTTATGGTTGGGCGCGCTATGTTGCTCACCAGGCTTATTATTCACTGCTCGACAGGGAATTTGAATGGGAATTGATGCCATTGGGGATTGACCAAAAAGTGAGCACAATAGTTTGGAGCCCGCTGGCTTCGGGGCAATTAGGTGGTAAGTTCCGTCGCGGACAGCCGTTACCGCAGGATAACCGCCGCGCGCAGGGTGGCAGCCATGGCCCCGAAACGGATATGGAACGCCTTTACAATATAGTTGATGCTTTGGACGAGGTGGCCCAGGAAACAGGTAAATCTGTAGCCCAGGTATCTATCAACTGGTTGCTGCAGCGCCCAACTGTCGCCAATATTATTATAGGCGCACGCAATGAGGAGCAGCTTAAGCAAAACCTTGATGCAGTTGGCTGGAATTTGACTACCGAGCAAGTTAAAAAGCTTGATGCCGCCAGCGACAGGGACCCGATATATCCATACTGGCATCAACGCCAGGATACGGGCTTGAACCCATTGCCAAAATTTTATTAAAAAAGAAGGGGCTGCAATAATTGCAGCCCCTTCTTTTTTAAGTCTTAAGTCGATCTGGTTACCTAAGGGTTATTCTTAATAGAGAGTCATGTTGAGCATGACGAAACATTAGACGCTTTGTTAGGTCTTCGACAAGCTCAGACAGACTCTTGCATTAAATTTAAAGCATGTCATTGCGAGGAGCTTAGCGACGTGGTAATCTCATCGCGTTCAACAAGCGAGCGACGAGGTTGCAACGCTATCGCTCGCAATGAGATCCTGCTTTGATAGCTTACAATTGCTTTATCCTAATATCCTTAAAATATGCCTTGTGTCCATGGTCCTGCAGGGCAATGTGGCCGGTTTTGGTAATACCGTATTCGGGGTGTTCTTTCCATTTGCCTTCGGCTTTCTTTTTCTTCCAGTCAGCATCCCAGGCGGTAAACTCCAAAATCTTTTTGCCGTTAAGCCAATGCTCAACATGGCCATGGTTAAAAACAATTTTACTGGTGTTCCATTCGCCAACAGGTTTTAAAACTTTTTGCTTATTGGGGATGTGCATGGCATAGTCGGCACCGGTTTTTTGCCAGTCTTCTAAAACATCGGGTACCCAGTTTATATCATCTATAATCTGGTACTCGGGGCCGGTAGCATAACTGGCATCATACTTTTTATCTTCCACAACGTGATATAAAACACCGCTGTTGCTGCCTTTGTCAATCTTCCAGCTCCAGGTTAGTACAAAATTATCGTACTGCTTATCGGTAACTATATCGCCGCCTGTATCTGTACCGTGCACAGTGCCCAGGCAAACCAGGGCGCCATTTTCAATGGTCCAGTTTTTAACCTCACCGGTTTTGTTGAAGCCGTGCCAGCCGTTTAAGTTTTTACCGTTAAACAGGCTTACCCAACCGGCTTTTTTTGCCTGCGCAAAGCCCTGCGAACTCATAAAGGCCATCGCTGCTGCAAGCCCAAGTATCTTTAAGTGTTTTTTCATCTTGATATTATTTAGCTATGCGCATTTTCTCAGGATCCCAAAACATTGGCGTGTTTTTGTAATAGCTGTCGTTACATAGTAGGGCAGGGGCCGCTGCACGATAGCCGAATATGGCATCTTCGGCAACCTTGCCGTTTGTGCGTATGGCGGTAATCCAGTTGTTCATGTGATCATACGGGCCGCCTTTGTAACCTTTTTCTGCTTCGTAAGTAATTACCTCGGGTGGTAATATTTGCTTACGGCCACTGTCGCTTTGCCCCGCTTTACGCATCTTTTCAATATAAAACGGATCGTCGGATGCGATGACCTTGTTACGTTTTAGCGTAACACTATCCCAGGTAACATCCATAGATCCTTCGCTACCTACTAATTTTAAGTAGGTAGTGCCGCTTGTGCCGTCAACAAAGTTGCAGCGTAAGCTCAGGTTAAAAGCAGGATGGGCGGCTGTTTTGCCGTAATCAAACGTGCCTAATAAAACATCAGGTACTTCGCGGCCATCGTTCCAGTAGCGTAAACCGCCAGATGCATATATTTTGTTTGGCCCCATAGATTCGGTTATGTAATGCAGGCTGCTAAACAGATGCACAAACAAATCGCCGGCCATGCCGGTACCATAATCGGTATAATTGCGCCATCTGAAAAAGCGTTTCGAATCATACGGGCGCTTTTTAGTATTGCTGATGTAAGTTTCCCAATCTACCGTCTGGGTGGATGCATCTTCGGGAATAGGGTACTGCCAAACCTCGATAGGGGCGCGGCGCGCCCAAAAACCTTCGGCATAGTTAAGTTCGCCAATGGCGCCGGCTTTCAACAATTCATGCGCCTTCTCGTTTCCTAATGAAGATACGCCCTGGCTGCCCACCTGGAATATTTTTCCGGTTTCTTTTTGCGCCTTTATAACTGCAGGCCCCTCGGCAACCGAGTGTACCATCGGTTTTTCGCAATATACATGCTTGCCTGCATGCATGGCATCAACTGAAATCTGCTGGTGCCAATGATCGGGTGTGGCAATTATCACTGCATCAATATCTTTACGGTTAAGTATCTCTTTATAAACTTTGGTAGTAAAAATATCGTTACCCCAACGGGTTTTGGCATCCTTTAGGCGGCCATCGTAAAGGTCACATACGGCAACCATTTTTACGCCGGGTACCTGTAGGGCAACAATGGCATCCTGCACGCCCATGCCACCTGCACCAATCAGGGCAATGTTTACCTGGTCGTTTGGTCCAAATTGGTTATAATGCTGTTTAAGGTAATAAAAACTGCCTTTATTTTCGGCGGCTATTAAACTGCTACCTGCGCCAACGGCTGCTGCGGTAGTTGCAAGTTTTTTGAGGAACCCCCGGCGGGATGCTTCGTTCTCTTTCATGACGGGATGTTTTGTTTTGAGGTTTATTGATTGCTCAAGGTAAGGTTTTTAAATAAATTTAGGAAGCGGTTGAGCAGTGAGCAGTTATTAGTTTATTAGGTATTAGTTATCGAGGGGGGGGGTGAAAACCTGCAGCCATTATCATATGTTAAATCAACAGAATGACTGTTAACTAATAACTACTTACAACTACATACCCAGCACCAATTAAAACAAGTATATTTGCCGCACTATATCATGAGCAAAATTGTAACCCCATACCACGACAATAGCACCAAAAAAGAACAAGTTGCAGATATGTTTAATAACATATCAAAAACCTACGATTTTTTGAATCATTTCATGTCGTTAGGTATCGATATTATATGGCGTAAAATAGCTATCAACGAGCTTAAGCAGCTAAAACCCAAACGCATTTTGGATGTGGCCACAGGCACGGGCGATTTTGCCTTTGAAGCGCTCACCATCCTTAAACCCGAGAAGATCATCGGGGTAGATATTTCGCAGGGGATGCTTGATATAGCAGATCAAAAAATAGCTAAACGCGGCCTGGGCGACAAGTTTGAGGTAAAACTTGGCGACTCGGAAAAACTGCCTTTTGAGGACGCTGATTTCGACGCGGTAACGGTAGCCTTTGGTGCCCGCAATTTCGAGAATCTTGAAACAGGCCTGGCAGATATTTTCAGGGTGCTTAAACCAGGCGGCAAAGCGGTGGTGCTGGAGTTTTCTAAACCAAGAGTGTTCCCGGTAAAGCAACTGTATAATTTCTACTTTAAGTATATAACACCAGGCATAGGTAAGCTTTTCTCTAAGGACTCACGCGCATACAGTTATTTGCCCGAGTCTGTAGAGGCTTTTCCGGATGGCAAAAGCTTTGTTGCTTTAATGGATAAAGCCGGTTTTAAGAATACCAAAAATCGCCCGCTTACGTTTGGTATCTGTTCCATATATACAGGCATTAAATGATAAAATACCGGTACTTCATCATTTTATTATGGATGGGTTGCTGCAACTTTGCGTTTGCACAGCAATTTGTACCGGCATGGGGCGGCGGTGCCGACCAAACCGACCTTAGCTTTGGTTTCAGCTTTTCGTACGTAAACAATACCTACAAAATTGTTAAGACCCCCGGGTGGCGTGCCCCGTTTTTTGATGCCGAGAATAATATGTACGTTACCGACTCGCTAAACAGCATCAGCAGCAAATCAAAACCTGGCTTTGCGGTTGGCTTTTTAACCCGCTACCGCCTTACCGATCACCTGGAGATACGTGCCACACCGTCACTTGTTTTTTCTGACAAAGGCTTATCCTATAAGTATGTGGATGCTACGCAGGATGTGGATAAGCAGGTACAAACCACCACGCTCGATTTCCCTATCAGCCTCAAGCTAAAATCCGACAGGATATATAACTTTCGCGCTTACCTGCTTGGGGGTGTTAAATTTTCGGGAGCCATAGGTTCCAAAAAGGATGAGTCCAATATTGATCTTTTGGATAGGTCTGTTAAAAATGTACGTAGCTATACCTCGTACGAAGCAGGGTTTGGGTTTGATATTTATTTCGAGTATTTCAAGATGTCGCCCGAGGTTAAGATTACCAACACCTTTGGCAATATGCTGGTGCCCGAGAATCATCCCTTTTCATCGCCAATAAGCAAGCTGTCGTTACATACATTTATGTTTAGCCTTTACTTTGAGTAAAAGGGCTGTCATTTAAAGCGCGGGTTTTGATATTTCTAACGGCGATTTAACCGCCGCAACAAATAAAAAACATAATTTCGCTGCCGATAGTTAAATACCTATGGCTAAAATTGCATTGATTACAGGCGCAACTGCCGGCATTGGCGAAGCTTGCGCACATACATTTGCCCGCGAAGGTTATAACCTTATTTTAACCGGCCGCCGCATGGAAAGGCTGGAAGCCCTGGCGCAAACATTAAACGAAAAATATAATGTGGAGATAGCGGTATCATCATTTGATATACGCAGCCGCCAGCAGGTAGTTAAAAGCCTTGATGAACTGCCCGACAACTGGAAGAAGATTGATGTGCTGGTAAACAACGCCGGCCTTAGCCAGGGCCTTGACCCGGTAGACAAAGGCAATTTTGATGATTGGGATACCATGATTGATACCAACATTAAAGGCCTGCTTTACGTAAGCAAAATTGTTTCGGGCTGGATGATAACACATGGCAGTGGTCATATCATTAACCTTGGCTCGATAGCCGGTAAAGATGTTTACACCAATGGCAATGTTTATTGCGCTACCAAACATGCTGTTGACGCCTTAAATAAAGGTATGCGGCTTGACCTGTTGCCACATGGTATCAAAGTAACCGCCATACACCCCGGTGCTGTTGAAACCGAATTTTCTGAAGTGCGCTTTAAAGGTGATAAGGAACGGGCAAAAAAAGTTTACGAGGGCTTTGAGCCCTTGCTGGCTCAGGATATTGCCGAAACCATTTGGTTTGTGGCATCGCGCCCGGCACATGTAAACATTAATGATTTGCTGATAATGCCAACGGCACAGGCCAATGCATCAACCATATTTAGGAAATAGCGTTTTGGCGCTGCATCATACATAAATATACAATTACTAAATACAGACAATTACCATGTCACTCATCACAAAAATAGATCAGGATATTAAGCAGGCAATGCTTGCCAAACAAGCCGACCGCCTTCGCGGCCTGCGTGCAATAAAATCGGCCCTGTTACTGGCCAAAACAGAAAAAGGCGCATCAGAAGAACTTACCGAAGATGCGGAAATAAAAGTGCTGCAGAAACTGATTAAGCAACGCAAGGAAAGTGCCGACATTTACAAAGCCCAAAACCGCGAGGATTTGTACGAGATTGAAATGGCCGAAATGTATGTTATTGAGCCTTACCTGCCGCAGCAAATGAGCCGGTTTGAAATTGAAGGATACATACAGGAAGTGATAGAGCGCCTGGGTATTACATCTGTAAAAGAAATGGGCCGCGTTATGGGTGTTGCCAATAAAGAGCTGGCCGGCCGTGCCGATGGTAAAACAGTATCTGAGGTGGTAAAACAACTGCTTGGTTAATTTTATTGATAATTAATAGTTGCAACTGTAGCACAATAAACTAATTTTATACTCAACTTTACCAAGTTTTGTACCGTTAGTTAAATCGGTACAGATGCTTGGCAACCAATATTATACTTGTTATTTATGAGCTACGAGCTGAAAGAAGAAGGTGGTTTTAGTTATATAGACGAAGGTCAGGGCGAACCCCTATTGCTTCTGCACGGCTTAATGGGCGCTTTAAGCAACTGGGAAAAAGTGGTAGAGGAGTTTAGCCCTCATTACCGTGTAATACTACCCATGCTGCCCATTTATGATTTGCCTTTGCTTACCACTGGAGTGCGTGCCCTATCAAAATTCATACATAAGTTTATAAAACACAAAGGCCTTAAAAATGTGATATTGCTGGGTAATTCATTAGGGGGCCATGTGGGGCTTATTTACGTATTGGCTCATCCCGGTTATGTAAAGGCCTTGGTGCTTACCGGTAGCTCTGGTTTGTATGAAAATGCCTTTGGCGGTTCATTTCCGCGCCGCGAGAACTATGAGTTTGTTAAAAACAAGGTTGAATATACTTTTTACGACCCGGTAACCGCTACCAAAGAGCTTGTCGATGATGTTTTCCAAACCATTAACGACAGGAGTAAAGTAATACGCATATTGGCTATGGCTAAATCGGCCATAAGGCACAATATGAAAGACGAGCTGCGCAAGATAACCATGCCGGTTGCGTTAATATGGGGACGCGATGACAAAATCACCCCGCCGGAAGTGGCTGTGGAGTTTAACGAATTGCTGCCAAATGCCGAGTTGCACTGGATAGATAAATGCGGGCACGCACCAATGATGGAGCGCCCGGAAGAATTTAACCAGCACCTTGGCGCATTTTTAAATAAAATAAAAAAATAAAATATGCTTGCAGTTGAGCTTATAGCTGATGCGATACCGCCGGTACACACATCTGATAGTATACAGAAGGTGTTTGACCGTATGGCGGAGTTTCGTGTAAGGCATTTGCCAATTGTGAATGAAGAACAGTTTTTGGGCCTCCTGAGTGAGGACGACCTTATTGAGGAGCCTGATTACAGTGTTCAGGTTGGGTCGCTTGCTTTATCGCTTGTAAATCCATACGTATTGGAAGGGCAGCATATTTATGATGTTATCCGCCTGTTTTATGAGCAGCAGCTTAGCGTGGTTCCGGTACTCAACCACAAGAAAGACTACCTTGGCCTCATAAGCGTTAATGCCATGAATGACTATTTTGCGCAGCTTACCTCTGTAGCGCAGCCTGGTGGAATTATTGTGTTGGAGATAGACAACAAGAACAATTCGTTGGCGCACATGTCACAAATTGTTGAGTCGGACAATGCGCAGATCCTGAGCTCGTATATCCGCACCTTTCCCGACTCTACTCGCATGGAAGTAACGCTCAAATTGAATAAGCGCGATCTGTCAAACATCATCGCTACGTTTTTGCGGTACAACTACGATATTAAGGCTACCTTTAATAATACCGATCATGATGATGGCGCTATGGACAGGTTTGATTCATTTATGAATTACCTGAATTTGTAGCCGGGCCAGATGCAATCAAAGTAACAAAAGCAGCAATTAAATTAAACTGCTCTATTTAAAGTAAAGTTCGGATATTCGCCACAAGATATGAATATAGCAGTTTACGGCAGGCAGTTTAATGATGCATCGGTTTTTCCATTCATTCGCCAGGTGTTTGAAAATTTAGTGATGCACCAGGTAAATGTTTACCTGCATCCGCAATTTGCCGATACCTTAAAAGGGAATTTAGATACTGCGCCATACCATATTCTCGATAGTAACCAGCCCATAAAAGATTTTATCGATCTTTTTATAACCATAGGCGGCGATGGCACCATGCTTGACATGGTTACGCTTATACGCGATACCGGTGTACCCGTTATAGGTATTAATTTTGGTCGTCTTGGCTTTTTGGCGAGTATTAACCGCAATGATATAGCTGCCGCTATACATGCCGTAGTTAATAAGGAATATACCATTGATAGCCGCGAGCTGTTGGTTATCGACTCGGAACAAAACCTGTTTGGCGACAATAACTTTGCCCTTAATGATGTTACCATCCACAAGCGCGATGATGCAGCCATGATCACTACACACGTATCGCTTAATGGCGAGTTTTTAAACTCGTACTGGGGCGATGGTATCATCATATCTACCTCAACAGGTTCAACGGCCTACTCGTTAAGCTGCGGTGGTCCTATCATCTTCCCGCAATCAAACAGTATAGCTTTAACACCGGTTGCGCCGCACAACCTCAATGTGAGGCCTGTAATTTTACCGGATACCAGCGAGCTGTCTTTCGAGGTGGAGTGCAGAGGTACAAACTACATAGTGTCCTGCGACAGCCGTACTATTATTATTGACAAGAGCGTACCGTTTAAAGTTTACAAAGCCGATTTCAAGCTTAATTTAATACGCCTTAATAATGAAAGCTACTTATCAACGTTAAGGAAAAAGCTATTATGGGGACTGGACGCCCGTAATTATTAAAGCCAGCTTATGCCAAAACTGTTAACAGTTATTTTTTTACTCTTTATATCTGTTAAGGTTAGCGGCCAAACCTGGGAAGTTGGGGCCGCGCTGGGTGGCTTTGGCTACATGGGCGATCTGAATACCAACAACCCTGTTAAAATAAACCAACCTGCAGCCAGTGTATTTGGCAAATACAATTTTAACGGTTACATAGCCGCAAAACTAAGCTTCACGCTGGGCAATATTCGCGGGGCCGACAGCACATCAAACGATGAACAGGTACGTAACCGCAACTTGAGTTTTTATACCCCATTGCGCGAGTTGGCTTTGCTGGCCGAGTTTAACTTCATGAAATACATTCCCGAAGCCGGGAAAAACAAATATACGCCATACGTTTTTTTAGGAGCAGGCATTACATCTTACGCTCCACGCACCCGCGCAAACGGTAATGTTATAAGCTTAAGGCACTTACGTACCGAAGGGCAGGAAAACGAATACAGTACACGGACAGCAGTAATACCTTTTGGCGCAGGTTTCAAATATAACTTTACCGGCAAATGCACCATAGCTGCCGAGCTTGGTTACCGCTATACATTTACCGATTACCTTGACGATGTTAGCGGCGTGTATGCTGAAAGGAGCCGACTGCCACTACCACTATCTGTAGCTATGGCCGATAGGTCCGGAGAGCGTTTAGGATACAACATTGGCACGCCGGGATCGCAACGCGGCGACTTCCGCCCACGGGATATGTACCTTTTTGCAGGTTTTACCATCTCATATACTTTCGTTACATCTAAATGCTACTTCGATAATTAACCACATTTAATTCTATTAAAGATATTTTAAAAAAATATAATTTTGTTAAAGCGAAACTTAGTAATATATTTATCGTTATAAAGGTATAACAACATATCTATTAACCTAAATATTACTATCATGGCCGAATTAAATCAAACCCCGGAGAAAGCCGGCAGCAAAAGCCGCTCAAAAAAAGCCGCACTTCGTGTAGACCTGACTGCAATGGTTGATCTGGCTTTTTTACTCATTACGTTTTTTATTTTAACCACAACACTTTCCAAGCCACATGCTATGGATGTAGCCATGCCGGTAGGGGATGAGCAAGGCGGCGTGCCCGAGTCGCGCACGCTTACGGTTTGTTTAGGTAAGGATAATAAGGTAATGTATTACCTGGGCCTTGCTAATAAACCCCTTGTAGCAGCCAAGCTAACCAACTTTAAAAGAGATGGCCTGCGCAAAGCCATAGTTGACATACGCGAGCAAGTAAAAAAGGCAACCGGCAAAAGTATGATGGTGATGATAAAACCGGCAGATACATCTGTATATGAAAACCTGGTAAGCGCCCTTGATGAAATGACCATTGCCGGCGTGCAGCAATATGCCATTGCAGATATCGCCCCTAAAGATGTGAGCCTTTTAAAAGACAGGCAGGCTTATTAAGGCAAGCTTGAGCAAATAACAAAAGCGCCCTGCAGTTGCGGGGCGCTTTTGTTATTATGTTAAATGTAGTTAAAATGCCATTTATTTCTTTTCCTTTGCATACTAAAATAATACAAAGTAAGTTTTACCTTTGTTCCCTGAAAAAAACAGCATAAGTTATTGACGGCTTTGCTTAAAACGAGTTTTATTTTATCAAAGCAATGTACTTAGCAGCGCTATAAATTGCTGTTAAGCCCCCGCACAAAAATGAGTTATAAAGAGCAAATTGATTTGCAAAGATTGCCAAAACACGTAGCTATTATTATGGATGGCAACGGGCGTTGGGCAAAAGGGAAAGGCAAATTAAGGGTTTTTGGCCACCACAATGGTGTGCTGTCTGTACGTGATGTGGTTGAGGGCTCGGGCGAGTTAGGCATAGCCTACTTAACCCTTTATACCTTTAGTGCCGAAAACTGGAACCGCCCAAAATTTGAGGTGTCGGCCATAATGGAACTGCTTATAAGCACCATTAATAAAGAGATCAACACACTCATGAAAAACAATGTGCGTTTAAACGCCATTGGCGATCTGGCACAGCTTCCCGGTAAATGTTTTAAGGAACTCAACAATGCAATTGAGCGTACATCTGTAAATACAGGTTTAGTGCTAACACTTGCGCTTAGCTACAGCTCGCGTAATGAAATGGTACAGGCCGCAAAAAAGCTTGCGGAGAAAGTACAAAGCGGCCAGTTACAGCCCGCTGATATTAATGAACAGATGTTTGAAGATAATTTATATACAGGCGGTATGCCCAATCCCGAGCTTTTGATCAGGACGAGTGGCGAGTACCGCATAAGTAATTATTTGCTTTGGCAAATAGCTTATGCCGAACTGTATTTTACCGAAAAGCTATGGCCCGACTTTAGGCGCGAAGACCTTTACGAAGCCATTTTAGATTTCCAAAAACGCGAGCGCCGCTTTGGTATGACAAGCGAGCAGGTAAACTAAATTTTTCCTTTTAACACTTTTTAACAACTGTATAAATTATTTTTAGCCCACTAAAACATTCGGATGAATAGAGTTTTTATCGCTATACTGTTTTCTTTTATAAGCACTGCAGCCCTTGCCCAGGTTTCTGGTTTCCAGAGATCATCTCTTAGCAAACCCGTGGCTCAGGATACCACGCTTAGCTACCTTAACCCCAAAGAGTATATCATTGGCGACGTAACCATATCTGGTGCTAAGTATCTTGACAAGGATGTTTTACTGCAAATATCAAAGTTAAACAAGGGCGACAGGATTACCCTGCCGGGCGAGCAAAACGCAAACGTTGTTAAAGATCTTTACAAGCAGGGTTTGTTTGATGATGTGCAGTTCAATATCAAGCGCATTAATATGGATACTGTGTTTATTGAGCTTGCTGTTACCGAGCGCCCGCGTTTGTCGCGATTGAAAATGACAGGCATCCGCAAAGGCGAGATTGAAGACATCAATAAAAAGCTGGCTGATAAAACAGGCAAAATTGTTAACGAAAACTTACTGAGCACTACTACTGCTATAATTAAAAAGCACTTTAACGAGAAGGGTTACTTAAATACTACGGTAAACATTACCCAAACTAAGGATCCCGGCGACCCAAACAGCATCATCCTTGATGTAGCTATTGATAAAAAGCAAAAGGTAAAGATTAATAGCGTTGATTTTGAGGGTAATACAGCCTTTAGCGACAGCAAATTAAGGAAGTTTTTGAAAGATACCCGCGAGAAAAAGTTTTGGCACATATTCGGTTCCAAAAAATTTAAGCAGGAAAAATACGAGGAAGATAAGGTGTTGCTTGTGCAGAAAATGCAGGAGAAAGGATACCGTGATGCGCAGGTTGTAAGCGATACCGTAACGCCTCATGATGATAAAACCGTAGATGTAAAAATTAAGGTTTACGAGGGGCGTAAATATTACTTTGGTAATGTTAAGTTTTCGGGTAACGCAAGGTTCTCTACAGATTTCCTTACCCGCGTTTTACAAATTGAAAAAGGTGCGCCATTTAGCGAGGAAGAGTTAAATAAAAGGCTATCAGGCCCAACACCTGCTAATGATGACGTTTCTTCTTTTTATCTGAATGATGGTTACCTAACCTTCACGGCCGACCCGGTACAAACCCGCATTTATGGCGATACTATCGATTTGGACGTGCGCATTTACGAAGGCCCGCAATACACCATTAACCGTGTAATATTAAAAGGTAATGATGTAACCAACGATAAAGTGGTTATGCGTGAGATACGTACAAAACCCGGCCAGAAGTTTAACAAGGAGCTACTAATACGCAGTGCGCGTGAAATTGGCCAGTTGGGTAACTTTGACGAGCAAAAAACCGAACCAAGGCCTACAAATCTTAACCCTGCCGATGGTACTGTTGACTTGGTTTACAACGTAGTTGAAAAACCTTCAGACCAAATCGAGCTTTCGGGTGGTTTTGGTGGTGGCCAGTTGGTAGGTACGCTGGGTTTAACGTTCAACAACTTCTCGTTACGCAATATATTTAACCTTAAAGCCTACAAGCCATTGCCAAAAGGCGACGGTCAGAAACTGAGTTTACGTGGACAATCGAGTGGTCGTACTTATCAAAACTTCTCGTTTACGTTTTCTGAGCCATGGTTAGGTGGCAAAAAACCAATTTACTTTGCACTATCTGCTTATACACAAGGTAGCTCAACAGGGCAGTATTATCCAAAAACAAGCCCTTACTACAATAACCTGCGTATTAATGGTGTGGGTGTAACTTTGGGTAAACGTTTAAACTGGCCGGATAACTATTTCCAGTTAAACTACTCGCTAAACTTCGACCACTATAACCTTGATAACTATTCGGGCTACCTATTTAACAACGGTACTTCTTATAACATCAAATTAACGCAAGAGCTTAGTCGTAATTCTATTGATGTCCCTATTTATCCAACGTCTGGTTCAAACATCAAGTTAACTTTACAGGGTACGCCTCCATACTCATTGTTCAACAACATCAACTACGGTATAGCAACTCCTGAAGAGCGTTATCACTTTGTGGAGTACTACAAATGGAAATTTGATGCGCAGTGGTTCCAGCGTATAAGCGGTAAATTGGTTTTGATGACGCAAGCAAGGTTTGGTTACCTTGGTTCATATAACAAAAAAGTTGGTCAGTCGCCGTTTGAGCGTTTCAAATTAGGTGGTGACGGTATGCAAAGCTACCAGTTCCTGCAAGGTACAGATATCATCGGTTTACGTGGTTATGAAAACTTCTCTATCGTGCCGGAAGGGTCAAGGCTTACAGCTAATACCAACCAGGGTAATGCTATATATGACAAGTTTACAATGGAGCTAAGGCACCCGGTAATCGCAAGCCAGTCGGCAACTATATTTTTACTGGCATTTGCGGAAGGCGGTAACGTTTGGGACAATATGAACCAATTTAATCCGTTCAACGTAAGGCGTTCGGTTGGTTTTGGTGCCAGGATATTTTTACCGATATTTGGTTTACTTGGTCTTGACTATGGTTACGGTTTCGACAGGTTGCCAAACCAGATCGGTGCAAATGGTGGCCACTTCCATTTTACAATTTCACAGAGTTTAAGTGGCGGATTTAATTAAATTTGCACAACAGAATTTATGAAGAAGATAATTTTATCAATTTGTTTCACGTTTATTGCATTTACTGCTGCCTTTGCGCAGCGTTTTGCATATGTAGACTCGGACTATATTTTGAAACACATGCCGGAGTATGCTTCCTCACAAAAGCAGCTTGCGTCGCTATCGCAACAATGGCAAAAAGATGTTGACGCTCGTTTCCAGGAGATTGACCGTTTGTACAAAGCTTACCAGGCCGATCAGGTACTGATGACAGCTGATATGCGTAAACGTCGTGAAACCGAGATTGTGGACAAAGAAAAGGCTGCTAAAGATTATCAGCGCCAGATTTTTGGCCCGGAAGGAGATTTGGCAAAACGCAGCAACGCACTGATTAAACCTATTCAGGAAAAAGTGTCTAAAGCTGTACAAGCCGTTGCCGAAAGCGAAAACCTCGACATGATTTTTGACAAAAACAGCGAAGTGATTATGCTTTATGCTAATCCCCGCTATGACAAAAGCAGCGAGGTGATCACAAGATTGGGTTTAAAGCCGGGCGTGCTTGCCAAGTAATTTAAAATTGAAATAGAACTATAAAATAAACACCAGAACAGTAAAAATGAAAAAACTATTTAAAGTTGCTTTAGTTGCAGCGGGATTGTTATTTGCAGGCAACTTTGCACAGGCTCAGTCTAAAATCGGACACATCAATTTTGAGCAGGTATTGAGTTTGATGCCTGAGTCAAAAACTTTATCGACTCAGCTTGATGTATATAAAAAGCAGTTTATCGACGAGCTTACTACAATGAATAACGAGTTGCAGACAAAAAGCGCCGATTACCAAAAAGCGAGAGCAAGCATGACAGATGCTGTGCGTACATCTAAAGAAACCGAATTACAGGATCTAAGCAAACGTTTCCAGGATTACCAAACCAGCGCTCAGCAAAAAGTTGAAGCTAAAGGTAACGAGTTAACAAAACCATTGGTTGACAGGGCTCGTGCTGCCATCGTAGCAGTAGCTAAAGAAAAAGGTTATGCTTATGTATTAAACTCATCACAAACAGATCTTATCGTATCGCCTCCGGCTGATGATATGCTTGCTGCAGTGAAATTGAAATTGGGTTTAAAATAATCTGAAAGTATTAATTAATCACAAAGCGCCCTTTTACAGGGCGCTTTTTTTATTTTTGGTACATGGCAAGTCTTGGTCCTATTGGTGTATTTGATTCGGGCATTGGCGGGTTAACGGTTTTCCGATCCATAGTTGAACAGCTACCCGGGTACGATTATATTTATTTAGGCGACAATGGCCGCGCGCCATACGGTAACCGGTCGTTCAATACCATTCACCAATATACCTGGGAGTGCGTGCAATGGATGTTTAAGCAAGGCTGCCCGCTGGTGATATTAGCGTGCAATACAGCATCGGCCAAGGCACTCCGTACCATTCAGCAGCAGGATCTTCCATTACACCATCCAGATAAAAGGGTGTTAGGTGTGATAAGGCCTACAGCCGAGGTTATAGGGAATTATACACAATCGAAAAACATCGGCATATTGGGTACCAGGGGCACTGTGCAATCCGGATCATATCAATTAGAGATAGAACATTTTTATCCGGACTTGAACGTTTACCAGCAGGCCTGCCCATTATGGGTACCGCTGATAGAGAACGGGGAATATAACAAGCCAGGTGCCGACCATTATGTTAAACAATACCTTGGCGAGTTGATGGCCCAGGCAAACGGAATAGATACCATTTTGCTTGCTTGTACGCATTATCCGCTATTGTATGATAAGATAAAAGCACACCTGCCGGCAAATGTTAATGTAGTTGCGCAGGGTGATATAGTTGCCGAGAGCCTGGTTGATTATCTGAAGCGCCACCCAGAAATGGAACAGCGCCTCGCCAAAGGCGGACACAGAAAGTTTTATACCACCATTGATGACACCGCAGATTTTGACCACCACGCATCACAATTTTTCGGGGAAACCGTAACGAGCCAATCGGTTGATGTTAATGAAGGCTGTTAGTATTTTATATGAGTTGATGTAGAACTATTCTAAATAATCCTTAAAAAACAACTACCAAAACGGTCAACAATTGCTGCGCATTTGTTAAGTTTGCAGCCTAAGCAAAAGCCGTTTGAACTTTTACGTTACATATATAATTATTGCATTAGGCCTGTTTGCTTTTGTGGGGGTGTTCACGCTGTTCGGCGTTTGGTCCGAACGTAAAATAAGTGCCTTTATCCAAAACCGACTAGGTCCTACAGAAACGGGCAAGTTTGGCTCTTTACAAACACTGGCAGATATTGTTAAGCTTTTGCAAAAAGAACTTATCATTCCTGCTGCTGCAGATAAGATATTATTTATGATGGCTCCGGCCATTATTTTTGTTGCGGTGTACCTCGGTTTTGCAGCGTTACCCTGGGCTCCGGGGCTTATTCCGTCAAACATCAATCTTGGGCTGTATTACATATTTGCCATTATTTCGATAGAAACGCTGGGCATATTAATGGCCGGTTGGGGTTCAAACAATAAGTATTCTATATTAGGTGCCATGCGTTCAGCAGCGCAAATCATTTCTTATGAAATCCCTGCGGGTTTTGCATTGATAGCTGCTGTTATGATAACGCATACCTTAAATTTGCAGGAGGTATCTTTACAGCAAGGCACCTTATCGCATGAAGGGGTTAAGTTTTTAGGGGTTTGGGATGTAAGTAAAATAGGTGGCCTAACTGCCTGGAATATTTTCAGGGCACCGCATTTAATTATCGCTTTCGTTATTTATTTTATTGCCTCATTAGCCGAGAGTAACCGTGCCCCGTTTGATATCCCAGAGGCGGAATCTGAATTAGTTGCTGGTTTCCATACCGAGTTTACGGGGGCGCAGTTTGCACTGGTATTCCTGGCCGAATACTCGATGATGTTCTTGGTATCAATGGTTGGGGTAATATTGTTTTTGGGCGCATGGAATACGCCGTTGCCAAACATTGGTACAGTAAAATTGGCCGACTGGACAACCGGAAACGTTTGGGGCGTAATTTGGATATTGTTAAAAGCATTGGGCCTTGTAGGTGTGCAAATGTGGATCCGCTGGACACTGCCACGCCTGCGGGTTGATCAATTGATGAACCTTTGCTGGAAAGTGCTTACCCCGCTGGCATTTATTTGTATGCTGATATCCGGCGTGTGGAGGCTTTGGTTAATGTAGTAAATGATTTTAGATTCAAGATGTAAGGTGTTAGATTCAAGATGTGAGAATCAAGAAAAAATAAAAAAGATCAAGTTACCAGTGGAGATAAAGAAACATCGCATCAATTAAGAATATAATAATCCAGAGAATCAGAAAAATCTGTTTAATCCCAGTTAAATCGGTGTAATCACAAAAAATAAAAATGTTTAAAAACGCACTCAACGGACTAACAACTGCATGGAAAGGGCTTACGCTTACCCTAAAGCACCTTGTTACGGGGAATGCAAAGCGTGATGTAATTGCCATTACCGATGATAATTACTTTAAACGCCAGGAAAATACCAATACCATACAATACCCAAAACAAGCGTTGCCGGTACCCGAAGTGGGCCGCTATCAATTGGATGTAGAAATTGACGACTGTATTGTGTGCGATCTTTGCGCCAAAGTTTGCCCGGTTGATTGTATCACTATCGAGTCGATAAAATCTACAGAGGGTGTGATAGGCCAAACGTCGGACGGGTCAAAAAAAATGCTTTACGCAGCACAGTTTGATATTGATATGGCTAAGTGTATGTACTGTGGCTTGTGTACCATAGTATGCCCTACAGAGTGCATTACCATGACCAACCAGTATGACCGTACCGTTTTCCAGCTTGCCGATTTAAACTACGAGTTTTCGGACATGTCGCCGGAGCAGGCTGCCGAAAAGCGCACGCTGCTTGAAAAGCAAAATGCCGAAAAACAGGCGGCAAAGCAAGCTGCCTTAAAAGCAAAGCAGGAGGGCGATAAATGAGCATGATGCAGGCGCTGTTTTACCTGATGGCTTTTATTACACTTGGGTCGGCTTTGGTAGTGGCGGTCGCTAAAAACCTGGTACGCTCGATATTTATGTTCTTCGTAACATTGTTTGGTCTTGCGGGCCTGTATGTGCTTGCCCTTGCCGATTTTGTTGCCGTAACCCAGATAGTGATTTACGTTGGCGGCATATTGGTGCTTATACTGTTTGCCTTTATGTTGTCAGGTAAAGAGACACTGGCCATTGCGCAACAGCAAACCAACCGCTTTATAAGCTTAAATAACCTGCCGTCGGTATTGTTAGCCGGATTATTTTTGGTTGTCATTATCAACGTAATTTTTAAGGCAGATGTAAACAACCTGCCCTGGATAAAGGCAGCTATTACAAGCCAGGTAAAAGTGAGCGATGCCAATATCAATAACATTGGCATTAATTTAATGACACGCTACCTGCTGCCTTTTGAGGCCATATCGGTATTGCTGATGCTTGCCCTTGTAGGCGCTGCGCATATATCACGTAAAGAGGAGGGCAGTATATGATAACCCTTACCGATTTTATGCTGGTGAGCGCTGCATTGTTTTGCCTTGGGTTATTTGTGGTAGTATCAAAAAAGAATGCCATACAGGTTTTGATAGGGATAGAGCTTATGCTGAATGCTGCTATTTTAAACCTGGTGGCCTTTGGTAAGTACGACCGCGTAAATAACGGCGGGCAAATGTTTGCCTTGTTTGCTATTATACTTGCCGCGGCAACAACCGCCGTGGCGCTGGCAATCATATTAAACGTTTATCGCCAGTACAAAACCATCGATCCGGATAAAATTAACAGGTTAAAAGATTGACAGCTACTGTAGCAAATATTGATAATTCGCAAATAGTGACCCTTGTTTTAACAGCGGTTACCTTGCCTTTTGTTGCCTTTTTAATCAACTTCCTGCTATTGCAAAAAAGTAAAGTGTCTGGCTGGGTATCAACCGCGGCAATTTTATGTAGTGCAATATTAGCTGTAAAAATATTAATAGCGTTATGGAACCAAAAACCTATCACGGCCCAGTTTGCTTGGTTCCAGATAGGCATTACCCGTTACTATGCAGGTATCTGGCTTAACAACCTGTCTGTACTAATGCTGGCGCTGGTACCACTTATTGCGCTGCCGGTTCATATTTATTCAACCGCTTATATGAAGCATGATAGCGGTTATGGGCGCTATTTTACCTACCTCAGTTTATTTTGTTTCAGCATGATGGCGTTAGTTGTAATGCGGAGCATGTTGTTGATGTATGCGTTTTGGGAACTTGTTGGTTTTTCGTCGTACCTGCTTATTGGTTTTTGGTACACAAGGGAAAGTGCGGCTGCGGCTAATAAGAAAGCGTTTATAATGAACCGCATCGGTGATATTGGCTTGCTTGTAGCTATCATGATTATTTATGCCATGTTTCACACTTTTAACATGGATCGCATTTTTGGCGAAGCAGGCCTCATACGAAAGAGCAGTATTAACGGGCTGGTGTGGACTACGCTTTTTGAGCATATGTCGGCCTATTGGCAATATGTTGCAGCAGCCGGCCTTTTTTTGGCAGTTGCAGCAAAATCGGCCCAGTTTCCTCTGCATACCTGGTTACCCGACGCTATGGAAGGGCCAACATCCGTTTCGGCATTGATACACGCTGCTACAATGGTGGCCGCAGGCGTCTTCTTATTGGGCAGATTTCTGCCGTTTTTCAACGGGACAGAGTTGCACATATTAGCCATAGTAGGATGTTTGACCGCATTCATGGCAGCAACTATAGCGCTAACCCAAAATGATTTGAAGCGGATATTAGCCTATTCAACCATTTCACAGTTAGGGTACATGGTTATGGGTATAGGTATTGAAGCATATCCATCGGCGTTGATGCATCTTGTAACCCATGCGTTTTTTAAATGCCTTCTGTTTTTGGTTGCGGGTATTGTTATCCATGAAATGAAGCATATCAAGGAAGAGAATAACCTTGATATTGATCCGCAGGATATCAGGCACATGGGAGGCCTGCGTAAAAAGCTGCCGTTAACATTTCTGGTAACCATTATTGGCGCTTTGGCACTAATTGGTTTGCCGCTTACATCAGGATACCTATCTAAAGACGGCATATTAATACACAGTTTTGAATGGTCTGAAGACAATGTTAACCGGTTTGCCTTCGTACCCGTTATGGCGGTAATAACTACATGGATCACGGCTTTTTATGTAACCCGTATGGTTGTTAAAGTTTTCTTCGGCGAGTTGCAGCTTCTTAAATCAAATCCGGCATTAAGCCTGCATCTAACAGACGGCGGCTTGTTGTATAAGTTACCGCTTATCTTTTTAGCACTTTGCAGCTTGTTTCCACTGTTTTCATTTAACCCGTTGTCTTACGAGCACTCCTGGTTATTTAATGGCCTCGCATCTAATTTCTTGGTTCAGAAGAATAACTATCATTTGTTTGTGCCTATAATTGTAGGTTTGGGAAGCGTAACCACTATGTACATGGCTTATTTAAGTTACGGCAAGCATAAATGGGCATTTCCGCAAGGTGGCTTTTTCAACCGGCTATCATCTAATGAATGGTACATCGATGCATTTTACAGCCGTGTTGTTGTAAAGGGCGTACTGGCGTTTAGCTGTGCGCTTTATTGGTTCGATAAAAATATTGTTGATGGCCTGGTACACCTGCTTGAGCGCATCGGACTGTTCTTATCGCGGGTGTCGGCTTGGTTTGACAAGTATATTGTTGACGGCCTGCTGCACACGGTTGCCGCTATTGTTGAAGCCATAGGCAATTTTGCGCGAAGGTTTCAAAATGGTAAGGTGCAATATTATTTGTATAGTATGCTGCTGGCCGTTGTAATTGTGTTCGTTTTAAAATTATTGATCTGGTCCTGATGAATATATTAACCCTGCTTATTTTTATACCTGTAGTGTTCGGGCTCATCATATTGGTGCTACCATCATCATTGCGGGTAACATTTAAATATATCACGCTGCTTGCAACTTTTGTACAGCTTTGCCTGGGTATAAAAATGTATTTGGACTTTAAAACAGGGCCATCGTTTGCAGGTATCAGCAACATTAATCAATACCAATTTGTACAGAAACTGCCATGGATCAACCTCGACCTTGGGGGTGCCGGCAAACTGCAGATAGAATATTTTATCGGGGTCGATGGTATGTCTATCCTATTGCTTGTGATGACTACCCTGGTAATGGTTGTTGCCGCTGTAGCATCATGGGAAATCAAGAGCAATCTCAAAGGTTTTTTTGCCTTGTTCCTGTTGTTGGACATGGCCGTTATAGGTGTATTTTGCGCGCTGGACTTTTTCTTATTCTATACTTTTTACGAGTTGATGCTGCTGCCTTTATACTTTCTGATAGGTATGTGGGGAGGCGTAAGGCGCGAGTATGCGGCCATTAAATTTTTCTTGTACACCTTATTCGGTTCGGTATTTATGCTGCTGGTAATGGTGGGCCTCTACATGTCTGTAAAGGACCCGGTAACAGGCAGCCACACGTTCAACATCATTTATATGATGAACCCTAAAAATTACATTGATGGGTCGGTGTTTTCGGTATTGGCAAACGGCAGTATTTTAGGGATGCCCGCCCGTACTGTGGGTTTCGTAGTGCTTTTTATTGCTTTTGCTATAAAGGTGCCGGTTGTGCCATTGCACACCTGGCTGCCCGACGCACACGTTGAGGCACCTACACCGGTTTCTATTATACTGGCGGGTGTGTTGCTTAAAATAGGTGGTTACGGTATTATCCGTATTTGCATGGGCATTTTCCCTGAGGTGGCACATAACCAGGCTTTTTGGCTGGGCCTGCTTGGGGTAGTATCAATACTATACGGCGCATTCAACGCGTTGGCCCAGCGCGACCTTAAGCGAATGATCGCCTACTCGTCTGTATCCCACATGGGGTTTGTATTATTGGGTATTGCCTCCAGTACAACAGAAGGCATTAGCGGAGCCATGATGCAGATGGTCAGCCACGGTTTCCTGTCAACCATGTTGTTCTTCCTGGTTGGTGTGATATACGGCCGCGTGCACGACAGAGATATTTATAATTTTCGTGGACTGGCCAGTCTGATGCCCCGCTATACGGTTTATGTAATGGTAGCGTTTTTTGCGTCGTTGGGCTTGCCAGGCTTTTCGGCTTTTGTGGCCGAGGCTTTTTCATTGATAGGTGCATTCAAGTCACAAACGGTAAACGGCCTGTTACCACAGTGGATGGCTGTTTGCGGGTCTATAGGCATACTGCTGAGTGCCTCTTACTTTTTATGGACTTTGCAACGCATGTTTTTCGGACAGATGTCTTTAAAAGGCGGCGAGTTTTGGAAGATAGCGCTAACTGATCTCAACATCCGCGAAACCGCAACACTATTGCCATTAGCCCTTATTGCTTTGTTATTGGGTGTGATGCCATCACTGGTTTTTGATAAGCTGAACGAATCTGTTCTGGCTATGGTAAGTTTTTTAAGCGGGAAATAATTTATGCAGCCTTATGGAATATTGTAATACGCTGCATCCTACAGGTAAATAAATAATATCACATGAAAAAACTGTTATTTTTTACCTGCCTCGTTTTTTTTGCAAAAGTTGCCGCGGCAGCAGATGGTCAAAAGTTTTCATCAAAAGTCCAGCGAGTTACAGTATTCCTAAGTGGTGCGCAAGTAACGCGTTCGGCAAATGTCAGTATATCGCCGGGCACATCTACGCTGGTGTTTGAAAATATATCACCTGATATTGATGTGCAAAGCCTGCAGGTAAAAGCAGCGGGCGCTTTTACCATCCTGTCGGTTAAGCAAGAGATGAACTTTCTTAATGAACAAGCCAGGCAAACACGGGTAGAAGGCTTGCGCGCCCAACAAAAGGCACTGCGCGATAAAATTAACATGCAAAATGCCTTGATGGCCGTTAATGCCGAAGAGGCTTCTATGCTTGCCAAAAACCAGGTTATAAGCGGAAGCAATACCAATCTCGACGTCCTGAAATTAAAGCAAGCACTTGATTTTCAAACGCAACGTTTAACGGAGAACAAACGCAGGGAAATTGCCATCAATAAAGAAATAGAGACACTTAATAGCGAGGTTACCAAATACAACAAGCAAATAGCCGATATACTCAAAGGAAGCAGCACAGCTACGAGCGATGTGTTGGTTACTGTATCATCAAAGGCAGCATTGCAAACGGTGTTTACGCTTACCTACCTTGTTAGCCATGCAGGTTGGTACCCAACCTACGATGTTCGCGCTAAAAACATCAATAGCCCAGTTACCATAGCTTATAAAGCCAATGTATCGCAGCAATGCGGTGAGGACTGGAAAGACGTTAAATTAACCCTGTCTACCGGTAACCCAAGCATAAGCGGCAGCAAGCCCGACCTTAAGCCGTACTATTTAAATTTTGGCATGTATTACAGCAACCAACCGATAAGCATAACAAAAGTTAGTGGTACAGTAACTGATAATACAGAGGCCTTGCCCGGCGTAACCGTACGCGTTAAAGGCACATCTATTGGCACCACTACTGATAAGGATGGTCATTATACTTTGCAGGTGCCTGCTAATAACCCTGTACTGGAGTATCGTTTTATTGGATACAAAAGTACCGAGTTGCCCGTACACGGCGCTACTATGAATGTCAAGTTGGAGGAAGATGCAAAGCAATTAAATGAGGTTGTTGTGACTGGTTATAGTTCTTTACGGAATAAGTCTAATCCCGGAAGTGCTGCCGAAATCAGAGTTAGAGGTATGGCGACTATGTCTAACACCATTCCAATTGCTGTAAACCAGCAGGAAAATCAAACTAATACGGAATTCCAGATCGATAACCCTTATACTATCCCTGCCGATGGTAAGCAGTATCTTGTTGCCATAGATGAGATCAGCACCAACGCAAGCTACCAATATTATGTTGCGCCTAAGGTGAGTACGGATGTTTTTTTAACAGCAAGCATTATCGACTGGAACAAGTACAATTTCCTATCAGGCGAGGCTAACTTATTTTTTGAAGATACTTTTATAGGTAAATCATTACTTGATACACATATTGCGGGTGATACTTTGAATTTATCATTGGGCACCGATAAGAATATTGTAGTAACACGTACCTTGCAAACCGAAATGAAGGATAAACAAGGTTTATTTGGCTCAAGCAAAAAGGAAATACGGAACTGGCTTATTAGTGTTAAAAATCGGAAAAGTCAGCCAGTTCAACTTTTGGTGGAAGATCAGATTCCGGTCTCGCAAAATTCGGCCATTGAAGTGGAGACGCAAGACGTTAGCGGTGCCGAATTTGATAAGGGCAACGGTAAGGTTGCCTGGAACCTAACGCTTGCACCACAAAACGAAAAACAACTTAATTTAAAATACCAGGTTAAATATCCTAAAAACCAAACCGTTATAGTACAATAATGAACCGACTGCTACCCAATATAACAGCCCTGTTGAGTGATGCATTAGGCAGCGTAACGTATTTTATGCCCGAGGTTTACCTTACCGTACTTTTTATATTGGTTTTGGTAACCGATTTGTTGTTTGGCAAAAACTCGGCAAAGCTTTGCCGCACGGTGGCAGTTGTGGGGTTGATATTTGTACTGGTGAAGGATTTTGAACAGTTTACAGCCATAGTCAACGGGTCGCGTTTGCTATTTAACAATATGCTGTTGCTGCACAGGCCGGCAGTAGTATTTAAGTTAATTACAGATTTGCTTGCGCTTATCATCCTGCTTTACATTCCGTGGGATCATCGGTTGGCTGCGCATAAAAAAGGCTTATCAGATATGTACACCATCGTCATTGGGTCGGTTTTAGGGCTGCATCTAATGGCGATGGCTTATAACTTGCTGGCGGTCTACTTGTCTATCGAGTTTGTTTCACTTGCTTCATATCTGTTGGTGGCTTACCGTACGCAAAATGCCTTTAGTGCCGAGGCTGCTTTAAAATATGTACTGTTTGGTGCGGCAACCTCGGCAGTAATGCTCTATGGTATCTCGCTCATATATGGGTTCACCGGAACGCTCGATCTGTTTGGCAGCCACATGGGCGAAAGTCTTGCTCATGCCAACCCGTTGGCCGTTTCATTTGCACAGGTACTGGTGTTAATTGGCATTGGCCTTAAACTCTCATATGTGCCCGTACATTTTTGGGTGCCCGATGTTTATGAAGGTGCAGCTACACCTGTTACCGCTTTCCTGTCGACCCTGCCCAAAGTTGCCGGCTTTGCGCTGCTGGTTAATTTTGTACAGCCCTTTGTGTTTTACACCGGATGGCAGGGGTTCGATTTCAGGCTGGTGCTATCCGCAATAGGTATCGTTACGATGGTAGCTGGAAACTTTGCAGCTGTGATACAAACCAACGTTAAACGCATTTTGGCCTACTCAGGTATAGGGCACACGGGCTTTGCATTGATGGCCTTTGTGACGTTTACGCAACAGGGACTATCGGCATTGAGTTATTACTTGCTTATGTATGGACTTGCCAACATTGCCGCGCTGGCACTTGCCAACTATTTTGAAAATGCTGAGGGCATTACTGATGTTAAACAGTACAAAGGGTTGGGGTTCAAATATCCGCTGGCATCGGTAAGTTTTGTGGTAATATTAATATCGCTTACGGGTATCCCAATAAGTGCTGGCTTTACGGCTAAGCTGTTTGTGTTTTCGGCTACTTACGGTGTTTACCAGCAAACGCATGATATTTGGCTGCTTGCGCTGATGATAACCGGCGCGGTTACCACGGTGGTTGGTTTGTTTTACTACATCAAAATCCCGCTAAACCTGTTTCTGCGCAGAAGCGAGCTGTTACTGAGCGAAAACAGATGGTCATACAACCTGGTTATCTTATCAACCATTGTTGCGGTTGTGCTTATCGTATTTGGTATCTTCCCGAATGCGCTCATAAAGTTTATGTAGGTAAATTAAGTATGCGTGCATAGCAATAATTATATTTTTCTAAATAAAGCATACTTAACAAGTCGTTATTTTTCATTTTTCGTAATTTATTAGTGAAAAGTTTATAAATTCAGGCCGATTTTAACCAATTGGCTATTGATTTTATATGAAACGTTACTTTCCCTTCCTGGTTATCCTTGCAATTTTAGTGTTGACTTTTATTTTTCCGTCGGTTGAATATGACAAATCAATAAAATCAAATTTTAACAGCGGGGATATTGCCTGGATGCTGATGTCGACAGCACTTGTACTGATCATGACCCCCGGACTTGCCTTTTTTTATGGAGGGATGGTTAACAAAAAGAACGTTATCTCAACCATGCTGCAAAGCATTGTCTGTATGGTTATCATAACGGTAATGTGGGGAATATTTGGTTTCAGCCTTGCCTTCGGCGATAGCATTGGCGGGGTAATTGGTAACCCGTCAACGTACTTCATGATGAAGGGCATGTTAGGCAACGCCAGCTGGAAACTGGCACCAACCATACCGTTGTTGTTGTTCGCCATGTACCAGTTAAAGTTTGCCATTATTACCCCGGCGCTGATTACCGGTGCCTTTGCTGAGCGCATCCGTTTCAATTCATACATCATTTTTCTTGTACTGTTCTCCATATTTATCTTTTCGCCATTGGCACATGCCACCTGGCACCCTGATGGCGTATTGGCCAAATTAGGCGTGCTGGACTTTGCCGGCGGTACGGTTGTGCACATGTCAGCCGGATGGGCTGCATTGGCGTCAGCATTGTTTCTTAAAAAGCGTAACGAGGCTACACATTCGCCTGCGCGCATCACTTATGTAATTATTGGTACAGGCTTGCTTTGGTTTGGCTGGTTTGGTTTCAACGCAGGATCGGCACTTGGGGCAAATCATTTAGCGGTAACAGCATTGGCAACAAGTACAACAGCATCGGCAGCTGCAGGTATTACCTGGATATTTTTCGATATGCTTCGCGGACGTAAGCCATCGGCTATGGGTACCTGTATTGGTGCCGTTGTAGGTTTGGTGGCCATTACCCCGGCAGCAGGCTTTGTGAGCGTACCGCACTCATTGGCTATCGGTATCATCTCGGCAGTGGTAAGTAACCTTGTGGTAGAGTGGCGCACACGCACTTCAATTGACGATACGCTTGACGTTTTTCCATGTCATGGCGTAGGTGGTATGGTAGGTATGCTGCTAACAGGTGTATTTGCGAGCCAGGCCGTGAACCCAAACAACACAACCGGGGAGGGCCTTTACTTTGGGCACACGCATCTCTTCCTCATCCAGTCGCTTGCCTTGGTAGCTACATCACTTTTCGCATTTTTTGGTTCGGTTATCTTGTTAAAAATTACCGATATGATATCGCCGCTACGCGTACCTAAAGAGGATGAAGTAGTTGGTCTGGATATCAGCCAGCATGGGGAGAAGTTGTAAGATATTTTAGCGACTTTGATTAGCGGTGATCATTTTGTTAGTGGTTTTTTCTTTGGCGCTTTTGATAGCCTTTGCAACAAGGCCTTTGAAAGGCAGTAGTTGGTTTTTGATCAACGGAGGTTTAATAATTCTCTATAGTTTTCTTATTGGCTTTATTCAAAGTATTTTTTGCAGGAATCAGAAAATATAGAGGTTGAAACTTGGGCTTTTGTGATCGCAGCAGTCATATTTTAATATCCATTTTATGCTATGTAATTTATGGATTGATAAGGGCATCGAAAGTATAAACTACTTGTCATTCTGAGGTACGAAGAATCTACTCGCAAATTACCTTGGCGGCGATAGATGCTTCACTATGTTCAGCATGACAGGGCGAATATTTGTCTACCCATACAACTCCGGCTTAAATCTTTTCGCTAACAGCCCTGTAGCTTTTTCTAAATCAATATTCGCTACAATAACACCCGGTTTGCCGTATGGTTGGTAGGCACTGCATTTACCATCGGGTGCTATGATGGATGAGGCAGCCTCGTGATATTTAGTTGCATACCCCACGCTTGCAAAGTAAATTGTGTTTTCCAAAGCGCGCATCATCATCGCTTTCTCGTAATAAGGGCTGTCAGGGTCGCCCCAACGGGTTATGGTGTTGCCGCTTATATCACTACCCGTTAAATGCGGGTGGAAAACAACCTGCGCACCCTCACGCGCTGCCCAACGTACCGATTCGGGATAACGAAAACCCTCATGGCAAATAGTGATGCCAAACTTTAAACCGCCAATTTCAAACAGGCTTCTGTCTGTTCCGGCCTGCCATGTTTGGTCCTCCGACGGGTCGAGCTGGTTTTTGGTTTGATAGCCAAGCACTTCGCCTGTATTCGATATCACGTGCGCCACGTTCAAAAAGTTGTCGCCCTCATACCAATCCATTGGCATAATAATGCCAATGTTGTGAGCCCCTGCAATGGCACAAACCTGATCAAGTGCTGCCTGCAAAACTTCCTGGCTTGCCTTTTCTACCTTATAGTCAGCCAAGGGATAGCCGGGCAAAAAAGTTTCGGGGAAGCAAACCACAATGGCTTGCTGTGCTGCCGCTTGCTTAGCCAATGCTTCGGTCTGCATCAATCCATCCTCAATTGATTTTGGAAACAGGGGAGTGGCAAGGGCTATTTTCATTATGGTTATAGGCTTTTTAAGTATTTAATAGTTTCGGGTATTTGGGTTGCGTGTGCAGGGCTTTCATCCTCAATAAAATAATGGCGTATGCCTATCGCTTTGGCAGCTTTTAAAACCTCCGGTACATTAATTTGCCCGGTGCCCAGGGCTACATCGTTATTTATATCGGTAGTGCCCGTCAGATCATTAGCTACGCCTTTTCGGATATCTTTCAGGTGGATCAGTTTAAAACGCCTGCCGTGCTTTTTCAGGAGCGCCGCCGGGTCTGCTCCGCCATGAAACGCCCATAACATATCCAACTCAAACGATACGTATTGCGGGTTGGTGTTTTTTACCAAATAATCGAACAGCGTACCATCTTGATAAGTACCAAACTCGTAGCCGTGGTTATGGTAGCAAAGTGTTATGCCCTGCGCTTTTAAAACCTGGCCTGCTTTGTTAAAATCAGCTACAGCTTTTTTTGCATCATCAATAGTAAAGGTATTACCGTGAGGTATCCAGGCAACCATTACGTACAACGAACCAAATATTTTGCTGAGCCTGATGGCTTCCTGCGGGTTGTTTACCACCGTTTCGTAATCTAACCCTATTGATGGCATAGAGATACCTCGCTCGGTAAGCATTTTCTTAAACTCCTCCGGGCTGATATTTTTAGGATTAGGGCCTTCCATTTCTGTTATGCCAAGCGCCTTAACGGTATCAAGCGTAGCGGCAACGCTGTTTAAAAAGCTTGCCCGGTAGGTGTATGATTGTACGCCAAACGGATAGGTGTACAAAGGCTTTTTAGCTTGCGAAAAACCGTATTTGGCTGATAGGGCAATAATTAACAGTAGAGCAATTTTTTTCATGATATGCAGATAGATTAGCCAAAGTTATAATAAACACACTTAATTAAAAGCCTTGTTTAATGGTGACAAAAACTATCATTAAAATGACAATGTGTTACAACACAATTAATTTAATGTTATACCTTTGCGTGCTCATCACAAATCATGAGCGATCAGATTAAACATGAATGCGGTGTGGCATTTATCCGCCTAAGAAAGCCACTCTCTTACTATCAGAAAAAGTACGGCACAGCGCTGTACGGACTAAACAAGCTTTACCTTTTAATGGAGAAACAGCATAACCGCGGGCAAGACGGCGCGGGCGTTGCTACCATTAAACTGGATATTGAACCGGGCAAGCGCTACATAAGCAGGCACCGTTCAATGGCCTCAAATGCTGTTGCTGACATATTTGAGTATATCCAGAAAAAGTTTGCCGAGATCCAAAAGGAAATGCCTGAAAAGATGGCCGATGCCGAGTGGCTTAAAGAACACGTTAGCTTTACCGGCGAGGTGTTATTAGGGCACCTGCGCTACGGTACGCACGGCAAAAACAGTATAGAAAGCTGCCATCCTTTTCTGCGCCAAAACAACTGGATGACACGTAACCTGGTTATTGCAGGTAACTTTAACATGACCAATGTTGATGAGCTACTACAGCAATTGTATGACCTTGGTCAGCATCCAAAAGAGAAAGCCGATACCGTGACCGTATTGGAGAAAATAGGCCACTTTATTGATACCGAGGTACAAGGTTTATTTGACCAATATAAACGCGAAGGCCTTGACGACAATGCCGAAATAAGCAAATTGATAGCCAACGATATGGACGTGGCTAAGATATTGCGCAAAAGCGCCAAAAACTGGGACGGTGGTTATACCATTGCCGGTATTTTGGGCCACGGCGACGCATTTGTAATGCGCGACCCTGTGGGCATACGCCCGGCTTATTATTTTTACAATGATGAGATTGTGGTTGCCGCATCAGAGCGCCCTGCTTTGCAAACTGCATTTAATATACCGGCCGAAGAAATCCGTGAGATTAAGCCAGGCCATGCCCTTATTGTAAAAAAGAACGGCGACGTGAGTGAGGATATGTTTAGCGAACCGGTTGAAAAGAAATCATGCTCGTTTGAGCGTATTTATTTTTCACGCGGCAGCGATGCAGCTATATACCGCGAGCGTAAGCAGCTTGGCCGTTTACTGTGCCCGCAGATACTGGATGCTGTAGGTAACGATATTAAAAACACTGTGTTTTCATACATACCCAACACTGCCGAGGTTGCCTTTTATGGCATGGTTGAAGGGGTGCATAAGTATATAAAACAATATCAGCGCGAGAGGCTGCTTAACCGTGAGGACAAGATAAGCGAAGAGGAACTTTCTGAAGTTTTGGCGCTTGCACCACGCGTAGAGAAGATTGCCATTAAGGACGTTAAACTGCGTACATTCATCACGCAGGATGCCGACCGCAGTGAGATGGTTGCCCACGTTTACGATACCACATACGGCTTAATTAAAAAAGGTACTGATAAGTTGGTAGTGCTGGATGACTCAATTGTTCGCGGTACTACGCTTAAGCAAAGCATCCTGAAGATATTAGATCGCCTTGGCCCGGTAAAAGTGGTGGTGGTATCATCTGCGCCGCAAATCCGTTACCCGGATTGTTATGGTATCGATATGTCGCGTATGGGCGAATTTGTTGCTTTTGAGGCTGCTATCAGCCTGTTGAGGGAGCAAGGCAAGGAGAACATCATTGCTGACGTTTACCAAAAATGTAAAGAGAGCGCCAAATTGCCTAAAGAAGAAGTTGTAAATTACGTAAAAGCTATTTACGAGCCCTTTACCGATCAAGAAATATCTGACAGGATTGCCAAGATTATCACGCCTAAAGAAATCAAAGCCGAAGTGAAAGTGCTTTACCAAACGCTTGATAATCTGCATAAAGCCTGCCCCGACCATTTAGGCGACTGGTACTTTAGCGGCGACTACCCAACACCTGGCGGTAACAAGGTTGTAAATCGTGCCTTTGTTAACTGGATGGAAGGCAAAAATCAGCGTGCTTATATGTAGGCTTTAGTGAATGGAGATTGGTTGATTAGAGATTAGTTTCTGAGTAAAAATATGATGGCGATAGGAGAGATCTTATCGCCATTACTTGTTTAATAAAATTCAAACAAACTCTGCATGTAGCGATTGTTTCTAATCTCTAATCTCTAATCTCTAATCTCTAATCTCTAATCTCTAATACTTATATTTAAACAATGAAAATCAAGCGATTTTTGATGGCTATAATAACACCTGTACTTGGTTTTGTTGGTTGCGGCCCGCATACACCTTATGGCAATAACGCTGCGGTTGGTAAGTATTATAGCGTTAACGGCATTAAATTATATATCGAAGTTTATGGCGAAGGGCCGCCACTACTCATGATACACGGTAACGGTGGTGACATGAGTTCTTTTGCCGAGAACGTGGCTTACTTTGCAAAAAAGTATAAAGTGATCTTGGTCGACAGTCGGGCACATGGTAAATCTGTAGATGCGGCTGATTCCCTCACCTTCGAGCAAATGGCTGATGATTTTGCTGCACTGCTTACCGAAATGCATATCCCAAAGGCATATGTCTTGGGCTGGAGCGATGGTGGTATCAACGCCTTACTTATGGCTATGCGCCACCCCGACAAGGTTATAAAGCTGGCCTCGACAGGGGCAAACATAACGCCCGACTCTACCGCCCTCGACCCTAAAGGCTGGCTGCAAAGCCAGGCTTATTACGAAAAGAATAAAAACCGGCAGTGGAAAACAGCCAAAGAGCGCAACAGTTGGAAGGTATTTATGCTCGATTGGAACCAGCCTAACATCAAGCCCGAGGATTTAAAGCAAATTAAATGCCCGGCATTGATCATAGCTGGCGACCATGATGTTATTGTTGATGCCCATACCAGGCTCATTCAAAAAAGCATCCCAGGTTCAAAACTTTGGATTATTCCTAACAGCGGGCATGCCACCCTTATTGAACATGCCGCTTTGTTTAATAAAACGGTAAATGCTTTCTTTATGGATAAATAAGTTTATAAAACTTAATTTGTCATGCATTAATCAAAAAAGATGTTTAAACATCTTTTATTAAAATTATATGTGTGCTTTGTATATCTTTGATCTATAATTACAAAAAGTAAAAATCAACTAATTAACAAAACAATGAAAAAAATTTTCGCAGTATTAGCTACAGCATTATTAATGCAAACAGCTTCTTTCGCTCAAACCACCTGGAAGGTTGACAAAGCACACTCAAACGTTAAATTTACCATCACTCACTTAGCAGTATCTGATGTTGACGGTTCATTTAAAGATTTTGATGCAACCATCACTGCTAACAAAGCAGATTTCAGCGATGCAAAAGTTAACTTTACTGCTAATACAGCGTCTGTAAATACTGAAAATGAGCGTCGTGACGGTCACCTTAAAGGCGAAGACTTTTTCGACAGCGCAAAATTCCCGGCTCTTACATTTGTAAGCACTGGCATTAAAGCAGCCGGTACAAACAAATATAAATTAAGCGGTAACTTAACTTTGCACGGTGTTACTAAACCGGTTGTTTTTGACATGTTGTACCGCGGTACTGTTACCAACCCAATGAGCAAACAGCCTACAGCTGGTGTTAAAGTGTCAGGTACTATCAAACGTTCAGACTTTAACTTCGGTTCAAAATACGGTTCACCTATGCTGAGCGACGAAGTAGTTATCACTGCAAGCGGCGAGTTTGGCAAATAATATTTTAAGCGGTTTAAAAACGCTAATACAAGAAGAGCCCGTAACATGTGTTACGGGCTCTTCTTGTATATGGTCGCGGTGCTTAGTCTATCCTTTTAAAATTAATTGATTTACCGATGAATTTAAATTTCCAGTAGCCTTTAACCTTAAGCTTACCGTCTTTATCAATCCTGGCGCAGGAGTTCCAATGGCGACCGCTGCTGGCATCGTAAATGATACCGTTTTCCCATGATTGCGATTCGGGGCTGTATACAAGGTTATCAACCACGTCCATTCCTAAAACTTTGCGATTGCGAAGGGCAGGGTTGGGGTTATGCTTATCCGTATAGGTATACATTACCTTATCGCCATCGCCATTGTTGAACCAAACCACGCGGGCTTTGTATTCATTGTCATCCTTATAAACCTGTACAATCAGGTTTTTTTCTTCACTTTCCCATTTGCCGCATATTTGGTCGGCCGCTGCTCCACCTTTTGTATGGTAATTTATACCGGTGTACATTATAAGAGCTAAAAAACTGCATAATAGTTGATTTGCCATCATATTGTAATGTTTTATACAATATAGGCAATACTAATGCCATTATTACAAGCCCCTGACGAAATAAATCTTATTTAACCGCGGTATTATTTTACCCTGTTGAAAGTTAACGTACGCCCAAGGAATTTTACATGCCAGTAGCCTTTTACTTTTAGCTGCCCGGTGTTCTCGATATACGCGTAAGCATCCCAACTTTTACCGCTTTGCACTTCGTAAATCTTGCCACCTTCGTAGGTTTTCGATTTAGGCTTGTATGTGATATTTTCCACTACGTCTAAACCAAGCACTTTGCGGGTGCGCAAACTTGGGTTTGGATTGTTTTTGTCTACAATGGTTTCCATCGGCTTGTCTTTACTTACGCCTCCGCTAAACCATACAATTTTAGCGCGGTAGGTGTTCTTATAGGGATACACCTCAACGGTAAGGTCTTTGGTAGATGCCATCCACTTGCCTATAATGGCATCACCAGAAGCGTTATCATCGGCTTTAATATTGGTAGCAGTTAAAATCAGCGCAGCAAAAAAGGAAAACAGGTATTTCATGATCGGGGTATAGTGCAATAGATATGCATCTCTCATTAACGTAAAAAGCAGCAATTGTTTTAAACAAATCCAAAAAAGTGCAAGAGTTCGTAGCTGACCCGCATTATAAAAGTGCCCTTAGTAACTTAGCATATTCACAATAACGAAAACGTTTTAGTTAATAGATGGCCCCTGACTACCCTCAGGGGCTTTTCTATTTATATATTTGGCATTAACCAATACATTCTATTTGTATGAAAAAAATCTGCCTTGCATTGCCGGTCGTGCTTATGGCCATAAATGCGTCTGCTCAAACCAAAAATATTTACCACAAAGGCTGGATAGATTTTAACAAAAACGGCCGGATGGATGTATTTGAAGATGCCAAACAGCCTATAGATAAACGTGTCGCCGACCTGATAAGCCAGATGAATGTTGATGAGAAAACCTGCCAGCTGGCTACCCTATACGGTTATAAAAGGGTGCTTAAAGATGAAATGCCTGTACCCAACTGGAAAAATGAGGTATGGAAGGATGGTATTGCCAATATAGATGAGGAGCTGAACAATCTTACATCACACACAGATGATGCGCCCACACAATACTCGTTCCCTTACAGTAAACATGCATCTGCTATAAATACGGTGCAAAAATGGTTTGTTGAGGAAACACGTATGGGTATCCCGGTAGATTTTACCAACGAGGGTATCCACGGCCTCAACCATGACCGCGCAACGCCGCTACCCGCCCCAATAAGCATAGGCAGTACGTTTGATAAGCAACTTGTACGCCGCGCCGGGCAAACCGTAGGCCGCGAAGCAAAAGCCCTTGGCTATACAAATGTTTATGCACCCATACTTGACCCCGCCCGAGATCAGCGCTGGGGCCGCGTGGTGGAGTGCTACGGCGAAAACCCGTTCCATATTGCTGAAATGGGCAAGCAAATGGTGCTGGGTATACAGGAGCAGGGTGTGGCATCAACCCTAAAACATTTTGCGGTTTACAGCATACCTAAAGGGGCGCGAGACGGCGCCGCCCGTACCGACCCGCATGTTGCACCGCGCGAAATGCACCAGGTTTACCTTTATCCTTTCAGGCGGGTAATCCAGGAAGCACACCCAATGGGCGTAATGAGCAGTTACAACGATTGGGATGGCGTGCCGGTAACGGGCAGCTACTATTTCCTCACTACGCTTTTGCGCCAACAGTTTGGCTTTGATGGTTACGTGGTGAGCGACAGCGAGGCGGTAGAGTACATTTACTCCAAACACAAAGTTGCTGCAGATTACAAGGACGCGGTGCGCCAGGCCGTTGAGGCGGGGCTAAATGTACGTACCAACTTTACCATGCCGCAAACCTTTATTTTACCCCTGCGCGAACTGATCAAAGAAAACAGGATTTCCATGAAAACCATTGACGCCCGCGTGGCCGATGTGCTAAAAGTAAAGTTCAGGCTGGGTTTGTTTGACAGCCCTTATGTGCCGAATCCTAAAGCTTCGGACAGGGTGGTACATACTGCTGCAGATGCACAAATGAGCCTGCAAATGAACCGCGAAAGCATGGTGCTGCTTAAAAACGAAAACAATCTGTTACCGCTCGATAAGGCTAAATACAAGAATATATTAGTTACAGGTCCGCTGGCAGCCGAAGGCAACTATACCATCAGCAGGTATGGTCCGTCACACAATCCTATTACGACTGTGCTGGATGGCATCAAAAAATATGTAGGCAACAACGGCAAGGTAAGCTATGCCAAAGGCTGCAACATCATCGACGCCACATGGCCCGAGAGTGAGATCATCGAAACGCCGTTGACAGCTGCCGAGCAGGCAAGTATCGATTCGGCAGTAACATTTGCAAAAAACAGCGATGTTGTGATTGCTGTAGTGGGCGAAGATGTTGACAGGGTGGGCGAAAGCCTTTCGCGCACGGGTTTAAACCTGCCGGGGCGACAGCTTAAATTGATACAAGCCTTGCAGGCCGTAGGCAAACCTGTAGTAATGGTGATGATAAACGGGCAGCCGCTTACCATTAATTGGGAAAATAAGAATGTGCCGGCCATTTTAGAGGCATGGTTCCCGAGTGTACAAAGCGGGCAGGTAATTGCCGAAACCTTGTTTGGCGATAACAACCCCGGCGGCAAGGTGCCTATCACGTTCCCAAAAACAACCGGGCAAATAGAGTTGAACTTTCCTTTTAAACCAGGTTCGCAAGCGGGGCAGGGTGGCTCAAACAGTTGGGGTAAAACCAGTGTAAACGGGGCGCTGTATCCTTTTGGTTACGGGCTTAGTTATACCAAATTCGAATACAGCAATTTGCAGGTGTCGCCTTTGAAGGGGCAATCGCAAGGCGATGTTACCGTAACTGTAGATGTTACCAATACCGGGCAGCGCAAAGGCGACGATGTGGTTCAATTATACGTTAAAGATGATGTAAGCTCGGTAACTACTTACGAGTATGATCTGCGTGGATTTGAGCGTATCACGCTTAGCCCCGGCGAAAGGAAGACCGTAACATTTACCCTTCACCCTGATGGTTTGGCGCTGTTGGATAAAAATATGAATTGGACTGTTGAGCCCGGTACGTTCCAAGCCTGGATAGGCGCATCATCTGAAGATATTAGGTTGAAGAAAACCTTCACGGTGGAATAGCAAACAGACGAAGGGCTGACTTGGGCTTGGCTTTGTAGCAAGCTTGAAAGTTGTTACAACATATTTATCAATCAAAAAATGATTTATTTGAGCTGTTGAGACGTAGTACGTTGCAAATTTGCGCATAATGTATAATTTTATGGCAAGTGTTGTACTTATTACACTTAAAGCGGATAAATACATTAATGGAAATAAAAACTACCGGGGTTAAAGGGAGCTGGCTTAAAAATATGATCATTAAGAGGCTTTATTTTGATAAGGCCATGTCATGCGCAGAACTAAGCGAACTTTTTGATAAAAGCATTCCATCTATTGCCAAAGCCATTAACGAACTGATTAAGGAGGGTTTTGTTGTTGAGCAGGGTTATGCACCATCGAGCGGTGGTCGCAGGCCGCTTATGTACGCTATTAATGCCAATGCTATGTACATATTGGCCGTAGCGATGGACCAATTGCAGGCGCGTATCCAAATGATAGACTTGCAGAACAACCCGGTGGCTGATATGGTAAGCGTTGAACTTAAACTGCATAACAACGATGATGCTTTGCCGGCTCTTATCAAATATCTTAATGATTACATTGCCAATTCGGGGATTCCTAAAAATAGAATAGCCGGAATAGGTATTGGTATGCCCGGCTTTATAAACGCCACTGAGGGTATTAACTATACCTACATGGATGCCGACGGGCAAAGCCTTAGCCAATACATTACTACTGCAACAGATATTAACACCTATATAGATAACGATTCCAGCCTTATAGCCCTGGCCGAACAAAAATTTGGCATAGCCCGCTCTCAGCAGGAGGTAATGGTTATTAATTTGGGCTGGGGTATAGGCCTGGGTATGATTATAGACGGTAAGCTGTTTAGGGGTTATAACGGTTTTGCCGGTGAGCTTAGCCACATCCCGCTGTCAGACGATGGCGCTTTATGTACCTGCGGCAAACGCGGTTGCCTTGAGGCAGAAGCATCTATGCTTGTTGTTGCACAGAAGGCTGAAGAAGGGATCAAAAACGGCCGTATTACAAGCCTGCGCCCCCACAACGGGCAATCAAAGGCAATGGGCGATTCGCTTATTGACGCTGCCAATCAGGGAGATCAGTTTGCGCTTGAACTTTTCTCTGATGCAGGTTATAAAATAGGAAAGGCACTTGCCATACTTATCCATATCATGAACCCGGCAAACATCGTATTGAGCGGGCGTGGTGCGCGGGTTGGAAAAATTTTGCTGGCCCCAATACAGCAGGCGCTCCATAAATATTGTATCCCGCGCCTGGCATCGGGTACCGAGCTGCTCATATCATCATTAGGGTTTGATGCCGAGCTGATTGGCGCAGCCGTACTGGTAATGGAGAACTTTGACAGGGAGACAAAGATTTAATTCCACAATATTTCTACTATCTCATGCTTACTTGCAGTATTGTAATCGCGTGAAATAAAAAATCCCCCAATGCTTAGGTATTGCATACGGGGGATTACTCATCATGTTTAATTTAGGCCTTATAGTTCGCTGCTTTGCGATACTTTGTATTTCAATTTTTCATGCTGGCTAAGCCAGTCGGCAATATAAGCCGCTACTTCTTCCCATCCTTGCTGTCCGCATATCCAGTGGGCGCGGTTGCTAAATGCCTTGAAGTCGGTAATGCTTATTTCGTCTGTATAGGCTTCGGCGTTGCGCTTAACTAGTTCAGCCGGAATAATCTCGTCCGCCTCGCCGCCAATAAATAACATGGGCACGTGTGGCAGCTCGGTATCAATTTTTCCGTCCTCACCCATGCAATCGCGTAAAACGTTTCGGCTATCGTGCGTAGCTGTTTCTGTGTAAGCGCGTAAGCTTTCATCTTCAGTGGATGTGTTTGTGAATGATGCTGTAAAGCTTTCCAGATCCATGTAGAAAGGATCGTTCCCTTTAAAAGGGTTTGCAATTAATGCGCTATTTTTCATGAAGCCCCAATCAAAGGCAAGCATAGCGTTGGGGGCAACAGAACTTATCGGTACGCCGATGTCTACAATGCCTTTGGCTACAAGCAACTGTACTACTAAACCACCAACCGAGTGTCCTATTACAATAGGTGGCTCCGGCTGTTCGCGTACAATTGATTCTATTTTGGTTAATATAGCACTTAGCTCAAGGTCGCCCAGGTCTTCGGGCGGGTTACGGCGCAGCTCTGCAGGTTCGCCTTCGTGAAGCGGCCATGCGGGTGCAATGCAGTTATATCCTTTTTCTGTAAAGTAGGCTATCCAATTATCCCAGCTTTTCGGGTTTTGGAACATGCCGTGAACAAATATGATAGTCTTCATGGGTAGTTTTTTTGCTTGTAACACTTACAGAAAAAAACGTACCAAAAGTTTATTTAATTTCTTGAAATGAAATTTATTTTACTGCAGTATTTGCTTAGATGCTGATGCTTTCGCCAACTTCAAAAATTCCATGAAACTTTATACCCGATTTTTCAAAGTGTTTTTTGTAATTGGCAAAGCGTGATTTCACAAAGAATGGCTTTGCAAAACCATCGTGCAGCGGCAGTATTTGTTTGGGTTTTATCTGATCGGCAAAGCCGGCAATTTTAAGTTCGTTTGCAAAAGGGGCCATAGTTACCAATAGCAGTAGATCAATACCTTGGTATTTAGCCAGCGTAGTATCAAGGCTATCAACAGGATGCAAAACTTTGTCATTGATTATAAGGCCGGTCATTTGTGGTATAGGGCTATCCAGCAACGGCTCATGAACAACCGGAATAGCTTCCAACTTAAACGGGCCGACATTGAAGATGCCTTCTTCCGTCAAATTAAACGTAATGTCTTCTTTGGTAAGCGCCTCGCCAACCTGGCTGTTGGTGTAAACAGGGGCGTTGCTCAGTTTTACTATTTCCTTAAGATTAGGCATATCCAGGTGGTCCGGGTGGATATGGGAAATAAAAATGGCGTTTACATCTTTAAATATTTCAGGCTTTACCAAGCCCTCAGCAAAAGTAAAGTTGCCGGGATCAACCAACAGCTTAAAACCGTCAAGCTCAAAAACCAGGCAGGAGTGTATGTATTTGGATATTTTCATGACCGATGCTTTAGCTTAAAACCAGGCAAACATCCAAAAGTTTGGTTACAGTATCTCCTTCAGTTCCTCGAAGAAATTAATGGTAGCTACTTGCCCTTCCTCAACCACACCAAAACCGTATGACGCAAATATGAAAGGCACACCTGCTTCCTGCGCTGCGTTGTAGTCGCCCATGGTGTCGCCAATATAAACCGGGGCTTTTAGTTGATGATCATTCACAATATCACGTATGTTATCGGCTTTGGGGTTACCCTTGGTGCCATAGCACTGGTGCGCTAAAAAATGCTGGTGCATGTTGTTCAGATCCAGAAATAGCTCGATATAGCCGTTTTGGCAATTGCTTACAATGTATAGCTTATATTTTTGACCAAGGTAATTTAGCGTGTCGGACAGCTTAGGATAAAGCTTGCCACCCTGCTTGCCTAAAATGTCCAGCTCGGCAATAGAGCATAGCCTTTGTACTTCGGCACGCTGATGGGTTTCCAGATGAGGAAATAGTTTTTCGAAGATCTTATCATAGGTCATGCCCGTTATCGAGCGCACGCGCTCGCGGGTCATTACCTCGTTTTTCATATAGTCGGCCTGGCTCAAAGCAACCTGCCATGCCTGGCTAATGGTTTCGGTACTGTCCCAAAGTGTACCATCCAGGTCAAATATTATACTATCAAATTTACCGTGCAGATTTTCCATTACCATGTATAAGGCACAAAAATATCATTTTTGCGCGTCTACCCGGCGCTAAAATGGTGGTTTATCCGTAAATGGGAAGTTTGCTTAGCATCAAGCCTGCTGTAATTACCGGTATGGCAATCAAAAGGTAAATACGAGCTAGTTGTGCGCTATCTGCATCGCCTTTTACAAATACTTTATATAGGTCGGTTTTTAGTTTTTCAATTGTGATTTTCATGGCAAACAAATTTATTGCGTATATCTATTTGTGTGACCGCATTAAAATGCGAAGGTTTAACTCTGTTATTTGTAGAACAAAATGCGTTTTCAATTTTAGTAGATAACGCTTTCAACATCAGCGTTAAACATCCTCAACCAATCCATTTGAAATAGTATTCCTAAGAGATGTATGTACGATTTACTGATGAAGAGCGTATTAGTTATATTTAACAACCCAATTATATACTTAGATGCTTCCTGATAAAAAGTACCGTTCCCTTGCGTTTGTGGTTGCCTTACTGGCCTGGACAGGCCTTGCACTGCAGTTTTATACTTCTGTTCCCGCGTATTTAGCAAAAGGCCGCACATTGGGCGGCACGCTTGTAGAACTGTTTAGCTATTTCACTATTCAAACCAACCTGCTGCTGGCCTGTGCTACAACTGCAGTGGTTATATATTCAAAAACTAAGACCTGGTTAAACCAGGCGGGTTTACTTACTGCTGTAGCTGTTTGCATCAGCATTGTATCGTTGGTATATAACCTTGTGCTGAGGCAGGCTTACCACCCGGTAGGGCTGGCCCGCATAAGCGACGAGCTTATGCATTTATTAACCCCAATTGCTTACGTAGTTTTTTGGATATTGGCAGTGCCTAAACAAAGCTTAACCTATAAAGGCGGTTTACCCTGGTTATTGTACCCACTGAGTTACCTGATATACATTTTGGTAAGAGGCGCGCTCACCAACATTTACCCATACTTTTTTCTGGATGCCGGCAAATTTGGCTACGGCAAGGTGGCAATAAACATAGCGGTGCTGATGCTTGTTTTTTTCGGTATCGACGCGTTTTATGTTTTTATAGGAAGGTTGATAACGCGCCGCAATCAGGCTGAATAGCCCGCTTTATTCCCGTTCTGTTTATTAAAATCCGTTTTGTAACGATTATGTTATAGGCTGTGCTATGGCTTAAACCTTGCCCCTTGGGGTTAGTTTAATTATTAAACAACGCAATTAATAACAAAATATAATAGTTATGAAAAATGGAATTTTAAAGTTAGTGGCTGTCCTGGTTTTGGGCACCGCTGCATTACAAAGCTGTTCAGTTGATAATCATTATCGTCGTAACAGGTATGATAGAGGCCGTGGATACGATCGTCATCATCACAACAATTATAACAATGGTTACGATAGGTACCACCGTTATTAATACATCAACCAAATCATTTTATAACAATTAAAAACACAAAATCATGAAAGCCTTAAAAGTATTTGCAATAGCCATTATAGCCATGTTTACCTTTCAGGGCGCAAAAGCGCAGGTAGCTATAAATGCCCGCATTGGTGCACCTGCACCGGTTTACCGCCCGCGTACAGTTGTTGTTACCCGCCCGGTATATCATCGCCCTGTTCGCCGCATGGTGTATGCCCGCCCGGTTTACCGTCGTCCGGTTTATCGTAAGGTGTATGTAAACCGTGGATACTACCGCCAGCCAAAAAGAGTAGTGATGGTTAGGCATTACTAAAAATATTAACTCATAAAAAGTCCTTGCGGGTATCTGCAAGGACTTTTTATGTTATTTGGTTACAAGCACCCAATCAACATAATATTTAGCGTTGCCCGCCTTTATCTTATCAACCGATGATTGCGACAAGCCGAAATAAGGCTTAGTAACCTTGTTTACACCGTTTGGATAACCGCCGCCTAAAGCGAAGTTCAGGATTAAAAATTCGGGTTCGTCAAATACCCATCTGCCATACTTTTCAATTTTCTGTTTGGTGACCGTATAAGTTACCTTGCCATCTACTTTAAAAACTATTCGCATGGGCGACCAATCTACCGAGTAAATATGCCACTTAGCTGCGTTAGTTGTTTTAGGCATATGTGCCCTAAAAGCAATCGGCGTATTGCCAAAGTAACCGGGGCCATGCAAGGCGTTGCTGGTCCAGCTTACATCGCCTACAGTTTCCATTACGTCAATTTCGCCGCAGTCGGGCCAGTTGCCCTTGCCAAGTGCCCAAAACGCTGGCCATAGCCCAGGCCCGGCAGTAACTTTTACCCTTGCCGATGCGGTGCCATACTTAAACATCATTTTATCGCGCGTATTAATTCGCCCTGATACAAAATCGTATTTATTACCTTCTTTACTGGTGTGGCCGGGTTTGTAGAGTGCCTTTAATACCAGCATCCCGTTGTTGGCTCCGTCGGCCTTGCCGTTAGTGAGGTATATGGTAGCTGCCGAATCAATATAGGCTTGCTGCTCGTCATTCACGGTGCGGCCGGTTATTTCAACGTTCCATTTGCTGCGGTCAAGCTGGCCCTGGCGAAAATCGTCAAAAAACACGGTATCCTTTTTGCTTTGTGCCATGGCCGTTGCCGATAGCAACATTAATGCAGGCAGCGTAAGTAGGTTTATTTTCATAAGTGGTAAATTGATGGGCTAAAGTAGCAAATAGTGCTAACACATTGTTTTTTACATAGCAATTACCATTGCTTTTTTATCTTGCACTTTTAACAAAATATATAAATGCGTAGAGGCGGTTTTTTTAATATGTTCATCATTATATCTGTTATTACACTGATAATGGACTGGTATGTGTTTAATGGTTTAAAAACCTTTACGGCCGACTGGCAATCGCGTGTTGCCCGCAATGTTGTAACATGGGGCTACTTGGTTTTATCAGTAGGTGTAACCATATTGTTTGTGCTTGGCTTTGTTGTGGGCGATATGTCTAAAGGTATGCCTACCTACCAAACCTGGCTGTTTAGCATTTTCCTAATGATGCTGGTTACCAAGCTGGTGTTTATCATCGTGCTTTCTCTTGGCGACTTGACCCGTTTTATTTATGGAATTGCCGAGAATGTGAGCGGCAAGCGCAAAGAGGGTGAGCCTTATTTCCCGAGCCGCCGTAAGTTTGTGAGCGAGCTTGCCATATTGATTGCTGCATTTCCGTTCGCGTCGTTTTTATATGCCATGGTGCGCGGTAAATATGATTATAAGGTGCATCGCAGCACTATTTTTTTTGAAGACCTGCCTGAAGCGTTCGACGGCTTTACAATCACCCAGCTGTCCGACATTCATTCCGGTAGTTTTGATAATACGGAAGCTATGCAAAAAGGTATTGATTTGGCAAAAGCGCAACAATCTGACCTGTTTGTTTTTACCGGCGACCTTGTAAATAACGGTGCCTGGGAAATAGAGCCGTATATTGATAGGTTCGGGTCGATAAAAGCGCCGTTTGGCCAATTCTCCATATTGGGTAACCATGATTACGGCGACTACCTGCAATGGCCCAGCCCGCAGGCTAAGGTTGATAACCTAAATAAATTGAAAAAACACCATGCCGAATTAGGCTACCGTTTACTGCTCGACGAAAACGTATCCCTCGTAAAGGACGGACAAAAAATATCCCTTATTGGCGTGCAAAACTGGGGCAGAGGTTTTATACAGCTTGGCGATTTAAATAAAGCTTTAAAGGGCGTTGATAAAGACGCTTTCAAGGTGCTGCTATCGCATGATCCTACCCACTGGGAGGAACAGGTGCGTTACCATGATACCGATATCCACTTAACGCTTTCGGGCCATACGCATGGTGCACAGTTTGGGGTAGAAACTGCCGGCCTGCGCTGGAGCCCCGTGCAATACCGCTACCTTGATTGGGCCGGCTTAATTGCCCAGGGCAAACGCCACCTTTATGTAAACCGTGGTTTTGGTTTTCTTGGATTCTCGGGCCGTTTAGGCATCTGGCCTGAGATTACGGTGATTACGTTGAAAAAGGGGAAAGCATAGGTAGCTTAATTTCATTGCGAGTGATAGTTCTTTAAAGTAATGGATTCATGTTGAGCCTGTCGAAACACTTGTCGCTTGGTAAAGTCTTCGACAAGCTCAGACTGACGCTGCTACCGGATATAGAACGGCACTGGAACCGAAGGCTCTGAAAAACAACGGAGTCATGTTGAGCCTGTCGAAACATTAGTCGCTCGCTAAGCTCAGGGACAAGCTCAGACTGACGCTTGTTGCTGACACTATAATCATCAACTCAGCCAGCGGCCAAATTCATAAAATTTTTTGATGCTGATTCCAATTTTACTGCCGACAGGGTGTTTACCGCGATTAGGATTTAGAACGCGCAGATTGACCTCGTCCCGTTCGATGATGAGTTCCTCGAAAAAGCCTTTGAACAAGACCTGCTTCACTGTCCACTTGGCGCCCATAGGCATGTTTGTAATTGACACATGTTCGGCATAAACCACAACAGTTCCGCGTTTAGATTTTATGCCACAAACCCGGGCCTGCGCGGCAGTCATCTCGCTGCAGCTAACTAGTATTTTGGACGTGTATAGTAACTTGGGCGAGTGGTAAAGCTCTTCTGGCGTGCCGTTTTCTACAATTTCGCCTTCTTTAATTACAATCAGTTCGTCGGCCATAGACAACAACTCGGCAGGGTCATGCGATACCAGTAGCACCGTAACGTTCCACTCCTTTACAATTTGCCTTATATCGTGCTGTAGTCCTTCGCGGTAGGCTGCATCAACCTGGTTAAAGGGCTCATCAAGCATTAAAACTTCAGGCTTGTTTATTAACGCCTTGGCTATGGTAACGCGCTGCTTTTCGCCGCCGCTCAGCTTTCCAAAGGGCATGTCGCGCAGGTCGTAAATGCCAAGCAGGGTAAGCGCTTCAGTAATTTTTGGAAGCTCGTAATTTTTATCGGCCATGGGCAGGCCGCGGCCAATATTTTCCCAAACAGAAGCTGCAGGATCCATGTCATGGTTATCCTGGCTCACCATCGCTATTTTATAATGCTCCTCGGTTGATGCAATACTGCGAAGGGGCATTGGTTGCCCGTGGAAAAAAACATCACCCGAATCGGGCTTAAGCATACCGGCAAGTAATTTAAGCAAGGTGGTTTTACCGCTGCCACTTTCGCCAACAATTGCCGTTATTTTACCCTGGGGCACAAAAACGGTGATATTGTTAACGCCCGATGATTTATCGCCAAAGTAGTTTTTGGTAACAGCAATGGTTTCTAATATCAGGTTATTACCGGGGCGCGAAGTTTGCGTTTGCTCAAACATATTATTACTACCAAACCTAAGTTTTAAAAGGATACTGGCCAAAAAAAATTCTAAACATCTGTCTCGGTATTCATAGCAAGCATTGAGAGAAGCCGCAAACAAACAAAATCGCACAAAATACCTTTATCATTCAAACCATTAAAATCAAAGAGATATGAACAAGACTATCGGAATTGTACTTATTGTTGTAGGCATTGCCATGCTGATATGGACCGGCTTTACGTACACTAAAAAGGAAAAAATTATTGACGCCGGCCCGGTACAGGTATCTGCCGACAGGGAAAAAAGTGTTAACTGGCCGCCATACTTAGGTGGTATTTTATTGGTGGGCGGTATTGTTATTGTTGCTACATCTAAAAATAGGTAAAGGCGTATATTAGCCTGAATGGAACCGGTATTTTTTGAGAAGCCCGCTAAATTTAGGGAATGGTTGCAGGCCAATCATACCAGCCAAACCGAACTACTGGTGGGCTTTTATAAAACAGGAACAGGCAGGGCAAGTATAACCTGGCCGCAGTCTGTTGATGAAGCCTTGTGCTTTGGCTGGATAGATGGCGTTCGCAGGTCATTGGGACCGGAAAGTTATACCATTCGCTTTACGCCCCGAAAGCCGGGCAGTATCTGGAGCGCTGTTAACATCAATAAAGTTGAGGCGCTTATTAAAAGCGGATTGATGCAACCCGCAGGTTTAGCAGCCTACGCCAAACGCACGGAAGAAAAATCAAGGATTTACAGCTTCGAGAACGAGGCAATGAAATTTAGCGCCCCTTATTTAAAAGCCTTTAAGGTTAATAAAAAGGCATGGGCATTTTTTGAAGCGCAGGCACCCTGGTATAAAAAAACATCGATACACCGGGTGATGACAGCCAAACAGGAAAAAACAAAGGAGAGCCGCCTGCAAGCGCTCATCAAAGCAAGCGAGGAAGGTCGGCGAACGTGATTATAAAAGTTTACCTGTTTGCAGGGCTTCCTGCAATACGGCAACTTTAAGTTTTGGTTTGTAGCACCTTGCCGAAAGCTTTTTAACCCACGGGCGCTGGTAGCCAAATAAATACCTTATAAAGCGCACCCTTGCCGAGCCTTTTGGATATCCGTACTTGTACCAGCTGAATTTGGATTTATCTATTTTAAAATGTTCGGCAAACTCTGCTAAAAACAGTTCTGTTTCAATATCTACAATGTCCAGATCAAGGTCTATGCTGGTGTTGGTATCAATACGTTCGCAATCAACAGCGTTTACTTTGTAACGCTTGCAATAGGTAGTAATAAACTGTTTTAAACGCGGGTTTATTTGCTCCATAAATTGCCTCCTGAGCGTTAAGGGACACATTTATTTTAGCAGCGTTGCATGCTTAAGGCAAATTACTACACATTTTTTTCGAGGATGAACATATCCAGCGGCTGTTTTAGTATGCCAAACTGCTGCGGTATCACCAACGGAATAATCTCGCCGGTTTTTTGATAGCCTCGGCGTTCGTACCAGTTAAGTAATTCGTGTCGGCTGGTAATCACCGTCATGGTGATGGTATTAATGCCTGCTTTAAGCGTGTATTCTTCGGCCGCCGCTATAAGGCGCCTGCCCAGCCCCTTTGCCTGCAATGACGGAGATACAGTGAGCATACCCAGATACATTTTATTGCCGCGTTTTTGCAGATAAACGCAGCCGGTTATTTTACCATCCTCGTCGGTGTTTTTTAAGATAGTGGCTTGCGGGTCGTTCAGTTGGATAGTTAGGTTTTCAATGTCTATCCGTTGCCCGTCTATAAGGTTGGCTTCCGTGGTCCAGCCTTGTTTAGAGCTTTCGCCGCGATATGCGGAGTTTACAAGGTTTACAAGTTCGGGTACATCTGATAGTGTGGCGGGAGAAACTGGCATTTGACAAATGTAAATATTAGCGGAGTAAAAGGTAAACGTTGCAGTTTATTGATGCCTTTTGCTCGAACATAAATGCAGTAGCACAGTTATCTAAATATATCCTTTGCGTTTTATGAGATATTTCGTCCTGTTAATTACGTTTTTAGTGGTCTTCGCAAAAGCAAATGGGCAAACGCAGAACACGGGGTGGTTCTTTTTGAGCCACACGCAAAAGGTCTCGGAAAAGTTTGACATTCGGGCAGATGTGCAAACACGGTCGGCAGATAAGTATGATTATTTTGGCACTTTGCTTTTGCGGGGCGCGCTCAGTTATAATTTAAGTAAGGTACATTCGGTAGCCCTTGGCTATGCTTACAAAGGCGACTGGCTGCATGAGGACGGCAGGAAAACCTACTCGCCCGAAAATAGGATATACCAGCAGTACCTTTACGATTTTAAAGCCGGCAAAACCGAGCTGAATTTACGTGGGAGGCTGGAGCAGCGCTTTGTAAAAGAGGATGGCAAAGTGAGTTTTTCGCAGCGCGCAAGGATATTTATAAGTGCCCAAATTCCGTTGATTGCCAATGCGGATTTTAGCAAGGGCGTTTACACCGGCGTACAAAACGAAATTTTTTTAAACGTGCAAAACAAGGCCAATGTAAACAATAGCGTATTTGATCAAAACCGCGTGTTTGGCTCATTGGGATATCGCTGGAGCAAAAAAATCGACACCGAATTTGGCTACATGTATTGGTATCAAAAAGAAATGGATCAAAACACCAAAACCAATGTTTGGCAATTAATGGTAACCACTAGCTTTTAGCATCAGCCCACTATATACTTATTATACGGCAGATATGATAGCGCCCTGATGAGCAGGTATGTTACAATAAATGTACTAACGGCCAGCACAGGTATCACTACAATGGCATCCAGCAGCCATTTATTTATAAGCGGGTACAACTGGTTAAGTACCAAAATATGCGCCAGGTACATACCATATGTAAGGCCAGACATGCGCGCAAAAAAACCTTCGGCCACGCCATTGCTAAATTTTATTACGCTAAACATCAGGAACAAGCCGGTAGCCATCATGGCTACGTTAATGGTTGGGAAGACCCATGAAAGCTCGAGCTCGGGCAGGTTTTTAGCAATTGGTAACTGGTGCGCAAAAACCCGGTTTGTTATAGCGTAGCCAACTATTACAAGTAAGGCCCCTATTAGCAAACGCCCGCTGTTGCTTAACCTCACATTCTCCTTTAAATAATTGCCCAGCAGCAGGTAGCCAATGTAGCCAGAAAAGTAATAACCGCTGTGGTATTTGTTCCAAAAGGCTTCTCCTAAAACTTCAGGGTAAACGGTTTTAATGTATGGGAAAAACAGTGTAATTATCCAAAGCAATAAAAAGAACTGCTTAAACCGTTTCGAGGCCCCCTGCACCCATGGCGAAAAAATGGGGATGAAAAGGTATAGGCCTATCAGCATATATACAAACCAAAGATGACCCGCATTTTCACTAAAGTTTATGGGTATGGTGTACAAGTTCTTCCACATTTGTTGTTGTGTGTTTGTACCAAGCAGATAGGGTATCAAGGCATACAATACGCTCCACACCAAAAACGGTATAAGCAGCCTTGTAAAGCGTTTTTTGTAAAACACAGATGCTCCCTCGTGCATGGGCAGCAATAAATAGCCGGATATCATCACAAATAGCGGCACGCAGGCCCGCATAAAACTACCGTAGTTATTTACCCAGCGAGCATGCTCACGTATAATGCTGCCGCCTGCACCTATGTAAAAAAATTCGCCGCTGTGTACCATCAATACCATAAAGCAGGCAAAAATTCGAAGCAGATTAAGGTAGCCTGTAGGGCTGGGTTTAAAGGCAACAGGGGGTGCGGGCATGGATCTTTTAAAAGTTTTGTAATTTATGTAATTGCATGGTAAATGTGGCCGCAAAATAAAACTTAGCTTTATGTTATTAGTTTTAATGATATCATTTATAGCTATGGCATTTATTGATTATTACAAAGTATTAGGCATTGATAAAAATGCCACCGATAAGGAAATAAAGAATGCTTACCGCAAAATGGCGCGTAAGTATCATCCGGATCTTAACCAAAATGATACCGAGGCCGAGCGCCTTTTTAAACAGGCAAATGAGGCCAACGAGGTGCTAAGCGATCCCGAAAAGCGGAAGAAGTACGATAAATATGGCGAAAACTGGCAGCACGGAGATGCTTATGAGCAGCAGGCACGGCAGCAAAGCCAGCAGCGCAGCTACGGCGGTGGCGGTGGTTTTGGTGGTGGCCAGGATTTTGGCGGCTTTGATTTTGGTGGTGGCAGCGGCGGCGACTTCTCCGATTTCTTTAACTCAATGTTTGGCGGCGGGCCTCCGGGCAGCGGGTCGGGCGGGGGCAGGCAATCGCAGCGTTACCGCGGGCAGGATTTAAATGCCACGCTGCAGCTGAACCTGCGCGATATTATGGAAAGCAAGAAGCAAACCATAACCGTTAACGGCAAAAACATCAGGCTTACCATACCTGCCGGTGTTGCAAACGGGCAAACCATAAAAATAGCAGGTCATGGCGGGGCAGGAAGTAATGGATCGCCGGCGGGCGATTTGTACATCGAGTTTTCGGTGCCCGAAGATGCCGAATTTAAACGCGTTGGCAACGACCTCTATAAAAACGTCGATATTGACATTTATACTGCAGTTTTGGGCGGAGATATTACTGCAGATACGCTAACCGGAAAAGTTAAGCTTAAAGTTGCACCGGGCACACAAAACAACACCAAGGTGAAGCTTAAAGGTAAAGGTGTGGCATTGTATAAAAAGGATGGGCAATTTGGCGACTTATACCTAACCTATAATGTACAGGTGCCAACTAACCTGAGCGATAAGCAAAAACAACTGTTTGAGGAGCTGGCCAAGTTTGACAATCAATAACACCTATTTATGAAAACTGAAAGCTTAATTACCGTTGATGACTTTTGCGTGTATCATAATATTCAATATACCTTTATTGACAGCCTTGCTGATGAGGGTTTGATAACCATAGTGCGGGTAGATCAATTGAACTGCATCCCGGTTGATGAAATACAAAAGCTGGAGCGGCTTGTGCGCCTGCATAATGAGTTAGAAATAAACGAGCCCGGCGTAATTACCATCAATAATTTATTGCAAAAAATAGATGACATGACACAGGAAATGAGCGATTTAAAGTCACGACTGCGGTTGTATGAACATTGATATTCTTTAAAGTGGTGAAGTTTTGTTAAACCTTGGCATCAATATGGTGTCAGAGCTATATAGAAACACAATTGGTAACTAAACTTAATAACCATGAAACTGATTAAAATTTCGATTATAGCACTTGTTCTTACCTTTTCAATGCAGCTGGCCAAGGCCCAGGTTTCTGTAGGTATTGGTGTTAATATCGGCCGCCCTGTGTATGGTGGCCCCGTAGTTGTGCGTGATTACGACGATTACCCGGTTTACCGTACTTACCCACGCCGGGTGGTTTATTACGATCGCCCTGCTTATCGTGTATATCCACGTAGGGTATATTACAGATCTTCATTTTATGGCAGGCCAAACTATCGCCCGGTTTACTACCGCGGCCCGGGCAGAGGTCATGGTTTTGGGCACGGTCGCGGCCATGGCAGGCACTGGTAATATAATTATCAGTATATTATAACAAAACAGGCGCATCATTTGATGCGCCTGTTTTGTTATGTGAAAGTATCTAATTGTTTATCAGGGTGCTGTTGGCGTAACCGGCGTAGCCGACATTACACTGTCGACAACAAACTTGCTTACGCCGCGCCATGGCAGGGTGTGCAGGTATTCCTTATAATGCAGTTCGAGCATTGCACCTGCGCTATGGTTAAGTTTATCGGCAACCTTATCATCCGTTACCGAAAACATAAACTCGTTTGATGAGATGTTGCCCTGCGTTTGCGAGCGTATACCGGTTTGAATGAGCCTGCCCTCATAGGTTTTAAACATGTAACCCTTTTTTACAAAATAGTTCATGGTGCCGGCTTTGGTGCCTTCGCCAAAAACAAAGTAGTAGCGGTAGTAAAAAATACCACCTAGTACTATTAAAACTACTAATACCAAAATGGTAACTATACGTTTGTTCATGTCAGCTTTGCGTTGTTATGATAGGCTAACACGCAAGGCAATTATAAGTTTACAAAATAGTTGGTAAGTGATGTAAAATCATCAAATTTTAAGTCGTAGTCAGCAGTGGTTCCAAAACCATAACTTACAAATACAAAGGGTATTCCCGCCAGGCGTGTTTGCTCTCCATCGCCTGCTGTATCACCAATGTAGTAAGGGTGTGTAAGCTTATGCTTGTGGGTAAGCAGTTTTATATTGTGATGCTTGGGCATAAAGTTTACGCCGTAGGCCAACTCATCGGTAATGTACTGTTCAATACCGGCCCATTTTATAAATTGCTGTATTATGCCTTTGGCGCAATTGCTCAGTATAAAAACCTTGTACTTTTGGGCTAGTAGGGGTAACCCTTCCCTAACGCCGTCATATAAAATGCCGCCCATGTCGCCAATAAGCAGGTGTCGCCTGTCGTTCACGGTAGCATAAATATCAAGGCGTTTTTGTTGGTCAAATTCAGGCATCAACGTTTCAATAACCTTTTTGCCTTCCCAGCCTACCATTGGCGCAATTACACTTCGGTCGATATGTTTTTCTATCCCCATTTCCTGGAATACAACATTCCATGAGTGGGCATACGTATCAACGGCATCCCAAAGGGTACCATCCATATCGAAAATAAGGCTATCGGGTTTTTGCATACTTAATTTACTAATGCCGTGAAATTAATAAGTTGATATGGGTTTGGCAGTAATTATTTCAAAGAATATACAAGTGCTATGGCGTATTCTTAAAATTAGTACGTTGAATATATCTCGCGAGTATTAAAGTATCATGTCAATCATAGATAGCTGAAAGTTCAAATGTTTTAATATTTTAGCTTAAGTAACTATCTTATATGGCTCCAAACTTATTTCGAGTGTGTTTGCTTTGCTTGTTTGCTGTGATCTTAAGCGTGCCAGTGTTAGCGCAAGAAAAAGATATTTATGTTGAACCTAAGCTGGTTAACGACAAAGGCATAAACCCCTTCAATTACGACAATAAAGTTTTTGTTGACAACAAGACCTACGTATTTGATTATTTTATTGTAAAAGGTAATGACACCCTTAAATATGCAATTGTACCACAAGCAGACGGAACCAAAACGTGGAAGTATGTGCCCCAGAATGATAAGGACAGCAATACGGTTAGTTACCTTGGCATAAAAACATTAGGAAAAATTGGCCCAATTGTGATGGAAAACCCTAATTACAAGCAAACGGAAGTGTTTCTTTATCATTACAACGCCAAACTTAAGCCTTTAGAGACCGAACTAACCGGTGTTATCGAGAACAAGGCTAATGTTTGGTTACATCCATTTAGGTTCCATGCGTTGGAGATACTGCAGCTGTCACCTTTTCCTTATATCAAGCTCCCGGTCAGAGTGGGCTCTACTTATCTTTGGAATCTGGACATAGGCGAAAAATGGCCCGAATTCAGGGCTTTTGATTGGAAGGGAAAGCTTACGCTTAATTGCAAATATGTTGTAAAAGGTACAGAGAAACTTGCCCTGCCTATTAGGACTATACAAGCAACTAAAGTTGAAGGTATTGCTGAAACTGCCAGTGGGCAAAGTTCCTTAATATCGTATTATAACAAACAATTTGGCTTTGTGAAACTGGTGTATAAAAACTTAGATGGATCAACTATTACCATGACGCTTAAAAAGGTTGATTAGATGCTTTCAACTCGCTTAGTTTAGCTTTTATAAATCTATAAATTAGCATATTTTTTTCCTGCGTGCATTAAAGACAATTGTCAAATACGTCTGTAAGGCAATTGTATTCACTACCAGCAAGCTTTAACCACGCTCTAAATAATATATTAGGGTAAAATCAGTAAAAAGTACCACAACATCATTGTAGGATACCATTGCGCTAAATCATTATAGGGTATCTTTGTATTAATGAAACGAGCATTCCCGGTTTATGATATTTGCGCATTGAGCGACGACCAACAGCACGATTTGCTGGTTAGCCGCTTTGCACCTTACCTGCAAAAGCATCAAAACCTGAGTTTGCCGCATAAACACACGTTTTACCACGTAGTGTATTTTACCAAGGGTGGGGGCAGTCATGCTATCGATTTTAAAAATTTTGCAGTCGTACCAAACCAGATTTATTTTATGGCCCCGGGCCAGGTACACCGCTGGAATTTTGAGGGCGAGGTAGATGGGTACATCATTAATTTTTCCGAGTCTTTTTTTCGTTCGTTTTTACTGAGGCCCGATTACCTCGACACGTTTCCATTTTTTACAGGGAATATCGATGATGAGGTTATAAACCTGCCCGCAGATATGCAGGCTGATGTGACCGGCATATTTGAACAACTCATTAAAGAAAGCAGCCGTAACGGCAAATTGAGCCTGGATATGATGAGGGTTTTGATGATTCAACTGTTTATTGCTACCGCAAGGCAAAGCCCTAACAGCAGCAGAGTTACCGCCCCGAATTACAATTATACTTTGCTGCAAAATTTCAGGAAGCTGGTAGATGAGCATTATATCACATTAAAACTGCCAAAAGATTATGCGGCTTTGCTGTACATCACCCCGAACCATTTAAATGCGCTTTGTAATGATATGCTGGGTATGCCGGCCGGCGAGCTAATCCGCGAGCGTGTTATACTTGAGGCTAAACGGGCGTTAGTAAACCTGGAACTAAGCATTACGCAAATTGCCGGTAAGTTAAACTTTAGCGACAACTCGTACTTTACCAAATTTTTTAAGAAATACGCTGGTTTAACACCCGAAGAATTCAGACATAATAACTTAAACAATGGAAACCAATAATATAAAACCGTTTAAAAATATTTCGGCATGGCAGGGTATAGCAACATCCAAATGCCCCAGGTGCCGAAGGGGGCCTATCTTTGCTACGGGACCATACAGTTTTGGCGGGCAAAAAATGTATGAGCGCTGTTCGCACTGCGGCCTCACTTATGAGCGTGAACCGGGCTACTGGTATGTGGCCATGTTCGTGAGTTATGCCCTTAACGTAGCCGAGATGGTAACCTGTGCAGTAGCCATAAGCGTACTTACAGGTTCTAAATCGCCGTGGTTATACACCGGCGTTATATTAGGTGCAGTATTTTTGCTGTCGCCGTTTAATTACCGGTATTCGCGGGTGTTGTTACTTTACTGGCTTACACCAGGGCTAAACTACGAGGCATGGCGGGCCGAGGCTCCCCCCGTTGATTCCAAGCTACCAAATAATTTAAAGGATTAATATTAAACATGACAGAAGCGCTTACCCAATAAGCGCTTCTATTTTTTTAAGCAATTCATCCATCTCAAATGGCTTAGCTAAAAAATCATCAGCACCGGCTTCCATAGCCGATGATTTAATATCCCGGCTTGCCGAGATCATAATTATAGGCAAGCTGCTGGTTGTATCCTGGGCTTTTAATTGTTTGCATATATCGCGTCCGTCCTCGCCACTCATCCAAATGTCAAGCAGCAACAGATCAGGTAATTGGTCCAGTTGAAAAACCGTTGCACCACTTACGGTAGTAGCAACATCGTAACCTTCAAATTCAAGCAGCATCTCCACAGCGTCCACAATCCCCGGATCATCGTCCGCTATCATTATCTTTTTATTTCTCATTTCAAGTATAGCCGTATTGCACGGCCATTAACATTACATATATCTTATAAACTAATCATCCGCTACTACCGGTAAGGAGAAGCAAAAAGTAGACCCTTTGCCCTCAACGCTATTTACCCACATTTTACCGCCCTCGCGCCTTATTATCTCGTTAGAGATGTATAACCCTAACCCCAAACCGGGGAAAGTATGTTGCTTGGTACCACTTACCCGGTAAAATTGTTCAAACACTTTATTCAACTTATCGCCGGGTATGCCAATGCCAAAATCCTGCACACTTAACAAAATCTCGTTGCCGCTGCGCCTCGTGCTCAAAACTATGCGATTTGCGTGGGGCGAATACTTTACAGCATTACTAATCAAATTGGTTATAACCTGGCCAATTCTGTCTTTATCCGCGTAAATGTAACCTGCATCTTCAGCAAAATCCATCACAAAAATATGCTTGTTGGTGGTGTGCTGTAAATCGTGTGCGGTTTCCTGTACGGCGGTATTGAAATCGAACTTTATTTTATTAAACTGTATTTTACCCGAATTTATTTTGGTGACATCTAATAAATCTCCAATAAGATTGGTTAATCGGTTAATTTGATTGTCCATTTTGGCAACCATTGCTGCCTTTTTATCCTCGCCCTCGCGGCTTAGCATGGCCTCCAAAACCTGCGTATAGGCCTTAATGCTTGTTACCGGCGTTTTTAATTCATGACTGGCAATCCCTAAAAAGTCATCTTTTTGCCGTTGTAATTGCTTTTGCTCGTCAATATCAGTATTGGTGCCAAACCATTTTACAAGTTTCCCTTCGCTAATAAATGGCAAGGCGCGCGATAGGTGCCACTTATAGTTACCGTTTGCATCAATCAGCCGGAATTCATATTGATAGTCGCTGCCACTTTCAATTGCAGCTGTCCATCGTTGCAGGCAGCCTTCCCGGTCTTCAGGATGGATATTGTTGAGCCAATCCGGCCCGAGAATTTGTTCAACAGGCTGGCCAAAAAAATCAATTGCCTGTTGGTTTACATAATCAATTTCGCCGGTTGGTTTTGCAGTCCATAGTTGTACCGGCATGAAGTCGGTTACAAACTCAAATTGCTTTATCTGGTCGTTAAGTGCACTGTTTTTAAGTTGCAGTTCAATGTCAATTTTTATGGTTTCGGTAACATCGGTACATGCCCCTACATAGCCAATAAGGCGGCCATCCTTATCATGCTGGGGTACGCCTGTTGCCTGGCACCAGCGTATGTCACCGTTAATATGCCTTATCCTAAACTCGGCCTCATACGGACGATGAGCCCTAAGATCCATTAAAAACTTTTGCCCTGCCCATTCGCGGTCCTCCGGTAATATACAGCTGAGCCAGCCTGTGCCCATGGTTTCATGGTTGGGCTGGCCGGTCCAGTCTTGCCAGGTTTTATTAGCATAGGTTATAAGGCCTTTGTTATCGGCCATCCAAAGGGCAGTAGGGGCGGCGCTTGTAATGGTTTGCAGCAGGCGTTCACTATCAACAAGCGCCTGTTTACTTGCCAGCTCCTGGCTTATATCACGGGCAATGGTTGCCCTGCCCACTTTTTTACCCGCATCATCTTTAATTGCAATTGTAGTGGCGCTTACAGGAATAGCCTGGCCGGTTTCAAAGTGCCGGTATAAAAAATCTCCAGACCATATACCTTTTTCAAGTAGCGTTTGGCGTACACCCGCCAGGCGGGGCGCCTCTTCAGGCATTACAAAGTGTGAGTTGTGCTTGCCAATATCACTTTCCTGAAGCCCCAACATGCGCCTGCCAGCTGCGTTAATGTAAGTTACAAAACCATTAACATCCGACAGGCTTATAAACTCCGAGGTGGCATCTATCAGCATAAGCAGCCTTTGTTGCTCCGTTTTGCTGTTTACTTCGTCAGAAATGTCAAGAGCCGTACCTGCAAAGCGTATGCAGTTGCCAAGATCATCAAAATAAGCTTTACCTCTGCATCTAAGCCAGCGTGTAAGGCCGTCTTGCGCTCCAATGGTTCTAAACTCAACATCGTAATTGCCCCCGCTACTTGGCGAGAGCGCATTTTTTACAGCGGTATCAACTACTGCTCTGTCATAAGGGTGGATATGTTTCAGCACATCGTTGTAGTGCACTTCGGCATCGGTGTCGTCAAAGCCGTAAAGCATTTTACAGCGTTTGTCCCAGGTTACTATTTCGGCAACCGGGTCAAGATCCCAGGTACCCAATTGGGCCGATTCAAGCGCAAAGCGTGTGCGTTCTTCACTTTCCTGCAGCTTTTGCCTTGATATCATCAATTCCGTAACGTCCGTTGCGGTGTTCAGGATACCCCAAACTTTGCCCTCATTGTCCGTAAGCGGCGTATAATTAAAGTTGAAGTAAAAGTCTTGCAGCCGACCGTCAACAAAAAGCTTCACAGGTGCTTCATCGGCAGCGTAAGGCTCGCCGGTACGGTAAACGTTGTAAAGGATATCCATAAAGGGCTGCCCGTCCATTTCGGGCAGTGCCTCGATAAATGTTTTGCCCAATACCGATTCATCTTTATCCCAAACTTTAAGGATGGCTTTATTTACCAGGGTTACGGTAATATCCGGGCCAACGTAAAGCCCCATTGGTTGCGGCGATGCGTCTACCAATACCCTGAAAATATTTTCTTTACGAAGGTATTCCTGGTAATTTGTACTATCCATAAATGAAGCAGAAATGAGCAGACAACACTATAACCGAACTGTAATTACATAGGATTAATGTCCACAAATGTAAGTGTCGGTTTAATCTGCATCTAAAGCATTAATGTAAAACTGTTAAAATGGTTTTGATGTATTTACAATACACTTGTTTTGCAAATTTAAAATTTAACCCATTGTAACGGTAAAGCTTTTGAAAGTTTGCTATTTGCTTATATGGTAAACATAGCAGATATTACAACAATTAAACCTTGCCGCGCAATGTTAACGATGTTTAAGCTCGGCTTCAAGTACTAATTAATTATGAATGATAACGGAGAGGTAAACCTGGTTTACAACGGCGGAATTGCGACTATAACATTTGGCCACCCTGCGCAAAATGCACTGCCATCCCACCTGCTTATGCAACTAAGCGCGGCTATTGAAGAGGCTGGTAGCGATACAGACACACGCGTAATTATTATCCAGAGCGCTGGCGAGCGTACATTTTGTGCAGGCGCAAGTTTTAACGAATTGCTTAAGATAGCGGATGAGGATACAGGTACACGTTTTTTTTCGGGTTTTGCCAACGTAATTAATGCCTGCCGCAAGGCTGATAAGATAATTATAGCAAAGGTACAGGGTAAAGCTGTTGGCGGCGGAGTTGGCATTGCTGCCGCAGCAGATTATTGCTTTGCTACCGAACATGCAGCTGTAAAATTGAGTGAGCTGACCATCGGCATTGGTCCTTTTGTTATTGCGCCCGCAGTTCAACGCAAAATAGGACTACCGGCCTTTACCCAACTAAGCTTGCAAGCAGGCATTTTCCAATCGGCCGAATGGGCAAAAGAAAACGGATTGTACAATGAAGTATATGAGGATGCCACTACAATGGACGATGCCATTAAGCAATTGGCGGAACAACTGGCAAACTACAATCCGGAAGCAATTACATCTCTAAAACGTATATTATGGGAGGGTACCGAGCATTGGGATACCTTGCTTGCCGAGCGCGCGGCCATCAGCGGTAAACTGGTTTTATCGGAGTTTACACAGAAAGCGTTGAGGGCTTTTTTAAGTAAAGCTTAAAGTTATTAAACAGGAAAGACGCGGCACTGCTGCGTCTTTCCTGTTTAATAACCTGATAGGCCTAAAACAAAGCATCTGCCTTGCCTGAGTTTGGAATCTCGATCTTACCTAAATTATATTGACGGTTGTCGGTCGAATCGTTGCCACGGATGCGCCCATTGTTGAATAGGTCTTCCAACACAATTTGGGCATCTTGTTGATGCTGCTCGGCAGAAATTTCTGGCTCAAGTTCATTCAGCTTTACACCAACTTGTTTTGCTGTGGCATATTCAAGGTCGGCCAGGGCATAAACTATTTTATTTTGCAGGGTATCGGCCTTATCGTACTTATATGGCACGTGCAAGGGGCCATATTCCTTTAAAAAATCCTGATCGGGGCTGTCCATAATTAGTTCTCCTGTTTTTGTGTAGCTAATGAATCGCGAAGGGCCTTTATTGCATCATGAGCTATTTTAAGGCCACTCATGTGGCTGTTTAATAACGCTAAGACCTTCTCGTCTTCCCAAATAAGTTCTTTATCGTCCAGTGCTTTACGGTATGCGGCTTTGGCAACGTCTTCGCCGTATTCACATTCTGAGAGCACAGCATGATCATCCTTTTTGCCAAAGGCTGATTTAACATCCATCCAGGCATGATATACTTTACCCGACAGTGTAGTGCCATCTGCAGGAGAGCCTCCAAGTTTGTGTATGTAGTCGTTAAGTTCGTTTACGTAGCCGGCGCTTTGGTCTGCGTAGCCTGCAAATATTGATTTAAGCGGCTCGTCTGTTGTTCCTTCAATTGCCTTTTTATAGCCGGCAATACGATCGTTGTTGATCTTGATGAGATCGTTGAGTGCCGAAATCTGGTGCTGTATGTGTTGTAATGTTCCCATTGTAGTGTTTTTTTAGAAAATGTAAAAGGCAATTATCAGGCCATTGTACCGCGCCGGTTAAACAACAAAAAATTACTTTCATTATCCTAATCATGCACGAAATCAAGTTAATCCGCTACTAAAATACATTTATCTTAAATTAAAATGCTATCATTGATTAACTACAAACACTAAAAATTTAAACCAATGAAGCTAAAAGTTTTGACCCCAACTGCTGCTGTACTGTTTCTGTTAAGCGCATTTACGCCCTTTTCTTTCGCAGAGAAAGATCTTATAGGAACCTGGAAGATTGATGACGGAAGTATTGGTAAGGTTGTTAAGCGTGTAATAGAGAAAACTGTTGAAGCCAATCCTGAAGCGGCCGATCAAATTGAAGAGCACAAAGATGAAATTGCTCAAAGGATAAAAGGCGTAAGACTTAATGTAAAAGCCGATCATACCTATGAGTCGATTTCGCCTGCCGGCACTAACCCGGGCACCTGGAAATATCTGGATGCTGAAAAAGCCGTTGAGTTTACCAAAAAGGATGGTACCAAGCGTAAGGATATTTTACTCGAACTAAGCCCCACCCGTCTTAAAATGGTTAACACCGAGCTAAAGGATACTATTCTGTATGTGCATCCGTAGTTTTATGACTCTTAAAATGTAGCGTATATTCTGCACTTGTCAAAGACCTGACCAGTCATGTCATTGCGAGGAGCGCAGCGACGTGGCAACCTCTTAGCATTTACTAGCTATGCGAAGAGATTGCCATGCTATTGCTCTCAATGACATGATTATTCCCCATCCTGCTTACTTATTACGCCGGCAAACTTGCTTTGGTATTCTTTAAGCTGAGCATGTAATTTATTGCCTATAGCCGTTTGCCCTGCGGTTTTAGCAAACCCGCCCAGGTCGTTAAGCACCTGGAGGCTTATCTGCACGTCGCGCAGGTTAAGGTTGTTTCCGCTGTTTTTCAGCTGATTATAGTTAAATTTAAGCTGGTCGATAACGTAATCATCAACATTGTTCGCCATTTTATTACCAAGAGCAATGTCGCCTAACTGATAAGCTTTTTGAGCCAGAAACATGCGCCTGCCTGCAATATCAATATATGGGTAAATGTATGACAGTTCGTCGTCACATTTGTGTAGTACTTTAATGGCCATATCGCGGTGGCCCTCTAACTGCAAATCGCGTGTAAGGTCAAGGAATGTTGTAAGCAGCACCGGGTAAAACATATTGGTCGACTCGTGATCAAGGAAACGGGCTGTTTTAAAATTGCCGTACTTAAATTTATTCATCACGTTATCATACATAACCATGCTGTTGGTTTTGCTGTACTGGTTTGCTTCGGCAGTATCAGGCTTAAACGGTATAAGTCTGTAGGTAAAACCTTCTTTGTACAGGTATTGCTGCAGGCCGGCAAGGTTACTGTTACCGATGGTGGTTGTAAAACAGATAGGCCTTTTCCAGTTGTTGTGCGCGAGGATGTCCATAACCGCCAAATCATCCTTGGTTACATAATTTGAATTGTATGACCATTGCAGCGTTTCGGCAAGCCTGTCTTTCTGGTTAGGCGCAATTACACCGTTCTTAAGCACATCGGCAGCATTAACCGTCATCTTAAAATTTTTGGTTGGCAAGTAATTAACCATGTCGCCGCCCTGGTTTTGTGTCTGCACATTTTTATCGTCAGACGTGATAAAATCAAAAATCTCCTTAAGCTCTACAGGGCCCTGTATCTTGGCATCCTGGTAGTAAATCACATCACGCACACCTTCCTGATACTTGCTATACGGCAATGTTATAGGCAGCGGTGCGCTTTGGTTCATTTGTTTTTGCATCTGACGTATATACCAGTCGCCGCTAAACAAGCTCAAGTTAACGATGCGCACATCAGGGCGTATGTTTTCTACTTCCTGATCATACCAAAGTGAGTATGTATCATTATCACCATAGGTAAATAAGATAGCGTTTGGCGGGCACGACATCAGGTAATTATAAGCCATATCATGCGCTGTGCGTTTGGTCGATCTGTCATGCGCAGGCCATTCTTTAATGGCCATCAAAGCAGGGGCAAGCAGCAGGCAAACAGCGGTTGACACATATGCAGCCGTGCGGGCATTTAGTTTTTTTGCCAGCATATCTGCAAGGGCAATTACTGCAAGGCCAATCCAAATGGCAAATGCGTAAAACGAACCAACATACGAGTAGTCGCGTTCACGTGGTTGCACGGACGGTTGATTTACGTAAAGCACTACAGCCAGGCCGGTAAAAAACCACAGCAGAGTTACAATTAATGCGTCTCGTTTGTTGTGCTGAAAATGGAATATTAAGCCAAGTAGACCAATAATAAAAGGCAGGGCGTAAAGCGGCGTGTATGATGGATCATTCAACACCGATTGCGGCAGGTTATTGCTGTTGTCGGTTAAGCCTGTTGTCCAGTTGCCGTCAATGCCTGCAGTGTTGGTTTGGCCATCCTCATCGTTATAGCGGCCAACAAAGTTCCACAAAAAGTAGCGGGCATACATTTGGTACACTTGCCAGCTCATCATCCACTTAATATTGTCTACAAAGTTTGGTGACTGGTCCTCATTCATGTTAAGCCAGCCACGGTAAAATTGCACGTCAGACGGGTCGGTGCTGTACATGCGGGGCAGCAGTGTGGTATGGTCATAAACATAGCTGCTTTTATGGCCGGCTATTTCATACTTTTTATCTCCTTTGCGGTATATGGGTCCGCCATCTTTAATATCGATAGGTTTGGCATCAAAATATTGGCCGCTAAGCAATGGGTTTTCGCCGTATTGTATACGGTTAAGGTAACCATACAGGATAAAGGCATTATCCGGATGCGAGTTGTTCAGGTTGGTGTTTGCCGTTGCCCTGATAGGGATGTAGGCGAACGAGCCATAACCAAAATAAATAAAGGCAATACAAACCAGCGCAAGATTAAGCAAAGGTTTCTTTTTGCGGATACTGTAAATAATGCCTGCAACTAATCCTGCAAAAAGCAATATCAAAAATACAAATGCCCCGGTATTGAAGCCGAAGCCAAGCGTATTGACAAAAAACAGATCGGCATATGCGGCAAACTTTACCGTGTAGCCACGTATACCGTATTGCACAAACCCTAAGATTCCAATGCTGATAAAAAAGGCTATCCACGCGCCTTTTGCATTAGTGTTTTTATACCTGCGGAAATAATACACCAACCCAATTGCCGGGATGGTTAATAAATTGAGCAGATGAATACCGATTGATAACCCCATTACATAAGCGATGAACACAATCCATTTATCGGCACCAGGTTCATCGGCATGGGCTTCCCACTTTAATATGGCCCAAAAAACTACGGCAATACACAACGACGACATAGCAAAAACGATGGTTTCGACAGCCGAAAACCAAAAGCTATCAGTATAGGCATAAGCCAAAGCGCCAACCAAACCGGCACCCATGATAAGTACAGTCTGGGTTTTATCGATAATGCGGCCCTGCTTTAGCAATGTTTTTTTAGCCAGGGCGGTAATTGTCCAAAACAGGAACATGATGGTGGCACCACTTGCCAGCGCACACATCATATTGGTAAAATACGGCACTTTGGTATTATCGCCGAATGATAACAGCGAGAACACTTTGCCCAACATTGCGAACAGCGGGTAACCCGGTTGGTGCGATACCTGCAAGCGGTAGGCGCATGATATAAATTCGCCGCAGTCCCAAAAGCTAACAGTAGGTTCGAGGGTTAAAATGTAGCTTGCCGAAGCGATGGTAAAGCAAAGCCAGCCAAAAAGGTTGTTGAGTTTAGAATATTGCATAATATGATAAGCGAGGCAAATATCAGTAAATTTATAAGCTTATGGCTTACCAATTAAATTAGGGCTGGGGATTTAACAAAAATTAACCAATCGCAGCGGCGCCTTATCGCGTTAGTATAGCAGGATTTAATTGCACAGGGATTTATTTGCGAGAACTATCTTTGCAAGATGCTCTACCTCATCTTCTAATTCCATAGTTGTCGGGTGTTCTGCAATTCTTTTTATGGCCGTAAAGAGGTCGGGATCGAGCTTTTCTGTCGATTTACTGACCAAAATAATTGCGTTATACGCCCATATACTATCGTTTGTATTTAAAATGTATTTTAATTCCCGAGCTATCTTATTTATATGGGGCGCAAAATAGTTGATGATTTCATGTGCAATATCCCAATGCAAATCCTGGATACATTCTAATAATTGAGGAACATCTTCCCTCACTTTTTCAATCGGCAATGTAAAAAGAATGCGAATAGCCCCCATGTCTGATTTATGTTTAGGAATGTAGTTTTTGTGTGGCATAGGTTTAGTGATTAATTCAGTTGGGAGGTTGAGATTTTAAATTCTAGGATTTTGCAGATTGATTTCTCATAAGATTACTCGTACATCATAATTTGAGTAAGCTTTGTTCGTCATGTCTTTTCAATTAGTTTCGAAATTATAAACTTATAATATTGTAAAAGCTTTCCCAATAAAATTATCTAACAACCGTCATCCTCATTTATTTACTGTGCCCATTTTACCATTACAATAAATAATACTTATTTTGCTGCGTATGCAAAAAAACATTTTAAGGGTTACGGGTAGGGCTATGGTATTGGCAACTTCTTTGTTTGCTTTTGCTCAAAACGCCAAAGCCCAGTCGGTACCGCTCCCACAATCTTACCAGTTCAATCAAAAATTTAATGCCGATGTATACTCGAAAAGTAACAGCATACACACTACGTTAAGGCCATTTTTGATAGACAGTACTTTACAACGCCGTTATAATGAGCTGATGAATGTTGGGGTTGACAGCACCCGTAAAAACTGGTTTTTGCGCAAATTATTTAACGAGCACTTGTTCGAAGTAAACGAAAAGGACTATACCTTTTACGCGGATTTATTGACAGAAAACCTGATTGGCTACGATTTTAAAAATAAAAGCAAACCCGCTAACTTTAAACCTGTTGGTTTTATATTAAAATCTAAATATGGGCTTAATACGCGTGGTTTCCAGGCGGGTGGTACAATAGGTAAAAAGTTTTCTTTTTACACCAGCGGTTACGAGAATCAGGCAGTGTTTGCCGATTACTATGCTGATTACGTAAGCCAAACTGGCATGGTACCGGGCCAGGCTTATGACCGCAACTTTGGAAAGCTCGAGAAAGATTGGTCGTACGTTACGGCTATCCTGTCATATACGCCAATTCAGTCGCTGAACATTACACTCGGTCAGGATAAAACTTTTATAGGCGATGGTTACCGCTCTATACTTTTATCAGATTATGCAGCCAATTACCCTATGCTGCGCGTAACGGCTAACTTTGGCCCGGTGCAATACATGGCCATGTGGGCATACTTGCAGGATTTCCGTGAAACCAAGTTTGATACCTTTGGAAGTAACAGGCGCAAATGGGGACTTTTCCACTATGCCGACTGGAACGTGAATAGCGACCTATCTTTAGGCTTTTTTAACGCCTATATTGCCCCCGAGGCCGACGATCAGGGTAACCGCCGCGGCTTTGATGTTAATTTTATTAATCCTGTGTTTTTTGCAAGTAGCCTCGGCCCATCAAACTTGCCGGGTAGCGCATTGTTCGGCTTTACAGGCAAGTACAAGGTGTTTGACAAGTCGGCCCTATACTCGCAGGTATTGTTTGATAAGTTGGAATCGACTACCGGTAAGCAAAATACAGGCTCGTTCCAGGTGGGATTACGCGGTGCCGATATCGGTGGTATAAAAAACTTCAACTACCTTGTTGAGTACAATACTTCAAAGCCATATACTTATGCTGATGAAAGGTCAATCACTGCTTATACCTTTGACAGGCAGCCCATGGCACACCCGTTTGGTGCTAACTTTAAAGAGATATTAGGAATTTTAAATTATACCACCGGTCGGTTTGATTTTCAGGGTCAGGCACTTTACGGCAAATACGGCCGTGACGTAGCTGCTACCGATAACAGCGGGAAAGACGTCAATAAACCTTTTGAAACCAGCGCAGGTACAAGCACGGGCCAGGGCCTTAATACCAAACTTTACTATGCCGAAGGTACGGTATCATACATGCTGAACCCGAAATACAACCTGCGTTTTGAAGTGGGCGGCATTTACCGTAAGGAGAAGAATGCGCTTACCGAGCAAAATACAGCCATGATAACCTTTGGCTTGCGCAGTAGCTTCCGCAACCTTTACCACGATTTTTAGTAGTATCTAAATACTCAGGCTTGCCAATAAGCAAGCTAAAACAAAAGCAGCCGCTTCTTCCGGCTGCTTTTGTTTTATAATAATAAATCGCCTCACTTCGTAACATAATTACTTATTATGCGTTAAGCCATTGTTAAAAATGCAAAGTTAAATCGCTTTAATTGCAAATCACATCTGCCAATATCTTATAAATGAGGTATTAACCCCCGGCAGCTAATTGCAATGATATCGGCTATGCCGAATGTGAACAAGCGGTTTAAAGGTTTAACACCTTTGATTTTATCAGGACATGTAACGCCCTACCCGGTAAATCAGCATCATACCCTTTGAAAACGCTTTAATGAAACTTACAAGGTTAATCCTGCTAATATTGGCAGCTTACTTTTACAGCAAAGGCTCGGCCTATGCGCAGCAGCCCGAGAAGCGCTCCTGGCTGGGGCGGCAGGTGCATCGCTTGTTAAATGACACATCGTCTGCCGGGCAGGCAAGTTTTACCATGTACCCTACGCTTGGTTACGCGCCCGAGACAGGTATTGAAGTTGGTGCCTCAGCCTTAAAACTTTTCCGGGCAAAAAATGATACGCTTAACCGTTTAAGTGAGCTGCAGGCATTTGCTTTTATAACCTTCAACGCCCAGTACGGCCTTTGGCTGGATAACGCGATATATACTGATAAGGACAAATGGTTTTTCCTTGGGCGGACACGTTTGCAGCGCTTCCCGATGTTTTACTATGGCATTGGCCCAAATACAGGCGGCGATAATTATGCCGAGGTGGATGCATTTAACGTGGTTTTTAAACAGCGTGTGCTGCGCAAAATTGTGTCTGATTTTTTTATCGGGCCCGAATTTGATTTTCAAAACCTGTCGTCAGTAAATTTCAAACAACCCGAACAGGGGGCATTTGAGTTGCCCACGGGTAGCAGCGGATCAACAAATATTGGCTATGGCGGCGCATTGGTTTATGATAACAGGCACAATGTGCTCAATGTGCGTAAAGGTTTTTTCAGTGAGGTATCATACCTGCACTACAAATCATCATTGGGTAGCAGCAATAGTTTTAATACGGTAAATGTTGATGTACGATCTTTCCACCCCATGGGTAAGCGCAATGTGCTTGCATGGCAGGTTGTAGGTAATTTTCAAACCGGTAATGTGCCTTTCAATCAACTGGCCATGATGGGTGGCGACATGATTACCAGGGGTTATTACCAGGGCCGCTACCGCGATAAGGATTTGATTGCCACCCAGGCCGAGTTCAGGATGCTGCCTTTTCCTTTTCATAAGCGCCTTGGTGCATCGGTGTTTGCAGCCACTGCGGTTGTGGCACCATCGTTAAGCGCTATTTCTGCTAAAAACATCAGGCCAACAGGCGGGTTTGGCCTGCGGTATCTGCTTTTCCCGAAAAAAGATATTTACTTAAGGTTTGATGTGGGCTTCTCCAAAGAAGGCGCTAATTTTTATGTATTTAATGGCGAGGCGTTTTAACAACCTCAACTTATCTGCCTGACATTTTTTTTTAATGTTTAGCTGTATGGCCACTTGCGTTTAGGTTAGCGGCACGTAAGCTTTGTCCATTTTTGCATCAACGCGCAGCAAAATTTTTATCTTTGAAAAAGCACCCGTTTCAATGGTGCGCTATCTCTAATTAATTATGGCAACAGAAGTAAAGTGCCCAAGCTGCGGTCACGGCTTCCCGATAGAGGAAGTAATGGCCGAGGAATATAAAAAAGAGCTAAGGCTGAAGATGCAGGATTACACCCGCCAAAAGGAAGAGGAGTATCGTAAAAAGGATGAAGAGTTTGCCGGAAGGGAACGCCAGCAGCAACAAGCCTTTGAGCAAAAGTTAGCCGCCGAAAAGCAATTGTTGCAGCAGAGCCTTGAGCAAGGTTTGCGCAAGGCTATAGCAAGTGACTTTGAGAATCAGCTTACTATGCTGCAAAAATCTGTTCAGGATAGTGCCGAAAAGCTAAAGGAGTCGCGCCAAAAGGAACTTGAATATCTGCAGCGCGAACAATCGCTTAAGCAAAAAGAAGAGGAGCTTGAAATTGCCCTGCAGCGCAAATTGCAGGAGCAGCGTGCCGAAATAAGCGAGCAGATCCGCAAGCAGGAAATCGAAAAACAAACCATTAAAGATACGGAGTATCAGCTAAGGCTTAAAGAGCTTGAAAAGCAACTGGAAGACCAAAAGCGCCTGGCCGACGAAATGAAACGCAAGGCCGAGCAGGGCTCTATGCAGTTGCAGGGCGAAGCTCAGGAGCTGATCCTCGAGGAGCTGTTACGCACCTATTTCCCTTTCGATATGATAAGCGAGGTAGGCAAGGGCGTACGCGGTGCCGACTGTGTACAAACCGTGCGTAACCAGTTTGGGCAGGAGTGTGGCCGCATTATTTATGAAAGCAAGCGCACAACAGCTTTCTCTAATGATTGGATTGAGAAGCTCAAAAAAGATATGCGCGCCATGGGCGTAGATGTTGCCGTGATTGTTACGCAATGCTACCCAAAAGGGATGGATTGCTTTGGCGAGCGCGACGGTGTTTGGATTTGCAGCTTTGATGAGGTTAAGGCGGTATCGTACATTCTTCGCGATGGTGTAGTAAAACTCTCCAACCTGGCAAAAGCGCAAGAGGGTAAAGGCGATAAAATGCACCTGTTGTATGATTACCTTACCAGCAGCGAATTTTCCGAGCAGTGGAAGGCAATACGCGAGGGTTACATGAGTATGCGCTTATCAATCCAAAAAGAGCGTGATGCAATGGAACGTCTGTGGAAATCGCGCGAGAAACAGCTGGAGAAGGTCTTGTTAAATGCAGCACACATTAAAGGCTCGATAGAAGGCATAGCCGGTAACGATGTAATTCATCTTAGCCTTGGCGATGACGACGACGAGCCTTTGTTGCTTGATTAAGCGATGTCTTACGCTGACGGCAGGCGGTTTGCTGTATTAAGTAAACATCAAGTTATTGTGATTGCTTTATGCCGCGTTAAGGGAAGTGCATAAAAAGTTTAATTTTGCGTATTATAATCTATGGCCGATATAACTGTATTATCGCAACAGGCTTTGCAACTGTTGCAGCAACTCATCTCGATACCATCATTTAGCAAAGAGGAAGACCGCACTGCCGACCTGATTGAGCAGACATTGCAATATCATGGTGTGCAAACGCAGCGCAAGCTTAATAATATCTGGGCCTACAATAAATACTTTGACGAGGCAAAGCCAACCATTTTGCTTAACTCGCACCATGACACCGTAAAGCCCAACTCGGGCTACACTCGCGACCCATACGATGCTAAAATTGAGGACGGTAAATTGTATGGCCTGGGCAGCAATGATGCAGGCGGTTGCCTGGTATCGCTGATATCGGTTTTTTTATACTTTTTTGATAAGCAGGATCTTAAATATAATTTTTGCCTGGCCACAACCGCAGAGGAAGAAATATCCGGCGTAAATGGGCTGGAGCTGATTATACCTGAGTTGGGCAAACTTGAGTTTGGTATTGTTGGCGAGCCCACACTTATGGACCTTGCCATTGCCGAACGCGGCCTGATGGTTTTGGATTGTACAGCATACGGCAAAGCCGGCCATGCCGCCCGCGAAGAGGGCGATAATGCCATCTACAAAGCACTCGCAGATATCGAATGGTTCCGCACGTTCAGGTTTCCGAAAGAGTCAGAGGTCTTCGGGCCGATAAAAATGTCGGTGACAATTATCAACGCAGGTTCGCAGCACAATGTAGTGCCGGCAAGCTGCGTTTTTACGGTTGATGTAAGGGTAACGGATGCTTACCGCAACGAGGAAGTACTGGAAATTATCCGTCAGCATGTAAGCAGCGATGTAAAACCACGCAGTATTCGTTTAAAACCATCATCTATTGATAAAAATCACGCTTTTGTGCAGGCGGGTATAGCGCTGGGTAAAGCCACCTATGGCTCGCCAACCACATCCGACCAATCACTGCTGGATATCCCGTCCATCAAGATTGGTCCCGGTGATTCGGCTCGTTCGCACTCTGCCGACGAATTTATTTATGTAGACGAGATAGCCAACGGCATCGAAACTTATATCGCGATGCTGGAAAAGATTGTTTAGGGTTTGCATTTTAATATAGAATGTCGTTGCGAGGAGCGTAGCGACGTGGCAATCTCATCGCCTGATATTGCCCGCGAAGGGATTAACACGCTATCGCTCGTAATGACATTCGGAAGGTGTCCCCTCATCAAACCAATACATTTAATTTTATATTTGCAGCATGGCTAAATTATGGCAGAAAACCACTAACGTAGATAAACTGGTTGAAAACTTTACCGTGAGCCGCGACCGCGAACTGGACAGGCAAATGGCTGCATTTGATGTGCTTGGTTCCCTTGCCCACACCCGCATGCTGGAGTCGATAGGGTTGATGGAAAAAAGTGACCTTGAATTGGTGCAACGCGAGTTGAAATTGATTTATGCCGACATCGAAAACGATAATTTTGAAATAGAAGCTGATGTGGAAGATGTGCATTCGCAGGTTGAAATGCTGCTTACCCAACGCATTGGCGATGCCGGTAAAAAAATCCATAGCGGCCGCTCTCGTAACGACCAGGTACTGGTTGACCTGAAGTTGTTTTTTAGGAGCCAGTTGCAACAGGTTGTTGAAGAAACGCAAAAGCTATTTAACCAACTCATATCGCTTAGCAACGAGCATAAAGATGTTTTGCTGCCCGGCTATACGCATTTGCAGGTAGCCATGCCATCATCGTTCGGCCTTTGGTTTGGCGCATATGCTGAGGCTTTGGTTGATGATTTGGAAATGGTTTTGGCTGCATGGAAAATAACCAATAAAAACCCTTTGGGTTCTGCAGCGGGTTATGGTTCATCGTTTCCATTAAACCGTACGCTTACCACAAAGTTGTTAGGGTTTGAAGCCTTGAACTATAACGTAGTTTACGCGCAGATGGGCCGTGGTAAAACCGAGCGTATTATAGCGCAAGCCATATCGGCCGTTGCAGCCACACTTGCCAAAATGGCCATGGATCAGTGTTTATACCTGAGCCAGAATTTTGGGTTTGTAAGCTATCCGGAAAACCTGACGACAGGCAGCAGTATTATGCCGCACAAAAAAAATCCAGATGTTTGGGAAATAATGCGTGGTAAATGTAACCGTTTACAGGCGCTGCCCAATGATGTAGCCATGATGACCACTAACCTGCCATCGGGCTATCACCGCGAGCTGCAACTGCTTAAAGAATTGTTGTTCCCGGCCTTTGCCGACCTTAACGACTGCCTGCACATGGCTACATTTATGTTGCAGAATATCTCGGTAAACAAAAATATCCTGGACGATCCTAAATACGCTTACCTGTTTAGTGTTGAAGAAGTAAATAAGTCGGTGTTAAACGGAACGCCTTTCCGCGATGCCTACAAGCAGATAGGTTTGGATATTGAGGCTGGTAACTTTAACCCTGATAAGCAGGTAAACCACACCCACGAGGGCAGTATAGGTAACCTGCAAAATGAGCAAATTACCGCAGCAATGGGCGACGTGGTCGACAGCTTTAACTTTAAAAAAGTGGAAGAAGCAATTAGCTGGCTGGTTAAATAATTTATAACAACATGCACGGACGAAACAGAGCGGACATTTATCCCGGCCTTGAGGTTGATATTATTTTGAAGAAGGACCAGCGCAGCGGCAAGCTTACCCGTGGTGTGGTTGCCAATTTGCTTACCAGCGCTGCCTACCATTCGCGCGGTATAAAGGTACGCCTGGAAGACGGGCAAGTAGGCCGGGTTGCAAACATTGTTGAAGAGGATTAGTTTAGTGCATAGTCAATGGTTCATAGATCATGGCCTCAGCGCTTTAATGATCAGTAAGATAGTTTCATTTTTAATATGATCTACGGACTATTAGCCATCAGCTTAAACTACATAAAGTGCAACCTGTAACCCAACCCGAAAAGAATTTATTGCTTAGGTTAGATGCTCATTACAAGCTGATCATGGCGTTGGTTGTGGGTGCTATTGTGTTTATGTTTGTAAGGCATAAGCCATCGGTTCCGGCTGTTACATTATTGGTTTGGACCAGCATTGCTGCTACTATGATAGTGTTAGATTGGATTGCCTTCATCTGGAGCCACCCAAAAGAAATACGCAAAATAGTTACGCTTGAGGATTCCAGTCGTGTGGTGATATTCTTAATCACCATGTCGGCCGCACTGGTTAGTTTGCTGGCAATTTACCTTTTACTTAAATCAACCAAGGGCCAGTCGGAAGAGGCCATTACCGGCAATGTATTCTTGTCCATGACCGCAGTTGTAGTTTCGTGGTGGATGGTGCATACCGTTTTTACTATGCGTTATGCTCATTTATATTACAGCAAGCAGGAAGGTAGCACAGCCAATAAAGGTGGGCTTGAGTTTCCCGGAAACGACAAGGAGCCCGATTACCTCGACTTTGTGTATTTCTCTTTCGTAATCGGCATGACGTTTCAGGTATCAGACGTGGAGATATCATCCAAACGCATCCGCCGCCTTGCCTGGGCACACGGGCTTATTTCTTTTGCTTTCAATACCGCAATCGTGGCGTTGAGTATTAATGTTATTTCGGGGCTGGTATCAAAGTAAAAACGCCCATGTCATGCTGAGGAACGAAGCATCTATTTACCGATTTGCAATTCTACTACTTACATGGTGCTTATCGGATTCTTCACTGCGTTCAGACGGACAAAAGAGAAAAAAACGCCCATGTCATGCTGAGGAACGAAGCATCTACTTTTTGATTTGCAATTCTACTACTTACATAGTGCCTATTAGATTCTTCACTGCGTTCAGAATGACAAAAGAGAAAAAAACGCCCATGTCATGCTGAGGAACGAAGCATCTACTTTTTGATTTGCAATTCTACTACTTACATAGTGCCTATTAGATTCTTCACTACGTTCAGAATGACAGGTAGGGCATTACTCACCCTCAATCTTAGAATGCTTCTGCGTATCATTCATAAATGAATACACCAGCAGCGATACCAGAATGCATCCTGTAACGTACCAGTAAAACCAGTTTTCATGGCCAAGTTCTTTAAATTTCAGGGCAAGGTACTCTGCCGAGCCGCCGAATATAGATACGGCTATAGCATAAGGAAAGCCAACACCCAATGCACGAATATGCGCCGGGAAAAGTTCGGCCTTTACAACGGCGTTGATAGAGGTGTAGTTGCTCACAATAAGCAGCGCCACCATAATTAATCCGAATGCTGCCCAAAAACTTGCCGTCGTGCTCAGGAAGGTAAAAATAGGCACAGTTGTAAGCGTGCCAAGTATGCCGAACGCTTTTAGCATAGGTTTGCGGCCAATCCTGTCAGACAGGTAACCATACAGCGGCTGCACCAACATGAAAACTACAAGTGTTAGGGTAGATATCAGCGTAGCCTCGCTTTTGGTAAAGCCATTGGTATTAACCAAAAACTTTTGCATGTAAGTAGTAAAAGTGTAAAAGGCAATGGTACCGCCCAGGGTAAGGCCAATTACTGTTAAAACAGCTTTAGGGTGCTGCGCCAGTGCACGCATGGTGCCTCGCGCATCCTTGCTTTTACTTTCTTCTTTAAACGAGTTTGACTCCTGCAGGCTGCGCCTCAAATACATTACAATAATAGCCAGCGCAGCACCAATAGCAAATGGTATACGCCAGCCAAAGCTGTGCAATTGCTTATCTGTCAAAAATACGCGTTGCAAAAGTATAAGCACACCCAGCGCCAGCAGTTGCCCCATAATAAGCGTAACGTACTGAAAGCTGGAGTAAAAGCCCCTGTTTTTCTTGGTAGCCATTTCGCTTAGGTAGGTAGCGCTGGTGCCGTATTCGCCGCCTACGCTTATGCCTTGCACAATGCGGGCCAGCACCAATAAAATAGGGGCGGCTATGCCAATTGTGTTATACTCGGGCGTAATGGCAATAATAAGCGAGCCCGCACTCATAAGTAATACAGAAAATGTGAGTGCAGTTTTGCGTCCGCGTTTATCGGCAAAGGTGCCCATTATCCAGCCGCCTATGGGCCGCATTAAAAACCCTATGGCAAATATGCCGGCGGTGTTGAGTAACTGGGCAGTTTGATTGTCTGACGGGAAAAACGCCCCGGCAAAGTAGAGTGAAAACGCAGAGTAAACATACCAATCGTACCATTCGACCAGGTTGCCCAGCGACCCGCCGATGATTGACCATACCCGGCTTTGCGTGGCAGGAGTATTACTATTGATTAAACTCATGCAGGCAAGATACTAAGTTGCCTTTGAACTGCATAGCCCTGCAAATTGCCCAGGCAATAATTGTTATCGGGCTTTAGCAGCAAGATTGCTTAATCACCCCAAAATGTTATATATTGGTATATGCTTTTCACGGAAGATTTTTTGCACTATGTATGGAAGTTCAAGCTGTTTAACAGGATTGGTTTGCGTACAGCAGGTGGCGAAGAATTGGAGGTTTTATCTGCCGGGCAGCACAACCATAACGCCGGGCCCGATTTCCATAACGCAAGGATCCGCATAGGCGAAACCACCTGGGCCGGTAACGCCGAGCTCCATATATCTGCCAGCGACTGGCAAAGGCACGGGCATACCACGGACGGCGCCTATGATAACGTGATTTTGCATGTAGTTTATCACAATGATGTGCAACTCATGCGCGCCGACGGCAAACCGGTGCCAACTCTGGAACTGAAAAACCGCATCCCTGAAGAGTTGTACGGGCGCTATCATAATTTGGTATTTGGAAACCAAAGCATCATACCCTGCGAAGCCAATATCAACACTGTTGATGGCATTACGATGCAAAACTGGCTCACAAGGATATTGGTTGAGCGGTTAGAAAAGCGCTCGGAAGCGGTAATAGCTGCGCTAAACCACAACCGTGGCGACTGGGAAGAAACTTTCTACCAGTTTTTAGCAGCCAATTTTGGCTTCAAAATAAATGCGCTTCCTTTTGAATTGATGGCCAAATCGTTACCTCAAAATATGTTGGCCAAGCATAAAAATAGTCCGCTGCAAATTGAGGCGCTGATATTTGGCCAGGCAGGTTTTTTGAGAGACGATTTAACTGAAGATTATCCACAGCAGCTTAAACGGGAGTACGACTTTTTGCGCAAAAAATATAACCTGCAACCCATTGAGCAGCACTTGTGGAAGTTTATGCGAATGCGGCCTCAAAATTTCCCTACCATTAGGTTGGCACAGTTTGCGGCCTTGATATTGCAATCTAATCACCTGTTTTCAAAAGTAATGGAAACTGAAGATGTAGCCTCGCTGCGTAAGCTGTTCAGCAGTATTGAGATAAATCATTATTGGGAAACACACTATCACTTCGGGAAGGAATCAAAGCCGTTGGGCAAAAGTTTGGGCACTGCATCGATAAATACAATTTTGCTAAACACCGTGACGTTATTTTTGTTTAGCTATGGTAGGCATCTGCAGCTACAGCACTTTGTGAACCGTGCTTTAAAACTATTGGAGAATATACCGGGCGAGCAAAATAATATAACCGCAGATTTTAGTAGCTTAGGGCTGAAAATAAACTCTGCGTTCGAGTCTCAGGCTTTTCTCGAATTAAAAAACAGTTATTGCAACCATAAAAAATGCTTGCAATGTGGTGTAGGTATTAAAATTTTAAAACCCGCTTAATATGTTGCAAAGTATAATAACTTTTTTTGAGCGCTACTCCTTTGGGGTTTGCACTTACCTGGGCGAGCGTTTTAGCATTTCAATCGCCAAAATCAGGTTGTTTTTTATTTACTCATCTTTCCTGGCGGTGGGTTTCCCGCTTATATTTTATTTCTTCGCAGGCATTGTGCTTGACATCCGCAATTTTGTTAAACGCAAGAGAGCGCGAGCGCTGGATATGTGATTATTTATCGTAGATAATAAAGTAACCGAAATTCCATCAAATTGGTAAGTCATGCTGAACTTGTTTCAGCATCCCATATCCAAATCCACTCGTCTTGATGAGGTGCCGAAATAAATTCGGCATGACTCTGATTAGTTTTGATTGATGCTAAATATCCGCTATCGGTCATGCTGAACTTGTCTAAGCATCCCACATGCAAATAAAATGGCCCTGATCAGATGCCGAACTAAATTCGGCAGGTCGTGTTTTTTACCCTGTCCTGCTGAACTTGTTTCAGCCTCTCACGTGCTTAGTGTTTACGGCAAATCCAAATTTGTCTTCAGATCAAGCATTTGAGGGTTGACAGATTGAATCAGGTTTACCTTCCAGTCTTTATGCCAGTTTTTTAGTTGTTTTTCCCTGTCGATAGCGTCGCCAATACGTTCGAAATATTCATAATAAACTAAATCGAACAGCTTGTACTTCTTCACAAATTGCGATCCCTGATTATTAATGTGCTGCCATACTCTTGTTTTAAGGTCCGATGTGACGCCTATATAGAAAGTTGTTCTATACTCATTACTCATTATGTAAACATGGCCTTGCTTGAAAGTGTATAGCATTTTAATAACATTTAATTATGGCTACCTATCTGTGGGATGCCGAAATAAATTCGGCATGACCTGTTTGGGCTTAATATAGGTTTCACACTAAATTGCTAATCAAACAACCCTTTATCCTTGTTAATAAACTGTGGGCGCGGGATGCTCAGGCCCAGGCGGGTGTTTAGCTTGTTGATTACATAGTCGCATAGTTCGGGCGAGTAACGTTCATCGTGCTGGTGCATAAAAAAATACACCGATTTAAGGCCTTCCTCTTTCCACTGTACAATACGATCTACCCATTCATCGCAGCGGGTATAGTCGGTGCGGTGCAGGCTATTACCCACAAAACGGATAAAGGCATGAGGCGTTGGCAGCATCATGTGCAGGCAATCGCGGCGACCGCTGGCATCGGTAATGATGGAGCCGATGTTAAGCCGCTTAAACAGGTTGAAAGCAGCTTCGCGGTGTTCGGTAACGCTAAACCAATCTTTGTGGCGCAACTCTACAAACACCAGCACATCGGTTGGCAAGTGTTCCAGGTAAGCGGTAAGCTCGGGCAGATTTTTCGGGCCAAAGTTATCGCTCAGCTGTAAAAATAAAGGCCCCAGCTTATCTCCAAAGGCCATAATGCCTTCATAGTACTGTGTGGTGATTTCTTCTGCATTTTTCAGCCTGCGTATGTGGCTGATGCTCTGCGAAAACTTTGGGCAAAATCTAAATTCGGGATTAGCGTCGGCCTTTTCCTTCCATTTGGCTATGGTTTGCGGGCCGTACACCTGGTAGAAAGTTGCATTCAGTTCAATGCAGTTAAAGTGTTTAACGTACTCATCTAAAAAATTAGCATCCTTGGTTTTTAGCGGATATATTTTGCCAACCCATTCCTTACGGCCCCATTTGGCGCAACCCGCATGTACAGCCAACTCTTGTGTGGGCGCAGCTGCGTTCAATACATCTTTGGTAAAAGCCGGGGTGGGTGGCAGGGTATAATCAATAAGGTCTAATTCAGTTTCGGCAACGCGTCCAAATTCCATTTGCTACTTTTTTTATCAAGGCTAAGATAGGGGATAATCCCAAGTTTTAAAGTTAAGCATACAACAAAAGGGGCCGCGAATGTTTTATCCGCAGCCCCTTTAAACATAATTTGTAATCGATTTTACAAGAACATACCACCTGATGCTTCTATGCGCTGAGCGTTAATCCAGCGTGCATCTTCGGTACATAAAAAGGCAATTACACCGCCAATGTCATCCGGTTGTCCCGGCCGACCAAGCGCCGTGATGGAAGATATAAAATCGTGCATTTGCGGGTGGCTATCAAAAGCTTTTTTGGTAAAGTCGGTTTCAACAATGCCTGGTGCTACCAGGTTGGCTGCAATGCCGCGGCTGCCCAATTCTTTAGCCAGGTATTTTGTGAACACTTCAATCGCGCCTTTCATTGATGCATAGGCTGCGTACCCTGGGGTAGCAAAGCGGGTGAGGCCGGTTGATACGTTAATGATGCGACCGCCATCGGCAATTGTTTGCAGCAGTGTTTGTGTTAAAAAGTAAACACCTTTAAAGTGCACATTAAACAGGTTGTCGAAGTCCTCTTCTGTGGTTTGTGCAAACGGTGAAGCCGCGTCAATCCCGGCGTTGTTTACCAGGAAATCAAATGTGTCGCGGCCCCAATGTTGTTGTAACACGCCGGTAAGCTGAGTTTTAAATTCGGCGAAGGTTGCCACTTTTGACGTATCTAATTGCAGGGCGGCAGCTTTTTGGCCCGCTGCTTCAATTTGCGCTACGGTTTCGTCGGCTTCTTCTTTTTTGCTGCGATAGGTTACAATCACGTCGAACCCTTTAGCTGCTACTTTTAACGCAGCGTTTTTACCAAGACCGCGGCTTCCGCCGGTTATCAATGCTATTTTGCTCATGGTTTCTGTTTTTTCTTTGTTTATGATGTTGATACAAAGGTGCTAACAAACCAACGTCAAAAAATGGTTACAGTTTCCTATAAAATGGTTAACAGTTCAGAATTTTCAGGATAACATTTTTAAGATAGCGCTGTAAGGCATCCGTATAAAACTACATGCCTGTCTAATAATTGCAGGGTTGCCTGTAACAAACTTCTTTGCGGTGTTGTCATATTCCAAAATCTATTAAACACCCCAAACCTGTTATGATTAAAAGATTACTCTCTGTAGGTGCACTTGCCTTAATGCTTAAAGCCACGGCTAATGCCCAAACTATCAATAAAGCAAGATTAGATAGCCTGATGGATATCCTTTCATCCAACAATAAAACCATGGGCAGCCTGGCTGTATCACAAAACGGCAAAATTATTTACCAGCGTGCTGTGGGCTATGCGGCGGTAGATAGCCTGGGCAACCCGGCCATTAATACGAAAACAAAATTCAGAATAGGCTCTATCAGTAAAACATTTACCAGCGTAATAATTATGCAGCTGGTTGAAGAAGGTAAGCTTACCTTGGATACTAAGCTTAGCAAGTTTTATCCGCAAATGCCCAATGCCGATAAAATTACCATGACCATGCTGCTGAACCATCATAGCGGTTTATTTAACCTTACCAATACGCCCGAATTTGAATCATACATGCTTACGCCGCAAACACACGAGCAACTGGTAAGTAAAATGGCAGCCTTAAAGCCCGACTTTGAACCCGGCACAAAATACAAATACAGTAACACCAACTTTATTTTGCTTGCTTACATTGCCGAAAAAGTGAGCGGAAAAGCTTACCCTGAATTGGTTAAGCAACGTGTAGTAAATAAAATTGGTTTAAAGGATACTTACTACGGCGGTAAAATTAATGTTGGTGCTAACGAGGCTTTGCCTTATAGCTATAACGGTAAGAAGTGGGTTTTAAATCCGCAAAGCGACATGAGCATACCATCCGGAGCGGGAGCAATGGTATCTACCCCTGCAGATCTGGACAAGTTTATTGAGGCGTTATTTGCGGGCAAGCTGGTAAGCAAAGCCAGCCTTGACAAAATGCTGCCTGCAACAGATAACTATGGGCTGGGAATTCATAAAATTATCAACGGGGATAAGGTTGGCTACGGGCATGGTGGCGCTATTGATTCATACAGGTCCATACTATCATACTATCCGCAAGATAAATTGGCTATTGCCTATACAGAGAGCGGCGGCACGTACGCACCCGAAACTGTAGAGCAAAGTGTTTTTCAGGTTTATTTTAACAAACCTTTCAAACTGCCAAACTATGCCAAGGTCGCTGCAACAGGGTTAGAAAAATATACAGGTATTTACGCCAGCCCTGCGCTGCCTATTAAAATCACCATTAGTAAAGATAACGGGGCACTTGTGGCGCAGGCAACGGGCCAATCGGCGTTTCCGCTAGATGCTACGGCAACTGCCGATACCTTTGCTTTCGAGCCCGCCGGAATTGAAATGGTCTTCAGGCCGGAGAAAGGCGAGTTTACGCTTAAACAAGGTGGCGGTCAGTTCGTATTCACTAAGGAAAAGCAGAGTAAACGCCTTTAAACAAAAACTGCGGTTTGATTAATCAAACTGCAGTTCCCATTTATCTTCGCCGGCATCAACCACTCTGAAAATAGTGCGTATAACGTGGCTGTTTTGATCTGTCGATTCGATGCGTACTTCTTCGTGATCGTGAAACTCCTGTGTTTTAGGCACCCTTACCGAATTTAAAGTATTTGGGTCGCCGGTGGTGGTTATAGTTTTCATGGTTTTGTTATTAGTTTGATAGCGTAACAACCATAAAATGGATTGGTTTCTGTTTCGTATTCAATTGTATGTATATGCACTCCTATTAAAGTAGCACTCATAACAAGATTATTAGGAGTCCGTCAGTCTTTCGTAGCACTCATCTATGTCTTTGCGAGGAGCGTAGCGACGTGGCAATCACCTCGCGTTCATAGGTAAGCGACGAGATTGCCACGCTATCGCTCGCAATGACATTAATTATGTTTTAAACAACTATTAGTCAGCCTAATCAAGACCTAATAAACGCTACTTATACATCTTTTGGCACTTTTCGCAGTAAAAACTTGTACGATGTGAGCGACCGGTATCCTTACGAATGAACGGTACATGATTTCGCGGACACTCCTTTTGATGATAAGCCTGCCAGTGCTTACTTAAGGTGCCCTGCTTTCGCTGCTCAAAAAACTCGTAGCTATACTTGATAGCTTCGTCAATCATCTCCTTCAACTTTTTATTAGGAATAGCACTCACAAGACTGAGCGGATGAATACGCGACCTAAACAGCACTTCGTTTTTAATAATATTTCCCACGCCCGAAAAGATTTGCTGGTCCATGAGCGCATCGCAAGCTAATAGCTCAGGCTCGTCCAGCATTTTTTTGATGGCTTTTTTGCTGTTCCAGACATCACTCATAATATCAGCCTCCCAATCGTAAATTTCGTCGAGCGGTTGCTCAATCAACTGCAACTGGCAGGCGTAAAAGTTAAGCTCGGTATCATTACTGAATAATAGGTGCAGGCGTGGCGGTTTGGTTGTATGCTCATTGATGCGGTAGGTACCAAACATCATCATGTGGATGCGTACGGTAAACTCAGGAAAGCATATTAAAAAATGCTTGCCCCAAGATTTGAAATTTATAATGGTTTTGCCAATGAGTAAATCAGCATCAATAGCATTGTTGTTGCAACTGGCTTCGGTAATTTTTTGGCCTTTAAACTGCTGGGTCTTTTCCTTGAGTATAAGTATGCTTGGGCCTTCGGGCATGTGTTTGGTTTAGCCCAGGGTTGCAAAGATTACGCCAAACGCTTAGTGCTTTTTACGCTTCAGTAAACCACCGGTAGTGTCATCAACACTTTGCTGAACAATAAAAGCTGCCGGGTCAATCTTAAGCACTTCACGTTTTATGAGCGGCACCTCCAGGCGGGTAGCCACCGTAAATATAATTTCGCGAGGGGCGTTGATGTGGCCGTCTTTTCCATAGCCACTTTTGCCCTGGTACACGGTTACACCACGGCCAAGCTTTTGGGTAACAGCCAAGCGGATTTCCTCGCCTTTGGCAGATATAATGGTTATGCCGGTGTATTGCTCAAGACCGTTCAAAATAAAATCAATCATTTTTGAGGCCGAGAGGTAAGTTAGGATAGAGTATAAGGCTTTTTCAACACCAAGCTGAAATACAGCCACGCCAAATATTACTACGTTAAGTATCAAAATTACATCACTTACACGCACTACCTGCGTTTTTTTACTAACCAGCAGGGCGGCAATTTCGGTTCCGTCCAGCACTGCACCACCACGAATGGCCATGCCTATGCCCGCACCTATAAATACACCGCCAAACACGGCTGTAAGCAGCTTGTCGGGCGTAACATCGGGGAAGTGCATAAACGCAAGTGCAAGCGAGAGGCCTCCAATGGCTGCGGCGCTTTTAAGCGCAAAGCCCATCCCCAGTTTGCGGTAGCCTAATATTAAAAACGGTACATTAATCACAAAGATCAGGACAGAAAGAGGAACATGTGTAAGATCGGCAACCAGTATTGATATACCGGTTACACCACCATCAATAAAATGGCTGGGCAATAAAAATCCCTTCAGGCCCATTCCTGCCGAGAGTATTCCGAGTAAAATTAGAAGTGATTCAATTAAGATGTTCCTTATTTTCATAGTACAGTACACGATGTGGGCTTAAGATAGTAAAAACTTTTTAAAAACCGGTTTGGGGTAGCCCAAAGGCATCATGTATTAGCCCACCACCTCGTAGAGGCTTTCACGGTACTGCTTGGGCGTTACACCCTGGAAGCGCTTAAAAAATTTGGTAAAGTTTGATGGATCGAAAGTTAATATGGCTGCCACGCGATTGATGGGGATGTTTTGCTGGATCATGTCGCGGGCTATGTCCATGATACGGGCCTCAACAAAGTAGCAGGGCGAGTGGCCCGTGGTTAACTTTATGGTGTTGCTTAAATGAGTAGGGTGTATAAACAGCAGTTCGGCAAAATCGCGTATCTCGAACATGTTTACAACGCGCTCCTTTACAACATCGTCCAGGTGCTTTTCAATAGCTGCCATAAAATCAGCTGTTATTTCATCCTTACGTGCTAATATCTTTTTTGGAAGCGGCTGTGGCATATACTTTAAACACCAGTTTGCAGGTGGTGTTCATCAAAGCTAAAACTTTAATTGATAGCTCTGAAATGCCATGCAGGATTTTACTTAAGGCTGATCTGCTACAAAAACGGGCGGGGTAGCGGCGGGTATCTTAATTTCGGGACTCAAAGCCGGTACCAACCTGTATAATATATTTTGCGGCATATTGCCTACATCCATAAACCACCAGTTTTTGCCTCCATTTTTGCTGATGGCTAACAGGTATGATCGGCTTTTGTATACGCCGCCTTTAACGCGTAGCGTAATATCTTCGGGCAGTAGTGAATGTATTTCTTCGCCTGCGTTATGGAAACTGCCTGCCGGGCCAATGCTGCCATCAACCTTGGTGATACCCTGCTTGTGCAGTTGCTCCAATTTATCATTAATGGACTTTTGCATCATCAAATCGCCGCCTGCCATTTCAACAAGAGGTGGGTAAGTCATTTTTATGATAGTCGGCTGGTCGTTCCTGAAACTGGCATTCGCAAAGCGCCGCGCTTGCTGCACCAATACTGTCGTGTCCTGCGCAAAGGTAATAGCAGGACTTAAGAGCATTAAAATAAAAAGTATGCGAAGTAGCTTCATCAACAATTAGGAATGTTTGCCGGCAAATATGACGTTATCATACCATTGTTTATTATGAAAGGCAATTAAATTAAACTGCTGCTTACTTCCTCGTCTTTTTTATCAAGATCTTTTTTGCTAACTCATCAGTCCCGTCAATTTTATCGGTGTGTTTTATACCCAGGATGTTTGCAACCAGGTTAAACACATCAACGTTTTTAAACGGCTCAATAACCAGGCGTTTTTTAAATGCAGGTCCCCAAGCCAAAAAGCTGGCGTTCATGTCGGGTACTAATGCAGGGTCGTACCCGTGCCATCCCGGATTGGTCCTTTTACGATTATTGAGGTTGAATACTTTAGGATAATCGGGTATCAGTAATATGTCGCCAATGCGGTTATGCCAATCATCTGCGATGCCATAATGCAGGTGTGCCGGTACGGTTGCCTTGGTGTATACCTTGTAATTCTGCGCTTCTTTTTTTAAGGCTTCATAGGTGGATGGAACGTGTTTTTTATCCTTAGCATAAAGCTCAACCAATATGCCATCGCCCGATACCACGAACTTTGAGGTATCTATGGATGCAGGGACGCTTATGGTATTTTCGTTGTCTACGCGGGTCATGCCATGGTCCGACACAAAGACATAGTTCACGTTTTTTAAGCCGGTGGTTTTTACGGCCTTCTGCAGGGCGTTAACGGCCGAATCTATAAAATGCACTTCGTACTCCGTTTCCGGAGATTCGGGGCCGTATTTGTGTGCAGCATGGTCAACCTCCGGGAAGTAAAAGGTGATAAAATGTGGGCGTTGTACGGCAGGCAGGTTTAGCCATTCCACCACGGCGTTTATGCGTGTTTGCAGCGTAGTTTTCTCGTTATAGATATAGTAGTAAGTTGGCTTTATGCCCTTGATAGTTGCCTCTGATGCCACCCAGAAAAAGCTTGCCGACAGCATTTTTTGCTGCTCGGCCAATACCCAAAGCGGCGAACCGCCATACCAAGTACCATCGGCAACTTTAGCCTTGGCACTCATCGAGTACCTGTCGTTACGGGCGCGGTCGTAAAACGTATTGTTTACCAGGCCCGAGTGCGAAGGATACAGGCCCGATACTATTGCATAATGGTTTGGAAAGGTAACAGATGGATATGACGGAATCATGGCTTTGGCAGTAACACCCTCTGCGCCAAGTCGCTGCAAATTTTGTGCATTGTACTTCTTAGCAAAATCATGCCTGAAGCCATCTGCCGAAATTAAAATTACATATGGCTTTTTTTGTTGTTCGGCGCTGTTTATGCGGCCGGGTACAATTTGTTGGGTGGTGTCAACAGTTGTTTGCGCAAATGCCCTAAATACAAGCGAGAGAAGGAGTAGCAGTACAACGTGCTTTTTTATCATGCAGCAAAAATAATCAATACAAATTATGCGGGTAATAAGCTATTGTAAATTGTTACGGGCACGCAACACATAAGGGTTGTAAACGAAGCCGATGTAGATAACTGAATGCTAAAACAATTAGCTTTCTGGAGGGTTGTTAAAATAAAAGTTAAGATATGGCAACTACAGAAAATAAACCAAACGACGATTTTGATAATGGCATAAACGGTTCAAATACGGTAAAAGACCCCGATGAGTGGACAACCGGCAATGAACCCATGACAGGTGCGCAGCATTCATACCTTAAAACCCTGTCTGACGAAGCCGGCGAAGAATTTGACGAAACATTGAGCAAAGCCGATGCCTCGAAACGGATTGACGAACTGCAGCATAAAACAGGCCGCGGTTTGGATGAGAACAAAGCTTAAATTTCCAGCTTTAAACCATCGTAAGCTAAAAAAATACCCTGTGGCAGCTCCGGGTCAATATCCTGGTGCTTGCCCATGCGGTGGCCGATGTGGGTAAAATAGGTTTCGTCGGCACCAAGATCCTGCGCAAAGGCAATAGCTTCTTCAAGCGTAAAATGTGATATGTGCGTGTCTATTTGCAGTGCATTGATGACCAAAATTTTCGATCCACGAATTTTATCTTTCTCGGCCTCCGAAACTGTTTTAGCATCAGTGATGTAAGTAAAATCTTTTATCCTGAAACCGAGTATTGGCAATTTATAGTGCATTACCTGGATAGGGGTAAAGCTTATGCTACCAATATCGAAAGGTTCGGTACCAATCAGATGCAGGTCGATTTGCGGAATGCCCGGATACTTATAATTTTCAAAAATATAGGGGAACTCCCGGTGCAAGGCTAATTGCACGCGTTCGTCGGCATAGATATCTACCGCGCCCTGTTGCTTATAATTAAACGCGCGGATATCATCCATGCCGGCAACGTGATCCTTGTGCTCATGCGTAAAAACAATGGCATCAAGATGTTTTACGTTTGCACGCAGCATCTGGTACCTAAAATCGGGGCCCGAATCGATAACCACCGTTTTATCTTCAGCCTCAATTAAAATAGAAGTGCGCAGGCGCTTATCGCGTGCATCCGTCGAGGTACAAACTTCGCATCCGCAGGCAATAACAGGTACGCCCTGTGATGTTCCCGTTCCTAAAAAAGTTATCGTCACAGCTGCAGTTGGGTTTGTTTTATCTGGTGTAAAAATGCAGCCTGTTTATCGTCAAGCAATTTATAATCTATTTCAAGCGTACGGGCAAGGTCGGCAATGGCCGCTATCTTGCTTTCCAGATTTGAAAACTTATTTACCACAATCATCTTGCTGCTTTGCAGCAGGCAGGCATTGGTTTTAAAGTTACCTTTCTCATACCTCACCCTATATCCGGCCGATTTTAGCAGCAGTTCGAGTTTCTCAAGCGTATGATTTGTTGGCGTAAGCATGGAAACCAAAAATAGGAATTATGGCAGGGCTATTGAAATTTTAATTGATATAGTTAAAAGAATGACATGGCGGTGTTTGGGTGGGATAAATCGGAACTTACGATTTGTCTCATTAAAGCGTAAGGGACATGCCGATGTATATCGGCATCCCATCAGCCTGGTACGATGGGATGCTGAAAGGAATTGGCATGACCAATCTAATTTAATTGGCTTCAGCCTGATCATGTCGAAGACTCGGTAAAGCGGCTAATGTTTCGACAAGCTCAACATGACACAGAGGAGGCATCAGGCTTAGCCATCCGACACTCCATCAACATTTATAATAACTTCTTAAAATAATTAAAAAACTTTTTAATAGCTTTAAAATCAGAATGTGGGGCACTGTCTCGCAGCTAATAAAACCTAATTATACTTTATTGATATGAGCCAAAAACCTGAAAGGTTCCTTTCGCTGGATGTATTTCGCGGCATGACAATCTGTTTCATGATCATTGTAAATACACCAGGTAGCGGTGCCACACCCTTTGCCCCGCTGTTACATGCCGACTGGTTTGGCTTTACCCCCACAGATCTTGTTTTTCCGTCTTTCCTATTTGCCGTGGGTAACGCCATGAGCTTCACCAGCAAAAAGTTTGACAGTCTTGCCACCGGGCAGGTGCTCTACAGGATATTAAAAAGGGCCTTTATCATTTTCCTGATCGGGTATTTAATGTATTGGTTTCCGTTTTTCGAGCTGCGCAATGGCGCCTGGGAGTTTAAGCCTTTTGCCACAACGCGCGTAATGGGCGTACTACAACGGATAGCCTTGTGTTACCTGTTTGCATCATTACTCGTTTACTTTATAAAATCCGAGCGTACAATTATCATCATCAGTATAATATTGTTGGTTGGCTACCAGGTTTTGCTGCTTACTTACGGCGATGCTGCTGCACCCTATGGCATGCTTACCAACGCAGGTACCTATTTTGATAAGTTTGTTTTGGGTGAGGGCCATCTTTACCACGGCGAAAAAGTAGCATTTGACCCTGAAGGTATTTTAAGCACTTTGCCGGCAATTGTAAATGTTATATGCGGCTATTTTGCCGGGCGCTACATACAACAAAAAGGCAAAACGTTCGAGGCTATCGCTCACCTGATGTTAATTGGCGCATTGTTGTTATTTACCGCCTGGGTGTGGAACATGTGGTTCCCGATAGGTAAAAAATTATGGTCGAGCCCATTTACCCTGCTCACTGTAGGTTTGGATCTGGTTATTATCTCGGCACTTATTTATATAGTGGAGATCCGCAAACTCAATGGCGCCAACTGGACGGGCTTCTTCACCACCGTTGGTAAAAATCCGTTAGCTATTTATATCCTGTCAGAGATTTTGGTCATCGCTTTCTGGATGATACCTGTAGGTAACAAAAGCTTTTTCGACTGGATAAATCAAACCATTTTCCAGGCTGCTGTGCCGGGCGCAATCGGCTCACTATTATTTGCTGTTAGCTACATGCTGCTGTGCTGGTTGGTGGGCAAACTGCTCGATAAAAATAAGATCTACATCAGGGTTTAAAGGCCTTTAGGGATACCTGCGTTGTTGAACTTTTTGCAGAGATGGCAGGTATTATGGTCTGCACACATGATAGTAATGTTACTTAAAATTTAAAAATATCTGTTTAATCTAATAACTTTATATTTGCAAAAAAGGACAGCGCAGGATGCCGGTTAAAGGAAATCAATTCAGATCAAACAGCTTTAGAGACGAGAATCAGCCGGGTAAAACCACTGGCAGGGCAGAAAAGCAAAGGCCGGTAAAACAGATAGTTGAACGCATCCCCTTGTTCGACTTGCGCGACGGTCGCGTTATCAAGATAGTTGGGTTGTTCTTTCTGGTGCTGTCGGTATTTTTCCTTATTGCTTTCACCTCTTATTTATTTACCTGGCAGCAAGACCAAAGCTACGTTTCAAAAGCCAATGGCGGCTGGAGTAACCTGTTTAAAACCAGTAAAGAACTGATTGACAATGGCGTTGCCAACCCAATGGTTGATAACTGGCTTGGCAAGTTTGGTGCCTTATTATCCAACCAGTTTATCTACGAGTGGTTCGGCGTGGCCTCTTTTATCTTCGTTTTTGTATTCTTTACAATAGGTTACAGGCTGCTGTTTAAAATAAGGCTTTTCTCGGTTAGTAAAATGCTGGCCTATTGCCTTTTTGGGCTGATATTTTTATCGGTAGCCATTGGCTTTATGCATGCCTTTGTTATTGATTACCCGCACTTTTTAGAAGGTGAGTTTGGCTTTTGGACAAACCGCCTGCTTAGCGCCCAGGTAGGGCAGGCCGGAGTAGGCGGCATATTGATTTTCGCCGCGCTTACAGTACTCATTATTGCATACAACATCGACTTTAAACTACCGCAACGCAAAGAGCGTACGGCAGCAATGGACGCAGTGGCAGCCGTAACGCCCGAGCCGGTTGATATGGAAGATGAAGAGATATCACTCCCGGTTGAATGGCCACGAACAGGTAACCGTTCGCGCGTGCCGGTAAACGATGTGCCCGCACCTGTTACACCTACCGAAAGGTTAAAGCAAGAGCCGTTGATACCTGCGCCCGTTTTTCATGAACCTGTTGTATTAACGCCCGATCCTACGCCTGTAATGGCAGCAGAGAATGTAATGCTTACCGAGCCTGAGGAGGACAACGAAATTCCGCTTACTATTGACGTTGCGAGGCCAACCCCGGTGATGAATATTGAGAAGGACGACGATACGAAAGCCAAATCATTGGTTGAGCAGTTTGGTACTTACGACCACAAGCTTGAGCTATCCTCGTACAAATATCCGCCGCTTGATTTACTTGAAAATTATGGCTCGAATAAAATATCGGTAAATAGTGATGAGCTCGAAGCCAATAAAAACAAGATTGTTGAAACGCTTAATCATTACAATATCGAGATCGATAAGATCAAAGCTACCATCGGGCCAACAGTAACTTTATATGAGATTATTCCGGCTCCCGGGGTGCGTATTTCCAAAATCAAAAACCTGGAGGATGATATCGCACTAAGCCTGGCCGCTTTGGGTATCCGTATCATAGCACCAATGCCGGGTAAGGGTACCATAGGTATCGAGGTGCCAAACCAGCATCCCGAAATGGTGTCTATGCGCTCGGTGCTTGCTACCGAAAAATGGCAGAACAATACAATGGACCTGCCAATTGCCTTGGGCAAAACCATATCAAATGAGGTATTTATAGCCGATTTGGCAAAGATGCCGCACTTGTTGGTTGCAGGTGCTACGGGTCAGGGTAAGTCGGTTGGTATTAATGCCTTACTTGTATCGTTATTATATAAAAAGCACCCTGCCGAGCTTAAATTTGTTTTGGTTGACCCTAAAAAGGTTGAGCTTACGCTGTTCCGCAAAATAGAAAGACACTTTTTGGCAAAACTGCCCGATGATGGCGACGCTATTATTACCGATACCAAAAAGGTAGTTAATACCCTTAACTCGCTTTGTATCGAGATGGATCAGCGTTATGATCTGTTGAAAGATGCACAGGTGCGTAACTTAAAAGAATACAATACCAAGTTTGTTAACCGCAAAATAAGCGACCCCGAAAAGCATCGTTACCTGCCATTCATCGTATTGGTAATTGATGAGTTTGCCGATTTGATGATGACGGCTGGTAAGGAGGTTGAACAACCTATTGCCCGTATTGCACAACTTGCCCGTGCGGTAGGTATCCATTTGGTGATTGCTACGCAAAGGCCGTCGGTAAATATAATTACAGGTACAATAAAGGCTAACTTCCCGTCACGACTGGCGTTCAGGGTATTATCGAAGATAGATTCGCGAACCATTTTAGATGCAGGCGGTGCCGACCAGTTGATTGGTAGGGGAGATATGCTGCTATCTACAGGCAGCGATTTGATACGTTTGCAGTGCGCTTTTGTAGATACGCCGGAAGTTGAAAAGATATCTGATTTTATTGGCAACCAACGCGGCTACGCAACCGCCATGTACCTGCCCGAGTATGTTGGCGACGGTGAGGCCAGCAGTACCAAAGAGTACGACCCGGACGACCGCGATCCGATGTTTGAGGATGCAGCCCGCCTGATAGTATTGCACCAGCAGGGATCAACATCGTTGATACAGCGTAAAATGAAGCTGGGTTACAACCGTGCCGGTCGTATTATCGACCAGTTGGAAGCAGCCGGTATCGTTGGCCCGTTTGAAGGCAGTAAGGCCCGCGACGTGTTATATCCTGACGAGTACAGCCTGGAGCGCCACCTCGAATCGTTACAAAAACCACGCGATTAAACTTATTTAAGTTACATCACTCTAAACCATTATACGCAATAGTGGTTATTGCTTGTGTTTTAACCTTTGTAACAGCATGAAAAAATTTCTTATATATATATTATTCTCGGCCATTGCAGTAAACGCGTTTGCCCAAAAGGATGCCGACGCCAAAACCATCCTGAATAAGCTAAGCAAGCAATACCGTACCTATGATGCTGTAAAAACCGACTTTACATTAACGATTGACAATCCGCAGGCGGGCGTTAACCAAACGCAGACAGGTACGCTCATTACGCGCTCAAAAACCAATAAATATAAAGTGAGCGTTTATAAGGCTGGTGGTAAGGCGTTATCCCAGGAAATTATTAGTGATGGCAAAAGCCAATGGACTTTTTTGAAAGATGCGAACGAGGTGCAAGTAGCCGATGCTGATAACAGCGAAGAGGCTTTTAACCCTGCCAAATTGTTCACTATATATGAGAAAGGATATAAATACCTATATACAGGCACTCAAAAGATATCAGGCAAAGTTTACCAGGTAGTTGACCTTAGCCCCGAAAACGAAAAATCCTCTTATTTCAAAGTAAGGCTAATGGTTGATAAGGTGAAAAATCAACTTTACAGCGCCCAGATATTTGACAGGAACGGCAGCAAGTACACTTATACGCTGCGAACGTTCACGCCAAATTACAAAGCTACTGATGCTACATTTGCCTTCAATAAAAAGAGCTATCCCGGTGTGGAAGTAGTTGATTTAAGGTAAATCTCAATAGATTAAATTAACGTTGCTGTAATTACCAGCCGCCACTCAGGCCACCGTCCAGCGCTGCCTGGTAATGTTCAAGATTAAACTCATACAAGTAAGGGGCTTTGTGCGCACCGCCTTTGCGTGTTTCTTCCAGCTTGTTAAGTATGCCAAAGCCCAACATACGGCGTTGAAAATTACGCCTGTCCAACTTTTTGCCAAGTATGGTTTCATATAACTTTTGCAGCTCGGGCATGGTAAATTCCCGCGGCATCAGGTTATAACCAATTGGCTGATAATTTAATTGCAGCCTCAAGGTGTCTAAAGCTGTTTTAAATATCAGCTCATGATCCAACTGAAAGGGTGGCAGGTCATTTATATCCTGCCAGGTGCATACCTCAGAAAACACGTCCGGTGTAGGATTAGCGTTCACAAAATCAACCAGCGCGTAATAACCTATCGATATAAACCTGCGGTCGAAAAAGTTTTTTTTCGCAGGCAGCATATCCCTGTACATTTCATTATGAAGTTTGGTACGGTCGGGGTCGCCAAAAACATGAAACTGTTTCAAAAATATTTCATCGAGCCCTGTACGCTCCTTCAATATGCGATTGGCCGATACGTCAATTGGTTCGAGCTTCCTTACAAAGCCGCCGGGCAGTAACCAGGCATCTTCATTATTACTCTTGAGCATTAAAACTTTCATCACACCTTCGTGAAAGCCAAACACAACACAGTCAATAGAAATATTGTTCAGATAAATCTCGTCTGCTTCGGCCCATAAAGTTTCCAGTTGCTCCTTTGTTAACATTATTTATAGTGCAAAAAAATGCTTTGAATGTTTAAATTTAATATCTACAATTGTGTACCAATTACACCTTTAATAAAGGGTGGTTATGCCCAATTATAATAACTTTAAATTATTTTAATACATAAAAGCTCATTATTTTAATAAAATAGTGGTTGCCATAAATATTCCCTGTTATTGATGAAAACAATATTTACCCTCAAAAATGCCGTTTGCGTAGCTACAGCAGCACTTTTTGTATTGCCGTTCAATTCGGCCAAGGCACAAAAAGCTAACCCCGACGCAAAAATGAACGCTTTTATTGGCGATATCATGAAAAAGATGACCCTCGATGAAAAAATAGGGCAGCTAAACCTGATAACGAGCGGTATGGCTATAACGGGCACTGTTACCAATAATGGGGTAGAGGCAAATCTTAAAAAAGGCGCTATAGGTGGCATTTTTGGTTTGTATGGTACCCAACAGGTGCGCGAAATGCAAGAACTGGCCATTAAAAATTCGCGGTTTAAAATTCCGTTGATTTTTGGTTTGGATGTGATACACGGGCACCGCACTATTTTCCCAATTCCACTGGGTATATCCACCACGTGGGATATGGGCCTTATAGAACAATCAGCACGCATTGCCGCGCGCGAAGCTACAGCCGAAGGTTTGAACTGGGTGTTTTCGCCCATGGTTGATATTGCACGCGATGCCCGCTGGGGCCGTATATCTGAAGGTAGCGGCGAAGATCCATGGTACGGCGGGCAGGTTGCCCAGGCCATGGTTAAGGGTTACCAGGGTAAAAGCATGACCGATGCAGATGCCGTTATGGCGTGCGTAAAGCACTTCGCCTTATACGGTGCCGCAGAGGCCGGTCGTGAATACAATACTGCTGATATGAGCAAGGTAGCTATGTATAATTATTATATGCCACCTTACAAAGCAGCTGTTGACGCCGGCGCAGGCAGCTTCATGAGTTCGTTTAACGTTGTTGACGGTGTGCCTGCAACGGTTAATCGTTGGTTGCTTACCGATTTGCTGCGCAAGCAGTGGGGCTTTAAAGGTTTTGTGGTGTCTGACTATACAGCACTTAATGAGGTTACCAACCATGGCCTTGGAGATTTGCAAACTGTATCTGCCCTGGCGCTCAAAGCGGGCCTGGATATGGATATGGTGGGCGAAGGATTTTTAAGCACCTTGAAAAAGTCGTTACAGGAGAAAAAGATCACCCAGGCAGAGATCGACCTTGCCTGCCGTCGTGTTTTGGAAGCCAAATATAAATTGGGGCTTTTTGCTAATCCATACAAATCGCTTGATCCTGCAAGGGAAAAAAGCGAACCCATGTCTGAAGCTAACCGCAAGGCTGCACGCACTACTGCCGAGCACTCTTTTGTATTGCTGAAGAATGACAACCAGGTACTGCCTCTTAAAAAAGCAAACTCCAAAATAGCGGTTGTTGGCCCGCTGGCCGATAATAAGCGCGATATGCTGGGTACCTGGGTTATTGCAGGCGAATGGGAAAAATCTGTAAGTGTGCTTGAGGGTATTAAAAACGTTGTGGGCAACAGTTCGCAAATTACGTACGCAAAGGGTGCTAATATTACCGAGGATACCGCATTTATGGCAAGGCTTAACTTTTTTGGCCAGCAAATGGTATCTATAGATAAAAGATCATCAGACGATTTGCTGGAAGAGGCTGTGAAAGCAGCTAAAAAATCTGACGTAATTGTAGCGGTAGTTGGCGAGTCGCAAAGTATGAGTGGCGAATCATCAAGCCGTGCAGATATCAGCATCCCTGAGAGCCAGCAGCGGATGTTAAAAGAACTTGCCAAGTTGGGTAAGCCACTTGTTATAGTGTTATTTAACGGCAGACCGCTCACCTTGACATGGGAGAACGAGCATGCATCGGCAATTTTAGATGTATGGGCACCAGGTACTGAAGCTGGTAATGCAGTAGGTGAGGTGTTGTTTGGCAATTATAACCCATCGGGTAAGTTAACCACCACGTTTCCGCGCAGTGTAGGGCAAATACCTTTATATTATAACCACCTTAACACAGGCAGGCCTTACACAGATGGCCCGGCTAAGTTTAAGTCGGTTTATCTGGATATAAGTAACGATCCGTTGTACCCATTTGGTTATGGCTTAAGCTATACCAAGTTTAGTTACACCAACCTGCGTTTAAGCAAAACCAAACTTAAGGGTAACGAAACTTTGCAAGCTACGGTAACGGTAACCAACACCGGCGGTTACGCAGGCGAAGAAGTAGTGCAGTTATATATAGGCGACCCTGCTGCAAGCATAGCCCGCCCCGTTAAGGAACTTAAAGGCTTCCAGAAATTGAATTTTCAGCCCGGCGAAAGGAAAGATGTTACCTTTAATATCACACCGGCCCAGCTTAAATTTTACAATAGCCAATTAAAGTATGACTGGGAAGCCGGCGACTTTATTATACAGGTTGGTACAAGTAGTTCTGACGTTAAAACAGGGCGAGTAAACTGGGCTAAGTAGTGATTTTGGGAATGAATGAGCGCTAAAACATTTATATTTTTTAATACAGAAAATGCCCTGGCTTACCGCCAGGGCATTTTTCGTTTAGATTTTTAGGGTTAGTGTAATTCGCTGAACTTGAATTGGCGGTATTCGTGTTTTCCACAAACGCACACTTATCAACATAACAGGTTGTTAACGAGAATTTAACAATTGATGGATTGTGAGGTTAAATGTTAACTCACTATGAACATTGATTTTCAAAAAAAAGGCAGCAGGTCAGGTAATAGGAATTATTAAAAGTGCCAAAGCCATTATTTATATCAAAATAGCGCTTTGTAACCGCGCTGTTACATTGTAAACTTTATATTGATTGGCGCACTGCCATTACAACTTATATTTTAACGCCGTAATTATTTATGAATTTCGTTATAATAATAAGCCGATAATAAATAATTCATAATTCTATAAATCACGCTTGTGTAACCTATACACTCTATTTATATTAGGGCATTACCAATTATAAACCTTTACTATAAACCAGTAGAGTAACAAATTTTAATAAAATGATATCCCACTCAGGCCGAAGTATAAAGCCTGCTGGGTTGCTTATACCGAATTTAATTTTTGGCGTTAGTGTAACTATATGATTAAACTTTTACATTTTTTTCTTCTTGACTTTTCTGTCAGCCGCCGGGCCTTCTCAACCCGTCGTGAAAAAAATATATCAGTATTTAATCCGTTGGTTATGCCCGCCCGGTGCCATATAATGACATTGAAATAGGATCTTAAATCAAATATATTAATCAACTAAATCTCAATCTCATGTTTAAAAGTTTACTCCTTAAAGGAAGAACGCTTTGCCTGCTTCTGTGCTGCATGGTTTCTTCATTGGTAGTTTATGCTCAAACAAAACACACCGGTAAAATTACCGGCAGCGACGACAAGCTGCCCGTAGTTGGAGCCAGTGTGCGTATTAAGGGCACTACCATTGGTACGCAAACAGATGTTAACGGTACTTACAGTATTTCTGTAAAAGCCGGCGACGTTCTGGTTGTATCGTACATTGGTTACACCACGCAGGAAGTTACTGTAGGCGCCAGCGAAACAATTAACGTTGTTTTACAGGCCGGCAGCAACTCGTTGAACGAAGTAGTAGTTACCGGCTACACCTCGCAACGTAAAAAGGACATTTCCGGTGCGGTTGCCACGGTTGACGTTGGCGCTGCTACAAAATTACCAACTGCAAGCTCTGACCAGTTATTGCAAGGTCAGGCATCGGGTGTTACTGTGGTAACAAACGGCCAGCCTGGATCTTCAAGCCAGGTGTATGTACGTGGTATTGGTAACTTTGCAAACTCACAGCCACTTTACGTTATTGATGGTGTTCAAACCAACAACATGAACGACGTTAACCCTAACGATATCGAATCGATGTCGGTACTGAAAGATGCTGGTGCTACCGCTATCTACGGTATTGCGGGTGGTAACGGTGTTGTTGTGATCACTACCAAAAAAGGTAAAGTAGGTAAATCTGTATTTACTTATGATGCTTACTACGGTACTCAGCGCCCATTAGGTGGTAACGTTTGGAACGTACTTAACGGTGCCGATTATGGTAAATTATTAGCACAGGTTGACCCAACTAACCCATTGTTGATCAACGGTAAAATTGCTGATTACGGTTACCAGGCAGGTTCAAACCTTCCGGCTGCTAAAGGTGTGGCTAATGAAGGTGCTGCAGCGGTTAACCCATCTCTTTACCGTTTCGATCCGCAAAATCCTAACAACGATTACCTTATCCAGAAATTTAACAACGGTGCCGGTACAGATTGGTTCCACGAAGTATTTAAACCTGCACCAATGCAAAGCCATACTATATCTGGTAGCGGTGCAAACGATAAAAACTCATACTTCTTCTCGTTAGGTTATTTAAATCAACGCGGTACTTTAATTGATAGCTACTTCAAAAGGTACCAGGCTCGTATCAACACAACCTTCAACATCAAAGATTTCTTCCGTATCGGCGAAAACGCTCAGATCTATTACAATGAGTCGCCGGGTAGCATCTTAAATAACGATGAAGGTAACCCTATCTCTTACACTTACCGTATCCAGCCACAAATCCCGGTTTATGATATCGGCGGTAACTACGGTGGTACCTGGGCTGGCCCTACTCAGTTAGGTAATGCCAATAACCCTGTTGCAATTGCACAGCGCCGTGGTACAAACAAATTCCAGTCATTTAACATCGTTGGTTCTGCATTTGCCGAAGTTGATTTCCTTAAAAACTTCACAGCTCGTACAAGCATCAACGGTTCAATCAACAGCCAGTACTACCAGGAAATTCGCTACAACACTTATGAAAATGGCGAGTCGCACACAAGTAACAATGGCTTTTTACAAAATTCAAGATACTACACCAACTACAACTGGTCAAACATCTTAACTTACTCTAAAATTGTTGGTAAGCACAACGTTAAAGTGTTAGCCGGTTACGAGCAAAAAGAATACCGCAACCGTTTTATCGAAGGTTCTGGTACAAACCTTTTCTCTGTTGATCCCAACTACGCTAACTTAAGCAACGTAACTGCAAACAGGGTATTAACAGGCGGTGTTGATCCAAATAGCCAGCCTACCCAAACTCAGTCGGTATTTGCCCGTTTAGATTACATCTTTAATGATCGATACATCTTAGGTGCAACAATCCGTCGTGATGGTTTCTCAGCTTTTGCTCCGGGACGTAAATGGGGATCATTCCCGTCTGTGTCTTTGGCATGGCGTGCTTCTCAGGAAGATTTCCTGAAAACAGTTGAGTGGTTAACTGACTTGAAAATCCGTGGTAGCTACGGTGTATCCGGTTTTAACGCAAACGTAAGGGGCGATAACGCTTTCAATACTTTCGCATCTGATCCGGGTGGTTCTTACTACGCTATTGGCGGTGGTATCACTAACCCTGCAACAGGTTTCTTCGCTCAACGTTTTGGTAACTTAGCCACTTCATGGGAAAAAGATAAAGTTGCCAACGTAGGTTTTGATGCATCTATCATGGGCGGTAAATTCGACATGAGCTTAGAGTACTTCAAAAAAACCTCTTCAGATCTACTTTTCGGTGTAACCTTACCTGCAACAGTGGGTGGTGCTACGGAGCCGATTGTTAACGTAGGTTCGGTAACTAACCAAGGTATCGAGGCTGCATTTACTTACCACGGTAAACCGTCTGCAGATTTCACTTACAACGTTGGTGTTAACATCACTACTTACAAAAACAAAATCACTGAGTTAAATACAAACTTCTTTAACGCAGGTTCACGTATAGGTAACATCGTTTACCAGCAAGTAGGTTCTCCTATCGGTGCTTTCTACGGTTACAAAGTTGCTGGTTACTTCCGCGATGCTGCTGATGTAGCTGCTTCACCTACTCAGGATCAAGCTGCTCCTGGTCGTTTCAAATACCAGGATACAAACGGCGACGGTGTAATATCTGACGCTGACCGTACTGTATTAGGTAACCCTAACCCAGACTTTACTTATGGCTTGAACTTAAGCGCTGCTTACAAAGGCTTTGACTTTACTGCAGTATTCTACGGTTCGCAAGGTAACGATGTGTTTAACTACACCAAATACTGGACACACTTCTACAGCTCATTAACAGGTAACAAGAGCAACGATTTGTTGTATAACGCCTGGAGCCCAACAAACTTAAATCCTAAAGCTCCTAAAGCTGAGGCCGTAAGTACTTTCAGTACAGATGCTGCTGTTAACTCATTCTATGTTGAGAACGGTTCGTTCCTTAAACTGCGTACTTTACAAATTGGTTATGACTTTGGTGCTTCGATACTATCAAAACTTGGTGTTAAAAGGTTACACGCCTACATCCAAGGTACCAACCTGTTCACTGTTACTAAATACACCGGCTTAGACCCAGAGGTACAAGCAGGTAACACCAACGGTAGCAACGGTAACTCGTTAGGTATTGACTACGGTAACTATCCAAACAACGAAAAAAGATACATACTGGGTGTTAACTTATCTTTTTAACCAATCAAAAAATTTGAATTCATGAAAAATCTCAAAAATAAACTGATAATTCCCGGAGCTATTTTGTTAGCGCTCTCTGGATATACATCATGTAAAAAATTCCTGGATTTTACTCCGCAAGGATCATTAAATAAAGACGTATTGGCCAATAAAGCAGGTGTTGACGGCTTGCTGATAGGTGCTTACGCTTTGGTTGACGGGGTATTAAATAACGGCCCTGCCGACCCATGGACCTCAACAACCAATAACTGGGTATTTGGCGGTGTTGCCGGTACAGATGCTCACAAAGGTTCAACTCCGGGCGACCAGCCTGGTGCTGCTGCTATCGAAAGCTTTACAGCTACAGGTAACAACGGCTACCTTAACCCAAAATGGTTGGTAATGTACAATGGCGTACAACGCGCAAATGACGTTATCAGGGAATTGCCATTGGTAAAAGATGGTTCTATCACTGCCGACCAGGCAAAGGTTATGGTGGCCGAGGCTCGTTTCCTGCGTGGTTTCTATCACATGGAGTTGGCTAAACTTTGGCGCAACGTACCATACGCTGATGAAACCATCACTTATGATAACGGTAACTATAACGTAGGTAACCCTGGCCCTATCTGGGACAAAATAGCTGCTGATTTTGCAGCAGCCGCGGCAGACCTTCCGGGCACACAGCCGCAAATCGGCCGTGCAAACAAATGGGCAGCTAAAGCTTTCCAGGCAAAGGCGCTTATGTTTGATCATAAGTATCCTGATGCTTATACTATCCTTAAAGATATTATAGCAAACGGTACAAACGCTGCCGGTACAAAGTATGACTTGGGTAAGTTTAACGACAACTTTAACCCGCTTACTAAAAACGGTAAAGAAGCTGTATTTGTGGTGCAATCATCAATTGGTGACGGTGCAAATGGCTTAAATGGTAACGGTGGTGATGTGTTGAACTTCCCATCTGCTGGCCCTGCTACTTGCTGCGGCTTCTACACCCCATCATTCAGCTTGGTTAACGCATTTAAAGTTGACGCTGTTACAGGATTACCGTTGTTTACTACTTATAACAACTCGGATCTTAAAAATGACCAGGGTGTGGCTGCAGGTACTGCATTTACCCCTGCTACTGATGCGGTTGACTCACGTTTAGACTGGACAGTAGGCCGTCGTGGTATTCCGTACCTTGACTGGGGCTTAATGCCGGGTGCATCATGGGCACGTGACCAGGTTAACAGTGGTCCGTACATCCCAATCAAAAACGTATATCGTAAAGCAGATCAGGCAACTACTTCTGATACTTACGGTGGTTGGGCTCCAAACCAGTCAACTGCAGTAAGCTACAACGCTATCCGTTTCTCTGACGTATTGCTATGGGCTGCTGAGTGCGCTGTTGAAGCTGGCGAATTGGCTACTGCCGAAGGTTACGTAAACCGCGTTCGTCAACGTGCTGCAGATCCAACCGGGTGGGTACATACTTATGTTGATGCAAGCAACCCTACAAACGGTTTCACTACTACACCTGCTGCTAATTACAAAGTAGGTTTGTACACAGGTCAGTTTACTTTAAACGGCCGTACTTATGCACGTACAGCAGTTCAGTTTGAGCGCAGGCTTGAATTGGCTATGGAAGGTCACCGTTTCTTTGACTTGCAACGTTGGGATGGCCGCTTTGGTGGCGTTATGGGCGCAGGCTTCATGGCTAATGAGATCAACTCTTACTTAGCTCACGAAAATGCTGTTCCTAACTTCCCTATCGAGTTGATCAAATCTGCCAAATTCATTTCTGGCAAGCACGAGATCTACCCTGTGCCACAAACACAAATCGATATTACCAAAGGTAACATCAAACAAAACGACGGTTATTAATAACCGCCTTTTTATACCAAAAAAGAGGGGGAGAGGTATTCTTCCCCTCTTTTTTATTTTATATTTGTTTTAACTGATTATGAAACCCCTAAGATTACTATTGCCGGTACTTGCCGCTTTGGCAGCGCTTTCGTCATGTAAAAACAAAACCGTTTTCGAGCTTATTCCTTCCTCGCATTCGGGTATTGATTTTAAGAATGAAATTGTAGAGAACGATACCATAAACCCGTTAGATAAACTTAATATTTACAACGGCGGCGGTGTGGGTATTGGCGATTTTAATAATGATGGTTTACAGGATATCTATTTTATTGGTAACGCTGTTTCGAACCGCCTTTATCTTAACAAAGGTAATATGCAATTTAAGGATGTTACCAAACAGGCCGGTGTAGCAGGCAAAGGTGGCTGGGGCAGGGGTGTAACCGTCGTTGATATTAATAACGATGGGTTGCTTGATATTTATGTTTGTAATACGCTCTTACAGGACTCTGTTAAACGCCTTAACCTTTTATACGTTAACCAGGGCGCAGGCAAAGATGGCGTTCCGTCTTTTAAAGAACAGTCTGCCGAGTATGGACTCAATATAAACATACACTCAACCATGGCGTCATTCTTTGATTATGATAACGACGGCGACCTGGATATGTATCTTACCGTAAATGAGGCGCAAAATACCGATAATACAAGCTCTTTCAGGCCGCTTGCTCATGATGGCTCGGCAAAAAGTACGGGCAGGCTTTACCGTAACGATTACAACCCGGCGCTTAAGCATCCGGTTTATACAAACGTATCAAAGGAGGCCGGAATTTTAATTGAAGGTTATGGCCATGCCACAACCATTGTAGATATTAACCGCGATGGATGGAAAGATATTTACGTTACAAACGATTTTTTACCTAATAACATCCTGTATATAAACAACCACGACGGTACATTTACCGATAGGGCACAGGAGTATTTTAAACACACTGCCACCAGCGCTATGGGGCAGGATATTCAAGACATCAACAATGATGGCCTTGCCGACGTATTTGAGCTGGACATGGACCCGGAAGATAACTATCGTAAAAAGATGTTTATGCCCGCCACCTCATACCAGTTGTTTCAAAATTTCGACAGGTATGGCTATCAATACCAATATAATCGCAACACGCTACAGCTTAACCAGGGCCCGCGTCTTGGCCAAAATGACTCGATAGGCGCACCGATATTTGCCGAGATAGGTTTTATGGGCGGCGTTGCCGAAACCGACTGGAGTTGGGGGCCTATGATAACCGATTTTGATAATGACGGTTACAGGGATATAGTGGTTACAAATGGTTACCCCCGCGATGTTACCGACCATGATTTTATCGCTTTCCGTAACGACTCTTATCAGTTGGCAAGTAAAAAGCAGGTGCTTGATCAGATACCTGTAGTTAAGATTCCTAACTATGCTTTCCGCAATACCGGCAAGCTAAAGTTTGAGGATGTATCAAAATTGTGGGGAATGGATATCCCATCATTCTCTAACGGTGCCGCGTATGCCGATTTGGATAACGATGGCACGCTGGATATGGTTATTAATAATATCAACGATGAGCCATTTATTTACCGCAACAACTCGCGTAAGCTGAGCGAAACAGCTAATCACTATCTTCAAATTAAGTTTAAAGGCAGTGCGCAAAATAAAAACGGCATAGGTGCCTGGGCCGACATTTATTACGATGGCGGTAAGCACCAGGTTTATGAAAATACGCCGTTCAGGGGTTATCTCTCAACCATCCAGAATATTGCCCACTTTGGCTTGGGCACGGTTAACAAGCTCGATTCGGTTGTGATAAAATGGCCAGGCGGCAAACAGCAAAAGCTTGTTGACGTGAAGGCCGACCAAACACTCACGGTAGACGTTAATAGCGCCAACCAGGATTATAATTTTGGTGTGCCGGTAGTTAATAAGTCGTCATTATTTACCGAAGTGACACGCGACGCTGGTATCAATTACATACACAAAGACGACGATTTTGCCGATTTTAATATCCAAAAACTTATTCCGCACAAACTGTCGGAATTTGCGCCTGCTATTGCTGTGGGCGATGTTAACGGCGACGGCTTTGATGACATGATTGTCGGCGGCACATCCAAGTATCCTGCACAGTTATTTTTACAACAAGCCAATGGTAAGTTTGTGCAAAAGCCGCTCGCCTCTACATCTGCCGACAAGCGCAAAGATGAAGGCTTATTGTTGTTTGATGCTGATGGCGATGGCGACCTTGACCTTTACGCCGCAAGCGGTGGTTATGAACAGCAGCCCGGCACACCAGCCTATCTGGACAGGTTTTACCTTAATGATGGTAAAGGGAATTTTAAGCAACAGGCTGATGCGTTGCCAACCAACTATACCAGCAAACTATGCGTAAAAGCTGTTGACTATAACAAAGATGGTAAGCTTGATCTGTTTGTATCTGGCAGGGTGCAGCCATGGAGTTACCCTAAACCGGTGTCGAGCATGATTTTGCGCAATGATAGCCAAAACGGAAAAGCCAAGTTTACGGATGTTACTGCAAGTGTTGCAAAGGAACTTAAAGACGTTGGTTTGGTATGCGATGCCTCGTTTACGGATTATGACAACGACGGCTGGCCAGACCTGATCATGACAGGTGAGTGGATGCCGGTTACTGTTTTGAAAAATGATAAAGGCGTATTTAAAAATGTAACATCAACTACAGGTATTGCCAACCAGTTTGGCTTATGGACAACCATCGCCGGCGGAGATTTCGACCACGATGGCGATATAGATTACATAGTTGGCAACAGCGGTACAAATACTTTTTATCGCGCGTCCGAGCAGTATCCCATGTACATAACCGCCAAGGATTTTGATAAGAATGATAGCTATGATGCGTTTCCGTCCCTGTTCTTGAAAGACAAGCAAGGCAAACTGCAGGAGTTTCCGGCACATACGCGGGATGATATTGTGAAGCAGATGATTAGCATGCGTATCAAATTTCAAAACTACAAATCATTTGCTACGGCAACCATGGATAGCGTAATAACCCCTGAGATGCGTAAGGATGCGATAAGGCTCAAAGTAACCGACATGCAGTCGGCTTATATGCGTAATGATGGGCATGGCAAGTTTACGCTTGTGCCACTACCCGTCGAAGCTCAAATATCACAGCTAAATGGTATCGTTATAGATGACTTTGACGGTGATGGCAACCTTGATATCGCCCTGAATGGCAACGATTACGGCACCGAGGTAAGTACCGGCCGCTACGATGCTTTTAACGGGCTTATATTGGAAGGCGACGGCAAAGGTGGCTTTAAACCGATGAGCATTTTGCAGAGCGGCTTGTTTATACCCGGCAATGGTAAAGCATTGGTGAAGTTGCAAAGCGCCAAGGGCGGCTATTTGCTGGCAGCAAGCCAATACCGTGGCCCGCTTAAAGTATTTGGTTTGAAAAAGCCGGTACAAAGCGTAAAGCTGCAACCTTTAGATGCCTATGCAACTGTAAAGTATAAAAACGGAAAATCTGCCAGGCAGGAATTTTATAATGGGCAGTCGTTCTTGTCACAATCCGGCAGATTTTTTAATATTGATCAAACAATGGCCGGTGTAAATATCACAGATAGCAGGGGCCAAAGCCGTAACATACCTTTAAACTAAACTACATAGCCGAACACATGAGATACCTAAAGCTTGCAGCTATGGCCGTTTTTTGCTTATTGCTTTTTAAATGCAGCACTAAGCCAAAAATTAAAATGATTGCAGATGCCGATGTACTGCACCAAAATGTTGATGCGCTAACGCAGGTAATTATTTATGATGCCTTTAGCCCGCCCGTGGCAAGCCGTATTTATGGGTACACTTCATTGGCCGCTTATGAAGCAGTGCGTTTTCAGGATAAACAATATAATTCGATTGCCGGGCAATTACATGGTTTTAAAACCATGCCCGAGCCGCAAAAAGGCAAGCAGTACAATTTTACATTGGCTGCAACAAAGGCTTTTTTTACAGTTGCCCATAAGGTTACGTTTTCTGTAGATACGCTTAAAAAGTATGAGGCTAAAATTTTTAACACGTACCAGGCCAATCTTGACGACAGCACCTTTGCCCGCTCAATGGCTTTTGGCGAGCAGGTTGGTAAAGCTGTACTTGCACGCGCCGGTGCAGATAATTATGCCAAAACGCGCGGTAAGCCCCGGTTTTTGGGAAGCAATGATAACGGCAAATGGCGCCCAACTGCACCCGATTATCTTGACGGTGTGGAGTTTTGCTGGGGCACACAACAAACATTCGTAGTTAAGTCATCTACAGATTTTCCATTGCCGCCACCGCCACCCTACAGCGACGATAAAAACAGCGAGTATTTTAAGCAGGCTGTTGATGTGTACGAGCAAAGCAAAAAGTTAACACCAGAGCAACTGGAAATAGCCAAGTTTTGGGATGATAATCCTTTTGTGATACAACACAACGGGCATACCATGTTTGTAAATAAGAAAATCACCCCCGGCGGTCACTGGATAGGTATTACAGCAATTGCATGTAAGCAAACCAAGGCCGATGCCGTAAAGACTGCGCAGGCTTATGCGCTTACCTCAATTGCGTTATATGATGCCTTTATTTGCGGCTGGCAGGTGAAATACACAACAGAATACATTAGGCCTGTTACCATCATCAATGAGCATATTGATGATAAGTGGCTGCCTTTGCTGCAAACACCGCCTTTTCCTGAATACCCCAGCGGGCATAGTGATATCAGCGCTGCATCGGCTGTGATTTTAACACACCTGTTTGGTGATAATTTTGAATATCAGGATACCAGCGACTTACGCTATATTGGCCTGCAACGACACTTTAAATCATTTATGCAGGCATCTGACGAAACATCAATCAGTCGTTATTATGGCGGCATTCACTTTAAAAACAGTGTAGACCAGGGCGCCGTTCAGGGCAGGCAGATAGGGGAATTTATTTGGAATACATTAAAGCTGAAAAATTAATCGGCAAAAGCACTTTGTTACCATGAAATTGAACAAGCGTTTATTATATACAGGCTGCATTTTATCATCAGTATCATTAATTGCTATAGCCACTTTGCTTGATGGCTGCAAAAGCAATAAGCCAGGCAAAGTCTACAAACTTACAACGGATACCATTGCCGACGGTAAAAACCTGGCACAAATGCATTGCACCAAATGCCACTCGCTTGTACCTGTAGATGCTTTGACGAAAGATGTATGGACAATGCATGCGCTACCTGCAATGGCCAAATATCTTTCCATAGCCACTTACGGGGCCGATTATTACAAGAAAGAGGGCGACACCACTGGTCTTTCTTTACAGGAATGGCAACGTATAGTAAATTACTATAAAACCCTGGCACCAGATACTTTGGCTGCTGCAAAGCCGCCCGTTCCGCTGCAGAACGATTGGGCGGGTTTTGAGCTTAAAAAGTCAAAGCCGACTAGCGAAATAAGTTTCACCACCCTCGCAGCATTTAATCCCGCAAACGGAAAAATTTATACAAGCGATGTAATGGGCAGCGACCTTACCGAATGGGTTAATTATAAGCCCGTTCGTACTGCCAAGTTACCATCCCCGGCGGTGCATGCTAATTTTGGAATCGACAGTGCCGCAGCCGGGCAGTTTATGCTTTCGAGCATAGGCAGGCTGGATAATGTTGATTTCCCTAACGGGCGCATTGTAAAAGCTTATGCTGGTAACGCCGGCATTATAAAAACCAAAGATGAATATACCGAGCTGCCAAGGCCAGTACAAACCCTGAATGCTGATTTTGATAAAGACGGTAAGTCGGAACTGGTTGTACTGGGCCAGGGCCATTTACACGGTGGTGTGTATGTGTTTAAAACCAACGGCGCGGGCGCTTTACAGCAGTTCGCAACGGTATCTGATAAGCCCGGAGCGGTACAAGCCGTAGCCGGCGATTTTAACAGTGATGGCTGGCTGGATATTATGGTATTATATGGTGTAAACGATGAGTCGCTTACGTTGTATCTGAATAATAAAAAAGGAGGCTTTACCGCAAAGGATCTGCTTAGGTTCCCGCCGGTGTCTGGTTCAACAAGTTTTCAGCTTACGGATATCGACCATGATGGACAGCCCGATCTGATCTATACCTGTGGTTATAACTTTCGCGATTCGCGCATCCTGAAACCATACCACGGCATGTATATCTATAAAAATACAGGCAACTTCGACTTTAAGCAGAGTTGGTTTTATCCTATAAATGGTTGTACCAAAGCTATTGCTGCCGATTTTGACCGTGATGGCGACATTGACATTGCCAGCATTGCCTTCTTTGCAGATATGAAAAATAAGCCGGCTGAGGAGTTTATTTACTTCGAGCAAAATGCTGCTATGAAATTTACTCCGCATGCCATACCCGTGAGCCAATACGGCCGCTGGATGACACTTGATGTAAACGATGTAAATAAAGACGGCAAGCCCGATATTATATTAGGCAACTATGCAAGCGGTTTTCTGTTCCAGCCCAACTTTGAACCTGCATGGGATGAGCATATGCCTTTTATTGTGTTGCAAAACAACCACTAAGCGTAATAGATGGAGCGGGAAACTTTGAGCACACGGATTGTAAGGAGTATAAGTTTAGCTATAGGTATTACGGCGGTAACAGCGTTTAGCTTAGTCAGCCTGCAGGGTTGTAAGGATAAAGCCACGCGACTGGCCGAAGAGCGCATTGACGAAGGGCGCGAGCTATCGCAAAAATACTGTAAAAGCTGTCATCAATACCCAAGTCCGGCCTTGCTCGACAAAACTACCTGGCAAAAAGGTGTACTGCCAGCCATGGCGCGGCAACTTGGCTTGCAAAACGAAATGGGTATGCTATATGCCGATAGATCGTCATTACTGTCTGTTGATGACTATAACAAAATTGTAGAGTTTTACAAAATTGAGGCGCCTGATACCTTGGCTTTGCCTAAGCCAAATTCTGTTAAGGATTGGGCTATGTTTGCCGTTGAGCAACCGGCAAAGGTTGATAAGAATGGCTCACCTGCCATGACTACGCTTATCAAATTTAATCCCTTAAATAAGCGCTTGTACTCCGCAGATATGGCTAACAACCTGTTGAGCTGGGATAATAAGCTTAAGTCGGAATTGGTTGCTACCATGCCATCGGCTGTAACTGCGGCAAACTTTTATAAAAATGCAGCGGGTGAAAATGTATTTATGCTTACCTGCATTGGCATACTGCCGCCAAACGATGAGTTGAAGGGATTGATGCAGGAATTGGTTTTGAATGGTAAGAGCTCAAAGCCGCGACAGGTTTTTGATAGTTTACCAAGGCCCGTACAAACCGCGACAGGTGACTTTAACAAAGATGGCCTGGCTGATTATGTTACCTGCGGCTTTGGGAATACCAAAGGCGGTTTGTTTGCCGTAATGCAACAACCGGATGGCAGCTTTAAAAAACAGGTTATACGTGCAGTGCCCGGCGCAATACAGGTAGAGGTTGGCGATTTTAATAACGATGGCTGGCCGGATATTATGTGCCTGTTTGCCCAGGCAGATGAGGGTATTTGGGTTTTCCTAAATAATAAAAAAGGTGGATTTGAAACCCGTAATTTACTTCGCTTCCCGCCGGTGTACGGATCTAATAGCTTTCAATTGGCTGATATTAATAATGACGGTAAAAAGGATATTATTTACACCTGCGGCGATAATAATGATTACTCGAGTGTGTTAAAGCCTTATCACGGGCTGTATATATTTATCAATCAGGATGACCTGTCTTTCAAGCAAACTTACTTTTATCACATCAACGGCGCATCCAAAGCAATGGCTGCCGATTTTGACGGTGATGGCGACCTTGACATTGCCACGATAGCGTTCTTTGCCGATTTTAAGTATCACCCAACGGAAGGATTTATATTAATGGAGCAAACAGCCCCGGGCAAATTTAAGCCGCATGAGTTACCCCTTAACAAATACGGGCGCTGGATAGCCATGGAGGTTGCCGATGTTGACGGCGACGGCGACCAGGATGTAGTGCTTGGCAACTTCTCTGTTTTTGGCGATAAACTTATCAACCAAAAAGGTTACAAGCCCGACTGGGATATGCGCGAGCCCATTATTCTGCTGCGTAATAAAAGCAAATAGCAAGCTTCAGCAACAAACAACAAACCCCGGCTTGGTCATGACAGGCGCGGGGTTTGTTATTTATATCGTAATGGATTGGCACTACGGGAAGCTTAGCCAATCCCATCAGGCCGGCTAAAAATCGCTTAGTAACTCAAGTTTCTTTTGATTGTACTCTTCCTGCGAAATCAAACCGCTTTCGAACAAAGTTTTAAGGCGCTTTAATTTCTCGGTGAGCTCATCCTTTTTAGGTTCCTCTGCAACAACTGGTGCCGGAGCAGGTGCTGGCGGCACGGGTGCAGCCGCCACAGGTTGCTGAATCAAAGGAGCCGATGGCTGGAAAGCTAACTGTGCAGGGTGATCAATCTGCACCGATCCCGATTCGGCACGTTTTTCTTCCAGTTCGCGCTGGCGGCGGGCCTCGCGCTCGGCTTCCTTGCGCTCTTGTGCGTATTGGTAAAGCTTACGGGCCTGTACCTTAGGCAGGTAATCAACCCCCATCTCGGCGCCGTTGGTGGTTTTTACGCTGAACACCGCGCCAATTATTTCTTCTTTCATTACCACGTCAACAATGTCCTTCCAAACAAAGTCAACAAACTTTATAGAAAGGCCCAGGTTGGCCGGGGTAAAAAACAGGATGCGTTTATTGGTAATGGCTATGCAATCCGGAAATAGGTTCACAATAGGCTTTTTCTGTACAGCAATATAAAGTATTTCTTCGCCGCTTGTTAAAAGGTCAACCAGGCGGCTGTAAACTTTTTCAATAGCTTTTGGGTCTTGTTCGTCGCGCAAAAATTTATCCATCATGGTATTTAAAATTTCGGTCGTGTCAAAAGTAATAAATTTTATGCCAGTTATTTTAATTGCGAAAAGGGCGGTACTTACCTAACTAATGTTACCCAGCCTTTACCTAACGCGGGCGAGCCGTCAGGCATAATATACTTAACCATCCAATAATATACGCCTGCGCCGTATTGTACATTGCCGTTGGTACCGTCCCAACCGCGGCGTAGGTCGGTAGTGGTAAAAAGCTGCTGCCCGTTCCGGTCAAATATAGTTAGGCGATAATTTACCGGATTGCTATCCTGGTTGGGCCTGAATATGTCGTTCACGCCGTCGCCGTTAGGCGTAAAGGTGTTAGGGAAGGATACGTCTATACAATCCTCCTGCTTAAGCACAATATTTATCTCATCGAGCACGCATCCGGTTGCATTCAGTACTTTAAATTGGTTATTGCCAACACCAAGGTTGCCAATTTTTTGCCCCACATTGTAAAAGTTGCCGTTATGCGCTATTTGAGTCGCGCCCCTTAAATTGCCCGACTCAACAAAAGTAACGTTACCGGCAAGCGTACAAACAGGGTTTTGTATTTGTACAGTAAGCCCTGGTTTGTTTAATACCTTAAAGTCGGGGACTGTAACGGTTTGCTCTTTATAATCACCACCAGATGATGTAATGGTAAGCATATAATTTCCAGGCAAAAGGTTATTAAAAACGCCTGATGTATTAGTTGCCCCGGCAAGCTTGTAAGTATAGGTATCGGGATGCGAGGCAGTAAGCACGGTTACACTTGCCAGGCCAAAGGCGTCACATTCCGCATCGGTTTTGATTTGAGTTACGGTAATGGGCGGGCAGGTTTGCTGTATCAGTATGAAATCTCGTTCATCAACAATACAACCGGCAGCATTAAGTATAGTAAAATGATGGGTACCTGCTTTTAAATTAGTGAAGGCGCGCGACTGATCAAAAGCCTGCCCGTTGAACCTTATTATATATGTGTTGCTTGTGCCCGGAAACTCAAGCTGTACTTCTCCCGGAAGGTCACAAACAGGGTGTTTGATGGTAACATTAATTGCGGGCTTTGTGATTGTAAAATCGGGCACAGTTACATCCTGCTCTTTACGGTCTCCGCCTGATGATGTAATTACCAGCTTGTATACTCCTGGCGAAATATATCTGAATTCTCCCGTTTGATTAGTTACGTTATTCAGCGTGTAAAAATAGACGTCGGGATGTACTGCGGTATAAACTTTAACGCTCGCCGTTTTAAAAACGTCGCACTCGGCAGCAGTTTCAATTTTCTCGATGGCTATAAAAGGGCAGCTTGCTTCGGCTATCACATAGTCAAGCTCATCTGCAATACAACCTTCGGCAGTTAAAATGGTAAAGTGATAGGTGCCCGTTGATAGTGCGGTAAATTCTTGACCTAAATCATAAGTGGTGCCATCATACTTTATCTTGTAGCCGTTACTTGCACCCGATAGACTGAACTTTATGCTACCTTTCGCGTTGCAAAGCACATCGGTTTTAGTAACATGATATGGGGGTATGCCATACACAGGATCTTTCACCGTTACCGACCGCCCTACCTGCTGACCGCTTGCCGATATAACAAAAAGCTGGTAAAAGCCGGGTTCCACATTGCTAAATAAGCCGGTAGTATTTGTTTGACCGGCGAGCGTATAGGTATAAACTTCCGGCGAGGGTGCGGTGTTTATTTTAACCGTCGACATTTTGAAGGCATCGCATTGTGGCGAAACGTCTACGCTGTTAATTATAATCGGCGGGCAAGGTTGCTGGTCAACAACATATATTTTTTTATAGGCAATACACCCATCCGGCTTAATGATGGTTAATTGATAATCGCCTGCAATTAAATTTTCGAAAGTATGATCGAAGCCATACAACTTGCCCTCAAACTGGATCTTATAACTGGAATTAAATGTACCGGCATCCAATTTAATACTGCCTGTTGTTCCGCATGCTGCGCTAACTATATTGGCTGTAACATTTAACCCGGGCACACTGAAACTAGGCACTACAAATGTTTTTCCATTTGGGCTCTCATTCCCATCGGACCGGACTACAACCTGGTAATTGCCCGGCGATAAGTTATCAAAAATACCTGTAGTATTGGTTTGGCTGCCGTTAAGCTCATAAGTATAGTTTGCGGTGTGTGCAGGCGTTTGTACCGTTACCCGCGCTTTGTTAAACGCATCGCACTTTTGCTCTATTTTTATATCGCCTAACTGTATTACAGAGATGTTACCCACCTCATCTGCACTGCCCGCATCAAAAACTGAGTATGGAAGCTGGCCAATTAATTTAGGCGGCGTTTTGTTTTCCATATCAAGCTCATAAACATCGGTTAACGAGTAGTTGGTTGAGTTGCCGGTAAATGTATATAGTTTTGAAGATCCGTTGATCTTGACTGTAGTTAAACCATATCCTGCGTTATAGGTGGGGTAATCTATAGAACTGCTCTCGGGGTAGTTTAACGAAACTTTAACAATGCCCGGGTATGAGGCCATGTATAATTCATCTTTATAAAATGCCAAATCGCCGGAAGGGCTGTATGGCATCTCGCCCAAAAAAAGCTTGGTGTTCGTTGCCGGGTTATAGGAGTACAGTTCAAGAGAGGAAGCGTAGTACAGGATGCCGTTTTTATCGACTGTAAGTGAGTTACTGGAAAAATCAGCTGTAATAAATTTGCAATTTGTTAAATATGGCGAAGGCCCGTCAACAATATCCGCACTGTACAGCGACCCTGTGGTTCCAAAGTAATAAAGCTGGTTGCCCCGTACCGCGATAGAAAAAAATCCACCCATACTGCAGCCGCCAACCGGAACGGAAGTTAAAATGTTATTTGTTATGGTTACTTTATTAAGCGAGCCATAGCTTGTAGCAACATAAAAAGATTGGGAATAGCTTTTAAGTACGGCGCAAACCGTTAACGCAAACAATAATATTATACGTTTAAATTTAGGGCTTAGGGTTAAAATTAAGGGCAACACAATAGTTCCCTAAATATAGCATTTTACCCGTAATAATAAATTTTTTATGCGATGAGCAAATTGCATCCGCGTATATCGGAGTTGTCGAAACGGCCTGCTATTTCAAAGGAGCCGTCATTATAGACCTTGCCTAAATCCTGTGTGGCAATAAACGAGCATGAATTGATATTGGCCAGATCGATGATGTTTATCCCGCCCGTTTTTCCTGTCGGGTTTAAACTGAGCGGGTCGTTAGGATCGCGGGTTATAATGCGCATCCAGGGCGGGCAATTGAATATGCCATGGCCCTTTGAATAAGCTTGAGATAGTAGCTCCGTCATGCCGTATTCGGAGTGTATGGCATCTACCCCAAAGCCTTTGCACAGTATCTGGTGCAATTCTTCGCGGATCATTTCTTTTCGTCGGCCTTTCATACCGCCGGTTTCCATCACAATCAATTCAGGAAAATTAATTTGGTAATTATCCGTAAAGTCAAGCAGGGCAAAGGTAACACCTATGAGCAGGGTAGGTTTACCAAGCGCTTTTTGTGCAAGCAATGTTTGGTAAAGATCATCATGATTGTAAAGGTAAAAACCACTTGCCGCGTTTTCCGATTCATTGATCATATCCTGCGCCATGTAGATAAGAGAAGAGCCTTCACGTTCCATATAGGCCGGTAAAAGCGCAAGCACCGTATAGTTACGGATATCTCCATAGAAAAGATCAAACGCGCGGCGGAAACTTTGCACATACCAATCAACATCTGTTACATGGTGGCGGCTGGTTATCATGCCCGTTGTACCCGAGCTGGTAAATATCACCTCGTCAGCATCGGTTGTGCTAACAATGTTATGCGCTTTAAAAAACTCAACCGGCATAAAGGGTATATCAGCTACCTGGTTAACAGCAGTAACATCGACCCCTAAGCCATCAATAAAGGTTTTATACACAGCATTATGCTCCGCCTGAAATTTAAAGATCTGCAAAGCGGCATCATTAAACTGCTGCTGTGTTTTAATTGCGAATACCTGTTCTTTACCGGGCTTAACCATACGTTGCAAAGATAGCAAAGATGATGCAATGCAAGCCACCGATCAATTACACAACCCAGCGGCTTTGTGCCATTTGCCTGTAAAGACATTGCATTTGCCCGAAACATTTTAAATCATGAGGCGTTAATTCCAGCAACAGTAAAAATCTACATAAAATGAAATTCCTTAAATTTTTAACATTGCCTTTATTGCTATCGGCATTTGTTGTTTTAGCCTCTACAACCCCTGCAGATGATAAAGGACCCGAAAAAATTGTGAGCGCTACCAAGGTGCTTAAAGAGTTTAGCGAAATGAAAGAGAGCATACCCCATGACCTGATTGAGCAGTATGAGGGTATTGTGATCATCCCCAAACTTATAAATGCCGGTTTTGGCATTGGCGGTAAACGCGGGCACGGTATTGCCATGGTAAAATTGGCCAATGGCAAGTGGAGCGACCCTGTATTTGTTACCCTGACGGGGGGGCAGCATTGGTTTCCAGATTGGCGTTCAATCTGTTGAGATGGTATTGGTTTTTCGTAACAAGGGCGTACTAACAAAAGTTAAAAATGGCGACTTCACCATTGGCGGCGATGTATCTGCAGCTGCTGGTCCGGTTGGTCGCAGCTCATCAGCAAGTACTGATTACAAGCTTGAGGCCGAGGTTTATTCTTACTCGCGCAGTAAAGGTTTGTTTGCCGGTATCAGCATAAACGGCTCAAACCTGGCGATAAATAAAAGTGCCAACGCCGAGTTTTACGGTAAAAATACAACATCAGCCCAGATCTTCGAGAGCTCGAAAAATACAACTCCAGCCGTTGTAGAATTAAAAGCTACTTTAAACAGTTTGTAAGTAAATACAATAGCAAAATGGAAAGTCCCGGTCAGAAATGGCCGGGACTTTTTTATTAGATACCTGTCTGTATATTCGAGAAATTCTTTAATTCTTTTACTTCGAGTTCAGACGGCTTGTTTCTTTTCAAATATCCGCTTAACCATTAACCCGGAAAGCGAAGACATGCCACCAACTATACCACCAATAATTGCCGTTATGGCTAACAATATCAGCCAGTGCGGCAAATGAAATGTTTTGGCAACCCGCATGGCGAGCAAGTGGTCATTAGGGAAGCTTTTGAGCAATGCCAAAGCTATCCAGCCAAGCGCAATGCCCGCAAACCCCGACCAAAATGCCTGCGACGATTCGCGACCCAAGATCAGGGCAGCGCCGAACGCCAAAATGCAGGCTACCCACCATGGCAGGATATAGCCGCTGATAAAAGTAAGTAACAGTATGAGTGAGAAAAGCATAGCTTTATTTGCTTAAGGTTAAAGTGGTTTTAATACGTGATGATTTTTGCGTGGCCGATTGCATGAACAATAGTTCGTTAAGTTTGCCGGCCTGCCAGGTTTTAAGCATGTTGTCATAATAAAAACTTCCCGGGTTGCCCGATTGCCCGCCGGGAATTATGCCATAGCCTTTTACATTTGGCCCAAGTTGCACCACCATTCGCCATGACGGGCCATGCCCATCAGTAAGCGCGTTTACGGTTGAGCCGGTGCCGTCGCTTTCAAAATTTCCTGATCCCCAACCTGGAACGTTACCCAAATGCTTAACCTCAAACTTTTTTACTTTGCCCCATGCCCATGACGGCCCCGGCTTTCCATAATCGCGCTGCAATTCATCTACCGTTGCAGCAAAGGCGAGATTGAGTATGTCGGCGGCAACTTCTTTGCCGGGGCTTCGTTTGTTATCAAACCAACGGGAATTAGGCTCATTCAATAGTAATGCTTCGGTACGGTCCATGGACGGGCGGTACATATACATCTTTTGATTGTCGAAATCATCCATCCAGGTAAAACGATAAAACTTGTCCCACCAGTTCCAAAAAATGCTTGCACCTACCGAGTTTACAGAAAAGTGCTTATCCCATTGCTTAAGCTCCTTTAGTGCAGCCAACTGCGTTTCATCAAGTTTGCTGGCATCCAGATAGCGCAGCATAGCAGGCAGAATATCCTGCGCGCGTATGCTGTAATCGTCCATCTGCAATAGCCTTATGCTATCGGGCGTAGCATTTTTCATAGCAGAAAGACGGTCATTAATACGCTTGCCACGCTCATACCCAGCAAACTGCCAGTTAATGTAGTATGGATAAGTTTGATCTGTTGATGATTGATTTGCCGAACTTACAAAGCCGCGTGGTGGATTTTTAACCGTTGGGTTTTGGCTGTAAGGTATCCAGCCCTGCCAGTTGTTGGCTGTATCGGCACCGTCCATTATAAACTTGCCTTGGTCCTTAAACTTCAATGGGATTTTGCCATTGGCCGTTATGGCTATATCATTATCAGCCGATGCGAATACAAAATTTTGCGCCGGGGCCGTATAATAAGTTAGTGCCTTGCGATAGTCGTCGTAATTTTTGGCCCGGTTAAGCAGGTAAAAGGTTTTAAACTCGTCCGACTCATCATGTGCCACCCAGCGCAATGCATCGCCGATAGGTATGTTTTCGCGCTTGTTGGCCGTATCGCGCAAGTTATCGTAAACAACCGGGCCATGGCGTGTGTATAGCACGGTGTCAATAACATCTGGCTGCCCTTTAACTTTTATTACCTCAACGCGGCGGTTTATCTTGTTCCATTGTTTGTTGTACCAATACTCATTTTTGCTATTGTCTTTAAATTTTATCTGGTACCAATCCAGCACGTCGGCATCAACATTGGTAACGCCCCAGGCCACTTTTTGGTTATAGCCAATAACAACGCAAGGGGCACCAGGTAACGATGCACCGTAAACATTTACGCCGGGCGCACTTAATTGCACCTGGAACCATATAGACGGAAAGGTAAGGTTCAGGTGCGGGTCGTTCGCCAAAATAGGATAGCCGCTTTTGGTTTTTGCACCTGCTAACGCCCAGTTATTGCTGCCAATACCTTCAATCTTTTCATTATCCTTAAGCGTGCCATCCATTTGCGCTTTAAAGCTTGCTGATGGTTTGGGTATAGGTAGCGGTTTAAAATCCCATTTGGTGCCCGCCGGTATTATCGGCGACTCGTGCAAAGGATAGTCCGGGAAAAGGTCATTTGTAACCTGCGCCCCAAAGCGGTTAAGCGCATTGGTCATACCCAGCTCGTTTGATCCACCCGCTAAGGTTTCCGACATCAGCTTAAGCAGGTAAGCGCAATTGATGGGCTTCCATTCTTTGGGGGCATAATCCAGCAATTTAAACTCTATTGGCCTGTTGCGTACGCTAAGCTGTTTGATGTATGCATTTATGCCCTCCGTGTATGCGTTTATCACCTTGCTCATTACCGGGTCTTTCATGATACCCTGCAAGGTATGCTCGGCCCCGTAGGCCATACCCATTCGCCTGTGATAGCGGTCGATAGCAAGGGCTTTAGGCCCAACTACTTCGGCCAGCCTGCCTGCTGCACTGCGCGTTTGAATATCCATTTGCCACAGGCGCTCTTTTGCAGTTACAAAGCCCTGTGCAAAATACAGGTCGTGATCATTTTGAGCAAAAATGTGCGGCACCATGTTTTCATCATAGTGTATGGTAACTTCGGCCTGCAGCCCCTTCATTTTTAGCTTATTCTCAGTATCAATGTTTTTGCTTTCTGCGTTTTGCCAAAACCCAGTGGCCGGGTTTAAAAAGGCGCCAAGCGGAGGTAAATCGCCAAATTTTGTTTGCAGTGCCCAAATAAGCACACCCGTAAATGCAAGCGAAATAAATGCCTTAAAAATTTTCATTAAAGGTTATTATGATGCAGCAATTTAAATATCGCGCAGCTAAAACACAACCGTATCTGCCTGCCTTTGTTTGCGTTTGCGGTAGGTTCGTTTGGTTCGCTTGCTTTTTTTGGCCGCGCCTGTTTTGCCTTGCCTAAATTGCTTTTCGCCTTTACGGAAATCCCAGGGCGGGGTAGGGTTGCTATCCTGCCAAAGGCCAAGCCTGCTTTGGCGGGCGTGCTCTTGTAACAATGACAGCTCAGGATTTTTTGAATAGGCTTGGTACTGCCATGCATAACCATTCTTTACTATCTCGTAATTAACGTTAGTGCCATCCTCTAAAAGCACCTGCCCAACAGTGCGGCCGTAGCGGTCGCGGTTGTTTACAACCAGGCTCACCATTTTACCAAAGCATAGGTCGGCTGTAAACTGTTTTGCTTTTTGGCCGAAGGCTTGGCTTTTTTCCGGGCAGTCAATCTCGGCAAGGCGCACGGTAACGGGTACATTGTCGGGGCTTAAAAGCTCAAGCGTATCGCCGTCCTTCACTTTTACAACGCGGTACAAATTCTCCTTTTTGTTGCATGCCGTGATGGATATGATAACAATGAGCAGGACAATCAGCGTTCTTTTAAACATGGCGCTAACTTCGGAAAATATTTAAGGCCGGGAAAATAAATGAGCTGGTTTATTAATCGCGGGAATAAAGTGCAGACTATGGTTTATTTACGATAGAATAATAAACTTATTTATCAACTCTATTTGAAATAAAACAGATATTTGAAAGTTTAGTTAAGCACTAAGATATTCAAGCAATGGGAAAATTTTTTGTACCGGAGAAGGTTTTGTTTGTCTGTACCGGCAGCAAGTGCGCAAAGCGCGGGGGTAAGGACATGTATAAACGCGCAGAGAAATTTGCCAAACACTCCGACAAAGCTATTGAAGTGATACGTATAGAATGCACAGACCGGTGCGATTGGGCACCGGTCTGTACATTTTCGCCGGGTAATACCTGGCTTAAAGAATATAGTGAAAAGGAAGTTTTAAAACTTCTTTTAAGTGACGATTAGGCTTCGCTATCGTATTTAATTTTACCAACGTGCTTGTCAATTTCCCATTGACCGGTACCTTCTTCACCAATAACTTCAAACAGTTCAAGCGCACGGCGTGCTTTGTATTCCTCTTCACGTTGCTCTTTCAGGAACCAGTTTAAAAACTCATTGGTTACGTAGTCCTGCTCCTGCAGGCAAAGCGCATAGATTTTTTTGATTGATTGTGTTACGCTGATCTCTTGGTCAAGCGCATCTTCAAATACTTCGCGGAAAGAGTTGTACTCCTGTTTAATGCCGGTAACTTCCGGAGAGATGGCGTTACCACCCATATCCAGGATGTATTTATAAAATTTTAATTGGTGGTGTCTTTCTTCCTCGGCTTGTTTAAAGAAGTACTCAGATGAATAATCGAAGCCGTTACGGTTGCACCATGAGGCCATTGCTAAATATATTGAAGAAGACAAAGCTTCTTTTTTTACTTGCTGATTTAAAAGAGCCTCAACTTCGTTAGAAATCAGGCTGCGTACGCGCATCAGGTCTTTCATGTTATTAATATTTTTGATGTGTAAACAAAGGCAACAAACGTGCCGAATTGGTATAACACAACAAAAGTATTGCTATAACATCAGCAATAACGAAAATAAAAGCAATATGAATTCAGTCTAAATTATTAGAACGCAGCACGATAAAGTTTATCGTGAATGATGCTGTTAAGTTGGAGCATTACAAAAGTGCCTTCCAGAATCTCCTTTAGCGCAATGATTTGTAGAATGCTGAGGATGTAGGTATGGTCGCAAGCGCAGATGAAAATTATTTCAAGGTCGGGGTCTTTAGCGCTGCTTAAAAGTTTTTCTTCAATATTAACATTGTAAACTGCCTTTTTTAGTTTAAGCAGGCAACGGTAATCAAACTTGGCAAGCTTACCAGCAAAGTTCACATACCAGCAACGATCTTCATCGCTTTGGAAGATAGCACCTTGCGTTGTGCTAAAAACTTCTGCCCAGGTGGTTTGTTTAGTGTCTGCTAAAGTTGTCGTAATCATCTTGCATTACAAATGTACGTCTATTTATAATTAATCCAAATAATGTTAATAATTATTTATAACGATTATTGACAAGCCAAAGCATAGCTTTAGAACAATGGAAAACATACAAGCCTGCATATTCGACCTTGATGGCGTTATTGTAGATACCGCAGTTTATCACTACAAGGCCTGGAAGCGACTGGCCAATACCCTTGGCTTCGATTTTACCGAACACCAAAACGAGCAACTAAAAGGTGTGAGCCGTATGGCGTCGCTCGAGTTAATATTGGGATGGGGCGGCATCAACGGAAAAACTGAAGAGGAAAAGTTGGCGATGGCTACACAAAAAAACGAGTGGTACACGGAGATGATCAACAAAATGACACCAGCAGAAATACTGCCCGGCGCGCGGGAGTTTGTTGAAAGCTGCAGGGCGGCAGCCATAAAAACTGCGATAGGCTCGGCCAGTAAAAACACACTCACAATATTAAATAAATTAGAACTTACGCCCTTGTTTGACGCCGTTATTGACGGGAATAGCGTTAACAAGCCTAAACCGGACCCTGAAGTATTTATTAAAGGTGCCGAGGCATTAAACGCAAGACCGTCTCAATGCATCGTATTTGAAGACGCTATGGCTGGTATTGAGGCAGCTATAGCTGGCGGGATGAAAACCGTAGGTATAGGTTCGGCAGATACACTTGCCCTGGCTGATGTTGTGGTAACTGGTTTGGACAAGGTTACATTGGAAATGCTAACGAGCATATAGTAAATAACAAGATTTAAAAGATGAAGTGGCTGATTATAGTAATATTCCTATTTCTTGCGGATACAGCCTTTGGGCAGACTAACAAAGATTTTAAGATCAAGATCACACCGCTTGAGAAGGAATTTTATATCTGCACATCATACGGAATGCCCGATGGCAAAACGCCCTTCCCATCAAACAGCCTGGTTGCAGTCACTGCTAAAAGTATTGTGTTGATTGACACCCCTTGGGATGAAGATCAGACACAGCAACTTTTAGAGTGGCTAAAAGATCATTTTGAAAAGCCTGTAGCGCTTTGCATTGCTACTCACTTCCATGACGACCGTGTTGCCGGGCTTGATGTGTTAAGAGCCGAAGGTATTAAAACTTATACCAGCAAATTAACAGACCAATTGTCGGTCAACAACGGCAACAAACGTGCACAATCTACTTTTGAGCAGGATAGTACTTTCACGATCGATGGCTTAAAGCTTAATACTTATTATCCGGGTGCCGGCCATACCCCGGACAATATTGTGGTTTGGTTTCCGGCGCAAAAAATCTTGTTTGGCGGTTGTTTTATAAAAAGCTTTGATACGCAAAGCATCGGCAATATTGCCGATGCCGATCTTAAACAATGGGGAAGTTCCATCAATAAGTTAAGCCAAAAATATCCTAACGCAGCTATCGTAATTCCCGGGCATCAGGGGTGGGGCGGAGCTACCAGGCAATACATTCACACATGCAACCTCGTAAACGCTAACCAGTAATCATATTAGTTTCGGCTAGCATTTACGGGTACCCGCTCTTTTGTGATAATAGCCGCAGCTTCGCGCACAAAGGCTTGCTGACTTGCTGTTAATTCATCCACTTCATCTCCGTTGAAACTGTATTTGATGTGCCGTTTTGTTCGGGATGTGCCTCAAATTTTTCATCATCCCGCTCAAACAATAGGTAGCCACCGTCTGAGATATGCTCTATTCCTTTTTTATCAGCCGTAAAAACTACCTGGCCCGAGTATTCGGTTTTTTGATAGTGGCTACCATCATTAGATCTTATAATAACTCTATGGCCTGGTTTGCACCTTAAAACTGTTACAGCTAACAGCACTACCATAAATCCCTTAATTTTTGCACTAATATTTTCCATGACTTGCAATTTGTTGAATAAATATAGCCATTGCAAGGTATAATGCAATACATAGTACTAAATTTATTTAGTTTTCTTTTTGTTCCCGCAACTCAATAGGATTATTGATGACGGCCGAGTTTGTGTTTGTTGATTTATTCACGTTAATAGACGCAATACGGCTTGGGTCAATATCGCCAAAAGGTTTGTTACCACTGCGCATACGTTGCTGGCCGCTTCCCTGGGTTGCTTTTGCAAAACCTTGAGGGTCTTTAATTCTTATTTCTTTCAAATGTGCCAGATCTTTCACGGTGGTTTTTATATCGTCTTTAGGCAGGGTTATATCTATCGCTTTATCGCTCACATCCTCAAAGCCTTTAAAATTGAACATCACTTCTTTCTTGCTGTCCATAGCTTGTAATATCAAGCCCGGCAATCCATTTAATTGCCAGGGGCCGGTGCGGAAGGGTAGCTCGCTGCAAAACCAGGCTTCATAATCGCGACCTTTAAAATGAGTTGTGGCCTTTTGTGCGTGCAATGCGCCAAAGCTCATGGTGTCTTTTTGTATATGCCATTTAATAACAGGTAAGGCTTCTTCTGTTAGGTAGTAATTAACCACCTGATCTTCTATGAAAAGTTTTTTGTCGTTTATAAACTGGTAGTACTCTTCATCGCTATGCACACCGCCTCCGGTGATAGTTAGGCTAAGTTTATTTGGATCGACTGCACTTTTAACCTGGCCATCTATTTGTTTATCCAAGGCTTCCTGTTCCTGCTGTTTACTAAGGCTTTTGTAAACACTTGCATTGCGGCCAACCAGCAAACTCATTGTTTCCTTAAATGGTTTATCACTTTTGGTCGTGTCGCGTATATGGATAAATTCATAAGTGGCCCGTCCAATAGCTGGTTCGGGCTTTTGGGCAAATACTGTTAGGAAAGCACAACAAGCCGAAACAGTAAATAAGATGTTTTTCATTTGATAGGATGTTTGCAAGTAAAACTAATTATTTAGTTTTAATACACAAACATATCATGTCATAAAAGACGATCATCAAAACTAAACGGCGAAGTTTTGATGATAACGGCTTTTTTAATGTCGGGGTGCCATGGGTTTAGCAGGTAATTATATTCTTGCGGTACTACGGCCGATGGTACCTTCATCATCAGGTATTTTGTTTCCTGTATAAACTGGTTGCCTATTTGTTTTAACTCCGCAGGGGGTAGGGCATCCTGCCAGTTCACAGGTAGTGTATTGGCGTTAAGGGTTAGGATGCTGTTATCGGGTACCTCAATTTCGGCAACGCAAAAATTGTTTGGTACCATAAGCGGGGGCAGGTGTACCAAAACTTCCAGTACCGCCAATGAGCGGGAAGATGCTGTATAAACCATTGATTTACCTTCGCTGTTCCAGCGGCCGCCGTAAAGGCGCGCGCCGGTTCCGGTAAGGTCGGTTATGTAATTACAGTTGGCAATACGGTAAAGTATCATTAAGCAAAAATACCGTGCTCTATGCGGCCAAGCTCTTTAAAAACCATATCAAACCCGGCCGATGTATCAAGAATGGTAACGGGCGCCTCGCCGTTAAAAATGTGTGCAGGTGTTTTAACCCAGGTTTTAAATTTATCCATTGAACCAAATACTTCTTCGCCACGGGTGTAAAGGCGTGCAAGCTCAACGGCCTTTTCGGCATACTCGGTTTTGATGATGGCATCATCCTCATAGCGTTGAAGCGTGCGCTCAGAAATATGTAGAATACTAGATAATTCCTGGATGTTTAAGGATATCTTTTTAGCTAAAGCCAGTAATGTTTTTTTCGGAAAACCCTGCCTCGCCAGTTTGATGATATCAAAATCTGAAGATGATTTTGCAGTTTTGGTACCGCCCAATAAACCAAAAAACGGGGTTGATGAAGCCTGAGTAATATAAATTGCCATAGGCTCATTAACCTCGTTTTTTGCGGTATGTTTTATTTTGTACGACATTTATCCAAAAATAAATACAAATTGTCGTATTAGCAAATTATTCGGCAATTATTAAAAAATAATTCTTCTTGCCCTTTTGTGCCACAAGAAACTTGCTATTAATAAGATGCGATGTATTATAAACGTCATCGGCAGTGCCAATTTTGTTGCGATTAATTGATACCCCGCCACCTTGTATCGTTTTTTTAGCTTCTGTTTTTGATGGGAACACCGCTGTTTTTCCGGCTAATAAATCGGCGGCAGTAATGCCATCTGCCAATTCGCTTTTGCTAACAGTGAAGTTTGGTACACCGCCAAACAGGCCCAACACTTCCTCATCATTCAACTCATTTAAAAACTCGATGCCGGTACTGCCAAATAAAAACTCCGATGATTTAATCGCTTTTTCATAATCGGCCTCGCTGTGCACGCGGATAGTAATATCTTTTGCCAACGCTTTTTGCAGGGTGCGGGTATGCGGTGCTACTTCATGCTCAGCTTCCAATGCCTCAATAACATCGCGTTCAAACAAAGTAAATATGCGGATGTATGCTTTAGCATCAACATCGGTTGTGTTTAGCCAAAACTGGTAAAATTGGTATGGGGTGGTGCGGGCAGGGTCTAACCATACGGCGCCGCTTTCTGTTTTACCAAACTTGGTACCATCGGCTTTTTTAATAAGCTGCGTAGTTAGAGCAAAGGCTTCGCCGCCATCTTTACGGCGGATAAACTCGGTACCGGTAACAATGTTACCCCATTGGTCGCTGCCGCCCATTTGCAGTACACAGTTGTTGTTTTTCCACAAGTAGTAAAAATCATATCCCTGTACCAACTGGTATGTAAACTCGGTGAAAGACATTCCAGTATCGCCTTCAAGACGTTTCTTTACCGAGTCTTTAGCCATCATGTAGTTAACGGTGATGTGTTTACCTACATCGCGTATAAAATCCAGGAAAGTGAAGTTTTTGAACCAATCGTAGTTGTTGACCATTTGGGCACTGTTGGCCCCAGTATTAAAGTCAAGAAACTTCTGCAACTGGGTTTTTACCGATTCGAGGTTATGCTGCAACACATCTTCAGAAAGCAGGTTACGCTCGGCCGATTTACCCGAAGGATCGCCAACCATACCTGTAGCACCACCAACCAAAGCATAAGGCTTATGACCCGCACGCTGAAAATGGATCAGCGTCATGATTTGGGTTAGGTGGCCCACATGCAGCGAGTCGGCAGTAGGGTCGAAGCCGATATAGCCCGATGCCATTCCCTTATTTAATAATTCTTCGGTACCGGGCATAATGTCATGCAGCATGCCTCTCCAGCGTAGTTCCTCTACAAAATTCATCAGTATATATGTTTCATCGCCCGACAGTTATCGAGGCTGGCAAAGATAAAATAATAATTATTTTAAGGGTAATGGCACTTAGTTTTCGGGCCAATAAATGGGCTTGGCGGCGCCTTGGTTGAGATTAGAAGCCAATATATTGCCAAAATTTTGCTATTTTGTTCAAAATGCGCTTTGCGCAAATTTATTGCCCATGAATTTTTTGTCGCATTATTACTTTGATCGAAACACTGCCAACTGCTACTTTACATTAGGTACGGTATTGCCCGATCTTTTAAAAAATGCCGATAAAAATATCATCCTTCACCCGGAAAAATTAGTTCATCCCGACGCCCGTGTTAATGCTATAATAAAAGGTTGGAATAAGCATTTGCTGGTAGATAAGTACTTTCATTCGGCCGATTTTTTCCTTACCCATTCACATCAGTTAAAGCTCGAGTTGGCTTCGGCGATAACAGGGTCGCCGGTGAAGCCTTTCTTTTTGGGCCATATAGCTATCGAGCTGATTTTAGATAACTTACTCATCACGACCGGGGAGGTAAACGTAGATGCGTTTTATAACCACCTAGATAGCTGCGATGAGGCCGTAATTGCAGCGTTTTTATCTTTTGCCGGGCTTACAGATACTACGACTTTTTTAAAGTTTTACGCCGAATTTAAACGAAGCCGTTACTTGCATACCTATGTAAACCTGCCCCAGGTTACCTATGCACTTAAGCGTATTTGCATGCGTGTTTGGCCCAGTCCTTTTACCCCGGAGCATGATGCAGCGATGACGGACATCATTTTGAATTATCGTTTAGGGCTGATTGATGGTTATAAAGTTATTTATGATGAGATAGAGCAGAAATTAACAGAGGTTTAATCCTTTGGTGTGGCACCTATAGCGCCGAGTGCGATTGTTAGTGTGCGCTTGTACAAAGCGTTTGCCCCGCCGGGGCAGATGCTAAACTGGAGAGTTTAATGCTAAATCTTTAATACCAATGTCCCGATAGGGACTACCGCTTTGTAGCTTTTCATTAAGCAGTCCTACTTCGTGCCGCAGGTACGAAACTAATCTTTTTATTTAGCCAATCATACCGCGCAAACTCGCGTTAGCGATAGCAGCGGAAAGCACGTAAACGCAGCGTAGCGAAGTGCGGACTTGCAGCGGATAGCGCGGGCCGACGGTAACGCCCAACGATAATAGCATCGAGCTGTTTTTTAAAGTGCTGAGCCTGCGATGAATATATACTTCAAAGCCACATACTTAGCCGCTTGTACATATACGAGCCTCATTTTTATAAAAACTGCCTAAAAATCAATAATTAACATTGAAATTTCTTTTATGTATGAAAAATATATCCGTACCTTTGCAGTCCCAAACGAGTGTTGGGAAAAAGGAGTAAAATTAATTAATGGCAAAAAAACAAGAAGCAGAAAAAGAATTAAAAGCTAAGGAAGCTGAACTGGGTACAGTGAACGCAACCGCAGAAAAAGAAACAATTGAGTCTGAAGCAGATTCAAAACTTATTGAAGACATCAAGTCACAAATCCTTGCTACCCCATCAGCAGATTTTGACTGGGATGCCGACGATAAAAAATTTGGTAACTACAGCGATAGCGACCGTGAGAAATTTGAGAAACTTTATGATGGCACTTTTAGCTCTATCACTAAAGGAGAAATCATCTCTGGTACAGTTGTAAGCATCAATAATAAAGATGTTGTATTAAACATCGGATTTAAATCTGACGGTTTAGTATCAGTTTCTGAATTCCGTGATACGCCTGACTTGAAAGTTGGCGATACAGTTGAAGTATTTGTTGAATCGCAGGAAGATGCTAACGGTCAGTTAGTGCTTTCACGCAAACGTGCAAAAACTCAAAAATCATGGGAGCGTATTAATTCGGCTCTGGACAATGATGAGATCATTACTGGTTTTGTTAAAAGCAGAACTAAAGGTGGTTTGATCGTAGATATTATGGGCGTTGAAGCCTTCTTACCAGGTTCACAAATCGATATCAAACCGATACGCGATTATGATGTGTACGTTGGTAAAACAATGGAATTTAAAGTTGTTAAGATAAACCATGAGTTTAAAAACGTTGTGGTATCGCACAAAGTGCTTATCGAAGACGATTTGGAAAACCAAAAAACCGAGATCGTGGCCAAACTTGAAAAAGGCCAGGTATTGGAAGGTACAGTTAAAAATATTACTGATTTCGGTGTATTCATCGACCTTGGTGGCGTTGACGGCTTACTACACATTACTGACATCTCTTGGGGCCGTATCGAGCATCCGCGTGAAGTATTGGCATTGGATCAAAAGATCAACGTTGTTGTTCTTGACTTCGATGACGAGAAAAAACGTATCGCTCTGGGCTTAAAACAATTAACTCCACACCCTTGGCAAAGCCTTTCTGAAGATATTCAGGTTGGTTCAAAAGTTAAAGGTAAAATTGTTACTGTTGCTGATTACGGCGCATTCCTTGAAATCATCCCTGGTGTTGAAGGTTTGATCCACGTATCAGAAATGTCATGGTCTCAAAACCTGCGTAACCCTCAGGAATTCCTGAAAGTTGGCGACGAAGTTGAAGCTCAAGTTTTAACTCTTGACCGCGACGAGCGCAAAATGAGCTTAGGTATCAAACAATTAACTCCTGATCCATGGCAAAACGCTGGCGAGAAATACGCCGTAGGTACAACTCACGTTGCTACTGTTAAAAACATGACCAACTTTGGTGTATTTGTTGAGCTTGAAGATGGTATTGATGGTTTAATCCACATCTCTGACTTATCATGGTCTAAAAAAGTAAACCACCCTAACGAATTTACTAAGGTTGGCGAAAAATTAGACGTAGTAGTTTTAGAGCTTGATATCGATAACCGTAAATTGAGCTTAGGCCACAAACAGCTTGAAGAAAACCCTTGGGATACTTTCGAAACTGTATTCACTATCGACTCGATACATGAAGGTACAGTTATCAAAGTAACTGACAAAGGTGCTATCGTAGCTTTACCTTATGGTGTTGAAGGCTTCTGCCCAACCAAACACCTGGTTAAAGAAGACGGTAAATCAGTTAAAGCTGAAGAAACTGCCGAATTCAAAATCATTGAATTTAACAAAGAAAACAAACGTATAGTGATTTCTCACTCACGTATATGGGAAGAAGCTCGTGCTGATGCTCGTGTACAAGAGTTTGAAAACCGTAAAAAAGAGGCAAAATCTGCTACTAACGCGGTGAAAAAAGTGAAAGAATCTGTTGAGAAATCAACTTTAGGTGACCTTAGCGTTCTCGCTCAGTTAAAAGAGCAGATGGAAGGTGCTGAAAGCAAAGCGGCTAAAAAGCCTGCTGCTCCGGCAACGCCAGAAGCTGATGCAACAGAAGAAGGCGCTGAGTAATCAGTTTGATCTTTAAAAGATTCGCATAATATAAAGCCCTCCCGATTTTTCGGGAGGGCTTTTTTGTTGAGCTACTTTTTATATAATTAATGCTTAGCGGTTGTAAGGATATTCGTTTATCCAATGGAAGCCACGCGTCATCAAGCGGTTATTGTTACTATCCATATCTTTAAGCAAATCAAGGTTAAAATTGATGCCCTGGTAGTTACCGTCAAGCACCATTTTCCCTGCACTAAGTTGTTTAAAGCCAAATTTGTAATGAGGCACTTTGTCGTCGTCTACAAACAAAAATAGCTGCTTACTTGCCATATCCACATTGCACAAAAATCCCAAAGGTGCAAGGCCGCTACGCCCAAACACTGCTGAATCTTTATTGATGGTTAGGCTCGTCCATTTAAACTGATCAATTGGCTTAACAATTTCATATTTGCCATATACCTTTTGCTGCTCGGTATAGGGCTTCATTTGTTTTTGGCGGTAAATACCCTGATAAATATTACCTGCCAGCACTTCGACTATAAAAAGGTACTTCACTACCGCTAGCGCTATATTTTGCCATTTGCTATATCGTGGTGCTTCCACTATTGCCGGGGCTACCGGCCTGTTCATTACAAAAAAGTTAAATAGCCTTTTAACGTCTTTAGCCAGCAAGAAAAGGCTTAAAACCACCAGCGTTGTCGACAGAATTTTAACCGGCACATCAAAGCAATAATTTACCATCATAATGTTTGCCGATACGGCAAGGGTAACCAACGCGCCAAATGTAGCCGTGCGTCTGAAAAATAAAAGTACGCCGCCCAAAACCTCGGCAAAGCCCATAAAATAATTGTAGCCTGCAGAGTAACCAAAGAATGTCCAGGCCAAACCCATTGGCGATGAAGCGCCATAAGTTTCCTCGAGGCGATAAGTGCCGGGGAACGGAAACTGCGTTTTAAAGATCTTGGCAAAACCATACATCACCATAGTGGTAGCCAAATAGTACCTGATAATTACTGAAACCCAATACAGCAGTTTGCTGTAGTTACGACGCTTATAATCGAGCGCCGACCATATCGCCGTTATAATTATGCTTGTAACAAGGGCGGATAGCAGCAACAGATAATTGAGTGTTGTGTCGCCACTGCCTGTTTGAAAAGGCTTTAAATCTCCGCTTAGCTGGTATAAATTCTTACCCAGCCAGTTGGCCAAAACCATAAACGGAATGGAGTAGATTTGATATGCCTGGTGAAAAAAGGGAAGGGGTATGCCGCCATTTGGGTTGAGCAGTATAACGGTCACCAAAAAAACAGAAAAGAACCTGAAAGCCAGTTTAGTTGCCCATAGCCAGGTTGTTGTATCACTTGTGTATTGCATTTTTTATTTTACTGTTTTAATACCGCTTTTGGAGATATAGTTATGGATGTTGTTTTATAGCCGAAGTGTCCGTTAAAGTCCGCCCCTTGTACAGTAACGGTATATGTGGCAGGTTTATCGGCAGCGTAAAATGATATTGTTGCACGGCCGTCGCTATCTGTAAATACGTTTGGCTCCCAATGTATGGTTGATCGATAATCCGGTTCTGTTGTTTTGATATTGGGGAGATAGCGTGGCCTGTAAAAGTCCATAGGTAATTGCATGGGTTGCGGACGATATACAAAGGTACCCACCGGCGATTTTTGTAAAGGCCCCTGCCCGCCCCGTGTGGTAATGACCAGGTATGCCACCACATCATTTATGGCCGCGATATAACCAGTGTAAATGGCTATTTTCTTGGTATCGCTAACCATAGTAGCCTGTAAATAATTATTAAGATGGTCATAAAAGGAGTTAGGCCCGCTGTAAACAAAGTTTTGCGATACGCCCCGCCCGTCAACAATAATATCTCTTAAAAAATTTCCCTTGATAGAAAATACCCGATTTGCCGATAGTCTAAAAGGGCCACTGTAAAGGCCGGCACCACTGCCTGTAAGGTAATCAAATAGGGAAACCCTTTTGGCTTTTATCAATTCCTTTTCGCTTATTACTTGTTTAGGAGCAGCAAAAAAGCTACCTATCATCTTTGGCGATACTTTGCTTTTTATCACTACTTCATTAAGCAGTTCTCCTTTGATTTCCCCGGCTTTTATGCGCTCAAACTTTTTAGCCTGTTGCTGGCTAACAACCGCGTAATTTATCATTGTGCTATCCGGATTGACTTGCCAAGGCATAATTTGGCGTGTTGGTAAGCTAACAAGTTTAGCCGGCTCAAAGTCGTCGAATTGCAGGTTTGATCCTGACGAGCCGCCCCGCTTTGTTCTGAGTTTAACAGTGTAGGCTGCAGTATCGCTGAGCGGTAAATCTGTGAATGCAAAGCGGCCTTGCTCGTCGCTAACAGTATCTAAAAGGAGAAGCTCTCCATTGTGGGCAGACATCAGCACAACTTTAACACCTGACGATGGTTTACCAAACAAACCCGTAACCTTACCTCTAACACCATTGTCGGTTTCAGCTATAAAACTTTGTTTAGTATTTGTGTTATCCCAATTAAATCCAACCCATCCTTGTGTTAGCAATAAATTATCTAAAGCTTTAACTGTTTCCTTGCTATTATCCTTAAAATACCAGGCTGCATTTTCAACGTACCCCTTCAAGTTGGCACTTAGCAGCATATGGCTAAAAATATTGTCTGAATATTTAGCCAGTTTTACAAGATCATCGCTGGTAACGCTTACCGAGAGGTTTCCACGGACAGATTTTCCCATGTTGTCACTAACATGCAGATTGATAGCTATACTATCTTTTGGATGTAGCGTAGTGTTATTTGGGTGTATATCTATATTAAGTTTACCTGTCGGGTTGTCGATAAAAATCAGTCGTTGTGTTAATAGTTGATTGTTTGCGTTTAACAAAGCCAATTGATTTATTCCTTTCCCAAGCCGGTTTTTAGGGATGCGAACGTTATAAAAACCATTCGTTAGCTCTATCTCTGTAGCATAGCAAACGGAGTCGCGTATTTGCGTTATAAAAACATAGTGATTCCTCGCCAAATCAGGTGTAGCTGAAACATACAGGTACACAGAATCAGGATTTACGGTATTCTCAACCCGCATAACAATGCCTGACTCTTTTACTTTTGGCAACGTTATCCGCCTCGTATCTCCGTTTGGTGATGATAGTACGGCAGTATAGCTTTCTGCGGCATTTGGCACCAGCATGAAACTGCCCATTCCAAATTTAGCTGATGAAAATTGTGTTATAGTTTCATTTTTGTTGTTTACAATTATGCCTTTTACATCCTTACCTAAGCCATCTGTACCAACTGCCTTAAACGCAACCTTATTTAAAAGCCCGGCAACCAAATAGCCACCCTCAGGCAAAAATTGCACATCTATACTTTGAGGGATATCTAAATTTAGTGGAAATGTGATGTGTTGCCGTTGATTTTTAGCCTCACTGATATCTACCGAGATACCACTGCCTGTTCCTTCAGATTGCAACCTGAAACTGAATTTAAATTCGCCATTTTGAGATGTTGTTAACCTGTTTTTTAAAATGGTTTTGCCGCTACCACTTACTTTTACTTCAAGAGGTTGGTTCGCAACAGCTAAATTGCCCTGCATGGTTTTAAGCCTTCCAGTTAACTCTATTTCGGTACCATCAGGTAAGTTTGTTAAGTTAACGGTATTTGTCAATAGCCACGATGAGTTTCCCGGCTTACCGATATAAAAGCGTGTAGTAAAAAAATTGTCGTACCCGAAATTTTGCGACCAACTGGTATATGCCCTTAAGGTATACGTGCCGTTATTGATGATGTCTTTTTCCAGCGGGATATACCCTTGCCCCGTGCCGGAAATCAAGGGTATAGTAATTTGTTGTATTAATTTACTACTGTCATTAATTAGCTCTACATGTAATTTGGCGCTCTTAGATGTAGGCATGTTATCAGCAGCCATAACTATATAGGCTTTAAACCATACAGTGTCGCCTACGGCATAATAAGGTTTATCAAAATGGAGATAAATTTTTTCGGCCGGATGCTTATCGTAATATGCTTTGGTCTCAGCTATTAAATTTTTCAGCCCGTGGGCAGCATTGGGCTGCGCACGGGCTGAAATTGTTATAGCAAGTGCAAGGATGAGTGCAATAAACTTAAAATAACAGCATTTTGCAGGCATATACTTGTTTATTGCGTTTGCCTTGGTTGTACTTTAATCTTGGATGTATAAACGCCAAACCGTCCGTTTAAATCCGTACCCTGTACATTTATGGTGTATGTGCCCGGTTTGTCGGCCGTATAAAAGGATAACGTTGCTTTTCCGTTAGCGTCAGTAACCATGTTAGGCTCCCAAAATATGGTTGAGCGAAGGTCGGGCTGGCCGGTGTTTTCGTTAGCTGCGTAGCGGGGCTGATAAAATTTCCTCGTAGTTTGGAAAGGTAAAGGATGATATACATAAAGCCCCCTTGTTGGCTTTATCCATGGGCCGTGACCACCACGGGTAGTAATAAAAATTACGTTAATAACAGGGCCGTACAATTTGATGCTTTTAACGCTCGATGCAGGTACGTAATTTAAAAGCTCTTTTATGTATGCCATAGCTGCGCCGTTCATGGGGTCTGTAAAGAAGGTTCCAAACATTCCTTTCAAACTTATATTGTCAACAAAAATATCATCGACAGCTACTTGGTTTATCACGAAGCGCGAGTATCCCTGGTCAACAGGCCTGCTTGAAATGTTATTTGCAAAAAACCTTGCTTCCCTAAAGCCTCTAAGCCTTATGTAAATTAAATCCATCAGCGTTTTATCGCCTGCGGCAATCAATTCTTTTTCGTCAATGCCATCAATCTCCCTCAAAAAATTGTTATTAACCCTAACGTTCTTTTGGCCATTGATAATTACTGTTTCCAGTTGATTAATGCCGTTAAAATTAGTTTTCCGTTTTTCGTGGAAAGCCTGGTTCTGGCTAAGTAAATAATTGTTTACAGTTGTATCATTTGATGCGTAAAGTGGTGCAAACGGCTTTTGTACATCTGTATAAGCTGCGGGTTTAAAATCATCGATGGTAAACTTGGCGTTTGTATTTTTACCCTTACTGTTTTTAAGCCTGAAGGTATAACCAATTGTATCTGAAATGGGCAGGTTATTAAAGGCAAAGTACCCATCTTTATTACTAACAGTATCCGCAAAAAAAGCCCCGCCGCCGGTGGCAACTAAATAAACTTTGGTATCAGCCACAGGCTTATTTAATAAATTGGTGAGTTTCCCTGTAATTCCGTTAGTAGGCTCGGCCGCGAAAACCGGCTCAGTTAAAGGCGCGGTTATTTTATCCCAACTGTAGCCAACCCAGGCCTGGGTAAGCATTAAATTATCCAGCTGCCTTTTTACCTCAAGAGTGGTATCTTTAAAATACCATGCAGGTGTTTCGATATTGCCTTTCAAATCTGAAGTAAGCAATAAGTTGCTCATAATGTTGTTGGCATATTGTTGCTGCGCAACCTGGCTATCATCCGTTACAGAAACGGAGAATGATCCTGTAACCGGCTTATTAAGTTTATCGGTTACAGATATCGTGAGAGCTACGCTGTCGCGTGTGCTGTATTTTGAAAGGCTTGGGGCAACATTAATAGCCAAGTTGTCTGGTTGTTCAATAAAAACAGCACGTTCGGCCAATGGTTGCGCATCAGCGTTGAGTAACGAAAACCTGACAACGCCGGCAGGGAAAATATTTTTAGGAATACCAACGCTAAAACTGTTTTTATTAAAGGTTACCGGGGCCCCGTAAAAAACCTGGTCTCTGGATTGGCCTATCAGCATTGCTCCCTGTGGGATAGTGGTGTTGTTGCTGTTTAAATACACAAACACCGAGTCGCGATTGGTAACACTGTTGGCGCGCATAACCACTCCCGAAGATTCAAGGGCCGGTAGCGATACTGTTTTTTGCGTGCCGTTAAATTTTATAATTGCTTTATAAGTTTCTGCAGCCTGCGGTACAAATGAAAAGCTGCCTATACCTTTATATTGCGACTGCAATGTACTAACCGGTTTGTTTTTACTGTCGACAACTACACCTTCAACATCAACACCCAAGCCGTTTTGGCCAATGGCTTTAAAACCTATACGGTTATACAAACCCGCAACCATATTGCCACCTTCGGGCATAAATTGAAGATCAACTTCTTTATTTAAAGCGGGATATACCGGGATACTTGCAATTTGCTTTTTGCTTACAGCATCTCTGATTAGTACAACGACATTATCGGCATTTGCAGGTATGTTAAAATTCAAATCGATCTTCCCGTTGCTGCCGGTATTTTGCTTCGACGACGAAATTTTCTTACTTCCTTGGACTACCTGTATGTCGACGTTTTTCGATATGATAGGTTGTGCTTTTATGTTTGTAAAATCAATAGCCATACCAACGTTTGTGTTGGTACCCTGGGGTTTTATACTTTGCTTAGCATTAAAAAGCCAGCCATTGTTGCTTGCATCGCCAATATTAAATTGCTGATGAAAAAAATACTCTTCCCCAAAATTACGTGTCCAGCTGGTGTAGGCACGGACAGTATAATTACCTTTCCATATAGTGGCAGAATCCATCGCCAAATATCCGGCTGCCAAACCATTGTTAACAGGTAAAGCAAATCTCTTAATTACCTGTGCGCTATCATTAAATAATTCAATGTAAAGTTTTGCGCTAAGCTTAGATGGCGCATTGCCCTGGCCATTTGTAACATATCCCTTAAACCAGGCTGTGTCATTTACAGCGTAGTAAGGCTTATCAAAATGCAGATATATTTTTTCTGAAGGCTTTTTATTATAGAAGCTTTCAACTTGTTGAACTGTTTTTTTTACGCCTACCAAGACGTTACTTTGCGCTAAGGCGTTAAAAAACAGTGTTGTTAAAATTGATGGTAAAAAGATGCGCAATAAGGACGACTTTTTCATAAATGTGATAATGTTACAAGGTAAACAAATTTAGGGGTTTATAGTAGGAGCTAAAAATCAGCCCAAAGTTTAACGCACCTAACGTTTTTCATGAAATTTAGATGAAAAATATTTACAGTGGTAATTTTCAGAAATCTTTTCTGGTAGATTGCACCCTTTAACTTGAAAAGCAAAAGGCCGCCCAACAAAATCAAAATAATTTTTACCTTTGCCCAAATCCACCCAAACGATGCAAAATCTAACGCTGCTGGACGGTCAGAAATTTCAAATCACAATTCAGCGTTTATGCCGGCAATTAATAGAAAATCATAACGATTTTTCGGGCTCCGTTTTAATTGGCATCCAGCCAAGGGGCATTTATTTGGCAAAACGTGTGGCCGAAGAATTACGCAAAATACTTCCCGATAACAAAATAGAGCAGGGCGACCTGGACATAACTTTTTACCGTGACGACTTTCGGAGGCGAGAAAGCCAATTGGTGCCTAACCAAACCAAGATTGATTTTATTATTGAAGGCAAAAAAGTGATCATGATGGATGATGTTTTGTGGACAGGTCGTACCATACGGGCTGCTATGGATGCCATGCAGGCTTTTGGCCGCCCCGCAAAGGTTGAGCTGCTTACGCTGGTCGATCGCCGGTACTCACGACATATTCCGGTGGCTGCCGACTATGTGGGTATCGAGGTGGATTCCATCGCATCGCAAAAAGTTGTAGTGAGCTGGAAAGAAACCGATGGTGAAGACAAGATCGTTCTGGTTTCGGAAAGTAAAGAAGAATAGGGTCACGGTAATAACGAGCGTCATTGCGAGGTACGAAGCAATCTCCCGATAGATTAGCCTAAAGCGCAATGATATGATTTTATAAGTAAATACAAAATGGCTTTAAGCACACGGCATTTATTAGGTATTAAAGATTTAAACAGGGCAGATATCGAGCTGATATTTGAAACGGCCGATAATTTTAAAACGGTTTTAAATCGCCCGATAAAAAAAGTGCCTTCACTGCGCGATGTCACCATTGCCAATATATTTTTTGAAAATTCTACCCGTACCCGCCTTTCCTTTGAACTGGCTGAAAAAAGGCTTTCAGCCGATGTGGTAAACTTCGCAGCTTCGTCATCATCGGTAAGCAAAGGCGAAACCCTGATAGATACAGTGAATAACATACTGGCCATGAAGGTTGATATGGTTGTTATGCGCCATCCTTATGCCGGTGCGGGCATATTTCTATCCAAGCATGTAAAAGCACAAATTGTAAATGCCGGCGATGGTGCACATGAGCACCCTACACAGGCGCTGCTTGATGCTTTTTCGATCCGCGAACGCTACGGCGATGTTGCCGGTAAAAAGGTGGTTATCGTCGGTGATATTTTACACTCCCGCGTGGCGTTGTCAAACATACTTTGCCTTAAACAGCTGGGTGCCGAGGTTATGGTTTGCGGGCCTACCACGCTTATTCCAAAGTATATTGGCGCTTTGGGCGTAAAAGTTGAGCATGACCTGCTTAAGGCACTTAACTGGTGCGACGTTGCCAACATGCTGCGCATTCAGTTGGAGCGCCAGGATATCAAATACTTCCCTTCGCAGCGCGAATACAGCATGCTTTACGGCTTAAATAAGCAGATACTCGATGGACTTGACAAAGAAATCACCATTATGCATCCCGGCCCTATCAACCGTGGGGTGGAAATAACCAGCGATGTTGCCGATAGCAAGCAATCCATAATTCTTGACCAGGTTGAAAACGGTGTAGCCATCCGTATGGCGGTACTTTACCTGTTGGCAGGCCAAGCCGTTTAAGCATGAAAAAGCTCGGCGGTAAAGTTGCATTGATAACAGGAACCGAGTCGGGCATTGGGCATGCCATAGCCGTTGAGTTTGCGCAACAGGGTGCTGATATTGTGATTACTTACCTGAACAATTCTGAGGCCGCTGCCGAAACCCTTTTGGCCGTGCAGCAAGCAGGTGCGAAAGGTGTAATAGTCCAGGTTGACGTAAGCAATGAGCAATCTGTCGATGCGTTATTTGATGCTGCACTTCAATACTTCCCTCAAATACATATTTTGGTTAATTGCGCAGGTGTGCGCAGTACCGATAAATATATCCATGAAGTTAGCGTGGCCGAGTTTATGGCTACCCTTAACACCAATTTGGTGGGCACGTTTATGTGCAGCCGCAAGTTTATACAACACCGGCTGGCCAACGGTGGGCTGGGGCGTGTTATTAATATCAGCTCAGTTCATGAGGAGGTTGTGAGCCCCGGTAAGACTGATTATTGCGCATCAAAGGCGGGCATACGCGGGCTAAGCCGTGCGCTGGCCATGGAAGTTGCCGATAAGCAAATCGCAGTAAATAATATTGCGCCCGGCATGATTTTAACGCCAATGAACAAGCGCGCGTTCGAAGAGCCCGAGTACCGGAAAGCATTGGAGCAACGCATCCCCTCCAAAACATCGGGCATGCCGCAAGATGTTGCAAAGGTGGCCGTGTTTTTGGCATCAGACGATGCCGCTTACATTACAGGCACCACGCAGGTTGTAGACGGCGGCCTTTCGTTGAGCAGGGCGCAGGGGGCTAAATAAGCTGCTGAAGCTCAAAGTTTCCTAAAGCCTCAGAAAACAATACTTCTATATAGCGGTTTGCAATCTGATAAGTTGCCAAGTCCGAATCTTATACGCATGAATATTTTCCTGATACTCTTTACGGCGTTACTGCTCTCTTTTACCTTGTTGTCTGTTACCAAGAATCAATATTGGGTATTCAGGGTTTTTGACTATCCGCGATTGCAAAAACTGGTTTTATCTGTGGTTTGCGCGGCGTTAATCATCAGCTTTTACAACGGCGATGCTTTAGTGAAGTGGGGAATGCTGGTGCTGCTTTTAGCCAATATAATTTACCTTGCTACCCAGGTTTTACCCTTTACCCCGGTTGGCCGAAAGCAAGTTTTAAGGACCTTTACAGATAAGCCCGGCGATTCTATATGTGTTATGATAGCCAATGTTTATGAAGACAATACCAATAGCAAAGGTTGCCTTAACGAAGTGCATAAACATAAACCCGATGTGCTGTTACTATTGGAGACCAATGCCCGGTGGGATAAGGAAACCAGCAGCCTTAGTAGTGATTACCCCCATAGTGTAAAGGTGCCTTTGGATAATACATATGGCATGCTTTTTTACTCGAAATTGCCGCTTAGGGATGCAAAAGTGAATTATTTGGTTGAAGATGATATTCCATCCATCAATACTAAAATAAAGTTGAGAAGCGGACGCGAGGTGGAGCTGTTTGCCGTGCATCCTACACCGCCTGTGCCAAATGAAAATCCGCGATCCACCGAACGGGATAAGGAACTGCTGATAGTGGCCGACATGGCAAAAGCATCAAAACTACCTGTTATTGTAATAGGCGACCTCAACGATGTGGCCTGGAGCTACACGACAGAGCTGTTCCTGAAAATGAGCGGCCTGTTGGATCCTCGTCGCGGGCGTGGCTTTTTTAATACCTTTCATGCGCATTACCCTTTCCTCCGATTTCCGCTGGATCATGCTTTCATATCAACGGATTTTAAACTCAGGGGAATAAAGCGCCTGAATAACTTTAATTCAGATCATTTTCCTATCTATATCAACCTGCAATACGAAGCCCAGGCCGAGCATCAACAGCAGTCAATGCAACCCGACGCGGAGGATATTGAAATGGCCGAGGAAAAAATGGCGGCGGTGTAGGGGTAATAAGAGCTAAAAATATATGGGCAAGAATTTTACTTTATTAATTTTGATTTTACTTGTTAGCTTCAATGCAATAGCTCAAGACTTAAAACATTATCATGATAGTGAATTAGTAAAAGTTATGGATGGTTTTCAGTATGACTCAGCTAAAGTTTACAGCATTAACTGTCAATTTGATGATATTGCGCCGCTGACTATAAGTATTGATACGCCTGCGTTATATCTTCAAAAATATCACTCAAATAGTTCTTTAAGTAAGGGTAAATTATTGAAAAGTAGGGATTCAAAACGATTGAAAAATCTAGTTAAGAATATTTGGAAGGACACTTATGCAGATGATCCAATAGGAGTTTTTATTCCGGCGATCAGCGTAATTTTTTTTAAAGGGGATGAAATTGTTGGCAATTTAGAGTATAGTCCTGCTTCTTTAGGTTTGACTTTACAAATCAGAAAAAAAACAACACTAATTAAAGAGGAGTATTGGTCTGTTGTTGGGTATAAAATGATATTGTATTTTGATAGCTTATGTAAAAGATATCAATTAGAATGTTGTGACCATGAAAAGAGTGTAAAGGCAATTTACCAACGAAACAAAACTGACTATGAACGAAGCAAAATAAAGTTGTCAATTAAACGTTTTCTTGACAATGGAAATCTGAATTAAACAATCCTCACTTTACCACCACCAAATCATTTATCTTATTGCCCACATCCAAGCCGCTGCTAAGGGCGGCTTCGACGGTGCCCATGGCGGTTCCGTTGTACAAATATTCACCGGCAAAATAAATGGTGTCTTCAATAGTTGTGTTTAGTAACTGCCGTGCCTGGGGCGCTTCAACGGTATCGTAACCGTATGATCCGCGGGTAAAAGGGTCGGCGGTCCAGTTCATGATGCGCCGGGCTATCAGTTTGCCTTTCAGCGCTTCAATATCCAGCTTGTAAATATTAGCTAATGATTGTAAGGCCTTTTCCAGGATATCCTGCTCGGACAAGTTCACCAGGTCGGCCGCCATTGGCCCGGCAACCCAGCCGGTAAGCACGTTCGATTCGTCGGGCGCTTGTGTCCACCAGGTAGGCACAACTTCGTCGCTGAACAAATAGCCCATTTGTTTAACGTCTTCTCCCGCTAACGCCTCCGCCTTTTTATCAAACCAAAAAGCGTCTGTAAACTCAAGCAGCAATTTGATAACCGAGCCAAAACCCATTTGCTGTATAGCTGAGGTGTAATTTTCAATCGCCGGTTCAAAAGTTATTGAAGCTTGTTCATTCATGGTTTGCAATACACCAAGGGGCATAGCTATAATCAGTTGAGCAGCTTGGTAAACTTTACCATCCTGCGTAGTAGCTTTAACAGCGCCTTTTTGCCATTTGATGTTCTTCACTACAGAACTCAACAAAATCTCCCCGCCATTTGCCTTTATCTCACTATTGAGATAATTAATTACTGCACAATACCCGTTATCAACGCGGTATTGCGCATCCATATCCTCATTTTGCCATTCGTTGCGCATGGCAAAAGCACTGGCTTTGCGGGCGTCGGCTGTATCATAGCCCGACACATATTTCCATACGCCATCGCGTAGCGCAGCATATTTGTCACCGGGGAAATGCTGATCCAAAAAATCGGCTATATTGGTATCTTCCTGCAACTCTTCAAGGCGAGTTATCAGCAGGTCCCAATTATCAATAACCATGGCATTTTCATGGAATTGCCCGTTTTGGTAGCGCCACATTTCGCCGCTTGCTTGGCGGTACTCAATATTGGCCTCTTTAAGCAGCTGCAACGTAACGGGTAAATCGCCATGAATAAACTCGGCACCCAGCTCAATCTGGCTAAAAAATGAAGAATTGTTTATGGTGTAAATGCGCCCGCCGGTACGGTTGCGCGCCTCAAGCACGGTAACCTGCTTGCCGGCATTGGCAAGTGTTTTGGCAGCCATCAAGCCGGACGCACCGGCACCGATGATCAATACTGAATTTTTCATAGATAGGTAATGCAAGATAAAGCTAATAGTTGTAAGCTGCAAATTGCGGCTTTTGCATAAACATATTTAAAGGACTTTATCTGCTTAGTAATGGTTTAAATAGATACTTTAGTAAAAACTAAACGGCCGCTTTGCGGTACAAACAATAGCATGAAAAACTATTTTAAGGTTGACGAGTGGAAGATCATTGAAGAAGGTTTTGATCCTGAATATAACAAGGTTGCCGAAAGTGTTTTTAGCCTGGGCAATGGCCGCATGGGGCAGCGTGCCAACTTTGAGGAAGCTTATAGCGGCGAAACCTTGCAGGGCAATTACGTTGCAGGTGTATATTATCCTGATAAAACCCGCGTAGGCTGGTGGAAAAACGGTTACCCCGAATACTTTGCCAAGGTGCTTAACGCCGCCAATTGGATAGCTATTGATGTTAAGATTGGCGATGAGCAACTCGATTTGGCGAAATGCGAAATTATCGACTTTAGGCGTGAACTGAACATGAAAGAAGGCTACCTGAGCCGCAACATGGCTGTGCGAACCGCTTCAGGGAAAGAGCTTAGGGTTGAAAGCACGCGCTTTTGCAGCATTGTTGATGATGAGGCAGGTGCTATAGCTTACACCGTTACCGCATTTAACTTTGATGGCGTAATAACCTTAACAACGTTTATTGATGGAGATATTGCAAATGCCGATGCCAATTACGACGAAAAGTTTTGGGACGAAGTTAGTAAGCAAGTAAACGGCGACAGCGGCGTTTTGCAATTGCGTACCAAGAAAACAGGATTTGAAGTTGCTACCGCTATGAAGGTTTCCGTATTGCAGGGCGGGTATCCAATTAATTTCTCGGCCAATCCGGTACGAAAGGAAAAATACATTGGCCTGGAGATAAAGATAAACGCTACCCGCAACCAGCCGGTTACCTTGTTTAAATATGCAGCTAACCTGTCCTCGCAAAATTATGAAAAGCAGGAGCTTTCTGCAAAAGCGTTGGATACTGTAGAGCGCGTGAGTGAAAAGGGTTTTGCTATCATGTTAAAAGAGCAAGCCGAAGCATGGGCCGAGAAATGGAAACACAACGATATTTTAATTGAGGGCGACGCTGCTGCACAGCAAGGCATCCGCTTCAATATATTTCAGCTTAATCAAACTTACACAGGGGAGGATGATCGCTTGAACATTGGCCCTAAAGGTTTTACGGGTGAGAAATATGGCGGCAGCACTTACTGGGATACCGAGGCTTATTGCGTGCCGTTTTACCTGGCCACTGCCGAGCAGAAGGTATCCCGCAATCTACTATTGTACCGTTATAAGCAATTGGGCAAAGCTATTGAAAATGCGCAGCTGCTTGGCTTTAAAAACGGTGCTGCCCTTTACCCCATGGTTACCATGGATGGTATCGAATGCCATAACGAGTGGGAAATAACTTTCGAGGAGATACACCGTAACGGGGCCATTGCCTATGCCATGTTCAACTATGTACGCTACACCGGCGACGAGCAATATTTAACCGATTATGGATTAGAAGTGCTGATAGCCATATCCCGTTTTTGGGCGCAAAGGGTAAACTGGTCCGCGCAAAAGGAGCTATATGTAATGTTGGGTGTAACTGGCCCAAATGAGTACGAAAACAACGTCAACAATAATTGGTACACCAGTACCATAGCAGTTTGGTGCTTGAAATATACGCTTGACGTTATTGAAAAGGTAAAGGCAAAAGATGCGTCAAAATACGCTGAACTCGCTGCCCGTATCAATTTTGATGAGCAGGCCGAAACGGATAAGTTTAAAGACATCATTGCAAAAATGTACCTGCCGTATGACGATGAATTGCAAATATTTTTACAGCAGGACGGCTTTCTGGATAAAGAACAGACACTGGTTAAGGATCTGCCCGAATCAGAACGTCCCCTGGTAAAAAAATGGAGCTGGGACAGGATACTGCGCTCGCCATTCATTAAACAAGCCGACGTATTACAGGGTCTTTACTTTTTTGAGGATGATTACGACCTCGAAACCATCCGCCGAAATTATGATTATTACGAACCGAGAACTGTTCATGAATCTTCATTGTCGCCGTGCGTGCATTCGATTTTAGCAGCCAAATTAGGCGATGTTGACAGAGCCTATGAGTTTTATTTGCGCACCTCGCGCCTGGATATTGATGATTATAATGATGATACCGAGGATGGCTGCCACATTACGTCCATGGCCGGCACCTGGATGTCGGTAGTGCAGGGTTTCGGGGGCATGCGCGTTAAAAATGGGCAGTTGTTGTTTAACCCGCTGTTGCCGCCCAAATGGAACGCTTTTTCGTTTCATATCGGTTTCAGGGGCGTGCTGCTTAATATTAAAGTAAGTAAAGAGGCTGTTGCTATAACCAATACATCTGATAGGGATATCGAAGTATCGGTTTACGATGGACGTTATTTTATAAAAGCGAATAGCGAAGAAGTGATCAAAAAATAGCTTTGTCATTCTGAGAAACGAAGAATCTGATTGCAAACATTTCAATCGGCGAGTAGATGCTTCACTGCGTTCAGCATGTCAAATTAAAATATTGAAAAATGTCAACCAACCATAAATTAACCATATATCAGTTACTGCCTCGTTTGTTTGGCAATACAAATACAACCAATAAATTTTACGGGTCGGTGCAGGAGAACGGGGTGGGTAAATTAAACCATATAACGGACACCGCCTTGCAATCGATAGCCGAAATGGGATTTAGCCATGTTTGGTACACCGGTGTTATCGAGCACGCTACCATGACAGATTACTCAGCCATCGGAATAAAGCCCGACGACCCGGACGTGGTCAAGGGCCGGGCCGGTTCACCCTATGCTATCAAAGATTATTATGACATCGCAACTGATCTGGCTGTCGACGCGGAATTTCGTATCTCGGAGTTTAAAGAATTGGTTGGCCGTACCCACAAAAACGGCATGAAGGTAATTATAGACTTTGTGCCCAACCATGTGGCGCGTACCTACTCGTCTGACGTTAAGCCCGATGGCATGCGTGATATAGGTGAAGATGATGACACCAGCCTGGCGTTTAGTCCGCGAAGCGATTTTTACTACCTGCCCGGCCAGCACTTTGTTGCACCGGCTGAGTATAATCCCGGCGGCGATGAACTTACATCGTCATTAAAAGACGGCAAGTTTGACGAGTACCCGGCAAAAGCTACAGGCAACGATGTGTTCAACGCCGAGCCATCTGTAAACGATTGGTTCGAAACCATCAAACTTAATTATGGGATCGATTATTTGAACGGCCGTGCTACCCACTTCTATCCCGTTCCCCCGTTGTGGAGCAAAATGCTGCATATTTTAACCTATTGGGCACAAATGGGTGTTGATGGTTTCCGTTGCGATATGATAGAAATGGTCCCAGTTGAGTTTTGGGCATGGCTCATCCCGCAACTGAAGGCGTCATTCCCCGGCCTGCTATTCATTGGCGAAGCATATAACAGGGAGCAGTACCGCAACTATATACACAATGGTGGTTTCGACTACCTGTATGATAAGGTTGGCCTTTATGATACCATCCGTGGGCTTACGTGCAATCACGATGGTGCCAATACCTGGCAAATAAATGCCGTAATTAACCATGATACCAAGGGTATAGACGATCACATGTTGCGTTTTATGGAAAACCATGATGAGCAGCGTATTGCAAGCCGTTTTTTTGCCGGCGATGCCATGCTGGCTATACCGGGCATGATTGTAAGCGCAACATTGTCTACCGGCCCGGTAATGATTTATTCGGGGCAGGAGGTGGGCGAACCCGCCTTGGGTGCCAGCGGTTTTAGCGGCGATGATGGCCGCACCACCATATTTGATTACTGGGGCGTTCCCGAACTGCAGAAATGGGCCAACCATGGGAGTTTTGACGGTGGGCAACTATCTAAGCAGCAAGTGCAGCTGCGCAATTTTTACAGCAGCCTGCTAAACATCGTTAAAAATAATGAGGCCATACACTCGGGCGAGTTTTATGAATTGATGATGGCTAACGAGCACCAGCCGGGCTTTGATACCATGCTGTACCTTTTTATTCGATATACTGCCCAAAGCCGCGTGTTGGTAGTAACTAACTTTAGTCGTAACTGCCGGGAACTTATTGTTGAAATGCCAGTTGATTTATTAGGCCGCCTGGACATGTCAGGTGCAACAAAGTTTACAGATTTGTTGAGCGGTATTACTTTTGAAACCGCTGATATTTATGATGGCGTAGCACTGCAAATTGAACCGTCAAATGGTTTAATACTGCGTTTCTGATGTAGCAAGAAGATTACACTGTTGCAGCCGCAATTTTGTGGAATATTTTTCCGGATGTGCGGAATTTACTTACCCGGTTTAAGAGGTACATTTATCATTTACAGGCATATTTAATCGGTAGGTTATCAGTCTATGGTAGCTAAGTAAAATATATCGTGACAGTTAAGTATAAGTGTGCTCTAAACTATTATCTTTTCCCGATAAAACCGATTTTCGGCTTCATTATAGCTTATAATTTAAAGCACTTTATTATTTATCGGCTAAAGTTTTTGCCCAAGTTTTTTAATTTTGATTTGGGTTTCCCTTGCCCGCATTTGAATTATATGATTAATTATGGAAAATAACGTACCCAATCCTAATCCGGAACTTTTAACGGCCAAGCTTTTAGAAGCCGATGAAACCATTGCGGATGAAGAATTTCACCATTTAAATAATCCCGCCGATGGAATTAAACCCATCGTTAAAAAATATCTTGGCGTTCCCAACCATGCCAAACAGGTAGGCAATAAAATTTACTTTACAGATGGCGACGCCAGTGTTGAAGTAATAGTAGTAACCAAAGAAATTATTAGGGTGAGGCTTTCTCCGCACAGCGTTTTCCTGGAAGATTTCTCATACGCGGTACCGCAATTGCCAAATAAGCCTGTTGAGTTTACCTTACTGGAAACCGACCTTGAGTTTAGGGTAAGCACGGAAGCTGTTAACTGCCACATACGCAAGGCTGATTTCTTTATATCATTCTCTGATAAAGATGAGCATGTTACCAGCACCGATGCCGTGCCAATGCACTGGGAAGAAAACACCCAGTTTGGTGGCTACTACGTTTTTTGCACCAAAACCTGCTATGATAAGGAAAGCTTTTTCGGCTTGGGCGATAAGGCTACGGAACTTAACCTGCGCGGCAAGCGTTTAAAAAACTGGAATACCGATGCTTACTCATACAGTTTTAATCAGGACCCGCTTTATCGTTCAATCCCGTTTTACATCAGCGTAAATGAGAATATAGCGCACGGTATTTTCTTTGATAACACATTTAAGGCCTATTTTGATTTCGGCGCGGAAGACCGCACCAAGACCAGCTTTTTTGCAGACGGCGGCGAACTGCAGTATTATTACATCCACGGCCCGCATATGATGGATGTGGTTAAAAATTACCACCTGCTTACGGGCACCCACCCAATGCCGCCGCTTTGGGCGCTTGGCTATCACCAGTGCCGTTGGAGCTATTATCCAGAAAATAAGGTTAAAGTTATAGCCAACGGTTTCCGCCAGAACAGGATCCCGTGCGATAGTATTTACCTGGATATCGATTATATGGATGGCTACCGGTGCTTTACCTGGAGCCCCAAATACTTCCCCAACCCAAAAAAGATGATTGCAGAGCTGGCATCTGCAGGGTTTAAAACGGTTGTGATTATCGACCCGGGTATCCGTGTGGACGACAATTACTGGGTATTTAAAGAGGGTAAGGAAAAGAAATATTTTTGCCGTCGCAGCGACGACTACTTTATGGAGGGCCACGTATGGCCGGGCCGTTGCCAGTTTCCAGACTTTACCAACCCTGAGGTAAGGGCATGGTGGGGCGACTTGTTTGATGATTTGGTTGAAACCGGTGTAGCCGGCGTTTGGAACGATATGAACGAGCCTGCTGTATTTGGCTCGGGCACTTTTCCTGACGATGTAAGGCACCAGTACGATGGTTACCGTGGTTCGCACCGCAAGGCACATAATGTTTACGGGATGCAAATGGTAAGGGCTACTTATGAGGGCCTGCGCAAGCAAATGAAAAATAAGCGCCCTTTTACCATCACCAGGGCGGGTTACTCGGGCGTGCAGCGCTATTCATCTGTATGGACGGGTGATAACGTAGCATCATGGGAGCACCTTAAAATTGGTAACATCCAGTTACAGCGATTATCAACCTCGGGTATATCATTTTGCGGTACAGATATTGGCGGCTTTAGCGGCGAGCCTGATGGCGAGCTGTTTACCCGCTGGATCCAGATGGGAACATTTTCGCCATTTATGCGTGCGCACTCGGCAGGTGATACCAAGGAGCGCGAGCCATGGAGCTTTGGCGAACCGTTCACCAGCATCAACCGCAAATTTATTGAACTGCGTTACAGGCTTATCCCGTACTTGTACTCAGCGTTTTGGGAGCATCACCGTTATGGCTTCCCAATTTTGAGGCCTGTAGTAATGCATGAGCAAGGCGAGGTATCAAACCACTTCCGCCAGGACGAATTTACCTATGGCGATAAGATCCTGATTTGCCCGGTTCTGGATGCGGGCTTGCAATCGCGTAGGGTTTACCTGCCAAAGGGTAAATGGTACAACTGGTGGACACTCGAAATGGTTGAAGGCGGCAAAGAGCATGTAGTTGCTACCCCGCTTGATATTATGCCAATATTTGTAAAAGCAGGCTCGGTTATTCCGGAATATCCTGTTATGCAATACACTGGCGAGCGCGAAATTGAGGAGGTAAAACTGAATATTTACTACAGCGATTATGAGGTAAATTCTTTCCTGTTTGAGGATTACGGCGAAACATTTGCCTATGAGCAGGATATCTACCTCGAGAAAAAGTTTGTAGTAAACGGTGACGCCCAAAGGCTTACCATCAAGCAAACAATGGAAGGATTATACACGCCCCGCTACGAAGGCTATCACTTTAAAGTAAACGGCTTACCGTTTGCACCTACAAAAATACTGGCCGATGGCAAGGAGATAACGGAGATAGCTGTAAATGCCGATAAGACTTATGAGTTTAAGTTCCCTAAAAACTTTAAGCACATCGAGATAATAAAGTAAGCATTCTGCGATTTTTATAAGCCACAAAGTAAGCCGTAATAACGGCAGCCTTTGTGGCTTTTTTATTTACAACCCGCGTGCTCAACGGCTTATGTTTATAATGCGCATTTAAATAAACATCTGCCGTTGTTGTATGTTCAATAATTATATATTTGACATACACCAGTCGACCAATAATACGGGCGTTGTAATGCGCTCCCTCTATATGGCAAAACAAACAAAAAAGGCCGAAGCATCTTTAGCCGAAACAAAACCTATCAAGACTCAAAAAGTAAGTAAAACTAAAGCCCCTAAGGCCGCGGTTTTCCCCGAGTCAGATAGTGTTAAGGTAGAAAAGCCGGTTGTTAAAAAAACCGCAGCGCGTAGGGATAAGAAAGCAGCCGTGGAGCCGGAAACATTGCCTGCACAAACTGTGCAATTAAGTGCCGTTGAACCATATAGCCGCTTTACCGAGTTTGATATCGACCTGTTTAGAGCGGGTAAGCATTACATGCTGTACGAAAAGTTTGGTTCGCACGTGGTGGAACATAAAGGTGTTGTAGGCACTTACTTTGCTGTTTGGGCACCAAACGCACAGTACATATCCGTTATTGGTAATTTTAACGGATGGACAAAACGCCAGCATTCGTTAAATTACCGTTGGGACTCGTCTGGCATATGGGAAGGTTTTATTCCTCATATAGGGGTAGGGGAAGTATATAAGTATCATATTCTTTCGTCAACAGGCGAGGATACCGAAAAAGCCGATCCGTTTGCTTTGCGTTGGGAACTGCCCCCGCAAACCGCATCAATTGTGGCTGATACGTATTACGAGTGGCAGGATGCCGGTTGGATGGCTAAGCGTTATCAGCATAACGCGCTTAACAAACCATACTCTGTATACGAGTTGCACATCGGCTCATGGGCGCGCAGCCCCGAGAGCCCCGATGAGTTTTTAAACTACAGGCAAATAGCAGATACGCTTGTGCCATACATAAAAGATATGGGCTTTACGCACGTGGAGTTTATGCCGTTGATGGAGCATCCATATTACCCGAGCTGGGGCTACCAGATCACGGGCTTTTTTGCGGCATCATCACGCTATGGTACGCCGCAGGATTTGATGTATCTGGTTGAGGAATTGCATAAGGCAGATATTGGGGTAATACTTGATTGGGTGCCATCTCACTTCCCCGGAGATATACACGGATTGTATAATTTTGATGGTACGCACCTTTACGAGCATGCTGATACGCGCAAGGGTTTTCACCCAGATTGGAAATCATACATATTTAACTACGGCCGCAACGAGGTACGTGCATTCTTGATAAGCAATGCCTTGTTTTGGCTGGAGCGGTATCATATTGATGGTTTGCGGGTTGATGCCGTTGCCTCAATGCTGTTTCTTGATTACTCGCGTAACCACGGCGAATGGGAACCAAACGTTTTTGGCGGTAATGAAAACCTGGAAGCTATATCTTTCTTAAAAGAACTTAACTCAACCGTATTCAGCAACTTCCCGGATGTGCAGACCATTGCCGAGGAGTCAACTTCGTTCCCGGGTGTGAGCAGGCCGGTTTATAATGGCGGCCTGGGCTTTGGCATGAAATGGATGATGGGTTGGATGCATGATACGATAGACTATTTTAAAACAGACCCTATTTATCGCCAGTATCACCAAAACGACTTTACGTTCAGCTTGATATACGCGTTTACTGAAAACTTTATGCTGCCTTTCTCGCACGATGAGGTGGTTTACGGTAAAGGTTCAATGATCAGGAAAATGCCGGGCGACGATTGGCAGCGTTTTGCTAACCTGCGCCTGTTATATAGCTATATGTTTAGCCACCCTGGCAGCAAATTAATGTTTATGGGCAGCGAGTTTGCTCAAAGTTCCGAATGGAACTATCAAAACTCGCTTGACTGGCACCTGCTGCAGTATGAAAGCCATAATGGTATGAAAGAAGCCGTAAAAGCACTTAACCATTTATATCGTTCACAACCGGCTCTTTATGAGAAGTCATTCGATTGGAGCGGTTTTGAGTGGATAGATGCAAAAAACCTTAACGACTCGGTTTTGGCCTATGTGCGCAAAGGCGACAATAGCGATAACGACTTGTTAATTGTTTTAAATATGACCCCTGTTGTGCATGAGGGTTATCGCGTCGGCGTACCGCATGCCGGCACATGGCAGGAGGTGTTTAACAGCGACCAGTTAGCATATTGGGGTACGGGTGTTATAAACTACAACCCAATACCGTCCGAGCCCCAACCATGGCATAATAAGGAAAACTCTATCATGATAACCACGCCGCCATTAGGCGCTGCAATATTTAAAAGGGTTTTGCCGGTAGCGGAAAAGCCGAAAGCAGTTAAAACAAAAAAGACTAAAGCAATAAAGTAATACCGGCAGATGAGCGGAAAATTTTTTATGTTGTATTTGGTGGGGGGTACGGTGGCCCTGGCGTTGCTAATATATGCCATAGTAACTGCCTATCCCGATATTAATCATAGCGGTGCGCTATTTTATATTTTACCTACGCTTGCACTTTATTATATGGCTTTTAAAACTTATCATGCCAAAAAGGATAGCGAGTTGATGTAATAACCCTGTGCCTGGTTAATAGTGCGAGTTTAAATATATAAAATGTCAGTTTCGTTAGCCCCGGTAAAAAATACCATACCAAGCTACCCGCTGTTGAAGCTTGATGGCAGCGGCCCTTGCATGATACAGGTGCGCCGTGCCAATGGTATCGATGCGCACATCGAGCCGGCATTTTTGAAACCTCACCGTAAAGATTTTTACCTCTTTGTATTCTCGCAAGGTGGCGGCAGCAGGCACTGGGTTGATTTTATCCCATATACCGTAAGGCCCAATCACTTTTATTTTACGGTGCCACACCAGGTATTATTGAAAGAGGAAACGCAGCCGCTTAAAGGTTTCTCGGCCTGTTTTACCGAAGAGTTTTTACAGCTCGAGGAAAACCGTACCCTGCGCCGCCTGCCAATTATTCAAAATCCCGCATCGGCTCATGAGTTGGAGCTTAGCGATGCAGATATGGCCTACATTGGCGACGTGATGGATAAAATGGCAACAGAATATAAGCAGGGCGGCGATTGGCAAAACCAAATGCTTACATCATGGCTGCGTGTGCTGGTCATTTACCTTAGCCGTATTTATAATGAGCAATATGGCGAAACCCGCATTACCGAAAATTACTGCCACCTAAAGCACTTCCAGCAGCTTATAGCCCAACATTATGAAACCGTGCATAATGTGAATACTTATGCCGAACTGCTTAACCTTACCCCGGGCTACCTTAACGATGTGGTAAAACAACAAAGCGGCAAAACAGCTATTACACATATCCATAATCGTTTGGTTATGGAAGCAAAGCGCCGCCTGTTACACACCGACCTAAGCGTAAAACAAATTGCCGACGAACTTGGCTTCGAGGATGCTGCTTACTTTAACCGCTTTTTTAAACGGCTTACTGATGCAACCCCAATAGCATACCGGCAGCAAATCCGCGAAAAGTACAGGTAATGCCTTGGTAAGTACAACAGCTATTTTATAACACAACCGTAGTTTTGCTTCATGGAAAAACAAACAGTATTAATAACCGGGGCCAATAAAGGAATTGGTTTCGAGTGTGCGCGCCAACTATTAAACGCAGGCTACCATGTGTTTTTAGGAAGCCGCGACGAGCAAAGAGGGGCAAAAGCCGTTGAACAGCTTAAGCAGGAAGGTTTAACAAACGTGGAGCTGGTGCTATTGAGCGTTACCGACGAGGAGTCGGTACAAAAAGCTTATGAGCAAATTTTGGCAAGCGCAGGTTCACTTGATGTATTGATCAACAATGCAGGTATCCCGGGCGGCTTTCCACAACAGGCGAGTAACACGCCCGACAGTACATTTAGAGAAGTATTCGAGGTAAACTTGTTTGGTGTAGCACGCGTGGTGCGCATACTTATGCCGCTGTTAAGCAAATCATCAAACCCAAGGATAGTTAACGTAACATCTGATCTTGGATCGCTCACTTTGCATAACGACCCAACCTGGGAGCACTACCAGGCAAAAACTTCAGTTTATGGTCCGTCGAAATCTGCTTTGAACGCATATACCGTTGCGCTTGCCCACGAGTTAAATGGCAAAGTAAAAGTAAACATGATAAATCCCGGCTATACAAATACCGAGTTTAATAACAACCAGGGGCCTAAAAGTGTAGAGGATGGCGCTAAGCCAATTGTTGAATATGCGATGATTGGCCCTGATGGCCCTACAGGTAAGTACATGAGCGATTATGGCCAATCGCCTTGGTAGGTGACTAGAGGTAAAATGGCGAAGGAAAGCGTGGCAATCTAACGTAATCATTTAGGTTGCCACGCTTTTATGCATATCTGCAGACATTATTCTTGTTCCAACAGGCGTTTGGCTTCTTCAAGCTTTTCCAGTTCACCATGCGGCAGCTCAGGATATTTCAGGTTCAGATCTTTCAGTGTTTGTAATATGATGGACGATACGGCAATACGTGTAAACCATTTCTTGTCGGCGGGTACCACGTACCAGGGGCTGTCTTCGGTGCTTGTTTCTTTTATCGCTTCTTCATAAGCATCCATGTAGTCACCCCATTTTTTACGATCCTGCAAATCGCCGAAGGCAAACTTCCAGTTTTTATCTTTTTCCTCGATACGTTTTAAAAAGCGCTCTTTTTGCTCTCCTTTTGATAGGTGGAGAAAGAATTTTATAATTATCGTTCCGTTCGCGGTAAGGTGTTTCTCAAAATTGCGGATACTCTCGTACCTGTTTTGCCAAAACTTTTTGCCTACGTCTTTCAAGTCGGTGATGCCTGGCAACTTTTCTTTTAACAAGTACTCGGGGTAAACCTTTGTAACCAACACGTTTTCGTAATGCGACCGGTTATGTATTCCTATGCGCCCACGCTCGGGCAGGGCTTTGTAGTGCCGCCATAAAAAGTCGTGATCGTAATCTTCGGCACTTGGTTGCTTAAAGCTAAAAACCTGGCAGCCCTGCGGGTTAAGGCCCGACATGGTATGCGCAATAGCACTGTCCTTCCCCGCAGCATCCATCGCCTGGAAGATGATGAGCAACGAGTGGCTATTGGCTGCATAAAGCTCGGTTTGCAGTTTAGCCGTATCCTCAATCAGGCTGGTTAATATATCTTCAGCCTCATCTTTTTTGTAGCCTGCAGTTTCGGCGGTATCGTGTTTGCTCAGCTTAAAGTCCTTTGTATCGGTAACTTTAAAACGCTTTATAAAATCTTTCATACGCTTTATCTAAATAGATAAATGCTGCTAAAGGTTTTCAATTTTAAGTATTTGCGCTTTTGCAAGTCGCCTTAAACGCAAAACGCCTCCCGGATACCCGGCAGGCGTTTTGCAATATTAAAGCGGTTTATTATAATTTTCCAATTTCTTCAACCAGGTCAATTATTTTGTTTGAATAACCCCACTCGTTATCGTACCATGATACTACTTTAACAAAGTTATCGCTTAATGCAATACCTGCTTTAGCATCAAAGATAGATGTACGTGCGTCACCTTTAAAGTCTTCAGATACAACTTCATCTTCGGTGTAGCCAAGGATACCTTTTAATTCACCTTCTGATGCTTCTTTCATAGCAGCTTTAATTTGCTCGTAAGAAGCAGGGGTTTTTAAACGTACAGTTAAGTCAACTACAGAAACGTCGGCAACCGGAACACGGAATGACATACCTGTTAATTTACCTTTCAACTCTGGTAATACCAAGCCAACAGCTTTAGCGGCACCGGTTGATGAAGGGATGATGTTTTGGTAAGCGCCACGGCCGCCTCTCCAGTCTTTAGCCGATGGGCCGTCAACTGTTTTTTGAGTAGCAGTAACCGCGTGGATAGTGCTCATCAAACCTTCTTCAATACCAAATTTGTCATTTAACACTTTAGCAACAGGTGCTAAACAGTTGGTAGTACATGAAGCGTTTGAAACGATATTTTGATCTGCTTTTAATTCTTTATGGTTTACACCCATCACGAAGGTTGGGGTATCATCTTTAGCAGGTGCGCTCATTACAACTTTCTTTGCACCGGCATCGATGTGTTTTTGAGCAGTTTCCTGAGTTAAGAATAAACCGGTTGACTCGATGATAACTTCAGCGCCAACTTCATTCCATTTAAGGTTTGCAGGGTCTTTTTCTGCAGTTACACGGATAGTTTTACCGTTAACAACAAGGTTACCGCTTTCAACAGCGATGGTGCCTTTAAATTGTCCGTGAGTTGAATCGTATTTTAACATGTAAGCCATGTAATCAGGCTCAACAAGGTCATTAATACCTACAATTTCAACATCTGGTCTGTCAACTGCAGCCCTGAAAGCTAAACGGCCGATACGGCCAAAGCCGTTAATTCCTATTTTCATGATTTAATTAATTTTTGCTTGAATAATATGATAACAAATTGTTTATAGGTGCTTTTACGATAGATGATATCTCGATTCCTTTCTCGGTAGCACACTCCTGAAGGATCTCCTTAAAATCTGATGCTACCGATCCTGCAAAGTGCACGGGGGCATCGGGATGTTGCTGGCGCAAAGGTACTAAGTATGTATCAAATAATTTAATAAACCCCGCTTTTATGACATTGCGAAGGTATGCGTCTCCAAGGTTATCGGCAAAGAAATCTGTAAAGGAGCTTAAAAACAGCGCAGGCTGCTTTTGGCGGTAAACTTTCTCAAGTAAAGTCTTTCGGTCGGCTGCATAACGCTGCTCAAACTGGCGCCTTATATTGGCCGGGAGCGTTTCGCTCATGTAGCCTTTTATGAGTTGCCTGCCAAGCCAGTTGCCAGATCCTTCATCAGCCAGAATATATCCTAAACCAAAGTTATTCGGCGTTACCTTCTTACCATCATACCAGGCCGCGTTTGATCCGCTTGCGCAAATGCAAACTATGCCGGGGTTGTTGCCGCATGTGGCAATAGCCGCAGCCTCAATATCGTGCCCTACATGTATTTTGGCAAACTTAAAAAAAGCGGCAAGCCCATCATGTATAACCTGCCTTAGCTCGTCTGACGATGCGCCGGCGCCATAAAAATAAATTCGCTTTATTTCCTCAGCGTGGTGTATAAGGTTGATGTTTTTGTTTAGCAGTTGCAGGATATACTTTTCATCATTAAAGTACGGGTTAATGGCTGCAGTATCAAAAGATGCTACTGTGCGGCCCTTATAAGATAGGCGCCAGCCGGCATTGTTGGATCCGCTATATACAACTGCTAACATCTACTATATTGAAAGGATTTCGGCCATTTGCATCAAATCCTCTTCCAGTTTAAATGAGTGTTGTGTAAGTGCCTCTTCCAGATCGGTAAGTTTGATGTGGTTAGCCTCGAGGCCAACCATCATGCGAGATTTACCGGCAATTAACGCGTTGACTGCTGCAAAGCCCATGCGGCTTCCCAATATCCTGTCGAACGCCGATGGGCTGCCACCGCGTTGCAGGTGTCCAAGTACGGTAACCTTAATATCGTATAACTTAACCTGCTTTTTTACAGCCTCGGCAACATCATAAACACCGCCGCTTTTATCGCCTTCGGCAACAATTACTATGCTTGAAGATTTTTTGTTATCGCGGCCTTTTTTAAGGTTCTCTATCAGGTTATCGATAGCGGTGGCACGTTCAGGCAACAGTATTGCTTCGGCACCGCAAGAAATACCTGCGCGCAGTGCAATAGCGCCCGAGTCGCGGCCCATTACTTCTATGAAGAAAAGGCGGTCGTGCGCATCGGCAGTATCACGTATCTTGTCAATAGCATCAACAACCGTATTGGTTGCGGTGTCAAAACCAAGTGTGTATGTTGATCCGTAAAGGTCGTTATCAATAGTGCCCGGTACGCCCATTACGGCTATATCAGGATATTTTTTTGAGAACCGCAACGCCCCTGTAAAGGTGCCGTCGCCGCCAATAACAACAAGTGCATCAATGCCTTGTGCTTTAATATTATTATAGGCTATTTCCATACCTTCTTCACTGCGGAAGGGCAGGCATCTTGCTGTTTTTAATATGGTACCACCTAAGTTTAATATGTTACTAACCGAGCGGTTATTCATATCAAACATGTTGTTATCAATAAGCCCCTGGTATCCCTGGCGAACACCAACCACTTGTAAACCGTTGAAGATTGCTGTTCGTACTACCGCCCTGATGCATGGGTTCATGCCCGGTGCATCGCCGCCTGAAGTAAGAACTGCTATTTTTGAAATTTTCTGCATCTTTAAACAAGTAACAAATAAATTGTAGCTGCGAATATACTGTGTGAGATTTACACCATTAAATTTATTTATTATTTTTTGGATATGGATTATTCACATATCTTTAAACCTTATAAATCTAACACCCCACCTTGGAAGTAAAGTTACCTACATTTGACTCAGTTTTCTCTACAGACTGTGTAATATTTGGTTTTGAAGCCGGCGAATTGAAAATTTTGCTGATAGAGCGAAACGAAGAACCCTTTAAGGACTGGCTTGCGTTACCTGGTTACATTGTTGAGCAAGACGAAAGTATTGACGATGCTGCCGAACGTATTTTGTATGAACTAACCGGCCTGCGCGATTTGCACATGCAGCAGTTTCATACATTCGGTGAGGTTAACCGCCACCCGCAGGGTAGGGTTATTACTGTTGCATACTATGCGCTTATCCGTATAAATGGGCAAAAAGAGGTACGCCCGGTAACACAGTACGCTAAGAAGGCTTTTTGGCACCCGGTAAATGAGCTGCCCAAACTGGCCTTTGACCACAGCGAGATTTTCCAGACAGGGTTTAACAAAATTCGCCGCCGCCTCAATTATCAGCCTATCGCTTTCGAGTTACTGCCCGAGAAATTTACGCTTACACAACTACAATCATTATACGAGGCCATCCTTAACAAAAAGCTGGATAAACGTAACTTTCGTAAAAAGATGCTGAGCTACGGATTCCTTAAAGAACTTGATGAAAAGCAGAAAGGGGTATCATACAGGGCCGCCAAGCTATACAAGTTCGACAGGCGCAAATACACCAAAATATTCCAGAACGATCTGACAGGCGAATAACAGTAAAGTTAATTTAGTTAGCCTTTTTGCTGCACTTAGAGCACAGGCCGCTGGCGTAAAGCGTAAAACCTTCGGCCTTAAAGCCTCCTGGTAAATTTAGTGCAGGTAGCGTAAGTTCATTTAAACAATACACGTTTTTGCAATTTGTGCAGTTGAAATGCACATGTTCGTCATGGTGTTTATGTGCGCCGCAATTCGAGTGGCATATGGCGTAGTTGGCAGTTCCGTTAAGGTCAAATACTTTATGGATAATGCCTTTTTCCTCAAACACGTTCAGGATACGGTAAAGCGTAACCCTGTCAATATCATGCATCACACTTTCTAAATCTGGCTGTGAAGTTGCCGTATTTTTTGAATACATCATAGACAGCACGCGCAGCCTCGGCGCAGTTTTTTTTAACTGGTGCTTATCAAGCAAGTCCTCAAACTGATATGTTGTTTTAGCGTGTGTCATTTGCAATTAAATATAATAAAAATCGCTTAACCTTAAATATTGGCCGGTGGATTTACAGTATCGTGCGAGTGTTTAATATGAAATACATTATTGGCAGAGTTGCATGTACCTATGTATTTATAGTTGATGAAATGTGCAACAGCTATTGTAATACCTCCAATTGGAACCACAATAGCTTCGGCAAGGCTGTTATGCCCAAACAAGTGTCCAATTAAAATGATGGCAAAACCGCTGATAAATAATGCAAACGGCAATAATTTACGGTGGTGTTTAAAATAACCCGGCCAAATGGCACTAACGCCAACAACCATGGCAACACCTATCATAAACCATTCTATCCATCGGTTTGCTAAAAAATCGAGGCCCAAAACAGGCAGGCTGCTAAAAAATACAGGTACAGCCGCGCAATGTATAGCGCATAGGGTAGATGCTGTCATCCCTATATTATCCAGTTTAAAAGCCCTTGATTTTTTCATCGCTGCAAATATAATTATAAATGCAACAATATTTCATTTACTATTGTTTTAAGTGTCTTGCCAAGTGTGCTTGAGCTGTTTTATGACGAAGTATCAACATTATTGCATTTACTTATTTATCATTTCAACCGCGTCCTTCGCTGTAGCATGGCCTATCACTTTAAATTCCTTGCCGGCCAGTTTATTGTAATTGCCAAAAAATGCTTCAATCTCTTCCATTATGGCGGCAGGCAAATCGGCAATTTCATTTACTTGAGCAAAAAGGTGCGATACCACGGGTACCCCAAAAAAGCGGTCGTTGCGCATGGTGCTGCCATCGCGCTCGGTTTGCTCAACTTTAATAGCGCCAACTATACGGCAATCTACCACGCAGCCCGGGAAACCGGTTATCTCCGAAACAACCAGCACATCCAGCGGGTCGCCATCGCCACCCTTAGTGCCCGGTATAAACCCAAAATCAAACGGAAACACCATACCGGCGGGTAGTATTTTGTTTAGCTTAAATTTATCAAGCTTTGGCTCATAATCATATTTGTGGCCGCTGCCTTTAGGGCTTTCTATTATAACGGTAACCGGGTCCATATCTGCCATATTAAGTATGCTTAAAAGGGTGTCTTTTTTAAAAAGAATGATTGACACAGATTTGTTTGATGCGTTAAAAGCAACTTTTTTCGGCTTTTTTATGTGCTTGTTATATCTTTACTTTCCCTTACAAACACCTATATCTATTATGAAGTTCAGCGTTTTACTAAGCACATTTTTTTTAGCACTAGTATTAAAAGCGTCGGCGCAAACAACGCCTGACAGATATACCCAATTGCAGCAAAATTTTGTCGACTTAAAGTTTGGGATGTTCATACACTTTAATATTCCAACCTATGCTGATGCCGACTGGCCAGACCCGCAAGCATCGCCGGCATTATTCAACCCTAAAAAGTTAAACTGCGATCAATGGGCCAAAGCGGCAAAGTCTGCTAACATGACCTACGGTTGCTTAACCACCAAACACCATAGCGGCTTTTGTATCTGGGACACCAAAACAACCGACTACAACGTGATGAACAGCCCCCTTAAAAAGGATGTTGTTAAAGAATATGTGGATGCCTTCAGGAAAAATAATTTGAAGGTAATGCTGTATTACTCGATATTGGATACCCACCACATGCTGCGTAAGGGGCATATCACCCCCAATCATTTTGAGATGGTTAAGGCGCAGATAACAGAGTTATTAACCAAATATGGCAAAATTGAAGCACTGATAATTGATGGTTGGGATGCACCCTGGTCGCGCATATCATACGATGATATTTCCTTTGAAGACGTTTACATGCTGATAAAGTCTTTGCAGCCTGAGTGCGTTGTGATGGACTTAAACGGCGCCAAGTATCCTGGCGAAGGTCTTTTTTACAGTGATATAAAAACGTATGAAATGGGTGCAGGGCAGCGTATATCAAAAGAAACCAACCGCATGCCGGCCTTGGCCTGCTTGCCGTTGCAAAGCAGCTGGTTTTGGAAAACAAATTTCCCTGCTACAGCAGTTAAGGAGCCAGCCAAAATGGTGGCCGAGCTTAAATCATTAAATGATGTTGATTGCAATTTTATACTTAACGTAGCGCCTAACCGCGACGGTGTGTTTGATGATAACGCAATTGCCGCTCTTAAAGAAATTGGCAAACAGTGGAGCCATGGCGGCCCCGCGCCAAAGCTTGCACCCACGGGCGCGCCAATTATATCAAGTAACCTGGCAAAAAATAAACCTGCAAATTCCAGCTGGAGCGACGATATGGATATATCAGATTTTGCCAACGATGATGATTTCCAAACCTCCTGGCGCTCAAGCACCACGGTTGCCAAGCCGTGGTATGAAGTTGACTTTGGAAAAGACATTGCCTTTAATGCAATTACATTGACCGAGAAAGCACCTAACATTAAAACCTTCCATGCCGAATATTTGCAGAACGGCGTTTGGAAACCGCTTGCCAAAAATAATAACGCATCAAGAGTTAAAATTAACAGGTTTGATAGGGTGTACGGCAGCAAGGTAAGGGTGTGGATTGATGCTGCTGATAAGCAGGCATCTATTGCCGAACTTGGCGTTTATAACGAACGCAGGTAATTTCATGCCAAGGTAACAACAAATGGCTTATCAATAATTGTAAAAACCGTGACACCGCCTTTGCCGTTACTAACATCAACTGATAAGATGATGGCGGGGCTTACCAAAAAACTTTACAAATACATATTGCTTGCTGTGTTGCTGGTTGTTGCCGGTAACACAGCTAAGGCATATTCCATATTGGCGCATGAGGCGGTTATTGATGCATCATGGCGTAGCGATATTGTGCCCCTGCTTAAAAAGAAGTATCCGAGCGCAACTTACGACGAACTTTTGTTAGCACATTCGTACGCGTACGGTGGTAGCATAGTGGCAGATATGGGCTACATGCCTTTTGGCAATGGCTTTTTTACTGACCTGGTACACTACGTACGCAGCGGCGATTTTATTGAAACGCTTATAAGCGAATCGCAAAATTTGAACGAGTATGCCTTTTCGCTTGGTGCGTTGTCTCACTACATGGCCGATAAATATGGCCACTCGCTCTCAACTAACCGCAATGTGCCGATAGTTTATCCTAAGCTTAAGAAGAAATTTGGCGATGTGGTAACTTATGATGACGACCATACATCACACAGCCGGATGGAGTTTGCCTACGACGTTTTGCAGGTAGGGCAGGGCAATTATACATCAGAGGCTTACCGCGATTTTATTGGTTTTAATATGGCCGTACCTGTTTTGGAACGCGCCTTTTACAAAACTTACGGGCAAAAGCTAAACACCATATTTTCGAACATTAATTCGTCAATTAACATGATGCGTTGGGGGGTACGTAATTTGTTCCCGGCCCTTACAAAGAATGCCTACAAAGCCAACCGGGCCGAGATCGAAGAAATGCACCCCGGTATTACCGTTAAAAAATTCAGATACAAGATGAGCAGGCGTGCGTTTAACCTGCAATATGGTAAGGAGCGCAAGCACGGTAACTTTTTCTCGAAACTGGCTGCTGGCTTCATTAGCATATTGCCTAAGATAGGGCCGCTTAAAACGTTAAACTTTAAATCGCCGGGTGAAGAAGGGCAGCGACTTTTTGCCGAAAGTTTTGAAGCCATTGTGAAAAACTATAAGTCATCATTAAATGATGTGGACAACGGCAGGCTTGTATTGCCGGATATTGATTTTGATACCGGCCATGATACACATATTGGCGAATACCCGCTGGCAGATAAAACATGGGCAAAATTAGTAGAGACCTTGCAGAAACAAGGATTTAAACACTTAAATCCGCCATTGCAGCAAAGCATTGCAAGCTTTTATAATGCAAGCGGCACCCCGGATATTTACCGCGACAAGCCCGAGTATTGGGCAAAGTTGAGTACAGCCTTGCAGCAAATGAAAGCTATGCAGCCAATAGCGCAGGCTGATACACAGCCAGGTGATTCGATACAGCAAAACGGCAAAACCGATACACCCTCAAGTACAAATTAAATATCGTAAAAGCTGATAGATGGAGCTATGTTAGCAACGGCCAAAGCACCGGCATAGCCTTTAGTCACAGAAAAGGATTTTACTGTCCAGGCTTTACCAGAACCAAGCAAATCCGCATTTAAGTTGCTGATTCCATTCAATGATGGTGTATCGATTAAATGCTCGCCAAGGCCTTGCCCTGTGGCTTTTAGCAGCGCTTCCTTGCGTGTCCACAGTTTATAAAAGCGATTAGTTGACTCATTTTCCTTTATAAAATCACCCTCTGCTTGGCTGAAGTTATCAGGCAATATATCGGTAAAATCAAATTTAGGGTCGATATACTCAATGTCGCAACCAACGGCGTGCTTAGACACGGCTATAAGTATCCAATCGCCGGAATGCGAAACGTTATAGTTTAGATTTTGCACGCCGGAATTGGCGATATGAGGCTTTTTGTTATGGCTGAGGGCAAATCTTAAATCTTCAGGTTTAATATCAATGTAGCCACTTAAAATAGTCCGTTGATAGCCACGGCTTACTAAAAAGCGGTCGCGGTCTGCCTGGTGCAGGTATTTACTCCCTCTTTGTGCTTCGTCGGGTGTTAGAAGCCTTTTTAGATTTACAATTTCGTTAATGTGTTGGCTAATGCAAACACGCCAAAGATGAACGTCGGGATCGTTTAACAAGAAACCGTTAACCGGCATTTGCTGCCAGTCAACGGTTTCAAGATGTGCTATTGCAACGGATGCATTTTGTGGCATCACTTCGCCTTTTTTGCGGCCCTGTCAAGGCAGCCTTGTAAAACTTCAGCAAAAATCTTATCGTTAGGCGCTTTAAAGAGGGTATTATGTTCGCCCGGTATTTTATGCACGTTAATGCCGCCAAGTGCATAAGGCTGCCAGCCCATGTACTCAAAATCGTCTACATAAAACGAGTGTACTTCGGCTCTAAAAAGCTCTATTTCGAAGTTGTGCGGTTGCAGCGAATAATGTTTGGATGCCACATCATTTGCATGATCAATTTTATGCGAGTAGCCCGAAAAGCCAACCTGCTCATCATTTTTATTTAGCCTCATGTTCCACCACACGCGGGTTACACCTCGTTTAAGTGCCTTGCTGCGGCGGCGTATGGTTTGTTCAAAACCTTCCTGGAAGGTTAACGAATACCAAAGCCTGCGGCCAAAGTACATGGCGCGTTTTAAGTATTTAACAGGCAATGAGTCATAATGTGGCGAGCGGTACGCGTAGGTATCAAACATGCCAAGCATAATTACCTTTTTATTTAGTGCCTCCATTTGCTTGGCCATTTCCCAGGCAATTATTCCACCAAAGGAAAATCCTGCCAATGCATAAGGCCCATTAGGGTTTTGCGCCATTATTGACGATACATAATGGGCCGCTATATCTTCAATGCGGTTAAGCGGTTCGTCAACACCGTTAAGTCCTTTGGCCTGCATGCCGTAAACAGGCTGGTCCGGGTCCATATTTATGGCGAGGGCATTAAACAACAATACGTTTAAGCCGGCACCGTGCACAATATAAATAGGTATTTTGCTACCCGTTGGCTTAATGGGTACAAGTGAATCCCAAACTATCGATCGGCCATCCATTTGCAGCATCAGCGATAGTTTTTCTACCGTGGAATTTTCAAATAAAATGGCAAGGGGCAGGCGTTTACCTGTTTCCTTTTCAATCTGAGCCATTACCTTCACGGCAATAAGCGAGTGCCCGCCCAATTCAAAAAAGTTATCATAAACGCTGATTTTATCCAGGTTCAGGAATGTTTTCCAGATATCTGTTACCAGTTTTTCAACGTCGGTACGCGGGGCTTGGTACTGCTTCACCACAGCTGCGGGCACAGGGCCCTGGCCAGCCAGCGCCTTTTTATCAACTTTACCGTTTGGCGTGAGCGGCATCTCTGTTATCACAACAAAGTTGTCGGGCACCATATAGTCGGGCAGCGACTTTTTAAGCTCGGTACGCCATTGGCTATTCATTTCCGGCGAGCCAATGCCGCCATTGTGCAATACCACGTAGGCAACCAACTTATCAACGCCGTTTGCATCCGGCTGGGCAATTACCACAGCCTGCTTTACACCGTCAAACTGCGATAGGTTATATTCAATTTCGCCGGTTTCTATACGGTAACCACGAATTTTTACCTGCGCATCCATCCGCGATATGTACATCAGGTTACCATCTGCAGTAAACGTAGCGAGGTCTCCTGTGCGGTACATTTTTGCACCCGCAACGCCCGAGAATGGGTCGGCTATAAACTTTTCATCGGTAAGGGTCTGCTGGTTGTGGTAACCTTTTGCAACGCCCTCTCCGTTAATGTAAAGCTCGCCGGCTACACCGGGTTTAAGCGGATTCAGAAACTTGTCAAGAATGTAAATGCCCGTATTGTCAATTGGCTTACCAATGCTGATAACCTTATCGGCAGCAGTAATCTGTTTGATGGTTGACCATATGGTGGTCTCTGTCGGCCCGTAAACGTTCCATAGTGAGCTGGCATGGTCAAGTATACGGGTAGCCAACTCCATAGGCAGGGCCTCGCCGCCGCAAATCACTTTTATCCGTTCCTTGTCCCAGCCCGATTCAAGCAAAATGCGCCATGTATATGGCGTAGCCTGCATTACGGTTATCTTATCATTACGTATAATATCCAGCAACGCGCGGCCATCTTTCGCGGTAGCGCTATCAGCTAATACAATTTGCGCACCTGTTATAAGCGGTAAAAACAATTCCAGCCCGGCAATATCAAAGCTGATGGTGGTAACAGCAAGTAATTTATCATCGGCAGTTAAGCCCGGTACCTTTTGCATGCTGTACAAAAAGTTAACCACGTTGTGATGCGCTATTTTAACCCCTTTTGGCTGCCCGGTTGAGCCGGATGTGTACAAGATGTAAAGCAGATCGTTCGGCGATACTTTTACAGTCGGGTCGGTATCAGGCTGGCTATCCAGTTGGCTCCAGATCTCGTTAAGCAATATTTCTTTCGCCTTTGATTCATAAACCCCGGCATATTTTTTTGAGGTGATTAAAATCACCGATCCCGAATCTGCCAGCATGTAATTGATGCGGTTCATCGGGAAAATAGGATCAAGCGGGATGTACGTTGCGCCGGCCTTCATGATGGCCAATAAGCCGAACACCAACTCTGCCGATCTGTCGAGCGAAATGGCGACTTTATCACCCTGCTTTACGCCATTGCTTATGAGCAGCGCAGCCAGCTGGTTAGCTTTGCGATTGAGTTGCTTATATGTATACTCCTCTGCTCCGAATTTTAATGCTATGCTATTCGGATATTTTGCAGCCGTTTCGCTGATGATTTGATGCAGTGGTTTTTCTTTGGGATAATCAACCTTTGTATTGTTCCACTCGGCAAGTTGTTTAAACAATTCTTCCGAACGCATTAACGGCAGCTGGCCGATAGGCATATCTGGAGATTGTACCAGCTGTTTCAGTAAATGCTCAAACTCCTCCATCATCCGGTTGATAGACTCAACCTCGAACAATTGTGTATTGTACGACCATTCCAGCACCAGGTCGCCTTTATTATCCGTAATGTTCAGGAAAATCTCAAAGGTTTCGTACTCGCGCGGATTGTTGATGTAACGATGCGTTAGGTTATAAAACTTAATGCCATCATCCATCCCAATATCGATGTTAAACACCACAGGTACCAGTGGCAAACGTGATGCATCCCGGGGAATGTTCAGCTTTTTTAAAAGCGTACCAAAAGTGTATTGCTGATGCTCGTACGCATCCAATACCTGCCCTTTGCGGGTTTTAAGGTAATCAACAAATGATTTATCCGGTTTTGGGAAGCTGCGCAGCGCCAAAAGGTTTACGCAATGCCCTACAAGACCATAGTTACCTGTTGCTGATTGACCTGCAGATGGTAAACCAAGTATGATCTCGTCCTGCCCGGTTATTTGCTGCAGAAATACCTCGAATGCGGCCATTAAGGTAGTAACAAAGCTACCGCCTGCTTTACGGCCCATAGCCTTCACATCAGCAACTAGTTTGGCATCTAAGGCAAAGTCGCAGCGCTGGCTTTTGAAAGTACGGAAAGCGGGGCGCGGGTTATCAACCGGCATATTAAGCAGGTGGCTGCTGCCGGCAAAATGATCGAGCCAGTATTTTTCCGTTTCACGCTGCGACAAATTTTCTGCCATACGAATTTCTTCTTTGGCGTAGTCGCTAAATTTTGGTGCAGGTGGCACATCGGGCGTTTGCCCCTGTGCAAAAGCAGTATACAGTTTGCCCAGATCCTGCAGCATTATACCAACCGACCAGCCATCACAAACAATATGATGTGCCAGCATGGTTACATAGTGCTCATCACTGCTCAGCTTTAAAACTGAGGCCTTAAACAAGGGCCCGTTTACCAGATCGAGCGGTGTGATGGCGTTTTGACGGGTATAGTTTTTAAGAAACAGGATATGCTGGTCATGATCCTGCGTGGAAAGGTCCTGGTAATCGATACTGATTTCCGGATTTTCGAGTACGAAAATGGTTTTACCGTCGGCACTAAAGGTGCTGCGCAGAGCCTCGTGCCTGTCGCTCAGGGCCTGCAATGCCTTAAACATGGCATCCTTATTAAAAGCGCCATTAAGGCGTACAGACACAGAATCATTATAGGCACAACTGGCATCGGCACCACCTATAAGGCATGATGTCCAGATCTCGGCCTGCGACTCTGTTGCCGGGGCTATCAGTGAGATCTCCGGGCCCGCAAACGGGTCAAAATCTACAGGGCTTACCTCGTAACTGAAGTTTTTAGTTTCCAAATCCTACTCCGTTTTATGTTTAACCTGTAAAAACTTGCCGGGGTTTTGTTCATCTTTAATAAACCAACCCGGGTTGCCTTCACTGTCCCGGCCAAGCTTTGCACCAGGCACGGGCGGCTGCGTTAAATCAACAGGGGCAGGGGCAATGGCAGCCGTTTTTGGTGCATTGTCAGTTTCGCCGGAATTATACGTTGGTATAAATCCTGCCTCATGAAGTTCTTTAACGCTCTCGCGGAATTTCTCAATAATGGTATCTATTTCGGCATCGCCATGCGCATCTGTAATAAAGCAAGGGAAACCATCCATAATATGGATGCCCTTTAAACGCAGGTTGGTGAACAGCAATTCGCTGTATGGATACTCCTCATAAAATTTGGTTTTCCATAACGAGCCGAAGTGCGCTACATACATTGGCGTTTTGTACTCTTCCAAAATGCCGTTTATGGCGTTAGCCAGGCGGGTACATTTATCGGTTAAGCTTTGTTGCAGGGCAGGGCCGCGCTCTTTCATGTATAATAATGATGCCTTACAAGCGGCAAGTGCCAGTGGGTGCCTTACAAATGTGCCTGCAAAATAAGTAACGCCAGCCTCAGGGGTGGAGTTATCACCAAATTGCCAAAAGCCGCCATCAAGGGCATCCATAAATTGTTTTTTGCCTGCAATCACACCTACAGGTAAACCACCTCCAATAACCTTACCATACGTACCAAGGTCAGCACGAATGCCGGTTATGGCTTGTATGCCACCGGGGTGCATACGGAAGCCCGTAATCACTTCATCAAATATCAAGGCAGTGCCTGCATCGGCAGTAATTGTTCTCAGTTCTTTCAGGAAATCAAGCGGCAAAAATTCCGGCCGGCGGCTTTGTACCACCTCAACCATAACGGCTGCAATTTCATCGGCGCGCTCTTTAATGATCCTAAGCGTTTCGTCGGTGCCGTAGTCGAGTATCAGCATGTTTTGTACAGCCTCGGGCATAATCCCTGGAGCAGCCGGTACGGTTTTTAGTTTTTTGGTACCACGAACAATCACTTCATCCATAATACCATGGTACGAACCACTGAACGCTACAATGATTGAACGGCCTGTTACGGTACGCGCTATGCGCATAGCACCCAGTACACCTTCGCTGCCGGTGCTGCAAAGTGCTGCACGGTCAAACCCGGTAAACTCGCATAAAAGTTTTGAAACTTCACCGGCAAGTTCATGCTGCGGGCCAATTTCGTAACCTTTCTCTAACTGATCGGCAATAGCATTCTTTACAACGTCAGGCTGGTAGCCCAGCATGTTGGATCCAAACCCGTTTAAGGCATCAATATATTCGTTACCGTCAACATCCCAAAGGCGCGCGCCCTTTGATTTGTTTACCACTATTGGGTAAACAATTTCTTTTGTCAGCGGGCGGAACCCATTTACCACTCGCGGATCGGCCATGTAGGCGCGGTGCTGCTGGGTTTGTGACTTGCTTCTTTCAGTTTTTGCGGTATAATCGGCAATTACCTTATCAAGGTACGCCTGTTGTGTTTCGTTTAAGGTTTGTATGTTTTTTTCAATACGGGCTGTAGCACCAAAAGGCTTTTTAATCTCAATTAGCTCCTCGGGCGTTAAATCGGGCTGTAGTTCCTGCGGAGCTACCGGGGCTGTAACCTGCTCGTTTGTTACAACCTCAGGAGCAACAGGTGGCGGTTGTAATTCTACCTGCGTAGTGCGCACTTGCGGCGCAGCAGCACCACCCTGCATGCTGGCTACCTGGCTTGCCAATAGTGATAGATGCTGCGCTATCATGTTAAGTGCCTGGTTACCGCCATCGTTATAAACCGGAGCAGGCGCGGGCTGATAAACAGGCTGCTGATAACTTGCCTGTTGATAAACAGGTTGCTGATAAACGGGTTGTGGCGCTGCTTGCTGCTGGTATACAGGCTGCTGCTGTTGCGGCGCCGCTGCTTGTGGTGCCGGTGCAGTTGGCTGATACTTATCGGCAGGTAATACCTGGTCCAGGTAAGTGGCCAGCTCGGCAAGGGAGCCATATTCTTCAAACAGCTTCCGGAAAGTAAGCGTTACGTTAAATTCTTTTTTAAGATTGGTTGCCATTTGTGTGAGCAGCAACGAATCAAACCCAATTTCGACAAAGCTGGTTGTTGGGCTATCGATGTCGATGCCTGATGCATCTTCAAAGATATCCCTCAGCTTGTCAATCAACAGATCTTTTCTAACGGGCATAGTGATTAGTGTTTCTTTAGTGTTATCTATTAAAATTTCTGTGGGGGCTTCAAATGGAGGTGTAAGGGTGTTTATAGGCACAACCGGGTTAACCCAATAACGTTTACGATCGAAAGCGTAATTGGGTACAGTAACACGGCGGCGGTTTTGCCCTTCGTAAAAATTTTGCCAGTTGGGCTCGATGCCGTTGAGCCAAAGTTGGCCCAATGCGCGTATAACCGAACTGTATGTACTTTGTTCGTCGGTATTTACAATACCGGCAATGCTGGTTATGGCCTTGCCACCCGGCTGTTGTTTAACCAGGTTTGCCAGTACCGAGCCTGGGCCAACCTCGAGGGCTATGCGGCCATCATCTTCGGCAAGCACTTTGGCAACATCGGCAAACCTTACGGTATTACGCAGGTGCTGCGCCCAATATTGCGGGCTTGTGGCTTCGGCCTCTGTCATCCAGGTGCCGGTAATGGTTGATATAATAGGCTTTACCGGCGTGTTAAGCTTAATGCTTTTAACCACTTCTTCAAACGGGCCAACTATTCCATCCATCATAGACGAGTGGAAGGCATGGCTGGTTTGCAGCACGCGGTTGGCAATACCTTTTTGGTTAAGCAGCTCAATAAAATTATTTACGTCGTTAACCGGGCCGGCGGCTACTGCTGCTTTGGCTCCGTTTAATACAGCTATGTTGAGTGTATCCGGTAGTATCTGCTTTAACTCATCCTCGCTCATCCGTACCGATACCATGCTTCCGCCCGGCGCATCGCTCACCATTTTGGCCCGGGTAGATACCAGCTTTACAGCATCAGGCAACGAAAATACGCCTGCCAAATGCGCACCGACAAACTCGCCAATGCTATGGCCGGTAAAAATTGCAGGTTCAATTCCCCATTGCATCCACAGCTTTGCCATAGCATATGATATGATAAACAGGGCGGGCTGGGTGTAGAGCGTATTTTTAAGTTTTTGATTTGCGGTATCGTCAACGTCGTCAGTAAATATTACGCTCAGAATATCCTGCTGAGGCGTGCCTTGCAATAAGTCGACACACTCATTTACAGCAGTGGCAAAAACAGGTTCGTTGTTGTACAGCTCCCGACCCATATTTAAGTACTGCGCACCCTGACCGGGGAACATAAATGCAACTGAAGTAGCCTTGGTCTTTAATAATTTTGTGGCGGATTGATCTACGACCGCGTTTAGCTGAGATCGTAAGTCGGCTGTGGTATTTGCCACAACAAACCTGCGGTTATTAAAATCCTGATGGGTGGTTTGCAGGGTGTAAGCAATATCGGCAAGCGCATGTTTTGTATCTGCTAAATACGCAGATAGTTTTGCCTGATAGTTATCAACTGCCTTTTTAGTTTTGGCACTCCAGGTTATCAGCTGTACATCACGGCCGGGTTGTGAAGCCGGTATTTGTTGCAAATATTCCTCAAGCACAACATGTACGTTTGTGCCACCTACACCGAACGAGCTTACGCCTGCTATGCGCTTATTGGCCTGCCAGTCGGTTAGTTGTGTGTTTACGTAAAACGGACTGCTCTCAAAATCAATATTAGGGTTTGCCTGTTTGTAGTTTAAAGAAGGCAGCAGTTTTTGGTGGTATAACGACAGCGTAGTTTTAATAAATCCCGCCACGCCTGCGGCCGCCGTTAAGTGGCCCATATTACTTTTAATAGAACCGATGGCGCAATATTGTGTTTGCTGCTGCGGGCCGAAAGCCATTGTCAAGCCTTCAATCTCTATCGGGTCGCCAAGTGAGGTGGCGGTTCCGTGGGCTTCCACGTAGCTGATATCTGTAGCAGAAACGCCTGCATTTTGGATGGCCATTGCAATACAGCCCGCCTGGCCCGTAGCGTTTGGCGCGGTGAAGCTGCCTTTGCCTGCACCATCATTATTTACGCCAACGCCTTTTATAACCGAGTAGATGGTATCGCCGTCGGCAATAGCATCTTCCAATACTTTTAATACTACCACGCCGGCACCATCGCTGAATAGCGTGCCATCGGCATCGGCATCAAACGACCGGCAATGCCCGTCGCCGCTTAGCATGGTGCCCTGCTGGTACAGGTGCCCGCTGTTGATTGGCGATGTTATAGACGCACCACCTGCCAAAGCAACACTACACTGCCCGCTGCGAATGCTCTCTACCGCCTCAGCAATAGCTAAAAGCGATGTGGAACAGGCTGAATGTACGCTGATGGCCGGGCCCTTAAGGTTAAGCTCATAAGCTGTGCGGGTGGCCACGTAATCTTTTTCATTTAAAGTGGTTACCAAAAAGCTGCCCACTTTATTTATCAGCTCCTGATTCGGAATAACGTTGTTGATGTAATAGGTATTAGCCCCCACACCTGCAAACACGCCAATTAGGCCGTTGTATTTTGATGGCAGGTGGCCGCTATTTTCCAGCGCTTCCCAGGCTATTTCCAGGAAAATGCGCTGCTGCGGGTCCATCAGTTCGGCCACCTTAGGGTTAAGGCCAAAGAACATCGGGTCGAACTGGTCGGCATTATTGATAACCCCGCGGGCCTTTACATAATTGGGCGCATTTTTTACAGCAGGGGGAATGTATGCATCCAGCTCAGCATCAGTAAAAAACTTGATGGTTTCGCGTCCTTCCGAAAGTATCGCCCAAAGCTCATCAATGGTGTCGGCACCCGGAAAACGGCCTGCCATGCCAATTACGGCTATATCGCCATTGCTGCTTTTAACGCGTAGCTTTGGTAGCTGCGTTTGGTTTGCCGTATTTGCAGACCCATCCAGCAGCGCTGCAAGGCCTGCAACGGATGGAAACTGGTAAAGCTTTGTTATCGGCAGTATGTAGTTGTATTGCTTTTTAAGCGCAGTTACTGTCTTGAGACCCAAAAGAGAGTTACCGCCAAGCTCAAAAAAGTTGTCATCGATGCCTATTTGCTCAAACTGTAAAAGCTCCTGCCAAAGGGCTGCAATTTGTTTTTGTGTTTTGGTTGATGCAGGCTTGTAAAGGGTAGCCAGATCGGGCCGTTTTTGCTCGGGCTTGGGGAGTGCATTACGGTCAACCTTACCGCTGGCGGTTTTGGGCAATACCGTTAGCCATACATAAGCCGACGGCCACATGTAATCGGGCAGCTTTTCTTCAAGGGAATTGCGTACCTGTGCTGTATTGGTTTTTCCATTTGCCGATACCAGGTAGGCCACTAGTCGCTTATCGCCGGGGTTATCCTCACGGGCGGTCACGACGGATTGCTGCACACCGTCCAGTTGGTTAAGAAGCACTTCTATCTCGCCAATTTCTACCCGGTTACCACGAATTTTTACCTGTGTATCCTTACGGCCCAGGTACTCGATATTGCCATCGGGCAAAATGCGGCAAAGGTCGCCGCTGCGGTAAACACGGGTAGTAACGCCTTGAGCGTTCTGCCAGTTATCTACAAACTTTTCGGCTGTGAGTTCGGGCCTGTTCAAATAACCCAGGGCCAGGCCTGCGCCGCTTATGCAAAGTTCGCCGGTTGCGCCATCGGGCAGTTGTAACATCTGCTCGTCAAGTATACAAATGCCGGTGTTGGCAACCGGCGTGCCGATGGTAGGCAAAGCCGGCCATGTGTTGGGTGCGCCCTCCAGCCTTAGCGATGTGCTGATAACGCTGGTTTCGGTAGGGCCGTACATGTTAAAAAATGCACATCCCGGTAAAGCCTCAAAAAAGCGAACTACCTTCGGCGTAACTTTTAATTGCTCGCCGGCGGTAATTACTTCTTTTAAAGCCTGCGGATAAAATTGCTCAGCATCGGCAGTGTCTGTCAAATATTGCAGCGCTACAAACGGCAGGTTTAAGCGATTAATCTGCTCATTATCAATGTATGTAAGCAGTTTTAGCGGGTCTATACGGCTTTCATCATCAACCAAAACCAAAGTGCCGCCCATGCAAAGGGTGCCAAAAATTTCCATAACGGAAACGTCAAACACCAGGGGTGCAAACTGCAATGTGCGTGCACCTGCCGAGCTATCGGCGGTAACGGCTTTGTACCAGTTAATGAGGTTGATAACCCCTGAATGCCCTACGGCAACGCCTTTGGGCTTACCTGTTGAGCCGGAGGTGTAAATAATGTAGGCTACTCTTGTCTTAGCGCCATTAGTCAAATCATTATCCACGCTATGTTCAACGTCGGATGGTAAAACTATTACGGGCAAACGTTCAAAAAGGTGTTGTTCGGCAGTAATGGCCAGGCAGGTATCAACACCCGAATCGGTAATGATCTGTTCCAGTCGCTCGGCAGGGTATGATGGGTCGAGCGGGAGATAGGCCTTGCCTGCCTTGTGTATGGCAAGCAGGCCCACGATAGTTTCAACGCAACGGTGTGTACTTACACCTACTGCCAATGCATTTGGCGTGGCTGCAACCAATGCTTTTGCAAGTGCAGCGGCTTTAGTATTTAGCTGTGCATAGGTAAGCGTATCATTGCCAAATTTAACGGCTATAACATCAGGCGTTTGCCTGGCTTGTTCTTCAAATAAATGATGCAAAAACGCATCGTTTTCGCTCCCCGGTGTATACTGATTTGCTTGTAGTAAATCCATTAACTAACATTAGCAGCCAACGTTGCACAGCTATTAATTACAATTGGCTGGTTAAAAAATTATCGGATGAAAATAGTATTTTTTTGTAACAGAAACATCGACAATCACCCTAAAATTCATGAAAATTTCATCTTATAAGCTGCCCGACAACTTTTGTGTTTACCTTTTAATTAGTAAATTACTTTTTGTGGGTGTTTACGCTAAATGGCGAACTTAGTTTCACATCTTATTATCTTACCAAACTAATATAACCTGATAATGGAACAGCGTTATAGGTGGTTTTTATTACGTAGTAATATGTTGCAGGCGGAAGCGGTTTGCCTTGTAAATTGCCGTCCCAGCCGTTTATATAACCTAATGAGTGGTACACAAGTGCGCCGTTGCGGTTAAAAATATCTATAGTACATTGCGGGTAGGCAAGCAGGGCAATTATATTCCACCTGTCGTTAATGCCATCTGCGTTCGGGGTAAAGGTGTTGGGGATGACAAGAGGCTTTAAGGTAATGATCAGTATCTCATTAGATACGGCTGTTTGCGGCAGTATGCAGTTGCCGGGGGCTTTAACCTCGCATCGTACCTTGTCGCCAAGGGTTAATCGCGAAGAAGTAAAGGTGGGACTGTTTGTGCCGTCGGGCAGGCTATTTACATACCATTGGTAGCTGACACCAGTTTTGTATGATGCATTAGCGGTAAACGTTACCGCTTGCCCATCGTTGATCACATTGTTAGCCGCGGAGGACGTAATAGATACCGAACTATTTATGATTGGCGTGCCGGTAATAACTATTTCATTTGATGTTGCATCTAACGTACCGCATGACGAGTAACTTACTACCTCGCACCTTACTACGTCATTGGTTTGTAGGGTTGAACTGCTAAACGTAGGCAGGTTATCGCCCACTTTGCCGCCGTTTACAGTCCATTTGTATTCGGGAAAGGTACCTAAGCCGGTAACGGCGGCCTTAAAGCTCGTTTTTGCACCCAGGCATTCCAGGTCGTCATCAGAAGTTATAGCGATGGTTAACGAGCCCGGCTCAATTATCGACATAGCAATTGCATTGGAAATAATGGTTTGCGTTGTTCTGCAGCGGCTGGTCATGGTGACTGCGCAGGTAATCACGTCGCCGTTTTGTAATAAAGATGACGAAAATTGCCCCGGGGTATTGTTATTGTTACTTGCAGAATTACCGTTTATGCGCCAAACGTATTTTAGCTGTATATCAGGGTCGTTGGTATTATATTCCACAGCTGTGCCAAGCTCGATAAATGCATTTTTGCATGCTGTTATACGGTTTTGATTGATGCCGTTAGAAAAGGAGTAAATGCTCACATTACCATCGAATTGTACAAAAGGTGCGCGTACGTCTATTTTATTTGATGCTACCTGCTCGCCGGTGTTAAGATCAGTTACCACACAATCAACAATGCTGCCAGGTGCTATAGCTAAGGAGTTATCGGCGTTAAATGAAGCGGTTGTCGCGTTAATAGGGCTGTTGTTCACCCGCCATTGATACCTGATATTTGGCCCAAGGCGGGTGACAACTGCGTAGAACCTTGCAAAGGTACCCGGACAGGGCGGATTGTTTTCGGCAGATATGTTAACCGAACCAGCATTATCATGCTTAGGGGTAGCTTTGCAAACCAAGGTAAACACCAGGGTACATAGGCAAAGTGATAGCCACAGCAAGCGATACATGCAAACATTAAATTAAGGTAACGCTTAAAGATACGAATGTTGGCTAAATGGCAAAACTTTAATGTTTAACGGTTACTTAAAATGATAAGCCCTTAAGAAAAATAGCAACCATATGGCCGGGAAATGAGTATATGACGTTATAAACACGATTTTGCCCTAAAGTGAAATTAATAAATTAGAATTTATTTCATCTTTACAGCACATTAGCATAAGAATGAATAGATACGCCCAGATTACCCAATTCCTGCACACGTCGTCGCATTTTTATGCTATTGCCATAGGAATAGACAGTACTTACTCGTACGTGAGCCCTAACTACGACCGTAATTTTAGCTTAGGCAAAGGCACGCTTAAAGGGCAGCATTTTTCGGTAACCCTGCATCCAGAGGATATACGCATTTGTGAAGAGGTTGGTCCGAAATGTTTTGCAGACCCTGAGCGCCTTTTCCCGGCCACGCTGCGAAAGCACGACGGTAACGGTGGCTTTATTACAACGCAATGGGAAATGAGGGGCATGCTTGACGAGAACGGCTTGCCGAAGAGCATTTTTTGCATTGGCTATAACATTACCGAGTTTTTGGATACCCAGGCAAAACTTGATCAGGCTGCTTTGCAACTGGATGAGATTAGCTTTATACAGTCGCACGGGGTACGCCGGCCACTGGCAAACATTATGGGTATAGCCAAGTTATTGGAGCTGACCGAAGATGTAGATGAGATAAAGCAACTGACCCAAATGCTTACTGAGAGCGCCAATGAATTTGACGCCATAATTAACGAGATATCAAATAAGAAAAGTTAGGGCTGCCGTTTTACTGAGAAGTTGAGCTTTCTAATAAAGGATAGACAAACTTCATCAGTCTTTAATTTTTATCCTTATCGGCCCTTTAATGTTATCCACATCTATTGGTTCGCCTTTTTGGGTTATAACTACCTGCCCGCTTTTGTGCATCTCAACAGCAACTTTTCGCACATCGTCCATGTGCTTACGCCAATCATCGGGGAAAAGTGCACGGGCAATTTCAGACGGGCATGTGCTTTTTTCTGCGCCACGCTCTTTCGCCATTGAAAGTGTCTTTTTTTCGATAATTGCTCTCTTCATACTTGGAAATATGTAATGACAGTACAATTTTCATTTTAGCAATATAAGTGCCGCTAAAATAGTGATTGCCGGATTGACGATGAATTACAAGTGATAAGCATTACAAGCGTACAGCCTGAAGACATATATTGTGGTTTTAACTATCATTGCGTTATATTTACACATTGCCAATTGTAACCTATAAACCAACAATATGATTAGAAAAATTACCGTGCTAACATTAGCGGCTGTTTGCCTGCTAAAAGCTTCGGCGTTTTGCCAAAGCGATGACGCCATTAAAGCTGGCGAGGGTATTGCAGTTACTGCTACTACCAATGGTAAAGTGAAGGGCTACCTGCATAACAATATCTTCACTTTTAAGGGGATTCCTTACGCGCAGTCCGAACGATTCACGGCTCCGCAAAAGCCAAAGCCATGGACTGATGTAAGGAGTTCGATGACCTATGGCCCGGTATGCCCAACTGATCCAACCACAACTGTTAACGATCCGTTCGAGTTTGCATTTAACCATAACCTTGGCTACTCAAACGAGCACTGCCAAACGCTCAATGTTTGGACGCAGAAGTTAAACGATGGGAAAAAACGCCCAGTAATGGTATGGTTGCACGGCGGCGGTTTTACAGCAGGCTCGTCTATCGAATTACCATCGTACGATGGCGAAAACCTGGCTAAAAAAGGCGATGTCGTTTTGGTTTCGGTAAATCATCGTCTTAACGTTTTGGGATTCCTCGATCTATCGGCTTATGGTGAAAAGTATAAAAACTCGGGCAATGCAGGCCTTGCCGATTTAGTTGCTGCCCTGCAATGGGTTAAAGATAACATTGCACAGTTTGGAGGCGACCCAAACAACGTGACCATTTTTGGACAGTCTGGCGGTGGCGGTAAAGTTACCTGTATGATGAATACGCCTGCCGCCAAGGGTTTATTTAACAAAGCCATAGTCGAAAGTGGCAGCTATATTACGTCATTTACAGATAAGGCTGTTTCACAAAAGGTAGCGGCAGCACTACTTGCAGAACTGCACCTTCAGCCTGCACAAGTAGATTCGCTACAGAAAATACCTTACGAGACATTGAACACGGCAAGCAAAAAAGCTATTGCCAAAGTAAGCGCTGATCTAAAAAAGGATGGACAGCCGGTTAACGTGGGCTGGAATGCAGTACTGGACGGTGAAATGTTCCCTTATCAGCCATCTGATGCTAAGGCTATGGAACTGGGTAAAAACATCCCGTTATTGGTAGGAACAACCAAAAATGAATTTGCCGCTTTTGCACCTACACCTAAAGATCTTACTATGGATAAAGCAAAGGCTACACTATCAAAACGCTACGGCGCCAATACCGATGCTTATATCACAGCAGTAAAAGAGGCTTATCCAAACACTAACAAGCCGTCTGAGTATCTTGATATCGAGTTCGGCTTCCGCTCTTTGGCTATAAAACAGGCTGATCAAAAATCCGGCTTGGCGGGTGCAGCACCTGTATATATGTACCTCTTTACCTGGCAATCGCCCGTAAACGATGGCATGTATAAAGCGATGCACTGTATGGACATTGCCTTTCAATTTGATAACATTAAGCGTTGTGAAGAGATGACCGGCGGCGGTAAAGATGCTTATGCACTTGCCTCAAAAATTAGCAGTGCCTGGATCAATTTTGCAAAAACGGGTAACCCTAATACGCCTAGTTTGCCTAAGTGGCCTGCTTATACAACGGCTAACGGCGCTACAATGATTTTAGATATAAAGCCGGAACTACGTAATCATCCCGATGCGGCGTTACTAAAAATTGCTTTGGCAACTGCGCGCTAAAATATTATAACAGGCCTTAATGTGCTTTGTATATAAACGACTCAAAAAAGAGCCTCTGACGTATTTGTCAGAGGCTTTATTTGTTTTACAGCTATTTTGATAAGTAGTCCATTAGTGCTTAATAATAGCTTGCTAAAACTTGATTAATAATTGTCTGATAACCAAGGCATTGTTGATAATAAATATCTTTTTATAAAGCTTTAAAATAGAATTACGCGAGAAATTTCTATTCTGTTGTGTCCAACAATTGCTGCTAAAGCCTGTTGCCTTATAACATCAAAAATTATCTAATAGGAAAACATGTCAGAAACAACAAAGAAAAAACTAGAAAACCCTGCAGGCAAATATCCTGCACCACCGTTTGACAGGCAGCCGCAAGAAGTGCCCGGCCTTGCATCAAAAATGAAACCGCTGCCAGATCATGGTGAAGAGAGCTATAAAGGTTCGGGCAGGCTTGAAGGTCGTAAAGCTTTAATAACAGGCGGCGACTCCGGGATAGGCCGTGCCGCTGCAATTGCTTACGCACGTGAGGGTGCTGACGTAGTAATTAACTATCTTCCGGAAGAACAAAGTGATGCCGACGAAGTAATTGCTTTGATACAGGCAGCCGGACAGAAAGGTGTGGCTATTCCAGGAGATATTACTGATCCGGAATTTTGCAAAGAATTGGTTTCAACTGCTGTGTCTGAACTTGGCGGGCTGGATATTCTGGTGAATAATGCCGGCAGACAGCAAGCTATTGACTCTATATTGGACATTACGGAAGAGGGCTTTGATGCTACCATCAAAACAAACATTTACGCGCCATTTTGGATAACTAAAGCCGCTTTGCCTCACTTGCCGGAAGGCTCGGCTATCATTGCAACAACATCGGTGCAGGCGTATGATCCGTCTGAGAATCTTTTTGACTATGCACAAACTAAAGCCGCAAACGTAGCTTATGTAAAGTCGTTAGCAAAACAACTTGGGCCAAAAGGAATAAGGGTTAACGGAGTTGCGCCCGGCCCAGTATGGACACCATTACAGGTAAGTGGCGGGCAGCCTCAGGATGCAATAGAAAAATTTGGCTCGGTAACGCCTTTGGGTCGCCCTGGTCAACCTGCCGAGCTGGCCTCAATATTTGTACAATTAGCCGATGCTGACGCAAGTTACGCAACCGGCCAGGTTTATGGTGCAGCAGGTGGTAACGGCCATCCGTAAGCCAACAATTTAACTATCCGTGCCGGGCTGTGTATCAGCCCGGCTTTTTATTAGCCGATAACATTACATGAAACAACCATCCATATCCTCGCTTGCCGTTATAAGTGACAGGCACACCTGTGCTATTCTTGATAAAGAAGGTACCATAAGTTGGTACTGCCCCGGTGCATTTGATAGTGCCGCTCTTTTTTCTTCACTGATTGACGAGGCCAAAGCAGGCTTTTGGGAGGTCAGTAACCAAAACTTATCTTTTTTAAAACGCAAGTTTGCTGATAGGAGTAGCGTACTGATTACAAGCTTTGAGGCGGCTGACAAGCAATTTACCTTGACAGATTTTATGCCTCTTGATAAACCCTACAAGGGCGTATGCCGCCAGTTTAATGACGTGCCCCCGGACTTTAGCTGGAAAATTCGCCTGAGAGCAGATTATGGCTTGCAGACTGCTAAATTCACGCAAAAAAATCACAATACCATTCATTTATCAGATGAAGGCATATGGTTGCATAGTGCACATGAGTTGACTATTGAAGGTGACGTTGTAAAGTGCTTTATTCCTGCCGGTGAAAGTTCATGGGCCGCTCTGATTAATACAGATAAAATGGATGAAGGGGAGTTTAACGAGGCATTGTCATCTACGCTTAAATCATGGAAAGAAATTAAAGGACACGTAGACTATAGCGGCCCTTATGAGGCGGGAGTTCGCAATTCGTTACGGGCATTGCAGCAAATGGTTTACGAGCCTACGGGTGGCATTATTGCGGCACCGACTACAGGCTTGCCCGAAGTGATTGGCGGTAAAAGAAATTACGATTACCGTTACGTTTGGATGCGTGATGCCGCACTGATAACATCATCGTTGGTAGGCTTGGATACAGATGGCAAGGTTGAAAAAGCTTTCATGTCATTCGTTTCCGGCGCGATGATTAAAAATAACCAATCGCATGTATCGTGCTTTTATGGGATTGATCAAACTATTCGGAAGGATGTGAGGTATTTGCCGTTGAGCGGATATGAAGGCAGCCGCCCGCTAATGGCCGGCAACACAGCAGCAGATCAGTTTCAATTGGATGCTGAGGCAAGCATCTTGTTGGCCTGTGGCGCTATATATGCCAAAACAGACGAGCGCCCCGCATGGGACACCGTAGAGTTGATTGCCGACTACATTTGCAAAAACTGGGAGCGAAAAGACAATGGGATATGGGAAGAAGAGCAGATACAGCACTATACGTCGAGCAAAGGCTTGGCGGCCCGGGCACTGGAAGTAATGGCTCAATACCAGGATGATAAAGAAATTGCTGAACGGTGGCTTTATAATGCTGGCTTAATCCGGGACTTTATAGCGGCAAACTGCATTACAATATACGGAGCGTTTGCAGTACATGCCGGGTCTGAAGACGTTGATATATCATGCGCCTTGCTTGCATCTTTCGGCTTTGTTGATGCAAATGATAAACATTTGAAAGCTACAATAAATGCAATAGAGGAACGATATAGCGACGGAAACCTTTATCGCCGCCATTTGATGGAGTTTGATTCTGCAAACGAGGGTGTTTTTTTAGCAGCAAGTTGTTGGATGGCCCACTATTATGTACTTGCTAAAAACCCGGCTAAGGCCAGGTTAATATTAAGCGCAGTTCAAGATTGCGCTAACGACCTTGGTTATTTAAGCGAGGAATATGATGCCAAGGCAGGAGTCATGCTGGGTAATTTTCCGCAAACATTTGTGCATTCATCGTTCATTTGTGCAGTAAACGAATTAAAGAACTTTAATTCATAGTTTAAAAACTACTCCTTTTAGTAGTACTGTAACAGCGACAAGTTGAGGCTATTATACAGCTCTTTTTAAAGAAGTGACTGTGATACAGTGCTTAAACTCAAATTATCGTTTTTGATTTAGTAATTAAATCAATTAGAGTTTTGGTTTACCAATCTTCATATCTGGGTTAAACGATAAATTACAAATTAAAATATTTATGTTTACTGATTTTTGTGTGTAGGGAAGGCCGTATACGATGGTCAGCTTCACCAAATTATTCTGTTATACTTTATCTTTTCTAATCATCTAAATTCTATTTATGATCAAAACTTTACTAATTGGTATTGTTGTGCTTTTTTCATTCTCAAATATTTTTGCGCAAAGCAAAAATATAACCGGCAAGGTTACGGAAAATGAAACCAGTGCGGTACTACCTGGCGTTACCGTTAATGTAAAAGGCACCACTATTGGTGTTGTTACCGATTTCGCGGGCCGATATTCAATAAACGTCCCATCGGGCACAAGTGTGCTGGTGTTTTCGCAAATTGGAATGCAACCAGCCGAAGTAAGCGTTGGCAATCAACAAACAATTAACATTCAACTTAAGCCGAATACCAGGCAACTAAAAGAGGTAATTGTTAACGCTATTGGTGTGGAAACGCAGCGCGATAAATTTGCGTCTTCTGTATCAACCGTAAAGGGTAAAAATATTGCCCAGAGCGGCGAAACCAATCTGCTTACAGGCATGAGCAGCAAACTTTCCGGCGTTTTGATAACACGTAATGGGGGCGATCCCGGCTCAGGCGGCTATATCCAGGTGCGCGGGCAAAACACCATTAATGGTAATGCGCAGCCCCTGTTTATTATAGACGGCATGCCGGTAAGCAACTCAAATGATAATCTTGGTGCCGCAGCGGCAAACGGCATTGTGCAACAGTCACGCATCAATGACATTAACCCGGAAGACATTGAAAGTATGGAAGTGCTAAAGGGTGCTTCGGCTGCAGCTTTATGGGGAACCCGTGCTGCAAATGGCGTTATCATCATTAAAACTAAGCGTGGTAAAAACACCAATGGTAAATTGAACATCACCTATAAGTCAACCATATCATTTGATCGGGTAAACAAGTTACCACCATTACAATCTACATATGGCCAAGGTTCGGGCGGCTTTTATAACCAGGGTAATAAGGTAAGTTTTGGCGACTACATACCTTCACGCAGCGGCGGGGCAGATACTTACATTACCTCGCCAGGCGCCGCTGGCTACCAGGGCTATGTTACTTTTCCCGACGGATCACAACGCTACGCCATCCAATCCGGCAATGCAGCTAACCCCCACGGTGGCAAAAACTCCACCGAAACTTACAATCGTTACAACGATATTTTTCAGACCGGGCACTTTTGGGAAAATAACCTCACATTAAGTGGCGGCGATAGCAAATCCACTTTCTTAATGAGCTATGGTAACCTCAATCAGGATGGCATAGCAAAGGCATTCAGCAAGTACGGGCGTAATACCGCCCGGGTTAACGCAGCTACACAATTTAACAGCTGGTTGCGTGGATCGGCCAATATCGGCTATTCTAAAATCAACTCGCAACGCAACCAGGAAGGGGATAATGTTGACGGTCTTATGCTTGGTGCAACACGTACCCCGGCAGATTTCGACAACCGATACTACACGGGCACGTACACAAGCGTTACCGGCGAGATGTTCCAAAATGCGCATGTATCGTACCGTAACCCTTTAGGTAAAGATTTGGGAACTATTTACGCAAACCCTGTTTGGAACTTATATAATAACCGCAATAGCAGTGATGTAGACAGGATTACCGGAACGCTTGAGCTAAGTGTTACACCTACCAATTGGCTTAATATAACCGGCCGCACGGGTATTGATAACTTTACAGATGACCGTACCGAGCGTTTTGCACGCAACTCGGCTACCTTTTTAAATGGCTATCTATCTAAAAACCTGTTGATGGAAAAGCAATTTAACAGCGATATTTTCGCAAGCGCCAACAAAACCTGGAGCGATAATTTTAAGGGTACCTTGCTTGCCGGCTTTAATTACAACAACAGGCGACGCAGCACACGATCTGATGCTATATCAAACTTAATAGTTCCTACAGCACCGGATATATTGACCAACGCGCTTAACTCAAACCTGGTTGCCGGTAACACTACATCATTGATCCGCACTTATGCATACTATTTGCAAACAGATGTGGAAGCGCTTGATATGTTTTACCTAACCCTAACCGGCCGTAACGAAAGTGCCTCTACGTTTGGAAATAAAACAAGTAGCAGCTTCTTCTTCCCATCAGCAGCACTGGCCTGGCAGTTAACAAAGCTTAAAGCTTTTAACCAGATATCTTTTCTTGAATTTGCTAAGTTGCGCGCTACCTGGGGGCAGGTGGGTATACAACCGCAGCCTTATCAAAACTTCACGGTGTTTAGCCCTGCTGTTTATGGTGATACATTTACCCGCGGCCTTTCAGCTGCCAGCGCGCTATACGGAGGCGGCTACAGCCGCAGCTTTGTACAAGGCAACGACTATTTAAAACCTGAACGTAAAACAGAAACCGAGTTGGGCCTTGATTTGCGTATGTTTAAGAGCAGGGTAAATTTTTCTGCAACGGTTTATACAAACAAAACTAAAGATGTTATCCTCTCGCTTAACGTACCTAATGAAACAGGTTTTACCGTAAGGAATACCAATGCAGCCGTATTATCAAACAAAGGTATTGAGCTTGATGCCGGGGCAGATGTAATCAGTCAAAACGCTTTCCGCTGGAATGTATCTGCCAATTTTTCTGCCAACCGCAGCAAAGTAAACACCCTTGCTGGTGCTACAGTATACACCTTGCCCGATGCATTTTTAGGTTTGGCTTCGCTTATTCCTGGTCAGCCGTTTGGCGTGTTCTATTCTACTGACTTTCTTAAAGATGCGGCAGGCAAATACGTATTAGATAGCAACGGCTTCCCTCAGCCCGGTATCAGCAATGAAATTGTTGGTAACCCAAATCCAAAATGGCAGGGCGGATTAGGCACAACTTTGTCTTATAAGAAAGTATCGCTATATGTGCTATTCAGCCGTGTTGCAGGAAATTCCATATTTAACGGAACCCGTGGCTCATTATACAGTATAGGTACGCATGGCGACCAAGGCAATACCGCTGTTGCACCTGCGGGTGGCGTGCGCGACGTAACCGGTGCTTTAATCCCGGCCGGTACGTCGTTCCAGGGTTATGTGACTGATTTTGGCGGCGGTCCTGTGGCTATCAATCAGGCGTGGTGGCAAGGGCGTGGCTCGGCAAGTAATACTGCCTCATACAAACAGTTTGTTGAAGACGGCAGCGCTACACGTTTGCGTGAAGTTACCTTAACCTACACGCTTAACTCGCCGGCATTTCAGCGCTTTACACACCTTGAAGCCGTAGATTTTAGCATTACCGGAAGAAACCTTGTACTATGGACGAAATATAGCGGCGTTGATCCGGAGACTAACGTGACCGGGGCAGGTTTGTCGCGCGGGCAGGATTGGTTTAATAACCCTAACACCCGTTCATTCCTGTTCTCGTTACAAATCAGGTATTAATACATTTGATCTGCACTAAAATACATATGAAGAAATTTACTACAGTTATACTTATATCTGCTGCTTTCTCGGTTGGCCTGCTAAGCAGCTGCAAAAAAATATTTGAAAACCCCGATATCAATACCAACCCAAACGCGGTTACCAATGTAGACCTGCCGACGTTAATGGGCGGCACCATGTTGGGCGTAGGCCTTCTGCACGAGGATACGGATGTACGCATAGCGTCTATGTGGGCCGGCGAACTTAATGGATTGGCACGTGCACATTTGGGGTACGCACAATACATTGTATCAGCACAAAACTTTACGTGGAGCCCTTTATACCCGGTGGCCGGCCAGGCAAGATTGATGCAGTTGAAGGCCGACTCGATAGGCAACGCCTGGGGAAAAGGGATTGGCCAGGTGCTTGAGGCAATGGTTATAGCCAAAGCCACCGCGCTTTATGGCGACGTGCCTTACAGCCAGGCCTTTGATGCAGCACGCTACCCTACACCAGTGTTTGATAAGCAGCAAGATGTTTATACCGCGCTGCAAACTACGCTCGATAATACAATTACCAATCTATCTGCTTCAACTGGTTCGGCCTATCCGGCAAAAGATTTTATTTACAAAGGCGATGTTAAAAAGTGGTTGGCTGCCGCTAATACGCTTAAAGCACGCTTGTTCCTGCATACAGGCAACTATGCCCAGGCGGTACAATTTGCCCAGCGGGGTATAGCATCACCTGCAGCCGATGCGCTGATGCCTCACGGTACAGCTATAGGGGTTGACATAAACCAAAACTATGATTTTTTTGCAGTGTCGCGTATTGGAGATGCCGGTTTTGATGGCGCTTACCTGCCCAAGCTGATGCAATCGCGCATTGGGTCTGCCAACACCAAAACAGATGAAACTGCTTTGTATAACTATTACTTTAAAAAGGGCCTTACCGCGACCAACAGCCTTGATGGTAACACTGTTGACGGTGCCTTTGTAAACAATGCCTCACAGCCGCTCATCACATATTATGAGAATCAACTGATCCTGGCGGAAGCACAAGCAAGGCTTGGACAATACAACGAGGCACTGAATGCCCTAAATAGCGTGCGGACAAATTTGAATAATGGCATAATCAACGGGCGCACATTTGGTACCACCGGCCGCAAGTACGAGGCCTATACGCTTGCTGACTTTAGCCCATCGGGCCAGGCGAACAGTACAGGTTCCGGAAGTTTACAAGTAGCGCTGTTGTACGAGATTATTTCACAGCGTTACATCTGTTTCCTGATGCAATACGAGGCATTTAATGATTACCGCCGCCTTGCAAATGCTGTGCCGGTTGTTCAATTGCCTATACCATTAAACACGGGTACTCAAAAACCACAACGCTTTATTTATCCGCAGGTAGAAATCAACACAAATCCAAATGTGCCGAAGCCGCTTGCTAATCAATTTACAAAATTGCCCGTTTTCCAGTAATCCGGAAGAACATTTAGTTGCTGATTATGAAATTACATAGCCGGTTACCTGCCCTGGCAGATCGCGTGTCACTTAGATACTTTACCTTCATTGCACTATACTTTGCCGAGGGATTGCCGATGGGCATTTTATTTATTGGTATACCGGCCTGGATGGCCATGAACAACAAATCGGTAACGGAAATTGGTGCTTTTGACGTGGCCTGCGCCACGCCCTGGACGTTTAAGTTTTTTATAGCACCTATGATGGACCGTTACACATTTTTACCCATGGGCCGTAAGCGGCCCTGGGTAATTATTTGCCAAATAGGTTTGTTTATAAGCTTGCTGATGATGGCTTCCATAAAAGATCCGTTAAACAACCTGTCGTTACTGGTGGCCGGTGGTTTTTTGGTGTCGATTTTCGGTGCCGCACAGGACGCAGCCACTGATGGCCTGGCTGTAGATAACATACCCCCTGCGGAACAGGCTCGTGCCAACGCTTTTATGAGCGGTGCGCGAATGATAGGCAGCTCCTGCGCATTAGCACTAAGTACCTTATTGTTAGAGCGCTATAACTTCTTCGCTTCTACCGCTACAATAGGTGTAATGGTTGGGTTAGTTACGCTGGTGCCCGTTCTGATAAGAGAGCATCGCGAGGAGCGATTATTTCCATGGTCATACGGGCAGGCAAATAAAACCAACCAGGAAATCCAGATCAATAGTTGGGTAGAAATGTACCGGTCGTTGTATGCCGCCTTTAGTTTGAAAAATGCCTTTTTGCTGGCCTTGTTGTTATTCCTTTCTCAGGGCTCGTATAACTATTTTGAAAAGCTGCTGCCCATTTTTGCGGTTAAAGTTACCGGTTGGAGCCATGTTCATTACTCAAACACCTTTGCCGTGGCCGACCTTACCGGCGGCGTTGCAGGCATTTTGCTTGGCGGCTGGCTTATTGAGCGCTTTGGGATGAAGCGCATGATATATTTATACTTCTTTTTTATCTGCACCCAAACTCTGCTTTTAAGCACGTTAACACAATACTGGAAAGAGAGTAACTATTTGTATGGATATATTGTTGTATACCGATGGGTGAATGCGTTTGCAAAAATTGGCGTATTCGCTATTGCCATGCAATGCTGCTCGAAGCGGGTTTCTGCAAGCCAGTTTACCTTTTATATGACTATAGGCGCTGTAGGGTCAATGGTGGGTGCAGCGTTGATTAGTCCGGTTAAAAACAATTTTAGCTGGGAAATTTCTTTTATGTTTTTTGCTGTTATGATGGTGCTATGCGCCATAAATCTAAGGGCTTTAAATATCAAAAGATTGGAACAGCAAATTGAGGATATGGAAAAACAAGATCAAAATATCGAGCCACTTAAGCAAGAAGTATATTAATACGGATTTTTAGATATGCTATTTTTTAGCTGCTCATCGGTAGGTTTGCTATAGACAGTTATCTCGTCATTCTCGTTGATAATGATAAGCCCCATTTTCTCGAATGCCGATAGCCAGCGGCGCATTGGCAATACGCCCCATTTTTGCTTATAGCGAGTGGCATTTTCGATGATAGACTCAAAATAATTTAACGGCGGATCATACTTGTCATGGTACTGATGCAATACGCAGTCATTGACGAAGATCAGTTTAATATTTGCTTTATTAAACGTCATGGCAAAATCTGTATCTTCTGCTCCGTAGCCAATAAATGTTTCATCGAAGCAACCAATCTTCTGAAAAGTCGGCTTTTTAACGGCAAAGATTAATGACCAGAATTGCAGATGATTTACAGGCTGGCCGGCCGGTATGGTTTGACGCGAGGGGTGGGGAACAGCCAGTTGTTTTAACGCGGTAAAATCTCCGTTTTCAGGAACGTTACTCAGGTATAAAGGGTAGGCTGTAATGATTGCTTCTGCCGTAAGATGCGCCAGCATATTTTCAAATAACGTTGGCGATACAAGGCAGTCTACATCTATAAATATAACCTTATCAGTTTTTGTTGCAGCTATCCCTGCATTTCTTGCAGCAGCCAAGGGTAGATTATGAGTATCGTTAAAAAGGTGAAGATTTACATCTAAACTATCAGGTTTGATAATACCATCCGTATTATCCATACAAATTACCTGTACATCAACCGGCAAAAGAGTAGATGCCTTGATGGATTCAAGCAGATTAGCCAGTTGCTTTCGCCTTCCTTTTACAATTGTAACTACGCTGAATTTATGCATACCAATCTTTAAGTCTTTTTGCAATTGTTTCGGGCGCTGATTTTTGAACCATACCAATATTTGATGGCTTAAAATTTTTTGCTTCGGATAGCACATCCTGCCACTGTGTAGCGCTGAAATCCTCATGAGCTAACAGCGCGATGTTATTTTTGGCCAATACCTTTGCATGCACCTCCTGCTCATTGTAAGGCCTCGGCTCGGGTAGTAGAATCAAATGCTTGTTTAAGGACAATAGCTCGGCAATAGTGTTTTGGCCAGCGGCCGATATTACTATGTCGCCAGAAATAGCCTTGCTGATATCGGCAACGCGCCCAAGCTGTTTGCAATTAGCAGCTAAATTATAAGTGCGTTTATTGCCGATGATGGTAAATGTGGTGCTATAATCGGCTGTAATATTTTTGAGTACTTGCTCGTCATAATTATCATAACCCAATAAAACAGTAACGTTATTAACTTCATTACACTCGACGTTGGGAAGATCGCGACCCGAATACTGAGATAGGTAGCCGCTGTAAAACGTTTTAGAGCCAAATTGATAGTCGTCCTGTTCTAATTTTTCCGGGAAGTGGGCAATAATATGATCAGCTAATTGATGGGCAAATACCTGCGTAGGGTCGTTCATAATATTTCCGGGCAGGTGTATCAAAACAACCGGCACGCCCATTCCGCGCACTATAATGGCCAGCTCGGGCAAACCGTCACAGTAAAAAGTTTTCGGTTGATATTGAATAATGGCATCAGCCAGTGCTTTTGCCCGGTTTGCCGGCTCAATGGCGTATGGAGTGACTTCAAAGGGCTTGGAAAAGGTGTGCTCGGGAATGTTGTAGCTGTCTGGATACTTCGGAGGTAGTTGCATTACCTCAACCTCATGCTTACTACGGAGATAATTTGTAATGTCGCTATTGGTAGTTATGGCAATCACATTGAAGTATGCCGATAACGCCGGATAAAACATATTAAAAGTTGCCCTATGTCCGTTTCCATGTGCGTGCACAAAGTAAAATATAGCAGGCTTCATGAGTTACGCCTTTCTTGGACAGCGCGCTTATAAACGTTTACGTATGCTTCGGCCGTTTTTGTAACATCAAAGGATGCTGCGAAGGTTCTGCACTCTTCAGGGTTTACACTTTTAACAGCACCTAAAGGAGCCACGAGATCTTCCCAATTATTCGAGTCGACGGCTATTGATACCCTTTCGTGTCGAAGTTCGGGCGGTATGGCGGTGTTAAACCCCACAACAGGCAAGCCGCTTGCAAGCATCTCTGCCGTACTCAGGCCAAAAGGCTCTTCCCAGGTGGCTGTTGCCAAAAAAGCCGAAGCACCAGCTACCAAATCACCCAATTTTTGTTGCGTAACGTGCGCGATATATTTAATGTTTTCGTTTAAGTGTGGTTTCACGGAGTCATTAAAATATGCATTGTCAAAAATTGCACCTACAATTTTGAGCGGTTGCTTTAAATGGTTTGCCAGGTTTATTGCTGCTTCAATATTCTTTTCTTTTGCAATACGGCCGCTCCATAACAAGTAGCCCTGTGCATTTTTGGGTTGCACTTTCCATCTCTCAAGTGGGATGCCGTTGAGTACGACCTCTAAATCCCGGCCAAGCGCTTTTTGCCATTGTTGGCTCATTCGGTTTGATATAGCGATGGGAGTAACAGGCGCATGTTTAATAAAAAACTTATACATCAACACGAACCTTTCTGTTGGTGGTAAGTGCAACGTAAGTACGGCAGGCTTGTTAAACAGTGCCCCAATGGCATATATTTCCGGAATGTATGAGTTGTAGTGGATAACATCGTATACACTTACATCAAAGATGCCATACTGTAAAGATTGAAAGTTCTGTTGCCCTTTTTCTTCCGTAACAGGGCGGTACGAATCATCTTTCATGCTAAGCGGGCTTTCAGGAAAAGCTATTACTTGAAAAAGGTTTTTCTCATCGGCGTCTTTCGCTATCACATCCACATCATGCCCAAGCTTCACCAGCTGATTAGCATGCTCAATTATAAAGGCCTCGGTGCCGCCATTGTACGGCTCGCGAAGTGAAACGAACGGACCGGCAACTATGAGTATTTTCATAATAACTTTTCAAAATAGTTAACATAGCGCTCGGCCATCGTACGTAGCGAAAATTTTTCTGCATACTGCCTTACTTTTCCGCTATCGAGCTGCATTGCGGCTTGTATAGCCTTTGCCAAAGCCCCCACGTTATTTTGTGCTGCAACAATACCGCTGTCCTCATTTATTAGCTCGGAGAAAGCTCCCCGGTTAAAGCCTGCTACAGGCACTCCGGCGCACATGGCTTCAATATTGGTTAGGCCAAAAGGTTCCTCCCAACGTACCGCGCTCACGGTAGCTGCTGCACCACGCATCTGCATGTGGATGTCCGCCTGATTTAAATGGCTCAGGTAGGTATGCCCATCGTTCATACGTGGTTTTATTTGCTCCTCAAAATAGGTTGTATCGTCAATTGATCCGGCGAATTTCAGGGGCATATTGATTTCATTAGCAGCGTCCAAAACTATGTCCAGCCCTTTGGCGTGTACTATTCTACCGTACCAAAACAGGTAGTCCTTGCTGGCCCTCACAAGTGGCCATTTATCCATATCAACACCATTGTAAATAACAGCCGAGCCTTTTTCAAGATAAGGTTGCCATGTTTTTTGAAAAGAATTTGAGGGCACAACAAAGTGAAGATTGGGCGAACCCGAACAGAGTTTTACCGCTGCTTTTAATTTGCTTGTTGGGGGAGTATGTATGGTAGTAACCACGGGGATAGAAGCTTTTGCACCCCATATCACAGGTAACTCATGAGTAGCGTTATTATGTACTACATCGAAATTGCCAAAGTCAATATCTCTAATTATCGATAGGTATTCTTCGTTCTCATAAATCTCATACTGCCTGTCTTCGCGGTGCTCGTTACCATAAAATGTCTTTACATTCAATGCCGGGTCGCTCTCGGCATGGGCGTAAAGTGTAATGTCGTGGCCAAGGTTTATGTATTCCTTGCATAAAGAGTGTGTAAATGCTTCCAGGCCGCCCCTAAATGGCTCGGCTATTGCTAATCTGGTTTTGGCTATAACAGCAATCTTCATCTGGGTGCTTAATTTATTTCCTGAAGTTGCGGACTATCAATTGGTGAGGTGACATCTTCCAGTGCCTTAGCATTATAGATAGCTGCATTTTTATACAGCAAGTTGCTATAGAATTCTACGTAGCTGGCAGTCATGTTTTTGATGTCCATGCTTGAAGCAAACTGCCTGCAGGATTCGGAACTGACCGCATTGCTTTTCAGTACAAGCTCAGCAAGACTTTCCCAATGTTGTTCGGGTGTAGTAAGCACGCTTTCGTGCGCCCAATCTGGTGGAACAGCAGTATTAAAGCCAACAACAGGTACACCGCTTGCCAACATCTCTAATGCCGCCAGCCCAAATGGTTCCTGCCAGGTGGCTGTTGCCAAATATGATGATGCATTTTTTGCCAGCCCGCAAAGCTCTTGTTGGGTAACATGTCCCACATACGCTATCCGGTCACTTAAATGAGGCTTCACGTTTTCGTTAAAATATTTTTGATCGGCAATTCGCCCAGCAATCTTAAGCGGTAATTGCATGTATTTTGCCAGATTAATAGCTGCCCTTACATTTTTCTCTTCGTTTATCCGGGCAGCCCAAAGTAGGTATTTACCGTTACGGGGACCATGTGTGTTCCATAACCGTGTGTCAATTCCATTGGATATAAAGTTTGTGTGAAGCCCGAGCGCTTTGTTCCATTGCTGTTTTATACGACTTGATATCGACACAAATGTGATATCGCTCAGCGTAGCAAGCTTTGTGTAAGCTCGAACCCGGTTTTTATCGGCAGGGGAGTGCAATGTAAGAACGGATTGTTTACAAAAATGCAAACCCGCCATCATCAAATGAGGATAAAACATATTGTAGTGAACAACGTCATAGATATCAGTATCCAAACTCTTGAATTGATGCTTTTCAATAAGCCCTTTAAAAAAGTAGCTTTTTGATAAAAAAATTGACCGGAAAGGATTGACAAGGTTAAATTTTACATCGCTTTCCGCCTCGCCGGCAATAACATCTACACGATGACCTTGTTCCACAAGCTCATTGGCAAGTGAAACGATGAATGCTTCAATCCCACTATCGTATGGTTCTTTTAATGATATGCCGGGCCCCGACACAAGTAGTATATTCATATTTTATGTAGCACCAATCCATACTGCCACTTACTTCTATCAAGGTATGCCACATACAGATGACATGAGGAGCTATGTGCCTTCTTTTCCAAATGACTTATCTTATAAATGATTAAAGGCTTTAAATGTTTACCGTGCGGCGGGTTAAATGCCAATACACAATTTGTATGACAGCAGTAACGTGGACATAAATTGTAAGCATAACACAATTACAGTGAATCTTGCTACGTAAGATCCTATACACGATACATAAAAAAGGTTAAAAAATATTTATTGTATCGCAAAAAAGGAACTCTTTAAACTCGAGCTTTTATGCTACTTAGCTAATAAGTGTTACACAAATTGTCACTTAGAAGTTCCGTAAATGGAAGTCAAAAAATCTTTTAATCTTATCGGGCTTCTGCCTATTAATAGTTGTATATCGCTTTTATTGATCTCAAATTCTCCTTTCGCCATAGCTACAGCGTATCTTGATATATATTCGGCATCATCCTGAGAGACGCCAAGCTGTACCAGTTGCGAAACGTATGATGTTAATTTAACCGGATTATAAGTTACAGAAGCTCCGGTGATCTCTGACAGCATTACGGCTATCTCGGCGAAGGAGTAAGCTTTTTCTGCCGCAATAACATATTCCTTAAATTCGTGGCCGGGAGTGGTGAGCACAGCAGCTAAAGCTTCGGCCATTTCGGTGATCGGCAAAAAGGGCACTTTACCATCTTCTGCCGGGATGGAAATTCCGTTTTTCAAAATGTCTTTGCCACCTATAATAGGTACCATATCAGCATACATTGTATTATTCATCACAGTGTAAGGCACTCCCGTTTGTTTCAAATAATCAGTTGTATAAGCATGGTAGTCCACATCTTTATGCATCGAGCTAAGCTTTAAATCTTTCATAGCAAAGCCCGTGTATATTAAATGATTAACACCGGATTGTTTGGCTGCGTCAATTACATTTTTGTGCTGCCTGAGTCGGTAAATTATATCCGATGAAGAGGATATAAGCAAAAGCTTGTCAATACCCTTAAAGGCATTCATCAATGAACCAATGTCCTGGTAGTCCCCAACGCTGATTTGAAGGCCTTTTAGTTTTAATTCTGACGCCTTGTTTTTGTCTCTTACCAATACTGTAATATCGTTAGGAGGTACGCCCTTGTTTAATAATGAATTAATGGTGGCCTTGCCTAAATTACCTGTTGCACCGGTTACTAAAATCATATTTCTTTTTTTTGATTAATTACTTTTGTGAGGTAAAGAAACATATATTGATTTTGAAAAGTGCCTTTTGCGCTTAGTAACGAAACAAAAACTGGTAACCTGAAAGTGACTAATAGAGATGGAACTAAATGATACCGATTGCCCGGTTACAGCAACCATAGCACTGTTTGGCGGGCGATGGAAGCTGCCTATTTTGTATATATTATCGAAAAACACCAGGCGTTTTGGTGAGATACAAGTAAGGGTACCTTCCATATCAAAAAAAGTGTTGACTAATCAATTGAGGGAGTTGGAAGCTGATGGTTTGATTAGCAGGAAACAATATAAAGAGCTACCACCCCGTGTAGAATATACGCTTACTGAATTTGGAAAAACGCTTTGCCCTCTGTTGATCAATATTGCGGCCTGGCAAAGGCAAAGCATGGATATGCTTAACAAGGCAAATAATAGTTTATAGCCAATTGCGCAGCCATCTTATGTACCATACTTTAATCTTGATAAGGCCTTGCTTCTTGTATGTTTAATAGCTCTTTGGTTGCTATTTAAGTATTTGTTTACATTTAGATATGAAGTGGATAACCCGTGACCGCCCAAAGATCGACCGTATTGCCTGTCCATGGCTCATTAAACGGTTTGTTGACGGTGATGCAGAAATAATATACGCACCTTACGAGGCCGTTATTGCCCAAGCTGAGAAACTCGGCGCCATTCCCTTTGACTTGCCTGGTGTTGAATATTCTCATTATGACGATCAGTGCACGTTCGATTATATTATCAAAAAACACCAATTAAAAGATCCGGCACTTTTGAGGATCGCAGCCATTGTTCGCGGCGCAGATACCGACCGTCATGATTTTGCACCCCAGTCAGCCGGCCTCGAAGCAATATTTTCGGGCTTGGCCTACAATATTCACGACGATCATGAACTTTTAAAGGTAGGAATGATAATATATGATGGGCTTTATAGTTGGGCCGCACATATGTTTAAAAATAAACATTCGCAAGACGGGCCGGTAGAACAAATTTTATTGCAGGTTTACCATCAGTTTCTTAAACAGGAGAAAGGCAAAAAAGCACCGGAATGGGCAGAAACTTTGAAGGAGATGATTCAGGACCAATTGGATACCAGTATGTTTCTGAGTTTGCAGCAAGCCACAGAAGAATTGGAGATCAACCCAGCATATTTGTCGCGTGAATTTTCGAAGTATTTTGATAACCTAAGTTTTGGTGACTACATGCGTAAAATGCGCATAGAGAAAGCTTGTTATCTTATCGAAAGCAGTTGTCACACCTTAACAGAGATAGGATATTTAACAGGATTTTCCGATCAAAGTCACTTCAATCGAATTTTTAAAAGGATGATCGGTCAAAGCCCCTCAGCCTACAGAAAAGCGATCAAAAGTAAAAATCATACCAGTAGTTAAACGGATACAATTTTAAGAGTGCGACTTTGAATAGTCTTGTATTATTAATACAATTCTTATTCATGAAAGCAATTTTATCTGTTTTAATCTCCCTGCTCACGGCTTACACATGCGTTGCTCAAACGCCAACGCCAACTTATCCAAAACTTGCTGGCTATGTGGGCATACTGCATCCTATCATTACGTGGAGCAGCACAGGGACCGACACCAATTTTGGCGCCCATTACGTAGTTGGAATGCCAACCGGTATTAATATTTGGAAGAGCGCCAGGGTTGGCTTTTCTGCGGAATTTGTGCCCTCCGTACGGGCCGAGAACGGTACCAGCAAAATGGCCAATTTTACCTTTCACCCAGGTGTATTGCTTGGTTTTGGCAAAGGGTGGACATTTGCGGGCCGGGCCGCCTTTGAAACGTCTGGTAGATACGGGCTTACACCCGTGATTAATAAAATAGTTATAAAAGGCAAAAGCAGCAGCATGTTTGCTGCTGTACCATTGCCCTTGCGTTTTGGAAACGACAGACCAACGTCGTTTGCCATTGGGTTTCAATTTGGTATCGCTTTTTAACGATAGGAAAATTTACAGCTTAAAAGCGCTTGTGCTTTATACCATTCGTTTTATCTTTAAAAATGCAACACCTGGAACTAAGGCCTCCTGACAAATTGAAAAATCTCATACATGGATTTTGGTACTTGGAGAAGGAGTTTGGCCAGGAACCTATTGCCTTTGAGGTGTTGCCGGATGGAAACGCTGAGATTATTTTTTATTTCGGCAGTGAATTGACGCTTAAAAACGATGATCAGGGTCAAATCATGCCATCTCCTTTTGTTGTCGGGCTCCTTGGCCGCACCGTTAATTTTTATGCAAAAAACCGGCTGAAGATCATTGGTATAAAATGTTTTCCGTGGGCGGTATATGATCTGCTTGGTCTGCAACCTGTGCCGGGCGGCGTTATCAGCAGTATAGCGCATCCTATTGCTTCGCTGCAAAATGAGTTAGGTAGGATACTTGATCAAGGTAATATTGCTCAGGCATTAGATATGGTCAAAGATTGGTTCCTGGATAATTGCACAACCTCATTCAGCAATTCTGTATTGATTAAAGCCGGCAAAGCTATGCAGAATGGAAATGGAGCGCTACCTGTTTCTGCTGTTGCCCAAGCAGCACACTCTACGGTGCGTACCCTTGAGCGTAAATTTAAGGCAGCCTCAGGCCATACGGTAAAAGACGTGTCCGGGTTGATGCGTTTTGAGCAGGCCCGGGACAGATTATGGGGCAACCCTGAGTTGAACATTGCCGGGCTGGCTTACGAACTTGGATATGCGGATCAATCTCATCTTAATCGTGAATTTAAGCGTTACAGCGGCACTACGGCTGCGGCTTTTGCCAAACAAACAAAAGCCCGCAAAGAAAGGCTTGGCGATGATTTTGTCGCAATTGTTCTATCCTCGCCAATATAACTTCGCCAGTTTTGTGCTTTTCAAATTGAAGTATGAAACCAATAAAAGATCAAAAAATACTAGTCTCCGGTGCCAGTATAGCCGGCCTGTCCACTGCTTGGTGGCTAAGTAATATCGGTTACCAGGTAACCATAGTTGAGATGGCCGCAGAGCCGCGTACGGCGGGCGGTGCTGTTGACCTCACAGCGCAAGCTGTCGATATTATTAAACGCATGGGCCTTTACCAGCAGTTTAAAGGCCACCAACTTGGTGTAGATCGCATCGACTTCAAAAACGCTGATAACATAACAGAAGGCAGCATGATATTGAACAATCGAGAGGATGTGCCAACTAATACCACTGATGAGATCGAGATAGAGCGGGACAAATTTGTGCAGGTAATGCTTGGCGCTTTGGGTGATTGTGTAGAGTTTATTTTTAATGATAGTGTCCATTCTTTACACGAAGAAAACGAAGGGCTGATTGTTTCGTTCAAAAGAAGCACACCGCGCACCTTCGACCTTGTAATCGGTTGTGATGGATCGCATTCCAATATCCGCAAGCTTTGGTTCGGGCCGGAAAGCGATTATAACATTTTCCTTGGTGCCTATTTTTCGATAAGTATTGTGCCTGGCCTGCTTGTGCCGCAACGTACCATGCAGATGTACCGTACGCCTGATCAATCTGTAATGCTAAATGCTTATAACGGCAAAACAGATATCATCTTTACTTATCTTTCAGAGCAAGAAATGGCTTATGACTACCGTGATACGGTACAACAGCGGCAGCTGATTGCCAATCAATTTAGAGGTAAAGGCTGGCGTACTGATGAGTTGCTGGATATTGTTGATCGTTCGGGCAATTTTTACTTTGACAAGTTTTGCCAGATCAAGATGCCCTGCTGGTCAAAAAGTCGCGTAGCTTTGGTAGGGGATGCGGCTTACTGCGCTTCGCCCGCTGCAGGGCAGGGCGGGTCCTTATCAGTACTTGGTGCAGCTGCACTTGCTGAGGCACTACAGCAACATGGTGGAGCGTATCAGAAGGCCTTTACAGACTATGAAGCCGAATTTCGACCTCATATCGAAGAAGTTCAGGCGATGGCAGAGAGCAACGTTAAAGAGAACTTTATGCTAAAAACGGATGACGAGATCCGTCAACGTAACAGAGAAGCCAAACTGTTTTGATTTTACGACGAGGCAACAATTTAATTGTCCAGTAGTCGACGGTGGTAGTTAACCTGCCCCAGGTGATAGCTTAAATGCATGGCTAGGTGAACCAAAAAATATTCGGTGGTCAACTTACTGCCGTTTACTTCCTGGGGATACTCGCTTTGCATTTGAGCATCTGTTAGAAGTGGTAACGTTAGCTCGATAACAGCAATGGTTTGCTCAATCTTAATAATGAGTTCACCTCTGGGTATATCCTTTCGCGAAAACTCTTCGGGTCGGTTTCGGATATAGCCTGAGTGACCAAGGATAGCCCCTATATAGGTATTCAGGTTGCCGATTAGATGAAGGCAAAGGTTACCTGCCGAGTTTAGGATATGGCCGTCGATAAGCCAAATGTTCGACTCCTGCTGATAAAGTTCCAGTTCATCTTTTAATTTATTCAAGTCGCGGCAAAAAAGCGATCGTAAAGTGTCGTTAAGCATTTTGTTTCATTTGGTGGCAAGGTATCAACACAGTAATGTGTCAGTAGCTATCCAGAAAGTTTCACCAATCTCGTTGGCATTTAAAGCATATTAAACTACTTAATATCTTAAGCTAATTAATGATTTTCAAAAAAATTTCACCGTCTAGTCTACTCTTCAAAATAAACAATCTTTTAGCTTTGCTGAGATGATGATGTTTTACATTTATTGCTATTAGCAAGCACCTCAATCAAATGGTACCAATCTGTCTTCCGGCAAATCGTATTCGTATATCTGATCGTCTTCTTCGTCGCCAATGTAAAGCCATTGAACAACGTTAGCACCATTTGTACCTATTGGGGCTATGCCAATCACCTTATAATTGTGGTTGTTACGTTCTCTGGACTCTATTGAATAGGTGAGCTGGTCCTGATTTTTGATAGCAAGCTGCAACAAAGGGTTAGTTGTTTTAGACAGGTAATATTCGGTTTGCATATAAAGTTTATCCAGGTACGACGAGGTAAAATGCTCATCAGTAGGCCATGTATATTTAAGCTTTTTACCGTATACCTTTCTAAATACCGAAACAGGGCCATCGCTGATTTTTTTGACATAACGTAACAACTGCGCCGGTGCTTCCACATCATTATCACCAGGCATTGTAACAGTGCCATCCTTCCACGTAATCTGTATTTGATCGCCCCTGTTTAAACTTCTGCTGGGATCAGTTTCATTAATGAAACTGAATGTGCTGTCGCCTTTACGTGCTATGAGTTGAAAGTAATCACCATCATCAATATATTTTACAAAGGTCATTTTTGCTGTATGCGCAGGCTGCTCTTTTTTGTTTTGTACCACAGTTGTATGCGGTGGTGCCTGTTTCGGCTTGGCTGCTTTTTGTTGCTTCTCTATTTTTGATTGACATGCGCACAGAGCAGTTAAGGTCAGCAAAAGCATAGCGGTTATTGATCTGTCCATATAACCGAATTATTTGATGAGGTAAATCTTTTTATCATCGTTAGCAAACAGTGCATAACCTAATTGTTGGTTTGTGTAGTACATATAGGCATCAATGTTGTGCGGGGGCTGACTTTTATTCTTAGTCACCGTGCCGATATTTTTACCGTCTATCTCTATTTGTGAAAGGTGCCACTTCTCTTCCAGATACATAAACTCTTTTAACTTTAGTGTATCCTTTTTATATGCCACATCTGTATAAAGATTTCCATGAAAAAGCATTTCGTCGAAACCCGGCGCGTTGCCACCACCGCCCGAAAACCTAACCTTTTCCAATTTTAGTTTTTGAAAGTAGCGGTATCGAATAGCAGGTGTTTTGATGATCTCCCTATTCCCACTAATTTTGTTGTTGATGCGTTTAAAAGGATTGTTTAACAAAAGCTGCTCCGTGTATGAATACGGAAATTGATGGTGTACATCCAACGTTGTAAAAAATGTGTAACACTCGCCTTCTTTAAAATACGTCAGCATAGCGTAGGTGCGCATGGACGGAACCGTTTGCATTTCGCCACCTGAGTGCTTTACCGGCTCCGGGCTCTCCGTGCCAAAATCCACCAATACTGCTGGGGAGTCCTTTTTTATAGTTGAATAGAGTTCCTGCTGCTTTTTTATATCCCAGTCGAGCCGGTTGTTTTGGAGTGCGATGTTGATAGGCTGCTTTTTTTCATCAAAGGTCCATTTGTAAAACTGATGTGTTTGCTTATTTATAATGTAGCCTTTTACAAATGCAATATCTCCTGGTTGGCAATTTATAATTAGTGAATCGGTCACAACACCCTTTTTGTCAACTTTATGAAAGATGTTTTTTGTTTCGCCCAAAACTGAGTAGACAATAAGCTTATTATCTGATGTTAAAAAATATTGTATATCCTCGCTACTCTCAGTTAATAACTCCATTGATATGTTTCCCGATTTAATTACTCTTGAACTGTCAAGCGATTGGTAATGTTCAAATTTCTTTGGCAAGTCGTCTGATACGGTTTCTTGATTTTTAAACAATTGGAAACCGATAAATGTGAAAGTGCCAACAATTGCGATGGTGCAAAATCCATAAAACATCTTCATATCCCTTTCTATAAATATTAGCTACTGGTAAATAAAATCAATAAACTGTCCGAGCGCTTTTTTGATCTCGTGCTGTCCGGCTGCTTGTTGAATATCCAGGCCGCAGAACGTGTTTTCCTGCATTTTGGCATGAAGCGTCAGATAATATACTCCGCCCATGAGAATTGCATACATCGCCCGAAAGTTTTTATCGCTTTGGGCGAAATGTGTATCAATCACTTCACTAATTATTGCCTCACCTATGCGCTCACGATTCAGATCAAGTTCTTTCAAGGCAGGTAATTTTTCGCTGACCCCCCAGGCAATAATCCTGCGCATCTCCTCATTGTTGATTAAACTATCAAACTGATTTTCCAACACGCCCAGGGCAAGTTTTTTCCCGGCATCGTTTTTAGCGTTTTCTATCATCTCCGGAAGGTCTTCTTGCCCTGTTTTCCAATAGTCTTTATCATCCAAGTACTTTCTTACGAGCCCCTCAAGGCCGCCATAATAATCGTAAATGAGCCGCCTGTCTACCTTGGCCTCTTCGGCAATTCTACTTGCACTAAGGCTTGCAAAGCCATCCTTTTTAAGAATGGTCCCTACCGCTTCAATCAAATTTGCCTTGGTACGTTCCTTGTTCCTGACAGGGCCGCTGGTGACCTTTCTTGTCATATATTTTGATCCTTCTATTGATTTAAGCGAACTTTTAAGCTCAATGTATATCCAAATAAACTTTTTAAAGAAGGATATGTTTAAAATATGGATATACCACTGATGTTGACCCCTCTTCGCCAATCTAAAGTGACCCCTTTGAGTTAGGGTTTGAAAGAGAGTAAAGTTGTTGTACAGATAGGCTCCTGAGAGCGGATGTTTTTGTACGGTT
>NZ_VOEJ01000009.1 GCF_007846085.1 Mucilaginibacter pallidiroseus
CGCCACTCTCATTAGGAGCAAGCTCCCAAATCCCGTCCGACTTGCATGTATTAGGCCTGCCGCTAGCGTTCATCCTGAGCCAGGATCAAACTCTCCATTGTAAAATGTGTTTGTTTGTATCCAAGCCCTATTAAACTCATTCAATAGAAACTTGTAAAAAAAATATTCTCTTACAGTATCCTACCAAGTTCGTTTCTTATAACATACCTTTCGGTTGTTACGCTACATGATTTTCTATTTCTTAAAAGAACTTATTTGCTTCATCTCTCGAATCTGCTTTATGTTTTCAGTCATTGCGACTTAAACTTTCAATCTTAATATCAGACTGAGAATTGCTCTCTGTCTTAACGATTTTCAATCTCTGTTTCCAGATTTTGTTTCCCTCGTTTTGGGACTGCAAAGGTAGAAACCTTTTCTTTATTTCCAAACTTTATTTTTTATTTTTTTAAAGTTTGTTTTCTTTGTTTTTTCGCTTCCGAGTTACCTCATTTGCGGGTTGCAAAGGTGCAAATTTTAAAGCTTCGTGTCAAGTAAAATTTTCATTTTATTTTAACGTCTTCTTAACTCGCTATCTCTTCAAAAAACAACCGCTCTATCGTTCCTGAGCGGGCTGCAAAGGTAGCCATAATTTACTTGTATACAAATAAAATTTCAACTATTTTGTAATATACTGTAATACAGTAACATAATTATCTGAACGCCTTTTGTGCGGCATTTTAAGTAGGGAATTTGCAATAAACACATCATTAAGTTAAGCATTACTATGTATAAATACATAAGTATCGCAACTAATCAAAAGGGGCAAGTTTCAATACATACGTATGATGAATTTGCTTTTCCCACCACAATTTTAGCTTCTGCCCCTACTTGTTAGCAGGCGTAGCGAACCGCATCCGGTAACTAATTTGCGACAATCATCATATCTGGGCCTTTAATCGCCAAACTTTATATTTTTGCCGGTCAACTATTACCAATCTCTTAAATGAAAAAACTTTTACATCCCTCCTGGTCACTTCTCGTAATACTAATGCTTCTATCCGGTTCTATAATGGCTCAGCCATATATAAATACAGGGAGCGGAAAAGGCTACCGGGAAACCCCCGTAAGTATAAATGATTTGGTTGATACCAAACTTGATGTACGATTTGATTATCAAAGATCATATTTATATGGAAAAGCATGGATAACGCTAAAACCCCACTTTTATAATACCGACTCGCTCACCCTTGATGCAAAGGGAATGGATGTTCATAAAATAGCGATAGCAAAGGCTGGAAAACTATTGCCATTAAGGTATACATATGAAGATAGCGCCTACCTGCATATAAAGCTTGACAAAAAATATGCTGGCGGAGAGCAATACACTGTATTTATAGATTACACCTCGAAACCAAACTTGTTACATGATAAACCCGGCCATAAGCTGGACGGCAAGGGGCTTTACTTTATAAACCCTAAAGGCACAGAAGCCGACAAACCCACCCAGGTATGGACGCAAGGCGAAGCGGAAGCATCATCCTGCTGGTTCCCCACTATTGACAGGCCCGGGCAAAAAACAACCCAGCAACTAAGCATGACAGTGCCTGCAAAATACACTACCTTGTCAAACGGGTTGCTCATTGGTCAAAAAAATAATGCTGATGGCACGCGTACCGACACCTGGAAACAGAAACTCCCCCACTCTCCTTATCTATTCATGATGGCTATTGGCGATTTTAAGATTTATAAAGACAAGTGGCGCAATAAAGAGGTTAACTACTACCTGGAGCCAAAGTATTTCCCTTATGCAAAAGCCATTTTTGGTCAAACGCCTGAGATGATGGAATTTTATTCGAAAGCGCTTGGTGTTGATTTTCCCTGGGAAAAATATTCGCAAGTGGTTGTTAGGGACTACCCGTTAGGCGCTATGGAAAACTCGTCGGCCACGCTGCATGGCGATTATGTACAAAAAAGCCCATGGGACTTAGTTGATGACCCTAACGGGAGCGGCGGCAGCACAATTGCGCACGAACTTTTTCACCAATGGTTTGGCGATTTGGTTACTTGCGAAAGCTGGAGCAACGAAACGCTAAATGAGTCGTTCGCCGTGTTCGGCGAGAAATATTGGCAGGAAAAAAAGTATGGTAAGGACGATGGCGATGCCAAACGCTACGACGAACTGCAAGCATACTTAAACAACAAGACTGCTCTAAGCCAAAACCTTGTTCCCTTTTACTATTCGGACGAGGAAGGCATTAATGGTTCTAATATATATGATAAAGGCGGCATCGTGCTAAACATGATGCGCACCTATCTTGGTGATGCCGCGTTTTTTAAAGGCCTTGGCTTGTATTTAAAAACACATTCCTTTAAAAGTGCTGAGGTGCATGATCTTCGCCTGGCCATGGAAGAGGTATCTGGCAGGGATATGAATTGGTTTTTTAATCAATGGTATTACGGCGCCGGCCATCCTGTTCTGGACATTACCTACAAATGGGACGAATCCAGCAAAACCGAAAAAGTGTTTATCAGCCAAAATCAGCAAGGGCAGGTATTTATCCTTCCGATTGCAGTTGATATTTACACAGGCTCGAAAGTAGAACGACATAATGTTTGGCTAAGGAACGCCAAAGACACCCTTACTTTTAAATTGGCAGCCAAACCAAACCTTGTGAATGTTGATGCTGAAAAAATATTACTGGCCAAAAAAACAGATCATAAAACAATGGCCGAGTATGCTTTCCAGTATCAGCATGCAACACTATATATGGACAGGTTCGAGGCGTTCCAGGCAGCAACAGAGCAAGTCACAACTGCTGAAGGTAAACAAATCATGATTGCTGCATTGAGGGACAAATATTATGGGCTACGCATCAAAGCTATCCGGGCAATTAAAACAGATGATAAAGATTTGATGGCGGCGGCTTTACCTGTTATTGCTAGCCTTGCTAAGGCAGATGAGCCTTACCCTGTACGGGCAGCGGCAATATCATTTCTTGCGAAAACCGAAAAAGCTGCCGGTTTTAAAGACATTTACATCAGCTCGTTAAAAAGCCCGTCGTACAGTGTGCGCGCTGCTGCTTTAAATGCACTCAATGGCGTAGCACCTGCCGAAGCCTTTAAGACAGCCAAAGATTTGCAGCCACAAGCTGATGGACCTGTTGCATTAGCTATAGTTGGCATTTATGCTGCAAATGGATCGGATACGGAATGGCCATACGTTATTACGGCCTTTAAAAAGGCCCCTGTACAGGCAAAGGTGGACAATGCAATTAAAACGATGCCGAAAATTATTGGCAAAATGAATAACCGTACATATGTAGCCGAAGGTATTGATGCGATACGCGACTTAGCCGTCAATTACAAAAGGTATGGCATTGCCCCGCGACTGATTACCAGCCTTGAAGAGATAAGCAAGCAACGCAAGCAACTGAATGATGATACATCAGCTAAACTTGCTGATGATGCGATCAGGCAGGTTAAAGATGCTAAATAGCAAGCTATTGTTTTGGACATATTATAATACTCAAAGCCTGGCATTTGCCGGGCTTTATGATATAATAAGCTTACATGATCAATACCCCAATCGCTACTATAAAACACAAAACAAATAATTTTATCCATAGTTAATATTTTACATCAATAGATAACTATGGAAACTTTAACATCAGAAAAAATTGCCGCCAAAGGATACGGAGCCTCGGGCAACTTAATAGGAGGCGAAACCCTAAAACTTATGGAGTTTGAGCGCGATGCGCCTAAAGATAATGAGGTGCTTATAGAAGTGCTTTATTGTGGTGTGTGCCACTCGGATTTGCACCAGGTAGCAAACGACTGGAAAAACACACTTTACCCTTGCGTACCGGGTCATGAAGTGATAGGCCACATAACTTATGCAGGCAGCGCGGTTACCAAATTTAAAGTTGGCGATACCGTAGGGGTAGGTTGCATGATTAACAGCTGTAAAAGCTGCTCGGCTTGCCATGAAGGCGAAGAACAATTTTGTGAGCGGCCGCAGGGGCCAACCATGACCTACAATGGTTATTTTGTGGCTGATGGATCTGGCTACAACACATTTGGTGGTTACTCAAATAACTTAGTGGTACGTGAAGACTTTGTATTGAACATCCCTCAAACGCTGGATGCAAGTAAAGCTGCACCTATCCTCTGCGCGGGCATTACCACATATTCGCCCCTTAAACATTGGAACGTAAAGGTCGGCGACAAAGTAGCCGTGGTAGGTATAGGTGGTTTGGGCCATATGGGCGTGATGATTGCTAAGGCTATGGGCGCCGAAGTAACAGCAATTACTACCAAGGAAGAAAAACGCGATGTTGCGCTGCAATTGGGTGCCGACAACGTGATCATTTCCGAAAACGAGGAGGAGATGAAACAGTATGAAAAGTACTTTAATTTTATACTTGTAACCATTCCTGACCCGTTTGACGTTACACCTTATATTTCATTGATGCGCCGTCGCGGCTCATTGGTGACTGTTGGTTTACTGGCACCTTACAAAGAGCCATTAAATAATATGGAAATTGCAAGCCAGGCTCGCAGCGTGGGTGGCTCCCTTATTGGCGGCATTGCCGAAACACAAGAGGTTCTTGATTTTTGCGCTGAACACAATATACTTCCGCATGTGGAAATGATAAACATCGAAGAAATTAATGATGCTTATGAAAAAATGCAAGACGAGGATGTAAGATTTCGTTACGTAATTGATATGCAATCCCTCAAATAATAAATATAAGGGCCCTTCATTTTTGCAGGGCCTTTATATTTATATAGTATTCTATTTTAAGAAACTTATCCGTTTACAACTTCGCCGCCGTTTATGTGAATTACCTGGCCGGTGATAAAAGATGCATCGTCGGAAGCGAGGAAAACATAGGCCGGGCCTAGCTCCGACGGCTGACCTGCACGTTCCATAGCGGTTTCGCTGCCAAACTCTTTGATCTTTTCTTCGTCAAAAGTAGATACGATGAGCGGTGTCCAAACCGGGCCCGGCGCTACGGCGTTTACCCTGATATTCTTCTTAACAAGGTTAGTTGCCAGTGAACGGGTAAATGTAGTAATAGCACCTTTGGTAGACGAATAATCTATTAAGTTTGGAGACGAACGATATGCTGTTACCGATGTGGTATTGATAATGGTATCGCCATCGCCTAAATGATCCATCGCGGCAGCAGCAAAATGGAAGTAGGCAAAAATATTGGTTTTAAAAGTTGTTTCGAGTTGTGCCTCGGTAATGTCAGTAAATTCTTTTTGCGGAACCTGCACGCCGGCATTGTTGACAAGGATATTGAGCTTTCCTAATTGGCTAACCGTTTGCTTAACCGCGTCAAAGCAAAAACTTCTGTCTTTAACGTCGCCACGTATCAACAGGCACCTTTTTCCTTCGGCTTCAACCAAAGCTTTGGTTTCGTTGGCATCCTCACTCTCTTCCAGGTAAATAATAGATACGTCTGCACCTTCGCGGGCATAATGTACCGCAACTGCACGGCCAATACCGCTGTCGCCACCGGTTATAAGGGCCACTTTGCCATCAAGTTTGCCAGCGGCCTTATAATCAGGTTTTATATACTCGGGCTTCGGGCTCATTTCACTTTCTACCCCTGGCTGATGATCCTGCTTGTCGGCTACTTCTATTCCGTCGTTATTTTTCATAATATGGTGGATTGATGTATTAAGTCAACAACCATATTGAAATTATAGTTTTAGGAAATATTTTTATACCAAGTTAAAAGCAAGTGCGGCTATAAACTTTTTATGCTGTTGCGATAATTAGCAAAATACTCACGCGGGGTGTAGCCCATTATGGATTTAAATACGCGGTTGAAATTGTTAATACTTTTAAATCCGCAGCGGTATGCTATATCCGAAATATTTTCGGCCTTATGCTCGGTGAGCTTTTTACAGGCTTCATTAACCCTTATTTCATTTAAAAACGACACGAACGTGTGCCCGGTGTGTTTCTTAAAATAGCGGCAAAAAGACTCGGGCGTCATAAACGCTGTTCTGGCCACATCTTCGAGCTTAACAGTGCCGCTGTAGTTTTGCATAAGGTAATTATATATGTTACCTATCCTTATCCCTTCGTCTTCGGTAATTGCAGGCATGTTACTGTAACCAGACAATGCATCGAGCCGGTTACTTATTTGCTGCAGTTGCTTAAGCAACTCCAAAAAACAAATTAGTTGATCCGTACCCTTAGCCTGTTCTGTGGCCTCCATCGCAGCAGAAATTAAAGACGAATATCTTGAGGGAATCTTAAAGCCTTGCGCATGCTGCCCGATAAAAGTCTTTATGGCTTTCATCTCCGGCAGGTTGAAGGTTGCCGATAGCAAGCCATCCGGGTTAAAAAATATACTGATAGCTTTTACGCGTAAAGTACTTTCGGGAAGGTAATACTCATCGTTACTTTTAAAAAGATGAGGCATGTTGGCACCTAATAAAAAGATATCGCCTGGGCCATAGCTGTGCATATGATTACCAGCAATGAGGGTGCCCTCTCCTTCCTGTATCCAGGTAATTTGGGTTTCCTTGTGCCTGTGCAAATACGGGTAATGATGTGGTAGGTCAACCTGCTCGGCAATCACACTCTTATCATCGGCTACCGGAATAGTAAATTGCAGAACCTTCATCAGGTTTAAATTTACATTATTTAACCAATAAATCAGAAAGATGGATATTTAAGAGATAATATATGGATGACTAAGTGATAACCATCATCCATATATTATCTTATCATATTAAAAACGGTTTGCCGAGAAAGCGTCTATCGGCATAGATAACGCTGCTTCGTCAACAATCTCGCTTACCAGCTTACCGGTAGCAGGGCCAAGCCCTAGACCCATCATTCCGTGGCCGGTAGCCAAAACCAGGTTACCGTATTTTTTATTTCGGCCGATATATGGAAGCCCATCCGGCGATGATGGACGAAAACCAAACCAGATATCTTTTTCGGCAGGTATTTCAGGCTTTAAATCGGGCAGATATTGCGGTATGGCCTCAACAATCCCCTTTACCCTGTTCATGTTTATCCGGGTGTTGATACGGTCAAGCTCCATTGTACCGCCATAGCGAATGCTGCCATTCATGGGTGTGATAGCTACCCTGGCCTCGCATAATAAAGCCGGAATTTGCAGCCGCTGTTGTGGCTCCTTAACCATAAATGAGTATCCTTTACCAGGCATCAATGGTGCCTTAATACCGGCAAGTGCCGCCACAGCCGGCGACCATGAGCCCGTTGCAATTACATACTCATCGGCTTGCCATTGTTTATTACCTGCCTGCAAAGCGGTGATCTTGCTACCTGATGTTTGCACAGCCGTAACCTCGTGGTTCCGCATGATCTTTACACCGGCTTTTTCCAGGTAAGCAATCAGGTCAGCTATCAGTTTATTAGGATAAAGGTGACCGTCGCAACGGTAATGCACGGCACCCATAACGTTCAGCTTCAAATGTGGCTGCAACTGCCTGCACTCGTCGGCATTTAACACGGCCATATCAAGGCCAAGCTCAAGGCCTTTATGGGCAAGATGAGCTTCTTCTTCGGCAGCTTTATCCGTTTTGTAATACATTAGGATGCCTTTGTCGGATAGTCCAAAATCAAATCCCGGTTGCTGACTTAGTTCATTGTATAAAGATTTACTCAACAACGCCAGATCACGAAGCGGTTTGGCAGATCGCTCCACATGCCCCTCGTTGGCGTTCTTCATAAACTTCACTCCCCACGATATCAAGTCGGGGTTTAGCGACGGCCTTACATAAAACGGGCTTTTACTGTTAAACATCCACCTGATGCCCTGTTGTAACATGCCCGGTGCTGCCAAGGGCACAAAATGGCTCGGCACAATCATCCCGGCGTTACCGAACGAGCAATTATCGCCCAGGTCGCCTTTTTCAAGTATGGTTACCTGGTGCCCTGCTTTGCTCAGGTAATACGCCGAGCTTAGCCCTACAATACCAGCCCCTATTATCAGTACGTTAGCCATTGTTATATTATATTACCTGGAAACCGTAAGCATACGGATCATCATCAGGGTCAATTTTAATTGTGTTGTAACCATAAATCTTTGCCCAGCCTTCCACACTTGGTACTATTGCATCAAATTGTTCAAGCTTTACAACGTCTTCAACTTTGCCGGTAAACTTACTGCCTATAATGCTTTCATGTATAAAAGGTTCGCCTTGTTTAAGCTTACCTTTTGCATGCCATTGCGCCATACGTGCCGATGTTCCTGTTCCGCATGGTGAGCGGTCAATCGCCTTATCGCCATAAAAAACAGCATTACGCGCGGTTGATTGTGCATCAAGCGTGGCACCTGTCCATAGCACATGGGTGCAGGTGTTAATGGTGGGGTTTTGCGGATGTACAAAGGTGTATTTATCATTGATGCGCGACCGTATGACCTGGCTCCAGCTTATAAGCTGTGAAGCTGTATATTTCTCAAGACCGGGAAAGTTCGGCTGCGGATCAACTATAGCATAGTAGTTACCCCCGTAAGCAACATCAAAAGTTAGCGTTCCAAGATCGGGGCACTCCACTTCCAGCCCCTCGGCCGCAAGGTACGATGGCACATTTACCAGCTTTACCGATGTTACTTTTTTGCCTTCTTGTTTGTACTCAATCAACACCAAACCAGCGGGTGCTTCCATACGTACCACGCCGGGTACTTTTGGTTGAATAAGCCCTTCCTCTATAGCAATAGTAATGGTGCCGATGGTACCATGCCCGCACATAGGCAGGCAGCCGCTCGTCTCGATAAATAAAACGGCCACATCGTTCTCTGGGTCATGAGCCGGGTACAAAATACTGCCCGACATCATATCATGCCCACGCGGCTCAAACATCAAGCCCTTGCGAATCCAGTCGTATTCTTTTAAAAAATGCTGGCGCTTTTCGCTCATGTTGGCCCCTTTTAAATTAGGGCCGCCGCCTGCTACAAGCCTTACCGGGTTACCGCAAGTATGGGCATCTATGCAAAAAAATGTTTTGCTATTCATTTAATCTTTTGTGTATGTATTATCAACCTTGCGCCAAATGTTTAGCGGATTGCCGTCTTTCAGCTCATCGGGCAAAAGGGCGTTCACCCAGTCCTGCCAGGCAAACGGCCTTACAAAACGGTATACAGCTGTGCTGCCCACAGATGTAAAGCGGCTGTCGTTAGTTGCCGGGAAAGGGCCGCCATGCTGCATTGCTGCACAAACCTCTACGCCGGTTGGTACGCCGTTCAATATTATCCTGCCTGTAATATTTTGCAGTGCAGATAAAAGCTCAGTGTAACTTTCAAGCTCATTACCACCGGCCATAAGCGTAACGGTAAGTTGGCCTTCGAGCGATTTTACTACTTCAAGGCGTTGCTGCTCATCATCGGCAATCACTAACAACGAATACGGACCGAATATTTCTTCCTGCAATTTGGGGTTCGACAGGAATTTTGCAGCGCTTACCTCAACCACCTTTGCAGTAGATTGATTGGCAAGTTCGTTAGTCAGCTTTGATTCGGCCAAAACAGATACGCCGTCTTCGTTAAGGACTTGGGTTGATAAATTATGATAGTTTTCGCAAATACCCTTGGTAAGCATAGTAGCAGGCGCTACCTGTTCAATCGCTGCAGCCAGCGCAGTTTTGAAAACATCAAGAGATGCTGATTTGACACCAATAAGCAAACCCGGATTTGTACAAAACTGACCCGCACCTAATGTGATTGAGACTGCATATTTATTGGCAATTGCTTCGGCACTTTCATCAAGTGCTGCAGGCAACAGCAAAACAGGGTTAATGCTACCCATTTCTGCAAATACTGGGATGGGCTCGTGGCGCTCTTGCGCCAGCTTTACCAAAGCCATACCACCTTTGTATGAACCTGTAAAGGTTACCGCTTTTGTAAGCGCGTGCTTAACCAACGCCGAACCAACAGCGTAGCTATCATCATACAAAAGTGAAAATATACCACCTGGCATACCTGTTGATTTTGCTGCATTTACTATGGCCTCACCCACCAGCGCACTTGTGCCGGGGTGTGCAGGGTGTGCCTTAACAACTACCGGGCAACCAGCTGCTAATGCTGATGCAGTATCGCCGCCGGCTACAGAAAAAGCCAGCGGAAAATTACTCGCGCCAAATACCACTACCGGGCCTATCGGTATAAGCATACGGCGAATATCTGATTTTGGCAAAGGCTTACGATCCAGCTGGGCTGTGTCAATCACTGCGTCCACCCATGAGCCTTCGGCAAGCAAATCGGCAAACATATTTAACTGGCCTGTTGTGCGGCCCAACTCACCCTGTATACGGCCAAGGGGCAAACCGCTCTCCTGCACAGCACGGTTAACAAGCTGTTCGCCTATGATATTTATTTGTTTGGCTATCTCTCTTAAAAACGTTGCCTTTTTGTGCCCGCTTATATTTTTATATGTACTAAAGGCGGTTGTAGCAGACGTTAAAGCGTTATCAACTTCGGCCTCGGTAGCTACAGTAAATACACCGTCAAGTTTATTGCCTGTTGCAGCCTCAACACCTTCAAAGCTCTTTGCATTACTGCTCACGTAGCTGCACGCTACAATATTTTCAACCCTCATATTTTATGCTGTTAGTTCGCTAACGCGTCCCCAGCTGCCTTCAGGCAACGCAGGGCGTACTGCCAACGCATCATTTATAACTTTTAACACCTGCTCACGCTCGGCACCTATCAACGGCAGGCGTGGCGCGCGCACATTTTCGGTACCAATACCTGTAGCAACTTCGGCTAATTTAATGTATTGTACCAACTTTGGATGAATGTCAAGCTCCAGCACAGGCAAAAACCAACGGTAGATGGTCAACGCCTCCGCAATGCGGTTTTCCTTAACCAAACGATAAACGGCAACCGTTTCTTTAGGGAAGGCATCAACCAAACCGGCAATCCAGCCGTCGGCACCCATAACAAGGCTTTCCATAGCCAATGGGTCAACACCGGTCATAATTTTAAACCTGTCGCCAAAGCGGTTTATCATGCGCGTAACGTTTGATACGTTACGTGTAGATTCTTTCACCGCCTGGATATTCTCATGGGCAGCAAGCTCCGCAAACATATCAAGCGTCACTTCAATTTTATAATCAACAGGGTTGTTGTAAATCATTATTGGCAGCGGCGTGCTCTCGGCTATCGCACTGAAGTAGGCAAGCGTTTCGCGGGCATCAGCGTTGTAACGCATTGGGGGCAACAGCATCAAGCCATCAGCACCAAGCTCAAGCGCTTTTTGTGCATTGGCTACAGCTGCTTTAGTAGTCGACTCGGCAATGTTCAATAAAACAGGGATGCGGCCTTCAACTAATTTAACGGTATGCAATAACAGTGCAAACTTCTCGTCATCAGTCAACACACTTGCTTCACCAAGCGAGCCACCTAAAACTATACCATCAACACCTGCCTCTAACTGGGCATTAATATTTTTATCGAACGCGTTGAAATCAAGCTCGTCGTTATCAGTAAACTTGGTTGTTACAGCGGGGAATACACCCTTCCAGTCAAATTTAATCATGCTAATATTGTTTTATCCAAAATTAGCATCGCGTATCACACTATTTAAGCCGTAAATTAGCCAATTGTAGCCATATTTTAACATCTGCAAACTTTAAGCTCAGCCAAATGGTTAAAATATGAAGGTTTTATATTTTAATGTGTCAAAAATCAGTACGTAAAGTAACGCCATAAACCCGCGGATTACCTAAGTGCGATGCGCCGAAGTCGTACGCGTAATCCAAATAACGCTTGTTGCCCAAATTGCTTCCCCATACAAATACGCTAACACGGTCCCAACTTGCGCCAACGCGGGCATTGTAGGTGCTGTGAGCCTTTTGCTCTATCTGGTTTGCCAGGTCGAAATAATGGTCACCAAGGTAGCGCCATTCGCCGCGGGCAATTAAACGCGTTTTGCTGCCGATGGCACAAGCATATTGCAAGGCCAGCATAGATGTTACATCGGGCGTATAAACCTGGTGGTTGCCCGTTAAATTAACTGCCTCGCCATTTGCAGCTACAACCAAACTTTTATAACGTGCATGTGTATAACCGAAGTTATACTGAATATCAAGACCGTTCAGTACGGTTGCAGCCAGCTCCAGCTCGGCACCTTTACTGGTTAGTTTACCCGCGTTTCGGGTTAGCGTGATGGCGCTCGGCAAAATTAAGGTAGGCACCTGCGCATTGTTTACATTGGTGTAAAATAGCGATGCATTAACCCTTAACCGGTTATCAAATAGTTGGTTTTTTGACCCAATTTCAAAGTTATCGCTATACTCGGGTTTGAAGGCATATAATGGCGGTTGCGACGGATCAGAGCCCAATTGACTTATACCCCCTGCCCTGAAACCCCTGCTATAACTTACATAAACGTTATTGCTGACCGACGGATGATAAGCCAGGCTTAGTTTTGGCGTGAATGCTTTAAAACCGGCTTTGGCTGCTGTGTCGTTTTGCGTAACTATTGCCGGCTCGCCATCGGGCTGGTATTCGCCTTTTATGATGTTCTTTTTGTGCTCGTAATCGTACCGTAAACCTGCAGTAACATCAAGCATTGGCGTAATGCTGTAAACCACTTGCCCAAATACTGCGGTGCCATAGTTGCGCTCGATGTTTGTATTGATACTGGTAATGTTGGTTACATCCAAGCCTAATAAGCCTGCATCTGCCCCGTAATACGTGCCCGTTTTTGTCGGTGCATATCTGTAAAAACCATAAAGGCCTGCGGTCCACCTCCAGTTGGTTGCCGAGGCTGGCGACGAAAACCTGAACTCCTGTGTGGTCACTTTTACCTTATTGAAATTCGGCCCGTAATTGTTGATTACGGATACCGCATCCGCAGGGGAAAAATCTCCGTCGATTGGTACGGTGTAGTAGCGGTAATTTTGTTGATAAGCAGTATTTGACGTAAAATTAAAATCACTCCCTGTGTAATTGGCCGACAATGAAGCGTTGAAGATGTTATCGATCATTTTGGTGGTGGCATTTTGGCTCACCTTAAAGGGATTTTCCAAAGCATCACTTGGCGATCCTGCCAGGGCGAACGGCCCGTTGTTGCGGTTGGCATAATGTTTTACATTCAATGTTAGTCCGAAAGTGTTAGATGCCAGGTATTTTAAGTAATAATTTCCTGTAAACGAGTGCTGCTTATCCAGCTTTGTGTTGTTAAATAAGTTGGTGTAAAAGCCATCCATACCTGTATATAAACCTGCAGCACCTAAATACAACTTGTCTTTTATAAGCGGTGTGCGGTAACCCAGCGTATAACGCTGCTGGCCATAACTACCGTAGCTGGCCTCGGCAAAGCCGCCGGGTGTGTTGGTAGGTTGTTTGGTTATCACGTTGATAACCCCGCCCATGGCATTGCGACCGTACAGTGTTCCCTGCGGGCCGCGCAGTACCTCCACCCTTTCCACATCAAAAAGCTGTGTTATATAAGTATCAAGGCTAAATTGGTTTACGCCATCAATATAGGTAGCCACCGCCGGATCATAAGATGTTGTTGCAATACCGCGAATGCCCGTAACATTGCGATTATCGCCGGGGTTGGCCGAATACAGGTTGGGCACAATTGCGGTAATATCTTTCAGGTTCCAAACACGGTAATCCTGTATTTGCCTGGCCGAAAGTGTTGAGATACTTGCCGGTACACTTTGCAGTTCCTCCTCGCGCTTTTGAGCGGTTACAACTACTTCATCAAGTTGCCGCGATGCATCGGTTAGTTGGATTTTCAGGGGCGGTGTATTAGCCTGAACTAATACGTTAATATTTACAGCCGCCATGCCGGGGCTGCTCACATGCACTACATAATTTCCTGCCTGCACGGCGGGTAAAGTAAACACGCCTTGTTGATTTGTTGTTGTTGCGTAATTGGTGTTTAGTAAGGTTATTAAAGCACCATTTATTGGTTCGCCCTTACTGCCGGTAACCCGGCCAGTTATAGCAGATTGAGCGAAAGCAGTGCAGCACGCAGCCAGCATTAAAACTAATGCGCAGATTTTTTTCATAGATCGAGATAGATGTGTAAAACTTAAAAAGCGTTAATATTTACCGCTTAGGCACCTTCCTTCAACACAACATGTTTGATGTTCTTCCTGTCGAAGGTGTAAGTAATATGTATGAGCCCATCCTTAGTTTGAATGATGGCCGGGTAACTGTATTCTTCTTTATCGCCGTTCTCCAGCACGGCAACGTCGCGCCAGGTTTTGCCATCGGCAGAGCAGGCAACGCGAAGCTTGCCACGCCCGTTAAACCAATCTTTGCCGGGCACATCCGGGTTGTAAACAATCACCTGCTTGCCGCTTTTAAGCGTTACGGCATCGGTGCCCGAATTTGGATTAAGCAAAGTTGCTTTTGAAAGCTTGCCCCAGGTTAGGCCATTATCTGCCGACCATGCCTGCACCACCGCACCTTGCTTGCTTCGGCAAAGCACCTGTAATTTTTTGCCGCCGTATTTAAGGATGCTCGGCTGTATCACATCAAACTTACCGGCAGTATCAATAGGGATGTATGCCCAGGTTTTGCCCTCATCAGCAGATCGTTCGATGTGTGCTATCCAGCGGTTCTCGTTAACTTCAACACTTGAGGGCGACAGGATAACGCCGTTAGCCAATTGTACAGGTTTGTTTTTTATCGGCCCTAAAATACCTCTGGGCAACTTTACCCCGGCGCTCCAGGTACGGCCATTATCGGCAGAGGTTTTTACCTTTCCCCACCACTCGCGCGGGTTGGGGCCAACTTTATAAAACAGGAAAAGCTTTCCCTTTTTGGTTTGAAACAGTACCGGGTTCCATGCAGGGTAGCGCAGGGTATCGTTCACAATGCCGTCGGCTACAATAATAGGGTTTGGCTTGCCGGCGTCCAGCTGGCTTAGCCAGATAGAAACATCGTTTTTACCTTCCTGCGAGCCGCCAAAGCAAGCCATTAAAAGCTCGCCGGTTTGTGTTTGCACCATTGTTGATGCATGGCACTGTTTAAACGGCGGCGCATCAAACACCAGTTCCTGTTTAACTTTTGTCCACTGGCTTTGGGCGAATGTAGCGGTACTTATTAAGATCAGCGAAGTAAAAAAAAGCAAATTCCTATATAAAAACATCGGCAGGTAAATGTCGGTGATTGATGGTTCAAAATTATAGATTAATTGGCTCGATGCCACGAATGACATTTCACATATTTAAGCCAAAAACATTACGCAGATGCCTCATTTTGCACAAATTTTCTCACAACCTGCTCAATAATATCACAACACTCTTCCATCTGCGGGCGCGTAATTACCAGCGGTGGCGAAAACCTGATGGTATGCCCATGCGTAGGCTTTGCCAGCAAACCGGCATCCTTAAGCGCAATACACACGTCCCAGGCGGTAAATGGCACATCGGTAGCAATGTCAATAGCGTTGAGCAGCCCCTTGCCGCGAACGGCTTTCACAACCTCAAGGTATTTGTTTTGAATAGCCTCCATCCTATCCCGGAAAAACTGGCCCGCTTTAAAGGCATTTTCGGGCAGTTCCTGGTCGGTTATTACGTTCATGGCGGCAAGGCTCACCGCTGATGCCAGCGGGTTACCGCCGTAGGTTGACCCATGTTCGCCGGGGCGGATGCACAGCATGATCTCGTCGCTGGCGAAAATGGCCGATACCGGGATAACCCCGCCAGACATGGCCTTACCAATAATCAAAACATCGCCACGCACACGCTCGTACTCACTGGCCAGCATGCGGCCCGTGCGACCAATACCTGTCTGGATCTCGTCGGTAAGTAGTAATACGTTATGCCTTTTGCACAGGGCATGCGCTGCCCATAAATATCCTTCGTCCGGTACAATTACGCCTGCTTCGCCCTGTATGGGTTCAACCAAGAACGCGCAGGTATCGGGGTTGGCTATCAAGGCGTTTTCGAGCGCCTGCAAATCGTTATAAGGGATAGTAGTAAAGCCCGGTAAAAAGGGACCAAAACCCTCGGTAGACTCGGGGCTGTCCGAGAAAGAGATAATCCCCGTTGTGCGACCGTGGAAGTTTCCCGCAGCCACAATTATAGACGCACGGTTTTCGGCAATGCCCTTGTGCTGGTAGCCCCATTTACGTGCAACCTTTATGGCCGTTTCAACTGCCTCGGCACCCGAATTCATGAGCAGGGCCTTATCGTACCCAAACAAGCGGCAAAGATATTCTTCGATATTGCCCAGCTGATCATTATAAAATGCCCTGGATGTAAGGGTAAGTTTTTTAGCCTGCTCGGTAAGCGCCTCGATAATGCGCGGATGGCAATGCCCCTGGTTAACAGCGCTATAGGCCGACAAAAAATCGTAATAACGCACATTCTCCACATCCCAAAGGTACACACCCTCACCCCGGCTCAACACCACCGGCAGCGGATGGTAATTGTGAGCCCCATACTTATCCTCGGTATCAATAATTTGCTGTGTTTTTGATTTGGCAGCCATAACGTATACTGTTATTGATGAACAGTACATAGATATTAAAGAATTTTTGAATATGAGGAGGAAATGTTGAGAAAGGGGGGAGAAAAAAGACGTTATCTAATTAATTACTTAAATACATTTTTTTGTATAAATTGAAGGCCTTAAACTTTATATAAATGATGGAAGCGATAACAAACAGAACGATTAGAAAAATCGAGGTCGAACAACTGTTTGGATATTACAGGTATATTGTGGATCATTCTACGGAAGCTTCTGCCTCCAATCCTCTTTTGATTATCTATGGCGATAACGGCTCAGGAAAAACCACAATTCTCAAAATGATATTTTATTTACTATCCCCAGTTGATAAAAGTGGCCACAAGACCAAATTATCAGAGATTAAGTTTAGTAAATTTGCAATAACCTTAAACGATGGTACAATAATATCTGCGGAAAGGAACAACAATCATGTTTCAGGTTCTTACACTCTTAACATTTCATATAAAGATTGGAAATTTTCAGTATTCCTAGAAGTGAATTTGGAAGGATCTATAAAAGTTAACAAAAATCCTTTTATCGAAGAACAGTATCATACTTTTTTGAACCATATCAAAAACCTAAATATCACAATTAACTTTTTGTCAGACGACAGAAAAACGCTATCGTTCTCCAAAAAGAATTCCGAAATCATTAAGCAAAGAAGAGAGGTTTCAAGGGCGCTCTTGTCTAATATCGAATTTAATGTCAATAAAATTATAGACGAAGAACAAGAGGACAGCATAGACTATTCTATAAGAAAATTGGAGAATTGGATAAGAAACAATGTGTTAAAAGGGGCAAAAGCTGGAGAAGAAAATGCTAATACTATTTATGAAGCATTAATTAAACAGATTTCTACGCCCCAAATAAATACGGTTAATAATAAACAAATCAAACAGCTATTAGAGAAAATTAGAAATATTAAATTAGAAAGCCTAAAGTATAATCAAAGCGGTTTAGTGTCCGAATTTGAACTAGACGGATTTGAAATAGCTTTAGCTAGTGCAAACGAATCTAATAATGTACTTATCTATAATATATTAGAGCCATATATTGAAGGCTTACAAGGTAGGTTAAAATCGTTAAGTAATGTACAGGACATACTTTCAAAATTCCTAGAAAATATCAATACTTACTTTTCTAACAAAACTATTTCTTATGACGTTGAAAGTGGGTTTAAACTATTTCATAACTATATAAATGAACAAATAGACTTTCATTCTTTATCTTCTGGAGAAAGACAATTGCTTCATCTGTTTAGTAACGTAATTACCTCAAGTGAGGAATCAACCATTTTTATTATCGACGAACCCGAAATTTCATTAAATATAAAGTGGCAACGAAAACTTATTAACACCCTGTTAAGCTTTGCAGCAAACAGAAATGTTCAATTTATTTTCGCATCGCATTCAATTGAACTTTTGGGTGGGCATCGTAATTCAGTTCATAAATTAGTTAGTATCTAAACTATGAATGAATTGCAAAGAACTCTTGACGAAATAATTTTACTTTATCAGCTTGAGCCTAATACCAAAGATATATTCGTAGAAGGCATAAGCGATAAACTTATTTTAGAAAGGTTTATTGAAAAAAATGGACTAGATGATATCAAAGTATTACAGGTTCATGAAATAAATTTTAGTTCGCTCTATACTCAAAACCCCAAAATAAAATCCAACAACAGAGCAAAACTGATCGAGTTAAATACTTTGCTAGAAAGTAATTTCTCAGAGAAACTAATTGGAATAAGCATTATTATAGATAGGGATTTCGATGAAGTTTTAAATAGATTGCCGCTTGGACGTTACTTATATGTAACCGATTATAATAGTTTAGAACTTTATTTGTTTAATCCGCATACGCTCGACATTTTTTACAAAAATATTATTAGGTCATTTCCTATTAATGGAGCAGAAACCATTAGACTTCTCACCCCAATACTGATTGATAATTTTTTCGTTCGTCTGGCTCTTAAAAAAGATGGGCATATACCTGACGACAAGTTTACACCCTTTAATAAGACTTTCCTTATCGATAAATCTAAATTGAAAGTGACCTTTGACCCTCATAAACACATACAAAAAGTCTTAAATAATGTAAGAAAAACATCTGAATTGCAAGACTTTATATATCACTTTAATGAAGCAAAGGAAAAAGCTTCATTTGGACACAAGAATATAATAAGAGGCCACGATTTTATAGCTCTATTGTACGAACTAATCAACAAAGTAAATAATTCAATTGGGTTAACCATCGACACATTGGAAAGATCAATGTTTCAGTGTATCGATTACAGTAAACTTAAAACTGAACCTCTTTTTTCAAACCTTTTAAAAAAATATCAAGTTTAAAAAATGGGATAATATCAAGTTGCTCATATACATCACCTGAACTCTCATTCAAGACATTACAATATATCTGCATCTCGAAGTCACAAATCGTTATAATCCAACAAACTTTCTTAAACAGTATTTTTTTAATCTTTAAACAAAAACAGAGTAGTGGTGGTTATAACTATCTTACCTGTCTGTACCGGCGACACTTAAGGCGATCACGCTGATCATTTCTTACACCCGGTAACAAATCTTGTAATTATGAATTTGGAGCTAACACCAAAGCTGCTGAACTTCTTAAAAGCACAGGGGTTTCGTTACTGCTTATCTAAAACTACATTTAGTGGCAGCGATGAAGAACAAGTTAAGATTGAGTTAAAGCCCACTAAGTACAAGCCCAACACCAGGTGCCTTCCCGGCAATTTCGACACGCATTTTGCCATAGGCCGCGAGCCCACCCAAATGGCCAAAGGCGTAAACGATTTACTTATTATGGTAGGTTTGGATATCGAGACCAGTGCACTGTACATCCTGTCGGTACTGCATGAGTTAAAGAAGTCCAAAAAACCGAACGCCGAGGAAGTAAAAAATCTTTTGAAAATTATTTAAATATGGAACGCTATTTGCCTGACTTTCAACCTTAGCCGTTCCCTCGAATCAAGCCGATCAAAGGCCCGTTACAGTTTTGTAACGGGCCTATATTTTTTGCATAGCCGTTGTTAATCTTCAGGTTAAAATGCGCAGCTGTCGCCTACCTTAATGCCTTCTTTTGTTTTAACCAAAGCAGCTTTGCCGTTGTGGATTGTTATAATCCATATACTGTCGTAGTCGTTGCCGGGCCATTTAGGTTTGCCGCTCACGCCAAGCTTGGTTGCAATCTTTTCGATGGCATCATGTTCCCAAACCAACAACGCCGTGCCTGTTTTTTTGGTCAGGTTATTTACCAGGCCGGTTGTATCGTCGACATCGTATTTCGTATTAACGGGCAGATTAAATTTAATAGCCATTGGAGATATGGTTTGCAGCATCCTTACGCTTTTAGTAGCCTTGCCTGTTGACGGCGAGGGCACATAAACATAATCGGGCACCCCAAAGCGTTTGGTAATCACGGCAGGCAGGGCCATTGCACGGTTCAATCCCCGGCAAGACAGGTTATCACCCTCGGCCGGCTTTTCAGCATGGCGAATGATGATAACGCGCAGATCTCCCGGAGCGGCTTTGCTTTGGGCTATGGCAATATTTGCAGTAGCAAAAAGCAGGAGGATTACAAAAAGGTTCTTCATGATTAGTAGGGTTAAACTTTTAGGCCGCCAAAAATGCTGGTCATGATAACGCACAATACAATAAGTGTTATAAACACATAAAGTTTGTCTTTCTCTACCGCAAAAGCCACTAACGACATGGCAATGCGCAGTATAGGTGTGGCAATAAGTACCAACACGCCTAATTGAATTACTTCCGTAGCGTTAAATGCAAGTGCCCCCTTAAATATCCCGCTGAAGGTGGTATAGCCGGCACCCTCGCCCTTAAAATCATGGTAGTTTGGTATTGGAGCTTGCCCAAAATGCAGCAAATAAATTACACCGCCAACAAAGGCCACTATACTGGCAGTGATGACCCCGTACCTAAGCATCTGGCCAACCAGTTGCTCTACATCCTTATCATTAAATATTCCTGATATTGTCTTTTTCATACTACGGGCAATTAAAATTTGTGCTGAACACCGTTATAGATCATTTGGAGCGCCACGAACGTTATAGCTGCGCAGAAGATATAGCGCAGTACCTGCGGGTTCATACGGGTAAGCAGTTTGGAGCCTGTAAATGCCCCACCCAACACACCTAAAATTACCGGGAATGCCAGGCCGGGGTCCATATAACCGCGTTGCAGGTAAACCACTGCGCTGGCAGCAGCCGTAACACCTATCATAAAATTACTGGTGGTGGTACTTACCTTAAACGGAATGCGCATGGCAGTATCCATAGCCAAAACCTTCAGCGCGCCCGAGCCTATACCCAGCAACCCGGATATGATACCGGCAACAGTCATCATAGAAAAGCCTGCGCCTACATTTTTGAGCTTGTAGGCTACCTCGCCATCTTTTGTGGGGTAGCTGCTGTTAAGTTTAAGCAGGTATGATAGCTTGCTGCCCTCGGTAAGCGCCTCCTGATTTTTTTTTCGCAAGGTCATGGCGGCAGAGAAAATAAGCACGGCACCAAACAATATGGCAATAGTGTTGGTGGGCGTGTAAACGGCTATTAATGCACCTATAACGGCCCCAATGGTTGTTGCAATTTCCAGGAACATGCCCAGGCGTATGTTAGTAATCCCCTCTTTTACATAAGCACTTGCCGAGCCTGATGATGTAGCGATAGATGCAAGCAGTGCGGCCCCTATGGCATAACGGATATCCACCCCAAAAACAAGTGTAAGCAATGGTATAACAACCACGCCGCCACCAAGGCCGGTTAATGAGCCCAATAGGCCCGCCAGGTACGAGCCGAGCAATAATATGATGCTGAATGTTAAAATTGTCATGATATGTTGTATTAATAATTATTGTCTAAAATTTGCTGGAGTACCTGCTGCGCCTGTTTTTCCTTTTTGCTTTTAATGGCATCGAACAATTGCTGGTGCAGGTGATGACTCATGGCAAAGTGACTGATGCCCTGCGGTTCGCGGCTGGCAAAAAAATCGCGGATAATAAGCGTGAAGCTTTGGTACAGATCTACCAATACTGAATTGCCCCCTGCCCTGGCAATGGCCATGTGGAAAGCAATATCGGCATCCATACAGGCCTGCCTGTTTTCGTGTTGTATAGCTTCCTTACGCTCGTTAAGGTACTGCTGCATGGCCTGCAGATTTGTGGCATTGTGGTTTGTGACGGCCAACTTTACCAGTTCTTTTTCGAGCAGTTGGCGTACGGCGTTTATCTCATCAAAATCAGCACGTTTTAAGCGTGTGTCTATCGGTTCTACATCAAAATGAGCGTTAACAGTTGTGCCTCTGCCCTGCTGCACACTAAGCACACCGGCCATGGCAAGCGCTTTAATGGCTTCGCGTATGCTGGACCGGCCAACATTGTAAATCTTCATCAACTCGGGCTCGGCCGGGATGATTTGCCCCGGCTTGAATTTGCCGCTGCTGATATCAGCACGAATCTGGCTGCTAATTTTATCGCTTAACTTATCCTTCATGTACTCAATTCAACAAGACAAACATACGATGTTTTATTTAAACATCAGATGTTTTAGACAGAATTAATACTATCCTGACATTTACATTGGAATTACGGCTCTTTAAGAATGTTTTAGGTACGATATATTAACGGGAAGCAGCTCGGGGAAAATCGTTAGTTATCATTCTGTGGGAATACCCTAACAGTTTTAACATAGCGCCCTATGTAGTAGCTGTTCAGCGGCGTTTCGGTAACACCATTCTGCCTTCCGGATGTTGCATGTAAAAACTTAACTTCCTCGCCCGGCTTTGATGTGACGATACCCATATGCCCTACTTCTCTGATGGTGCTGTCTGTTCCTGTGAATAATATCAGGTCGCCGGGCTTAGCATCTTTTATGGACACCTCCTTATTTACATTTGTAAAATCTACCGAGCGGCGGGGAACCGCGATTTGAAAATGATTAAAGACGTAGGTTATAAAGCCCGAGCAGTCGAACCCGCTGTTTGGGTCGGCCGAGGCGTATTTATATTTGATGCCGTACAGCGTGGTAGCAAATGATACCAGTTGATCGGGCGTGGTAGCGCCTGTGTATATAGACGGTATTTGCCCGTCGGCCCCCGGCTTTGGCGGCGGCAGCGCATTTTGCTCGGTTTTGGTTACCGTATCGCCCTTATTGGTTATTACATAAGTAGGCTTACGCGCCTCACCACATGCAAGCAGCAGTGCCACCATTACACCGTACAAATATTTATGCATGCCTTCGTAACAAACATTGGCACAAATAGTTGGCTGTATTAAACCTTAAAGGTAACTTACTTAAGTATCAATTTACGAATGGTGTAATGAGCGTAATCGGTGAAGTAAATGGTGTTTTCATCTTTGGATAAAGCCATGTGATGTACCCTTACATCGGCTTTGGTACCAACGCCATCGCTGCCATCGTAAGGCGCGTGCGGGCCAACCAAATATTGTACTTTATTATTAGAGATCGACAATATCCGCCCGCCGTCTGCAACATACAGGGTGCGGCTATCTTTATTTGCTATAACACTATATATCAACTCAAAATTGTAGTTTTTAAACAGTTGCACAAACTCGCCGCTTTTTGTTAATTTATAGATGTGCTTTTGATTAACAACCAAATATTTAACGCCATTATATCCGCAAAATATTCCTGTTATAGCCGGGTATTCCTGGTCATAAAACTGGGCCAGTTTGTTTTTATCAGGAACGTAAGGACTGGTTCCAAGACTGTCTTTTGCATCAAGCAAAAATTTTGCTATCAGGCCCTGCGGCCCACCGTTTGTACCCGAGTGGTCAATTATACCTCCACTTAGCCAGTAATAATCATTGTAAGGATCTTTGGCCAGATCATAAAAAAACTCATTGCTCCTGATTTCAGGGTTAAACAGCGTACCATCCGGCCGCACTATCCAAACCTTGTACTTAAAAGTATGAGTGTACTCTAAAGCCAGTATATTTTTAGTGCCATCCTTAGCTATCTTGATGATTATTGGATTACGTAGTGAGGTACGGTCGGGCTGTAGCGGAATCTTAACGGTCGTTACTACACCCTCCTGCGTTATCTTGCGAATTTTGTTTGTGAAAACCTCGGCCACATACATGTCGCCATTGTCTGTAAGTTCAATACCCCAGGCACCGTTAAATCTGGCCTGGTTACCAGTTCCGTCCTGATAGCCTTTTACATTCGGTGTACCCGCTATTGTTTTTACCATAAAAGGCTGATATTCGGTGCTTACGGAAGCAACCATCAACTGATCATCAGCGCCTGTTACCGGCTGATTTGCAACGCCCTCCTTTGACAGGGTGTTATCTTTTTTACACGCGGTTATTGCCACCAAAAATCCGCACAAGAGCATTTTGTAGACATTTGTTTTCATAGCAAAAATGGTTTACATATTCAAAGTGAGGTATAATTATTGACTATAGCCAGCCGCCGAAAACGAATGTATAACAGGTGGCCCGATTATGAGAAGTAAAATCGATGGGTCACATTTTGCGCAATGCCAATTATTTGCACATATTTACCATATGCAAAATATTAAAAACATCATATTCGACTACGGAAACGTAATTTTTACTATTAATTTCCGCAAGGCGCAAGCGGCTTTCAAGGAGCTAGGAATTGCTGACCCTGATGCATTTTTTGGTCATCGCCAGCAGGACCAGATCTTTGACAAATTTGACCGGGGCGAAGTTACCGAGAATGAGTTTACGGCCTATGTTCGCGAAAAGATAGGTAATGAAGCTATAACCGACCAGCAAATAACCGATGCATGGAACAGCCTTTTAATTGGCATTGCGCCCGGTAGCCACGAAATATTGTTAAAACTAAAAAGCAAGTACCGCACGTTTCTGCTAAGCAACATCAACGCGATACATTATACATACATCATGAATTACCTTAAAACCGATTTTGGCTTTGATGATAATGAGCATTTGTTCGAGAAAACATATTACTCGCACCTTATAGGCAAGCGCAAACCGCAGCCCGATATTTTTGAACAGGTTTTACAGGAAAATAATCTGAAGCCCGAAGAAACGCTATTTATTGATGACAGTCCGCAGCACCTTGAAGCTGCCGCCAAATTAGGCATACAAACCTATTTGATGACCGCCCCGGATACACTTGCAAAGTTTGTTGAGCGTGAACATTTAGCTTAATTGCATTGCGGGTAACAAACCAATTCATAAACATATTGTTGCCTCAAATAAACGCCTATGTACACAGCACTGCTACACCAATATCAATTTGTAAAAGGATCAAGAGAGGCCCTGCTTAATTATTGCGTAACGCTTAGCCCCGAGCATTTAAACCAGCCCGTGGCCGAGTTTAATAACCGCAGCATAGGTTTTTTGCTTACCCACGTTGCAAATGTGTATCTGCATTGGATAGATGCCATTGCCCAAAACAAGCAGCCGCATTATTTTGATGATAATGCAGTACATAGCGTAGCAAGCTTGAAGCAATCACTTGACCTTGCCGATGTAAGCGTTAATGATTTTTTGCAATATCATAAAGACAACCTGGAAACGCCTGCACAATACACCATACCCGCCCGTAACCAAACGCATGAGCTGTCTCCGCTGCAAATATTTACGCATGTTACTACGCACGAATTTCACCACAAAGGGCAAATCCTAAGCATGAGCAGGATACTCGGCTATACCCCGGTTGATACAGATATTATCCGCACTTAACGTTTTGCTGCGCGGCGTTTCCTTTCTTTAACAATCAGGCTTAGTTCGCGGCTCATTTGGCCGGCAATAGCGGTATTTTCCTGCGCCCGGCGAAACAGGTAAGGTAGTACAGCTTTTATTGGTCCATAAGGCACGTATTTGGCTACGTTATACTTGGCATCGGCCAGGTTAAAGCTCAGGTTATCGCTCATACCCAGCAATTGCGAAAAATAAATGTGCGGATGGTTGTGCGGTATATTCTTCTCGTTCAGCAAATCGGCCAGCAGGCGGCAGCTGTCTTCGTTGTGCGTACCGGCAACCAACGCCAGGGTCTCATAATTGTCTGCGCAATAAATTAAAGCATCGTTATAGTCGCGGTCGCTTGAGGCTTTATCAGGTTGTATTGGTGATGGGTAACCCTTTTCCTGGGCACGTTTACGTTCTTTTTCCATATATGCACCGCGTACAATCTTGGCACCTAAAATAAAGCCTTCCTGCTCGGCAATGGCGTGGTCGGCCACTAATGATGCAAGTTTATCGTGGCGGTATAGCTGGTAGGTATTATATACAATGGCTTTTTCCTTATTAAAAAAGCGCATCATATTAAGCGCAAGGTTATCTATCGTTTTTTGGATCCAGCTTTCTTCAGCATCAATCATAACCGGCACGCCTTCAGAATGGGCCATTTCACAGATTGCCAACACGCGATCCTGAACCGTTTGCCATTCTACCTGCTCGTCAACACTCAGCTTAATGCCCGCATCCAGTTTTTCGAGCAAACCGAAACGTCCTACACCGGTAATTTTAAATACGGTGATGGGCACCGCATTATCCTTGGTAGCTCTTATGATGGTTTGGATGATCTCGTCGCGCGTGGCGTCGAAAACAGATTCGTCCTCCTCTCCTTCTACCGAATAATCCAATATGGTGCCTACCCCACCATTGCTTAGGTTTCGAATAGTGTCGTTACATTCGGCAATGGTTTCCCCGCCGCAAAAATGCTTAAAAATGGTAGCCTTTATCAAACCCTTAATTGGCAGGCCGATGTTGATAGCAAAGTTTGTAATAGGCGGGCCTATTTTAACCAGGAAGTTTACGTTTATTGCCTTAAACAGCCAATAAGCACGATTAAGATCTTTATCTGATGAGTGGCGAAAAGCGATTTCGGTATTTTCGAATGATAGTTTGCTGTTAGGGCTCATTTATGTGTTAGTTCATGGATCATAGTTTGCAGCCAATCATGGGCAGCCATGACCTGTAAACCTTTAACTACAATCCCCTACAATGTATTGTGCAAAATTATAAAATGATAACTCATTATTCCATGAATAGTTTAATTTTGCCAGCCATGACCGAATTTAAACTCGAAGGCGACTATATCCCAATGATACAACTACTTAAGGCCCTTAACCTGGTACAAACCGGTGGCGAGGCGCAAATTGTGGTTGAAGACGGCGAAGTAAAATACAATGGCCAGGTAGATTACCGCAAAAGGCTGAAGGTGAAACAAGGCGATATTGTTGAGTTTAGAGGTACCACCATCAAGGCTATTTAACATGGACACTATTCAGAGCGACGGCTATTCAATTTTCTTTGATGATAGCATAACCGAACTATTTAAATTTGTTGAACAAGGCAATTACTCAAAGGTGTTTGTACTTACCGACGACAATACCGGCATACATTGTTTGCCCTTACTGCAGCCGCATCTTGTTAAGCTTAACAGTTACGACCTGATAGAAATTACCGCCGGCGAAGAAAATAAAACCATTGATTTTTGCATTGGCGTTTGGAAAATGCTGATTGATTTTGGTGCCGACCGCAAGGCGCTGATGATAAACCTGGGTGGTGGCGTAGTAACCGACTTAGGTGGATTTGTAGCTTCGACCTATAAACGCGGGATCGACTTTGTGCAGGTACCCACTACCCTGCTTTCGCAGGTTGATGCATCTGTAGGTGGCAAAACAGGTGTTGATGTTGATGGTATAAAAAACATCATAGGTACATTTACCCAGCCAAAAGCCGTTTTTATGAACGATGGCTTTTTAAGCACGCTGCCTCAAAGGCAACTACTATCGGGCCTGGCCGAAATGCTGAAACATGGCCTGATATGCGATGCCGATTATTGGGATGAGTTGAAAGAAAGCGACCTGAGCTTACCTTCTGCCGAATTGATCTATCGTTCGGTTGAGATTAAGAATGCGGTGGTGTTGGAAGACCCGCATGAAAAAAATATCCGCAAGGCCTTAAACTTTGGACATACCGTTGGCCACGCGGTTGAAACCTATTCGCTTTTAAATGATGATGACCCGCTTACACACGGCGAAGCTATTGCTATTGGCATGATATGCGAAGCGTGGCTATCAAATAAAAAAGCTGGTTTAAGCACCAATCAGTTAGACGAAGTAGCATCTGTAATTACCAGGTTGTATCCTAAATACGAAGTAAAGGCCGACAGCCAGGCAGAGTTGTTTAAGTTGATGCTGAACGACAAAAAGAATTTTGACGGGCAGATCAACTGCACTTTGTTAAAACGTATAGGCGATTTTAGTATCGATAACCTGTGCACGGAAGTGGAGCTTTATGACAGCCTTAACTACTACGCCGGTTTGTAATACAACTGTTTGTTTTAAGCTTTAAACAAACAGCCCGCTTAATGCTATGTTAAAGTGCTTAGATCATTTATTGATCGCAAAGCTATTTTAACATGCCCAAATTAGATCTGCGCAGCGAAGCCGTTATTGTACTAATCAGTTTGCTGGTAGTGCTTACACTTGTGGAGATGTGGTTTAGCTATCGCGAAAACCGCCATTACTACGAAAAGCGGGATACGCTTACCAATGTCTATTTAACATCGCTTGCATTTATATTCAACCTGGCTGTAAACGCCTCATCGTTATTACTTTTAAACTGGGCTTACCAGTTCAAGCTATTTCAAATTCATAACATGTTTTTGTATTGGATGGTGCTCATAGTAGTGCAGGATTTTTTGTACTGGGTGCTGCATTACACCGGCCACTATTGCCGAATGTTTTGGGCCATGCACGTAACCCACCACTCGTCCGAGCATTTCAATATTACAACCGGGTTTAGGTCTACCGTTTTCGAGCCGCTTTACCGTACGTTCTTTTACATGCCCTTAGCATTAATGGGCTTCAACGCTATAGATATTTTATACTCATACTTGATAACCCAGATGTATGGTAACATTGTGCACACGCAGTACAAGGTAAACCTGCCCAATTGGTATGCTTTTATATTTGTAACGCCTGCTCATCACAGGGTGCATCATGCATCAAACATCCCCTATCTGGACAAAAATATGGGGATGCTTTTTATTATGTGGGACAGGCTTTTTGGTACCTTTAAAGATGAGGATGAAACTGAGCCTGTAAAGTACGGTCTGACGCATCAACCCGAAGACACAGGCCCGGTAAACATTATTTTTCATGAATGGAAAGCATTAATTGCTGATGTACGCAGGGCGCCCGGCTTTAAAAATAAAGCGGCATACCTGTTTAATCCACCTGGTTGGAGCCATGATGGCAGCACACAGACCGCAAAGGTATTACAGCGTGAATACAAAAAAATCGCTTAAATACTGCTATTTACCTTTAAATAGTGCGGATACATAGCCAGGCAAACTCTTTACCTTCACATACAGGTAAAGCACGAGTGAGCTTTTGATAGTGTAAGGAATACTTTTAACAATATCACTGGAGTTGTCTTTATGCATTAAACGGTGCAAATAATACAGCGCTTCTAACGAGGAGTAAAAGTTTTTATCTATCAGTTTTATATCGTAGATGGCCTTGCTATCGTTACGAAGCACAGGCATCTCATCACCTTTTTGCCTGCCAAGCCAATCCTCGTAGTAGTATCGGTTATCTGTTAAAACAGGTTCTTCGCAATTTGAAAGATATTTGCCGGTAGCGTACCAGAAGTTGTACCAAATGTATCCGCCGTGCCCGCCAAATTTTCCGAATGGATTTTCATCGCCAATAGCAGGGAATAAGCCTACCTTTTCAACCCCATCCTTTCCTAAAAACTGCATGTTTTTTCGCCAGTGCGAAAACGTCCGCTCTAATAGCGTTGTATCTGTTAACGACCTTGTGAATAAGCCGTGCGACATTCCCTTTGAATGGAAGTAAATATAATTCCTCTCAGGATCGGCGGTTGCTAATTCGTAAACAAGCTTAATCCCGGGATATTCAAATTCATTCACCGTTGACGAACTGATTATAGCATCCGGCACAATTGTTTTAATAATGGCCTTAGCACTCTCGGTAAGTCCATTGTTATCAGTGATATGAACATACAAATCGGCTTCTGTAAAAATGCCATAACTTTTCATTTGCAAAAGCTGGCCGGCAATTATGCCTTGCCAATTTGCCAATGGCGATATAAAAACGTTATAAACAATGGCAATGCTGCGCTTTGTGGCCGCTAAATCTATACTTACATCATTTTCATATTTGTCTTCCAAAACATTAAATACTCTTCCATCAGTTATGATTTGTAAATATCTCCTATGCCCTGCAATGGAATATTTGCGTTTTAACTCGTAGTTTTTAGGAATAGTGAGTACGCCCCCGCTAATCATTTTAATAAGATCCGCGGAAATATCAACCGTATCAAGGGGCGACATATCTGCATTGAACGTTCCGTATAAAGCTATGATTTGATGTAGAGGTTGCAAACTGGTAGAAATAGGTGTTTTAGTAAATGCTTAACCCGGGCAAATTTAATTATTACAAGCAGTGCATAAAACGTAAAGCGAATTATTGCTTGTTAATAGAGGGGTGTAGACAAAGACAAATTGAATACAGATACTATTAACCAATCAATTTTACACAGTCTTATACTTTTATAATAGAATTCGAAATAGTATTTTCGGAAGCATAAATATGACCCACTTTGTCTCCAAAATACAATTTAAACATTACGAAAAAGGAGAATTTACTGATGAGCAGAAAAGAACGCTACAGGAAACGTTAAATTTAGTAGCCGATTTTCCGTGGGCTGATCAAAATCATTTTACATCTATTGAAGAAACCGGCCCATCTGTAACCATTGAGAATAATCAGTCAGAATATATAAAAATAGGCTTGTATTACAGCGGAACGTATGGCGTTTACTACCGCGATAAATTTGCGCTTGTTTCAAAGTCGTACGCAGCCGATCTAACGGAACTTACAAAAATCATAACGGCCTTTTTTGAGAATCGGTTAAACGCCAATGACTTTAAAAAAGATTTTTTTTTGTGGATAAGCAGATATCATTTTGTATCAAAAAGTTTCGTTTATAATGTTAAGCCCTTTAAAACATTGCTTCTGAGCATCTTTTATATTATATATTTTATAGTACTGCTATGCTTTGTGCGCTCGATAAATTCGGCTGCTAAATTTGAAAAGTCATCAACAATCTTTTTGGTGCTATTTATTTTATTATGTTATTGCCTATGCAAAATTGCAGCTGTTCACTGTCGATATAAAAAACACTTCATAAAAGTATCAAAAGCTTCCGCAACATTTACATATGGCAATGGCGTTAACATTAAAGAGTATAATAAAGCTGATATAGAAAGCATTACAACTTTCAGCCCAAAAAATAACCGCAGTCCAAATATGTTTTTTGTTTTTATAATCAATTTCGTTAACGGCGATAAAATCAAGTTTAACAATATGATGATCTCTGAAAGTATTGTAACAACAAAATTCCCTAACACAAAATTTACTATCAGCAAAGGTAGTTCATTTTGGAAGCTCTAATCTGTTTTAAGAAGCTATATGAAGTTTTAACCAAATAAAATTCTGTTCGACTAAATTATTTTAAGAAAAATAAAATTATCTATTGACAAAATGTTTTTTACTTGTACATTTACGGCATAACAAAAACAATGATCACATTACGCGCATACTTTTATGGTTTCTTCTTTTACTTTAGCAGTAAGAGCCGGGCCTGATATGTGCAAACAGAACATAAAAAATCAGAAAGTCCCGGCCTAAAAGCCGGGACTTTCTTGCTTTACATACATTATGAAAACCGAAAGACCGAGAGTTGCAATACAGGGTATCCGCGCTTCCTTCCACGAGGAAGCCGCATTAAGATACTTTGGCGAAAACATTGAAACCGTTGAGTGCAATTCATTCAAGCAAACGTTTGAGGCCCTGCAAAACAAGGAGGCTGATTATGTTGTAATGGCTATCGAGAACAGCATAGCCGGCAGCATATTGCCAAACTACTCGCTTATGATGAGCTATAGCTTCCCGGTGGTTGGCGAGGTGTATGTACCTATACAATTGCACTTAATGGCTTTGCCGGGTGTACGGTTTGATGATGTTAAGTATGTAACATCCCACCCTATTGCTATACGCCAGTGCATTGATTTTTTTGACGAGTATCCGCGCTTACAAATTGTTGAAAGCAATGATACAGCCGCATGTGCCAAACGCATTCGCGATGAGCAGCTTACAGATACCGTTGCCATTGCCAACGCCCTGGCGGCACAATTATACGGCCTGGATGTATTAGAGCGCCGCATCGAATCTAACAAACTAAACTTTACCCGTTTCCTGATCCTTACCACGCATGAAAATGCACGTAAAAAAACAGGTGCAAATAAAGCATCATTGTGTTTCCAGGTTAATAACGAGGTGGGCGCACTGGCTAAAGTGTTAAATATTTTCGCGCATGAAAACGTGAACATGAGCAAAATCCAAAGCATGCCGGTTTTAGGTAAGCGTAATGAGTATAATTTTTACGTGGACATTGAGTGGGGAGAAACGCGCCAGTTTGATAACGCCATAAAACAGATCCTTAAATACACCCATAACTTTAACATACTGGGCGAGTATTTAAAATACGAGGAAGACACCCAGGCGCCAAAACCCGCCCCGAGCCCCGAGAGCACAAAACGCTACATTACGGTAAGGAAGATAGAATAGTATTTGGAGTCGAAAAGTTCCGATGTCGGTAAGTCCGAAAGATTAAAGGAAATAAAATCAGATAATTAACAAAAAATAAACATAACATACTACCGGACTTAACGACTTATCGTACTTCCGGACTAATAAAATCGATATGAAACACAATTTAAACATACAGCCGCTTAACACCTGGATCAATCAGGCAGGCAAACAACCTTTGGTGATATCTGGCCCGTGCAGCGCCGAAACTGAAGAACAATTGGTAGCAACAGCACACCTACTTGCCCAAACAGGTAAAATAAGCGCCCTACGCGCAGGTATCTGGAAACCACGTACCCGCCCGGGCGAGTTTGAAGGTATTGGCAGCATTGGTTTGGAATGGTTAAAACGCGCTAAAGCAGAAACAGGCTTGCCTACAGCTGTTGAAGTAGCTACCGCAAAACACGTTGAAGAAGCTTTGGCTGCAGGTGTAGATATCCTTTGGGTAGGTGCACGCTCAACAGCCAACCCATTCACCGTGCAGGAAATTGCCGATGCTTTACGTGGTGTTGATGTACCTGTAATGGTTAAAAACCCTGTAAACCCCGATCTATCATTATGGGTGGGTGCATTGGAGCGTATCAACAACGCTGGTATTACCAAATTAGCGGCCATACACCGCGGCTTTTCATCATACGAGAAATCAGCTTTCCGTAACGAACCGATGTGGGATGTAGCCATCGCGTTAAAAACCCTTGTACCTGACCTGCCTATCATTAACGACCCAAGCCACATTACCGGCGCACGTGATTTAATTGCTTACGTATCACAAAAAGCATTGGATTTGGACATGCAAGGTTTAATGATCGAGTCGCACATCGACCCTTCAGTAGCATGGACGGATGCCAAACAACAAGTTACCCCTGCTGCCCTTTCAGATATTATTGATCACCTTGCATTACGTAAGCCCGAAGTGCGCAACACCGAGGTTAACGATAAACTGCATGAATTACGCAACCAGATAGATAAGATTGATGATTTGCTGATCCAGAAAATTGCTGAGCGTATGCAAATTGTTGAGAAGATTGGTAACTACAAAAAAGATAACAACATTACTATTTTACAGGTTAACCGTTGGGATGAGATTCTGCAAAAACGTGTTGGCTATGGTAAAGCTTTAAAACTTAGCGGCGAATTCACCGAAAAACTATTAGAGTTATTGCATAGTGAGTCTATCCGTAAGCAAACCGAGATCATGAACGACGAAGCCGGGCAAGCAAAAGAAAAGCTTACCCACGCATAAGCGAGCCCGTTGTTAGCAAAATATTGGTTTCATATTATACCCCGGCTGTGTAGCTTTGCCATGCAGCCGGGATATTAGTACCCTGTTACAAAATCTATTAATGAAACATAACATTACACTTACCAAGCAAGGCAAATCGGCAAACGGCACCATACAACTTACCGGTTCAAAAAGCGAGTGTAACCGTGCCCTTCTTATTGAGGCCCTTAGCGACGGTAAAGTAAAGGTTGAGAATATATCTGACGCTGCCGACACTGTTACGTTGGCGGGAATACTAAAGCCAGAGATTAATGACCAAAGATCAGAGATTAGTTCTGATAGGAGCCTCACCTCTAATCTCCAATCTCAAACCTCTGAAGTAAACATTGGCCCGGCTGGTACGGCAATGCGCTTTTTAACAGCTTACTATGCCATAGGCAACCAAGGAGTTGTGCTTACCGGGAGCGAGCGCATGAAACAAAGGCCCATTGGTATTTTAGTTGATGCCTTACGCACCCTCGGTGCGGAAATATCTTATGAGGAAAAAGACGGCTACCCCCCTATCAGGCTGAGCGGAAATTTCACTCAAAAAACGGATAAGATTAGCATCAAAGGGAACATAAGCAGCCAGTATATCACTGCATTACTGCTTATAGCACCTAAATTGCCGCAAGGACTTGAAGTACATATAGAAGGCGACCTTACATCGCGCCCGTATGTAGAAATGACATTGGCCATGCTTAAGCAAGCGGGCATACAGTACAATTGGAATGATAATGTCATAGCCATTGCACATCAGCCTTATCAGGAAACTACGTTACTTGTAGAACCCGATTGGAGCGCTGCAAGTTATTGGTATTCCATAGCGGCATTAAGCGACGAGGCGGAATTATTTTTACCCGGCCTAACATCATACAGTCTTCAGGGCGATAGCGTGATAACCGAAATTATGGCCAGCTTTGGCATTACATCGGTATTTAAGGATGGTGGCGTACATCTTAAAAAAGAAACGAAGCCGCTGCTACGTACTGAGTTTGATATGATTAAATGTCCGGATTTGGCGCAAACTGTAATTGTTATTTGTGCAGCGCTTGGCCACGAGGCTACCTTTACCGGTCTGGAAACATTGAAGATCAAGGAAACCGACCGCGTGCTGGCATTACAAACCGAGCTGGCGAAAATGGGCGTGAAGTTGATAGAAGAAAACGAAGTTTATAGGCTTGATTGCAGCGGCCGTTTTATACCGCAGCAAATGTTTGTAGGCACGTACGATGATCACCGCATGGCCATGGCTTTTGCACCGTTGGCTATCATCATCCCCGAGTTGGAGATTGAAGATGCCGATGTTGTAGAAAAATCATACCCTGCATTTTGGACAGACCTTGAAAAAGTGGGATTCTTTTCAAAGGCGAAAGTGTAATTAAGGTTAAGGTTAAAAGTAGAAAGCTCTAAAACCAACGCGTCATTGCGAGGTACGAGGCAATCTTAAACTTTGCAATCGCAAGCGACTGGTAGAAATTTAGTAAAAAACAGTGTAATCAGCACCTAATCAGTGTAATCAAATCTATATGGCAGGCAACTCATTCGGGCAACTATTCAGGATAACAACATTTGGCGAATCGCATGGCGAAGCTATCGGTGTAATTATAGACGGTTGCCCTGCAGGCTTACCTGTCGACCTTGATTACATTCAGGGCGAGTTGGATAAGCGTAAACCCGGACAGTCGAAGATAACAACACAGCGTAAAGAGGCCGACACCGTAAAAATACTTTCGGGCACGTTCGAAGGAAAAACAACGGGCACTCCCATCGCCATGGTGATACCTAATGAAGATCAGCGCTCAAAAGACTATGGTCATAACGTAGATGTGTTTCGCCCATCGCACGCCGATTATACCTATCAAACTAAATATGGCATCCGCGACCACCGCGGTGGCGGCCGCTCTTCGGCCCGTGAAACTGCCGCGCGCGTAGCTGCAGGTGCTTTGGCTAAATTGCTGCTAAAAACACAAGGCATTGAGATTATTGCCCATGTAAGCAGCGTTGGTAAGATTGAGGCACCCAATGTATCCATCAACAATGCAGACGAGTTTATTGCCGAACGCGAAAAAAACATCGTGCGTTGTGCCGACCCGGCTACAGCTACCGAGATGATTGATTTTATTGACAGCGTACGCAAAAACGGCGATACTGTTGGCGGTAAAGTTAGCTGCTACGTAAAAAACTGCCCCGTTGGCCTTGGCGAACCAGTTTTTGACAAGCTACACGCCGATTTGGGCAAGGCAATGCTCAGCATAAATGCTGTACATGGTTTTGAATTTGGCTCGGGCTTTAGCGGCAGTGGAATGCTCGGCTCGGAACATAATGATGTATTCATAAAAAATGCCGACGGTTCGGTAACTACACGTACCAATTACTCTGGCGGTATACAGGGCGGCATCAGCAATGGTATGCCTATCGAATTTAAGGTGGCATTTAAACCCGTAGCCACCATTATGCATAATCAACAGACGATAGACAGCCAGGGTAACGAAGCGGAAATTTCTGGCAAGGGCCGCCACGACCCTTGTGTTGTACCACGTGCAGTACCTATTGTTGAAGCAATGGCGGCCCTGGTATTGGCCGACCATTGGTTGCGCAACCGCAATGCTAAATTGTAGCATATTATCGTTCGCCTTAAAGGTCAAACACTTTTTAATTAGTAATTAAGCCACAAATTGGTTTACTTAGCCAAATGAAACGTGTTTTGATACTCGACCTTGATAATACTATCTATCCGGTTAAATCTGTTGCCAATGATATGTTCGATTTCCTTTTCGAACTGATTGATGAGGAGCTGGGTGCAACGGACCCTCAAAAAGCCGAGGAAGCCAAGCACGAACTTACACGACGTCCCTTCCAGCAAATTGCCGACGATTTTGGTTTTAGCGACGAATTAAAAAGTAAAGGTATTGAGGTGTTGCGCAGTTGCGAGTATAATAAACCCATGCAACCTTATGACGTTTACAGCCAGTTGCAAAAACTCGACATCGATAAATATTTAGTAACAACCGGCTTTACCAAGCTTCAATTAAGTAAAGTGAAGATGTTGGGCGTTGCTGAAGACTTTAAAAAGGTTTACGTGGTTGACCCCGAGGAGTCATCAAAAACAAAAGGTGATGTTTTCCAAAAAATAATGGTGGAGGGCGGATACAAAGCCGAAGAAGTATTGGTAATCGGCGACGACCCTAAATCTGAAATAAAGTTTGCTAAACAACTGGGAATAGACACCTATCTCTTCGATCCGGAGAATAAATATAGCGACAATGAGGCAACCTATCGTCAACCTGATTATCGTGAGGTCTCCGGCATCATTAATCAAAATTAATTAGTACGTTTTTCGTCTAATTGTTGTATCAACACCTTCACGGTAACTAGTAGTTGTCCCAAATGCCTCATGGTGTGTTCGGCGCTGTGCACATATAAGCCGAGTGCTGAGGATGGTAACTTACCGCGACCTACCGCACGATAATCCGTTATTTGTGATTCATCTTCTGCAGCCAATTGGGCTAAAGCGTTATCTACCTCAGCATTAAAAGCAGCTACCAAAGCGGCCGTGCTGTATATTTTTGTGGTCGGTTTTCCTTCTTCGGCAAGGTAAGCAAGCTGTTGGGTACTTAAAACTTCCTTTCGCGCATAGGTAAATAGCCTGTTAAGCACCCCTGTAAGGTGCTGCAAATGAAACGCAGGCGACGCCATTCCTGCAACTTGTTGCCATAATAAGCTATCCGGAAAATCTTGCATTAATACGTTCAGCTCTTCACGGGCCTGCAATAAGGCATGTGCAACCGGCTGTATAACAGGCGGTACATTATCAAGCGGGCCCCGAAGCCATACCTCGGGTAAAGTAGCCTTTTCCATATGCCAAAGTTAAAATAAATGTTTAAGCATCAATTGTGGTATAACGATTGTATACCGTAAGCAAAACAACACTAGCATATTAAGAAAATGATATTAGCCCTTACTAAAAAAACAAGCAAAATAGCACCAGCTATTATAGGCTTATGTTTATTGGCATTCGGCCTGCAAAGCTGTAAAAAGAAAAGCCGCTCGGACATGGGCCAACAGCTTTACAAAAAAACCAATAATAAAATATTTAAAGACGCTACGCCAGAAGGTTTGGAAGTAGTATTTAAAGAAGAACTGGCGAAGAAAAAAGGCAGTCTTACCAACCCAAAAGTTATTGCTGCTTATTACGAAAGCACCGATTATGATCCACACTTTGTGATGGATAACATTTTTAACGGCGACGTAGATTTAACCGCCAATTATTTCCAGAAAGCAAGCGAGCACGGTCTTGACCCAAGGATGTTTAAAGCTGAAGAGATTAAACAGCTTGTGGCTAAGTTTAAAGATAAAAAAGCTTTTAAAAACATTAATGAGGCTTATGCAGCAATTGCCGACCTGGAAATCATGATGGCTAATTCATTGATCAACTACTCAAACGCTCTTGAGTATGGTATGATAAGCCCTCGTAAAATATATGCCCGCTATTATACCGACACTAAACGCCCGGACAGCACTTCAATGACGAAGATATTTGCTATCCAAAACATGAAAGGCTTTCTCGATAGCATCCAGCCTAAAAGCCGGCAATACTTAGCCCTGCAAAAAGCTTTGATAGCCGGTGGTACGGCTCAAGGTATGAGCAAAGAGGAAACCATGCGTTACCTGGTGGTAAACATGGAGCGCCTTCGTTGGAAAAATAAACCGACTCAGGAAAAATATGTAATTGTAAACATTCCCGACTACCGCTTGGACGTAATGGAAAACGGCAAATCAAAAATGAATATGAAAGTTTGCGTTGGTGAAGGCCGTAACGTGGATAATACCGTCAGCCTGGTTGAATATGATGAGAGCGCCAAGATCGATCGTCCGTTTAGCCGTGAGACGCCGCAGTTAAATAGCATGATCCATAGTGTACAGGTTAATCCGGTATGGAATATTCCACAGAGTATTGCAAGTAAAGAAATCATGGTTGAGGCCGCCCAAGATCCATACTACCTGGAAAACAAAGGTATTGACGTATATAAAAACGGTAAAAAGGTTGATGACCCGGAAACAATAGATTGGAACAGCGCCGGAAAAGGTGAGTATGAATTTAAACAACGCCCTGGTGAAGATAACTCATTGGGCCAAATAAAGTTCCTGTTCAAAAACAATAGCAGCGTTTATCTTCACGATACACCTGCACAACTTGCCTTCAATAAAGACGTAAGAGCTGTGAGTCATGGGTGCGTACGTGTGCAAGATCCCAAAGGTTTGGCCCGCGAGCTCTTCGGCGACGGCGCTACCTACGACAAAATTGCAGACTTAATGTCGACTCCAAAAGATCACCCTACAGATATTGGCTTATCTAAAAAAGTGCCTGTATATCTAACATATGTTACCTGTTGGGTTGACGATGCAAACACCCTACAGTACCGCCCGGACGTTTACGGCCTTGATGTTGTACTATATCTGCATCTGCAAAAATTCCTGGCAAGTCATGATCAATTAGCAACACTATAATTGTAATAGCCGTCTAAATAAAAACGCCTGTTTACGGAATGTAAACAGGCGTTTATTGTATGTGCTGGACTTAATTACAATTTTGCGACATGCGCCACAATTGCGCTATCGGCTATAACAGGGCTGGTTACCGGAGTAACTAAATTAGCCGGCGCTGTTTCATCAAGCAGGTTAGATACATAATGTGTATCGTTACCGTTTATAAAAAATACCGAGCGACCTTTAATGGTATTAATAACTATATCGCGTACCTCATTTGACACGGCCGGGCAACCAAAACTCCTGCCAAGGCGGCCAAGCTGATTAATGGTGTTTTGGCACACATAGTCGGCAGCGTGTACAACAATACCGCGCGCACGTGCTGCATTGTTAACGCCGGGCTCTAAACCATCTAAACGTAATGAGCGGCCGTGTTTACCCATATAAACATCGTCTGTAAGGTAAAAACCCAAACTACTTTGGTGCGACTCGTTATTGTTAGAAAATTTATCGGCCATATCGTTACCACTACCCTGCCCGTGAGCTACCCATGTGTTGAGCAACATTTTGTTATTAACCATATCAATTATCCACATGCGTTTTTCACGGCTGGATTTATTGAAATCTACCACAGTTAACACGTTGCTGTTTTGCGGGAGCTTATTTGCAATTTTCAGGTTCAAATAACCTGTTACTGCTTTTTGGAACACAGCTGCGTCCATACCGGCCTGTTGCAAATTAGCAGTTTGATAAATGTTGTTTACGTATTGAGCGAAAAGCTCCTTAGCAGTAAGAATCTTAGCAGCATTAGCCGCTTTAGACTTTGTGGCTACAGGTTTCCAACTGATAACAGTGATCGAAACCACAAACAGCGCACCAATAATCCATAACAAGTATTTTCTCATAGTTTCCGGTTTAATCTAAATAGTTTAATTCAAAAAGGGAACGCACAAGATCTTAGGCTATCTTATATATCGTTTGTTAATACAAATATACGCTAAAAACAAAAAGTTATTGTCATAATAGTCTAAGATAACTATTAAAACAATAACTTTCTGTAAAGTTAATTAAAATTATGCTACTACCTTAGCATATATATCACCTATTTATTCCAAACGATTTTTTCTTCTAAAGGTATCTTACGTGCACCACCTTCCGGATAGCTGTCGGTATAACCTAAAAACAGCACGCCCAACACAGCATCCTCCTCACCAAGACCGAAATGTTCCGCGAAAGCCGGCTTTAAAACCATACCACCGGTGCTCCAAAATGCACCAATATTGAGTGCTGTTGCACCCAAAAGCAGGTTTTGAACAGCACATGATGCCGCTATAGTTTCCTCAAAAACAGGTATTTTTGGCAAGTCGCCACGTTTGCGATAAGCTATCACTATGTGCGATGCCGCATTTGCCTGGTTGCTTAGGTTGGTGTAAACAGTTGGATTAAAGCTTTCGCCCGGGTTAGCTGCTTTATAAAGCTCTGCATGCTGCGCTGTATACTGGGTAGGATCTTCAAATACTATAAAGCGCCAGGGCTCGGTGTTACCGTGATTAGGTGCCCAATCGGCCAGTTCTAAAATTGACGCAACATGGCCGTTAGGTATTTTGTTGCCGTTCATTTGTGAAGGCTTAACCGTACGGCGTTTTTTTATATTTTCGGCAATGGCCGTGAAAGTATTTTCCATAATTACAGTGTTTTTTGCGACGGCGAAATTAGGGAAATAAGCTTAATTGCATCGTGCAAATTTAACAAAGGCATTAAATTTATCTTTATCGATGTAAAGTAGATGGCTATGTAGACAAATAGATGGTCTACCGATATTCCTAATCCTTTTTAGCTATTCCAATAACATCCACATTAATTAGCTCCAACGATTTTACCATCTTCTCAACTGTGGCCTTGTATTTTTTAAAGTGAGGCGTTTGTATGTGCGATTGGTACGCCGCTTCATTAGCATAAATTTCAAGGATGGTAATATTAGCGGGGTTATCTTTATCTGCAACCGCATAATAGGTTAGTACACCCGGCTCCAGTTTTACGGCAATTGTCATTTGCTCCGTTAAAGCAGCATTGTAAGCCTCGAGTTGAACTGGGTCAACAGTAATTTTAGCAATACGTACCATCTGGCCTTTATCTTGTGCCGTAGCTTTCCCAACTGAAAATGACATCAATATAAGTGCGAGAGCTGAAAAGAGCTTTGCTTTCATCTGATTGGTTTTAGAACAGCTTAGGATATTTGCCGGGATTAGCTTCGTGCATAATATTATAAACCGCCTCTATCACATCATCAATAGATGGCTTGCTAAAATAATCGCCGTCTGATCCGTATGGTGGCCTGTGCTCGGCACCGCTTAACGTTTTTGGCTGCGCATCAAGGTAATAGTAACCATTTTGTGCTTCAATCACTTTTTGGAGGATATAAGCTGATCCGCCACCCGGCAGGTCTTCATCAACAACCAGCAGTTTATTGGTTTTTTGCAGGGACGTTCCGCATAAATTATCTGTATCAAACGGATACAACGTTTGCGGATCTATAACCTCTATATTGATGCCCATGTTTGCTAATTCATTCGCTGCATCGGTAACAATACGCAGGGTAGAACCGTAGCTTACCACCGTAACATCAGTACCTTCCCTAATGATTTCAGCTTTACCCAACGGTACAGTAAACTCACCTACGTTTGCAGGTAACTTTTCTTTTAACCGATATCCGTTAAGGCTCTCGATAACCAAGGCAGGCTCATCGCCACGCAGCAAAGTGTTGTACATACCTGCGGCCTGTGTCATGTTACGTGGTACGCAAATGTGCAGGCCACGCATAGAGTTAAGAATCATACCCAGCGGAGAACCCGAATGCCATATCCCTTCCAGCCTGTGGCCACGTGTGCGCACAATTACCGGGGCTTTTTGTCCGCCAAAGGTGCGGTAACTTAAACTGGCCAAATCGTCACTCAATACGGTAATGGCCCATATCAGGTAATCCAGATATTGAATTTCGGCAATGGGGCGTAAGCCACGCATGGCAAGGCCCATGCCCTGCCCTACAATTGTCGCTTCGCGAATACCTGTATCGGTAATGCGTAAGTCGCCGTATTTGGCTTGCAAACCGGCAAATCCCTGGTTAACATCGCCAATGGCACCTAAATCTTCCCCAAAGGCAACAATACTTTTATCGCGCTCGAAATTGGCATCGAAGCAAGCGTTTAACACTTCTCTGCCGTCAATCATTCGGGCATCGTCGGTGTAATCCGGTTTAATTATCGGTACCAACAATGGCGATTGCGGTGTGTTCGAGAACAAGCGGGTATTATAACGCTCAACATTTTTAGCTTTTTCGCTTTCCAGCCAGCTAACAAGCGCCTGCCTTGCAGCGTTATCTTCCTTAACCGTTATGCGTAATGTTTTACGCACCCTGCTAATGGCATCGTGCCTGCCCGGATCTACCGCAGATTGCAGTGCCGACACAAGCCCGGTAATTTCATCCTTATAAGCCGATTGATCGGCCACTTTAGTCAGTAAATGTACAGCTTCGCCAATCTCCGTTTTAATGTCGGCCTCAAGTTCGGCCCATGCCTCGCGCTGGCAGTTGCGCACATGCTTTTTCGAATCACTTTCAAGCTTTTCAATATCTTCGGCCGTTATAATTGCCGATTCAATCATCCATTTACGCATCTGCGCAAGGCAATCGTATTCCTCTTCCCAGGCCAAACGCTCTTTTGATTTGTAGCGCTCGTGCGAGCCAGATGTTGAGTGCCCCTGCGGTTGGGTCATCTCGATCACGTGGATCATTACCGGTACGTGCTGCTCACGGCAAATCCGTATAGCACGTTCATAAGTTTCGCAAAGGGCAACGTAATCCCATCCGCGAACCTTAAATATCTCGTATCCGTTGCGCCCGTTATCGCGCTGAAAACCTTTAAGTACTTCTGATATATCTTCCTTGGTAGTTTGCAGCCTGGCCGGTACAGATATGGCGTAGGCATCATCCCAAATAGATATAGCCATTGGCACCTGCAGCACCCCGGCAGCATTAAAAGTTTCAAAAAACACCCCCTCGGATGTTGCACCGTTACCAATGGTACCAAACGCAACCTCGTTTCCGTTTACCGAAAACTGCTTTAAATATGCTAACTCTTTATTTTGACGATATAATTTTGATGCGTAAGCCAATCCCAGCAAACGTGGCATGTGGCCGCCGGTAGTTGATATGTCCGATCCGCTGTTCATTCCCTCAACCTGGTTAACAAATGAACCATCCGGGTTTACAAAACGCGTTGCATAATGGCAATTCATTTGCCGGCCGGCCGATGCAGGTTCTTTATCAACATCGGGCGTAGCATATAATTGAGCAAAGAAATCTTTAAGATTACTCATACCAGTGGCAAACATAAAAGTTTGGTCACGGTAGTAGCCGGAACGCCAATCGCCGGCTTTAAAAGCCTTGGCCATAGCCAACTGGGCAACCTCTTTTCCGTCGCCGAAAATTCCAAACTTGGCTTTACCGGTTAGCACCTCGCGGCGGCCTATAATACTGGCCTGACGGCTCTCAAATCCAACACGATAATCACTGATCACAATTTCCCTGAAATCGTCAAAACTGAGTTCGGCAGGGATGTTTCCGTAGCCTTTATGTATTGCAGTTTCGGGCATATAATATTCCGTTTAAGCGGTAAAAGTAAAAAATTCTGTTTGGGTTTATACTATATACAGGTATAAAACAGTTAGTTTTTACATAAGTTTTGATTGTACATTAAACCTTTTATATTTGTAATAATCAAACAAGCAACCATGAAAAAATTGATACTCATATGTGCAGTTATATTAGGCTTCGCCTTTACTGCATCAGCTCAGGATAGCCAAAAAGCCGACTTCAAATTCAATGAAGAAAAGCACGATTTTGGTAAAATTCCGCAAGGCACACCGGTAACTACCATATTTGAATTTACCAACATTGGCCAGGAGCCGTTGATACTTACCGATGTAAGGCCAACTTGCGGCTGTACCATTGCCGACTACACCAAAACTCCTGTACAAAAAGGCGCGAAAGGCACTATCAAAATTACTTACAATGCTGCTGTAGCGCAACCGTTTAACAAGCCAATTGTTGTAACATCAAACGCTAAAACACCTACAAAGTATTTAAGCATAGTTGGCGAAGTAGTTGCTAAATCGGCACCTGCAAGCAGATAAGCGCAAAAAAATATTTATTTAAAGGGCCGCTGTATACAGTGGCCTTTTTTTGTGCCCTATGATTTTTAAACTCGTTTGTGGCAGCTATTGTACTTTAAAAGCTTTTGCTAATTTTGCACATGCCAAAAATTTCGCAAAAAGGGCAGCGCATGCCCGCCTCACCAATTCGTAAACTTACTCCTTTTGCAGACAAAGCCAAACTGGAAGGCAAAAAGGTATATCACTTAAATATAGGCCAGCCGGATATAGAGACGCCGGAAGGTATGCTTAATGCTATTAAGGATATTGATTTTAAGGTTTGGGCCTACACCCCATCTGAAGGCACATTAAGTTATAGAAAAAAGCTTACTGAATATTACAACAAACTTGGCTATGGCATTACGCCCGAAAATATAATTGTAACTACCGGCGGATCTGAAGCGATTACCATTGCAATGATGGCCTGCCTTGACGAAGGTGATGAGGTTATCATTCCCGAGCCTTTTTATGCCAATTACAATGGTTTTGCCAACCAAACAGATGTAGTTGTAAAACCTATCCTGTCATACATCGACAATGGTTTTGCACTGCCGCCGATAAGCGAGTTTGAAAAGCTAATTACGGACAAAACAAAGGCAATCATAATTTGCAACCCAAGCAACCCGACAGGATATTTATACTCAAAAGAAGAACTGGAGGCATTAAAAGAACTTGCGCTTAAGTACGACTTATACTTATTTAGTGATGAAGCCTACCGCGAGTTTTGCTATGATGGACGTACCTTCATCTCCCCTATGCACCTGGACGGACTGGACGAGAACGTGCTTGTGATGGATACCGTAAGCAAACGCTACAGCGCATGCGGTGCACGACTGGGATGCTTGATAACAAAAAACAAAGCTGTATTAGCTGCCGGTTTAAAATTTGCACAAGCCCGCCTGTCTGCCGGGATGGTGGAGCAGATTGCCGGAGAGGCAGCTGTAGATACGCCAGATGCTTACTTTGAAGCGGTAAATATTGAGTACACCAAACGCCGCGATACGTTGGTGAGCGCTTTAAATAAAATTGAGGGCGTTTACTGCCCAAATCCTGGCGGCGCATTTTACGTGGTTGCCCGCTTCCCGATTGACAATGCCGACAAATTTTGCCAATGGATGCTTGAAAGCTTTAGCTACGACAACCAAACCGTTATGATGGCACCTGCAACCGGCTTTTACAGCACGCCCGGCGCAGGAGTTAACGAGGTGCGAATGGCTTACGTTTTGAACAACGATGACCTAACTAAAGCTATGACCTGCCTTGCCGAAGGTTTAAAACAGTATCCTGGACGGGTGTTGTAGTCAGCAGTTTAGAGTTTACAGTTGGCAGAATAGCCATGTTTTGACATTTTACCAACTGTAAACGACTTACAGCAAACTAAAAAGCAGTATATTTGTAGTTCATTTAACTGCAAACTGCCCACCGGGCGTTGCGAACTCAAAAAATGGGGTCGACCGGAATTGACAGGATGGAGATAAATAGGTAAGCATGCAGCGCGTTGTATGATTAGCGCTTAAATCTGAACATTCAAACTTACAAATGGCGAAAATAACTACGCCTTAGCTGCCTAATTTAGAATTAGAATAGCTTTTGTCCCGCCGGTTTTCCGTTCTGTTGAATCGGCAATCGGGGCATCGAAAAACGGAACTGGCCAGCTTAAGGTGTGCTAAGCAGGCGAGATAAAGCACCTACGGAAGACGGTACAGGCAAGCAACTGGCCTTCCCCTTCCCGACAATTAAACAGAAGCTAAGCATGTAGAAAGCTTATCTTATACCATGTTTGGACGAGGGTTCGAATCCCTCCGGCTCCACTAAACAATTATTTAATCGCCTGTAAATTAATAACTTACAGGCGATTTTTTGTTTTTAGGTGTCATTGTTTCTGGAAATCAAAATAGCAGAAAGCCATCAGATAATATGTGCATGATGGCTTTGTTGTTGCAATTGTAACCTTTTGCAACGTCAGCGCTTAGCTAACATTACACATAGGGTAGTCGATGCGACCTCACAGGGTATCGAATTTAAACATCTTTGATAGTATCCGAGAAAAGTATAAACACTTCAGTAATATGTACAATTCAGGCCATCGTTTTTTTTGAAATTTTGTTTCAAAAAATAAGACATGGCAAATATGAATGAACCATCAAAAATTGTAATAGTAACCGGCGGTAGCCGCGGAATTGGTAAAAGCATTGCTATTAATGCAGGTAAACGGGGCCTTGGTGTTATATTAACTTATAATAGCCAGGCCGAAAGCGGAAACGCTGTTGCCGAAGAGATAAATAAATCAGGAGGCAAAGCTGTTGCCCTGCGGTTAGATACAGGAATCTCGGCCTCGTTCGACGACTTTGTAAAGCAAGTTACAGCAATATTGAACGAAAAGTGGAACCGCAATACCTTTGATTATTTGGTGAACAACGCGGGAATTGCACAACGGTCGCTAATTAAAGACACCACCGAAGAGATATTTGACCAATTAGTAAACGTTAATTTAAAAGGTGTTTTCTTTCTTTCACAAAAGTTACTTCCGCTAATTGTCGACGGCGGGCAAATCATCAATATATCATCCGGACTTGCCAGGTTCGCCTTCCCGGGCTCTGCAGTTTATGGCGCACTAAAGGCAGGCCTTGAGGGGTTAACAAGATATTTTGCCAAAGAATATGGGCAACGTAAAATCCGGGTTAACAGCGTGGCCCCGGGCGCTATCGACACAGAGTTTGGCGGCGGCAAGGGCGACGAGGAACATCGCCGGCAAATTGCCACGGCGGCGGCACTTGGCCGGCTTGGTGAAGCTGATGATGTTGGCTTGTTTGTAGCCTCAATGCTGTCTGACGATAGCAGATTTGTAAATGCCCAACGCATTGAAGTTGGTGGCGGTATTATGATATAAGAAGCCTTTCGAGCACCGGGTTAGTTGATACCGGTGCTCATTTTGCTTATCTTTAAACGTTCCGACGCTGCATTGCAATGAAACATCATCATATCAAATCTATATCTAACCTTCATGAATTTTTTCGATACGCTAAGCCCCTCCATCCGCTAATCAGCATCGTCGACATGGGAAAGGTTGACCGCTCGCGCCGCGAACGTGATGTGGCTTACCGCCTGGATCTATACGCTATAACCTTAAAAAAGGTAGACGGTACCTTTAAATATGGCCGGACCGATATCGATTTTACTGAAGGTACATTGCTTTTTACGGCACCTGACCAAGTGATAACTTCTGATCCGTCTAACAAGGTAGAAGGCTGGGGATTATTCATACATCCCGATTTTTTTAATGTAACAACCAAAGGTTACGAACTTACAACATATTCGTTCTTTGGTTACAACTTCAATGAAGGACTTCACGTTTCTGATGCAGAAAAAGTAATTATAGAAAACTTACTGCAAAACATTGAAAAAGAAATTGCAAGTAATCTGGATAATCATTCGCACCATTTAATCCTCACAAATCTGGAATTAATGTTATCCTATGCTGCGCGGTTTTATGACCGTCAGTTTATTACGCGGGCCAAACCAGCAAATGATTTGGTTATCGAATTTGAATTACTGCTTAATGAGTATTTTAAACAGGAATCGCTGATAAATAGTGGCTTGCCCCATGTTAAATATTTTGCTGAACGCTTGAATAAATCGCCTAACTATTTGTCAGATCTGTTGGTAAAATACACAGGCATGTCAACACAAATGCACATCCATGGCAAATTGATTGATAAGGCAAAGCATTTGTTGTGGGGAACCAATCAAGCAATAAATGAAATTGCCTTTAACCTTGGGTTTGAGCATCCTTCTCACTTTACCAAATTATTTAAAAATAAAACCGGGCAATCCCCCAAGGAGTATAGAATGTTGAATTAACCGGACTTACCAAATTAAATAAATTCTAATCCTTTGCTTATTACTAAGCATTTAATGTAAGCTGCGATAATTACAACTGCATTGCGAAGTGCATTCCTACTACTCCGTTTTGATACGAAGGCATCAGAATAGTACTGCTGCCGGCTTTTTGCTTTTTGGTTTCGTCTGGTATATTTCTATTCTCCTCTTTTTCGCGGCCGGCTTTGAATAGACGGTTGCGTATATATGGATATATCAGGTAGGCTGCTTTGGTTGATATAATGCCAATGCCCGCGCCGGCAATTACATCGCTAAACCAGTGATCGCGGTTAAACATTCGGAGTATACCGGTAGCAGTGGCAAACGAATAGCCTGCTGCACTGTATCCTATGGATTTATCGCCTAACTCCTGTGCCATAAATTCGGCACCAACAAAAGCATTGCCTGTATGACCGGAAGGAAAAGATAAACGATCTGACCCGTCGGGGCGCAACCGACTTGTGGTTTTCTTTAACGTAAACGTGGTGGCCGAAAAAATACCTTCTGCCATTATGAATATCAGCGTCCTGTCTATAAAAGTATTTTTACCGTGTATACCTACCAGGTTTAAGCCATAAGTAAGTGCCACAGGTGCGTACTGGAAAAAATCCTCGGGGTGGTGCCTAAAATTAGGATAACCTTTATTAATACCATTGTAAATGCTTACATCTAAGTTACGCACAGGTTTAAAGAAGAAATTACTCGTGCCGTAAACAATAAGCGCAGCCGGCGGTACAAGCGTCCAGGCCTTGCTGCGCAGGTGCTTAACGGTATCGGGCGCTGTAAACAAATCCTTTTTCAGGGTGTCTACAATACTTACTTTTTTTGCGGTGTCCGTTTGTTGCGCCTGGGCATTTAAAAAAATAAAGCAAAATGCAATCAGTAATAGATTTTTCAAATGCAAAAGGTTGTTAAAATTAAATTGACTTAATGTTAATTAAAGGAAAGTAACATAATTTGAACTCCAAAAGTTTTGGCCGGTTACGTTCATTTTTTACAACTAAAAAGCACGTGCATTCACATTTTGATAAACGGTTGACCCATAACTTTAGTGGGGACAATAATATTCGCTTCACCTGCGAGACGTATTTTGCACCGTACGAATGTCAATCCAAAAATCAACAGGCTATAAAGCTATTCTGATTTGGGGTAAGGTTTGCAGTTAGTCTTTCCCTATTAAATCTCAGAATGAAAATTTTAATATAGTAAAATGATTTAAATAATTTCATTAACTTTGAATAACAAAGTACTTTTAATAAATGAAAATTTTAGTAAAATTGGATGAGTTACACGCTCATGTGAGAGCCAATAAATGGATGCGTTATTTCACAACGTTTATAAGGCTGGCACTTGTTGCCGGTTTTTTGCCGGCCGGATATGTAAAAATCATCGGCGAGCGATTTACCGATCTGCACAATAATCAACCTATGGGTCATTACCTCGAAGCTTTGCATCACACAGGCTACTACTATACGTTTATTGGCTACGCGCAAATCTTAGCGGCATTGTTGCTACTTATTCCGCGCACTGTGGTATTAGGTGTGCTACTTTATTTACCTATCATCCTTAATATTTGCATCCTATCGTTTGCCGTGAGGTTCGAGGGATCGTTGCTTACAGCGCCGTTGATGGTTATTGCATGCATTTATTTGCTTTGCTGGCACTACGACCGCATTAAATACATTTTCCCTTTTACCCAACCACTGGTCAGTCCATTACCACAAAACAATAAGTTCCCGATACGCTTTTTTGCCTTAGTATTTGCAATCTTTTTGGCTGTTGGATTCACCGTTATGAATATGTATAAGATAGTGCCGAGAAATACCCTTAGCGACTGCGAGACGCAATGCGATGACAGCGATAACCCCGAAGCTTGCAAAGTATTTTGCGAATCGATACACAACAACGGTCAGGATCTAGATAAATCATTAAAGATTTATGAACAGGCGTTAAAAAATAAACGAAGATGACGCTATGCTGAGCAAAAGCGGATTCAGGTTAATTTGATCTGATCAAGCTTATTACTCTACTTGATGAAAGATTGTTAATCTATAATCAACTTACTCTTTCAGGCTCTATAAAATACTAACATTTTTAGCAAAATTAAAAGTCGTTTCATAACTTTGCTTTCAATTAATACAAGCGATACAGGTATGTTAAGGTTGAAAAAGCATCGTGCAAAAAGGGACGTACTTGGGTTTAGGTTACCCATGCTTACACATGAGGAACCCGAACTGGATGTGTCAGAAATAATTGTGATGGATCCGGATAATACCTTTTACATGCGCATGGGCAGCGATGCCATGAGCAGCTACCATATACTGGCTAACCATGTGCTGGTTATCGATCGCTCCCTTAAGCCGGTGCCCGGCAGCATAGTTGTATTTTTTCATGAGGGTAGTTTTTATACCCGCGAATATTTGCCCCGGCCCGACAACCTGATGCTTAAGGCTGATTTGCCCCAAGACGACGTGATAATTAGCAACACCGACCAATGGCACTGTTGGGGAGTGGTAATGCTTACCCTTAACCCGGTATTACAACCACAACACCGTATGGGGAGGTATGCCCGTGTTTGCGCATGTTGATATAAATAATTGTTATGTAAGCTGCGAAAGGCTTTTCAGGCCCGAGTTGGAAGGCCGCGTAATTGTAGTACTGAGCAACAACGATGGCTGCGTAATTGCCCGTAGTAACGAAGCTAAGGCGCTGGGCATAAAAATGGCCGATGCCGAATTTATGGTGCGCGAAAATTTGAAAGCTCATGATGCGGTTATCTTCAGCAGCAATTACCCTTTATATGCAGACATGAGTGCACGGCTGATGAATAATTTGAGCCGCTATACTTATACGTTAATGGTTTACAGTATTGATGAAGCTTTTATGGCGCTGGGCAACATAGCAGGCCTTGATCTTGACCAACATACCGCCGCCATTAGCAATAATGTGATGCATGATACAGGACTACCCATTACCGTTGGCGTAGGCCCTACCCTATCCTTAGCTAAGCTGGCCAACAAGGCCGCAAAAAAACTAAGGAAACAGTATTTGGTACTTGATACTGATGCGAAAATAGCAGACACTATCAAGAACTTCCCGATAGAAGATGTTTGGGGTGTTGGCCATCAATACTATCATAAATTAACAGAACACGGCATTAAAACAGCCGATGATTTCCGCAATCTTAAGGCAGATTTTGTGCGCCAGGAAATGACCGTACAAGGCTGGCGACTGCACCAGGAGCTATGGGGCAAGCCATGCAATGTAATTAAAGATGTTGCCGAACGCTCCAAAGGCATTGAAAGCAGCCAGAGTTTTAATACTTACCAAACCGAACTTGCTCCCATAGAAGAAGCAATAGCGATGCACGCAGCAACCGTAGCTATTAAATTACGCCAGCAACAAAGCATGGCCACGCAGCTAACCATTTACCTGCGCACCAATAAGCATAACGTAAAGCATGATCAGCATTATCCAAGCATTACGGTAAAAGTTCCATTTGCTGCAAATACCACGCATCAGCTAACAAAGGTGGCGGTGCAGGCCATCCGTGCTATTTGGCAACCCGGCTATAATTATCTAAAAACAGGGCTTAGGGCTACAGGCATTATTCCGGCCGGCGAAGTGCAGTATAACCTGTTTGCAGGTTACGACCATAAACGCGAGCAAAAACTATCAGGCTTGCTCGACGAAATAAATGACAGGTACGGGCGCGGCACGCTTAGGCTGGCGGCAGATAGTTTTGATCGCAAATGGGCTATGAAGCAGGAATTTTTAAGTAAGCAGTACACCACAAAGTGGCAGGATATCATTGTGACCCGCTAAATCACTTGCAAGTATAACTTTAAAGAAAAATTATATATTACTAAAATAATTAGTAAATTTATGCGTTAGTATATCATGTGCGGACACGTAGAAATAGGCGAACAAAAAGACATTAACATCGTCAAGCGAGATGGCGGGTCTTATACTGCTAAAAAAACGAGCGGTAATCCCGGCTCTATGCTTCCGGTGGTTACCGATGCCTCGCCTGATAAGGTGCAGCAATACCGCTGGGGTTTGCTTACCATGGATGACGATAAGATACATAGCAAGAACAAGCACGCGCGTATCGAATCGTTATTTTTGGTGCCACTGTGGCGCGAATTAGTTGGGCGTAAACATTGTGTTGTGCGTATCCAGGCTTTTTTTGAATACAATAAGGAACACGAAAAAACCTATCGCATAGAAAGGGCAGACGGGCAACCGTTTTACATTGCCGGCCTTTGGGACGTATGGTTCGATATCAAGACTGGCGTTTTGCTGCCAACCTTCACCATCATTACCATGCCGCCCAACCAGGTTATTGGGGAAGTACACGACCGTATGCCTGCCATACTGGAGCGAAATAATGTAAAAAACTGGATTAACGCTAACTATACCGGCGAGCAGCGCGTGGCCTGGCTGCGCAACAATCCCTGTGCTTCAGAAAACCTCAACATTACCGTTGCCAAGGATCACAAAAAGGAATAACTAAGCATTACTGCTAAGCTTGTTTAAGATGAGAAGTGATAGGAGCCACTTATTTTACTCGTGTAAATTGAGGTGTGAGGACGGATTCGAACCGTCGTATGGGGTTTTGCAGACCCCTGCCTAACCACTCGGCCACTCCACCTTGTGTTTTTAGTTATTTGCTATCAATCTATTATACGCTTTGCCGGCGTCAGGGCTTAAAGCCCTTTGATAAAATGCTTGACTATTTTCTTTAAATGCGACATTAACACTCGCACTTGTGTAGATCATGTGCCCGGCTTCATAATAACTCTGTGTGATGTTTTTGCGCAATTGTTTACTCAAACCCAAGTGGTTTATAACGTATTTGGTGCTGCCAATCGGCGTAGCCAAATCGTAATAACCCCCAACAATGTTAACTTGGAAAGCCGGGTTATTTTGAATAAGGCTTTTCAAAGCCACAGAGGCATCTGCATAACTGTTATTTGCTTGCGGACCGTAGTTCCAGCCACCCGTTGCATTAGTGGCCAAATAAGGCAAATTGTTAGTATACTTGAGCTGCTGCTTTACATATTTATTAAACGCATGAGTGTATCTATTCTTTACTTGCGCAATGCTGGGGTCGGCATTTTCTGTTTCGCCTGTAACGCGGCCATCAAAAGTACCCGTTACATTGCCGGTGCCGTTAAGCAGCAACTTGGTAAACTGCCTGTCGGTTATGCGTCCGTTTAGTGAGTCGACAGTGGCTTTACTCAAGCCTGTGAAATAGCTTAACGAGTCTATAATTTTTGATCTGAATTCAGTCGTGACATCATCGCCCTGGCTTAAAAATTTCTGATAGCTGCCTTGTGCAAAGCAGGTTGCTTTGTCAATCAGTTGCGCTGGCGTAATACTTTCTAGGTCAGAAGGTAGCCTGCCATGATACCGGGCCGTTACAGCGAAGGTTGGCAGGTAATAAGCATAAGCTGTTTCGTTGCCCGGTTTAAAGCTGATAAGCTGGTAATTGATCGCCGGCGATATTAGCGTGATGCCGCTTACCTTGATGTGCTTTTTGTTTATCAATTGCTGCGCTAAACCAATAGCGCGCAGGCCACCATAGCTTTCGCCCGCTAAAAATTTAGGGCTTTGCTGCCGGTTATTTTTGGAAAGATAATCTTTAATAAATGCAGCTATTGATGCAATATCATCTTCGTAGTTAAAGAATAGTTTGGCTTCAACGCCATCTGCCGGGCGGCTGTAGCCCGTACCTACCGGGTCAATAAACACCAGATCGGTAAAGCCAAGCCACGATGCGGAGTTGTTCCCAATTGATCCCCTTTCATCGACCCTTACCGGGCCAAACGCACCCATGTGCAGCCATATTGATGCAGACCCAGGCCCACCATTAAATAAAAAGGTAATCGGGCGGTTTGCAGCGGTGTTGTCTTTTAAGGTGTAAGCTGTGTAAAAAATATTGGCTGTAACATTATCGGCTTTATATTTTATGGGCAAATACCCGGTGGTTGCATTATAGTTGATGTTTTTGTTATCCAGCGTTATGCTGTGGCTTGTTGTTACCTGTGTAAAAGCTGCATACCCTGCTCTTACAAGTAATGTGTTTTTATCGGCAACCTTGGCCCATGAGCCAAATAGTACCGCTACAACAGCTGTAACAAAGGCGATAGCAACAAAACGAATATTAATGGTAAACAAAACGGTTGAACGGATCATGAGATAAACAGGACAAAATAATTTTTTAATGGACGGCGCTTATGGCTTGCTGGGGGAATTAGCAACAACAGCTGCACATACCCATCATAGCCATGGGCATTCGCATTAAAAATTGATTATTTGAACCTTTATTTATCATTATTGATAGTGTGCCTGCCTTAGCAGACAAAGCAAAAGTATAGAAATATTTCATTGCTGCAAATTATTTCTATAAAAAAGGTAGACATTGTAGAATATAATACCTTTTAAACTCATTTACGTGGACTACTTTTCAGCTTTCTATGCCGTCTTACCTTGCGCAGCCGCCTATGGCGATATATGATTTTTATCAACTGATCGTAACCTGTAGTGAATCTTCCTTTTACGCTGGCAACCGGCAGGCCAAGCACCGCAAGCAGGGCAATGGAGGCCGATGTGCCTAATGCACCACCATAGCCATTAAAAAACTTACTGGTATTTAAATAGATGATGCAAAATATAAATGCAGCTAACGAAAGCTTAAAATAGCTGGATAGTAACCTTGAAGATACCATGCCTATAAAAGAGCAGCCTATAAATACAACCGGGATATTTTTAACAAGGTAGGCGTTTAAAATGTGCGGAAAGACGTAGAATAAACCGGCTACCAGTAGTGACAATGCTGTTGATGCCCTTACCGGCCCTTGCTTTAAACGCTCGCTTACAAAAAATGTGAGGCATGATGAAACTGCGCCAACTGCAATTAAAACTATTGCGTTATAATCCATAGCTCGACATGATGAATAAACAAAGCGATGCCATTACCACACCCGCAAATGCCAGCAGGCCAAGTTTGCCACCCATGCCCTGGAACAGGCTTTTTGAAAGCACCAGCAAGATGCCGGCAAAAAAGCTGGCCGCAAATACAAACAAAAAGCCGTTGGCCACCTTTACGCCCGACATGCCTATAAAAGCCCCGCAGTAAACTGCAGGTGGCAAATGCTTTAAATAGGCCGACTTTTGATTTAGCGCGGGCAAAAAAGATGCAATCAACCCTACAGTTGCGGCGCCAATTACCGGCCCCAGGCCCAATTTATTGTTAATGTAATAAGAACTTACTGCCCCAACAGGTATCCAGAGCGCTACAAGTATGTGCTCATACAAATGATCGTCATAGTGCAGGGGTTGTTTTACATGGGCAACAAGCATTAGTGCAGACAGCACGATAACCACCGCACAAACTATATTCGATTGCAGGTTTTCCCTGACTATCATAAAAAGAAAAAGCACCTGTATGGCAACCATCAGCCAAATGGTTATCCATCTGTTTACTTTACGCCTGCTTAAATTCACTTAATTGCATTTTTTGGCAAAGCTAATTAAGCTGGAGAAAATCGGGTAAATTTTTAACAAATAGCAAAAGCGCCCCGGCAAAACGGGGCGCTTTTATTTAAAAATATGATTGTTCCATATCCTGTATCAGCCCTATACCCGTAGGTTTCCAGCCCAGGGTATCACACGTTATCTGGTTGGATGAAGGACTATTGAACGATGCAAAGTGAGCAAACCAGGTAAAATGTTCTTTAGCTTTATCGGGATTAAGGCTTACCAGCGGCAAATGCAGGTGCTTACTGATGGCTTGGGCAATTTCCCGAAATGCAATTCCCTCTTCGCCAACGGCATGGAAAACCCTTTGCGCGGGTTGCTGCTCAATTACCAGGCGGTAAACTTTGGCTGCATCACTACGGTGTACCGCAGGCCATTTATTCAGTCCGTCGTTTATATAACCCGATTTACCCTTTTCCTTACTTATACCAATAACCATCGGCACAAAACCATGGTCGCCGGCATCATGCACCGATGAGGGCAGGCGAACAATGTAGGCATTAACGCCATTTGCTGCAGCCGCTATAGCTGCCTCTTCAGATGCTGCTCTTGGAATCTCTTCTGAGTTTGCAGGCAAGGCATCGTTTTCGTTAACTACCCTACCAAGTTGAAGCAGGCCCACACCCGAAGTAATAACCAAAGGTTTATCAGTGCCTTTCAGCGCTTCGGCAAAAGCCGTTATCACACGTCGGTCGTCTTCACAATTTTGCTTATATTTCGAAAAGTCATGATTAAAATCCGTGTGGATAACCGCATCGCACTCTGCTGCACATTTGGTGATCACCTCAATGTCGTTCACATCTCCCTGATAGGCCTCCGCCCCAGCCTGCTGCAGTTTTTGAACTGCGCTATCACTCCTTACTAAACCAAGCACTGTATGGCCTGCTGATAATAATTCATTCACAACTGCCGAACCTACAAAACCCGAGGCTCCTGTAACAAATACTCGCATAATTTCTATTTTTGTTAAGCACAAAAAACGGTAACGGCGGGCTCAAAAACGTGGTCATTTGACCAATGTTTACATCAGCGCAAAAGCTGCGCGTGGCGCAGGCGTGTTAATGTTTTCAAGGAGATACCCAGGTACGATGCTATCATGTGCAGCGGCAGTCGCCCCAGTAATTTAGGGAAGCTGCGTACAAATTCCTCATATTTTTCCTCGGGAGATGCGCTCAGTGCCGTCATTACACGCCTGCGGTTATAGTATATATTTCGTGATATAACTTGCTGCGAAAAATGCTTTAGCAATGGATATTCCTGCAGCATACTATCAAAGTCGGCTTTGGCCCAAAGCAGTACCTCACTTGGCTCAACTGCCCCAATGTTTGATATCGCGGGCGTGCCGTTATCATAGCTTTCCACATCAAGTGTCCAGCTAAGCTCGGGCGCAAATTGCAGTACATGCTCACTACCGTTTGCGGCAACACCATAATTGCGCAGCAAGCCGCTTACTACAAATATTTTGTTGCGGCAAACCTCTCCTGCTCTTACCAGCAATTCGTTGCGCTTAAGCGTTTTGGCACATGCCAGGCTACTGATATGCTCCACGCTTGCAGCAGGCATACCTGTTTGGCTTATGATGTATTCTTCAAATTTGTCGCGCATAATGCTAAGCTACAAAATTACATAGTTTTTGGTTATAGATAAACTTTGGGCATCCGTCTATATAATTACTGAAATCATCTATTACGGCATTTTATTAAGAAAAAAGTTAGCTGTTTTGTAGCATCCCTTTGAGATGGGATTTAGTTGATTACTGTTTTGAAACGGTAAGGTGCGTTTTGCCTGAGAAACAAAACGCACTATTTTTATCTCCAATTAACCAAGCAATGATCCTTTCAAGTATAAAAAAGGTTTTTCTTTCGGCCCATTTGTACGTTGCTATTGCTTTAATTGCGTTTGCTTGTTTCCCGCTTGCCTGGCCGGTTAAATTGCCACGGGAGTTTTGGACAATGCAAGTACTGATTCACATTTTTTGGGCCGGGCTTTTCTATTTAAATTATTTGCTGCTTGCTCCGCTGCTGCTTTACAAGAACAGGGTGATTCCTTTTTTGCTGATTATGCTGTTTGCGTTGGTTGGCGTGTTGTATTTTAATACCTGGCTGGATGATGTAACCGGCTCAAGAGAAGCAATTCTTAAAGCTTTCAACAAAAAAAACAACGACGAGAATTGGAACGAAGATTACTGGGCAATTATATCGGCACTGGTAATATTGGGTGTAAGCTCTATCCTGGCCATCTCCAAAAAAATAAAAATGGATCAGGATGCCTTTCAGGCAACCGAGCAGGAAAACATATCTACCGAACTGTCTTTCTTAAAAGCACAGATAAATCCACACTTCTTTTTCAATACCCTGCATACCATATACGCCCTTACCGACACCAACACGGCGGCGGCAAAAGATGCCGTTTATACGCTGTCGCACATGATGCGGTATGTGATATATGACACCAAAAATGATCTTACTACCCTGGAAAAGGAAATTAAGTTTATTGATGACTTTATAAAACTGATGAAGCTGCGCCTCTCAAACAACGTTCAAATTATATTTGAGCGGCCAGATAATTTAAAAAATTACGAAGTAGCGCCGATGCTGCTCTTACCTTTTGTTGAGAACGCTTTTAAACATGGCCTAAGCGATGTACAGCCCAGCTATATTTATATTGACATAAGCGAGCAGCAAAACGCGTTGGTATTTGAAATAAAAAACTCCACATTTGAAGAAAAATCAAAGTATCTGGAAGAAAGCAACGGCATCGGTATTGCCAATACCAAACGCAGGCTCGACCTGCTGTATACGGGCCGTTATACCCTGGCAATCGATAACGACACTCATTCCCACGAGTTTACTGTTAAGCTTACTTTTAACCTCAAATGACCATTAATTGCATAGCGGTAGATGACGAGCCGATTGCGCTTAAACACATCACCTCCTACATCGAGCAAACCTCTTTTTTAAAATTGAACAACTCGTTCGGTAATGGGATTGATGCGCTCAAATGGGTACAAAGCCACCCGGAGCTTCAGCTGATTTTTCTTGATATAAGAATGGCCGACCTGAGCGGTATTGAAATGGCAAAAATAATTGAACAAACCAGCCGCAAAAAGAACTTGCGCATTGTGTTTACAACGGCCTATGATCATTACGCATTAGAAGGCTTCAGGGTGGATGCGCTCGACTACCTGCTTAAACCGTTTAGCTTTGTTGATTTTAGCAAGGCAGCAGCAAAGGCTTATGATTATTTTATGCTATTGGCCAGCAGCGGAAATAGCCAGGCACAGCCAACAGCGATAAGTCCGCCTCAAAAAAACTACATCTATCTTAAAATTGATTTTCAGCTGGTAAAAATTGATACAGGGGAGATACTATACATAGAAGGGCTTAAAGATTATGTAAAGCTTTATCTAAAAAACCTCGATAAACCTATGCTTACGCTTACCAGCCTTAAAAATTTGGAAGAAAAGCTTTCTCCACTAGGTTTTCTGCGTTTGCACCGCTCGTTTATTGTATCGAAAGGAGCAATACGATCGGTAACCAAAAACTCCGTACAAATTGGCGAAACCGTAATACACGTATCCGAGCAGTATAAAGAAACGTTCGCTGATTTCTTGAAGGAGTGGAACTAAAAGGCAATCAAGTAAAACAGAGCAATAAATTAAATCACTCTCATATTGAATTTTAAAGCGTTGCTTTACTTAAGCAAAAACCGAATACTTTAAATTGATTGTGTCGCAGGTAACTTATAAGCTATTTGATAACAGCGGTTTAACGCTTTCTGCATACTTCATTTACATCGCCGTTAATTTTTAACAGTTCCAATATGAAAGTAAAGTAATTGTGCATTTATGTGTTAACATGTCCATTTGCTTAACAAAATGGTAATATTAATTACATTTGTCCGTAACCTATTTTTGTGCCATGCAAAACCGTGACTTACCCATTTACGCTATTGTAGAGCTTTTATTACGAATTGCAACCGAGCGGAAAGACGTGGGGGATTACAAAAACCATCACTTTGACGACAATGGTGTAACTGTTACGACAACCTTTGGCAGAATAATTTTCTCGACAGAATTAATTGCGAGGCAGTTTTTGGTACCCGAGCAAGTGAGCTATATCGAAATTAAGGAAGCACAGGCTACATTCGAGCCTATGCTGTAACCTCTACTTTATTATAGTTACGTTTTGGTGCTATGGTTATTGTTAATACCCGCTATCATCGAGCGCGAAAGTGTTTTTGCGTTGCTTCCATTTCCCTGCGGTAAAATCAGGAAACGCCAGCGTTTTATTTCCCTCTTTTATAGATTGGGTTGATAAAGGTGCAATAACACTCATGGTAACTGAATCATAAACATCTATCGGCGTTTGCTTCCTTTCCTTAACGGCCAGAATAAAGGCGTTAAATACAAACCAGTCCATACCACCATGCCCCGCGCCTGCAGCTTCGGCCGAGTATCGCTTCCAAAGTGGATGGTCGTATTTTTCAAACCATTCTTGCGCAGGATCCCAAACGTCATCTTTTTTGGATTGATGATCGATATAAATACTTCTATTAACATCCATCCATATACCCTTTGTGCCGTCGATACGAAAGCCTAATGAGTACGGCCTTGGCAAGTGCACATCATGCGTTAGTAATACTGTTTCGCCATTGGCACAATTGATCATGGTTTGGGTAATGTCGCCGTTCTTATAATTGATCTTTGCATTTTTGTTACCAGGCGCCATTTCTTCTACATAAGCTGCCAGTCCCCTCGCCTTTGAGCTAAAGGAAACAATACTGGTAAACCGGTTACCTGCGTTGATATCAATATAATGCATACAAGGGCCGGCACCATGTGTAGGATATAAATCGCCATCCTGGTCTATGTTAAATTGCGTACGCCACTGTGCTTCGCTTAGCGCATTTGGGCCGTATTCAACACCGCCGCCGTAGTAACGCTTACCATCATTAAACAGTACGTTACGCAAATTATGCTGATAGCCCCCTTCAACATGTACCACCTCGCCAAATAACCCCTGGCGTGTCATGTTCAAAGCAGCCATCACATCACGGCGATAGCAAACATTCTCAAGCGTCATGTAAGGCATTTTGGTTCTCTCGGACGTGCGTACAATATCCCAGTGCTCATCAACCGTTAAGCCGGCAATAACTTCGCAGCCCACATATTTACCCGCCTTCATCGCATCAACAGATTGCGAATGGTGGAACTGCCATGGCGTGGCAATAATTACAGCATCAATATCTTTCCGTTCCAACAGTTCTTTATAAGCATCTACACCGCCTGTGTATTCTGTAGCCTTAGGTCTACCCTTTTTTGCAATGTATTCGCGGCAAATTTTTAGCGAACTTTCCTGCGTATCGCAAATAGCAACAATTTCAACATCATCGCGCAGACAGCCTTCGCCAATGTGGCTCATGCCACGTGCACCAACGCCAATGTAGCCCAAGCGCACTTTATCTTTTACGCCGGCAAACAAAGTGCCTGCGGGTAAAATAGTAACTCCAGCAGCTACAGCACCTGTCTTTATAAAATCTCTTCTTTCCATATTTTAATGATATCTTTTTGTTTATTTATACCGCTATCCAATCGCATCGAGCCTAAACTCATAAATGGTGCGGCTTTTATAAAATTGCCCGGGTTGCAAGATAGTGCTTGGAAAATGGGGTTTGTTCGGTGCATCCGGGTATTGCTGTGTTTCCAGGCAAAAACCGTGGCGCGGCCCATAGTATGCATTATCCTTACCTGCTACAACGTTTAAAAAATTGCCTGTGTATAAATGAACAGCGGGCTCCGTAGTGTACACGGCCAATGTTCGCCCCGACTCCATATGCGCTGCACGGGCAGCTAACTTCAGTTCATTTGAATTTTTGTTTTTTATAACCCAACTATGGTCGTAACCATGCCCCAATGCAAGTTGCTCATCTACAGCATTTATTTGGGCGCCTATTTTTTTACCCGCTGTAAAATCAAAGGGCGTACCGCCGGTTTCTGCAATACTGCCGTTAGGCACTTGCGTTGCATTAACTGGCAGGTAATGTGTGTGCGGCATAAAAAGGTAATGCCCCTCAATACAACCGCTGTTATGGCCGGCTAAATTAAAGTAAGTATGCTGTGTTAAGTTAATTAAAGTTGTTGCATCGGTAAAGGCTGTGGTATCGATAATAAGCTGGTTATCATCATTAAGCGTATAAATAATCTTAACAGATAAGTTTCCGGGGAAACCTTCTTCGCCGTGTGGGCTCAGGTATTCGGTTTGTATAGCTGGCAAACCAACATTATCGACAAACGCCGCCTTCCAAACCCTTTTATTAAATCCAACTTTACCACCATGATGGTGGTAACCGCCATCAGTCACATTAAGCTGATGTTGTTGCCCGTTCAGTTTAACCTGCCCGCCCGCTATGCGATTGGCAAAACGGCCAACCATACCGCCCATGTAATACTTATCGTTAATATAATCGTCCAGGTGATCGTAGCCAAGTACTATATCCTCAACGTTGCCCCGGCGATCTGCGGTTTGTATACCAATGATAGTCGACCCAAAATTACTGAGCGTTACAGTTGTGTTTTGGCGGTTAGTTAGGCTGTATTGATATACCTCCATCCCATCGGCCTCACCCCAGTATTTTTTGTCGCTTTTATTTTGTGTCATCATCAAGATAGTGGCAAAGCTCCCTAACGGCGGCTCGTGACCCTTTGATATTGTTTTTTGAAGTTATTGAATTGAGTTGGCGCACACATTATTTAATATTGCGCAAACGTTTGATAAATAGGTTTCAATAGCCCTATCTTTACTATTATTACTCTTAAGATATCACTAAGCTTATTTAAATTCAATTGCGTAGTAAACCAGCCACTATAAAAGACATTGCACGAAAACTCAATTTGTCAGTTTCTACAGTATCGCGCGGGTTGCATGATCACCCAAGCATAGGGCTTACAACGCGCCAAAAAATAAAGGCTACTGCCGCCGAGCTGCATTACGAGCCTAACCAAACCGCGATATTCTTGCAAAAAGGCACTACCCAAACCATTGGTGTAATTGTACCTGAACTTAGTGAAGCTTTTTTTTCGACGGCTGTAAGCGCAATTGAAGAGATAGCCAATAAACGTAACTACACGGTTTTACTTGCACAATCGCATGATGACGAGCATTTGGAAAAGCACCTTGTAGAAAAAATGAAAAACCACCGTGTTGATGGTTTGCTCGTATCGGTAGGTAAAAACACCTCATCATACGAGCATTTTGAAAAACTGAAGCAGTACGATATCCCATTGGTTTTCTTCGACAGGATACCCATTATGCCTAACATACATTACGTTGGCTGCAATATGGAAACAGGCACCATTGAGGCTTTAAACTATCTTTTAAAAAAAGGGCATCGAAGCATAGGGCTTATTAACGGCCCGTCTACCCTGTTAGCCAGCAGCGAAAGGAAGGAAGGCTACATAAAGGCCCTTACTAAAAATCGCTTAAAGTTTGACCCATCGCTTGTGGTATCGTGCGACCTGACGGAAGATGGGACCCAAAAAGCTTTGCAGGAGTTGCTTGCAAATAAAAGGAAACCCACGGCAGTTGTAACCTTTAATGATTATGTTGCGCTTTATGCAATTAAGTATGCACGGGAGCTGTCACTCTGCATAAATAAAGATATTGAGTTTGTAAGCTATGCCAACCTACCGCTTGCTAACTACATGCAATACGCGCCGGTGGCATCGGTAGAACAATTTCCATTTCTGCAGGGTCATAAGGCAGCAGACATTTTACTTGATTTGCTTTCCCAGAAAATGCGCAATCAAAACCAGCAAACAGCCTATTACAAGATCATCATCGAGTCGCAATTAATAGAACGTGCCGGTACGAACGACCAAGATTAAATTACGCAAACGTTTGCGCGAGGCATTGCTACACGCATTGGTTATGTTTGATATAAATAAGTACAACAAATGCTGCAACCAGTTTTAAAAGCGTATGGGCTCGATGCAAAAGCATACCATATACAGGCGTTCGGCTCAGGTTTAATTAACCATACCTGGAAAGTAACAGGACCGGGCAAACCCTTTATTTTGCAACGTATCAATACAGACGTTTTTGAAAATCCGGAAGCTATTGCAAGCAACTTACAAGCACTAGCAGCATACGTTAGAAAAAATCATCCGTCTTACCTTTTTGCTGCACCGCTACAGGCTACCAGCGGCAAATACATGGTTGTGCATGAGGGCCACTACTACCGGCTTACAAATTTTATAGAAGCATCGCACACAGTTGATTTTTTAACGCAAAGCGGGCAGGCTTATGAAGCGGCAAGGCAGTTTGGCAAGTTCACATACATCTTTAATAGGTTTGACACGACGACCCTTAAACCTACTTTGACTGATTTTCATAACCTCACACTGCGTTTACAGCAGTTTGAGCAAGCGGTTGAAAAAGCCGATAATAGCCGGATAGAACTAGCCGCAACGGAAATTGATAAAGTAAAACAATATGTTGACATAGCCCGGCAATACAGCCAGATTGTTGAAAGCGGCAGCATACCCTTACGCGTAGTACATCATGATACCAAGATAAATAATGTACTATTTGACGAGGATGACAAGGGCATTGGCGTAATTGATTTGGATACGGTTATGCCAGGTTACTTCATCAGCGATATTGGCGACATGATGCGCACCTATCTTTCTGAAGCAAACGAGGAAGAGCAGGATATCAGCAAGATTAAAATACGCGGCAGTTTTTTTGCGGCCATTTATGTGGGCTACATCGGGCAGATGGGCGGCGTATTAACCGAGCCTGAGAAGCAGTTATTCACATATGCAGGTAAGTTTATGATCTACATGCAATTTGTACGTTTCCTAACCGATTATTTAAATGGCGATGTCTATTATCAAACCAATTACGAAGCGCACAATCTTGTTAGGGCGCGAAACCAACTATGCCTGCTGGAACGATACATTGCAGCAATCCCGGAGTTTGAAAATATCATTTCACATTTTGGCAAACCAGCCGCAAATACTGAAATAGTTTAATGAACCTAAAGTTTTAAGATAGTTTTAAGGCCCGTAAAGCCAATTTGCAACCCCACACAAAATATAAGGAATGCCGAAATGCGGTTAATTACATTTTCGCCATTGGGTCCAAGCAACTGGATTATTTTACGCGTATTTAAGTAAAACACGTAAATGAGTATGCACATTACCAATATCGATACCAAGATGGCCCCTGTATTTATATAATATTGAGGGCTGCCGAAGGCTTCGCCGTGGGCGCTTAAAGTAAACAATACAGATATCGTGCCCGCCCCCGTGGTAGCAGGGAAAGTTATGGGATAAAATAATTTACCTGATATATGATGATACGCCGAGATATCATCATTTTGAGTCAAGTCTTCGGTATCAGTCGTTTCTTTAGCATCTGACGATAAAAACTCCCACCCCATTTTACAGATCATGATGCCCCCGGCAAGTTGCACAATTGGTATTGAGATGCCAAACAATCGCAGGATAGATTGGCCAGCAAATAACGATACGATGCAAATGAGGAAAGCATAAAGCGCAATTTTAATAACAGCTCGCTTACGATCTCGCGTAGAAAGGTATTCGAAAAACGGACTAACCATAAACGCCGATCCCACCGGGTTAACCACCGGGAACAGTGCTATAATCCCTATAAAAACAAGGTTGATAAACGGGTGGTTAAAAAATGCCATATCTATTGGCAATATGCAATTTTGCCAGCAAACTAAAAATAATGTTGTGCAACCAATATGATTTTAAAACCAAAAATTGATTGTAAACAAATTGAGGGTTTTTTGGCGGCTATTAAGTATCTTCGTGCTGCCTAAAACCTTGCGGTATAATTATAACGTTTGTTTTACTTTATAACTTTTGCGTCAGAGCATTTATGTTTTCAATTAAAAGCATCAGTTTCGTATCGGCCCGCTTTTGGGCGCATAAGTCTGCAAGCGCTTAAAAGTCGTTAATTAGGTATAATTTTCAACAATGAGTGTTTACCAGATGCAGGCAATGCACAAAATAACTAATTTGGGTTTCTTGATAACATACATAACTTTCGTGGTATCGCAAGATAAAGCGATTGTGCCAGCTGCCATTATTTAATATTTTAAAATCTGTATTTGCCATTAATGGAAGAAACCGAAGTTGTATCTCATAAGCTCCCCAACCAGGAGATCGACTATTTTAAGATAGGCAAGATCCTTATAAGCCGCTGGTATTGGATAGTGGGCTCTCTCCTGTTTTTTGTTTTAGGTTCGAACTTATACTTGTGGTATACACCTAAAATTTACGCAACAGGCGGCACCATGAAACTGGAGGAGCGCCGCTCGGAGCTTGCAGATTTATCAAACGCTTTGCCAACTACTGAGAGGGGCGTAAATCGTATATTGAGCGAGACTTCAATACTGCAAAGCCGTGCCGTTGTACTAAGGGCTATAAAAGATTTAAATTACCCGATAAGTTTTTTTGTTGAAGGCCGGGTGCGCACAAGTGAGCTTTATCCCGAAAAGCCACTTAACATCAAAATAATACAACTTGATACGCTAAATTTTTATCGTGATGTAATAACATTTAAACCCATAAACAATCGGGAATATAACCTTACGTATAAAGTGGGAGGTGCCGAGGTTAGTAAAAACTACAATTACAACACACCGGTAACTATAGCTACTACCAGCTTTTCCATAGCGCATAGTAACGTTAATAAAAAGTCTGTCTACCTTTTTAAGTTTAACTCGCCCGAAGATTTTGTTGGAAGGGTACAGGGTGGTCTGCGCGCCGGCGAAGCGGTAAAAAACTCCAATGTAATATATCTTTCATTAACGGATGCCAATCCCCGTTTCGCGGCTGATGTGCTTAACAACATCATGAAAGAGTATTTGATTAATGATCGTAACCGTAAAACGCAGTCGGCATCACAGATGATCAACTTTATTGATGAGCAGCTAAGCTACCTGTCAAACGCGGTTAAGGGTTCTGCAACTTCTATCCAAAACTTCAAGCAAAAAAACAAGTTAATGGAGGTCAGTTCATCTGCCGAGGCTGCACTTACTAAAGCAAAAGATGTTGAAAGCCAGCAATCACTTTTAAAGCTGCAGCTTTTAGCGATAAATCAGTTAAAGGAGCAGATATACAAGGAAAAAAATAATCTAACCTTAAATTTCAATGCTGCTGACGATCAGGATGCGCCCGCTATATCTAAGATAGTTGAAGATCTGGACAAGTTACTCAATCAACGTACCGACCTGTTAAAGACTTACACGCCTACGTCAGCGCCTATCGAGGAAATAAACCGCAATATACTGCGCATAAAAAGTAATGCGCTTGATATATTAGCATCTGCCGAGGGGCGTATAAAACGTACACTTAGTTTTTTAAACGGTCAGCTATCTGAAGTAAACCAGCGAATTGCCACCTTTCCCGTAGCAGAGCGGCAATCAATAGATCTGCAACGCAGTTTTGAGATTAATGAGAAGGTGTACTCCTTTCTGTCAGAAAAGAAGCTTGAGTCGCAGATAGGCCGTGCCGGAATCTTACCAAGCGCAACCATAGTTGAACAGGCACAACCTAATTATTCGCCGGTTTCGCCAAATGAACGCAGCATACACCGTACTGCCATTATATTGGGGTTAGGTGTTGGCTTGGGGCTAATTATACTCATCAGGGTTTTAAACCCTTACATCTATGATAAGGAAACTATTGAGAGCCTTACATCAATTCCAATAATTGGTGTTATACGTAAGTTTCCGGAAAAGATAGATGAAGATAATGTTCAGGTTTTGGCGCTAAGTAAACCCAAATCAATCTTCGCAGAGTCGGTGCGTTCGGTACGTACCAATCTTAATTTCCTTGCTTCCGAGAAGCAAAGCAAAGTAATTTGCGTCACATCAGAAGTTGCAGGGGAAGGTAAGTCGTTTGTTACGGTAAACCTCTCCAGTACGTTGTCGCTTATTGATAAAAAGGTGATATTAATAGCTGCGGACTTACGTCGGTCAAGGCTGCACCAAACCTTTAGAGTACCCAATGATAAAGGCTTAAGTACTTACCTGTCCAATCAATCAACCCTTGATGAGATCATTTTAAAATCTGATCAGGAGAATTTAGACTTTATGGTTTCAGGCCCGGTGCCCCCTAACCCATCTGAGCTACTGCACACCGAAAAGATGACGCAGTTAGTTAAATATCTTTCTACTATATACGACGTGGTCATGATAGATACTGCGCCAATAGGTTTGGTATCAGATTCGATACCGCTCATCAGGCTTAGCGATATTAATATTTTTGTGATAAGATCAGGAAAATCAAAGTTCTACTCGGCTACCATACCGCAGCGCATAGCGCAGGAGTACAATCTTAATAATACGGTAATTGTTTTAAACGCCTTTGCCGAAGATATACTGCATTCAAGGTATTACACTACTAAGTTTACCGGCGAAGGATATGGCAACAGGTATTATTACTATTCCGACTATTCGGGTTACGAATCATCGGGTTATTATGTAGATAGTGAGAAGAAAAAATGGTGGAGTTTAAGCCGTTGGCTTAAATAGTGCGCGAAGCTGTTTGCAGATGAATCTTAAACTTAATTCAGCAGAGCTCAAATGGTATCCGGTATACACGCATGCAAGGGCGGAAAAGAAAGCTTATGAGGCGCTTGTGAAAAAAGGTGTTACTGCTTATTTACCGTTGCAAAAAAGCCTTAAACAGTGGAGCGATCGCAAAAAATGGGTGGAAGAACCGCTTATTAAGTCTTATTTATTTGTTAAAATTGCTGAAGCGAACATGGCCGAAGTGTTGATGACAAAAGGCGTTGCGCGTTTTTTGTATTTTGGAGGGCGCATAACACCTATGCCTGACAAACAGATAGAAGATCTTAAATTGCTAATGGCAAGTTCTGTTGAACTTGAAGTAACTGACGAAAATTTGCAACCGGGAGAAAAGATAAAAATAAAGGCCGGCCCGCTGAAAGGCATAACCGGCGAAATGATATCATACCGGTCGCAAAAGCAACTTTTAATACGATTAGAAGATATAGGGTGCTCCATTGTAGTGAATATGGCGGCATCATTTGTAAGCAGATTTTAAAGGCAGCAAAAGCCTTTAATAAATAATTGAAAATAAATAAGTTACTAAATTAAAATGTAACTTACCGGGCGAAGCTATGCCCACCTCATGTGCAGAATAGCAGGAATAATAAGTAATAGTTTTTCGTCAACCACCCTTAAGGAGAAGGTGCAGGCCATGTGTACCAGCATGTGCCATGGCGGTCCTGACGACGAGGGAGTAATAGCTCATGAAAATGCCAATCTTGTATTCGGACATAGGCGGCTTTCAATAATCGATTTAAGCGGAGCAGGCCATCAGCCTATGGCAGACGTAAACGAACTGGCCTTAATAACCTTTAACGGCGAGATATACAACTACCGTGAGCTTAAAGCAGAATTGCAAGGCTTTGGGGCTGTATTTCAAAACCAAACCGATACAGAGGTTATTTTGCAAGCATATCTGAAGTGGGGAATAGATTGCTTCTCTAAATTCAGGGGGATTTTTGCATTTGCGTTATTCGACATTAAAAAAAGCACCACCTATCTTGTAAGAGATGCTAATGGTGTTAAGCCGCTGTACTATTATCATAACGACGAGGTGTTTGCATTCGCTTCGGAAATCAAGGCATTTATTAGAGCCGGTGTAACCCATCAGCATGATGAGCGATGGCCAATCTGGCTTTTGGCTTTTGGTAATATACCGGAGCCCTATACAACGCTTAAAAATGTGTTCAGCCTACCCAAAGGGAGCTATTTAAGTTATAGCCTGGAGAAAGGCCCTTCAATAAATAGTTACGAGAATGTTGCACATAATCACCTTTTAGTTGATGAAAGAGAGGCGCAGGAAGGCATCTGCCATCACCTGAACAATGCCGTTAAAAGACAACTTATATCCGACGCTCCAATTGGTGTGTTTTTAAGCGGCGGCACCGATTCAAGCATACTCACTTTGCTTGCCGCAAAGCAACATAATAAGCCGGTTAAAACCATCTCACTTTTTTTTAATGAGAAGGAATATGATGAAAGCCGGTATCAAACGCTGGTGGCCGGAAAGCTTCCTAAAGATGACTTTCACAGCCACCTTACAACCAGCCAGGATTTTGACACGCATTTGCCGCAAATAATTGGCGCTATGGATATGCCTACAACTGATGGTATAAACAGTTGGTTCATTAGCAAATATGCAAGTGAAACCGGTTTCAAAGCGGTACTGTCGGGCATTGGTGCCGACGAATTATTTGGCGGATATCCTTCTTTTGAAAGAATAAGCTACCTGCGATATGCGCGCATGTTTCCAAAAAACATCTATTGGCTTACTAACTTGTTACAAAACAACAAATTAAAGCGCCTTTTATATCTTCAACAAAGCAATACAGCAGCCGATTATCTTTTTCTGCGTGGGTTGTTCACCCCTGTAGATATTGCCAAACTGTTAAACACTACTGAGCAGCAAGCAAATGATGTGTTGTTTAAAAGCTTTGATTTCCCAATAAAAAAGGATTACAATAAGTTGGATGCCGCATGGTTTGAGAAAGAGCTGTACATGCAAAACCAACTGTTGAGGGATACTGACGTAATGAGTATGCGTCATGGGCTTGAAGTACGTGTGCCTTTTCTTGATGAGGATTTCCAGACATATGTAAACAGCATAACACCGGCCGTTCGCTTTAAAGGCCCGAGGCCAAAGCAACTGTTGATTGATAGTTTCCGAGACATTTTGCCTAATGATGTGTGGAGCCGTAAAAAAATGGGATTTAGCTTTCCGCTGCAGGAGTGGATGGGTAAAAACCAACAGGTTACCAATGAGGAGCATTACAAGGGTACTGCAGCCAAACAGGCAATAAATAAATTTAAGCAGGGAAAAATACACTGGTCAAGAGCATTTGCATTGTACCAAGTTCAAAAACATGTCTAAAAAGGTTTCCCTTTTATCGTTGCATACTTTTAGCGTAACCGGCGGAATTCAAAAAATGACCCGTATAATGGCTCATTCGCTTTACAGCATATGCAAAGAGCAGGGTTGGGATTTTAAGTTATCGTCTTTATATGATATTGACGACGATCATCAGGAACAATATATACCCCGCAAAAACTATAAGGGTTATCAGCACAGCTTTGTAAGGTTTATTGCTGATACCATTTTCAAGGAGAAGCCGGATATAATGATTCTCACGCATGTACATTTATCGGTCATAGGGCTTTTAAATATTTTGATTAATCCGAAGTGTAAAATATGGCTCGTAGCGCACGGAGTTGAAGTATGGCGACCGTTCAATTTACAGAAAAGGCTTTTGCTTAAACGTTGCGACAAAATAATCTGCGTCAGCAGTTACACCAAACAGGAAATGTGCAGGAGGCACAATGTATCACCGCACTTTTGCGAGGTTGTAAACAACGTAATTGATCCGTTTTTTAACCCACCTGCTACCTTCGAGAGGCCGCATAGATTGCTATACAAATATTCGATTGATGCATCACACACAATATTGTTCTCATTAACGCGCCTTGCATCATCAGAAAAGTATAAGGGGCACGATAATGTTATCAGGGCGGTAAGTAAATTAAAAAACAGCTACCCAAATTTAAGATACGTGCTTGCCGGTAAATATGATGAAATGGAAGGCCGCCGTGTTAAAGACATGATTACAAATCTTGGTGTGGAAAAAGAAGTAATCATGACGGGGTTTATTGAAGACCGTGACCTTACCGACCATTTTCTCCTTGCCGATCTGTTCGTGCTTCCAAGTAAAAAGGAGGGATTTGGTATAGTTTTTATTGAGGCACTCGCCTGCGGGTTACCTGTAGTTTGCGGTAATGCCGATGGCAGCATGGATGCTATACGCAACGGCGAACTTGGCACAGCAATAAATCCTGATTCGGAGCAGGAACTTGAAGAAGAAATTATAAGAGCCATAAACGCGAGGCCAAGCAGCCAATACAGGAGGCATCTACAACAGCAGTGCCTTGCACACTTTGGTGAAACGCAATACATCAATCACCTGCAACAATTGCTTACTATTAGCCTGAACAATACTATCAATACCAAAAGCCAGGTAAATAATGAGTAGTGTGATACAGGTGCAAAATTTATCAAAAGCCTATCAACTCGGCACAATTGGTACTGGCACCATATCTCGCGACTTGGAACGCTACTGGGCCAAAGTTCGGCGCAAAGAAGACCCATTTACTATAGTAGGCGAAGTTAACGACCGCACCATAAAAGGCAATAGCGACGTGGTATGGAGCTTAAATAACTTATCGTTTAATATTGAGCAGGGCGATGCGGTGGGTATAATTGGCCGCAACGGCGCCGGTAAAAGCACGCTGCTTAAAATTATGAGCCGTATTACATCACCAACCACAGGCTCAATTAAAATCAAAGGGCGCGTAGCAAGTTTACTTGAAGTAGGCACAGGCTTCCATCCCGAATTAACCGGACGTGAAAATATTTATTTAAATGGCGCTATTTTAGGTATGCGCAAGGCAGAGATTAAAAAAAAGTTTGATGAGATTGTAGATTTTTCGGGTGTTGAGCGCTATGTTGACACACCAGTAAAACGGTACTCTTCGGGCATGTACGTGCGCCTTGCATTTGCGGTAGCCGCGAATCTGGAATCCGAAATATTAATTATTGATGAGGTGTTGTCTGTAGGTGATGCTGAGTTCCAGAAAAAGTGCCTTGGCAAAATGGGCGATGTGCGTAAAGGCGAAGGCCGTACCATTTTATTTGTAAGTCACAACATGGCAGCCGTTAAAACGCTTTGTAATACCGGCATGGTACTGGTGAATGGCCAGCTCATTTACACGGGCGGCCAGACAGATTCGATACACACGTATCTGTCGAATAACAACGTACAGATGAGCTTTACGCATGCCGGCGATATGGCCACTGCGCCTGGTAATGAAAATATAAGAGTGCTTAGCTTTACTGTAAAGCCGAATAACGCCCCAATAATATCTATATCCACTGGGCTGACTTTCGAGATGACTTTTTTTAACGCTCATGCTGGCATCAACCTGGATGCAACATTTGAGCTAAAAAATGGCGACGAGATTCCGGTATTTCATAACGGCGTGCTGATATCTACTGATAACGATTCCCGCAGGGGGCTTTACACAGTAAAATGTAGCCTTCCACCCTATTTGCTTAATGCCGGTAATTACACATTTAAAATCATTTTTGGTCAAAATCAACGTTTTGAGCTTTTCAGCGCTGATGATTTTATCCGCTTTGAAGTAGCTAACGAAAGCAAGGGCAGCAATAACTACATCGCGCCAGGTGTAATACATCCAAAGCTTGACTTTGATGTAAGTTATCAATCGTAATATGCATCAGCCGCATATCATACAATTACCAAAAATATTAGATGACCGGGGTAACCTGTCGTTTATTGAGGAAAACACGCATATTCCCTTTAAAATAGAACGCACATATTGGATATACGATGTACCCGGGGGCGAAAGAAGAGGCGGGCACGCCTATCATAATCTGCAGGAATTTGTGGTAGCACTCAGCGGGAGTTTTGACGTGGTTTTGCATGATGGCGAACGCGAATTAAGGTATCACCTTAACCGCTCATATTACGGGCTTTACATACCAAAAATGATGTGGCGTGAAATTGAAAACTTTTCAACCAACTCCTTAGCCGTTATACTGGCCGATGATAAATATGACGCAGATGCATACATCCGCGATTTTGATGAGTTTTTAAAGCTCAAAAGCAATGACAGGTAAAGGTACCACTGTTTTTGATTGCAATGTTATTCAATTGCCCCGCATACAAAACCGTGCAGGCAATATTACTCCTGTTGAGAATGGATTAAACATACCGTTTGATGTAAAGCGCATCTATTATCTTTACGATATACCCAGCGATGCCTCAAGAGCTTCGCATGGGCATAAAGAACTACAGCAAGTTATTATAGCCGCCAGCGGAAGTTTTGAAGTGAGCTTAAGCGATGGTATAAATAAAAAAATAATACAGCTTAACAGGCCTTACGTTGGTATTCATATCCAGCCTGGCATATGGCGTGATATAACCAACTTTTCATCGGGAGCTATTTGTTTGGTGCTGGCATCATTGCCATACAATGAGGCCGATTATTTGAGGGAGTATCAAAATTTCTTGTCGTTTAAAGGATTATGATTGAGGTGCCATTTACTCAGTACGGACTTAAATTCAGGTTTGTCGAAGAAACGGATGCTGAATTTATTCTCTCACTTAGAACGGATCCAAAACTAAGCCGTTACCTTTCAGATACAGATGCAGATATCGACAAGCAAATAAAATGGATCAAAGCTTACAAAGCGAGAGAGGCGAACAATACTGAGTACTACTTTATGTACACTGACGGGAACGATCAGCCACTTGGCCTTTGCAGGTTATACAATGTTGATCCTGTTACAAAATCTTACACTTCGGGTAGTTGGTTGGCGAAGTCAGGCATAGATGTTTTGATTTCAATAAAGGCAGATTTAGTTTTAATGCAACTGGCCTTCGAAACGCTTGATCTGAAAATCTGTAATATCGATGTACGGAAAGACAATAAAAAGATGCTGCGATATCATAAGCAGTTCTTTAACATCACACATGAAGATGATGGTAACGTATACCTTAAAATGGATTATAACGACTTTAAAAAAAAAGAACTATACCTTAAAAGCATAATTACACCTAAAAGCAATTAAAATGGACATAGAAACATTTATAGGCGAATTTGCAGAACAGTTTGATGAGATATCAACTGAATCATTTGGCCCGGAAACACAATTCAAGGAAAACGATGAGTGGAGTTCAATGACTGCCTTATCTATCATTGCAATGGTTGATCAAAATTATGCTGTACGTTTAACAGGCGATGACATCAGAAACTCTACTACCATACAGCATATCTACGATATAGTAGCATCACGCGTAGCATAAATGGCATTTTTATCCATCAGGAATGTCGAGTTAAAGGGCGTGGCAGCTTGTGTGCCAGCCAACGTTGAGGAAAATATAGCCCTCAGCAATATACCTGATGTAGAAAAACTGATCAAGACAACAGGTGTTGAACGCAAGCGTAAAGTTACCCCAGGTATTTGCACCTCTGATTTGTGCTTCGAAGCAGCTGAAAAGCTGATATCCGAGTTGAATTGGAATAAGGCAGATATACAAGCACTTATATTTGTAACCCAAACGCCTGACTTTATTGTGCCGGCAACCTCGTGCATCTTGCAAGATCGTCTCGCACTGCCTGTCGATTGCTTAACACTTGATATTTCATTAGGATGTTCGGGCTTTGTGTATGGTTTAAGTACGTTAGCAAGCTACATGCAAAACGGCATGATCACGAAGGCATTGCTCTTGGCCGGAGACACATCGTCCATGACCTGCTCCGTAAATGACAAAAGTACTTATCCCTTATTTGGAGATGCCGGTACAGCCACAGCGCTGGAGTATGTTGAAGGGAGTGAAGGATTTAAATTTCACTTAGGCAGCGATGGGCGCGGTTTTAAAGACATCATTATAAACGATGGCGGATACCGCAACCAAGTGAATGCCGATTCATTGTATGAAACAACCGTTTCAGAAGGAATAAGTCGTAACAGCCTGCAATTATCGCTGGATGGAATGAATGTATTTTCGTTCGGCATATCAAAAGCTCCCGAAAGCGTAAATCTTCTCATCGAAAAATTCAGTATTGATAAGGCTGCCGTTAACTTCGCATTTTTTCATCAGGCCAATAAAATGATGAACGACCGTATTCGCAAAAAGCTGCAGTTTGAAGAAGAGCAGGTGCCATCATCATTAAAGGATTTCGGAAACACAAGCAGTGCAAGTATCCCATTAACAATGGTAACCCAAACTGCTGCACAACTGCAAACGGGTGAACAGCATATCATAGCATGCGGGTTTGGTGTGGGCCTTTCATGGGCAAGTATGTACTGCAAAACTAAATTGCTGGTTATACCACAATTATTAATACATGATTAATCCTTTTTCGCTAAACGGAAAAAATATTTTAGTAACCGGCGCTTCGTCTGGCATAGGCAAACAAATTGCTTTGTCGGCTGCGCAAATGGGTGCAGCAATACATATAACCGGACGCGATGAGGCCCGTTTAAATGGAACTTTAGAAGCGCTAACCGGCGCAGGGCATAGCAGCAAAATAGCAGACCTTACCATAGAAGAGCATCTTGACCAGCTTGTGGCTAATAGCCCAAAGCTTGACGGCCTGGTGTTATCGTCGGGCATTGTAAAAACTTTACCTTTTAAATTTGTAACAAATACCGAACTTGATACCATAATGCAGGCAAATTTTTACGCGCCGGTTATGCTGTTAAATAAACTGGTGCGAAATAAAAAGCTTAATAAAAATAGTTCTGTGGTATTTATATCCTCAATTGGCGGCAACTTCATCGGCACGAAAGGTAATTCTATGTACAGTGCAGCTAAAGGCGCTATAAATGCCATGCAAAAGGTAATTGCATTAGAACTTGTGGCGCAAAAAATTCGTGTGAACAATGTGTCACCCGGCATGGTAAAAACCGAACTTATTGGCAAAGCAACCGCTTTTACGGATGAGCAATTTATGGCTGATGAAAAGAACTATCCCCTGGGATACGGCGAACCTGCCGATGTAGCAAATGCTGTGATTTATCTCTTATCAGATGCCAGCAAATGGGTTACCGGAATTTCATTGCTGCTTGATGGCGGATTCACGCTTCAATAAAAAAAATGCAGGCTTATTTAAAAGCAATTTCATACTATTTACCTGAAAAGGAAGTAACTAACGCCGAACTTGCGCAGCTATTTCCGGAATGGGGCGCCGAGAAGATTGCAAAAAAAATTGGCATCGAGACACGGCGTATAGCCGCCGACAATGAATATGCCTCGGATATGGCTGTAAAAGCTGCAGAACAGCTTTTTGCCGAGCACGCGATAGAGCGAACAGCAATTGACTTTATACTCTATTGTACGCAAAGCCCCGATCAGTTTTTGCCATCCACTGCGTGTGTCATACAAGACAGGCTTAATATTCCTGTAAGCGCAGGCGCGCTTGATTTTAACCTTGGCTGCTCGGGTTATGTTTATGGCTTAGCGGTTGCTAAGGGGCTTGTTACGGCTGGTATTGCCAGCAATATTTTACTGTTAACTGCCGAAACGTACTCAAAATTCATACATCCGGAGGACAAGGGTAATCGTACGATTTTTGGTGATGCCGCATCGGCAAGTCTGATTAGTACTGATGGCTTTGCATCGATAGGTAATTTTGATTTGGGTACCGATGGCAGAGGTGCAGGAAACTTAATGGTTAAACAGGGTGGTTTAAGATTCCCACGGGCAATAGAAGAGGCCGCCGAACCAGTTGAGGGCCGTTTCCCGGACGAATTTATATATATGAATGGCCCGGAGATATTTACATTTACATCACGCGAAATACCTGGCTTGGTAGATAGGACGTTACTAAAAAATGAGCTGAAGAAATCGGACATAGGCCAGTTTGTTCTGCACCAGGCTAATCAGTTTATGCTCGAGCACCTGCGTAAGAAGATGCACATCGGCTCGAAGCATTTTTTCATCTATATGGCTATGGTAGGTAACACCGTATCATCTACTATCCCAATAGCCTTGTATCATGCCTTGAAAGAAAAGGACACTGCTGCAGGGCAACACTGGCTGCTTGCGGGTTTTGGTGTAGGCTATTCATGGGGCGGCACAGTAATTAAGTTTGATTGATGCATAGTAGATACATTCCATTCTTTGATTTTTCATACATCAATCAACTTTTGGAAGCTGAAATAAATGAAGCTTTTCATGATTTTTATCGATCCAACTGGTACATTCTCGGCAAAAAGCTTTCATCCTTTGAAGAACAATATGCAGCTTTTTCGGGCACTCAACATTGCGTAGGCGTAGCCAACGGATTGGATGCACTCGAAATTGCTTTGAAAGTTTTGAATATTGGCCCCGGTGATGAGGTAATTGTTCCGTCGAATACATTCATTGCAACCTGGCTCGCCATCTCCCATGTTGGCGCCACCATTGTACCTGTTGAGCCATTACTTACCACAAGCAACATCGATCCATATAAAATTGAAGCGGCAATTACTGCAAAAACAAAAGCAATAATGCCGGTACACTTATATGGACAGGCTTGCCAAATGGATGAGATTATGGCGATAGCATATAAACATAAGCTACTTGTTGTTGAAGACAACGCACAAGCGCACGGTGCAACTTTTAAAGGAAAGGCAACCGGCAGTTTTGGGCATATCAACGCTACGAGTTTTTATCCTACAAAAAATTTTGGCGCACTTGGTGATGGCGGCGCACTCACGACAGATAACGCCGATTTAGCCAGGCAGGCAGCTTTGATGAGAAATTATGGATCGGAGCAAAAATACCATAATGAAATAGTGGGTTATAACTCGCGTTTAGACGAATTACAGGCTGCATTTTTATCGGTGAAATTAAGTTACCTAAAGCGTTTTACAAGCGAGCGACAAGAAGTTGCAAAGCAATATGATTTGTTGCTTGCCAATGTAAATGATATTAAGCTTACACATACAGCAGCTGGTGCCTCGCATTCCTATCACTTATATGTTATCCATATTGATAAGCGCGAGGAGTTGCAATTGTTTCTTAAAGAAAATGGTATCGAAACAGCTATACACTACCCTGTACCACCACATCTACAAAATGCGTATCAACACCTGGGTTTTAAAGTTGGCTCCTTCCCTATTGCAGAACAACTTGCCAAAACATGTTTAAGCTTGCCTATGTACCCGGGAATAACGACAAGTGACGTTGGTTACGTTACTGATACAATAAAACGGTTTTATGCCAAGGGTGCTTATAATTAGTAACCATTTACTTATGGCTGGTGCCGAAAAGTTAATTTATGAACTGGTTCATTTTTCGCACCAAAATAATTTAAAGGTTACTGTGCTGATAGCCAATAACTATAACACGGAATATTACGACCCTATACTTAAAAAAATGGGCGTTGAAGTAGTACGAACCACATTACAAGGAATATGGAAACTGCGCAATCCTGTGAATCTTATTCGCGCTTTGTATTGGAATATAAAGCTTAAATATTTTGCGCAGCGCGACTTTGAAAGCGTACAGGTAATTGGTTTATACAACGTGGTTAAGATGTTTGATGCTGTAAAACACACCAAACGTTTTTTTTGGCATGTAGAAAACCGGGTTCAGTATAACGAAAACAGGTTCATTTACCCTGAGTTTATTTTCAATAATGCGCAAGACACGATAGTCTTCATAAATGAATACCAGGCAAATGAGTTGCATAGCCAATATGCGAGTATTAAATGCAGCACGCGGGATTTTAAAATATTCTTGTCTGATATATGATTAGGGTAAATGTAGTAGCGCGCTTTAGCGATGACAAGAATTCTTTTTTTGCTTTACTTTTTGTGCTTTACAAACTCAAAGAGAAAGGCATCAACTCCATCAGCATTTTGTTTATTGGTGACATTATCAGCGAATCATTATATCGTAATACCCTTTTGCTCGCATCTATTTTAAGCGTTAGAAATATGGTTGATTTTACAAAAAAATCAATCCGCTTTATAAACATGCCTGTCGAAATTAAGCAGGGCTACTTTTTAAACTTTACTATTGGCAACTTTACCGGTTTCTCGGGAATTGAAAGTATAAACAACGGCTTTAAAACGATATTTTTAAATGCTGATAACTCGTTAAACGACGCAACCGTTTCGTCAGCATCGCAATGTAGGAATACAAACGACCTTATTGACTTGCTTGAAAACTTAACATTAGATAAGCCAAAATGGGACAAATTGATCGAAGCGGGTAATTTGGCCATGAAGCAACGCTTTATGCTTTCAGATACCGATCGAGAATCGTTGCTTGGTATACTGGCTCCTGCCTAAGTAATAACTCTTTTTGAAAGCACAAACACATATATTGTTTGCAAAGTTATTCGACTCAGGGGGAAGTAACAGTCATTTTAAGCTACTGGTTCAATACTTTACTTCAGCTAACATTGTGTTGGTATTGGAAAATAAAGACCAGTTAACATACCTGGAGAATATAACCACCGAACGGTTTAAAAAAATTAAGGTTATACCCTGGTTGCCCGCGCATGTGCAAACGCGTTATAAGCAAACTACCAATATTAAAAACATTTTGCTGCTTGCTTGCGCCTACTTAAAAATATTGCTATTAAGCATGAGGTACGGATTGAGTGATATAACAATATCTTCCGTTGAACCTGAACGGTATCTTTATTTGCTTGCCTTGCCTTTTGTACGTGTGAGATACATATTGCATAGCTTACCGGGACCAGCAATGAGCCCGTTTACAATTAACGTATGTAACGTTTTTTTAGGGGCTCGGAAACAAATCATCACCGTATCAAATTCGATGAAAAACGCAATCACCGAGAATTGGCAAATTGCTGAATCAAGAAGCAAGTACGTTAGAGTGGTATATAATTCGTTATTGGATGCGCCAAAGCAGTCCGTTCAATTACAAAGTAAAAGTTCAGACATTACCGTTATGACTTTGGGCCATGTAGACGTGCGCAAAAACCCATCTATTTGGTTTGAGGCAGCCAAAACATTGACCATCAAATATCCTTCAGTACGGTTTGAGTGGTTAGGTAATGGTCCATTATTAACCCATTTCCAAAGCTTAGCATCAGATTTCGACAACATTCACTTTTGTGGTCACTCTGTAATTGCTCAACAGCAACTGAAAACTGCGACCATTTACTACCAGCCAAGTATCATCGAGCCACAAGGCATTGCGGTATTAGAGGCTATGAACAATAAGTTGCCATGCGTGGTATCAAATGTTGGCGGGCTGCCCGAATCGGTGATTAATGGGTATAACGGCCATGTTGTATCTGCAACAGATGTTGATGAACATGTTAGAGCTATCAGCAGTCTGATTGAAGATAAGGATTTGCGTAAGCAATTTGGGGAGAATTCGTACGCGAGGTATAATGAATTATTTACATATGCATCCTTTAAAAGCAAAATGGATGCTATTTATCAATGCGCATAGACAGCACTAAAGTAACAAAGGGTGTTTCTGTGGTCATATGCTGTTACAATAGTGCGCAAAGGCTGCCGCAAACTTTAAGACACCTTGCATTGCAACAAGTCCCATCGGAAATAGATTGGGAAGTTATTGTGGTAGATAATGCATCTACAGATAATACAGCTATTATAGCGCAAGAGGAATGGCAAAAATTTGAAAGTGCCCATTTAACGTTAAAAATTGTCGGCGAGCCAAGACCGGGAAAAATAAAAGCGTTTGAAAAAGGGGTAGATGAAGCTTCTTACGAGTATATTGTGTTATGCGACGATGACAATTGGCTCAACCCAACTTATATAAAGACTGCTTTTGACATTATGCAAGCAGACAATAACATAGGTGTACTTGGTGCCAACGGTCAATTTGAACCAGAGATGCCCGTTAACGATTTTGCTGTGAAACATAGAAAAGCCTATGTTAATGGCCCTCAACCTGATGCAGAAAGCCAACATTGGGTTTACGGCGCAGGATCTGTTATTAGAAGAACTGCACTATTACAATTAAAACGACTCGGTTTTATGATGATAACGCCAGGTCGTGTTGGCAAAAAGCTCAATGGTGGGGAAGATGTTGAACTATGCTTTGCCATTTATTTAATGGGCTATAAAATTAAAGCCGATGACAGGTTGCTGTTTAGGCACTTTGTACCCCTGTCAAGACAAAATATAAAGTTTATCAATCAGCTTACTTATTGGTCGTCTTATTCAAACGTGCTGCTTTCCGGTTACTTTCATAAGCTACAGCAAAACCCTGAGCCGCTAAAGAAAGTACTTAGGCGTTGGCAACAAATATGTTTTACTAACCTCGTAAAGTTCAGGCTTATATTGCTTTATAAAAGATTTTTAAAACGAGAAGTCATCACCGAGCAGGATCAAATAAATTTAGCCAATCTTTCGGGACACACAAAGGCACTCTTTACCAGAAAGACCGATATCATTGAACACCAGGAGCATTTGCATAGCCTTGCAGCCAGGTTAAAAATATTTGATTATGCAGCTTAGTACGCCCGTTTTATTTTTAATTTTTAACCGGCCTATCCAAACTGCTCTTGTATTTGAAGCCATCAGGGAAGCCAGGCCGTCCAGGCTGTTCGTGGCGGCCGATGGACCTCGAAAAGACGTGGTGGATGAAAGGGAAAAATGTGAAGAAACACGCAAGATTGTCTTACAATCAATAGATTGGCCATGTGAAATTAATACACTATTACGTGATGAAAATCTTGGCTGCGGAAAAGCTGTGTCAAATGCAATCACTTGGTTTTTCGAAAACGTTGATGAAGGAATTATTTTAGAAGATGACTGCTTGCCTGATCAAAGCTTTTTTTTCTTTTGCGAACAAATGTTGGAAAAATACAGGTACAACAAATTGGTAATGCATATAGGTGGGTCAAGTTTCCAAGAGCTTTCCAGAAAACCTAACAGCTATTACTTTAGCCGTTATATCTTCATTTGGGGGTGGGCTACATGGAAAAGAGCTTGGGACTTATACGACTTCAACTTAAATGATAACGAAATTGTCCTCAAACACCTCGTGAGCCGCAACTTCAAAGATACATATGAAGCATCTTTTTGGAAAGACGCTTTTCAAGCTGTGATTGATAGTAATATTGATACTTGGGACTATCAGTGGACGTACACAATATTAAAAAATGAGGGATTGGGTATTACTCCAAACCTGAACTTGGTTAATAATATTGGATTTGGTCCGCTTGCTACACATACTTTGGTTCCTAATGATTTTATATCGGAAAGAAAACGTTATTCTATTAAACAAATTGATCACCCTCGAAAAGTAAAAATTCATGAGCGAGCAGATTACAATACCTACAAAAGGTTATACCAGTTTGGTAATACACGTTTTAACAGGATGAAATTTGCCGTTGGCAAACGCTTTCCTTTTATAAAGACACTTTATTTGAAAGGTTTCAAGAAATAGTGCAATTCGCCAGTCAATCAACATTACTACGATTCAAGGTTGCAAACTTCACAACGTATCTATTCAAGTCTTTTGAACAATCCGGAGCAAAATAAATTATACCCGGTCAATACTGTAGAAATAGGTCTCCTTAGTTTATTACCGCCTACGTCAAAGTTTGGCTGGCCTTGGACTATACAGACAAATCCCGAAATTTATAGCGCGAAAAAAAACTGGCCTAAAATTACGATTGTTACGCCATCTTATAATCAGGCTAACTTTTTAGAACAAACAATCCGGTCCGTTCTTTTACAAAACTATCCTAATGTAGAGTTTATAATTATTGATGGCGGCAGCACGGATGGATCGGCGGAAATTATAAAAAAGTATTCCCCCTGGATAAGCTACTGGCAAAGCGAAAAAGATGGCGGGCAGGGTAATGCCATAAACCAGGGATTTAGCCTATCATCCGGCGATATACATGCCTGGATAAATAGCGATGATTATTACACACAGGATGCTTTTTTTAAGGTTGCAAATGCGTTTATAAAACGTCGGGTCGACTTTGTTTATGGCTTTGCACAAACCTTTAATACAAGTACTAATAAAGTTGAAACAGTTAAGGTAATGCCTCATAGCGACTACTTTATAAAAATGCCTAACCTGGCTCAACCTTCTTGTTTTTGGACCAGCAAAATACATCAACCCATTTGGGAGGAACTACATTGCGCTTTGGATTACGAGTTGTGGTTACGGTTGCTTAAGGGCCAAAAGCGTAAAAGAATAAGGGAAGTACTATCTGTTGCAAACGTGCACGATGATGCCAAGACGCACGATCCTAAAATAAAAGACAGATGGCATCAGGATCATTTAAAGATTTGGTCGGAGGATGGACATGGGCCGGTTCCAGAATGGAAACGCGTTGCACTTTTGGATAGGATTAGAAAGAAAATATACCGCACTTTTAATTGGATCTAACTATTGCACTAGCATTAGATGCTTTTTAACTCCGTTTTATTCCTGCTGTTTTTTGCAATTGTAACCGTTGGTTATTATTTGCTGCCGCACAGGTTCCGCTGGATTTGGTTACTCTCGGCAAGCTGTTACTTTTATATGTACTTTAAGCCAGCTTACATTCTTATCATCTTCTTTACAATAATCATCGATTATATAGCAGGTTTACTGATTGAAAGAGCTTATGGCCAAAAACGAAAACTGCTTTTAATAACGAGCTTGTTAGCCAACATAGGAGTTCTAGCTTTTTACAAATACTATAACTTTTTAGCTGACAATGTAAATTTATTTGCAGCAAACCTTCACTTACAGCAAATGCCCCTCATTAGCCTTATATTGCCTATTGGCTTGTCTTTCCACACTTTTCAGGCTATGAGCTACACTATCGAGGTTTATAGAGGCAATCAATCTGCAGAAAGGCATCTCGGTATCTATTCGTTATATGTTTTATTTTACCCGCAAATGGTCGCCGGGCCTATAGAGCGGCCCCAGCATATTTTGCACCAGTTTTATAAAAAGATAAACTTTGATAATAAAACTTTTTTTAGCGGCCTTTTCCTAATGTCCATCGGATTTTTTAAAAAAGTAGTCATTGCCGATAGACTGGGACTTTATGTAGACCCTGTTTTTTCCGATAGTCATCATCACTCTGGCCTTGATTTACTGATTGGAACTTATTTTTTTGCGTTTCAGATATATTGTGATTTTAGCGGCTATTCTGACATTGCCATAGGCGCCGCACTTACTTTGGGAATTCAACTAATGCAAAACTTTAACACACCATATCTTTCCAAGAATATCCCGGAATTTTGGAAACGTTGGCACATTTCGCTTTCGACATGGTTTCGCGACTATGTTTATATCCCTTTAGGCGGCAACAGAAAGGGATTTTACTTCACTTGCATTAATTTGCTGATCGTTTTTTTACTAAGTGGTCTGTGGCACGGAGCCGACTGGAAATATGTAGTATGGGGGGCAATACACGGCATTTTTTTGATTGGCTATCAGTTATTAAACAAGTATAATGTAACCATTAAAACATACAGGCCGATTAACTTGATATTTACCTTTAACTTGGTATGCCTTGCATGGATATTTTTTAGGGCCAAATCGGTAGTTGATGCTACCTATATTTTAACGAAAATATTCTCAGGTAGTTATGTGTACACCGCAGCAAGCACGATGCTTACTCCCGAAATTTTTTACTGCGCTACTCTGATACTGATTTTGCTGGGCGGAGAAAGGTATCTAAAAAAACATCAATTTGCTATATCAACAAAACTTGCTGTAACAGCAGTATTGATAATTGCCTGCTATTTGTTTGGGGTCTTCAATGAATCTCAATTTATTTATTTTCAATTTTAGTTGAAAAAAAGCTGTGGAATCTTTATTCTATTGATAAGTATGATCATCCTCATTACAGGAATGAATCAATCGTTTATTAATAAGATAAAATCTGAAAAATATTTTTATCATTTAAGGCCAAGAGCGCTTCATCCATCGCTTTACAATAACTTATTTCTGGAAAGCGACAGGTGGCGTTACGGTGACTTATACGGACTTTGCTACTTACATAGGTATAAAATTGCTTTAGAACCCTTTACCAAGTATCCGACACCAAGAAATAAAAACGAAAACAACCGGGCTCTCTATATCATTGGCGATAGCTTTTTGGCAGATAAAGAATTAAATGGCGCATTTGACGCTTTCGACTATGTCGTCTTTTTAGATCGGCGGTTTCCATTTGGCGCTATTAAATTAGATACTGCTTTAGATAACTATCTTATTTTAGAGTTCGCCGAGCGTAATCTTGCTCAATATTATAAGAAGACAAGCCCTGGAATAAAGTTGCCCATTGGTGAAAAGCAGCTGAACATAACTAAGAGTGCCTCTGAAAACTCGTCCAAAAAAGATTTAAAAGGCAAATCAATAACATCCAGGATTCACGACATCATCTTCAATAAAGATCTGGATCGGAACCTCCAACTGCTGATTTTTGACAATAAATATTTAACTCCAGTTAAAGAGTTAAAGGCGCAGATAAACTATACGCTTTTTAACCGCCTACCTGCTGATGTGTCTGAGAGCACATCTAAGGACCGACTTTTTCTGGGTATTACTGTTGATACAAGCAGCAACCAATCTGCTATGAGGCAAATATCAGATTCAAATGTAAACAAGATATGCAGGGCCCTTAGATTTGATTATAACTACTATAGAGAGATAGGCTTTAAGGACGTGGCCATATCAATTGTACCCAACCCTGTTAGCATTTATAACAATGACTCAGGAAAATATAATCATCTTCTTGAACGAATTGAATCTCAAGTGCACGTACCTGTTATAAGCGTTTACGATACCTTTAAATCTGAAAAGCAAAATTTATATTACAGGAGTGATGCTCATTGGAATCCTAAGGGAATGAATCTTTGGGTAGAGAAAACAAACATGTTTTTTAATGAAAGTTTGATTAGTGGCTCGTCAAGTGAAAAGTAAGAAGTGAGACAACAAAATTTACAAAGGCTGAATAATTCCGAGGTAAGTAATAGGCATTCAAATTATTTGCATTATGTATCATATCACCGTGAGCTATTTAAAGCAATTAAAATTTTTGCAACCGGAAGATTACTTGATATAGGATGCGGTAATAAACCGTACCAAGACATTATCAATCTAAACATTTCTGAGTATGTCGGCTGTGACATCATACAGTCAAGTGACAACCTCGTGGATATAATATGCAAAGCAAATGAGATACCTGTCTTTAATAATACTTTCGACACAGTTATCTCAACACAAACAATAGAGCATGTTGAAGACCATCAAGGTTTAGTAAACGAAGCATTCAGAGTACTTAAACTTGGTGGACATTTTATTTTAAGTGGGCCTATGTACTGGCCTCTGCATGAAGAGCCTTACGACTTTTTTAGATTTACCAAGCATGGGCTAAAGTACATCGTAGAAAAGGCCGGCTTTGAGGTAATCGAGATAAATGCGAATGGGGGAAAATGGTCTGTCGCCGGACAGGCATTTCTACACGCGCTTTATCCTCAAGTTTATGGGATAAAGGGTTTAAAGGGGAAATTTATTAGAGCTTGCATTAAACTTATAGGTGGAATTAAATCTATAAATAGATTTTTCTTATACCTTGATAATAAATATTGTGATGAGGCAAATACCATGAACTACGTGTTAGTTGCTAAAAAAATATAATGTGATAACCGTAGTTATACCTTGTTTCAATGATGGGCATTACCTTAGTGATGCAGTAGAGAGTGTGCTACAATGTAGTAATGTTAAAATTGAAGTTATAATTGTCAATGATGGCTCGAATGATTCTTTTACTATAAGCGTTCTTAATAAATTCCATGAAGAGGGTATAATGGTTATAAATCAACCTAACCAAGGTTTGGGAAGTGCAAGAAACACTGGTATCAAAAAATCAACTTATGACATAATTTTGCCGCTTGACGCTGATAACAGGATAATTCCATCTTACATTACCAAAGGCTTGTATTTTCTAAAAGCCCAAAAATGTGACATAGTGTACGGTTCACCAGAGTTTTTTGGCGAAAACATTAGCTCCAGGAAATTCCAAACCAGAACCTTCGGCGGTAGTGATTTGCTTTATGGAAATTATATTGATGCTTGCGCTATATTTAAAAAGTCTGTGTGGGAAAAGGTTGGTGGATACGATGAAAAAATGCCATATCAAGGATATGAGGATTGGGACTTTTGGCTAAGATGTTTCTTTCACGACTATCGCTTTCAGTTTATTAACGAGCGATCGTTTTATTATCGAATCAGCAGTCATTCTATGATTGGAAAGTCGGGTGCTGAGGTGTTTGAAGAAACCCGGAATTATCTATTCCTGAAGTACAAAAATCAGATCATAAAGCGTTTTAACCAATCATACGTTTACGAATCCATGTACATAAACGATCATGCCAAGCCGTTAAGAAGTAGTCTTAAATATTTTGCCAAATTTTTAAAGAATTGGATAGGTTTCCGTTAGTATCAGTAGTCATACCAAATTATAATCACGCTAGATATTTAGATGAACGGATCAAAAGTGTCGTATATCAATCCTATCCAAATATAGAAGTAATAATTTTAGATGATTCTTCAACCGATAATAGTAGGGAAATCATCGAACACTTCAGAAATAATCCGAAAATAAAAAATGTGTTATTTAACTCTGAAAATAGTGGTAGTCCATTTAAACAATGGAATTTAGGAGTAAGCATTGCCAAGGGAGAGTATATTTGGATAGCTGAAAGTGACGACATTGCTGATGAAAACTTTATTGAATCGTGTATAGAAATTTTTGAAAGCGGAGATAATGATATTAAATTAGTTTACACCGACTCTTATGAAATTGATGTTGACAACAACAAACTTGGGCGGTGGAGCCGTTGGATGAGCTTCTTAAATACCAACTTATGGGTAAATGACTTTTGTGTTGGCGGGCAGCATTTAAATAAAGTGTACAATCACTTCATAAACGTTATACCAAATGCCAGTTGTGTAGTTTTTAGAAAGAGTGCCTACCCACCATCTACCTACCTAGCAGAAATTGAAAAGCTTAAATTTACAGGCGATTGGAGAATATGGTTTTACATATTTACTGATTCAAGAGTATCTTATATCAATAAGCCATTAAATTATTTTAGATATCACCTAAATACCACGCGCAGCAACCCCTCTAAGCGCTTAGAAAACGTTAAAGAGCAATATGAAACTATTTATAAGCTAAAACAGGCGATTGAGCCGTCTCCGGACATTTATTTATATGAGCAAAAGCTCCATGAATTATATGGAATGTGGAATCCCGCAATCAGGTATTTTTTCACTAAGCAAAATGTTGAAATATTATACTTGGCACTTATTGTTGATAAGAAGTTAATAAGACGGCTTTTTCAAACTTTTATCAATCGTTTTAAGAGCCTTTTGTGGTGCCAAAAATGTCTGTAGACAACCAATTTGCTCCGGCCATTTCTGTAATTATGCCAGTCTATAACAGTGAGGCGTATTTAAGGGAGGCCATTGAAAGTGTATTAAACCAATCTTTTACAGATTTTGAGTTTTTGATATTTAATGATGGCTCAACAGACAACTCTGCCGACATAATTTTATCTTATAATGATGAAAGGATTATATATTATGGATCTTCTGTTAATGTTGGCTACACACCCCTCTTAAATAAAGGTTTGAAGAAGGCAAGAGGCAGGTACATTGCACGTATGGATAGCGACGACATAGCCCTGCCGGATCGCTTTGAAAAACAATTTAATTTTTTAGAAAAAAACCGTGACATAGCTGTTTGCGGCGGATTTTTTGAATTTACGGGAACTGAGCTTTCAAATAAACCCTTCAATTGGGTTTCCGAAACTGATCCTGAATTCATAAAGATAAACTTGCTATTTGACTGTGCTATTTGCCACCCTACAGTAATGCTGAGAGCTGAAGAATTGGCAAAGTCCTCACTTTATTATAATGAAGCTTTGGAACCAAGTGAAGACTACGATTTTTGGATAAGGATATCTAACAGTAAACGTCTGGCAAATATTCCAGATGTCATTCTCAAATACCGCCTAAATAGCAATCAGGTATCTAATAAAAAAAATCATCAGCAACTAACTAATAAGGCAAACTTTATAACAAGTCAATTAAAAGCGCTAGGGATAAACCCAACAAAGTTGGAATTGAGACTTCACGACTATTTGTTTTTTTGTTCAGCAGTACCAGTCTATGACTATCTCCCCAAATTAGATACTTGGATAAAAAAATTAAAAGCTGCTAACAATTGCGCCAATGCTTACGACGAAGCAAAATTCAACACATATCTCGATGATCTTTACAAGCGCAACAAAATTGATTTAAGCAATAAGATCAAACAGTTAACTTTTAAAGAAAATTTAATTTTCCTTGTAAAATGCTTACTTAAATGGAGGTCTTTACGATAACAAAGAGTGTATAATTTATTTAAAACAATTTTTTATACGCTAAGACAAATCGTAAACCACGGTGCTCCCTCCTATATATTTTCTTTTGGAGATTCGCTTGGGGACAATTTACTTATGACCACCCTAACCGCGGCCATGCAACAAAACGGCTATCGGAACATTTGGATTAAAAGCAATAAAGATGAGCTTTTCCGCGGCAATAACGACATTACACTCGTTATCCCGTTTAATAAAACCCTTTCAACGAGTATCTTAAAAATCGTCGGGACTAAAATAGTCAATCTTCAGTATGGTGAATATGACTCTAAAACTGACCACAATGCTATACCTCCCGGCCATGTGGTACAAATTATGGCAAGAATAGCTGGGTTAAAAATTGATATAAGAAATAAACCGGTAATACAGCTGACGCCTCAAGAATTAAATCAAGGCCAGTACTTTAAAAATCAAATTGCTATAGTTAATTCAGGTGCCGGTGCAGCGGTACATTCTACAAATAAAGATTGGTTTCCTGAAAGATTTCAAAGCTTAGTAAGTCAACTCAAAAACAAGTATGACTTTGTTCAACTTGGTACGCTAAACGATCCGCCGCTTAGTAATGTCCTGGATCTTCGTGGTAAAACTACACTTCGTGAAAGCGCATCTATATTAAAGTCATCTATCCTTTTGATATCATATGCCGGCTTTTTAATGCACTTAGCACGGGCTGTGGATTGCCGTGCAGTAATTATATATGGCGGCCGGGAATCTCCGGAACAAACTGGTTATAAAAACTTTAGAAACATCTATAGTGACATCCCCTGTTCTCCGTGCTGGCTACTCAATACATGCAATTACAACAAGCTATGCATGGAAATAATTTCGGTTGATGATGTAAAGGAAGCTGTTGAAAAAGAAATTCAATTGATTAATGAGCCTTTGGAACCAGAGATACTAATCAATGGGGATTAATCTATCGGTAGTCATTCCTACTTACGCCCCACTGACATCACGGCTCCAGAAAACTTTAGATGCACTTAAAGATCAAACACTTGACAAAGCAAACTGGGAACTTATAGTTGTCGACAATAACACAACGCCGCCAATTGCAGTTGATTTGAGCTGGCATCAAAATGCATACCTTATTAAGGAAGCTAAACAAGGGCTCACATTTGCGCGGCTTGCTGGCTTTAGCAAAGCTGTAAGTGAAATTATTGTAATGGTCGATGACGATAATGTGTTACAACGCGATTATTTGGAAAAGGTTATCGAGATATTTGATCAACAACCTTCAGTGGGTGTTGTAGGCGGAAAATCTTTACCGATGTTTGAGGCCACTCCCCCAACCTGGCTTTGTGAGTTTGAAAGTAATCTTGCAATAAGAAACCTTGGTGATGAGATAATTATAAGCAAATGGGCAAGCACTTATCCGAAATCTGCGCCTATTGGTGCTGGTATGGCAATCCGTAAAGCAGCGCTTTCAAAGTATTTACAAATGATTGAAAACTCTGATCGGTCAACAATTACAGACAGAAGCGGAACTTCGTTGTCATCCGGGGGAGATAATGAAATTGTTATAAACGCGCTAATTGATGGCTGGCAATGTGCCTACTTTCCCAAATTGGTTTTACGACACATTATTCCTCAATCGCGTATGCAGCCAAATTATTTAGCCGAACTGCATAATCAAACAAACGCATCATGGGTAAAGCTACTGGCCAAGTACCACATTTGCCCTTGGCAAAAAATCAGTCCATTAACGCTTAATATTCGGAAGCTAAAAGCCTGGTTTACATATAAAGCATGGAGCACACCAGCGGCTTATGTGAAATGGAGAGGGGCTTGTGGCTTATTAGAAGGATTGGCTTCACTTTCGTAGCAAATTGAAAAAACTTTTTCAAGACATCATCAACAACTTATACCGGCATCCACTGTCGAAATACAAGGATAAAATGCGTTTTGGGGGACGGCAGGCATACCAGAAGATGCTAAATGGCCAGCAAGCAATGAAAGCGGCCTCAAAATCATTACCGCCAATAACCTCCTACACCAATGGCTTACCTATTTACTTTTTAACCGGGTCAAATTACATCCATCAAACCTTATTCTGTATTCAGTCACTTGCAAATTGTTGTGCAGATAAATTTAAATTCATCCTGGTTGATGACGGTACGTTAGATGCGCCTTTAATCTCGCGTATCAACCAACAATTGCCTTGCGCAAGCATTATTACTTCTACGCAAATACAGGCGAATTTGGAAAAGGTTATCCCAAAGATCAACTTCCCTGTGATACATAAAAAAAGGGAGGTTTACCCCCACTTAAAAAAGCTCACTGACATTCACAGCATCGCAGAAAACGAATGGAAACTTGTTTTAGATTCAGATATGCTATTTTGGCAACGTCCGGATGATTTGATAAGTTGGTTAAATGCCCCTGAAGTGCCAATCCACATGATAGATTGCGTGGAAAGTTACGGCTACCCTACAAACCTTATGCAAGAGCTATGTGGCGAAAAAGTACCGCAATTGCTAAACGTTGGTGCTATTGGTTTGAAAAGTGGATCGATCGAATGGCAGCAAGTCGAACAATGGATATTAGAACTTGAGGCTAAAGAAGGTGCGTCTTATTACCTCGAACAAGCGCTCACAGCAATGCTTATTGGAGCCAAACCCTCATGTGTTCTCAATGCAAATAAATATAAAGTCAACCCCGCAACTTTGATAGATGGGAGTACTTTGCATCACTACGTAGATCTATCCAAGTCTATCTATTTTTTAGAGGCTTGGAAAAAAATAGCAAATTGGGAGTAGGGAAACTGCTATATAAATATATTTTCGCACCTACGCTGGGGATAAGGTATCAGATCAGTCACTTTGGTATTGCAGGCTCAATAAGATATGCTATTGGCGAAAAGGCCCTTAAAAATGCTGTTACTCATTTACTTCCGATATCAACAGAAGCAAAAGTTGATCAGATTACTTTTTGCTTCCTTACAGGCAAAAACTATTGGCACCAAACTTTATTATGTGTTCAAAGCTTGCATAAACAGCTATCGGTAAAATTTAATGTTGCCGTTTACAGCGACGGCTCTTTAAGCGAAGCTCATGTGAATGTTATGAGAAGAGCAATTCCTGATGCCAGTTTTATATTGCAAACTGACGTTGATGAAAGACTTACTCACACATTGCCTTACGAGCAATACCCAACGCTAAACTACTTGCGAAACTGGCATCCATTTTTCAAACGGATGATAGACATTCACTGTGCGCCCGGCTGGAAAATTCATATGGATAGTGACATGATCTTCTTTCATAATCCGGTTGAACTCAGGGATGCATTTGAAAATAAAAAAGCCATCTACATGGCTGATTTGCTGACCGACTCATATTTTGTGGACGAGTTGCAAACATTGCTTTACAAATACAATATTCAATGTGCGCCCAATGTAAACGGTGGGATTATCGCTTATAACAGTGATTTGGTTGATTATGAAGATCTTGAACAGAAGGCCAAATTACTTATCGACGACTATAAAAATACAGGCCCTGCACGCATTGAACAAACCCTGATGAGTTATCTACTTTTCAAACAGGAAGCGACCGCTTTGGACCCAGATAGATATAAAGTGTTATTTGATTTAAAGCCGCATTTTCAAGAGTATCAAGTTTGCAGGCACTATATTTTCAAGGCTAAGTTGTCCTATTTTACACGGGAGTGGAAAAAAATTATCCGTTAGTTTCTGTATGCATGCCGGCATACAACGCCGGGAAATATATATTAGAAGCAGTAAACTCAGTTTTGCAACAGTCATACACGTGCTTGGAATTGGTAATTGTGAATGATGGGTCTACGGATGATACCGCTTATAAGCTCGAAAGCATTTCAGATTCACGTGTTAAAGTATTTCATCAGAAAAATGCTGGTCAATGCGCTGCTGCCAACAAAGCATATAGCCTTTCTAGCGGTTCACTAATAAAATTTTTCGATGCAGACGACGTCCTATCGCCTCACTTCATAGCATCACAGGTTGCAACACTAAATGGGCAATTTAACGCCATTGCATTTGGCTCCTGGGGAAGGTTCTACAACGATGACTTAAACACGTTTAAACTTGAAAAAAATTGGATTACAACCAATGATGTACCCTTTAACTGGCTCATTGCATCCATGAGTAAAAGCCAGGTAATGTTGCAGTGCGGCTTGTGGCTCATTCCCCGTCACATTCTTGACAACGCAGGATTGTGGAACGAAGAGTTGTCTCTGATAAACGATTTCGAATTTATGATACGCGTTTTGTTGTGTGCAGATGAACTGCGTTTTAGTGACAATGCAATACTGTACTATCGGAGTGGTATAAAAGGGTCATTGTCAAGCACTACATCGGCAAAGGCTGCCTTATCTGCTTATGACTCTGTAAATTTGGGAACGCAATATCTTCTTCAGCGTTGTAACACATCTTATGTAAGGCAAATAGTTGCCAACCATTTTAAAAGCTTAGTATACTCCTTTTATCCGATACATAAAGAATTAACTTCGTTGGCTGAAAAAAGAATAGCGGAATTGGGCGGCACTTCCTTGCCATATCCCGCGGGAGGATATACCAAAATACTAAGCACTTTATTAGGTTGGAAAACTGTAAAGCTCATAAAGCAAAAACTGAATATACTTTAATTGCCACGCTGCAGAGTCTACCTTTTCACATACAAACGCAATAACCTGCTGCCACGAGCCTTAAAAAGTCTGCTCGATCAAACCTTCACAGATTGGATTTGCGAAGTACATAACGATCACCCTGAAGATACATTTCCCGAACGCTACATAGCACAACTAAACGACAGTCGCTTAATTATTAAAAACCACTTACAAAATTTGGGCGGCATTAAGAGCTTTAACTTAGCCTTTAAAAATTGTGCTGAAGAATTTGCGAGTATTCTTGAAGATGATAATTGGTGGGAGCCTACATTTCTTGAAGAAATGCTGTCGATTTTAGTTGAAAATCCAGTCGCAAAGATTGCTTGGAGTAACATGCGTATCTGGAGAGAAGACGATGGGGACCGATGGACTGATTCCGGCGAAACGACCTGGCGTTTGTCTGCAAACAAACTTTTTAGCTGGCCCCAACCTAATCAGGTATTAGCTGCACTACACTCAAACGGGGCAATGGTTTATAGAACAATTAATTGTCAAAAATATGCTGTGCCTGATAACGCTTTGCTTAATGCCGTTGAGCTGATAAGGGAACGTAGTTTTGAACACCCTCTCCTATTTCATGCAAAGCCTCTAGCTAATTTTTCAATAACTAAAACTACCAATCGTACTAATATTCCTTATCATTGGATAGCCGTACAATGCTTAATGCTAGCGAGTTTTGTTAAGTCAGATAAATTACCCGGACGAGCCTTTAAAATTGCATTATCCAACCATCGCGATAAAAAGCCATCGCCCGTTACCGTCTTTTTTCTCGCCAATCTACTAATTCTTAAAAGCAGCTCCTTTTATAAATATTTTAATATAAATGACTGGTTTCAAATTACGAAATGGCTTATAAAGCATGCAAGCCATATACCTGATATGAAGAGGTATTTGCACTCACAAATGCCCACCTATAAATTTTTACTTAAGCACACCCGGGAACGCTTTTTAGAAATACAGCAACCACACAACTAATACAATTATCTTTTGAAGATCGCCCTTATAGTTAATCCGCTCATTCCCGTTCCGCCTGATAAGTACGGAGGCATAGAGCGTATTGTATATATGCTGATAAAAGAGTTGGTAAAAGCAGGACACGACGTTACACTATACGCTAATCCTCAATCAAAACCTGGCTGCAAACTGATTGGCTACACAGAAAGTGAGCGCTACGGCTTGGGTGATATGATAAAAATTAACAAGCTTACCATGAGCATTGCTTTTAAAGGATTTGATTTGGTGCATACGTTTGGGCGCATGAGCAACTTGGCATTATTAATGGCGCTTAAAATTCCAAAAATTGTTAGTTACCAATTACCTCCTACCATAAGTCAGGTTAAAAAAGCGGTTAAAATAGCGCCGTCTCAATCACTGCATTTCACAGCCTGTAGCAATTTTATAGCTAACCAAATTTCTGCTTACTGCAATGTCAGCACAATTTATAATGGCGTTAGTTTATCAGACTACAATTTCAACAAAACTGTAAAACCCGATGCTCCATTGGTTTTTTTGGGCCGGATTCAAAAAGAAAAAGGTACCGATGTAGCTATAAAAGTGGCACTAAAAACTGGTCGTAACCTTATAATTGCTGGCAACATTCCTAATGAGCCAAGCCATCGATTGTATTTTGAAAAGGAAGTTAAACCGCATATAGATGATGCCCGGATCGTTTACATAGGCCCTGTAGATGATAAACAAAAAAACGATTTGTTGCATGGCGCCGCTGCCATGTTAATGCCAGTTACCTGGGATGAGCCATTTGGTATAGTGATGACAGAAGCTCTTGCCTGCGGAACACCTGTTATAGGATTTAACAGGGGCGCTGTACCCGAAGTTGTTATTAACGGTTACAATGGTTTTGTATGCAACACAGTTGAAGAAATGATGAAAGCGGTCAATAACGTTTCGGATATTGATAGAGCTAATTGCCGCAAAACTGTTGAAGAAAAATTCAGCGCTGATGTCTTGGCATCACAATATCAAGACTTGTACAAAAAAGCTATAAGCACACTTTGAAAACGGTAACGTTTATCACTACAGGGCAACCCACAACTAATCCCCGACTTATAAAAGAAGCTGAACTTTTAGATAGTTTAGGTTACAAGGTAAACGTTATTTATGCCTTTTATCAGAACTGGGCAACTAAATTTGATAGCGAGATAACTGGTCGCTCTAGCGTTAAATATATACTCTGTGGTGGTGATCCGCTGAATATGAAGGCAATTTATTGGGTTAGTCGTGTACGCCAGAAACTAGCCCTCAAGTTGTATGGGATTTTTAGGCGAAGCTATATTGCAGAAAACGCCATAAGCCGTACACATGCCGAAGCATTGGCCTTAGCAAAAAAAATCAAATCTGACGTTTACATAGCACATAATTTGGGCGCACTGCCCGCAGCTGTTATAGCCGCAAAAGCAAACGGAGCAAAGGTTGGCTATGATGCCGAAGACATGCATTCGGCACAATTTAATAGCTTTGCCAATAAGGGTTATTTACTTAATAAATATATTGAAGAAAAGTATTTTCCGCTCGTTGATAGCTTTACGGCAGCAAGCCCGCTTATAGCAGCAAATTACCAGCAGGTTTATCCTTACCTAAGGCCTTTAATAGTAAATAATGTATTTCCAAGCAGAGAGGTTCCCACAAGGCAGCCAAAATCAAAAACATCCCCGCTCAAGCTGTTTTGGTTTTCACAAACCATCGGTGGCGATCGCGGATTGGAAGAAGTGATAGTTGCCATGGGTTTGATGAACAAGGATATCGAATTGCATCTATTAGGCAGTTGCACAAGCAATTATCGCGAAACGCTGTATAGCTTGGCTCAGGCAAACAACCTTGCCGCTGATCGCATACATATCCATGAACCGATGTCGCCGGGTAAGTTACTTGCGTTTACAGCACATTTCGATATTGGTTTAGCGACAGAGACAGGCATCACACTTAACAGGGACATATGCCTAACCAACAAAATATTTACCTACCTGCAGTGTGGCCTGCCAATAATAGCAAGTGACACGCAGGCGCAGCAACAATTTATAAATACATATCCAAAAAGCGGGATGTGTTACCCCAAAGGTAATGCCACGGCGCTGATGGCGGCTGTTGATACTTTTGAAAGTAACAGGGAGTTACTGGAGCAATGCAGCCATTATAATTACCAGCTTGGGCAAACTACCCTTAACTGGGATAATGAAAGCAGGGCCTTCTTAAGTGCATTTAATAGCCATCTAAAGTGAAAAAAGTACTTATCATTTCGCCATATTTTGCCCCTGTTAATGCTGCAGATATGCACCGGGTTCGTACAAGTTTGCCTTATTTTAAACAATTTGGCTGGGAAGCCGAAATTGTTGCCGTCCAGCCGCTATACACAGATATTGGTACCGACGATTTGCTTTGTACACTTGTTCCCAAAGAAGTAAAAATCCATTATGTCAGATCGTTGGACAAGCGTATTACTTCAAAAATTGGTTTAGGGGCTGTTGCTTTACGTGCATTGCCATTTTACAGGGCGTATGTTAATAAATTACTTTCTTGTAATAAGTTTGATCTCATTTATTTCTCTACAACGCAATTTCCCGTTTGTGTACTGGGCCCCTATTGGCTAAATAAATTTAAAGTGCCATACGTTATTGATATGCAAGATCCTTGGCATTCAAATTATTACCAAGGTAAACCCAGAAACGAGCAGCCTGCAAAATATTGGTTTTCATACCGCCTTAACAAGTTTTTGGAACCTGTTGCAATGAAAGCCGTTTCCGGATTAATAAGCGTATCGGAAGACTATACAGATCAGCTTAAAAATAGGTACCCTAACTTGCAAAATGTGCCCGCGGCCACTATAACCTTTGGTATGTATAAGGATGATGTTGGTGTAGCGCTTGAAAACAGCTTCCCGTCAATACTCGATAAAGGTAAAATCAACATAGTTTACGCAGGACGCGGTGGGGCTGATATGCATACTGCAATTACTCCGGTATTTAGTACGCTATCAAAATTACTGCAACTACAGCCCAATAAATTTAAAAACGTAAGGTTATACTTTATAGGTACCAGTTATGCCCCAGCAAATAAAGGCACGGCGAGTTTTAAGGCATTGGCCAGGCAGTACGGCATTGAGCAATATGTAATTGAACAAACCAACCGTTTGAGTTACTATCACACCTTAAACACCCTTTCAAATGCTGATGCATTATTTATTCCCGGATCGGACGATAGTAGGTACACGGCATCAAAAATATTTCCTTACCTTATGGTAGGTAAACCCATATTAGGTTTGTTCCATCCAAAGAGTTCGGCGCTTAAAATTTTGAAAGATGCAGGTATAAACACAGCTTATGATTTTGATACGATTAGTGAAGACAATATCACAGCTTTCATAAATGGAGCCCTAAATAAAACTAGCCAAACTATATACGTTAATGCCGATGTTCTTAAGGAGCATTCTGCAGAATATAAAACTGGCCTGCAGTGCCAGCTTTTTGAGCAAGCCATAAAATATGCCAATAATGATCTGCCCATTTTTTAAATGAAGAAACTGGCTATTATAACCACGCATCCTATACAATACTATGCGCCGGTTTTTAAGCTCTTACATAGTCGTGGTACTATTAACGTAAAAGTTTTCTACACAATCGGGCATGAAGGCACAACACTATACGATCCGGGGTTTGGCAAAAAGATAACCTGGGATATTCCTTTGTTAGATGGGTACCCATACATCTTTGTGAAAAATACATCTGGCAATCCGGGTTCGCATCACTATAACGGTATCGCCAACCCGTCATTAATGGCCGATATTGAAAGCTGGGGAGCGAATATCGTTTTGATATTTGGGTGGGCTTACAAAAGCCATCTAAAAGCAATGCGCTATTTTAAAGGACGCATACCGGTACTTTTCCGGGGCGACTCTACTTTGATAGACCAAGTGCGGCCGCTTAAAAAAATGCTCCGACAGTTGCTCCTAACCTGGGTTTACAGGCATATAGATTTTGCTCTTTATCCGGGCAAGAACACCTTGGCATACTTCAAAAAATACGGCGTTAAAAAATTGGTTTATGCACCACATGCCGTAGACAACGAACGCTTTAGCATAGCCCACACCAAAAAATCAGCACATCTGAGATTGAATTTGAACATCCCCGAAACGGCAACGCTTATACTTTACGCAGGCAAATTCGACTATAAAAAAGATCCACAATTGTTATTACAATCTTTTAAAGAAGCCTGCGTTCCTAATACCCACTTGCTATTTGTAGGTGACGGAATGCTCGAAATTGCTTTAAAAAATGAAGCCGCCAGTGCGGGCAACGTTCATTTTATGCCGTTCCAAAATCAAACGGAAATGCCTGCTGTTTACCAGGCTGCTGATTTATTTTGCCTGCCGTCACGAGGGCCAAATGAAACATGGGGGCTTGCTGTAAATGAGGCTATGGCATGCGGCAAAGCTATACTTGTGTCAAGTAAAGTCGGCTGCGCGCCAGATCTTGTAAAAGATGGCTTTAACGGTGCTACTTTCCAAGCGGGGGATAAAAATGATCTGATTAAAAAGCTTACCCTGCTTACTGCATCGAAGGATACACTTAAGCAATATGGGCGTAATTCGTTCAATCTCATCCAAAGATTTAATTTCACAAATATTGTTACGGCAATTGAAGAAACGGTATCTAACTTTGGCGTGTAGCCTTTCAGGTTTCGCCATTATTTATCAATGAACAAAGATTTAAAGATAGAGCGGCTTATAGTTTTATTTTTACCATGGATATTTTCACTGGCTTGCATTTCAGATGCCTTACTATCCTACTTTATTGCCTGGGCGGGCTCGTTTCTGATTTTTTTCCTAACGCTTACGGGCTGGGTTAAACCAATACCTAATGACAGGGAGGTTGCCGCGCAATTAATGAGGCCTATATTTATATTGCAGATTATTTTTGCGGGCTACATGTGCTGTACATCCATTTTTTACATGCTCAACACCTTGGGTTACGTAAATTTTGTTTCCACACCGTATTTTGTACCCGTTGCTACAGATAAAGTTGCCCTGGTAGCTCAATGCCAGCGTTACTATTGCCTGGGTCACGCGGCATTTGTTAGCGGCATACTTTGTTTCATGAAGTATCCAGGCAAAAAAAAATATTACACTGACACTCGCACAGTTGCCAATTTGCTTTTAAAAGTAGCTCTTATAAGTTTACCATTAGCAACGTTATTTACCAACATACCTGGGTTGTCGCAATTTTCCAACCAGTTTAATTCCTTAAGTTTTATTGCCGGCACGTTGGCACTGGCGTTTGCAATTCCGCTTAAAAAAGCCGCTAACACGGCCATATGCCTGGTACTTTTTGCCCTGAACTTTTACCAGGCGCTTACGTCGGGTTTTAAAGAACCTATTATAATCAGCATTATGGTGCTGGGTATATTTTTGTATCCCAACTATAAAAAACTGGTGCTGGTTGTTTTCGGTCCGGTACTGTTCTTTTGTTTTTTGGTGTTGCCGGCTTACGTAAACAGTTTTAGAGAGGCGGCATGGTCTGGAGATACAGACAGTGAAGAGGCAGCTCAACAGTCGATAGATGTAGTGCTGGACGGCCAAACAGATAACTGGGATTTCCTGGTTTACCGCCTTAGCGAGATAGATATGTTTATAACCTTCGTGCAATCAACGCCATCAAAGATTGATTACTATGGCTTTGATCTGTTGAAGCAATCACTTATAGCGATAATACCGAGAGTTTTTTGGCCATCCAAGCCCAGCACCGAAGCCCTTGTGATGGTGCGGGTGTACGATGCCGGCGTTATCAATCCTCACTCCAATGTATCTGCAAAGCCTGCCTATATTGTTGACGGATACTTATCAGGCGGCGTATTAGGAATCTTTGTCAGTTTATTTACATATGGCGCCGTCGCGCAACTTATATCTACAAAGGCGGAGTATTTGTTTGGTGGGTACATTTTAGGTACAGCACTTATATTTAGCGGATTATTTCAGATCTTTTGGCGCGGGCTGAGTTTCGAGTTTATCATCAACGTAGTATTTTGGAGCTACATCAGTATGCTGCTAATACACAAGGTATTTTTAAGATACAAGATATTAAAGAAGGTTTAAAAGTATTACACGTAACAGCAGCCTATAAACCGGCTGTAATTTATGGCGGGCCAACCATGTCGGTATCATCGCTTTGTGAAGAACTTGTAAAGTCCGGGCAAACCATTGAAGTTTTTACAACAACAGCCAATGGCCCTACCGAATTGGACGTAAAGGCCGGTTTGCGAACTAGCGTGGATGGCGTACCGGTAACATATTTTAAACGCCTCACTAAAGATCACACGCACTTTTCCCCTGCCCTACTTAAAGCGCTATGGAAACGCGCTGCCGAATTTGATGCCATTCATATCCACGCCTGGTGGAACCTGGTCTCGGTTCTTAGCTGCCTTGTAGCAGTTATAAAAAAGGTACCGGTTATTGTATCCCCGCGCGGTATGTTAAGCAGCTATACCTTTAGCAACAAAAACATGGGCGTCAAGAAATTAATTCATGAAATAGTTGGAAAAAAACTGCTGCAAAAGTCACATATTCATGCCACTTCCGCATACGAGGCTATAGCAATTGCCAAGCTGCTTACTCCTTTAAGTATAACAGACATACCCAATTTTGTTAAACTTGGCAGTGCAATATTTAAACCTAAAGCGCACTCCCAACGTACCGGTGTGCTTAAACTGCTATTCTTTTCCCGCATTGAAGAAAAAAAGGGATTGGATATTTTCATTGATGCATTGCCGTTAATCAATGCACCTATTAGCCTTACAATAGCTGGAAGCGGCAGTATTGAATACATTAATCAACTTAAAGGCAAAGTCAGCAGCCTTGGTTTGGACGATAGGATCAACTGGGTGGGCTTCCATGATATGGATAAATTTGACGTACTTGCTGCACATGATTTACTTGTGCTACCATCGTACGACGAAAACTTTGGCAATGTGGTTGTAGAAGCACTAAGTGTGGGTACAGCCGTATTAATAAGTGAGCACGTTGGTCTTGCGGGCTATGTTGCGCAAAATAAATTAGGTTGGGTTTGCGAGCAAAATACAAACGACCTCGCCAACACAATCAATGAGATTTACATCAACCAAGGCCACCAGCTTGCGCGCATAAGGCAGGAAGCATCAGACAGGGTAACTGCTGATTTTTCGGGAGCACAGCTTACCCAACGATACATTGATTTTTACCGGCAGATAATATCTAAATGAGCGATTATAACGATTACGGTTTTCAAACCGATGGCATCACACACAATTTTAAGTATATGTTTACGCCGCTGCTTAAAATGTTAAATGCCAAGCATAACACAAGCATATTGGACTTGGGCTGCGGTAACGGCTACTTAGTAAACAAACTTTTGCCTTTGGGTTATAATGCTTATGGAACGGATGCCTCGGCGCAAGGTATTGAGATAGCAAAGCGATATAATCCTGATCGCTTCTTTCTGCAGGATTTATCTAGGGGCAAATTACCCGCTGAACTACAAAGTATTAAGTTTGACACCATCATTTCCACCGAAGTAATTGAGCATTTGTATGACCCGGCGGCTTTTGTTGCCTTTTGTAAAGAAACGCTACAACCGGGTGGCGAAATCATATTATCAACGCCGTATCATGGCTATCTAAAAAACCTGGTGCTTAGCCTCTTCAATAAATGGGATACCCACGCCAACCCAAACTGGCTGGGTGGGCATATAAAACTTTGGTCGGTAAATACACTAACAACACTTTTGCAGCAGTACGGCTTTAGGGTTACTCAATTTGAGGGTTGCGGTCGCGTACCTTATCTATGGAAATCAATGATCATTAAAGCCAGGTTAAATTGAACCAGCACTTCTCATTCATTATATTAACCTACAACGAGGAAGTGCATTTGCCGCGCTTGCTGGCATCTTTGGATGGTTTAAACGCGGCTACCTATATCCTTGACTCGGGCAGTGATGATAATACATTGAGCATTGCCGCTGCAGCCGGGGCACATGTGGCCAGCAATGCTTTTATTAACCACCCCAAGCAATGGCATCATGCCTTAACTACCTTTAGCATTACCACCCCCTGGGTAATTTGCCTTGATGCCGACCAGGTAATCACACCCGAATTATACACCAAACTGTCAGCTTTTAAAAGCGAAGACTTTGCTGGTATAAACGGGATTTATTTTAACCGAAAAAATTTCTTTAAAGGCAGGTGGATAAAGCATGGCGGCTACTACCCTTTTTACTTGCTGAAGATGTTCAGGCATGAAGTTGGTTATTCAGATCTGAATGAAAATATGGACCATCGTTTTATTGTTCCGGGCAAAACTTTGATTTGGAAAGATGGCATCATACTGGAAGAAAATTTAAAGGAAAATAAGATCAGTTTTTGGATAGCTAAGCATAATATGTATAGTGATTTGGTAGCAGTTGAAGAGGTGGAACGCCTTGCAAAGACGCGCAATCAAACACTGCAAGCCCGTTTTTGGGGATCACCGGACGAACGCACAGCTTACCTTAAACAGCTGTGGTGGAAATTACCGCGCTATACGCGGCCAATGCTGTATTTTATTTACCGGATTATCTTTAAATTAGGTATTTTAGATGGGCGTACCGGTATCATATTCCATTTTATGCAGGGCTTTTGGTTTAGGCTTGTGGTGGATATTAAAATCGACGAACTTTTGAAGAAAGAAAAAAATGCCAGCCGAACGGGCCAATAAACCGCTGACTTTTGTAATCACATTTTTGTGCTTATTTGCGCTGCTGTACGGTTTTTATGTTGGCTACCTCAGCATTGTAACACCAGGGGGGCCGTACTTTAAGTTTTTAGATAAGCACCTTAATTTTATACAAGGCTTACGGCATGTGCTTTTGCAAAGCAGTTCGGGTATATTGCAGTTACTTGGCTACACTACAAAAACCACCGACATTGAAATGCTTGTTGTGGGCCACAATGTAATTCTTGTAGGTTATGATTGCCTTGGCTTTGGCGTGATGTGTTTTTTTATTGCCTTTGTATTAGCTTACCCGGCCACATTAAAAGGCAAACTTATATTTGGTATAGCTGGTTTACTGTGCATACAGGCCCTTAACCTTTGCCGTTTTATGTTGCTGGCACTTTATTGGCGGCATAGCAAAGTTTACATATCAGACCATCACACCATCTACAATATCGTTATGTACATCATTATTGCTATAAGCCTATATTTTTATATACGCAGGCAGGATAAACTTTTGGCGATGAGAACCTGATATTTTACCCGTATTTTTATAAGCGAAAAGCCATCTTTCACAAGATGGCTTTTTCAATTTAAGTGGCTCGCACTTATCACACAATACGTACAATTTAACCTCTATTTATTTAATGAAAATATAATCAGGGCAGTATTTAGCAACAGTAACGCCGGTTGGGCAATTGTTGTAAATGTTTGCAGGTTCTCGTTACGTATGGCACGTTTATTTTGAGCAACATACACTACATCCTGATTCTGCAAAATAGTAACAGGGTTAGCTATCGACGATACATCGCCCAAATCCACTTCTATTACCTGCGGGTTACGTGGATCGCCGCGTAAAATCTTGACATTCTTTTCGTTACCCTTGTCTGTTAGTCCGCCGGCCTGCCCCAGCGCTTCAATAAGCCGTACCCTGTCGTTAACCAAAGGGATGGTTCCCGGGCTGCGCACTTCATCTAAAACCGTAATGCGCATGTTCATTACCTTTAGTTCAATAATAGGATCTTTTATGAGCTTCTTTTTATAAAGATCCTCAATTTTACGTGCTGCTTCCATACGTGTAAGCCCCGCCACCGCTACGCGCCCTATGACGGGCAAGGCAACGGTTCCGTCATCTTCTACCTGGTAGCCCGGTGCATCAGCAGATGCTGCAGTAGGTCGGCTTCCGGTAGGATTTATGGCCGCGTCATCAACTATCAAACTTATACTTTGCAAGTTTTTCACTTGCAGTATGTCTAACGGCCTTATTTTATACACAGGCAAATGTGCAAACGCTGCTGTATCAATAACTGCTGTTTTGCGTTGAAAAAGCAATTGATTTTGCCTGGAAGAACAGGCACAAAGCAGTACGATACATAAGCTTAATAGTAAAACAGGTTTTGGAATCGGCGTGACAGGTTTTTTAAGCATATATATTTCACGAGTTTTTGGCAACAAGCGCAACATCGGGCTGTGGAGCAAACATTGGCGTAACGGTAGCTTCTTTGCGCAGTATGGCTTCAAAATGCGCCTCATAAGCTGTTACGATATTTGATATGCTATACACATCCTTAATTTTTCTGATATTGTTTTGCAGCATATCATCAAACAAGCCCGTGCTTTTAGCAGTGCCCGACAAATGCTGCGCAACTTCTGTTGAATTTCTAAAATAAAGCCCGTCATCGTTAAGTACTGCACTGTTAAATTTGTTGTTATGTGCACATACCAGTGCATTTGAGGCCATTGCTTCGAGCAATGATGGATTGGTACCACCTACCGTGTGCCCATGAAAATATATGTTCGAGTAATAACGCAGGTTATTGAGCTTATCCATATTATAGATACCATCATAAAACCTGATGTTGGGGCAGGCTTTGAATTTGTCCCGCAGGTAAACCGAGAAACTATTTTTGCCGCAGCCTACAACCAGAAACGGCCTGCTTTGCTCGGCAAGCGCAACGCCGTCCAAAATCATTTCCACACTATTCTCGGGCTCCATGCGTGCCACCAGCATGTCGTAATTGTAAGGTTGCAGATCATAATCATGCAAAACGTCTTCGTCGGCATTATAAAATACCTGCGCGCCGTAAGGAATGTAAGTGGCGGGCCTACCGTATTTATTTTCAAGGTAGCGTTGAATTTCGGGCGAGTCGGCTATCAAATGATCGCTAAACTTAACGGCCAGCTTTTCTGCATAATGTAAAAAGCGCTGTACCGGTTTAGAATACTTTGATCGCATCCACTCCAGCCCATCCATATTGGTGGTTACAACGGCCCTTTGCCGAGGCATTAACCATCCCCAAACCGAACTACTGGTGTAGCCAAGTTGTAAGATCACGTCAAACCGGCGATTCCTGAGATCGCGAATACAATTAAGGTCGTAGATAAACTGGCCGGCTGTACCGAGCTTATGTTCCGGGTCGTACTGGTGGTTTATTTCCACACCGTTCCATTCGCCATATTGGTATGGGTGCGTGTGCGAATTATACACCACAACATGGTGCCCCCGTTTTACTAAACCAACTGCTAAGTATTCTGCGCACTGCTCAAATCCACCGTAGTGGTTAGGTATTCCTCTGGTACCAATGATTGCAATTTTCATGACGGCTCGTTTAAATTTTGCTGGATCAATTAATGTTCATTCAATGTTCGGCTATATAAAACAGGGGTATAGTTTTATAATATTAGGTAAAAAAGGGCCTTTGAATAGCTATCAAAGGCCTTTGAACGGAATGAACAGAGTGGTGTTACGTGAATGAAATAAACAGCTAAAAGGCGCTCGATTCGAACCTTTTGATGCAATCTAAGTGTAGAGCGAAATGCTCTAAACCGCCATTTAGCGATATTTTGAGGACGAAAAAATCATGCTGATCCAAACAGCTAAATTTATTATCTATGGGAAAAGTGCTGAAGTTTTTAGGCCGCATTAATTTCAAGACCATTTACTTTAACTTAAAATATTTCCCTTTAAAAACCGCTATAAAGTTCCCTGTCATGGTATCTAGGAACGTGCTTTTACATAAGTTAAAGGGTAGCATTACAATAAACTGCCCGGTACGAACGGCGCTTATACAAATTGGATACGGCGAGGTAGGCGTATCCGACTTTAAACGTAGCCGCGCCATATGGAACGTGGAAGGCGACTTGATATTTAACGGCCGTGCTTATATTATGCATGGTTCCAAAATAAATGTGAGCAAGGGTGCACAAGTGATTGTGGGCGATGATTTTACTACAAGCACAGAGTGTATTATAGTAGCCGAAAAAAAGATAACGTTCGGCAACAACGTTGGGCTATCATGGGAAACTATGGTAATGGATACCGACTTTCATCATATTTATAATGAAGACGGTGTTAAATTTAATCATCCAAAGGAAATTGTATTTGGAGATAATATATGGGTGGGATGCCGTTGTACTATTTTAAAAGGATCGGTAATTCCGTCGGGAAGCGTCATTGCAGCTACTTCATTAATAGCGAAAAAGCTAACCGGCGAAAACAATGTCTTTGGCGGGAACCCTATAAGTGTGCTTAAAAGTAATATCACATGGGAGTTTTAAATTATAGGTACAATGCCATTGCCTAAGTTATAACTTAGCCCTCTGTTACGTTTTGCTATGGGCTTTGCAGGTACACCGCCCACAACCGTAAAAGGCATAACATCTTTGGTTACTATAGCGCCCGCGGCCACAACAGCTCCTTTGCCAATAGTTACACCGGGCAGTATTACTGCCCTTGAGCAGATCCAGGCGAAATCCTGAATTTCTACCGGCGCCCCGGTCTCTGAAAATAGCGCATCATTATAATCATGATGCAGCGTCCAAATCATAACCTGGTTACTAATATTGACGTTGTTCCCTATAGTTAAGCCCATGCGCGAATCCAGCAGGGCATCATGGCCTACAACACTACTTTTGCCAATAGTTAATTTCGATGGTCGCCTAACCTCAAAGCCCCGGTAAACCCCTGTGCAGCGTCCAATTTTCGCTCCAACAAGCCGAAGCAAACCTATGCGCAAGCTGTGAAAAGGCAGCCGTGCTATAAACCGCAGCATAATATAAATGAGCGCACCTTTAATTTTAAGTATCTGATATTTCATAAACTACGCTTTCTACACTGCCCTTAATGAATTTTCGCGATCAAAATCTGTTCGGCTTTTGATAACCCTGGCTGGTACGCCGGCCGCAACCGAGTTGGCTGGTACAGATTTGGTTACAATACTCCCTGCTGCTATTACGCAGCCCTCGCCAATGTTTACGCCTGCCAAAATGGCAGTGTTAGCGCCTATCCAGCAATTGCTTTGAATAGTGACTTTGCTGCGGGCCACCCCCTGATCTTTTATCGCTTTGCCGGAGTCAGAAAAATTATGGTTCTCCGAAAACACCTTAACCCCGGGCCCGATAATTACATGTTCGCCAATTTCAATGCCTCCCTGCCCGGCAAGGTATGTGCCTGCATTTATACCTGTATTGTTACCTATTGAAATGCCTACGCCCTTTTGTGATACTATGCCTGTACATATCAAGGTACAATCACGCGCTATGGATACATTATCGCCAATTACAATTCCGTTGGATGATAGCGCGTTGATATACACGTTATCGTCCACAATAAAGTTTCGCCCGGCCGATACCTGATAAGCGTGCTTGAGCTTTACATTATAGCCCACAAAAAATAATCCTGCCGACCTTTTCAAAAACAGTTTGTGCCAGCCTCCGCGCATTACCTGGTGCAGCCGGGTGGCGGTTATCACAAACAAATCGCGCAGCGTATAATTGCTCTCCCATTTGTAATCGGGGTTGCCTTTTAGTTTACGAATGATGTTTTCTATAAGCATAAGCTTCGGCAATTAATGTTAAAAGTAAGTTTGCTGCACGTTGCCATGTAAACTGCTTTACATGTTTTAGCCCTGCTGCCACCTTTTGAGCGTAATAGATGCGGTCGCCCAGTAGTTCACTTATTTTCAGCGCAATATGTACAGGCTCGTCCGGGTTAATATAAACTGCGGCATCGCCGCAAACCTCGGGCATGGCAGTACGGTTTGACACCACTACAGGCACTCCGCATTTCATGGCCTCGAGCGGCGGTAGACCAAAGCCTTCCGCAAATGAGGGAAAACAAAAAACTGTCGCCCTCGCATAAATAATATACAGATCGGCAAGCGGCACGTGGCCCGTAAATATCACCCTGTTGTTTAAATCGAGCTCCGCTATCTGCCTTTGCAAAACGCTGGTTTCGGCACCCCTCTCGCCCACTATCAGCATCTGTATTTTTGATTTGATGAGCGGCATAGCTGTTATCAGCTTGCTTATATTTTTACGCACATTTACCCTGCCTACATACAGTATGTATTGCGCCGGTAGCCGGTAACGCTCTTCAACCTCTTTTACCTCCGCTTCCGGGTAATCACTAAGTGGTTTAAAGTTTTCGTCAACTCCATGGTGCACCACTTTAACATCACCTTCAGCAGCAATTTGATGATCAACAATACGCCGCTTTTCGTGATTGGATATCGTGATGATCATATTTGCCGCACGTGCAAGGCTGGTCATCTTTTTAAAGTAAAACCGCTCGCCACGTGTGTAGTATTTTGGCATATCCAAGAACAACACATCGTGGATGTATGCCACCTTAAATAACTTAGCCGGCCAAAAGCTTCCAAAGTTTTGATAAACGACAATATCCAGTTTATACCTGCGCGCCGCAAGCGGCAGCGCCAACATGTTTAATAATAAATTTGGCAAACCCGGTAGAAATATCAGCTTCACCGATTTATCAAAAGTTTCCCTCGCCAGCTGTTTATCCTTGCTGTTTAGTATCAGGTAAATATCAAAGCCTAGTGGGTTAGCTAAAACATTATTAACCAGATTACGCACCACAACATGCCCGCTTGGAGGGCCTTCAAAATACCATTTGGCATCAATGCCTATCTTTATTTTGTCACGCCCGCCCGTCATATGCTACACAGCAACTAATTGCCCTTTATTGGCCCGGGCGTGGTAAACGTTAATGGCTTCTTCATAAAACCCATCGAGCCGTGCCAGCCTTTTTTGCCAGTTGTGCACAGCTGCGCAGTGCAAAGTTGCTTCCGCTTTTTCAATCAACTGAACAGGGTTTTCCAATATGCTGTTCAACACCAGTACAAAACCTGCAAGCACATCCTGATACGCACCGTTGTTCACTTTGTACCCGCTGTTTTCGGTAACCAAATCAGCCATGCCAAAATGGTTTATGGTAAGTGTTGGCACGGCGTTACTCAGTGCCTCGAACACCACGTTAGGGTTATCTTCGGCTATGCTGGTTACAATATGCAAGTGCGATCCGGCCATAATTTGCACGGCTTCTTTACGGTCAATCATGCCATGCCACTTAATCTTATCACTGATGCCCAAGTCTGCTGCCATTTGTTTTAGGCTGGCAGTTAAGGGTCCTGTTCCCAATACGTTTAACACCCAGTTTTTATAATTTACCCCCGCGAGCGCCTGCAAGCACAGCTTCATGTTTTTACGTTCGTTATGCGTTCCAGCCCAAACCAATTTAACCTGGCTGTCGAGCTTTCTGAATTTTGTAGCGTCCAACTCTGGTTCCTTTATGAGCCAGGGTTCGGCCCAATGGTAACTTTCCCGACCGAACTTTTCTTTAATAGTACGCTGCCCAGTAGTGGTTGCAGCAATCAATACATCAGCCCTTTTAAACGCGTCTTTAATGCGTGTTGAGTAATTGAGCTGAAAGTAATTAATCAAATTTTTGGCTTTGAATTGTAGCCTTGAGCGTAATGGCATATCCTTTATCAGCCTGTCATCAATCTTCATCATGCCGCCTATAGGCCCCCAAACCATTGGCTTTTTTAGTTGCCACAAAAAGCCCGGCTCCCGGTAACCGATTGGCCCCAACTGGTGCACCACATCAAAATCAATATTTGCAGATAGTGCTCTGGCTGTACGTAATGCCGCTTTTTGCCAGAGGTAGTATGCGAAGTAGAAAAACCAACCCGCGCCTGCTTTATTGAGCAAATTGATAGTGTTAGCAAGCCTGCTTGCACCTACTTCAACAAATGTGACGTTGGGCACAGGCGTTTCTGCCATGTATTTGCGCAAAGTTTGGGTATCACCCATATGATCGTCAGACATGCCGTAGAGCACCCATACATCGTGCTTTTTTGCCAGATAGTTAATTGTATTCCACGCGGCGCCATACTCAGAGCCACGATAGGGAGAAACCGCATAGGCAGATATCAAGATCTTTTTTCTCATCTCCTATTGATGTTGCACCGCGCCAAACGGATCCTTGTAAAAATACCGCCACCTTATCATATCCAGCTTTTTAAATATGTATGAGAGACTATAAGATCGCCCTCTTAAAAAAAGGCGCATCACAGCCATTTCTTCTTTGTGCATTTGCCATACATTGCCGCTTGCGCCGCCTACCCTCATGTTGGCTATTAACTTATTGATGTATTTAATTTGATAGCCGGCTGCCCTGATGCGCATCAGCATTTCAAAATCCATGGCTATTTTAAGGGTGATGTTGTAGTTACCTATTGCATTATATACCCGTTTGCGTATAAAACAACTTGGGTGCATAATGTACATGCCAAAGTTTAGCCGGTTTACCTTGCTTTTTTTCAGTCTTTTGTAGCCATTCTTACCCATCAGCATAATGTTTCCGCAGCATACGTTGTCCTCTACACTCACAGCCTTCATTATCAATTCAACCGCGTTGGGCTCATACCAGTCGTCGGCATTTATCATGCCTATCCAGTCGCCGCTGGCCAGGGCAATCCCTTTGTTAAAACCATCGGCAATGCCCTTATCAGGTTCGCTAACAAAACGTGTTATGCGGTCCTGGTACCTGTTTAAAACTTCGAGCGTTCCATCGGTAGATCCGCCGTCGATAACGATGTACTCTATATTCGGATAGGTTTGATTCAGCACGCTCAGCACTGTATCTTCAACAGTTTGTACTGCATTGTAAACCACGGTTACAATGCTCACTTTGGGTAGGCCTTCAATAAAATTTTCCATAGTAGTAATTGTCAAGCTGGTTGCATATCGGCATATTCATAGGTTATTGCCTTTCTGGCAACCCGTATCTTATATAATAATGAATGAAAATTGAGGTAACTGTAACCAAGGGTTATCATCAGTATGCTCATTTCCATGTTGAAAAATGCAGTGACTATGTAGTTTGTTATCATCAGGCTTAGTATACAGCCAATGGTTAGGGCGGCAAACAAACGCACAATGGGTTTAGCGGCGCGATTGGCATAAATGCGCCAGTTCATTAAAACAATCCCAAAAAATAAGCTGAGATAACAAATCACCCCTAATGCACCTGTTTTAACTAGTATATAAAGCCAGCCGTTATGCAGCACAGGGATATACTGAAAATCAGTATCCTGACCCAGCCTTACAAATGTTCTTAGGTTGATAAGTTTACCCATTTCGCCAAAAACCTGGTCCTGCGTGCTGCCTTCCAGGTAACCGCGCAAAGCCATAAAGGCCTCGTAACCGCGATAACGAGTGTTGATATCCTCGTCGGTATTGTAATCGCCTATGGTAAGCTCACTAAAGGAGTGCAGCGTTTTGCCTACAAAGCTTTCTGAGGCACCTGCATCAAATGACAATACTGGCAGAAAGGTGAATGCAACTATTAAAAACAATATCGCCGGGAAAATCCATACTTTTTTTACCCTGTCGGCCACCAGCAGGAATAAGAAGCACAATAAGATTAAAGCGTACGTGCGCGATGCAAACATGTACATGCCAAAAGCATTTACGCCGGTAAGCAGCCTGAACCAAAATGGTGTAAACAAGCGGATATGAAACTTATATGTAAGCAGCAAACACGCTAATGCCAACGGCGGGCCAGGAGCCCCGACGATACCTACCGCATAATGCGCAGCATACGGATCAAGCAAGGCGCGTGGCCCCATATAGTCGATAGATATACCTGTAACTACTACCGACGTTATTACACCTGTAAAAACAAGTGTTTTAAGAAAGTACTTGATATCCAACCGGCAAGCCAAAATAATGCCGCTAAGAATAAGCATTACCGGCACCGTAAAATAGTACATATCCTTAAGTATAAGATAGTTGTTGTTTTTGTAACCATTGATAAAACCAAGCACGGCGGGTATCAGCAAAACAGCAAAAAGCCGCACCACCTTTAAAGCCGCAAAATGCTTTTTCATGGGGATGGCAATAACCAGGCATGATATACCCAATACCACCGCCTGCATCCTGAAAAAGGATGCCAGCACCAGTATCATTAGCATAAGCGGGTATATGCGTTTGTTTAACATTATGCTGTTTGTTGTTCTGACGGATAAAGGTTGCCGTAAGTATTGCGCACAAATTTTGCCGGGTTGCCAATCCATATCTGCTCATCGGGAATGCTCTCAAAAACTACCGAGCCTGCGCCAACAATTGAGTTTTTACCTATAGTAACTCCTTTTAGTATCGTGCTGTGCCCACCTATAAAAGCTCCTTCTTTAATATGCACGTCGGCGCAGCGCACACCGTCTATACGCTCGGGTACACTGTTACGCATTTCGGCATAAAGCGAGTGGAAATCAGTATCATAGATGACGGTATTTATGCCAATTTTGACGTTATCTTCAATAACGATGCGTTTACGGCTGATAATAGCAGCTGATGTAAGGCCTACGTTATCACCTATTATTATTTCGGCACCCGGGCCGGCTACAAAATAACATTGCTGCTGCCTTCCGCCCATGGCATGGTATTTACCGCTATTGAACCTGAAACCATGCCCCACTTTAAACCTGCCTTTCAGGTTAATGTCAACTATGGGCACACCGTAACTCACAAAGTCCTTTTTAAAGTCGACCGCATTCAGGTGAAACTTAAAACAAGTTATTACCCAAGAATATCTGCGTGCACAACCGTAGTAAAGTACCCTCAAACCCCTGTATGCTTTTCTGATGACGTTTGCTAAACTCATGGTAGTTTTGTTAAGCGTTAAATATGCCGGTAGCTGTTTTATTAATGATTTTACGCGTTTGTATGGAGAAAACAATACCCATCACAATGAATATTATTGTGTTGGAAAGCGGCACGCCCGCAATGCCAATTGACTTACCCAAAAAAATTGATAGCGGTATATTTGCAAGCGAGCCTACTATACCCACATAAAATTGTAGCTTAATTTTGCCGATACCGTTTAGCAACTGCACATGAATGGCCTGCCATATCAGGGTTATCATTTGTATGCACATGGATAATGATAAAGCAAATGGTATGGTAACGGCTTGCTTAAGCCATATTTTGTAAACCCAAGGTGATATTACCAGTAGCGCCACGCTGCATACACACAGGGCTAGCCACAACTTATTTATTTTCGCCAATGCACGCTTTATCCAGGCATAGTCGTCTTTTATGAAAGCCTCGGTACATGCGCTCCAAAATGGTGTAATAATCACCACAAAGAACATAAGTACAACCGAAAAAAGCTTATACACCACGTTAAACGTGGTCACCTCCTGCGGACCAAATATTTGGGTTATAACGATGTTATCTGTTTCATATAACACTAAGGCATTTATTTGAAGAAAAAAGAATAATCCGCCTGCCCCAAGCATTTCGCGCGCATAGGTTTTGTTGGCCAGTTTAAAACTCGGTGCTATGTAATGAAATTCCCCCTTGTAATACCAGAAGCTTGCTATTAATGAAACCAGCAGCGGTATGCCTCCCATCACTACAACCAAGGCCACCAAGGAGCCCGGATAGATGCGCATAAGCATAAGGATGGCCACGAGCGTAAATACCTGCCCTATAACATTTAACATGGCCACCTTGGCCGGTGCCTGGTTGGCCGTTAGCACTGTGTTAATAAGCTGCGCCACAAACTGCACGCAAAAAAAACAAAACACCAGCAGCACAAGCTTATTCCAGTCGGCATCATTGGCTCCAACGTTTAATATGGCAGCCCAGTTGATGAATGGATTAACTGTATAAATCACAACAAACAACGCTGCAGCTATTGCTATGAGCATAGCATAGGTTGAACTTACATAGCTGCGTGCCTGCTCATAATTACCAAGGGTTATTGCCTGCGTGAGTTTATTTTTTAACCCATTACCCAAACCCATGTCAAACATAAGTGCCCAGGTAATTATGGAGCTTAGCGTTAGCCATACGCCAAACTGAGTTGCATTAACGTAATTAATGGTGAGCGGTATCAAAACCATGCTAATGCCTACACTAACTACCTTAAGCAAAACCGACTGTAAGACATTCATTTTTGCCTTTACCGACCGCTGATGGCCGCGGGTAAAGAAATGAAGTATGTTTGTATGTATAGCCTTCAGCATAGCTATTAATTGCTTGGTTTAAGCCTTTTCAATAGTCCGGCGAACAAGCCGGTATCTTCTTCCTCATCACCGTAGCCATATTTGCCGTAGCCGTGCCCGTATCCGGTAACACCGTTTTTATGCGTTTGAATATCATTCACAATAAGGTATAGATCTCGGGCTTTCTTGGTTTTATACAAATCGTTTACCAGCCCAAGCTGCGATTTGTAAGTGTAGTTTTGCCTAACTACATAAAAGGTGATGTCGGTAAATTCCTCAATGATCATCGCGTCAGATATTAAACCAACCGGCGCAGTATCTATAAGCACGTAATCAAATTTGCTGCGCAAGTCGGCTATAATGTCTTTCACCTTCTCGTCCATCAGGAGCTCGGCAGGGTTAGGCGGGATATTTCCTGAAGGCAGGAAATAAAAATTCTCGTTATCGGGAGATTGGCGAATGTAACTTTCTATCGGGTCGTCATCATTTGCCAATAGGTAGTTTGTAAATCCGTGATCGTTACTTATGCCAATGTTTTGCGATAACGTGGGCTTGCGCAGATCAAGCTCCAGCAGGATAACTCTTTTACCGGTAAGTGCTATGGAATTGCCCAGATTAAGCGATATGAAAGACTTACCCTCGCCACTCATGCTTGATGTGAACATGATGACGTTCGACGAACTTTTATCAACTACATATTTAAGGCTGGTGCGCAACGCACGTATCTCCTCAGACACAACCGAGCGTGGCTCTTTATAAATAAGTACCTTGTTTTTATTGGCGTTACGGCTTATCTCGCCCAGCAAAGGCACATTGGTATGGTTCTCGATGTCGGCTTTGGAGTTTATACGGGTATTCAACATCTCCTTAACACTGATGGCCGTTGCCGGCAAACAAAAACCGGCAAGCAAGCCTATCAGGTATATGATGGACTTTTTGGGTGCAAATGGCAGCTCTTCGCTTTCAGCTGGATCAAGTATGCGGCTGCTGGACAGGGTAGCTGTTTGTGATATGGCCGTTTCCTCGCGCTTTTGAAGCAGAAATAGGTAAAGCTCCTGCTTTAAATTTTGCTGGCGCTGATAATCAATATATAGACGTTCTTTTACCGGGGCATTTGATATTTTTTCGACGATGGTGGCATTTTGCTTTTTAACCGCCCCCTGTGATACCTGCAGGCTACTGCGGTAATTACGCAGGCTGTTCATTAAGGCGCGGCGGGCAAGCTCAATCTGCTGATCAAGGTTTTTTATAACACTGCTCGATTCAACCAGCGTTAGCCCAAGCTGCTCTTTACGCAACAGCATTTCGTTGTATGCATTAATGGCCGTACCAAAGGCAACATCTTTTGTGATGAGCGAACTTGGCACCACCTGCGGGTTGCGCGCGTCATTAACATACTTATACAAGTCATTTACTACGGCAAGCTGCACCTCGTTCTCGTTAAGCTTTGCCTGGTAGGTATCTGCACCCGCTATCAATGCTTTGGATTGCGCACTGATATCTGATATACCATTCTCTCTTTTATAAACTTCTAACTTTTTTTCGGCACTGTTTAGCTCGGCACCAACCACAACCAGGCGCCTGTCTATAAAACGCATGGTGCTGTCGGTTATCCTAATCTTATTGGCCAGGTTATCCTGCAGGTAAACCTGCATAAGCCGGCTTAGTATTGCCTCACCGCGTTTAGGGTCGTTATAGTTTAATTTCAGGTTGATGATAGTGGCTTGCTTATCATCTAAGCCAACCTCATAGTTATTGGCAAGCTCAAGCTCGGCCTGCTTAATAGTGCGGATAAGTATTTCATAGTCGCCATTGGGTGTAAAGTTATTTGCTTTACGCAGCGCAATGGTGTATTGCCTAAGCTGAAGGGGTTTGCCAAAGGTACCTTTAAGCTCAACTTCATTGTCAGGATCGATAAGGCTGAAGGTGTTATCGCCGGTTATTTCAACCTGGTAGCTGCCTAAACGTGTTATATCTCCTTTGTGCAGCACCTCTACTTTAAACGGAGCATCATCATATAGCTCGGCCTTTTTAAAACCACTTTTATCATAAACGTGTACGTTGAGCTCCAGCTGGGAGATAACCCTTTTCATCAGGCTGCGCGACTTAAGTACTTTAACTTCGTTATCTGCAACGTTTTTTACGTTGAACATTGATGACATGTCCGAGTTGAGCCCGTGGGTAAGCGACTTTGCCGGCGAATTATTATCGTCGTCAACTATGATTTTACTTACAACGTTCCACTGATTGGGTACACGTTGGATATAAACATAAGCGGCTGCCAAGCAAAACAATATGCTGATCAAAAACAGCGGCCAATAGTTTAGCGCAACTGAGAGTATGTGTCTTACATCGTTAGGATTTTCTTCCTTCTTGTAGGTAAAATCAAGCTTATCGGCTAAAAGGTCAATCTGGTTGTTCATGGGCTCGCGATGTTTTCAAGTTACCCGGGCAGATAATCAGTTCACCATAAAAGGGCGCTGAAACCATGCTGAAGCGGCTTGATACCGAAAGTTACCACCATAATGCCGTTTTAAACACTATATGCTGTTAGTCGAATAAAGTGAACGCAGGTGTTTGCGCTGAACGAAATAAATAGGGTTTAACGATTTGGAAATATCAATATAGATTGGTATAAATTATACCTTCGGGCTTTCACAGCTACTCAAATGCGGGCGGCAAGCAACCGAAAAACCTTTAACATTACTTACGCGTCAGGCTTTTTACTTTTTTAAGTGAACGGTAAGATGGTTCAAGCGAAGATTTATGCATAGCATTTACTTTCTTGTTCACAATGGGAACAGGATTTTTATAAGCCTCGGGCACCCACTCGGGTTTAATAATACATGGCTGTTTCATACCCTTAAATTACGATCTTTTTAAAAACAAAAGCCCCGTCCGGCTTATTGCCAAACGGGTCTTATTATGATTTATTATATCGGCTTATTCGACAGTTTTTTTATCGTGAAGCTGAGGGCCTATTTCCTACTCAAGTAAATCCTAATTGAGTTTTGCATTTATAAATTATATTTGAGCATAAACACCTGCATACTTTTATGCAGGAAGCAACAACGCCACAATCACAACTTATATGCACGAAACCATTATTCTTTGTGTTGCCCTTGTTTTAAGCGTATCCTTTTTGGTGCTCATAGCGCAAAAATTTAATGTGCCATACCCTATTTTCCTGGTACTGGCCGGCCTGCTTATCAGTTTTTTGCCTTTTGTGCCGATTATACACATCGACCCGAACCTGGTTTTCCTGGTTATATTACCGCCCATACTATTTGATGCCGCACAAACTATGTCACTAAAGGCACTGTGGCAATGGCGGCGTATTGTAACTGGTATGGCACTTGGCTTTGTGGTATTTACCACGCTGGTTGTGGCGGTGATATCTTATTGGTTGATACCTGGTTTTACAATAGCGCAGGGCCTATTATTGGGCGCTATTATATCGCCGCCCGATGCTGCTGCAGCAACATCCGTATTAAACAAGTTAAGGTTACCAAAGGGCATGAAGTCTATACTCGAGGGCGAAAGCTTACTTAACGATGCAAGCAGCTTAACTATTTACCGCTTTGCGCTAATGGCCATTATAAGCAACCACTTTGTATGGCACGAGGCCGCGCTTGGTTTTGTTGGCGTTGTTATATCAGGCATTGGCATAGGCCTGCTGCTTGGATTTTTGTTTTATACGGTGTTTAAATGGATGCCTACCTCATCAAACCTGGATATTGCATTTTCAATAGCGGCGCCATACTTAATATATATGTTGGCCGAGGAAATGCACTCATCCGGCGTCTTGGCCGTGGTGAGCGGGGGTGTATTCATTGCCTATAAAAACCACTTTGTATTCTCACACAAAAGTCGCTTAAAATCAGCAGCATTATGGACGTCAATGGTATTTGTACTTAACGCGGTGGTTTTCTTTTTAATAGGTTTACAATTGCCCGAAATAACCAAGGGCATTAAACGCGAGGAACTTTCATTTTCGCTAGAAGTGGCGCTTATTATTACATTGGCAGTGATCATTGCACGCATCATATCCGGGTTGTTTACCGCTGCATTTACGCGTTTTATGAGCCGCTATATTACTGTTGCGCAAAGCCGGCCGGGCTGGCGCAACCCGCTGGTAATAGGCTGGGTAGGCATGCGTGGTGTGGTATCGTTAGCGTCGGCATTGGCAATACCGTTGTTGTTGCCGGGCGGGCAGCCTTTTCCGCACCGCAACCTCATCTTATTTATAACATTTGTAGTGATCATCATAACCCTTGTTGGGCAAGGGCTTGCGCTGCCCTGGGTTATTCGCCGTTTAAGGCCGAGCGACCCATCTGACCGGAAAACGGATGATGAGCAGATATTTGATATAGAAGTTGAGTTGAATAAAGTTGCCTGCGACGAGCTTGAACACAATCACGCTAAAGAAATCGAAGACAATATACTGCTGCGCTATAAGCTGGAGTTTTATAAAAACAAGGTAGGCCTGCTTAAAGAGTTTATGGCAAACGCCGAGAGACAAAAAGAGGCACAAACCATTTTTGACCAGTTTAAAACCGTAATGGTAGAAGTTACCGAAGCCGAACGTTCAAAATTACATACCTATCGCCGCAACAACGATTACGATGATGATGTGATACGTATAATTGAAAACCGGCTTGACCTTGAAGAAGAACGCCTGCAGGAAGATGTAGAATAGCTAACCTACTTACCTGAAGTTTCGCCCTTTGTGAAATATTTCCTTTTGACCGTTTTGCGGAACGCTGCCAATATTATTGCCCGATGGGAAGGGATTAGTGGTTTCATCGGCACGGGCAAGGGTAAGCAATGGCAAATCGTCCGTTTTTACCTGTGTTAACCCGCGCAGCATTTTCGACAGGTCGAAACAACGGCTTGCAATAATGTGTACCACCTGTCCCTCGCGCTGCAGTTTCCCTTCAACCATCAGCAGGCGTGCCTGTAATATTTCACGTTTATACTTCTCGAATAGGTTTTGAAACACCACCAGGTTGGAGTAACCGGTTTCATCTTCAATAGTAATAAAGCAAACGCCTTTAGCGGTTCCGGGCCTTTGCCGTACCAGTACCAGGCCGGCCACCTTAACCGGTGTACCATCTGCTATGCCATCAAGTTCGCGGGTTGATAATACATGCAACATGCTCAATTGCTCACGAACAAAACTTACCGGGTGGGCTTTAAGCGACAAGGACGTTGTGGCATAATCTTCAACCACATGCTCTGATGCAGCCATAAGGGGTAAAGCTACCTGTGCTTCGGTAACACTTTCTGATGGTTGCCCTGCAAAAAGTGCAACGGGTGTATCACTCAAGGCGGCAACTTCCCAAAGTGCCTGCCGCCTGTCGAGCCCTATGGATCGGAATGCATCTGCATCTGCCAGCTTTTCGAGGGTAGTTTGCGCTATGCCTGCATCAAGCAGTTGTGTTATAGTTTGATATTTACCGTTGCGATTAGTTACCAGTAATTGCATTTCCTCCTCGCCAATGCCTTTTATCTGCCTGAAACCTAAACGAATGGCGCAGTATTCACACGTTTTTTCTTCAAGCGTATTGTCCCATTCGGAATGGTTGATATCTGCCGGGCGCACCTCTACCCCATGCTTTCGGGCATCAATCACAATTTGTGCGGGCTGATAAAAACCCATTGGCAAACTATTAAGTAATGCTGTTGCAAATACATCAGGGTAATAACATTTTAACCATGATGATACGTACACCAGAAGTGCAAAACTTGCTGCATGGCTTTCCGGAAAACCGTAACTGCCAAAGCCTTCCAACTGGCGGAAAACCCGGCTCGAAAACTCACGGTCGTACCCTTTTTTTACCATGCCGTTAATCAGCTTATCCCTAAACTCGCTTACCTGCCCCTTCGCCTTAAAAGTGGCCATACTACGGCGCAGTTGATCGGCTTCGGCATGTGTAAAGTCAGCAGCAACTATGGCTATTTCCATAGCCTGCTCCTGGAAAAGCGGCACACCTAACGTGCGTTCTAAAATATTTTTTAATTCGTCTGTAGGGTATATGATAGGATCGATACCATCACGCCTCCGCAAATAAGGATGCACCATATCCCCTTGTATGGGGCCGGGGCGTACAATGGCTACCTCGATAACCAGGTCATAAAACTTACTTGGTTTTAACCGGGGCAGCATGGACATTTGCGCACGGCTTTCGATCTGAAAAACACCGATGGTATCGGCATTGCAGATCATATCATACACTTTTGGGTCTTCAACTTTATTAATTTCGGCAAGGGTAAGATCAACATCGTAATGTTTTTTGGCCAGCTCAAAAGCCTTGCGGATGCAGGTAAGCATACCAAGCCCCAAAACGTCAACCTTTAAAAAGCCCAATGCCTCAATATCATCTTTATTCCACTCCACGCAGGTGCGGTTTTCCATACGCGCATTCATGATAGGGCAAAGATCTGACAGCTGACCCTGCGTTATCACAAACCCACCCGTATGCTGCCCCAACTGCCTCGGGAAGCCTACGAGTTGCCCCGTAAGTTCCATCACCTTACGTAAAACAGGGTCGTTGCGGTTAAGTCCTTTTTCTTCAAGCCCGTCACCGTTCATCCATTTCTCGTTGTAATCCCACACCCCTGCCGAAAGGCTGTTAATTATATCAACAGAAAGCCCCATCGCCTTACCCACATCACGGATGGCACCCTTGTGCCGCTCCTGGGTAACGGTGGCTACAATGGCCGAGCGATCGCGCCCATATTTTTCATAAATATACTGGATCACTTCCTCGCGGCGCTCGTGCTCAAAATCAACGTCGATATCAGGCGGTTCGTCGCGCGCGTCTGACATAAAGCGGGCAAACAACAAATTAAACTTTGAAGGATCGACCGATGTGATACCCAGGCAATAACATACAACCGAATTAGCCGCCGACCCCCTGCCCTGGCAAAGAATATTGCGGCTACGTGCAAAGCGCACATAATCGTGCACGGTTAAAAAATAAGAGGCATAGTTTTTCTTTTCGATAAAATTCAGCTCATAAATGATGGATGCCTTTACCTTTTCGGGGATACCTTCCGGGTAACGTTCTTTTGCACCCTCCCATGCCAGGTGGGTTATTTCCTGCTGCGGCGTGCGGCCATCGCTGGTAATTTCTTCGGGATAAACATATTTAAGGCTGTCGAGCGTAAAGTTACAGGCTGCCGCAATTTGCAGCGTATTTTCAATAGCGCCGGGATACTGGCTTAGTATGCGGTGCATTTCTGCCACGGGCTTAAGGTGCCGCTCGGCATTTTGATACAGCTTAAAACCTGCTGTATGGATGGTGCATTTTTCGCGAACGCAGGTTAGCACATCCTGCAACTGCCGTCGGGCGGCTTCATGGTAATAAACATCATTAGTAGCGGCAAGTGGAACATCTAATAAGTTTGATAGCTGCCAAAGGCGATGCATGCGTTTCCCATCATCGCCATGGTATGAGCGGCTTAGCGCTAAATAAACGTGGTTACCCAGTTTTTGCCGGTATTCTTTTAAATCGGTTTTAAACGATTCATCAAAATCAAACTGCTCATTTAGCGCAGCTGGCGGTATCACTATAAATTTTATCCCCTGGGCAAACTGGTAAACATCTGCTTTATACAAGTAGCATTCGCCCTTTTCGGCACGAAGATTACCCGTTGTTAGCAAACCCGACAGGCGGCTGTAAGCAGCGGTATCTGTAGGATAAGCCAGCAAGCTTGGGCCATCAAGCAAATCTAACCGGCAAGCGGAGATAAACTTTATTTTATTGTCATCGGCCTTATCAATGTTGCTCTTTTTTGCAACCCCATGCGCCCTTACAATACCGGCAAAGCTATTCCTGTCTGTTATGGCAATAGCTTTATAGCCATATTTAATAGCCTGCTCTACCAATTCCTCGGGGTGCGATGCACCCAGTAAAAAAGTAAAATTGCTGGTTACCTGTAGTTCTGCGTACTTCATAATCAGGCAAAAAATCCGTGTATAAACCATTGGTTGCCTTTAGTGCCTGCGTAATGCCCCGAGCGGAACAGCCAGTAACGGCAACCGTTTTCATCCTCTACATTATAATAGTCGCGGTGTTCGCCTTCATCAATCCACCACTCGCGCTCAATGCGTTCGGGGCCGTCGGCTTTTTTGATGGCGTGGCGCTTGCCTTTGTAAATAAAAAGCATAGGCGGATAATCTGGTATCGGGGCGCTCACTTCAACAGGCTCCGGGCGGGCAAGCAGCTGGGTAGGTCGCGGCCTGTCTGTACGCCAGTCGGTAGCCGGGTTTTCCTGTAATGATAATGCTTTTTTAATGGAGCGCTCGGGCCAGTAATGCTCGTTGGGCAGGTAGCGCAATATGCTCTCGGCACCTACTTTACCGGCAAGCCTGTCCAACAGTTCAATAACGCCCGCATCGTCCAGCCCAGACGTGGCTGCCCAAAGGGCATCCTGCTGCAAGGTAACCTCTTCAACTTTTAGTGCTTCCAACACAAAAAGCTCAATACCCAAAGCAGGAGCTATGCCGGCAATTTTAAGCTCGAACAATTTAAATAAATGGGGCACATTATAAGTAGCACGGTTGGTGCCTATTTGTACCTGTTGTACTTTACCATCAACCCGGTAACAGGTAAGCCGCGCCAGGTGCATGCCGTTACCTTCGCTTTGTAAACGTGTACACAGAGCCTCCAGTAGGCGGGTTATAGCTATCTCGATACCTGTTGCGGTACGGATGGGTTCCAGGCAGGGCAGCCTTTCGTAATATGGTGGGATGACATGCAATGGCGTAAGCACTTCATCAGCATAACCTAATGCCTGCCCTAATCTTAACAATAAACCTTCGCCAAAGCGGCGGCGCAGCACCGAACGGGGCATGTTTACAAAACTTTTTATTTGATGCAGGCCAAGTTTTTTGAGCCGCTGCAATACAGCATCATCCAGGCGTAAAGCAGCCGTCGGCAAAGCCATAAGCGCCTGTAAATGTCCCCCGGGCTCAATAATAGCCTTTACACGCCCAAAGCGTGCTATGGCAAAAGCAGCACCTGCGGTATCGGCCATGGCGGCACGTACATCATAGCCTTTGCTTTTAATGCGGGTTATAACTTCTTTTAAATATGCCCTTTCGCCACCCCAGATGTGGGCACAGCCGGTAATATCAAACACCAAACCATCGGGGTGCTCAATGGCAATAATGGGCGTATATTTTATGCACCATTCTCCAATACCTTTAAGCAACTTGGCATCACGGCCTTCCTTATCATCAAATACCTGCAAGCCGGGTACAACGGCTTTAGCATCGGCAACGGGCATACCTGCCGCAGCGCCCTCCGCTTCGGCTAGTTTATTAGCGGCGGTAATCATAATACGCCCCCTATCGGGCAATGTAAAAACAAAGGGTACTTCCTTAAGTTCGGGCCGGCGGATAGTAAGCCAGTCCGTTTTTAAATAACGGAACCATATGGATACAAAGCGCTTTTGCATAACTATACAACCTTAAGTATGCGTTGATGCTGTACAACTTGTTCAATTTCGGGCGTAATGGTAGTAAACCCGGCGTCGGCCCATTGCATTACCCATGCGCCAGGATTGCCATTGCGTACCTTTAACAGCTCCACATTCCAGCGGGGGAAACCTACGCCGGGCATGCCATCTTCCAATACACTGGGTTGCGGGGTAATTTGCCAGCGGGCCACACAGATATTTGCGGTAAGTTTGCGGGCATCGGTACGTAGTATGAACCCGGTAACCTTGCTTTGCTCAACGGCCAGTTGCAACCTGCGCGATTGCATAAAGTTCATGTCGGCAACCTCGGCAACCACCGCCGAAAGGGCATCGCACTTAAGGGCTTCTTCGGTAGCCCATAAAATATCGCGTTCGCGCTTTACATCAATAAATATTACTCTGTCGGGCTCGATGCCAAAACTTTTTAAAGCTGGCGGGAAAACCGTACGCGACATGCTGATCCATAAACATACACTTCCCTGCAGCATTAACTTACCTAATATACCTGCTATAAAACCGCCGAAAGCTGCCGAGTGTTCCTGCTCAAACCCTAAAAACTCATGGATAGCCCCTGTTGGAAAAACACCGTTTGGAAAAGCCTGTTCAACCGGCCCTAAACCCAAACCACCGGAATTATCGGGCGCGGGCGGTTTAAAGCCCTGCAAAAGCAAAATTTCCTTTTGCAGCTGGTTAATAATTTCCTTACGGGTGCTTTGCATGGTTTATTCTCCAATTAGTTTAAAGTAGGCGTGCGAAAAACAGGCACAAACAAACCCATGTATGCGGTTAAGTGTACTACCATATGCCTGCCTATTGCCGTACCAATTTCCTGGATGGCCAGCGTACTTAGCGGATTACTGTATGCCGAATCAAGATTCAGGACATCTTCGTTTTCGCGCAGGCGGCTGTCGCGGTCATACCACTTTCCATCTTCCAATTGCAGGGTAACAGTTACAAAGCCGCTGCCATCATGAAACTCAATGATGAACTGCGGTGAAAAAGGCCTGTCCCACTGCTCTGGCGACACCTCATCTACCTGGATACGTGTAATCCGCCGCCCCATTTTTACATCTATATAAAATTCATCCATAACAACTGATGGACAAATTTAATGCTAATATTTTTAGCATTTATATAAATGAAGATTTTATTTTTTTAACAATCTATAAAAGCGCTTTACAGCTATAGTGAAGAGCGATTATATCCATTCGATGGAACTGGGTAGCCCCGATGGGGCAAAGTACTTGGTAATAAATAGCTACAAAGCGATAGTCCCTACGGGACAAATAAATAGAAGAGCATATGCTTTTCTTAATGCTTTAAGGCATTTAAACTTTGTAGCATATCAATAAGATAATTCCTGCTCCATAGGTGCTACCTTTCTTAAATTTAAAATTAGCATAGTGGAAGATTGGGAAGCCGTGACGGGGGCAGATAGATAAAGTTTACAGGTGGTTATTCAATTTCCTAATACCCCGTAGGGCTCAAGCTTTGTAGCTATTCGGTAAGATAAATTTATGCGCCGTAGGTGCTACCCTTCTTTTATACCCACAAAAAAGGGAGCGATAAATATCGGCTCCCTTTGATTATGAAATATTGAAAATGCTTACTTCCAGCCGCCGCCTACCGATTGGTAAAGATTTACGGCACTTAAAAATATGTTACGTTTGGTTTGCGCCAACTCAAGCTCGGCATCAAGCACGCTGCGCTGGGCGGTAATAATTTCGAGATAATTGGCCCGGCCTACCAGATACAAGTCGTTAGCTACAGAAAGCGCTTTATTAAGCGACTCGAGCTCTTGCTGCTTGTAATCGTATGCCTTTTGATAATTTTCAATACCACCCAAATGGTTGCTCACTTCCTGGAAACCGTTAAGGATAGTTTTTTGATAACCGTAAAGTGCCACCTTGCTTTCGGCAATAGTGCGGTTAAGATCAGCCTTTAGGGCAGCACGGTTAAAAATGGGTGCCGTTAATCCACCCAAAATACCCCAGGTAAATGATCCCGGGTCAAATAGCAAACCAGCTTTAAAAGAGTTATAACCCACGTAAGGCGTAAGTGTGAGGGTGGGTAAAAAACTGGCGCGTGCTGCCTTGATATCGGCATTCATAGCAATTAGCTCATACTCCGCAGCCCTTATATCGGGTCTGTTCAACAGCATTTGTGATGGTACGCCGGCTTTTAGCACATCAGGCAGTTTTTCGATAATAATAGAAGTATCCCGTTTGATGTTACCGGTATAATTACCCAATAAAAAATTAAGCTGATTTTGCGTTTCTCGTATTTGCTGGCTCACGTTAAATTGTAAACCTTTGGTACGTTTAAGCTGTGCCTCAAACTGCTGCACAGCCAGTTCGGTAGCCCTGCCGCCCTCTTTCTGTATCTTAACAATCTCCAGCGCGCGGTTTTGCAAGCCAATGTTTTTCCTGAGGATGGCCATCTCGGCATCAAGCGCCATCAGCTGGTAATAATTACCTGCTATTTGAGATGTTAAGGTTGTTATTAAAAGTTTATACCCACTCTGGCTGGCCAGGAACCGCGCAAAGGCAGCCTTTTTACGGTTATTCAGTTTCCCCCAAAGGTCAACCTCCCATGAGCTCTGAAAGCCCAGAAAGTAGTTGGGAACCGGGTTGGGTATACGTTGATTGCCGTTGATGTTTGGCGATAAATTGGTGTCATAGTTACCTACGCCGTTTTGGGTAAAATCGCCATATTTTTCTACCCCACCGTTTGCGGCACCGCTTATCTGCGGCAGCAACCTTGAAGCATTTAGCCGCAGGTTGGCACGGGCAATTTCAACTCGCTGTAACGTGCTCAAAACATCGGGGTTAGCCCTTAATGCACTATCTATCAGGCTCACCAATTGCTGATCAGGAAAAAACTGCCTGATGGGTATGGTAGCTATTGTTGTGGTATCGGCTTTGCCTGCAAAAGTATCTGGCAGGTTTAGTTGTGCCTGTGTTACGGTGGCCTGGTAGTTTTTACACCCGGTTGCCAAAAGCACAAATACAATGGTAATTGGTATATAATTAATTGCTTTTTTAAGCATCATGATTCTGTTGATTAAACGAGCTCGGGCTCATGGGGTTGGGTAATCTGTGCGTCTTTCTTCTTAGCTTTTTTGCGCTCGGCAATACCTGCAAATATTACATACAGGCCGGGTATCAATATCAACCCGAATATGGTACCTAACAACATACCCCCTGCAGATGCAGTGCCGATAGAACGGTTACCCATAGCACCCGCCCCACTGGCTATACAAAGCGGTATTAAGCCTGCTATAAACGCAAGTGATGTCATCAAGATTGGGCGCAAGCGGGATACGGCACCTTCAATAGCTGCCTGCAATACGCTAAGCCCTTCCTTTTGCCTTTGGATAGCAAACTCCACTATCAAAATTGCATTTTTCCCCAGCAAACCAATAAGCATTACCAGCGCCACCTGTGCATAGATATTGTTTTCGAGCCCAGTAATTTTCAGGAAAAAGAAGGCACCAAAAATACCTGTAGGCAATGAAAGTATAACCGGCAGCGGCAGCAAAAAGCTCTCGTACTGCGCAGCCAGCAACAGGTACACAAACACCAAACAAATAGCAAAAATGTACAGGGCCTGGTCACCGGAAAGTACCTGCTCCCTTGTCATGCCAGACCACTCAAAGGCAAAACCCTTTGGCAGCGTTTCGGCAGCAACACGTTCAATGGCTTTCAGTGCGTCGCCGCTACTAAAGCCCGATGCGGCATCGCCGGTTATCATGGCCGATGTGTACATATTGTAGCGGGTTAGCTGCTCGGGCCCAAACACCTTGTTCATTTTAATGAATGTGGAAAACGGCACCATCTCGCCTTTGTTATTTTTAACGTGCAGGCTTAAAACATCCTCGGGCTTAGACCTGAACTCGGGCGAGGCTTGTACCATAACCTTATACATTTGCCCGAAACGAATAAAGTTTGAGGCATAGAAACTACCCATCAATGTTTGCAGCGTGGACATGGCTTTATCAATAGTAATACCTTTTTGCGCCGCCGCCTGCTGATCTACCTGGATCATGTATTGCGGAAAGTTGGGGTCGAAACTGGTAAAGGCACCAACAATTTCGGGCGAATCGTTCAGTGCATCAACAAACTTCTTGGTTACTTCGGCAGCCTTTTGCAAATCGCCACGGCCGCTGCGGTCAAGCAAACGGATCTCGAAACCGCTGGCATTACCAAAGCCCGGCACCGTTGGCGGCGGAAAGTATTGGATGGAGGCGTCGCCTATGTTACGGGTTTTCTTTTCCAGCGCATCAATCACATCTGTTAATGATTGTTCGCGCTCGTCCCAGGGCTTAAGGTTAATCATGGCCATACCATATGATGCACCCGCCACCTCGTTTACCAGGCTATAACCCGATAAGGTAGAAACCGACTCAATAGATTCGATATCCTTGGTTTTTTGCTCTACCTGTTTCAGCACATCTTCGGTACGCTCAACTGTTGCACCCGATGGCGTGGTTACGTTTACGTAGAGCATCCCCTGATCTTCCGTAGGAATAAAGCCGGTTGGTAGTATAGCATTAAAGCCCCACGTTAAGGCAAAGAAACCAATAAGCAAGGCGATAGTAACGAGTTTACGCGGCGACAGGTAGGTCATTAACGACGAATACTTGTTTTGCAGCGCATTGTAGCGTTTGTTAAAGCCATCAAAGAATTTGGATGCAAAGTTCTTTTTGGGATTAGGATCATGCTTTAGCATCAGGGCACATAGTGCCGGGGTAAGCGTTAATGCATTTACGCCGGATATAACGATGGAGATAGCCAGCGTTAACGAAAACTGCCTGTAAAACACACCTACCGGGCCGGACATAAAGGCCACAGGCACAAACACTGCCGACATTACCAGCGTAATGGCCACAATTGCGCCGCTTATTTCTTTCATGGCGCTTATGGTAGCATCCATAGCGCTCATGTGCTGCTCGCTCATTTTAACGTGCACGGCCTCTACCACCACAATAGCATTGTCTACCACAATACCAATGGCCAATACCAATGCAAACAGCGTAAGCAGGTTGATAGAGAAGCCCAGCATCTGCATAAAAAATAATGAACCGATGAGCGCCACCGGCACAGCAAGCGCGGGGATAAGCGTTGAGCGAAAATCCTGCAGAAAGATAAATACAACAATAAACACCAGGATAAACGCCTCTACCAGCGTACGCAAAACCTCATGAATGGACGCATCCAGGAATCGCGACACGTCATAATTCACATTATATTTCATGCCCGATGGAAAGGATGTTTCCTTAAGCTCAGCCATGCGGGTTTTGATGTTGTTGATAACATCGCGGGCGTTTGAGCCGGGGCGCTGTTTTATCATGATAGATGCAGAGGGCTTACCATCGGTATTTGAAACCATACTATAGGTAAGCGAGCCAAACTCTACATCGGCAATCTCTTTTAGTTTTAATACGGCTCCGCCTTCTTCGGCACGTATCACGATGTTCTCGTATTGACGGGGCTCAAAAAATTTACCGGGATAGCGCAATACATATTGCAGCATTTGAGGAGATTTATCTGAGCTTTGGCCGGTTTTACCCGGGGCCGCCTCAACATTTTGTGCACGGATGGCATCAATAACCTCATCTGTTGATACCTTGTAGGCCATCATACGGTCGGGTTTTAACCATACACGCATCGAGTATTCTTTGGCGCCCATGATCTCGGCACGGCCAACGCCATCAATACGTTTAAGCTCCTGTAAAACATTTATATCGGTAAAGTTATAGATGAATTTCTCATCCATATCTTTATCATCACTCATGATGTTGAGGTACATCAGCATACTGTTTACTTCCTTTTCGGTAGTAACACCAGCTTTGATAACCTCTTCGGGCATTTCATCAATAATGGTTGATACGCGGTTCTGTACGTTTACCGCGGCCTGATCAGGGTCGATACCCACATTAAAATAGATTTGAATAACGGTTAAGCCGTCGTTACTGCACACGGTTGACATGTAGGTCATGCCGGGTACGCCGTTTATAGCACGCTCGAGCGGCGTGGCAACGGCTTTAGCGCACACCTCTGCATTGGCACCCGTATAGTTTGCGGTTACGGTTACCGATGGCGGCACAATATCTGGGAACTGGGTTACGGGCAGTGTTAGTAAAGCCAGCACACCCAGCAAGGTAATTATAAGGGATATTACAAGCGACAGCACAGGCCGCTTTATGAAAGTTTCAAACATAGCAGTTCAATTCAGAATGTTGGATTGGTACGATTAAGGACATTCCCGGTTTACACCGGGGAGTTATGATAAAGGCAAAGCCTATTTCATTGCCACAAATTTTGGTTTGGTTACCACTTTTGGTTTGATAGCCATACCATCACGTACATTCTGAACGCCTTCATATAAGATCTTGTCGCCTGCTTTAAGGCCATCTTTAACCAGGTAAAAATGGGCCAAACGGGTAAGCGGCTCAAACGACTGCATTTGCAGCTTGTTGCCTGCACCTAAAACATACACATAGCTTTTATCCTGTATGTCAAACACCGACTGCTGTGGCACCATGATCACACTATCGGCACGGGTTGATATGTAAAGCTTACCTGTGGCACCATGCCTTAAAAGCTTTTGCGGGTTGGCAAACTTTGCCCTGAAGTTGATGGAACCAGTACTTTGCTCAATCTCACCCTCAACGGTTTCAATAGTGCCCTTTTCCGGGAACTCAATACCATCGGCCAGTACAAGCCTTACCTCATTACTGGTTTTATCCGGGTCGATTTTGCGGTTACGAACGTATTGCAGGTATTCGTTTTCAGGGAAGCTAAAATAAGCATACATCGAGCTGATGTCTGAAAGGTTGGTTAATAACGCACCCTCATCAATTAAGCTTCCGGATTTAAGGGGGATACGGTCTATTATACCATCGAACGGTGCGCGAACAGAAGTGTATGATAATTGATCTTTCGCGCTTTGTACCAAGCTGCGGGCTTCCTGAACGGTAGCCAAATCTGCAGCATACTTGGATTGAGCTACTTCAAGTTCAGACTTGGATATAACTTTTTTCTCCACCAGCATTTTTACCCTGCTCACTTCAAGCTCGGTTGCTTTAGCATCGGCCATGGCATTGCTCAAAGCTGCCTGCGCCTGCGTAAGCTTAACACGAAACTCCTGATCGTTTATTTTGAACAGCAGCTGGCCTTTGCTAACCTGCTTGCCTTCGTCAACATATATATGCTCTAAAAAACCGCGCACGCGGTTACGGATCTCGATGTTTTTGTGCGCCTGGATATCGGCTACGTAAGCTTTTTGTATAGTAGTGTCTCGCGATGTAAGTGAATATACCGGCAACTCCAGCATTTCTTCACCTTCCTTTTTATCTTTTGCTTTTGATGAACAACCTACAGCAGCCAAGGCTACAGCGCATGCCAGCAACAGGCTGTTTAATTTAAAATTTTTCATTTAATGATCTATGTGAAAATATCAGTTATGCGACACAGGTAGTGTGTTGTGCCAAACAATAATTAGTTTAAGCTATTGGCTTAAACGCAGATAGATCAAAGATCAGAAAGGACTGAGCCTGAAAAGGAAGTTATAGTAGGATGGCAAAAATGCCTTTGTAACATATTGGCCGGTAAATGCAGCTACATCTTTATGAAATACGCTGAACTCAAGTTTATCGGCATAAATGGCAGGTACATAATTATCAATAACGCGGGCAGTTACGTACCTGCTTTTTTGATGTATTTTGTTGTGCTTTTGCGATTTATCTGCCTCATCAACCGTTTCTTGGCTAAACAAGTCGAGCAGGGTGGCCGACCTTAAAGATGCAGTCGCAGTGGCTTGCTCACTTAGTAAAGCATTCTCGAAAGGATTAACCGCATGAAAGCATACGATAACGTTAATTATCCAAACAGACAAAATGATATGGAGCCACTTCTTTGCCATATTAACATGACAAAGATAAAAAATATGAAAATTGTTTTTTTAACCGCATAGAAATTTAGCAGAATTACAAATTTGCGACCCTTTGCGATACTCAAACCAAACGCTATTAAATTAAAGGCGGCTTAAATTTAAATAATGAAAAATATAAGTGTGTAAATAACACTTGTTCAGCCGCTTATAAGGGCGTTAAATTTGCTATCTATTAAAAAACGGCTATCCCCTTTTAAGAGATAGCCGCGTATTTAATTACGATATTGAATTAATTGCTGTAATACAATTGTTACTTACCCGGCATCAATACACCGTTAATGCCGTTTACTATGCCGTTCGCGCCTATGAGGTCAAATAAGGTGACCTGTGCAGTGCTGCCCGAGGCATTAGTAAGCTGTAGCTTGCTGCCCGCTAATGACAGCGTCAACGGCTGCCCATCAATAGTGGTTAGTGTTGCTTTTCCTTTGCCCGCGTTAAGTGCTTTAATAATATCGGCTTTGCCGTATTTGCCTGTCACCACATGGCCCTTAAGCACTGTTGCCAGTTTAGCCGGATCTTTTAACAATGCATCAAGCGTACCCGCAGGCAGGTTGCTGAAAGTAGCATTGTTTGGTGCGAATATGGTATATGGCCCGCCGGTTTTTAAAGTTGAATCGAGCTTGGCAGTTTTAACTGCTGCAAGCGCTGTGCTATAGTCCGGGTTGCTGGCCAACGCGCCAACAACATCGCTTGCGCCTTCGGTTGTTGTGGTAGTAGCCGGTGCTGCAGTTTTTGTAGTATCAGTAGTTTGAGCAAATACATGGCTTGCTGTAAACGTGGTGAACGCTAATGCTGCAGCCAAAAAAATGGATCTTTTCATGTTTCTCTCCTGTTTTTCTATTTATTAATTTTAGTTAATGAGTAGATGTTTCCAGCGATATAAATGATTTAGTTTCACAATTTACAACTTTACTTAAACGGAAAATGTTTCCAAAAAATATTACAAGCAGTAACTATAGATTAAAATTAGGTGTGATTAAAAGTAGTATATGGCAACATTATCAGCATTTTAGCTTACACCATTTTTAAAAGAAAAAAAACAGAATGCAGATATGGAAAACATGCAATCACTGCATCTTAAGAGAATGAAATCATTTTTAACCTGCATTTTGCTGATAACAAGTTTTTTGGCAATCGGGCAAACGAAAACAATCAGTGGTATTGCGATGGATACAACCTATGGGCGTATGAAAGTTAGGATAGTAAAAAATGACACCCTGGAAAAATTCTCGAAGGCTTTGTCATCGTCAATAGAACAAGCAGATACTATCCCACTGAATATCTTGAAACAGAAAATAGAAGTTTACAAATCGATACTGGATGATAAAGCATATCACACACTGACTGATTCAACGGGGAAATTCTCAATCGAGGCAAATATTAACGATTCGCTTACCTTTTCTTCGTTCAATCATAATCCTGCAAAGTACTCAGTTAAAGATCTTTTAAAAATGTCCAATATCTACATACGGCTTAAACCAATACCCTGCGAGCCGTATGTTCGCTGTAAGGATACTATTCCTAAAAACACTTATGCCTTTGTAGCCGAAAAGATTGAGGTAAAGCGTTTGAATAGGAATTACTGTGGAATCATGGTAATGTTTAATGGAGAATATAGCGCAAAGTATCGAATCGTCAAGAACATATATGGTAATTTTAAAAGCGACACCATCAATTTTACCGCTTATGATCATTACGGAAAACCGGCGTTTTCGAGGCACCGGTATGTGTTGTTATTCGTATCGCAGTATTGCAACAAACTGATACATAATCAATACCAATATTTCGAAGTGTATCCAACTGCCGACGGGCGCTGGGCTACCCCGGGTGATCCATATCGTTATGACAGCTATGTTAAGGAAAAAAGCATAAAGGCCCAGCCGGTTATGTTTGAGAACAAACTCCTATTTAGTATCAAAAAGGCACGGAAAAATTATTTAAGCAACTATGAGAAGCCCTACTATCAAATAATACACGGCGAAGCACGGCCCTTACTTGGCACCTATGCAGAAGATCTTTTTAAGATTAAGAAGCAAGGCGCCCTAAAGCGCCTTAATTTGAAATAATGGTAATTATTTGTTAGCGGGTAAACAGCGCTATGCCGCGGTTTTCTTGCGCGCGCTCGTTAGTTACTTTAGTACCTTTCTTTTTAAGGAAAAACACAGCTACCGACATAAAACAAACCATTATTACCAAAATACTGTAGGGGCGTAATTTCATAATATTTAAATTTAAAAAGGTTATAAATCAAATATAATACTCGTCTGTCAAATTCACGCTTGTTCAAGGTGTATTTTTGCAAATTCTAATAGTATTTTAATTTAGCCAATCACCGTTACAAAACCTTACCTAATGAAACTTGTCCGAGTGTTAATTGCCCTGTTTTTAGCCGGTTTAGTTATCTCCGGCATCCACCCGCACGATTACTTTACCTGGATACTGGAAGTGTTTCCTGCCATATTGGGATTTGCCGTTTTATTAGTCACCTACAACCGTTTCACTTTTACAAAACTTACCTACTGCTTTATACTTTTTCATTGCTATGTACTTTTCATAGGCGGCCACTACACCTACGCCGAAGTACCTGCCTTTAACTGGCTGCGCGATGCTTTGCACCAAAGCCGCAACAATTATGACAAGGTTGGGCATTTTACCCAAGGCTTTGTACCTGCCATGATAACTCGCGAACTATTGATACGGCTGCAGGTTGTCAGCAAAAGACCATGGTTGGCCTTCCTTACCGTTTGTGTGTGCGTAACCATCAGCGCGTTATACGAGTTTTTAGAATGGCTGGTATCTATCCTGTCCGGCGCATCGGGCGATTCTTTTTTAGGAACCCAGGGATATGTTTGGGATACTCAGTCGGACATGCTGTACGCCATGATTGGTGCCATAACAATGGTTACTTTATTTGCCCGTATGCAGGATAAAGCAATTGCAGGCATGGTTAAGAGCCGATAGTAACCTACTGTCCCAAGTCGCCTTTACCCCTCGTTAGTGTAAAAAATACACGCAACTTTACTTTGCTATGACAAGGCCGCATTTATTGATGCAACTTTTGTCATAACCATATCAGAATAGTAAATTTAGTTGACTAATATCGTCAACTCGGTTTACATTTGTAGTGTTATAATTACACAACATGGAACTGCAACACTTATCAGATAAAATTACACCAACCGTTGAGACAATGGCTGCTGCTGATAATATCTCACATCTACCAAATTCAAATACGAGCACCACGCACAAAAACGGAACTAAGCCCCAAATGCTGCAAACCGTTATTGATGTTTTGGGCGAAGGCCTTAAACAAAACTTTTTGGGTGCCGATATCAACATGGAGTTTTTAACGCTTAGCATCCGCAGCTATGCCAGCACTACTTTAAAAGCAGTACAACAGGCCGCCAAGCCGCTATCAGGCAAATTCCATATCAATCATAACAACCGTCATCAACAACTAAACCAATCGCCCTGCTAATTTTTCACATCGATGAAAACTCATTACCAAACATTCTTAAAAAAGAGCTTTTTAACCCTCGTTTTACTTTCTATAACCCTTGTTGCCGCTTTTGCACAAACCACTATTAAAGGTGTAGTAACCGATGCCAAGCGTAAAGATGCCATGCCTTATGTTACCGTACAATTTAACGGCACAAGCCAAGGCGTTAGCACCAACATGCAAGGACAGTATACGCTTACCAACACCGGCAATAACAAACAGATCAAAGTTTCGTTCATTGGATACCGCACCGTTGTAAAAGATATCGACCCAACTAAAGACCAGGTTATAAACATTGCCTTGGTTGAAGAGAATCACGCCCTTAGCGAGGTTGTTGTGCGATCGGCCAAGAAGAAAAAGTACAGTAATAAAAACAACCCTGCTGTTGAACTGATACGCCAGGTTATTGCCCATAAAAAACAAAATCAGCTCGAAAACTACAGTTATGCCGAGTACAACCAGTACGAGCGTATGAACTTTGCTTTAAGTAACCTGAGCGATAAATTTAAAAACAAACGTATTTTTAAAAATTACCAGTTCCTGTTCCGCGAGCAGGATTCTACCGCTATTGGTGGTAAAACCTTACTGCCTTTATACCTGGAGGAAAAGCTATCAAACAATTATTATCGCCAAAACCCCTACGCCAAAAAGCAGATAATTGAAGCTAACAAACAAGTTAAATACGATGAAAATTTTGTTGATAACCAGGGCCTTACAGCGTATTTCAACCGCATGTACCAAGATATCAACATTTATGATAATAACGTATCGCTGCTTAGTAATCAGTTACTCAGCCCAATATCAAATAGCTCGCCAGATTTTTATAAGTTTTTTATCACAGATACGCTTAAGGATCAGTCGCCACAGCTTATTGAGTTAAGCTTTACGCCACGTAATACCAATAACTTATTGTTTGAGGGTAAGATATACGTTACCATGGATGGTAATTATGCGGTACAAAACGCATTATTGACTGTGAACAAGAACATCAACCTTAACTTTGTAAGGCAGATGCAGGCAAATCTTTCTTTCGAGAAAAACGCCGATGGACGCTATCACCTAAGCCAAAGTGATTTGAAAATTGAGTTTGGTATCAACAAAAATAAAGGCGGCGGTATATTTGGAGAGCGACTGGTAACCATTACCAATTTCCAGATCAATAAACCGCGCGATAACAAAACTTATGCAGGCCCTTCGCAAGTTATCGCCGAGAATGCCGATAGTAAAGACGATACGTACTGGACCATGAGCCGCCCCGATACATTGGATAAAGCATCAGCAGATGTGTACAAAAATATTGATAGCCTGCAAACCATACCATCGTTTAAACGCACCATGGATATTGCAACCCTTGTGCTGGCCGGTTATAAAAACTTTGGCTGGTTTGAAATGGGCCCTGCAAATACGTTTTACAGCTTTAACCCGGTTGAAGGTTTCCGCCCGCGTATTGGTGGCCGTACCACTCCGCAACTAAGCAAACGCTACTACTTTGAAACTTACGGTGCATATGGTACCCGCGACCAAAAATTTAAATATTTTTTAAGCAGCACCTATTCGCTCAACAATAAATCTATTTACTCTTTCCCGCAAGAGTATGTGAGGGCAAGTTTCCAGCACGATACCAAAATACCGGGCCAGGAATTACAGTTTGTGCAGGAAAGCAACTTCCTGTTATCATTTAAACGTGGTAATAATGATACCTGGTTGTATAATGATATCTTCAGGTTGGATTACGTTCACGAATATTTAAACCATTTCTCATACCAGGTAGGTTTAAAAAAATGGAACCAAAGCGCAGCGGGCAGCCTGCAGTTCCAAAACCTGTTGCCAAACGGCCAGCTTAATAATGTGAACCTTATTCACACTACCGAACTATCGGGCCAGTTGCGCTACGCACCTCACGAGAAATTTTACCAGGGTAAACTTTACCGCACACCAATACCTGACAAATACCCAATTTTTACGTTGAGCTACAACATGGGTATTAAAGACTTTTTGGGTGGCGATTACAACTATCAAAATATCACGGCCAACATAACCAAGCGCTTTTACCTTTCGCAATTGGGCTTTACAGATGTAAGTACCGAGGGTGGCTACCTTTTTGGTAAAGTGCCGTTCCCGCTGTTGGATATTCACCATGCCAACCAAACATATGCTTTCCAGCTGTACTCATATAACCTCATGAACTTTCAGGAGTTTGTGAGCGACCATTATGCCAGCATCATGGTTGACCATAACTTTAACGGCTTTATATTTAACCGCATACCGTTGTTAAAAAAATTGAAGCTACGCGAGATAATTGACGTAAAAGCACTTTGGGGTGGTGTACGCAGCGAAAACAATCCGAATAACGACCCTAACCTGCTGCGCTTCCCGGGTACAAACGGATTGGCCAATAACGGTACCGCAACTTATGCACTTGGCTCGAAACCTTATGTAGAGGGCAGCGTGGGCGTTGGTAATATATTCAAACTTCTGCGGGTAGACTTTGTTAAACGTTTTACATATCTTGAAAACGCCGGTGCCCCCGAATATGGTGTTAGAGTATTTGTTAAGTTCGACTTTTAATTACATTCATAAACCAAGTTGACCGGAATAGTGTTATATAGTTGAAAGAGGAAATCATGGCGCAACACAGTTTACTTACCGAGGACACCAAAAGGGTTGCCCCTAAGCTTATTTACCTGCTTAAGCGCCTTATTGACGAGTGGGGAGGCAAAAAGCTTTGCCGTATTAATCAGCCGGGTTTTAACAGTGCGCATATGCCCCTGTTTATGAGTATCGGTACAACAGGCATATCAAACAATGAGCTTGCCGCCAAACTGAGCATAACAAAGCAGGCCGCCAGCAAGATTGTAAAGGAGCTTGAAGCCATAAATATGGTTAAAAGCGAAAAAAGCCCCGATGATGCACGTGTTGTGATGCTGCGCTTTACACCAGAGGGCGAAAAGTTTTATTTTAATCTGAAGAGCCAGGTAAGCCAGCTGGAAGTATTGTATAAGAAGGAAGTTGGCGCAAAAAACTACGAAATAGCAATTGACGTTATGGTAAAGTTGATTGAGTTTCATGAAGCACATAACTGTACCGAATAATATTTTTAATCACATAATACTTAAACGGCCTGCAATAATATGCGGGCCGTTTTGCTTTATAATGATTTGGAAGGGCAAGTATTTATTTAAAATATATTACCATAATAATATATTTGTGCACCCCCCTACTAAAATATGAGTAAAAAGCTTTTAACGCTTGTTTATTGGCTTGCTGTTTTTTGCATCTTTCAATCAACGCAATCCATTGCCCGCCAAAACGTTGCTCACAAGACCAACGTACTCCAATCAAGTGCTTCTTTTGAACTTATTAAGAACTTATTAGAAAATGATCAAGGTCATATTTGCCATAAGTACAATACTTTTTTTAAATCGGTAAGAATTGGCGTCGACATCATCAGTACTTACAGCCAACTAAACATACTTTCTAAAGACCGTAGCCCCAAATCTCAGCTTAAGGGAACATCACTGATAGACCTATATGGAGATGTGACCAATAACCCTTTAAGGTTGACACGACATTGCAGGTTTGCATTCACCTATCAATTTTTGAGTAGTCCTTGCTTTTTGAAGCTTACCCAGCAACTCTCTTTTGGCTTATTTACAATTCCAAATATTCGTATCCCTGTTAACGGAGTTGATAACGCCGACAATAAGCATACATTCAACTCAAAGGTAATTCTGGCCCGCACTGCCGGCTAATGAGTGGATAAATTTCAGCTGAAGTTAAAGCCGAAGCTGCCGTACGCTTTTCTGAACCAAACCCCTACCCGCTCAATTCTAAAATTGCCTTATGCCGCTAATCACCAGGTTTATCTACCCTTTAAGTTTAAGGGCCAGGATAAGCTATAAACTATATCGCTTCTTTAACAATTTAAACGACAAGAACGTTCGCCTGCAGTTTGCCAATCATATTAAGCTTGATGTATCCAAGACAGATTTTGGACACAAGTCTATCATATTCAACGGTTTTTACGAGCTTAAGCTAACACGCCAATTGGTTGAGCATGCAAAAAAAGGTGGCGTTATGGTTGATGTGGGTGCAAACTATGGCTACTACACTTGCCTGTGGGCCGCCCAAAATCCAAACAATAAAGTAATAGCCTTTGAAGCTTCGCCGCCAAACGTTGCGCCGCTAATAAACAATATTACCAAGAACGGCCTTAATAGCCAGGTAACCGTTTTGCCAATGGCTGCAGGGAAAGAAAAAGGCGAAATGAAGTTTAGCCTTGGCGGCCATGCCGACCAAACAGGTTGGGGCGGTTTTACCATTATGGATGATGACGGGGCTGTTGTTGTGCCCGTAGATACGCTTGATGCTTACGCCGAAAAATATAATATGGATAAGATAGACTTGTTAAAAATAGATACCGAAGGTGCCGACACGTGGGTACTTTACGGTGCCGAGCGCCTGCTGCGCGAAAAACGCATAGCACATATTTATTATGAGCATAACGTTAGCCGCATGCAGCTGTTAAATATAGGCGAGGACGATTCCATTAATTTTTTACATGATTGCGATTATACAGTGGTACGTCAATCAGCAAATGATTATTATGCTTATCCTAATAAATAACAAAGCCCCCTGCTGTTAAGCGTGGGGGCTTTTACATATACAACTCCTAACTAATCGTAAAATTCAGGCTCAATGGCAATGCCCATGAGATACTCAAGGTGCTTGTCAAAAAGTTTCTTCCACCAAAATTGGTACTCGCGGGGATACACTACCCTATCGGTGTAATCGCGTTTACATAAATTTTCAATCGCCAGTAACTTGTACATTACTTTGCGGGAATGATCTACAACCGCATGCGAGCGCTCGGTATAACCAAGCATCGCATTAATCTCTCTGTTTGTTTTTCCTACCAAAATGTAGCGAAAAATGTCGATGTGAAGTGTTGAAAATCCCTTGGTTTTCAAATTCGGCCTGGTCGCCGGCACTGCTCCGTTAGCGTAATTTTTCATAGTGTTGGTTATTCTAATTTCAAAACGGTAAACTCTGTTCTCCTATTTAATTGTCTGCCTTCCGGGTTATCCTTACCATTTGGAAGCGTATTTGGTGCAATTGGCTTACGCTCGCCGTAGCCTTTTGCGTAGATGCGTGTTTCACTAATGCCCATTGATATGATGTAGTCTACACAAGCCTGGGCGCGTTTGTATGATAAATTCATGTTGTAGCTGTCGCTGCCTTTGGAGTCGGTATGTGATGCCAGCTCAACTTTAATTTTAGGGTTATCGTTAAGCAGTGTAACCAGGCCGTCCAACACCTTTTTTGATTCCGGGCGAAGCGTTGCCTTGTCATAATCATAAAGCACATTATTAATCACTATTGGCTTGTTAACCTGGAAAGCCTGCAGGCATATTTCGGCATTAAACAAGGTATCATCAACCATCCTACCGCTGGCAGGCACAGGCAGCACCTTGGTGAAGTAGCCTGCTTTTTCCACTGTTATACTATGCGGGCGACTGGTTGTAACTGCAAAATTGTATTTGCCATTGATACCGGTGGTAACTGCTTTGATAGTTTGCTTAGTTAGCGAGTCAACAAAAGTTACTTTGGCACCTGCAAGCGGCTTGCGTGTTTCGCAATCGGTTATAATTCCTGCAAGGGTGTGTCTTTTATCAACCACCTCGAAAAGGTTAAGGCAGCAGTCAGATTCACGATCCGAACTGATGTAGAATTTGTTGGCGTCCTTGGTATCAGGCATGTAATACAAGTCGTCCTTGGCGCTGTTCATTGGGTATCCCATGTTTTTGGCCATACTCCATTTTTGCCCATCATACTCGCTCTCAAAATAATCGAAACCACCCAGGCCCAAAAATCCTTTACTGCTAAATATCAAGCGCTTGTTGGCGGCATCGTAATATGGTGCCTGCTCATTAGCTGCTGTGTTTATGTTTTTGCCAAGGTTAGTGGAGTTAACAGGTTCGCCATCGGCGCCTAAGTCGCTTACCCAAATGTCATTACCACCCTGGCCTCCCGGTTTGGTCGATGAAAAGTAGAGCTGCTTACCATCGGCTGTTACAAATGGCTGTATAGAGTTTGCGCCCTCGGCATTCACGTTGGAGTTTAGCCTTTTAGGTGCTGTCCAGGCGTCGTTCTTGTAATCGCTCGAGTAAATTGCATGCACTACGCGAGCGCCAAATTTATACCAGCGGGTGAAATACATGCGCTGCCCGTCGGGTGTTAACGATGGCGTGCCGTATTCAAGTTCCTTGATTTTGTCATCACCCGGAAACTTAATAATCTGCGGATCGCCATTTCTGGTATTAGCAATCTGGTAAACCCTGTTCAGGTGTTTTTTGTCGTCCTTAATAAAGCGCGATGAAGTAAAATAAGTTAACCCGTCGCGCTGCATCATGGCATAGTCGGATCCATCCGAGTTCCACAGTCCTTTACGCTTGGTAACTTCTATTAACTGCGGATACTTAAGTTGCTCTTTGGCAAACTTACAGGTGTTTATTTCTTTTTCTGCAAGTGCTTTATACTCGCCGTTGTAACCGGCCTTAAATTGCTCCAGTTGTTTTATAGCTTCATCAAAACGCTGATTAGCCCTCAGGCATACGCCATACCACAGGCGGGCAAGCGGGTATTTGCCTTCGTTATTACCGGTTATTACTTTGTAATACCAGGGCTCGGCCTCAATATAATTCTCATAGCCGCGGTAAGCTTCGCCAAGATTATATGATATATAAGCCTGATCCTCGGGCTTAACCTTAGTATTTTTTTTGCCGGTAGCCGTATATGGCACAGCTTGCTGGGTTGTAAGGCTTAAACCCTCGGCAGCTTTGCGATAGTAAAATGCGGCCTCATAGTAGTCTTTATTTTTCAAAGCCTTGTCGCCAAGTCCGCGCGGATCGTCTTTGCTGTATTGGGCAAACGCCCCTTTCAGCGTTAGCAGCAATATTATGGTGAATGAAAATCTTTTCCTCATGTTGATCGGGTTATTAGGTTATATCCTCAAGGTTGCTATTATAGCCTTGGGCAAATGGGCTCGGGTTCCTGTACCCGTTTGCGAAACACATAGCTTATCGACAGCTCGATACCGCCATTGCCTGATGTAGCCCTACGTAACGATGATGTGTTAAAATCGTAGCTGGCACCTACTATAAGGCTATTGATGTGGTAGCCAACATTTGCAATAGCTGCATCTTTAAAGCGATACATGCCACCCAGTATAAGCCCCCGTTCATTATCAATCTTCAGTTCCGAATAGCCGCCTATCGCCTTCTCCTCCACCCTTTGCTGTTTCATAAAGATGGCGTGTGGTATCACGTCCACAAAGTCCGACGCCTTGATGCGCAAACCGGCATGCGCTGTGTAGCGCATAGGTAGCTTAATACCCGAGCCGTCAACGGCAAAAGGATCTTTTGACCGCGCAAGGTGCGATACGCTGAAACCACCAAAGAAATTTGCACCTTTCAACGGGTCGCCATCGTAATAAAATACACCTGCACCCGCATCAAAAATGGTTGCGTTGGTATTCAGGAAATTTTCATTGGGCGACATCGTTGGGTCAAAACCGCTTGCAGGGTTAAACTGGCTGCCGAATTGCGCACGGCTTGGGTCGAATCCACGGTTAATTACACCCGCCGTTACACCAAAACTCACTTTTTTATAACCATCGTTTGATACCGCTATAGCATAGCCAAATGAGCCGTATGCCGCAAAATAGTTGTACCCAACATCACCGGCAGCTTGATTGATTACATTAAAACCAACGCCCACTTTATCACTCGGGCGATAGTCGAGCGATAAAGCGCCTGTTTGGTAGGCGTTGTTAATGGTTGCATACTGGTTTTTAAAGTTTGCATTTACACGCATTTCCCCGTTAAAAACACCGGTTAGTGCCGGGTTTAGATACATGGGGTATGCATAGTATTGCGAAAAATGCGGATCTATCTGGGCAAACAGCCTGTTTGCTGCTCCAAACTGGAGCAGCAGGGCTATTATAATTGTGAGTGATTTTTTCATGTGAACAGATTTTATAGGTGCGATGTATGAGTTGTTAGTGTTCATGGTCTGTCCGCTTTACCTTAATAGCGTTACGGTGCCTTTTTTCTTAAATGTTGTTCCGTCATTTAAAACAGCTTCCAGGTAGTACACATAAACGCCTGTTGGCTGCGGCGTGCCCTTAAACGTGCCATCCCATCCGGCAGATTTATTATTGGCCCTGAACTGTAGCTGTCCCCACTGATCATACACTGTGAAAGTGGCTGATTGTATGGCGTTACCATAGATCTGGAACAAGTCGTTATTACCGTCGCCGTTTGGCGTAAAGGCATTTGGTACGTATATACCGTTACCAAAAGGATTGGTTGCAGTACCTGTTACCGCTAGCGAGTTTGCACCCAGTTGGCATGGCAGATTGCCAATGGCCCTCACCACAATAGTTACACTTTGGTTTGGCTGCAAGCCTGCAACAAGCGTAGTTAAGGCATTGGCACCGGCGCTTGGAGCGGCAAAGCTTACACCGTTATCAAAGCTCACTTCATAGCCTGTTGCGCCGGTCACGGCTGTCCAGGTAAAGCTTACGCTATTGATGGACGTATTACCCACACTCACTATAGGGGCAGGCAGCGGGCCAAGTATAGTTACGGTTGCTGCGGTGCGTGTTGCAGATGTACATCCGGTTACGGTGTTAAATGCTTCTGCGTAATAAGTAGTGGTTACATTCAGTACAGGAGTAGTAAAGCTGCTGCCTGTAAATAATGGCGTGCCACCGGTTGCATTGCTATACCACCTGATAACCACGTTACCGCCAACGGCTGTTGCGTTTATAGTTGTGGATGATGCAGGGCAGATAGACAAGCCGGTTGCGGCAATTACAGGAGCTGTTGGCGGAGCACCTACCGTAACAGTAACTGCTGTGCGCGATGCCGATGGACAGCCATCCTCATTTAATGCCTCTACGTAATAAGTAGTAGTTGCATTAAGTACCGGTGTAGTAAAGGTTGTACCGGTAAAGGTTGGTGTACCGCCTGTAGCAACAGTATACCATCTGTATGTAAAGCCGGTTTGTGGCGCCTCAATAACCAGGTTTGCTTGCGAGCCTACGCAGCTAACGGTCGAGTTACCGTTTACCACTGCTGGTGGTGCAGGTGCCGGGCGAACGGTTACCTGCGCCATTGCAGTGTTATTGCTGCTGCAACCGCTGCTATTGAAAGCTGCCACGTAGTAATTAGTAGTGCTTGTTACCGGGCCGGTTACATAAGTAGTGCCTGTAAATAATAGCGTAGTCATGGCCGGCGAATTGTACCAGCGATAGGTTACACCTGCAACAGGAGCGTTGATGCTTAACGTAGCAGGGCTACCATTACATACGCTCACGTTAGCGTTAGCCAATACCGGATCTGCCGGTGGTTGGTTTACGGTAACCTGAATACTTGTACGTGCAGATGAGTTACAATTACCCGCTGCAGATGCCTCAACATAATAAGTTGTAGTGCTGATCATTTCAGATGTAGTGAACTCGGCTCCAACAAACAGCAGGTTGCCGTTTACCGGTGCGTCGTACCAGCGGTAAACCAGGTTGGCATCAGGGTTGGCAATTGTGATAGTTGCCTGGTCGCCGGCGCAAACGCTCAGGCTACCGCCTATAGCAACATCAATTTGCGGTGGTGCAGGTACAGGTTGTACAGTAATATCTGTACGGGTACGGGTTGCACTTACGCAGCCATTGCTGCTTGCTTCAACGTAGTATGATACGTTTGCGGATAGGTTTGTAATAGTATAAGTGCTGCCTGTAAACACTGATGTGCCACCTGTTGCAGCAGTGTACCAGTTATAGGTTACACCTGCAACCGGGTTGGCTACGTTTATAGTAGCCGTACCGCCTGCGCAAACCTGTGTGTTGGTTGCGCTTAGTGTAGGCGCGTTTATCGATGAATTTACTGTAACGCTTACTACAGTGCGGCCACCGTTGTTTGTGCAACCGCTTGCACCACTTGCCTCAACATAGTAATTTGTATTGGCTGTTATTGCAGGTGTGGTAAAGTTGGCGCCTGTAAATACAGCAGTACCACCCGTTGCGGCTGTGTACCACCTGTAGGTTACGCCCGCTTCAGGGTTTTGCACCTGTACTACTGCAGGGCTGTTTGCACATACCTGCACGTTGGCAAGCACAACAGTTGGCTGCGCCGGGCGTGGGTTAACAGTTACGGTAGCTTGTGTACGTGCGGGGCTGCTGCATGTACCGTTGGTTATCTCGGCAAAATAAGTTGCGTTTGATGTTGGGGTTACCGTAAAGCTTGCGCCGGTAAACAGTAACGTACCGTTAGTTGCCGCGTTATACCAGCGTACCGTTGCGCCGTTGGCGTTGGTTACTGTAAAGGTAACAGCTTCGCCTGCGCAAATTTGTGCGGTTGTTTGGTTAAGTGTTGGGTTAACCGGGCTTGGTGTTACGTTTGCCGTTGCCGCCACCCTGTTAGGGTTTGCGCAATTGTTGCCAGTACGCACACTTTCAACATAGTAGGTTGTAGTGGTTAGTAAAGCAGACGATGTAAATGTTGCGCCTGTGAATACGGGAGCGCCACCTGTAGCCGATGTGTACCAGCGGTAAGTAACACCTGCTTTAGGGTTTCTTACTGCAAATGTTGCTGTACCACCTGCACAAATGTTTATGGTATTTGCTGCAAGTGTTGGTGCATCAACCTGTTTGCTGGCGAAGTAAACGTTTACTGTGGTTAGTAACGATGCTGCAATGCTGTTTACCCTTAGCTCTACCCTATCAAAATTAGCACCAGGCGCAAATTTTATAATGGCTGTTCCGCCCGCAAGGAACTGTACCCTTATCAGGCTGTTGCTCAGGTTGACACGGTCGCCGTTATAAGTTGCGCCATTGTATGATGCAATCTGCAACTGATCTAGCACACCAGCCGACAATAAGCCCGTTGGTATACCGATCTTGATCTTAACGGTATCGCCTGCCAGGCCGCCATCGCTGAATATCAGCGTCTGGGTTGCATTTGCACCCAACACGCTCACAGGCACATTTATCTGGCTTGCGGTTGTGGTATCAGCATCTATGGCATTGGTTGCATTTGTAATGGTACAGCCAACACATAGGCCATTTGCTGCATTAGTTTGTGTAGATGCGAAATCACAATCGGTAGAGAATATCGGCACTACCGTTACGGTAACCGATGTGCGGGTTGGACTGGTACAGCCCGATGCCGTAAGCACGCTCTCAACAAAGTAAGTTCTGCTTGATGTTAAAGCCGGTGTTGTGAACGAGCTACCGGTAAATATCGGCGTACCACCCTGTGCTGATGTGTACCAATTAAAGGTAACACCGCTGGTTGTTGATGTAGCAGTTAATGTTGCGGTTTGGCCCGATGATATTGTGCCGCCGCTTGGTACGGTGGTAACAACCGGTGCTGCAGGGGCGGGGTTAACCGTTACCGGAACCGATGCTCTTGTTGCGCTGGTGCAGGTGCCGTTTGCTGCCTCAACATAATAAGTGGTATTTGATGTAAGGTTAGGCGTAGTAAACTGTGCACCGGTAAATATTGGCGTACCACCTGTAGCAGCAGTGTACCAATTAAATGTAACGCCCGATTGTGTTGATGATGCCGTTAGTACCGCAACAGAACCCGCACATGTTTGCGCCGGATTTGGTGATACAGTAGGTACAAGCGGCGCAGTTGTAACATTTGCGGTTACTTGTGTACGGGTTGAGCTGCCGCAGGCACCTGCGCCGGTTGCTTCTACATAATAGCTTGTATTTGCAGTTAGCGCAGGTGTAGTGAAGGTTGCGCCGGTAAATAATGGTGTGCCACCGGTTGGGGTAGCGTACCAGTTGAAAGATATACCATTGACAGCTTGCGCAGTAAATACTGCAGGCTGGCCGGCACAAACTATAGTGGTTGGTGTGGTAACCACAGGCGGCTGTGGTACCGGGGTAACGTTTACAGTTACCGGCGTACGAACACCCTGGGCACAACCATCAGCAGTGCGGCTGGCTTCGGCATAGTAAGTAGTGTTTGCTGTTAGCACCGGGGTGTTAAAGCTTGCGCCTGTAAATACCGGCGTACCACCAGTTGCAGATGTATACCACTTAACGGTAACATGTGCCGGTACGGTTGCAGTTAACGTTGCTTGTGTGCCTGCGCATGCAACAACAGTTGCAGGGCTTATAACCGGTGCGGCAACGCTTTGTGTAGCATCATAAATATTAAGTGCAGTTAGTACACCCGCAGCGCCCGAGTTAAGCCTGATCTCAACCCTGTCGAAGTCGGCAGTGGCGCGGAAGGCTACACGGAACCGACTGGTTCCATTTAGCAGAGATATGGTAATGGCTGCACCATCTAAATTAAATCTGTCATTATTATAAGTAGCACCGTTGTAAGTAGCCAGGCTAATTTGTGATAGCACACTTGCGCTTACCAGATTAGCCGGTGTGCCAAGCTCAACAATGATGCTGTCGCCTATGCGGCCAATATTTGCAAACCTTAATGTTTGCTGCGAATACCCGCCAACCAAACCTACAGGTGTGGCAAGTTGCGAGAAGGTATTCCTATCATTATCTATTGCGCCTGTTGCATTATTGATACCGCACAGCAAGCAAAGCAAGCCGCTGGTGGTATTGGTTTGAGCAATGGCCCCACCACAAGGTACAGGATTAACCGGGCTTGAGTTTACAGTAATAGCGCCCGGGGCCCTTGTTGCAGATACAGCGCCTGTTGCCGGAATAGATGCTTCGGCGTAATAAGTTATATTGGTAAATACAGACGGCGTGGTAAATACCGGGCCTGTAAATATGCTTGTACCACCAGTTGCAGTGGAGTACCAGTTAAACACAGCACCCGGGGTTGTTGACGAGGCTGTAAGTGTTGCCGATGCACCAGGATTAACCGCCTGCGTTGCAGGTGTAACGGTTACATTAGGTATAACAATCGGAGTAACTGTTACAGTAGCAGGTGTACGGTCCGGAGATACACAGTCACCAATAGCCGATTCTGCATAATAAGTTGTATTAGCAGTTAAGGCTGGAGTTGTAAATGTTGTACCAGTAAATACAGGGGTACCGCCGGTTGGTGTGGTATACCACCTTACGGTAACGTTGTTAGCAACCTGCGCGGTGAACGAAGTTGTTTGACCTGCAAATATGTTTGCGGTTGACGGCACCACCACTGGCTTGGCAGGCGGATCATTAACCAGCACCTGGATAGGGTAACGTGTTGATGCCACGCAACCACCTGTGCGGGTATACTCTACATAATAAGTTGTATTAGCAGTTAAAGCCGGCGTAGTATAGGTTGAACCTGTAAATACCGGTGTGCCACCTGTTGGTGCAGTGTACCACGCAAAAGTTCCGTTTGCAGTGCCTGTAACAGAAAGCGTTGCAGGGCTGCCTTTACAAATCTCGGGATTAGCGTTATTAAATACCGGTGCCGGGAACTGCTGTACTGCATAAAAAACATTCAATGAAGTAAGCAGGCTTGCTGCTCCGGAATTTAATCTAACAACCACCCTATCGTAATTGCCTGTAGCCGGCACCAATACTGCGTAGCGGTTTCCGCCGCCAAGCAATCTTACTTTGAGCAAGGCATTATCAAGCGGGTAACGGCCTACCAGGGTGGTGCCATTATATAAGGCTATGGAAATTCGGCCAAGCAAGTTTACGTCAGTTAATGCAACAGGTGTTTGCAAAACTACTTTCACCGAGTCGCCGGTAAAGCCGGGCTGCTGATAGCGCATTTCCTGTTCAGCGTAGCCACCCAGTAAACCTGCAACAACGGTTATGGTTGATGCAGTAGTTGTATCAGCGTCTACCGCAAGGGCGTTATTGGTTATAAAGCATCCAACACATACGCCATTAACATTAGGCGTTTGCTGGTTAGCAAAAGTACATGGCGAGTTGTTGTTAATATTTACATTGATGGTAATTGAAGTACGGTTGGCTGATGCGCAACCCGCACCGTTTACTGCTTCAACATAATAAGTGGTGTTAGTTACCAAAGTCGGTGTTGTAAAGCTATTGCCTGTAAAAACCGGAGTAGCTGCCGCCAATGATGTGTACCAGTTATAAGTTACCCCGGTTTGCGGGTTGGTTACGTTAATAGTAGCGGTTTGCCCTGCTGCAATGGTTGTATTATTTGCTGCAAGTGTTGGGTTAGCCGGTTTTGGCTGCACCGTTACCGTACCCTGTACACGTGTTGTGCTTATACAGCCTGTTGCGTTTACGGCTTCGGCGTAGTAAGTGACGTTGGCTGTTAATGCTGGTGTAGTAAAATTTACACCTGTAAACACCGGCGTACCACCGGTAGCGGTAGTATACCAGTTATAAATTGTGCCGGCAATTGGCGACGCTATCGAAAGTACGGCCACATCACCTGCGCATATATTTGCGTTGGTTGCTGTTAAGGCTGGCACTGCCGGTACTGCGCCCAACGTAGCGGTTACCTGCGTGCGCGTTGCACTTATACATGTACTTCCGGCTACAGCTTCGGCGTAATAATTTGTAGTTTGGTTTATGGCAGGTGTTGTAAAGGTATTGCCGGTAAATAAAGGTGTACCGCCTGTTGCTGCGGCATACCAGTTAATGGTAACGCCCGTTACCGCCTGCGCAGTAAAAGATGCTGTTGAACCCGGGCATACCGTAACGTTATTACTAGTAATAACGGGGGCTGCAGGTATTTGATTAACGTTTACCGCAATTGCTGCTCTTTCTGATTCATCCGTACAACCCGCCTTTTGCGCCGATACATAATATATAGTAGTGGCAGTTAAAGCAGGCGTTGTAAAATTAGCACCCGTAAATACTGGTGTGCCGCCTGTTGATGCGGTGTACCACTTGTACGTAGTGCCGGGAGCATCGGCTATAGTAAAGGTCGCGGTTCCGCCTGCACAAATCGATGTGCTTGTAGTAGCTACATTATTTACCCTTACAATAGGTTTAGGTATAAGCCGCTCGGCCTCAAATAAATTGATAGATGACAGGATACTGGCTATGCCCCCCCCGAGACGCAGCTGTACCCTGTCAAATATTTTAGTTGGTGCATAAGTTACCGTAACCCTGCGCCTGTTATTTACAAGATCAAGCAATCGCAAGCGCAGCAAAGCGCCGTTAAATGATTGCGAATCATCGTTACTTGTATTGCCGTTATAAGTAGAAAGGGATATGTTTGCCAATACGCCGGCATCTATGAGCGCCTGCGGTATCGATAGTGTTAACCTGACCGAGTCGCCAACTGTAGACAGCGACCTGAAGATGATGGTTTGTTGTGCGTATGCACCCACCGCAGCAATGCTTGCATTTAAGGTAGATGCTGTTGTAAAATCTCCATCGATAGCATTTTGAGGATTGGCCACGCCACCCACATCAACACCAAGATTAAGCAGCCCGGCGCTGATACCGTGCAATTCATCAAACGGCAGGTTACAAGCAAGCGGATCCGGGCCATAGTAAAACGCATCATATAAGTATATGCTGCTTAAGGCACCCAATAGGCCGCCGTTAAGTGTCACGCGCACGCGGTCATAAGTACCTGATGGTGTTATGGTAAGCTCTGCCTGGTCATTATTACTTACCGCCGTAAGAAGTGTATTGGCTGCAATAGCGCCGCCGACAGGGGTGCTCCCATTGTACGGGCGAATGGTGATGCGGCCAAGCACAGTAAGGTCGAGCAAATTATCAGCCGTTCCTATTTTAATAGTTACGGGCGTATTTGCGGCTACCTTACCAGTTGCAGGAAAAATAAGTTCCTGATAGGTAGATGAAGCTACGCCAACAGCCACATTAATAACCGATCGTGTTTGTAAGTTGCCGTCGGCAGCGTTTTGCGGGTTATTAACTACGCAGTTTACGCACAACAAGCCGGAGTTGCCACTCTGTTGTGACGTTGCAAAAATACGTTGGGCTAATAGCTTACCTGCCGGGAATGTCAGCAGTACAAACAGAATTATTAATCTGCGGTAAAAGGTAAAGGTTTCCATGCATATGTATTTGTTAGGTAGGTAATAGTGTTACCCCTAAAATTACATAGGCATGGCAAAGATGCATGGAAGCACTTTGTTCAGTTAATCAAAAGTTAACTCATTTCATTCACAGAAAATTTCTGCGTTCATTTCATTCACTACAATTTTTGGGAATAAATACAAAGGGCTTTTAGTTAAGCAATTAGGCACTTATGCTTTAAAAACGGCCAAAAATGGCATTTATTACACATTTGATTTATATAGGATAATTATTTTTACTCAAATATTTAACTTAAACCACACATCATGAGTACTCCAAACTATCCAACTTCCGGACCGGAAGGAACTATCCCTGTGAACGAAGCCATTGACTGGGCACAAAACTGGCGCACTTACATCACTACGTCTGGCCAGGTTTTCAATGTCGAGTCGTTCGAGATCCCAATTATTGATTTTAAAAACATCTTATTACACAATCCCGATGCTGAAAGCGTGCGCGCTTATATTGGCCTTGAGGATGCTACCGATCCAACTACTGCCAAGTTGATGCTCGTGCCCGTGGTTGACGGCCACGATGTGGTAGTTATACCAACCACCGGAAACGGCGGCGATGGTGATGGCGATCAAAGTAACGTTTATGATGTAACAAAACCTTGTCCGCCAACTTGTGCCCCACCAACAAGCCCAATTCGCGGTTTCTAAAAAAACTTCAGTAATGTTTACAAGCTTGTTATCTTTAAAGCTTGTAAACATTTATCCCCCGATGTTTGAAAAATTTTTCGTATTATATATATCTGTAATCGTTCCGGCTACAGCCCTTATCCCATTAGTTGCCGGTTTATTACACTTCGGCAAACTGTCAAAGCCATCAAAAATTATCTGGAACTTCGTTCTATTTTCGGCAGTACTGAATTTAACAAACATACTTTTACAGTATGTAATGCATAACACGCAGTTTATGCTGCATGGGTACACTGCGGTTGAGTTTGCTATGCTTTCCGCATACTTTGCTTGCTTCTTTACACCCAAACAGCAAAAAGCGGTTGCTGTAATTGCAGTTTTGTTTTTTATAGGTTGCGTAATTAATGCCATGTACCTGCAAGATATAGGCGCATTTAACACTTACACCCGCACGCTTGAGTCGCTAATATTGATAGGCTACATTATTTACTTCCAATATTTACAAGGAAACAAACTCGACACAGGTAAATGGGGCGACGACAGCAACAACTGGCTAAGTGTGGGTATATTGATTTACTATGCCAGCAGTTCATTAATGTTTGCATTTACAAATTATCTTGTTGCTATATCCATTCGTGTTTTCGAAATGGTTTGGACAGCGCACTGTACAATTCTCGCCATCGAGTATATATTGTTCACTATTGGCTTTAGGAAAGACATTAAACAACGTATAATAAAATCAGCACTTTCACAGCAAGTGTAAAGCGCTATTTAAATTGCACTTATCCTAAAATGTTCGATCAATTTTTTCTATTTTATGTAACATACCTCATTCCATCAACAGCGTTGATACCCTTGTATATTGGCTTTAAGGGTTACAGCAGGTTATCCAAGCCATCCATTATTATATTTTGGTTTGTATTTGTATCAGCTGTACTAAACGTATGTAATATGATCTTAATGGAGTTTCTGCCTAACACGCAATTTATGCTACACGGCGGCGCAATAATTGAATTTGCTATGTTGTCGGCTTTTTTCGCCTGCTTCTTTTCAAAAAAATATCAGGTAGTAATTGCGGTAGTTGCTGTATTGTATGGAATAAGTTGTGTTGTAAACGGCTTTTATATACAAGGCCTCGAAGCATTTAACACATACACGCGAACGCTGGAGTCATTAATAATTATAATATATTTTATCTGCTTCCAAAACAAGCAAAGTGCTAAAATCACTAATAAGTGGGCAGACGATAGTAATAATTGGCTAAGCGTAGGCATCCTGTTATATTACGCAAGTAGTACCTTAATGTTTGCCTTTGCCAATTATTTGTTGAAGATTCCATTGTTTATTTACAAGCTTATTTGGATGGTTCACTGTGCCTTCCTGGCAATAGAGTACATACTGTTTGCAGTAGGATATACCAAAGAACTTAAGGCCAGCAATAAACCGACGGAGTTGCCTTGAGTATAGTATCAATTTAATAAAAAGTAGCTTTAGTGAATAAATTTGCCGCTTTTTTGGCATTGTTGCCTATATTTAGGTATTGATTAATTATTGATGTCTCAATTTTATACATCCGTTATTATCCCCATTACTTCTCTGTTTCCGCTTTTAATTGCACTGTTGCGGTTTAGAGATATTGTTAAGCCGGCTAAAATATTGTTCTGGTTTATACTCATAACTGCTGTTATCGGACAGGTCGTAATTTATGCGCCGTACTACTCCACAAATACCCTTTATTTATACTATGGACATGAGGTTGTAGCGTTTGCTATCGCTTTGGTATGCCAGCAGTGCTATTATGTTTGCTTTTTTAATTCATCCAATATCAATGGCACTCCAAATTTTTATGGACATACGAGGCGTCTATTGTGCTACTTTAAGCAAATGGATACATATTTTTTTCAATAGGATACCATAAATAACATGCAGCCAACGCAAGACAACATCGTAATATTAGTAGTGCTGGGGATGGCTACCACCTTTTTGCTGGTAACATCGTTCATATTATTTTCTATTCGAAATCAAAATAAGCTTTTAAAGCAACGACAGGATTTTCAGGAAGCACAGATCAAGCATCAAAAAGAATTGCTGCACGCTGTTATCGAGTCGCAGGAGGCCGAACGGAAGCGCATCGGGCAGGATCTTCATGATGATGTAGGCACAACCATATCGGGTTTGCGCCTTTTGATCGAGATGTTTAAACCTGCAGATGAAAATGATTCGGCTTACAACGAATTTAAAAGATCAACCAAAACCATAATTGATAAGATAGTGAAGGATGTGCGCAACATTTCTCATAACTTATCCCCTACTACCCTACGGTACTACGGCTTGGCTGCTGCAATTACAGAACATTGTACCATCATCAATCAATCGGGCAAGTTAGAGATCGTGATAGAAAATGAAGCCGAAGAAGCACTGGCAAAATTAGACATGCCTGCTGCAACAGCCATATACCGCGTGCTGGAAGAGCTCATCAACAATACAATTAAACACTCGGGTGCAAGCAAGGCACAAATAGATATTAAAACATTTGCTAATAACCTAGCCATTAAATACATGGACAATGGTAAAGGGCTTACAACTGTCCCGGCCGGTGCCAAAAAAGGTATGGGCATGCAAAATATCGAAAGCCGCCTGCTCAATATAAATGCCAAATTTGATATTGCCGCTTATGACAGCAAGGGTTTCGCAATCGACATTAATTACCCTCTTGTGTAGTAACCACAATGGCTGAACAGGATATTATACGCATAGCGGTTATTGATGATCAGAATCTTTTCAGGCAGAGCCTTTCCCTGCTGATAGGTAGCGTTAGCCGGTTTGAGCTGGCTACAGACAGCCCGGGCGGCGAACATTTTTTAGAGCAACTAAAAGCAAACCCTCAAAATATCGATATTGCCATAGTTGATATGGATATGCCGGGCATGAGCGGGATGGAGTTGAACAGGAGGATCCAGCAGCAGTACCCTTATATTAAAGTAATAATACTAACGGTGCATATGAACGAGCACCTTATTGCCCAGGCTATAAACGCGGGCGCATCATCATACCTTGCCAAAAACTGCGACAAGGACGAACTTATACTTGCAGTTGACACGGTTTATAAAACGGGTTTCTACTTTAACAACGAAGCCATGACCGCTATTAAGCATAGCGCCAACCATAAAAAACAACAAGCCAAAGACATATTAAGCAACTTGCCCGGCCTAACGCTATCTAAACGCGAGCGGCAGGTACTGCACCTTATTTGCCGGGAATTTAACAATACCGAAATAGCCCAGGAACTTTTTTTAAGCACAAGGACTGTAGAGGGACACCGCATCAATTTACTTAATAAAGTAAATTGCCGTAATACGGCCGGCTTGGTATTGTTTGCCATAAAAGCTGGCTTATTTGAGATACCTCTTTAATTTTATTATTGTAACAATTGCGCATACCAGGTATAACTACCTGATTTTAAAAATGCGCACTTACACGCGGTGCTAAAAAGTAGCATTGCTGGTTAATTGTTATAATTTTACTATGCAGAACTGAATATTAAAAACCAATTAGAATATTTAAATATATTTTAGAACGACAATATATAAACTACATATTAAGGACAACTTAAATTTTATATTTACGTAAAAGCTGTACTGTTAAACACCTTATCACTTATGGAACTGATATTTATAAGTAATCAGATAAAGTACGATATCTTGCAGATTTGCGGCATGCCGGCCAAATACTCCTACAACCTACTCGGTAACATTTCCTTAAGTTCAATTGGTTACAGAGACGATGCCGAATTGTGCCGCCGTTTGGAAAGTAAATTACAGTTAATTGCTGAGGAGTATAAAACAGGGTGTAACATTCCATTGGGCTCTGTGTCTGGGGGGCTGACAGTTAGCCAATGCATAAGGCTGGTTGTAGTATGATTAGTGGGTGAATTTAGATTAGATGAAGAGTGGATTATGACGATTTTTTTGCCACAATATTTTGAACTTTTAAAAACGAAGGTGCTTACCATAGCAGGGTTAACAAGCGTTACCCCTTCTGATTGTAAAACCATATCTGTACTTGTATTTAACAAAACTAAGCAAAGCTTGAGCGAAACCACTTTAAAACGTGTATTTGGTTTCGCCCACAGCAAATTTAACCCTTCGCTTTTTACGATTGACGTAATGGCCAAGTTTTGCGGCTACGCCGGATGGGACGACTTCTGTGAAAACCAGGGTGCCGCCACTGCCTCAAAGGCCGATTCTAAAACAAGTGGCAATAATTGGAGCACACTCAAGCTCAATGCCGACAAAATTACGAGCTTCACTTTACAGGCGCTAAAAAATAAATCCGGAATACCTTATAACCTTACCATAAAGCGTGAGTTTGCAAATCACCACTTAGATAGCTTTTTGAGCGGAGGATACACCGCTACTGCGCTTTGCGCACCGGCCGGTTACGGCAAAACACTTGCCCTTTGCCACTGGATTGAAGAGCGCATGCGCGGCAACGCCAAAAATCAGAACAACGACATTATCCTGTTTTTCAGCAGCAGTGCGCTCATGAACGTATTTTTAAGCGGGCGCAACATAAGCGATTGGATATTGGGCCTGCTTGGCTATAGTGCGGACGATGATATCGCATCTTTATTTGATATCACGCAGCGCAAATCGGGCAACTTTTTCCTGGTGCTTGACGGCCTTGACGAGTTTGCTTACAAGCCCGACCAATTTCAGTTGCTGCTTAACCAAATCACTGATATCTTTTCGCTTTACCGCAATACACCATGGTTCAAGCTTGTGCTTACCATGCGGTCGGTAACCTGGATCAACAACATGTACGAGTTTAAGTACGAGGAGGAGAAATGGTTTAAGGGCTTTATTCAGGATACAGAAAACCCGGCTATAAACGTTCCGTTATTTAGTGTTGGTGAAATAAAAGAGCTTTGCTACAACATCAACCCCAATATCCAAAACTTCCTGGCTATAGAGCTGAGCAATAATTTCAACCATCCGCTATATTTTCAATTTTACTATAAAGAGCACAAGAATAATTTTTCGCTTAATAATATCGATCATGTTTGCATTTATGAGCTCATATCAACCTTTATATTAAATAAGGTTTACCTGGGCCATTACTCTACAGATAAGCTGATATTGCTTAAAATGCTTACAGATTTAATGGATATGCAAAAAGGAATTTACGATGTGCCTAAAATTAAATTTAACGCGGCCATAAAGCAGTATCCTAATGCCTACCAGGAACTGCTTAGTGTAGGCTTTATCCGCGAATTTAATTACAGTACCGATTTAAATTATAACACGGTAATCAAATTTGGCAACTCTAATTTTCTGCAATACATCCTTACAAAAGCCCTGCTAACAGAAAATGACTTCGTATTTGATGCAAAGCTGATAGCCAACATAAACAATACGGTTAAAGACGACAATAAAACTTTTATTATAAAATGGAGCGTGCTCTATGCCTTTAAAACAGGCCAGCAAAGCAACTTTAAATACTTGATCAACGCAAACTTAACACCGGCCGAAAAGTCGGACCTGGTGATGTTTATGGGTGATCTGCTCGAAAAGTCCCGCATGCAGTCTACCGGGGTAGAATCAATAGCACAATACTTTAAACACAGCAGTAACGACGACCTTTTTAATTACTTTGTTGGCATTGAGCTGATAGGCCCGGATTATAAGAAGGTTATAGAAACCCTATTGCGTTTTGACCTGCCCGATCATAAAAAAATTATATTGCATGTACTGCTTGCCTGCGCATCGTTTACGCAATTAGACATGGCTTCGGTGAACCAATGTATAAATGCGCTCAAAGCGATGCCAGCTAAGGGCTTTGTAAAATTTGCATTAAACCCCATTAATTGTATCGAGACACTTGCTGATTTCTTAAAGACGGGTGTCGTTAAAAAAGATTTTTTCGTAGAGATAACCAAGTTTTATTTCAAACCTTCGTTATATGTAACAGGATCTGATAACCCAAGGGCAAACGAGGTACTTTATCTTTTGGCAGCTTCTTCAATATTGATATGCCAGAAGCCGCTTAAAATATTACGATTTTTAAGATCACTTGAAAAGGTATACCAAGCTCCGGATGAGCAAAGCACGCCGTACAGCTTTGTAATTAAAGTTTTAAAACACGGCACCTACTATCTGCTCAATGATGGGCTTAACCTTTACAGGATGTATAAAAAAATATTGTCGCTGCACGAACGACAGGAAGCACAGTTTACCCCCTATATGAAAGGCTTGCTATTGAGTGTAAAGGTCAAAATGGCTTTGTTTGAATCTGACTTTGATAAAGTGCCATCATTGTATCGCAAAATGATAGAAATAAATCAAACGGCATTGGATAAGCTTACGCTGCTATTTACAGGAATGAGTATTATCTATACCAGTGGATTAAATGAATCAAACCCCGCTTTTTATAAACAAGTAGTTTACGACAATAATAAATCCCTTCGTGAGGCAGGTATAAGGCTGGATTTATCTGCAAGCCCTGATGTAGTCATAGGGGCCTAAAGGAACTTTTTTTGCTACCAGAATATGCCCGATACCAGCACGATGATTTGTAATAGCACATTGGCATAACCACCGGCAAGTACATCGTCCATCATTACCCCGGTTCCGCCGGGAAAGGCCTCCATCTTGCGGATATATAGTGGTTTTACAATGTCAAAAAAGCGGAAAAGCACCAATCCTATTAGCAGGAAATAAATGTTATGGGGTATAAAAAGCATGACTACCAGCATACCTGCAACTTCGTCAATTACTACGCGATAGCTATCCTTGCCCCAGTATGGCTCAACTTTGTTACCTACATAAACACCCAGCAGGGTAACCAATAGGGTAATTACCAGCAAATACCAGGGGTTGGCAAAAGCGGGCAAACGCCATAAAAAATACACGGCGGCGCAGGCAACTATAGCAGCAATTGTGCCGCCGCCTTTTATATAACCAATACCAAATATTGAGGCAATTGCTTTATTCATTGTGATAATAAATGCCACAATAAAGGGGCATGAAAATAAGTACAGATTAAAAATTTATTGCATAAATATAAGCCTGGAAGCTATTATTGATGAAGATGGTAAACCTATTGCGCAGTAAGCGATGCACGGTAAGCTTGAATGGCTCTTATGATGCTCTGCACTATCTGTTGTTGTCCTTCGTCGGAGTTTAAGTATTCTTCTTCATCAGGGTTGTTAATAAACCCCGTTTCTATCAATACTGCCGGCATGGCGCTGTGGGCCAGTACGTAAACCCCCTGCTCCTTCACCCCTATACTTGGGCGGCCGTCGTTATTGGTAAACTCATTATTAAGCAACTCGCCAAATAGCACACTTTGCTTACGGTATTTTTGCGTAAAAGCTTTAAGGATGATCACATTTGCAGGGTCAGACTCATCATAACTTTGGTATTTTTCCTGATAATTCTTTTCAATAAATATCGAGGCGTTTTCGCGTACTGCTTCCTGTTGCTCGTTTAAGCGGTGCATACCGTAAACCAAGAGCATAACCCCGCTTTTTTTATTGGCACGATAAGCCGTCCCCTCTGGTGATGAGTTGCAATGGATAGACACAAACAGGTTCCCCTGGTTTTGATTGGCAATGGCCGAGCGCCTGTTAAGTTCTATAAATGTGTCATCACTGCGGGTCATTACTGTGGCAATGTCGGGCATTTGGGCCTGCATGGCCTGCTGCAGCTTTTTAGCAATAGACAAGGCTACCGTTTTCTCGTTAGAAAATGAGCCTTTCGCGCCGCCGTCTTTCCCGCCATGCCCGGCATCAATTACAACGGTTTTAAGTTTAAAACCCACCGCCTTAATGGTATCTGCAGGGGTAAATGATGATAACAATAACCAGGACGACAATATCAGCCCCGAAAACAGTAATCTTAAATACTTATGATACATTTATATATGAACAAATCTTAGCTTTAACGGAAAATAATTGCTTATAATATTTGCCGAAAATAAAAAAAGCGACTTGATTTACATTAAGTCGCTTTAATTTTTAATAACGTTTATTAAGCCTGGCTTGGCGCAAGCTCAAGGTGATACTTCACAAGGTCATCTATAGGTGAACGGATGATCTTACCTACTGTCATACCGTTTTCTTTTGCAACCTCTTCAAGCACGTTACGGAAATTGTAACCTACCGAGCCAATGCAATTGAAAGTGTATTTTTGATAATCAGGATAATGTGTTACCAGGTTACGGAAAAAGTCTTCAAATGATGTTTTTACCAGGTTACGTGAGTATTCGATATTTACATTTACATCATACACAAATTTACTGAAGCTTGCGCAAAAACGGTTGGCTCTCGGCTGTGTGTAAACAATCTCGTTAATATCGTCTGGTGTGAGTTTAAACTCTTCCCAAAATACTTTACGTACAGCCTCGGGCATGTAACCGCGTAGGTAATCGGTAAGCAGTTTTTTACCTATGTAGCAACCGCTACCCTCGTCGCCAAGGATGTAAGCGCCTGAGTCGATGTTTTGCAAAATATCCTTGCCATCATAAAGGCAGGTATTTGTACCTGTGCCCAATATAGCAGCAAAACCTTCGTTGTTACCCAGCAAAGCACGCGCAGCGGCCAAAAGGTCATGGCCGATATAAATTTTTGATTCTGTAAAAACTGCCTGCATGGCATCAGCAACAATCTGGCGCATCTCTGGAGTTGAGCAACCTGCACCGTAATAGTTTACTTCGGTAATCTTATCTTTTTCAAGATCAGTTGGCAAGCTCTCGTTTAACGATTGGATGATGTATTCGGTACTTGAGAAGTAAGGATTGTAACCTTCGGTGTTAAAATACACCTTTTTACCCTCTTCAGTAACCAGGCACCAGTTTGTTTTGGTTGAGCCACCGTCAGCAATTATGATCATAAATTAAGTTTTAAAAAAAATTGTGTTAAAAGTAGGATTAACTTATTGTAAAAAAAACACTTCTTAACTTTAAAAAGTAAAAAAACCACATTTATGATTAAAACACAATTGATTTATACATAAACAGAGCGTTTTTCACCCAGAAAATAACAGCCCGGCAAAAGCCTCCTTAATAAGTTTGGCACTACTAAAACGAAAAAATTGCAAACGCAGGCAAATCGGTTTATATGGCTAACAGGTATAATTTTCCAATTGCAATTATATATATTATTTAACAATAAGTTGTTGTTTTAGACTGCTTTTTAAAAAAAATTAAAAACGGGTGCTATTGCTTTTATGACAACACATCTTAAGGCGAAAAGAAATGCAACTCCTATCATTTCAATGACTTAGATAAAAACTAAAAAAGGGGCATCTTTTTACGGATGACCCTTTTGAGATTAGGTGGAGGTTTAGTTTAGTTTTTATCGAAAAATAACTTTGATGTTACCTCGTCACCGCCAATTTTTGCAGCGGCATCATTATAGTTTACTGTGTTAACATTCTGCTCGCTTACCGGGTAATTAAACCTTACCGGGAAATCACTTACCGGATTGGCCGGAGCCGGCAACTTTGGATAATCCAACCTGCGGTTTTCTACCCATGCATCCCAGCCACGATTGTATAAGGCAAGCCATTTTTGATAACCTATCTTTTGCTTATAATCGCCAGTTGCTGTGGCATAAGCTACAGACGGCGTAGCGATGTAGGCGGTAGCAGCAGCCTGCGTGCCACCCCAGTACAAAATAGATGCAGTAATAGCATTATTATAGTGTGTAGCGGCAGTACCACCTACGTTATAACCACGCTCTACAGCTTCGGCAAGGTTAAATTCAGTTTCGGAATAATCTAACAACAAGCCCGGGAAGTTTGGAGCCGTTAAAGCTACGCTTGGTTTCGAGAAAGCATCGTAACTGTTTTTAGTTCCAATTTTACCACCTGAATATCCGCCGGCTGCATCTTTAGTAAAATACAGTCCAATGCGTGGATCGGCAGATGTGGTAAGGGCATCAACAAAAGTTTTGCCGGCCACAAAATCAAGCCTGCCGCTCTGCACAAGGTCAACCCAAACAGGGTTTGTATTTGGCGGGTTGGTTGCAAATTTAAAGTTAGCATTATCTGCATTGCTGGTAAACACACCCGCAGCTACAGCAGCTTCTACCACTGACTTTGCTTTGGCGTTGTCTACATCGGCCATGGTGATGCCCATTTTTAACTTAAAGGTATTGGCAAACTTTCTCCAGCTGGCAACATCGCCGCCATATACCTGATCGGCATTGTCAAGGCTTCCCTCTGCTTCATCCAGGTTTGCAATATCAGCATCAAGTCGGGTTAGCAATGCATTGTAAACTGTAGCTGCATCATCATACTTAGGAAACTTGTTATCGATGTTAAGCGCATCTGTATAAGGGATGTTGCCAAAAGTGGTTAGCAAGTAGTAATAGCTGTACACCTGCATAATATCGGCAATGGCAATGCTGTTCTTTTTTGTACCGGCAGCCAGGGTTGGCGACGATGCAAAGTTGGCTTTAGCCTGCTCAAATGGCTCCAATACATCACGATAAAAGGCTGTCCAGATACCATCGGGTATTTTGTTGTCTTTTATGTTATAGTTACTTTCGGTAATGTAGGTGGTTTCCTGCCATTGCTGCTCAATAAGCCTGAAAATATTGAGGTATACATTGGCCGACGATAAGTTGCTTGCCAATGTATTTTGCCCTTGTGTAAATAAAGCAGTTGCAGGCACCGTAGCAGGCGCCTTAGGGTTTTCATTAAGGCTGGTTATATCTTTTGTGCAGGCGCCCAGAAACAGAATGGGCAACGCTGCTATTATAAATTTTTTCATCAGGTTAAATGTTAGAAAGTAAATTTCGCGTTAAGTGCTACTGTTCTCACTGTTGGATACGCACCAGACTGGTAGCCTTGCAAGTTACCAGAGCTTAAGCTTTCCTCAGGATCGGCATACGGGAGGTTTTTATGGATAATCCATAAGTTGCGTCCTATCAATGACAGGTCGATACCTTTTACCGGGCCCAATTTAGATACCACACTTTGCGGGAAGCTGTAAGAAATTAATGCCTGCCTTAATTTAACGTAGCCTGCATCGTATACAAACGCGGCGTTAGGGTTGGTTTCATAACCATACAAGCCCGAGCCTGTGTTTTCTACGCGGGTGGTATTTGGCGTACCATCTTCTTTAACACCTTTTACGATAACACCGCCACCTTTTGAAATTGGCAAACGTGATGGATTACCCAGGTCGTTCAGGCCGGCAGTTTCAGGATATAAACCTGTGTCGAAGCCATAATATGTGTCAAGCGAGAATACGCTGCCACCTTTACGGATGTCAATCAGGAAGCTAAGGGTTAAGTTTTTATACCTGAAGGTGTTGTTGATACCACCTATCCATTTAGGATTGCTGTTACCAATAACATTGTTTGCGGTTGATGTTTGAAGATAGTATCCATCATCGCCTACAACTCTTTGGCCGTTAAGATAAACAAAGTCGGTACCACGAATAGTACCCAATGGCTGGCCAAGGCTTGCGTTGATAGTTACGCCACCCTGGAACGATCCAATCTGCAGGTTTTGCGCCTGCTGGCCCGAAGCATCTTTAAACAGCTCCAAAACCTTGCTCCGGTTACGGGTAAAGTTCAGATCGATTTTCCATGAAAAATCTTTTGAACGTACCGGCGAGCCGTTAAGCGTTAGCTCGATACCTTTGTTTTGTACCGTACCTGAGTTTAGGTAAGCAGCGCTGTAACCCGTTGCTGCAGATATGGTAACCGGGATAATCTGGTCCACAGTTTTATTCACATAGTAAGTACCGTCAAAACCTAAGCGGCCGTTAAAGAACGACAACTCGGCACCAAACTCCGAGCTTGTAGTACGCTCCGGCTTAAGGTTTGGATTGTTTTTGGTTGCATTGATAATTGCCTGCGGCGCACCATTAATTGGCGTACCCAAAGTATAAGTATCAATTGTACTGAAAATAGGTGCATCGTTACCTACTTCGGCATAGTTGGCACGCAACTTACCGTATGATAACCAGTCCTGATCTTTCATCAACTCCGAGAAAACGAAGCCCGCAGAAACTGCCGGGTAGTAATAAGCATTACCGCCTTTTGGCAACGTTGAAGAAACGTCACGACGTAAAGTACCATCTAAGGTATAAGTGTTTTTGTAAGTTAGGGTTGCACCAGCGTAAACACCATTTACCTGCCTGCGCTGATCTGCCTCTGTTGGCGCATCAGGCGTATTTAATGAGTTTGATAGTGCGTAAATGCCAGGCACTACGAGGCCGCCATTGGTAATGGCATAAAGATCCTGGTAGCGCTGCTTGCGGATGTTTGTACCGGCAACTGCCTTTAAGTTAAAATCGTTGCCAAGGTTTTTGTTTACGCTGGCAATCAAATCAAAGTCGGTTTCGTTCCAACCTGTATTACGGCGCGAATAGCTCGACACGCCTGTTGTACCCACGGCACGTCGCTCGTCTTGCAGCTGGTTCCAGTTATCAACCGTTACACGACCCAAGATATTTAACCAATCAGTAGCCTTATAATTTAATGATACGTTACCGAAATAACGGTTACGGCTGTCTGACTCATAGTTTTGGTAACGGGCAAAATACGGGTTGTTCCAGTAAATTGCCGTTGGATCATTAAAGTTGCTTAAGTTCCAGGTTGCATTACCGTTTTCACCTTGTGCAAGGCTGTTATAATAAGCTTCTTTTTGCTGCTTAATATCGGTATTCACCTGCCACCATTGCCTAAAGTTACCTACCACGTTCTCTGCCTGATAACCTGTACCATAACGGCCCAAACCATCGGTACGGGTATAGTCGATAGATGCTGCGGCGGTTAATTTATTGGTTATATTATGCGAACCCGAAAAGTTGATAGAATTTTTTAGGATATTGCTGTTTGGCAATATGCCGCTATCATTATTACGGGTGTAGCCTAACTTGAATGAACCGTTATCGCCACCGCTCGTTATAAAAATGCTTTGGTTGTTTGATACCGCCTTTTGAAAAAAGGTAGATGGATCATTTGCTGCAGCCACCCATGGAGTTGCTTGCCCATAGGTTGAAAGGCCTTTGTAAAAAGCGTTCCATTGGTAAACCTTCAAATTCGGATCAAACGCAGCACCGTATGAAGCATCTTCGGTAAGTGGTGTAACCAGGTCTGGCTGGCCATCGCCGTTCACATCACGATACCAAAAATAGCCGCTTGGGTCTTCGTAACCCGGGCCGTAGCCACCGCCGTATTCTTTTTGGTATTTAGCAAAGGTAGATTTGTCGATAGCACCAACGCTTACGCCCGTGTTAACAACTACACCCAGGCCTTTTCTTGCTTTTTTGGTAGTAATCAAGATTACGCCATTTGCACCTTGCGAGCCGTATAATGCACTTGCAGCGGCACCTTTTAATACAGTAACAGATTCGATGTTATCCGGGTTAATATCCTGGATGGGGCTACCATAATCATAACCACCACGACCGGTACGTTGATCTGATGAATTAATGGTTGAACCTGACGGCGATCCGTTATTGAACGGAACCCCATCAACCACGAACAAAGCCTGGTTGGAGTTAAAGATTGATTTGGCACCACGTATAACCACGTTGGTTGACGAGCCCAAACCATTGTTCTGCCTGATCTCTAGACCGGATACCTTACCCGACAAACCCTCGACAAAATTTGATGAGCGGGTTTTGCTTACCTCATCGCCGCTAACTTGCTGGGCCGCATAAGCCTGCTGGTTGCGGGTACGGGTAAGGCCCAATGCACCGGTTACCACTACCTCACCAAGTTGCTTGGCCGATGGTACCAATACAATGTTTAAGCTTGGGCCTGTAACAGTAACTTCTTGCGGGGCGTAACCGATATAACTAACGGTTAATACACCACCCGAGGGCACTGATAAAGAAAATGTTCCGTCTGTTTTAGTTTGAGTACCGGTGGTGGTACCCTTAACGCCTACACTTGCCCCAATAATTGGCAAGCCGTCGTCTTTTGCAGTAACCTTACCGGTTACATTAATGTTTTGTGCATGCAGCTGCGAGATGAATAGCCACATAAAGCACAGTGTAGTTAGGAGATGTTTTTTCATAACGGGGCTTTTTAAAAAATTAAATGTTCAGCATAAGCAACTTATTAGAATTTTATTAAAATTAGGATTAATATTTAACAGTTTATTAACTCTGCGTAGATTTAATTTAATCATTGATAAATTAAGATGGATCTTATAAGAAACTTTTTAACCGAAATGAGGTAGAAGTCAAATAGATAAATATCAGACTATCAGAATTTTCTTTAAACAACAGACAAGTCTGAGTCAAGACGAAATTTTAAAAAAAGCTGATTGTAATTTTTTGAATACATTTTTTCGCCTGAAAGCCTATTGCCTTTTTAACTGGAAATTTGCATATTTGCACCGCGAAAAACATCGCGATGGTCCCATAGCTCAGCTGGATAGAGCAACAGATTTCTAATCTGTCGGTCTCAGGTTCGAATCCTGATGGGATCACAGAGAAAGCCTCAACGAAAGTTGGGGCTTTTTGCTTAAATGGCTGTTTATAAGTGTGGAAGTGCGTAGTTTAAATTTAGTTAATTAATTTTTGATTGAATTTGCATTTTTATTACTCTGTTCAAAATTAGCGTTTTTGAGGTTTAAAACACCTGTTTTGGCGCAGTTTTGGCGCAGTTTTCTGATAGTTTCCATACTGATTTGTTTTAAGTGAATAAATGATTATGGTGCCCATACAGGCGTATGGATTGACTAAATGTAAGGAGGAACGGAATAAATGATGGGTGGTGTTAGAGCTTGTGTTTATGCCGTAGTTCCTTGCCTTGTGTCACATCCTCTTGCCTAACTTTGCTGAATAATCATTTTCACTTACTCCCTTCCATAGACCTTGATTTCCAATTTCCAAAAAGTTCTATCGAACTACTCTATATAGGTAAATTACGAAGAACTGAGATTTTTTGGAAATGATAAAGGATTGAACTAATGCAGTATTAAGGTTATGATTTGGCAAAGTTTGTTGCAATTCGTCCCTTATTGCTTTAAAAGGTACAATTCGCAGGTTTTGTTAGAAAACAGAGCTAAATACTTGTTTTAGCAGCAAACAAGGCAAAATGCTTGGTTTTGCAATTCTAATTTCCAAAAAGTTATCTGATGTTGTTCTATATAGGTATTTACAAAGTCTTCAGATTTTTTGGAAAGTGCTGTGTTTGACTTCAGATTTAAGTCTGGTTATTAAATCAGTTTATAATTACTGTTGGGGTGCTTGGGATGGTGCAAGTTTACCCTGACTTCTTATAAGGTAACCAAGATAATTAACTTTATGATACTTGAATAGTGCCCTTTTAAATAATTGTTCTACTATGAGGAAAAAACGTAACGTCATTAATCGTACTATGAATATTGACAAATAGATACTAAGCGACGTTGTAAAATGCATTTTATTCGAACAATAAATTATGCAGCTTGTACTACAACTATGGATATTAACGGATTTACCGCCGGCGTGGAACGTCCCGACGGATCATTTATAAACGTAGAGGTCGAACCAGTAAATATTGAGATTGAGGGACATTTAAAATCAACAGGCGCTTATAACTTATATCACAGCCACTTCGGCGATGACATTCTGAGTTCACGAGATCGCACTGATGCAGATTACCTCGGGATGATTACTTTCAGCCAAGAAGTTGAAGGTGATTGGATGTATGAGGGCAATGGTTTATCCGACGATGAAGCTGAGCAGATTGTTATGCAGCTAAATGGTATGATGAACGAAGATGATGCCGAGCATTCATTTTCGGCACCAGTATACTACAAGGGCGGGATGGTAAATGTGGAGATTGTGCCCCATGACGGTAAATTTGATATATACTATGCAGGCAGTCTGCTCGGTCAGATCCATGGCCGCGAACAAATCTTCGGAGAGCCACTGGACAAAGATGTGTTAGTTACCGTGCTGCAGGCAATAGACAGGTACAACCAAGGGTAGACTATTCATACAGCTTTTGTTTGGCAATATAGTACGTACTGCGTTTGTTAATGTCCATCTTGATAATCTCCTCTCCTTTCAGCGTATGCGTCTGCTTTGGGCGGTGCACTTGTAAAAAGTCCCGTTCCTTTTCACTTATTGTTTCCGGGAAATTGGCATAGATATGTTCTTCGGCATTTACCAGTACGTTCTTAACCGCGTCCTCTAAAGCCTTGATCGCTTTATCTGGTATCTTATTAGCTACTGACAATGGTGAGATGTTAGCGTCGTACAAGATCTCATCGACATAGGCATTACCGATACCGACAACAGTCTTCCCATCCGTCAGCACTGTCTTTATCGGTCGTGATGTTTTCCCCAACGCGGCTGACAAGTAACCTGCAGGTATACTCAAAGCATCCGGTACAGTAGCAACCTCAGGGTCAAGTGTGATGATCACCGACTTTTGCCAGTCTGAGATTGAAAGGCCGGTCCCGTCACTAAACATTAGTTCTGCTATTGGAAACTTATTCTCGTTAGTCCCGGTAAACCAATGCAATTCACCGTACAGCATTAGGTGCAGGCCCAAGGTATGACCGTTGTCAAATTCAAAGTGCAGCTCTTTACCGGTGCGGATAATGCTAGTCAAATGAGCGCCTATCAAGGCCGCCGCAAATTCTTCCTCCGTGTTTTTTAAACGACGAGTAATAAGAAAACGAATATCGGTGAGTTGCCTGCCTACAAGTTTTTCAGCCAGGTTTCTTCTGAATATGTTCAAGTCGGGTATCTCGGGCATCAGCAGTTATTTGTATTCACTTTCAATTCTTAAACCTATCTCCTCAATGATAGCAGCCGGCAATATCACCCCTGCCGATTGTATCCAGGTCCAGTCTTCCGTATGGGCAATGCTTGCCATCCAGCGGCCGTCAAATTCAATGTCGTAGCCAATGTCCTGCATAACCGCCTTACACACTACAGCCTCATCACCATAGACAAGCGGGAAACAAAAGAAAGGATTTTCGCTTTCCATAATCAAATATATATAAATTGCAGTATGATATACGGACGGACTGAAGAGCCTTTAGAGAATGTTAATTTTACACTGCCAGCTACGCCTGAGTCAACCATAAATATGCTAGCAATTAGCAAAAACGACGAGCCGTTAAAGATCTACATTGGCGCACCCAAGTGGGGTGAAAGGAGTTGGAAAGGCATCATTTATCCGAAAAGAGCGAAGGACAGTGAACTGCTGACACTATATGCAGACAGCTTTAAAACCATCGAGTTCGGTGCTACTTTTTATACCATATCTAGCGCAGATAAGATCCAGGAGTGGGCTCAACAGGTAGCAGGTTCACCAGGCTTTAAATTTTGTCCTAAATTTCCTCAAATAATTACTCACGCGCGCAGACTCAATCACACTACCAAAGAATTTACAGAGCAGTTTTATAATAGTCTAACTGGGTTTGGTGATCATCTGGGACCACTTATGATGCAATTAAGTGAGCATTTCTCACCAAAATACTACGATGTATTAAAAGCATACCTTGAAACGTTGGACCCGGCTATCCCAGTTCATGTCGAGGTCCGTAATAAAAATTGGTTTGCTGATTCGGTAGAACGCAAGCGCCTGTTTGACTTATTCCGCAATTTGAATATTGGTACTGTTATATCAGATACTTCAGGCCGTCGGGATGTAGTGCACATGGAACTGACTACCAATCGTGCCATGATCCGCTTCGTGGGCAACGACCTTGCTGAGAGCGATTACAAGCGTTTGAATGATTGGATAGATAGGATTAAAGAATGGCGCGACATGGGCCTTAAGTCTTTATGGTTCTTCATGCATCAGGACAATGAGAAGTTTGTGCCGCAGGCATCTTCGTACTTTATCAATCATCTCAACAATAAGCTCGGTACTGATATCGCTTTACCTAAAATGATAACTGAATAGATTATGTGTGCGAGATATATTCTAGAAGCAGCGGAAAAAGATATATTAATGGCCTATGCCGCTGAGCTTACCGAGCCATTTACCCCGACTATCAACGCACGCATAACTGAAAGCATGCCGGTGATCACTGCAGAGGAGCCTGGCAAAATACAAATGATGCACTTTCAGTTAGTAGCACACTTTGCTGAGTCACCTAAGTCGGTTAAGGCCACGTTCAACACACGTGATGATAAGATTATGGACAGCAAGCTTTGGAAGCCTTTATTTGTAAACCATAAGCGTGTACTGGTGCCCGCCACTGGCTTTTATGAATTAGATAAGGTTACAGCGCCTGGTGAGAACCAAGTGTACAAGTTTGGTTTAGTTGATCGGCCGATTTTTTCGTATGCCGGCCTTTGGAGTAAATGGGTTGGTCCCGGCTACGAGTTGCCTTACTATAGCTTCTCTATCATCACAACCGAATCAAACGAAACCGTCGGCGCTGTGCATGACAAAAAGCGCATGCCGGTGATATTAAATAAGGAAGATGAGGCTTTGTGGTTGAGCAAAGATGTATCGCCAGCTGAACTTATGCAGCTTTTTCAACCCTACCCCGATGAGCTGATGTTTGCTGAGCGCTCAGGCGTTCGGGCAAATACGCCTGGAAGGGTTATAGGTGGCGATGAGAATAGTTTGTAGCGCGCTGTATCATTTAGCGATTATAATCTAATCGCTAAAAATTAAATTGTGTATTTTTATCATTAACTAAACCTCAACTCATGGAACTTCCAGACTCTGTTAAAGATGTATATGACGAAATAAAGGACCGCTTAACTAGTCCTTTTTTTGGAAGCTTCTTCATAGCCTGGTTAATCATAAATTGGTACATTCCTATTTCGCTGATTTTTTATGATCAAAAGGAACTCCATAATGACAATTTTAGATCTTTTAGGGAGGTAATCAATAGTCAACTTGACCTTTGTAGAAATGTGATTTGGCCTTTACTTTGTGCATTTGGTTATGTCCTTATTAGCCCGGCCATAAAAGCGGCAATTAATATTTACCAAACACAGGTAGCCGTATTCAGTGACAACAAAATCACTGAAATTTTGAAGAAAAAGTCTGGTATCGCTGCCGAACTTAAAATAAAGGACGAGCTTATCAACTTAAAATCCGAGCAAAACTCTTTAGCACAATCACAAATCAAGGAGCTTAACAGTAAACTTGATTCTCAAGATCAAGAAATTCCAAGATTGCAATCGGAAGTTGATAGACTGCAGATAGACGTTAATAAATTAGTTGACCAAAACGATATTAATAACAAGATTAATGAACTAACTACATTTGTCGGGGTATGGATAGTAAATTTTTCCAATTCCGAAGGGCCTATAGAAGAAACATGGGATATTTCATTAGATGGATCTGTTCATGTTAATAATAGGAGGAACTATATGATCCACAGAATTATTGGTCACGATAATAACGTTTGGTTAAATCTCGGCGCCCAAGGTCACTTTAACACAGGTTACAAGTCACACTTTGTGTTTTTTCTAACTCGATCTAACTCAAATACGGTAGTTTGGCAAGGGGTCGATTTACTCGGCGAAACAGTTATGTTTCAGAAGAATGTTTACGTACTAAAGCCCGTCGGTGATAATCAATAAAATTGATTTTGTATTAAATAGTGATAGCCTAAATTACTCTATAATCATAATTTTGAGCAGATCTATTTACCCACCCTCAACACTTCATCAATCCTCGTAGTAAACCTTTTTGACAAATACCCCTGCCGCATCTTCCAGGGCTGCACATAGCCCATGGCAGCGAAGCGAACCATATCTTTGCCCATCATTTTATTTAGCCGGTCGGCAATGCGCGACACGGTTAACAGATTATCGCGCTTGTTCATATCCTCAAGCAAATAAGTTTGCCGAGCTGCTGCAGGCGTAAGCTTGGTCATAAATATGCCGACCTTTTGATAAGGATAGCCGGGCCTATAGATTCTCTTTAAGCTTTCAACCGCATAACGAAGCAACTCTTGAGTGATGTTTGTAGGAATGGCCAACTCCATTGTATAGGCAGCGCTTTTTAGCTTATGCACAACCTCGAACTGGCTGGTATGAAGAAAAACCTGCAGTTGCCCGCACAGTGAGCCCTGTGCACGTAGCTTAGGCGCCGAGTTTTGAACAAAAGCACATAATGCATCTTCAATCACTTTATAATCATCAGTCTTTTGACCAAAGCTGCGGCCGGTGCAAATCCCTTTCTTATCAGGCTGCACATATTCCATCTTTAAAACCGACTTTCCGTTCAGCTCGTACCAGGTGCGCAGCCCGGTAACGGTAAAGCGCTTCTCAACGTATTCGTAGTTGTTAATGGTTGCAAAGTCGTAAGCCGTGTTTACGCCAATCTTAATCAGCTTGGCCGCGTTGCGCGGGCCGATGCCCCACACATCCTCGATAGGCAAGTTCTGCAAGGCAAACATGGTGCGTGGCTCATCGTCCAGCACGCACACGCCAGACTCTTTAAAGTACTTCTTGGCTATTCTATTTCCTACTTTAGCCAATGTCCGTGAACGCCCTATACCTATACAGACAGGGATGCCGGTGCACTGCAATATCTTTGCCCGCAGGCGCGTGGCCATGGCTTCAAGATCATGTGTATGGAACATCCTGAGATCGCAAAAGCTTTCGTCGATGCTGTAAATCTCCATCTCGGGCCACGTCTCGCAAACGATTGACGTAACCCGGCGCATCATGTCCTGGTATAATGTGTAGTTAGATGATCTGAACCAAAGCTTACCTTCTTCAACAAGCTTTTCCAATTCAAAATAAGGCGTGCCCATCTTAATGCCGAGGTCCTTGGCTTCCTGGCTGCGGGCAATGGCGCACCCGTCATTATTGCTTAATACTACTCCGGCTTTGCCCCGAAGCTCAGGCTGAAATACGCGCTCGCACGATACGTAAAAGTTGTTGCAATCGATTAACGCGAACACTGTTTTGCCTCCTTTGGTTTAGTATTGAATGAGGGATCACTCCCTCAATGGTGAATCTGTCGTATTCGTTTATCTGGTGCGGCTGATACTTTGGGTTATCAGGCATCAAATACATCTTGCCTTCAAACTCGACATAGCATGCCAATATATATTGGTCGTTAAGCACGCCTACAATTACGTCGCCGTTTTGAGGCGTCAGACTCTTATCGACGACCAGCAGATCTTCGCTCTCAATACCTGAATACTCCATGCAGTCGCCGACAACTTTAACATAGTACACAGCTGCCGGATATTTGCTTACGTAGTTGTCAAGGCTGATGCGATCTTCCTCATAGTCAGTTCCCGGGCTTTCGAAGGCCGCATGCAACCAAAAGCCGGCAAGCGGGCGACTGGCGCTTAATTCACCTCTCCGGTAGACTTTGATGACCATCCGCCAAATAAATTATAATTATTATCCGACCTAATGTTAGCAGTCAGTTCTGCCCAAAGCTCTGGTGAACAATTCTCTTCAGTAAGTAGTTCTTCTCTATCGAGCTGCTCCGCAAAAGCAACAATCTCGTCATCAGTCATGCTCTCCCGCAAGTGCTGGTTCATACGTAATATTTCTTCTCTGGTTCCCATGCAACAAAGTTATGCTAATAATTTTAGCAATTCAAAATCATTTTAGAAATTTGTGCCATGGCAAAAGGATTGAAAAAAGTATACCTAGTTGTTGAGGACAATAAGATTTTTGGCGCGAACGATTACCAAATGGTCAGAATGTATAGGGAGAAAAGCAGCGCTGAAACTGTATGCGCAACTCAGAACCAAAAAGCTAAGGACGATGCAACGCTGCTATCTAACCGGGATAAGCCTACACCGGTGTATAAAGTGCATGCCTTTTGGTTATTGCATGAGGATATGGTGAAGTAAATTATTTTGACATAACCACTTAATTTTCAGTATTAAAAAGTTATCTTTATAATATCGTTACGAAAACCTGACCTAAACTGCCACTTTTTCGATTTACCTTTACAGCATTAGACCCTACTAATATGAACTTTGAAAGAACTCTCGAAGACTCAAAGAAGCTGCATGAGGAATTACTATTGCATAAAGCAGCTCTTACGCCACAAAAACGACTAATGAAACGCAGATATGCCTTGAGAGCATATAAGCGTGTCTACTCGAAACTCAAGCGAAATCATGAAGAACAGGCTGCTGAAATACTTAGCGGTATCATCTATCAAATGAAGATAACCCTTAACTAAGCGGTAATTTCAGTATTGCCTATAAGGTTAAGCCTTAAGGGACTATGTTATTTTAAGCAGAAGTTGTCGTTTTTTGCAATACGGCTTAACAGTAGTTGCTGGTGTTTTTCCAACAGATCAATGTATTTATCCTTCCATATCCCGTCTTCGGTTGACTGAATATGAGAGTCCATTACATTATTAGAATATTGCTTGTTTGAAACTTCAAACTCTTCAGAAGTAAAGTACTCCGGAAATTCCTGACTGAAATCATGTCGAATGATTCGTCCTATCTTTAACATCACATCATATTTCAGATGCTTATTTTGAAAGTAATTATATATACTTCTTCTATTTACATTTAGAGCTATAGCAAGCTCAGTAATGCTAAAACCGTTCTTCCTTACCAGGTATTCGGTTATTTGCCCGTTATGTTTTTCCATGTTAGTGTATAACAAACATAGTAATTAAAGCCACTCGAAAATTAACATATAGCTAATAGTTGTATCAATTCCTTAACTAAAAATTAAACTTAGTGTAGTAAGTACAACAGAAGGTTATGTGTTACAACATTTATAAATGTATTATAGTTGAGCAATTTAATTTAAGGCTATAAATTTAGGTGATTGTAACAATTAAAGTACATTTAATTTTTAATTAAATAGGTATACAAGAAAGTTACTAACAATTGCTCATATTTGTGTCATCATAGAACAAGGGGTTGTTCGTTGATCAATATTTAAACTTCTAATGCCATAATAAGCTTGGAAGTTTTTTTGTTTAAAGTAACTTTTGACGTGGTGCGTCGTATAAAAGTTAAATATTGATCATGAACCCTAAATTGCCTGGCTTAAGGGCCGGGCTTTTTATTCTTTACTTTGTTGATGATCGGAAGGCTATCTATCATCTTTGAAGTAATGTAACGATGATAGAATTATTATTACAGAGCTATCAATGTAATGCTTGCATATCTACATTTTAACTGACTAATGCCTGATCCTGGAAAGAGTGGATTAATATTAAGATTTGTTAACCAACCCTACCAAACTATCAGGCGTTCAACAAAGACACATAACGGACAAAAAATGCCCATTAAGCAAAGCTGCACCAGCGAAGTTAAATATTACGCTAAGATACAATGAGATGTCGTTCAATGAGCGTGAAAGCAAGCTTTTCATCATATGATTTATTCCCTAGTTTATATAAGTAAGGCTAATACAGATATGTCGCAGGAAGATCTGCTAAGAATATTACACATATCAAGGGAATGGAATGAAGAACATCAAATTACGGGGATGCTGCTTTATATCCAGAGCAAACTATCGAATCATTCGCACGGGAGATTTATACAGGCTCTTGAAGGTGACAAGACTGATATAATTGAAATCTTTGATAAGATAAAGTTTGACAATAGGCACCGCGATGTAACCGTCTTAAATCAATGTTATATCGCTGAAAGAGAATTTAAGAATTGGGCTATGGGCTTCGAATCTATAAAAGAAATCGATTTATCTGCCCTACCTAATATTTTTGAGCTTGATGAACAATTTGGTACTAAAGACCCTTCCTCTATCTTTAAACCGGCCTTAAGTATGATGAAATCTTTTTATGGCTTGACCCAAACTTATGGTAAATAATTCAATTTAATTAAAATGTCGATTGCGACTGACCTTCAATAGTCTCAACATACTACATTAATCAGTTTAACATTCCCTGCAAAGACAAGGGTAAATACCTCACAATCGGAGCACCGTTCTACATTCTTGTAACTAAAATGTATGTGGCTTATAAATAGCTAATTAACTAATAACTTTAATTAACCAATTAAGCCATCTTATGAAAACACATTTATTTAGAATTGCCATTCTTGGCGTATTGACAACTGTCACACTTTTATTAGAAGATTGTAAGAAAGACAGTGTCATTCCACAGAAAATTGATGCAACTACGGATCCTGCATCGTTAAGTTTAAGCACTATGGCCTCGACCAATATTGTTAGTACCGTTGCTGGTACTCCAAACAGTACTGGCTTTGTTGATGGACCTGCTAAAACTGCATCTTTTAACGTACCTGCAGGCATTCAACTTGCTAAGGATGGATCTATTTACATAGCAGATCGCGCCAATAACGCCATACGGAAACTTACTTCCGATGGGATAGTATCAACCCTTCCTTTAAATACACCTGCAAATTATAGCTTACAAAGTCCGACATCTGTAGGTGTTAATGACGCTGGGAATATCCATGTTCTCAGTGTAATAGTTGATCAGGCAGGGCAAAGCTATATTTTTAATAAGCAAAACACATTCATAGCAGGATATGAAGTAACCTACACTGCCCTGGGTGCACTTGCCAAAGACCCCTACAATGATTTCTTTTGGTTTTCATCCGGTAATAATATTGGCAAATTGATAGTAGGCAGCGATGGATCAATAGGAAAGGATTACATTCCGTATAACAAAGGGTTACTTACTGAAGAAGAACAAAGGAGAGGTCAAACCTTTAAGGGACTTTTTGTAGGGCGAAATAGGGTTGTTTATTTTTCTGTTGGTCCCCGAATGTTTAAATATACGCCGGGGGGTGCAACAGCGCAACTGTATCCAAATTTACCATTAGGAAATATTACGAGTATCGTTTTAAATGCTGATAGTAGAACAATGTATCTTGCAGCAGATGGAAAAATTGAAAAAATCGTAGACGGAAAACTAACTGTACTTGCTGGTCCGAATAGTAGCGCATCTGATGGCCGTGACGGTGCAGGTTTGAAAGCTGACGTTCATGCATTAAGTTTAGCTCTGGGCGATCATGAAAATAGTTTATATTTCTCCGATAGCAAAACAAACACCATCCGTAAATTGATGCTGAACTAATATCTTATAACTAGTATACGAACGCCTGGAAAGACCATATCTAACTTCAGGTCATATTATATTTGATGATAAAAGCCCTAATTAGGGCTTTTATCGTTTATGCAGGTTCATAAGTCACTTGCATAATATATTCTGCAGCTCTTTGAGCTTGTGCAGCAGCTTTAATTACAAGAGTCTTATCATTTTTCAAAGCACTAAGCCAGTTGTCAATGTAAGCTGCGCTATTATCAAAAGTAGCCTGACCGATGCCGCTTATGGCACCTAAGAAAGCTGCGGTCATTTCAGCGGTAAGTTCTTCCTTAGCATAGGCAGCACTTCCAAAGCCATCAGCGTTTAACAGTTCTCTCCTATTTAATCTGCTTTCATGGCCGGTACTGTGTGCCAACTCATGGAACAATGTGCTGTAAAAAGCTTCGTTAGATTTCGACCTTTTAAGGCTTGGTACAACAACAATATCGGTCGATGGTTGATAGTATGCATTTGTACCGTTCTTGCGTATAGTGGGCTTATTAGGCATGCTAGCTATGACGTTTTCACAAGCTTCAATCTTCTCGGCTTCACTACGTTCTTTAACTTCAAAATGTGGAAACTCGATGCCTTCAGTTTGAGCTATATTAAACACAGTGTAAGCTTTAGGAACCATAATTGTTCTTGGCTTAGCGGCACTTTCAGTCGCTGGCTGAGGGTTTGTATCTTCTTGTTGATTCTTCAGTTCTACTGTAGCCCAATAGATGATTCTGATTCCTTTTTCGCCTTTCTTTATAGAGCCTTTAAGCTGATTGGCTTGTTTATAAGTGATGTAATAAGGCGTTGGGTAGCCTTTAATCATTGCATGGAAGTTGAGAAGGAATAAGTTCCATCCTCGGTAGTTGACATTGGTAGTGATGTTCTTTGGTAAGCCAACTTGATTCCAGGGGCATTGCCAAATTACTGTACCCTCTTCTAATGCTTTGATAACTGCATCAGTTACCTCTTGGTAAGTGTCAACGAATGTGTTTGATTGGGTGGTTGATTGTGCTGTTGTAGCCATGATCTTAATTGTTTAATGTGATTAAATGAATTAATTATGGCAGCCATACAGCCTGTAAGACCCAATAAGGTCAAGGTGGAGAGCAACAAACTTTTAGGAACATGGAATAAATAGGATTGAGCAAGGGCATAGTGGGTTTATGCCGTGAAAGCTCTAAAGTTTTTGATACTACCTTGCGTCGTGGCAGCCTGAGCGTGAGGAAACCGTTTGGGAATTAACTGGCTAACTTTGCTTGCCAGGATTAAATCTATTAGTTTATATTATTTAATTTAGCTTCAACAGTATAGTGGTTTACCTTCTTATTGAATAAATACTCCGAAACGTAAATTTATATTAGTCATGTGGTCGCGTTCAATTTTACATTTCATGTAGTGATGCCCTAAGTATTTACTATCTACAACACATTCCGTTTTATTTTCATACGCTCCAGCTATGTTATGTTCAAGATCCTTATCAGCTTGGGCTTCCTTCCCCCGATTCTCAACTGTCCAAACAATACGTTCAAAAGACTGCTTGGCATAAGGCTGACCTTTGTAATATATTGTAAAACGCAACTTCTTGTATTTCGGAATAGATGTAAGATTTTGATGATACAAATGAAGATTATTTTCCCCCTCAGTAAACGTATGGCAAATCAGCTTAAAATCTCTTTCGTCGATATCTAACGTTTTACCATCACTTGCAAGATTGATAAAATCAAAAGATTGTAGATATTTTTTCCAAAGGAATTGGTGTTGATTATACGCCATCTCCTGTACTATGTAACGATCTAAGACTTGCTGACCATCCTTGATAGTATATACCCAATCATAGAATTCTTGTGGCAAATCAAGCTCATTAACAACGTTACCGCCAATTACAATTGAGTTTGATTTTGCTCTTGCCTGAAGTTTCGCTGCAAGGTCTGTATGTAGACTTGTCGTTGTCAATTCGGAGCAGCCAGGAATACCGTAATGCGACCATAATACCTTAGTATCGTTTCCAAAGTCTATTCCAATGCGTATTTTTATGGGCGACAAACCATTCTGTGTAAAGATATTAGCTAAGTCTTTTTCTGCATACTGACATAAAATAGATGCAGAATTTAAAGCGTTAATAAGCGCATCATTTTTCACATCGTTTCTTCGCGCAAATTGTACAAAAACGGCATCTCCTTGCAATCTATGAATGTGACCACCAAAAAAATTCGAAACATGTATACAAAGAGTCAATAGAGAATCCTTAATAAGGCGAACAGTTTCTAGAGGATGCTTTATGCCCAAACGGGTTGATCCCTTAATGTCAACAAACATGGATACACAGTGATGATAACAAAATGAATTATAGTTAACATCACTAAAATCTGGATGAGAACCAATAACGATGTCTGTAAATGACGACTTATTGGGACCAAAAAGTTTTTTTAAACCGTCTTTATCAAATTCAAGAAGAACTTTATCTCCTATTAGTTGATTATTGAATTGTTGTGCTGCGAAATGTTTAACTGATTCGTTTCCCTTAAGTATTTCGGATGATATTGACCTTTTACGTTCTACTCCGCTATATTCGCTAAAATCGCTTTTCCGCAATATAGAATCGATTTCGCTTGAGTAATGTTCAAATAGTTTCATATACCTTCAGATATTAATAAACCAACGATTGCCAACACTATCAACAGTTGAACAAATACTAATTTAGTTGCCCATTCGAGCTTTCTATACTTACTATTCAGTCCTTTGGCTAATTGGTAAACTTGCTTACTCAAATCTTTTTCGAAATCAAGTTCGTCGCTTTCTAGTTTCGTTAAAAACTTTTCAGATGAATCGAACTCAGAAACCGAACCAAAATATATTACTGAATGATATGCTTCTGTAGAGGAGTTTCCAGACTCTGTAAACGGATACACTGCGAGTAATACAATTACCAAGCATAAAATCCCAGCAATTATTAATACAAACAAGCCTATATTCAAGTATAACGAAAGGCGGGGTCCGACCAAACCCGACAATAATTTAAAATTGGTTAAAACCCCACCGCACAAGAATGTGTTAAATGCTAAAAGGAATGCACCTTTTGTGTTAGCTCCGTTGACGTATACGTCAAATCGTTGTAAGATAAACTTAAGTTGATCTTGAGAAATCTTTGACATGGCTATAACTTTTATTTACAAACTCCACAAGTTTTACCATTCTTAGCACAGCGTTTACAATACTTGCAATTCTTACAAGCTTTGCACGGACTATCCCCCACACAGGTAGCAACAAAAGTTTTTCGGGATGATTTTATTGGTTTAACTGAGTGGGCGCTTACAATTGTACCTGCGCCCAGTAATAGGAGAATTAGATATTTCTTCATTGTGATAAAGTTGGTTCTCAAATTTAGTAAGCCGGCAAGACAAAAGCAAATGTAATTGACTGATAGATTGATAAGTGATAAATACAATGCTTTTGTCAATTCAGAAATATGGAAAAATATTACTTTATAGGGGTTGGTAAAAGTCTGAATTGAAAATATCTAAATATCATATTCACTTGGACAAATTTTACTATGGGGTATATACCCTGCTTAACTTTCTGTCCATAATTGAAAAGTTTAAATAAGGCCAATTTAAATTGACTTCTTAAAAGGTAACGTTCGTGATTCCATATGAGATATTTATCTATGTGACCTTTTAAATAAGTGTGTTAGAATTATGCTATTTGATGTGTTGTCTGTAAAGTAATAAGCGTTCATAGACTTTGATTTATAACAAAAAAACCTCGACATAGTCGAGGTCTTCTTTATTATTTCGCTTAGCCGGATGGAGTTTATAAACGTTGTGTGCTTCCTGGTAGAGCAAATGGAATGTTTACAGGGCTGTTCCATTTAGTATCTACCGTTATATTAAAGTTAGCTGATTGTGCAAAGAAGTTTCCTGTAAACTTATACTGGGTATTAGGAGCAATATCATTGTAAACGTTTTCGAAGTTCTTAGGCAAAACCTTTTTTGCGATGATATTTCCCTTTGCATCCAGGCATTGCAGTGATATTTCAGGATAGCTATATGGAAAAACTATCGAACACAGTTCTACTCCTTTTTTACCAATATAATTAGCAGTAATAGGAAATTCAAATGATGCATCGGGATAAAAGTCATCACGCCTGCCACGATCCAAACCTCGAATACTAACTAGATCTAGTGATGTCGGATAGTCTACAAAAGTCAAAATAAATTTTGCAGCATTGGCAGGTATCGCATCATTTAAATGAATAGTAACCTTGCTCACCATCCGGTGCATTATAACGGGCTTATTGATAGGCATACCAGTGAGAGTTGTATCAATGTTTGCAGCGTACATATTTGAAGTTAGCAACTTATAATCTAATGAAAAAGTAGGTCGATAATAACGGTTACCTCCACTAAGCGGAATAGTTTTAACGCTAATTTCTCCTGGAACATCTGATCCTACGAAGCTAAAGTTAGAATGACCGTCCGGCACAGAGTCCTTTATCAATCCAAAATTTGGATCAGTTGCTGCAAACTGTTTAGTCTTAAATGACTCAAAGTCATTATAAAAACCAGGCTCCGGATATTTGCCTTTAGCGTATTGTAAATATTTAATCTGATCTTTTAACGCTGTTGTTGCATTGATACCATTCGTTGACAAACTTCCAGATGTCAAACCGAAATCACTAATACTAAATGTAACAACATTGGCAGTGGATGATGGAGTGGCGGTATTCGTTGAAGTTTTTTCTTTTTTGCAACCAGCAAGAATGAACACCACAAATAGGGAGTAGAATATTTTTTTCATTTCGTGATAAGATTTGATCAAAAATAATCTACTATTTATTAAGGGATTACCCAAAGGTACGGTTGATGCCTATTATGTAAAGCTGTGTATACCTTGTAACCCTTGGACGTAAATCATGGCATCAATTTCACGCAAATTGGTCTCTAAAATTGAAAAAAGCCTAGGTAGAAATTAGTTTAAGATATCCTTTTAAAAGGGAACACTACTAAGTACAAGTGCGGCAGTTATCTATGTGACCTTTTAAATGAATGTCTTACTATGAGCAAAACAACGCAAAGTCATTAAGCGTTAACTATTTAAACAATTAAGACTATGAAAAGACTATTCACATGGCTAACCGTCGTAATGCTCGGTGTAGCTACATTCAACCAGGCAATTGCAGCTCCTTTTCAGGACACCACCAAGAAAACTAAAAGCGGTAAGCTTGACAAACGCTACAATGCTAACAAGCATCTAAAAAAAGACGGTACAATGGATATGAGGTACAAGTCTAGCAAGAAGGCTGCTGCCAAGGCCAAGAAAGACACAACCAAAATGTAATATATTAATGAGATCTAATACTCTTAAAAAGCTTTAGCTAATTGTTAGTAGGTGGTGAAGATAACATTAACAGTTATGCAAATCGCAACCGTTATTGGACCGGGAGTAGCTAAATGCACACATGCAAATTAGGTAACAGCATGTGTGCATCAATATTATGATTTACTGGATCGTGACCTTCCTTATAACGTTCCTGATGTCGGTCACAAACAACGCGGTCTCACTGTTTGATAGCGCGAGATTAGCGGCTACAACGTCGGCGTTCAGGCCAACACCATCTCGACCATCGGCCGCCGCTAAAGGTTTACATATTGTCGTAATTACTCCGCCTTTTATTTTTTTAACGGCATTACCATCAACAATATATAGCGTCTCGCCGTTTTTGGTAACTGAGATACCGCTTATAAAAGTAAAAGGTACGTTTGGAAAAAGCTTTGTAATTGTTCCCTGAGCGCTTACTTTGAACAACTGTGTAGCCGTACTTACATATTTCACACCATTCGGACCTAAACCTATACCTCTAAGTGTTTCATGAGACGCAAGCAGGGGAGTGAAGTCAACTAAATTCCTTTTGATAGTTGTTCCGGTAATATTACCTATAGCTTTATCGCCTACAAACCACATTACACCTTTACTGTCTTGTTCCATATCCAAATTTGAGTCGCTGTTGGATATCCTGTTGTATACATCTATCCCCTTTGCCTTATTGTAAATTCTGATGCCATAAGCAGTAGATACGATATACAGTGTGCCACCTGGCGAAATAGTAACGGCTTCTGGCAATAATCCCCCACCTGTATCCGTATTATACGAAAGAGGCACAGTGGATACAATATTTTGAATGGATATTTTACGTATCGCGCTGTTAAAGAAATCCGCAACATATAAGCTGCCATCGCCACTTACAGATATACCATGCGGTTTCCAGAACTTCGCTTTCGGTCCGGGGCCATCTACCAAATTAGGCCGTTGGCTTTCTGCGTTAAAAATGCCGGCTATTGTCCGAACTGTATATAACTCTGGCGTAGCAACGGCACTCAAACTTTGTGGAGTGTTGGTAGTTGATTGTAAAACCGCGTCTGGAGATAGGCTCTCTTTTTTGCATGCTGACAATACGCAAGTAACTGCAACTAAAAATAATATGTGTTTTTTCATAGTGATAATTTCATGCAAAAAACGGATTATTAGCAATGAAAAATAAGGTCAGCGGATGTTGTACCTCAGTATGTGTATCTGGCGCGTTTTGTGACTCCTTCCGAATAACAGTTTGGATAATGGCTGTGCAGATTTATATTAATTGAGCAATGCTTGATGCAAGCGGATCTAGGCTGTTTTTACGTGCTAGTTATTTAAACTGGATGCGCCAAGCTGTCAAGCCTGGCGCTACTTTATTACTTTCAGGTCTACCCTGTCAAAAGCTTTTAGTATCTATTCATAAAGACTTTCATGGACAAGGAAAAATCCTTCTGCACCGATGTTAGGCAACTTGTAGGATGGGTTGTTTATTTAATATGGCCGATAGTTCGAGAGTTGATTGTTAGCTTCAGCTTCCGCATTAGTGGGGATTTTGATGAACGTTAACCCCTCCTCAATTGTAATTTTTAAATGTTATTTAATATTATACTGTCAATAAATTCTTTACTATTTAAAAGTGATTCCTCTAAAATGGATTTCCAATTATTGAATCCAAAAGCAATTTTATCTTTTTCAATTTTTTCCATTTGACTTTCTTTAATATCGTCAAATGAGAGTTTTGAAAGATATGATTTTACAGTATTAACCAATGGGGTAACGACCATATCTATGTTTTCACTAAATCTTTCCAAAAGGTTAAGTTTATCATAATGGCTGTAAATTAGTGCGTATTTATCATTTGCAATTTTGTTTTTATTCGAAAGCTGAAACTTAGCTGTTATCATATTAAAATTTTCAACTTTAACGGTTACAAAAAGGTACTGGTGTCGTGGTAAACTGTCTAAGTAAAGATTTAAAAACTGCCGTTTGTTATCGGTAATCCATTCATCAGATTTAAATCCGTTACAAATGGTGCAGCTTGGTATCAAGTTGTGGGGATTTATCACAAATTCCGCATATTTCTCTTGTGGCACATAGTGATCAAAAGAATTAATTTCGCTAATGGTACAATTTTGACAAGTGCTTATAATTCGATTATTGCCGGCTGTTGTTAATAAAGTTTTTAAATTTTGTAATGCTTTACTTTTATATCTATAAAGCTTATGTAAATCTGTTTTTTGAACCCCAGAATATCCAAAACTTACTAATTCTTCAAGTTTATTAGTAAGAAATTTTTCTTCATAAGTGGAGAAAAGTTTTGCAATATCTCCTTTTAAAAAGCCTAATCGGGTATGGTAATCAGGATCTTTTTTTGTTACACTTTTACTTTTGACCACATCGTCATAGTAATCAATTGTGCTTTTGGCGTTATAATATTTAAGTTCTCTCATTGGTTGCTTTTATCATGCCTTTTATATAAAGTCTAGTATTTAAGCTCAATGGAATTTCATCAAATTGAAGCACTGAAACAATATATTCATATGTTTTACCCTCTTTTATAAATTGATCAATGATCTGTTTATACTGTTTATATACACTTTTATTACCAAAAACCTCGTCGGTTAGAGTTGATAAATTTTCTCCAAATGACTCCAACCCTATTCTTCTAACTGAAGGTACATTTGCTTCACGTTCAACTACGAAAACACTTCTTGATGGCAATTCTCTAATTATTATTGGAGAATGTGTGGCAATTATGCAATAAGATTGGAATTGGTTTACCAACTCGTAAATAGTATTCATTAATTCTGTGATTGCATTTGGGTGGAGATGGGTCTCTGGCTCGTCATAAAGAATCAAAGAATCTAAGCGAATATGCGAGACGATTTCAGTAATAATGTAAAGGGTAATGCTTTGTCCTGAACTTAAGGTTTTCCTTAATTTATTGAAAATTTCTATTTTAACTTCGTATGGGTTCTCATCTAAATCTAAATTGGTTGCTTCCTTTAATACCAAAAACTCATTAACAAGATCTTTGTCAATAAAATTTAGCAGTATTTTCCTCCATTGACTGATCCGCTTCATTTTTTTAATTTGCTTCCAAGAGTTATGAAAACGTAACATCAAACCTCTATCAGTCATTTGTTCGCCTTTATCATTTCGAAGGCCGCAGATCACGTAGTTAAAAGATGCTGACTTGACTGGAATTTTAAATGTATCGAAAACGCTGTAAGAAACAGCAATAACCTTACTAAATAGTGGAGTTTTTGGACTAAATACTGCGTCCTTATTGGCGGATATATTTAGTGGCAAGGACGTAAGTAGTTGCGTTTTACCAGTGCCATTTTTTCCGATAAAAGCGTATATACGATTTGGAAATTCATGATTAGTATCAAAATCAAAGTTGATAGTTATTGGTGTATCGGCAAAGCTGGGTAAGAATTGGTAATCAAATTTATAAAGACGAGAAAGATCATATTCGTAAATTTTATACTTAACAACTCTTAATAACCTTTCCTGTTCATCATATCTAATTAGCGAATTTATAAATATTCGGTTTTCTTCAAATTTTTCTTGTACTTCTGTAAAAAAGGCCGCGTCCTTAATCGCATACAGTACACTTTCAAAGTCTCGTTTCAAAAGCCTTTTTAAAATTCGATAATAATCTTCACTTTGACCAAGTGAGCAAAATTCCTCGCTAAGATTTGTAAAAGTAAGAGGTAACGATTCTAAGGTTGTTTTTTCTTTATCATTTTGCATTATTTTGACCTGCCCGATAGAATCAACATTTTCAGAATGATCATAATAGAAAAGCGAGAATTCATTTTTAATGGTGTAATCATTCCATCCGTTATTAAATGCTAAAACAAAACATGGAAAAATTGTTGGTTTTTCGTGAGAAGAAGCCCTGTTTGACCGCCCTGTTAAAATTGACCGGACAAAAAAATTTACATCGTTAACTTTAAAGGCAAGTGGAAGGTTATTAATCGTTTCAGACCTTTGAAGGGTGTATACAGGAATTTCATTTAAAAAGTCTGATATGGCAAGCTTAAAACCATCTTTTTCAAGATATGGATTTAAAAGCAACACAAACTTTGTAATTTCATCTTCATCCTTTTTGAATTTCGGTGAGACTACAGAGTCAATGAATTTCTTAAAAATTTCATCATCATCGAATAGCTTAAACCTTTGGGTAAAAATAAAATCAATATCCCAGTCATCATTATTTATTATATGCTGCACCGTATCCCCATAAGCATCGCTAAATCGTGGATCTTCCGAAGGCATAGATCTTAAATCCCAAATTTCATTGATAAATTCGAATAAAGAGTTGTCTGATAACAAACCAAAAGTACCAGCTTCGCCTTTGAGGGTGTCGAAAATATCCTTTTTCGTTTTTGGAGTGATTATTGAACTCGGCATTATGTTTTGGTTTAGAGCTCTAATATAAATTTTTTATATTATGTTAAAGTCGCGAGTCGTCCTGCGAGTTGAGCAAAAGGTCTGTGAAGAGAAAGCTTGAAAAGCGGTTTCACGGAATGCTTCACAAAGGCTTGGCGCTGCGGTTGCTCTAAGGGTTTGAGCGTTGGTCTTGCAAGCGCTGTGACAATGGCTGATGCCTTTTGCGATGGCGCAGGCGAGCCTAACAATATGAGCGCCTAGACTTGTAGAGGCTGAGCGAAAACGCAGCATAGCGAAGTTACAGCGATGCGTTTATAAGGATAGCGAGAGCGAATGTGAAGTTGCGATTCTCCGAAAATCAAACGATATGACAAGCCAGCGTAGCAGGTTAAGTAGCAATATGCTTTGAAAAATCTTATTAATACTTAACGAAGCTTGGCGTAGCGTTATGATGAGGTTTGAGCAACGGAACACCGATCTTCCTGGTGTGTGAAAGGCCCGGAGCGTCAAGAACAGATTTAACCATTCCCTCTTAAACAACTTCTGAGAGAATGGTTCAAATATGGTTCTGGGTGCTATTAAGCGTTTGGGCTAACTTTACTATTGCTTTGTGTAGTAAATAGTTTGTTGATAAACCTTATTAATTCCGTTTTCAACAAATGGTCTGTCCCAATACAGCCCCAAGGTTGGATAAAACGCACCAAATTGACCCCTATCGGCCTATCCAAAAAGGCCCCCTTTGCCAGTTGAAAGTGACCACGTTCGCCAAAGCAAAGTGACCCCTCTTGCCAGACGAAAGTGACCCCTTAA